>NZ_CP155579.1:847500-3897476 GCF_051628075.1 Bacillus siamensis
TTCAGTGGTAGAACACCACCTTGCCAAGGTGGGGGTCGCGGGTTCGAATCCCGTCTTCCGCTCCAAATTACGGCGGCATAGCCAAGTGGTAAGGCAGAGGTCTGCAAAACCTTTATCCCCGGTTCGAATCCGGGTGTCGCCTTTCTTTTGCCGGGGTGGTGGAATTGGCAGACACACAGGACTTAAAATCCTGCGGTAGGTGACTACCGTGCCGGTTCAAGTCCGGCCCTCGGCACCAATTTAACTTAGGACGCAACATGTTAAATTGGTCATCAATTTTTACATTACAAAACATATATGAGAGTGATTTGCATATTGCAGATCACTTTTTTTATATAATAAAAGCGTCAAGACTATGAATATAAGTTTCTTGCTTGTATCGGGTATACTGCATTACCATTAAAAAAACTTCACTAAAACCGTTGACACTTTATAAAATACATGTTATATTTATATACGTCGGTTGAACACGACGTATTACATGCCGGTGTGGCGGAATTGGCAGACGCGCACGACTCAAAATCGTGTTCCTTCTGGAGTGCCGGTTCGACCCCGGCCACCGGTATAAAAAGGCTTCTACATATGTAGAAGCCTTTTTTGTTGTATGAAAATATCCTCCAAGGCTTGTGAAAAATGATAAGCCTGCGGGCGGTTATATCTTACTCGGGGTAACGCTGGCGGTTCAGATCCCATACCAGTTTATTATTAGCGGTCGGGGCCGTGTTTGCCAGCGGAACATGTTGTGAAATATGCTCGTTCGAAGCTTGTTCCAGCACTTATTGCTGCGGGGATCTTTGTTATTTTATACGGTGTCTTTTCATTTTTTAGATAGCAATGCGAAAAGGATTTTAAAGGCGGTATCCAAAACGGAATACGCCTTTTTAATGAGCTGTTATACTTGAGAAAAAAGAGGTGATGGCGTTGAAGCAGATTATTGCAATGGGCGGCGGGGGGTTTTCCATGGAGCCGGATCATCTTGTGCTGGATCAATATATTTTAGAGCAGTCGGTGCGCTCAAAGCCGAAAGTTTGTTTTTTGCCGACGGCAAGCGGAGATTCGGAGAATTACATCGGCAGGTTTTATCAGGCCTTTCAAAAGCTGGAGTGTCAGCCGGATCACTTGTCGCTGTTTAAACCGCCGTGTTCTGACCTCAGGTCCTTTCTCATGAAGAAAGATATCATATATGTCGGAGGCGGCAATACGCGCAATATGCTTGTCTTATGGAAAGAATGGGGGCTTGACCTTATTCTGCGTGAGGCTTGGGAGAACGGCGTGATTTTGGCTGGTCTCAGCGCCGGGGCGATTTGCTGGTTTGAAGAAGGAGTGACAGATTCAACAGGAGATTTGAGAGAGTTGCAAGCTTTAGGGTTTTTGCCTGGAAGCTTTTGTCCTCACTATGACGGAGAAGCGGAACGCCGGCCGGTGTATCACCGTCTGATTTCAGAAAACAAACTTCAGGAGGGCTATGCCGCTGATGACGGCGCTGCGCTTCATTATAAAAACGGTCAGCTGTTCCGGTCTGTCTCTTCCCGGGAAACAGCAAAAGGTTACAGGGTTTTTGATACTGAAGAAGGCGTAAGGGAAACAGAGCTTCCAGTCACTCTGTTATCTGAATCTTGATAATATACTTTTTTTTCTATGCAAATTATGTTACGATGAAACCGAAATTAATAGTTACTGGGGGTGCCCGTCTGAGCGGGCTGAGAGAGAAGCGGCGGCTTCTTAACCCTTTGGACCTGATCTGGTTCGTACCAGCGTGGGGAAGTAAAGGTTTTATTATTGTTGAGGAAAACAATAATAGTTTCTTTCTGACTGCAAAACCGGGTTCTCCAATGAATCCGGTTTTTTTGTGCTGGTGCTGAGCTTGGTTCTGTTATTCAAATGGATAAGGGAGAGATTTGTATGCAAAATCAATCAGTACAGCAAGCGAACATTTCTATTATGTCGAGTTTTTCAGGCAGTAAAAAGGTTTATGTAAAGGGTTCTTCGCCTGACATACGAGTGCCGATGCGGGAAATCAGCCTTAGTCCGACAACGGGGGCGTTCGGGGAAGAGGAGAATCCGCCGGTCCGTGTTTATGATACGAGCGGACCGTATACAGACCCGGATGTACAAATTCAAATTCATGAAGGTCTGAAGCCGCTCCGCACAAAGTGGATTACAAAGCGCGGCGATGTGGAGGAATATAACGGACGGACCGTGAAGCCTGAGGACAACGGCTATAAAAAAGAGGGCCGTGCCGCCGAATATCCCGGTTTACAGCGGAAGCCGCTGCGGGCCAAGGCAGGGAAAAATGTGACACAATTGCATTATGCGAGAAAAGGCATCATTACGCCGGAAATGGAGTTTATCGCAATTCGCGAGCATGTGTCTCCCGAATTTGTCAGAGACGAGGTAGCCAGCGGCCGGGCGATCATTCCTTCAAATATTAATCATCCTGAAAGTGAACCGATGATTATCGGCCGGAATTTTCATGTGAAGATCAATGCCAATATCGGCAACTCGGCTGTTACATCTTCTATTGAAGAAGAAGTTGAAAAAATGACGTGGGCGATTCGCTGGGGCGCCGATACGATGATGGACTTATCCACCGGGAAAGATATTCATACGACACGTGAATGGATCATCCGCAATTGCCCCGTACCTGTGGGGACGGTGCCGATTTACCAGGCGCTTGAAAAAGTAAACGGCATCGCTGAGGATTTAACGTGGGACATTTATCGAGACACATTGATTGAGCAGGCGGAGCAGGGCGTGGATTATTTCACCATCCATGCCGGCGTATTGCTTCGTTACGTCCCGTTAACGGCCAAACGCACGACGGGAATCGTATCCCGCGGCGGGGCGATTATGGCGCAATGGTGCCTGGCTCACCATCAGGAAAGCTTTCTGTACACGCACTTTGAAGAAATTTGTGAAATTATGAAGACGTATGATATTGCATTTTCTCTTGGAGATGGGCTGCGTCCCGGCTCGATTGCGGATGCTAATGATGAAGCGCAGTTTGCGGAATTGGAGACTCTCGGAGAATTGACGGAAATCGCGTGGAAGCACGATGTGCAAGTGATGATCGAAGGACCGGGTCATGTGCCGATGCATAAAATTAAAGAGAACATGGACAAACAGCTGGAAATTTGTAAAGAGGCGCCTTTTTATACACTCGGCCCATTAACGACTGATATCGCTCCGGGCTATGACCATATTACTTCGGCGATCGGCGCGGCGATGATCGGCTGGTACGGGACGGCGATGCTTTGTTATGTCACGCCGAAGGAGCATTTGGGCCTGCCGAATCGTGATGATGTAAGAGAGGGAGTCATTACGTATAAAATCGCGGCCCATGCGGCAGACCTTGCCAAAGGGCATCCGGGTGCTCAGATCCGGGATGATGCTCTGTCTAAGGCGCGGTTTGAATTCCGGTGGCGCGATCAATTTCATTTGTCGCTTGATCCTGAAAGAGCAATGGAATATCACGATGAAACGCTGCCGGCTGAAGGCGCAAAAACGGCTCACTTCTGTTCGATGTGCGGCCCGAAGTTCTGCAGCATGAGAATTTCTCAGGATATTCGCGATTATGCGAAAGAAAACGGTCTGACTGAAGACGATGCCCTCAATGAAGGATTAAAAGAAAAAGCAAAAGAGTTTGTCGAGAAGGGAAGCCATTTATATCAATAAAAAAGAAAAGATGAGGATGGAGTGTGTCCATCTTCATCTTTTTTTAGAAAAACGGTGACCGGCGAAACGGCGGAATGCTCTGCTCAAAGCGGAATACGTTTTCCGGGTCATACTTCGTTTTGACTTGGCGGAGGCGGTCGACATTTCCTCCGTAATATGTCCGCAGCCAGTTTCTGATGTCTATATCAGGCCAATTTACGTAATCCCCCATCGTTTCTCTTGAAAGAGACATTCTCAGCTCTTCGATCCAGCGGATGTTTTGTCTTTCCTCTTCAGGAGATGTCCAGTTTGTTATATATTCCTGGGCAATGATGGCATCGCGATAGTAGAATGCCGTTTGATCCGGAGCGATCCGTCCGGCCGCCCCGCCGAGAGATTGCTGCCAGACACTGGCGTTTTTATTCGGAGCGTGCTCCAAGTAGTATTTTAAAGCAGAAATTGCGCGTGTGGACAATGGTTTTTCAATAAAGGAGCCTGACCGCTTCATCTTTTGCGGCTCATTGCCTCCCGGGCTGTTAAAAAAGGCTGCCGCTCTGATAAACGGAACTGTCTTGACCATGCCGCTTGTCGGGTTTCCCGCTTTCATTAACGGAGCCAGCAGTTCTTTCAGCTCATTTTTTGTTCCGATAAATTGGCCGAGCGCTTCTATGCGGTTGACTTCTTTAGGCCAAAACTGAATGGATGAAGTAAGCCGGTTATCTGTAAATGGAGCCCAGCGCTGCCACGTATTAAATACCTCTTCGAAATCATCCCAGCCCCAAGTGACAGAAAAAACAGTCACGTACGAGATCGGCACGGCTTTAAACACCATGGATGTGACAATGCCGAAGTTGCCGCCGCCTCCGCCCTGAGACGCCCAAAATAAATCAGGATGCTTTGAGCGGTTGACTGTTATCAATTCAGCACCCGCTTTTTCGTCTGCTGTGATCATCTCGAGTTGGAGGAGACGATCGCAAGTCAGGCCGGCAGCCCTTGTTAAATATCCGATTCCTCCTCCGAGCGCCAGCCCCGTGATTCCCACATTTGCAATGGTTCCCGCGGGAAGAGTCAAGCCGTACCGCCAGAGTGTCCGGTACACTTCTCCCAAATCGGCACCCGCTTCAATCGAGACCAGCCGCTTATCTTTATTCACTCTTATTTTCTTCATTTCACTGAGATCAATGACAAGCCCGTCATTTAACAGGGAAAAATTCTCGTAGCTGTGTCTTCCGCCTCTGATGCGGAAAGGCACGTTATTCTCACGCGCCCATCTCAGTGCATTGACGGCATCATGTTTGTTTTGGCAAAACACAATGATGTCCGGATATCTTTGCAGGCTTAAATTGATATTGGTTCTTGCTTCATTATAGTCGGGGTCATCTTTTCTGACGATGCGCCCGGTCAATGTTGTCTTTTCCACACTCTCACTCTCTTTCATCGGGATCTGTTATTTCTTCTAACATATGCGGAAAAATAAGAGAGTGTATGAGGAAAACCCCCGGAATGAAACGATATTTTAAATTATAGTTGACAGGTAGGGATTGTATGAATTAACATAGTCAGTACATATTTCCAAACGTTGGCTGATCGGATCACCGAAGGCTCTTATCTTGTAAACAGATAAGGGCCTTTTTTTGCGTGAAAGCCATTGGATGAAAGCGGAGGGATGAAAAGTGGCGTTAAAAAAGGCATCACATGTGCGCAAAAAAAGTAAAAAGCGAAAAAAGTACAGAAAACACACATTGAATTTCGAACTGCTTGTGGAGAAAAACAAACGGGAGATTATGAGAAATGAGGAACAGATGGAGCAGATTTATATAAAGATAGATGAAAAGCATGCGGGGGTTCGATCAAAATGAAGGGGAACATTTTGAGGATGAAAACAACGGGCATCATACTCGCGCTGTCGGTATCATTCATGTTATCAGGGTGCGCGTTAGGGAGTGCCGGAGAAGAACCGTCTTCTGCGGCGGATAAAAAACAGGAAACGCGTATCGCCCATGTCAAAACAAAGAAATTTAAAGCTTCTCATCCGGAGGCGCTTCCCGTTAAATCGAAAGCCAGAACGGACACTTTTGTTGCGGGGATTTCCGCGCCGGGGGGAGTGTTTCTGCCGTACTTTTATGAAAACGGATGGGATGGAAATGCGACAGATCCTATTTTTGAACCGTTAGTCAAGCTGGATAAAACGGGTAAGCCCGCACCGGCACTTGCTGAAAGCTGGACTATTTCCAAAGATCAGCTTACCTACACGTTCCGCTTAAGAAAAAATCTCGTTTTCAGTGATGGTTCGCCGCTCACCGCAAAGGATGCCGCATTCACTTTAACACTGCTGCATGATCCCGCTTACGCAGGCTATGAAGATATCACCACGGCCTATATTAAAGGCGGCAAGGCTTATAAAGAAGGAAAAGCAAAGACGATAGAGGGCATTCGCGTTCTTGATGACAGAACCATTAAAATCACGACTGAGAAAGTCAGTGCGAAGTCGCTGCTTCTTTTAGGCGGGCAGGTGCTGTCGGAAGCTTACTACGGAAAGAATTATCGGTTCGGCAAACTGGACTATTTAAAAGAGCTTTATGCCAAACCGCTCGGAGCAGGGCCTTATCAATTTACAGAGTACCTCCCGGGACAGGAAATACGCTATCAGGCTAATAAACACTATTATTCCGGAAAACCGAAAACAGAAAAGCTGATCTATAAAATTATTGATCCGTCAACTTCCCTTCAGCTGTTTGAAACGGGTGATCTTGATTACGCTTCATTTTCTCCTGATGATGATACGGTTGAGCATTTAAAAAGCCTCGGTTTTGCGAATATAAGCGTCTCGGTCGTGAATGATTACGGGCTTGTGTACGTGAATCATAAGCGTCCGCCTTTTCAAGATAAGAAAGTGTCCCAAGCGCTTATTTACGGGCTGGACCGTCAGAAAATCGTCGATGTCCGCTTTAAACATTACGGAGAAGTCGCAAATGTGCCGGTGTCTCCGGTTTCGTGGGCTTATGATGACAAAGGAGTCAATCCGTACACGTTTAATCCGGAAAAAGCCAAGAAGCTTCTTGATGAAGCAGGCTGGAAAACGGGGAAAGACGGCGTGCGTGAAAAAAACGGCAAAAAGCTTGAAATCAGCTATTACACGTCTAAAGCGGATGATGATTTCATCCCGATCGCGAAAGAAAATTACGCGGACATCGGAATCTCATTAAAACCGGAAGTGATGGATTTTAATACAGAGGTAGCGAAAATAAATGATAAACAGTACGATCTTGCCGCCGTTTCCACCTCGCAGATTCTTGATCCGAATGACACGGTGGAAAAGCTGGCTTCCGGCCATCCCAATAATGTGACGGGGTATTCCAATCCGAAAGCGGACCGGCTGATCGAGAAAGGAGCCGGCACGCTTGATATCAGCAAAAGAAAAGAGATTTATCACCAGCTGTACCGGGAGCTCGGGGAAAACCCGCCTTACATTCTGATTCATTACCGTCAGAGCGCAAGGGCGGTCAGCGGAAAAATAAAAGGGCTTGAGCCTGACAATTATTCGGGAATCAGTTCGAGTCTCTCAAACGTGTCAATTCAGTAGAACAATGGCGCAAAATACCCGGTGTCCGGGGTATTTTGCCCTTTCAGCGGAAGGGAGAGGCTTTTTGTGAAACGGTATGCCGCAGAACGGTTCATTCAAATGCTTGTGATCTTATTCGGTACGTCCTTTATTATTTTTTTCTTATTCGCGATGCTGCCAGGCGATTACATTGATTCCAATGTCAACCTGACCCCGGAGAGGGCGAAGGAGCTAAAAGCGCTTTACGGCCTGGATCAGCCGATTTGGCAGCGTTATGTGACGTGGCTCGGCAATGTGCTCAGCGGAGATTTAGGATTCTCTTTGAAGTATCAGGAAAACGTCCTGTCACTGCTTCAGAAATATGTCTGGAATTCGTTTTTTGTCGCGTTTTTGGCTTTGCTTGTCACATGGTCTGCCGCGATGATAACGGGTGTCATATCCGCTGTCAGGAAATACTCATGGTTTGACGGGATCGTAACATTTTTTGTGATTGCTTCCATGGCGTTCCCGTCTTTTTTTATCAGCCTTCTGTTTATTAAATGGTTTGGAGTGGATTTGAAAATATTGCCCGTCGGAGGGATGGTTGATACCGGAAGCACGAGTTCTGGTTTTTCGTACGTGCTTGAAGCTGCCAGACATATGATTCTTCCGGTTGTGATTTTATCTATGCTCGGCATCGGCTCACTGACAAGATATTTCCGCTCCGGGATGCTTGATGTGATCAGGCAGGATTATATCAGAACAGCGAGAGCGAAGGGGTTGAAAGAGCGCACCGTCATTTGGAAACATGCGCTGAAAAATGCGCTCCTTCCGGCGATCACCCTGCTTGCTTTTGAACTGCCGGGGCTGTTTTCCGGGGCTATTATTATTGAACAGATTTTCGGATGGCCGGGTGTCGGCCGTATTCAGCTGGAATCTGTGCATTATCGGGACTACCCGGTTTTGATGGCGTTTACCTTGTTTTTGTCTTGTTTAACGATTGTGGGGAATTTTTTGGCGGATATCGCTTATGCCGCGGTTGATCCGCGAGTCAGGCTGAAATAGGGGGTGTTTTGGGTGAAACAACAAAAAGGGGCGCCGCCTTCTCTTTGGAAGCAGACGTACCGCCGCCTGCTGCATCATAAGCTGACGGTCATCAGTCTTCTATTCTTATGTTTTATGTTTTTATTGTGTTTTATCGGGCCGTCTTTTTCTCCGTACATAACGGATCGGACGGATATTTCAAATGCCAATCAGCATCCGGGGGTTCATCATTGGCTTGGCACCGACCAGTACGGGAGAGATGTGCTGACGAGGCTGATGCTGGCGGGGCAGATTTCTCTGACCGTGGGGCTTGCTTCAATGGTGCTGTCACTTGTCATCGGTTCATTGCTTGGGGCTGCAGCGGGATTTTATCGGGGAGCCGCTGATATGATCATTATGCGCATCGCTGATATGCTCATGTCCATCCCGGGTCTGCCGCTGCTTTTGATTTTGGCTGCGGTGATGTCGGAGTGGAAAGTGCCTTCTGAATACAGGATGTACTTGATTATGATGATGTTAAGCCTGATCGGATGGCCCGGTTTGGCGCGGCTTGTACGCGGACAGATTTTGTCGCTGAAGGAGCAGCCGTTTATGATGGCCGCGGAAGTTTTGGGGCTCAGTGATAAACGGAAAATCCTCTATCATTTGCTTCCCAATACATTGCCGTTACTCATGGTAGCGGCGACTTTGCATGTGGCGGGGGCGATGCTGAGTGAATCGGCGCTGAGTTTTCTCGGACTCGGTGTTGCTCCGCCGACTCCTTCTTGGGGAAACATGATGGAAGCGGCAAATCATTATATGGATTTTACACTCCGCCCGTGGCTGTGGATACCGCCGGGTACGGCCATTTTTCTGACCGTTGTGGCGATTCATCTGCTTGGAGACGGTTTAAGAGACGCTTTTGATCCTAAGGTAAAACGGCAGGTGAAAGTGAAATGACAAAACCGCTTTTAGAAGTGAGGCATTTGGAAACGGTTTTTTATACGGAGGAAGGTGCGGTAAAGGCCGTGGACGATGTCAGCTTTACGATTCATGAGGAGGAAACGGTTTGCATTGTAGGGGAATCCGGCTGCGGGAAAAGCATGGCGTCATTGTCCATTATGCAGCTCATTCCCGAGGCGGGAAGAATCGAACGGGGAGCGGTGCATTTTTCAGGAAGGAACCTGTTGAAACTGAAACAAAAAGAAATGCAGAAAATCCGCGGCTGCGAAATCGGGATGATTTTTCAGGAGCCGATGACCTCTTTGAATCCGGTGTTTACAATCGGTGAGCAGCTGACTGAACCGATTCGCGAGCATTTATTGCTGAGTAAGAAAGAGGCATGGAGGAAGGCGGTTGAACTTCTCACGTTAGTGGAGATCCCCCATGCCGGGCAGATGATGCACCGATATCCTCATGAGCTGAGCGGCGGCATGCTGCAGCGCGTTATGACGGCTGTCGCGCTCAGCTGCGATCCGAAACTGATCATTGCCGATGAGCCGACGACGGCGCTTGACGTAACCATTCAGGCGCAGATATTGGATTTATTGCGGGATGTGAAAAAGCAATTTCACACGTCTATTTTATTCATTACCCACGACCTTGGCGTGGTTGCCGAAATGGCTGATTATGTGATTGTCATGTATGCGGGGAAAATTGTGGAGGAAGGACCGGTTGCGGAGCTGTTTTCTGATCCGAAGCATCCGTATACGAAAGGGCTGCTCGCGGCAAAACCAGTTATCGGTCAAAGGAGAGAGACGCTGTATACCATCCCGGGCCAGGTTCCCGCGCTTGCAGACCTGTCCGGATCGTCTTGTTATTTTGCGGAGCGGTGTGAACACAGCACGGCAATATGCCGGAGGTCGAGCCCGCATTTTACTGAATTCGGGAAAGGGCATCAGGCGGCGTGCTGGCTTTACGGAGAGGAGAAAGCAGATGAGTGATGTGTTGCTGGAGGTCAAAGGGCTGAAAAAATATTATGAGGGGCAGGGGGGGATGAGAAAGACCCGCAACAATCCCGTAAAAGCGGTGGACGGCGTCAGTTTTACGATAGGAAAAGGAGAAGTGTTCGGTTTAGCGGGTGAATCGGGCAGCGGCAAGTCATCAATCGGAAAAACCATTTTAAGACTTCATGACAAAACAGAGGGAGAGGTATTTTTTCAGGGGCGAGATGTGTTCCGGATGAACCGGCGCGAGCTGAAAACATTCAGATCGGAAGCGCAGCTCATTTTTCAAGATCCGTTCAGCTCTTTAAATCCCCGGCGACGGATCGGAGAAGCCATCGGTGAAGCGATGATCGAGCACCAATTGGCGGTCAAGCGGAACGCGCGTGATAAAGCGGCGGAGGTTCTTGAATCCTGCGGTCTTTCCGCAAACTTTATCGACCGTTATCCGCATGAGTTTTCCGGAGGGCAGCGGCAGCGGATCGTGATTGCAAGAGCGATGGCGCTTAAGCCGCAATTTATCATTATGGATGAACCCGTGGCGGCATTGGATGTCTCCATTCAGGCGCAGATGATCAATTTGTTCAGCAGCCTTCAGCAACGGCACGGGCTGTCATATTTGTTCATTTCTCATGATTTAAGCGTGGTGGAGCACTTATGTACAAAGGTTGCGATTATGTATTTAGGGACGATTGTGGAATACGCGTCAAAGGACGAGCTTTTTTCACGGCCGCTTCACCCTTATACAAAAGCGCTGTTATCAGCCGTGCCCGTTCCTGATCCCCGAGCGAAAAGGGAGCGGGTGATGTTAAAGGGTGATATTCCAAGTCCCTCTGATCCGCCCTCAGGCTGTAAATTCCGAACGAGATGTCCGGCAGCCGAGAAGATATGTGCTGAGAAAACTCCGCTGCTATCGGAGAAGGGGCCTCAGCATTTTGCAGCATGCCATTTTGTATAATTGAGAAAAAGCATTTTTTATTGATAATACACAGGAAAAACCTGCCGGACAGACCGGCAGGTTTTTGAATGTTATTTTGGTAACGGCAGTCCGAGTCCTTCGGCAACGCGTCTGCCGTATTCAGGGTCAGCTTTGTAGAAGTGGCTGATCTGGCGCAGCTTAATTTCTTCCTTTTCCACAGGTTTCATCGCACCGACGATATTGGCGACAAGGCGTGCGCGCTCTTCCTCGCTCATCAGGCGGTACAGATCGCCGGCTTGTGTGTAATGATCATGATGATTATAGCTTACACTGTCAGCCAAACCTGATACAGGATATGCCGCCTGTTTATCTTCAGGTGACTCTTTCGGGCCTCCGAAGCTGTTAGGCTCGTAATAGACGGAGCGGCCGCCATTATCATCAAAACGCATTTGTCCGTCACGCTGATAGTTTTTCACTTCATTGCGGGAACGGTTGATCGGCAGCGCCTGGTGGTTCGCGCCGACACGGTAGCGATGGGCGTCATGGTATGCGAACAACCGGCCTTGAAGCATTTTGTCAGGTGAGACGTCAACGCCGGGGACTAATGTTCCGGGAGAGAATGTCGCTTGTTCTACTTCCGCAAAGTAATTTTCTGGATTGCGGTCCAGAACCATGCGGCCGACTTCAATGAGCGGATAGTCTTTTTGAGACCATACTTTTGTGACGTCAAACGGATCAAAGCGGTATGTGTTTGCGTCTTCTAACGGCATGATTTGAACATATAATTTCCATGCGGGGAAATCGCCGTTTTCAATCGCGTTGAATAAATCTTCCGTATGGTAATCGGGATTTTCGCCCGCGAGTTTTGCGGCTGTATTGACATCAAGGTTTTTCACGCCTTGTTCTGTTTTAAAGTGATATTTAATCCAGACACCTTCGCCTTTATCATTTGTCCATTTAAATGTATGGCTTCCGAATCCGTGCATATGGCGAAGGGTTGCCGGAATGCCCCGGTCTGACATCAGAATGGTTACCTGATGAAGTGATTCCGGTGAAAGAGACCAGAAATCCCAAACGGCCGTCGGGTTTTTCAGATGTGTTCTCGGATCTCTTTTTTGTGTATGGATAAAGTCAGGGAACTTAATGGCATCGCGGATGAAAAACACGGGTGTATTGTTTCCGACGATGTCGTAGTTTCCGTCTTCTGTATAAAACTTAACGGCAAATCCGCGCGGGTCGCGCACTGTGTCACTAGAGCCCAGTTCGCCTGCAACGGTTGAGAAACGGACAAAGAGCGGTGTGCGTTTACCGACTTCTGACAGAAATGCGGCTTTCGTATATTTTGTAACGTCATTTGTGACTTCAAAATAACCGTGTGCGCCCGCGCCTTTTGCATGAACGACACGCTCAGGAACGCGTTCTCTGTTAAAGTGCGCCAATTTCTCAAGCAGATGGACGTCTTGTATTAAAGCAGGGCCGCGATCTCCGGCCGTCATTGAGTTTTGGTTATCTCCGACAGGAGCGCCCCAGCTGGTTGTCAATTTATTTGAACTCATGTGATCACCTCTTTAGATTTATAAAAACATAATATCACCTATCAGTAAAAAGTCAATATTATTTTATAATGATTATAAAATAATTATTTTTATTATCGGAAAGAGAATTCGGGTTTGAAAGCTTACTTGACTGACGGGAATAATGGGTTTAAGATGAGAAAAAATAGAAACCGCTGACTTGAACACAAGAGGCTCTTATTCTTTATGGGATAAGGGCCTTTTTTCATTGTCGGCGGTAAGGGAGGCGGCGATTGTATGCTTTTCCGGCAGCATTTTAAACCTGTTGATATTCACGGTCATCTGCCGTACAGCCTTGATTTCGGCAAAAATGATAAGACATTTTCCGATTATAATCGGGAGCGGTCAGAAAGAATGAATCTGACTTGGGATTTTCCTGATCCGCAAGAGGCTGATGACGGGGAAATCCCTTTGATGACAAAATGGGAGAATGAATTAGATAAGTACGGCATCGGCGTACTGAATTTTTTAACAGCGGAGAGCAATGACCGGATGGCGGCGTTTATTCAAGCCAATCCTGCGAAGTTTACCGGATTTGCATATCATCCTTTGGAGCGGGAGGATGCATATGAAGAGCTGAAAAGAGCGGTAGAAGAGCTCGGTCTGAAAGGGTATAAACTATTCGGGCCGCTGACAGACATCGAGTTTCATGATCCGTCGCTGAAAAAGCTTTGGACGTATTTAGCTGACAAAAGGCTCCCTGTATTAATCCACTTCGGGCTTTTAGGGAGAGCGGGGGGCATTGTCAGCCACCGCAACATCAATCCGCTCTCCATCTATCGCGTCGCGAGGGAGTATGCTGATATACCATTCATTATTCCGCATTTCGGCGCCGGATATTATCAGGAACTGCTGCAGCTGTGCTGGAGCTGCCCGAATGTGTATATTGACACGTCAGGATCAAACCAGTGGATGAGGTGGATGCCGTACCCGCTTGATTTGGAAATTCTGTTTCGGAAGACATCCGAATTAATCGGTGCTGAACGAATCATCTTCGGGACGGATTCGAACGGATTTCCGAGAGGATACGTATACAGATATCTTCAGGAGCAGGTCCGGACCTGCCGGGAAATCAACATGCGGGAAGAAGACATAGAGAAGATTTTCGGAAACAATGCGCGGACATTGCTGAAAATCGACCAGCCGCAAAAGGAAATAAATACGTGATACAGCTGATGCGCTCTTTGGCAGGTTTATGCCGGAGGGTGCATTTTTAATTCTTACAAAAAACAGTTGACAAGTCGGAATAATTTGAATTAACATGATATTCAAATTTAAAAACAAACGGGCAGCTGATCGGACCGCCGAAGGCTCTCATCTCTACAAGCAACGGAGATGGGGGCCTTTTTGTTTTTCGATCGCATGCGGCAAAAAGAGAGGGGAAAAGACAGATGGCTGTAACCATCAGCATACAAGAAAAAGCGTTTGAGCATGAAGGACGGAAAACAGCGGTGCTGAATGATATTGAACTGTCCATTGCATCAGGAGAATTTTTGACTGTCATCGGGCCGAGCGGCTGCGGAAAAAGCACGCTTTTAAAATTGATTGCCGGGCTTGATACCGATTATAAAGGCTCTGTCGCAATAAACGGCCGCCATGTGTCGGGACCGGGCATCCGGCAGGGATTTATCTTTCAGGAGCACCGGCTGTTTCCCTGGCTGACGGTGAAACAAAACATCGCTGCCGATCTCAATATAAACGACCCGGCCGTTCGTCAAAAAGTGGATGATCTGATTGAGGTTGTCAGGCTGCAGGGAGCGGAAGACGCTTATCCGCGCGAATTATCCGGCGGCATGTCGCAGCGGGTCGCCATCGCCAGAGCCCTGTTGCGTGAGCCTGAGGTGCTGCTTTTGGATGAACCGTTCGGAGCGCTTGACGCTTTTACGAGAAAACACTTGCAGGATGTGCTGCTTGATATATGGCGCGAGAAAAAAACGACGATGATTCTGGTTACGCATGATATTGACGAATCTGTCTATTTAGGCGATAAGCTGGCAATTCTCAGGGCAAAGCCCGGCCGGCTGCACAGTCTGGTGCCGATTCAGCTTTCGCATCCGCGCAATCGGACGTCAGCTGATTTTCAGGCCGTCCGGCAGAAGGTGCTTGCTGAGTTTGAGAAAACGGAAGATCTCCGGTTTGCGGATGGATCAGGGATATAGAAAGGACGAAGCAAAGTGAAAAAAACCATCATTCTTTTAGCCGCAGCAGTCATGATGTTAGCCGGATGCAGTGCCGACGGAGCAGGAGGGAGCGGGAAAACGGTGAAAGAAATCCGGATCGGCATCCAGCAGAGTTTAAGCCCGCTTCTCATTGCCAAGGAAAAAGGCTGGTTTGAAGAAGCCTTCAAAAAAGACGGAATAAAGGTAAAATGGGTCGAATTCCAAAGCGGTCCCCCGCAATTTGAAGGTCTTGCCGCCGATAAGCTTGATTTTTCCCAGGTCGGCAATTCACCGGTCATTTCCGGCCAGGCGGCAGGAATTGATTTTAAAGAGATCGGGCTGTCCCAAGACGGGTTAAAGGCAAACGGCATTCTCGTAAACAAGGGCAGCGGAATTAAGAGTCTGAAAGAGTTGAAAGGGAAAAAAATCGCCGTAGCCAAAGGCAGCAGCGGCTTTGATTTTCTTTATAAAGCTTTGGATAAAGCCGGACTTTCCGCCGATGACGTCACCATCATTCAGCTTCAGCCTGATGAGGCGGTTTCCGCTTTTGAAAACAAATCAGTTGATGCATGGTCGATTTGGGAGCCGTATTTGTCGATTGAAACGCTGCAGCACGGGGCGGAAATATTAGCGAACGGAGAGAGCACGGATTTATATTCTCCGGGTTTCACGTTAGTCAGGACCGGATTTTCCAAGGAGCACCCGGATGAGGTTGTCCGTTTTCTGAAAGTGTTCAATAAAGCAGTCACATGGCAAAAGGAACACAAAGAGGAAGCTGTCCCTTTATATGCGAAAATCAAAAATCTTGATCCCTCAGTCGTCAGAAACGTGCTCAACAATACAGAGCCTCTTAATCAACCGATTAATGATGATATTGTCAAAGCCCAGCAGAAAACCGCTGATTTTCAATATCAAACAAAAGCGATTCATAAGAAAATCAATGTAAAAGACGTTGTCGACAATTCATTTATCAAAAAGGCGCTTGAAACGGAGGGCGGCAAATAATGAAAGCAGAAGCATCAACGGTTCCCGGCACATTGAGCCAATCAGAAAAGAAAGCTGCGGCAAAGTCCCGGCGGTATTCATACCAATGGATGAAAGGGGTTGTACTCCCGGCTGCGGTTATCGCGGTATGGCAGTTTATCGCAAGTCTGGGCATCGTCTCGGCAACGGTGCTCCCGTCACCTGTCGTCATTTTACAGACTTTTCAGGAACTTCTTCTGTCAGGCGAGCTTTGGGGCCATTTAGAGATCAGCTTATATCGGGCGGCTGCCGGATTTCTGCTTGGTGCGGGCCTCGGGCTTGTTTTCGGGCTGCTGGTCGGGTTCTCAAAACGGACGGAAGCGTATCTCGATCCGTCTCTGCAAATGCTCAGGACGGTTCCGCACTTAGCGGTGACCCCGCTGTTTATTTTGTGGTTCGGATTTGATGAGACATCAAAAATTCTGCTGATCGCATTGGGGTCTTTTTTCCCTGTATACATTAATACGTTTCTCGGAATCCGCAGCGTGGACGCAAAGCTGTTTGATGTCGCCCGGGTGCTGGAATTTAACTGGTATCAGCAGATGGCGAAATTGATTCTTCCGGCGTCTCTGCCGAATATCCTGCTCGGCATCCGGCTCTCTCTCGGTATTGCGTGGCTCGGCCTTGTGGTGGCGGAACTGATGGGATCGAGCGCGGGCGTCGGCTATATGATTATGGATGCGAGACAATTTTCACAGACAAATAAGGTGTTTGTCGGCATTATCATTTTTGCGGCTGTCGGCAAGCTGACGGATGCATTGGTCAGAATGCTCGAACGGAAACTATTAAAATGGCGGAACAGTTATGAAGGGTAGCCTATTTAAAAAAGGAGAGATTCATATGGAGATTCTTTGGTTTATTCCGACGCATGGAGACGGACGGTATTTAGGGACGCAAACGGGAGGAAGAACCGCCGATCATCTTTATTTTAAGCAAGTGGCACAGGCGGCAGACAGACTCGGGTATACGGGAGTTCTGCTGCCGACGGGGAGATCATGTGAAGACCCATGGCTTACGGCTGCGGCTTTAGCGGGTGAAACGAAAGATTTAAAATTTTTAGTGGCGGTCCGTCCGGGACTGATGCAGCCATCTGTCGCCGCGAGAATGGCATCGACAATGGATCGGCTGTCAGACGGCCGTCTGCTCGTAAATGTCGTAGCGGGCGGAGATCCTTATGAGCTGGCGGGAGACGGGATGTTTATCAGCCACGATGAGCGCTATAAGGCGACTGAAGAATTTTTGACCGTATGGCGCGGACTCATGCGGGGAGAAACGGTGACATATGAAGGGGACCATATCAAAGTGGAAAACAGCAATCTGCTGTTTCCGCCAAAACAGGCTCCGCATCCGCCATTATATTTCGGCGGTTCATCACAGGCGGGAATTGAGGCTGCGGCGAAACATACAGATGTGTATTTAACATGGGGGGAGCCGCCGGAGCAGGTAAAGGAAAAGATTGAAACCGTCAAAAAACAGGCTGCCCAAGAAGGAAGGACAATGCGCTTTGGCATCAGGCTTCACGTGATTGTCCGGGAGACTGAGGAAGAGGCATGGAAAGCGGCAGAACGATTAATCAGCCATTTAGACGAAGAGACGATTGCGAAAGCGCAGGCTGCACTCCGGCGCGCTGATTCTTCAGGACAAAAACGGATGGCCGATCTTCATAACGGCGACCGGACGAAGCTTGAGATCAGCCCGAATCTCTGGGCCGGCATCGGGCTGGTCAGAGGCGGAGCGGGCACGGCGCTTGTCGGTGATCCCCAGACCGTCGCTGATCGAATTTTAGAGTACCGGGCACTCGGCATTGAGTCGTTTATCTTTTCAGGCTACCCGCATCTTGAAGAAGCTTATTATCTGGCTGAACTCGTGTTTCCGCTTCTGCCGTTTCAAAACGAACGGACGAAAAAGCTTGAGCGCAGACTGGGCGAAGCAATGGGCAACGACCATTTTGCAAGAGGGAACAAAGCGACAGTCTGATGACACCATAAGGTGGATAATTGCCGGCGGGCGCTTTCTGCTGTTTAATTTCCGGGGAAATGCCGCTGTCTGATGTGAAACTGGCAAAAAGGAGGCGGGTAAATACCCGCCTTTGATGCGCCTAGCTTGCACGATGATCATATGGATGATACGATATAAAACGTAATTATTACGATTTAAAAGGAGTGCTGGAATGGCTAAAAAATCAAAAGTGATCAAAGAGCTCAAGCGGCAGAAGCTTGTTGAACAATATGCGGACATCAGAAGAGAATTAAAGGCAAAAGGAGACTGGGAAGCGCTGAGCGAACTGCCGCGTGATTCTGCTCCGGCCAGACTTCATAACCGCTGTACGGCGACGGGACGGCCCCGCGGATATATGAGAAAATTTAAACTGTCCAGAATCGCGTTCAGGGAGCTGGCCCATAAAGGCTGGGTTCCCGGAGTGAAAAAAGCGAGCTGGTAACATAAAAAACTCCGGATCTGTCATGAACCGGAGTTTTTGCCGTGCTTATGAAATGTGAAAACATAAGCCAAATGCTGAATCATCATCAGAATGAAAATCAAAAGAATCGGAAAAAAGGGAAGATGCGGCTGAATCAGCGGATAAAACAAAAGCAGAACGGCGGCTGCCGGCAATGAGAAGTAAACGGCAATATACGAGGAACGGCAGGCTTTAGCGGTCATCATCCGTTCTCTTTCATCCTGTTCCTCAAATTCATCGGGCACAAGCCTGTGCTTTTTGCCGTCCCGTTTTTTCTTTTCAGTATAGATATATAATACGGCACAAAGGGTAAACAGCAGAAACGGCGTGATGTTCAGCTCAAATGAATTGTTCCCCTCCGTCTGGAAAAACTGAGCGATACGCGGCACTGCTTCCATAATGGAAATAAGCGTCCAGCAGGCCAATCCGTAGAGTGCAAGGTGAAAACACGCTTTTCTTTTTAAACTCATTTTTTCTCCTCCTCCAGCCAGAATACTTCCTCCATCGGCAGGGAGAAAGCCCGGCAGATATTAAGCGCCAATAAGAGTGATGGCACATAATCTCCTTTTTCAATCGCCGCAATCGTCTGTCTGGTGGCTCCGGCTTCTTTTCCGAGCGTTTCCTGAGAATAGCCGAATCTGGCTCTCAGCTCTTTTACTTTATTTTTCATCATCAGGCGTACCTCAAGTTTTCTTCTTTTTTATATTGTATGGTATTCTTGACAAAATGTAAACCTAACTTAACATGTGGACAAAAAAAGAATTTTTTTCGACAAATTTTTTAACATTCCCTTGACGAAAAAAAAATATGCATGTAATATTAGAAACATCAAATCGGTGCTGACAAAAAAGCATTTTGATGCGGGTGTAGTTTAGTGGTAAAACCTCAGCCTTCCAAGCTGATGTCGTGAGTTCGATTCTCATCACCCGCTCCATACATACGTTATTAACGCAGTGTTTCGTTTCTCTGATAAACGAAGTATTGCGTTTTTTTATGTGAAAAAAGACACGGAAGGCGTGTCTTTTTATGAAAGCCAAGAGACGGTATGTGTGCCTCCGTGAATTTGTTCAAACATTTTGGTTAAGGATGTTAACAGCTCATCTGCCGCGTCGGCATGAATTGAAGGCGGGAAAAAGATCAGCTGCAGCATGTTCTTTGTGCCGGCTGTTACAGGGCGGGTGTTGATTTGTCCGGTAAGGCCGCCGAAAATGCCGCCAGAGTCGGAGAAAGCCAGTACGTGTTCTTTTTCTCCGATTGTGATTGAAATCGGTTCATTCATCTTTGCGGCGTCATACGCCATGATGGGCAATGAATATTTCAAGGAGAAAAAAAGTATGGTATCATGGGCTGAATTCACACTTTCGATGAAGCGCTCCCGGGAAATATCGCCGAGCATAAGCTCCATCGGCGTTTTTTGTCCTGAAAAGGCGGGACTGAGCTGTTCCATCATACGCGCCCATTCTTTCACAAAAGGCTGTTCATCTATGCCGCCGTCAGCATAATCAAAGTAAAGCGATTCTTGAAATAAACGGAGGCGGCCTTTCAGCATTTGCGGGGCAGGCCCGACTTCAATCTGTTCATATAATACGGCTGCCGCTTTGATCCCCGGCACCCGTTCAGCAATAAGAGGATCTAAACTGATGTTCAACTGTGTTCACTCCATTTCGGGATGCTAAAACTCTATTATACCCGTGCGGGAGCCTGATCACAAAGAAAGGAGGCTGTGCAAAAAATGAATATTCATAAATTGAAAGAGGAATTAATCGAATACGCCAAAAGCATCGGAGTCGACAAAATCGGGTTTACGACGGCTGATACGTTCGACAGTCTGCGGGACCGGCTGATTCTTCAGGAATCACTCGGCTATTTATCCGGGTTTGAAGAGCCTGATATTGAAAAACGGGTCACTCCGTCTTTGCTTCTGCCGAAAGCCAAATCGATCGTCGCCATCGCCCTTGCTTATCCTTCCAAAATGAAAGATGCGCCGAGGAGCACGAGGGACGGCCGTCGCGGCATTTTTTGCAGAGCTTCCTGGGGGAAGGATTATCATGACGTGCTGCGCGAAAAGCTTGATCTGCTGGAGAAATTTCTCCAAAGCAAACATGAGGATATCCGCACGAAGTCAATGGTCGATACGGGAGAATTGTCCGACAGGGCCGTGGCGGAACGGGCGGGAATCGGTTTCAGCGCCAAAAACTGCATGATCACCACACCTGAATACGGTTCTTACGTCTATCTCGCTGAAATGATCACCAATCTGCCCTTTGAACCGGATGTGCCGATTGAAGATATGTGCGGATCGTGCACAAAATGTTTAGACGCGTGCCCGACCGGCGCGCTCGTTAATCCCGGACAGCTTAATGCCCAGCGCTGTATTTCATTCCTGACCCAGACAAAGGGGTTTTTGCCGGATGAATTCCGCACGAAAATCGGAAACCGCCTGTACGGCTGCGACACGTGCCAGACGGTCTGCCCGATTAATAAGGGGAAAGATTTTCATCTTCATCCGCAGATGGAGCCCAACCCGGAAATCGCCAAGCCGCTGTTAAAGCCGCTTCTGACTATAAGCAACCGGGAATTTAAAGAAAAATTCGGACATGTATCCGGTTCGTGGCGCGGCAAGAAACCGATTCAGCGAAATGCCATTTTAGCATTGGCTCATTTCAAAGATGCTTCTTCTCTCCCCGAATTGACGGCTTTGATGCACCAAGACCCGCGCCCCGTCATCAGGGGAACGGCCGCCTGGGCCATCGGAAAAATCGGTGATCCGGCATATGCGAAGGAATTAGAAAAAGCGCTTCACAAGGAGCGGGATGAGGAAGCCATACAGGAAATAGAAAAGGGGCTTGAGCTGCTTTCGGTTTCTGATAAGACTAAAACCGGCCCGTCCTGACATATGTATAGAGAAAAAGCACTTGGCGTGAGTTCAGGTGTTTTTTCTTTATAAAACAGTATGGTGGGTGGAGCGCTTGAAGCATATTATTGAAGACTTAGCGGAGGCCCGGCTTCATTATTTAGTCAACGGAACCGAGATGAGGCACAATGGGCAGGCCGGCGATCTTGAGGTCCTGACGAGAAAAAAAGAGCTGTTTGAAAAACGGAAAGTTGACATCGTTAAAGCGAAAGCGAAAGCCGTCATTGTCAAAAGCAGTCTTGAGGATGACGGCACGTTATGCGTCATGTACACCATTCATTTCGAATATTTGTGCAAGGAGCAGGACGGGCATCTTTATTTAGAAGAGCAGGTTGAGGAACGGAATGCTTTTCTCTATGACCAGCTGCTGATTAAAGATCGGGAAATAAAGAAAAAACCGGCCGGATTTTCTGACGGAAACAGCGTAATCGAATATGAGCGGAGTGAACGGGAAGATTTCGGGCGGGCATTTCAATACGACCGTCTGGCTGCCGTTCAGTACGCGGAAAAGTTTTGGAATAAACGAAATCCTGCTTATAAAAATTTCGGCGACAACTGCACAAATTTTATTTCCCAATGTTTACATGCCGGAAAAGCGCCGATGCGGGGGCATCCGAACAGAGGCTCAGGCTGGTGGATGAAGGAAAGCTCATGGAGCTACAGCTGGACGGTCGCGCATTCCATGAAGATGTATCTGGCCCAATCCAAGGCCGGGCTTCGCGCGGTGCAGGTGTCAAGCGCCGAGGAGCTTATGCCCGGAGATGTGATTTGCTATGATTTTGAAGGTGACGGCCGTTTTAATCATACGACGATCGTGGTCGCAAAAGATAAAAGCAATATGCCGCTCGTCAATGCCCAAACATATGACAGCAGAATGAGATATTGGTCATATGAGGATTCAACGGCATATACTCCTTCCATCAGATATGCGTTTTTTCATATTACGGATGATACGACAAAAGAGTAATTAATGATATAATGGTGGGCGGAATAAAAAACAGAGGTGAACATCGTGGCATTACATGTCGTTTTATATCAACCCGAAATCCCGGCCAATACGGGAAATATCGCACGTACTTGTGCGGCAACAGACACAACGCTTCATTTGATCCGCCCGCTCGGATTCTCAACCGATGATAAAATGCTGAAGCGCGCCGGACTCGATTATTGGGAGTTCGTCAACGTCGTTTATCATGATTCATTGGATGAATTATTTGAGGCATATGAGAACGGAAAGTTTTTCTTCATTACAAAATTCGGGCAAAAGCCGCATACATCGTTTGACTACTCAAATACGGAGGAAGACTTTTTCTTCGTATTCGGCAGAGAAACGAGCGGACTTCCGAAAGAATTGATCGAAAACAATATGGACCGCTGCCTGCGTCTACCGATGACCGAGCATGTGAGATCATTAAACCTGTCCAACACTGCCGCGATTCTTGTATATGAAGCGCTGCGCCAGCAAAATTACAGAGATTTGACATGAGAAAAAACCGCCCGGATTCGGGCGGTTTTTTTATTGAATGCAGCGGGGATTCATACAATGTTATATGTATAGGCTTAACAAACGTAACAGTGTTATGTTACAATGTGTTCATCGAAGGAGCTGGATTTATGGAGGAACAACTGATTTCTAAAAAAGAATTGCTTGAAGAAACATCAATCTCATACGGACAGCTGTATCGCTGGAAGCGGAAAAATTTAATTCCTGAGGAGTGGTTTATCCGAAAATCAACGTTTACAGGCCAGGAAACATTTTTTCCGAGAGCGGAAATCTTAAAACGCATCTCAAAAATACAGAAAATGAAAGAAAATCTGTCTCTGGATGAAATGAGGGAAATGCTGTCTCCGCAAATGGCTGATGTCGATATATCGTCTGCGGAGCTGCTTCAAAAAGGGTTGATTTCAAAGGCCGCGCTGCAAGTTTACGGAGAAGACGGCGTGACATTCACGTCCCGGGCGCTGCTGTCTTTATATGTGCTTGAAAGGCTTTTGCAGTCGGGCAATATCAGTCTTGAAGAAGGAAAAATGGCGGCAGAGGTGCTGAAAACGTATGAGGCTTCTGAGCTGAAAGCAAATACAGAGCTCGTCATGCTCCGAAAACTCGGCGTAACGACGTGCTTCATCGCTGACGCGGAACATATTCTGTTTGAACCGTCTGTCAAAGTGGCTGAACGAGTGGCGCTTGCTGCGGCATCAGAAGAATTAAAAACAAAATGGATGCAGGAGGACCATCAATGGATGTAACAGATAAATTAGTCATTAACGGTTCAGGAAGTTCAAAAGGAGGCCGTTTTCATACGGTGGAGATCAACGGAAGCGGCACGGTGTCAGGTGACGTAGAGTGCACGAGCCTTTTGTTTAACGGCAGCGGTAAAACAGACGGAAATGTCAAAACGCAAACGCTGACGATCAGCGGTTCGGGGAAAATTTCCGGCAGTGCCGAAGCCGAATCCATCCGAATCAACGGAACGGGTGTCATTAAAGGTGATGTCAAAACGAAGCGGCTGAACGTCGCGGGATTTTCATCTTTCGGCGGCGGTGTGAAAGCTGATGATATTTTCATATCCGGGAAAGCCGGGATTGAAGGGGATTGCGAGACAGAAACGTTCCGTTCGGAAGGCAAATGCAAAATCGGAGGCCTGCTGAACGCCGATGACGTCAATATTAAGCTGGCGGCGGGCGAGAGCCGGGTGAAAGAAATCGGCTGCCGTCATTTAAAGGTGATGAGCAGAAAAAGCGTGCTTGCGCGGTTTAAGCTGATGCCGGCCCCGGTGCTGACCGCGGAGCTGATCGAAGGTGACATCATTGAATTGGCGGACACGCACGCGAAGACAGTCCGCGGAAATTCTGTGCAGATCGGCGCAGGCTGTATCATTGAGACGGTGGAATACAGCGGAGATTTTACATGTGATCCTTCAGCTTTAGTAAACAAAGCCGTAAAAATATAGGAGGAGCTTCAGTGGACACAACAAAAAAATTGAGTCATTTAAAAATGTACGGAGCCGGACACGCCGCCGGGGGCTCCTACGAGAATGTAAGCATTAAAGGAGAAGGCATTGTGGGCGAAGGACTTCAAAGCGAGCGCTGCCGGATATTCGGTACGGGGCGTTTTCTCGGAGATGCCGAAATTAATCGGCTGAAAATTTTCGGGGAACATGAAACTGATGGAGATTTATCGGCACGTTCCGCAAATGTGATCGGCACGCTGAAAATCGGCGGCTCCATGCGTTTCACCACGCTGAGGCTGAAAGGACTTGCAGACATTTCCGGCGGGGCCGCGGGAGAGCAGTGTCATATTAAAGGAAGTCTCACCGTCGGCGGTGATTGCGAAACAGAGCAGCTTCATGTAACAGGCTGTATCAATGTGGCGGGATTGTTAAACGCGGGAGACGTCAATATCCATTTGCGTTATGACCGAAGCAACGTGAAGGAAATCGGCGGTACATCGATCACAGTCAGGCGGAAACCCGGTTTTCTGAAACGGAAAGCCGGCATGCTTTCGGCTGAATTGATCGAGGGAGATACGATTTACCTCGAATACACGGAAGCGGACATCGTCAGAGGAAAGCGTGTGGAAATCGGCCCGGGCTGCAAAATCGGAAAAATCGAGTATCAAACAAGCTGCAAAGCCCATGAAAAATCAACTGTCCAAGAACACATTCAAATGTGAAACATTGTTATGTTGTACAGGAAAGGGTGCTCTTCATAAGGAGCACCCTTTTTGCCGTTATTCGTTTTCAGGTTTGCTGTCGTAACCCGCCGTAAAAATGGATACTAAAAAAGTGAGAATGACCCCCAGTAAGATGATCGTTTTCATCATTTCTCCTCCTCTTTGCTTTTCCATTTGATGTCCGAGTCTGGATGAAACTGTATTTCTTTCATTATGAACGGTGCACCAGACCCTTGTCAATGACCGCCTTTGAGCCGCCTTTATTTTTAAGAAACGAAAAGCATGTATTATCACGTCACCGCATAGATTGTAACAAAGTACCTTATTTCTAGTGCATTAACCATGATAGAGGAGGTTCTTATGGATATATTAAAGAAAATTGAAAAGTACAGAGAGGAAGAGCAGCGTCTCAAATGGGAAGGGACGTTCGCTGATTATTTGGAGATCATAAAAGAAAATCCATTGGTCGCGCAGTCTGCTCATTCTCGCGTTTTTAATATGATAAAAGACAGCGGAATCGAGGAGGATGACGGGAAAAAGACATACAGTTTTTTCTCGCGGGAACTGTTCGGCCTTGAAGAATCTCTGGAACGGCTCGTGGAGGAATACTTTCACCCGGCTGCCAAGCGGCTCGATGTAAGAAAACGGATCTTACTATTAATGGGGCCTGTCAGCGGCGGGAAATCAACCCTTGTCACCATGCTGAAAAAAGGGCTTGAAGCCTACTCGTTGACAGACAACGGGGCAGTTTACGCCATCAAAGGCTGCCCGATGCATGAAGATCCTCTCCATCTCATTCCCCATCATCTGCGCGAAGACTTCTACAGAGAATACGGGATCAGAATTGAGGGAAGCCTGTCTCCGCTTAATGTCATGCGGCTTGAAGAAGAATACGGCGGCAGAATTGAGGATGTAAAGGTTGAACGCATTTTCTTCTCGGAGGATAAGCGTACCGGAATCGGAACCTTCAGCCCGTCTGATCCGAAATCACAGGATATCGCCGATTTGACGGGGAGCATTGATTTTTCAACGATCGCCGAATACGGCTCGGAATCAGATCCGCGCGCTTATCGGTTTGACGGTGAATTAAATAAAGCGAACCGCGGAATGATGGAGTTTCAGGAAATGCTGAAATGCGATGAAAAATTTCTGTGGCACCTTCTGTCACTCACACAGGAAGGGAATTTTAAAGCCGGACGGTTTGCGCTCATCTCAGCCGACGAATTGATTGTTGCGCATACGAACGAAACGGAGTACCGCTCGTTTATCGCCAATAAAAAAAATGAAGCCCTTCACTCCAGAATCATCGTGATGCCTGTTCCTTATAATTTAAAGGTGTCCGAAGAAGAACGGATTTATGAAAAAATGATTTCGGAAAGTGATGTTTCTGACGTTCACATCGCCCCCCATACATTAAAAGTGGCCGCGATGTTTTCTATTTTGACCCGGCTGAAGGAACCGAACCGGTCTGATATTGATCTCGTTAAAAAAATGAGGCTCTATGACGGAGAAAGCGTTGAAGGTTACAATTCCGTTGATCTGGAGGATATGAAGAAGGAATTCCATGATGAAGGAATGAGCGGAATTGATCCGCGTTATGTCATCAACCGTATTTCCTCAACGATTATCAGAAAAAATATGGAATCCATCAATTCGCTTGACGTGCTGCGTTCCTTAAAGGAAGGACTCGATCAGCATCCGTCCATTTCCGCTGAGGACAAAGAGAGGTATATGAATTTTATTTCCGCCGCCAGGAAAGAGTACGATGACATCGCCAAAAAAGAGGTGCAGAAGGCGTTTGTTTATTCATATGAAGAATCCGCGAAAACACTCATGGATAATTATTTAGATAATGTGGAAGCGTACTGCAACAAAAATAAGCTCCGCGATCCGCTGACGGGTGAAGAAATGAACCCTGACGAAAAGCTGATGAGATCCATTGAAGAGCAGATCGGCATTTCGGAAAACGCCAAAAAAGCATTCCGCGAAGAAATTTTAATCCGCATATCCGCTTATGCAAGAAAAGGAAAACGCTTCGACTATAACTCACACGAAAGACTCCGCGAAGCGATTCAGAAAAAGCTTTTCGCAGACTTAAAAGATGTGGTGAAAATTACGACCTCAACCAAAACGCCGGATGAGCAGCAGCTTAAAAAGGTTAATGAGGTAGTGGCGCGGTTAATAGATGAACACGGCTATAATTCGACAAGCGCAAATGAACTGCTGAAGTATGTCGGAAGCCTGCTCAACCGCTGATGCTTGATTGATGAAAGGCCCGTCCGTATAAGGACGGGTTCTTTTGTCTATATTTCGAAATTGTTTGTCAATTGAAAAGTCCGTCCGGCATAAGATAAGAATAAATCTTTTCGCCGGACTTGTTTCATAAACAGGACCAAGCCGGAATACACATGTAAAACGACCATAACGGTTAAGGAGGGGAATTCATGTCCCGTAATGACAGCGGAAATTTTTTGATTTCAGAGGAAGACTGGTCCCTCCATCGCAAAGGCTTTGACGACCAGCAGCGCCACCAAAAGAAAGTACAGGAAGCGATAAAAAACAACCTTCCGGACCTTGTCACTGAGGAAAGCATTATTATGTCCAACGGAAAAGATGTTGTGAAAATCCCGATTCGTTCGCTTGATGAATATAAAATCCGTTATAACTATGATAAAAACAAACATGTCGGCCAAGGTGACGGCGACAGCGAAATCGGCGATGTCGTCGCAAGAGACGGCGCAGATAAAAAGCAGGGGGCCGGAAAAGGCCAGGGAGCCGGCGATCAGGCAGGCGAGGATTATTATGAAGCCGAGGTCTCATTGATGGACCTGGAAGAAGCGCTGTTTCAGGAATTAGAACTGCCGAATCTGCAGCAAAAGGAAAGGGACAATATCGTTCATACCGATATTGAATTTAATGATATCCGGAAAACCGGGCTGACAGGGAATATTGATAAGAAAAGAACGATGCTGTCTGCCTATAAACGAAACGCCATGTCAGGCAAGCCGTCGTTTTATCCGATTTATCCGGAAGATCTGAAATACAAAACATGGAATGATGTGACGAAGCCGGAATCGAAAGCTGTCGTTTTAGCCATGATGGATACAAGCGGTTCGATGGGCGTATGGGAAAAGTATATGGCGAGGAGCTTCTTTTTTTGGATGACACGATTTTTACGGACAAAGTATGAAACGGTAGATATCGAATTTATCGCCCACCACACGGAAGCGAAGGTGGTGTCGGAAGAAGATTTCTTCTCGAAAGGCGAGAGCGGGGGAACCATCTGCTCCTCCGTCTACCGGAAGTCTCTTGAATTAATTGATGAAAAATATGACCCCGCCCGCTACAACATCTATCCGTTCCACTTCTCAGACGGGGATAATTTAACATCGGATAACGCCCGATGCGTAAAGCTCGTCAATGACATCATGAAAAAATCGAATCTGTTCTGCTACGGTGAGGTTAATCAATATAACAGGCATTCAACACTCATGTCCGCCTATAAAAACGTCAAAGATGATAAATTTAAATATTACATCTTAAAGCAGAAATCAGACGTTTTTCAAGCGCTGAAAAGCTTCTTTAAAAAAGAGGAAGCGGGTATAAGCAAAGCATAAGTATTAAACATAAAGCCGAGTGAAGAATCGTGCGGCCGCGGTTCTTCACCCGGCTTTTTTAAATTAAAAATAAAGAGAAAAAAAGGCATAAAAAAAATCCTTTAAAAATAAAACTTTTCTCTTTACAAATCTTCTTTCATTTATTAATATTTTATCTTGTGAACTATTATTAAGGGAATGAGGTGAAAATACGGTGATTGAATCAGAGCTCGCTTTGCTCAGTTTTGAACAACTGTTTGATACTTCCAGATCAATTTACAAAAAGCAGAAAATGATCTTGGAGACAGTTCTTGAACCTTTTGATATTACAGTCCTGCAGTATCTGCTGATGTTCAAAATACATAAGAGCAAAAGCACGCAGCTTTCAAGGCTGGCTTTGTCGCTTGATCTGAAACCGGCGTCTGTCACGAGAATGACCGATATTCTGTATAAGCGCCGATTAATGGTTCGGAGCGACTATCACGACGACCGGCGTGTTGTTATGATTCAGTTAACCGAAGAGGGGGAAGAACTTCTAAAGAGAGCTGCTGTTCAATACGCCGAAAAAGCGGCAGTCTTATACCGGCAGCTCAATACCGCTGAACTGCAGTACCTGCGCAAGCTGGCGGAAAGTTTAACGAAGCTTGCAAACGGCTGTGCAGTGAAAAACGGAAAATAAAAAAATCCCCACATATTTTTATCATCATTCCACAAAATGATAGAGGAAGAAACGAAAGGAGAAAACAAAATGAACAGAGGACGTTTAATTCTGACCAACATTATCGGTTTGATTGTTGTTCTTGCAATTATAGGCGGAGGTGCTTACTACTATTATCAAAGCACGCACTATGTAAAAACCGATGAAGCAAAAGTTGCCGGCGACATGGCTGCTATCACAGCTCCTGCTGCGGGTAAAGTAACTGACTGGAACCTTGATGAGGGGAAAGAAGTAAGTAAAAACGACGTTGTTGCAAAAATCAAAGGACAGCAAAATGCTGACGTTAAAGCCATCATGGATGGAACAATCGTGAAAAACGAAGTGAAAAACGGTCAAATGGTGCAAGCCGGTACGACAATTGCCCAAGAAATTGACATGAAACACCTTTACATCACTGCAAACATTAAAGAAACTGACATCAGAGACATTGAAGTAGGAAACAAAGTAGACGTCATTGTTGACGGTGACCCTAATACAACATTTGACGGAACTGTAGAAGAAATCGGCTATGCGACAAATTCAACTTTTGATATGCTGCCTTCTTCAAACTCAAGCGGCAACTACACAAAAGTAACGCAAAAAGTTCCTGTTAAAATTTCACTCAGCAACCCATCTGACAAGGTGCTTCCTGGTATGAACGCATCTGTAAAAATCTCTGAATAATACAGATCAGTCATCAAACCATGAAGGGAGGTTGTCTTAGGTGGCTAAATCAGATAATCAAGTAAAAAGTCCTAAAACATTGCTTATTGTGCTTATGGCTGGGTTATTCCTGGCGATCTTGAACCAAACGCTTCTTAACGTGGCGATGCCGCACTTAATGACCGAGTTCGGTGTGAGTGCGACGACGATTCAGTGGCTGACGACCGGATACATGCTGGTCAACGGTGTTTTGATTCCGTTATCGGCCTTCTTAATTACCCGGTTCGGGCAAAGAAGCCTCTTTCTCGTAGCCATGTTCTGTTTTACAGCTGGAACGTTAGTCTGCGGAATCGCGCCTAACTTCTCAACCATGCTGATCGGCCGGTTAATTCAGGCGGTCGGCGGCGGTATCTTACAGCCGCTGGTCATGACAACCATTCTGCTTATCTTCCCGCCTGAAAGCAGGGGGAAAGGAATGGGGATTTTCGGTCTTGCGATGATGTTTGCTCCTGCGGTCGGACCGACTCTTTCCGGCTGGATCATTGAGCATTACACATGGCGCATTATGTTCTACGGCCTTGTTCCGATCGGGGCGATCGTTATTGTCATAGCGTTTTTCCTCTTTAAGAACTTGGTGGAACCGCAAAAAATCAAACTCGACAGCTTGGGTACGATTCTATCCATTGTCGGATTCGCCTCATTGCTTTACGGAGTCAGTGAAGCGGGAAGCGACGGCTGGGGAGACCCGATCGTTCTGTCTACCGTTATTGTCGGTATCATCGCGATTGCCGCGTTCGTCATTCAGCAATTGCGCTCTGAAAAACCGATGCTTGACTTCCGGGTATTTAAATATGATATTTTCTCACTTTCCAGTGTGATTAACATCATTATTACCGTTGCGCTTTACACAGGAATGTTCCTGCTTCCGATTTACCTGCAGAACTTAGTCGGCTTTACGGCGCTGCAATCAGGCCTCTTGCTATTGCCGGGCGCGATTGTCATGCTGATCATGTCGCCGATTTCCGGTATTCTGTTTGACAAAATCGGTCCGAGACCGCTTGCGATCGTCGGGCTGGTTATTACGGTCGCAACGACATTCCAGTATACAAAATTGACAATTGACACACCTTATACGCATATCATGCTTGTCTATGCCATCCGCGCATTCGGTATGTCACTGTTAATGATGCCTGTAATGACAGCCGGAATGAACCAGCTTCCGGCACGGTTGAACAGCCACGGCACGGCGATGAGCAACACGCTCCGCCAGATCAGCGGTTCAATCGGAACAAGTTTGATCACAACGATCTATACGAACCGCACGACGATGCATTATTCGCAGATTGCGGATAAAACAAGCACGGCAGATCCAAGCTTCATGCAGTCGTTCCAAAGCGCGGTTTCGAATTTAATGGTCAACATGAACATGTCGCTTGATGCGGCGAAACAAACCGTTTATGCCTATCTCTACAAAACGGCTTCACTTAATTCCAACGTTATGGGAATTAATGACGCGTTTATGTGGGCGACGATCTTTGCGGTTATCGGCGTAGTTTTGAGCCTGTTCTTGCGTGACGTACGGAAAGACAAACAGCGGGCGAAGAAAAAAGAGGAGCTGTCATTGCTTCCGGCCCCTAAAGAAGTGAAGGAATCTTAATCATCTGAATGGGAGGTTTCCTGAATGAAAATTTACGTAGTGTACGATAGTGAAGGCGAACACACAAAATACCTTGCCGAAGCCATTGCGGAAGGAGCAAGTGAAAACGCTGATGCTGAAGTCTTGATTGACCATGTCGATCAAGCCGACATCCGCAAGCTGAAAGACATGGATGCGATTATCTGGGGATGCCCTGGACACTTTGGCACCATCAGTTCAGGCTTAAAAGCGTGGATCGACAGACTCGGCTATTTGTGGGCTGAGGGCGAGCTGATTGATAAAGTCGGCGCCGTATTCTGTACGACTGCGACAACCCATGGCGGATTAGAAATGACAATGCACAATCTGATTACTCCTATGTTTCACCAAGGCATGATTGTTGTCGGTCTTCCCGGCAACGTTCCTGAAAATGCGCTGTACGGTTCTTACTACGGCGCGGGCGTCACATGCCCGGTTGACAGCGATGTGCTGATGACGGAAGAAGGCCTTCAATTAGGCCGTGCGCTTGGCAGACGTGTCAGCCAGGTCACAGGTAATTTAACTGCCGGACGACAGTAAGGAGAGGGTTATATGGCCATTATTATAGCGGTTATTGCTGCTGTCATTGTGATTGCACTTCTTATCACATTCAATGTCCGCAGCACTGCTGCAGGACAGGATGTCAAAGAAGAAAAGAGAGAAGCGATCGGCACTACAGCCGAACAGCCGGAAAAGCATGATCCGGCCGAGGAACGTTCAGCCGAGCATGTTCCCGTCGTTGTAAAATCTGAATCTCCCCGCGAGAAAAAGAATACAATGGGCGATGATGTGTACCGTCAGGCGCTTCAGAAGTTCAAGACTTCTGAGACGGATCAGGAAACAACTGATCCCGAAAGCGGCGGCAAAATGCAGGATAGCAGCTATCGTGATGCGCTGCTCTCCTTAAAAAACAAAAAGAAGTAATTGAAAAGGCAAATCTGCGTAAGAGCGGATTTGCCTTTTTTTATTGAAGATATTGTAATTTGTGATGATCTAGTGTACTATGTGACTCATACACTGGTCCCGAATGGAGAGAGAAAGAATGACATCGTTTTTAGGTCTGCTGAAAAAAGATGCGAAGGTTTCATGGGTCTGGCTGGCGGTTTGGCTTTGCGGCATGATCTTCTGGGCGGCGGCAGCTCATGTTATTGCTGTCCGTCAGAAAGAACCGCTCGTCATTTTCGGCTTTTTTGCGGCAATGGGGTTTTTTCAATTTCTTGCGGCGCCGCTTTTTATGTACTATCACCTCCGCAAAGAAGGGAAAAATCAGCTGTGGCTTTACAATCCGAATGGCGGGTTTTATCTGCTGGCTTCCAAGCTGACGGCCTCACTGCTGTATCAGTTTATCGGGCAGATGGCGCTGACCGGCTACGGTATTTGGATGTACCGGATGCTTTCTGCAAAAGGAGCGCTGGAACACACCATTCCCCTGGCCGGCACATTAACAGGACTGAATGCTTACCTGCTGATCAGCTCAGCATACTTATCTGTGATCGTGGCCGTATTTTGGACTGTTTTTCACTCGTTAAAATATTTCCCCGTTCTCCGCTGGGTGATCTGCATCGCGCTTGCGTTTGTCTGGGCCTATATTGACGATAAACTCATTACGCCTTTCACTTCATCTCAACACGATCTATGGCCGGTAAAAGTGTATGCAAATTTTGAATTTCATTATACAAAATTGGCCGGCTGGACGATGGAGCTGAACGCCGTGCACATCTCGCTTTTCAGCTTCCTGGCCGTGATTGTGCTCGCGGCGCTCTGTCTCGCGCTGGCCTCAATGCTGCTGAATCGCAAGGTTGAGGTGTAATGATGAAGCGTGAATTTCAATCATCAAAGCCGATTTATCTGCAAATTGCCGACCGTGTATATTACCGGCTGATTCGAAACGAGCTTTCGCCGGGTGACAAACTGCCGTCCGTAAGAGAGATGGCCGTTCAGATGAAAGTGAATCCGAATACGATACAAAGAACGTACAGTGAAATGGAAAGGCTGGGGATCGTGGAAACGAGAAGAGGACAGGGAACCTTTATAGCTGAAAGGCCCGATCTGAAAGAAGAGCTGAAAGACAGGCTGACAAAAGACGTATTCAAACGCTTTATTCAGGAAATGGCGGAGCTTGGGTTATCTCCTGAAGAAATGCTCGACGGGATCAAACAATATGCGGAGGAAGCAGACGATGAATCTTGATTTTGAACACGTTACAAAAAAATACGGCCGCAGGCTCGCGGTCAGCGATGTATCATTTTCATTGTCTCCGGGTAAGATCTACGGAATATTAGGACCGAACGGAAGCGGTAAATCAACAACGCTGAAAATGCTTGCCGGGCTTGCATTTCCCACCTCGGGCGCTGTTCGGATCGGAGGACGTGCCGTAAGCCGGAAAATGCTTTTTCGTACGGCTTATTTAACCGAACATGATACGTTTTTCGCCCGGACGACTGTCGGTGATATGCTCACATTTTATCATTCACAATTCCCGGATTTTCAGCTGGAAAAAGCACGGAATCTATTATCGGAAATGAATCTCTCAGCGGAGCAGAAAATAAAAGAGCTGTCTAAAGGCAGCCGGGGCAGGCTGAAAATCGTCCTGGCCCTGTCGAGAAAGGCATCCGTCATTCTGCTGGATGAGCCGTTTTCCGGTCTGGATCCGGCGGTCCGGGAATCAATCGTCAACAGTCTCGTATCGTATATTGATTTTGACAGTCAGATCGTAGTCATCGCCACACATGAGATCGATGAAATTGAGACGCTTTTGGACGAAGTGATGGTGTTCAGAAAAGGGAAAATCGCTGAACGGCGTGAAGTCGAAGAGCTCAGGGAGCAGGAAGGAATGTCCGTGCTGCAATGGTATAAAAGCATTATGCAGGCGTACGAAAAAGAAGGGGGATTCTAATTGGAAACAGTATTGGAATTGCAACAGGTAAAGAAAACGATTAAAGGACAAACGATTATTCATGATCTGAGCTTCTCCGTCCGGGCAGGCGAAGTATTTGGGTTTCTGGGACCGAACGGAGCGGGGAAAACGACTACGATCAGAATGATGGTCGGATTAATGAAACTGTCTCATGGAGACATCGTAATCTGCGGAGAATCCATTACGAAGAACTATGCAAAAGCGGTCAGGCATATCGGAGCCATCGTGGAAAACCCGGAGCTGTACAAATTCCTGAGCGGCTATAAAAATTTACAGCAGTACGCCAGAATGGTAAAAGGCGTTACGAAAGAAAAAATAGATGAGGTCATCGAGCTCGTCGGATTACAGGACAGAATTCATGACAAAGTAAAGACCTATTCTCTCGGGATGAGACAGCGCCTCGGTCTTGCTCAGAGTCTGCTGCATAACCCGAAGGTGCTGATTCTGGATGAACCGACAAACGGCCTTGATCCCGCCGGTATCAGGGAAATCAGAGATCATCTGAAAAAACTGACACGAGAAAAAGGAATGGCGGTGATCGTCTCGAGCCATCTGCTGTCCGAAATGGAATTGATGTGCGATCGAATCGCCATTTTGCAAAAAGGAGAGCTTGTTGATATTCAAAAGGTAAGAGATGAAGGAACAGAAGAAAAAGATACATACTTTTTCCATATTGAACAAAGGGAAGAGGCGCTTGCCGTCCTGAGTCAGTTTGACTGTGTGAAGAAAACAAACGGCTTTGAGATCAAGCTGTCAAAACAGGAAGTGCCTGATGTGATTTCACTTCTCGTCCGTGAAAATATCCGCTTATATGAAGTGAAAATCATAACAAAATCTTTAGAAGACCGTTTCCTGGAAATTACCGGCGGGACGAAAGAGGAGGCTCAATATGCTTAAACTGATCTATAATGAATGGATTAAAATCTTCAGCCGTGTCGGCACGTGGGCTATGATTGTGATTTTAGGCCTTGCGATGACCGGCTTTGCACTTCTGTCAAACCATTTCACCTCTAACGAAGCCAATCCGAATTGGAAGCAGGAGCTCCAGGGCGCAAACAAAGAAATGAAACAGCAGATGAAGGAAACCGGAAATCAGACTGTTATTGATAGTCTGAAACAGAATATCGCGATAAATGAATACCGTATGGATCATAATATCCCCGAGGATACAGGGTACACAGTGTGGTCATACGTAGCTGATTCTTCGATGATGACGGTTTTGACCGGCCTGTTCACGATTATCATCGCAGCAGGCATCGTGGCGAATGAGTTCAACTGGGGAACCATCAAACTGCTGGCCATCCGTCCGCTCAGCCGTTTTCAAATTTTGCTTTCTAAATATATGACGGTGCTGCTGTTCGGTCTGTTGATGCTTGTGATATTATTTGCCGGTTCCGCTCTGTTGGGATTGCTCTTTTTCGGTACTGGCGGAGATACTGCGGCCAATGTCCAACTCGTATACAAAGACGGCCATGTTCTTGAACAAAATATCATCGCCTTTCTCGCTAAAACATATATCTATGAATCTGTCTCCGCTTTTATGCTTGCGACGATGGCGTTTATGCTGTCTGCGGTATTCCGAAACAGCTCATTAGCGGTCGGATTCTCTATTTTTCTATTGGTTATGGGCAACACGGCGACTGTATTTCTTGCCACGAAATTTGAATGGACGAAATATATTTTATTCGCGAACACGGATTTGTCGCAATATATGAACGGGACTCCTTTAGCAGAGGGGATGACGATGACATTTTCGGTTGTGATGCTTGTGATTTACTTCATTATTTTTATGGCGCTCGCATTCGGCGTCTTCTTAAAACGGGATATTGCTACCTGATGTAAAAAAGCTGTTTTGCCTAGGCAAAACAGCTTTTTGATATAAAAAAAACCGCCGGCTTGCACCGGCAGGTTTTTTTAAGACATTTATGCTTTTGTTACGTTAGCAGCTTGTGGTCCGCGGTTTCCTTCAACGATTTCGAAAGAAACAGATTGGCCTTCTTCTAAAGTTTTGAAGCCTTCGCCTTGAATAGCAGAGAAGTGAACGAATACATCGTCTTGACCTTCTACTTCGATGAATCCGAATCCTTTTTCAGAGTTGAACCATTTTACTTTACCTTCTAACATGAAATTTCCTCCTAAAGCGACATAACGCTTAAATTCACTATTCTTGCTCTAAAACAAACTTCCAAGACGAAAACTCTTACAAAACTTTCTTCTTAAAGATAGTTCGAACAAAAATAATTACCTTTACTCTACCAGTAATCCGGAGAAAAAACAACTGCTAAATGTAACTTTTTTTGAAATAACATTTTTAAAGTCGAAATCGCGCGGATACGGAAGGCTGATCTGAGATTGAACAGCACATTTTGCAGCTCATAAAAGCCGCTCTCTACAACCTTAACTTAATCATGAGCCCGAATGCATGGTGCAGTGCTGTACATAAAAATAGATAGGGAGTAGGTTATCTTGAAGCTGCGGATTATAAAGAGTCTGGTTTCTCTTCACTTTGATCATGCCGCTTACTTCATGCCACGATCCCGCTTGGAATCGAGCCATTACTATCGGAATCAATGAATGTCATCCATTTATCTGGGGATTTGTTACAAAAAGCCGGAGAGGAAGGATTGAAACTTTCATTGGTAACCGGGCGCCGTTGTCACTGAAAAGAAAGAATGATTCTCCCTGCGGCGATCATTCTTTTTTTTCAGTGCTGCACACTTGATTGCGTCCTGAGGTTTTCGCTTTGTACAGCATCCGGTCTGCGATCAGAGGCAGGGTCTGCGGATCCGCCGTATTTGTCGGATAGTGCGCGATGCCGATAGAAACGGTCACGAAAATTGTATCTCCGCTCGTCAGCAGAATCGGGTTCCCGTCCATCGTCTGCCTGATTTCTTCTGCGAGGTGAAGCCCTTTTGTATACGTGCAATTCGGTATAAGCACCGCAAATTCTTCGCCGCCGATACGGGCTGACGGATCAGAACTGCTGATTAAGAACCTCAGCCGCGTCCCCAGTTCTTTCAGCACTTGATCACCTTCATAATGGCCGTATTGATCATTGATCTGTTTAAAGTGATCAATATCTAAATAAATAAGAGCAAGCTGAGATGAGGCTGATTGAGATGCCCGGTCGTACAGGACACGCGAGATCTCCTCGAATTTTCTTTTATTAAAAATCCCCGTCAGAAAATCATAATTCGCTTGAAACTTGTATTTCTTGAATAAAAGGCGGGCATCGGCTTCGTGTTTGATGATATACAGTGACAGCATTCCGCCCAAAGTGGAAATGAGCCAATAATAAACGAGGGTCCCGGCAGGCTGTTCAGGCACAAGAAACAGCAGCGTCAGGGTGAAAATAACATTTGAGAAAAGCAGCATAACGAACGCCTTTTTGCGATCCGGCTTTTTTCCTCTGAGGACGGCCACAGAAAGTATGGCAATAATCCCGACTGCTGCAATGGAAAAAATGGCGATGGCATTGAAATTGATCAGAATACGGCCTGCCACGATAATGATAAAGGCAACTGCCGTAGACACCCAGCCTCCGTAAAGAGCGGCGATGATAATCGGGATATTTCTGAGATCAATGATAGAATCAGAGTAAGAAAAGCCGAAAGCAATCAGAAAAACCCCTAAAAGCCCGCAAGCCGCCCCCTTCAGTAATTGAAACATCGGACGGTCTTCTTTATACGACAGCGACTCTTTAAAAAGAAGGGTGAAGAGATAATTAAATGTGATTAAAATCGTCAAATTAAGAAACAGTTCCTTCAGCATAACAATCACCCTTATATAAGTTACTAAAGAAAGGGTGGAAAGAAAAGAGAAAAGTCTATAAAAATACATATATTGTAAAATCATACTTGACCGATCGGAATTCATATAATATAGTGTGTAAGGATAATGAGCAAGGGAGTGTTTACCTGTTTTGGAGAATTTATTTGTAGTCTTACATGTTTTCATTATGCTTTTGCTTATAGCAGGTCTGTTTGTGATGCAAAAAAAACACGTTTCCTTTTCTAAACGTGTTTTTACCGCGCTCGGATTAGGCATTGTATTCGGTTTTGCACTGCAATTGATTTACGGGCCGGCTTCACATATCGTGACACAAACAGCTGATTGGTTTAATATCGCCGGCGGCGGTTATGTCAAGTTGCTCCAGATGATCGTCATGCCGCTTGTCTTTATTTCCATTCTGGGCGCATTTACGAAGCTGAAACTGACCCATAACATCGGAAAAATCAGCGGCCTGATCATCGGAATTTTGATCGCCACGACAGCAATTGCCGCGGCAGTCGGAATTGTTTCGGCGCTTTCCTTTGATCTGAAGGCCGTTCATATCGACCAGGGGAGCACTGAGCTATCAAGAGGCCAGGAGCTTCAGCAAAAATCGGAGGATATGACGGCTAAAACGCTTCCTCAGCAAATCGTTGAGCTTCTGCCGGGAAATCCGTTTCTTGATTTCACCGGGGCCAGACCGACTTCCACCATCGGAGTCGTTATTTTCGCCGCTTTTCTCGGCATCGCTTTCCTTGGCGTGAAACGGAAGCAGCCGGAGCACGCCGCGACATTCAGCGGAATTGTCGACGCGGTTTACGCGATTATTATGCGCGTCGTGACATTAATTTTAAGACTGACGCCTTACGGGGTGTTGGCGATTATGACGAAAACGATCGCGACAAGCGACATCGACAGCATTGTGAAACTGGGGATGTTTGTGATCGCCTCATACGCCGCGCTCATCGTCATGTTTATCATTCACTTGCTGCTGATTACGTTCAGCGGTTTAAATCCGATCACATACGTGAAAAAAGCATTTCCGGTCATGGTATTTGCGTTTACGTCCCGTTCAAGCGCAGGGGCTTTGCCGCTCAATATTAAAACCCAAAAAAGCATGGGTGTACCGGAAGGAATTGCGAACTTCGCCGGTTCATTCGGCTTATCGATCGGTCAAAACGGCTGTGCCGGCATTTATCCGGCAATGCTCGCGATGATGATTGCGCCGACAGTGGGGCAAAATCCGTTTGAACCCGGATTTATTATTTCGGTCATCGCGATAGTGGCAATCAGTTCGTTCGGTGTAGCAGGGGTAGGAGGCGGCGCGACATTTGCAGCTCTTCTCGTCTTATCCGCTTTAAACATGCCTGTTGCGCTTGCCGGGCTGCTCATCTCAATTGAGCCGTTAATTGACATGGGGCGCACTGCCTTAAATGTCAGCGGCAGCATGACCGCGGGACTGTTAACAAGTAAAATGACGAAGGAAACCGATACCTCGGTTTACAATGATTCCTCAATCGTCATTGAAGCTGAAGAAGCTTAATAAAAAGAGGATCATCAGCAAAAACCAGCCATGGCGCATCACTTTGCTGTGAAGCCGCACTGCATGGTTAGCAAGCTCTTTCCTCAATCTGAAAAGCCTTAACTTCACCTGAAGTTAAGGCTTTTTTAGCGGGAAGCAACATTATCCGCTCCCCGGCGTTATGATTAAGGGAACTTCTTCAAATCGGTTAAAAAACGAACTTGCGTATTTTTAATGATTTCCGGGTTCCAGATCTTCCAGCATATTCATCACGGTGCTGTCATTTAAAACATTTACCGCGCTTTCTTCAAAGTGAATCGGCTCCGTATAGTGAGGCTTTGCCGAAGTCTCTTTTCGGCGGTCTGCCCGTCCGTCCGTATGGCTCCGGCTGTGTTCATGAGACGATGAAGATGAGCCGGAGTGCTGGCGGGAAGTCTGCTCATGCCGCTGTCCGCCGGATTCCCCGCCGAAAGCCTGTTTGATCATCTCGGCAGGCTGCATGGAGCCGTCTTGTGAGTGCTGGGCGTTGTCCGTGTGCCGCTGTCCGCCGGATTCCCCGCCGAAAGCCTGTTTGATCATCTCGGCAGGCTGCATGGAGCCGCTTTGTGAATGCTGTGCTTTGTCCGTGTGCTGCTGTCCGCCGGATTCTCCGCCGAAAGCCTGCTTAATCATCTCAGCAGGCTGCATGGAGTGTGCGTCATCTTTATGCTGCATTCGGCCTGAAACCATTCCGGTGATTTTGCGGCGGATTTCCGGTGATAAAGCTGCAATTAAAAGTGATGAGCCGATCAGCAGCGCTGTCGGGCTGATGCCTCTTTTTTGTCTGAACAAGTTAAATCCCTCCTCATTCTATTGATAACATTTATCTTTTCCTTTCCTTCTGATATTTATCCAAACTGCTCAGAATGCAAACGGCGTGCATAAATCCAGCCGAATAGAAAAACCTATACGTAAAGTGAGAAAGGAGGAATTCACATGATAAAAAAACAAGCAGTTATCTCTGCCCTTCTTCTGCCGATGCTGATTACCGCAGGGTGCAGTATGGGAAACCAGGGAGAAGGAAAACGAAATGACAACCGCACCCAGAATGTAAATTACCGCAACACGCCTAACGACGGTGCGACAAATATGAATACAGGGAACCGTCAAAATCAAAACACCGCAGATCATAATAACAACCGTAACCTGAGGGTTGCTGATAAAGCCGCAGACAAGGTGACTGATCTGAAAGAAGTTAAAAATGCAACTGTAATCGTTGCCGGAAACAGCGCTTATGTTGCTGTTGTTTTGACAAACGGGCAAAAAGGCGCCATCGCCAACCATTTGAAAAATAAGATTACCGATAAGGTGAAATCAGCCGATAAACATGTCCGGACAGTATATGTATCAGCGAATCCGGATTTCGTGGAACGTATGCAAGGCTACGGAAAACGAATCAAAAACGGCCACCCGGTATCCGGTCTGTTTGATGAATTCGGCCAAATGGTGCAGCGTGTATTCCCAAACCCCAATAAATAAATGAATGGAAAAGCCGCATTTGCTGCGGCTTTTTTATTTTATCTGCCGTCACGGCCAAACCTTCCGGCGCATAAAGTAAAGAATGAGATGAAAATTGAAGGATCGGGGAGGGAGCTTGTTTGCGTGACGGCATGGGGAAACGGGCGGCATTCACTCTGATCCTGTGCGGGGTCCTTGTCATATTGGCTGTCAGTTCAGCCGTTTCAGTAAGTTTGATGTACGTCCTGTCAGGCCAAAACAGCCGCTCTGTTCCGACGAAGGAACAAGTGACTGAACACATGAATAAAGAAATTTACAAACATACAGCGATTTACTATACGGCGGATGAAAAGCCGCTCTTGGATCTGACCAAGCTTACGTTAGACTACGCAAAGCGTATCAATCAAATCATTGTCGGCTATAAAGGAACAGCGCCTCTTGAACTTATTTTCTTTGCGGATGAAGCTGAAATTGAGCAATATTCCGGCTTGAAAAACGTAGTCGGTTTTTATTCAGAGCAGGAGCAGATGATGGGGCTTTTGCCTGAAGAGAAAAAACAGCTTTTGAAAAAAGATGAGCTGGCCGTTTTTATGTATAAACAATTGATTATACATGAATATACGCACTATGCGTTTCATCAAAAAACGCGGCAAATGGGGACGTCTACGTCTGAATTTCCGCTTTGGTTTCATGAGGGGCTGAGCGAATGGGTTGCGCATTATGATGTAGTCATTGATCCGATTGCATTTTCCGTCGTGCCGTTTGATCAATTAACGACCGACCGAAAATGGCAGAAATCGCGGATGGAATATGAGACGGATGTATATTTGCAAAGCTTCTATATGATAAAGGATTTAACCGATACATTCGGAGAAGGCATTATCTTAACCATTATCAACAAAACCGCCGAAACACAGGATTTTGAAAAAGGCTTTGAAGCGGCCACCAAAGAAACCCTGAAACAGTTTGAACATGATTTCACAAAAACATATGAAAAAAAGAAAACGGCATTGGAGAGTCGGGTATCCAACGCCGTTTCTTAATCAATGCAGGTTTTGCTGCTGTCCCATTTGTCCTTTAATCGGAGGCATTTGCGGCTGTCCCTGAGCCGGCCCGAATGAATTCAGCATCGTCTGCATATCTTGCGCATTAAGCTGAGGAACCTGATAATAACCGTGTTTGTTTTGGTACAGGAAGATTTCAAATGCCATTTCAACATATTGCTGAATTTGGGCGGAGAGCACTCTTCTTGTCACGGGATTGGTCATTTCAAGCGAGCTCATCGTCAAAAGAGAAGCTTGAGCTTTAATCAGGCCGAGCATATGGCCGCTTATCCCGAGATCTTTGACATCATTTAATGATTGATTCGGTTTTTTCGGCTGTGTCGGTTTTATGCCGTACACGGCTTGGTTCTGTTCCTTCATCATATATGTCGAAGTTTCCTGAGAAGGCTTTTGGCCGGTCTTAAAGCATTCTGCCGTCAGATTATAAAGTCCGAGAATGAATTGGTATTGGCGGTCAAGAATATCCGCCAGCTGCTGATCCTGTATAAATTGTCTGAGCATCATAAATTGATCCAGGACGCCGACTGTTCCGGCCAGGACTTCATGCATATCGAAAAGCTCATGTCCTCCGTGATTCACTTGCGGTGAACCCGGCATCCCCTGATTTACTGGCGGCTGCTGCTGATTCTGCTGCTGTTCCACTGATTGTTTTCCTCCTTCATGTCAAATCATCATTAAGATGTGAAAAAAGCTGATCCGTTATACATGCAGACCTATTTCGTTACATGGGGACTATTTACTATTTTGCGCCAGTGAAGACAATCTTTACAAAAAAGTGGTGTGATTTTTAAGAAAATAAGCTAACGTATTTCTTAGAAGACAAGGGGGGAAATGAATGAAGAAAAAAAGGGGGATGCGTCTTTCGTGCTGTTTGCTGATGGTTTGTTTTATGGTCTCCGGCGTGAAAGATGCGTCAGCAATCGGACAAGCCGGACCGCTGAATGAGAGTGGAACGGCTAAGGCGTATCAAGACCAGCAGACTGAAGACACCGGCCGTATCCCGCTCAGAATCATCAGCATGAATGATCTGCACGGAAAAATTGATCAGCAATATGAGCTTGATCTTAACGGAGATGGTAAACCGGATGGCACGTTCGGCCGAATCGACTACGCTGCGGCGTACATTAAAAAAGCAAAAGCCGAAAAACAACACGCCTTCGTGGTGCATGCGGGCGATATGATCGGGGGCAGTTCTCCCGTGTCAGCCCTTTTTCAAGATGAACCGACAGTAGAACTGATGGAAGATATCGGGTTTGACGCCGGGACTGTCGGCAATCATGAATTCGATGAAGGAACAAATGAGCTTAAACGGATCATCAATGGAGGAGATCATCCGGACGGAAAGGGGACAAGCGGTTATGACGGCCAAAATTTCCCGCTCGTCTGCGCCAACTGTAAACTAAAATCAGGAGAGCCCTTTCTGCCGCCGTATGAAATCAAATACGTTTCCGGAATTCCGGTTGCATTTATCGGAGTTGTAACCAGATCGGCAGCAGGAATGGTCATTCCGGACGGAATTAAAAATATCACGTTTACGGATGAGGTAAAAGCCGTCAATGACGCCGCCGCTGACCTGAAGAAAAAAGGAATTAAAGCCATCGCCGTGCTCGCCCATATGTCTGCTGAACAAAACGGCAGTGCGATCACGGGAGAAGCCGCAAAGCTTGCCGGCGGGACAGACTCAGAGATTGACGTGATTTTCGCCGCGCACAATCATAAAGTCGTAAACGGAGAAGTCAACGGCAAGCTGATCGTGCAGGCATTTGAATACGGAAAAGCAATCGGAATCGCCGATCTTGAACTTGATAAAGAGTCGAAGGATATCGTGAAAAAATCAGCAGAAATCCAATATATCGACCAAAGTAAAATCAAGCCGGACCCAGATGCGGCAGGCATATTAAGCAAATATGAAGAGAAAGTGAAACCGATTATCAGCGAAGCGGTCGGGGAAGCGGCCCATGATATAACGGGCGGCTATTCAAATGACGGCGACACGGCGCTTGGAAATCTGATTGCCGACGGTATGAAAGCGAAGATGAAATCCGATTTTGCGCTAATGAATGGCGGCGGCATCCGGGACGGCATAAAAAAAGGGCCGATTACATGGGGAGACCTTTATAATGTTCAGCCGTTCGGCAATGTGCTGACGAAGCTTGAAATCAAAGGAAAAGATTTGCGGGAGATCATCAACGCGCAAATTTCTCCGGTTTACGGACCGGATTACAGCATCAGCGGATTTTCCTATACATGGAACCCGGAAACCGGAAAAGCGATTGATATGAAAATAGCGGACGGGACAGACATACAGCCCGAGAAAGGCTATACATTAACAGTCAATCAATTTATGGCAACGGCAGCGGGGGCAAAATACGGCCCGATCGGGAAACTCGGCAAGAATCCGGTGACGGGGCCTGAGGATTTGGAAGCGACAGTAGACTATGTCAAAAGCTTTTCCGCTCCGATTTCTTATCAAAGCGACGGCCGCATCCGCACGGCATCCGCAACCGAAACACCTGATGACACCGGCAGTCAGCCGGGAAGCGGGGAAACACCGGGCGGCACCAGACCTGATAAAACAGAAAAACCCCAAGCGGAAAAACCCGCTAAAAACCCGGATGCTGCAAAACAGCCTGATCAAGCAAAAAACCCAGAGCGTCCCGTTATAAAAGAAACAGCTTCCAAAACCCGTCCGTCATCGGCTGCAAATCAGGAAAAAAGCACAAAACAGACTGAAAGCGGCACACAAAATGGCCGCCCGTTACCTGATACTTCAGCGGGCAGCCATCAGACGGCACTGGCCGGACTGGTGATCACAGGCGCCGGCGTATACTGGCTTTTCAGAAGGAAAAGGAGCAACCGCACACCATGAATAAACTGAAACATATTCCGCTTCTTGTCATCATTATCGGTGTCATCGTCACATGCTACGGAAGCTGGAAGATCGTCGATTCACATATGAAGACAAACCAATCGCTTGAAGAAGCAAAAAAAGCAGCTGAACCCGTTCTGGCAAAGAAAGAAACGAATAGAGCCGTTTTGGCGCAGCGCAAAAAAGAATTTCATCCTAAAACAGGTGAAGCAAGCGGTATTTTAGAGATCCCTAAAATTGATGCTGAGCTCCCGATCGTGGAAGGGACTGACGCAGACGATTTAGCAAAAGGCGTCGGCCATTACAAAGACAGCTATTATCCGGATGAACACGGCCAAATCGTATTATCCGGCCACAGGGACACGGTGTTCCGACGGACCGGCGAACTGAAAAAAGGAGACAGGCTGAACGTGATTCTGTCTTACGGCGCGTTTTCTTATAAAATCAGCCATACAAAAATCGTCAGCCGAAATGATACGTCCGTCATCACCCTTCAGCACGAGCGGGAGGAACTGATCCTGACCACTTGCTATCCGTTTTCTTACATCGGAAATGCACCGAAACGATATATTATATATGCTTACCCGGTTTAAGAAAAATACGTGTCGGCAAAGTGTGCCAGATCAGCGGGCATCGGCGCTTCGGCAATGATTTCTTCTCCGGAGACCGGATGGACGACGCTGACCTTTTTGGCGTGAAGCGCCTGTCTGTGAAACAGCGCCCGGCTTCCGCCGTACAGGTCATCTCCCGCTAACGGATGGCCGATGCTTGCCATATGCACTCTGATTTGATGTGTTCTTCCGGTTTCCAATTCAAGCTCGACGAGAGAAAGCCGTGCGCCGGAATGATAGCCTTTTACCTTGTAATGGGTGACGGCGGCTTGTCCGCCGGGTGAGACGCGCCGTCTGACGGAATGTGATCTGTCGCGGCCGATCGGCGAATCAACCGTGCCTTTTTTCGGCGTTACTTTTCCTTCCGCTGCAGCGATATAGGTTCGTTTTAATGTTTTGGTTTCAAGCTGCCGGTCGAGGATGGCATGAGCCAGGCGGTGTTTGGCGAAAACGACCGCACCTGACGTGTCCCGGTCAAGCCGGTGAACGTGGCGGACTTTCGCCTGTTCGCCGTTGATTTGAAAATGGTAAGCGATCAGATTGCTGAGGGTTCCGGTCTGACCCTCTTCATTCGGATGAGTCGGCATCCCCGCCGGCTTATTTGCAATCAGCATATGATTGTCCTCAAATAAGATTTCCGCTTCACCGTATTCCGGGATCACCGATGACTCCGTTTTTTCCTGAAGATCAATGAACAGGCGGTCTCCGGTTTTCAGGATGATGTTGTTTTTGGGAGATGTGCGATTGACCTGAATGCTTTCTTGGTTCATCCATTCGGTTATCACGGGTTTTGATGCCTGAAATTCTGATTTCAGGACTGAAAACAGCCATTGTCCGGCGTGCTTTTCCGTTATCAGAAGTTCCAGCCCGCGGTCATTTTGTTTCATATCATAGAGCTCCTTTTTCAAGCGGAAAGCGGCTGTTTCAATAGGAAACACTTACCTTAGCTTTCGCGTTTTTTTCTGTGCTATTCTTGATAAAGATTAAGGATATTCACATGGCAAGAAAGGTGATTGATGTGAGAATTGTCAACGCAGCGACTGACGGACAAGAAAGCGCGATACAAGAGCTTTCCTCTGAACTGTTCCAAAATGTCTTTCCTCTTTATTTCTCCGAACTGGAAATGCAGCGCTTTAAAAAAAGGGGCGTATTGTCTTTACAAAACCAACTTTACCAAGGAACGTTAAAAGAAGCATTTCAAATTATGGCTTGTCTGCAAACGGTACATATCATGCTGTCAAAGCCGCACGCGGTATATGATGCCAAAGAGCGGGCGCTGTTTGATAAAAATTGCGCTTTGCTGAATGATTGCGGAATGAATTTTCCGTTTACCTATGATGATTTCGAGACAAGAGCCGAATCAGAAGCCTGCGGTCACAGAAGGCTGATCTGACGGATGTAAAGAGCCTTTTTACAGGCTCTTTTTTGCTTCTTTGACATGATACCACAATTTCTTTCCTCTAACTCCCTTTATAATGAGACAAATCCCTGAGCATAATAAATGGCGAAAGGGGTGCTTTACAATGAGTTCAATCAAACAATCAATGACTACCCACGTGGCTACCGTTTCTCCCAATCAAACGATTCAGGAAGCGGCCGCGCTGATGCATCAGCATAATGTCGGAGCGATTCCCGTCGTTGACGGAGGGGAATTAAAAGGGATGCTGACAGACCGTGATATCGCATTGAGAACAACGGCTCAAGGCCGCGACGGCCAAACACCTGTTTCGCACGTGATGTCTTCTAAAGTAGTATCCGGAAACCCGGAGATGAGTCTTGAAGAGGCGTCACACCTGATGGCCCAACACCAAATCCGCCGCCTTCCCATTGTTGATCAAAATCATTTGGTCGGGATCGTTGCGCTTGGAGACTTAGCGGTCGATCAGCGTTCAAACGAGTCTGCGGGAGCAGCTCTTTCTAATATTTCCAGCCAAAACTCACAGTAACGGATCAAGAGAGCTTGCATTCATGCAGGCTCTTCTTTCCGTCCGAATGTTACATTTTGAACGCAAAAGAAATTCACGGTATAGTGTATACATAGGTCACAGTACGTTAACTAAAGGAGCTGTAAGCAGTGATAAAAGCATTAATCTTTGATTTTGACGGGTTAATTTTAGATACAGAAACCCATGAATATGAAGTGTTGCAAGAAATGTTTGAAGAACACGGATCGACATTGCCTTTATCTGTCTGGGGAAAGGTGATCGGAACGGCCGCGGGGTTTAAGCCGTTCGCGTATTTAGAGGAGCAGCTGGGAAGAAAGCTCGATCATGACGAACTGACGGCGATCAGGCGCGCGCGCTTCCAACAGCGGATGAAAACGGAAACGGCGCGTCCCGGGGTGGAGGCTTATTTAGCTGCGGCGAAAGAATTAGGATTGAAGGTGGGGCTTGCTTCAAGCTCAGATTTCAAATGGGTATCGGGCCACCTGAAGGAATTAGGCCTGTTTGATGAATTTGAAGTGATTCAGACGGCGGATGACGTAGAAGAAGTGAAGCCGAATCCGGAACTCTATTTGAAAGCGGCGGAACATTTAGGCGTCGAACCTTCCGAATGTCTTGCTTTTGAGGATTCCGTCAATGGCTCAATCGCAGCCAAACGTGCCGGCATGAAATGTGTGATCGTACCGAATAAGGTAACAAGCACCCTGTTGTTTGAAGAATACGATCACAGACTGGAATCAATGGCGGAAATGGAACTTGAATTACTTTTACAGCGCTTGAACAATCAAAACGAATCGGCAGGGGGAAGCGGCATTGTCTGAGAAACTTGATCTGACCCGTTTTGAAAAGAAAATGGTCATACGGAACATGGAAGAGAAAGATATCAACAAAATTATTGAGCTGCAAAAGGATTGTTTCCCGGGGATGGAGCCTTGGGAGCCTGAGCATTTAATCAGCCATCTCGCGCATTTTCCGGAAGGTCAGTTTTGCGCCGAGTATGAAGGGGAAATTATCGGATCATGCTCCAGTCTGATCATCAATTTCGATGAATACGATGACCGCCACACATGGCAGGATATTACAGACGACGGTTACATCACGAACCACAATCCGGACGGAATGAACCTGTACGGAATTGAAGTGATGGTGCATCCGGCATACAGACGGATGAAGATCGGACACCGGCTGTATGAAGCGAGAAAAGACCTGGCGAGACGATTAAACCTGAAAAGCATCATTATCGGCGGACGGATTCCGAATTACCATAAATATGCGGAAGAAATGACGGCGAGAGCCTATGTCGAACAGGTGACGCGCCATCAGATTTATGATCCGGTGCTTTCCTTCCAGCTGATGAACGGATTTACGCTCATGCGGATCAATCCGAATTATCTCCCGGATGACACCGCGTCCATTAAATATGCGACATTAATGGAGTGGAACAATGTCGATTACCTGCCGCAGTCGAAGCGCTATTACAAATCGGCATTTCCGGTGCGTATTTGCGTCATTCAGTATGAAATGAAAAAGATTTATTCCTTCGAGGAATTTGCCAATCAGGTTGAATATTATGTGGATGTGGCTTCCGATGCAAGATCTGATTTCGCGGTATTTCCGGAGATTTTCACGACGCAGCTCATGTCATTCCTCGAGGAGCGTTCTCCGAGTCTTGCCATTCAGAGGATTACCGAATATACAGAGGACTATATCAGCCTCTTTACAGATCTCGCGGTGAAATATAATGTCAACATCATCGGCGGCTCCCACTTCGTTGAAGAAGAAGGGAAAATTTATAACATCGCTTACTTATTCAGACGTGACGGCACGATTGAAAAACAGTATAAGCTTCACATTACGCCGAATGAGCGGAAATGGTGGGGCATCAGCGCCGGAGACAGAGTGCGCGTATTTGATACAGACTGCGGAAAGATCGCCATTCAGATCTGCTACGATATTGAATTTCCGGAGCTTGCGAGAATTGCCGCGGATCAAGGGGCGAAAATTATCTTTACGCCGTTCTGCACTGAAGACCGCCAAGGCTACTTGCGCGTAAGATACTGCTCTCAGGCGAGAGCGGTTGAAAACCAAATTTACACTGTCATCTCAGGTACGGTCGGGAACCTGCCGCAAACAGAAAATATGGATATTCAATACGCACAGTCAGCCATTTTTGCTCCGTCTGATTTTGAATTTGCCAGAGATGGAATCGTCGGTGAAACGAACCCGAATATCGAAATGGTTGTGATCGGGGACGTTGACCTTGAAATTTTAAGAAGGCAGCGTGAAAACGGAACCGTGCGCCAGCTGAAAGACCGGCGCAAAGACATCTACCGGATTACGCATCTTAAATGAAAAAAGCCCGCTCCGGTTTAAGGAGCGGGTTTTTTTATAAAAATACTTGCACCGTCCCCGGTTTCGGGATATGCTCTTGTAGCCCTTTCGCTTTCTGGGAGAAAGCGTTTTTTTAATTGCCGCCGCTTTATTGACTCGCCCATGCCGCGCCTTTATATTCTTATTAAGAGGAAAACTTCACCAAGAGAATCGGCGTCAGAAGCCGGGCAGCTTTCGATACAGTGCAATGATATTGAAAGGGAGATGAGCGGTGTGGAACATGTACAAAAAAATCAGTCACTCAAACAAAAGGATAAAGAGCTGATTTGGCACGCGATGAAAGGGGCGGAGCCGGATGACAGCATAATTGTCCAAAAAGGGGAAGGCGCCTGGGTTACGGACATTGACGGCAGGCGGTATTTGGACGGCATGTCAGGACTATGGTGCGTCAATATCGGATACGGGAGAAAGGAGCTTGCCGATGCCGCATACAGCCAATTGAAGGAGCTTCCTTATTATCCGCTGACCCAAAGCCATCAACCTGCGATTGAACTTGCGGAAAAACTGAATGAATGGCTCGGCGGCGATTATGTAATCTTCTTTTCCAACAGCGGATCGGAAGCAAATGAAACCGCGTTCAAAATTGCCCGCCAATACCACATTGAAAACGGCGATCACAGCCGCTTCAAATTCATCTCCCGGTACAGAGGCTATCACGGCAATACGATGGGGGCGCTCGCCGCTACCGGCCAGGCGCAGAGAAAATACAAATACGAGCCGCTCTCCCAAGGATTTTTGCATGCGGCGCCGCCTGATCTCTATCGGAATCCCGCCGATGCTGACACATTGGAAAGCGCACATGAAATCGACCGGATCATGACGTGGGAATTAAGCGAAACGATTGCCGGCGTTATTATGGAACCGATTATTACAGGCGGAGGTATACTGATGCCCCCGGACGGGTATATGGCAAAGGTAGAGGACATTTGCCGCCGCCACGGCGCGCTGCTTATCAGTGATGAAGTCATCTGCGGTTTCGGCCGCACGGGAGAGCCGTTCGGATTTCAGCATTACGGCGTTTCACCGGACATCGTCACAATGGCAAAAGGCATCACGAGCGCTTACCTGCCGCTGTCGGCGACGGCGGTGAAACGGGAGATTTTTGAAGCGTATTCGGACGGTGAGCCGTACGGCCGTTTCCGGCACGTGAATACTTTCGGAGGCAATCCGGCAGCCTGTGCCCTTGCTTTGAAAAACCTGCAATTGATGGAGGACGAAAATCTGATCGCCCGTTCCCGGGAGCTTGGCGAAAGGCTGCTCCGGGAGCTTCAGCCGCTCAGAGAACATCCCGCGGTCGGAGATGTACGGGGAAAGGGCCTCCTTGCCGGCATCGAGCTCGTAAAGGACAAAATTAAGAAAGAACCCGCTGATGCCGCCGCTGTCCAGCACGTCATCACCGCCTGTAAGAAAAAAGGCCTGCTTGTCGGGAAAAATGGCGATACCGCAGCGGGATTTAATAATGTCATTCAGCTTTCACCGCCTTTCTGCCTTTCTGACGAGGAGCTTTCTTTCATCATTTCGACGGTTAAAGAAAGCGTGCTGAGCATTGATTTTTAATGTAAAGGAGTAAAACATGAGTTTTCACAACCAGCAGATTTTACCGGCTATCCGGAACATGAAGCAATTCGATGCATTTTTAGAAAGTCCGTTCTTATACGGCGTTATTTTAGATATTCACCTCGGTCAATTAAAAGGTGTCGTGAATGAAGCGAAAAAACACGGAAAGCACCTGATGGTTCACGTCGATTTAATTCACGGCATTAAGCATGATGAATACGGGGCGGAGTTCATTTGTCAGGACATCCGGCCCGCCGGCATCATTTCGACGAGATCGGCCGTCATCGTCAAAGCGAAACAAAAGAAAATATATGCGATCCAGCGTCTGTTTCTCTTGGATACGAGCGCGATGGAAAAGAGCATGGAATTCGTCGGGAAGCATAAGCCTGACTTTATCGAGGTTCTCCCGGGCATCGTTCCGACTTTAATCCGGGAAATTAAAGAGATGACGGGCATTCCGATTTTTGCCGGCGGCTTTATCCGCACGGAACAGGATGTTGAAAACGCCTTGCAGGCGGGGGCCACGGCTGTCACGACTTCAGACACCGAGCTGTGGGCTAAATATGAACATTCTATGACAAAAAAAGATTGACACCGCTTACACCCGTTGTTACAATAGACCTAGGTTAATACTATGTGATGGAGACCCGGAGACCCACAACAGCTCTTTACGGCAGCAATAAAGCGTAAAGCGGTCTGTTGTGGGTTTTTTATTCTCTATAACTCTGTCAAACCTGCTATTATGTCATTTAGGAGGAATGATGATGACAGCATTTTGGGGAGAAGTAATCGGTACAATGCTGCTTATTATTTTCGGGGGCGGCGTTTGTGCGGGAGTCAATTTAAAGAAATCGCTTTCATACCAATCCGGATGGATTGTTGTTGTATTCGGCTGGGGGCTTGGAGTAGCCATGGCGGCATATGCTGTCGGCGGAATCAGCGGCGCTCACTTGAATCCGGCTTTAACGATAGGCCTTGCGCTTGAAGGCAGTTTTCCTTGGAAAGAAGTCCCTGTCTATATTGCTGGACAGATGATCGGAGCAATAATCGGTGCGGTTATTGTGTACCTTCATTATCTGCCGCATTGGAAGGCGACGGATGATCCGGCCGCTAAGCTGGGCGTTTTCTCGACCGGACCGAGTATTCCTCATACATTTGGGAATATGATAAGTGAAGTCATTGGGACGTTTGTGCTTGTGCTCGGCATTTTGGCAATCGGAGCGAATGAATTTACAAAAGGGCTGAACCCGCTGATTGTCGGATTCCTCATCGTGGCTATCGGAATTTCTCTCGGAGGAACGACCGGGTATGCGATCAACCCTGCGCGGGATTTGGGGCCGAGAATCGCGCACGCCTTTCTGCCGATTCCGAAAAAAGGGCCGTCAAATTGGAAATATGCCTGGATTCCCGTTATCGGTCCGATTATGGGCGGTGCGTTCGGCGGCGTATTTTACAATGCCGCGTTTAAAGGAAATGTGACATCTAGCTTTTGGTTTGTAAGCGTTATAATGGTTGTATTGCTTTTCATACTCTATGTTTATACCAAGAAATCTCAATCACGAAAAACATTATCAAATTCTGAATATATTTAAAAAGGAGAGCGGCATCATGGAGACCTATATTTTATCAATTGACCAAGGCACAACAAGTTCAAGAGCGATTCTTTTTAATAAAGAAGGAAAAATCGTGCATTCCGCTCAAAAGGAATTCACACAGCACTTCCCTCAGCCGGGCTGGGTGGAGCATAATGCGAACGAAATTTGGGGATCGGTGCTCGCCGTTATCGCGACTGTGATCTCTGAGTCCGGAATCAGCGCGGACCAAATTTCCGGCATTGGCATCACGAACCAAAGGGAAACGACGGTCGTATGGGATAAAGATACCGGAAAGCCGGTATACAATGCGATTGTGTGGCAATCGAGACAAACATCCGGCATTTGCGAAGAGCTTCGTGAAAAAGGATATAATGATACATTCAGAGAAAAAACGGGACTTCTGATCGACCCTTATTTCTCAGGAACGAAAGTCAAATGGATTCTTGACAATGTAGAAGGCGCGCGGGAAAAAGCGGAAAACGGAAATCTCCTTTTCGGAACGATTGATTCATGGCTCATCTGGAAAATGTCCGGAGGCGCGGCGCACGTAACGGATTATTCCAACGCTTCAAGAACGCTGATGTTTAATATCCATGAATTAAAATGGGATGACGAGCTGCTTGACATTTTAGGCGTGCCGAAATCAATGCTGCCGGAAGTGAAACCGTCTTCTCATGTGTACGCGAAAACGGTTGATTATCATTTCTTCGGCAAAAATATTCCGATTGCGGGTGCGGCCGGAGACCAGCAGTCAGCGCTGTTCGGTCAGGCGTGCTTTGAAGAAGGCATGGGGAAAAACACATACGGCACAGGCTGCTTTATGCTCATGAATACCGGAGAAAAAGCCATTGCTTCAGAGCACGGCCTTCTGACGACGATCGCCTGGGGATTAGACGGAAAAGTCGAGTATGCGCTGGAAGGAAGCATCTTTGTCGCAGGTTCTGCCATCCAATGGCTGAGAGACGGCATGCGGATGTTCCATGATTCGAAAGAAAGCGAGACATACGCAGAGCGTGTGGATTCCGCTGACGGTGTTTATGTCGTGCCCGCTTTCGTCGGATTGGGCACACCGTACTGGGACAGTGACGTGCGCGGCTCGGTTTTCGGCCTGACACGCGGAACGACGAAGGAGCATTTTATCCGGGCCACGCTTGAATCTCTCGCTTATCAGGCGAAAGATGTGCTTGATGCCATGGAAGCTGATTCAGGCATCTCTTTAAAAACGTTGCGTGTAGACGGCGGAGCGGTTAAAAATAATTTCCTTATGCAGTTCCAAAGCGACTTGCTTGATGTGCCGGTCGAACGTCCGGAAATTAATGAAACGACGGCGCTCGGTGCCGCGTATTTGGCCGGAATCGCTGTCGGCTACTGGAAGGACAGCACTGAAATCGCCGATCAGTGGAATCTGGATAAGCAATTCAAACCGGAAATGGAAGATGAAAAACGCGATGAATTGTACGGCGGATGGAAAAAAGCAGTAAATGCAGCTATGGCTTTTAAGTAAGATAAAATTATGATATACTGAAAACAAGTTAATAGGAACGGTCCTGAGATGAGGAGAGACCACAGCACCAAAGTGATAACATGCGCTTTGGCTGTTGTGGTCTCTTTTTCTATACCGTGACAACAAGGAGGAAACGTAATGATGAATCACCAATTTTCGAGTTTGGAACGGGATCATATGCTGGAAGACATGACTAAAAAAACATACGATCTGTTTATTATAGGCGGAGGCATTACAGGTGCCGGTACGGCGCTTGACGCTGCTTCAAGGGGAATGAAAGTCGCTTTGAGCGAAATGCAGGATTTCGCGGCCGGCACATCAAGCCGATCCACAAAGCTTGTCCATGGCGGTTTGCGTTATCTGAAGCAATTCGAAGTCAAAATGGTGGCTGAAGTCGGTAAAGAACGTGCCATTGTATACGAAAACGGCCCGCACGTCACGACGCCGGAATGGATGCTGCTTCCGTTCCATAAAGGAGGCACATTCGGTTCATTCTCTACTTCCATCGGTCTGCGTGTATATGACTATTTAGCAGGGGTAAAAAAATCAGAGCGCAGAAGCATGCTGTCTGCAAAAGAAACGCTGCAAAAAGAACCGCTCGTCAAAAAAGACGGCTTAAAAGGCGGAGGCTACTATGTAGAGTACCGGACGGACGACGCCAGACTGACGATTGAAGTCATGAAAGAAGCCGTTAAATTCGGTGCGGAGCCTGTCAACTATTCTAAAGTGAAAGAGCTGCTTTATGAAAAAGGAAAAGTCGTCGGCGTTTTAATTGAAGATCTGCTGTCAGGCAAGGAATACAAAGTTTACGCCAAAAAAATCGTCAATGCGACAGGTCCTTGGGTCGACGAGCTGAGAGAAAAAGACCACAGCAAAAGCGGAAAGCATCTCCAGCATACAAAAGGGGTCCATCTCGTATTCGACCAATCCGTATTCCCGCTTAAACAGGCTGTGTATTTTGACACGCCGGACGGACGGATGGTGTTCGCCATTCCGCGTGAAGGAAAAACATACGTGGGCACGACAGACACGGTTTATAAACAAAAGCTTGAGCATCCGCGCATGACGGTGCAGGATCGTGATTATGTCGTCAGCTCCATCAATTATATGTTCCCGGAACTGAATATTACGGCGGACGATATTGAATCAAGCTGGGCCGGCCTCAGACCGCTCATTCACGAAGAAGGAAAAGATCCGTCCGAGATCTCCCGTAAAGATGAAATCTGGACATCTCAATCTGGCTTGATCACAATCGCCGGAGGAAAACTGACGGGCTACCGTAAAATGGCTGAGCACATTGTCGATCTTGTCCGCGATCGCTTAAAAGAAGAGGGCGGCCAGGACTTCGGCGGCTGTAAGACGAAGACGATGCCGATTTCCGGCGGACATGTCGGCGGCTCTAAAAACTTCGAGTCATTTGTGGAAGCAAAGACAAAAGACGGATTGAAAATCGGTTTATCACAGGAAACAGCTAAACAGTTAGCCATCAGATACGGCTCTAACGTCGAAAATGTATTCAGCCGGATTGAAGGCCTGAAAGACGAAGCGGCAAAACGCCAGATTCCGGTTCACATTCTGGCGGAAGCGGCTTACAGCATTGAAGAAGAGATGGCTGCGACACCTGCTGATTTCTTCGTCCGCAGAACGGGCAGACTGTTCTTCGACATCAAATGGGTGCAGACGTATAAAACGGCTGTGATTGATTACATGAGCGACCGGTTCCAATGGGATGACGAAACGAAAGCGAAACATACCGAGTGGTTAAACACGCTGCTGCACGATGCGGTTGTTCCGCTCGAACAATAATAATCGGAGGGCTGTGCCGAAAAGGCATGAGCCCTTCTTTTTACATAAAGCACTGTGTTAAGTTATCAAGTGACACGGACAGCCGCTTCATATTAAAATATGGTCATAAGCTGAAATTATAGGAGGACGAACATGAGTTGGAGTAAGAGTTACGAACGCTGGAATCAGGCCGAACAATTAGATTCAGAATTGAAAAAATTATTGGCGGACGCAGAAGGAAACGAGCAGCTGCTGGAAGACTTTTTCTACAAAAATCTTGAGTTCGGAACAGGAGGCATGAGAGGAGAAATCGGGCCGGGCACAAACAGAATGAACATTTACACGGTCCGCAAAGCATCCGCCGGGCTTGCTGCGTATATTGCAAAACAAGGAGAAGAAGCGAAAAAAAGAGGCGTTGCGATCGCGTACGACTCCCGTCATAAATCTCCTGAGTTTGCGATGGAAGCAGCCAAAACCCTTGCTTCCCAAGGCATTCAAACATACGTATTTGATGAGCTCCGCCCGACGCCTGAGCTGTCTTTTGCGGTGAGAGAACTGAACGCTTATGCGGGTATCGTCGTGACGGCCAGCCATAACCCGCCTGAATATAACGGATATAAAGTGTACGGCGATGACGGGGCGCAGCTGCCGCCGAAAGAAGCGGACATCGTCATTGCGGAAGTGAATGCGATTGAAAATGAATTAACGATTCAAGTTGAAGATGAACAGGCGCTGAAGGAAAAAGGTTTAATTAAGATCATCGGCGAAGAAATTGATACACCCTATACTGAAAAACTGACTTCCATCTCCGTCCATCCCGAGCTTTCGGAAGAAGTCGACGTGAGCGTCGTGTTCACTCCGCTGCACGGCACGGCGAATAAACCGGTACGCCGCGGTCTCGAAGCGCTAGGTTACAAAAACGTCACTGTCGTAAAGGAACAGGAGCTTCCGGATCCGGATTTTTCAACCGTCAAATCGCCAAATCCTGAAGAGCACGCGGCATTCGAATATGCCATTAAGCTGGGAGAAGAACAAAACGCCGATATTCTCGTCGCTACGGACCCGGATGCCGACCGTCTCGGCATTGCCGCAAAAAACAGTGACGGCAAGTATACGGTGCTGACGGGGAACCAGACAGGCGCGCTTTTATTGCACTACCTGCTTTCTGAAAAGAAAAAACAGGGCGTCCTTCCTGAGAACGGCGTCGTCATGAAAACGATTGTCACAAGTGAATTGGGCCGCGCCGTCGCTTCATCGTTCGGGTTAGATACGGTCGACACGCTGACAGGCTTCAAATTTATCGGTGAAAAGATCAAAGAATATGAAAAAACCGGACAATACACGTTCCAGTTCGGGTATGAAGAAAGCTACGGCTACTTAATCGGCGATTTCGCGCGTGACAAAGATGCGATCCAGGCTGCGCTGTTAGCCGTCGAAGTATGCGCCTTTTATAAAAAGCAGGGCATGTCGCTTTATGACGCGCTGCTGTCCATTTTTAAAGAATACGGTTATTACCGTGAAGGCTTGAAGTCATTGACGTTAAAAGGAAAACAGGGAGCAGAGCAGATTTCTGCTATCCTGACGTCATTCCGAAACGATCCGCCGAAGCAGATGGCCGGAAAACAAATCACGCAGGCTGAAGACTATTCAACGGGAAAACGGACTGTATTTGCCGATCATCGTGAAGAAGATATTGATCTTCCGAAGTCAAATGTTCTGAAATATTTCCTTGAAGACGGCTCTTGGTTCTGCCTCCGTCCATCCGGAACGGAGCCGAAAGTCAAGTTCTACTTCGCAGTGAAGGGAACTTCTTTACAAGACAGCGAGCAGCGTCTTGCCGCATTATCTGAAGCCGTCATGAAAACGGTGGATGCCATAGTGGAAAAAACGAAATAAACAAAAAACCGCCGGAAGCGATATCCGGCGGTTTTTTTACGCCTCATCCGAAAGTATGAGGTAAAATCATGCTGAAGCAAAGGCAAATACAGATTAGAATTGATATAATATGGATAATTCTGAATGGCCGGAGTGAGGGAGTTTGACGAAAACGACGGTAGAAACCTTAAAAACATTAAAAGCGATTGCGGAAACCTTAAACCAATGCCACGATATGAAGGAAGCGCTTGATAAAGTCCTGCGCGAGCTGCTCAGCCTGACCGGGCTGCAGACAGGGTGGATTTTTCTGATTGATCCGGACGGATCCTATACGCTCGCCGCATCCGCTTATTTACCGCCGGCTCTCGGTCAGCGGGAAAACGCATTAATGTGCAGCGGGGACTGCTATTGTCTGACCAAATTCAGCAATGGCGGATTGACCAAGGCTGTAAACATTATGAATTGTAAACGGATTGAATTTGCGGAACAGACGACGGACTGCAGCGACACCGAAGGCATTACCCATCATGCGACCGTTCCGCTTGAAGACGGCGGCCGGACATTCGGTTTATTAAACGTCGCTGCAGGAGAAAAGACGTTTTTCAGCGAAGAAGAACTGCATCTTCTTGAAGGGGTCGCATTCCAAATCGGAACGGCGATCCAGCGGATGAAACTGGCCGAATTTGCGCAGCAGAACGCCCTGCTGATGGAACGGAGCAGACTGGCGCAAGAGCTGCATGATTCCGTCAATCAGATGCTGTTTTCCGTCAGCTTAACGGCAAAAGCCGCTAAAAGCTTTACAGATGATGAACGGCTCCGGCAGATGATTACGTTCATCCAAGAGCTGTCGCAGGATGCGTTGACAGAAATGAGGACGCTTATTTGGCAGCTGAGACCGGAAAGTTTAACGAAAGGGCTGTATGCGTCGATCAAAAGCTATGCCGCTCTCATCGGTCTGGAAGCCGTCTGTGACATGGAAGATGAACTGAAGCTTACGGATGAACAGGAACACGCGCTTTGGCGGATCGCTCAAGAAGCCTTGAATAACTGTAAAAAGCATGCGGGAACGGACCTTGTTATCATTTCTGCCGCTAAAAAGCCGGATCATGCTGAGCTTCGCATTATCGACCATGGAGCGGGCTTCAGCGCTGATGCGCATGCGGGACTGCCGTCACTTGGCATTGCGGGTATGAAATCGCGCGCCGAAGCAATCGGAGGCCGGTTTGCATTGCAATCTGAGCTTGGCGCCGGTACGATTGTCTCCGTTCGGCTTCCATTTTACGGGATAGGAGGTCTGATTGATGAAAATTGTGATCGCTGATGATCATCACGTTGTCCGCAAAGGATTGCGCTTTTTTCTTCGCCACTCAGGAAGATATTGAAGTTGTCGGTGAGGCGTCTACCGGTGCTGAAGCGCTTCAGCAAGCTGAACTAACGAAGCCTGACATCGTTTTAATGGATTTATCAATGCCTGATATGGACGGCATTGAAGCGGCAAAAATCGCGGCTGAACGATTTCCGGACATCCGTATCGTCGTTTTGACGAGCTATTCCGACCCGCAGCATGTCATTCCCGCCCTTAAAGCCGGAGCCAAAGCGTATCAGCTGAAAGACGCCCAGCCCGATGATTTAGTGAAAACACTCCGGGAAGTGTATTCCGGACGGTACCGGCTCTCTGCGGATATTGTGCCTCACGTGCTGGCACATATGGTTCAGGAGGATCAGGATAAGGAAAAATATGATCAGCTGACCCCCCGTGAAAAAGATGTTCTTCAAGAAATAGCCAAAGGGAAAAGCAATAAGGAAATTGCCGCAGCTCTGTTTATTTCTGAAAAAACAGTGAAGACCCATGTGTCCAATCTGCTGTCAAAGCTGAATCTTTCAGACCGGACACAAGCGGCATTGTATGCCGTAAAATACAATGTTTCCGGAAAGGCGGTAAACTAAATGAGCATATTAGTGATCAGCGGCACGCCGAGAAAAAACGGGCGGACAAGAATTGCCGCTTCGTATATCAGAGACCGGTTTCAAACCGATTTTATTGATTTAAGCAAAAGTGAACTGCCGCTTTATAACGGTGAGGAAGAACAGAACGATCTGCCCTCAGTGCAAGAGTTAAGACAGCAGGTGAAGAAGTCGTCTGCCGTCGTCTTATTATCTCCCGAGTATCACAGCGGCATGAGCGGCGCTTTAAAAAACGCCATTGATTTTTTAAGCAGTGACTGCTGGAGATACAAACCGGTGGCCATCATTGCAGCGGCGGGCGGAGGAAAAGGCGGCATGAACGCGCTGGCGAATATGCGGACTGTGATGAGGGGCGTCTATGCAAATGTCATCCCGAAACAGCTGGTCTTAGACCCGATTCACATCGACATTGAGCGCCGGACCGTATCTGAGGATATGGCGGTCAGCCTGACAGACATGATGGAAGAGCTGAATATGTTTACAAACATGGGGAATCCCGGCGCGTAACGCCGGGATTGTTTTATGTCAGCATGGCTAATTGATCTTCATACGCGAGCTCTGCCGCATGATCAATATACCTGAGAAGGGAATACAGCTCTTTTTCAAGCACCGCATAATCAAGTTCAAAATGATATGCATGCAGAAAGTGCTCAATACGCTTTGATAACAAATCATCTTTCGTACGCACCATCAAAATTAATAAATTGTCCCATTGGGACCGGTGTGTGTAATATAAGGCTTTATCATAATCGGCATGGTCCATCTTACGCTTCCCCTTTCAATGAGAAGTTCTCCGTTAGTGTATGCCGCCGAAGCCCGGATGCAACGGGGGAAAAGTTGGTGTCCGTATAAATTGGGCATAGCAATATGAGGGAGACATAAAATAAAAACGCATATCCGTCTCTTCTTTGGACACGCTAAGATTGACAAAAACGACTCAGGAGACATAAAGATGAAATTCCTTCCATTTACGCTTGCCCTCTTGTTTTGCGGCATTCTCATTGCCTCAATCGCTGAAAAAGGGCATACAGAACACCTCGATCCATCAGCCGGAAAATGGGAGCAGCTCGCATGGAACCAGCTGGAACGTGAATACAAGGGCGCCGAGCTTACCGATTATTCGTACATGGGCCGTACGAAAGTAAACCGGGAACAGACGAAAGACGTGTTTCGCGTAACGGTGCAAACAAAAAAAGAGACGTTTTCCTCCCGTGCTGAAGTGTATTTTCACCCCGTGACTAAGCATGTGATCAGCATTAATATTTTCAGGCTGTAAAAAAAAGCTGCACAGCCTTTTCGGCTGTGCAGCTTGTCTGTATCAGAAGAATCGTTTCGCTCCGAGGTAGCGCTGTTTCCAATAGGAATTGTTCATGCTGGAAATGACGACACCCGAATCGTTGGCATTAATAAACTGTCCGTTTCCGAGATAAATGCCGACGTGAGAAGGTCCGGCTTTATAAGTTGAGAAAAAGACAAAGTCACCGACCGCCGGCTGGCTGACTGATGTCATCGTATTCCAGTAGCCTGCCGCTGAAAGTCTGGATACGGAAGTGACCTTATTAAGAACGTAATAAATAAAACCGCTGCAGTCAAAGCCTCTCGGCGTTGTCCCGCCCCATACATACGGTACACCCAGCTGAGCTTTTGCGGCATCGATCATCACATTAATCTTCGCGCTTGTTGAACCTGTGCCGCCTGTGCTGCCGGACTGGTTCGGTGTCGTGTTTGACTGCTGTCCTGTAATCGTCAGCTTCTGTCCGATTTGAAGAACATCTGTTTTCAAATTGTTTTTCTCGCGGATCTGCTGGGCGGTCACATTGAACTTTTGGGCGATCACCCATAAAGAATCCCCGCTTTTCACGGTATATGTAGTGGTTTTCCCTGTATCTCCGGACGGGTTCGGAGCTGACGGTGAAGACGAAGAACCGGAAGATGACGTTTTTGTCAGCTTCAGCACTTGTCCGACCCGCAGCATGTCTGACGTCAGTTTGTTGATGCTTCTGATTTGCTGAACCGTCATATTGTATGCGTTTGCGATCTTCCAGAGCGAGTCTCCGCTTTTTACTGTATAAGATGACGTTTGCGTCTGGTTTTGATTTTTGTTTGAATTGTCTTTTGACGGCTTGTTTCCCGAAGGAGACGTTCCTTTTATTTTCAGAACCTGGTTTACGTAGATCGTATCCGTTTTTAAGTTGTTTAATACTTTGAGTTCCGCAATGGTCATATTGACGCTGTTTGCGATCTTCCAGAGCGAATCGCCGAGTTTGACTTTATATGTCCCGGAAGATGAAGATGACTGATTTTTACTGCTGTTTGAGCTGCTGCCCGGCACGGTTTTTGTCTTGTCGGTGCTTGAGGAAACGTTCCCCTTCACTTGCAGCTTCTGTCCGGCGCGGATTAAGTCGCTTGACAGGCCGTTCAGTTTTTTCAGTTCCTGTACGGACATTTTAAAATCAGACGCGATCAGCCACAGCGAGTCTCCGCTTTTCACCGTATACACACTTGTCGTCTTGCTGCTGTTCTTTGAAGATGGCGCCGGGCTGCCGGAATCTGATTTGCCGTTAGGGATGTTGAGCGTCTGCCCGATGGAAATAACGGTGGATTTTAAATGATTGGCTGATGAAATGGCATCCACGCTTGTATTGTAGGTTTGGGCAAGCTTCCATAATGAATCTCCGCTTTTGACCTTAATCGTTTGTGCTTCTGCCGGTGTTACAGCTAACGCAGACCCGACAATCGCAGATGCAGTCAAACCGACCGCTACCTTTTTTTTCATAGTGAATCTCCTTTTTCCTGCGATGATTTTACTATCCCCATTCGTTGCAGCCGCAAGGTGAGGATAACAGTAATGATAATCTTTATATCGGCACTTGTCTGCAATCATTTATCATATTAGTAGAAATAGTTCTTTTTTCTTATGCAGGCATAAAAAAAGAAGGAATGCGGGCATTCCTTCAGCTTCTGAGCAGTCTCATAATCTCCTCTTTATTTTTGACCAGGTCCCTTAACGTATATTTGTCTAAAACGGCCAGGTAAGCTTGCAGGGCTTCATTCAGCAAATTCTTTAAGTTGCAGGCGGGAGATATGATACAGAGATTTTTTTGGGAGTCAAAGCATTCTACGATGTTGAAGTCGTCTTCTGTATTTCGAACGACTTCTCCAATGTTAATGTCTTCCGGCTTCATTCCTAATCGGATTCCGCCTCCGCGGCCCCGGATCGTTTCCACATATCCGAGCTGTCCGAGACGGTAAATGACTTTCATGAGGTGGTTTTTAGAGATGGAATATGTGTCGGCGATTTCTTTTATGTTGGAAAGTTCTTCGGAATGTCTGGAAGCCAAAAAAATCAAAACGCGTAAAGAATAATCGGTATAGTTCGTTAATTTCATAGAATGACCTCGAAAAAAGAGATTTTGCTTCTGTTACAGTTTATCATATAGGATTTCAAAATGAAAAAAAAGGAATTTGCCTATCAATCTAAAAAAAAACGTGCGCTCCTTCCGAGCACACGTTTTTTTTCGTTATGACATCGGCGGTTTACGGTCGTCAGCCGATTGATGTTTTTCAATTTTGCGGTCCAATTTCGCGAGATAACGGGAAGCAAATTCTTTTCCGCCAAGACCGAATGAAAGTCCGAAGGCAAGCGCGAAACCGCCCAGGATCAGAATAAATGCGGCATTTACGATCGTGTCGGCGACACCGAGCTGATCCAGCGCCATAAAGATTGAGAGCGTGATAATCGTATATTTCGCAAGAGGCGCCAGGAATCTGAATTCTTTCCCGCTCAGCATGCCGACAAGCAGTCTGCTGACAAGCTGTCCGGCCAAAAGCCCGATTCCGAGAATAAATACAGCGGCCAGAACATTAGGCAGGTAAGCGATAATCCCGGTCGCGATGACGACGAGAAATTCGAGATGAACCAGCTGCAGCGCCTCTGCCGTAAAGAGCAGGACGATGATGATCTGCGCAATCATGCCGACAGTTTGAGAAAGCGTAAGCTTCGGACGATCCGCCTGTTCAAAGCCCATTTTTCCGAGAAGAGAGTCAAAGCCGGCCCGGTGCAGCAGCCCTGATACAATACTGTTTACCCATTTTCCGATCCAGATGCCGGCGATAATCAGTACAATACCGATGATGATATTAGGAAGCATTGTAAAGACCGTGTTCAGCATGGCTGAGGCGGGATCAGAAATGCCCGCAATATCAAGCCGGTCAAGCGCAGAAATGACCACCGGAATGAAAATCAGTACGTAGACAATCGTTCCGATGATTGCCGACAGGCTTGTATCCTTCAGGTAAATAGAAAGCCCCATACGTGCGGCAAGTCTTTCCGTGCCGATACTCGCCAGAAAGTTTGTGACGATATCACGGACGAGACGGGCAACAAGCCAGCCGATTAAGACAATCAGCGCCGCGGCGAATAATTTCGGTATAAAGGATAACACGCTTTGGATCATATGTGTAAACGGTTCTGATACTCCGCTGATTTGAAGAGCGGACAAGACACCGGGCAGGAACAGGAGCAAGACGAAATAAAAAACGATTCGTGAAGCGGCCGTAACGGACTTGCTCATCTCCGCCTCTTCAGAAACCATGGTCCATTTTCTGATCCAGCCGTTTTCAGCCAGTTTCATGCCCGCTTTTTTGACGAGATAGCTGAAAAGCGAAGCAGCCGCCCATCCCAAGAGCAGAATCAAACCGGCTTTTAAAATGCTCGGCACAGCCGCCGTTATCGCCGACAGCATGCTGACAAAAGGCGAAGCCACGGTTGTCAGATGCAGAATGTTAAAGAATAGAATAAAAACGATAATTAATGCGATAAAATAAATGACTTTACTGATGACTTTTTCCGAGGAATAGCGCGCCGGCTTTTTTTCGGCGAACAGCCTGTCGTCGATCTTTGTTTTTTGCAGGCCTTTGTATACGGCTTTTTCAATGATTTTCGCAATGCCCCAGCCGATAAGCAGGACGAGCAGTGCAATGATCAGATTCGGCAGTTTGCTGAGATACGTAGTAAGCATGTCTGCTGTGTTCAAGTAGAATCGCTCCTTTTTCTTTTTTTATGGGGTATGGTGTGTGTTTTACCCACTTACATATAAAGCAAACGGGACGGATGTGCCGAAAGTTTTCAGACGGAAACCCGCCTGTTATTTCATCTTTTGAGAGGAGGGGTCATACATTATAAATAAGTCCAAGTAGGGGGGATTCGGTTGAACGCGGAGGAGACAAAAGGTTTACAGCGGGCAATTGAGGAAATAACCGACATTGCGAAGGGATTCGGCCTTGATTTCTACCCGATGAGATACGAAATTTGCCCGGCTGAAATTATTTATACATTCGGCGCGTACGGCATGCCGACGAGATTCAGCCACTGGAGTTTCGGCAAACAATTTCACAAGATGAAACTCCATTATGATCTTGGTTTGAGCAAAATTTATGAGCTTGTCATTAATTCCAACCCTTGCTACGCTTTTTTGCTGGACAGCAATTCGCTGATCCAAAATAAATTAATTGTAGCCCATGTCCTGGCCCATTGTGATTTTTTCAAAAATAACTGCCGCTTTCAAAATACGAACCGGGACATGGTCGAGAGCATGTCGGCTGCGGCGGAGCGGATTAAGCATTATGAAAGAATTCACGGAATTAAAGAGGTGGAGTCCTTTTTAGATGCCATTCTGGCGGTTCAGGAGCATATTGATCCGTCGCTCGTCAGGCCGAAGCTGCAGTGGAGCGTCGATGACGAGGAGGACGACGAAGAGGAAAACGCGTCATCGCCTTACGATGATTTATGGGGAATGGATAAGCCGAAGCCGGTGAAAAAGAAAAAAGGGAAAAAAGCGTTTCCGCCCCGGCCGGAAAAAGACATTCTGCTGTTTATCGAGGAGCATTCCCGGGAGCTTGAACCGTGGCAGCGAGATATTTTAACCATGATGAGAGAAGAAATGCTGTATTTCTGGCCTCAGCTGGAAACAAAAATCATGAACGAAGGCTGGGCATCCTATTGGCATCAGCGGATTATCCGCGAGCTTGATTTGACTTCAGATGAAGCCATCGAATTTGCGAAGCTGAACGCAGGCGTCGTTCAGCCGTCAAAAACGGGAATCAACCCGTATTATTTAGGGCTGAAAATTTTTGAAGACATTGAAGAGCGCTACGACAATCCGACAGAAGAAATGAAAAAAACAGGGGTAAAGCCCGGTTCCGGCCGTGAAAAAATGTTTGAGGTCAGGGAAATTGAATCAGATATTTCTTTTATCCGCAATTATTTGACGAAAGATCTCGTGCTGCGCGAGGATCTGTATTTATTCCAAAAGCAGGGCAGGGACTATAAAGTGATCGACAAGGAATGGAAGGCCGTGCGCGATCAGCTCGTGAACATGCGGGTAAACGGCGGGTTTCCTTATCTGACCGTCAATGATGGGGATTATCTGAAGAATAATGAGCTTTATATTAAGCATTGGTATGAGGGAATTGAGCTTGATCTGAAATATTTGGAGAAGGTGCTGCCGTACTTGTACCAGCTGTGGGGCAGGAGCGTGCATATCGAATCAGTGCTTGAAGATAAGGAAGTGATGTTCTCGTATGACGGCAAAGGAGTGCACCGGAGATATCTGTAAAGAAAAAAGGATGCAGGGAAACCCCGCATCCTTTTTTTATTTGCCGTTTTTTAGAATGTGAAAGATCTTTTTCGCCTGATCCGTGTTGTTTAAAAGTCCTGTAAACGATTCTTTGCCCGGGCCGTATGCGTAAACCGGAACTTCTTCGCCGGTATGATCGCCGGTTGTCCAGCCGCTGTTGGTTTTCGCATTAAAGAGCTTAATGATCGCTTTGTAGGCGCCCTTGTCCTTATCCTGCTTTGCCGCCGTTTCGATCTGGTTGATTTCGGCTTTTGAGCATTTCAGGCCGGTATAACGCGCAAGTACGGAAGATACGGATTTGCCCGCTTTGATTTGGTCAGCCATAAATGCCGGTGTTTTTTTCGCGGCAAGAATCGGTTCAACATGCCAGTTTTTATCGTTATTCGCGCCGATCGTCAATCCGCCGGTCGTATGATCAGCAGTGGCAATGACAAGCGTATGTTTGTCCTTTTTGGCAAATGCGATCGCTGCTTTATACGCTTTTTCAAAATCCTTCATTTCGCTCATTGCGCCGACGATATCATTGTCATGACCCGCCCAGTCAATTTGGCTGCCTTCGACCATTAAGAAAAACCCTTTTTTATTCTTATTCAGTCTGTCGATCGCCGCTGTTGTCATGTCTTCTAATGAAGGCACGTCGTTTGAGCGGTCGATTGCTTTGTCGAGTCCGCCATCGGCAAACAGGCCGAGAACGTTTTTATTGCGGTCCTTTTTAAGCTCCTGTTTTGATGTCACGTAGCTGTATCCCGCTTTTTTGAAATCCTTCGTTATATTGCGGTCTTTACGGATAAAGTTTGATTTGCCGCCGCCGAGGAGTACATCCACTTTCTGCTTCCCGTTGATCCGGTCATCAAAGTAGCTGCTTGCGATTTCATCCATATTTTTTCTTGATTTGTTATGCGCGCCGAAAGCCGCAGGAGTGGCGTGGGCAATCTCTGAAGTTGCGACAAGTCCGGTGGATTTGCCTCTTTGTTTCGCTTCTTCGAGGACAGATTTTACCCGCTTTCCTTTTTTATCGACTCCGATCGCCGCGTTATACGTTTTCACGCCGGTGGCCATTGCCGTGCCGGCCGCCGCGGAATCGGTGATAGTGGAATCAGGATCATTAGGATAAGTCATCATCATGCCGGTGAGATTGGGGTCAAATGCCGTCAGTTTCATGCCGTCTGAAGGCTTTCCTTTGTTAATGACCGAACGGTAGGCGTTCATGTAAGGCGCTCCCATTCCGTCTCCGACCATGAAGATGACGTTTCTGATCTCATTTTTGTCAGGCTGTTTTTTTGCCGCAGCCTGTTCGGAGTGCTGAAATCCCGCACCCGCAATCAAACCGGCTGTCAGCACGGATACGGCTGCCGCCGGCAGAAGTTTTGACCGAACCTGTTTAAATAGACTCATTCTCAAATCGTCCTCCTTTAATCGTGGTCTGCATGTCTAATGGTAGGGGATGTTTGTAAAGAACGCCTTTCCCTCCTGTAAATTTCAGGTGAAACATTGTTAGAAATGTAAATTCCCAAGTAAGGTTATGTTTTCAAGAAAAAGTGAAAATCATTCACTTTTTCAAAAAGATGAGGGTTTTTTAACAAGGGGTAATATGGAAAATAAATTTCTTTATTTTCCAAAACACGAGGATCACAGGAAAAAAACATGACAAAAAGACTCTTTTTTCGTCACGTTTGAAATCAAATTGAAATATTTAATACCCTTAAAAACTTTTTTCAAAAACGAATTAGTAAGAAATTTGTCACGGGAAGTCAAGTCTATTTCTAGTGGAAATTGAACCTTATAATAGGAAACAGATAAAAACTTTAAAAAAGAGACTTATAAAATAGATAGAATCATTCAGGGAGGAAAAAATGAAAAAGCAACTTGTTACAGCAACGACGGCAGTGGTTTTAGGGACGACTTTGTTTGCGGGTGCGGCATCTGCGCAAACAATTAAGGTAAAAAAAGGCGATACATTATGGGGACTTTCAAATCGGTACGGAACGTCAATTAATTCCATTAAATCTGAGAACAAATTAAAATCGGATATCATTTACATCGGCCAGACGCTTTCGATCAATGGTAAATCATCTTCAGGTTCAAATTCGGGCAGCAAGTCATCATCGTCTACATATAAAGTCGTAAAAGGCGACAGCCTTTGGAAAATTGCGAATAAATATAAAATGACTGTAAACCAATTGAAAAGTTTAAACGGTTTAAAAACGGACATGATCCGCATCGGGCAAGTGCTTAAAGTAAAAGGATCAACTTCCGGTTCAACGTCTTCAGGTTCTTCGTCATCAAAGCAGCCTTCATCCAGCCATAATGCTGCACAGACGAGCCTGAATGTAAACAAGCTGATTTCTGATGCACAATCTTTAATCGGCACGCCGTATGTATGGGGCGGAACAACGACTTCCGGCTTTGACTGCAGCGGATTTATCTGGTACCTTCTGAACAAACAGACGAGTGTCGGAAGAACAAGCACTGCGGGTTACTGGAGCTCAATGAAGAGCGTGTCCAGCCCGTCTAAAGGCGACTTCGTCTTCTTTACAACCTATCAGGCCGGCCCTTCACACATGGGTGTGTACATCGGAAACAACAAGTTCATCCATGCCGGTTCTGACGGCGTCGCAACAAGTGACCTGAATAACAGCTACTGGAAGCCGCGCTACCTGGGCGCGAAAAGATTCTAGCAGCCAGAGAAACCCGTTCATCAGAACGGGTTTTTTATTTAGACGGAACAGCGCTCCATTTGTTTCACCTAAAAATGAAAATGTGATAAAAAATCTAAAAAGGTTTTCTTTTTTTCATTTTCATGGAGGGCGATGGCGTAGGCGCCCGCGCTCGGCATCTGGGCGAAATCGCACGGGATTTCTATTATGCTGCCTTCGGCGAGTTCGGCCCGTACCGCTGAGAGTGGCAGAAATGAGACGCCCAGCCCCTCTTTAATAAATCGTTTCGTAATATGTGTCTGTGTCACCTTCATCGTTCTGACAAAGGGGAACTGTATTCTGACCTGACGGAGCAAATCATCCCAATAGTCAGGATGGTTATGGGTCAAAAGCAGATATCGTCCGAGCAGGTCTTTCACTTCATCCGCTTTCCCTGATTCTGGTTTTCGGCCGGGGGGCGCGACGAGCACAACGGGGTCATTGTACAGGGGGCGGCATGTGAGGGAAGATGATTGCACCTTTAAGCAGCTCAGTCCGATATCGGCTGAGCCGTTTCTGATTTGAGCGGCGATTTCTTCCGATTCGTAAATGGTGACCGTCATTTCGGTCTCTTTATTGTCCTCTGTGTAACGCTTCATGACAGACGGAAGAACGGTGTCGGCGATAAGCGGCGAAACAGCGAGCGTCAGCGTGTGGAAGTAGCCTTGGCGAACCCTGTGCAGCTCCGCCATGCTGTTTTCATAGTCTTCCAAAAGCCTCATGGCAAACGGAACGTATGCTTTTCCTTCCTCCGTCAATTGTATTTTCCGGCCGCTTCGCTGAAACAGCTTACAGCTGATTTCTTTCTCTAACAATTTTATATGAACGGTGACGGTCGGCTGGGATAAAAAAAGCGTTTCCGCCGTTTTTCTGAAATTCTCATATTTTGCTGCGGTGACGAAGGTGTGAAGCCATTTAAAATCCATAGATGCACTCCTCTGATTAAAAGTTTTAATTAATTCCCTTAAAAATATTCATTATTTTTTAAATATTATATTTACTATAATAACAGAAAGAGGATAAGGGGGAATGAAATTGATTTATCATGGATTGAAAGGAATTACTTGTGCAGAAACGGCGATCAGCCACATTGACGGAGAAAAGGGGCATTTGATATATCGCGGATATGACGCGAAGGATATCGCGCTCCAATCCAGTTTTGAAGAAGCGGCGTATCTCATCTTAAACGGTACGCTTCCTGATGAACAGCAATTGCTTGCGTTTCAGGAAAAACTTGCAGCCGAGCGCGGGCTTCCGAAACATCTGATCGGCTTACTGGAAACGCTTCCGGACGATATGGACGATATGGCGGTGCTGAGAACGGCTGTTTCAGGTTTGGGGACAGATTCATTTACATATCCGCCCAAGCCGGAAGAAGCGATTAAACTGATTGCCGTCACACCGACGATTATTGCGTACAGATACCGCCGTAAACAAGGGCAGGAAGCACTGCCGCCTGAGGCGCGATACGGGCACGTTGAAAACTATTTGTACATGCTGACCGGCAGGCAGCCGTCCGCAGCTCAAAAGAAAGCGCTTGAAACGTATATGATTCTGGCGATGGAGCACGGGATGAATGCATCGACTTTTTCAGCGAGAGTCACCGTTTCCACTGAATCCGACTTAGTGTCTGCCGTCACTTCCGCACTGGGCACGATGAAAGGGCCGCTGCACGGAGGCGCGCCTTCCGGTGTAACGAAAATGCTTGAAGACATTGGACAAAAAGAAAACGCAGAAGCATATTTGACAGCGAAGCTTATGAGGGGAGAGCGCCTGATGGGCTTCGGGCACAGAGTATACAAAACAAAAGATCCGCGGGCGGAAGCATTGCGCATAAAGGCTGAAGAGGTGGCCGGAAATGATCCGTCGCTTGATTTGGCGCTTTATGTGGAGAAGGAAGCCATCCGTTTATTAGAGCAATATAAGCCCGGACGGAAGCTGTATACAAATGTAGAATTTTACGCGGCGGCCGTCATGCAGGCTATTGATGTGGATAATGCTTTGTTTACGCCGACTTTTTCGGCAAGCCGAATGGCGGGCTGGTGCGCACACGTGCTTGAACAGTCAGCTGACAACATGATTTTCAGACCGTCTGCGAAATACACCGGCGCTTTTCCCGGAACGGCTCAGCAGCTTTAAGCACCGGCATATTTGTCCGTTTAGTGATCCGCACTCTGTGGTATCGTCTCAGTAATACCAAATGCAGGAGTGTGAGGACATGAATCCGATGGACAGACAGACAGAAGGTCAAAAACCGCAGGTGCAAAACCGCCAGCCCGGCACTGAGTCAGAAATGGAGCCGAAACCGCTCTTGGAATACCCGGATGTAAAAGGGTCGGGCAGACTAAAAGGAAAAGTCGCCGTCATCACGGGCGGAGACAGCGGCATCGGCGCAGCGGCTGCGATTGCTTACGCGAAGGAGGGAGCAGATCTTGCCATCCTGTACCTTGACGAACATGCCGATGCCGAGAGAACGAAAAAGCGTGCGGAAGAATACCAGGCCGAATGCCTGTTAATTCCGGGAGACGTCGGTGATGAGGCGCATTGTCAGAAGGCGGTCCGGCAAGTGTTGGATCACTACGGAAAAATTGATATTCTTGTGAATAATGCCGCTGAGCAGCATCCGCAAAACGGGATTCTTGATATTACGGCTGAACAGCTGGAGAAGACCTTCCGCACAAACATGTTTTCCATGTTTCATATGACAAAGGCTGTGCTGCCTCATCTGAAAAGAGGAAGCGCCATTATTAACACAACGTCTATTACCGCTTATCAGGGCGATACATCATTGATTGACTATTCGTGCACGAAAGGCGGCATCGTTTCCTTTACACGTTCGATGGCAATGTCATTGGCTGATCAGGGGATCAGGGTAAATGCAGTGGCCCCGGGCCCGATCTGGACCGCTTTGATCCCTGCGACGTTTACTGAAGAAAAAGTGGAAAAGCACGGTCTGGATACCCCGATGGGAAGACCGGGACAGCCTGCTGAACACGCCGGAGCTTACGTGCTTTTGGCTTCAGACGAATCTTCCTATATGACAGGGCAGACCATTCACGTAAATGGAGGCAGATTTATTTCAACATAATCCGCAAGTCTTATCCCGCACTTTTAAAAGTGCGGGATTTTTAATGTTAAAAAAACGCTGTCGTCAGGCCAACCGTGAATTCAAAGATGATAATAGGCGTTAACCCGCTGTAATAACGGGACGCTTTCCTATTCATGTTCTGTTTTGTTCATACATTACATTTAATATATAGAATTTTCAAAAAGTTATTTTCATTTTTTTATTTTTCGTTATAATATGATGTAGGAGAAAGGAATGATGTACTGAAACATTTCATGCGAAAAATAAGAATTTAGTCATTATCGTTATTGTTATCTGAATATTCTAACATAAGAGATTGATATACAAGGAGTGAAGCAGATGAAGGGGAGCATATTCAGAAAGAAAAGCATTCAGGACCTGCTTGCCGCAACGGGCGGCGAAAAGTCGCTGAAAAGGGAATTGGGGGCCTTTGATCTGACCCTTCTCGGGATAGGGGCCATCATCGGAACGGGTATTTTTGTTTTAACCGGAACAGGCGCAGTTACGGCGGGACCCGGGCTGACCGTTTCATTTGTCATAGCCGCTTTAGCATGTTTATTTGCGGCTTTGTCATATGCTGAATTTGCTTCAAGCGTCCCGGTTTCAGGTTCCGTCTACACATTTACTTATGCGACATTGGGTGAACTTCTCGCGTTTATCATCGGATGGGATTTAATCTTGGAATATATGCTCGCCGTCAGCGCGGTTTCGGTCGGCTGGTCCGGTTATTTTCAATCATTTTTGGCGGGATTCGGCATCCATCTTCCGACCGCATTAACGGCCGCTCCGGGTTCTGTTAAAGGCACGGTCACATTCTTTAATCTTCCGGCATTTGTTATTGTGCTTGCGATTACATTCCTTCTCTACTTAGGCATTAAGGAATCGAAGCGGGTCAATAATATTATGGTAATTCTGAAAATTCTGGTTGTTTTGTTGTTTATCGCTGTTGCGGCCGTATATGTCAAACCGCACAACTGGCAGCCGTTTATGCCGATGGGGTTCGGCGGTGTTTTCAGTGCCGCGGCGCTCGTTTTCTTCTCCTTTATCGGTTTTGACGCCGTCTCTTCCGCCGCAGAGGAAACGAAAAATCCGGCGAAGGATCTGCCGAAAGGAATTATTTTTTCATTAATCATCTGCACCGTGCTGTATGTGACCGTATCGGCGATTATGACGGGCGTCGTACCGTTTGCCGGTTTTGAAGGCGTTGACCATCCCGTTTCTCTCGTCCTGCAGATGGCGGGTCAGAATTGGGTGGCCGGGATTATTGATATCGGCGCAGTGTTGGGAATGACAACGGTGATGCTCGTCATGCTGTACGGCCAGACGAGGGTGATGTTTGCCATGTCCCGTGACGGTTTAGTGCCGGGGGCGCTTTCGAAAGTCCATCCGAAGCATAAAACGCCGCACGTGGTGACGTGGGTGTTCGGTATTCTGTCGGCATTGCTGGGAGCGCTCGTCCCGCTTGATGAACTGGCGAAGCTCGTAAACATCGGAACGCTTGCCGCATTTGTCATGATTTCCGTGGCGGTTATCGTGCTGAGAAAGAAACAGCCTGATCTGCCGAGAGCTTTTAAATGTCCGGGAGTTCCCTTTATTCCGATCTTGTCCATTCTGTTCTGCGTGTTTTTGATTATTAACCTTGGCGCCGCCACTATCATCCGTTTCTTTATCTGGCTGATCATAGGTCTGGTGATTTATTTCTTATATTCGAGAAAGCATTCGAAATTAAACGGATAATTGGCAAAAGGAGCGGTATCTGCCGCTCTTTTTGTGTTTTTCAGAATAGTGAAACATATTGAAATGGGCTTAAGTTATCGCGGCGAATAAGGGATAATATAGGGCGGAAGGGAAGTGGAAAGTGGTGTCTGACCAAAAAAGGGTTCAATGGGCCTCAAAAATAGGATTTATTATGGCCGCCGCCGGTTCGGCGATCGGCCTGGGAGCCATTTGGAAGTTCCCTTACGTAGCGGGTACAAACGGGGGAGGCGCTTTTTTTCTTGTATTCGTCCTCTTTACCGTGCTTTTGGGCTATCCGCTTTTGCTCGGTGAATTTATTTTCGGAAGACGGAGCCAGACAAACGCGATTGATGCCTACAAACAAGCCGCGCCGAAGTCGGTATGGCACCTTACGGGTTATGTGGGTGTGGCGGCCTGTTTTTTAGTTTTGTCTTTTTACAGTGTTGTCGGCGGGTGGATTTTGCTCTATGTGCTGAAAGCCGTTACCGGTTCTTTATCCGGGCTCACTCAGGAGCAGTATGGCACGGTATTCGGGACGGTCATTGAAAATCCGCTCCAGACTCTCGCCGCGCAGCTGGTATTTATGATCATGACGGTGGCGGTCGTCGCAAAAGGCGTGCAGAAAGGGATTGAACGTGTCAGTGCGGTGCTGATGCCGATTTTATTCGTGCTGTTTCTGCTGCTTGTGCTGCGTTCTGTCACGCTTGATCATGCCGTTGAGGGAATTAAATTTTTATTGGTTCCGCACTTTGAAGATTTGACGCCGGAATCCATCCTTTATGCTTTAGGACAGGCGTTTTTTACATTAACGCTCGGCGTATCGGTCATGGTGACGTACAGTTCGTATCTGCCGAAAACCCAAAACCTTCCGGGATCGGCGGGTTCCATTGTTATCATGAATGTGCTCGTCACGCTGTTTGCGGGACTGGCCATTTTTCCGGCGGTTTTTTCGTTCGGCTTTAAACCGGATGAAGGGCCTACACTGCTGTTTACCGTACTGCCGGCTGTGTTTGACCGGCTGCCGTTCGGCTCGCTGTTTTTCATCAGCTTTCTGGCGGTCTTTTTCTTTGCCGCACTGACTTCGGCCTTTTCGATGGTGGAAATTATCGTGGCGACTGTAGGGAAAGGTGATGAAACGAAAAGGAAGAAGCTGTCGTGGACAAGCGGTCTGCTCATTTTCTTAGTCGGAATTCCGTCGTGTTTATCATACGGTGTTCTCAGTGATATTCATTTGTTCGGAAAAACGTTTTTTGATCTGGCGGATTTCACAGTGAGCAATGTGCTGATTCCGCTCGGCGCTTTATTAATATCAATCTTCATCCCGCTGAAAATACCGAAGCGGGAGCTGTTTGCCGAGATGAAAAGCGGTTCCGCCGTCGGCTATCGTTTCTTTCAGCTGTGGTATTTCCTTTTGAAATATCTTGTGCCGCTGGCTATCATTGTCGTATTGCTGCATTTAATCGGCGTTCTTTCATTTTAAAAAAACAGGCCCTGTCAAAGGGCCTGTTTTTATTTTATGGTTAAAAACCGAATTGCAGATTGGTATCAACGGCAACGATCGTATATACACAGACAATGACGAAAAGGTTGAGGATGACGCCGAGCAGTCCCGGGCCCGTCCGGCCTTTTTTAATAAACAGCTCAATGATGCCGAACGGCACGGCGGCCATTGCAAACGGCAGCATCTGATAAGAATAGAAAGTTACATTGCTGATGATTGCCACGTTCAACAGCAGCAGCGACAAAATCGCGGTACCGACTGATATCCAGCCGAAAACATTATGCTCTTTAAAAATTCTTACCAATTCCATAATTCCACCTCACCGATGTTTGCTGCTTTTACTGTTTTGTTTTTCAGCAGACGTTCGATTTCTTTTGTCGGCCCCGTCACGACAGAGCCGTATACATTCATTCCGTGATGTTCGACATAGTCGATTCTGCTGCCCAGGTTCATGTCTTTGCGTTTCGATATCGCATGCGCCCATTTTTTATGGCGGGACATAAATTCAAGAGCGCTGGTGAATTGTTCTCTGTCTGTCTGTCCCTGCGCTTCAAAAGAGGAAGCCATCTTAGAATCTTTCCCGGGAAATCCTAACGGCTCGGCATAAGGACTGTCTTTCAGATTTTTCTCGGTTTCGACCGCGTTCCATAAAAACTTCACATCGTATTTTTTAAAGGCTGAATATATTTGGGAAGAAGGGTAGGCCCGGTCATAGGAAAGATAGACCTCAGCCACGCTGCCTTCAGGCAATTTTTTTAATGTCTGTCCGGCTCTGTCGACCGTACGTTTCTTTAAGCCGGAAGGATGGGCGAAATAATGCTTTGCCTGTGCCGCGTCTAAATCATAGTAGTTCACGGCAGGCGATTTGACCGTATCTAAAAACATTTCAATCCGTTCTCCGCCGACGGATTTCGTTTTTGTGCCGATCTGCTTTTGCAGCGGAAATTCTGTATTCATTCCAAACAGCTTCACCTGGCTTTTCAGCCCGGAGGTATCGACGAGGACGTTCGGCATTGTGGTCGCCACCGTCACGGCCGCGGTCTCCATTAATTGATTACCGGTGCTTTCTTTTCCTCCCAAACCGTAATAGAGGTAGCTTCCTAAAGTGCAAAGCGGCAAAATCATCAAAGTGGAGATGACGGCGAGAACTGAAATCCGCAAATACGATTTGCGTTTTCCGTATGATAAAATGGCCTTCTGTTTTTCCGGGCTGATGCCGACGTCCCATTCCCGGTCGTCCTGCATTTCGCTTTCAATCAGCTCCTGATAGACTTCCAGCTTTTCCAGCTCTTCTTCAAAGGCGGCCATTTCCCGGTCGCTCATTTCTCCATTTTTGTATTGGTAAAAACGCTTTTTAAATTCTTCATTCATCATTAACACCTCTATTATAAAGTGCTTTCAGCCGCTGTCTGGCACGAAATAAAACACTTTTAAAATTAGCCTCTGAAATATTCATAATATGGGATGCTTCTTTGTAATTCAGTTCTTTTAAATAATACAGTGTTAAGGCCTCCCGATAATTGTCGGGAAGTTCGGACATATACCCTGTCAGCACTTCCTTGATTTCAATCTGATGAGCCGGGCTTTGAACAGCCGTCTGAAAAAGGCTCCCAATTAAGTCATCGGAAATGGTCACTTCCTTCTTATGTTTTCTGACATAATCTATAAACGCATTTCTCGCCACTTGAAAAAGCCATGGCTTTACTTTGCTGTGGTCGTAGGAGTGAATGTGTATGTATGCCCTCATAAAGGTTTCCTGCAGCAAATCTTCAGCGAGATGCTTGTCTTTGGTCATGGAGAGCAGGAACCGGTAAACATCATTCATATACATTTGGTAAATTTCATCGATCGTCACTGCCTTTTCTCCCCTCTATGTTATACACGCATAAGAAAGGTTTAAAGTTGCACGTTCCATGCAAACGGCTTAATTTCATTTTCACCTCATCAAACACCATTTCTCTATAGTACCCAAAATCCGTCATAAAAGATAGAGATCGGCGGAGGAAAAATATATTTATTAGTACCAGGTAATAAAAAATATTGTTATAATAGAGAGAGAACACTTTTGATCATTACAACAAAGGAAGTGCGTTATGTATAAGTTTTGTGCAAATGCCATCAAATTCATTCTTTCTCTGCGCGGAGGAGTCAAAGTGTACAATAAAGAGAATCTTCCGTCTGATAAAGGATTCGTTATCGCCTGCACGCATGCGGGCTGGGTGGACGTCCTCACGCTCGGAGTCGGAATATTGCCACATCAGATTCATTATATGGCGAAAAAAGAGCTGTTTCAGAAAAAGTGGATCGGAAGTTTTTTGAAGAAGATTCACGCGTTTCCGGTTGATCGTGAAAATCCGGGTCCGAGCAGCATTAAAACGCCGATTAAGCTTCTGAAGGAAGGGAAGATTGTCGGGATTTTTCCAAGCGGCACGAGAACTTCTGAAGACGTCCCGCTGAAAAGAGGGGCCGTGACCATCGCCCAAATGGGGAAAGCGCCGCTCGTTCCGGCCGCATACAGCGGACCGTCTGCGGGAAAAGAGCTGTTTAAAAAGGGAAAAATGCGGCTTATCATCGGCAAGCCGATTTTTTTAGAGGACTTTGCCGACCTTGCGCCGAAGGAGAGGCTTGCGGCCATGACAGAAGAGCTGAATGCCAGAATTAAAGACCTTGAGAAAAAACTGGAACAAATGTAAATAAAAAAGCTTGCCGTCTGTATCAGACGCGCAAGCTTTTTTTGGTTATGCTTCTTTTTGTTCAGCGGTTTCCAGCAGTTCATCAAACGCCAGTTTTTTTACTTCGATATATGCGACGTGATGGCCGTCAATTTCATTAATAATAAATTCACAGCCTTCTTCTATAATCGAGTCGTATTGTTCGACGTCGTATTTCTGTGTAAGGAACCAGCCGCCGATGGTGTCGACTTCGTCATTTTCCAAATGGATGCCGAGCAGTTCGTTCACTTGATCAATCAGAACCTTACCGTCAAGCATGTAATGGCCGTTGCCGAGTTTGCGGATTTCGTTGATTTCATCTATATCAAATTCATCACGGATTTCCCCGACGATTTCTTCGATGATGTCTTCAACGGTGACAAGTCCCGCGGTTCCGCCGTATTCGTCCGACAGAATCGCCATATGAACCCGCTCCTTCTGCATTTTCACAAGCAGGTCGTGAATCGGTGCTGACTCAATCACATGGATGATCGGATTGACAAATTCAGTAATCGGCGAGTCGACGGATACTTCGCCGCTGATGCAGGCGGTCAGCACTTCTTTAATATTAATGACGCCGATAATATTATCTTTGTCACCCTCTTCGACAGGGTAACGGGTATATTTTTCAATCTGAATGATGTCCATCATTTCAGAAATTTTGATATCATGCGGCAGACTGACGATTTCCGTACGCGGAATCATGATTTCTTTTGCAAGTCTGTCGTCAAATTCAAAGATTTTGTTCACGTATTTAAATTCAGACTGGTTGATTTCACCGCTTTTATAGCTTTCCGATAAAATGATGCGCAGCTCTTCTTCAGAGTGGGCAAGCTCGTTTTCTGACACCGGCTCCAGGCCGAACATCTTCGTTAAAAGACGGGCGGAGTTGTTCAGAAGCCATATAAACGGGAACATGATGCGGTAAAACCAAATGAGCGGTTTTGAAAACAGCATCGAAACGGCTTCCGCTTTTTGGATGGCGACTGTTTTCGGCGCTAATTCTCCGACGACCACGTGTAAAAACGTAATGACCGCGTAGGCGAGAATAAATGAAATAATGTGCGATAGTGAGCTTGGTACGTTTATCTTTGTGAAAAGCGGATGAAGCAGGCGTTCAATCGTTGATTCGCCTAAGACACCAAGACCAATTGAAGTCAATGTTATGCCGAGCTGACACGCTGATAAATACTCATCTAAATGCGTGGTCACTTTTTTGACACCGATTGCGGCTTTATTTCCTTCTGCTATAAGCTGGTCAACCCGTGAGCCTCTGATTCTGATTATCGCAAACTCAGATGCTACGAAAAATGCCGTCAGCGCGATTAAAACCGCGACTAAAATCAAATTCACAATGTCCAATTAGAACCTTCACTCCTTTTGGGAAGATGAAGGTAACACCTCCTGTTAGTAAGATAATGGTTTAACTTAACAGCAGCATAAATGATTGAAGCACTGCAAGCTTTTCAGGAGCCAGCTTTTTTTTCAGCTGTGCGCGCTCCTCTGGTTCAAGCTTTTCAAACCGATGCAAGATCCCGGAGATGTTTTGATTCATGTGATCAATTTCCGATGCCAGATTTCCAATATCGTCAGGCAAGGCTGAAGAGGGAAACTGGTTCTCCAGTCGGTCTTTTATATCAGACAGGGCCAATCGCTGCTTTTTACAAGCGACTATAAACTTTAACCGATTGAGTGCAAGTGTATCGTAGTAACGATAGTTTGAACAAGACCTGCCAGGCTTTAAAAGCCCGAGGTTTGTGTAGTAATCCACCGTGCGTTTCGTTACACCGGCAAGCTCTGCTAATTCACTGATGCGATAAGTCTCAGCCCCATCTAAATCCCTCCCCAACCATCACGTTATAGTTATGAGAATAGTTTAATATATGAAGGGGAGTTTGCACAAGTTTATTGTTTTCCGTCTTTCTCTTGAAACCGGGCGGCATGATCCTGAAAAAGCGTTGACTGCGCTATGTAAATCTTTCATAATCATTGTAAATAGAAACGGCAGAAAAAGACAGAAGGGACAGATGACAATGGGCGGTTTATCACGGGAAGTGACAGAAAATCTGGAGAAAGGATCATGGATACGCAAACTATTTGATGAAGGCGCGCGGCTGAAAAAAGAATTCGGCGCCGATAAGGTGTTTGACTTTTCTATAGGAAATCCGGTTGCAGAGCCTCCGGAAACATTTAAAAAGGCGCTTTGCGAAGCGGCTGAAACAGGACGGCACGGATATATACAAAACCAAGGGCTTCCGGAGGCGAGAGAGAAGGTTGCGGGCTTTTTATCAGAGCGGTTTCAGACTGAAATTTCTGCCAGACATACAGTGATGACGGTCGGAGCCGGCGGAGCGCTGAATGTTGCGCTCAAGAGCATATTGAACCCGGAGGAAGAAGTCATTCTTCTGGCGCCTTATTTTGCGGAATACAAAGCGTATGTTGAAAATTACCGCGGCAGTCCCGTCATCTGCCCGCTGACTGACTCATTTGAGATTGATATTGAAGCGGTGAGAGAAGCGATCACTCCCCGTACGAAAGGGCTGATCGTCAATACGCCGCATAATCCGACGGGAACTGTGCTGAGCCAGAAAAATCTTAATGAATTGGGCGCCTTATTAAAAGAAGCCGAGGAACGGAACGGACAAAGCATCTTTATTTTATTTGACGAACCATACAGCCAGCTGATCTACGGCGAAGAGCAGGCGAATCCGTTTCAGGCGTATCACCGCGTGATTTTAGTCAGTTCGTTCAGTAAAGATCTCGGCATTGCGGGGGAAAGGCTCGGGTATATCGCAGTTGACGCCCAAATGCCTGAGGGGGATCTTCTGACGGGTGCGTTCGTTTTCTGCAACCGGACGCTCGGCTTTGTGAACGCTCCGGTCATGATGCAGCGCGCCGTGGCGAAAATGGATGATCTTTCGATTGATGCTGAACCTTACCGTAAGCGCAGAGACCTTATGGTGGATATCCTCACAGAAGCGGGTTTCGAATTTGAAATGCCGAAAGGAGGCTTTTTCGTTTTTCCGAAATCACCGATTGAAGACGAGGTGGCATTCTGCATGCATGCCGCACAGAAATACAAACTTTTGATCGTACCCGGCAGCGGATTTGGAAGAAGCGGCTATTTCCGCTTATCTTTCAGTGTGCCTATAGAACAGATCAGACAGTCGCGGGACATTTTCAAAGCGCTGTATCAAGATTTTTCTTCATAGCTTCCAATACATAAAGATGGGAGAACGGGCAAATGTCGAGGAGAAGTGTTGGCACGTCAGACATCAGCATTACAGGAATCGGGGTCTTAACCGCGGTCGGACAGGGCAAAGAGGCGTTTCTTGATGCGCTTATGGAAGGGCGGCATGCTTTTGATGTGATGAAACGCCCCGGCCGGCAGAAGGGCAGTTCGTTTATCGGCGCGGAGCTTAGCGAATTAACGCCGCCGGATGCGCTGTCCAAACGCTTGTACCGAAGGGCCGCATTATCAGGGAAGGCGGCGCTTATCGCTTTATATGAAGCATGGCATGACGCTCAATTAGACGGTGCTGATCACAGCCGCACCGGTCTGATCGTCGGCGGCTCGAATACGACGCAGCGCGAACTGCTGCAGACCTTTGAGAAAAACGGCGAAACGCCGCAATTTGTAAATCCGGTGTACGGGCTTTCTTTTATGGATAGTGATCTATCAGGGCTTTGCACCGAGCAATTCGGGATAAAAGGGCCGGCCTTTACGGTCGGCGGCGCGTCGGCAAGCGGCCAGGCGGCGGTTATCCAGGCTGTCCAAGGAATCAATGGCGGCCTGTTTGACCGCTGTATCGTGATCGGGGCGCTGGCCGATCTGTCGTATATGGAGTGTCACGCTCTCCGCTCATTGGGAGCAATGGGCACTGATCAATTCGCTGAACATCCTGAAGCCGCCTGCCGCCCGTTTGACCGGCATACGGACGGTTTTATATTCGGAGAAGCATGCGGGGCGATTGTGCTGGAACGCGCTGAATCTGCCGAACAGAGGGGCGCGCGTTCGTGGGCCGGCTTAAAGGGCTGGGGGATGGCTTCTGATGCGAACCGCAACCCGAATCCTTCAGAAGAGGGCGAAATGACGGTGATCCGCCAGGCGCTGGAGCGGGCCGGTCTTTCAGCGAAAGAGATTGATTACATCAATCCCCACGGCACCGGTTCGCCGATCGGAGATAAAACTGAATGCCGGGCGCTTTCTGAAAGCGGTCTGGCCCACGCGCGGATTAATGCGACAAAATCGATTACCGGACACGGCCTGAGTGCGGCCGGAACGGTGGAAATCATTGCCGCGCTATTGCAGATGCGGGAATCCAAGCTTCATCCGACCCGCAATTTAACGGAGCCGATTGACGATTCATTTCAGTGGGTGACCGACGGGCCGAGCGCCCATACCGTACACCATGCGTTGAGTTTAAGTATGGGATTCGGGGGGATTAATACGGCGCTTTGTTTAGAAAATCATTTCCGAAGCAGATAACGGCAGTCTTCTTTTTTGAAGGCTGTTTTTTATATGATAAAAAAATCTGAAAATGATGAAAGAATGGAGTTATGATACAATAAAATATACAAATGACAATCATGCTTTGACTTAGGAGGTGGCAGGATGGGGCCCTCTGTGTAGTCAATCGCCCATTTCGTTCCTCTCGCTTAAGAAAAAATGATGAAATCAGGAGGTGACGTCCTTATCCTTCAATTCGGGATAAGGTGAAATGGACGATATTGACAGTTTGATTTTAATCGGTGTGCTCATTGCGTTAACGGCGTTTTTCGTGGCGAGTGAATTTGCGATCGTCAGAGTGAGGAGATCCAGAATCGATCAGCTCATCTCAGAAGGGAACAGACGGGCAGTGCTCGCAAAGCGTATCATTACGGATCTTGATGAGTATTTATCCGCCTCGCAGCTCGGCATTACACTGACATCTATCGGGCTCGGCGTACTGGGAGAGCCTGCATTTGAGCGGATGCTTCATCCTGTGTTTCGGAGTATGGGGCTGCCGGATTCTGCTGAGCATGTGATTGCGTTTGCTGCGGCGTACGGGCTGATTACGTTTTTACATGTCGTCGTCGGTGAGCTTGCGCCTAAAACGGTTGCGATTCAAAAAGCGGAAAAGCTGACGCTATGGATTGCCGGGCCGCTTCGGTTATTTTACGTGTTCATGTTCCCGTTTATTTGGGTCTTAAACGGCTCCGCGAGGATTTTAACCGGTCTGGCCGGATTAAAGCCGGCATCTGAGCATGAAGGCTCCCATTCTGAAGAAGAGCTGCGAATCCTGCTGTCAGAAAGTTTAAAAAACGGAGAAATCAATCCGTCCGAATATACATTTGTGAATAAAATTTTTGAATTTGATAATCGGATCGCCAAGGAAATCATGATTCCGAGAAAAGAAATCGCCGCTGTTTCCACTGATATGACCGTGCCGGAAATGCTTGATATGATGCTGAAAGACAAGTATACGCGATGGCCCGTAACAGACGGGGACAAAGACAGCGTCATCGGCATGATCAATACGAAGCATCTTTTTTCAGACTTGCTGTTTATGACAGAAGATGAAAAAGCGGAAGTATCCATCACGTCTTACGTCCGCCCGGTCATTGAAGTCATTGAGACGATTCCGATACACGACCTGCTGATAAAAATGCAGAGAGAGCGGATTCATCTGGCGATATTGTCTGATGAATACGGCGGGACGTCCGGTCTTGTGACGACCGAAGACATCCTTGAAGAAATCGTCGGGGATATCAGAGACGAATTTGATGAAGATGAACAGCCGCTGATTCAAAAGATGTCCGAACGTCATTATATTCTGGACGGAAAAGTTCGGATCGATCAGGTGAATCATCTGTTCGGCGCAGAGATTGAAGAGGAAGTCGACACGATCGGCGGCCTTGTGCTGAAGCGGAATATTGATATTTGTGCGGGTGAGTCGATACAGATTGGGGGATACACTGCCCTCATCTTAGAAATGGACGGCCGGTTTATTAAACAGCTTGAATTAAAAGAAGAACAGGGCCGCCCGGGCGGTCAGGGGACAATAAACCGCCCGCTGCCCGTGCCTGAAACGGTCATGCTTCATAACGCAACCTTGAGCGAAAAATAAGCTCAAGGTTTTTTTAAATGGAAATGATAATGAAGCCGCACCAGAACACCAAAAGGCTTCCGGCTGCTGAAACTGCGATGTAGAGCAGGCTTTCCTTTATGCGATGGTTCATTATCAGCTGCACGGCTTCAATACTGAAGGTGGAAAAGGTCGTAAACGCACCGAAAAAGCCTGTCGCAATGATGATGCCGGCTGAAGGGTTATCCAGACCCAATCCGGTGAACATGCCGAGGCCGAAGGAGCCGAGCAGGTTGACCGCAGCCATTCCAAGCGGAATCGGCAAACCCTTTGTCCTTTCTGAAACGGTTTGCCCCAGCAGAAACCGTAATACCGCTCCGATTCCCGCTGCAATAAGCATCAGGACAATCGTCATGGCGTATCATGCTCCCTTCCCGCGATGCGAAGAGCAATCCGCCGTCCCCAGAAAATGCCGGCGTATGCAAGGGCAAGACCGGCGAATAAAGTCGCGGCAGCATAACAAAAAGCCGCTGCGGGAGACGATTGCAGCAAAAAGACGGTTTCTTTTGCGAAGGTGGACATCGTCGTGAAACCTCCGCAAAAACCGGTTCCGAAAAAGGCGGTCAGGAGAGGGCGTTTAGCCCGAATGAGAAAATAACCCGTGATAAGACCGAGTAAAAGGCTTCCCGCCGCGTTTTCGAGGAAAGTAGCCGCCGGGAAAGACCGGCTGTGAATGTGTGTGCTCATTTCAAAGCGGAGCAAAGCGCCGAGCGCCCCTCCGATAAAAATTGCGATGTATTGTTTCATATCAGCCATCCTTAGAAATAAAATCCGGAAAATCAGTTACAATGCCGTCAACTTCCATCATTTGCAGCTTTTCGGCCGTCTTTTGATTTCTGACCGTCCAGGCAAATACTTTCAGGCCGTGTTTGTGAGCGGTGGAAATCAAGAACCGATTCAGGCGGGTATATTTAATATTGACATAATGTGCGGCTGATTTGTAGGCGTTCAGCTGGCTTCTGGAAAACCTCCCGAAGCTGGGCCTGGCAATAATTGCAGTCGGAACGGACGGATACATATCATGAAAGGCCTGAATCGACTTCAGGCTGAAAGATTGAACGATATGATGCATGGAAAAGGAAAACCTGCTTAACAGCCGGCCGACTGCTTTTTCAAGACCGACTTGAGAAGCGTGCCCTTTCAGTTCAATTAAAAATCTGATTTTAGAATGATAACGCTTCAAGACCTCTTCGAGCAGGGGAATCCGTTCCCCTTTAAACTCAGCCCCGTACCAGCTGCCGGCGTCCAGGGACTGCAGCTGCTTCAGCGTGAAATCTTTTACAAAACCAGAGCCGTCCGTCGTCCGGTCGACTCTGTCATCATGTATGACGACAATGTGTCCGTCTTTTGTGAGCTGGACGTCAAGCTCAATGAAATCAGCGTTCATTTCGGCAGCGATATCAAATGCCGCAAATGTATTTTCGGGCGCATAACCGGATGCGCCGCGATGAGCGATGGTATACAAGCTTGTCAGCTCCCCTCATGGGCATTTCTGTTATTATATCAAATTCATATATGCACAGCGATTCAAACTGGTGAATGTGCGAAACAGTATTTTTTTGGAATAAAGATAGTGCTTTTTTCGGTTTACATTCCGCAGTGATGATTTATAATGGCAAAAAGGAGGCGAGATCATGGGAAAAGGGAGATTGAAAGTGGAGGAAAGAATTAAAGCCGAAACCGATGCTGAGATCCAAAAAGCGACTCTCCTGAAACAGACACAATCGAAGAAGAAATAGTGCCTGCCCCTGTTGTATCTGGCTGAAAGATGAACGAATTTGTGAAAAACCCCGGCTGTGTTCTGCTGCCGGGGTTTTTCAGGCTTTTCATAAAGACATTAAAAGAAGCTGATGTCCGAATGTTTTAGTATAATGGATTTTCGACAAGACAAAGGAGTATATGCCATGGTGACATCTTTTAAGAGCTTTTTTACTTTTGACCATATTTTGCAGATCTGTATCAGCATTGGGATTTTAGCGGCTTTTCTCATTTTGAGAAAACTGTTTGTCAAATACTTTTTCCAGCTTGTTTACAAATTGGCGAACAAACCGAAAACCGATATATTCAAACAGATTGCGGTAGCGTTTGATAAGCCGGCCAGGTGGTTTTTCGTTGCGCTGGGGCTGTTTTTAGCGATTGAGTATTCGCCGTTTTTAGACGGTCAGATGGACATTGTCAAAAAAATGTACCGCTCTCTGATCATAGCGCTGATCGCCTGGGGACTTTGCAATCTGACATCGGCGTCTTCCTTTTTATTTCATAAAGTCAATCAGCGCTTTGAGCTTGATATGGATGACATTTTGGCGCCGTTTTTATCCAAGGTGCTGCGCTTTGTCATTCTCGCACTCAGCGTCAGCGTGATCGCACAGGAATTCAATTATGATGTAAATGGGTTTGTGGCCGGACTCGGACTTGGCGGATTGGCGTTCGCACTCGCGGCTAAAGATACGATCAGCAATTTTTTCGGCGGCATTATCATCATTACGGAAAAGCCGTTTACGATCGGCGACTGGGTCGAGACGTCATCTGTGACGGGAGGCGTAGAAGATATCACATTCCGAAGCACAAGGTTCCGGACGGCGCAGGGGGCGCTCGTCACCGTGCCCAATTCAACGCTGTCGATGGAAGCCATCACAAACTGGACGAGAATGACGAAGCGCCAGATCACGTTTTCCGTTCGTGTCTCTTATGCGACGCCGATTGATCGTTTAGAGCGGTGCATCACAAGGCTCAGAGAAATGCTTCGCGAACATGAAGGCGTGCATGATGATACGATTATGGTTAACTTTGACGTGTTTGCGGACAGCTATTACAATCTGTTTTTTAACTTTTACACAAAGACCATCGTCTGGGCCGAAAGCCTGGACGTGCGGCAGGATATCAACCGCCGGATTATTGATATTTTTGCTGAGGAAGGCGTGGAATTCGCCTATCCGGGCCAGAATGTATTCGTAAAACAGAAAAGCCACGATGATCCGGTTCATGTGAAGGATCATTCCGGAGAAAAAGAACGGGCATAACGGGCGCCGTTCTTTTTTCATGATATGATAAAAAGAAAAGGCGGTGGAAGAGTGGAAGCGTTTATGACATTGATCAATCAGGCTGAACGTATCGCGGTGCTGACGGGAGCGGGAATGAGCACGGAATCCGGCATTCCGGATTTTCGTTCCGCGGACGGTATATGGACCGAAGACACCTCCAGAATGGAAGCGATGAGCAGGGAATACTTTGAACGCCGTCCGCGTGACTTCTGGCCCAAATTCAAACAGCTGTTTCAGATGAAAATGAGCGGAAGCTATGAACCGAATGCCGGCCATAAGTATTTGGCAGACCTTGAAAAGCGGGGAAAGCAGGTAGACATTTTCACGCAGAATATTGATGGGCTGCATAAGAAAGCGGGAAGCAGCAGTGTCTATGAGCTTCACGGTTCAATTCAGACCGCCGCATGCCCCCGCTGCGGAGCGCGCTACGGACTTTCTCATCTGCTGAAGGAAGAAGTGCCGGAATGTACGGCGGAAACCGGAGATCATGCGGTTTGCGGCACTGTATTAAAGACGGATGTCGTACTTTTCGGCGATCTCGTCCAGCATTTTGAAACCCTTTATGAAAAGCTTGATCAAGCTGATCTCCTTCTTGTGATCGGCACTTCGCTTGAGGTGGCGCCGGCAAGGTTTGTCCCTGAGGATGCGAGCCAGATTCCCGGTTTGAAGCAGGTGATCATTAATCTTGAGCCGACATATTGCGACCATTTATTTGATCTTGTCATTCATGAGAAGATCGGTGAATTTGCAAAGCGGATCAGAGCAGCGATATAAAAAAAGCCGGATCATATACGGGACTGACCCCCGTTTTTGAGACAGGGATCAAAACACCTTTAAGCAGCCAGCTGTCGGTATGTGACCGGCGGCTGGTTGTTTAGTTTCGTTTGAATACGAATGTTGTTATAATAGTGTATATAGGTTTCGACAGTTTGTTCTACGATGGTCGTCGTAGTGCTTTCCAACCTGTCGAGGTAGAACGTTTCAGACTTTAGTGAGGAATGAAACGATTCGATGGAGGCATTATCAGCGGGCGTCCCTTTGCGGGACATGCTCATGGTAATGCCTTTTGTTTTAACAGCTTTCTGATACTCATAAGATGTATAAACAGAACCTTGGTCACTATGTAACACGCAGTTCTCTGGCAGTGCAGGCAGCTGATCAAGTGTGTGTAAGACAAAGTCTGTGTCCTGTCTATCGCCAATCGTAAAAGCAATCACTTCTCCATTGTATAAATCCAATATACTGGAAAGATACAATTGTTTCTGCCCATAAGGCAAATATGTGATATCCGTTACTAGCTTTTCCAGAGGGCGATCAGACTGAAAGTTTCGATCCAATATATTCTCGGCCACGGCATATGGCTGCCCATTCTTCTTGCGCTTTTTCACCTTAACCCGGCATTGCCACTGATTCTTCTGCATAATGCGCTGAACTGTTTTATGATTCATACGCATTTCCTTTTTTAATATGGCTGTGATTTTCCGATAGCCATATCGATACTTGTGTTCTCGGCACAACGTGCCGATTTGTTTTTCTAAATGGTATTTAGGGTTATCTTTCATCAGATTCTTCTTCCAACGATAATAAGATGCTCGTGAGATACCTAAATGAATACAGATATCCTTTATGGTCATTGTGCCGCGCAATGCTTCTACAAGCTCGACTGGCGTTTCGCTATCAGCTTCCTTTCCAATTCGTTGTACTTTTTTAACACTTCATTCTGTTGTCTCAGATAACAATTTTCTGCCTGCAGTTTCTCTAATTCGGAAGAATACTCTGGACCTTTCCCATAAGAATATTGCTTTCCGACAGGTTGTTCGAATCGATGTGTATCCCCAGCTTTATACCACCTGACCCATGTCTGCACCTGCGTCTTATTCTTTATATTCAATTCCTGCATGATCTCCTTCACAGGCACGCCCGCCAATCTCATTTCTACAGCTTTCTGTTTGACTTCAACCGGATAACTCACTCTTGTCCTCATAGAAAAACACCTCCAAGTCTAATTTCGGATAACAACGATCCGTTTTCAAACTTGAAGGTGTTTTTTGTTTGTCTCATATTATGGGGTCAGTCCCATACAGATCCGGCTTTTTCTTATTCATGGACGGGAATCATCTGGTCCGTCAGAATATCAAAGGAGTAGCCTTGGGCTTTCAGTTTTTGGATCAGGCTCGGCAAAGCATGCACGGTCGCAGGCAGATCGTGCATTAAAATGACATGCGGTCTGCTCGTATGGACGCTTTCCAAATATGCGAGCTGATTCAATACTTCCGGCACGTACTGTGCATTTTTGTATTTCCAGTCCTCACTGTCAATCGTCCAGTCCCAGTACACGAAGCCGCCTCTTTCGAGATGCTTGATCTGGGTGTCTGTCAATGACGGTTTGCTGCCGTAAGGCGTGCGGACAAGATCCGTTTTCACTCCCGTGATGGCCTGGAGCGTATCGCGTCCCTGCTGCATTTCTTTCAGCGGCGATGTCGGTGTTTGATAAAACAGGTGATTATCGTGCGTCACGCCATGCAGGCCGAGCGCGATTCCTTCCTGATTCGCTCTTTGCACGGAATGTCTATAGGCTTTCATCCGCGGTTCAAGCATAAAAAAAGTGGCCTTTGCGCCATTTGCCTTCAATACATTCAACAGCTGTTCAGTATAAGGAGACGGCCCGTCGTCAAAGGTTAAATATACCGTTTTTTTCCCTGTGTCCCGCTCTTTCTGCAAATGTTTAAGCAGGATGTCGGGAGAATCGTTTTTCAGCCGCAGGCTTTCTGTTTCATCTCGAAGCTGCCCGTTTGCAGTCACTGTGACCTGTTTATTTTTTGCGGCGGAAGCGGAATAACCCATTATGACGATTACCAGAAGCAGTCCGCACAAAACTGCTAAACTCGTAAGTTTAAAAGCTAATGAAAACAGAGAAGGGGAAGCACCTTCTTTTGTCTTGCGCATAACAATCTCTCCAGTAGCATAAATTTCTTCATAATGCCGATAACGGCAGAGGCTTGCATAGTACCATAAGTTAACAGCATATGTATGTCGAATCAAGTATACAGGAACAAAACTGGAAAAGACATAGAAAATATGTCGAATCATAAGATTTTAAGAAAAAAATAAACTCCGCTGCCTGCTTGTTCAATATGATAGAATAGTTGACAATAACAGCTACAGCTGAGAATCCGCATCACGGCAGATAACGATGAGGAGGGTTTACATGAAGACATTGGTAAACGGCCAGTTGATTGATCGTGAAGAAGCCGCAGTTGATATTGAGGATCGCGGATATCAATTCGGTGACGGTGTGTATGAAGTCATCAGAGTATACAACGGCGTTTTATTCGGTCTGCATGAGCATATCGGCCGTCTTTTCAGAAGCGCCGCAGAAATCGGCATCACCCTGCCGTTCTCCGCAGAAGACATAGAATGGGATCTCCAAAAGCTCGTACAGGAAAACAAACTCATTGACGGCGGGGTCTATATTCAGACGACGAGAGGGAAGGCGCCCCGGAAGCACCAGTATGATGAAGGATTGGAGCCGCAGACGACGGCATACACCTTTTCAGTGAAAAAACCGGAAAATGAACAAAAAGCCGGAGCGCAGGCCATAACGGCCGAAGACAAGCGCTGGCTGAGGTGTGACATTAAGAGTCTGAATTTACTGTATAATGTGATGGTAAAACAAAAAGCCTATGAAGCAGGCGCTTATGAAGCGGTGCTGATAAGGGACGGAGCGGTCACGGAAGGAACCTCTTCCAATGTATACGCCGTCATAAACGGCACCGTCCGGACGCATCCTGCAAATGAGCTGATTTTAAACGGCATTACGCGGATGAAACTTTTAGGGCTGATGAAAGAAAATGGGATTGAGGTGCGGGAGAAGCCCCTTACTGAAGACGAACTCAGAAACGCGGATGAAATTTTTATTTCGTCGACAACCTCTGAACTAATCCCGATCGTAACCCTTGACGGAAAACCGGTCGGCAGCGGTGTGCCGGGTCCTGTAGCCAAAACGATTCAAGAGGCTTTTCAATTGAGCATTCAGCAGGAGATCGGCGTTCAGTCATAAACGGAAAAAGGCCGGAAACACATCCGGCCTTTTTGCTTCTGTCAGATAAAAAGAGACTCGATATGCTGAACGAGCACGCGGGAGATTTTCTCTTTTGAAAGACGCTCAGGTTCAAGCAGTGCATGCAGCGCCAATCCGTCGGCAATGGCATACAATTTCTCTGCTTCTGTCTCTTTATCAAGATTTGGTTTCAGATGCTTATTATCATCCAGCCAGTCAATCAGACCGCGGATATATGCCAAGATCCCGTCGTGCTGGGGATGAAATTCTTCTCCCTTATGTCTGGCATAAGCTGTGAAAGCGAACCATACCTCCATTTCAGCCATCGTTTCTTCATCTGTCGGGATGATTTCAAGCATCAGACGCACCGCTTTTTCTTTCGGCGGCAGGTCCGTCTTGGCAACTTCGTTAATTCTGGCGGCCGCTTTTTCTTTTACGAGGGTCATCGCATACCCTAAAAGCTCATCCTGGGTGGTGAAATAGTGCCTCAGCGCGCCTAAAGAAAGACCCGCTTCCCGGGCGATGTTTCTCACTGTCGCTCCTTCCATGCCCCGCTCCAAAATCGTCCGCCAAGTGGCTTCGGCTATTTGTTTTCTTCTTTTTTCATGATCGATGATTTTAGGCATGTCTCCAGTGTAACAGGAAAAAATATTTCTTGCAATTTTATAATACAATTGTATTAAATAAAAAGAGGTGTTACAATGCTTTTTAGAAAACGATAAGGGGGAACCGGATTGAACGCGATTGCTTGGTTGATTGTCATTTGTGAGGCTGCTTTTTGGGCGGCTGTCATCTTCGGATTGGCGGCGCGGTATTTATTCAGGCGGCAAAAGCTCGGAATGTTCTTTTTCGCTCTCATTCCTTTACTTGATGCCGTATTGTTTGCGGCGGCCGCAGCTGATTTATACAAAGGGGCGACGGCGACTATGGCGCATGCAGTGGCGGCCGTTTATATCGGAGTGTCTGTCGCCTTCGGAAAAAGCATGATTCAATGGGCGGATGAGCGTTTCCGCTATTATGTCGTAAAGGAAGGGGCAAAACCGGTCAAGCGGTACGGACTGGATTATGCCAAACATTATGCAAAAGGATGGGGAAGACATGTATTAGCGTTTGTCATCGGCGGCGTTCTTTTAGCCGGAACGGTATTTCTCATTCAGGACGCTTCCCGCACCGAAGCGCTAAGCGGGCTGTTGAAGGGCTGGTCTGTCGTGCTGTGCATTGATTTTTTGATCATGGCGAGTTTTTTTGTGATGCCGAAAAAAAGAGGAAACAGCCGGGAGCTCTAAAAAAAGCAGCTTTTGATAAAGCTGCTGTACAGAAAGGATTATTTTACGATCAGCACCGGAATGTCGGATTTCGATGACAGCTTTTCACTGACGCTTCCGAATAAAAGTTTTTTCAGCCTGTTCTGGTCTCTGCTCCCCATGACGATCAGATCCGCCGATATGCGGTCGGCATGCTCGATAATGGCATCAGCGGGATCACCTTCTAAAATGTCGATATCCCCGTCAATCTGGCTGTCGTTCATCAGCATTCTCGCTTCGGCAATGATTTCTTCCGTACGGTCTTCATAAATCATCGGGTCAGGGGAGATTCTTTCCGCTTGAAGCGGGTCGGGAACGCTTGCAATCCCGCCGCCGATATACGTGGCACCGGCTCCCGGCCTCGGGGGATCGACAATCGTCTGGGTATCTTTTGCATTGTGTGAATGTACGACTGTTAAATTCGCGTGAAATGTTTTTGCAAGGTCTATCGCTTTTTGAAGCGCTTTCTTGCTATCATGACTTCCGTCAAAAGCTGCAATCAACCGGTCCGCGTGAAACATCGGCCTCATCCTTTCAGTAAAAAAGGTTTATAAAACAATACCCGTACGGAAGAAATCTAAAACCTGTATTGACAAAAAAAGGATTCGTTTATATGATAAAGGAATAATATAGGAAAAAAGGAGGTATGGATCATGTCAGAATTAAAGCTTGTCAACTCATCTTCAGCTGAATATCGGCGTGACTGCCATACACCTTCCGTTTTCTGAACATTTGCTTAAAAACGGTGCAGTCGCGCATATCAGGCGGGTCTGTACCTTATTTATAATAATAAGAGGCATGGAGCTGACGCTTCATGTCTTTTTTTATACAAAAAATGAATGAAGGACAGGTGTGATGCATGTGGCGGTATTAGCGAAAACAATGAAAAACAATCCGGAAAAACTTGATGGAGGCTGATTCATGAAAGGGGATGACGGTATTTGTTTACTGTATTAAAAAAGCTAGCTTGGTTTTTTAAAGCCTATTGGCTGCGCTATACGACAGCGATTGTTCTGTTATTGATTGTGAATGTCATCGAAATGTTCCCGCCGAAACTTCTCGGTAACGCAATAGACGATATGAAGGCGGGCGTGTTTACGAAAAGCGGGATGCTGTTTTACATATGTGTGTTTCTCGCTTTAACGGCAGCCGTATATTTGCTGTCCTATTTTTGGATGTACCAGCTTTTCGGCGGGGCGAATGTCATGGAGAAAATTCTCCGATCAAAACTGATGGGAAGGCTTCTTCAAATGTCACCGCCGTTTTTTGAGAAATACAGAACGGGCGATTTAATGGCGCGGGGGACGAATGATTTGCAGGCCGTCAGTATGACGACGGGCTTCGGGGTCTTAACGCTCGTCGATTCGACGATGTATATGCTGACGATATTTTTGACAATGGGGCTTCTCATCAGCTGGAAGCTGACATTTGCCGCGATTATCCCGCTGCCGATTATGGCGGCTGCGGTCAGTCTGTACGGAAAAAAGATCCATGAGCGGTTTACGGAAGCGCAGGATGCTTTCGGATCATTAAATGACAAGGTGCTGGAGTCGGTATCCGGCGTCCGGGTCATTCGGGCTTTCGTGCAGGAAAAAAATGATGTCAGCCGTTTCGGTGATATGACGGCGGATGTATACGAGAAAAACATGAAGGTGGCGTTTATCGATTCACTCTTTGAACCGACTGTGAAACTTCTAGTCGGGCTCAGCTATCTCATCGGTCTCGGCTACGGCGCCTATCTCGTTTTTCAAAACCGGCTGACGCTGGGAGAGCTGGTATCGTTTAACGTGTATCTCGGAATGATGATCTGGCCGATGTTTGCGATCGGAGAATTAATCAATATCATGCAGCGCGGCAATGCCTCCTTAGACCGTGTCAATGAGACCCTTTCCTATGAGCCTGATGTGACAGGGCCCAAGCAGCCCGCCGATATCAAGGAGCCCGGGCGTCTTGTTTTTGAACAAGTGACTTTTACGTACCCGAGCGGAGCGGGACCGGCTGTTTCCGATGTATCATTTTCCGTTGAAAAAGGGCAGACACTCGGCATCGTCGGAAAAACGGGAAGCGGAAAGACGACGATTATTAAGCAGCTGCTGCGTGAATATCCGCCCGGTGCGGGAGCCATCACGTTTACAGGCGTTCCGATTCAGGAGATTCCGCTTGAGAAGCTCCGAGGGTGGATCGGCTATGTGCCGCAGGATCATATTTTATTTTCAAAGACAGTGAAGGAAAATCTGCTTTACGGTCGGCAGGACGCAACCGAAGAGGAAATCGGCAGCGTGCTGAAGGACGCGCATTTTAAACAAGATATCGGCATGCTTTCAGAAGGGCTTGAGACGCTTGTCGGCGAGAAGGGGGTGGCGCTCTCCGGCGGACAAAAACAGCGCATCTCAATTGCGAGAGCGCTTTTGACAGATCCGGACATTCTCATATTAGATGATTCGCTTTCTGCGGTAGACGCGAAAACGGAAGCCGCCATCATTGACAGCATCCGTAAAAAACGGCAGCATAAAACAACGATTATCACCACCCACCGGCTCTCGGCAGTTGAACACGCAGATCTCATTCTCGTCATGGACGAAGGCCGGGTGTCTGAAAGAGGCACGCATCAGGAGCTGTTGGCGAAGAATGGCTGGTATCGCGAACAATATGAGAGGCAGCAGCTGTCCTCTCTTGAAGAAGGGGGGACGGGCGCATGAAGACGGGAAGAAGATTATGGAATTACGCGCTTCAATACAAAAAGCTGCTGATATGGGCGGTCGTTCTGCTCATTATTGCGGTCGGCACTGAGCTGACCGGCCCGTTTATCGGAAAAAAAATGATTGACGAACATATTCTCGGCGTTGAAAAAACATGGGTTAAAGCCTCTGGGGACGATCCGGATGCCGTCACGTTCAGAGGGCATGATTATGTCAGGGAGGACCGGCTCAAACCGGGGGCGGAGAAAACCGGAGAGGCGCACATTTATCAAGTCGGTGCGGCCTACTATTTTGTTGAGGGTCCCGTCAGTTTTGACGGAAACCGTTCGGTGACTGACGGCCGGCTGACGATATCAAACGGTAAAGAAAGCAGGTCATATCCCGCTATTGCGTTATCTAAACAGGAAATTTTTCAATTTTACCGTCTGGAAATAAAAGGGCTGCTGACGTTGACCGCCATTTACGCGGGGCTGCTCATGTTTTCCGTGTGCTTTCATTACGGCCAGCATTACCTGCTGCAGATGGGAGCGAACCGGATCATACAGCGTATGAGGCAGGATGTGTTTTCACACATTCAGAAAATGCCGATCCGCTACTTTGATAATCTGCCTGCCGGAAAAGTCGTGGCCCGCATTACGAATGACACAGAAGCGGTCAGAGATTTATATGTAACGGTGCTGTCTACGTTTATCACAAGCGGCGTTTACATGCTCGGTATTTTTACGGCGCTGTTTATGCTTGATGTCAGACTGGCCGCCGTCTGCCTTTTGATTATTCCGATCTTAATGATCTGGTCGGTTGTGTACCGCAAATACGCATCCGTCTACAACCAAAACATCCGTTCCATTAACAGTGACATCAATGCGAAAATGAATGAGTCCATTCAAGGGATGCCGATTATTCAGGCGTTCCGCCGTGAGAAGGAAACGATGAAGGAATTTGAAGAATTGAATGAAGCTCATTTCCGCTATAAGAACAAAATGCTGTCTTTAAATTCCCTCATGTCCCACAGTCTTGTCAATGTGTTGCGCAATGTGGCGTTTGTCGGGCTGATCTGGTATTTCGGAGGCGCGAGTCTGAGTGCGGCGGGAATTGTTTCGATCGGCGTTTTATATGCGTTTGTTGATTATTTAAACCGTTTGTTCCAGCCGGTTACGGGGATTGTCAACCAATTTTCAAAGCTTGAATTGGCCCGTGTGTCCGCGGGCAGGGTATTTGAGCTTTTACAGGAGGAGGAAACGGAAGAAACAGGCGCTCCCGCAGACAGAAAGGCGGAAGGGACTGTGGAATTCCGCGATGTTTCTTTTGGGTATCGAAAGGGAGAAGAGGTGCTGAAACACATCAGCTTTACAGCTGAAAAAGGCGAGACGATCGCCCTCGTCGGCCATACGGGTTCAGGCAAAAGCTCCATCTTGAATCTTCTGTTCCGTTTTTATGATGCCGAAAAAGGCGATATCCTGCTGGATGGAAAAAGCATATACGGCATGTCAAGACAGGAGCTGAGATCGCATATGGGGATCGTGCTGCAAGATCCGTATCTTTTCTCTGGAACGATTGGCTCCAATGTGACCCTCGATGATCAGCGTATTTCCCTGCAGCAGGCTGAAGAAGCGCTTCGGCAAGTCGGCGCCGCAGGTCTTCTGCAATCCTTGCCGAAGGGCATCATGGAGCCCGTCACGGAAAAAGGCGGAACACTGTCTTCAGGCCAGCGCCAGCTGATCTCTTTTGCAAGGGCGCTTGCGTTCGATCCGGCCATTTTAATTTTGGATGAGGCGACGGCGCACATTGACACCGAAACAGAAGCAATCATTCAAAAAGCGCTGCACGTGGTGCAAGAAGGGCGCACGACATTTATTATCGCCCATCGGCTTTCCACGATCAGACACGCAAACCAGATTCTCGTTTTGGAAAAGGGGCGCATCATTGAAAAAGGAAGCCATGACGAATTAATGGCGCAAAAGGGGCAGTACCATCAAATGTATGAATTGCAGAAAGGAACGGCGCAGTCCGCGGTGTAATCAGGAGGAGGGTGAATCAAAAGATTCGCCCTTTTTCAATTTAGTAAGCCAGTCCCACCCGTTTTCTGACAAACCGCGGGTTCATCAGTTCACGGTAAAGAAAATGCGCCGTGTCTCCGACGGTGATTTTAGTCCCGCCTTCAGGAAGCTGATCTTGTTCGAACCGGTAAACTCCGGCAGCTTCTCCGTCAGGAAGGTAGGTGGGGCAGATGATCGTCCAGTCAATATCCTTTGCCAGAAGCATCTCGTATACGCGGGCGTGTTCCTTTGCGGCTCTTGTTGATTTTCGTTTTGATTCTGACGATTCAAAACGGTATTTGTCAGGCATAAGCCGTGATTGAAGGATACCCGCGGTTCCGATCGTAATCAGACGCTGAACATGATGCTGTTTCATGCTGTCTATTATATGGATCATAGCGGCTGAAAGGGTATCGTCACCGTCCGTGCCGAGACAGCTCACGACTGTGTCCGCTTTAGAAATCAATCTGCCGATATCCTCCCGCCGTCTGGCATTCCCTGTTATGATATGTTTTTCAGGAATGGGGAGGGCCGTTCCGGCAGATCTGACAAGAGCAAATATCTCAATGTCTCCGTGTTTCTGAGCTTCTTTTATAAAAGCCTGTCCGACTCTTCCCGTTGCTCCGAGTAAAGCGATTTTCATGTAAAAAACCTCCTCGCCGCTCATTATATCATTCAAAGCAGCGGGGAAAAGAATACCTGTGAATAAAGGGGAGATGGTGGGCAACATATTCATTGACCAAAGAAACCGTTACGAACTGAAACAGCTCCCAATTGACTGAGGCAATGAATGACATGTTTTCCCTCCTTTTTTCCTAGGGTATGTGGAACAGGAAAAAGGGTGACGGCAATAAAAAGAAGACGCGGTATCCCGCGTCTTCTGTAAGCCATTTATTGAGTTATTGTACGCCTTGTCCGCCCATGTGCTGCTGCGCGAAAGATACTAAACGTTTAGTGATTTCTCCTCCGACAGAACCGTTTGCACGGGAAGTTGTTTCTCCGCCAAGGTTTACGCCGAACTCAGAAGCAATTTCGTATTTCATTTGGTCGATTGCTTGAGCAGCGCCAGGTACTAAAAGTTGGTTTGAAGAGTTGTTGTTTGCCATTTGTATGATCTCCTTTATAAAGTAGTATGGTTGGGTTTGCTGGAATTGCACCAGCTGATGGTTTCCGGAATGAAAACCATTGCCAGCTCGGCTTCACCCAATGGTGTTTGCCGCTTTGTACTACGTATTATGGTGAATCAAAAGGCATCTCATTCGGAAAACCGGGTGGTAAATAGCGGAAGGAAAAAGAAAAGCCCAGCCTTTTGCGGCTGAGCTTTTAGCTTTCAGTCATATATGTGATAAAGCATTAATTCATGCAGCTCTTTTACGAGTGCCGGCTCTTCTTTCCCCGGATGTGTGTGTCCCCATTCAATGTCTCCGGACTTGTGGTAAATTCCTTCGTAATGCGTACCCTGCCAGTAAAACGAAATCCGCCATCCGGGCAGTTTCTCTTTTTTGAATAACGGTTTCCAGCTGAAGTGCGAAATCATGACGTTCACGCTCCTTATCGGGAAATGTTGATCCTGTTCATTGTAGCTCATCAGTTCTGTGCCTGTCCCTGGTCAACGAAAAAAAAGCGGCCTCACCGCCAAAGTTTTTCCGGGGCGGTAATGGACCGTTCTGATAAATATGACGCGTATTCAAAATTTCTCCGTTTTGTGAGGTAATCGACTGATCTCAGCTTCGGATGCGAGAAAATGCTCCGCCCGGGGCGGGAGTTGGCCTCAAACATCCAAACTTTCCCCGCCTCATCAACGCCGAGGTCAAAGCCGATTTCGCCGATAAAGCCTTCAATATGTTCATTTAACACACGGCTGACCGCTAAGGCGGCTTTCGAAAGCTTCCGGATCATGCCGACTCTCTCTTTCGGATCGCCGTATAATTCAGCTAACGTTCTGACTTCCCCGCCGTTTGCCAGATGCGTTGTAATGCTGTTTCTGCCGGAAATTTTTGCTGCGATCGCCGTCACTGTCCATTTTCCCTCGGCATTTTTGTTCGTATGCACCCTGAAATCGACGGGACGCCCGTCAAGCCGGATCAGATCAATGCCTTGCTGCAATAAAAAAGCGGACGGGTCATTGTTTTCTTCAAATGATTTCATGAAGGATGCCGCATCTGCATAATCCGCCGTCACCACCGTTTTTTCCTCATTCGTGTATTTGACTGAGAAGCCGGCGTCTGTTTTTTTCAGCTTGTAAATTCCCGTTCCGAGCGTGCCGTCTGCAGGCTTGATAAATACGGTGTCGAATGTGCTGCATAACGTCTCTATCGCTTCTGCATTCGGCTGCAGGATTGTTTTTGGCAGGAGAGAAGCCGTGAGACTATTTTTTTCCAGAAGCTTGTGAATGTCCCATTTATTAAAGAATTGCGGATTAAACCAGGGAATCTGATAGTCATTCATCAGCCTATATTTTGTCTGCTGTAAAAGAGGAACTTTTTCCGTTTTTCGGCTCGGGAGCCTGTCATATACAACATTCGGAAGCGGGACGTCCGCCCGTTTCCAGCTGTTTTCTTTATAAATCAGCGCCTGGACTGTGCCTTCTTCCCAGTTGATCTGATGTGCCCCGAAAACGAAACAATATCCGTTCGCCTGCTCGTGAAGGGAGAGCAGCTTGGTAAAGAAGGATGTGCGGTCTCTGAACGGGCGCTGCGTCGATGATGTGAACCCTGCTGTAAAAATGCCGATCAGCGGTCCGATATGCACCGTCTGGCCGTGGATGAGAAAATCAGCCCGGCTTTTATGCGGTATCATCAGCTCCTCAAATAAGTCTTCAGAAAGGAGCGCGCTTTTTTCAAGAGATTGAGAAAAGGCTACACGGCATTTGACAACCTTGGTCCCGAAGGCAGCGGATAAAATCCCTTCCCGTTTCATGGCGGAGGGGAGATACAGCGTATTTTTGCTTTTTTTATCGATGCCGACCATCATCCCTTTATGATTCACGCGGAAGTGCTCCTTTCCGGCTTTCCTGTGACTGAAGATCGCGGAAGCGTTTCAGCGGACCGGTGTACAAATCCTCTTTCGCTTCGGGAGCCACGCTTAAAATGGCGTTCCGTCCCGGTTTTGAATTGACATCCAAAAGCCAGATGCGCCCGTCTTTGGCATAACAAATATCGAGCCCCAGCTCAAACAGCGGTCCGAATTGTTCATCAAGAAAATAAGGGACGGACTGGGTGATCGAAAAGACATCATCCAATAAAACGGCCTGCTGCTTTTTCGGAATTTCTTCAAACCACGTGTCAAATTTAATCGGTTCGGACCCTCCCCGCAAATGAGATAAAAGACCGTTCTGATAACCTCTTCGGATCGCTTTTCCGACCGTTTCCCAAGCTCCTGACTCATTTTTGCGCATGAAAATGCGGATGTCGCACGGGTGCTGTTCCTTATCCTGAATATTTAAGTAGGCTTGAAGCAAATAACGGTGCTGCAGCACTTTTTTGCACCAGGACTTAAAAGACACGTGGTTGGAAAACGTTTTTGTTTGCTTGTTTTTCCCGATATAGTAAGTGGCTGAAATTGATTTTTTCCCTGCTTTAAGGAGGATGATGCCTCTTCCTCCCGCGCCGAAAGCGGGCTTAAGTATACATGCTTTTTCTTTCGCTAAGTATGATTGCACCTCTTCATAGCGGCTGACTTCGACCGTTTCAGGAATATAGGGACTGATCAGATGATGCTCTTGGAGCGCATTCGTAACCGTCCATTTATCAGGAAGCCCGCGGCCGATAAATTCCGTTTTCGGATATTTTTTCAGCCATTCGACGATCGGTTTGGCTTTTTGAGCTTCAGCAGATTTTCCGTAAAAACAGCGATCGTAAATAAATTCGGGAATATCAATTTCCGTTTCGTTCCATTTTCCGCTTTTCGGATGATACACGAGCGCTTTTACGCGTAAAGAATCCGGATAAATATCAAACGGTGTAAAGCGGGCAAAGCGCACATTGTATTGAGGCGCTCTTTCAGCCAGTTCACCGGCGAAATCTTCTTCGTGCCGGCGGGATACGGACATAAAACCGAGTGTTGTCATGTTGTTACTCCCCCTTTATTCAAAAGCCGCTGATGAAACGGCCCTTCCATCCAGTAGACATGTTAAGCGCAGCATAAAAGATGATCTACTGTAAAGAGTACGAAACAGCATCTTGCCTTATTCCTGAGAAACAACAATTCAGGTTCTTCATTTGCCCGCATTCACGCCAGCCTCTATAATACGAATAGATATATCATCTAGAAAAATAGAACATAAGATGGAGGCAGAAGAAAAGGAATGGGCATAGCAGGAACGTTTATATTTATGATTGTGATCGGAGCCGCGATCGGCGCGGTGACAAATCACCTTGCCATTCAGATGTTATTTCGTCCGTACCGTCCGTATTACCTGTTCGGAAAACGGATTCCGTTTACTCCGGGGCTGATCCCGAAAAGACGGGACGAATTGGCAAAACAGATGGGGCTCATGGTGACGAACCATCTATTAACTCCGGAAGGCATAAAAAAGCGGCTTTTGTCAGATACCGTTAAAAACCAGGCGCTTGTGTTCGCCGAACAATTCACGCAAAAAATGGCCGCTTCCGATATGACGGTGCAGGAAGCTCTGGCCGCCGCAGGCATCCGGAATCCGCAGGAAAAGACGGATGCCTGGATTGACCGTTTTACAGATGAAAAGCTTTCGGAACTGTACCGGAAATATGAACACCGCGCCATAAAGGACTGGCTTCCTGATGAGCTGCAGAAAAAGCTGGATGAAAAAGTTCCGATGGCCGCCGATTATATCCTGAAGCGGAGCATTGATTATTTTGAAAGTGAAGAAGGCAAAGACAGACTCGGCAATATGATTGACGACTTTTTGAATACACGGGGGATGCTCGGCAGCATGGTGCAGATGTTCCTCGGCAATTCAAGTCTGGCCGGCCGTGTGCTGCCTGAGCTGTTAAAGTTTTTGCGCAATGAGGAAACAAAAAAGCTTCTGACTGATCTGCTTTCTCAAGAATGGGGCAAGCTCAAATCTTATACACTTTATGAGGCCGACGAAAAGTGGAATGCGAAAGAGCTGCTGTTCAGCCTGAAAAAACAGGCTTTGGCCGCGCTTCAAACCGCACCCTTTTTTGAGGGCCGGCTCGGTGACATCATCTCCCGCTATGAAGGGGAGATTACGGGAACGTATGCGCCGAAGCTGCTTGATGCAGCGCTCGGCAGTATTGCCGCTCATTTGGAAGATGTGCTCAAACGCCTTCGTCTTGAGGAAGTGGTCAAAGAGCAGGTTGATCTGTTTCCTGTTGAGCGGCTGGAGGAAATGGTGCTGTCGATTTCCAAGAAAGAATTTAAGATGATTACGTATTTAGGCGGTCTGCTCGGCGGGATCATCGGAGCAATCCAAGCTTTGTTTGTCATTCTTTTCTAAGGAAAACATCGGCCGAGGATGAAAGTCGCTCCGCAGTCTGTTATAGTGGAGTGGTATGTCTGAAAGGAAGAAAGGAGCGGTTACTATGGCAGTTCATTTTTATGATGCAGCATATGATCTTGAAAAAGCTTTGCGTAACAGTGATGAATACAGCCGTTTAAGAGGGCTTTATGATCAAGTAAACGCAGATGAATCGGCAAAACGCATGTTTGATAATTTCCGCAATGTACAGCTGCAGCTGCAGCAGAAACAGATGTCAGGCGAAGAAATCACTCAGGAAGAGGTAGAGCAGGCGCAAAAAACGGTTGCTCTTGTACAGCAACATGAATTGATTTCCCAGCTGATGGAAGCGGAACAGCGCATGAGCATGCTGATCGGCGAGTTAAACAAAATTATCATGAAACCTCTTGAAGAGCTTTACGGAAACCCGCAGTAAGCTCCCCCCCCTCCATCTATGAAATGGAGGGGGTTTTTTATTCTACAGAAAAATCAAGCGAACCTTTTACCGTTCCGTTAATGATGACAGACAGAGTGTGAATTCCCCGATAATGCTTGCGGGTGGTTAAATCTTTAAGGGAATGATGTTTGCTGAAGGCTTTTACGTCTCCGTTATCCATGGCGGACTCCGACATCTTAAACACCTTGCGGCTGCGGTGCCCCCTTTTCTTTACAAAATCAATCGCGTATTCAACCCTGACTTTTTGCCGGGCGGATGAGCGGATCTGAAAAGAAAAATGTATGCTTGTTCCGATGGCGGCCGTTTCCGAATTCAGTGTAAAACGTTCCAATGAAATCCGGGAGGCGTCTTCAAACCCGAAAATCGCAAGCGCCTGTTTGTCTCCTCTTTTTAACAGTGTCCTGCAGGCGTGCTTCAAAATCCAATCCGTGTGCGGACAGCTTCCGAACCGATCGGCTGCGATCTGTGCCAGAAGATCCGGATGTGTTTTGGAGATGTCATTCAGGTTATTCGCCACGCTTTTTCTGACATATAACGAGTCATCCTGCATCAAGCGGTCCAGAACAGAGAGAATCGGAGAAGGGTCGTCAAGAAGAGCCGGAATGGAGATTCCCCACGGCAGGCGCGGTCTTGAGCCTTCGCTGGCAAGCCTTCTGACATGTTCGTCCGGATGCTCCGTCCAGGAAAGGAACTCTTTGAACATCCGCTCCCGGTCAAGCTTGATATACGGGCGGACCGCAAATTCGGAAGTGGAAAAACGAGTGAAAAACTGAAGCGCCTTCATTGATTCTTCCCAGTGATCCGTTCCGTACTGTTGGACATAATCGGGAAAAATAATCCCGGCGAGCCCTGTGAAATGGGGAGCTGTCTCATATAAGACGTCAAGCGCCCGTATGTAATCCTTCGGCAGTGTTTCATATAAAGAGTCTGTGATCCGGCGCATCCGCTGTTTTAATGCCAGTTCGGGCCAATCTTCCTGAAACATCAGCGCCCGGCACATGTCCCGCTCAAAAGCCGGATGCGCCGATTTGATTCTGTTCAGAAGTGCTTCTGCAAATTCTTCGTTATAAATATCTTTTAATAGAGACATGACAGTCACCGCTTTTTTTCTTTTATTATATGCGAATATATGTTCTCTTTCAACTTTATCATACATTCAGCATAGATGCCCCTCTGATTTTTTTAGTTAAAAAAACCCTTGTCTTTTAACAGTAAACGTGTGATAATAACCCTGAAAGCGCCTACACTTACAGAAGATCCAAGGATACGGTCGCCTATACTGCCTGTTATGTTAAGGGGTAGCAACAGAGAGTAAGTGAAACGAGCGCATCAACGGTCAAATAAGGGGTTCCTGATATAGAAATACACATTGGGGAGAAGGCAGCAAATCGATCGTATCCCACAAAATGACAGTTCAAAGTCTGCTTGAGGCAGGCTTTTTTGCTGCTGAGAAAAGGTTGTTCTAAACAAAGAGACAGGGTCATATCCTAATGACAAGTACAGTCATCAAGGAGGGGGACTTCTCTGTGTCAAAACAAATGCTGGCGTTAAATATAGACGGAGCGCTTCTTCGCTCCAACGGCAAACTGCATCCGACGACAAAGGATGCCATTGAATACGTCAAGAAAAAAGGAATTTACGTCACACTGGTCACAAACCGCCATTTTCGCTCCGCTCAAAAAGTAGCGAAAATATTAAAACTGAATGCAAAATTGGTTACCCACAGCGGCGCATACATTTCCGAAAAAATAGATGAGCCGTTTTTCGAAAAGAAAATATCGGAAGATCACACGTTTAATATTGTCCAGGTGCTGGAAAGCTATCAATGCAATATCCGGCTTCTGCACGAAAAATATTCGATCGGAAATAAGAAGAAAGTGAACTCAAATCTGGTCGGGAAAACGATGATTCATCCGTCTGACCCGATTTTTTACCCGGTTCAGTTTGTCGAATCATTAAGTGATCTGCTCCTTGATGAGCCGGTTTCCGCGCCCGTCATTGAGGTGTATGCTGAAAACGGATTGCAGGCTGACATAACAGATACGATCGTGAAAGCATTCCCGGCCGTGGACGTGATCCGCGTTAACGAAGAAAAACTGAACATCGTGCCTAAAGGGGTTTCAAAGGAAAGCGGACTTTCGATGGTCGCAGCTGAACTCGGGCTTTCAATGGAAGAGGTCGTGGCTATCGGCCATCAGGAAGATGATCTGCCGATGATCGAACTGGCAGGCCTCGGTGTCGCGATGGGGAATTCCTCCAATGAATTAAAAAGAAGAGCGGATTGGGTGACAAGGTCAAATGATGAACAGGGCGTCGCCTATATGATCAAGGAATACTTCCGCATGCAGCACCGCAAAGGCTTTCTCGATAAGTTCCACATGAAACGGCCGTAATAAAGAGCCGCAGACACGAAACACCGGTCTGCGGCTTTTTCGCGGATTGATTTTAGCCTGTTCTTTCTGTACACTAAAGAAAGTTTTGAATCTGAAAAATAAGGTGATCACATTGCAAATCAAAATAGACGGCATAACGGATGACAGGCTGCATCGTCCGCTGCAAAACATCGCGAATTTATTTTTTGAGGAGTGTGTTCTTGCATACGCCGAAACGGAGGAACCCTCTGATCTCGTCATCTCACTTGCCATTTCTCAAAATGCAGACAGCGTGTCAGTATCGGGAGAAATCAAAGGAACCGGCGAAAAGGAGCATCATACGAAACCGATTTTTGCCGGATGGAGCGACAAAGAAGTATTTAAACAGGTGAAAAACACGCTGTCATACGTCTACTTAAATCTTCTTCAATCGCATACGGGCATGACGCAAAAATGGGGAATCCTGACCGGGATCAGGCCTACTAAACTTCTTCATAAAAAGCTGCAAAGCGGCCTGACAAAAGAAGAGGCGCATGCCGATCTGAAAAAAGATTATCTGATCCATGATGAAAAAATCAATCTGATGCAGGAGATTGTCGACCGCCAGCTCGCTGCGGTTCCCGATCTGTACCGGGTCAAAGATGAAGTCAGCATTTATATCGGCATTCCGTTCTGCCCGACGAAGTGCGCCTACTGCACGTTTCCGGCTTATGCCATCCAAGGACAGGCAGGCAGAGTCGGCTCTTTTTTATGGGGGCTTCACTATGAAATGCAAAAAATCGGTGAATGGCTGAAACAGCATGATATCAAAGTGACGACCATTTATTTCGGAGGCGGTACGCCGACAAGCATTACCGCTGAAGAAATGGATCTTTTATATGAAGAAATGGTCCGTTCTTTCCCTGATGTAGAGAATATCAGGGAGATTACCGTTGAAGCGGGCCGTCCCGACACGATTACGGAGGAAAAGCTTGCCGTTTTAAATAAGTATAAGATTGACAGAATCAGCATCAACCCGCAGTCTTATGAAAACGAAACGCTTAAGGCCATCGGCAGACATCATACAGTCGAAGAAACCATTGAAAAGTACCACCTTTCCCGCAAACACGGCATGAATAACATCAATATGGATTTGATCATCGGCCTGCCGGGAGAAGGGACGGGTGAGTTCAGGCACAGTCTTGATGAAACGGAAAAGCTGATGCCTGAATCTTTGACCGTTCACACGCTTTCTTTCAAACGGGCGTCAGAAATGACGAGAAACAAGCATAAGTATAAAGTTGCCGACAGGCAGGAAGTATCCCGCATGATGGATGACGCCGTCCGCTGGACAAAAGAGCACGGCTATAAACCGTACTACCTGTACCGGCAGAAAAACATTCTCGGAAACCTTGAAAATGTCGGCTACTCCTTCCCGGGTCAGGAGAGCATCTACAACATTATGATTATGGAAGAAGTGCAGACGATTATCGGTATCGGCTGCGGCGCGGCAAGCAAATTCATTCATCCGGAAACCGGAAAAATCACGCACTTCGCCAATCCGAAAGACCCGAAATCATATAATGACCGATTCGAGCATTATACAGAAGAGAAAATCAAATACTTAGATGAGATGTTCGTCAAATCCGCTTTGTAATATGAAAAACGGCACGGAATCAGCGTGCCGTTTTTTTATGTTTATCCGTATGTGAAAACGGGAAAAAGATCATCAGACTGTAATTCGTAAGAGGTGCATAATATGTATGATGTCATAGGAGCGGGAATCGGGCCGTTTAATTTAGGGCTTGCCGCTTTGTTAGAGGATATACCCGAAACAGACGCTCTTTTTTTCGATAAAAAGACAGAATTTGCGTGGCATCCGGGCCTGTTAATTAAAGGAACGGATTTACAGGTGGCGTTTCTGGCTGATCTCGTCACACTTGCCAATCCGAAAAGCCGCTACACATTTTTGAACTTTCTCCATGAACATGACCGGCTTTACCGGTTTTATACGTTTAATGAATTTGATATTCCAAGGCGGGAGTTTAACGACTATTTGAGCTGGGCGGCTTCAGAAATCAAATCATGCCGTTTCGGCTCAGAGGTAATCGGCGTGAAAAATGCCGGCAGCCATTATGAAGTCAGCGTCAAGAACATTGAGGACGGAAGCATCAGCGTGTATCAAACGAAGCATTTCGTCATGGGAACGGGTTCTGAGCCGCTTATTCCAGCAGAGATTGATGACGGGGCGCGTCAGGACACGATGGTCAGCGCGGAATATTTGTTCCGGAAAGACGAACTCGCCGGCGCCGAATCAATTACAGTAGTCGGCTCCGGACAGAGCGCAGCGGAGATCTTTTCTGATTTATTGCATGATGAACAATACCGCCGCTGCCGGCTGCAATGGGTGACACGCTCCGCCGGATTTCGAGAATTAGAAACCGCCAAGCTCGGACAGGAAATGTTTACACCCGATTATGTGGAATATTTTAACCGCCTGCCTTTTCAGGAACGGCTGAATACACTGCCTGAGCTGGACGGACTGCGCCACGGCATTGATTCTGACACACTTGCTGACATTTACGATGCCCTGTACCACAGGTCAATCAGCGGAGGCTCGCCTGATGTCTATATTCAGCCGATGGCGGAGCTTAAAAAAATTGAAAAGAAAAACGGCCGCTGCGCACTGAGCTTTCATCAATGGCAGATGGATGAAACTTTTACGGCCGATTCAGAAAAAGTGATTTTGGCGACCGGCTTCAAGCCGCATATTCCGGATTGGTTTTCGGCCATTTCTCCCGATATTGAATGGGAGGATGAGAAACGGTTTAAAGTGACGGCCGATTCCCGCCTCGTCTTTAAGGACGATAGGCGGCATCATTTCTTCACATTGACGAATCTTGACCACGCCCACGGAACGGGCGCAACGAATTTGAAGCTGTCTGTTTACAGAAACCAAAAAATCATTAATACCATTCTGGGAAAAGAGCATTTCTCCATTAACAAAAAAACGGCTTTTCAGCAATTTCTTCCCGCGCGAAAAAACTGACCCCTTTAGTAAGGGGTCAGTTTTTTTATGATTTCTGCGGCGTCTTTTCAGGCTTTTTCCATTTGAAAACGCCGTTCAACAGGAGATATATCCGCTTCGATTCTTTCGTGAGCAAAGGGCCGAAGATGGCCAGTATCAAAACATACAAGGCGGCGAAAGGTTTTAGTGAGGCGGACAGACCGCCGGCAATACCGAGATTCGCTACGATGATGGAGAATTCGCCGCGGGAGACGATGGTCAGCCCGATGTTAGACGATGCTTTATGAGAAAGCCCCGCCCGGCGCCCGGCAATCATGCCGGCGATAAAGTTTCCGGCAATCGTCAGCAAAACGGCGCCGAGGGCAAGCCATACCGCATCTCCGAGTGAAAACGGATCAATGCTCAGTCCGAAGCTGAAGAAAAACATGGCCCCGAAAAAGTCACGGAACGGCACGACAAGATGCTCAATCCTGTCAGAATGAGCCGTCTCCGAAAAGACGAGTCCGAGTAAAAGCGCACCGATCGCTTCAGCGACATGAATCGTTTCGGAAAAGCCGGCAATGAAAAAGAGCGCTGCAAAAATGACAATGACAAACACCTCGTTTGAACGGATATCGAGCAGCTTGTTCAGAAGAGGCGGCAATTTTCGAGCGGCAATGAAAAACAGCAGCATGTATCCGAAAGCGATCACGATTGACATCAGCGCGCCTCCGACAGACGTCGCGTCTCCCAATACAAGCCCGGAAACAACGGACAAGTAAACCGCCAGAAAGATATCCTCAAACATAATGATGCCGAGAATCAGCTCTGTTTCCGGATTGGCCGTGCGCTTTAAGTCGACAAGCACTTTTGCGACAATGGCGCTTGATGATATCGTGATGACACCGGCCAATACAAGCACTTCCAAAAAGGAAAAGCCCGTGATAAAGCCGTATATCAGTCCTAAGCTGAAATTAATCAGAATATAAATCGTTCCGCCGGCGGCAATGGAACGTCCGGATTTTACTAATTTTCCGACCGAGAATTCAAGCCCGAGGTAAAAGAGGAGGAACAGGACGCCCATCCGTCCGAAAAAATCAATCACTTCCCGGCTTTCGATAAATGTCAGGTCAATGATGCCCGCTTGGGGCGCGTGCGGCCCGACAAGCATTCCTAAAATAATCAGGAAGGGAATAATCGAAAATTTAATTTTATTGGCGATGACACTTGCAATGGCCACGAGAACTAGCGCCGTACCGACTTCAAATACGAGATGATCCATAAACAGATCACACTCCGTCTCTGGAGAGAAAGTCTTGGATCAGTTTCTTCAAATGCTTTCTTTCGCCTGAGAGGACGAGTGTATCGTTTGCTTCAAGGAGCGAATCAGCGCCCGGGTTTAAAAACTTTTTCTGGTTATGCTTAATGATGGCGATGACCGTTACGTCGTAGTTTTGGCGCACATCCAGTTCGCCGAGCGTCCGGCCTGCCGCTTTTGCCCCTTTTTCAACTTTAAACCATTCGATAATCAGATCGCTGAACGCCATTTCAATCGATTCAAGCGCCTGCGGTTTGTACACCATCCCGCCGATAATCGCGGCGATTTGTCTTGCTTCCGCATCATCAAGAGAAATGCTTGCCAGAAGCTCATCAGGGTCGCGGTCATCAAATCTGTATATTTCCCGCCTGCCGTCGTCATGAATGATGATCGTCATTTTTTCATGGTTTCTCGTTTCGATTTCGAATTTTTTCCCGATGCCGGGCAGATCGTTTTCTTTAATATTCATAAAAAATCCCTCCGGAATAGACTGTTTTTACACCGTAAATACAGATTGGCAATGAGAAATGGTCTGATGCCGGAGGTAATTTGACTGGTATTGTATCGGAATGGCGCATGTCCTTTCCAGTGTGGAATCAATGAATTGATCAAGAGGTTTGACAGATAACAGGGTGACCATTCGGGATAACGCATCGTACCCTTTTGACAAGCCGTGCGGAGCGGTTTTGGCAGGGGCCGGCGTCTTTGCCGAGTCCGTTTCCTGCGGGTAAACCGAAATTTGAACGTGGCTGTCTGTTTCTGTCACCAATTGGGAAGGAAGGGCGACATCCGAAGGGGGGAACAGCACCATAAAAAAGCTCAATAAAAAGCTCAGTATCACATATTTCATGATCGGCGTTCCTCCCCCCCTTTTTGTTTTGTATGTCAATTTCACTATATAAAAATGTATGTTCATTTTCAAATGATATGCATTTTTCGGTATCTGTTGACCTTGAAAAATAAAGGAGTTTCGCTTCGCGGAAAGAATATATCATTTGAACAAAATATGTAAGCGGATACAAGGAGGGTGTAAACATGCAGTATATTCGATATGAAGAAAAGGGAAAGATGGCAGAGATTGTGCTGAACCGGCCTGGCAGTTACAATGCGCTCAATGAACAAATGCTCCGGGAATTGGAGAATGCATGCGTCATGGCAGCTGACAGCGAGGCGCTTATCGTCCTTTTGCGGGGGGAAGGCAGGGGATTTTCCGCGGGCGGTGATATTCAGATGATGACATCGAATCATGATCCAGAAGAATATGAACGGTTCATGAAAATGATCGAATCCATTACACTGACGCTCTATGATATGAAAAAAATTGTGATAGCCGCCATCCACGGAGCCGCGGCGGGGCTCGGGCTGAGTTTCGCGCTGTGTGCCGACGTGGTTCTCGCCGAAGAAAACGCCCGCCTCGCGATGAATTTCATCGGCATCGGACTGGTTCCCGACGGAGGAGGCCATTATTTATTAATGAGACGCGTCGGTGAGATTGAAGCGAAAAAACTGATTTGGAGCGGCGAAAAATTGCCGGCTGAAAAAGCGGTGGAGCTCAAGCTTGCCGACGGGCTGTTCAGCGGTGACCCTGCAGCAGGGGCAAAGCCGTATATCGACCGGTTGTTACATGCGCCGCTGGCAGCAATGATTGAAACGAAGGCTATTTATCAAAGTCTCCATATCAGCCGGTTAAAAGACGTTTTGTCTCTTGAACGAAAGGCCCAGGAAAATATGAGAAAAACGGATGATCATAAAGAGGGCATCCGCGCCTTTTTAGAAAAACGGACGCCGCAATTTAACCGGTAACATACAGAAGCCGGAAAGCTTCTGTTATCTGTGGAATAAAATCAGCTTTCCGGCTTCATTTACCAAACGATGAGTAGTGTTCTCGAACTTTTTTTCCTTTAACAAAGCCTCTCCGGCAGCCTTTGCCTCCGCCTCGTTGTCTGCTTCGATCCGTTCATCCAGCAGTGTTTCTCCCGACGCATGGAATGCAGTCAATACATATTGTCCCATCACGTCACCTCCTTTATAGAATGATATTCTCATAAAGAATTTAAAATCCTCCATTAATTTTTACCCATTATTAGTATATAATGGGTCAAGGAAGGAGTTGGATTCGTGCTTACAATTGAAAACGTAACGAAAAGATTCGGCAGCTTTACCGCTGTTGACAATTTGAACCTGCAAATACCTGAAAGGGAAATGTTCGGGCTCCTCGGCGCAAACGGCGCGGGAAAAACGACGACCTTTCGGATGATTTTGGGGCTTTTAAGCCTGACTGACGGGCAGATCAGCTGGAAAGGGAAGCCGGTCAATTATTCTATCAGCGAAAAAATCGGCTATCTCCCGGAAGAGCGGGGGCTGTATCCGAAAGTGAAGGTGAGTGACCAGCTTGTCTATCTTGCGAGATTAAAAGGAATGAGCAAAAAAGAGGCGGAAAAAGAGCTCATGACATGGCTCGAGCGATTCGGCATTACAGATTACAAGAATAAGAAAGTCGAAGAGCTGTCAAAAGGAAACCAGCAAAAAATCCAGTTCATTTCCGCCGTCCTGCATAAGCCTGAACTGCTGATTCTTGATGAGCCTTTCAGCGGTCTTGATCCGGTGAATGTCGAGCTGCTGAAAGAAGCGGTTATTTCTTTGAAAAACAGCGGCGTTTCCATCGTTTTTTCAAGCCACCGAATGGAGCATGTAGAAGAGCTTTGCGAGAATTTGTGCATTCTCCAGAAGGGAAAACCCGTCGTTCAAGGCAATCTGAAAGACATTAAGCGGTCTTTCGGCAAAAAAAATGTCACCGTTCATTCAGATGATGATCTCAGCTTTTTAAAAACGCATGAAGGTGTCGTGAAATGGAAGGAAACAAATGACGGGATCAGATTGCAGGTCGCGAATGAACCGGTTTCCCAGGATATTTTCCAGGCGCTGCAAGGGAAAGGCTTTATACGGAAGTTTGAATTAGAAGAGCCGTCACTGCATGATATTTTTATAGAAAAGGTGGGGGCCGTTTATGAATAAATTCTGGATTATGCTGTTTCATACATATAAAAACAAAATCTCGACAAAGTCATTCATTATTTCGACCGCCATTACTGTGTTATTAGTATTAGCAGTGACCAATCTGCAATCGATCATTTCCGTGTTTCAATCGGATGACGGCAAGCAGCAGATTGCGGTGATTGATGAAACGGGCGGGATGTACCCGGCGTTTGCAAAACAGCTTAAAGCGGCAGATACAGACAATGATCTGCAGGCAATGGAGACAAAGGAGTCCGAAAAAGATGCCGTAAAGCGTGTCAAAGACGGTGAATGGGACGGGCTTTTTATCATCAGACAAGATCAAAAAGGAACGATAACAGGAGCCTACAAGGCGCTGACCATTTCTGATGAATCAGCGTATAAACTGCTCAAGCAGGCTTTAACCCAGACAAAAACCGCTGTCGAAACCGCCAAGCTCGGCATTTCGGCAGAAAAAGTCAGCAGCCTCTACACTCCGCCTGAAGTCAGCAAAGATGCGCTGGAAAAAGGGGCGAAATCTGAGGAAGAGCTCGGTCAGGTGATGGGGCTTGTATACATCATGCTGTTTGTCATCTACTTCTCGGTTATTATGTACGCAAGTATGATTGCGATGGAAGTGGCGACGGAAAAATCGTCACGGGTCATGGAAATTTTAATTTCAAGCATGCCGCCGATTCAGCAGATGTTTGCCAAACTGTTCGGTATCGCGCTTGTCGGGATCACACAGTTTGCGGTGCTGCTTGCGGCGGGTTTTCTCTCACTGAAGCTGAACCCTCAAAATGATGAGGCGTCGCCGATCAGTGCATTTCTCAATTTTACGGATGTTCCCGTCTCGACGATTGTCTATGCCGTCATTTTCTATCTGCTCGGCTATTTTCTTTACGCGACGCTTGCCGCGTTTCTCGGCAGTGTTGTCAGCCGGATAGAGGACGTTCAGCAGACGATTCAGCCGATGGTATTTTTAATCGTGGCGGGTTTTATGATCGCCATGTTCGGACTTGGCAATCCTGATGCGGGTTTTATTACCGTTACATCTTACATTCCGTTTTTCACGCCGATGATTATGTTTTTACGCGTGGGGATGCTCGATATCCCGTTTTGGCAGGCGGCGGCCGGAATCGCCCTGACACTGGTCACTATCGTGATCTTTGCAGGGGTCGGCGCGAAAATTTACAAAGGCGGCGTTTTGATTTACGGAAACGCCGGCGGATTCAAAGCGATCAAACAAGCGCTGCGCATCTCCAAAAAATAAGTGAAACAGCCCGGGACAGCCGGGCTGTTTTTTTATCGTGCAGAACGTGCATTCGTATGAAAACGATGCTAGAATAAGGGTAATTCAACCTACAGAAAGGGGAGGGCGAGATGGCTGATCTGACGTTTATTCATGCCGCTGACCTGCATCTGGACAGCCCGTTTTACGGCATTTCGCATCTGCCTGAACCGGTATATGCGCGTATTAAAGAAAGCACATTTCACAGCGTCCGCCGTCTTACCGACGGGGCGCTCCGGGAGCAGGCAGATTTCATGTTGCTTTCGGGAGATCTGTTTGATGAAGCCAACAGAAGTTTAAAAGCCCAGCTGTTTTTAAGAAAGCAGTTTACCAGATTACAAGAAGCGGATATCCAAGTGTTCGTCATATTCGGCAACCATGATCATTTAGGCGGTGAGTGGACACCGATTGAATGGCCGGAAAATGTACATATATTCACTTCGGATACACCGGAGGAAAAATCCTTCTTTAAAAACGGAGAGCTCGCGGCAAGCATATACGGATGCAGCTATCAGGAAAGAAGCGTAACGGACAATCAGGCATCCCGTTACCGGAAAATGACCGGCGCGCCTTATCATATCGGCATGCTCCACGGCATGTTATCAGGAGCGGAGGGACATGACCCGTACTGTCCGTTTACGAAAGAAGACCTTGAAAAAAGCGGCATGGATTATTGGGCGCTCGGACACATTCATAAGCGGCAGGTTCTGTCCGCTCAGCATCCCGCCGCCATTTATCCCGGAAATATTCAGGCCCGCCATTTAAAAGAAACCGGGCCTAAGGGATATTATCTCGTCCGGGCGGCAGACGGTGAGATGTCTTGGGAATTCAAAGAAGCGCACGATGTCTTATGGGAGGAAATTGATCTTGATATTTCCAAAGCCGAGCATATGACCTCACTGATGAAAACGGCATCGGATATGTTCACCGGCTTGCGTGCCGCGGGCCGCCCGGCATGTGTCAGACTGGTGCTCCGCGGCGAGGCGCCCCGCTTTTGGGCGGAGGCGCCCGCAGGCATTGCGGAGGAGCTTCTTTCCGCTTTACAGGAGGAAGAGGCTGAAGAGGAATGTTTCATCTGGCCGCTTGCGATTGAGGATCGGACGGATCAAACAGACACCGTGCCGCCGGACCCGTTTTTTAAAGGGCTTCTTCAGGACATAGAACAATGCGCGGACATGAACGGGGTATTCGAAGCGCTCGAGCGTCATCCCGTATACCGGCGGCAGATGACTTTATTTACAGATGAAGAGATACTGGACATTAAACGGCAGGCTCAAGCCGTTTTAAAGCGCCAGCTGAAGGAGCTTCAGCGATGAAAATAACGACGATGCTGATTTACCAGTACGGGAAATTTTCCAATCAAAGCTTCCAGCTGTCAGACTCGCCCGTCCAAGTGATTTACGGCTTAAACGAAGCGGGCAAAACGACATTGATGTCCTTTATCAAAAGCGTACTGTTCGGTTTTCCGAAATCAAAAAAATACGAACCGAAAAACGGCGGGGTGTACGGCGGCGTTGTGGAACTGAAGCATAACGATTATGGCGCTGTTAAAATTGAACGCACAAAAGGCGCTGCCGAAAAAGTCAGAGTGTATTTGCCTTCAGGTGAAATCAAGGACGGAGAATGGCTCAAACAGCTGCTTTCCGATACGGATCGGACGCTGTACGAAGCAATCTATTCGTTTGATGTATTCGGACTGCAGGAGATTCAAGCCTTTAACCGGGACAAAATCGGCGAGTTTCTCCTGTTTTCCAGCTTATTCGGATCTGAAGCGGCGGCAAAGCTTGACGGCAGACTGGCGAAAGAGCTCGACAGAATGTATAAGCCGAACGGACGGAACCCCCGTTTAAATCAGGAATTAGATACGTTAAAGCGGCTCAGCGCCCGGCTGAAACAGGCGGAAGCTGCGGAAGCGGGCTATCACAGCCTTCTGGAAGAGAAAAAAAGCGCCGGCGGCCGTCTGCAGGATGCCGAAGCACAATTGAAAGATGTAACTGAAGAAATCAAAACAGTAAAAGCGGCGATAGAAGCAAAGCCGCTCGCAGACAAAAAAACAGCGTTGGAAGGCGAACTTTCTTCTTATCCGGAAGCATTGGAGCAATTCCCGAAGGACGGAATGCATCAGCTCGAAAAATACGAATCGCATCTCCATCCGAAAGCGGCCCGCCTTGAGGGGCTTCGGGCAAAAACGGCTGAAATCAGGCGGCAGGCTGAGCTGCTCGCGCCAAATGAGGACCTGCTGCAAAAAGAACGGCAGCTGCAGGAGCTTTCCGGCGAGCAGCATATGTACGAATCACGCGGCGAACAGCTTGCTGCCATCCAAGCACAAATCAGGCAGATATCGGCCCGTGTTTCTTCAGGGTTACAGCAGCTCGGCGGCAGACATGAGGAAGACGGCATTCTTTCGCTGAACACCGATTATGAATATGAATGGCGGCTGCAAGAAGCCGTGCAGAGCGCCGGACAGGCAAGAGAAAGAAAAAAACAGCTTGATGCGATTTTCGAACAAGCGCGTCTGGAGCTGGAAGACGCCGAACGAAAGCATGCCGTAACGGCGAAAAACATCTTGGCTCCCGCCGTCAGGCAAGAAAAAGAAGCCGCTTTACAATCATATAAGCAAATGGCTGATACTGAAGGAAACGAATGGCAGGCGCATGTTCAGCAGCTGGAAAAACAGCGCGTCAAACAAAAAAAGCTCTTTCTCGGTGCGGGCATTGTGTTCATTGCGATTTTCGCTGTGTTAAAGGAATGGCTGCCCGCCGCCCTTTTTACCGGCGCTTTGCTGCTGTATATGCTGTCTGGCATACAGAAGCCGATGCCGTCAGAAAGAAGAGGGGCCCATCACAAAAAGCAGCAGCCGCCGATCTCAAAAGAAGAGGCTGACATTCTGCAGGAAGAGCTTTGGCGTGACGGCCGGCACCGCCAGCAGCTGATTGCGGACCAAGCCGTGCTTGAACAGAAAGAAGCGGCATATGAAAGAGTCATCCGCCAATATGAAGAATGGGAGGCCGAAATGGCGCCGTCTGAAAAACAGGCGGAACATTTTATGAAGGAACTGGGGTTTTCGGGCAGCCCGTCCCATCTTCTTGACGCATATCATGTGATGAAAGATGTCAAAAAAGAAATTCTTAACAAGCATGAGCTGACCATTGAAGCGGGCCGGATCCAAAAGCTGCAAAGATCATTTGAGGAACGGGTCAAAAAGCTGAGTCCTTCAGACGGCCGGGAGCTGTCCGTAAAAGAAAGATTGCGTGCTTTGCTGGCGCAGGCGGAACGGGCCCGTGAGGACGCAAAACGAAAGCAGGCTCTCGAAACGGATCTGCTGCATGCCCAAGAGCAAATGCGCGAATTACACGAAGAAGTTCATTACTACAAACAGCAGGTGAAACAGCTTTTTATGGCGGCAGGCGCAAAAAACCGCGGACACTTCTGTGAGCTCGCCAGGCTGAATGAAAGCCGCCGGGAAACAGAGAGGCAGCTGCGCGAAATCGATACGCACTTGTCCGGCAAAAGCCAAAAACAGCTGGCGCCGTACATGAGCCATACAGTGCCCGAACTTGAACATACACTCGCTCAGAAGGAAAAAGAGAAAGAAACACTCGAGGAAAAAAGCGCGCATCTCCGTGAGCAGATTGCTTTATTAACGGTGAAGCAAGAGCAGCTGGAGTCCTCAGGGCTTGTGTCCGATTTAAAACAGCAGACGGAAATGCAGAAGGAACGCGTTAAAAAAACAGCTAAAGAGTGGGCCGCATTGCAGACGGTCAGACATGTGATCAGAGAAAAAATGGAGCGGCATAAAAAGGTGACGCTTCCCCGTCTGTTAGAAACCGCCGGCGCATTGTACGGACCGCTTACGGACGGACGCTATCATAAATTGTATTTCTCAGAGGCTGATGATTCCATTATGGTCATGCAGAAAGACGGTACGGTTTTTTCTGCAAGCGAGCTGTCACAGGCGGCATGCGAGCAGCTTTACGCGGCAATCCGTTTTGCCCTTGCGTCAGAACGGGAATCTGCGGTCTCACTGCCGTTTTTACTCGATGACAGTTTTGTTCATTTTGACAGGCAGAGGCTTGAGCGGCTGTTTGATGTGCTGAATCAGCTTACAGAAGGCGGGCGGCAGATACTTTATTTCACCTGCCACGAGCATGTGAGCCGGTCATTTCACAACGGACAAGTTATGCGGCTCCTGTCATAAAAGAGTTTATTTTCAAAAAAGAGGTATGTGCTATACTGGTATTATGTAAGATATGGAGGGAGCTTTTAATAGAATGGCAAAAGGTATTATGCTGCACGAGGTCGGCGAGCAGGTCGATCAATACTTTCTGATTAAATCTTCGACTAAAGGAATCGCAAGCAACGGAAAACCATTTCTGACATTAATGCTGCAGGACCAATCGGGTGATATCGAAGCGAAGCTGTGGGATGCCAAGCCGACTGATGAAGAAACATACGCGGCGCAGACGATCGTGAAGGTAATCGGGGATGTACATCACTATCGCGGACGAAACCAGCTTAAATTGAGAAACATCCGGCCGGCCGGCGAAAATGAAAATGTCAGCATTGATGATTTTCTTGAAACGGCGCCGATTCCGAAAGATGAAATGATGGAGACCGTCACTCAATACATTTTTGAAATGAAAAATCCTAACATCCAGCGGATCACGAGACATCTGGTCAAAAAATATGCCGCTGATTTTATGGATTACCCGGCGGCTGCTAAAAACCACCATGAGTTCGTCTCAGGGCTTGCGTATCATGTTGTGTCGATGCTGAACCTGGCAAAAGCGATTGCCGATCTGTATCCGTCTCTTGACCGGGATTTACTGTATGCGGGAGTCATCCTGCATGACCTCGGCAAAGTAAAAGAGCTTTCAGGCCCTGTTTCCACCACGTACACTGTGGAAGGGAATCTGCTGGGACACATTTCAATCATGGTGACAGAGCTTTCAAAAGCAGCCGAAGAGCTTCAGATTGATGCTGAAGAAGTGCTGATTCTGAAGCATTTGATTTTAAGCCATCACGGAAAAGCGGAATGGGGAAGCCCGAAACCGCCGATGGTGAAAGAAGCGGAAATTCTGCACTACATTGACAATCTGGATGCAAAAATGATCATGATGGACAGAGCGCTTGAACGGGTAAAGCCGGGCGAATACACCGAGCGTGTATTTGCGCTTGAAAACCGTTCTTTCTATAAACCGACTTTCCATCAATAAGAAAAAAAGGCCGATCCTTTACGATCGGTCTTTTTTACGTTCAGCTCTCATAACTTGTCTTGATCAGGCATAGCTTAAAATAAAAACTTTGGGTAAAAAGGGAGGAAACAACGTGCTATTTTTTCCTTGGTGGGTATACCTTTGCATTATCGGGATTATTTTCAGCGCTTATAAGCTTTTTACGACAGCTAAAGAAGAGGAAAAGCTTGACCAGTCGTTTATTGAAAAAGAAGGAAGAGTGTATATTGAACGGATGGAGCAGGAACGCGAGCGCCGTATGGCGGCGCCCGAAAATGAAAACGAAGATGCAGAAGAAAATTCCAATCATTCGATTGCATAAAAAAACTGTGCGGCTCACGGAGAGCCTGCACAGTTTTTTTATTTAGATTGAGAAGATGTTGATGCTGAAGTGTTAAACGTGTCTTTTAAGTCTTTGTCTTCAACTTTTACGTCAGCTTTCTTCATGACTTTTTGAATCGCTGCCTGCACGGCTGAGTTGTCGTTTAATTTCTGTTTAAGAACTTCTTCTTTCAGTTCTTTTTTCATGTCATCATATTTGCCGCGTTCTTCCGTCTTTTTGATGATATGATAACCGAATTTTGTTTTGACCGGATCGCTGACTTGTCCGACTTTCAGGCCGAATGCAGCTTTGCTGAATGTTTCATCCATTGATTTTTTATCGAACCAGCCAAGGTCGCCGCCGTTGTCTTTTGAGCTGTCGGTTGAGTATTCTTTCGCAAGCGTTTCAAACTTCTCGCCTTTTTTCAGCTTTTTCTCCACTTCATCAGCTGTCTTTTTGTCAGCGACAAGGATGTGGCTCGCGCGGATTTTCCCTTTTAAGCCGTCGTAATATTCTTTCGTATCGGAGTCAGTCACTTTGATGTTGTCTTTCGCCGCTTTTTGGGCAAGCAGTTCGTATTTCACCTGATCTTTCAGGTAATCTTCGCCGTACTGCTGTTTAAGGGCGCTGTACTGATCGCCAAGCTGCGTTTTATACTCTTTCAGCTTGTTATCAATGTCTTTGTCCGATACTTTGTATTTTTTGGCTAATACTTTTTCTTGTACGAGCTGTGTCAGCACACTTGCGCCCGCGGTTTTTTTCATGTTCGTGTAGAGCTCGCCTTTTGTTACATTGCCGGCATCCGTCTTAGCGATCACGTCGTTGTCGCCGCTGCTGCAAGCGCTGAGAGCCAGGACGCTCGTTGCCGTAATAGCTGCTATCGCGATTTTCTTCATTCCTTTTAACACTCCTAATCATCCAAATTAAATTGCATATGCGTATCATAACATATTGTGGCTTTCTGTAAAAAGATTTTAAATAAAGGGCATTCGTCTAGTCAAACTTTTTCCTGATACATACAAATATATTGATCATGAAAAGGAGGTAATGAACCATGGGCGGAGGATATTCAAACGGTTTTGCACTGCTCGTCGTATTGTTCATTTTGCTTGTCATTGTAGGTGCAGCTTACATTTGCTAAGCGAAACGGATCGCTTTTTCCAAAAGCGGTCCATTTTCTTACCCGGGCGCCTAATCGTTTCTGAAGTGAATTGCATATGATGTAATTGGAAAAATAAAACGTTTTGTAGGAGGTGCTTCTGGAGATGGGTGAAGTATTTGCAGGCGGTTTTGCGTTGTTGGTTGTTCTGTTCATCTTATTGATCATCATCGGCGCTTCTTGGATTTACTAAGAAAAAAAGATGGCTCCGCGTTAATCCGCCGGCAGCCATCTTTTTTTTGCCTGTTTACACAGTAAAGGAGATCTCGACGAACGAAGAGATCAATAAAATTAAAATAGAAACATTAATAAAACGGAATACCTTATCCTGCCGGTCTTCAGGAATCTCTCTGACAAGGCATAATGTATTTGTGAGCCTGTTTATGAAATAAAGAATAAACAGGGCAGCCACGATAAAATAGAATAAAATGATGGGAGATTCCCCCTCTCTCTGAACTGCTCCCATATTACATTACCAAATATTTATTGAAAAAGATAGAATGTAAGCTGAAAAATCAGCGGGACATCAGGACTCCGGCACTTTTTTTACTAAAATATCAAAGCCGTCGGATTCCTGGTCAATCAGACATGATTTCGGCGCTTTGACCAGATGCAGCGCAAACAGAAGATCAGGCAGGCAATAGCCCGCATGAATGCTCGAAATCATATAAAAGTAATGGGCGTGTCTCGGAAATGCCAAGCCTGCATAAAATAACACCGGCGTAATGAATAAAAACGGGCTGATCGTTGAAATCAGCATCGTTGTTTTCGGTATGCCTTTCCATGTCGGCATCCGCAAAAAGTACATTTTCATTTCCTTTTTTCTTTTTTTGCAAAACATCGGCAGGACATGTATGACTTTATGTACAAATAAAGTAACGACGAGCAGAACGCAAAAAGCTAATACATGCCCGTCACTTAAACTGATATTCGGACGAAGCAGCCCGAATGCCAAGAAGTTGCATATAAAAAACAGGATCATAAAACCTACAGCAGTCAATAATAAACGAACCGCACCATAATCTTTAATCAGATTAATGGTTTTCCAGCAATTCATCAGAGTCATCCTTCCGTACAAATATGGAATACAATCTCAAAATAATTTACTCTCTTCAGGAGAAAAAATCAATCCTTTTTTAAAGAAAAAAATAAACCCGGAAAGAGAAGAACAGAAGAGAGCGGTGAAACATGGAAATGTACGGTTTAACCTTTCTTCTCCATTCATTATCAGCTAAAATAAGATTAAAGATAGAAAGAAGTGAAACGGATGGATTCAATGGATCAGCGTATCGGGCGGTTAGAATATTACATACAATTGCTGGTGAAAACGATGGATATGGATAAGTACCCTTTTTATGCGATGATGATTGAAAAAGGGCTGACCGAAGAGGAAGGTGAAGAGGTCGGGCGGATCTGCCGCGAATTGGAGGACGAGCTGGAGTCGCAAAAAGCGCAAGGCTTTGTGACGTTCGACAAGCTCCTTGCGCTTTTTGCGGGACAGCTGAACGAAAAATTAGATGTTCATGAAACGATTTTTGCTTTGTACGAGCAGGGGCTTTATACAGCGCTGATGGAAGAATTTATCGAGATTATGAAGCACTTTGATTAACTGCTGACCGGTTCCAGCTCTTCAGCCGTTTCATGGTCAGCCGATCCGCCCGTTTTTTTCTTCAGGCTTCCGTCTTCACTTTCAAAATCATTGTTTATGTTTGTCAATGATTTCTCGAATATCTCCATAAAATCTTCCCCGTAAATGTGGCGGATGACACAGGTCAATTCTTCCATCTCCGGGAACTTCCCGAATAAGTGGTAGAGCGGCTGTGAACCTTTAAACACCGCGTTTCTCGACGGGTCAAACTCCTCTAGCAGACTTTCAAATACTTTTTCCCCTTCTTCTGTTAACTGAATGTACGTGTTCCGCTTGTCATTCAGCCGCTTGGAAAAATTCAGATACCCGCGTTCTTCAAGTTTTTTTGAAAAATTAAATGCAGTTGATACGTGCATAACGCCGAATTTGGCGATTTCCGAAATAGAAGCTCCTTTAAGCTGATAAGCAATCCATAATATGTGATGTTCATTAATATTAAGATCGTACGGCTTCAGCCAATTCTGCCAGTCTTTCTCGATAGATTTCCACAGCGCTTTGGACAGCTGCGCCATTTTTTGGGTATAGATTAAAGCTTCTTTTAAATCGTAAGGCGGTTCAACACGATTCAATACAGATCACCTGCTTCACATTTTCTTTTCCTCTATTATGCCAATAAAATAAAGATTAATAAAGATGAAAATTTAAGAATTTTATAATAAATTCTCGATCCGTTGCTGTGAAAGGCTTTAAACCGCAAAAAAAAGTGCGGAACGCAATATGTCCGCACTTTTTTTGGTTGTATAGGATATTAGTTTTGTAAGGTTTTCTCCAGCTGTCTGATTTTCTCTTCAATATCAGCGATTTCCTTTTGGAGATCCTGCTGGTGCGGCTTGATTTCCTCCTGCCACCTTTTAATGCTTGTCTGAAGCTCTCCGCCTACGTCTTTAATCACTTCGGCGCTTTCTTTCGCCGTTTGGACAAGCTGGTCTTTCAGCGCCATTCCGTCTTTTTTTAACCGTTTGATTGTGTCCTCAATAGAATTGCAATTCGCTTTGATTTTGCCCCGCAGCTCTTTTCCGGATGAAGGAGCCGAAAGCAAAACCGCTGCGCCTCCGATCAATCCGCCTACGAAAAGGCCTGTTAAAAGGGAACGTCCGTCAGCCATTTGAAATCACCCCGTTTTTTTTCTCATAAGCTTTTACCATTTTTGTTCAGAAGAATAAACTTCTATACATAGCTTGCTTTATTTTAGCATATTTTTTAAGGGAAAAGGAGGGAGAAGGTTGTCTGTCTTCATGATTGTTTTATCTTGTATGGCTCTTGTCTTTGCGGCGGGCGCCGTTTATTACCTGAAACTGCTCGGCCAGGCCGCTTCTTATCCGCCGAAGCGGGTCGTCCGCCAAAAGGCCATTGTCTGCTCAGCAGGAACCGCCCTCGCATTGTTCCTTATCTTTTTCACAAAACTTCTCGTATGAAACATGCTGAAACACATTAAAAAACCTCTTCCGGCCGGAAGAGGTTTCAGTATGCGGCTATTTTGCCGTTTCAATCATATTGGACCGTTTTAAGATCGTCTGCACAATCGGATACATGATGATAATGGCGATCGCGTTCAGCGCAGCCGCCGGAAGGACGACCGCGAGCACCAATGCCGTGAATCCGCCCGGCAGGCCGACAATCAAAAGGGCCAGCGCCAGAAAGATCACACCGGAGATGAAAGTGCCGGCTATCGTAATGACGGCAGCCGCCGCTGTTTTCACGCTTTTTTTCACCAAAAGCGCCAGTGCGAGAAACAGAAACGCCGTTACCGGTTTTTCAATGATATTCGGAAGCTGTCCCCCCGGAAAAGATGTCGTGAGTGCGGAAATGATTCCCGTAACAATCCCGATCATCAGCACGTTCTGCACACGGGGGAATAACAGAATTCCCATGAACATCATCACAAGCATCATGTCGGGTTTCATTCCGAATAAAACCGGCGGCATAATGGAATGAAGCACCGCTCCGATTGCCGCAAACAGGGCCATAATGACTAATTCTTTTGTTTTCATACTAAGCTCTCCTCTGCTAAGCTTTTTCGCCATCCAATAATATGCTCGTCATTTATTGCGATGGCCGGAAAAATTGATATGCCAACAGTATATCAAAGGAACTGTCAGGGTAGAAGAAATTTATTCGTTTTCCTGCTGGAACTTTTTCATAAACTGAGCCAGTTTTTCACAATCAGCCAGGCTGACGGCGTTGTAAACAGACGCCCTGCAGCCTCCGACTGAGCGGTGGCCGGCGAGTCCGGTCATTTTTGCCGCTTTCGCTTCTTCAACGAATTTTTTCGTCAGACTGCTGTCGCGGAGGGTGAATGTAATATTCATGTGAGAACGGCTGTCTTTTTCGGCATGGCCCGTGTAAAATCCGCCGCTTGCATCGATTGTGCCGTACAGGACATCCGCCTTTTCCCGGTTGCGCCGCTCAGCCGCTTCGACACCGCCGTTTTCAGCCAGCCATTCGAGGACGAGGCTCAGCATATAAATCGCAAATGTAGGCGGCGTATTATACAGTGAATCAGCTTTTGTGTGGGTGGAATATTTCAAAATTTTAGGAACGTTGGCGTTTTCGTTTTCAAGCCATGATTTTTTCATGATGACGACCGTAACGCCGGACGGCCCGAGGTTTTTCTGGGCTCCGCCATAGATGACATCAAACTTTTTGACATCAAATTTTCTGCTCAGGATGTCGCTTGACATGTCGGCTGCGAGCGGAATCGGTGAATTCGGGAACTCTTTCCACTGCGTTCCGAAAATCGTGTTGTTGGACGTAATATGCAAGTAGGCGCCGTCTTTTATCTGTGAGAGGTCCGCTTTCGGTATATGATTGTGGTTTGAATCTGCGCTTGTTGCCGTGACGGATGTGTTTCCGAACAGTTTCGCCTCAGCGAGGGCCTTTTCAGACCATGCGCCCGTCACAATGAAGTGCGCCGTCTTCTCTGGCGTTAAAAAGTTCATCGGCAGCATTGAGAATTGAAGGCTTGCTCCGCCTTGGAGAAATAAAATATCATAATCGTCGGGGATATCCATCAGTTCTTTCAGAAGGGTTTTCGCTTTTTGATGCACCGCGTCATATTCTGTGCTCCGGTGGGAAAGCTCCATGACAGACATGCCGGTATCATTGAAGTTGATAAATTCTTTCTGTGCTTTTTGCAGCACATCCAGTGGAAGGGCTGCGGGTCCTGCATTGAAATTAGTTGTACGTTCCATTTTTACGATCTCTCCCTGTTTTCCGCTTTAGTGTAAGAAATAATACAATTATCCTATCACAATTTTTAGATTTTTTTGATATGAAAAAATATTATTTTATGTATTTTATGTTTCGGGCGCAAAAAAACCTCATCCTTAAGATGAGGCAAGCCGTTTTCTGACGGTTGAGGCGATCTCCTGAAGATCGTCAGGCGTATAGTCTTCGGCATGTGTCTTCCAGACGGCTCCGAATCCGTCGCCTTTTCCGTAACGCGGAATGATATGCATGTGAAAATGGAACACGGATTGGCCCGCTTTTTCACCGTTGTTATTGAGAATATTCAGCCCGATCGGCTCGAATTCATCCCGGATGGCACGCGCGATTTTCGGCACCGCTTCAAAATATTCTTTAGAAAGCTCAGGCGTAAACTCGTACACGTTTTCGATATGTGTTTTCGGAATGACGAGCGTGTGGCCTTTTGTGACCTGGCTGATATCGAGAAACGCAACGACGTGTTCGTTTTCATATACTTTTGAAGACGGAATGTCGCCGGCAATGATTTTGCAGAAAATACAATCGTCCGCTTTGTGCATAGATGGGTTTCCTCCCTGAAAAGAAATATATGTATATTCTCATCGTACCACAAAACCCGCCGAAATAAAAAACAGGATGAACGGCTGGCGTTCATCCTGATGCAGAAGTACGAGCTTTATCACAGAAAATTGAATATGCCTTTTGTAAGCACCTCATTTGTTTTTAAAATGAAGACTTATGGGTCTGCTTGATCATTCCTGGGACAAACACCTCATTTGATTATTTCATCATGACTGAAGAACATCATCAAAGCAGTGTGTGAAGAAATTGTAAGCATAAGACATGTTGATTTTCATCCAACTGTTCTAAGACGTCTTTTATAAACACCTCATTTTCAGTTGATTAAAGCTGTTTCCTTCTACACACATTATGATGTCCGCTATCACGATAACTATGCAGGCTTTTTACGTGAGAAAAAAAGGGAATCGTTTCAAATCAGCCTTTATTTTTGGTACTATGAAGAAAAACGAATCAGAAGGGGAGAAATTATGTCTCTGCTATCGGTAAAAGACTTAACCGGCGGTTATACGAGAAACCCGGTTTTAAAAAATGTTTCATTCACCCTTGAGCCGAACCAGATTGTCGGACTCATCGGATTAAACGGCGCGGGCAAGAGCACGACGATCCGGCATATTATCGGTTTAATGGACCCGCATAAAGGCTCGATCGAGCTGAATGGCAAGACGTTTTCAGAGGATAAAGAGGGCTATCGTTCGCAATTTACGTATATCCCCGAAACGCCGGTGCTGTATGAAGAACTGACGCTCAAAGAGCATTTGGAGCTGACGGCCATGGCGTACGGCCTTTCGAAAGAAACGCTTGAAAAAAGGCTTCCGCCGCTTCTGAAAGAATTCAGAATGGAAAAAAGGCTGAAATGGTTTCCCGCTCACTTTTCCAAAGGGATGAAGCAGAAGGTCATGATCATGTGCGCGTTTCTCGCGGAGCCTTCGCTTTATATTATTGACGAGCCGTTTCTCGGGCTTGACCCGCTTGCGATCAATGCATTGCTGGAACGGATGGACGCCGCGAAAAAAGCCGGATCAAGCGTGCTGATGTCAACGCATATACTGGCGACGGCAGAGCGCTACTGTGACGCTTTCATCATTTTACATAACGGCGAAGTACGCGCAAGCGGCACGCTGGAAGAATTGAGAGAGCAGTTCGGCATGAGAGACGCCGCTCTTGATGATTTATATATTGAACTGACGAAGGAAGACGCCGGCCATGAATAATATGTCTACGATTTGGCAGTCCCGGCTTGAAGAGCATATAAAGGAAACCAGAATGTATATGAAATATATGCTCAATGATCATCTCGTCATTGTCCTGATCTTTTTTATTGCCGGCGCTGCGAGCTGGTACAGCAAATGGGTCAAAGACATTCCCGTTCATTTCCCGTCCTTTTGGGTGATGGCGGTGCTCTTTTCTATCGTGCTGACGGGTTCATACGTCCGGACGCTGTTAAAGGAAGCGGATCTCGTGTTTCTGCTGCCGCTTGAACCGAAAATGGGGACTTACTTTAAGCATGCATTCAAGTACAGCTATCTGTCACAGCTGTTTCCGCTTATCGCTCTGTCGCTTGTATGCATGCCTCTGTTTTTCGCTGTAAGTCCGGGGGCGTCGCTTGCGTCGTATGCCGCCGTTTTTATTCAGATGCTGGCGGTGAAAGCGTGGAATCAGGCCATGGAGTGGCGGATGACATTTATGAATGACAGAAGTATGAAAATGATGGATGCGGTGATACGCTTTATCTGCAACATGCTGCTTTTATACTTCGTCTTACAATCGTTTTATCTGTATGCTGCCGCCGTCTACATTGTGATGGCCGGCCTTTATGTCTATTTCACATCAGCCGCGAAACATAAATCGTTAAAATGGGAAGCTCATATTGAATATGAATTAAGAAGGAAGCAGCGGTTTTACAGAATCGCCAATCTGTTTACCGATGTGCCTCACTTGAAGAAACAGGCAAAACGCCGGGCGTATCTCGACTTTTTGCTCAGAATGATTCCGTTCGACCAGCGGAAAACGTTCTCCTATATGTATGCCCGGGCCTTTCTTCGTTCAAATGATTATCTGGGCATTCAGGTCAGGCTCACGATTATTTTTATCCTGATTATTATGCTCGTTTCCGCCAATCCGTTGATAACGGCGGCGTTAACCGTATTTACCGTCTTTATTACGGGGATACAGCTTTTGCCGCTGTTCGGGCATTTTCAACATCTGTCGTTACAGGAGCTTTACCCGGTCAATCAGAAAGCGAAGCTGAAAAGCTTCTTTTCACTGATGAAATCGGCGTTGACTGTGCAGGCACTGCTGTTTTCGGCAGCGTCGGCCTATGCCGCGGGAGTCAGCGGGGCGCTTTATGCCGCTATCGCTTCAGCCGTCCTGATCTTTGTGATTATGCCTTCGTATATGGGCGGCAGATTGAAAAAGTACGGCAGGCTGTAATCAAACGGGTTTTTGAAACCTATACGAAAGAAGGAGACGCGGATGACCGGCGATCAGCAGCTGATACAGGAAGCCCTGCAATGGAAAGCGCGTTTTTTGCGTAAGGATTCCATGTTTGAACGTTTTTCTAAAGGTATGCAGGCGAAAATAAATGAGCGGATTCCCGGAAAAATTCATGCCGTCATTCACAGAAAGCATTAAAAAAATGACCGAAGCAACAATGGCGGGGTCAAACCTGATAAAAAGCAAGCGGGATACAAGCGGCATGTCGCTTTCAGAAAAAGATGCCCTCGCCAGACAAACCATCGCATCCTATCAAAAGGTGGCGGCAGCCGAGGGCATCGGTACGGGGGCCGGCGGAATTTTTTTTGGGATGGCCGACTTTCCTTTGCTGTTGTCCATTAAAATGAAATGTCTGTTCGATCTTGCCTCCATTTACGGCTATGATGTGAATGATAGAGATGAACGATTGTTTTTGCTGTTTATTTTTCAGCTTGCTTTCTCAAGCGGTGAACAGCGGAAACGCATATATTCAATGATTGAACATTGGGATTCAAAAAAGCATGAAGTTGATTGGAGAGTTTTTCAGCAGGAATACCGCGACTATCTGGACGTGGTGAAATTGTTTCAGCTTTTGCCGGTCGTCGGAGCCGCCGTGGGCGGAGCGGCCAATTATAAACTGCTGTCACAGCTCGGCGAGACGGCAAGGCACGTTTATCATTTAAGAATTACAGCAGCCGGTACGTAATGTACCGGCTGTTTTTTAGTGCCCTATCGGGGGTAGCTCACCGCGGCGCCGATCAGCACCTTGGCGGCGGTCAGCATCGCTTTTTCATTAAAATCAAATTTCGGATGATGGTGAGGGTAAATAGATTTCGCATCGTCTAAAGCGGCGCCCGTAAAGAAAAAAGCGCCTTTTGTATGCTGCAGATAATAGGAAAAATCCTCTCCCGCCATCTGCGGCTCTCCTTCAACGACTTTCGTGACGCCGTCTGTTTCCGCGGCGGCTGCCGCAGCGTGCGCCGCTTCCTCCGGATGATTGACGACGGCGGGATAGCCGCGTTTGAAACGATACTCATAGGAAGCGGAGTGCATGGAACAGATCCCTTTTACGACGGCTTCTATTTCTGCTTCGAGCAGGCTGCGCACCTCTTCATCAAACGAGCGTACGGTGCCTGTGATGACTGCCTGATCAGCAATGGCGTTAAACGGATTTTCAGCGATGAATGAGCCCGCTGAGATGACGGCCGGCTGCATAGGGTTTACACGCCGGCTCACGATATGCTGAAGGGCCGTGACGATTTGTGAGCCGATTAAAACGGCGTCTTTCGTATCGTGAGGGATCGCACCGTGGCCGCCTTTGCCGATGACTTTAATCGTAAAGCCGTCAGCGGCGGCCATCACTGGGCCCGGGCGGCATAAGACCGTTCCGACGGGTTCAGTCGCCCATAGGTGTGTGCCGAAAACGGCATCGACATGTTCAAGGCAGCCGTCCTCAATCATTGATTTTGCTCCGCCGGGAGATAATTCCTCGGCGTGCTGGTGGATCATTACAAATGATCCTTTCAGTTTTTCCCGGTTGTGATAAAGCACTTTTCCGGCAGCAAGCAGAGCCGCCGTATGGCCGTCGTGGCCGCAGGCGTGCATGACGCCGGGAATTTGTGAAGCATAGGGCACATCTTTTTCATCCTGTATCGGCAAAGCATCAAAATCAGCCCTGAGCGCGACACAAGGTCCCGGTTCTCCGCCTTCAATATAGGCTGTGACACCGTTTCCCCCCACGTTCGTCCGGATGGGAACGCTGAGCTTTTCATAAAACGAAGCGATGAAAGCCGGCGTTTTTTTCTCTTTAAAGGAAAGCTCGGGATTCCTGTGAAGGTGACGTCTGATTTCAACCATTTCCTCGTACAGCCCGTCAAGCTGAGCGTACAAGCTTTTTTGAAGTGTCGTTAATGTCAAAAGCGGTGCCCCCTCGTCTGCTTTTCCCATGATTGTATAGAAAATGTCAGAAGATTTCAATCTTTTTGCTACGGAAGAATGATGATGGCAGCAATCGTCGTGACGATAAGTCCGGCCGTCACCGGGATAAAGTTTTTTCTGGCAAGCTCAAACGGGTCAACTTTACAAATAGCCGCTGCGGGAATAAGTGCCCAAGGGACCAATGTTCCGCCCCCGACCCAGATCGCTGAAATCTGGCCCAGCGCCGTTAAAACGGCCGGATTCGTATGAAGCGCGGCGGAAAACAGCTTTGCCATCGACCCTGCAAGAGAAATACCGGAAAAGCCTGAACCGTCAAGCCCGGTAATCGCGCCGACTGCGGTCAGGGCGATGCCGGCGAATTCCCCGGACATCGGAAAGGAGTGGGACAGCGCCAGGCCAAGGTCATTGACGATACCCGCAGATCCTTTCGGCAGGGGGGTGTTCAACATACTTTTAAATCCCGCGTCACCGAGATAAAAGAACGCCGCGATCGGAATGACGGGGCCGAATACTTTAAAGCCGAATTGAAAACCGCCGATAAAATACTCAGTGATCTTTTCTAAATGCCGCTGCTTATGCACGATGAAATGAATGATCAGGAGAATGCCGATCGCCGTTCCCCCTACGAGCGCCGTCGCATCATTTCCTTGCAGGCGGTAGACGATCATACAGATAATATCGGCGAGGAAAACAAGCGGAATGAGAACAGCCAGAGTCACCCTGAATTTTTTCGGGAGATACATGCTTGTGTCCAAAGAACCGGAGCTGTCAAAGGAGAGGGGGACCTGCGTTTTTTTTCGCTCCCGCATGATGAGAAAAAAAGCGGTGATTGTCGTCGTTAACCCCATGATTAAAACGAGCGGAATACTAGCCTGCATGACATCGCCCACAGGAACGCCCGCGGCATCGGCTGTCAATTTCGGCGCCGCCTGAATGACGTAATCACCTGATAAAGCGAATCCGTGGCCGAACAGGTTCATCGCCATTGCCGCGGCGATCGGAGAAAGGCCCGCCCGGATCGCCGCGGGAAGCAGCACAGCGCCGATCAGCGCCACACCGGGTGACGGCCAGAAAAAAAGAGAGATGGCAAACATCAGGCAGCCGATGATCCAATACGCGGCAGCCGGCCCCTTCATCAGCTTCGCAAACGGAGAAATCATCGCTTCATTAATACCTGTTTTGGTCAAAAGGCCGCTCATCGCCACGATAAAACAAATAATAAAAATCGTCGGCAGCAATTCCCCGGCGGCATACGTGAAGCTGTGAAACAGGCTGCTGACCGAAGCGGAGAATGAATGCGTCGTCCATAGCGCAATCACAAAAATACCGGCAAGTGAAATAAAGGTTGTATCTTTTCTGAGAAGCATAAAAACGATAATGGCCGCGATAAAAGCAACATAAAGCAGATGTACCGAGTAGACGCCGATCCCCAATTGAACCACTCCGTTTATAAATAGGATTGCTACAGGTTATTCATAGGCGGGCGGAAGGTGCAAAGGGGGAAGCGGAAAATCGGGACTAAAAAAAGCCGGAGAATCTCCGGCGGTTTTAATCTATAGCGTAATAAGCGGTTACATAAGACGGGCGGGAGAAAATGGACGTCGTGTCGATGCCGGCTGATGTTCCGCGTTTTTTATGGGCTTCCTGATAAGAGTTTGACTGCTGCCAGCCCTGAAAGGCTTTTTCCTCTTCCCACAGGGTCAGGATGACATACGTATCGCCTTCAAGCGGCCTTAATACGCGGATGGCTTTAAAGCCGGGTTCATTTTCCACTTTGCCGGCGCGGTTTTTAAACCGGTTTTCAAACAGCGGACGGCCTTCCTGGGTAACGGCGATGTTATTGAGGACGGCGTAGCCCGGATGTTTGATTTCCCCGACACTGTCGATGCTTTCATAGGAATGGGGCGCCTGAAAAACGGTTTCTCCATTTGTTTCATGGATTAAAATCGCATTTTCCTCTCCTTGCATCAGCACCATATTCTCATTTGGGTGTTTCTTTGCAATCGTTTTTAAAAAATCGGCTGTCCCATATGTAATATAAACCTTCATATCAGCCACCTCCTGCTTGCTAGTATAACAAAAGAGTGGTATAAGTTTCTATTGGCGACTCATTCTGACATAATTCGAAACAATATTTCCCATACTACAAGTTAAGAAAGGCGAGGTGACTTATGCTGAAAAAGAAAAAAAGATTCTTTATTCCGGCTGTAATTGCGGCGGTAACCGCTTTTCTCGCGTTAATCGGATACATTATCATTATATTTCTCGGCCATTATGTCATCGATGAAAAGAAATTAATCCTGCACGCATCTTCAAAAATTGTCGATCAAAACGGTGATGAAATCGCGAGTCTTTATACGGAAAACCGTGAACCGGTATCCATTCAGGAAGTTCCTGAAGATGTGAGAGATGCCTTTATCGCCGTTGAAGATAAACGGTTTTACGAACATCACGGCATTGACGTGAAGTCTGTCGGCCGGGCGATGTTCCGGGATATTTTAGCGGGCGGCAAGGTGGAGGGCGGAAGCACGATCACCCAGCAGCTGGCGAAAAACATTTTTCTGACTCATGATAAAACATTTTTGCGCAAAACGAAGGAAGTCATTATCGCCATCAATCTTGAGCGTGATTACAGCAAGGATAAGCTGCTTGAAATGTACCTGAACCAGCTCTATTTCGGCCATGGCGTTTACGGCATTCAAGCCGCGTCTCACTACTATTTTAATAAAGAAGTAAAAGATTTAACCGTTGCAGAAGGCGCCGTTCTGGCGGCTATACCGAAGGCGCCTTCCCTTTATTCGCCGATTCAGCATCCCGGCAAAAATAAAGAGCGGCGCGATACGATTCTTTCCATGATGAACGATCAAGGCTATATCAGCGCAAAAGAAGCCGTCAGAGCCCAGGGCCGGACATTGGGGCTTCATATCAAGAAAACATCTGAAACGCCTTGGTTTGACAGTTATATCGATCTTGTCATCAAGGAGGCGGAATCCCGTTATTCGATGTCAGGCGAACAGCTTCTTCAAGGCGGCTATACGATCCGGACATCGCTTGATTCCAAACTGCAGAAAACGGCATACACGCTCATGAGAGAAAGCGGCTATTTTCCGGGAACGGATCAGGCGGCGGAAGGAAGCGCCGTCTTTATTGATAATAAAACCGGAGGCGTCCGCGCGGCGGTCGGCGGGCGCGACTACGTGACAAAAGGATACAACAGGGTAACGGCGCCGCGGCAGCCGGGCTCAACATTTAAGCCGCTTGCCGTATACGGGCCCGCCATGCAGGAGGACAAGTTCAAACCATACTCGCTTCTTCAAGACAAACAGCAGTCTTACAACGGGTACGAACCGAAAAATTATGACGGACAGTACAAGGGGCAAGTGACGATGCAGGACGCAATCACATACAGCATAAATGCGCCCGCTGTCTGGACATTGAAGCAGATCGGCGTGGATACGGGAAAATCGTATCTTAATAAAAACGGCATAAACATTTCTGACAACGGACTCGCGATTGCGCTGGGCGGTCTGTCAGAAGGCGTCACCCCGCTTCAGCTGGCCGGGGCTTATCATACATTTGCGGCAAACGGAATGTATACGAAGCCATTTTTTATAGAGAACATCACGGACGAAGACGGAGAAACGATATCCGGGCCTAAAAACGGCAAAACGCGCGTCTTCAGCGGACAGACGGCATGGAATATGACGAGGATGCTTCAGCAGGTCGTAAAAGAAGGAACCGCTTCACAAGGCAGCTATCAGGGCGGCCTGGCGGGGAAAACCGGCACGACGTCATTTACCGGCGTTCCCGGCGCCACGAAGGACGCCTGGTTTGCGGGATACACTCCCGGACTGACGGGAGCCATCTGGATGGGGTATGACAAAACAGATAAAACCCATTACCTGAAAGGCGGAAGCCAGTATCCTGTCAGACTCTTTAAAGATATCGTCACAAAAGCGGGGGAAAACGGCAAAACATTCAAAAAGCCCGAAAATGTGAAAGAACTGGGAAGCCCGATTGAGCTGAAAGCGGTGAAGTCCCTGTCGGCCGGTTATACATTTAAGGCGATGGGACTGATTACGGTTCAATTAAAATGGGATGCCCAAAAGGATGATCGGGTTGTTTACCGAATATATGAAAAGAAAGACGGAAAAGAGAAGCTTCTGGATTCGGTGAAAGGAAAAGGCAGCTTTGACATACCATACGCCAACCTGTTTTCAGGGGCTTCATACAAAGTCGTTCCATATAATTCACAGACGAATCAAGAAGGAGAGGGAACGGAATACGTTCAGCCGAAGCTTTTCTCTTCTTAATGATGAATTCGGCGATTTTTTGAACATTAGGCCTCAATTCTATACCATTTTAAAAAAACAAGGTATAGTGTAATGGGCGAAGAACACGAACGTATGGTTGCAGGAGGAAAGGTGGAAATTCAGATGAGTAAACGAGAAGCGTTTAATGATACGTTTTTAAAAGCGGCACGGGGAGAAAAAACAAATCACGTCCCTGTCTGGTACATGAGACAGGCGGGGAGGTCACAGCCGGAATACCGCAAGCTGAAGGAAAAGTACGGCTTAGTCGAAATTACGCATCAGCCCGAGCTGTGCGCGTATGTGACGAGACTTCCGGTCGAGCAGTACGGAGTGGACGCTGCCATTTTATATAAAGATATTATGACGCCTCTTCCTTATATCGGAGTGGATGTTGAAATTAAAAACGGAATCGGCCCGGTGATCGATCAGCCGGTGCGCTCTGCTGCGGATATTGAAAAGCTCGGCGAACTGAATCCCGAACAGGATGTTCCTTACGTGCTGGAAACGATCAAATTACTCGTAAACGAACAGCTGAATGTCCCGCTCATCGGTTTTTCGGGAGCGCCTTTTACGCTGGCCAGTTATATGATTGAAGGCGGGCCTTCTAAAAATTACAACAAAACAAAAGCGTTCATGCACAGTATGCCGCAAGCGTGGCAGATGCTGATGGACAAGCTCGCGGATATGATTATCGTTTATGCAAAAGCGCAGATTAACGCCGGCGCAAAAGCCATTCAGATTTTTGATTCCTGGGTCGGCGCGCTGAACCGCGAAGATTACCGGCAATTTATAAAACCGGTGATGGACAGGATTTTCCGGGAGCTTTCAGCAGAACAAGTTCCGCTGATCATGTTCGGCGTAGGCGCAAGCCACCTGGCCGGAGACTGGCATGACCTTCCTCTTGACGTTGTCGGTCTTGATTGGAGACTCAGCATAGATGAAGCCAGAAAACAAGGCATCATAAAAACGGTTCAGGGCAATCTTGATCCGTCGCTTCTTCTTGCGCCTTGGGAGGTCATCGAGAAAAAAGCGAAAGCGATTCTTGACCAGGGTATGAAAACGGATCGGTTTATTTTCAATTTAGGACACGGCGTATTCCCTGATGTAAACCCGGAAACGCTGAAAAAGCTGACGGCCTTTGTGCATGAATACTCCGCGGCTAAAATAGGGGAACAATCTTCCTGAGCAGATCGTTGGTTATAAGAAGATTTTCCTGTCAAAATCAAGATAGACAGACCATCAAAAGAGGTGTTTAACAAAATGAGCAGCAAAAAGAAAATGGGACTTCTCGTTATGGCTTACGGAACGCCTTACAAAGAAGAAGACATAGAACGTTATTATACACATATCAGACGCGGAAGAAAGCCGGAGCCGCACATGCTTCAAGACTTAAAAGACAGATATGAAGCGATCGGAGGCATTTCGCCGCTTGCAAAAATTACGAAGGAGCAGGCGGAGAAGCTCGGACAGCGTTTAAATGAAATCCAGGACGACGTCACATTCAAAGTGTACATCGGATTAAAACATATTGAACCGTTTATCGAAGACGCGGTGGCGGACATGCATAAAGACGGTATTACAGAAGCTGTCAGCCTGGTGCTCGCCCCTCATTTTTCAACATTCAGCGTCCAGTCATACAACAAACGCGCCAAAGAAGAAGCGGAGAAGCTTGGCGACTTGACCATCAAGTCGGTTGAAAGCTGGTATGATGAACCGAAATTCGTTGATTATTGGGTCAGCCAGGTGAAGAAAACGTATGAATCAATGCCGAAAGAAGAACGGGATGACGCGATGCTGATCGTCTCAGCGCACAGCCTTCCTGAAAAAATTAAAGAATACGGCGATCCGTATCCTGACCAACTGGAGGAATCCGCAAAACTGATTGCCGAAGGCGCCGGAATTACCGATTACGCAGTCGGCTGGCAGAGCGAAGGGAACACCCCTGATCCGTGGCTCGGACCGGACGTGCAGGATCTCACGCGCGAGCTGTATCAAAAGCATCCTTATAAAGCATTTGTATACGTGCCCGCAGGCTTCGTTGCCGATCATTTAGAGGTGCTTTACGATAATGATTACGAATGCAAAGCTGTGACCGATGAAGTCGGCGCAAGCTACTATCGTCCGGCCATGCCGAACGCACAGCCCGAATTTATCGACGCGCTTGCAGCGGTCGTGCTGAAAGAGCTGGACAAGTAGAACTAAACGGTAAAGAAGGCGATAAAAATGAGTGGCGATAAAAAACATCTGGTCATCATCGGCGGCGGCATAACGGGATTAGCCGCCGCCTTCTACATGGAAAAAGAAATCAAAGAAAAACAGCTGCCGCTTGAGGTCACCCTGATTGAAGCGGGCCCGAGAGCGGGCGGCAAAATTCAGACGGCGCATAAAGACGGCTACATCATTGAGCGGGGGCCGGATTCTTTTCTCGAAAGGAAAAAAAGCGCTCCGCAGCTCGTCAAGGATTTGGGGCTTGAGCATCTGCTCGTCAACAATGCGACCGGCCAATCTTACGTGCTCGTCAACGAGACGCTTCACCCGATGCCGAAGGGCGCGGTGATGGGCATCCCGACAAAAATCGCACCGTTCATCTCCACCGGCTTATTCTCTGTTCCCGGAAAGGCGCGGGCGGCGCTTGATTTTGTTCTGCCTGCGAGCAAACCGAAGGAAGATCAGTCTCTGGGTGAATTTTTCCGCAGACGCGTCGGTGACGAAGTTGTTGAGAATTTAATAGAACCGCTTTTGTCAGGGATCTATGCCGGAGATATTGATAAGCTGAGCCTCATGTCCACATTTCCGCAATTCTATCAGACTGAGCAAAAGCACAGAAGTCTGATTCTCGGCATGAAAAAATCGCGTCCGCAGCCTTCAGGACAGCAGCTGACGGCCAAAAAGCAGGGGCAGTTTTTAACGCTGACAACAGGGCTTCAAACGTTGGTGGAGGAACTGGAAAAGCAGCTTACGCTGACAAAAGTGATGAAAGGCACGAAAGTCACCCATATCGGCCGCGAGGAGAAAGGATATTCCGTGACGCTGGATAACGGCAAAGTGCTTCATGCGGAAGGATGCATTGTAACAGCGCCGCATAAAGCCGCGGCGAAAATGCTTTCTGATCTGCCGGCGGTTTCATGTCTCAAAGACATGCATTCTACGTCCGTCGCCAACGTCGCCTTAGGGTTTCCTGAGGGAGCCGTCAAGATGGAGCATGAGGGTACGGGATTCGTTATCTCAAGAAACAGCGACTTCTCCATCACGGCCTGCACATGGACGAACAAAAAATGGCCGCATGCGGCGCCGGAGGGCAAAACACTCCTCAGGGCGTACGTCGGAAAAGCCGGAGATGAATCCATCGTAGATCTTTCAGATAATGAGATCATTAAAATCGTAATGGAAGATTTGAAAAAAGTAATGAATATCAAGGGCGAGCCGGAAATGACCTGTGTGACCCGCTGGAACGAAAGCATGCCGCAGTACCATGTCGGCCATAAAGAGCGCATCAAAGAGTTCAGAGATGCGCTGAGAGCTTCCTATCCGGGTGTATACGCGACGGGCGCGTCTTTTGAAGGGGTGGGCATCCCCGACTGTATCGACCAGGGAAAAGCCGCCGTATATGATTCACTGGCTTATTTATTTGAAACGTACCAGCCTCCGTTATCTTAAAACGGAGGTTTTTTTGCATGTTCCCGTTCTGTAAAGGGAACACCAATAAAAAGAAAAAACATTTGAATCTTCTTTGCGACTGTGATAAGTTATCTTATGTACAAAATGACTAAAACGTTCAAACGGTCAATTTAACGAGGTGGGAAACATGTCCGTCGATCGGAAAAAACTCATTCTGGAAGCGGCAACGAAGTCTTTTACACAATTCGGCTACAAAGCAACGACAATGGATCTGGTGGCGAAGCTTGCAAATGTGGGGAAGGGAACCATCTATACGTTTTTCAAAAACAAAGAAGAACTGTTTGATGACATTTTCACCACTATTTTAAGAGAAATGAAGGAACACGCCGATGAAGCGATGAAACCGGAGCTTTCATTTCACGAAAATGTCCACCGGGCGCTTGTCGCGATTTTGGAATTCAGAAAAACACACCAGCTGACTATTAAAATTTTTCAGGAGAACGCCGAGATTGGTACAATAGCCGTTCAGGATGTCATTGCGAAAATGGAGCGGGCCATTCTGTCATATATTAAAGAAAAGATAGAATATGCCATTGAAAACGGGAGCATTAAACCGTGCGATCCGGAGCTGACCGCTTTTGTCATGCTTAAGCTTTACATCGCGCTGATATTTGACTGGGAAAAAAACCATCCGCCTCTTGAAAAAGAGACGATCGCCGAATTGCTGGAAATGTATGTCGGTCAAGGATTATCTAAATAGATGATCCTTCACTTTTTAGGTGCCGTGACCGTTTTGTCAAATGAGTCAGTTTGCGGAAGGAGGCAACAGGGTTGAATACAATAAAAAGCCAGTGGAAAGACATTGTAACGAGCAAGAAACTGTTAATCCCCATCATTGCCATATTATTCGTTCCGCTGATCTACAGCGGAGTGTTTTTGAAGGCGTACTGGGACCCGTACGGCACGGTGGATCAGCTGCCGGTTGTCGTTGTCAACCAGGATAAAGGGGCGGACTACGAAGGGAAACATCTTCAGATCGGTGACGATCTAGTGAAAGAGTTAAAGAAAAATGATAATTTTGATTGGCATTTTTCAAGCAATCTTGATCAATCGTTAAAGGACTTATTAAATGCTAAATATTATTTAGTGGTCGAGATTCCTGAAGGTTTTTCGAAAAACGCCAGCACGGTAATGGATAAAAATCCGAAAAAGCTGGATCTGAAATATCATACGAACGCCGGATCCAACTATGTCGGGGCGACAATCGGCGAAAAGGCAATCGATAAACTGAAAGCCTCCGTGTCGAAAGAAGTGACAGAGCAATACGCAAAAGTCATTTTTGACAACTTTAAAGATATTGCCAAAGGACTCGGCAAAGCCAGCAGCGGCGCCAAGAAAATAGACGACGGCACGAAAAACGCGAAAGACGGCAGCGCCAAGCTGAAGGAAAATTTAGCGAAGCTTACTGAAAGCACCGCAACCATCAGCGATAAAACGCAGCAGCTTACCGACGGAGCGGCGAAAGTGACAAGCGGAATCCAAACGCTTAACAGCTCTATCGCAAAACTGCAGAGCGCAAGCGCCGACATTCAAGATAAATCAGGACAGATTGCTTCAGGAGGAGGCCAAGTGGCCAGCGGGCTGAAAACGAGCCTTGACGGGCACAAGCAGCTCCAGCAACAGCTTCCGGATTTAACGAATGGATTAAGCGCGTTAAACAGCAAGGCGCAGGAAGCATCGCAAAAAGCGGCGGCATTTGAAGATGCGATCAATTCAGTCAACCTCTCAGATATTGAAAAAGCGGTTGGGGAGCTTGAGCAGACTGAAAAGGAATTGCAGCAGTTTAAGAAAAAGCTTTCCGATCTGAAAAACAGCCTGGACGCCCGGGATGACGCGGTCAAAAAGGTGATTCAGGACAGTGATTTCTTAACGGGTGAGCAAAAAACGAAACTGGTTCAGCTTCTGAATGAGAAGATTCCGAAGGCTGACCTTCCGGATTTAGATAATATCGTCAGCCAGCTTCCGTCCGGCGGAGATGTTCAGCTTCCGGATATGTCAGTGATAAAAAGCGCGCTGGAAGATGTAAAAGCGAAGGCTGATCAGCTGAAAGCACTGCCGCAGTCCACATCGAAACTGTATAACGGCGCGGCGGCGGTACAAGACGCGATTAACCAGCTGACAGCGGGAACTGATAAATTATACAGCGGAGCGCAGACTGTCTTTGAAAGCCAAAACAAACTGACGGCCGGCATCGGCGAATACAACAGCAAGTTCAGCCAGCTCAAATCAGGATCAGAAGCGTTAGTGTCAGGGAGCGGCCAAGTCTCAGGCGGCTTAACGAAACTGCTTGACGCGCAAAACAAAATCCATGACGGCTCGTCCAAAATTGAGCAGGGCCAAGCGTCACTCGGCACCGGTTTAAGCAAGCTTTTAGACGGCACCGGACAATTGTCCGGCCAGCTGAAAGATGCGGCCGATCAAACCGGAGACATTAAGACAGATAACAAAACGTACAGCATGATTGCCGATCCGGTAAAAACAGACGATAATGCGATTCATTCCGTGCCTAACTACGGCACCGGACTGACGCCTTATATCCTGTCTATGGGCTTATATGTCGGCGGATTGATGCTGACGGTCGTATTCCCTCTGACAGAAGCTTCGGGCCGGCCGAGAAACGGGTTTGAATGGTTCCTCAGCAAATTCAGCGTCATTCTGCTCGTCGGCCTGATTCAATCCGTTATTGTCGCAACGGTTCTGTTAAAAGGAATCGGACTTGATGTGGAAAGCACCTGGAGATTCTATCTCTTTACGATGATTACGAGCATCGCGTTCTTGTCCATGATTCAATTATTAGCGACTACGATGGGAAATCCGGGACGTTTTATCGCTGTCATCATTCTGGTGCTCCAGCTCGGGGCAAGCGGAGGAACCTTCCCGCTTGAACTTCTGCCTGGATTCTATCAAGTGATCCACGGGGCACTGCCGATGACGTACAGCATCAACGGGTTCCGTGCCGTCATTTCAAATGGCGATTACGGCTACATGTGGCAGCAGGCATCGATTCTATTAGGCATTGCCGTTGTCATGATCGTGCTGACCATCGTGTACTTTACGGTGCAAAGCAAAAAAGAACACAAAGCGGAAGAAGAAATAACAGCATAAGAAAAAGAGGCCCCGGGCAGATGCTCGGGGCCTCTTTTTTCAGTTTTCGATCATCGTTCTATTAAAATCCCCATCTCACCAGCAATCCGGTATAAGTCAATCCGCCGCCGAACCCGAATAATACCAGTGTCTGGCCTTCCGACAGTCTTTTCGCTTTCAAGGCTTCATCCAAAGCGAGAATAATAGAAACCGATGAAGTGTTGCCGTAATATTCAACGCTTGTCAGCGTCCGTTCAAGCGGGAAGGGAAGTTTTTCACAGATGGATTCGATCATCCGCATGTTGGCGCTGTGAGGAACGAACCAATCCAGATCGTCTTTTGAAAAGCCGGCTTTTTCTAAAAGAGCGTTGCATTCCTCAGGCACGGTTCTGGCCGCCCATTTATATACTTCGCGCCCGTTTTGGACCATATTTCCTCCGCCTTTAAGCGGTTCGCCGTTTAATTCAGCGCTCAGTCCCGTCCGATACAGCACGTCCGCGCCGCTCCCGGCCGTTCCTTGCACGGCTGCCAAAAAGCCCGGCGCTGATTCGTCGCGTTCCACCAATAAGGCGCCTGCAGCGTCTCCGAAAAGGACACAGGTCGTCCGGTCAGTATAATCCGTTACTTTTGATAATGTTTCACCGGCAATCACGATCACTTTTTGATGAGAACCGGCGGTGATTAATGCGTCTGCGAGCTGAAGGCCGTATGTGAGTCCGGCGCATGTGGCGTTAATATCAAGGGCGCCGGTGTGAGGCCAGCCGAAATGAGCCTGCACGCGTGCCGCAGTGCTTGGAAACGCATAGTCCGCGGTCGTTGTAGCGACAAGGATCATATCGACATCATCAAGGGTCCCGCTGTATCGTTCCGCAAGGTTTTTCACCGCTTCTATACATAAATCCGATGTGAATTCATGTTCGCCGGCAATACGTCTTTCCTTCATGCCGGTACGCTGGACGATCCATTCATCAGATGTATCGACGATGCGCTCCAAATCCGCATTTGTTAATCGGCGTGCCGGAGCATATGTACCGATTGCTGTAATTTTAGATTTTGACATGATGAATCACTCCTTTATAATCAGATTATAACACCAGATATTATTACTTGGTACTAATATTAATAAAAAAACCCAAGCAGCATCCGCTGGTTGGGGAGCATGAGACATCTATTTATAAAACGGGCTTGTGTGATATTACCAATGACGGCAGCAGTGGCGGCATGAATGATGATGCTTCTTTTTTTCTTTCTTCTTTTTTTCTTTCTTCTTTTTACAAGGGTCTTCTTTTTTCTTTTTACAGTGATCTTCTTCTTTTTTACAGCCCCAGAAGGCTGCACCAGACCAATCATCCTCAAACCAATCCTCAAACCAATCATTATGAAACCTTTTCCGCTTGTGCAGTTTACGGTTGATCATACATTTCCCTCCTATCCCCATGCTCCCTTCATCTTATGAAAAAAGAGAAGGAAAAGATTGGACGGGGTGTGGAGCAAAAGAGTATATTTTAAGAAGAATCAAATTGATAGGAGGAATGACCTGTGGCAGATATGAAACATACGATGGAACTGATTAAAGAACTGGTGTCGATTCCGAGTCCGACGGGCAATACATACGAGGTTATCGCCTATACAGAAAGTCTTTTAAAAGAATGGGGCGTCTCCTCTTACAGAAACCGCAAAGGGGGTCTTTTTGTCACGATTCCCGGCCGTGATGACAAGAAACACAGATTGCTGACGGCGCATGTCGATACGCTCGGCGCGATGGTAAAGGAAATAAAGGCGGACGGCCGGCTGAAGATTGATTTGGTCGGCGGCTTCCGATACAACTCGATTGAAGGGGAATATTGCGAAATCCAAACTTCTTCCGGCAAAACCTATACAGGCACCATTTTAATGCATCAGACTTCAGTGCACGTCTACAAGGACGCCGGCAAGGCAGAGCGGAATCAGGAGAATATGGAAGTCCGCCTTGATGAGCCTGTCCGGACGAAGGAAGAGACGTCCGATCTCGGCATCAGAGTCGGCGATTTCATCTCATTTGATCCGCGCGTGCAAATGACGCCGAGCGGTTTTATAAAATCCCGGCATCTTGATGATAAAGCGAGTGTGGCCCTGCTCCTGAACTTAATCCGCCGCATCACAGAAGAGAAAATCGAACTTCCGTATACGACGCATTTTCTGATTTCTAATAATGAAGAAATCGGCTACGGCGGCAATTCCAACATTCCGCCTGAAACCGTCGAATACTTGGCTGTTGATATGGGAGCGATCGGCGACGGCCAGTCTACGGATGAATATACCGTCTCTATTTGCGTGAAGGATGCAAGCGGCCCGTACCATTATCAGCTCAGAAAACATCTGGCCGGGCTTGCGGAGCGCTATGGCATTGAGTATCAGCTTGATATCTATCCGTATTACGGTTCTGATGCCTCAGCAGCCATCCGTTCGGGCCATGACATCGTCCACGGGCTGATCGGCCCGGGAATTGACGCGTCACACGCCTTTGAACGCACGCACGAATTATCGCTTCTTAATACGGCGAAGCTTTTGTACCGGTACGTTCTATCGCCGATGGCATAAAAAAACCCTGCGCGGAAAAAGTTCCGTGCAGGGTTTTCGTTTAACCTGAGATGGTTGTGTTTTGTTCTGTTTTGGCGAGGCTCATGACCTTCGCGCCTTTAGCGGGATCATACTGGCCTTCCCATTTTGACATCACAACGGATGCCAGCGCGTTTCCGGTCAGATTGACGACCGTACGGGCCATGTCCATAATCCGGTCAACACCGGCGATGAATGCAAGGCCTTCTGCAGGAACGCCGATTGTGCCTAGTGTCGCAAGCAGGACGACGAAAGAAGTCCCGGGCACGGCAGCCATTCCTTTGGAAGTGACCATCAAGACAAGCACAAGGGTAATCTGCTGCCAAATGGACAAGTCAACGTGGTATACCTGAGCGAGGAATAATGCGGCGATAGATTGGTACAGCACAGATCCGTCTAAGTTAAAGGTATATCCGATCGGCACAACAAATGAAACAATTCCTTTCGGACATCCGATTTTCTCCATTTTTTCCATAACGCGGGGGAGTACAGTTTCGGAGCTTGACGTACTGAACGCCAATAAAATTTCATCCTTCATATAGGCGAGGAATTTGAAAATGTTAACCCCGGCAAGCTTTCCGACGATTCCGAATACAACAATGAGAAAGAAAGCCAAAGCTACATATACTAAACCGACCAGTTTACCGAGTGAAAGCAGGGAACTGAGCCCAAATTTGGAAACGGTAACACCAATCAATGCAAAAACACCAAACGGAGCAACTTTCATGACCAGGTTCACAACGTGGAACATCGCATGAGAAACACCTTCAAAGAAGGCCAATACGGGCTTTCCTTTTTCACCGATTGCCGAGATGCCGAGTGCAAACAGCACGGTAAAGCAGATGATGGCAAGCAGATCTCCTTCGGCCAATGACTGGAAGAAGTTTGTCGGTACAATATGCAGGAATGTGTCCGCGATGGATTTATTATTTTGTTCTTTTTCTGTTTCAACATATTGACTGATATCTGTTTTTTGAGCCTCATGTATATTAACGCCTGTTCCCGGATGAAAAAGATTCGCCAAAGCCAGTCCGAGAATGATGGCGAAAGTGGTAATGATCTCAAAATACAAAATCGTTTTGAAGCCTAATTTTCCGACCTGTTTTCCGCTTCCCGCGCCGGCAACGCCGATGATTAAGCTGGAGACGACGATAGGAATCACTATCATTTTGATTAAGCGTAAAAACAAATCGCCGATAGGCTGTAAATAAGTTGGAACAGCAGGATTGCCATACCAGATGACACCGACTACAACCCCTAGTATGAGTCCGACGAAAATTTGCGTCGCTAATCCAAAACGTAATTTTTTCATAGATTACCTCCCGAAGAAAAAAGTGCAATAAGTATCTAAAAAGATAGCTATTAGAACAAATTATAATAGAAAAGAAAACAATCCGTCTATAAAAAAATATAGATTGAAAATACTGAATCTTTTAAAACGTACATATAATTGCTAATAATGGTGAATAACGCCCTATTCAGAAAGTATGATGAGGGCCGAAAAAAACGGGCGCCGCACAACTTAGAATTGTGCGGCGCCCTATTGTCACATATCCTTAATTTTCAAGCAGTCATTGCACAGATTAATGTGACACTCATACTGCTCAACAATCTCATTTCCGCATTCTTCACATTTCTTACCGGGTAAATTTCTGAAAAAATCCGACATCTTTTCCAACATACCCATCCCTCTTTCATTGTGTTGTCTCTATATTGTATTATAACAGTTTTGAGAAATCAACGGCTGTTTTGGCACAATGTTTAAAACATGCAATTTGTACGAAAAATAGGTATATTGGAGGAAAGGATCTTTTTATCATAAACATTCGGAGGATTATATGAAAGTTACAGTTATTGGATGCTGCGGCGGGTTTCCGGCCGCAAATGAAGCAACTTCAGGCTATCTGTTTCAGTCCGGCGGTTATTCTTTGCTCGTCGATTGCGGAAGCGCCGTATTATCAAAGCTGTTTGCCTATGTACCGGCAGAAGAGCTTGATGCCGTGATTTTGTCCCATTATCATCATGACCACATTGCTGATATCGGGCCGCTTCAATTTGCCAAGCAGGTCGGCTCATTTCTTGGAAAAGGAACGGATGCGCTGCCGATTTATGGGCATGATGCTGATATAGAACAGTTTGAGCGTCTTACATACAAAACGCATACAAAGGGAGTGGCCTATCAGCCGGACCGTCCGCTTTCTGCCGGGCCGTTCACGATTACCTTTCTGAAAACGGTACATCCGGTCACTTGTTATGCGATGCGGATTACTGACGGTTCCGCTTCCGTTGTGTATACAGCTGATTCAAGCTATCAGGACTCGTTTATTCCGTTTGCGGAAAATGCCGATCTGCTGATCTGCGAGTGTAATTTTTACGCAGACCAGGACGGCACGTCAGCCGGCCATATGAACAGCTTGGAAGCCGGACGTATCGCGAAGGAGGCGGGAGCGGGGGAGCTGATTCTCACACATCTGCCTCATTTCGGCGAGCACCGCAAGCTGAAAGAAGAAGCGGAAACCGTATTCGGGGGCGAAGTGAAAATCGCGGCCTCCGGATTGAAGTGGGAGAAATAGAGGAGGAGCACCATGTTATTTATTGATAACCAAAACATAACCGATCCGAGGATCAACCTCGCGATCGAAGAATATTGCGTGAAGCATCTCGACCCTGAACAGACATACCTGCTTTTTTATGTCAATCAGCCGTCGATTATCATCGGGAAGAATCAAAATACAATAGAAGAAATCAATACGAAATACGTAGAAGATAACGGAATCATCGTCGTCCGCAGACTGTCAGGAGGCGGCGCGGTTTATCACGATCTCGGAAATCTGAATTTCAGTTTTATCACAAAGGATGACGGAGACAGCTTTCACAATTTTAAAAAATTCACCGAACCCGTCATTCAGGCGTTGCGCCAGCTCGGTGTGGAAGCTGAATTAAGCGGCCGCAACGACATTGTCGCAGATGGCAGAAAAATTTCCGGCAACGCTCAATTCTCGACGAAAGGGCGGATTTTCAGCCACGGAACATTAATGCTGGATTCGGCCATTGACCATGTTGTGTCAGCACTGAAAGTGAAAAAAGACAAAATCGAATCAAAGGGCATTAAATCAATCAGAAGCCGTGTCGCCAACATCAGCGAGTTTCTTGATGACAAAATGACGGCCGATGAATTCAAAAAGCACCTGCTTCACCATATTTTTAATACAAATGATCTTTCCAAAGTGCCGGAATATAAGCTGACGGATGAAGATTGGAAAGCGATCCGGAAGATTTCTGAAGAGCGTTATCAAAACTGGGACTGGAATTTCGGCAGGTCGCCGGCATTCAATCTTCAGCATTCCAAACGTTATCCGGTCGGATCAATTGATCTGCGCCTTGAAGTGAAAAAAGGAATCATTCAAGACTGCAAAATTTTCGGTGATTTTTTCGGTGCGAAAGATGTGAGTGAAGTCGAACAGGCGCTGAGCGGAAAACAGTATGACAGAACCGCGATCAGGGAGGCGCTGGCCGGAATTGAGCTGAAACAGTATTTCGGCAAAATAGAGCTGGAAGACTTCCTCGAACTGATTTATTAGAACACTTGCCAAACCGCATGATTTGAATCAGCGCCCGTTTTTATGAAATGATAGAACCATAATAGATAGGGAGGGATCATGATGAAAGTATTTCTCATCGGAGCAAACGGACAGATCGGACAGCGGCTGACCGGGCTGTTTCAACAAGACGGCACCCATACGCTGCGGGCGATGGTCCGGAAAGAAGAGCAGAAAGAAGCGCTTCAAGCTGCGGGAACAGAAGCCGTTCTTGCGGATCTCGAAGGAAGTGCGGAAGACATCGCGAAAGCCGCCGAGGGCTGTGACGCGATGGTTTTTACCGCCGGATCAGGCGGAAGCACCGGATACGATAAGACGCTTTTGATTGATCTTGACGGAGCGGCAAAAGCGATAGAAGCGGCAAAGAAAGCCGGCATTAAGCGGTTTATTATGGTGAGCGCCCTTCAGGCTCATAACCGGGCCAACTGGAATGAATCGCTGAAGCCGTATTATGCCGCAAAGCATTATGCGGACAAAATCCTTGAAGCGAGCGGTTTGACGTATACGATTATCCGTCCCGGCGGACTATTAAATGATCCCGGAACGGGCAATATCAATGCCGCCGCCGATTTAGAAAGAGGCTCCATTTCAAGAGACGATGTCGCCAAGACCGTTATCGCATCCCTTAATGAACCGAATACGTATGAAAAGGCGTTCGATCTGACGGCGGGCAGCACGCCCATCAGAGAAGCGCTGAAACAATTATAGTTTCCGGTTTTAAGGCACTCGGGGCTTTTAGCCCTTGAGTGTTTTTCTATATTTTTCTATAATGAAAGTGAACGTTTATTCCGGAGAAGTGAATGACTATTCATTCATTACATTTTTAAAGGGGTGGGAAAATGAATCTGGTTTCCAAATTAGAAGAAACGGCATCACAGAAACCGGAAAAACCAGCTTGTCTGTTTCAAGATCAGTACATGACGTATGAGGAGCTGGCAGGTAAAATCGAAGCATTTGCAAACGGATTGGAAGACAGGGGACTGAAAAAAGGGGATCATCTCGCTTTGCTGCTCGGAAATACGCCTGATTTTGTCATTGCGTTTTTCGGCGCGTTAAAAGCGGGAGTTGTCGTCATACCTGTTAATCCGGCATACACACCTTCAGAGATCGCATATATGCTGAAAAACGGCGATGTCAAAGCGATCGCCGGCATCGACCTTTTAATTCCCGTATTTGAAAGCCTGCACGGCTCATTGCCGCTAGTGGAGCATATCATCATCAGTCAGACCGCAGAGAACGCTCCATCGACAGAAGACCCTCAATTGCGCTTAAAAATGACAACGTTTACAAAAATGCTCCGTCCGGCGGAGCGCACCAGAACCTATCCGACATTGTCCCAAGATGATACTGCCGTCATTTTATATACCTCAGGGACGACGGGAAAACCGAAAGGCGCCATGCTCACCCATCAGAATCTTTTTTCCAACGCGAATGATGTCGCCGGATACTTAGGAATGAATGAGAAAGATAAAATTGTAGCCGCATTGCCGATGTTTCACGTTTTTTGTTTAACTGTTTGTATGAATGCGCCTCTGATGAGCGGAGCGTGTGTATTAATCGAGCCGCAATTCAGCCCGGCCTCTGTGTTTAAACTGATTAAACGCCGGCAGGCAACTATTTTTGCAGGCGTTCCGACGATGTATAACTACCTGTATCAATATGAGCACGGAAAGGCGGAGGATTTTGCGTCTATCAGGCTCTGCATTTCAGGCGGAGCTTCGATGCCGGTCGCTCTGCTGCAGACGTTTGAACAAACCTTTAATGTCACCATTTTGGAAGGATACGGACTTTCTGAAGCGTCTCCGGTTACTTGTTTCAATCCGTTTGACCGGGGGAGAAAGCCCGGCTCAATCGGGACGAATATTTTGCATGTCGAAAATAAAGTCGTTGATACGCTCGGTCGAGAACTGCCCGCCCATCAAGTGGGGGAATTGATTGTGAAAGGGCCGAATGTGATGAAAGGCTATTACAAGATGCCGGAGGAGACGGAACATGCGCTGAAGGACGGCTGGCTATACACTGGTGATTTGGCGAAGCGCGATGAAGACGGTTATTTTTATATCGTCGACAGAAAAAAAGATATGATTCTCGTCGGCGGATACAACGTCTATCCGCGTGAAGTAGAAGAAGTGCTCTACAGCCATGAGGGCATTAAAGAAGCCGTGGTTATCGGCGTTCCTGACGCCAAAACGGGGGAAGCGGTGCATGCTTATATAGTGCCTGCCGATGGTGAGCTGACAGAGCAGGCCGTTGTTGATTACTGTGAACAGCATTTAGCAAAATATAAGCGCCCGGCGGAAGTGGTTTTTCTTGATGAGATTCCGAAGAACGCGACCGGGAAGCTGCTGAGACGGGCGGTCCGGGACATGCTTCCGAAATGACAGACGAAAAGCGAAGCCGGGGGCTTCGCTTTTACATGAACTGATCCGGTCAGCTCTGCGATTCTTCCTTAATGATGCTTTGCACAAGCAACGTATCATGCCGGGTCAGTTTGTAATACGTGTTTTTATGCTTGTACGTCATATAATTGCCGCTTTCGAGCCACATGCTGAATGAATCAAAACGGTCTTCATGGTATTTGACCGTTCCGTTGTAATCGGGAGACAAGCTTTTGGTCAGTTTGACTTGTTTTCCTTGGTTCAAGATATCGAGCATATCTTTTACATTCTGCCTGTCTTTAATTTTGATTTCTTTTTTTCCGTGCTCAGACAGAATAATCAGATCTGCGTTGCTTGATGGAAACACATCGCCGGTCCGGCTGTATACATAGAAGAAAGCAATAACCAAAAGGGCGATTACTACAATAAATGCGATTATTTTTTTCATATTCATCACTCCGTCTTTTAGTCTTTCCCGCTTCCTGTTGTTCCATTCTTTTCTGTTGTGAAAAGATTAACATCCGTTTCGGAGGCTTGGTTCTATTTATTTGCATTTATGCTTACAATAGGAGTAAGTCATAAGGGTAAGGAGGGTGACTTCCATGCGCAAATGGATTGCGGCATCGGGACTTGCCTATGTGCTGTACGGCCTTTTTTTCTATTGGTATTTCTTTATGACAGGAGACTCTGCGGTCCCGGAGGCCGTAAAGGGAACGAAAGCCGATCCGGCCTCGTTTATGGACCCGGGCCGCCTGGCAGCCGCTGAAAACTATTCAAATGTAAAGGATTTTCTGTTTTTTATCGGGGCGCCGTTAGATTGGTTTTTATTTTTTCTGCTGCTCATTACTGGGCTTGCCAAAAAAATAAAGCAATGGCTGGAAGCAGCGGTGCGCTTTCGGGTGCTGCAAATCGTAAGCTTCGTATTTGTCATTTCACTCATCGTTACGGCGGCTTCGCTTCCGCTTGAGTGGATCGGCTATCGGGTTTCGCTTGCGTATCATATTTCGACCCAGACCACAACAAGCTGGATCAGAGACCATGTCATTGATTTCTGGATCAGTTTTCCGCTGTTTGCCGCGTGTGTGCTTGTGTTTTACTGGCTGATCACAAAGCATACAAAAAAATGGTGGTTTTACGCATGGTGTCTGACCGTGCCGTTTACCCTGTTTTTGTTTTTCCTGCAGCCGGTTGTCATTGATCCTTTATACAATGAATTTTATCCGCTGAAAGACAAGGAGCTGGAAAGCAAAATTTTGTCGCTTGCCGACAAGGCCGATATTCCCGCCAGCCATGTTTATGAAGTGAATATGTCGGAGAAAACGAACGCGCTGAATGCGTATGTGACGGGCATCGGTTCGAATAAGCGCATCGTTTTGTGGGATACGACTCTTAACAAACTGAAGGATCCGGAAATTTTGTTCATAATGGGGCATGAGATGGGGCACTATGTGATGAAGCACGTGTACATCGGACTTGCCGGGTATCTGCTGCTGTCATTGGCCGGGTTCTATATCATTGACAAGCTTTACAGGCGGCTGGCGAAATCCTTCAGCCGGATGCTTCATATAGAGGGGCCTAAAGATCTGGCCGCTCTCCCGCTGTTATTGCTGCTCATCTCCGTGCTCAGTTTTGCTTCTGATCCGATTACGAATGCCGTCTCCCGGTATCAGGAAAACGCCGCCGACCGTTACGGCATCGAGCTGACCGGAAACCGGGAAGCGGCGATTGAGACGTTTCAGGATTTAGCCGTTACGGGACTGAGCCGGGTCAATCCTCCGTTTCTCGTCAAGGTTTTCAAAGGGAGCCATCCGTCGATTATGGAGCGGATTGAACATGCGGAGGAAGAAAAATAATAAAAAACCGGCGGGGCCAAGGCCGACGCCGGTTTTTTATGTTTTACTGAGCTGCCGCCTGTACGTTGATCAGCCCTTTTCCGTAGTAGAAAGCATCACCAAGTTTTGTAGTGGTGTTTTCTAAACTGCTGCGGACTTGAGTGGTTGTCCAGTTCGGATGCTTAGAAAGAATTAAAGCAGCCGCTCCGGCAACGTGCGGAGATGCCATTGACGTACCGTTGTACGCGCCGTATTTGTTTCCAGGAAGCGTGCTTTGGATCGATACGCCAGGTGCCATGACATCAAGCTCAGAACCTACGCTTGAGAAAGATGCTCTTTGGTTGCTGCTGTCAACAGCGCCAACCGCAATGACAGAAGGGTATTTACCAGGGTAGCCCACTGTGCTTGAGCCGCCGGAAGTGCCTTCGTTACCGGCTGCCGCAACGACTACGACGCCGGAAGCAACGGCTTTGTCAACTGCCGCTTTTAACGCTGCAGAACCAGAAGGTCCGCCGAGGCTCATATTAATAACGTCCATTTTGTTTGCGATCGCCCACTCAATTCCGTTAATGATCCAGCTGTACTGACCGGAACCGTCAGCGCCGAGAACCTTTACCGCGTAAAGGGATGCGCTTGGCGCAACGCCTAATACACCGATTGAGTTATTAAGAGCCGCAACTGTGCCGGCAACGTGAGTTCCGTGAGAGTTGTTGTCTTGGAAAGGATTTGTTTCAGAAGGAACCATGCTGGCTCCGCCTGCCACCTTTAAATCAGGATGAGAAGAATCGATACCGCTGTCGATAACCGCTACTTTAACATTTGATCCGGTGAAGCCTTGAGAGTGCAGAGCAGGGGCTTTGATTTGAGATACGCCGTAAGGCACGGATTGCGCGTACGCTTTTGCAACGTGATCTTCTTCAACGTAAGCGACGCTAGGGTCTTTTTTCAGCTCTTTTACAGCTTTTTCATTTAATGTAGCTGAAGCTGCGTCTACATATTTGAATTGCTTCTGTACTTTTCCGCCTTTTTCAGAAATGACATCTTTCTTCTTAGCGGCGCTCATCGTGCTCATTGTCTGTTTGAACCCGACAATATATTTCTTTTCCCCGTTTGATTTTCCTGCCGCCTGGGCAGAAGACGTGCTGCCGAACGCCATCGTAAAGATTAACGCTAAAGCAAACAGCAAACTGATCCATACCTTTTTGCCTCTCACTCTTTATCCTCTCCTTTTTTTCATTTGCAGAATAACCAATATACAGACTATTCTGTGGATTAATTGTATAGTATGGAATAATATTTTAGTAGACCCAATTTTTTTCATCCTATTTTATTTCTATTTAGGTATATCAACTCTCTTTCATTTAGTAGGAACCCGAAATATTTAAATTTTAATGGAAAAAACCGATGGAAGGACATGAGTAAATGTACACAAGCGCAATGACTCGCTTGTTTACTGGGTCGAATGTTTTGCTTCCATTTTTGGATGCTGCGCCAAAAACAGGATAAATGTCACTTTTTGTTGAATGCAGAAGACTGATGGACGTGAAACAGAATGAGAAAAAGCTTCAGCATGAATCAATTCTTGACTTCCTTGGTGGAGAATAGCCATGAAACCATTTTATAAAAATAATGATTATGAATATCATTGATGCTGATCTTGCTCATGATATAATTGCGGAAAAACGAAAGAGGGGAACAGATGAAACGATTCAGTATGCTGATGCCGATCTTGGCCGTCCTCTTCATATCGGCATGTTCAGGGCCGGAACATGAGACTGCCATCAGACATGATCTGGGGACATCACATGTGGCAGCGCATCCGAAGCGCGTCGCCGTGCTGAATCCGGGCTTTAATGATACCCTAGATGATCTCGGCATAAAGCCTGTGGCTGCGGCCGATAACCGGTCAGCGGGAAACGCCGGCACCCGGTCACATCCCGACCTGAAAAAGATCGCTTCGCTGAAACCCGATCTCATCATTGCGGACTCAGACCTGCACGGAGGGATATACGATAAGCTGACGGAGATCGCTCCGACAATCGCTTTAAAAAATGAAGATGCGGATTATCAGGATGCGGTTGACGCCGCCCTTACCATTGAAAAGGCGGCCGGTAAAGAGGGCATCATAGAGAAACAGTTGTCGGCTCAAGAAGAAAAGCTGAATGACATCAAAAGAAAACTGGATGCAGAAGGCGCCTCGATTTTAATAATGAACGCTGTAAACGGCAGCTTTTTCGTAAAGGATGATCAGTTTTTTACGTCCCGGCTTTTAACGCTCGCAGGGTTTACCTATGCGGTCCAGACAGCTTCCGGCGGAAAATCTGAGCCTATCAAAATGACGCCCGGGAAGCTTTTGCATATCGATCCTGATTACATCGTGCTGTTGGGCGGAGAGAAAGAATTCGAAAAGAATCCGATCTGGAAACAGCTTAAAGCCGTGAAAAACGGACATGTTTACCGCGCGGACAGGGCGGTTTGGACGGAACGCCGGAGTATTGACGGTGCGGACGCCATATTACATGATCTGCAGGAAAAAATGCCCGCTAAAAAGGCCCGGCATTGAATGCGGGCCTTTTTGCTATGATTCTGAAAGGTGGCTGCTTACATTGTAATCATTGACGCGCCACTGATCTTCAATCCGTTCAATATTGCTCAGACAAGCATTGACAAGCTTTGCGTTTTGTATGTCGGTGTCACCGTCAGAAATGGCGGACAAGAGGGCGTGAATGGCTGCGCCGTGAGCGACGATCAGTACTTTTTGATCAGGGAAGCGCTCCTGAACTTTCACTAAACCGGCCAGCATTCTGTCTGTCAGCTCCTCTGCGGTCTCCATGTTCGGATAGTTTTTATCCGGATAGCGCTTCGACCGTTCCGGTAAAGACATTCCTTCCGCATCCCCATAGCTCCGTTCTCTGAAATCTTCCATGACGACGATGGGCAGATTCAGAAATCCATTAATGATGTCGGCTGTTTTTCTGGCCCGTTTCATCGGGCTTGAGACGATGACATCCCATTTGAAACCTTTTAAGTATTCTCCTGTTTCTTTCGCCTGACGCTCTCCCGTCGCATTTAACGGAATATCCGATTTGCCTTGAAGCTTCTTTTGGGCGTTCCAATCAGTTTCTCCATGTCTTACTAAACAAACGGCAGTCATAAAGTCTCCACTCCGATCATTTTTTATCGATATCATCTATTATACTGCCGTTACGTTAACACTTCAAAGAGAAGCGCCAGTCCGACTCCGCCTCCGCTGCCGATCGCTGCTGCTGCAAATCGGGCATCCGGCCGCCTTTTTGCTTCATAAAAAAGCCGGGTGACAAGCGCCGCTCCGGAAGCCCCGTACGGATGTCCGACGGCCAGAGCGCCGCCCCGGACATTTATTTTAGAATACGGCACTTGAAGCTGCTGTGAAAAGACGCATATTTTGACGGCAAACGCCTCGTTTATTTCGTATATATCAATGTCATCGGGTGACAGGTCCAGCTCCTTCAGCAGTTTTTGGACGGCATACACCGGAGCTGCTGAAGGATAATGCGGATGGACGCCGCTTACCGCGCTTCCGATAAAACGCAATCCCGGCTTTAAACCGAGAGACCGCGCTTTTTGTTCTTCCATCACACAGACTGCCGCCGCCCCGTCAGAAATTCCGCAGCTGTTGGCGGCGGTGACAGAGCCTCCGGGCTGAAAGACGGGTTTGGCGCGGGCGATGAGAGGCTCCATGTTCCGCTTTTTTTGCATGTTTTCGTCAGCGGTGAATCCGCGAATGGGGAGGATCTCCCGGCGGTACAGGCCGTCTTCGTGCGCTTTGACGCTCCGTTCATAGCTGAGAAGGGCATATTCGTCCTGCATCTTTCTCGTTACCCCGTAAGCCTGTGCCGTATACTCGGCTGCTATGCCCATATCAGGATCGCCGATATGTTCAGGAGAAAAACGCGCGCGCGATGAGAAAGGGGAGCGGCTGCTGCTCTCCGCTCCTCCCGCGATATACGTGCTCCCTGCGCCGGCTTTAACAAAATGACACGCGATTCTCACGGCATCAAGCCCAGAGCCGCACTGTCTGTCGATGGTCGTCCCGGACACGCTCAAAGGAAGTCCGGCTGCCAAGGCTGACAGCCGGGCGAGGTTTCCGCCGCGGCCCGTCGCGTTTCCGATCAGGACTTCATCAATGTCTTCGGGTGTGTTCCGGCTCAAATGGCGGATCAGCGGAGCGGCTAAATCCTCAGGAAGACAGTCCTTTAACAGGCCGTTTTCCCGGGCAAAAATCGTCCGTTTCGCATCCGTAATTACCGCTTCCATTCCATCATGTCCTTTGCCTGCTTTTGTATGGCGGCACGGGCGATCTTTCCGCCGGCTGTTTCCGGTATTTCTGAAAACAGCCATTTTTTCGGGATTTTATATGCCGCCAGCTGTTCGCGGCACCGTTTCTTTAGTTCCTTTACATCCGCATGTCCGTCGATCACCGCAACGGCGATGCTGCCCCAATAGGCATCAGGCACACCGGTTACGGCTGCTTTTCTGACGCCCGGACAGCCGTTGAGCACACGTTCAATCTCTTCAGGAAACACGTTCAGGCCGCCGGATACGATCATCCCGTTTTCACGTCCTTCGATATATAGATAGCCGTCACGGTCGGCATACCCCATGTCGTCAACCGTCATCCATCCGGAATCATCAGGCTTTGCGCCGCCGATGTATCCCGAAAATTTCATCGGGCTGTTCACAAAAATCTTCCCCGTTTCGCCCGGCATGCAGCGTTCTCCGCCGGGCCGGCGGATTTCGATTTTAACATGATCAAACGGCCGGCCCGCCGCATTTGGTTTTTTTGCGCCGTCTTCAGGCGATAAGAAAGCCACGAAACTCAGCTCGGACGTTCCGTAAAAATCATATAACCGCAAATGAGGATAGCGGTCTGACAGCGCTTGTTTAGACGAAGCGGGCCAGTCTGCACCGGAAGAAATCACCTTGAGCGGTTTATCCGGAAACGCTTCTGCCGAGAGCAGGGCGTCGGTCATTGTCGGTACGGTATACAGAACATCAGCTTGTCTCAGCCGGTCTTTCATTCCGGCCGGGTTGAATTTTCTTTGAAGGATGACGGTTCCGCCGATAAACAAAGTGCTGACGGCGCCGTACAAAAAGTGTGATGAGCGCAGAGTGCCCGGTACCAGCACTTTGTCATCAGGGGAAATGCCGAATTCACGTTTCGTACAAGAAAAGCTCTCCAGCCACGAACGGTGAGAGCGGGTGAAGGCTTTCGGCTTACCGGTCGATCCCGAGGTGAATCCGGTATAAAAGGGCAGGCCGGCGTTTTTGATAAAAGCGCCTTCCGTTTTTTCCGCCTCGATCAAGGGCCTGCATTCATCCCATAGGATGACAGGCGTTTTGACGCCGTCCAGTCTGCCGCTCAGCCGGCGGTCACAGATGACGAGGTCGGTTTTGCTGATGTGCAGCTGATCCGCGAATTCCGCCGCTGCCGAGCGGGGATCTAACGGAACCGCCGTGCAGCCGGCATGCGCCGCGCCTGCGAATAGTTGTAAAAAAGGGATTTCATTCGGCAGTAATATTGCAATGTTTTTCGGCTTACCTGAAAGGCTGCCAAGCCAGTTTGCGGTTTGGTTTACTAGCCTGTTCCAGGTTTGATAGTTGATCTGTTCTGTTTCTGTCTGAATGGCGATGTGTTCCGGCGCTTGTCCGGCTGTATCTGAATATGATGATGTAATCATGATGAGTAAAATCAGCTTCCTTTCGTCGGCAAAAGCCGGCTTGCTTGAAGAGTTTTTCTGATTCTTACGGCTGCGAATGAGGCTGCGGCCGCTTTAAGCAGATCTCCGGGCACATAGATGAGGCTGAGCTTTACGGCAGTCAAGATATCAATGTGCATCATAAAAGCCTGAACGGGAATGCCGATGATATACAAAAACAGCACGCCGAACAAAAACTGTCTGATAAACAAATGGGGTGCGCTGGCTGAGCGAAGGTTTCGGATGCTGAGGCTAAGCAGGAATGCCGCAAGCGGATATGCGGCGAGATACCCGGCGCTCGGCCCGAAAAAAACCCCGAACCCGCCTCTTCCGCCCGAAAGGAGAGGCGCTCCGCATGCCACAATCAGCAAAAACAGCAATTGGCTTAAAAACGCGGCTTTCGGTTTTAATATGCTTCCTGATAAAAGCACACCGATCGTCTGGAGTGTAATCGGAACCGGCGTAAAGGATAAGAAAAGCGGGGGGAGAAGCCCCAAAAGTCCCATAATGGCGGTAAACACGGCAATATGCATCATTTCTGTCAATTTCATTATGTATTCCTCCAGCTTATCAAAATATGTTTATACAATAAAGCGAGTCTTTATATATGTCAACATCATTATATTTTTGGTTTACATTAAAAAGACCGGCCCTTTATAAAAAAGGCCGGCCGGTTTATCTTTATTCTTCTGTGAGGATAACAAGTGAATCAACGGATGATGCAACGTGGGAAACGGCGCGGCTGACTTCTTGAAGGCCGCCGAGAAAAGCCTGTAAATCAACGTCGATTTTGCCTGTCTGATCTTTGCTCGTTTTCATGCTTTGGACGATGTCATCAAACAGACGGTTGATCTGCATCATTTTTTCTTTCGTTTCACCCACAAGTCCGTTTACATCTTTAATATGTTTGGATACGATGTTGATTTGTGTATTGGTATTGTTCACAAGCTCTGATACGGTGGAAACGGTTTTTTTCGTATCCTCTGAAAGCTTTCTTACTTCCGTTGCGACAACCGCGAAGCCTTTGCCGTGCTCCCCGGCTCTTGCAGATTCTATTGAAGCGTTTAATGACAGGAGATTCGTTTGCTCGGCGATCCCCGTCACGATGCCGAAGATTTTTTCGATTTGCTGGGCAATGTCATTCAGCTTATCCATTTCTTCTTCAATATGCAGAAGGCTGGAGTCGATTTTATTCAATTGCTTCTGCTGGCTTTCAAGTTCTTTTTTTCCGCCGATTGACTTTTCTTCTACATGTACGGAAGTGACGGTGCCGGCTTTTGACGCCTCGGAAATGTCCTCTGATTTATCGACCAGCTCCTGCACGGCTCTGCTCGTTTCTGAAAACAGATCAGCGAGTGATCCGGATGTTTCCTGAATTTTTTGATGAAGACGGGCTTTCTTTTCTTCTTGCTCGTCCCGCTGGCAGTTATATTCGGTCTGGAACGCTTCAAGGACGAGCTGCTGTTCGAGATTCAGTATTTTCGTCGTCGCTTTGATCGCTTTTAAAAGCTCATGCAAATCCGGGATGGAAGCTTCATATATGTTCATCATCGACAGAAGCAGATCCTGAAACGCCCCCATATACCATTTCGGTTCAAGGCCGATCCGCAAATGAATGGAAGCGATGCGCTGTCTTTTCTCAATGAATTCATCATCAATCGTGCCGGCGAACATTTCGTGGATGTGACGGCGTAATGTTTTTTTCAGGCGCTCGACCGTGCTATGGTCGTTAATGATCGTCATTAATGATTTTTCGTGATCCAGGTTTCGGTAAAAGGAATCGACGATTGTGGATATATGTTCTTTGATTAACGGCTGCAGCTCTTCAAGCACATGAAGCTCTTCGTTTCCAAGCCTGACCATTTTCAGCTGCTTTTTGACATCTGCATATTGATTTGAAAGCTCGATGCGTTTTTTGCCGTCGGCTTCTGAAAAATAAGCTGATTCTTTTTTGCGGTCTTTTTTAAATAACAATATTAGTTCCTCCAGATATTCTCTTTTTCTTTTTATCGGTTTGGAAGGAACTTGAATGAAGGAATCTGGTAAAAATATTTTAATGCCGAAAAAATAAAACCATTCATACAGAATGGTTCAGTTAATCTTGCGTGATACGCTTAAGCGGCTTGACGGCGGGACCTTCGGCAACCCCGCCGTCAGGTGTGAACCGGGAGCCGTGACAAGGGCAGTCCCACGTCCGTTCGCCGTCATTCCATTCAACCTCACAGCCTAAATGGGTGCATGTCGTGTCGACAAGATGCAGGCAGCCTTTTTCATCTTTATAGGCGCCGGCCCGTTTGCCGTTTACGGTTACGATTTTTCCCTCTCCGGGCTGAAGGGACTCAGGTGAAGCGTCCGGCCTTTCAAGTTTGCCCGAGATAAGGTGTTTGGCTACGTCGGCATTATAGGAAATCAGTTTTTTCAGCCCCGGATCTGCGTGGAAACGTGACGGGATAAACAGGCCGGAAAACGGGTTCTTTTTGTTTTGGATATGATCGGCCAAAAGCTTCGCCGCAAGGGCTGAGCTTGTCATGCCCCATTTTTTAAAACCGGTCGCCGCCAAAATATATTCTTCATCGCCTGAGATCGGACCGATGAACGGGATTTTGTCAATGGTGACAAGGTCTTGCGCAGACCAATGATATGGGATGCTTTCGACCCCGATTGTGTCTTCTGCAAATTGTTTCAGCGCTTCGTAATGCTCGGACATTTCTTTTCCTTGGCCTGTTTTGTGGCTTTCGCCTCCGACGAGCACCAGTTTTTCACCGTTCAGCTCTGTATAGCGCAGTGATCTGGACGGCTTGTCTATGCTGAGAAACATGCCGTCAGGATACGCTTGCTTCGGTTTTACCGCCAGCACGTAGGATCTGCTGGCATACATTCTGGCGGCATAAAGCCCTCCGCCGTCATAAAAAGGAAAGTGGGAGGAGCAGACAATGTAGCGGCACTTGATGCCGTGTCTGTTTTTCGTGACCACCTCAGGCTGCGGTTCTTTTTTAATGTCAATTGCCGCCGTCTGTTCAAAAATCCGCGCCCCGTTTTTGACCATCTCCTTCACAAGCGCCGCGCCATATAAAAGCGGATGAAATTGCGCCTGATTCTTCATGGCAAGGCCGAGCCTGCAATTAACGGGGACGGGAAGTTCTTTCACAAGCTCGTGTTCAATGCCGAGCTTGGTGTAGGCTTCCTGCTCGCTGCGGATTTTTTTGACGCCGGAGTCCGTATTCGTGTAAATATACGCGTCTTGTTCAATCAGCCTGCAGTCAATCGAAAGGTCCTTGATGATCTGCTTCATGTCTTCCATAGCGCGAAGATGGGCTTCGAAATAGAGCCTTGCGCTGGTCAGTCCGATCTGCTGAATTAGATCGGCATAGATGAAATCATGCTGGGCGGTGATTTTTGCGGTCGTGCCCGCGGTCGTCCCGTTTAAAATCCGGTCTGCTTCAATGACAGCGACACGGAAGCCTCTTTTCGTCAGCTCGTATGCTGTTGTCAGGCCCGTAATTCCTCCGCCGATAACCGCAACGTCGCATTCCGTATCTTCAGTCAGGGCGGGAAAGGAAGGAATGTCAGCTGTTGCTTTCCAATAGGAAGCAGATTCCTCGTTTGAAAAAGCAGTCATTTCAAATTACCTCCTCTATTGTATATTCTTAATTTTTCCAATAAGTCTATATTCATACATGAAAGTCGTATAAGATGCTCAAATTACTCATAATATAGTAATTAATGTAAAGGAGTGATCAAAATGGCGAATCAGAAGAAGAAAACCTTGCCGCCGCAGCATCAAAACCGGCAGCCGGGCTTTGAATATGTAATGGACCCGCGCCCTGTGTTTGACAAACCGAAAGCGGCGAAAAAACTTGAAGGAAAAACTGCGATTATCACGGGCGGAGACAGCGGAATCGGACGCGCTGTATCCGTTTTGTTCGCGAAGGAAGGCGCAAATGTGGTCATCGTTTACTTTGATGAGCATCAGGACGCCGAAGAGACGAAGCAATATGTAGAAAAAGAGGGGGCAAAGTGTCTGCTGATCGCAGGTGATGTCGGCGACGAAGCCTTTTGCAACGATGTCATCCGTCAGGCGGGCCAAGCCTTTCCTTCCATTGACATCTTAGTCAACAATGCGGGTGAGCAGCACGTGCAGCCGGGGATTGAGAAAATCACCAGCCACCAGCTCATCAGAACGTTTCAGACGAATATTTTTTCAATGTTTTACTTAACGAAAGCCGCGCTCCCTCATTTGAAAAAAGGAAGTTCAATCATTAATACGGCCTCCATTACCGCCTACAAAGGCCACAAAACATTGATTGACTATTCAGCGACAAAAGGGGCGATCGTCACGTTTACAAGATCTCTGTCCCAGTCTCTTGTCACTCAGGGGATCAGGGTGAACGCAGTGGCGCCGGGGCCGATCTGGACGCCGCTCATTCCGGCGAGCTTCTCGGCGAAGGAAGTGGAAGTCTTCGGCTCAGACGTGCCGATGCAGCGCCCGGGAGAGCCTGTTGAAGTGGCACCGAGCTATTTATACTTAGCAAGCGATGATTCTTCTTATGTCACGGGACAGACAATTCATGTGAACGGCGGCACCATCGTAAACGGATAATATAAAAAAGCCAATCCATATGGATTGGCTTATTCACTCTGTTTGAGTGCGGCATATTCTTTAGAAAGCGTAAGGAACGCTTCTTTATTTTTATCATCAAGCGCTTTATCAATCTGTTTTGTCAGCGTGTGGAGCCGGCGTTTATACAAGGATTCGTCGAGCACCATTTGAATGTAAATATCGGCCATTGTCACATCGAATTCATTTGCTTTTTGCGTGTTGCGGGACTTCATGAGCTCAGTGTACGATTTTTTCTCTTTCATAAAGAATCCCCCCAATGCCTTTTTTATAGTATATGGATAACAGCCGGAAAAATCAATTAATTTTTATAATCTTTAGACAACTAATGCTTGGAAATATACCGACATATCCTGCAAACTGACGAAAAATTGAAAAATAACATTGTATAAATGTGGTGAAAACGAAATTGAAAAATAATCTTTAAGTAGTAAATTAAGACTAAATTATATCTTGAAAAGGTGATTTTTAGCTATATTCAAAAAAAACCTGTCGTTTTCCAATGACAGATGATAGATTATTAGTATAAATTTTCAAGAAAAGGATTGGAGGCTGCACATTATGTGCCAGAAAACACACGCACCCTTAGAAAGCTACGAAGTAAATCGTTCAACCATCGCTGTTTTGCCTGAGGAAATAGACGGTAAAATGGGGTCGAAGATCATTGAAAAAGATTGCATTCTGTATGTCAGCATGAAGCCGATTCACATCATTGACAGAAGCTGCCGCTACTTTGGCTCGAGCTACGCCGGGAGAAAAGCGGGAACGTATGAAGCGATTAAAATTTCTCACAAGCCGCCGATTATGGTGGACCCTTCAAATCACATCTTTTTATTCCCTACACTTTCTTCTGTAAGGCCTCAATGCGGCTGGATATCTCATGTGCATGTTAAAGATTTTCAACCGACCGCATTCGATGATACAGCGGTCACATTCTCAAACGGCAAAACGATGGAGCTGGAAGTATCTTACCATTCTTTTGAGAACCAGGTTTACAGAACCGCCTATCTCAGAACCACTTTTCAGGACAGGATGGGCAGTCATATCCCGAAGCGGCAGGAATTCATGCTGTACCCGAAAGAAGAGCGGACTAAAATGATCTACGACTTTATTTTGCGGGAGCTGGGGGAGAGATATTAGAGAAAGCTGTGATGTGAAGGGACGGGCCCTTTCCTTTTTGGAGAGGGCTTTTTTGATTTACATCCCCGGGCAGAGTTGTATCGTCTCCGTCTGTTGGCTATGATGGTGGAAAGAGTCATGACATTATATTTTAGGAGAGATGGGCATGAATGTATTTGCAAAATATGTATCAGGAATCGACAACCCGGATCACCGGCTCAAACTAGAGGAAATCCTGTCGTGGACGGCTGACCGATTCCCGAATTTACAACCGCAGATCAAGTGGAATACGCCGATGTTTACCGATCACGGCACCTTTATTATCGGCTTTGCAGCAGCGAAGCACCATCTAAGTGTTTCCCCCGAAGAAGCGGGGATTGCGCACTTTGCCGATGACATCGCCCGCGCCGGCTACAGCGCCACTTCCCGTTTGTTCAGAATTCAATGGACTGAACCGGTGCATTATGATCTGCTTGAAAGCATGATTCAATTTAATATTCAGGAGAAGGCAGACTGTTCAGCGTTTTGGCGGAAATGAACGAAAAAATATTAAAGCACAAACCTGATCAGGAGCTTTTTTATGAAAAGTAATCCTAAGGGATTTGCGTTCCCAGAGGAGGATCATCATGCGTTCATCGCCTGAATACCCGGGTTCGGCGACCGCCCCGGTTTAAAATGGCTTTTCCTTCAGGCGAAATCTTCGCGGTAAAGAGTGGGATTGACATAACGAAACGCACGATGGCAGGAATCGTGCGTTCGGAATTCTTTATTTGACGACAGACATGCTGACGCTGCTGCCTGACACCGTCACTTTGGCAAAGTCCTGTGTATCCACCACAGGTGTGACTGCTTTATTGTCGATCGTGATGTTTGTAAAAGCTGTTGAGAAGTTTGATTTGATGTAAGGGCGCTGATCCTCTGATGTGACCGCAACAGTGGCGAGCGCTTTCCATTTTGAGACCGAACCTACATTTGTTTGGGCGAGTTCTGAAATGATGCGGCCGGTGTACCCGTCATTATTCGTCCCCCAATATGTGGCGCGGGTATTGCCGTTCAGATTTTTGTAGATGGTCAGCTGTACGGTGCTGCCGGGCCGGAAGCCTTTCGTATAGGTGAATTGGCTTTCTCCTTCCAGATACTTGACCTGGCCTTGTCCCTTTGAACCGACTTTCATGATCGGTTTCCATACATGATACGTTTCACTGTACTGAAGCCCGATATCGGCCTCCGTGCCTCCGGTAAATCCTGAGTAAATATAGGCTGTCCCATTTGACACCTGAATCGAGCTCGGAAGCTGAATTTTCGTGACGAGAACAGAGCCTGTACTGTTCAGGTAGGCCCTTCCGCCGATTCCTTTGCTGAGCTGGGACGCCGCTTCCGCCGTATTGGGGCTGATGACCCCGGGAATATCCGCAGTACATACACCGAATAGAACGGCTGAAGTGAGCACACCCGCAAGAAGCCCTTTTTTCATCATCATTTCTCCTCCTATCATCATAGTCAGATAGCGCTATCAATTCATATTATAAAAGGTTTTGAAAGAAATTCCATAAAAGAGATACGGGCAAATGTAAAACGAAACTTTTTTCCTATTTATCTTGTAAATGGAGATTATTTGAACTATGCTATGTTCAGCAATACCGCATCACTCAGGAGAGGGGATAGATAGAGGATGAAAAAGACGGCAGCTGTGCTTTTGTCTTTCGGTCTGGTGTTCGGATGTTCATACGGGGCGGGGCAGACGGCGGAAGCGAAAACAAAGGTGAAAACGTATCAAAACTGCAAGGCGCTGAATAAGGTGTATAAGGGCGGCGTGGCCCGGACGTCAAAAGTGAAAAACAAAGGCGGCAGAACAAAGTACAAGCCATATGTCTCAAAAGCGCTTTACGATGCAAATAAAAGACTTGATCGTGATAAAGACTATATCGCATGTGAGAAATAAAAAAACAAGCCTCTTTAAAGAGGCTTGTTTTTTTTACATTGATTCGATGGTGACGGCGGTTCCGTATCCGATTAATTCGGATGTGTTCTGTCCGGCGGTCAGTTCGAACCGCAGGCCAACGATGGCGTTCGCACCGAGCTGCTCCGCTTCTCTGATCAGCCGTTCTTTCACCGCTTTTTTGGAGTCTTCCAGCATTTCGGTATAGCTTTTTAATTCGCCGCCGACGACAGATTTTAAGCCTGCAAGCAAGTCTTTTCCGATGTGACGGGACTGGACGATACTGCTTGTCACCAGGCCTTTTACTTCCGTAATCTGTTTTCCGGCGACGGTTTCAGTTGTGGTCATGATCATGCGGCTTGCCCCCTCCATGTGTCTTACCGCTATTTTATCATTAAGCCGCCTTTTCGGCTGCGCTGATTTGTTTTTTTCTGACTGCGGCGCTGACTGCAAACATGACGGCAGTGTTTAACATCAGCGCGATGATGCCTGTATTCATGTCTTTCACGATCTGCGGAAGAAACGGAAAGAGGGTTCCGATGGTTGATTCGGTCAGCGTGATGAAGGCGACCGTCCCGACCCCGGCCGCTATGCCGGCAAAAGCGCCGTGGCTTGTGATAAAACGCCGCTTCGGCAGGCTGAATAAAAGCGCAGGGAAAAGCTGGGTGACAAGGCTGTAGCCCATTAAAAGCAAGGTGACGATGGTATTTCCGCCTTTCAGCGTAAAATATACGGAAATCAGCGCGATAACGGGTACGGCGTATTTTGCGAGCCGCGAAACTTTTTTGTCAGTCGTGCCGGGCCGAATGGCTTTGTACACATTTTTGGCGAACAGCGTGCTTGAGGCCATGAGTATCATTGAACCGGGGACAAGCGCCGTCAGAATGCCAGCCGATCCGATCAGTCCGACAAACCAAGGATCAAAGGTTTTCACTGACAGCTTTAATAAGGCGAGATCCGTGTCCGCCCCTTTTAAACCGGGGACCTGCAGAATCGCCGCAAATCCGGTAAAGATGACAAACAGCAGGACGAGCTGATAAAGAGGCATGATGATTGCGTTTTTCCGAAACACCCGCGGATGCTCCGCCGAATAGGAAGCGGCAAATGTATGGGGCCACATATAAAAGCCGAGGGCGGTCAGCAGGACGGTTGAGCTGAACCATGAAGGGCTTTGTCCGGTTTCAGAAAGTGTGAGAAATCCGGGTTTTGCGGCGTCGATTTGTTTGAACATCTCTGAAAAACCGCCGTAGTAATGAATGGGCAGATAAATGCCTAAATACAGGACGATGCCTAAAATCATTATATCTTTGACGACTGATATCCACGCTGAACCGTGGATTCCTGAAATCATCACATAAATCGTGATGGAGACAGCGCCGATCCAGACTGCGGCTGATGGCGGAATCTGGCCGTACGACGTTGCCGAAACAATTAATCCGAGCCCTTTCAGCTGCAGGACGAGATAGGGGATGAGAGATGCGATGCCGACGAGCGATACGAGAATGCCGAGGAGCGGGCTGTTGTATTTTGAAATAAAAAAATCAGATTGCGACATCAGTTTATGCTGTTTGGCGTATGTCCACACGGCAGGCAGAAGCCAATATGACAAAATGTAGGCAAGACAGCCGTAAGCGATAATGTAAAAGGCGGGACCTCCTTTTCCATAAGCCCATCCGCTTCCGCCGAGGAATGTGAAGGTCGTGTAAATTTCTCCCGCCATTAATAAAAAGACAAACATCGTGCCGAAGCCGCGTCCGCCCACCGTCCATTGTTCAAGGTCCATCTTTTTTCCTTTTCGGGCGCGGATTCCGAGATATACACAAAACAGGAGCACGGCGGCCATTACGGGAAATGCGGCGTTCATTCCGTCTCACCCGCCTTGTTTTCTTTGTCCAATTTGTAAACGGCAGCCATCAGAACAGAAGTCAGAACGGCCCAGATGACGACATATGCGAGAATGAAAGGCATTCCGAAAACATAAGGCGTCACCCGGTTGGCAAATGGAATGCCGGCGAGAATTCCGAAAAAGGGCAGGGCAGCGAGCACATGAATCAGTTTCATAACATTCCTCCTTTGAAAAGCGTGTACCGAATTATAAAGAAAATCATGTCGAATGTATAGTGTGAATAGTCTGAATTTTACAGTTTCAAAGAAAAGCAGTCCCGGCTGCTTTTTAAATGGTCGCAAGAGACAGGTAATATTCCACTAAGGCGGTTACCTGTTCCCGTATTCTCGGGTTGAAATAACGGTGTTTTTCTTCATAGCCGTTAATGGTGCATATATAAAGCGTAAATGCTTCATCTCTTTGGGCTTCGTATATTTTGATTTTACGCTTTCTTAACTCTTTTCGAACATCACTCAAATCCTTTTGTGCTAATTTTAAAGAGCAGCTGATAAGCTGTTTATAGGGTTGTTTTAATTTGAACGGGCACGAATCAAGCGCTTCGAAATCCCGATTCAGAATGGCGGCCGCCATGGGCAGAAACAGCCCTTTTTCGATGAGGTCGCGGGTGCCGCTCCGGATGTCAGGCATAAATACTCCTTCTTTCTTAAAAGGGAACGTTTGTTCTTATTTTATACTCACTTACACGATATTTCAAGTCGGAAAATCTCGTAAACATTTTCGTTTTTTGGAGATAATGTGTAGAATAAGGATAGACAAACTCGTTAAGGAGTATAAACGTTGGAGCAATTTTTATCATATTTCACTGAGGAACAGCTGACGGAATGGTTCCAAAGCTATAGAGCTTTCGGCCCGGCGGCTGCGGTTTTACTGCCTTTTATTGAAGCGTTTCTTCCGTTTTTGCCGCTTGTTGTATTTGTGGTGGCGAATACGAATGCATTTGGGCTGTGGGAAGGTTTTTTTCTGTCGTGGCTCGGATCTGCGGCAGGATCACTGCTTATGTTTTATGCCGTCCGCCGTTTTGGACAGAAAAGAGCTTTCGGTTTCATCCGCAGGCATGAGACCATAAGGCGGATGATGCTGTGGGTTGAGCGGCACGGTTTCGGTCCGCTGTTTATTTTACTTTGCTTCCCCTTTACGCCGTCCGCTGCGGTTCATATCGTTGCCGGCCTGTCACGTGTGGGGGCGCTGCAGTTTGTATCAGCCGCCGCTATGGGGAAAATGGTCATGATCTTTATGATCAGCTTTATCGGGTATGACCTTCACGCGCTCTTTACACAGCCTTTCAGGATGGCGGGCGCCTTAACGGTGATCGCCGTGCTGTGGTATGCAGGAAAGCATATCGAACGGCGTTTACAGACGAGGATCAGTCAGCATGAGAAAGACGGAGGGAGACAGGAATCTTGAAAAAACGATTTTGGTTTATAGCCGGCGTGCTTATCGTTGTTTTGGCCATACAATTAAAAAATGCCATTTTTATTGATTACAAAGTCGAAGGAATCAGCATGAATCCGACCTTTAAACAAGGAAATGAGCTGATAGTCAACAAGTTTTCCCATCGTTACAAAACGATCCGCCGTTTCGATATTGTGCTGTTTAAAGGCCCGCACCACAAAGTGCTGATCAAACGTGTCATCGGGCTCCCGGGCGAGTCGATCGCTTACAGGGAAGACCAGCTGTATGTGAATGGAAAACGGGTTTCAGAACCGTTTTTAAAACCGTTAAAGTCATCATTGTCCGCAGGCAGCCATGTGACCGGTGATTATACATTGAAGGAAACGACCGGGCGCAAAAGCATACCGAAAGGACAATATTTCGTTATTGGCGACAATCGCATATACAGCCTCGACAGCCGTCATTTCGGACCGATTAAGGATAAAGACATCGTCGGGGTCATCAGTGAATCAGACGCCAAGTGAACGGCGTCTTTTTTTATTCGGAAATGATTGTCAAAAAGCAGAGGGAAGACTATAATGGGTATTGTTACGCGCGAAACAAAAATCAGGCGTTTTATTTTTAATGCTTTTGTTGCGAGTGTAACAAAAATACGAAAGAGGGCTGATGAGATGGAAACACAGGCTGCCATTATCGGGGGAGGTCCGGTCGGGCTCATGCTCGCATCAGAGCTTGCGCTGGCCGGAGTGAAAACGACTGTCATTGAACGATTGAAGAAGACGGTGCCCTATTCCAAGGCGCTTATTATGCATCCGCGCACACTGGAGCTTTTTGCCATGAGAGGCATATTGGAACGCTTTTTGGATAAAGGGACAAAGGTGTCATCCGGCCATTTTTCGATGCTGGATACACGGCTGGATTTTTCCCGGCTGGATTCTAAGCAGAATTATTCGTTAATGCTGCCTCAGGCAGATACGGAGCGGCTTTTGGAAGAATATGCATTAAGTTTAGGCGCAGATATCATCCGCGGAGCGGAAGCGGTGTCCGTTACCCAGACGGATGACGGAGTGGAGACGGTGTTCCGGGATGAAAGCGGTATCCGCACCCTGCGCAGCTTATATGCCGCGGGTACAGACGGAGCGGGGAGCATTGTCCGGAAACAGGCGGGTATCGCTTTTTCGGGCACTGATGCCGACTTAATAGGAACCCTCTGTGATGCCGTTTTGAAAACTCCGCCTGAATCTGCCTTTTTTTCAACGTGCCGTCTGGCGGGATCGGTTGTCATTGTCCCTCTTACGGACGGGCTTTTCCGCGTCCTGATCGTTTCTCCGCACGCTCCGCAAAAGCAGAAAGAAGAGCCGGTCACAGAAAAAGAGCTGAAAGAAGACCTGCGGCAGATATGCGGCACTGATTTCGGATTGAGTGATCCGGTGTGGACGTCAAGGTTCGGCAATGCCGAGCGTCAGGCCGAACAATACCGCTCAGGCCGGGTTTTTGTGGCCGGTGATGCGGCGCATATTCATTTTCCCGCAGGCGGCCAAGGGCTGAACACCGGGCTTCAGGATGCCTTCAACCTCGGCTGGAAGCTGGGGGCGGAAATGAAGGGGAAAGCGGCGCCTCATCTTCTGGACAGCTATCATCAGGAAAGGCACAGCGCGGGAAAAGAAGTTATGCACAATATAAAAACCCAGATCAAGCTCATGGATTTTACCGAGTCAGGGATGGCATTAAGAGATACGATGACCGCTTTGCTCGATTTTCAGGAGGCCAACCGTTTATTGGCGGGAAAAGTATCCGCGCTTGATCTGCATTATGAACCGGACCCGGAGCTTGCGCCGCATATCCTGAACGGAAAACGGCTGCCCGATATAGAGCTGATTCTTTATGACGGCCGGCCGGCCCGGCTGTATGATTTTCTTCACAAGGGCGGCTTTGTGCTGCTGTCATTAAGAGGAAGCATTCCTGCCGGTATTGATACGGACAGCGTGGTGACTGTTAGGGCGGCGCTTTCTGAAAACCGTGCCGGCTGGGATGACGTCCATTCTGTTTTGATCCGGCCGGACGGCCACGCGGCTTGGGCGGCCGGCGGCTCGGGACGTGAAGCGGAAGAAGCCGTACTGGCCGGTTTGGAGAGATGGGGACTTATCTGATACCCTTTTATGCACCTGCGTGATTGTTTCTTCCGTAACAAAACGTTATAGTAAAAGAAACAATTCATACGGAAGGGTGACCCGCAGTTGGACAGAAGACAGCCAGACCATGCAAAACACATGATTCTCGAAGGGCTGACAGACATTTTCCATGAGCAGGAGAGGTGTCAGGAGGACATCAGGGCGTCGTTGGCCGGACGGATGGACGAACTCCGAGAAGAAAACGGCAAAAAACTTCAGCTGACCTTGACGGAAATACACATTTTATCTTGTATCGGAGATAACGAACCGATCAATGTCACATCAATAGCAGAAAAAATGAAGACGACAAAACCGACCGTGTCGAGAAGCTGCGCGAAGTTTTTGGAAGCCGGCTTTCTGCGCAGAACCCGGCTGAGCGACAATAAAAAAGAAGTCTATTTCCGGCTGACTCCTGCCGGAAAAGAGCTGCATTCCCTTCATCACGAATACCACGAAATGATAAAAAAGCGGTTCTTGGCATTTTTGGATCGCTATACAGATGAAGAACTGTTATTTGCTGAACGGCTGTTCCGTGATCTTTCAGCAAACTGGCGCTCTGTAAATGGCGTCGGGCAGCTGTTGAAATAAAAAAACACGCATATGGATGCGTGTTTTTTATTCGGCTCATGTTCCTCTTTCTGCCCGGCCTCTATCGCCGTGCGTCTTTTTCAGCTGAGAAAGGTGGTGCAGCAGGCGATAGAAGGGCGGAAGCATGGCGATGACGAGAACGATCCTGATGACCTGAACCGCGACGACGAAAGTCGAGTCCTCATGCAGGGTGATCGAAGTCGCCGCCATCTCGGCGATTCCGCCGGGAGAGAAGGCGAGAACGGATGTAATCATGGAGATGCCCGTTAATTTAGAAACGGCAACCGCACTAAGGATCATTGCGGCGATTAATCCGACGGAGGAAATAAATCCGATCGTAAGTACTCTGGACACGCCGGTGAACATGCTTTTGTACATTTTCGAACCGATTGTGGCGCCGAGAAAAATTTGTGACAGCTGGTTCGCTTCCGGCGGCCACCAGGCAAGCATGTCTTTTCCCGCTAAAGCCGACACGCCGATTTCCGCGGCAGCAACGCCGATCATGCTGCCGAGCAGCCAAGGAGCGGGAAATTTCAGCCGTTTTGCGGCCTTACTTGCAAGCCAGGCAGCCAAAATAAATCCGGCCGTTAACAAGACGGGAATAAGGCTCGGATGTGAAGCTCCTGCTGAAACGGCTCCGGCTGATGTCTGAGCCGTACCGTTTTGTTTGGTAAATAAGAAAATGACGAGAAACGGTATTGTCATGACAACCAAAAGGACACGTGTCAGCTGAATGAGACTTACAATCGCGGTATTTGCGCCGACTTCCTGGGCGATACCGGGCATAGCGGATAAACCGCCCGGCGCCGTGCCTACAAAGCTTGTCATCATGTCCGTCCGGCTGAACCGAAAGAGCACATAACCGGAAACAAGCGCCATCGCGATAGAGAAAATCAGCATGAAGCCAACCGGCAGCCAATGATCCCGTAAAACTGAAAGAACGGACAGGTTCAGTTTTTGGCCGAGTTCGATGCCGAGAATCATTTGTCCCGCCGCAAGCCATCTGCGGTTAATCCCTCTTCTGTCAGCCGCCATGAACAGCCAGCGGGGCCTCGTCATGGAGAGGATGCAGCCGGCGGCCAGCGTTCCGAGCATCCAGGCGATCGACATTCCTGTAAGCGAAAGAAGAAACCCCCCTGCCGCACTGATGAGAATAAACCAGATATCCGTAAGGAGATGTTTGTCTTTCTTCAATGAAAACCCTTCTTCCTGAAACATTCATATTAAATTGTTAAGCTCGTTAACCTTACTATTACTATAGTATAGATTTTGAGATAAATAAATGATGAATTATTTCTCATAATCCATTCATTTTTCTTATCATAAACAAAAAAGCTCCGGAGAAGGGGGAGTGCACCCTACTCCGAAACCTCGCCGGCCTTTCCTTTCCACACAAGGGTCAGGCCCAGACCGAGACATAAGACCACGCCTGCGAACAGAAACGGGAAGTGAATATTCATATCAAATAAAATACCGCCCAGAGCCGGGCCGAAAATGGTGCCTAAACTCGTGTATGTTGAATTCATTCCGGCGACAAACCCCTGCTGATTTCCTGCGATTTTCGATAGGAAAGTGGTCAGTGCCGGGCGCAGTAAATCAAACGCAAGGAATATAATGCAGGTGACAGCAAGCACGGGCAAAAATCCTGACATCACCGTAGAAACGAAAGCCAGCACAGCCCCGATGACCAGACAAAGCTGAATGACTTTTTTCTCCCCGAGGAAGTTGACAAGCTTGCCGAATGCGAGCACTTGGATGATGACCGCAACAATGGAGCTGAACGTAATAATAACGGCGATATCCTTTGGCGTAAAGCCGAATTTATGGTTTGTAAATAAACTGAACACCGTTTCGTACGCCGACAGCCCGAATGCCAACACAAAGACGATGATAAAGGCGATCAGGTAGCTTGGGTGAATCGACTTTTTCAAATCTTTTAAGAAGGTTGACTCTTTGACGCTTTCCATCTGCTGGGCGCGTTCCTCTTTAGTTAATGGCTCTTTCAGCATAAAGACAGAGAAAATCACTGCGATAAATGCAATTCCGGCTGCAAAGAAAAACGGCATACGGACACCGTGATCGGCAATAAATCCTCCTATGCCGGGCCCGATGATAAACCCTGTGCTGATGGCGGCAGATACATAGCCCATCGCCTTCGATCTTTCCTGCACTGTCGTAATATCTGCGACATACGCTGTAACAGCGGGCATGATAAAAGCGGCGCTGACGCCCCCCAGTACCCTTGCGAAATACAAAACGTAGACATGTGTGCCCAACCCGAAGGTCAGCTCGGATAATGCGAACAGAAACAGCCCGGCGAGAATCATGATTTTTCTGCCGAAGCGGTCAACCCATCTTCCTGCAATGGGGGATGCGATTAATTGCGCGACGGCAAAGGCAGCAACAAGGTATCCCATTGTGCTGCCCGTCAAGTGCATCATATTCATAAACAGCGGCATAACAGGAATAATTAATCCAATCCCTAAAAACGCAATAAATATGTTGCTTAATAAGATGATGAGTACAGCTTTTTGTTCTCTAATCGGTTTTTGCATGTTGTTTCTCCTTTGTCAGCTGTCCTGATTCTATTGATCAGCATTGATGACTCCGTGAATAAACACGGAGATGGCTTCTTTTTGCAATTCTCTTCTTTGCTGAATGGAATCGTTTTTATATAACACATCCAACCCGTAAAAGACGGACAGCAGGATTTTCACTTTTGATTCGACATGATGAATGGACCAGCTGCCGTCTTGATTTCCCTCTGTTAAGATCTCTCTCATCACATCGTCATATTCAATATCAATTTTGTTGAGACGTTTTACGACCTCCTCCGACGTAAACGCGCTCGCATAAAACTCTTCACTTGCTCTCATCAGCGGGTAATTGATGCTCATCCGGCTGAGCAGCTCTGCAAAGCCCGTCAGCTTTTCGGCAGCGTCTTTCAGTTCAGCTTCCATTTCCCTCCACGTCTCAATCATCACGCGGTGATCCTCTTCCATGATATGAAGAAACAGAAACTCTTTTCCTTTAAAATGATGATAAAGATTGCCTTTGCTGATCTCGGCCGCCTCTAAGATATCCCGGATTGAGGTTTCTGAATAACCTTTTTTTGCAAATAAGTCACGCGAAGCGGATACGAGCTTTTTCTTCGTCTTTTCGCTCTTTCCGGCGCCGCCTTTTGTATTTGTCACATCACACAAATCCTTTCCGCCAAGTGAGGCTCGGTTCCTTAAAAACCGACCGGTTGGTTTATTTTATTATAAAGTGTTTTTGCTGATTATACAATGAAGAAGTCGGCCGTTTTTTAGAGAGGTCACGCAGCTTGAAAAATAAACCCCATTCTCTCCTATTGAAAGAATGGGGTTTGTCTGCGGCCTGAATGCTCCCGGCGGGGGAGCGTTATTTTCCGGTGTTTACCTGGGTATAGCTCGTGTTCGGCGCGTTTGATACCGTCCCTCCTGTGTGGTGGGAAGGAGAGTGGGTCATATCGTATAAAAACCAGACGGCATGACGCTGCTCGTCAAATGCCGTGCGGGCAAATAACCGCTTCGCTTCCGGGTGCACCGCTCTATCGGATGCCTGCAAATAAAAATCATTCGTTTTCTGCTCATCATAAAACGCCGCCCTCAGTCCTTCTCTGTATGTGTGCGGACAATGTTCCGTCTGTTTCGGCGTCAACTGGTTTCCGGTAATTGAAGTATACAGTGAGGAGAAGGCGTGCAGGTGGCGCATTTCTTCCTCTCTGATATGTTCGATTCGTCTTCTGATTTCTGCGGTCGGCGCTTTTTCGGCTAATATCGAGTAGCAGATCACAGCGCTGTATTCGCCGTTAATGGATTTTATCAGATCTTTTATAAGAACAGAGTCGTCGCCGCAGACGGCTGTATAATGAAAAAAACTCTCGTGCATTGGACTCACCCCCGGATGTTTATAGGGTATTATACGGCGATAGCCCGTGACATGTGCGGATGTCATGCTTATTCTTGATCAAGCGGCGATGTGATATGGTCATTATACGTATCGACAAACAGCCGGCCGTTGCTTCCGCGCACCGCGTATACGACCTCTTCGGGTGTAAGGTTTCTCTTGTCCAATTCTTCTCTGAGCCATTTTTCCGATACGTGGTTTTCTTCGAAATTCTTCGTCACCAGCTGGCCGTCCATAACGAGCTCAACGGCAAAATTCTTTTCGTGTCCTGCAAAAATGCCGAGATCCTGTCTTGTAACGGGCGCGAATTCCGGCTTGACCTCCACGGACATGCTGCCGTTTGTTTCAATGATGGCCGTCTGAACCTGAGAAATGTCAAATACATCATTTACACGAAGCTGCTGGTTCAGATAGTCGAGGGTATAGCGCATCGTTTTCATATTATGCTCAAGTATTTTTCCGTTTTGAATGATAATGGTCGGTTTGCCCGCAAAGAAACCCCTGGCGGTTCTGTTTTTCATAGAAAGATATGCGACCAGGTAAATGATGACCACAAAAATCGTGTAAGCACTGACAGTAAAATGAATCGGCAGTTTTGTATTAAACGACAGATTGGCTGTGATGGCGCCGAGCGAGATGGCCGCAATGAAATCAAAAAGCGTCATCTGTGAAATGGTTTGTTTTCCGAGTATCCGGGCGCCGATAAACAAAATGCTGAACGACAGAATCGTTCGCACAATCACTTCGAGATATTCTGACATTATATTTAATCCTTTTTTTCTTTAATCTGGTCAAGAATGATATTTTTTAAAACAGTCATCCCGTTTTTACCAGCAGATGAGATTGGTCATTTTCGTCAACTTTCGATAAAATGTAGAAAGATAAAAAGAGAGGGGTCTTCTAATTTGGGTGTTGAGTTTTTAGTAGGCAGATCGGGGAGTGGGAAAACGAGGCTGATTATCGACAGCATTCAAGATGAACTGCGCCGGGAGCCGTTCGGGAAACCGATCATTTTTCTAGTCCCGGATCAAATGACGTTTTTAATGGAATATGAGCTTGCTAAAACGCCGGATATCGGCGGCATGATACGCGCTCAAGTGTTCAGTTTTTCGCGTTTGGCGTGGCGCGTGCTTCAGCATACCGGAGGCATGAACCGTCCGTTTGTGACGACGACGGGTGTGCAGATGCTGTTGAGGAAGCTGATTGAAGAGCATAAGCACGATTTTAAAGTGTATCAAAAAGCGAGTGACAAAGCCGGGTTCACTGAGCAGGTGGAACGGATGCTGACAGAGTTTAAGCGTTACTGTATTGAGCCTGAAGACGTCCGCCGCATGGCGGAAAGCGGAACGGCGTCAGAATATCGCGGAGAGCGGATGCTGTCTGAAAAACTTCATGACTTAGGCATTTTATATCAGCAGATGGAAAGAAGCCTTGCCGGCCACTATCTGCATTCAGAGGATTATTTGACGCTGCTCGCCCAGCAGCTTCCGTTAGCGGATGTTGTAAAAGGCGCCAGAGTGTACGTCGACGGATTCTATCAATTTACACCGCAGGAATTAAGGGTGCTGGAGCAGCTGATCATGCATGCTGAACATGTCACATTCTCGCTGACGGCGGACAGCCCTACGGGAGAACAGGCACCGGATGAGCTCGATCTGTTCAGAATGACGGGAAGCACATACTATAAGCTTTATCAGACGGCAAAGGAATTGAATGCCGATATTTCCTGCAAGGAACTGCATGGCACGAAACGGCATCAGCATGTGCCGGAACTTGCCTGTTTAGAATCGCAGTACGATGTGCGTCCCGCCGCGGCGTATACCGGCAGGCAGGAAGCGTTTACCGTCATACAGGCGCAAAATAGAAGAGCCGAGCTTGAGGGTATTGCCCGGGAAATTCAATCACTTGTCCGGGACGGAGGATACCGGTACAGAGATATGGCGATTCTCATCCGCCAGCCGGAAGATTATAAAGATTTGCTGAAGGAAGTGTTTGCAGATTACGGGCTTCCTTATTTTATTGACGGAAAAGCTTCTATGCAGCATCACCCGCTTATAGAATTCATCCGTTCAAGTTTGGATGTCGTGAAGGGGAACTGGAGATATGAAGCGGTGTTCCGCTGTGCGAAAACCGAACTGTTATTCCCGCTTGATCAGCCGGTGCAGAAAATAAGAGAGCGGGTCGATCAGCTTGAAAACTATTGTATCGCCTACGGAATTAAAGGGGAGCGCTGGACGAACGGCGAGCGGTTTGTATACAGGCGCTTCGTATCGCTCGATGAGGATTTCGCGCAGACGGATCAGGAAATAGAGATGGAGCAAATGCTGAATGAGACGAGAGAATGGATGGCCGCGCCCCTCGTCCGGCTTCAGAACCGGATGAAAAAAGCGAAAACGGTTCAAAGCATGGCGGAAGCTCTTTATCTCTTTTTGGAAGATACCGATGTTCCCCTGAAGCTGGACCGGAAAAGGCAGCAGGCCGAAGATGCCGGAAACATGATCGAAGCGCAGCAGCACGGCCAGGCATGGGACGCCGTTATCCAGCTTCTCGAGGAGTTTGCCGGCATGATGGGTGAAGATGAAATGTCTTTGGCGCTGTTCCAGCAAATGCTTGAAACGGGAACCGAATCACTTCATTTTTCTTTAATTCCCCCTGCGCTTGACCAAGTGTTTGTAGGGAATATGGACCTGTCAAGAATGTACGGCACGTCCTGCACGTTTGTCATCGGGGCCAATGACGGCGTTCTTCCTGCGCGCCCGGATGAAAACGGCGTGCTGTCCGATGATGACCGGGAGTGGCTGAGAGCGGTCGGAGTGGAGCTGTCTTCCGCGGGGCGTGAGCGGCTGCTTGATGAGCATTTTCTCATCTATATGGCGCTGTCAAGTCCGTCTGACCGTCTGTATGTGTCATATCCGATTGCCGATGCGGAAGGAAAAACGCTCCTGCCGTCAATTGTTGTAAACAGGCTTGGCGAGCTGTTTCCCGACCATCAGGAAAAACTGTCGGCTGCTGATCCCGAGCAGGTAAGCGAAGAAGAGCAGCTTCAATATCTCGTCAATAAACAGGTGGCACAGACGTATACGGCAAGCCAGCTCAGGCTGTGGACAAGAGAGTATGAAATCAGTGATGTATGGTGGAGCGCATACAATGTGCTGATGAAAGAGCCTGATCACCGGCGCGCGAAAAAGCTGTTTTCAAGCCTGTTTTTCCGCAATGAGGCGAAGCGTCTTGAACGTCCTGTTTCGCGCCAGCTTTACGGCGAGCACATTAAGGGAAGCGTCTCCCGGATGGAGGCGTTTAATGCCTGCCAGTTTTCTCATTTTGCATCTCACGGGCTGCAATTAAAAGAGCGGCAGTTTTTCAAGCTGGAAGCGCCGGATATCGGACAGCTGTTTCACTCCAGCCTCAAGCTGATTTCAGACCGGCTTCGTGAGCAGAAGCTGGAATGGCGCGATCTGACGAAAGATCAGTGCCGGAATTTCTCCTATGAAGCGGTGGAACGGCTTGCGCCAAGGCTGCAAAAAGAAATTCTGCTCAGTTCAAACAGACACTTTTATGTGAAGGAAAAACTGCAGAAGATCGTCACGCGTGTCTCAGGCATATTAAGCGAGCATGCGAAGGCGAGCGGTTTTGTCCCGATCGGCCTTGAACTCGGTTTCGGCGGAAACGGTCCGCTGCCTCCGCTCACTTTCACGCTGAAAAACGGCTGTACGATGGAACTCGTCGGCCGGATCGACCGCGTGGATAAAGCGGAAAGTTCAAAAGGCCTGCTGCTTAGAATCGTGGATTACAAATCAAGCGACAAGGGGCTTGATCTGGCTGAGGTATATTACGGGCTCGCTTTGCAAATGCTCACGTACCTTGACTTATCGATTACACATTCAGCGGATTGGCTCGGCATGAAAGCGACACCCGCAGGCGTTTTGTATTTCCATATCCATGATCCGATGATTCAGGCCAGTCTGCCGATGGGGCTTGATGAAATCGAGCAGGAAATTTTCAAGAAATTTAAAATGAAAGGCCTTCTCCTCGGTGACCGGGAGGCAATCAGCCTGATGGATACGACTTTGGAGGAAGGACGTTCAAATATCATTAATGCCGGTTTGAAAAAGGACGGTTCTTTAAGATCCGATTCAGCCGCAGTCAGTGAACGGGATTTTCATCTCCTGACAGACCATGTGCGGCGGACATTTGAACAGGCGGGCGAAGCGATAACGGACGGGCTTGTGTCCATTACCCCGTATAAGCTGAAAGATAAGACGCCTTGTACGTACTGTGCGTTTAAATCGGTGTGCCAGTTTGATGAGTCTCTTAAGGAAAATGAATACCGCAGCCTGAAAGCGGAAAAAGACGGCACCATACTGGATTGGCTGAAAAAGGAGGCGGATGATGATGCAAATTCCTAAACCGAAAGACAGCATATGGACGGATGACCAATGGAGCGCCATCGTTTCTTCCGGCCGCGATATTCTGGTCGCTGCCGCAGCCGGATCAGGTAAAACGGCCGTGCTCGTGGAACGGATGATCAGAAAGATAACAGCGGAGGAAGATCCGGTTGATGTTGACAGGCTCCTTGTGGTGACCTTTACAAACGCCTCAGCAGCGGAAATGAAGCATCGGATCGCTGAAGCATTAGAAAAAGAGCTCGCCAAAAATCCGGGATCTCTCCATATCAGACGGCAGCTCTCTCTATTAAATCGGGCGAGCATTTCGACGCTGCACTCTTTCTGTCTGCAGGTGCTTAAAAAATATTATTATATGATTGATCTTGACCCGGGCTTTCGGATGGCTGACCAGACGGAAGGCGAATTGCTCGGAGACGAAGTCCTTGATGAGCTGTTTGAGGATGAATATGCAAAAGGGAATCAGGCGTTTTTTGAGCTTGTGGACAGATATACGACGGACAGGCATGATTTGGATCTTCAAGATCTCGTCAAGCGGGTGTACGAGTATTCACGGTCTCATCCTGATCCGGAAGCGTGGCTGAAAAGCTTTGTCCGCCTATATGATGTGACGGAAGAAAGCAAAATGGAAGAGCTGCCGTTTTACGAGTATGTGAGAGAAGATGCTGAAATGGCGCTCTTCGGGGCAAAGCAAAAGCTTGAAAAGGCGCTTGAACTGACAAAAGCGCCCGGCGGGCCGGCGCCGCGCGCTGATCATTTTCTGGATGATCTTCAGCAGATAGAAGAGCTGATCAGCTGCCGGCATGACTTTGAGGCGCTGTATGAACGGGTTCCCGCGGTCACATTTAAGCGGGCTAAGGCGGTAAAAGGTGATGAATTTGACAAGGCGCTTTTGGATGAAGCGACCGATTTGCGAAACGGCGCGAAAAAACTGATCGAAAAGTTAAAGACCGATTACTTTACAAGAAGTCCGCAAGATCATGTAAAGAGTTTAACAGACATGAAGCCTGTCATTGAAACGCTCGTTCAGCTCGTGATATCGTACGGAAAACGATTTGAAGCGGCGAAACAAGAAAAATCAATCATTGATTTCTCAGATTTGGAACATTACTGTCTGGCGATTTTAACTGCGGCTGATGAAGACGGCCGGCGGGTGCCGAGTGAAGCGGCCGTTTATTATCAAGAGCAGTTCCATGAGGTTCTGGTTGATGAATATCAAGATACCAATCTTGTACAGGAATCTATTCTGCAGCTTGTGAAAAGCGGGAATGAAGAGGCGGGAAATCTGTTTATGGTAGGCGATGTCAAACAATCGATCTACCGATTCAGACTTGCCGAGCCGCTGCTGTTTCTCGGGAAATATAAAAGGTTTACAGAAAGCGGGGAAGGCGCGGGACAGAAAATTGACCTGAACCGAAACTTCCGCAGCCGCTCCGATATTTTGGACAGTACGAATTTCTTGTTTAAGCAGCTGATGGGCGGCAAAATCGGCGAAGTGGACTACGATGAACAGGCGGCATTGAAGCTCGGTGCGTCGTATCCGCCGAATGACGCGGCGGAAACGGAACTGCTGCTGATTGACAGTGCTGATGATGCAGACAGCTCCGAGGATGCCGAAGACTTTGAAACTGTGCACTGGGAAGCGAAAGCGATAGCCGGGGAGATCCGAAAGCTTGTCTCATCTCCGTTTAAGGTATATGACGGCAAAACAAAAACACACCGGAATATCCAGTACCGGGATATCGTAATTTTGCTGCGCTCCATGCCGTGGGCGCCGCAATTGATGGAAGAACTGAAAAACCAGGGCATTCCGGTGTACGCCAATTTGACGTCGGGTTATTTTGAAGCCGTGGAGGTGGCTGCGGCGCTTTCGGTCTTAAAGGTGATTGACAACCCGTATCAGGATATTCCGCTTGCTTCCGTATTGCGCTCGCCCATTGTCGGCTGTGACGAAAATGAACTTGCGCTGATACGACTGGAAAAGAAAAAAGCGCCGTTTTATGAAGCGCTGAAAGCATATATAGCGAACGGTGACAGACATGATGAGCTGTATCAAAAGCTGAGAACATTTTATGATCATCTGCAAAAGTGGCGGTCATTCTCGACGAATCATTCGGTAGCTGAGCTGATTTGGGAAGTATACCGCGATACCGGGTATTTTGATTATGCAGGCGGCATGCCTGGCGGAAAGCAGCGCCAGGCCAATCTGCGCGTCTTGTATGACCGGGCGCGCTCGTACGAAGCGACGGCGTTCCGCGGGTTATTCCGCTTTTTGCGGTTCATTGAACGGATGCAGGAGCGCGGCGATGATCTGGGGACGGCGCGGGCGCTCAGCGAGCAGGAGGATGTCGTGCGGCTGATGACGATCCACAGCAGCAAAGGACTTGAATTCCCTGTCGTTTTCACCGCCGGACTCGGCAGAAGTTTTAATATGATGGATCTCAACAAATCATACCTGCTTGATAAAGAGCTCGGTTTCGGAACGAAGTATATTCATCCGGAACTCAGAATCAGCTATCCGACTCTCCCGCTTGTGGCGATGAAGAAAAAAATGCGCAGAGAGCTTTTATCAGAAGAATTGCGCGTGTTATATGTGGCGCTGACAAGAGCGAAGGAAAAGCTGTTTCTCATCGGTTCCTGTAAAAACCGGGAAAAACAGCTGGCCAAATGGCAGGCGCAAGCGGACAGGGCCGATTGGCTTCTCTCTGAATTCGACCGCTATCAGGCGTCATCTTATTTGGACTTTATCGGGCCGGCGCTTATCCGCCACCGTGACATGGAGGCGCACAGGCCGCCGGGTCTTTCGGCTCCGGAGGATATCGCGCACGACCCGTCCCGTTTTCACATCCGGATGCTGCAGCAAAGTGAACTGCTGGAAGATAACCCAAAAGAACGTGCTGAAGAAAAGAGCAAACGTCTCAAGGCGATTCAGCAGGGCGAGCCGATTCCTGATTCGTTTTCATTTGATGATCAGGCGCGCCGTCTCCTTGAATGGGAATACCCGTACCGAGAGCTGACGGCTATCAGAACGAAGCAGTCAGTTTCTGAGCTGAAGAGAAAGCAAGAATACGAGGATGAATACAGCGGCCGCTCCCTCATCAAACCGTCAGGGGACACGCTTTTATACAGGCGTCCCGGTTTTATGATGAAAAAAGGGCTGACAGCCGCCGAAAAAGGGACGGCGATGCATACGGTGATGCAGCACATACCGCTGACGCACGTTCCGACTGCCGAAGAAGCGGAGCGGACGGTTCAGACGCTTCACGAAAAAGAGCTGCTGACAGAAGAACAGCGGGACGCTATTGATATCGAAGACATTATACAGTTTTTCGAAACTGAAATCGGGAGAGACCTTCTCGGGGCGCGGCGGATTGATCGGGAGGTGCCGTTCAGTATGGCGCTTCCGGCCGGCGAGGTGTACAAGGATGCAAAAACGGCCGGTGAACCGCTGCTCGTGCAGGGGATTATTGACTGCCTCTACGAAACGGCGGACGGACTCTATTTGCTGGATTATAAAACAGATCGGATAGAGGGGAAATTCCGGAACGGATTTGAAGGCGCGGCCCCGATCCTGCAAAAAAGGTATGAAACACAAATCGAATTGTATACAAAAGCGATTGAACAAATTACAAAAACGAAAGTGAAAGGGCGTACGCTCTATTTCTTCGATGGAGGTCACGTTCTTACACTGTAATAAGATCCGAAGCTCCTTTTTGGAGCGGATCTTTTTTTCTATCAGAAAAGTGAGGTGAATGCTATGCGCATTTTACATACAGCTGACTGGCATCTCGGCAAAACGCTTGAAGGCAGAAGCCGGCTGAGTGAGCAGGCCGAGGTATTGGAAGAGCTGAATACCATTGTCAAAGAAGAAAACATTGATGCGGTCATTATGGCAGGAGATGTATTTGATACGGTCAATCCGCCTGCGCTCGCTGAACAATTGTATTATGAAAGTCTTTCCGCGCTTTCTGACGGCGGAAAACGCCCGGTTGTCGTCATTGCCGGAAACCATGACAATCCTGACAGGCTGGCGGCGGCTTCTCCGTTAACAGATGAGCGGGGCATTCATTTAATCGGCTATCCGCGGACAGAACCCGTCCATATCGAGGTGCCGTCGGCGGGCGAGCTGTTAGCCGTTGCCGCGCTGGCCTATCCGTCAGAAGCGAGATTAAACGAAGTGCTGTCTGATACGTTTGAGGAAAAGCTTCTTCGCGATCATTACGATGTGAAAATCAGAGAGGCGTTTGCCCGCATGTGCGGACTGTGCCGGGATGATGCCGTGAAAGTCGCGGCGAGCCATATTTATGTCGCGGGAGGAAATCAGACCGATTCAGAGCGTCCGATTGAAGTCGGGGGCGCTTACACAGTCGCCGCAGAAAGCCTGCCGGCTGATGCGGCTTATGTGGCCCTCGGCCATCTCCACCGTCCGCAAACGATCAAGCGCGCCAAAACGGCTGCCCGCTATTCCGGCTCTCCGCTGGCATACAGCTTTTCAGAAGCCGGTTATGCCAAATCGGTGACGGTGGTAGAAGCGAAGCCCGGAGGAGAAGCGAAGTGGGAAGAGATTTTTCTGTCCTCGGGTAAACCGCTCGTTAAATGGAAAGCGCAGGGGCTGAGCGAGGTTCACGGCTGGATTGATGAAGGGCGTGACCAGAATGCCTGGATCGACCTTGATATCCATTTGACGGATCAGCTTTCTCTGGAGGAAATTCACCGGCTGCGAAAGGCGCATCCCGGCTTTATCCATATCAGGCCGGTTTTTGAAGAAAAAGAGACCGGCAATGACCGGATTGAAGTGAAGCACATATCAATTGAGGACCGATTTAAGAAGTTTTATGAAAAGCAAACAGGCGGCGCCGTGCCGGATGAGGAGATGGTCAAGCTGTTTTTAGAGCTTGCGTCAGCAGATGATGAGGAGGATGCGACATGAAGCCGATTCTGTTAACGATAAAAGGGCTTCACAGCTTCAGAGAGGAACAGACGATTGATTTTGCCGGACTGTCCGGAGCAGGCGTGTTCGGAATTTTCGGCCCGACGGGAAGCGGAAAGTCGTCGATCCTTGATGCTATGACACTCGCTTTATACGGAAAGGTGGAGCGCGCCGCAAATAATACGCACGGCATCTTGAACCATGCCGAAGATCAGCTCGCCGTCTCCTTTACATTCGCGCTTCAATCAGGCCACCGGGTGTCTTATAAGGTCGAGCGCGTTTTTAAGAGAACGGATGAAACGAAAGTGAAAACCGCCCTCTGCCGCTTGATTGAAATCAAAGACGAACAAACCGTGCTTGCTGATAAAGCGAATGAAGTGAACAAAAAGGTGGAAGAGCTTCTTGGCCTGACCATTGACGACTTTACAAGAGCCGTCGTGCTGCCGCAAGGGAAGTTTGCCGAGTTTCTGTCGCTTAAAGGCGCGGAAAGAAGACATATGCTGCAGCGTCTTTTTAATCTGGAACAGTACGGGGACAGGCTTGTCAAAAAACTGCGGAAGCGCGCGCAGGAAGCGGCGGCGAAAAAAAATGAAATGCTTGCCGAACAATCCGGCCTCGGAGACGCGGGAGAAGATGCGCTGAAGCAGGCGGAACAGCAGTTTCACGAAGCGAACGAACGGCTTGAAGCAGCTGAGGAGAAACGGGTCCGGGCAAAAGAGCGTTTTGAAAGTCACCAGGAGATTTGGAACCTGCAGACAGAAAGAGATGAATATGAGCGCCGCCTGAAAAAGCTTGAGGACAGGCGCCCGTATATCACGGATTTGACTGAGCGTCTTAAAGAGGCGGAAACCGCTCTCGCCCTTGAGCCGTACGCAGAACGCTATTCGGAAGCCGTACGCCGGCAGCAGCGCGCCGAACAGGAGCACGAACTGGCCAAACGGAAATCAGAGGCGGAAACCGCTTCATTTACCCGGCAAAATGAAGCCTATGAAGCGTGGCGGGTTCATAAGGCTGAACAAGAGCCGAAGCTTGTCAAGGAAGAAGAATTGTATCAAAGATTGTCAGCCGTTGAACAAAAGCTGCTTGAAGCAAAAAAAGAAGCGGAACAAACAAAGGCGGAGCACCGCAAAAAAGAGGAAGAATACGAAGCCGCCTCGAAACAGCTGAACGCAGTGAAAGACCGCCTGATCCGCGGCCAAAACAGGCAGAATGAGCTGAAAGAAGAGCTGAGGGCAGTTCAGGTGACCGCTGATGAACGGAAAAAATGCCAGACCGCCGCACAGCTGGCAGCCGGCTTTCAGCAGACACAGGAACAGATCACGAAAGAACGGGCCAATTTGTCAACGCAGATGAAGAACATGGAGAAGCTGAACGGAGAAAGCGAGGCGCTCAGCGCAAAAGCGAAAACGGAAGAAGAAGACATTACGCGCGCTTATCAAACGCTTCAAACCGTGTACCATATGGTCTGTGAAACGGAACGGTCACTAAAAGCCGCAGCCGAACGGGCCGGCAAAACGCAAGCCGACCTGCGCAGGCGCTCAGAGGAAGCGAGAACGGCTGCATTAACGAAAGAATTATCGGAAAAACTGATTGAAGGAAAGCCTTGTCCTGTATGCGGCTCGACGCAGCATGACCGTCCGCGCTCCGCTCATGAAACACATTCGCCAGATACGGATGTGCAGGAACGTTTGCAGCAGGTTGAAGCGCTGCTGTCCGAGGCGGCGGCTCTTTCTCAGGAAGTGCTGACAGCCAAGGTTGCATTAGAAGAGCAGTCGGGGCGTTTTACCGAAGAATGTCCGTTCCTGCAAAGCGCCCGGACCCCGGAGCTGGAAGCCGCTTCTTCCATCAGCGGCCGTCCGCTTGATGAAGCGTTCAGCGCCGTCCGCTTGGAATGGAAACAAATGAAGCAGGATATGCTGTCGGTAAAAGAGAAGGTCACGAGACTGATCAGCGCGTATCAGCAGACGGTGAAACAAGCTGAGCAGCTGGCTGAACGAATCCGCTATGAGGAAAAAGAAGCCGATCGCATCAGACATTCATTACAAGAGCTTGAATCACTCTCAGAAAGCCGATTAAATCAGTACAACGAAGTCTGCGGGGATATTCCGGTAAATCAGGTTGACGCCTGGCAGGCTTCGATAGACGATAAAGACCGGCAGGCAGAAGAGTTTGAGAAGCGCATTGAAACGAGCATCGCATTTCTCAAGGAACATGAAGAAGAGAAAGAGCGGCTGCAGGAGAAGAAGCATCAGCTTGAACGGGAACGGCTCGAGCTTCACTATGCAGCAGAGCGCCTGCAGCAGGTGATTGACGGGTATGAACAAGAGCTCGGCACAGCAGCAGAAGAAACATCAATTTCCGCAAAGCTTGAAGCGGTACGGCAGGAATTACAGCTGTTAAAAACGAAAGAACAGTCCTTATTCGATGCGCTGAAGCAGGCTCAGCAATCACTGAATGACGCAAAAGGCCGGGAATCCGGAAGTCTCATGTCACTGCGGGACGCTGAATCCGCCCTTGAGAAAGCGCAAAATGACTGGCGCGTGAGATCAAAAGATACCGGGTTTGCCGAGCCGGACCAAGTCAAAAAAAGCCTGCTTCCGCAAACCCGTGCAGAGGAAATGAAAACAGAAATTGATGAGTTTCTCGACACCTCAAAGCAGCTTTCGGCAAATATCCGCCGTGTCACTGAAAAATTAGCTGACCGCCGGGTAACGGAAGAAGAATGGACAGCATCGGTTTCTCTGCTGAAGCAGGCGGAGGCTGAGTCAGGCGCAGCCATGGAGGAAAAGGGCGCCCAGGCAAAAGCCTTTGCGGTTATGCAAAAACAGCATAAGCGCTTTAAAGAAATTGAAGCCGAACTGAAAAGCTGGCAGACGCAGATTGACAGACTTGATAAGCTGCAGTCTGTATGCAAAGGCAATACATTCGTCGAATTTTTAGCGGAAGAACAGCTGGAAAGCGTGGCCCGGGACGCCTCTGCCCGGCTCGGAGCACTGACAAGACAGCGGTATGCCATTTTAGTCGATTCAGAAGGCGGCTTCATCATGCGCGATAACGCGAACGGCGGCGTCAAACGGCCCGTATCAAGCCTTTCCGGCGGGGAGACGTTTCTGACATCGCTGTCGCTTGCGCTTGCTTTGTCCGCCCAAATTCAGCTGCGGGGTCAATACCCGCTGCAATTCTTCTTCTTAGATGAAGGATTCGGGACGCTTGACCAAGGGCTTTTAGACACCGTTGTCACAGCGCTGGAAAAGCTGCAATCGGATAATTTGTCCGTCGGGGTGATCAGCCATGTGCAGGAGCTGAGAGCGCGCCTGCCGAAAAAATTAATCGTTCATCCGTCCGAACCGGGCGGAAAAGGCACCCGGGTCACATTGGAGATCATGTAAGAAAGGAGAAGGGATTATGGCCGATTCTGCCGAGGGCACATGTGAATTATGCGGCCGCCGCCATGTGCGGCTGACAGAGCACCACTTGACGCCAAAGGAAGAAGGCGGGACATTCCTTCCGACCGCAATGCTCTGCATCCCTTGCCATAAACAGATTCACGCCCTTTATACGAACCGGGAGCTTGCGGCAAGGCTTGCGGGAATAGAAGAACTGCGGCATGATCCGAAACTTGCGCGGTTTGTGAAATGGATCAGAAAACAGCCGCCGGAAAAGCTTGTGAAAACAAAAAAAGCAAAAGAACGAAAAAAACGCTGAACAAAAAAGCAGCCCTCTCTTTAAAGAGCGGCTGCTTTTTATGCGTTTCCGGTCACATTCTGATCGCTGACATCGGGGTCTATATAGTTTGTCGCATTGACAACGTTGTTTAATAACAGGAAATCTCCGGTATTGCCTGCTCCCGAACCGAGCGCAGATTTAGAAGAGCTTTTTGGAGAAAGGTAAAAGGAATCACCAAAGTTTACGACTCCGCCCGATATGGAATTGATAGCTATAGGTCCGGTAATTGCTGGCATAAACGACACCCTTTATAGAAGTCTCACCGTCATTATATGTCAGGGCTGCGGCGTTTGTGAGCTCGGTGACTCGATCTGCCTAATATGTTTCAGCCTCGAATCGCCCAGCACGACCGACGTTGATCCGATTTGAACCACGGACGCTGACGATACCCCTTGGACTTTCAGATTTCTTACCCGAATCGAAGGGTTTTCATGGCTGAATGCACTTTGAACTCCCGTTTCCGGTAACGGCATGACGGCCGGCTGCCGAAAGATCTGGTATTCTTTTGTGTTAAACGAGCCCTCATCGTCTCTGTATACAGCAACACTGCGCTGATCGGCCAATACTTTGACTTTCATATTGATTTCATTCGAATCGCCTGCTTGAAAAACACTCCCGATCCCGACTGAATTGATTTTGGCGTTCCTGAGGCGTGAAATCCGCTTTAACATTATTCCTGAGCCAGCGGCACAAGAGGCCCGATAATGAGAGATTCCGGAGGTGTATCAAAGATGGAAGACAGATAGACGGACTCGGTGTCGCCGATTAATAATAGGGAAGAACTGGACACACCGGTAGACCGGATGTCGCCGACTTCAATATTCCGGTTAATCACTGTAAAAATCATGACGGATCATCACCTTTCATTTCACCTGGTATGTGTTTAATAAAATGCTCGACGGCCCTGACAATATCACGCTTCACGTGTTCGGCAATCTGCTCTGCGTATTGCGCGGGCGTCGTGTTTTCTTCTTTCTGGACTTGGGACAGGTAATACTTAATACGGCTGTCCATCTGCTTTCTGATATCTTCTATAATATGATATTTGTTCGTTTCGTCCAGCCTGCTCTCATACTGTGTTTCGAGCTGCTCTAACAGCACGGGGATTTCTTCATTCAGGTACATATCGACGTTTTGGCGGATTTGCTGCATTTGCTGGCCCGCCTGTTCCTGCTGCATCATTCCGACCTGCGGAGTTGTCTGGCCGACTTCAAAATTTTGCACGGCATTCGGATCAGTCGGATTCAATCCGATATTCAGCGTTCCTTCCAGCCGTTCAATTTTCAGCTGATCAAATTTATATTCGAGCCGATCAATCCTTGTGGAAGGCTGCTGTTTCAGTGTTGATATTTCACTCTGAAATTCTTTCAGCTGCCGTTCGAGCTCCTGAATCTGAAGCGCCTGCTGCTGGACGAAGGAATTTAAATTCTGCAGGTAGGATGAAACCGATTGATCATACATGACATTCACCTCGCGTCTCGTTTCCTTCATTGAACTACCGGCTTGGCGGCTGGAGCGGTACAAATGATGAGGTGCCGGGGCCTCCCCCTGTGGTTACAGTCTGCTGCCCCGCGGTGACAGGCGGCGCTGGCTCTACATAGCTCCCTGTGTTATACAGATTGGAAAGAGATTTAATTGAACCGGCGCTCCCGATTTGCAGTATGGAGGAATTGCTGACAGATTCTACACGCATGTAATTGATATGGATCGACTGATTGACGTAAAAATTCATACGGCGCCTCCTTTATGCGTTACCTGCCATCGGCTGATCGATTACATCATTATCGTACACATTCGTTGCATTCCTGTAATTCGTCAGTGTGAGATTGTCTCCGGTATTAAAGCTGCCCGCTCCGGCAAATGTCTTAACCTCTGCTTTTGGAGAAATGGTGATGCAGTCGCCTATATGAACGACTCCGCTCGTACCGACGGCATTAATTTTAAACGCTCCGACAATTGCGGGCATACGAGCACATCCTTTTCGTGAAAATTTTAATGGAATACACTCCAGGAGCTTATTTGGGCTGCCTGCCTAAAATAGCTTATGACAAACGCACATTTTTGTGAGCGGAAAAAACTTTAGGCATAAAAAAACACCGGCGCTTTAAGCATGCCGGGTCTTAAAACAAATGATTCAGATCTATATACATATCATGTTTATGAGAAAGCCTGTTTTTTTCCTGCTGTGTACTCCGGCTGTATCTGTGCGGCCGGGTTCATCCCGCCGTCTTTCGTTTGTTGGATGAGCCCGCCCCGGCACCCGTTTAAGAGGCTGTCCAGCTCCTGGCTGCACCTGATGGTCTCCGTCGCGTTGATTCCGAATTTTTGCGCTGTCTCGAATAAAGTCAATCTTTTTTCTTCAATTTTTCTGTTCATCGTGCGATCTCCAATTCTCGATTATTTTGGAAAACATAGGATGAGAATAGTATAACCTATTTTGGCTGAGAAGGTTTTATTTCGTCAATATGACTAAAAAAGTGACAATTTTTGATACTCTTTTACGATGATTTTCAGCCTGTTCAAAAGAGGAATTTCCCGCCTGCAGAAAGAATACATAAAGATGCCAGATTTAAAAATGATGGGGGATTAACATGAAATTTGCGACAGGGGAACTGAACAGCCGGAAATTTGTCGGTCTGATCATTGATGATGACAAAATCTTAGATCTGCAAAAGGCTGAAAAGAAACTGTTTGAACTTGAGACGATTCCGGGTTCGCTGATCGAGTGCATTCAAAAGGGGGAAAAGTTCGTCGCGCATGCCGGGCAGCTTGCGGAATGGGCGAAAAAACCGAATGATGAGTCGGGTTCATTTATGTATGCGCTGTCTGACGTGAAGCTTTGCGCGCCTATTCCGAGACCTTCAAAGAACGTGATCTGCATCGGGAAAAATTACCGTGATCATGCCGTTGAAATGGGAAGCGAGGCGGATATCCCGGAGCATCCCATGGTTTTTACAAAAGCCCCGACCGCCGTTACGGGTCACGGAGAAACGGTGAAAAGCCACTTGGACGTAACGGAGCAGCTTGATTATGAAGGGGAGCTTGCGGTTATCATATCAAAAAGCGGATCACACATCTCCAAAGAACATGCGCTCGATCATGTATTCGGCTATACCATAGTAAATGATATAACAGCGCGCGATCTGCAGAAAAAGCATCAACAGTTTTTTATCGGCAAAAGCCTAGATACGACATGCCCGATGGGACCGGTCATTGTACATAAATCAGCTGTCAGTGATCCGCAAAGCCTGCAAGTTGAAACGCGGGTGAACGGGGAACTGCGCCAATCAGGATCAACGGGCGACATGATTTTTCCGATTGCTGAATTAATCGAGACGCTGTCAAAAGGAATGACGCTTGAAGCCGGGGACATTATAGCGACGGGGACGCCGTCCGGTGTCGGGAAAGGATTTAAGCCGCCGATATTTTTACAGCCGGGAGACCGCATTGATATTACAATTGAACCGATCGGCACGCTGTCGAACCAAATCGGATAATTGAGTGTTTTTCTTGAGAATGATTATGCTCACAGCGGCTTGTTGTGGTACCATAAGTGAGGCAGATTGATCTGATAGGGGGAATTGAACATAATGACACATTGGCATATTACTTCATGGGTCGTTGCGCTTATCCTGGTGTTTGTCAGCTACGGGCTGTACGGCTCCGGAAAAGCGAAGGGCGCAAAAATAACGCATATGATTCTGCGCTTATTCTACATTATTATTATTTTGACCGGCGCTGAACTGTTTGTCCGTTTTGCGAATTGGAACGGAGAATACGCCGGAAAAATGCTGCTCGGCATCATTACCATCGGACTGATGGAAATGCTGGTCATCCGCAAGAAAAAAGGCAAATCGACCGGAGGACTGTGGATCGGTTTTATTATCGTGCTCATCCTGACGGTGCTTCTCGGCCTTCACTTGCCGATCGGCTTTCACATATTTTAATCAATCGCTTGAAAACCCGGATGTAATCCGGGTTTTTTTATTTATGCATACATTCTGCGCAACTGTGCCGCTGAATGAGAAATGCCGTGACAGGGGGATGTTGATGAGGCGAAGGAGATGTGCAGGATGCCAAAAGCGTCAATCACTCTTGTGACCGCAAAAGCTACGGCTGTGAAGGGTAAAAGCAAACGCCGGGCGTCAATCAGCGTAAAAAACAGGCGGCACCTATTTAAAAGGCACCGCCTGTTTTTTACGCTGTTCCGCCGTGTTTGGCCGCTGAATACATAATGGAGCGCCGCCCGTCAGATGCCGTCCATTCAAATCTGTCATGCTTACCCGGGCTGCCGCGGTGATGCTGCAGGGCGCATTGGGCGTCATCTGCCGAAAAGTGATAAAACGAGACCCCTTCACCGGAAAACAGCGTCTGATTGTAGGAAAATACGCAATCATATACAGACAGGCCGAACCCGTGCAGATGGCTGAGAAACAGCAGAAACGTTTCATCGTCCAGCGAATCGAGCAAGGTTAACAGCGGCCGTTTGACCGCTTTCTCATACCGGATCTCTTCTCCGCCGAACAGGGCAACCGTGTCTGCGCCGATTTCGGCTGAAGCGCCGTGAATCTGGGCTTGCTGCCATCTGCCGTCACATTTCATCAAGACGGCGGCGTTTCCTAGACTGTCTGCCAGCAGGATATCGCCCTCATCGTTTTCGACGAGACAGATGCCGTCTTCTATGATCAGAGTGCCGCGCCCCCATTTGTTTTTTTCTGAGAAAAGCTGTTTTCGTTTCATATCCGTGCGGTCTCCTTTGTTTGTTTCTTCTCTTCCGTTCTTTCCAAATCAGGCTTGTCTCATACAACTCTTAGTGGGACAAATCAACTATCTGCGTTTCTTTGCATAAACTGGGTAAAGTGCTGATAGAAACGAATTTGATACCGACAGAAACGGGATTGGAGCTGATATCACATGTGTGGAATTGCGGGTTGGGTCGATTTTCAAAAGCAGCTCGTCCAAGAGAAACATATTATGAACAATATGATAGACACTCTTTCAAAACGAGGGCCTGATGATTCAAACGTCTGGGGAGAGCCCCATGTTTTATTCGGACATAAACGACTTTCGGTCGTTGATATTGAAGGCGGCCGCCAGCCGATGGGCTGCACGCATCAAGGGGAAACGTACACCATCATTTATAATGGCGAGCTGTATAATACGGAAGAATTGCGGAGGGAGCTGCAGGCGAGGGGCCACCGTTTTGAACGGACCTCTGATACAGAAGTGCTGCTGCACAGCTATATTGAGTGGCGGGAGGAGTGCGTTGACCGCTTAAACGGTATTTACGCTTTTGCCATCTGGGATGAAAAACGGGAGCGGCTGTTTGGAGCAAGAGACCGGCTCGGCGTCAAACCGTTTTTTTATAAAGAACACGGCTCTTCCTTTCTGTTTGGATCGGAATTGAAGGCCATCCTTGCCCATCCGGATGTGAAAGCCCGCACAGACAGCAGCGGACTTGCGGAAGTTTTCGGGCTCGGGCCGTCCAGAACACCAGGCTGCGGGGTATTTAAAGGAATTCACGAAGTGCGTCCCGCTCATGCGTTCACTTTTTCAAAGGACGGTTTGTCCATATGGCGTTATTGGAATGTAAAAAGCGAAAAGCATACAGACAGCTTCGATGACACCGCAGCTCACATTCGGCACTTATTTCAGGATGCAGTAACGCGCCAGCTCGTATCTGACGTGCCGGTTTGTACGTTTTTGTCTGGGGGGCTTGATTCGAGCGCGATTACCGCGATAGCCGCCGCTCATTTTGAGAAAGAAGGCAAAGATCCCCTCCATACTTATTCCATTGATTATGAGGAGAACGGCAAATTCTTTAAAGCGAGTTCATTTCAGCCGAATGATGACGGCCCGTGGATCGATAAAATGACAGCTGCATTCGGCACACAGCACCATAAGTGTGTGATTACGCAGGATGAGCTGGTTGAACATCTGGAGGAATCCGTTCTCGTCAGAGACCTGCCGGGCATGGCGGATGTTGATTCCTCGCTGCTGTGGTTCTGCCGTGAAATTAAAAAAGATTTTGTCGTGAGCCTTTCCGGAGAATGCGCGGACGAAATTTTCGGCGGATATCCATGGTTTCACACCGCGGCGGAAGAAGACGGATTTCCTTGGATGAGATCCACTGAGGAGAGAATCACCCTCTTGGACGAAAAATGGCAAAAACGGCTGAACCTAAGAGAATACGTGAATGCGAGATATGAAGAAACCATTGCGGAAACGCCGCTGTTAGACGGTGAGACGGGAACAGACAAAGCGAGACGGCAGCTTTTCTACTTAAATATGCTTTGGTTTATGACAAATCTGCTCGACCGCAAAGACCGCATGAGCATGGGAGCAAGTCTGGAAGTGCGCGTGCCGTTCGCCGATCACAGACTTGTAGAATACGTCTGGAACATCCCTTGGGAAATGAAAATGCACGGCAGCCGGGAAAAAGGCATTTTGCGGAAGGCGCTTGAAGGGCTGCTTCCGGAAGAGGTTCTGTACCGCAAAAAAAGCCCTTATCCGAAAACCCATCATCCGAAATACACACAAGGGGTCACAGAGTGGCTGAAAACGATTTTGCAGCATAAAGATTCCGTGCTTCACACCCTGCTGGACAGAAAGAAGCTGGAAATGCTGCTGGAGACAGAGGGTTCGTCTTTTCAGGTTCCGTGGTTCGGCCAGCTGATGAAGGGCCCGCAGCTGATCGCCCATCTCGCCCAGATCCATACATGGTTTGAGGCGTACCGTATCGATATAGAAGAATAACAGTGCCGCGACCGGTTTCCGCTGAGGATATCGGTCTTTTTATGGTGAAACATATGGTACACTAAAAAACAGAGGAGTGATACCATGACTGAATACGAAACATGCGCGCAGCTTGCCGAGGCGCACTTTCCTTTATATAAACGGATTTTTTCATCCCTGCCGCCAAAAAACAGACAGGCCGCGTGGGCGGTGCTGGCTTTGTTTCATGAAGCTGAACAGCTTGCGGATGTCCGGGAGTTTGAGGGATTTGAACAGGCAGCACAAGACTTTATGAACGGGACAGGCGCCGACGGCTTTTTGTGGAAAGCGCTCGCCGATGTGAGGCAGCAATTTGCGCTCGAAGAAGAACCGTTACGTGAGTTTATCGCCGGCCAAAGGTCTGACAGAGAAAAAGAGACCTGCCAAGAGTTTGATGACCTGCTGATGTACGCGGGCCAAACAGGCGGAGCCCTCGGCCTGCTTCTGCTGCCGGTTTGCGCCCGCCGAAATCAAGAGAAACTCCGCCATGCAGCCGTTTCATTAGGAGCTGCCATTCAGCTGAGCCGGGTTCTCACCGGGGTCTGTGCGGATGAGCGGATGAAAAAGCGCCTTCCGCGTCAGGTGATGGCGCAATTCGGCTATACGGAACAAGAGCTGGAGAACCGCACGATCAACAAAGCTTTTGTGAATGTATGGGAGTATATCGCATTCGAAGCCGAGGCGTATTTTGAGGAGGCGTCTGAAGAGCTGGAGCTGTTTCCGTTATACTCAAGGCCCGCCGTTACCGGTTTGCTGGCTCATTACCGGTCAGAGCTCGAAAGCATGAGAAAACGGCTTTCTCAAGCATAAAAAAAACGCCCCGGCTTCATAATGAAGCTTCGGGCGTTTATGCAATCCCTTTTTGAATCCAAATCCGTGACCGCCATCTTCTGTACATGAGAATGCCTCTGACCCATTCATCCGCGATAAATGAAATCCAAATCCCAATAAGCCCCAATCCGAAATGGATGCCGAACAGGTAAGCGAGAGGCAGACCGATGCCCCACATGGAAATCATCGCCATATAGACGGGGAATTTTGCATCTCCGGCAGCCCGGAGCGAGTTGATGATAATGACATTAAATGAACGGCCGGGCTCAAGAATGATCGTCATGGCAATCAGCATGCTCGCCGTCGCAATAATATCAGGGCTGCTTGTGAAAATTCCGATCAGCTGCTTTGAAAACAAGGTCATGATAACCGATGTCATTGCGGCAATGCCAAGCGCCCAGTACAGGCTTTTCATACAGCGGTCATAAGCGTCGTCAAACTGTTTGGCGCCGATGTACCTGCTGATCAAAATCTGGGTGCCTTGGCTGATCGCCGTTCCGAACAGCAGGATAAACATGGTGATGTTTTGTGTATATACCTTTGTTGTAAGCGCCTGGGCGCCCATAATGGCGATAAAATAAGTGACAACCATTTGTGAAATGTTATAAGACAGCTGTTCACCTGCAGACGGAATTCCGATTTTCAGGAGTTTCCGCAAGTGTTCTTTATGAACGTGAAAGATCTTTTTCCATGTAAGACCGAGTCCGATACGTTTTTTGACGATCACAACCATAGCGATCAGTCCGATGATCCGCGCGATGGACGTTGACATCGCAACTCCGGCGACGCCCAGCACCGGCAGGCCGAGCGGCCCGAAAATGACAAGAAAGTTTCCGGCAATATTTAATATATTCATCCCGATCGTAACGAACATCGTATCTTTCGTATGACCGTAGCTTTTTAAAATGGCGCTGAACGTCATAATCAGTGCCTGAATAAATGACAGCCCGCCGACCACCTGCAAAAAGGCTTTGGCATCCGGCATCAATTCATCGGAAAGACCCATGACATGAAGCAGCGGAACAGCCGCGAAAAACACGGCGGCGCTGATGGCGAGACTGATGACGAAGTTCGCTCCTATCGATACATAAGCCACTTCCTGCGCTTCTTTTTTCTGTTTAGAGCCTAAAAACTGCGAAATCACAATTGTCGTACCCGTTGCGATAAAGCTGAACATCACGATAATTAAATTTAAGATCTGATTGCTGACGCCCACGGCCGCCACACTGTTGTCAGAGTATTGGCTAAGCATAAGAGTGTCGGCGTTTCCCATAAACATATATAATGAAACCTCAATAAAAATCGGCCAAGTCAGCGCGTATAATGAGAGTTTGTGATCAGAAGATTGTTTGAATGCAGCCCGTTTTAAAATCGCTTGTTTCATTTCTTTTAACCCCTTTCCTGACAAAATCAACGTTTAACAGTGTACCTCCATTTTCTTATAATAAAAAGGGAGAGAAACGAAACTTCTTGCAAAAATCCGACTTAAAAAGGAGGGCCGAAAATATGACCTTTCTCGAGTTCACAGTCCCTCCGTTCCCGGTCTTTATCGCTGCGGGAGAAGGGGTGTTCAAAAAAGGCGAAACCCATGTGAGACGGGTCTTCCCGGTGTTTGATCTGCTGTATGTGAAAGAAGGCGTCCTTCACATTACAGAAAGCGAAAACGCCTTTTCCGTTGAAGCCGGAGAATATATTCTGCTCTCTCCCGGCCTTGAACATTACGGAACAAAAGGCAGTGAAGAAACGACCTCCTATTTGTGGCTTCATTTTGAGGGAGCGGATTATGAGGTGGCGGAAACAGCCGGTAACAACTGGGCGGAGCTGAGGCGGAAAAAAGGCAGTTTTGAAGAGCCGGCCCGCTATCGCCTATCCTTGCCGCAAAAAGGAAAAGTGAGACGCCCGCAGTTTATGGCTGGGCAATTCAGTGTCCTGACAGATGACAGCGCTGAGAACTCCGACCTGCCGCTGAGAAAGCAAATTTTGTTTGAGGAGCTGCTGCTTCACCTTCAAAAGGAAGCGTTCCAAATACCGTCCGCAAAGGAAAGAGTCGCATGGGAGGCCGCCCGGTACCTGCAGGAGCACTATCAGGAGAAAACAACCATCAAAGCGCTCTCTTCGGCTCTTCATTACAATCAAGACTATGTGACCCGCTGTATGCAGCAGGTGCTCGGCGTCACGCCCGGCCAGTATACGAACAAAGTCAGAATGACGGAGGCGAAGCGTCTTTTGTCCGCAACCAATGACAAAATGGGGGCGATCGCGGACGCCATCGGCATGGAGGACCCGACCTACTTTTCTAAACTGTTTAAACAGATTGAAGGCATTTCGCCGCTTGAATACCGCAAATTCGTAAGCCGGAAAACGGACTGACCTAATACCAGAGAACAGAAGGGATCAGCAAGCATGAAAATAACAATTTACGACGTGGCCGAAAAAGCGGGCGCTTCCAGCTATGCCGGATGATGATAGATTTGAAGTAAAAAAGCAAAGGCTCAGCCAGCCTTTGCTTTTTTATGATTCGTATGAGAAAAAAATGTAGTCAGTCGGCACGCCTTTATATCCCATTTGATGAAGCATCGCGGTTATATTGCCGCGATGGTATGTGCCATGATTCACAACATGGCGGATCACATCGGCATATGTCGTCTGGAGCGATCCCAGACGCGGATGGGAAATGGAGATCGGACTTTCCGGGTTCTCCAATTCTCTTAAAAATTTGTTGTATTCTTTGTCCAGCTCAGTCATTCTATGTTCAATCGCCGCAAAATCTCCGCCGAGCTTTTCAAATCGGTCAAATTGCGAGACGATTTGTTCGTAAGTTTCTCCGTAAAGCACATGAAGCCAAATGTAATCAGCCCGGTATATATGCACAAGCACGGCGTTCACAGTCGGAAAAACACTTTGCAGTTTCTGCTGTAAGCTTGCAGCGGGCAAGGTCTTCAGATGCTGGAGGACCTCCTTATTCGCCCATCTGTGATAGTGATAAAGCTTTACAATGTCTGACACTCCAATTCCCCCTTTTCCTTTCGATACATTCAACATGGCTTGGGAGAATTCCTTTTATCTGAGCAAAAGCGCCGCAAAATAAAAAGCCGCACCCCACATCACCAATGCCGAGCATTTATTCAGGATGCCGAGCAGCTTGCCGCCTGTATCCGCTGTTTGAATGAGCCGTCCCGCAAATGCCAGTCCGGCAAACCATACCCAGGACACCGCGATACAAGCACCGGCGAACAGCCATTTATCAATTCCCGGATAGGCGGCGGAGCTTGTGCCGATGACACTGACGGTATCCAAAATCGCATGAGGGTTCAAAAGGGACACCATGGCGGCTGTGGCCGCCTGTTTTTTCGCCGTGAAAACCGTTTTTTTCGCCTGTTCGGCCTGCGGCTTGCTTCGCCATGTCTGCCAGCCTAAAAAACTGAGAAACAAAAAGCCGCATATAAGCATGACGGTCTGAAAGAGGGGAATCTCTGCAATAATGACTGACACGCCTGCGACGGCGGCGCTGATGAGAATCGTATCGCATACCGCGGCAACTGTGACTGCGGGAAACGCCTGCCACACATGTTTCTGCCAGGCTCCCTGCTGAAAAATAAACACGTTTTGCGCGCCCAATGGCAAAATAAGACCGAAAGCGAGCATCACTCCGTGAAGAATAGCATTCATGTCGTAAACTCCTCCAATCATCAACTGAAAACTATTGTAAACGCCCCGTGTGCGGATGTCTCCGGCCATTTGGCTGACGCTTAAACCAGCCAAATGTATAATGAGTAAACAAGGAGGGATTCGTATGAAAAGCTGGCGTCCGGATCGTGAGTCATACATACCGCTTTATCTTCAGATTGAACAGCATATCAAAGAAAAAATACTTCATGGGGAATGGACGATCGGCACGAAAATTCCCTCGCAAAGAAAGCTCGCTGAGGAGCTTCAAGTCAATCGAAGCACAGTGACGGCGGCAATTGATGAGTTAATCGCCCAAGGTCTTCTGGAAGGAAAAAGAGGGGGAGGCACAAAAGTCGTCAACAATACGTGGAGCATGATGGCGGCGGCTAAGCCGCTTGATTGGACCGTATATGTGACATCGGGAAGTCATCAGCCGAATTCAGCCTTGATTCAGGCCATTAATCAAAACGAGCCGCGTCCGGATCTGATCAGGCTGGGGACGGGTGAGCTGAGTCAAGAGCTGCTGCCTGAGCAGGAGACGGCGGAACTGTTCCGTGAAGCGGGAACTAACATTTTTGCGCTCGGCTATGAAGAACCGAAGGGCAGCCTTCAGCTTCGGCAAAGCGTTGCGGAACATTTAAAAACAAAGGGGATTCACGCGTCCCTGGCCTCCATCGTCATCGTCTCGGGCGCGCTGCAGGCGCTTCAGCTCATTTCAATCGGGCTGCTAAAACCAAACTCTGTCATGCTGACTGAAAATCCGTCGTATCTCCACTCCCTGCGCGTGTTTCAATCAGCGGGTGTCACGCTTAAGGGAGTGCCGATGGATGAGAACGGAATCAAAACGGACCTTCTTCCCGCTTACCGTCGGCAATACGAAGCGGGACTGCTGTATACCATTCCGTCATTCCATAATCCGGCGGGAACGGTGATGTCACTTAAGCGGAGAAAGGAACTCATCGCACTTGCAAGAAATCACCGCCTGCCTGTCATTGAAGATGACGCATACGGTGATTTATGGATCGATAAAGAACCGCCGCCTCCGTTAAAATCGATGGATGGTGAGGGGAATGTGCTGTATATCGGCACACTGTCAAAAACCGTAAGCCCGGGTCTGCGCATCGGATGGGTCGTCGCCCCTGAGCGGGTTGCAGACAGGCTCGCTGATATTAAAATGCAGACGGATTACGGTTCCAGCGCTTTATCTCAATGGGCTGCATATCAATGGCTGTCAAGCGGCCGCTATGAAAAGCGTCTCTTGCGTCTCAGAAAGGAACTCAAAATAAGAAGAGATGCGGCACTGCGTTTTCTTGAAAGATACGCGGGAGATATTGCGGAGTGGCGTGTGCCGGAGGGAGGGTTTTATATTTGGGTCACCTTTCATCAAGCGTTCGCCGTTCAAACGTTTTTCACCCGTGCCTTGGAGGCCGGCGTGCTGATCAACCCTGGCGCTCTTTATCTTCCCGAAGACCGGAAAAGCCTGCGTCTTTCCTATTCGTACGCATCCTTACCGGACTTGGAAAAAGGCATTCAAACGATAGCGGACATCGCCCGCCGTTTCGTTTGATAAAAGGTCACGTCACAATGGCTCCGAGCGCTTCTGCGAATGTAACGGCATGCGCCGGAGAGATTCGGCATCCTTTCAGCTTATCAAGTGAGATGTGCAGGTGATCAAATGTGCACGTGCTGATATCCATGTTAAAAAGGGACGTGCCGATGAAGTTTGCACCGTTCAGATCACATGCCTCAAGATCTGTGTGTTCAAGCGCGGCATCATTCCACTCGCTTTCTGTAAGAGCGCACGTGTCGAACCGGACATGCTTCATATTGGAATAGCTGAAGGAGCTGTAATTTGCGAGGCAGTCTTCAAACCGCACGTTGCGCATGGCAGCATCGGCCAGATTCAAGCCGAGAAGTTTTGAATGCTGAAAGACTGTTCTATGGATGATGCTTCCGCTGAAATCTGCGTTTGAAACATCACATTTTTCAAACAAAACATCCGTACATTCCATATGTCTGAAAGAGACATCTGTAAAAACGGTATTTCTGAAAATGACTTTTTCGGCGCGCAGGCCGTGCAGTTTGCCGCTTATGATGCCGTTTTCAATGACGGCTTCTTTGATCTGATCGTCTTGAAGCGCTTCAGCGAAAGAAAGCACCGGCAGCTCTTTCGGGATTTTCGGTTTTTGGATCGTATTCATCTCATACTCCCTTTTCATAAAAAATAGCTGATCAGCAGTTGACAGATATCGTTTCATACCTGGCGTCCTTGCCGAATTGCATGTTGCTTTATGAACAAAGGGTAATAAAAAAGCGGGGAGGCGTCAATACGGCAGTTGATGCAAAAGCGCTCAGAGGATGCTTCTATGAGCGCTTTTTCTGTTTCAGGAGAGTTCTTTATACATGATCACATGGGGGCCGATGCCGGGTATTCAAAGGGGCCGCCCCCATTCCGGCCAGATTAACGTGCTTCCCGCTTTTTGCGTCCGGTATTCCTCAAGCGCCGCCATGCCGCGCAGCACGTCGTGTCAGATCGCGTACGTGTCTTCTGCTGTGATAAAAAGCCGCCTGTCACATCAGGCGGCTTCTTGATTATCAATGCAAATATACATCGGCCCGCTTTTCATCCTTTTGCTTAATATAAGCAGCAAGCTCTGACGTCAAATCAGAACGGAGAAACGGGGTGATTAAATAAATTCCGTTAAACAGTTCGCACGCCGTGTCAAGAAGCGACTTGGCGATGGCAAGGCCCTCGGCTTTCTGCTTCCGCTTGTCTTCGCCGGCGAGCGCCATTTTTTCGCGGATGCTGTCAGACAGCTTAATGCCCGGGATTTCATGATGAATGAACTCTGCATTGCGGCTGCTCGTTAACGGCATGATTCCGATATACACCGGTGTATTGAGATGTTTTGTTTCATGATGAATGTCAATGAGCTGCTGCTCTGAGTAAACAGGCTGAGACACGAAGTAGTCAGCGCCGCACTCGATTTTTTTCTCCAGCCGTTTTACGGCCTTATCCAAATGACGGACATTCGGGTTAAACGCCCCGGCTACGGAAAAGTTTGTTTTCTTGCCGAGCGGTTTCCCCGATAAAGAAATGCCCTCGTTGAATTGTTTAATCAGTCTGATCAAGTCAAAGGACGTTAAATCATAGACGGAGGTAGCCCCCGGAAAGTCGCCGATTTTTGAAGGATCGCCGGTGATGGCTAAAATGTCGGTAAGCCCGAGCGTATCCAGCCCCATTAAATGTGACTGAAGGCCGATGATGTTGCGGTCTCTGCATGTAATATGGACGAGAGAACGGATATCAAGGCGTTCTTTCAGCAATGAACCGCAGGCGGCATTGCTGATTCTCGGTGTCGCCAATGAATTGTCGGCGAGCGTCAGTGCTTCTATGCCGGTTTCCTTTAATTCTGCCGCCGCTTGCAGAAATTTGTCAAAATTCAATTTTTTCGGCGGGTCAAGCTCTACGATAATTGACCGTTTTTGCGCGGCGATTTCGTTTAAACCCGGCTCGGTCCGTTCATCCCGGACTGAGATGACTTCTTCTTCCCGCCTGATTTTCACTTCTTTATCAGTGACCGGTGAAAGTCCGCGGACCGCTTCAGCCATGGCTCTGATATGGTTGGGCGTCGTGCCGCAGCAGCCGCCGATAATGCGAGCGCCCTGAGTGCGGAATTGTACGGCGCTTTCCCGGAAATAGGCATCGTCCGTATCATAAACAAGCCGGCCTTCTTCTAACGACGGAAGGCTGCTGTTCGGATAGACCGATAAATAAGCGTCACGGAAAATCGGCACTTCTGTCAGCGCTTCAATCATGTGGTACGGGCCGAGCCGGCAATTGATTCCCGTTATATCAGCGCCGAGATCGGCAATTGATCTGAGAGCTTCCCGAAGCGGCGTTCCGTCCTGAAGCACGCCCTGTTCGTGCATGGATACGTTCAGCATGATCGGAAGTTCCGTTTCTTTTCTGGCGATCTTCAGCACTTCGCGCGCCTCTTCTAAATCATAGTATGTTTCCAAAAGCAGGCCGTCCGGCTCTTCGTGCAGCAATAAATAAAGCTGCTCCCGAAAGCTGCGTTTAATCTCTTCAAGGCTGTAGGCGTTTTTGTTAAAGGTGCGGATGCCGCCCATCGTTCCCAATACATAAGCGCCGTCTGAGGAAGCGCGCGCGATTTTGACCGCTTCCTGATTGATTTTTTTCGTTTCATCCTCAAGGCCGTATCTGGAGAGCTTAATAAAATTCGCGCCGTACGTGTTCGTCTGGATGATGTCTGCACCTGCTTCCACGTATGCCTTATGTATCCGCTTGATCTCATCGGGCTTAGATACATTCAGTTCCTCAAAACATCTGTCAATGCCGTAGGAGTAGAGGAGAGTGCCCATCGCGCCGTCTCCGATTAAAATCCGTTCTTCTAAGTCTTGTAATAGTCCCATTGTTTGCCTCCTTCATCACATTCAGCAAGGAAAAAAGAGAAATAAAAAAAGTCTTCTTAAGAAGAAGACTTTGTAATCATTTGTCTCTCTTCTTATCTTCCAAGCTGTTTTTAGCTTGCTGGATTTAGCACCTTGGTCATGGTTTGGGTAAACCACTACACCGGTTGCTGAAGCGTCGTCGGGCCAGTCCCTCGGCTTCTCTTGATAAGAACGTTCATGTAATTGTCATGGGTTTCCAAAACTTAACTGTGAAAATCCCTTTCTCCAAATTTACCGAAAATAGAGACAATAATCAATAGGAATCACATAATTTATCTAAAATTAATAAATTGAACGTCAATCGGCAGGTCTGTTCCGCGGACAGCTGCAATAATCTGCTGCAGATCATCTTTATTTTTTCCGGTGACGCGCACTTGGTCGTCCTGAATCTGTGACTTAACCTTCAAGCCGGAGTTTTTAATCACCGCGTTGATTTTTTTGGCGTTGTCTTTATCAATGCCTTGTACAAGCTTCGCGCGCTGGCGCACCGTGCCTCCCGATGCATTTTCGATTTTGCCGTATTCAATGTTTTTCGTCGGCACGTCCCGTTTAATCAGCTTGCCGCTCAGCACATCCTTGAGCTGATTCAATTTAAACTCATCATCAGAAATCAGAACAAGTTCTTCCTTTTCTAAAGTCACATCGCTTTTAGATCCTTTAAAGTCATAGCGCGTGCCGATTTCTTTCAGCGTCATCTGAATCGCATTCTGCACTTCAGGAAATTCAACTTTGGATACAATATCAAAAGAACTTTCTTTTGCCATGAGAAAACCTCCTATAACATTTCACTTATGTGTTGATTATAGTAGAATAAAGAGAAATGTCCAACAGCACAAAGCATGAATTTGTGCGAATTGGAAAAAATGAGAAAAACATCAGCCTCTGACGGGCGAAGCAGGAAGGACGATAACATGAAACCAGGGCAGCAGCTCATGCTTAGTATAGATCACCAGACCGATTTCGGTTATTTTTTAACGGACGGCGAGGATATGGTTCTTTTACATAACAGTGAAATCACGGAAGATATCGAAGACAGAGATGAAGTGGACGTATTTATTTACGTCGACCATCAGGAAAGACTCGCGGCGACGATGAAAAAGCCGCTCATCAGCTTTTATGATTACGGATGGGTGGAAGTGACGGACGCTGTGGAAGATATGGGCGTATTCGTCGACGTCGGTCTGTCAAAAGACGCGCTTGTCGCAACGGAGCACCTGCCTCCGTACAAATCCGTCTGGCCGCAAAAAGGCGATAGACTGTATTGCATGCTGAAGGTGACAAGCCGCGGGCGCATGTTTGCCAAGCCGGCGCCTGAGGATATCATCAGCGAATTATTTACGGATGCAGAGGAAGACGTCATGAATAAAGACTTGACAGGCACGGTGTACAGACTGATCGCATCTGGCTCTTTTCTGATTACAGATGAAGGCATCCGCGCGTTTATTCACCCTTCAGAAAGAAAGGAAGAGCCGAGACTCGGCAGCCGCGTGACAGGGCGTGTCATCGAGGTGAAAGAAGACGGGTCCGTCAACATGTCGCTGCTGCCGAGAAAGCAGGACGCGCTTTCGGTTGACGCAGAAGAGATTCTGACCTATCTGAGATCAAGAAACGGTGCGATGCCTTACGGAGACAAAAGCGATCCTGACGATATCCGCGAGAGATTTCATTTAAGCAAAGCCGCCTTTAAGCGGGCGCTCGGGCACCTGATGAAAAACGGCAAAGTGTATCAGGAAAACGGCTGGACATATGAAAAACAATAAATATTCTGCAAAAACATCGGTGAACAAAAACCGATGTTTTTTATTTCCTCAAAATCTCCTATATCCTGTATTTATTTATCAGATCCGCCGGTTTACTATGTAACTGGCGAACTTATGGCCGTACAGAAAAAACAGCCCTCTCTCTAAGGTAAGAGGGCTGTTTTGAATTTACAGATGGTCCGGTTTTTTTGAATTCTGGTTTTTTCCCGCCTGCCGGTTTTTTTCGGCAAGCCGGTTCTTTTTTTGATTTAAGGCGTTATGATCCAGCGGTTTTTTGTCATCATCTTTCATATGGCAAAGCCTCCCTTCTTTACGATAGGATGCCCGCGGCATTGGAAATTATGGCTTCAGGAAAAAAATCGCGAGCGTTCCCGGCCCGGAATGGGCGCCGATGGCGGAACCAATTGAATGAAGAATGATTTCTTTCGGACCGAACGCATCTTCAATCATCTCTTTCATGCGAAGCGCCGTCTCTTCATTGTCGGCATAGCTGATTCCGACCGTTTGATCCGGCCAATCGCCGCCTTCTTCCTTCATCATTTCTAAAATCCGTTTAAACAGTTTCTTCTGTCCGCGCAATTTTTCGAGCGGCACGAGTCTGCCGTCAGCCACATGCAGGATCGGTTTGATGTTCAAAAGCCCGCCGACAAAAGCGGACGTTTTTGAAATCCTGCCGCCCCGCGCGAGATAAGCGACATCATCGACCGTAAATATATGTTTCATCCGTGCGCAAAAGCTCTTTACAGACGTTTCGATTTCTTGTATTGTATTCCCGTTAACACAGAGTGTTTGCGCATGCATCACCGCGAGGCCGCAGCCCAATGAAGCGCATTTGGAATCTACAATCCGTAAATCAAATTCGGGAAATTCCTCTTTGATTTCATTGGCGACCATCACGGCCGTCTGATAAGTGCCGGAAAGACCTGAAGAAAAGGCAATGTAAATCGCCGGCTCTCCCAGTTCCGCGTATTGTAAAAATACTTTTTTTATCGTATCCGGTGATGCCTGGGATGTTTTCGGGACTTTCCCATCCCGCATCGCTTGAAATATATGATCCGCCTGAATGGTGACCGCGTCCTCATATTCGTTTCCGTCGAGTGTTACGTGCAGCGGAATGAACCCGATCCGGTTTTCTTCAATGTAAGATTGCGGCAGATCAGAGGCGCTGTCAGCAATAAGGTGAACTGTCATCATAATTCCCTTCTTTCCATTTGGTGAGAGTGATGCCAACTATATCATATAAATGTGGCAAAATAGTGTTCAAAACTTTGTTTTAAGGGAAAAGCTAATAATGAAAATGAGCGGAGGAGCAAGCCATGGTACTTGAACAAGTAAAAAAATTAGCAATCGTCGTCATCGGCGCGTTTCTATATGCGGCGGGGCTGAATTTATTTCTGATACCGGCGAATGTATATGCCAGCGGTTTTACCGGTGTCGCCCAGCTGCTGTCAAGCGTCGTTGATCAATACGCCCCTTTTTATATTTCGACAGGAGTTCTCATGTTCCTCTTAAACATTCCCATCGGTGTGTTAGGGTGGCTGAAAGTCGGCAGATCATTCACCGTATACAGCATATTAAGTGTAGCGCTGACGTCCGTCTTTATGGGAATTCTCCCGGAAATGAGACTGTCGCACGATATTCTCCTGAATACCGTATTCGGAGGAGTCATCTCAGCCATCGGCATCGGTTTAACGCTGAAATTCGGCGCGTCTACAGGGGGGCTTGATATCGTGTCGATGGTGCTGGCCAAATGGAAGGATAAACCGGTCGGCACGTATTTCTTCATTTTGAACGGGATTATCATTTTGACGGCAGGATTATTGCAAGGATGGGAGAAAGCATTATATACCCTTGTCGCTCTTTATGTCACAACAAGGGTGATTGACGCCATTCATACCCGCCACATGAAACTGACCGCTATGATCGTTACGAAAAAAGCCGATGAAATCAAAGAAGCGATTTACGGAAAAATGGTCCGCGGCATTACGACGGTGCCGGCAAAAGGCGCTTACACAAACGAACAGAAAGAAATGATGATCATCGTCATCACGCGGTACGAATTGTATGATCTTGAGAAAATCGTGAAAGAGGTCGACCCGAAAGCCTTCACAAACATCGTGCAAACGACGGGAATCTTTGGTTTCTTCAGAAAAGACTGATAGGAGCGGATAGAATGAAGTGGCTGTTTGGCCTGTTATTACCGGTCATTTTATTGATCGGGTGCAGCAGTCAATCCGGGCAGAAGGAGCCCGCTGAGGAGGTATCCGGAGAGATGAATGAACAGCAAGCGGAATTAGCCGTAAATCCTGTGCAGACGGATCAGCAGATCGAATTTCAAATGTCTTTAAAAAACAAAAGCGAAAGTCCGATCGATTTCACATTCAGCTCAGGGCAGAAATTCGAATTGACCGTACATGATCAACAGAACAAAGAACTGTACCGCTATTCAAAAGACAGAATGTTTACCCAGGCGTTTCAGACCATGACCTTAATGCCGAATGAAACGTATGACTTTTCAGATGTGTGGAAAAACGCGCCCGGACCGGGGACATACACGGTCACCGTGACGTTCTTAGGAAAGTCCGATCAGATCGGAAAAAGACTGAAAACGGTAAAAACATTTGAAGTAAAATAAAAAAGCGGCGCCCTCGTCCAGACGGGGCGCCTTTTTTTATTGCAATTTATCCAGCTGATCCTGAAATTGGTGCAGCTGCTGACGTTCTGCATCCGTCGAATTGGCGTACGCGGAAGACACGGCATTTTTGGCGCGTGAGACAGCTTTTTCCCGGTCGCCGTCCTCGAAACCGTTAGCAATCATGACAGCCTGCTGGACAAATGACTTGGCTTGAGAGAACAGTTCGTTTCTCATTAAAAGTCAACCTGTCTTTCGGCTGCGTCTTTTGCTGCATCATGCTGTGCTTCCTCTAATGTAGACCGATATGGAAATCTTGCGTCATGAAGACTGACAGAGTCCTTGCCTTGCTGAATAAACCGTTTTGATTTGTTTCGTTTACCCATTGCAATGTCCCCCTTCCATATTTAGACGAGATGAGTCGTCTGTTTTAGTATGGGCGGAAGGCTTCGGGTTATGAGCGGGAAAATCTCATAGGGAGAAATAGGATTTTAAAAACCCGGCGATTCCGTCCGCTTCATTTGAGCCCGTGACGCGGTCAGCAGCCTGTTTGACTTCATCCGTGCCGTTTCCCATCGCGACACCGCACCCGGCGAACCGGAGCATTTCAAGATCGTTGTCTTCGTCGCCGAACGCGATGATCCGTTCTCTCGGCACTTGGTAATAGTCGCTGATTTTCTTCAATCCGACCGCTTTATTCATCCCGTGTTTAATAATTTCAATCACATGCCACGGAGCTGCCCATCTTCTGTGGTCAATGACCTCGGCGTGCACATCGGATAAATGCGCGCGTATGTCCGCGACGTCCTCTTCCTTTGCGTGAATCAATACGGACGTCACATCCTCTTTGACCGTTTCACGCAGATCACCGAATGTGACATTCGCCGTATTCATATGAAACGCCTCGATTAAATGCTCATCATGATAATGAAAATACACATCATCGATGACCTCAGCGAGCACATTATGTATTTGATAGGTCTCTGTAAGTTCGGTAAGCTGTCTGACCACATCGACAGATAAAGACGTGTGGTAGCGCCCCCATGAAGCGTCTTTCGGATGGTGGACAAACGCCCCGTTAAAATTGACAATCGGCGTTGTCAGCCCAAGCTCGTCATAATATAGCGAACTGGAACGGAAAGGGCGGCCGGTTGAGATGCAGACATGATGGCCCGCTTCTTTCAGCGTCTGAATCGTCCGTGCCGTTTCAGGGGAAATGGTTTTATCATCTTTTAATAATGTTCCATCCAGATCTAAGGCGATGAGATAAGGTTTTGTCTCCATAAATAACTCCTTTTGTCATATGATTTGCTGTTTTTATCTTATGTACAGTGTAGCTTTTTACCATCTTTATTGTCTACATGTTACACTTATGATTATGGTTATCCTAAGGAGGGAGTCAACGTGATTCTTATTGATCATCAAACCGTATCAGGCATTCCGTTTTTACATATTGTAAAAGAAGAAAATCGGGACCGTCCCGCTCCCCTTGTTTTCTTTATTCACGGTTTTACAAGCGCGAAGGAACATAATCTTCATTTCGCTTACCTGCTTGCTGAAAAGGGCTTCAGAGCCGTGCTGCCGGAAGCTCTTTACCACGGTGAACGTGCTGAACAGCTGTCAGCGGAAGAGCTCGCCGTCCATTTTTGGGACATTGTATTAAATGAAATTGAGGAGCTTGACGTGCTGAAAAAGGATTTTGAAACGCGCGGTCTGATTGAAGACGGGCGGATCGGTCTTGCGGGCACGTCAATGGGCGGGATTACGACATTCGGCGCGATGGCTGCGTATGATTGGGTCAAAGCCGGGGTCAGTCTGATGGGGAGCCCGAACTACACGGCGTTTTTTCAGCAGCAGATTGACCACATTCAAAAGCAGGACATCGACATTGATGTCACAAAAGAACAGGTCGATGAACTGTTTGCGCGGCTCAAACCGTTTGATCTCAGTCTGGAACCGGAAAAACTCCGCAGCCGCCCGCTGTTGTTTTGGCACGGCGTTCAGGACAAAGTCGTTCCTTATGCACCAACCCGCGGCTTTTATGAGTCGATTAAACCGCATTATAGCAGCCGGCCAGAGCATCTTCAGTTTCTGAAAGACGAACGGGCTGATCATAAAGTCCCGAGATACGCCGTTTTAGAAACAGTCGCCTGGTTCGATAAGCATTTATAAAGCACAAAGGTGTTAACAAAAGCCGCTTTTACGTTATACTGAGGAAAAAGGAGTGATGGAACGTGGAAGAAGCATTAAAAGAAAACATCATGGGCGCCTTGGAGCAGGTCGTTGACCCTGAGCTCGGCGTCGATATCGTCAACCTCGGCCTCGTATACGATGTCGATATGGATGACGACGGCCTGACGCACGTTACAATGACACTGACATCAATGGGGTGCCCGCTCGCTCCGATCATCGTCGACGAGGTGAAAAAAGCGCTCGCTGACATTCCGGATGTAAAAGAGACGGAGGTTCACATCGTCTGGAATCCGCCGTGGACGAGAGACAAAATGTCACGCTACGCGAAAATCGCATTAGGGATTCAGTAATAAGAAAATGCACCCCGGATTTTAGGTACACCCTAAAGTTTGGAGGTGCTTTTCTTTTATCTGCATAAAACCTTTATATATAAAACGTCATATGGGGTTTATCTTTTTTGTAATAGGACAGTCTGTCTTGGAGTGTGCCTGTGTGGAATTCAAATTTATGTCCATCGGGATCAGTAAAATAAATTGATTTTTGATCCTGCTGATCTCTGGGCCGTCCGTTTAATATATTTACATTTAGATTTTCCAGCCTTTGATGTATTTCATCAAAATCGCTTGGATCAATTGAAAAAGCCGTATATGTGTAGGATTTATGTATTTCATTCCTTGGAATATCTTCCTCTAAGTTCAGCGCAAGCCAAAGCCCATTCAGATCAAAATATGCTGTTTTTTGCCCTTTAACCAGGAGCTGTGCATGAAATACTTTTTCATAAAATTCTATGGATTTTTCCAAATTTGAAACAGAAAAAAGAAGATGATTGATACCTTTTATGTTCATGTTCCCACCTCATTTAATATGTTTATTATATATAAAGATGATATACCGACTAAAAAAAATTCGGCCGGCCATAGCAGGCCGAGGTGCGGAAAAAAGGGCAAATCACCAAAAAACTCCGAGTGTTCCAACATTCGGGTTTTTCCAGTATCAGGATAAAAAGGAAAAAAGAGGGCGGAAGTCGTGATATAATAGACCGGCTGCACGCGAGGGGGGAACATATGAAGAAAAAAATACTTCTCATTATCCTTAGCATCCTTGTTTATTCGGCGCTGTTCGCTGTTTCTGTCTTCCACAAAGAGCGGCATCAGCAGGCGGAAACAATGACGGATGTCAGCCGTCTCATGCCGGTGAAAATTAAGCAGACGGTCAAAGGAAAAGAGAAAGAAACATTGGTCGAAACGATTAAGGAAGCAAAAAGAAAGCATCTGAAGATCTCGATCGCAGGCGCCCAGCACTCAATGGGCGGCCAGACGTATTATGAAGACGGTATCGTTCTCGACATGACGGGGTACAACAAAATACTCGGTCTCGACCGAAAGAAAAAAATCATCAGAGTGCAGGCTGGGGCGACTTGGAATGATATTCAGCGGTATGTCAATCCGTACGGGCTCGCGGTAAAGGTCATGCAGTCGCAAAACATCTTTACGATCGGCGGCTCACTGAGCGCCAACGCTCACGGCCGGGATATCCGGTACGGCTCGCTGATTGATACGGTTAAATCGTTTCATCTTTTAAAGGCGGACGGCAAAATCGTTACGGTCACCCCGAAAGATGACCTGTTTTCAGCCGTCATCGGCGGGTACGGCCTGTTCGGTGTGATACTTGACGCAGATATTGAGCTGACAGATGATGAGCTATGCGAAATGAAAACGAAACGCATGAACGCTGATACATACAGTCAATATTTTACCCGGCATGTACAGCACAATCCTGCCGTGCGCATGCATCTTGCACGGATCGCAACAGGGGATAAAGGCTTTTTGCACGATATGTATGTGACTGATTACACGCTCTCAGACAATCAGACTGAATTAAAGCAGCACAATGAACTGAAAGAAGATGAGCATCCGGCGCTTACGAAATTCGCGCTCGGTCTCTCCCGCCGGTATGACTGGGGAAGAAATTGGCTCTGGTCGGCCCAGCAGTCTTATTTTCTCGGCCAAAACGGCGTGAAAATCTCCAGAAATAATGTCATGAGGTCAGAATCGAAATTTTTGGAATATGAAAACACGGACAATACCGACGTGCTTCAGGAATACTTCGTGCCTGTCGGCGAATTTGCGCCGTACATTCATGATTTGCGCACGGCGCTGTCACACGAAGATCTCAATCTTGTAAATATTACGATCCGCTACGTGCAAAAAAATGAAAAAGCCGACCTGTCATATGCAAAGGATGATATGTTTTCGCTCGTTCTATTAATCAATGAAGGGTTTTCAAAAGACAGTCAGGCGGGTGCGGCGCGGATCGTCAGAAAAATGACGGACACGGCATTGCGCCACGGCGGCAGCTATTATCTGCCGTATATGCTGTACCAAACGAAAGAGCAGATGCGCAAGGCGTATCCGAAGAGTGACATGTTCTTTCAGAAAAAGCGCAAGTATGATCCGGATGACTTGTTTATGAATTATTTTTATCAGAGGTACAAATCATGAAACACAATCATTTAAAATGGCTGATCCTGTCTCAGAGCAGTGTCTTTTTTGCCGGCAGCCTGATCTTTCCTTTTTATATTTTGTTTATTAAAAACATCGGTTCCAGCTACACGCAATTCGGTTTGTCATACGGCTTGTTCGGCCTGAGCGGCGCTTTGATCCATCCGCTGCTGGGCCGGCTGTCGGCAAGACTTGATCCCCGCTGGTTCCTTATGGCGAATTCATGGGGCATGGCAGTCCTTCTCCTGACGCTCCCGCACATCACCGGTGTGCACCAGGTTTATGTTGTGCAAGTGCTTTTGGGCCTGTTCGGCGCCATGCAAAAACACGGCGAAAAAATAGTGATCGCCGATTACACCGATGGCGGGGAGCGGGGGAAAAAAGTCGGCAGCTATCATTTTTGGACGGCCGTATTTTCCGCTGCCGCCATCATTCTGGGCGGCTTTCTCGCTGACTTCTTTACGGTTCACATTATTTTTTACGCAAGCTCTGTGCTGTTTTTTATAAGCGGGCTGATGATGCTGAAGAAAACAGGCTGATAGAATCAGCCTGTTTTTTTTGTCGGCAAAAACAGATGGAAAATGAATGAAAAATATTAAATATACAATTGAATTAATTTTTATTCATGTTATAATGTTAAATAATTTCACAAAAACCAAGAAGGTGAACCCGTTGAAAATTGGTATTATAGGCGCAACTGGCTATGGAGGCGCCGAACTTGTCAGAATTCTTAACCATCACCCTTATACAGATAATTGTATATTATATTCATCGAGCGATGAAGGAAAGGCATATGATGCTTCATATCCGCATTTGAGAAATATAGCGCCGCAATCACTTCAGCCGCTTCATATAGAAACGATCCGCAACGAAATTGATGTGATGTTCATAGCCGCGCCGCCCGGCGTTTCCGGGGAGTGGTCGCCGAAGCTGGCGGAGGCGGGCATTCCGGTCATTGATCTTTCCGGCGATCTGCGGATTCAAAATCCGGCCGTGTATGAAAAGTGGTATAAGCGGCAGGCCGCCCCGGAAGAAACGATTCAAAACGCGGTTTACGGTTTAGCCGAACTGCAAAAAGAAGAAATTCAGAATGCAAAGCTGATTGCCAATCCGGGGTGTTTTCCGACGGCTGTGCTTCTCGGGCTCGCCCCGCTGGCGAAAAATAAGCTTTTACAAGATTCATTTCTGATTGTTGATGCGAAGACAGGCGTATCCGGCGCCGGCCGAAAAGCTTCCATGGGCACTCATTATTCTGAGCTGAATGATAATTTCAAAATTTATAAGGTCAATGAGCATCAGCACACTCCGGAAATTGAACAGCAATTGGCGGCATGGCAGCCCGGCACAGGTCCGATCACGTTTTCCGCTCATTTGGCGCCGATGACAAGGGGCATTATGGCGACGATGTATACCGACGTCCCTCCGGGAATGTCTTCTGCACAATTAAGAGAGTTTTATTCCGAATTTTACAAAGATTCATATTTTGTCAGGATCAGGCCGGAAGGTGAATTCCCGGCGACGAAAGAAGTGTACGGCAGCAACTTTTGTGACATCAGTGTCACTGTGGATGAACGAACAAACCGTGTGACCATCGTTTCTGTCATAGATAATCTGATGAAAGGCGCCGCCGGGCAGGCGGTTCAAAATTTAAATATCATGAATGGCTGGCAGGAAGAAACGGGACTTATGATGACGCCAGTCTATCCATAGAACGAAAGAGGGATTCAAAAATATGATTCAGCTGAGTGAGAAAATCACGAAAATCAAAGGCGGCGTATCTTCGCCGAAAGGGTTTGAGGCAAAGGGTATTCACTGCGGGCTGCGCTATTCAAAAAAAGACCTCGGGGCGATTATCAGCGAGACGCCAGCAGTCAGTGCAGCAGTATATACGCAGAGCCATTTTCAGGCAGCACCCTTGAAAGTGACGCAAGAGAGCTTGAAAAAAGAGGCTGTGCTTCAGGCGGTTATTGTCAATAGCGCGATTGCCAATGCCTGTACGGGAGACCAAGGTTTAAAGGACGCTTATGAAATGCGGGACGGATTCGCAAGCCAGCTCGGGATTGAGCCGGAGCTTGTTGCGGTTTCGTCAACCGGGGTGATCGGCGAGCTGTTAGACATGGAAAAAATTCAGGCGGGCATTGAGCAGCTCGGTCAAGCGCCTGCAGTGTCCGGAGCTTTTGAAGAAGCCATTTTGACGACGGATACAGTGACGAAACAGACGTGTTATGAACTGGTGATCGGCGGGGACATCATCACGATCGGCGGAGCGGCGAAAGGCTCCGGCATGATCCATCCCAACATGGCGACAATGCTCGGCTTTGTCACAACGGATGCGGCCGTGGAAGAACAGGCGCTTAAAAACGCGCTCAGAGAGATCACGGATGTTTCATTTAACCAAATCACCGTTGACGGAGAAACATCGACGAATGACATGGTGCTCGTGATGGCGAACGGCTGCGCGGGGAATGATTGTCTGACGGAGCAGCATTCCGACTGGCCGGCTTTTAAAAAGGGGCTGAAGCTTGTATGCGAAGACCTTGCCAAAGATATTGCCAGAGACGGTGAAGGAGCGACGAAATTAATTGAAGCCAAAGTCGAAGGCGCGAAAAATAATCTTGAAGCGAATATCATCGCCAAAAAAATCGTCGGCTCAAGCCTTGTGAAAACCGCCGTTTACGGCACTGACGCCAACTGGGGGCGCATCGTCGGCGCAATCGGGCACAGTGCGGCAAGCGTAACGGCCGAACAAGTGGAAGTTTTCCTCGGCGGTCAGTGTCTGTTTAAACACAACGAACCTCAGCCGTTTTCAGAGACTGACGCCAAGGAGTACTTATCAGGTGATGAAATTACGATTGCAGTCCGCCTGCAAGAAGGCGCCGGCAGCGGCCGGGCATGGGGCTGTGACTTAACCTATGACTATATCAAAATCAATGCGAGCTATCGCACATAACAAAGGGGAGCGGCATGAAGAAAACCATTGTTTTTAAGTGCGGCGGCAGCGTGATCCGCGAGTTATCCGCCGCTTTTTTTCAAAATGTAAAAGAGCTTATGCAATCGGGCTGGAACATTGCCGTCGTGCATGGCGGCGGTCCGGAAATTTCACAAATGCTGAAAACATTGCAGATTGAAACGGAATTTGTCGATGGGCAGCGGAAAACGACCAAACCGGTGCTGGAAACAGCCGAAATGGTCTTGTCAGGAACGGTCAATAAATTTTTCGTAACCGAACTCGCGAAAAACGGGCTGAAAGCTGCGGGAATCTCAGGAAAGGACGGCGGTCTCCTTCAAGCATCCTATCTTGATCAAGACAAATACGGAGAAGTCGGTGAAATCCAAAAAACCGATCCGTCCATTATTCAAGCACTAATGAAAGAAGGCATCATTCCCGTTATCGCTCCGCTTTCCATGACAAGTGATTTTGAAACGCTGAACGTCAACGCAGACGCAGCGGCATCAGCCGTCGCTTCAGCCTTACAAGCCGATAAACTTTTATTTGTCACGGATGTCGAAGGAATTATGGACGGAGAGAACCGGCTGGAGACGTTGACGCCGCGGGAGATTCAGACTCTCATCGATGGCGGCGTCATTTCGGGAGGGATGATTCCGAAGGTGAAGTCGGCATTATCGGCACTGAGTGAAGATGTCGCGGAAGTTATGATCGTAAACGGAAAAGGAGCGTTTTTCACCGATCAAGCCTTCCAAGGAACAAAAATCGTCAAGGAAAAGGAGAGCGTGTCATGAGCAGTTTATTTCAAACCTACAGCCGCTGGCCTATCGATATCAAAAAAGCGAAAGGGACAATCGCAGAGGATGAAAACGGAAAAACGTATCTGGATTTTATTCAGGGCATCGCCGTTTCCAATCTCGGCCATTGTCATGATGCGGTGACAGAAGCGGTCAAAGAACAGCTTGTTTGCGTATGGCACGTTTCCAATCTGTTTGAAAATGACCTGCAGGAAAAAGCCGCGGCAAAGCTTGCCGAACATAGTGCGGGGGACCTGGTTTTCTTCTGCAACAGCGGGGCTGAAGCGAATGAAGGCGCCATTAAGCTTGCCCGTAAAGCAACGGGAAAAACAAAAATCGTGACATTCCGGCAATCCTTTCACGGACGGACATATGCGGGAATGGCCGCTACCGGACAAGACAAAATCAAAACCGGTTTCGGACCGATGCTCCATGGATTTCACTATCTTCCGTTTAATGATCCGTCAGCATTCAGCACGCTTTCAAAAGAGGATGATATCGCCGCCGTCATGCTTGAGACGGTGCAGGGAGAAGGGGGAGTCCATCCCGCCGACCCGGAATTCATCGAAGCCTTACAGACATTTTGCAAAGACAGACAGGCGCTGGTTATCATAGACGAGATTCAAACCGGAATCGGCCGGACGGGAAAAGCATTCGGCTATGAGCATTTCGGCATCTCTCCGGACATCATCACCGTTGCGAAAGGGCTTGGAAACGGTTTTCCCGTCGGAGCCGTAATCGGCAAAAAGAAGCTTGGCGAAGCCTTCACGCCGGGTACGCATGGTACGACTTTCGGCGGCAATAAGCTTGCTATGGCAGCTGTGAATGCGACCTTGGACATTGTGTTTCATCCAGACTTTCTCGAGGCTGCGGCCGGCAAAGGCTCTTTTTTAAAAGACCGGCTGAAAAGTGAGCTGACAGTGCCTTTTGTAAAAGATATCCGCGGAAAAGGGCTATTAATCGGCATTGAATGCGAAGGTTCCGTTTCCGGCATTATCGGAGACCTGCAGGAACGCGGACTTCTCGTGCTTCCGGCCGGACCGAATGTCATCAGGCTGCTCCCGCCGCTTACGGTTTCTGAAGAGGAAATGCTCTCGGCCGTCAGCATGCTGAAAGCAGCGATAGAAGCGCATACCGCAGTGAAACGATAATTTTTTTTCGCTATAAGAGTATAAAAATTCATGTTTTTAATTAATTATTCGTCAAGAGGTGGGCTTTAGATGAAAGGCTATTTAGTATTGGAAGACGGAACATCATTTGGCGGTGATCTTGAAAAAGAAGCATGCTGTGTTGGCGAAGCGGTTTTTTTCACCGGAATGACGGGCTATCAGGAAGTACTTACGGACCCGTCATATAAGGGGCAGATCATTGTTTTTACGTATCCGCTGATCGGAAACTACGGAATTAATGAAAAAGACCTTGAGAGTAAGATTCCTCAAGTCAAGGCCGTTGTCGTGTATGAAGCGTGTGAACATTTTTCTCACCATGAAGCAGTCTCAAGTTTGAGAGAGTATTTAAATAAATGGAATATCCCGCTTTTAACCGAAGTGGACACACGGGCCGTCGTCAAAACCATCCGCTCCGGCGGCACGATGAACGCTGCCGTGTCAACAACAGGAGAAGTTCCTGCGGCATCCGGAACAGAAAACCCGGCTGAGCTGGCGCAGGCTGAAGAGATCACCTCTATGGGGGACGGAGACCGGCATATTGCGCTGATTGATTTCGGTTATAAAAAATCAATTGCTTCGTCGCTTGTAAAGCGCGGCTGTAAAGTAACAGTCGTTCCGTATCACCAGATGAACGCCGTTTATGATATTCGGCCTGACGGAATCGTGCTTTCAAACGGACCTGGGGACCCGAAAGCGATTGCTCCGTACATGACCCGGATTAAGGCTTTACTGAATGCTTTCCCCGCACTCGGCATTTGTCTCGGACATCAGCTGATTGCCCTCGCTTTCGGAGGGAATACGTATAAACTGCCGTTCGGGCACAGGGGAGCCAACCATCCCGTTATTGACCGGAAAACGAAACGGGTGTTTATGACAAGCCAAAACCACAGCTACGTCGTCGATGAAGCATCAATTGACCAAAACGAGCTGTCGATCAGATTCCATCATGTCAATGACACCTCAGTGGAAGGGCTCATTCACAACCGCCTTCCCGTATTAAGCGTACAGTTCCACCCTGAAGCTCATCCCGGACCGGCTGAGAGCGAGTGGATATTTGATGAATTTCTAGAGAAAGTGATACCAGCAAGGAGAGAAATCGCTCATGCCTAAAGATACAACCATTTCCAGCATATTAGTCATCGGCTCAGGCCCGATCATCATCGGCCAGGCGGCTGAATTTGATTATTCAGGAACGCAGGGATGCATGGCTCTGAAAGAAGAAGGATACCGTGTTATTCTCGTCAACAACAACCCGGCAACGATTATGACGGATGAGGCGTTTGCCGATGAAATTTATTTTGAACCGCTCACGACCGAAAGCATCGAAGCCATCATTGAAAAAGAAAAGCCGGACGGTCTCCTTGCCAATTTGGGCGGCCAGACGGCATTGAATTTAGCCGTTAAGCTTGAAGAAGCAGGCGTGCTGAAGAAGCATCACGTCAAGCTTTTAGGAACATCAGTGGAGACCATTCAAAAAGGCGAAGACCGGGAGCGGTTCCGGGCCCTGATGAAGGAGCTCGACCAGCCTGTTCCAGAAAGCGAAATCGTCGACAACGAAGAAGATGCCCTCCGCTTCGCTGAGTCTATCGGATTTCCGGTTATTCTGAGACCGGCGTATACGTTAGGCGGAAAGGGAGGCGGAATCGCGAAAACGAAAGAAGCGTTTCAGACGCTGATTAAACAGGCGCTGTTGGCAAGCCCGATCAGCCAATGCCTCGTCGAAAAAAGCATCGCCGGTTTTAAAGAAATCGAGTATGAGGTCATGCGTGACAGAAATCATACATGCATCACCGTCTGCAACATGGAAAACATCGATCCCGTCGGCGTGCATACAGGAGACTCCATCGTAGTCGCGCCGTCCCAGACGTTAACGGATGAAGAATATCAGATGTTGCGTTCAGCAAGTTTGGCGATTATTTCAGCGCTTGATGTGGTCGGCGGCTGCAACATTCAATTTGCGCTGGACCCGTTCAGCAAACAGTACTATGTCATTGAAGTGAACCCGCGTGTCAGCCGCTCTTCAGCTCTCGCGTCAAAAGCGACCGGCTATCCGATTGCCAAAATGGCGGCGAAACTTGCCGTCGGCTATACGCTTGATGAACTGAAAAATCCGCTGACGGGCTCTACTTATGCAAGCTTTGAACCGGCGCTGGATTATGTCATCGTCAAATTTCCGCGCTGGCCGTTTGATAAATTTAAACATGCCGACCGCACGCTCGGAACGAAGATGAAAGCGACGGGAGAGGTCATGGCGATCGAAAGAAACATGGAAGCGGCCATTCAAAAAGCGGCGGCCTCTCTTGAGCTGAAAACGATCGGCACCCGCCTTCCCGAACTCGGCGGCTTTACGGTCAATCAGCTGTGGGACTTAGCGGTAACGCCGGATGACCGGAGATTCTTCGTCGTCATGGAACTGTTAAGCCGCGGTGTAACGATAGAAGACATTCATTCTAAAACGAAAATTGACCCGTTTTTCCTTCATGTATTCCGAAATATCATCACATTGGAAAACAAGCTGATGGAAGAAGGAGATCATTTGTCCGTCCCGCTTTTAAAGCAGGCGAAGATAAAAGGCTTCACGGACGTCATGATCGCGTCTCTTACGGGGAAAACGGAAGAAGACATCCGCGCTCTCAGAAAGAAAGCAGATATCGTCCCGTCGTTTAAAATCGTAGATACATGCGCCGCTGAATTTGATGCCAAGACAAATTATTTCTACTCCACCTATCTCGGAGAAAGCGACGGAGATATCAGCCGAAAAGAGAAAAAACGGGCGCTCATTATAGGATCAGGCCCGATCCGCATCGGTCAGGGTGTGGAATTTGACTACAGCGCAGTCCACGGCGTCCTGACCCTGCAAAAGCTGGGCTATGAAACGATTATGATCAATAACAATCCGGAAACGGTAAGCACCGATTACGAAATTGCCGACAGGCTCTATTTTGAACCGCTGACGGCAGAGCATATTTTAAACGTGGCGGAACATGAAAACATTGATTTTGCCATCGTCCAGTTTGGGGGGCAGACCGCTATCAATGCCGCTGAATCACTGGAAAAAGCGGGCGTTCAGCTGCTCGGAACATCCTTTAGAACCCTGGATGCGCTGGAGGATCGGGATCTGTTTTATCGGCTGCTTGATGAGCTTGATCTGAAACATGCCAAAGGGGAAACGGCTTATACGAAAGAAGAAGCCGCGGAAAAAGCAAGCCGCATCGGGTATCCCGTGCTGATCCGCCCATCTTATGTCATCGGGGGGATGGGCATGATCATCGTTGATTCAGAAGCGCAGCTGTCAGACCTGCTGGAAAAAGAAGCGGGCATGCCGTATCCGATTTTGATCGACCAGTACATTACAGGAAAAGAATTGGAGATCGATCTGATTTCCGACGGACATGAAGTATTCGTTCCGACTTACACAGAACACATTGAACGGGCCGGCGTTCATTCGGGCGACAGTTTTGCGATTCTGCCGGGTCCGTCCGTCACACTTGATATGCAGCGGGATATAAAAAAGGCTGCCGAAAAAATTGCGGTAAAACTGGGTTTCAAAGGCATTATGAACATTCAGTTTGTCATTGATGACAAAGGGGATATTCTCGTTCTTGAAGTGAATCCGCGGGCAAGCCGCACGGTTCCTGTCGTGTCTAAGGTGATGGGAGTGCCGATGATCCCGCTTGCCGCCAGACTGCTGGCCGGCTCTTCCCTTAAAGACCTCAAGCCCGAGGTTCAAAATCAGCATGGAACGGCTGTGAAATTCCCGGTATTTTCTTCTCACGCCATTCAGGATGTTGACGTAAAGCCGGGACCGGAAATGAAGTCGACAGGAGAAGGGATGTGTGTCGCCTTTGACGCAGAAAGCGCCCTGAAAAAAATCTACGCGCATGTCTGGGAGAAAAAAGGAAGCGTCTATCTGGAAGGCGGAGATGAGGAACTGGCACGGCAGGCTAAAGCTGCGGGATTCACCGTGTGCAAAGACTCTTTTCAGGCCTGGGCGGATCAGAAGGATAAAGCGGTCCATATTAATTTCAATCATTCTGAAGAAGCGCGTAAACAGCGGATTGAAGCCATGACGCACGGCGTGACGGTCTTTACTGAACCGGAAACCGCAAAGGCATTTTTAGCAAGCGGCTCCGGCAAACCTCAGCCTGTATCGCTTAAAGATCTTTATCAAAAGGATGTGGCATCATGCACACAGTAAAAGCGGAACATACATTAACCCATTTGTACGGCAAAGATTTTCTTTCCTTGAAGGATTTCAGCCCTTCTGACATTAACGGGCTTTTGACAGAAGCTTCATTATTAAAACAGCATCCGATACAGCCGATTTTTCAAGGAAAAACATTGGCGATGATTTTTGAAAAATCTTCAACACGCACGCGTGTATCGTTTGAAGCGGGAATGGCTCAGCTCGGAGGAACAGGACTATTCCTTTCAAGCAGCGACCTGCAGCTTGGACGGGGAGAGACGGTCGCGGATACGGCGAAGGTGCTGTCCGGATTCGTTGATGCCATTATGATCCGCACTTTTGAGCATGAAAAAGTCGAAGAACTTGCCGAGCATGCACACATTCCCGTCATAAACGGGCTGACCGACCGGTACCACCCGTGTCAGGCACTCGCGGATCTGTTAACGATACAAGAGATAAAAGGAAAGCTGAAAGGAGTAAAAGTCGCCTATATCGGTGACGGAAATAATGTCGCGCATTCACTTATGATCGGCTGCGCAAAAATGGGCTGTGACATTGCGATTGCTTCGCCGAAAGGCTATGAAGTAGAGGAAGAGGCGGTAAATGCCGCAAAAGAAGCTGCGGCTGTTTCCGGAGCGGAGATCATCCTTACCGAAAATCCGCAGGAAGCGGTGCGGGATGCAGACGTGATTTACTCCGATGTCTTTACGAGCATGGGACAGGAGGAAGAGATGCAGCAGCGGCTGAACGTGTTTGCCCCGTACCAAGTCAACGCCTCACTCGTCAGTCTCGCCAAACCTGACTATACCTTTTTGCACTGTCTGCCCGCGCATCGGGAGGAAGAGGTCACGTCCGAGATAATTGACGGCCCGAACTCTGCGGTATTCCAGCAGGCGGAAAACCGGCTTCACGCACAAAAAGCGCTCTTGAAAGCTCTTCTTTACAATCAGGATGAACAAAAAAACCGCTGAGCCTGGGACTGACCCCCGTTTTTGAGACAGGGATCAAAACACCTTTAAGCAGCCAGCTGTCGGTATGTGACCGGCGGCTGGTTGTTTAGTTTCGTTTGAATACGAATGTTGTTATAATAGTGTATATAGGTTTCGACAGTTTGTTCTACGATGGTCGTCGTAGTGCTTTCCAACCTGTCGAGGTAGAACGTTTCAGACTTTAGTGAGGAATGAAACGATTCGATGGAGGCATTATCAGCGGGCGTCCCTTTGCGGGACATGCTCATGGTAATGCCTTTTGTTTTAACAGCTTTCTGATACTCATAAGATGTATAAACAGAACCTTGGTCACTATGTAACACGCAGTTCTCTGGCAGTGCAGGCAGCTGATCAAGTGTGTGTAAGACAAAGTCTGTGTCCTGTCTATCGCCAATCGTAAAAGCAATCACTTCTCCATTGTATAAATCCAATATACTGGAAAGATACAATTGTTTCTGCCCATAAGGCAAATATGTGATATCCGTTACTAGCTTTTCCAGAGGGCGATCAGACTGAAAGTTTCGATCCAATATATTCTCGGCCACGGCATATGGCTGCCCATTCTTCTTGCGCTTTTTCACCTTAACCCGGCATTGCCACTGATTCTTCTGCATAATGCGCTGAACCGTTTTATGATTCATACGCATTTCCTTTTTTAATATGGCTGTGATTTTCCGATAGCCATATCGATACTTGTGTTCTCGGCACAACGTGCCGATTTGTTTTTCTAAATGGTATTTAGGGTTATCTTTCATCAGATTCTTCTTCCAACGATAATAAGATGCTCGTGAGATACCTAAATGAATACAGATATCCTTTATGGTCATTGTGCCGCGCAATGCTTCTACAAGCTCGACTGGCGTTTCGCTATCAGCTTCCTTTCCAATTCGTTGTACTTTTTTAACACTTCATTCTGTTGTCTCAGATAACAATTTTCTGCCTGCAGTTTCTCTAATTCGGAAGAATACTCTGGACCTTTTCCATAAGAATATTGCTTTCCGACGGGTTGTTCGAATCGATGTGTATCCCCAGCTTTATACCACCTGACCCATGTCTGAATCTGCGTCTTATTCTTTATATTCAATTCCTGCATGATCTCCTTCACAGGCACGCCCGCCAATCTCATTTCTACAGTCTTCTGTTTGACTTCAACCGGATAACTCACTCTTGTCCTCATAGAAAAACACCTCCAAGTCTAATTTCGGATAACAACGATCCGTTTTCAAACTTGAAGGTGTTTTTTGTTTGTCTCATATTATGGGGTCAGTCCCGCCTCATTCAGCGGTTTTTTAATATTTTCTCGCATACAAGCGCATACTACATGAAAAAGAAAAAGGAGGAAATGACGTGGGACAGCAGCATCAATTCCGACCGGGACAAAAAGCGCCGAATAACGGTGTGTACGTTGAAATCGGCGAAACGGGAAGTATGGTCAAAAATCCGCAAAAAATCAAGCTTACGGCGGGAGAAATGTTTCCTGAGACTTCAAATCACAACAGATTGTGGACATATCAACGAAAACCGTGAACAGAAAAAAACCTGCTGAATAGCAGGTTTTTTTAATTAATGCTGGCTTGCATCCTGTTTGACAGGCATGACTTCCGCAAGAACAAACACAAGCACCGCGATAACTACGGCGATAACTGATGATTGCTTGAAGTTGTACGCCGCGCTGTTCATGGAGGCGATCAAATAACAGGCCATATGTGTTAAAAGGAACGTCCAAATAAAACCGATAACTAACCGCACGTTTCCACCTCGTCCTTCATTTTATTCTACGTTGTATCATACCATACATAAGGCGCGGGCGGAAGGTCAATTTCGCATCAAAAAGCCCCGCCCTAAAACTGACTTTTTACCGCATGCCCGGCCGTCTGACGGAAAATACGGTCCCCGCACCGGTATAATAGCCAAAACATAGAAGCAAATAGGGGTTTAACTGATCCGTTTTCATTCTTCTTACATATGATAGCCAATAGAGAAACTAGGAGTAAAAGGAGGCGGAAAGGCATGGGGATAACGGAAAGATTTTTCCAACTCGGATCTGAGCTGAACGTCATCCATCTGCCGTATCGGCCGAATGGCTTCTGTATCTTTATTCTCGGGGACAGAACTCACTTTGTCAGCGGGGATTCAAGCTTTTGGCTCGAACATGAAGGGAGAAACCAGCTGTTAAATACGCTGCGTGACAGAGGTTATACAATCTTCAACAGCAATTTATACGGCAGGCATTGGGGATCGGAAAAAGCCGCCGCTTACGCCAGACAGCTGATTCATTATGTACTGAAACAAGAAACCCTCAATCCGAAAATACATTTGCTTGCAGAAGGCATGGGCGCTCTCATCGCCGATCAACTGCTGCAATCTTCGCCGGAGCATATCCGTTCAGCAGCAATGTTAGATCCTTGTCTTGACCTTCAAGCCCATTTTGAATCAGAGAAAGAAAATAAGTTTTTTTATAAGCAGTTTCTGAGAGAAACGGCTCAAAGCTTCGGTGTTTCTGAAAAAGAGGCAAGCTCGCTGACCTATCAGACCATCACCGGCTGCCGCACCAGCGTGCCGGTACATATATGGCAAAGAACGACCGGAGCGCCGTATCCGTATACCCTGCATGCGAACGCATATAAAGATGCCCGGGAAAAGACCGGATGCAAGACTGATATCACGTATCACATGCTTGAGAATCCGGCGCGGATGTACAGAGCCATCTGCCGCTTTTTCCGCAGTCATGAAAAAGACCTGTAGTGAATAGTATACAACAGCCATCTCTTTTCAGAGGGCTGTTTGGCTTGTGCGTGAATGAAAAACCGGAAAGGCGGCATATGTGATGAAGACAGCGCTGATCATTGGAGCAGATGAATTTCTCGGCCTTTCATTATGCGAACGGATGATGGATGAAGGTGTGCATGTTGATGTCATTTTGGATGAGCCGGAGGACAAAACGAGGCAGCTGTATTTAGAAGAACGTTTAATGTGGCTCGGGAGGAACGGGCTTTTTCAAATCATAGATGAAATCGGTGTTAAGGAATACGATCGAATCTGCGTTCAATACGGGAGCGGATGTCTGCCTGAAGACAGAACGGAGCCTTTATATTGGATTGTTTACAATGAGGATCACGGAGACTGGGAAAAAAACGGCCAGCGGGACACGGTTAAAACGATTATTCTTCCGCCGCTTTACGGCCCGTGGACGGAAGCGAAAGAAGATGGCGAAAGCAGGGTCTTTTTAGAAGACGCAGCCTGCGGGTTGATGAATAAGCTTCAGGCGGACGGCACAGAGGAAGAAAATCAGGTTATTACCCTGGAAATAATAGAAAAAACGCAAAAAACAGAAGCGGAAGAAAAAATTCAAGAGTGGAAAAGACAATTTTCATCAACATTCGACAATTTTTAAGAAATACCTTCCATGTTATGTGCATTACCGCTACAATAAATGTATACCAATTATACATGTTATGAGTAAAAAAGGGGTTGAACACGGCTTGATCACCAGGCTTGTCATGGTCTTTTCTGTCCTCCTTTTATTGAGCGGATGCGCACAAACTCCGTTTAAAGGGAAAATTGAGAAGGTCGGAATGCTGTTTCCCGATACCATCAGTGACCTGGTATGGGGCACAAAAGGTTACAAAGGTTTATTAGCGATACAATCTGAATTTAACGTTGACGTTTATTATAAAGAAAATATCAGATCTGATGAAGATATTTTAAAAGCGATAGATGATTTGCATAAAAAAGGAGTCAATCTTTTATACGGGCACGGAAATGAATACGAGGAAATCTTCAATATGATCAGTAAGGATTATCCCGACATGGAATTCGTCGTCGCAAACGGAACGGCGAAAAACGATAATGTCACAAGCGTTCATCTTATGGGAGAAGCGATGGGCTTTTTTGGGGGAATGACGGCCGCCCATATGTCAAAAACCAATGAGGTCGGCGTCATCGCCTCGTTTTTATGGCAGCCTGAGGTAGACGGCTTTATTAAAGGGGCAAAATATGAAAAGCCCGATATCACCGTCAATACTGAATTTACGGACCATTGGGATAACGGCAATGAAGCACTGCATCTTTATAAGAAGTTAAAAGCAGAAGGCACGGATGTTGTATATCCGGCCGGAGACGGGTATAATGTTCCTGTCATTCAGCAAATTAAAAAAGACGGGCTTTACGCCATCGGCTATGTCGCCGAGCAATCGAACCTCGGCAAAAACACGGTGCTGACAAGCACCGTGCAAAATGTAGACAAAGCCTATACAATAATCGCCGAGCAATATAATAACGGCACGCTCAAGAGCGGAGATCACAACTTCGATTTCAGGGAAGGAGTCGTTGAAATGGGGACGTTCAGCCCTCTGGTGGACAAAGCATTTCAAGACAAAATCTCAGATCTTGTAAAAACGTATAACCGAACAAATGAACTGCCGTCAAATGAATAGAGGTGGATACACATGCAGCATGAAAAGTCTCTTGAATTTATGCAGATCGCAATGAAATACCTGCCGGAAGCAAAGGCGGAGCTTGAGAAATCCGGCATTGATCTGTCTATGGAAATGATTCAGCCGTTTATGGATCTATTTACATCGGTCATGGCGGAAGCATATGAGCTTGGCAGATCTGATGCCGGAGAGCTGAATAAATAAAGAGAGCCACTTTTTCATGAAGTGGCTTTTCACATGATTTTTTTCTTGATGGCGGAAACCATCGATCCAAGCCCAAGGTCTTTAAATACAGGCTTTAATTGATCGAGGGAGTTCATGATGGAGCCCAGCTGATTCATCACGTGGTTGTAATCGACCGGACCTTCGTTTTCAGCCTGAGGCTGCTCGGGGTTTTCTTCGTTTTTTTCGTTTTCTTCCGGTTCTTTATCCCGGTCCCCGGAATTGCCGAACATCATTTTAGTGAAAATATCCATAATAAAGCCTCCTTTCATCTTCCTTATATTCTATGAAGAGCGGGAGCCGATAGTTTAGACGAATATATTGCCAACAGAAAAAAAATAGGGTAGAATTAGTACCTGATACTAACAATTGATCATAACTAATTAGTTTTAAATTCATTATAAAAAGGAGTCTTTCCTATGAAAGCTGGAATTCTTGGTGTCGGCCGTTATATCCCGGAAAAAGTGCTGACAAATCATGATCTTGAACAAATGGTAGATACATCGGACGAGTGGATTCGTACGAGAACAGGTATAGAAGAAAGAAGAATCGCCGCTGAAGATATGTATTCATCCGGCATGGCCGCTGAGGCTGCGCAAAAAGCGCTTGATCAGGCGGGCATTTCCGCTGAGGAGCTTGATATGATCCTCGTGGCGACGGTCACTCCCGACCAGTCTTTCCCTACCGTATCCTGTATGATACAAGAAAAGCTCGGGGCCAAAAAAGCGTGCGCGATGGATATCAGCGCTGCATGTGCCGGTTTTATGTACGGTATCGTAACCGCCAAACAGTTCATTGAATCGCAAACATACAAACATGTCCTTGTGGTCGGAGTCGAAAAGCTTTCAAGCATTACTGACTGGGAAGACCGCAATACGGCTGTTCTGTTCGGGGACGGGGCCGGAGCGGCTGTCATCGGACCGGTCAGCGACGACAGAGGCATACTGTCATTTGAGCTCGGAGCAGACGGTACAGGCGGTCAGCACTTGTACTTAGATGAAAAAGGGCATACAATCATGCATGGAAGAGAAGTATTCAAATTCGCCGTCCGGCAAATGGGTGAATCAAGTGTAAATGTCATTGAAAAAGCCGGTCTTTCCAAAGAGGACGTAGACTTTTTGATTCCCCATCAGGCAAACATCCGCATTATGGAAGCGGCACGGGAACGTTTGGAGCTTCCGGTTGAAAAGATGTCTAAAACAGTCCATAAATATGGAAACACATCCGCGGCATCCATTCCGATTTCATTAGTAGAGGAACTGGAAGCAGGTAAAATTAAAGACGGCGATGTCATCGTCATGGTCGGTTTCGGCGGAGGATTGACATGGGGCGCCATAGCGGTGCGCTGGGGACGATAGAAAAAAGGTGAGGTGCACACATGATGAATAAAAAAAGAGTAGTCGTTACAGGACTTGGAGCCCTGTCTCCGCTTGGCAACGACGCCGAAACAAGCTGGAAAAATGCGATTAGCGGCGTATCCGGAATCGGACCGATCACACGTGTGGAATCGGACGAGTATCCGGCGAAAGTAGCTGCTGAACTGAAAGATTTCAATATTGAAAACTACATGGATAAAAAAGAAGCGAGAAAAATGGACCGCTTCACACAATATGCTGTTGTAGCTGCGAAAATGGCTGTTGAAGATGCCGGTCTGAACATCACAGAAGAGATCGCGCCAAGAGTCGGCGTTTGGGTCGGTTCCGGAATCGGCGGCCTTGAAACGCTTGAATCCCAATTCGAAATCTTCCTGACAAAAGGGCCGAGACGGGTCAGCCCGTTCTTTGTTCCGATGATGATTCCGGATATGGCGACAGGCCAAATCTCAATCGCTCTCGGAGCAAAAGGAGTCAACTCCTGTACGGTGACGGCATGCGCGACGGGAACAAACTCTATCGGTGACGCGTTTAAAGTCATTCAGCGCGGCGATGCCGATGCGATGATTACGGGCGGAACGGAAGCGCCGCTGACAAGAATGTCATTTGCGGGCTTCAGCGCAAACAAAGCCCTTTCTACAAATCCTGATCCGAAAACGGCAAGCCGCCCGTTTGATAAAAACCGTGATGGCTTTGTCATGGGAGAAGGCGCGGGGATTATCGTACTTGAAGAGCTTGAGCACGCGCTTGCCCGCGGTGCAAACATCTACGGAGAAATTGTCGGTTACGGCTCAACGGGTGATGCTTACCACATTACCGCGCCTGCCCAAGACGGAGAAGGCGGTGCGAGAGCGATGCAGGAAGCAATCAAAGATGCGGGCATCAAGCCTGAAGAAATTGATTACATTAACGCTCACGGCACAAGCACGTACTACAATGACAAATACGAGACAAAAGCCATTAAGACCGTTTTCGGTGATCATGCGTACAAGCTTGCCATCAGCTCGACAAAATCAATGACGGGCCATTTGTTAGGCGCTGCCGGAGGAATTGAAGCCATCTTCTCCGTCATGGCGATTAAAGACAGCGTTATCCCGCCGACGATTAACATCGAAACACCTGATGAAGAGTGTGATTTAGATTATGTACCGGACAAAGCGCGCGAGCAGGATGTTAACATCGTTCTCAGCAACTCGCTCGGATTCGGCGGACATAATGCCACTTTGATCTTTAAAAAATATCAATAATACAGTTTTTTGACCGGCTGCCTGAAAAAGGCGGCCGGTTTTTTTGTGCGTGCATATGATAACAACAAGAGGAGGCGAACCGGTATGAGCGTCAAGCAGACATATAAATGGATGGAAAAGGCGGCATCCATGAATGATTTGGCCCCGCACCTTTTGCCGCTTTTTTCAGGGGCCGAAAAGAAAGAGTGGAAGCCGATACTCGCGATGCTGCAAAACCACGGAATGTTCCGCCATCTGAAGGACGGCGTTAGGACCAGTAAACGGCTGAAAGAAAGAGGAAGCTACAGCCATATCCAAAAGGAGGAAGCTTATTTAAAGGAGAAGTGGAGCGGACCCGATGTGCCGATCGTTGTTTTGCCCGTTGATGAACGAAACCGGAAAATCCGTCTGGAATTCGGGTCAAAATCCGGTCTTGCTTTCCGGGACAAAATGTTTCTCTTCTTATCGTCGGATAGTTCCAATTCAGCTGTTTCCGCCCTTATGACACATGAATATAATCACGTCTGCCGGTTAGAACATGTGACAAAGGACGAAAAAGATGAGACATTACTTGATACAATCATGATGGAGGGGCTGGCAGAATATGCTGTATATGAGCGATTCGGCTCAAATCTTACGGCGGAATGGACGTCCTACTATACGCCTGAGCAGCTTGATTTTCTGTTTGAAAAAAGAGTCAAGCCGAACCTCCGATTAACGAGAGACAGCAGAATGTTTTCACAGCTCTTATACGGAAAAGGATACTTCCCCTCAATGCTTGGTTATGCCGTCGGATTCAATATAGTAAAAAAATATTTAACCGATCATCAAAAAACAGTAAAAGAAGCATTGGCCATCCCTTCAAAAACCTTTCTGGAAGCAACGCTTTAAAAGAATGAAAGAATGGTAATTATTTGATGATATTACATTTATCCTAAAAAATTCTTGCTTTTGTAATAATGATGTAATAATATACAACTATAAAATTTTTGACTATTCTATATTTTGTGATAGCGAAACGTATGTTTCCCTCTGCTGCAGCGGAATGAGAAAGGGGCGTATCATGAGCACACTATTAGAAGTGAATAACTTAAAGACCTATTTTTTCAGAAAGAAACAGCCGATTCCCGCAGTCGACGGGGTGGATTTTCACATTAACAAGGGCGAAACCGTCGCCCTTGTAGGAGAATCCGGCTCGGGCAAAAGCATCACCTCTCTTTCTATTATGGGACTTGTCCAAGGCTCGGGCGGGAAAATTGTGGACGGCTCGATTAAGCTGGAAGGCAGGGACCTGGCCTCCTTCACCGAAAACGAATATTGCAAAATCCGCGGAAATGACGTCTCTATGATCTTTCAGGAACCTATGACTTCTCTAAACCCGGTGCTGACCATCGGCGAACAAATTACCGAAGTGCTTGAATACCATAAAAAAATGAGTAAAAAAGAAGCCGCGAATAAAGCCGTTGAGCTTCTCAAGCTCGTCGGATTCTCAAGAGCGGAACAAGTAATGAAAGAATATCCGCACCGCCTTTCCGGGGGAATGAGACAGAGGGTGATGATCGCCATTGCGCTCAGCTGCAACCCGAAGCTTCTAATAGCCGATGAACCGACGACGGCGCTTGATGTGACGATACAAGCCCAAGTATTGGAGCTGATGAAAGACCTCTGCAAAAAATTCGATACTTCCATTCTGCTGATCACTCACGATTTAGGCGTCGTTTCCGAAGCCGCCGACAGGGTGATCGTGATGTACTGCGGACAAGTCGTTGAGAGCGCGAGCGTGGAAGACTTATTTTTAAACCCCCTTCATCCGTACACGGAAGGGCTGTTAAACTCCATACCGGTGATAGACGGAGAGATTGATACATTAAAAGCGATCAAAGGCAGTGTCCCGACACCGGATCATCTTCCGGAAGGCTGCCGATTCGCTCCGAGGTGTGCGAAGGCGATGGACAAATGCAAAACGGGGCAGCCGGAGCTGATAACACATGAAAGCGGCCGTTCTGTAAGGTGTTTTTTATATGAGGAAGAGGGTGCCCAATCAAAATGACAGCTGTGAACCAAGAAACGATATTAGAGCTGAAAGACGTAAAAAAATATTTCCCGATCCGTTCCGGTTTTTTTCAAAGAAAAGTCGGAGACATCAAGGCTGTCGACGGTGTTTCTTTTTCACTGAAGCGCGGCGAGACGCTCGGCATCGTCGGTGAATCAGGATGCGGCAAATCAACGGCGGGAAGGACGATGATCCGTTTATACAAACCGACAGACGGCCGGATTCTTTTTAAGGGCCAGGATATTTCCGGCTTATCAGAAGAAAAGCTGAGAAAAAGTGTCCGCAAAAACATCCAGATGGTCTTCCAGGACCCCTTCGCATCGCTTAATCCGAGAAAAACGCTGCGCTCCATTATTAAAGAACCGTTCCAGACTCACCATATGTACAGCATTCGCGAGCGGAACGAGAGAGTAGAGGAGCTGCTGGCGAAAGTCGGTCTCCATCCGAGCTTTGCGAACCGCTATCCGCATGAATTTTCCGGAGGGCAGCGTCAGCGGATCGGGATTGCGCGTGCTTTAACATTGAATCCCGAGCTGATTATTGCGGATGAACCCGTATCGGCGCTTGATGTCTCCATTCAGGCTCAGGTCATCAATCTGATGGAAGAACTGCAGGAAGAATTCAACCTGACCTATTTGTTTATATCCCATGATTTAAGTGTTGTCCGCCATATCAGTGACAGAGTCGGCGTTATGTATCTGGGGAAAATGATGGAGCTGACCGATAAACATGAGCTGTACGACAATCCGCTTCACCCCTATACGCAAGCGCTGTTATCTTCAGTGCCCGTCACGAGAAAAAAAGACGCCGTCAAGCGGGAACGAATCATCCTGAAAGGAGAACTGCCGAGCCCGGCAAACCCGCCGAAAGGCTGCGTGTTCCACACGCGGTGCCCGATGGCCAAACCGATCTGTAAGGAACAAATCCCGGCATTTGAAGAAGCCGCTCCCGGCCATTACGTCGCCTGCCATTTATATACCTGAAATGACAAGCATCGAGAGGGGGTATGCCGGATTACATAACCTGTTTGCTGCATATATATCACAAAGGGGGAATTGATATGAAATTACGTAAAACCGCACTGATGATGCTAAGTGTTTTTATGGCGCTCGCCATCTTCCTGTCAGCCTGCTCCGGCTCAAAATCCACAAGCACCGAATCCAAACCGGCCGGAAAACCGCAAAAAGGCGGAGATTTGGTTGTCGGGTCAACTGGGGAACCAACGCTTTTTAATCCTCTTTACTCCACCGATGTTGCAAGTTCCGATATTGAAGGAATGATTTACAGCACATTATTAGAAACCGATGAGAAATTGAACGTCAAGCCGTCGCTGGCTGAAAAAGTAACAGAGTCTGACGGGGGATTAACGTATGATGTAAAACTGAAAAAAGGCGTAAAATTCCATGATGGAAAAGAGCTCACGGCCGATGATGTAGTGTTCACCTACAGCATTCCTCTTAACAAAGATTACAACGGTGAGCGGGGCTCAGGTTTTGAGTCACTTAAATCCGTAACGAAAAAAGGAAAATATGAAATTCAGTTTAAAATGAAGAAAAAAGATGCCTATTTCTACAATGTCGTTCTCGGCAGTTACGGCATTTTGCCAAAACATATATTGGGTAAGGTCCCGGTTGCTGATCTGGGAGAAAATGAATTTAACCGTAAAAACCCAATCGGCTCCGGTCCGTTTAAGTTTGTCGAGTGGAAAAAGGGCGAGTATGTCAAACTGAAAGCAAATGATGATTACTTTGAAGGCAGACCATATCTTGATACAGTGACAGTCAAAACAATTCCTGATTCCAACGCAGCCGTGGCCCAGTTAAAAGCGGGGGACATTGATTTCTTCGCTGTGCCGGGCACAGATTTTGATACGGTTAAGACGTTTGGGAACGTAAAGGTTAAATCTGATCTCGGCTTAAACTACAGCTATATCGGCTGGAATGAGAAAAAAGAGCTTTTTAAGGACAAAAAAGTGCGTCAGGCATTGACTTACGCTCTTGACAGGCAGGCAATGGTAGATCAAGTGCTGAACGGAGACGGTAAGGTAGCGGATGTTCCTGAAAGTCCGCTGTCATGGAATTATCCGAAGTCTAAAGTGCCGACATTTGATTATAATCCGAAAAAAGCAAAGCAGCTGTTAAAAGAAGCCGGATGGGAAGATCATGACGGTGACGGCTACCTTGATAAAGACGGGAAAAAATTCTCTTTTGAAATTAAAACGAATCAAGGCAATAAAATTCGTGAAGATTTAGCGGTTGTCGTTCAGCAGCAATTAAAAGAAGTAGGAATTGAGGCAAAGCCGCGGATTGTTGAATTCAGTGCGTTAATTGAACAGACCAGTGCCCCTAATTGGGATTATGACGCTCTTCTTCTCGGATGGAGTCTTGCTACGTTCCCGGATCAGTTCTCCATCTTCCATTCAAGCCAATCTAAAAACGGGCTGAATAATATTTGGTACAAAAATCCGAAAGTCGATAAGCTGCTTGAAGAGGCGAAGTCAATTACTGACAGAAAAGAATACCAAAAGAAATATGAAGAGATATACAAATTGATTGCGGAAGATCAGCCGTACAGCTTCTTATTCTATTACAACTATCACAGAGCGATGCCGAATAATTTACAAGGCTATGTATTCCACCCTAAAAATGACTTGTACAATATTGAAAAATGGTGGCTGGATCAAAAATAGCAAAAGCCCTTGAGAGGGAAGGAGGTTCCTTTCCTCTCTTATCCTATTTAAAAAGGGGACAAGAATATGGTTACATATATTTTACGGCGAACATTAATGTCCTTGCCGATTCTCTTAGGCATTACAATTTTGTCGTTTGCCATCATGAAAGCAGCGCCGGGAGACCCGATGTCACTTATGATGGACCCTACAATCAGTCAAGCGGACAGGGCGAAATTCATTGAAAAATACGGATTGAACGATCCGGAACCGGTTCAATATGTGAAATGGCTGGGGAATATGCTGCAAGGCGATTTCGGGACTTCTATTGTGAAGAAAGGCACCCCTGTTTCTGAACTTATCTTATCCCGCTTACCGAATACGATTGTGCTTATGCTTTTCTCAACCCTTGTCGCTCTTCTGATTTCTATTCCATTTGGTGTTTTGTCAGCGAAACGTCCTTATTCCAAATTGGATTACGGGATAACTGTTACTTCATTCTTAGGGCTTGCTATTCCGAATTTTTGGTTCGGTTTGATTTTAATTATGGTTTTATCTGTGAATCTTGGGTGGTTTCCCACTGGCGGAGTAAGCACTTTGAATGCTGACTTTAACATATTTGACCGTTTGCATCATTTGATTCTGCCTGCTTTTGTGCTCGCAACGGCAGACATGGCTGGGATAACGAGATACACAAGATCCAGTATGCTTGATGTGTTAAAACAGGATTATATACGCACGGCGCGTGCGAAAGGATTCAGAGATAATAAAGTGATTTTTAAGCACGGTTTGCGAAACGGACTTCTTCCTGTCATCACTATTTTTGGTCTGATGATACCGTCATTTATCGGGGGAGCGGTAGTGGTAGAACAGATTTTTACTTGGCCGGGTCTCGGCAAATTGTTTATTGATTCAGCCTTTTCACGAGATTATCCGGTTATCATGGCCATGACGGTCATTTCAGCTGTTTTGGTTGTAGTGGGGAATTTAATTGCGGACATCTTATATGCGTTGGCTGACCCGCGTATTGAATATTAACTAAGAGAGGTGAGAGGTCAAATGTTACAGCCAAATACCGGCACACCCCCCAGTGAAATAAAATTAAAAGAAAATATTCAATCCAAACCGGAAACAATGACTAAGATTTTTTTCGAAAAGTTCTTTCAAAACAAACTTGCTGTAATCGGAGCCGTTATATTAACCATCATCATTTTGTCAGCTTTATTCGCTTCGGTAATCGCTCCTTACTCTCCAGAGAGTCAATCTCTTGTCAATCGTTTGAAGCCGCCGAGTTTAAAACATCTAATGGGAACTGATAAATTCGGAAGAGACATCTTTACGAGGGTTCTGTACGGGGCGCGTGTTTCCTTGCTTGTCGGATTCGCATCTGTGATCGGTGCAATTACAATCGGAACTGTTGTCGGAGCCGTTGCCGGTTATTTTAAGGGAATTGTCGATGCCGTTCTCATGAGAACTGTGGATATCGTATTATCCATACCTGATATATTTTTGCTTATTACACTTGTTACGATTTTTCAGCCCGGAATGGATAAATTAATTTTAATTTTCTCCCTTACAGGCTGGACAACAACAGCACGCCTTGTGCGAGGGGAGTTTTTATCGCTTCGTTCCAGAGAATTTGTACTGGCTGCAAAGACGATCGGTACAAAAAATCATCATATTATTTTTTCTCATATATTGCCGAATGCGCTTGGGCCGATTATTGTCTCGGCCACATTAAAGGTCGGAACGGTTATTTTGGCAGAATCTACATTGAGTTATCTCGGTTTCGGGATTCAGCCGCCGATCGCAAGCTGGGGCAATATGCTTCAGGATGCACAGAACTTTACGCTTATGATTCAGGCTTGGTGGTACCCGTTATTCCCAGGGTTGTTGATTCTTCTTACCGTATTGTGCTTCAACTTTGTCGGAGACGGGCTGCGTGACGCGCTTGATCCGAAAAATGTGAAATGATCTCCCGGACGGAACGGGAGATTTTTTTTGTTGCGATGCAAGGGGAAATCCAGCCCTCTCTTGAGGAAATCTCATATCAAAATGGAATAATTTATCTATCCCTTGCCTATACTGTGGACAACAGTTTTTATAAAGTGAGGGGTCGAATATGTTATTTCTTCATGATGTGTGGGTCAATTGGTTTGAAGGGGAAGAGAATGGCTACAATGTATGCCATTTTCACGAATGGCGGAAGGAAGACACGGTTGAGCTTTTGGATCAGACGCCGCTGCTCAGAGTGCCGTCGGTATTATTTCATTACATAGAAAACGACTTATCAGAGCTTCCGAAAGAGCTGCTGGAACAAGTGCATCAAAAGTCATATGTGCGAAAAAATCATGAACGGACGAAGCTTGAGTACTGTTTTGTCGTGACTGACGGAATCGGCATCATTGCCGTGGATACGATCGGGTATACCATTCCGGTCAGAAAGAGCCGCCTGATTCCGAGGCAGGAGCAGCTTGTTTATGAAATGGTAAAGGATGTAGAGCCGGAATCGTTTCAATTTGAGCCTGCACAATTGGAGTCTTCAAAGGAATATCACATTTTATCATTGGCGCCGGAGCATGTCAGAGGGCTGACAAGAAAAGAACGGCAGATCAAGCAGCTGATGTTTATGGCGCTTGACCAGCTGAAAGGGCTGAAAAACCGCGCGGAAATAGTGTATTGGTACACGGAATGGAATCCGCATATGTACGAGCAGATCAAACGGATGAGCTTTGAAGAGATTTGGGACATGCTTTATAATGAAACAATCGAAGGCTGGTCAGACAAGCATCTTGCGTTCTGTGAAAATTTGATTAAAGGGCAGCCGTTTTTCGAAAAGCTTTGGGAAATGGAACAGGAATCAAAAGTGAACTAAAAAAGAGGCGGGGATCATCCCGCCTCTTTTCTTTATCTTCTTTTCCGTCCGAGACCCATGGCGTTCTCCATTTTTTTCACCATTTTGCCGGCGGTTTTGTTTGCGCGTGCTGCCCCTTCGTCGAGAATGCGGTCAAGCTCGTCGCTTTCAATTAATTCACGATAGCGCTCTTGGATCGGTGACAAAGCGCCGATAACGACTTCGGCTAAATCGCTTTTGAATTCACCGTAACCTTTGCCTTCATATTTTGCCTCTAATTCTTCAATTGATGTGTTTCCTAAAATAGAATAGATCGTCAAAAGGTTAGAAACACCCGGTTTGTTTTCTTTATCATACTTTACAATGCCTTCCGAATCAGTCACGGCGCTCTTGATTTTCTTTTCGAGCTGTTTCGGCTCATCAAGAAGCGTGATGTATGCCTTTTGGTTCGGGTCTGATTTGCTCATTTTTTTGAGCGGATCAGCCAGTGACATGATGCGCGCGCCCGTTTCAGGGATTTTCACCTCAGGAATCGTGAAGATGTCATTGTATTTCTTATTGAAGCGCTCCGCCAGATTGCGGGTCAGTTCAAGGTGCTGTTTTTGGTCTTCTCCGACCGGAACAAGATCCGTGCCGTACAATAAAATATCACCGGCCATCAGCGGCGGATATGTTAATAGCCCTGAGACGACGGCTTCTTTGCCTTTTGACTTATCTTTAAATTGCGTCATCCGCTCAAGCTCGCCGATATATGCGACACATTGGAGCATCCATCCCGCCTGGGCATGAGCGGGAACCTCTGACTGGATAAAGAGGGTCGCTTTCTCGGGGTCTAGTCCGACGGCCAGGTAAAGAGCCGCCAGATTGCGGATGTTCTTCCGCAGCTCAAGCCGATCCTGCGGAACCGTAATTGCATGCTGATCGACGATGCAGAAATATCCGTTGTAATCATGCTGTAAATCGACAAATTGTTTCATAGCGCCGATGTAGTTGCCGAGGGTAACAGAGCCGCTCGGCTGAATGCCTGAAAAAATCGTTTTCTTCATAGTTCTTACCTCATTTCTTAAAACATAATAAAAAAAGCCCATTCTTCCCGTAGAAAAAAGGGACGAATGAACCGTGGTGCCACCCTGATTATTCCATTACAATGGAATCGCTCGAGACGTTGGTAACGGAGGCTGCTCCGGCTGGGCCTACTTTACGTTCGGTCAGCTGCTCAGAAGTCCATTCCACAGGGCCCGTTACCTGCTCCCAGCACCGCAGGCTCTCTTCAAACGGGTTGATATGTGTACTACTCTTCATCATAGCAATCACAACAAAATGTTCTTTGATTGATCTATTATAAATCAATTATAGCCAAATGTCATCAGAAGAATACAAGCTTATTTCCAATTTGTTTAAGGGCTGAAAATCCCAAAAAGAACTGAAAATGCCTAAATGATAACGGATATCAACATTTCGTATAACGAATATTATATGTAAAAAGCAATATGAACTGGAAATTACAATAAAAATATTTAGTTAGGTCATGCTTTAAACTGTAGAAGTGTATCACCTTTTTGGCAGAAAAACTGACCAAATTTAAATATTTTAAATTGAGAAAATAGTATTGCAATAAATTATTCATTTCATTATAATGAACTTGTTCACTCTATTGTTACAGCTTCTTTACATAAAATAATCAGAAAAGACGGAACACAATTAAAGTTTAGAAAAATATTACGTTATTTTGTCTGATATTTCTGAGTATTTAGTAGTAAAGGCTGAAAATTTGATTAGGGGGTTAGTGCATGAAAAAGCGTTGGTCTATTGTAGGTTTGATGCTTATCTTCTCGCTTGTGTTAAGTGCGTGCGGCGGATTCAGCGGCGGATCAGGAGACGGTAAAAAAGATACCAAAGGACAGACTACACTTAATATCAATATTAAAACTGAGCCGTTTTCAATGCATCCGGGATTAGCGAATGATTCCGTTTCAGGAGGCGTAATCCGCCAGATTTATGAAGGATTGACACGCGTAAACTCCAAAGGTGAGCCTGAAGAAGGAATGGCATCTAAAATTGAAACAAGCAAAGACGGAAAGACCTATACATTTACGATTCGTGACGGTGCGAAATGGTCTAACGGCGACCCCGTGACTGCGCAGGATTTTGAATATGCATGGAAATGGGTGCTTGACCCGAACAACGAATCACAATACGCTTATCAGCTCTACTACATCAAAGGCGCTGAAGCCGCCAATACAGGAAAAGGCAAGCTTGATGACGTAGGCGTAAAAGCCGTAAATGACAAAACATTAAAGGTTGAACTGAACAACCCGACACCTTACTTCCTGCAATTAACTTCATTCTATACGTATATGCCGATCAACAAGAAAATTGCTGAAAAACATAAAAACTGGAACACAAATGCAGGCGAAAATTACGTGTCAAACGGCCCGTTCAAAATGACGGCCTGGAAACACAGCGGTTCTATCACGCTTGAAAAGAACGATCAATATTGGGATAAAGACGCTGTGAAATTGAAGAAAATCAACATGGTGATGATTAACAATGACAACACCGAACTGAAAAAATTCCAGGCGGGTGAGCTTGACTGGGCAGGAATGCCGCTCGGCCAGCTTCCGACCGAATCTCTGCCGACTTTGAAAAAGGATGGATCGCTCCATGTTGAACCGATCGCAGGTGTGTATTGGTACAAATTCAACACAGAAGCGAAACCGCTGAACAATGTTAACATCCGTAAAGCCCTTGCTTATGCGATCGACCGCTCATCTATCGTGAAAAATGTGACGCAGGGGGAACAAATCCCGGCCATGGCTGCAGTGCCGCCGTCAATGAAGGGATTCGAGGATAACAAAAAAGGCTATTTCAAAGACAATGACGTCAAAACAGCAAAAGAATACTTAAATAAAGGACTGAAGGAATTAGGAGTCAAGAGCGTCTCTGACCTTCCGGCAATCAAATTGTCCTACAATACGAATGATGCGCATGCGAAAATCGCGCAGGCCGTACAGGAAATGTGGAAAAAGAACTTAGGTGTCAAAGCTGAGCTTGATAATTCCGAATGGAATGTGTACATCGATAAGCTGCACAGCCAAGATTATCAGGTCGGGCGTATGGCCTGGTTAGGCGACTTTAATGATGCAATTAACTTCCTTGAAGCCTATCGCGATAAAGATGGGGGAAACAATGATACAGGATGGGAAGACCCTGAGTTTAAAAAGCTGCTGAACCAATCTCAGCTTGAAACGGATCCGGATAAACGTATCGAAGAGCTGAAAAAAGCAGAAAAAATCTTTATGGACGCAATGCCGGTCGCGCCAGTTTACTTCTATACAGATACTTGGGTGCAGGATAAAAACCTCAAAAATGTAATCTTGACCGGAACAGGTGACGTTTTCTTCAGAAACGCTTCTTTTGAATAACAGGCGGTTCTGAAAACAAAAGACCCAAGGTATATGGGGAGGATGTCCCCGTATACCTTTCTTGCTTATTAAGTTTAAAATGGTAAAAAATATGGAGGTGTTCACCTTGCTGAAATACATCGGTAAACGATTCATTTACATGATCATCACGCTGTTTGTGATTGTCACCGCCACTTTCTTCTTAATGCAGGCAGCCCCGGGCGGACCATTTTCCGGCGAAAGAAAGCTGACGCCTGAAATTGAAGCAAACTTAAACGAACACTATGGCCTGGACAAGCCTCTTTTCGTTCAATATGTCAGCTACTTAAAATCTGTAGCGATGTGGGACTTTGGGCCTTCTTTTAAATATAAAGGCCAAAGCGTTAATGATTTAATCAATTCCGGCTTCCCCGTCTCATTCACTCTCGGTGCAGAAGCAATTCTCCTCGCATTAGCGTTTGGTGTGCTTTTCGGGGTGCTGGCTGCCCTGTACCATAATAAATGGCAGGATTATACCATTGCGATTTTAACGATCTTTGGGATCTCAGTTCCGAGTTTTATATTGGCGACGATTTTGCAATATATTTTCTCCATTAAATTAGAACTGTTCCCGGTCGCGGGGTGGGAATCCTGGGCATACACCTTTCTGCCCTCTATTGCGCTCGCTTCCATGCCGATGGCGTTCATTGCCAGACTCTCCCGTTCAAGCATGATTGAAGTGTTAAACAGCGATTACATACGGACTGCAAAAGCAAAAGGCCTTTCCCGGCCGTCAGTCACCGTGCGCCATGCGCTTCGAAACGCGCTTTTGCCCGTCGTGACATATATGGGGCCGATGGCGGCATCCATTTTAACGGGAAGTTTCATCATTGAATCGATTTTCGGAATCCCCGGTTTAGGCGCGCATTTTGTAAACAGCATTACAAACCGTGATTATACGGTCATTATGGGAGTTACCGTGTTCTTCAGTGTGATCCTGCTTTTATGCGTATTGATTGTAGATGTGCTGTACGGATTAATCGATCCGAGAATCAAGCTTTCTAAAGCAAAGAAAGGAGCCTAGACCATGCAGAACATTCCTAAAAATATGTTTGAACCAGCTTCAGCTAATGCCGGCGATGCCGAAAAAATAAGTAAAAAAAGCCTTTCACTCTGGAAAGACGCCATGCTCCGCTTCCGCAGCAATAAGCTTGCGATGGTCGGGTTGGTACTGATCGTTCTTATTATTCTTATGGCGATTTTTGCTCCTATTTTTTCAAAATATGATTATGCGACTACCAATCTATTAAATGCTGATAAAGCACCGTCGAAAGATCATTGGTTCGGCACGGATGACCTTGGAAGGGACATATTTGTCCGGACATGGGTGGGCGCGCGGATTTCCATCTTTATCGGTGTCGCAGCTGCCGTGCTTGATTTATTAATCGGCGTAATCTGGGGCAGCATTTCCGGATTCCGCGGCGGACGCACAGATGAAGTGATGATGCGCATCGCCGACATTCTGTGGGCTGTTCCTTCATTATTAATGGTGATTTTGCTGATGGTTGTTCTGCCGAAAGGGTTGCTGACCATTATCGTCGCCATGACAATCACGGGCTGGATCAATATGGCGAGAATCGTCCGCGGACAGGTGCTGCAATTAAAGAATCAGGAGTATGTGCTTGCTTCACAGACACTCGGTGCCAAAACCGGCCGGCTTTTGTTTAAGCATATTGTCCCGAATGCGATGGGATCTATACTTGTAACGATGACACTCACGGTTCCGACGGCGATTTTTACAGAAGCGTTTTTAAGTTATTTGGGGCTTGGCGTACCTGCGCCGCTTGCGAGCTGGGGGACGATGGCCTCAGACGGCTTGCCTGCATTAACCTATTACCCTTGGCGTCTGTTCTTCCCTGCAGGATTTATCTGCCTGGCGATGTTCGGCTTTAACGTTGTCGGCGACGGGTTAAGAGACGCGCTGGATCCTAAGTTACGCAAATAAGGAGTGATATGAGTGACACGCTTGCTAGAAGTAAAAGACTTAGCCATTTCATTTAAAACATACAGCGGAGAGGTACAGGCAATCCGCGGCGTGAATTTCCATTTGAATAAAGGAGAGACGCTGGCGATCGTAGGGGAGTCAGGTTCCGGAAAAAGTGTGACATCTCAGGCGATTATGAAGCTGATCCCGATGCCTCCGGGCTATTTTAAAAGAGGACAGATTCTTTTTGACGGGCGCGATATCGTGCCGATGTCCGAAAAAGAAATGCAGGCCATCAGGGGAAGGGAAATCGGAATGATTTTCCAAGATCCGATGACCTCCCTGAACCCGACGATGAAAGTCGGCAAACAAATTACGGAAGTGCTTTTCAAACATGAAAAAATCTCAAAAGAAGCAGCGAAAAAACGCGCCATAGAGCTGCTTGATCTCGTCGGAATCCCGATGCCTGAAAAACGGGTCGGCCAATTCCCGCATGAATTTTCAGGCGGTATGAGACAGCGCGTCGTCATCGCAATGGCGCTTGCGGCAAATCCGAAGCTGTTAATTGCCGATGAACCGACAACAGCACTTGATGTGACGATTCAGGCGCAGATCCTTGAGCTGATGAAAGATCTGCAAAAGAAAATTGATACGTCTATCATTTTCATCACGCACGATCTCGGTGTTGTCGCCAATGTCGCCGATCGGGTCGCCGTCATGTACGCGGGCCAGGTGGTTGAATCGGGCACGGTGGATGAAATCTTTTATGATCCGCGCCATCCGTATACGTGGGGACTGCTTGCCTCAATGCCGAGTCTGGACAGCACAGATCAGGAAAAACTGACGGCCATTCCGGGCACGCCGCCTGATCTCACAAACCCTCCGATAGGGGACGCATTTGCGCTCCGCAGCTCGTATGCGATGAAAATTGACTTTGAACAGGAACCGCCGATGTATAAAGTGTCCGACACGCATTATGTGAAATCATGGCTTCTGCATCCTGATGCGCCTAAGGTCGAGCCGCCAGAAGCGGTGAAGGCTAAAATCCGTCAGCTGCCGAATACGTATCAGCAGCCTGTTTTAATGAAGGAAGGTGAAAAAAATGACTGAGAAACTGCTTGAAATCAAACATTTACAACAGCATTTTTTTACGCCGAAAGGAACGGTAAAAGCCGTAGATGATTTATCATTTGATATTTATAAAGGCGAAACGCTCGGCCTTGTCGGAGAATCGGGCTGCGGTAAATCAACGACGGGCCGCAGTATTATCCGGCTGTATGAGGCAACCGGCGGGGAAGTTCTCTTTAACGGGGAAAATGTCCACGGGAAAAAATCCCGCAAAAAGCTGCTGGAGTTTAACCGGAAAATGCAGATGATTTTCCAGGACCCGTACGCTTCGTTAAATCCGAGAATGACAGTCGCCGACATTATTGCCGAGGGAATAGATATTCATCGCCTGGCCAAAACGAAAAAAGAGCGGATGCAGCGGGTTCACGAACTGCTGGAAACGGTCGGTTTAAATAAAGAGCACGCCAACCGCTATCCGCATGAATTTTCGGGCGGGCAGCGTCAGCGTATCGGAATCGCCAGAGCATTGGCGGTTGATCCGGAGTTTATCATTGCGGACGAACCGATTTCGGCGCTTGACGTTTCCATTCAGGCGCAGGTCGTCAATTTAATGAAAGAATTGCAGCAAGAAAAAGGGCTCACTTATCTGTTTATCGCCCATGATCTATCAATGGTCAAATACATCAGCGACCGCATCGGCGTCATGTATTTCGGGAAGCTCGTGGAGCTTGCGCCGGCGGATGAGCTTTACGAAAATCCGCTTCACCCTTACACGAAATCATTGCTGTCCGCTATCCCGCTTCCTGATCCGGACTACGAAAGAAATCGCGTGCGAAAGAAATACGATCCGTCAATTCATCAGCTCCAAGACGGAGAAAAGATGGAATTTCGCGAAGTAAAACCGGGACATTTTGTTATGTGCACAGAAGCTGAATTTAAAACCTATCTATAAAAGCCGCATCCTTCAAGACTTAGTCTTGGAGGATTTTTTTTGCGCACATCCAAATTTATTCAGCCTGCTCCCGTTTTCCTATAATGGAAAAAAGGGGGAGATCAGTATGAAAACCATTTTATGCGCCTTTGCGGCGGGACTGTTTTTCAGTGCAGCCGCTTATCCGGCACAGGCGGCTGTAAAAGAAGAGCAGCCGCTTGTAAAAATAGCGCTGACTGAAAAAGAACTGCCAAAAACAAATGAGAGGTTTGCTTATCCGTCAGGACTGCATTTTACGCATCCTGATAAGGTCCGGGGCATTTACGTCACAGGACATTCAGCGGGAGGGAGCAAATTCGGGGAGCTGACAGACTTTGTGGACAAATCGAAGCTCAACACAATGGTGATTGATGTGAAGGACGACAACGGAAATCTTACCTTTAAACCGGACGGTCATTCTGAGTATGACAAAATCGCTAAACCGTACATCAAAGATCCAAAAAAGATGATGAAAAAGCTGGAAGAAAAAAAGATCTATCCGATCGCGCGTATTGTCGTATTTAAAGACAGCGAACTCGCGAACGAAAAGCCGGAGTGGTCCTTTAAAGAAAAAAACGGAAGCGTCTGGAAAAACGGCCGCGGAGAATCGTTCGTCAATCCGTTTATGAAAGAAGTATGGGATTATAATGTAAAGATTGCAAAACAAGCTGCGAAGATGGGTTTTCAGGAAATTCAGTTTGATTATGTCCGTTTTCCTGAAGGATTTGAAAAACGTGATGGCGAACTGACATACGGACACGGCGATTACGGAAAAACAGCAGACAGCAATGTGCAAAAACGCGTTCATGCCGTCACCGATTTTGTCAGATATGCGAAGAGAAAACTCAGGCCGTATGGCGCAAATGTGTCGGTTGATATTTTCGGTTATTCTGCCACACTGCCGGAAGCGCCTGGGATCGGCCAGAATTTCAGCAAAATTTCAGAACAGGTCGATGTCATTTCATCCATGATTTATCCGAGCCATTGGACAAGCTATTTCGGCATTGATAAACCGGATCTTGAACCTTACAATGTCGTCAAAGAATACGCGAAGGTGGAAAATAACAAACTGTCTAAGCTGAAACACCCGCCTGTGTCGCGCCCGTGGCTTCAGGACTTCACGGCTTCTTATCTTGGCAGCGGAAATTATCAAAAGTACGGAAAAAGCCAGGTGGAAGACCAGATTAAAGCGCTGCATGATGAAGGAATTGACGAATTTTTATTATGGGATGCGGCAAACCGTTATACAAAAAATGTTGATTACACACCATTTTAAAAAAATTGAAACCATGTCAAAGGGTCACACGTCTTAATAGATGTAAGATTGTTTAAACAATCGGAAATGGGGTATATCTAAAAGTGTGAAGACAACGAACCCATAAGGAGCAAATGAATGAACTGGTACGAAAAGCTGAGTGAATATTTTCCGATTGAAGAAATGAAATCAAAAGCGCATATGGAAGCTCTGTTAAAGGAGCGAAGCGATGTTTATCATAAAGAAGAAGGGCAGTACCACGTGCTGATGTATGCGGAATTTGACTCTTTCATCTTTATTGATTACCTGTTTGTGTCGAAGAAATCCAGAGGACAAGGTCTCGGAAGCAAGCTGATCGGCAGGCTGAAAAAGAAAAACAAACCGATTCTTCTTGAAGTGGAGCCTGTTGACGAGGATGACACGGACACACAGAAACGCTTGCGTTTTTATCAAAGAGAGCATTTCAAGCACGCGCAGTCAATCGGGTATCGGCGCCGGTCATTGGCTACGAATGAAGTGAACAAAATGGAGATTCTGTACTGGTCGCCTAAGACGGAATCTGAAGAAGAAATGTTTGAAGCGATGAAACAGACATATGAAAACATTCACACTTATAAAGATGAAAAATGGTACGGAGAATCATACGAAAAAACGGATGAAGTTCTCAAAGTCATTGAGGAGAACAAACGAAAAAACATTTTCGATCAGCTGAGCTAATTGAGAATGGGAAATAATCCGCAAAACGTAAATTTGCCGGATTGACACATTTTTTTCTCAGGAGACTGTTCATACTTACTTTTTTATAGTATAATACCTATAAAGATTCCTTTTTTAAAGTCATTTCAATTTGAGAATACAAACATGTTCATCCTACTAATTAGAGGAGTGAAGATTAATGGTTACATTATACACATCACCTAGCTGTACGTCATGCAGAAAAGCAAGAGCTTGGCTTGAGGAGCACGAGATTCCGTTTGAAGAAAGAAACATTTTCTCTGAGCCGTTATCAATTGATGAAATCAAGCAGATTCTGCGTATGACTGAAGACGGTACGGATGAAATTATCTCTACCCGTTCTAAAGTATTCCAGAAACTGAACGTAAATGTTGAATCAATGCCGCTTCAAGACTTGTACACTTTGATCAATGAGCATCCGGGACTGCTCCGCCGTCCGATCATCATTGATGAAAAACGTCTGCAAGTCGGCTATAACGAAGATGAAATCAGACGATTCCTGCCTAGAAAAGTACGTTCTTTCCAATTAAGAGAAGCACAGCGTCTGGCTAACTGATATAAGCTTACGATAAGCATGGAAAAAGCCCAAAACCGTCGCGGTTTGGGCTTTTTATTATTTTTCAGTCTGCTGATAAATCATACTGGCGAGGATGACAAAAGCGACGGTCAAAATCGGCAGCATCATCTGTATAGTGCCGTGTTCTGCCATGAAGAAAGACAGCTTGCTGTCCCCGGCAATCATTTCACCGCCGGTAAATGCGAGAAGGCCGCTTCCGGCGTACATCAGTAAAGGCATTTTCTCCATAGCGGCATGAACGAGCTTGCTGCCCCAAATGATAATCGGCACCGAGATGAAAAGCCCTATCACTACAAGCGTCAGCTCACCGTGAGAAGCGCCGGCTACTGCGATGACATTGTCAAGAGACATAAAGATATCAGCCAAAACAATTGTGCGGATGGCTTTCCAAAGGGAAGAACTGCTTTTCACATGCTGCGCATCTTTCTTCTCAATCAGAAGCTGATAGCCGAGATACAATAAAAACACCCCGCCTGCGCATTGTAAAAAAGGAACATTCAATAAATAGACCGCGGCACTCGTCAGTACGATTCTCAAGACGACTGCGATAAACGTTCCGAAGAGGATCGCTTGCTGTCTTTGTTTATGCGCCAGATTCCGGCTGGCCATCGCGATGACGACGGCATTGTCACCGCCGAGAATGAGATCAATTCCGATAATGAGCAGAAGGGACAGCAGGTAATCGTTCGGCATGGTAACACCTCGCTTATAGATCGGTTGCTTGTACAGCTAATATATGAAGCAGTGCGCCATTTATGATGGGAACCGGGAGAAAGCCTGTTTTTCGGCGTGAAAATGCTTTTTTATTTCTTTTATAACTGTTTTATCATAAAATAGAAATATACAGAATTTGTGCTGTCTTCTATAAGGTTAAGATGTGGACGGAATGGGTAAAGTGTAGTAAAGTACTATTCATCGGGAGCTTAGATGTCCCTTCAACATCTTATAAAGAAGGGAAGGTTGGCAAAATGGAAATAGAAAGAATTAACGAGCATACTGTAAAATTTTATATGTCTTATGGTGATATTGAAGATCGCGGTTTTGACAGAGAAGAAATCTGGTACAATCGCGAGCGCAGTGAAGAACTGTTCTGGGAAGTCATGGATGAAGTTCATGATGAAGAGGAATTCGCTGTCGAGGGTCCTCTTTGGATTCAGGTTCAGGCATTGGACAAAGGACTGGAAATAATCGTAACAAAAGCCCAGCTTTCCAAGGACGGACAAAAACTCGAACTGCCGATCCCGGAAGATAAAAAACAAGAGCCGGCAGATGAAAATCTCGATGCTTTACTTGATGATTTCCAGAAAGAAGAGCAGGCCGAGAGCCAGGAAGATAAGGAGCAAAAGCTTCAGTTCACTTTGCGGTTCGATGATTTTGAGGATCTCATCTCGCTATCAAAATTGAATCTTAACGGAATTAAAACGACCCTGTATTCGTTTGAAAACCGATATTATTTATATGCAGATTTTTATGAGCAAACTGATGAAGAGGTTGAAAATCAGCTAAGCATCCTGTTGGAGTACGCGCACGAATCGTCAGTCAGCATTCACCGTCTTGAAGAATACGGAAAATTGGTGATCGCTGATCATGCGTTATATACGATAAAAAAACACTTTGCATCATAAAAAACCGATTTCTCTCAGCAGAAATCGGTTTTTTTTGTTCTGAATGACATGATAAACGGCTGAAAATCCCATAACGGCGCTCACCCGCAAACAGGATTATGCCTTCTTTCTGCTGAATACATCAAGATTCAGAAAAGGAGAAGATGCAACATGTTCAGTGCTGTGAATGCCGACGGCCGGCTCATTCAGCTGGCCGGAAACTATTCAAAGGAAAAGGCGGCGGAGCTGAGAAAGAAACGCTGGTTCTGCCCCGTGTGTAAAAGTGAGCTTGATATCAAACTGGGACGGGAGAAACTGCCGCATTTCGCCCATAAAAAAAGCAGGCTGTGTCCGGGAGAATCCGAGCCTGAAAGCGAATACCATCTGGAAGGAAAAAGACAGCTTTTTCTCTGGCTTAAGGCACAAGGGTGCACCGTCAGCCTAGAGCCGTATCTGACTTCCGCAGGTCAGCGGCCTGACTTGACCGCTGAAAATGGAAAAGAGAGGCTGGCTATTGAATTTCAATGTGCGAACCTTTCGGCAGACTCTTTAAAGAGCCGGACGGCAGGCCTGAAAAACGCCGGATACCAGCCGGTCTGGATCATCGGGGCAAAACGCCTGAAACGGCTGGCTGCGCATTTTTTCCGGCTTTCTGCATATCACTGGCAGTTCTTTGAAGTCAATTCATTTTCAGCCTTGATGTTTTACTGCCCCGACGCCCGCTCCTTTTACAAACTGCATTCCATCACCCCGTTTTACACCGGCTATTCTTATGCCGGCTTAACCACGATCCCACTTCACAAAGCAAACCTGAAAGACATTTGTCATCGGGAAGAGCGGCACAGCGTCAAACTTTCCTCTTGGAGACGCGCCGTAGCCGGCTTCCGCACAAAAAGCGGCCGGTTTTTATCTGAGGAGGCCGGTCTCATCCGGCGGCTTTTTTACGAGAGACACCAGGTTGCATTTCCTTTTCTGCCTTCTGAAGTGTTTATTCCCGTTTCAGCGGGATTTGTGTTTGCAAGTCCCGTTTTCGTGTGGCAGGGCCATTTATACTTGCGGCTTGCGGAGCTTTTTGAAAAAGGAGCACCGATCCGATTATCCCGCATGATTCAAAATGTACGGCATAACATCCGCCGTCAGGAAATCCGGATGCGGTACGATTCTCACGAACATCTTATCGGAATGGCGGTGAAACAATATGCGGATTTCTTATGCTTGCAGGATTTTTTAAGGGAAACTGAGAATGAAGTATATATGCCCTCATCTCAACAGAAGCGCCCTCAAACGGCTGAAGAGCTGCGTCAGCGGGATCGGCTCTTTTTTGGGGAATGAGAATGCGTCATTTCGTTCACCCTAACGTCAAGGTGGTGGCTGAATGTGAAGGGCGTACGGGCATTTTGTTTTCGTTTTTTCACTGGATTATTGGTATGCTTGGTCTTATATGCCGCATATGATTTGACAAAAGGCAGTGAAAAGCCGGAAGATAATCACAACACAAGTTTTTGGAGAAACAATCGTTTTTTCAATTGGCTTGAAGTAAAGAAAACGAGGGGGATCACCATGACTGAGGAAAATAAAGCAGCACAGCTGCCTGACAGAAGTGAAGTAAAGGCAGAGCATACATGGAGACTAGAGGATATTTTTCCTAGTGATGAGGCCTGGAATAAAGAATTTCAAGCGGTTAAAGAATTAATTCCGAATTTATCTTCCTTTAAAGGCACGCTTGCTCATTCAGCCGATAATTTATACGCGGCGCTTACCGCACAGGATGAAGTGACGAGCCGTCTGGGGAAACTTTATGCATACGCGCATATGCGTTCAGACCAGGATACGGGAAATTCTTTCTACCAAGGGCTGAACGACAAAGCCGCAAGTCTGTATTCTCAGGCTGCCAGCGCGACTGCTTATATTGAACCGGAAATTCTGGCGATTCAGGAGGACAAGCTGCATCAGTTTATTCTGGAAAAAGAAGAGCTGAAGCTTTACTCCCATGCAATTGAAGAAATTACAAAACAGCGTCCGCACGTGCTGAGTGAAAGAGAAGAGGCCCTGCTTGCGGAAGCGTCAGAAGCGCTGTCTTCGCCTTCCAATACATTCAGTGTGTTAAATAACGCTGATATTACGTTTCCGTCGATTAAAGATGAAGACGGCAAGGAAACTCAAATCACACACGGCAACTTTATTAATTTTCTGGAAAGCAGCGATCGGGAAGTCCGTAAAAACGCCTTTAAAGCCGTATATAAAACATACGGACAGTATAAAAACACGATGGCGACTACACTCAGCGGCACTGTGAAAAAAGACAATTTCTATGCCCGCGTGAAAAAATACAAATCAGCACGGGAAGCGGCTTTATCCAATAACAGCATCCCTGAAGAAGTTTATGATAACCTGATCAAAACGATCAATAAACACCTTCCGTTATTACACCGTTACATTGATCTGCGGAAAAAGGTGCTCGGCCTTGATGAAGTCCATATTTATGACCTGTACACACCGCTTGTAAAAGATTCGGGAATGAAGGTCACATATGAGGAAGCAAAAGATTATATGCTCAAAGGGCTTGCTCCGTTAGGCGAGGAATACGCGTCTATTTTAAAAGAAGGACTTGAAAACCGCTGGGTCGATGTATACGAAAACAAAGGAAAACGCAGCGGTGCTTATTCGTCCGGTACATACGGCACGAATCCGTACATCTTGATGAACTGGCATGACAATGTCAACAACCTGTTTACGCTCGTTCACGAGTTCGGCCATTCCGTGCACAGCTATTATACGAGAAAATATCAGCCGTATCCGTACGGAAACTACAGCATTTTTGTCGCTGAAGTCGCTTCTACGACCAATGAAGCGCTGCTTGGTGAATACATGCTGAACAGCTTAAAAGATGAAAAACAGCGTCTGTACCTGCTCAACCACATGCTTGAAGGTTTCAGAGGCACAGTCTTCAGACAGACGATGTTCGCTGAATTTGAGCATCTGATTCATACGAAAGCGCAAGAAGGCGAGCCGCTGACGCCTGAACTGCTGAGCAAGCTTTATTATGATCTCAATAAAAAGTATTTCGGAGACAACATGGTGATTGATAAAGAAATCAGCCTGGAATGGTCAAGAATTCCGCATTTCTATTACAATTATTATGTGTATCAATATGCGACAGGCTACAGTGCGGCCCAAGCGCTGAGCAGCCAGATCTTAAAAGAAGGCAAGCCTGCGGTTGAGCGTTATACCGAATTCTTAAAAGCGGGAAGCTCAGAATACCCGATCGACATACTGAAAAAAGCGGGAGTCGATATGACATCGCCTGAACCGATCGAGGCGGCCTGCAAAATGTTTGAAGAGAAACTGAATGAAATGGAAGAGCTGCTTTCGAAAGTGAACCCTTCATAATAGAAAAAGCCTGTGCAGAAGATGCGCAGGCTTTTTAAAATCCTTTAAACGTTTTTCGGTGATTCAGCCGGTACAGGGCAAACAATATCGACAGAAACAGCAGGGGAGATGTGATGTAAATCGGCAGCATGTGCATCATGGCCAGCAGATTTAAAAAGAAGAAAAACACAATCATTCCGATGGTCAGTACGGTGCGAAGCATGTATGTCCCTCCTTGTTTTACATTGATATATTCTATGAAAACAAGCAGTCAGTTATGTTTTGTGACAAAAATATGAACATTAAGCTTATGGGTTGTCAAAACTCGACAAGATTTGATATGATAAGGATGTGAAATTGATCACAAACAAACATTACCCCTTTGTTTGACCGTGAAAAATTTCTCCCATCCCCTTTGTTGTCGTTAAGACATATGAAACCGCGCTTATCCCGGCGCGGTTTCTTTATTTGCACAAAAAAAGCCGGCTCCGTTAGGAATCAGCTTTTTTTAATGATCGCAGCAGGTGACATCCTCTTTGGTTCCGGTTAAGGATTTCCAAAACAGACCGTGCTTTGCATCCACTCTGGCGACCTTTTTGGCGAACGCCAGTTTTTTCATTTCTTTTTCAACTTCTTCAAGGCTTAAATCATAAACAAGTGCAATTTCTTTCGATGCGACAAATCGAAAATATTCAATGAAACATTCCAAAGGCGGCGTTTCAGAAGGCTTCGGTTCATCGCCGAGCATTTCGAATAAGATTTCTTCGTATACTTCATAAGAATAGTTGCCGGGCACTTTCAGCCCTTCATCATCATGCAGGCTGTTAAAGAACGTCAATGTCGGATTAACAGTTACGTCCATTTCCGCAGCGATTTTCATATCGCACTGCAGCGCTTTTACCGCGCTTTGTGAATGGAGATCACGTTTAAATTCTTCGACATCCAATTTCGTCTTTTTGGCAATCTCTAAAAGAATGTCTTCATCTGTAATATTCTGCTTTGAGACAAACAGGCTTTCCTGCATGTTGCGGAGAAACAGGATGCCGGCCTTTCTTCCTTGCAGTTCGGCCGCTTTTAAAGCGAGTGCCGCAAGATAAGGTGATGAAAGGGGCTGATCCTGCTCAAGCCAAAGGCTTCCGTCACACGGCATCCCGGAACGGTTCGCGATTTTTTCCCAAGCTTCGGCAAGAAGGTGTTTTTTACGCTTTTGCTTATTCAGCGATGTGATGCTCGCGGAAACAATGATCCGCAGCGTAAAAAAACGTCCGTATCGGATTTTTAATTTTTTTATGGCGGGCTCCAGCGACCAGCATTCAGGACATAAAGGGTCGACAAACATGTAAATTTCCAGCGGTTTTTTTGGATGTCCGTGGCAATGGGCGAAGTATTGCTCATGCTGATAATTCGTCAATATGATCGATCCTCCGCTTCTGACTGGTTTACCATATGTCTGGCCGTTAATTCCAGACGCCCGTACAGAAATTCACGAATATCGCCCTCTAGCCCGACATGATCCATCGCTCTGCTCATACAGCTCAGCCACGCATCAGCCCTTTCTGCTGTAATCGGAAAGGGAAGATGCCTTGCTCTGAGCATGGGATGGCCATGTTCTTCAGTATAGAGGGGAGGCCCGCCTAAATACTGGGTTAAAAATTGCTTTTGTTTTCTGGCCGTTTCAGTCAAATCACTTGGGAATATCGGCTTCAGCAAGGGATGAGACGAGACACGCTCATAAAAAGTATCAACAAGTTGCGATAGAAGTTCCTCTCCAATCGCTTCATATGGTGCGTTAAACGATTGTCCCATGTTGACTACTCCTTTTATATGGCTAATAGGAATCATAATTCCTATTGCGAAATTATCTTTCAGTTTTACTATCTTCAGTTACTGTATATTTTAGCAATAACATTTTATTTCTACAAACAAAGTGCCTTTCTGTCAGGCGCTTGTATTTCATATCATATCACATCGACTTCATTCATGTGTAAGATTTACTCCGCAAAAAAACCAGAGAAGAAAGCCTCTCTGGTTTACGCGTAATACTGTTGGGTGATGTTTTTGACATATTGCTGTGTTTCTTTAAACGGCGGAATGCCTCCGTACTGATCTACGTTGCCGGGGCCTGCGTTGTAGGCGGCTAACGCCAGAGACACATTTCCGTCGTATTTTGTGAGCATCTGCTTTAAGTATTTCGTCCCGCCGTCAGCGTTCTGGACGGGATCAAGCGGGTTTGACACCCCGAGTGATTCAGCCGTGGAAGGCATGAGCTGCATCAGTCCCATCGCCCCCGCACCGCTGACCGCTTTCGGATTAAAGCCTGATTCCTGTTTAATAACGGCACGGATCAGCTTTTCGTCGACTCCGTATTTTTCGGCCGCTTTTTGAATGGCGCTGTCTATTGAAAAGTTTCCGGTGCTGATGTCAGAAGCTGTATGCGCAGGTTTTATGCCGGAAGAAGCGGTCTGTGAAGCGGCCGCGGGACTGACTGACACCGGAATTCTCGGTGAATATGAAGTATGATCGGTCCGCACCCCGTTTAAAATACCCGCTTCCGGCTGCTGCCGGACGGCTGTGCCCGTATATTGGCTGAGCAGCGCGCTGAAATTTGCAAGCGGGCTTTCTGCAGATTGTCCGCTTGAAGCGGTGCTTGTATTAGACATTGATTGCAGCGCCATAGATTGAAGCTGGAGAAGGGACGCCCAATTCGTTATATTCACTGTGTCATTCCACCTTTTTTTGTTTCTGTTCATAAAAACGCTGGATTTTATTTTTAGTGACCCGCTGAGGGATGCCGAATTGTTTGAGCAGTTGTTCAAACGCCCGTTTTCCTTCGTCCCAGTCAGCAGCCTCGAATTCCAATTCAAAGTCTTCTTTCTCTAAATATCGGCTGTGATCTAAAATGATTAAGCCTTTTTCTGATTCTTTTTCCGAGCGTTCAGTCGACAGCGTTCCGAAGTAACAAATGGCTTCTGAATGGATGCCGAGACCGTCCAGCTGCCGTTTTACGGGGCCTTCGGGGATCTTGAAGCTGTCAAGGTCAGGCTGTTTTGCAAGCTCTTGGTGCGTTTCCAGCAGACCGACCGCGGCAGGCTCTTTTAAAGTCAGGACGAACGCGCCGTTTTTTTCACGGATGCGGAGGGCTGATTTTTTTTGTTTCAGAGAAAAATCTTTTGTATCGAAGTAATGATTGATTTGCTGCTTAAAATCATCTTTTTTCATGCCGAGTGCTTCACTTAGCTTCTGAAATTCTGATTTTGTCAGCAGATTTTTGAATTCAATTTCTATTTCTTGGGTCATGACAGTCTTCCTTTCAGGACGAAAAATTGTATAATTCCCATTATCTCTTTAGAGGTTACGTTTATCAATATCGACCTTGATATGATAAAATAAATGCTGTACTTTGTTAAAAAAGGAGAACATTATGCAAAAGAGAATTGAAATTCAAAATGCATCATTAACAGAAGACGTGCTCCGCCTGAAGTGCGGAGAGGACTTAAGCGGAGCGGAACGCAAAGCCTCAGGTCAAATGCTTGTTGATTCCGATCACTTTGCTTTTGTATACATACTTGAAACAGCTGACTCTTTTGAATATGTCATTATAAAAGAACATGTATGGCCGGATCTGAAAGAGGCTTTTGACAAAAGAAAACCGGCGGTGCTGGAGGCCGGCGGCAAAACGGTTGAACTTTCAGGGCTGCATGAAGAACTCGATTATCTTATTGAAAATATTAAAGATAATGCAAACTACGGGGATATGGAAGAAAAAGTGAAAAGCGTATTTCTTTAGAACAGGTTCGGAATTGGGGGATGTACGATGGATGACAAACAATGGGAGCAATTTCTAGCGCCATACCGCCAGGCTGTTGAGGAATTAAAGGTGAAGCTGAAAGGCGTCAGAACCCTTTATGAGTATGAAGATGACCACTCACCGATTGAGTTTGTGACAGGCCGCGTGAAGCCGGTGGTAAGCATACTTGAAAAAGCGAGACGGAAAAGCATACCGCTTCATCAGATTGAAACGATGCAGGATATCGCAGGACTGCGTATTATGTGCCAATTTGTCGATGATATCCAGATCGTCAAAAATATGCTGTTTGCCAGAAAAGATTTTACCGTTGTCGACAAGAGGGATTACATAGCAGAGCATAAAGAGAGCGGATACCGGTCTTACCACCTTGTCGTTTTATATCCTTTACAAACTGCGTCCGGAGAAAAGCATGTTCTTGTGGAGATACAGATTCGGACGCTTGCCATGAACTTTTGGGCAACCATTGAGCATTCACTGAATTACAAATACAGCGGGAACATTCCCGAAAAAGTAAAGCTGAGGCTGCAGCGGGCCTCGGAAGCCGCATCCCGTCTCGATGAAGAAATGTCTGAAATCCGCGGAGAGATTCAGGAAGCCCAAGCCGCGTTTTCACGAAAGAAAAAAGCGGGAGGCCACCAGTAGAAAGGAGGGGAATGGCATGAAATTTGCCGTTTCTTCAAAAGGAGACGAAGTTTCAGATACACTGAAAAGCAAAATACAGGCGTATTTACTTGATTTTGATATGACCTTGGATGAAAAAGAGCCGGAAATTGTTATTTCCGTCGGCGGTGACGGAACGCTTCTCTACGCATTCCACAGATACAGCGACCGTCTGGATAAAACGGCTTTTGTCGGGGTTCACACGGGGCATTTGGGTTTTTATGCCGATTGGGTTCCGCAGGAGATAGAAAAGCTTGTTCTTGCCATCGCCAAAACGCCGTATCATACCGTGGAATATCCCCTTCTTGAAGTGGTTGTCACTTATCATGATGAAGAGCGTGAAGAACGGTATCTGGCTTTGAATGAATGTACGATCAAAAGCATAGAAGGCAGTCTCGTTGCTGACGTTGAAATTAAAGGCCAGCTGTTTGAAACGTTCAGGGGAGACGGTTTATGTCTGTCAACGCCTTCCGGAAGCACGGCTTATAATAAAGCGTTAGGCGGCGCGATCATCCATCCTTCCATCAGAGCGATTCAGCTCGCGGAAATGGCATCCATCAACAACAGAGTGTTCAGGACTGTCGGTTCGCCGCTTTTGCTTCCCGATCATCATAACTGTGTCATCAAACCGAGAAACGACGTCGACTTCCAAGTCACAATTGATCATTTGACCTTGCTGCATAAGGATGTCAAATCTATTCTATGCCGGGTGGCAAATGAAAAAGTCAGATTTGCAAGATTCCGCCCTTTTCCGTTTTGGAAAAGAGTGCAGGACTCCTTTATCGGAAAAGGCGAATAGAAAGAGGAAACGGATTGAACAACTTTTTTATCCAAAAGAATATTTCAGCCCGGGAAGCCGGCATGACGGTAAAAGAATATACGGCGCAGCTCGGCATTTCGAAACGGCTTCTCGCTGACATCAAATTCGGCGGGGGAGATCTTCTTGTCAATGGAGAGCATGTAACCGTCCGCGCCGTATTAGCGGCAGGGGATGTGCTTAGGATTGAATTTCCAAAGGAGCATGTGAGTGAAACGCTTTTGCCTGAGCCGGTTCCGCTTGACATTCTTTATGAAGATGACCATGTGCTGGTGGTCAATAAACAGCCGTTTGTTTCCTCAATTCCATCACGGGAACACCCGTCGGAAAGCATCGCTAACGGAGTGATCAGCCATTACTTAAAAAGCGGCGTACAGTCCACGGTTCATCTCGTCACCCGTCTTGACAGGGATACGTCGGGAGCGATGCTGATCGCCAAGCATCGGCTTGCTCATTCTCTTTTGTCGGCAGCGCAGAAGAAGGGGCTTGTCAGCAGGCGGTATCTCGCTGTCGTACACGGAGTCATGCAGCAGAAAGAAGGAACGGTGGACGCGCCAATCGGCAGAAAACCCGGCAGCATTATTGAGCGGATGGTAACGCCGGAGGGACAAAAAGCGGTAACGCATTTTCAAACAGAAAAAACCGGACGTGTGTTTACGCTTGCGCAGTTGCGGCTTGAGACGGGGCGGACGCATCAAATCCGGGTGCACATGAATTACCTCGGCCATCCGTTAGTCGGTGATACGCTGTACGGCGGAAAAAACGAGGGAATTGCACGGCAGGCGCTTCACAGTGAGCGGCTTTCATTCGTACACCCCATAACAGGAGAAACGCTCGTTTTTCTTGCTCCCGTTCCTGACGATATGAAAACATTGATCGAACATATGTAAAGCCCGAACCGTTTACCGGTTTCGGGCTTTTTTCATGTCTGACTGCCTTGATCCTCGCGAAAGCGTGAAGCATCATAGGGCATTGAGCTTTCCACAGAGACGGTTTCATGCTCCGGAAAGCGAAAGCCTGTCAGCTGATTCCCGAAGACGCATCCTGTATCAATGTTGATTGTACGGTTGACGATCCGGGGGCGTTTTACAGGGGTATGGCCGTAAACAATCCATGCCTTCCCTTCATAGGCGGCGGCCCAGTCTCTTCTGACGGGTCTGCCGTCGGGATACGTTTCACCCGTGATATCGCCGTACAACACAAATTCTTTTACCTTACGCGAGTATTTACCGATATCGTCAGCTTTTATGCCGGCGTGGGCGACAACGAGATCGCCATTATGTAAAATGTCATAAAGCGGCGCTGACTCATATAATCGGATAAATTGTCTGGAGACTTCCGTTCTGTCGGCGGGAGACAGCTCTTTCAGTTCGGCTGCCGTCGTTTCCAGTCCGTGCATCACTTTTACGGGGTTTCCTTTTAAGTAACGATACAGTTTGTTGCAATGATTTCCCGGGACATAACGGACGATGCCTTTTTCATATGCTTTTGCCACGAAACGCATCACATCTACGGATTTGGGGCCTCTGTCTGTTAAATCCCCCGCAAAGACAAGCGTTCTGTCTTCAGAATGGACGGGCATTCCGTCTTTCACTTCATATCCGAGCTTTTGCATTAACGCGATCATTTCGTCATAACATCCGTGTATATCGCTGATGATGTCATAAGCCATTCTGTCAGCCTCCCTTTTCCGGTTTTTTATTTATTATGGGACTAATTCCTTTACCTAATTACGCTGTTTTGGTACAAATTAAAAAAAGAATTTGAAGAAATAATGCCTTATTACTTTTTTTTCGCCGCCAGCCTTGTTAGAATATGCGTTATGTTTTTAAAAAAAGTAAGGTATTGCCCGCTTTAAGCGGGCTTTTATAACCCTTGTTTTAAGGAGGTATTTACAAATGGAACACACATCAGTCGCTTCTTTAGTCGTCGTTCTGATCGTCGCTTTTTTGACGCCGCTCCTTTTACATCGGTTTAAGCTCAGCATTCCGGTCGTCGTCGCGGAAATCATCATGGGGCTTATTATCGGAAAAAGCGGCCTGAATCTCGTCGTTCAGGGAGACACGTGGCTGGAGACGCTGTCTGTTCTCGGCTTTATCTTTTTAATGTTTTTAAGCGGATTGGAAATTGACTTTTCGTCATTTGAGAAAGGGAAGAAAAAACAATTCCTTCCGAACGGCAAGGAAGCACCCAATACGTTTTCTGCCGCACTGATCATATTTTTCGGCATCTTTATTTTATCATTGCTGCTGTCCTATGCCTTTGTATTAGCCGGTTTTATTCAAAACGCGTTTTTAATGACGCTTATTATTTCGACAATATCACTCGGTGTGGTCGTTCCGACTTTAAAGGAAGAACGGATCATGAATTCCAATATCGGCCAGATTATTCTGCTTGTCGCCGTTATTGCGGACTTGGCTACGATGATTCTGCTCGCTTTCTTCTCTTCTCTTTACGGGGAAGACAGCGGAAATATGTGGCTTCTTTTGATTCTCTTTGCCGCGGGGGTGGTGCTGTATTTCTTCGGCAGGATCTTTAAACACCGCTCATTTGTGCAGTCGATGTCTAAAGGCACCGTCCAGATCGGCACGCGAGCCATTTTTACACTGATTATCGTGCTTGTCGCTTTATCGGAATCTCTCGGGGCGGAAAATATTCTCGGTGCATTTTTAGCAGGCGTTTTAGTATCGCTTCTGTCGCCGAATAAAGAAATGGTGGAGCAGCTGGATTCATTCGGCTACGGGTTTTTAATTCCGATCTTTTTCGTCATGGTCGGGGTGAAGCTGGACATATGGACGCTTTTCCAAGATCCGAAAACATTGACGATGATTCCGCTGCTTCTGCTGGCGCTGTTTATCAGCAAAATGTTCCCGGTGTTTTATTTAAAGAAATGGTATGACAAAAGAACCGTGTTTGCTTCGGGGTTTTTGTTGACTTCTACGCTGTCACTTGTTATCGCGGCGGCTACGATCGGAGAAAGGCTTCACATTATCAGCGCCAATATGTCCGGCGCGCTGACTTTGGTTGCGGTTATCGCCAGCATCATCTCACCGATCGGCTTTAAAAAATTATTCAAGCGGCAAAGTGCGCCGCAGGAAAAAAAGCGCATTACATTTATCGGCGCCAACCAAATGACGCTTCCGGTGACGCTGGAGCTGCCTGATGAGGAATATGATGTGCGGGTCGTCCATGTGTATCAGGAAAATGCCGGGGAAAAGCTTGCGGAATCCGTTTTTTCTGTTGAAACGATTTCTGATTACGAGCCCGGCACGCTTGAGTCGCACGGTATTTTTAAAACGGATATTCTTGTCGTGGCGACGGGAAATGAAGATGTGAACGCTGAAATCGCCTTAATGGCGAAAGAGAAAGGGACTGAGCGTATCATCGCAAGCGTCGGCTCGGTTGAACATGAAACAAAACTGAAGGAAGAGGGCATCAGTATTTTTTCTATCCTTCTGTCTACAAAGACGCTCTTGCGCGCATTAATTGAGGCGCCGGGCGTGATGAACCTTCTGACGAATGAAGAGTCTTCGCTTTATCAGATCAATCTGGAAAACACGGCGTATAACGGCATTATTCTGCGCGAATTTCCGCTGATGGGTGATGTGATTTTCGTCCGGATTTTCAGAGGTGTGGACAGCATCGTTCCGCACGGGGACACGAGGCTGAAAACAGGAGACCGTCTCATCGTTACGGGCTCGCGCAACTACGTGTCGGAGCTGAGAAAAATCCTTGAAGCTTGACCAAATTGCATTTCGTGATAAGATAGAAGGCATAACAAGTAAATTATAATCGTATGACCACTAGGGGTGTCCTTCATAAGGGCTGAGATAAAAGTGAGACTTTTAGACCCTCATAACTTGAACAGGTTCAGACCTGCGTAGGGAAGTGGAGCGGTATTTTTTGGGTTCCTTTTATCCAGATAAATTCCAAACCACTTTTCCGATGCGGGAAAGTGGTTTTTTTATTTTATCAGGGGGGAAAACTTTATGACATTTTCTGAAGAATGCAGACTGGCGGCAGCCGAATGGTGGGACGGAAGCTTTGTTCATCCGTTTGTAACAGGGATCGGTGACGGAAGCCTGCCGTTAGATCGTTTCAGTTATTATGTGCTGCAAGATTCCTACTACTTGACGCATTTTGCAAAAGTTCAGGCGTTTGCAGCCGCATATGCCGAAGACTTGTTTACGACGGGAAGGATGGCGGGCCACGCTCAGGGCACATATGAAGCGGAAATGGCGCTGCACCGCGAATTTACGGAGCTTTTAGGGATTACAGAAGAAGAGCGTGCGGCATTTAAGCCGGCACCGACAGCCTATTCTTATACGTCTCATATGTACAGATCGGTGTTGAGCGGCCGTTTTGGAGAAATTTTAGCCGCGCTTCTGCCCTGCTATTGGCTTTATTATGAAGTTGGCGAACGCTTAAAGGAATGCAAACCGGAACATCCGATTTACGAAAAATGGATCGGTACATACGGCGGAGACTGGTTCAGACAGCAGGTCGAAGAACAGATCAGCCGTTTTGACGAGATTGCTGAAAACAGCACAGAGGAAATCCGCGCGAAAATGAAAGAGAATTTTGTGATTTCAAGCTATTATGAATATCAATTTTGGGGAATGGCTTATCAAAAAGAAGGCTGGTCGGAGAAGGGCGGAAAAGAGGTGGAGTCCTTTGGAGCTGCACGCCGTAACTGATAATCGCAAACCCGTTGCCGAGCTGGCCGAGGATATTCTATCGATTCAGCGCGAAGTGAGCTTTATCCATATCCGTGAGCGGGGCAAAACAGCGGGAGAGATCATGCAGCTTTTGTCACTGTTGAAAAAAGGCGGTGCGGATAAGGACAAATTGATCATCAATGATCGGGCAGATATCGCGCTTTTTGCCAATATACAACGTGTTCAGCTTCCGTCCAGCAGCTTTTCCGTAAAGCAGGTGCGGAGCAGATTTCCCCATCTCCATATCGGACGTTCGGTTCATTCACTGCAAGAAGCCGTCCAAGCTGAAAAAGAAGATGCGGATTACGTGGTGTTCGGCCATGTGTTTGAAACGGAATGTAAACAAGGACTTGAGGCAAGAGGCATCGGCCTGCTTTCAGATATCACACGTACGCTTTCCATCCCCGTCATTGCAATCGGCGGAATGACACTGCAGACGATCGGGCTCACAAAGCAGGCGAAACCGGACGGAATTGCCGTTATGTCGGGCATTTTCTCAGCTGAAAACCCTGAGGAGGCGGCAAAACGGTATGCACGCGCGGTGAGGGGGGCTGATGATGAATAAGCACTATGATACGGCGGTTATCGGGGGCGGAATTATCGGATGCGCCATTTCTTATGAGTTGGCGAAGATGCAGCAGAACGTTGTCTTGTTTGAAGACGGAGCAATCGGCCGAAAAACGACAAGCGCTGCGGCGGGAATGCTTGGCGCTCATGCGGAATGTGAAAACCGTGATGCGTTTTTTGATTTTGCTATGCACAGCCAAAGACTGTATGAAGCGGCGGGGCAAGAGCTTGAGGAAGCCAGCGGCATTAACATCAGGCGCCATAACGGCGGAATGCTTAAATTGGCGTATACAGAAGAAGACATGACCCGTTTACGGAAGATGGATGATTTACCTTCCGTCACTTGGCTCTCAGCGGAAGAGGTTCTTGAAAAAGAGTCTTACGCTTCAAAGGACATTCTCGGCGCATGTTTTATAAAAGACGATGTCCATGTCGAACCTTACTATGTTTGCAAAGCGTATGCAAAAGGGGCGCGGCGTTATGGCGCTGACATATATGAGCATACACAAGTCACTTCCGTAAAACGGATGAACGGGGAATACTGCATCACAACGTCCGGCGGGGATGTTTATGCTGACAAAGTCGCAGTTGCAAGCGGTGTATGGAGCGGCCGGTTTTTCAGCCAGCTCGGCTTGGGACAGCCTTTTTTCCCTGTGAAAGGAGAATGCCTCTCTGTGTGGAATGACGAAATCCCGCTGACCAAAACCCTTTACCATAATCAAAGTTATGTCGTTCCGAGAAAAAGCGGGCGGCTTGTCATCGGCGCCACGATGAAACGGGGCGACTGGAGCGACACGCCTGACGTCGGCGGGATTGAGGCTATCATTGCGAAAGCGAAAACCATGCTGCCCGCCATTGAACATATGAAAATAGACCGGTTTTGGGCGGGGCTTAGGCCGGGAACAAAAGACGGAAAGCCGTTTATCGGGCGGCATCCTGATAACAGCGGCATCATATTCGCCGCCGGCCATTTTCGAAACGGCATCTTGCTAGCTCCGGCAACGGCTGAAATGGTGCGGGATATGATCCTGGGAAGACAGGTTAAACATGAATGGGAAGAAGCGTTTCGAATTGATCGCAAGGAGGCTGTTCAAATATGATCCTTCAGCTGAACGGAAAACAAATTGATTGGAATCGAAAAGAGGGGACGGTTCAGGATTTGCTTGAATCGTATCAGCTTGATCAAAGAATCGTAGTTGTAGAAAGAAATAAAGAAATCATCGAAAAAAAGAATTATGAAAACACAAGTTTGTGTGATCGCGATGTCATAGAAATTGTCCATTTTGTAGGAGGCGGATGAGGATGTTAACAATAGGCGGAAAACAGTTTCAGTCAAGATTGCTGTTAGGCACGGGAAAATATCCGAGTTTTGAGATTCAGAAAGAGGCGGTGGCCGTCTCGGAATCAGATATTTTAACCTTTGCGGTGCGGCGGATGAATATCTTTGAACAGTCTCAGCCAAACTTTCTCGAACAGCTTGATTTGTCTCAGTACACGCTTCTGCCGAATACGGCCGGTGCCGCAACGGCTGAAGAGGCGGTCAGAATCGCAAGGCTTGCTAAAGCTTCAGGGCTTTGTGACATGATAAAAGTGGAAGTCATCGGATGCAGCCGGTCACTTTTGCCTGATCCGGTTGAAACGCTGAAAGCATCAGAGCAGCTGCTTGAAGAGGGATTTATCGTTCTTCCGTATACGTCAGATGATGTCGTGCTCGCAAGGCGTCTTGAGGAGCTCGGAGTCCATGCTATTATGCCGGGCGCTTCACCGATCGGTTCAGGCCAGGGAATTTTAAATCCGCTGAATCTGTCCTTCATCATTGAACAGGCGAAAGTTCCGGTCATTGTCGATGCCGGCATTGGTTCTTCAAAAGACGCTGCCTGCGCGATGGAGCTCGGAGCTGACGGCGTGTTATTAAATACCGCCGTGTCAGGCGCTGATGATCCGGTCAAAATGGCCCGGGCGATGAAGCTTGCCGTAGAAGCGGGCCGCCTTTCTTATGAAGCCGGGCGGATTCCGGTGAAAGATTACGGAACTGCAAGCAGTCCGCGGGACGGTCTTCCGGTATGACGGACAGATATTCCAGACAGGAGCTGTATCAGCCGATCGGTCCCTCCGGACAGGAGAAGCTCCGGTCGTCTCATGCCGTGATTATCGGCGCGGGTGCGCTTGGCGCGGCAAATGCGGAGATGCTTGTCAGAGCAGGGGTCGGGAAGGTAACGATCGCTGACAGAGATTATGTGGAGTGGAGTAATCTCCAGCGCCAGCAGCTTTATACCGAAGATGACGTCAGACAGGAAATGCCGAAAGCCGCGGTAGCTGAAAAGCGGCTTACATCCATAAACAGCGATGTAGATGTGAAGGGATTTGTCATGGATGTCACTGCGGAAAACGCACCCGGACTGATTTGTGACGCATCTCTTATCATTGACGCGACTGACAACTTTGAAACGAGGCTGATTGTGAACGATGCGGCTGTACAGAAAGGAGTTCCTTTTCTGTACGGCGCCTGTGTCGGCAGCTACGGACTCTCCTTTACCGTCATTCCCGGGGTCACGCCGTGCCTTCACTGTCTGCTTGAGACATTGCCTTTAGGCGGTATGACATGTGATACGGCGGGAATTATCAGTCCGGCTGTATTACAGACGGCTGTTTTTCAGACTGCAGACGCGCTGAAGCTGTTAACGGGCGGACCTGTTGAGCATGTTCTCCGTTCGTTTGATTTGTGGAAAAATGAACGGTCCGAAATAAACGTTGCCCGTCTCAAGAAAGCTGATTGCCCGAGCTGCGGCACAAACGATTTTCCGTTTTTATCTTACGAGAATCAGTCAAAAGCGGCTGTTCTGTGCGGGAGAAACACGGTACAGATCAGAACGGGAATCTCAGAGCCGTTTGACCTGCAAAGGCTTTCGGGACAGCTCAGACGGGCCGGGCTTGACGTTTCGGCCAATCCGTATTTAATTTCTTTCCGCACAGACAGTTTCAAGATGGTTCTGTTTCGTGACGGCAGAGCATTAATTCACGGCACAAGCGACATCAGCAGAGCGAAATCTTTTTATCATAAATGGATCGGATAATGCGAAAGGAGAGAAAAACAGCATGAGCATTTGCAAAGCATTGACGATTGCCGGGTCAGATTCAGGAGGAGGGGCCGGTATACAGGCGGACCTGAAAACTTTTCAGGAGCTCGGCGTCTTCGGGATGTCAGCTATTACAGCGGTAACCGCCCAGAATACATTGGGTGTTCACGGCATCTACCCGCTCACCCGGGAAGCGCTCGGCAGCCAGATCGACGCGGTGGCGGAAGATCTGCGGCCTGATGCGATAAAAACGGGAATGCTGTGGAGCGCGGAGATGATTGCAGAAATTGCGGAAAAAATGGATCAGTACAGACTGGAGCATCTCATCACCGATCCCGTCATGATTGCCAAAGGAGGCGCATCCCTGCTGCGTGAGGAAGCACAGGCCGCGTTAAAAGAGCTGTTAATTCCGCGCAGTTATGCGATTACGCCGAATGTTCCGGAAGCTGAGTCATTGACCGGAATGGAAATCCGTACGTTTGAAGACCGGAAAAAAGCAGCCGAACGCCTTTGCCAGCTTGGCGCAAAGAACGTCATCATAAAAGGCGGACACCAGCCTGAACAGGGGAAAATCGTTGATTTATTATTTGACGGTTCATCTTTTACCGGAATCAGTCACGCCTATATTGACACGAAACATACCCACGGAACGGGCTGTACATTTGCGGCGGCGCTGACGGCGGAAACCGCAAAAGGAAAACATATTCAAGCCGCTTTTGAGACAGCCGCCAACTTTGTGCGTGAAGCTGTGGAACATACGCTCAGCATCGGAGCGGGACACGGGCCGACAAATCATTTTGCCTATAAAAGAAACAGTCTGCAGACGAGATAAAAAGAGACCGCTTCAACACCCGGCGGTCTTTTTCCCATGCTTTCAATCTGGACAAGGTTATGATATGATAAAAATTAAGATCAGGTACTAAATTATGTCTTTAAGACGATTACAGGAGGCTTTATACATATGAATTTCTCACTAGAAGGCCGCAACATCGTTGTGATGGGCGTTGCCAATAAACGCAGTATCGCCTGGGGAATCGCCCGCTCTCTTCATGAAGCCGGAGCGCGCCTCATTTTCACTTACGCAGGGGAGCGATTGGAAAAATCAGTTCATGACCTTGCGGCTACATTAGAAAGAAATGATTCTCTCATCCTTCCGTGTGATGTGACAAATGACGCTGAGATCGAAACTTGCTTTGCGAGCATTAAAGAGCAGGTCGGCGTGATTCACGGCATTGCGCACTGCATCGCGTTTGCAAACAAAGAGGAGCTTGTCGGTGAATATTTAAATACGAACCGTGAGGGATTCCTGCTTGCGCATAACATCAGTTCTTACTCTCTGACAGCGGTCGCAAAAGCGGCTCGTCCGATCATGACTGAAGGCGGCAGCATCGTCACACTCACTTACCTCGGCGGCGAGCGCGTCGTTTCAAACTATAACGTAATGGGTGTTGCAAAAGCGTCTCTTGATGCAAGTGTCAGATATTTAGCGGCTGACTTAGGAAAAGAAAACATCCGCGTCAACAGCATTTCAGCAGGACCGATCCGTACGCTTTCTGCAAAAGGAATCAGTGATTTCAATTCTATCCTGAAAGAAATCGAAGAGCGTGCGCCGCTGCGCCGCACGACAACACCTGAAGAAGTGGGTGACACGGCCGCATTCTTGTTCAGTGATCTGTCAAGAGGCATCACGGGCGAAAATCTTCACGTTGATTCCGGTTTCCATATTACCGCACGTTAATTGACAAGCAGTCCCTTTTTAGGGATTGCTTTTTCTTTCTTCTGATTTTAATCATTCCGTCATATAGATAAAACATGACAGAATCGGAGGGATGAAGATGTCAAAACAAAACAGAAACGCGGACAAAAAACCGCTCATGTATATTGTGCAGCCGGATTATTCAGACACGCAATCATCAATGCAGGATATATTAATCAAAAGGAAAACACCTCAGCCGCCAATAGAAGAGCCCGCTCACGGAAAGCAGGAGGAAAAAAGTAAAGCTCAGCCTGTCGAAGCAGCGCCTGCCGAACCAGAAAAGCAGACACCTGATCAGCACAGCCGCACAGAGGAAGCCGCACAAGAAATTCCGGCTCAAGTGCAGGATGCTGCTGAGCCCGACGCCGCAGAAAAAGAGCCTGAAGCGGTTCACAATGACGCCTCGGAGGAGAGGGTTCCGCCAAAGCGCGTGAAAAAGCCGATGAGCAGAATGTCTATTCTTGAAAAAATTGATTTCTTAACGAAACTGCCGCATAATATGCCCCGGGCGCTTTGTTTGATAGAAGCCAATGGGAAAACTTACAGAGGCGTAATCGTCGGCAGAAAAAATGATGCCATCTATTTGAGGACGACGAGCAACGGTGCGCCTGCGGAGCTTGCCATCAGCGATATCACCTCGCTGCATCCGCTCGGTTTTTAACCATACAAAAAGCTGCCTGAATTCTTTACTCCGGCAGCTTATTTTTATGCTTTTCGGTTAAGAATGTGTGCGGTTCAGCAGTCTCGGGCTAAGGCAATTGATGGCGCAGAAGCTGTGAAGATCGACTTCAACGCAATAGTTTGTTTTTTCTAAACGGAATACATCGCAGACAGAATCTTTATCTGTAAAATCAAGAATGTGCTTATGTTCGTCAAAAGCAATAAGCAGGCTTAATGTGGCACAGCCGTCACAGACTCTTTCAACTCTGAAAAAAAGAGTATTAAAGCACGGACCGTTATCCAGCTCGCCGACATTTCCGAAGGCGATAAACGGCGATGATTTAGAAGTGAAAAGCACAAACGGCACTGTATCGCCTAATGAAAAACCCGGCGATAAAAGGTTGGAATAGCATCCGGCCGGGCAATCTTCCTCAACCGCATTTTGCAGGTCCTCAATATTTTCTACCGCTTCACGCACACAGTATGTTGTATTCTTACTCATAATTTCCCTCCTGACTTCACGTTTTAAATGGCACCGGATTAAACGATATCGGAGAGTCAGCCGCCCGGGCGTCCGGGCGGGCTGATGATTGCATCTGTAATAGAAGGTTGGAAGGGGATTCCTCTTTAGAAAAGATGCGAATCAATGACTATCCGTGATGCTTTTTCTCTTTGTGCGGCGCAGGCCGGTCGACAAGTTCGGGTGAAAGGCATTGAATGGCGCTGAAGCAGCTCAGATCAACTTCAATGCAAAAATCTGTTTTTTCTAAACCGAAGAAATCCGGATCACAAGGATGGCAGACGCTGAGGGTGTCGCCGTGCACATCTACGGGGCGCAATATGGAAAGCGTCGCGCAGCAATCGCAAACTCTTTCTGCCCGGAAGAAAATAGACTCGAAACACTGGCTGTCATCGGCAAATCCTCCGACGTTCCCGAATGTGGAGAACAAACCGCCTTTTTTATCAAACAAGAGAAACGGGATGGTATCTTTACCGGTAACCGTCGGGCTTAACAGATTGGTATAGCATCCAGTCGGGCATTGTTCTTCAACAGCCTCTTGTTCTGCTAAAATCTTCTCGACTGCATCGCATACACAATTTTCATCTCGGCCATGGTGTTTTCCGCAGCTCATGGATTTCAGCTCCTTCTTTTAGGGTATTTGACTTTTGTCTTTAACAACATATGTACGCGAGCCTCACTTGGTGTGGGTGAACGTCTATATATTCATCATATGCGGAGAAAATAAGAAAAAGCAGAGCGTTTTTTAGCTCTGCTTTTCTTTTTAGAGGACGAGGGTGATGACTAAGACAGCAATCAGTAAATTTGTCGCTGTTGAGATCAACACTGCGATATCGGCATCTACTGTTGTCACGTTTACGCCGCGGGAGTTTTCGATGAGCAGTTTTTGGCGGTTGATTTGTTTGTTGGCTGTCAGCTGCAGTAAGTCTTGTGCGACCAATTCAGCGATGACTCCGTCAGCGATTGAAGTGAGAGTAGCCGTTACGACTGCTGCATTAATTGCTGTCATGACTGAAGCGACTGCTTGAACGTCTGTTGACGTCACATTAATATCACAAGAGTCTCTGATAATAATGGCTTCTTCAGAAACTTGTTTGTTGATGTTCGCCTGGGCCAGGTCTTGGTCAAGGAAGGCGTTATCTTCGCCGAATCCGTTTCCGTTACAGCAAACACTGCATCTTCTGCCTTCTTTTTCTTCTTTTTCTTCTCGCGGATGTTCGCATTCAGGATCAAGTGCAACCCAAGAGTATGGTCTGCTTTCCATATCTATTCCTCCTTTTCTTTTACTATTATTAAATGAGCCGGCCCCTTACTTTGACTCAGGCATATATCCTGATAAAAATCACTATTTTTTAGTTATTGACCGGGATTTTGGCGTCTTTGCCGGAGCTGTTCGATTAATTGTTCTCTGCGGGTTTGCGGAGTTGTCTGCTGTTCTTGTGCTTTTTCCTGCTCTTTTTTCTGTTTCTGGCTTTCAAGAAAAGCTTCTGTTTTTGCCTGCATGTCTTTGACTAATGCGATCAGCATTTCTTTTTCTTCATCAGGTATTTCCCGCATTTTGTCCTTTGTCACGCCGTGTTTTTTGAAGACATTGCTGACAAGCACTTTTAAAAGCGGATCCACTTCTGGTAGATTTTCGAGTTCTTTTTTTAATTTTTCGTTATCTGCCATTTGTTCTCACCTCTAATTTTAAAAATTTGAATAGAAAGAGTTAAAGGATGTCTAGTTCAGCAAAAAGTATATTTAATAATTGAAACAAAATTTGTACAAAGGCCATGATATCGTCTGCTGCCAGTGTGATTTTGACATTGCGGCTGTTCAGAACTTGAATGACGGTCCTCTTTTTTATTTGGCAATCATCCAGGATCAGCAGTTCGGTTACCATTTGGTCGGCTGTGTCTTCATCTGCTATCACGAGCTGTGTCGCGAGGATAATCGCCGCAGTAACTGAGGCTTGTATAGAAAGAGCGGCCGTTATATGTGTTGTATCTACTGTGACATTTTCGCAATCAATCACTTCGATCTTCTGCTCGAATTCGTTGGATAATTGTTCGAATATTTGCGGTTGCAGTGTTTCAACATTTTCTTCAAACGACATAACCTTCACTCCTTTCTCATTCATACTTTATATAATGCAAATGAAACGCCGAGCGGAATAAGAAAAACAACTAAACCGCACCTATTTTTTTCCCGGACAAGGTGCGATTCATGAAGAACAGGGTTTTCGCATATATATTAAGAGGTCAAGTTTTAAAAAGGAGTGAACAGGTGGTTATCAATTGGCTTTCATTTATTCTGTTATCGTTTGCCGTTTTTCGGCTGGCCAGGCTTTTCGTATTTGACACCATAATGGCGCCGCTCCGGAGCCTTTTTCACGAGGAAAAAACAGAAACCGCACCAGACGGCACGACAGAAACCTATATTGTCATAAAAGGAAAAGGCATCAGGGCTTTTATCGGTGAACTGCTCAGCTGTTACTGGTGTACGGGCGTATGGTGCGCCGCCTTTTTAATTGCAGCGCAGATTGTGATTCCTGAGGCTGCGCAATGGCTGATTTTGCTGTTAGCCATAGCCGGCGCGGCGGGGATCATTGAAGCTGCGGTTTCGCGTCTTCTCCAGGAATAAGGCGGTTCCATCAGCAACTTACCATTATTTTCTGCATAAAATGGTATATATGACATAAGGAAAGGAAGGATCAACATGAATCAATCAAGCAAACCTTCCCAAAACACTCCATACAAATCCACTGAGTATCAGCCTTACGAAAAAAAAATTAAAAAGAAAGGCTGCGGCTGCGGCCAAAAGAAAAAACCGAGATAGCCGTTTTCTAAAAAAAACCGGGGATTCCGGTTTTTTTGTTTTTTGCCGAACACCGGTCCCTGTTCCGCATAGATCATAGGAGGAGGGGTTGTTATGAATATATTTGAATCGTTGATCAATGGAAAATACCGCAGACACAATCAAAATCAGCGGGAGCATAACAAACATATCTTATCTATTGAAAAGCAGCTGTCAAAGTTTGATGAAGCCGGTTTGCGCTTCGAGGAATGGATAGATGCGTTTGCCGCTGAAACCGAAGCCAAACTGAAGAAAAATGAGCATTCTCAATAAAATGAAATGAAATCCGCACCGGCCCTATGCATTTATCCAAGCCAAACAAGTCTCATCACATAGAGTATAGAGAGTAAAGGAGGTGCTTAAGTATGGGATTCGGATATGGCGGATACGGAGGCGGCTACGGCGGCTGCGGCGGATACGGTGGCGGCTATGTCGGAGGCGGCGGATACGGCTCAACATTTGTTCTTGTTGTCGTATTGTTCATCCTCTTGATCATTGTCGGTGCATCCTTTTTCGGATAAACCTTAGCTAGACCCAGGATAAGCGCGGGACCATTCAGTCCCGTGCTTGCCTGATGTATGAAGGCGTATGAAAACGGGGTAGCGGAATTTTTCCGTTGTCTTACGGGCACATGTTCCGCCCTTAGTTCATACAATATCGTATTACTCCACAAAAAGGAGGCACAACATGGATAATCAATTTTTTAAAAATATTGAGAAGAAAACAGGCGTCAGCATGAAGGATGTCATGAACCTCGCGGGATCATTGCAAAATGCAAATTTCAAAGATGAAAACACGGTGAGAGGTGTCATTCAGAAGGTATCCCAGCTGGCTAACAAACGTGTACCGAAAGAATTGGAAGACAAAATCGTCCAATCGATTACAAGCGGTAAAGAGAAACTTGATTTTGGCACCATTTCTAAAATGATGGACAAAAAATAGGCGTCAGCCGGCCTTATTGAAGGCCTTTTTATGTGAGAAGAACCCGGCAGTGATCTGCCGGGTTCTTTATATTCTGAGTGCGCTCCGTCTGTCCGTCCGAAGAAGGGGCTCGAGAAATCTTGAACTGCGCGCTGTTTTCCCCCGTCTGTTCGCGGGACATGATACATATAAATGCTGCATGGCCCTTGTCATTGCGACGTACAGAAGCCGTCTTTCTTCTTCGAGCGGAGCGGGATCGCCCTGTCTCGCCGTCTCAAGCGCGAAGTCATGGGGGATCGAACCGTCAGCCGCGCCTAAAATATAGACCGTATTGAATTCAAGACCTTTTGATCGGTGAATGGTCATCAGTTCGACGCCGTTTTCATCGGTTTTCAGATTCTCGGCGGCACGCATATGATCGACATGCGCAAGAAAATCCGGAATGGTTTTAAATTTTTTAGCAGCCACTTTGACGTCCCGGAGATCATCAGAGCCTTTTTCCAGCTTGTTTCCTTCATTGCCCCGTTTTTTTAAATACTCGGAAAAGCCCATTTTGCTTTCGGCGAAGGTGATGGCTTCAACGGGCTTCATTGTCCGGATGCTGGCGAAAAACGGAACGATCTGCTTGATTTTCCCTATTTGAAACGGCTTCAAGTCAGGCAGTTTCGTCAGCGCCTTAATCATCGTGCAATCTTCTGTGATTGACAGCGCCTTTAGCGTTTGCAGGGCGGATTGCTTTAAAAATAAGGCCGGAAGCAGATCTTTCACTGCATCCGTATCATCCTCGTTCTGGCTCGCGTATAAGTAGGCGAGGATCTGCCGGACGATTCTGCGGCTGTAAAACGTCTGCACGCCCCTGTCGGCATGGTAAGGGATTGATGATTGATGCAGTCTTTCATAAATGGCCCGCCCGGCGCTGTTTGTCCGGTAAAGCACGGCAAAATCGCCAGGGCTCGCCCCGTTTTGAATTTTCTCTTTTATATCCGAAACGATCATGGTTGCTTCTTCTTCCTCATCGTAAGGATAAAACATCACGGGATCGTGAGCGCCGTCTTTGACGGCAGAAAGTGTTTTTTCATACCGTTTTTTATTTTTCTTTACGACGGTATGAGCGCTTGAAACGATCGGATGCGGCGAGCGGTAATTTGCCGTTAAGTAAATGGTTGTTGCTGCCGGATAGTCTTTCTGAAAATCAAGGATGAAAGACGGGCTGCTTCCGCGGAACGCATAAATGGATTGGTCGTCATCCCCCACGCAGCACAGGTTATTCTCAGGGCTTGCGATCAGCTGCATAATTTTATACTGTACAGGATTAATATCTTGAAACTCATCAATCAAAATATGAGAAAATCTGTTTTGATATTGTGCGAGAATATCAGGCCGGCTTTTTAACAGCTCATAACAGCCTTGGGCCATGTCATCAAAATCAAACTGCCGATTTTCCCGCTTTTGCCGTTCATAATGTTCATAGAGCCTGTATACTTTTTTCTCCCAGTCATCCGCAAGCGGGATTGTCTCATGGGGGAGGTACGTGTTTTTCCAGCAGCCGATAAGCTGAAGCGCCTGGTCGACGGGAAACTCTTTTTCGTCCAAATGTTCTTCATAGAGCGCCTTTTTCACATATTGCTCTCTCTGCCATTCCATTTTTAGAAGCTGGCTGCCGTTCCATTTTGAAGAATCAAAATGATAGAGTATTTTATAGAAAAAGCTGTGGAATGTTCCCGTCACAAGGCGGGAGACTTTGCCGGCTGCCAGCCCGTACTCAGTCGCCATCCGCTCTTTCATTTCGGCGACGGCTTTTGTCGTAAAGGTCACAAGCAGCATGTTCTCAGGTGAAATGCCGAGATGTTCAATCATATGGGCGGCGCGGGCTGTCAGCACCCTCGTTTTTCCGCTTCCCGCTCCGGCGAGCACCAGCAGGGGCCCGTCGGTTTCTGTGACTGCCCGCATCTGTTCACGGTTCAGGCCGATACCGGGAAACAGCGATGTATCAGCCGCTTCAGATGTTGGGGAAAACGGCTCGGCTGCAGGCACTTTTTTCGGGCTTTTCCATTCTGAGACGATCGGTTTCGGATTCTCTGAAATCGCTTTTCCTTTCGGCAGGCGGAACATGCCGGCTTCCTTATACTCTTCCTTTTCCTTCTCCGCTTTTGGCTCCTTGGCCGCGCATGCTTTTTCACAGGCGGTAAAGTCTCCCTTTTGCCGGTGATAAAACGCCGGCTGCTCTAAAATCGAAAGCCGCATGAAGACAGGCTGGTCACAATGTGCGCAAAAAATATTTCCTTTCTGAGCTTCTTCAAAAAGGAATTGGTAATGTTCTCTAGAATATGTATGTAAATGTATCGTTCGGTTATTCAGTCGGGCGCATTTCAAAAAGGGGTCCTCCCATTAAAAGGTGTTCATCCATTTGATAGACAAAGAATATCATAACAAAAGAACCGCGTTTCAAAAAGTAAGATTAAGGGAAATGAAAAGCGAAGGGGAGGGGTACATATGATTTATGCAGGACGGATTCAAAACCAGCAGTATACTCAATACGCAAACCGGACAGCGGGTTATAGGCCTGATTACGCCGGCATTACGAAAGCGGCCGCCCTCGCCAATGACAGGCTGTACAGAGAGGTGGAGCGCCGCCAGGAAAACACCGCAGCCGCAGAAAAGAAAGTACATGAGGAAAAACGTAAGCGCTCTCTTTCCCGCTTGCCGCAAATTATGGGAAAAGGCCGATTGATTAATCAATACGTGTGAAAAACCTGGAAAATATCAAAGTGATGAAAAGATATCAAGATATCAGTATTGTCGTTCCGGGCCATGGCAGCCCGGGAGATGCCCGTCTGCTGCCTCATACGATAAGTCTCCTGAAAGAAAAGCAATAAAGAAGACCGGCGCTCCCATTACGGAGTGCCGGCTTTTTTATCTCTTCCTGATTTTCACAAAACAAAGGAAAGCAAGTGCAAGCGCCAAAACGGCATATCCCGCTATCGGCCAAACATGCTGATGAAATGAAGAATAATCTCCGGATATGACTTCCTGAGCCAGCTCGATCGAGTGGACAAACGGCAAGGCATAAGCGATATGTTTGAACGTCTCACCGAGCAGATTGACATCCATCCAAGCTCCGCCCAGAAATTGCACGAGTGTTATATAAATCGTTCCGATACCCGAAATTTGTTTGTCCGTAAACACAGCGCCTAAACATAAACCGAAGAAAACGGACATCATCGCAATCGGCAGCAGTACAGCGATACCGGCGAGAAGATTGATCCATTCGGCTGACAAACCGGCAGCCGCTGCTGCGGTAAAACAAATGACAATTTGTAAAACGGCTAACGGGAGCATCGGCAGTGTATAACCGACAACATAATCTGCTGTTTTTAAAGGGGAAGCAAACAAACGGGTCAGAAGGGCGGTCTGTTTGTCTTTTGCGATCAGCAATGCAGAGAACATCGTAAGGAAAGCAAAGCCGAAAACAATGAGCCCGGGTGCTAAATGCTGGACTTTAAAGGTGTCAAGCGGCGCATTTTTCTCAATCGCCGTAAACAGAAACAATAGAATAACAGGCAGTGCGATTCCAAGGATGATAGATAGGGGATCACGAAAAATCTCTTTTCGGTTGCGTATGGCGAAATCAAGCATAAAGACCCGCCTCCCCGTCACAAATCGCTAAAAAGGCATCCTCAAATGTGGCTGAATGAGTTTGCTTTTTCAGAGCCTCCGCCGTACCCAGTGCTTTTAATGTCCCATTTTCTAAAATGCAAATACGGTCTGCCAGGGCTTCGGCCTCTTCTAAATAGTGTGTCGTTAAAATAATCGTCATGTCCCCCTTTAATGCCTCAAGATTTTTCCACAACTCGCGGCGTGAACGGACGTCCAGCCCTAATGTCGGCTCATCCAAGAAATAAATATCCGGCTTTGTAATCATGCCCATGGCGATGCTGAGCCGGCGCTGCATTCCGCCTGATAATGTTTTTGTTTTTGCTCTTTCTTTCTCTTTTAATTGAAACAATTCGAGCATCTCATCCGTTCTTTTTTTTCCTTCTTTTTTCGGAATTCCGTAGACTCCGGCTATAAACTCTAAGTTTTCCCGTACGGTTAAATGAGGGGCGATGGCTGTTTCCTGCGGAGATATATTCATTTTCGGTTTAATTTTATCCAAATCAGTCAAAATGCTGAAGCCGAGCACTGATGCATCACCTTCATCCGGAGAAAGGAGGCCGCAGAGCATGCTGATTAATGTCGTTTTTCCGGCTCCGTTCTCACCGAGTAAAGCGAAAAATTCTCCTTTTTCAACTGAAAAATCAAGACGGTCAACGGCGGCGGTTTCTTTATAATGTTTCGTTAATTGCTTCAGCTCAATCGCGTGCATTTACTCATCCTCGCCATCTGCATCGATTGGCTTTGCGTTTAAAATATCTTTTGCAAATTCGAAAAAGAGTTCTTGTTTTACAAGTGCGATACCCTGCTGGTCATCTCCGAGCATAAGCAGTGAGTCCCCGGGATTTATATCAAAAACATCTCTTGCTTCTTTTGGAATGACAATCTGGCCTTTTGTGCCAACTTTAACGGTCCCGAATATATGCTTTCCTTTAGGTGCTGTCATGTGTATCCCTCCGTTGTGAGAATTGTATTTTTTGTATGAATTGTAATACTTCGTATACTAAACATACATCAACCTTCCATAAAATTCAATAAAATTCATAAAAAAGCACTCCTGCCATATCAACAGGAGTGCTTTTGATTTTATCGTTTGTGTTCCTTTATCATTTCCAGATGGGGGATGCCGGCATCAAGAAATTCTTCGCCGGATGTGACGCGGTACCCTTGTTTTTCATAAAACGGAACCGCCTGCGTCTGCGCATGTAGGATAAAGCTGCCGGCGCCCTGGGCGGCCGCCGCTTTTTCAAGCGCCTGCATAATGATTGCTCCGACACCGAGAGAGCGGTGGCTTTTCATCACGCAGATACGCTCTAATTTTCCGCGCCCGTCTTTCAAGCGCCATCTGCCGGCTCCGACCGGCTGACCGCCGTCATAAATGACAATATGCTCTGACGCGTCTTCGAATTGATCAATTTCCTCTTCTTCCGGAACGTGCTGCTCTTTAACAAAGACCTCTTTTCTGACGAAAAAAGCGTCGTTCAGATGTTTTTCAGTTTTTGCATCGATGGCTTCCAAACAGTTATTCTCCTCCGCCTAATAAAAATGTTTCGTACACAGTCCATGAGCCGTTATCCAGCTGATAGAGCAGGTGAAAACGGTCGATGACTTCTTCGTGGGAAATGTCCTGCATTTTCAGCTGTCCGAGTACGTCGGAATGTTCATCTGACGACAGCTTCTGGCCGACCGTGACATGCGGAACGAAGCTGTATTCCGGCTTACCGGATAATGCTCCTGAATAGCATTTCTCACTCAGGGTTTTTAATTCTTCCGTCGGCTCCGCTTTCATATATATCACATTATTCACAGGAGAAAACGAGCTGTATTTTGTGATCTTCAGAACGAGCGGGTGCGACTCTTTCGCCGTCTGTCTCAGCTGTGATACGATCTGCTCGATTTCCTGTTCTGTCGCTTCAAACGGATCTCTTACCGTCAGATGCGGCGGTATGAGCGCGTAGCTCGGGTCGTAGCGTTTCCGGTACGAATTTGCGAGATCCTGTAATTTTTTTGATGGAAATAAAACAATACCGTATTTCATGAAAGTTCCCTCCTTAATGAATGGTTACAGCATTTTTTTCAGCGCCGGCGTGATGAGCGGCTGCCAGTATGTCCATTTATGATCCCCGTCAAAGGTTTCATACGTGTATTCAGACTGTTTGCTTTCCAGCAGCTGTTTGAGCTCTTCGTTCGGCGCGGTGAAATCAAGCACCTGGCCGTCCGTCGTATGGACATCGGTTTCTTTTTCTCCGATTTGATGATAAACGGATATCTGTTTGAGATCCTCCGACTGCCGGACGGCATCCAGCACGTGCCCGTCAACATACGGGGACTGCATGATGACGTTTCCAAACATGTTCGGATAGTCAATCGCCGTCATGAGCGAGACGGTTCCGCCGAGGGAATCCCCGATCATGGTGCGTCCGTATCCGACTTGATAAGTCGGGTATTCTTTGTCGATAAAAGGGACGAGCTCATTTGCGATAAACCGTTTATATGAGGCGAACTTAGAGCCTTCGGGATGGTATGTGTTTCTTCGCTCCCGCACATTTTTATATGGGACGCCGATAATGATGCAGCGGTCAATTTCCCCTTTTGCCATGAGCTCTTCCGCCTGCCGCCCGATTCTCCCTAATCTGAAATAATCATGGCCGTCCTGGGCGATGACCGTATGATATTTATACAGGGGGGAGTAAGTGTTGGGCAGGTAGACCAAAACGGTCATTTCTTCTTCAAGCTCATGAGAGAAAAGTTTTTTCTCATGAATGATTCCGGTTTTCGGTGCCACTTCGCATTCCTCCAGGCCGCTTCTTGTCTTGATGGTTTTTCCCTATTGTACCATGAATTATTAGAAATTTCTTTCTTCAGATGCACTTCTTGTGAGAGTTCAGAAAATTAAAAAGTTGTTGAAATCCATTTTATAGTGCGTTAATATAGAACAATCAGAAAATACAAAACAATATTCTTATCACGAGAGGTGGAGGGACTGGCCCTTTGAAACCTCAGCAACCGGTTTGCTTTGCCGCGGGAAGGCAAAGTGCCAAGGTGCTAAATCCAGCAAGCGATTCACATGCTTGGAAGATAAGAGGAAGAGAAAAGCTCCTTCTTCTTATGAAGAGGGGGCTTTTTTATTTTTGAAAAAGGATGGTGCTTACTGATGACGCAGCATGTCGAAACAAAATTAGCCCAAATTGGAAATAGAAGCGAAGAAGCAACGGGAACGGTCAGTCCGCCGATTTATCTGTCCACCGCTTACCGACATAGAGGAATAGGAGAATCTACAGGTTTTGATTACGTGCGCACGAAAAACCCGACACGCCAGCTCGTTGAAGACGCCATCGCCGTGTTGGAAAACGGTGCGAGAGGCTTTGCTTTCAGCTCGGGAATGGCAGCCATTCAAACGATTATGGCTTTATTTAAAAGCGGAGATGAATTGATTGTATCCTCCGATTTATACGGAGGCACATACCGTTTATTTGAAAATGAATGGAGAAAATACGGCTTAAGCTTTATTTACGATGATTTCAGTGATGAAGACTGTTTACGCTCCAAAATAACGGAAAACACGAAAGCGGTATTTGTTGAAACGCCGACAAACCCGTTAATGCAGGAGGCCGACATTGAAAAAATCGCCCGGATTACGAAAGAAGCCGGCCTGCTCTTGATTGTCGATAATACGTTTTATACCCCGGTCATCCAGCGCCCGCTTGAACTGGGAGCCGATATCGTCATTCACAGCGCCACAAAATATTTAGGCGGGCACAATGATCTCCTTGCCGGTCTTGCTGTCGTAAAGGATGAAGAGCTCGGCGAGATCATGTTTAATCACCAAAATGCGATCGGAGCCGTTCTCCCGCCGTTTGATTCGTGGCTTTTAATGAGAGGGATGAAAACACTCGGGCTCAGAATGCAGCGTCATGAAGAAAACGCCCGTGAACTTGCAGCATTTTTAGAACAGGAAGAAGAAATCGCCGACGTGTTATATCCCGGAAAAGGCGGAATGCTGTCTTTCAGGCTGCAAAAAGAGGAATGGGTCAATCCGTTTTTAAAGGCGCTGAAAACGATCTGTTTTGCAGAAAGTCTCGGCGGGGTGGAAAGCTTTGTTACATACCCCGCGACACAGACGCACATGGACATTCCGGAAGATATCCGTATCGCAAACGGCGTCTGCAACCGTCTGCTGAGATTTTCAGTGGGAATTGAACATGCAGAAGATTTGAAGCGGGATGTAAAGCAGGCATTACAGCAAGTAAAAGAGGGGGCCGTGTCATATGAGTAATCAAAATTGGACGCTGGAAACCCAGCTCGTGCACAATCCATTTAAAACAGACGGAGCTACCGGAGCCGTCAGCGTGCCGATTCAGCATGCTTCCACATTTCATCAGTCTTCCTTTGAAGAATTCGGAACATATGATTACAGCCGCTCCGGCACACCGACAAGAACAGCGCTTGAAGAAACGATCGCAGGTCTTGAAGGCGGAACGAGAGGTTTTGCTTTCAGCTCCGGAATGGCGGCGATTTCGACGGCGTTTCTGCTCTTATCCCAAGGCGACCATGTTCTCGTCACGGAGGATGTGTACGGCGGAACATTCCGCATGGTGACAGAAGTGCTGTCCCGTTTCGGAATCGAACACACCTTTGTCGATATGACGGACACAGAAGCGGTTGCCCGCGCCATCCGGCCGAATACGAAAGCCATCTATATGGAAACACCGTCAAACCCGACGCTCGGCATCACGGACATTAAAGCCGTCGTCGAGCTGGCAAAAGAACACGGCTGTCTGACATACCTTGACAACACTTTCATGACGCCTGCACTGCAGCGGCCGCTTGATTTCGGCGTAGATATCGTGCTTCACAGCGCGACGAAATTTTTAAGCGGCCACAGCGATGTGCTGTCAGGCCTTGCCGCCGTCAAGGATGAAGAGCTCGGCAATCAGCTGTATAAGCTGCAAAACTCGTTTGGAGCGGTGCTCGGCGTTCAGGACTGCTGGCTCGTATTGAGAGGCTTAAAAACATTGCAGGTCAGACTGGAAAAAGCGAGCCGGACGGCTGAACGGCTGGCTGCCTTTTTTGACGGGCACCCCGCCGTCAAAAGCGTTTACTATCCCGGCCTTGCCGGACACCCGGGCGCCGATACCCATAAACGGCAAGCAAGCGGAGCGGGCGCCGTCCTGTCCTTTGAACTGGAAAGCAAAGAAGCCGTCAAAAAGCTGGTCGAACATGTATCTCTTCCGGTATTTGCGGTCAGCCTCGGCGCCGTCGAATCCATTCTCTCATACCCTGCAGCCATGTCGCATGCCGCCATGCCGAAAGCGGAGAGGGAAAAACGCGGCATCACAGACGGCCTTCTGCGCCTGAGCGTCGGGGTCGAAAACGCCGAAGATTTAGAACGCGACTTCGAACAGGCATTGAAAAAAATAACTCCCGCCAAAGTCAGGTCATAAACGAAAAGGGCGCCGTCAATTTTTGCGACGCGCCCTTTTTTTATTTTTGATAAAAAAAGTGTTGACGAATGGCTGAGCAGGATATATAATTATAAATGTCAGAGAGACAACAACATACCCAGCAACACATACATATCATGATTCCGTAGCTCAGCTGGGAGAGCGCTACCTTGACAGGGTAGAGGTCGCTGGTTCGAGCCCAGTCGGAATCATAGCGGAAACCCTTGCGTAGCAAGGGTTTTTTACTTTCTCTTAATAAAGCCGGTTAATCAAATTCGCAAGTTGTTGGCAAACTGTTGGCGAACTTGATTTTTTGGCTCGAAATTTATTGTCCGTATCTCTTTTTAGGATCAAAATTGTTGAAAAGTTCAGCTGTCTCATCAGTTAATTTTTTTGTTACATGGCCGTATCTATCGAATGTAGTTCGATAACTGGCGTGACCGACTCGTTCTTGAATCGCTCTATAATTTGCCCCGGCTTCAATTAATAAAGTAACCATTGTGTGACGCAACTCATGTAGTCGTATTTTTTTCAGTCCATACTTTTTGGTGAACTTGGACCATTTTGCGGTGGGGGTTGTGTAATAATAGGGCTTTCCTTTCCCACTATGGAAAACGTATTGATGTTCTCCGCCTTCCCAAGCATCACCTAATCTCAGTTTCTCTTTTTTCCACATTCTATAATACTTCTCAAGCTCATCCATATACCAATCAGGCATCTTTACAAAGCGCTTAGATTTTTTTGATTTAGGATCTTTGATAAGCGGCTTTCCGTCAATTGTTTTTGGAATTGAACGATTTACATAAAAACCTCCTGCATCCCAATCAACATCTAAGTGCCATTCAAAGGCTAATCCTTCTGCTCTTCTAAGACCGCCAATCATTGCGCCTAAAAAATACAATCTCCACATTATATCAATCTGATACAGAGCCTCAATACACTCTTTAGCTGCTTCTGAATCATAAAATTGCATTTCTTTGGTTTCAACAGTAGGAGGATCTAAATCTTCTGTTGGATCTGATTTAATGAGTTTCCATTGTTTAACAGCAATTTTAAACATCGCTTTCAAAACTTTGAATATATCGTATCTGGTTGAACTTGATAAACCTCCTGCTTTGCCGTCTTTACGAATTCCGTCTTTTTCTAGGGAATCCATAAAATCAACAATATGCATTGTTTTAATTTGATCCAATCTCCTGTGGCCGATTGAGGGTACAATATAGTTTTTTATATGGCTTTCATGCATTTCAGATGTTCGGTGAGCGAATTTTTTATACAAGATCCGGTCTTTATATTCATTTGCAAAGGATTCAAACGTTGATTTTTCAGGTGATATGTATTCCCCTGAAGTGACTTCCATTTCAAACATAAGAAGCTGCTGATTTAAATATTTTTCTCTTTTTCTTGTGCTGTTAAGAATCTTTGGGTCTTCGATCTTTATAGTCTTAGTTTTTCTGTCGCGTTTCCCTTTGGTATTGTATCCATTCTCAACTACTAATAAGAATGACTTTTTACCTCTTGGCATCCAATGGCCCATGTTTTACACCTCATTGAATAGATTTTATCTGAAAATTTTTTTCTCTCATACATTTCTAACCGTTTAGCCGCGAAGGAATATGTCACATTAAATGTATCTCCTAATAATTTAATGACTTCTGATTTAAGACGGGGCAGTTTCAATTTTATGAGCATGAACGTTGGTACACAGAAGTGATACATGAAACTGTTCGCCTGGTATTCCTGAAGCTGCCTGAACATTCTATTCATGTGAAATTGGTTTCCAGTATGTTTTAAGACGTGACATAGCTCATGAACAAAGTCTTGCCACTGTTCTTGTGGAGAGGCTCGAGCATCAAGGACGACACTATACTCACCGTTAATTTGAAACATGCAGCTTTCTCTTTGCTCATAATGCAGCCAGATACGAAATGCCGCGGCGATCCTTTCTAAATCAATGTCTTCAGGAGTCTCAATATTTAATCTGTGATAGATTTTTTTTACTTCTTCTTCGAGGTACGATAACTGGATTGACATTAAAAACACCACCATGAAGGGAATGTATGTTCTGTTTTTGGTGTGAAAGAAAAGCCCTGAAGAGGGCCGTTCTTATTTTTTATTCTCTCATAAAAACCAAAGTATTAAATCCTCTTTTTTAATCATCTTTCACATGCAAAGTTGTCGTGATCGCGGTCCATTTTCGCCTGGTATGCAGGATGAGAACTCGAGACACCATGAGGATATTTCTTTCTTAATTCTGTGCAGTTTGCAAAGTATTCTGTTCCACCAGTAGATGTGGAGGCTTGTGTAGAGTTAGAAGAACTGCTTGCTGTTGAGCTACTTTCGCTAGAATTTGAACTGTTTGAGCTTGATTTATGTGAAGTAGTCGATTTATGAGTTGTAGCCGATTTTTCAACAGGTTTAGAAGCAGTTACTGATTTTTTAGGCTTTGTTACACAACCATTAAATCCTTTATCAGTTGTATAGCCATTCTTACTCCAAATTTTCAAGTCCTTATTTTTGGCAACTTCCTGATCTTTTTCATAAGTACCTAAATACTTCGTGTTTGGTTCATATACATAAGCAACTCGAGCTAATCCTTCTTTAAGTAATGTTTCTTGTACTGATTTTCCATCAACATAAACGTAAGCTAGCATTCTTCCATACTTATCAGTACGGTCACCTTTATCAAATTCTAATTGTAGCTTACCACTGTTCACCAGCTGTTTATTTCGCGCCGAAGCATCTTCTCCATATGGTTGGACACAAGAATTTGGTTTTTTAGTTTCAGGAGTATCAATGAGCAAATAACGAACAGTTTTAACTTCGCCTTTATAATTGACTTTAATTGTATCTCCATCAACTGTTTTGTTTAGTGTTACATCCACCAGCTTTTTCTTATCAGGTGTCTCTTTAGCTGAGGATTTTTTTGACTCATCAGCACTTTTGTTATTTGATTGCTTTTCTGTCTCTGTTTTCTGATCTGTCTTTGTCTCTTGTTTACCTTTGTCTTCTTGCTGCGTTGTCTTATTGCTATCCGAATCTGTTTTATCAGTTGAAGCTGAATCAGACCCGCACGCTGCTAAAGAAAAACTCAAAGATAAAGCACCGATACATAACAACCATTTTTTCAAAATAATTTCCCCTTTTTATTGAAATGTCTTCTAGATATATTATCGGTTAGTTATTTCTGGGTTTTAATCAATTTTTTTCAAGTTTTTATCCCGAAGAGAATTCCGAATCAGTTCGGAAGGAAATCCGGATGAGATTAAATACTGAAACCTTTGTTTTATAAGGGGGGAAGGGCTTGTAAATATTACCTTTCCGGAAGGGGTTCAGGACCAATCCGGAAGAGAATTCAGATCTTATTAGTAAACAGAATTTAACGTAATAACAGTATTAAATAATACCGGGATACTCCGCGATATTATTTCTTTCTTGGATTTCTTCCTTCGCGTTCTTCTTTCTCTTTGAGATACTTTATAAAATCAATTGTTTGCTTTTGGTTTTCTTCTGAGAAATCAATAGCATCTCTAAAAGCAATTTGTAGATCAGAGTCTTTAAATTCATTTGCTGTTGTTTTTTCTGATACTTTAGATTCCAAAGAGTCGCTTCTGCCAATTAGGTAATCAGTAGAAACATCAAACAGTTCTGAGAACTTAAGTAACTCGGTATCCGTCACTGGCCTTTTGCCTGATTCTATTCTGCTCAAGACACTATAATTAATATTGATCCTAGTTCCTAGTTCTCGTAATGACCAATTATTTTTTTCGCGAAGTTCCTTAATTCTTTGACCTAATTTATTTGTCATTAAAATCACCAGAGTCCTTTTATTGGCATTTCCATAATAGCAACATAATAATAGCATGTTTCCAATCCAGAAATAAATATTTTGCTAAAACCGCAACAATAGTGTTGACTTTGCTGAAACAACAACATATACTGTAGATAAGTTGCTGGAACAACAACGATATGGGGGTGATAAAGTGATATTTGATCTGGTCTTTATTAAAAAAAGAAGAATTGAACTCGACCTTTCACTGCAGATTTTAGCTAATGCTTTGGGTTTTAAAGATGCATCAACATATCTAAAGTATGAAAGAGGAGAGTACTCTTTCAAAGCTAAACAGTTACCAAGTTTGGCCAATGTCCTTAAGTGCGATGTTACTGATTTTTTTACCCAAAATGTTGCTTGATTAGCAACAGGAATGATAGGAGGTTTAAGTATGATACGTAACACATTAACTGTTCAGGAAACAGCTGATTACCTGGGTGTTCACCATGACACAATTTACACAATGGTTCGAGAAAAACAAATTCCTCACTTTCGTGTGCGAAATCGGATTTTCTTTACCAAACACAATATTGATGCATGGATCGAAGCACAAGAACAAGCAATCATGAAAGAGGCTCTATAGAGTAAATATTTGTTTTTATTGTGGCCACAAAGCGAAATTTAGAGCCATGAGGCCGGATATTCGAAAAATCATAAGCCAATACAATAAAACATCTTTTGACCCTAATTAAATTTTAACAGCAAACAGCTGAATATATCAGGAGGCAAACATATGGAGAACAATCCGTACAACTTGCGGAATTTACCGAAGATCATGCGCTGTGTTCGTAAAGCGGCCGGGTTTACACAATATCAGATCGGCAGTTTGATAGGCGGGAAGGATCAACGTTACGTTTCCGATGTTGAAAATGGTTTTAGTAAGCTGACCCCCGAATTATGCATCAGGTGGTTTGAGGCGTGCGAGGCATACGAACATATTGATCTGGTACATTACCTCTTCAAACTGCACCCGACAACGGCAGCTCCAATAGACCCAGCTCTTAATGAGAGCGCAAGCACAGCGGTAATCAACATGATTCACCAGCTTGAAGAAGCATTGCAGGCAACAAAGCATTTAGCGCGCTGGCTGGCAAATGATAGGCCAGGCCGACAGGCGGAAGAACTGCCCATGGCCGATATTAAACAGATTTTTGATCTGATCCCAGCAAACAAAACGCTGATATATTCGCTGGCCCGCAGTCATGGCCTGAACATGAAGGAACTGGCTGAAAGATGGACGCGGAAAGCGCTAATGAGTCAAGTTGCAATGGCAAAAACAGAGGAAAGGCAGGCGGTGCTGGTATGAAAATCAATCAGTTTCTTAAAGCAGATGCAGATTCAGCAAAAAGAAAAATCGAGTCGGCGGAAGAGCTCTCTATCTTGCTTTCGGAGGCGTTACGGGATGGCGATTACGAAGAAGCTATCAGTCTTGCAGGGAGCATCAAGGTTATTGCGGAGGATATTAATAGACTGGCCAATAAAGGGCACTTACATCAAACTGTTTTAAATATGGCAGCCCGCGGAATTCACCTGAGTGTTGTGAGTAGGTATTCGCGATGAATATTGAAAATCCGATGGTCTTGAACAACTGGCATGACAAGCTGACTGAGCCGGAAACAAAAAAGGACTTTTTCGGGGACGAAGTAACGTCAGCAGATAATTATGTAATCGACAGCGGCGAGGTAATTTTACAAGACAATCTTAAACGCTATTTGAAGGAGCAACTTGGATTTAGGTTTCATTCAGCACAATAAAAAAGCCCACTTTGCAGAGTGGACTAGGTAAGGCGTTTTGATAATTGATTGTATTCCTATTATACCAAAACGCCCCATAAAAAACAATGGAGGTTTTATACATGGCTAAAGCAGTTAAAGTGGCATTCAGTGAGCGTGCGGAGGATCAGCAACGTTTAAGACAGGTAGGCGGTTCAATTGTATTCGCCAAAAACGGTAAAGCGCAGTTTAGTTTCCCTTCAATGGATCACTACCGGGAATGGCAGCGGCTTGGCGCGGAGGCTTACAAAAGAAAGGTGGGGCTGATCTGATGCAAGCAGAGGTTTTCGCTTCGACAGCGGACATGAGTCGGGACGAATGGCTTCTTGAGCGACGGAAGGGCATCGGTGGCTCTGATGCCTCCGTAGTCTTGGGGTTAAACAAATGGAGAACCGCATTTGAATTATGGCTGGACAAAACGGGACAAGTCCCGGTCAGTGACTCAGCCAGTGAGGCGGCTTACTTCGGCTCAATCCTTGAGGACATTGTCGCAAAAGAATTTGAAGTACGGAGCGGAAAAAAAGTTAGGCGTAAAAAGTCCATGCTGAAGCATCCTGAATATGATTTCATTTTGGCGAATGTTGACCGAATGATCGTTGGAGAAAAGTCCATTCTGGAATGCAAGACCACATCGGAATACAACTTGAAAGAATGGGAAAATGACGAGATCCCTGCTGACTATATTGTTCAGGTCCAGCACTATCTTGGAGTGCTTGGTCCCGAGTATAAAAAAGCATACTTTGCTGTTCTGATCGGCGGCAATAAATTCGTCTGGAAAGAAATTGAGCGGGATGATGAATTAATCGAAATGATATTCACTGCCGAAGTCGAGTTTTGGAATACTGCGGTTTTGGGTGGGGTTGCTCCCGCATTGGACGGATCAAGCGCAGCAGAAGAATATCTGAAAAAAAGGTATGCGGAAACAGAAAGCAACAAGGTTATTGATCTTACATCGGTAAACCGTGAACGGATAAAGCAGTATTTGCAATTAAAGGAAAGCATCGCTGAATTGCAATTGCAGGCGAAAGAATTGGAAAACCAAATCAAGCACGAAATGAAGGAAGCAGAATACGGATTCATTGGAAACTATCAGACTAGCTGGAAACCGGTTACAACTAACCGGATCGACACTAATAAACTGAAAGAGCAGTTTCCAGATGTATATGAGAAAGTCACAAAAGAAGTGCAATACAGACGCTTTGGAATTAAGGAGGTTAGCTAAATATGGCTACAAATGAATCACTTAAAAATAACATTCAAAAACAGAATAACGCGCCAGGGCAGCCGCAGGGAACAACGATGAAGGGCCTGCTTTCTTCTCCGGCAGTCATGAACCGGTTTGAAGAAGTTCTGGGGAAAAGGGCGTCTCAATTCACAGCATCAATTTTAAGTCTGTACAACAGTGAAAATACTCTTCAAAAAGCAGAACCTATGAGTGTAATTTCATCGGCTATGGTGGCGGCAACGCTTGATCTGCCAGTGGATAAGAACTTGGGTTATGCCTGGATCGTTCCGTATAAAGGGCGCGCACAATTTCAGCTTGGTTACAAAGGATACATTCAGCTTGCTTTGCGGACAGGCCAATATAAATCTATCAATTGCATATCTGTCCATAAAGGAGAATTGCAAAAGTGGAACCCACTAACCGAGGAAATAGAGATTGATTTTGAAAAACGGGAATCAGATGCGGTTATTGGCTACGCTGCTTACTTTGAGCTTTTAAACGGTTTCCGGAAAACAGTGTATTGGACAAAGGCGCAAGTAGAGAAACACAAAAAGAAGTTTAGTAAGTCGGACTTTGGTTGGGGCAAGGACTGGGACGCAATGGCGCTTAAAACCGTTCTTAAATCCATGCTTAGTAAATGGGGGATTCTCTCCATTGAAATGCAAAAGGCAGTCATTGAGGATAACGAGGAACGTGAGCGCATTGACATTACTGACGAAATGGCAGAGCCAGAGATTATTGATGCCGGAGCACCGGAGGAAAAGCCAAGCGCGCAGAATGCTGATCCTTTTGATGGTAAGCCTGTTGACATTAGTGAAAATGACCTCCCATTTGATTAAGGTAGGCATCCCTTTCTGTTACAAGTGGATGACGGAAGGGGCACCAAATCGCGCCCAGCTGTTCCGTGAGTATGTCGAAGGCTATCTCAGAACAAATGAACCTGGCTTACGTTTAGTCCGCATCAGCGGCATGACAGCACTGTGTGAAAGGAAGTAGGTGAGCGGCATGGATATGCAAGGTTTGGGGTATGTGGTCCTGCCCCGGCTGCCATTTAAAGATTCACGAGATGAGACAATATACGATTATTTATTCAAACGGGCGGAGTACAGGGCAGATCAAGAACTAAAGCTCGGGCAGACAATCATTAAGCTTGTAGATTTAGCCAGGCGCTTCAACTGGTCTTCTGATCAGATCAAATACTCGTTAGATCGGATGGTAAAGCAAGAGTATTTGAAGTTGGACCGGCTGCCGCAAAAACGCGGTTTCATTGTGACGGTGTTGAATTATGCCGAGTACATACAGCTTGGAAATTACAACAAGAAGATAGAACCGGCTCCAATACCTTTAGGACAGCAGGAGGTTGACGAAAAAATGAAAAATGCATTTGAACTATTCGAAAACAAAACAGCCCGCACCATTGGCACGATGGAGGTTCAGCGGCTCGGGTATATGGTGGATGATTACGGCGAAGAGAAAGTCATGGAGGCAATGAAACAGGCTTTCAGATTCAAGGGCAACAACGTCAATCTGAATTACATTGAAGCCATCCTCTCAAACCCATTCAGCCAGAGACGAAAGGAGAAACAGCAGCATGGAAGCTCGCAAAACGCAAGATATGGACGCGGCAATGAAGGCAATTCTAACCAAGCTCCGGGATCGGTCAGCAGCATCTTCAACGGGACAGGCCGCCTCAGAAGAAAAGGCTGAATATGAGTGCTCTGACTGCAAGGATAAGGGCATTATCGTTTACCGGATTCACCAAGACACAGAGCGCCAACTGAGGAAAGATCATAAGACAATGGAAAGCCTGGCCCCTGATCAAATGGTCAGAGAAGAGGATTATCTTGCGGGGAAAGTATGCTTGCCGGATAAGGCCCGGGAATGGAAAACCACATTTTCTAAGCAATGCGAGTGTGTAAAACGGAAAAAGATCGCCCGGCTTATGAAGGCCAGCGGCATCACGGAGGAATTCGAAAAGCTCCTTTTTGGAAACTTCATTAAGGACGGGAAGCCGGACATGATCAAGGACGCTTATGAGTGCGCGGTGGAATACTATAAGGATTTTCAGAGCATCAAGGGAAAACGTTCAAACAGCATCGCTTTGCTCGGGCAGCCAGGCAGCGGTAAAACGCACTTGTTAACGGCGATCATGAACAATCTGATCAAGAAAAAATCAATTTACTGCATGTATTTCCCGTACGTAGAGGGAATGGGCGATCTGCGAAATGACTTTGACCAGCTGGAAACAAAGCTCGACGCCATGCGAAAAGCTGAGGTTCTGTTCATTGATGATTTATTCAAGCCAGTGAAGGGGGAACCGCGGGCGACGGATTGGCAAGTGGAACAAATTCAATCGGTTGTGAATTATCGGTACTTGAATCATAAGCCTCTGCTAATCTCTTCCGAGCTTGATATGGGCGGAATTTTGGACATTGACGAGGCGCTTGGCTCCCGGATTCATCAAATGTGCAGAGATTACACGGTGATCATTAAGGGCGACCGGATGCAATTAAATCATAGGTTAGGAGATTGGGAATGACGGAAAAAGCGAACTTCACAGCAACCGGCGGCATGTATCTGTTCGGGCCCGCCGAGCAAACGGCCGGCCAGGATCTTACCCCGGCGATCCAGGTTCTTGAGGAAAAAATCAAACAAATGGAGCTGATGCACAGTGCTTAAAGCGGTTATCCTGCTGCCGGCCATCATCCTCACAGCGCCGTACAAGGAAAAGAAGATTCAGCACTGGGAACAAATTGACGGGAGGTAACGACGGCACGCGGGAACGGGCCGATAAGGAAATAGTCAGGGATATGGAGGCATCACATGCAAACGAATAAGTACGGCGCAAGGAAAACACAGGTGGACGGCATCACGTTCGATAGCCGGGCCGAAGCCAAGTACTATGAGCAGCTGAAATGGCTTAAGGCGAGCAAGCAGATCAAAGATTTCAAGCTGCAACCCCGGTTCCTGCTTCAAGAGGCATTCAAAAAGAACGGCAAAACTTTTCGGAAGATTGAATATATTGCAGACTTTGAGGTTCATAACTTGGACGGCAGCATCGAGATTATTGACATAAAGGGCGTGGAAACAACGGAATTTGCCATCAAACGCAAGCTGTACGAGCGGCTTTACGAGACGCCACTCAAGGTGCTGGCTCTGGATAAGTCACTCGGCTTCATTGAGCTGGACGAGCTGAAAAAACTCAAAAGAAAGGCGGGGAAGACCACTGCAAAACGTGGTAATCGCAGACGATCGGCCGTTGTGGGTGCAGGAAGAAGATAAGCTCATGGCCTGCATGACGCTCTGTTCCGAATACAAACGATGAGGAATTAAAGCCATCTGCCGGCTCAACGATGCGGCTTCCGTCGTAAAACGTAAAAAAGCACCGAAGCTGCGCCTCAGTGCCCTTGATATGAACTGGTACTTCTATCATAGCACAGGGGGCGGCCAGAGTGAACAAGCCAACAGAAATAAAAAATCATGAAACAACTATTCAGCAAAGCATCGAGCCGGGGAAAGTCCGCATCATCGTTTTAGATGGCACTGAAGGGACTGCTCATTTAATGGACGCCCCGGAACACGGTAAAACAATCATTCAAACAATAAAAGGCGGCCTGGCTCGTTGTGATTACGAGATCGGCCACAAATTCAAATAGCAGGGGTTTCCCCTGCGGGGGAGGAACGGGCATGAAAGAGAGAATTGAGTGGTTAAAAGGGCTTACGTATATTCCGCAAAAGGAAATGGGATGGCTTCTTGAACAAGCTGAATTGTCTGCTAAACAACAGGAAATCATTGAGGAAAACAAGCGTCAGCAGGAAATCGCGGTCAATCAGTTTCGGCAGGCTCAGGAAGAGATTCAGCGGCTTACAAAAGAGAACGAAGAACTAAAATTAAAGGTCGAGGAACAGAAAGAAGCAAGCGGAATGAATGATACTTATATGGTATATGACACGCAAAGTGAAGATGTACAATTCCACGGCACAATGAAAAGCGCGGGAAAAGATTTTGAGTGCGCTATGGATGAATTAGATAACGGGGAAACAGCTTATATTTTTAAAGTGATCAAAGAGTTTACACCGAAGGGGGAAGTAGAATGATGCCTTTACAAGTAGTTCTCCAGCGGAACGTGAAGGCCACGAAGGACGAAGCAATGACCGTCGAGCAGGCGGCCGAGCTTTTAAAGGTTCACCCGGATTACATCCCGACGCTGGTCGCTCGGTCTGACGATCTGAAAATGATTGGCGATACCATTATCGCTAAACGGGATAAAACAAACATCTGGCTGGTCGGGGCATGCGTGGGGCTTTTCTTCTTCGCTGTCGCTGTCCTGCCGGGATTGATGGGGTGACGGGATGAAAAGTATTGAATTATTCGCCGGCATTGGGGGAATCGCTCTTGCCGCTGAATGGGCCGGGGTTGAGACGGTAGCATTCTGCGAGCGTGAACCTTTTTGCCAAAAGGTATTAAACAAAAATTTCCCGGGCGTACCTATCTTCGATGATGTATGCACTTTGAATAGACAGCTTTTAGAAGAAAAAGGAGTGATTGAACCAGGTGGAACAATTGACATTATTTCAGGGGGATTCCCTTGCCAGCCTTACAGTATTGCCGGGGAGCAAAGAGGCACGGAAGATGACCGCGACCTCTGGCCGGAAATGTTTAGGATCATCAAAGAGCTTAGACCCACTTGGGTTGTTGGTGAAAACGTTGCTAACTTCGCAAATATGGAGCTCGACCGCACGTTATCTGACTTGGAAAGTGAAGGTTACAAAGGGAAATCGTTTATTATACCAGCTATCGCCATCGGGGCACCGCATAAAAGAGACAGGGTCTTTGTTGTCGGATATCTTTCCAACGCCAACAGCATCGGATACAAGGGGACTGAACGATTATCAGAAAACAATGACAAAGTTACAAAATGGAGAAAGAGCACATTTAGGGCAGTTACCAAACTATTTAATGGTGTTGACTGGGAAAAGAGGGCGCGCGAATCCTGCTTTTTGGGAAGCGATGATGGGGTTCCCAATCGGTTGGACAGAATTAAAGGATTAGGAAACGCGGTTGTGCCGCAACAGATATACCCGATATTCAAAGCCATTATGGACCAGGAGGCAGCAAAATGCCGAGATCACCGTTAATCTGGTTCGGTGGCAAGGCAAAATACGCCGATCACATCATAAATAAAATGCCCGCTCATAAGGTGTACGTCGAGCCTTTCGGAGGCGCGGCTCATGTCATAGCAAACAAGCCGCAAATAGGTCATGAAGTGTATAACGACATTGACGGCCATGTGGTGAATTTCTTGATGCAAGTCAGAAAGGATCCGAAGGCCATGCAGCAGGCTTGCGAATCCATTCCGTACAGCCGGGCGCTCTATGAGAAATGGAAAACTGAAGATTATCCGCAAAATGATTTTGACCGGGCTGTCAGGTGGTTCTATATGAATCGCTCCGGCATTAGTAAGGGGAACGCGGAGGAAGTACCGCAGACAGGCTGGAGGCATAGCACACAAAGCGGGCAGAACCCTGCTGGCGGATACATAAGCGCCTGCGCTGCCTTCGAGTCTTTCGCCAACCGTATGAAGGGCGTCATGATCGAATGTAAGGATTTTCGCAACATCATTGAGAAATACGATAGCCCGGATACTCTGTTTTATGTGGATCCGCCATATTTTGGGCGCGAACGGTTTTATGCTGGCGGCTTTACCGAAGAGGATCACCGGGAACTGGCCCGGCTGCTTAATCAGGTCAAAGGGAAAGTGGTTCTTTCTTATTACGATGATCCTTTGATACTCGAGATCTACCCGAACTGGGAGACAGAAACCTTTTCCGCATACAAACAGGTTGTCGGCGGATCCGGAAAAAGCCGCGGAGCTGAAGAATTATTGCTGTTCAACTATAAGATCACCCAACTCAGCTTATTTGATTCGGTGGCCCGGCTATGATCAAATGCCATTGCCTGGACTGCGATTATAAAAAACTTGATTTAGAAATCCGTGCAGATGCCCGCTGCCCGCATTGTGGGCGCTGCATGGGTGGTGAAGTGGAAAAATAGAAGAGCATATTAGAATGCTCTTCTATTAGAAAATTAATAGACAAATACGTGTAACTGACCGTATACTGATCCATTTTTGAATATAGTTAAATATGCATTTCCAGCTTTATTGCCACGGACAAGTCCATTGGTATCTACTGTAAAAACAGCACTATTATCTGAATGATAAGCGAATCCTGATCCTAAATATTTGGCATCTAATTGTTTAGAACCCCCGGCTCTCACTTCAAAGGTATCGTAATAGGCTTTAATTGGACCAGGAGATATAGTTGTTTGCGCTTCATTTTTTTGAGGAGTTATCTCCTTAGCGGAAGCCATACCACTAATGGAAAAAGCTAATACAGGAATCGATAGTGCAGTAACAGCAGTCTTTTTGAAATTCATTTTAAACACTCCTTTGGTTTTTTATGGAACAAAGTAAGAATTCGAGCAAAATAACGATTATCCTTGTAAATAAATGTTAATTATTTGTGAATTAGGAAGGGGAAAATAATGAAAAAACTATTCAAATCAATCATTTTATCAGCTGCATTACTTACGGGAGCGGTGGCCGTTGCGCCGTCTGCTTCCGCTGCATGGTCAGGCTGGCAAAATGAATCCGGGTACAGCGGCCGGGTGTTTACGGATGCCGCGACGTACACGGCCGGCGCCTCAACGGTGGACTGGAAAGCCGAAAAAAAAGGATCAAGCACACTTTATTACACGGCCGGCGTATACAAGAAGCGCAGCGGCGGCAGTCTGACTGATACGAATTTAGTACAGCGGGGCAACTTCAAAACGGCAACGCCTCTGAAATCATTCAACGTGAAAACGATCCGGAATAAGACCGGAAAGGGAACCTATGTCATTCAGCTGGACTGCTACTCTGATTCCGGCAAACGGAACTACATCGGAACATTTGAATCAGCTAAATTTCAAATCAAATAAGGGGGATTCGATGGCGCTGAGAATAATATTTATGCTGATGGGGTTAGGATTCTGGTTTTATTTCCAGTACGAATACAGGCCGGACATGAAAGCAAACATCACGTTAATAGGCGCAATCATCGCATTCACGGCCGCGGCGTTTTTTCAAGATATTGATAAGTATACGGAGAAAAAGAGGTGATTATTGCTGGCTTCTAGGTTCTGTTCCCATAAGGAATAGGATATCACTAACCTTGGTCACTTCCTGAAAAAAGTGAATCTTTTTAATAATTCTCTTCGTAAGAATGTACAGAGGTGGTGTGACATTATGATAGATGTTGAAAATGAACTATTCAAGCTTTATCAGGAAGTGAGTAGGGTTAAGAAATTTAAATACTTTTATATTGATTCACCCTTTTTAAAAGAAGAAGAAGAAAAAGTCCAAAAGAACAGGATTTTTGTTGTGCTAATTTGTAAATTAATATTTTATTTAATCGCTTTAATATTATGTGTTTTTGTCTTATATCATTACCTTCAGGGAAAAATGTTCTTAATTGGATTAGTAGCTAGCTCCTGTGTTTGTTTAATTATCGCCCTTTTTAGTGTAAGGAAGGCCTTAACTAAGTTTGCATTGTTATCTGGCTATAGTAAAATCTATCTTTTAAGAAGAGCAAAAATTTATGAAGCTTTTAAAGAACATCTGGAAACTCGTAAATTTAATATAAACCAAATAGAGAAGTATCTTTTACCTTATTTGAAATCAAGTAATGAAGATAGACAAGCAGGTTCTGTAACAACTTTTTTAAAAATTATCATTCCTACTATTTTTGTTTCAATGATTACCAGTTTTTTTACACTTATTATTAATAGTGCTGTTGAAGAGACATATTTTAGACAAGAAGAATTTAATCAAGCCATGTGGTTATGGGTTATATTAGGAATTAGTACAATTGTGTTGGGATCTATGGTTTTTACAACAATACATTCTTTTCACAACAAATCAAGTTATAATAAAAATTACAAATTACTGGAAACCCTTTTTTATAATTATCTATTAGAAAAAGGTAAGCGATCTATAAAAAAACCAAAGAGAAGATCTTAATATCTAAGTCCAAGACGGAAAGCCTGCGGACACTGATCATTGCACAGAATTACTGTGCTCTGATTGGTGTCCGTTTTTTTATTTCGCAACTATCTTGATCTTTATCGCGATTACTATCGGTGAAAGGAGTGGTGAGACATGAAACAGCCCAAAAAGAAACCATCACAGAAGCAACAGGAGCGGTCAGATCGTCTCTGGCAACAAATGATCAACAACGAATATGCAAACACTTAAACGAGGCAAGGGCGGCGCATTTAAGCGCAAATAAGGGAGAGGAATTAGAATGCAGGATTTAATCATTGAATACAAACGAGCTTTAAGAGAAACGAGAAAAATGTATCGGCTCTACAAAGATACAGCTGAAGTCAATCTGACGGCCGAACAGATTAACGACAAAAAGATTATCAGTAGCATGATCAGCGATATTGAATTCACTCTCGAATGGCTGCAGAACGGAAGACAGCCCGGCGCCCGCCGAGGTGCTGACAGAAGAGACGCATACCAAAGGACGATTCTTGCTGATCCGCGCTTAATTGATGCGCTCCCGGAAGAATACGCAATCGTTCAAGAGGCTGAGGGAGAGGTAAGTGATTGGGATAAGGAAAGAATCGCTGATGCCCTATCCGTGCTTACTGAAAGAGAAAAAGACATTTTCATGATGCATGCTGTGCAAAACATGTCATTCGAAGAAATCGCGCAGTTATTGGGGATTAAAAAAGGAACTGTGCAGAAGAACATCGAGCGTTCCCGCCTGAAAATGAAAAATAGAGCAGATCACAGCCTATTCTGTTTAGCGTGAATAGGCTCTTTGTTATTGGAGAAATAATGAAAAAAGTCCACAAAATAACTTGACGTGAGTAAAGTGATGAGGTATAATTAAAGTATAGAAAGGAGGGAAAGAAAGTGGCTGAAATCGCATTGGTACTGGGGATTATCCTCACAACTCTCACAGTTGTTGAAAAAGTCCTCATCATCAGGGAAAAGCTTAAAACAAAAAAGCCCAAAATCAAAAAACGCCAACGTCCTAGAAAGCGCAGATGATTTTGAGCCGAGGGAGAAGGTAGCGCTTCTCCCTTGCTCCAAGTATAGCAAATGCGGCGACTAAAGAAAAATACTTGAAAGCCAGCCACTTTCAAAAAAATGAAAAGTGTACAGTCCACGACCGATATTGTTGTTCTTCTCGCCCTGGCGTATATGCTGTTTTTCCGTCAGGATGTGGCAGCGGGACCGTTGAAAACGGCTCTCGACATTAGCCTGATCATTTTATTTGTTGTTTCGATCATTGAGAAAGCATTTTCCCTTTACTTGAAATATCGTGAGAAAAAAGGATGATTCAAAAATGTACAAGCCTAAAGAGCGTGACGCAATCAAGAAATTCTTGAATGAAGAGATACTCAATACAAGTGAGGCGCTTGAGATATTGGGTTTCACCCGTCAGTATCTGAACCAGTTAGTAAAAAACGGGGAATTGGAGCCGATGAAAGAAATGCCTCGGGACAGGCTTTTTCTGAAAGAGGATATTTTGGATTTCCAAAAACATAGACGAAAATGAGCACCCTGTCAAAAGGGTGTTTTTTCGTCTTACGGTTGCCACCTATTTATGAAAGACACTTTCGTTCGACAAATTTCGTAAATGGTTTTTTTATGCATCCCCTTATCCGATAATGATGTTAAAGGGAGGTTGTAATATTGACCAAATATAATGAGTTTGAAGAAACTGCAAAAGAAATGGATACTCTAGCTCTATCGGGTTTTTTTGGTGAAGGTGTCCGTGAGTTAACCGCAAAACGGGACGAGATGGATATAAACGAATATTTATATCAGAGCGTAAAACTTTGGATCGATGATAAAAAATTATATGGCAGGGATTATGTAAAAAGATATATTGGTATTTTCTTAACTCTTTTTGGTGAAGCTACTAAAATTGATGCGCAAAAAACAGTAGATATACTCAGTGTTTTTTTTCACGGTACTAAAGATGATCCGGGTCTAGAATCATATTCTTCTTATAATGAATTTGCGATTTTATTCACTGGCACAAAAAATAAACTAGCCCAATTCAAAAATAATAATCTTAGTTATGTAGAAAAAAAAGGACTTGCTTCTGACATTGTGAATGTTTATTCAAAAGGAATAGAGATGATTGGTAAGTTTTTAACATACTGCATTGCTATATATAAATTATCTCAGAACAAAAAATACAATCTATATCAAATTCATAAAATGACTCTGCATAAAAAAATTGAAGAAGTTGAAGGTCATAGACACCTTAAAAACATCACAACTTTAATTAATAGATTTGTCAGAAACTCAGATGCGCATTTGAGTATAGTATTCAAACCTGACTTAAATAAGTTTGTATACAAAAAAAATTCAAACGGAAAGGTGGAAACAGAGTTTATTAACATGGATGAAGTTATTCTTCAATTATTCCCCTCAGTTGGATGGGTAACACAAGCATTTATATTATCGAACAACCTTTTATTGTTATTCCATAATGATAAAGCGAAATTTGATCAACTTGCAAAGGAAATAGACGCGATTTAATAAAGAAAAGCCTCCTTCGGGATGCTTTTTTATATTCTCTGTAAACTGATTCCGGTAAATCTCAGAAAAACAATTGGCGGTTAACGGTCTGAGTGCGGCGTCGGTTTAGAGAGAATATCTTTTCCAAAACAAACACGAATCAGAAGGGGGCGGCGGTGAATGTAGATGACTGAAAAGCACATTCAGGCGTATAAGGATTACGCCAAAGGCATGAAATACAAGGACCTTGCCGAAAAATACGGGGTGTCAGTGAACACCATCAAATCGTGGAAGCAGCGGCATGGTTGGGAAAGGAAAAAGGGTGCACCCACCGAAAAAAGTGTGCACACAAAAATAGGCGGGCAACCCGGCAACAAAAACGCATTAGGAAATAGCGGCGGGGCGGCTCCGGCAAGAAATCAAAATGCTGTATCACATGGGTTCTTCTCAAAGTATCTGCCGGAAGAAACGCTGTCCATTATGGAAGAGATTCAGGAGCGTTCCCCTGCTGATATGATATGGGATCAGATTCAGATCCAATACGCAGCTATTATTCGGGCGCAGCGTATCATGTTCGTTTCTGATAAGGAAGAAATGATCAAAGAGCTGAAAAAGAAAAGGTCCCTTATATCTGAGGTCAGCGAAATTGAAGAGGAAGAGTATGAATTTCAATTTGCGTGGGATCGTCACGCTACATTCCTGAACGCTCAATCTCGGGCAATGGGTGAGCTCCGGAGTCTGATCAAGCAGTTTGACCAGCTGGCGCATGAGCAAGATGAGCGGCGCCTTAAATTGGAACAAATGCGCTTGAATATCGAGAAGACCAAGAAGGCTATTAACGGCGGCGACGAAAACACCAAAGAAAATGAGATTGCTACAATGTTGAGAAAAATGGTGAATGCCGATGGAGCTGAATAAAAAACAAAAGGAAGTGTGGGACAGCTTTATAAAAGAGCAGCCCAAAATTCTAATTTGTAGCGGCGCAAAGAGGGCAGGAAAAACATTCGTGCTCCTTTTGGCGTTTCTTGCTCATGTCAGCAAGTATCAAAACATGGGATTGAATTTTGTTATTGGCGGGGCAAATCTGGGAACTATCAGGCGGAACGTTCTGAATGATTTAGAACAGATTCTCGGCAAGGAATTGAAACTCAATAAGTCGAGCGCCGTTGAGATATTCGGTAATCAGGTATATTGCTTTGATGGAGCAAACGCAAATTCATGGAAAAAAGCGCGGGGATTCACGTCAGCCGGCGCATTCCTGAATGAAGCAACTGCCCTGCATGACTCTTTTGTGAAAGAAGTCATCTCCCGGTGCTCTTATAAAGGCGCTGTGGTCATGATGGATACAAACCCCGAAAACCCGATGCACACCGTCAAAACCGATTACATCGACAAAGACGGGCAAATGTTGAAAAGCGGCCGGCTGAACATCCGGTCATTTCATTTCTCGCTGTTCGATAACAATTTTCTTGATCCAGAATATGTGGAGAGCATCGTGGCATCGACGCCGAGCGGCATGTTTACAGATCGGGATATATACGGTTATTGGGTGGCGCCTGAAGGGGTCATTTACAAGGATTTCAATAAGGACATTCACTATATCGGCTCCGATGAATTTGAAAACAGGCGCGTCAATTTCAAGAAGTATTTTGCGGGGGTTGACTGGGGATATGATCACCCGGGTTCTATTGTCGTAATCGGACAAGATGACCAAGGGTGTTTTTATTTGCTCGAAGAACATTGCAAGCGGCACGAAGAGATTGACTACTGGGTGAAGGTAGCGAAGGACATCAAAGAGCGGTACGGAAACATTAATTTCTACTGCGATTCCGCGCGGCCGGAACACGTTCAGCGATTCCGCAGGGAGAAACTACGTGCATTGAACGCTGATAAGGCGGTCATATCTGGTATTGAAGAAGTGGCGCGGCTGTTTAAGCGAAACGAATTGTTCATCGTGAAAGATAAGGTCGCTCGCTTTGAAAAGGAAATTTTCATGTATGTTTGGAATCAAAAGACCGGCGATCCTGTGAAGGAATGGGACGATGTGCTGGATGCTCTCCGGTACGCTCTGTATTCGCATAATAAACCGAAAAGACGGAGAGGGGTGAGCTGATGAATCAGTTTATAGAAATGATTGAGCAGTCCGGCATAACACCTGAATTGATTGACAAGATCATTCAGGAGCATAAGCCGGATCATGACAGAATGAAAAAGCTTTATGAACGGTACGAGGCTGAAGTTCAAGGCGTTCCGATCTTATCCAGAGAAGCCATTGAATACGAGGATTTTGAAACAGGAAAATTAAAACGTATTGATCACAAAGTAAACAATAGGCTGAACAACTCGTTTGACTCTGAAATCATTGATACAAAGGTGGGCTATTTGTTCGGCCACCCTATTGCATATGAGTTTGATGAGAGCAATACGGCAAGCACTGCAATACCTGTAAAACAGTTGATCGAAAATTTCAATATGGAAAATAACATTGCTGATGAAGACAGCGAGTGGGGGAAAATGGCCTCTATTTGCGGTTACGGCGCCCGCCTCGCTTACGTTGATCGTTCTGGAAACGAGCGTATAAAAAATATTGATCCATGGGAATGCGCCTTTATTACTGATGGAAGCATCCATGAACCTACTTACGCTTTGCGATACTACACGGTGAACGGCGGAAAGATCAAAGCAGAATTCTATGATCAGAAATATGTCTATTATTTCAGTACGAAAGACAACTCAGCCTTCACTTTTGATAAAAAAACATTGCATCTTTTTGACGGCTGTCCTTTATTCGGTTTAGCCAATAACAAGGAACTAAAGGGAGACGCCGAAAAGGTCCTTTCGTTAATTGATGCGTATGACCGCACATTGTCCGATGCATCGAATGAGATTGAGCAATACCGGCTGGCATACCTGATTTTAAAAGGGCTTGGCGCTGATGAAGAGACGCTTGACCAGCTCAAAAAGACCGGAGTCCTTGAATTGTATGACGAAAAAGATGACGTAAGCTATCTGACAAAGGATATAAACGATGCCATCATAGAAAACCATCTTGATAGGTTGGAAGAGAATATCCTTCGCTTTGCAAAATCGGTCAATTTCTCCGATGAATCTTTTGGCGGGAATGTTTCAGGGGTTGCGATGAAATATAAATTGATGTCGCTTGAAAACAAATGCATCACAATGGAACGGAAGATGACTGCTGCTCTGCGTTATCAATATAAACTGATTTTTTCCGCATGGGGCACTAAAAGGCAAGCGGCGGCGGAAGATTATAAAAAAGTTTGGTTTGGATTTAAGCGAAACCTTCCGGCAAATGTACTGGAAGAAGCAAACACAACGGGACAGCTTAAAGGAATGGTAAGCGAAGAAACCCGCCTGTCTCTGCTGTCGTTTGTTGATGATGTCCAGTATGAGCTGAAGAGGATGGAAGAGGAAGAAGAGGAATACAGGCTCAACATGCCGCCATTAACGGATGTGGAAACAGACGCAGGCAGTGATGAAGATGAACCAGAATGATATTGATAAGTACCTGGACGACATGATCACTGAGGATGCTCAAAAGATTGATGTCGTTTTTGCATCTCGCTTAAAGGAGATCAATGCACAAATTGCCCGGCTGTATGCGAAATACAGCAAGGACGGCCAGCTTACTTTAGCCGATGCCAACAAATACAATCGTCTGAACAAGGAAATGGAGAGGATGGCCGAGGAATCCCACAAGGCCTTTAAAACCATTCTGACTATTGTTGAGGCATTAGCGGCCAAGCAGTTTTTAGAGAATTATATGCGTTCTGCTTATCTATTTGAAATGGAATCCGTGGTTAACTTGGGTTTTAGCATCCCGACAGCCGAAGTCATCCGACAGGCCATACTGAACCCTATAGCTGAATTGACTTTGTCAGCGATATACAGGCGGCATCGAGACGATTATGTCCGGCAAATTCAAATTTCTGTCGCGCAGGGCCTACAAGCGGGGGAGGATTATTCAAAGATCGCCCGCCGCATTGAAAGAGCAACCGAATTTGCCCGCAGGAAAGCCCGTGACGTGGCGAGAACAGAAGCCCATAGGGTACAAGTCTCGGCGAGGATGGAAAGCGCTGAAAAGGCCTCAAAACGGAGCAATCTTAAAAAGATGTGGAATGCTACTCTTGATCTTAAAACACGAGCCGGGCACAGGAAACTGGACGGGAAGACAATAGAACGCAATGGGCTCTTCAAATCAATTTACGGCGGCGTCGGACCGGCTCCGGGGCACATGAATAATGCAAAAGATGACATAAACTGCCGTTGTACAATCACGTTTAAAGTGAACGGCGTCCTACCGGATACGAGAAGGGCGAGGGAAGGCGGCAGCGGGGCAGGCCAAACAATCCCATATCAAACATATGAAGATTGGTACAAATCTATCGAGGAAAAGGGGAGCCGTTAAACAGCGGCTTTTTATTTTGTCCTGAGCATGACGTTAAAAGGCTTATTTTTCATGCACTCATAACAGGCGCGCACTGTAGAGGGCAAAGGAGGAAGAAGCGTAATGCCAACATTAGAAGATGTGAAAAAATTTCTTGAAGAAAATAAAGAGAACGAAGAAGTACAGTCGTATCTGAATGAACTTTCTGCCGTGTCTGCTGACAAGGTGAATGGGTTTTTAGATACAGAAGAAGGAAAACGTCTCATTCAGCCTCGGTTGGATTCTCATTTTACGAAAAGCCTTGATACGTGGAAGGCGAACAACCTCGATGCTCTGGTTGATGCAAAGGTAAAAGAGCTTTATCCGGAAGAAACAGAAGAGCAGAAGCGGATCAGGAAGCTCGAAAAGGAGCTGGAAGATCAAAAGACAGCGGCACAACGTGAAAAGCTTTTAAACAAAGCTGTTTCTTATGCTTCTGAAAAGCAACTGCCGGCAGATGTAGTGGAATTCTTTATCGGTGAGGATGAAGAATCAACGATGAAGAACCTCGGAGCATTCGAAGAGAAGTACAATGCTGCACTTCAAAAGGCTATTGAATCCAAGTTTCAAGAGAATGGCCGTGATGTCCAGTCCGGCAGCAACGAACCGACAAATCAAGATTTAGACATCAGCTCGCTTGCAGCTGAAGCAAGTATTAGAAAATAAGGAGGGCTATCTTTAATGCCAACATTTAATCCGAACAATGCATTAATGCAAGACTCAGTAAATGGGAAGGTTCCGACTGAACAAGGAACGCTAGTTTTAAAAGAATTTATGACGCAATCTGCTGTCACGAAACTAGCAAAATATGAAGAAATGAATAAGCCGGAGAAGGAATTCACGTACTTGGCTTCTGGACCGGGAGCTTACTGGGTTGGAGAAGGCGAGAGAATCCAAACTTCTAAGGCTCAATGGTTAACAACAAAAATGATTTCAAAGAAATTGGGTGTCATCATTCCGGTTTCAAAGGAATTTTTACGTTACACTATCGCTGATTTCTTCACACAAATGCGCCCGGCTATTGCTGAAGCCTTTGCGATCAAATTTGATCAGGCTGCGTTATTCGGTGTAGATTCACCGTTTGGAAAAGGCGTATCTGTATTTGAAAAAATCAAGGAATCTGGTAACACTATTGCGTTAAACTCACTTGGCAATCTATATGATGAGTTAAACGGGGTCACGGCTCTGGTCGAAGAGGCTGACAAAGATGTAAACGGCTTTACAACAACTCGCCGATTCCGTCAGAAACTTCGTGGTACTAAGGATGGTAACGGGCTTCCGATCTTCAACGATGCGACAGGTGGTGCCACACCGCAAGCTCTTGGCCTTCCGATCGGATATGTGGACTCTAAGTCATGGGATTACGAAAAAGCGGCATTACTTGCGGCTGACTGGAATTACACACGTTATGGAATCCCTCAAGGAATGGAATACAAAATCTCAGAGGATGCAACATTGACAACGATTGTCGATGCAGACGGAAACCCGATCAACTTGTATGAGAGAGATATGGTTGCTCTCCGTGTAACTCAGCAAGTCGGATTCATGACACTGACCGATGATGCTTTTGCTGCTATTACACCAGCAACGGAGGCGTAAGCTTATGGGGTACACATCTAAAAACTATAACACTAATAACGGCGACAAATTGGTGATCGGCGGCGAGCTCGAAATAAAAGAGGGCGCGAAGGTGACCGGGTTATCGGGTTCTGCGCCTGCTCCTAAAACTATCACTTCGGAAATGATCGGAGACGGAGAAGTGAAAAACATCAATATCGGTGATGGGTCTGTCCAAAACCGTAATATTGGCACCGGGAGCGTTCAAACAAAAAATGTGGGAGATAAGGCAGTTACTTTAGCTAAACTCGGTGACGATGTGACAGCCAAACTATCTGATTTAGAGAATCGGGTAAAAGCACTGGAAGGAGGCGGCGCGTGATATGAAAGCATCTAACGGTTCCAAAACCATTGAATGCACTGAAAAGGCTTTTGAGGTGGTTTATTCTCACATTGGGTTTAAGAGAGTGGAAGAGGCCAAACAATCTAAAGAGCCGAACGAACTGCCGGGTACAAACCTTCTTGATATGACTGAAGAGCAATTGAAAAAGGTGAATAAGGATGAAATCGTCGCCTTTCTGAAGGAGAACGAATATGAATTTGATCCCAAAGCGCCTAAAGAGGAACTGATCAAAATTGTTCTCGGTGAAGTGTAGGTGATTCTATGGATATTCAAACCGTAAAAAATATGCTTGGCATAAAAACAGACAGCCACGATACCTATCTGGCCGAGGTCCTACCTCTGTTCATAGATCAAGCGAAAGACTGGTGCAACAACTCATTCATGGTCAATGGAGATGAAAAATTACCAGCAGGGGTAAAGCTGTATGTCGCGAAAGCGATCGAGCATAACATGACTCCTTCCAACCTTTCAGGCCGAAGTATGGGAGATGTCTCATATTCTTATGAAACAGAGCTGCCAAGCAGCATTACGAAGCTTCTTGCTCCATACAGAAAGCTGAGAGTCATATGATCTATGAAGAATTCCCGCATATCGTTACGTTTCAGCGTTGGGAAGAGGTGCCGGACGGCGGCGGGGGCTATGTTGAAAAATTCACTGATTATCTCACAATAGAGGCCTTTGTCGGCGGGATTACGTCCCGGGAATATTATCAGGCTCAGCAGCTTCAGAACCCGGTTGATTGCAATGTGTATTTCCCGTATCGCAATGATATTGAGAAGACAATGCGGATCATCTACGAAAACAAGGTGCTGACTCTCAAATCAGATCCGATCGACCAGGGCGGCATGCATGAGATTATGAATTTGAAATGTCAGGTAACGGGGGTACTGAAGGGCAATGGCTGAGGTGAGCGGTAGATGGGTCAGGCAGATGCAAAGAGCCACAAGCGAGTTCAGAAGCCGGGTCATAGATGATATTAAGCAACTGGTCACAGACACGGCCGAGCTGATTTACAGCCATGCTGTTCTGAATGCTCCGACCGCCGCAATAGACGGGGGGAACCTGAAAAATTCAATTGAAATCGACTACCAAGAGGGCGGCTTACGGGTCGTTATTTCTGTTGGTGCCGATTATGCCGTATATGTGGAATACGGAACAGGGATTTACGCAGAGGAAGGCGGCGGCCGGCAAACGCCGTGGGTTTATTATGACACCAAGCTTAATAGATGGGTGGTCACCCGGGGAATGCGGGCGCAACCGTTCTGGAATCCAGCGGTGGACGAAGGCATGCGGTATTTTGCCAGTCAAATGTGATAGAAAGGAGCTGTCATCATGCGATCTGCCCTGTGGCCGTTGCAGGCTGCTCTATTTAAGAGGTTATCAACAGACGAAGAGCTGAACGGGCGCGTCACAGGCGTTTTTGATGCAGTCCCGAAAGATCAGGAAAAGCCTTATGTAACAATGGGGGATGATGATGTTTCCCCATTTAAAACCAAGACATCCAGCGGTGAAGAAATCAATGTCGTTCTACACTGCTGGTCAGGTTATAACGGAAAAAAGGAAGCGATGGAGATTCTGAGCCTCATGCTTCAAGCGTTAACAAGCAGGCCCCTAACAATAGAGGGCTTTTCTTTATGCCGTTCTGAGATGCGCAGCATGCAGGTGATCACCGATATTGACGGGTACACGCGTCACGGCATTCTCAGAATGCGCTTCACAATAAACAATTGAGAGGATGAAAGAAATGCCAGACTTATTAAACGGTAAAGATGAGATTTTCTTTGTGCAGCCAATGGATGCAAAAGATGGCGAAGGTCTATTTATTGCCTTTCAGACGGAAGGATCACACACGAAAGAACAAGATACACTAGACGAGTCTACAAAGTCAGGTCGGATCGTTGGATATGGTACGAAAAACGAAAGCTTTGAATTGACGTATTTTGCTGCCGTTACCGATCCAGGACAAGAAGCGATTGAAAAAGCATTTGACGACGAAAAAGCAATTAAAGTCTGGAAGGCGAATATCAACAAAAATGCAAATGGCAAACACCCTGCCGTTTATGGCCATGCGATCATCGAAAGTTTAGAATCAGGCTCTCCACAGGATGGCTTTGTCGAAGTATCAGTCACCTTACCGGTATTAGGAAAAACCTTTAAGGGAGAATTGCCCGCGATCCCTGATGATGTGCTGGAAACAATTAAATCATCGGCCGGCGCTAAAGGCTTTGAAGATTTCGGCACTAAAAGCACTACGCCCTAATGCGCCCCAAAATCTATCGTTCACGGCTACGGCTGACAGCGTGACCGTGAAATGGGATGCGGTAGATGGGGCAACTTCATATAAGGTATACAGGGGAGCGAGCAAGCAGCTGGACGCAACTGTCACTGGCACATCCCACACCTTGACAGGAATTGCGGCCGACACGAAACTGACGGTCAACGTCTCTGCTGTGAACGATGCTGGTGAGTCCTCAATGACTGAGATTGTTACGCAAACACAAGCAGTTACGCCCTAACGTCCCCCGCAATATAACTGCGAAAAGCGCCACTTCAAATCAGGTGAGTTTTTCATGGGATGCGGTGAAAGGGGCGACATCTTACAACATTTACAGATTTTATGCAAAAATAGCGACTGTCTCAGAGAATTCGTATACGTCGAATCCTAACCTGAAGCCGGACACCGCCTACATTTTTAACGTGTCGGCTGTGAACTCGGCCGGGGAATCGGAACGTTCGGCCAATTTTACGATACGAACAGAAAAGGAATCATAGGGTCCGGGCTTCCCGGGCTCTTTTTAACATACAAAAATAATCGGAGGTTTTATAAATGGCTTACTTAACTATCGGAGATAAAGAATACAAATCACGCTGCGACTTTGCTTTTGACAGATTGGCAAACGAAAAATACTCCACAGAGGACGAAAAGGGCAAAGGCGGCACAATGAATATCTACATGAGTCTGCTCAACGAAGAGGCTTCCTATCTTTCTGCTTTTTGGGATTGCGCACTCGCTTACTTGAAGAAAGAAAAGCCTTCAACTGAGGCTATTGAAGAAGCAATCATGAAAATCATTGATGAAGACGAGACAGGCGAGGCAATTGACAAGATGATCAATGAAGCATTCACAACACTGGACTCAGCGGGTTTTTTCAAAGGTGTGATCCGTCAGCGCTGGAAGATGATGGAGAAGATGAACAAAGGGAAGAAACCGGCTCCGAACGAAACACCGGAAATGGAAGCGAAGCGGCTGGAGGACGAAGAGAACGGCAAAGAAGTCCTGAAGATGATGAAAGAGGCGTACAAAGAGAGAACGGGATCGACTATGACCAAATAATTACGAATTCCGCACATTGGCTCGGGGTTTATGATGTGGATTTAATCATGTCATGGACTCCTAACGAGTACAAGCTTCTGCTCAAAGGGGCCAAGTTGCGAGAAATAGATGAATTGGAGCTTATGGCAAGAAACGCCATGTTTCACCGTTACGCCATGAATGAGAAGCGCCCCAAAGAAAAGAAAATGTTTGATGCGAATAAGGCCAGACGTCAATTGGAGCGCAATATCACTGGCGATAACGACAAATGGCGTAAGACAGATGTAAACGAGCTCGGCAAGCGAGCAAAAGGGGTTCAGCGGTTTAATGATGCAATCCGCAACCACTTTGCAAAATTCGGACAAGGAATGGGGTGAGGGAATGATCGAAAGACTGACAGCAATAGTTGAAGCGCAGACACGAAAATTTAATCGTAGTATGGATCGTGTCAACGATATAATGCGCCGGATGGCTGATCATCATACAGTCGAGATTGATGCCGAGATTGCCAGCTTTCAGGCAAGAGTACGGCAGGCATCGCAACAAATAGATAACTTTGTTCATCGACATGAACGCACGCGGGTTGATTTAAATGCCGATTCAGACCCTCTGACCAGAGCTGTATCAGAAGCCCGGGCAGCATTAGCTTCGTTGCGAAATAGAGTTACGACCAACATAAACGGTGATACTTCGAATTTAACAAGAGCAGTAGCAGTAGCCAGAACAGAGACAAATTCCTTGCCAAAACGTGTTTGGATACACATCGAAGCCCGAATTGATCGATTTGAAACGTCAATGAACAGGCTCGCCAAAATCACTAACTCTGTTTCAACTGTCATAGGCCATTCGATTGCTGGAGCTTTCACTTCTATTATGCCTGCTGTTTCACCAGTGCTGGCCAGTATTACCGGAGCAATCGGCTCATTGGGCCCTATGCTCGGGGTGGCAGCCGGCGGAGTTATGGGGTTAACCAGTGCGTTTGCGGCAGCGGGAACAGGCGCGGCTGCATTCGGCGCCCTTGCCATTACTTCAATAGGCGACGTATTCAAAGCATCAGAAGATCTTTCGAAGCTGCAGGAGAAGTTGGATAATGCAACGAGCGCAAAAGAGCGCGCTAAAATCATGGAGCAGATCAATAATCTTCAAAAATCTCTTGGAAAAGAAGAGAAAAAAGCGCTGGATACATTAGAAGATTTCAAAAGTAACTGGCATGATATTGCGAAGACTGTTCAAAAGCCGATTCTGCAAACCTTCACGAACTCGCTGACAACGTTCAAGGGTGTGCTGAACTCATTACGGCCAATGTTCAAATCAGTGGCGACCGGATCAGTAAGCCTTTCGAAAAGCCTTGATAATGCGTTTAAAGCGCCGGATATGAAACGTTTCATAAGCTTCATGAACAAAAATGCCGGGCAAGCGTTCGTGACGTTTGGCAAGATCGCCGGCAATGTTTTGCGGACTGTCATGAATTTAATTGTTGCGTTCGGACCATTAGGAAACAGTATGGCCGCCGGCATGGAGAAAGCAACGGCTTCCTGGGTGAAATGGTCAGCGAACTTGGGTTCTTCGAAGAAATTTCAGGCTTTCGTGGAGTATACAAAAACCAACGGTCCAAAACTGCTGCAGATCATCAGAAACTTTTCAGGCGGTCTGACAAAGCTGTTTACTGGATTCGCTCCTATGTCTCAAGACATGATGACATCACTCGTAGATCTGACCAAGCGGTTCAATGAGTGGGCTGGCAGCGTTACGAAAACAAAAGAATTTCAATCTTTCATTGACTATATCAAAACCAATGGCCCTACAGTATGGAGCACATTGGGGCAGATCGCGAAGACTATCATCAACTTGCTTGTTGGCATGGCTCCACTTGGTCAAACAATCTTGGAGAATGTAAACGGGTTTTTGAAATTTACTAATGCGGCGATGGAAGCAAACCCGGCAATCGGGAAGTTCATTGCGGCGGGCATTTCATTAATTGGAGCTTTAAGAGCTATTGTTCCGGCGATAGTAGCGGTCAGCGCTGTTACCAACGGTCTTAAAGATTTTAAAGATGCAGCTGAATATCTACGAACCTTCAAAACCACAGCTGCGGGTATAAAGCTGGCCGGCCTGATCGGCCAATTAAAATCAGCGATAGCAACTATGGGACAATTCATTGCGAAGTATACAGCGATGGCAGCAAGCGCAACAGCTAATGCTGTGAAAATGGCGGCATCGTGGACAGCCATGAAAATATCATCGTTTGTTTCTGCTCTGAAGCGCGGCATTGTTCAAATGGGCTTATGGATCAAGAATATGACTGTAATGGCTGCTCAATCAATCGCAAGTGCTGCCCGTACAGCAACCGCATGGACAGCAATGAAGATCAGCTCTTTTATCACAATGCTGACAAACGGGATTAAGCAGATGGGTCTTTTCATTGCCAAAATGACCGTGCTCGCAGCGCAATCCATAGCGCAGGCAACCCGCATGGCAGCGGCTTGGACGGCGGCGCAGATCAGCAATTTTATATCTTTGTTGGTTGCAGGGGGTAAGCAAATGGTTTTATTCGGCCGGCAACTCGTCGTGCTTGCGGCACAAGCGGCAGCACAGGCGGCACGTATGGCGGCATCATGGGTCATCGCAATGGGGCCTATCGGATGGATTACGGCGGCTGTCATCGGTCTGGTTGCTTTGATCATCGCGAATTGGGACACGGTGAAATCGGCTACAATTGCGGTATGGGGTGCTATTTCCAGTTGGTTGTCTACTGTCTGGACAGGTCTAAAGACGATAGCAACATCAACATGGAACGGACTAAAGTCGTTCTTCTCTAATGTCTGGAATGGTATTAAGAAGACTGCGACTTCAGTATGGAACGGCATTAAGAACACTATTACCTCAATTTGGTCGGGTCTTAAATCGGCGGCCGTCACAGCCTTTACGTATATGCGGGCGCAGATCGTTAACAGGATCATTGCGACGAGAGATAAAATGATCAGCATCTGGAATGCAATTAAGAGTAAAGTATCGTCCATATGGAATGCCCTGAAAAGTGCTGCAGTGACTGCTTTTACCTATATGCGCGCACAAATTGTGAATCGCATTATTGCAACCAGAGACAAAATGGTCAGTTTGTGGAACTCGATAAAAAGCAAAGTGACATCTGTCTGGAATGCTTTAAAAAGTGCAGCTGTAACAGCCTTCAACTACATGCGGGCGCAAATCGTCAATAGAATTGTAGCGACGAGAGACAGAGTAATAAGCCTCTGGAATACAGTGAAAAGCAAAGTGATGTCCATTTGGAACGGCATTAAAAGCGCAGCTTCTACAGCGTTCAGCTATATGAAAGCGCAAATCGTAAACCGTATCCAAGCAACGAAAGAACGCATTGTAAGCATTTGGAATGGCGTCATGAAGTTTTTTAAAGGCATCAACCTCAAGTCCATTGGCCGCAACATCATCCAAGGCTTAATAAATGGTATCAGCGGCATGGCGGGGGCTTTAGCGAGCAAAGTGAAATCAATGGCAAATGCTATTCCTAGCGGCATGAAAAAGCTTCTGGGAATCCATTCTCCGTCAAGGGTAATGCGTGACCAGGTCGGCTATCACGTCGGTACCGGTATGGCGGCTGGTATTGATAAATCGCAGGGTAAAGTAAAAGCGGCCGCGGCAAAAGCAGCGAAAACGGCTCAGAAGGCGGCAGAGGTAAAGGTATCCAATAAAATTAAGAATGCTGAAGTAAAGTATGACACCAAGAAAATGGGCGCCGATACGTATATCAAAACATTGCAGAAGATTCAGAAGCAAAACCAGCTTACCAGCGAGCAAAACCGAAAAATCCAGCGTGAGATATATCAGGCATCCAAAAGCGCCTCTGATAAACAGAAGAAGCTTCTGAAAGAGCAACAGCGCAAGGAAGCGAAGGCGAAGCTGGCGTATACCAAGAAAGTATCAGATCAGATTAAGAAAGCTGAGGCAAAATACGATACAGGAAAAATCAGCGGGAATACCTATATCAAAACGCTTGAGAAAATCAAGAAGAAGAACAAGCTGAATTCTGACCAGCAAATAAAGGTTCAACGGGAAATCTATCAGACTCAAAAAGCGATGGCTGATAAGGCCAGAAAGCAGAAGGAAGCCGAAAAGAAAGCGGCTGACAAACTTAACAAGGGCATTCTTTCTGCAAACAATACGTATCTCTCAAAATTCAAAAGTGTGAATGATAAACTGACTGCCGATATTAAGGCGGCCAATGATGCCTATAAAAAAGAGCTGCAAGACCGAACTGACGCGATTTATAACGCCATCGGCCTATTTGACGATGTCTCAAGTGAAAAAGTGAACGGCTCCAAGCTGACTGCGAATCTTAAAAAGCAGCTGGACAAGATCAAAACGTTCAACACTGACATTACAAAAATAGCAAGCCGGGCACCGAAGGCATTCACAGACGAATTGAAAGAAATGGGTATCGGGTCAGCTGATCAGATTAATGCGATTTCACGCATGACAGATTCCGAGTTAAATGAGTATGTCAAGCTGTGGCAGGAAAAGCATAAGCTGGCAAGCACTCAGGCGGAACAAGAATTAACCGGACTGAAGAACGAGACAACCAAGAAAATAGTTGAATTACGATCGGCTGCAAATAAAGAACTGGCACTTCTGAAAAATGACTATCTCCGCAAAATTGGGGAGCTTACAGTGGATGTGAAACAGCTCGGTTCTCTCAAGAAAAGCGGAAAAGCCATCGGGTCAAATACAATGGCCGGAATTATTTCTGGAATGCAAAACATGAAGGGCGAGCTGGCAAAAGAAGCAAATTCCATCGCCTCGACAATTGAGAAAACCATTAAGAAAAAATTGAAAATCCACTCCCCATCCAGATTGATGCGGGATCAGGTCGGGATCATGGTTCCTGCTGGTATCGCTGTGGGGATTCAGAATGGTATCGGCACTGTTCAAAAAGCTATGGGAGCCGTCAGTGATGCTATGACTATTCAGCAAGAGGATATGAATTTTGCATATGACACATCCATTTCTAGCGGTGAACTTGGCACCGTTAGAAAAGAATTGAGCGCGGACATCCGGAACCTTGAATTGCCTGACAGGATGATTGTTATTGAGATGGACAGCAAGAAGGTCGGTCAAGGAGTAGAAAAGCCTGTCACAAACGCACAAAAAAGGTCAAACGCAAGGAGGGTGAGATTCAATGATTAATTATCAGGAACTGCTGCCTAACCAATGGAAAATCACGTTTGACGGCATTGATATATCACCCTTCTTTTATGTAAAGTCCACGGGCGGCCGAGGCGTGACAGGGAGGGAAGTGAATACAGCCACTATCGGGAATCGTCCGGGAGGTTTCCTGCGGGACGCAAGAATTCCTGTAAGAGTCATAACCGTTGAGGTTCTTTTTGCCTTCCGTAGTGAAGAAGAGCTGAAGAAAAAGCAGGAGGAACTGACTTTTATTCTGCATACTGAAGAGCCTAAGCCGTTAATTTTTAACGATGAGCCTGACAGAGTCTATAATGCTGTCTTTGAAAGCATTTCAGAAGGCGAAGAACAGGGCGGCTTTCAGGCTGCAACATTGACTTTTATCTGCCCCGATCCCAAAAAATATGGACCGGCAAAGGATTTCGAATTCAATTCAGGCATTCAAACTATCACTAATCCGGGTTATGCAGCCGTAGACCCAACAATCGAATGCGTTTTTGAAGAGAAAGCCACTTCATATGAGGTGGCTCTTCTTAATGCTGATGGGTCTGTATCGAAAACGATCAAGCTGCTGTACGATTTTATCGCTGGTGACACTCTTGTAATTGATTCAGCAAAAAGAAAGGTCACTTGTAGCGGTAATTTAATCATGACAGCACTTCAAATTCAATCAGATTGGTTTCTGCTGCCGCCCAGGACGCCAGTTAAAATCAAGTTCAGTCATAAGAGCAGCATCAAATTTAATGAGGCATATTTGTAAGGAGGTCCGGTCATGGCTGACATTTATATACTTTCACCAGATGACAAATTATTGACAGTGCTGTCCAGCCACGGACGAGAAACCTGTACGTTCTGGGATGCTAAATACAAAGAAGAGCTCAACAAGGGCTCTTCTTTTTCTTTTGTAGCCGATGCCTCCCACCCTGACGCGCGCTTCCTATTCGAAGAGAATCAAGTGGTGTTCCGGGATAAGGACGGTGTACTGCGTCTGTTTGTCATCAAGGAATTGGATGATGCAGACGAAGATGGAGAGGTTAATACCCAGGTTACCTGTGAGGCTGCCATAATGGAGCTTGCGGAAACCTTTGTGAAAGATTTCCGTCCTACCAATAAAACTGCACAGTTTGTACTGGACAACGTTCTTTCTCGGTCAAGATGGGTGGCGGAAGTAACAGCCGAGCTTGGAGTGAATTCGACTACCTTCTATAAGAAAAAAGCGCTGGATTGTATCGCTGACGTGATCAATATTTGGGGCGGAGAACTTCAGGATACTATAGAATTTGACGGAAATCAGGTCGTCAAACGAATCATAAAAATACTTCCCCGTCGCGGTAAAGACGGCGGGAAGCGCTTTGAGAGTGATAAGGATACAACAAATATCCGGCGGACCGTTATCAGTTACCCGGTGACAGCCCTTTGGGGTTACGGGGCATCCATAGCATCTACGGATGAGGAAGGAGAGGAAACGGGCGGTTATTCCCGTTTTATTGATTTCTCTGAAGTAGAATGGAAAAAATCAAAAGGCGACCCGGTTGATAAGCCTTTAGGACAGGAATGGGTTGGCGATCCGGATTTATTAGAACGATTGGGGCGTCTTAAAGATGGGAAGTTGATCCATCGAGAAGGCGAGTTCAATAATGAAGATATAACGGATCCGGAAGAGCTCTTAAAGGCCACATATAATCATTTGATTACGACTGCATGCAAGACAGAAATCAATTATGAGCTGTCCGTGCAACTGCTTGAGAGCGTGCCGGGACACGAACACGAACATGTGGAATTGGGAGATACAACGATCGCAATTGATCGAAACTTCGCTATTCCAATCGAGACATCGCAACGCGTTATTTCAATGGAATACGATATTACCGACCCTGAAAATACTTGCGTCGTTGAGATCGGCCAGTTTTTATCAGCATTACAAAAGGACGGCCGGATTGATCAAATTGAAAGCGTAATTGAAAAAAACCGCGGCACTTGGGAAAGTAAACCGGATGCCGGAGAGGTTACGGATGGCAGTTTCCCTGATAAAGCCCCACCTGTTCCATCGAATGTAGTGGTCAAGCCAATGTTTCAGAATGTGACCCTGACATGGGACTATGATCCGTCCAGTTATATTGCAGCCTATGAGGTGTATGCTTCACAAGTCAATGGATTCACCCCATTAAAAGAGAATCGTATTTTCAGAGGCAAAACAGGCGGATACGAGCATTTTACAGGAGTAAATGAAGTTTGGTATTATCGCTTGCGCTCAATTAACACACGGGGCACAGCAAGCGAATTCACGGATCAGTTTTCCGCGACCACTCAGCGCATTCTGACTGATGACATTGTTTTCGGAGCGATCACAAAAGAAAAACTGGCCGAGCTAGCCGTTGACGCTGATAAGCTTTCCAGAAACTTTGATGATGCCAATATTTTGCCGGGCTCATTGATAGATAGCAGCTGGTGGTATGCCTATTCAGGCTCAAAGTACACAATAGACAAAAAAGAATTCAATGAAATGACAATCTCTCAGGATGGGACCAAGGCTTTTGGTGTAAGTCAACTTTCTGTGAAACAGACGATGTCGCTTATAAAAGATCAAGTATATACCCTGTCTTTTGAAGTAAAACGAAATAATACAACAGATATATCTTGGAATCATCTAAAAAAAGGCAGCACTTTTATTTCCTTGGATTCAAGCGGGCTCACTGACATAAGCAATTACCCGGCTGATGAATTCGTGAGAGTGAATATACAATTCACGGCACCGGAAACCAGTAATAATTACACAATTGGTTTGGGCGGTCGTGGTTCAGATGATAACAGTAATTGCAGTTATATCGTAAGAAAAGTTCAAGTCAGAAAAGGATCGGTAATTAAAGAATATGGCTACAGTCCCTATGACGTAGCCTTGGTTGACGGGGTTATCACGAATAACTATCTTGCAAACCTTGCGGTCGGTTCCGCCAATATTCAATCAGCCGCGATAACATCAGCGAAAATCGCAGACGCGGCGGTTGGATCTGCTGCTATTGCGAACGCCGCAATTAAAAAGGCGCATCTCGGAACGGCGATAATTGACACCGCACATATTATTGACGGAGCAATTACAAACGCAAAAATCGCCAATCTGTCTGCTGATAAAATAACCGCCGGCACGATCAAGGGGATCACGATAGAAGGTTCTTTGATAAAAGGGGCCCGGTTTGAGCCGATTTCAAATTCGGATTCACTGACTGCCTATATTGAAGCAGGCACAATATATCAAAGAAAAAGAGCAAATGAAGGGTTAAAATATGATGTTTTAGAATTGACAGCTTCGTCATTCTCACAAAGAAGGCAGGCTGAAGATACAAGCGGGAATGTTAAATATGACATAAACCGCGTGTTAATTGAGAATGGCACAATTACGATAGACGGAGGCAAAACATTTCCGGAAGAAACTTATACTTCGGCCCTGAAAATCTATTCACAAAATCAAAATGATACGCATGATTCAGCTGGCACATATTTTGATTTTTCACTGAACAATGAGGTTGTTATGCAGTTGAAAAATACTGTCAATTACATCGGCGGAGATGGAGATAGATATGAAGCGGTTTTGGAGCACAAAAAATCAAGATTTGTGATAAGAAATAAAGACAGTGGGTGGGAATATTTGCAGGTTATGAGCCCTTTCGCAAGTAAAGGAGGCTCTTTTGGTCCAGTTAGATATCGAATTAATGAAAGCGGCGATGTAATGTTGCGGGGCTTTTTGAGGAAAATGGGTGCTGGGGAACTGCGTGATTATGTAATTTGCAGTCTGCCTGAAGAAGTTGCACCGGAGTATCAGCAGATCTTTCCTGCTTACGTTTGGAACGGAACCGGAAAGGAACGTTTTACTGTGTATCCGAGCGGCGATATAAAGCTATTTTATGGACCGACTGACGGGCGAGAATATGAAGTGTCAATTAGCAACATTCATTTTAGACCAAAAGATAAATAGGTGGGATTGCCATGAAAACTTTTTTAGGAGTTGATAAAGAAGGTTTTGTAAACGGCGTGTTTTATCAGAATTCTGAAGATCGTGAGCCACCTGAAGGTTTTTATGAAGCTCCGGCCGAACAGTTTTTTATGGTTAAAAGAGATTTTGAAAATAACTGCTGGACTGAGGGCTTATCAACGGAAGATATTGAACGTATTAAAGAAGAAAGCGAAGGTTCTCAAACTGATGAAGAGGAAAATTTGAAAGCCAGAACTCTTGATCTTCAGCGTGTTTGCAATCTCTTAATGAATCAATCATAAGAAGCGGAGGAAATTTCATTGGAGAATCGAAGCGTTCTCTTCGGTTTTTTTGAAGACTGCTGGAAAAATGGAACTGTTTTGACCGTTGAAATGAGAAAAGCCGTTGAGAAAGGCCGCATCACTCAAGCGGAATATGATGAAATTACAGCAAAAGAGCGCGGTAATGCGTATCCAGATCAAGAATAGGGAGGGGAACAGGATGCAAGAAATGACAAAAGAGCAGCTTCAGGAACAGCTACAGATTGAAATCTATAACTCCATTTCACTCCAGGAAGAATTGAATCAAAAGAATAAGGAGCGCGCCGAATACAAGGCTTTATATACATTTGCAGAAAAGAAGCGCAAGGAACTTCAAGAACAATTAAATGCTGCACTGTCAGCGAATGAAGGCCATAGTGAACCAGCACCTGTAACTGAATAGGTGTTTTTATTTTGCCTCGAAGGAGGTGATCAAAATGGAGGGAATACATGTGTGGATGAATTTTGAAAGCTTACAGATCGCAAGAACATATCTTTTCGGGGAGGTGAAGTACCTTGACTTGCTTCTAATCCTCAGCATCTTGGATGTCATCACCGGCATTATCAAAGCGTGGAAAATGAAGCAGCTCCGGAGCCGCAGCGCGTGGTTTGGATATGTAAGGAAGATGCTCAGTTTTATGGTGGTCATCGTCGCAAACATTATTGATACGATAACAAATTTGAACGGTGTTCTGACCTTTGGGACCGTTCTTTTTTATATCGCAAATGAGGGCCTGTCTATCACGGAAAACTTGGCACAGATCGGCGTTAAAATCCCGGCCGTCATCACTGACCGGCTTCACGTAATTGAAAGCGACAACGATCAGACAAAAGAAAAAGACGATCAGGCAGCTGGTTAATCCGGCTGCTTTTTTTGAATCCAAAAACAGAATAGGAGAGATTTTATGTCAGTATACAGAAACCAATATATTGATATTAACAAATGGACGCGGCCGGGAATCAAAAACAACGGCGTGAAGAAACTGGTGGTGCATTACACGGCAAACCCCGGTGCGCCTGCTGCCAACCATTATAGATACTTTGGTCAAACGCTCCCCGTCCAGAACAGAAATCTGTCTGAGAAGAAACAGACATTTGCATCTGCGCATATCTTTGTCGATCGTACAGAGGCTATTTGTATCATTCCGTTGAATGAGGTGGCTTATCATGCTAATGATGTCCAACAGATTGTTAACGGGCAGCCTTACCGGGGTGTCGCGGCGCTGAAACCGAATGCAAATTTCTTATCTATCGGCGTGGAGCTTTGCATTGAAAAGAACAGCACTTTCCATCCTGATACCATTGCCCGCGCAGAACAAGTTTGTGCTGAGCTATGCAAGAAGTTTAAACTTGATCCGATCAATGACATCGTGCGGCACTATGACATTACACACAAAATCTGTCCGGCCCCATGGGTAAGCAACTCTAAAGGGTTTGCCAATTTTAAGACCCGTGTCGAAAAGCGAATGGATGGTGTGGTTGTAACGGCGCCTGAATCAAATTCGGATGTTACCCATACAGACACAGGAAGGTTCATCAAAAACACGGTGGTTTCAAGCGATGGCCTTGTTCTACGTACACAACGGAGCGCCTCTTCTTCCATGGTGCTTAACCTGCCGAATGGCACGGTTGTAAAATATCAGATTGGATCAACTGTCAACGGATGGGGATATGTTGAATACACCAATTCAAAAGGCCAGACATTCCACGGGTATGTGAATGTCTCCTATATCAAAAGCGATAACGAGCTGAAAAGCGGCGGCAAGAAGAAAGCAACATCGTCAAAGCCTAAATCCACTCAAAAATCAAAATTCAGCCTGCCAGCGGGTATTTTTAAAGTCAAAAGCCCGTTGACCCGAGGGGAGGCCGTAAAACAGATTCAAACGGCGCTGGCGGCTCTTCATTACTACCCGGATAAGAGCGCAAAAAACTTTGGGATCGACGGAGCATATGGCGCGAAAACAGCAAATGCGGTCAAACGATTCCAGTCCATGTATGGCCTGTCTGCTGACGGCACCTATGGTCCGAAAACGAAAGCGAAGATCGAAGCGCTTTTGAAATAATGAAAAAGCCCCTCTGATCATGAGGGGCTTTTCTTAATTGCTGCGCGAACCAATAACGGCCCTTCCCGCCAATTCAATTAATACGTAAACCACGAAGAAAATGACGAGCCAGCTAAAAAAGTCAGCCCACACATTTTTTAAGTTCAATACTCCGACATTGTCTAATCCCGTTTGTATAAACATAGAAATCACAGTTGCAATCAATACATAAAGAAACCACAGTTTCATTTAATCACTCCCAGATGTCATCCTATGAATTTGCAAACATATTTCGTGACACTGTTATAGTTTTTCCATCTCTTACAGAATTCATATCCGCCCATATCCAATAACTTTTTAGCCGCCCACCCAAGACCGGCCATTGCCAATACTCTTGCGGCCCATGCAATAATCGGCAAAATTTGCGGTTGGTTCTTCCCATCCTTTACTGCAGCCATTTGCTGATCATGAATGTCTTTCGCTTGAGCTGGCGAAAGGGATTCAAGGTAATTCTTCATTTGGACAGCGTCACTTAAAGTAACCCCCGCCGCCATAGCTTTATCAACATCAAATGAATATTTGTTATTCTCGGTGTCATAGTTTGATGCTTCATAAAGGGCGATAGCAAGACGTTCAGCTTCTCTTTTGTCTTGGTACTTATCCTGCTGTGCAGCTTGAGCCGGCGGCGTTCCGAAAACAGAGGCAAACCCCAAAGCCAAAACTAATGCAAAGACAATAGACAACCTTTTTTTGAAGCTCCCTAATACATTATTCATTCGGTTTCTCCCTTCATGGAATCATACTTATAACAATTTGAGCGTAACATGCTAAATTTTATATTTCCATAAAATTACCAAAAACAGTTAAGAAGTTGTATGGAAGGCTTTTGAAAGGAGAGTCTTTAGTTTCAGGGATGCCAATAGGATTGTTATATCTGTCACAGAAAGCGGAAATGAAACACATAAAAAGCCCAGTGTAATCAGTAGGGCTTTTTTTGAGCGCTGCGAAAAGGGTAAGCCCTTAAAAAGAATTGAAAGCTGGCCGGAAGAGGTACTGTCCCTATGATGAATGAAGACCTTCTGTAAATCGGAAGGGATTTTTTGTGTAAAATTGTAATACTAATGCTACCTATAAGTGACAGGTCTAATATTGCTTGGTGATACTATATATTGATCAAAGGTGCTAAAAACAGGGCGTGAGTCTATATATTGTGTTTTGGGGCATGTTATTAAAGAATTGAAACACAATATATAGACATTGCTTTTATAAAAACACAAGATATGGGATTATACAATATTAGTTGAAATAAATCAACCAAAAGTATTGCTAATCAAGAACAAATAATCTAAAATTAGCTTAGAGAAAGTTATGTAACAAGTTGAAAAACTGTAATAATGTGTAAACTTATTGATTGGAAATCCTTGATATTGGGTAAAATAATTGTAATCTTAGTTATAGTTAAGGGGGTTGTGAAAATGTTTTGGGAGGAATTACGTTTATCAAGAGAACGCTGCGGATTGTCATTGGGAGAATTATCTGCTGTATCCAGTGTATCTGAAGAAACTATTGCATGTTTAGAAGCTGAAACTGAAGAAGTAGATGAACAGCAATTAGAACAACTGGCTAAGTCTCTAAATGTGTCCCCAGGATATTTATTAGGAATTGAACCAGCCCCTAGCGTTAATCAAAGTACTGAAGCAAGATTTAGAATTCAAGGTAAACAACCTGCCGAATTAAATAAGGCAATCGAATTTGGACAGGATTTAATTGGCAAAATTGAAGAACTTAAGCATTTAAGTCTAGTTGATTAATGTTGGTGGGGTAAAATGAAAATTCATTCTCCGATATATAAAGACAATAAATATTATCAAATTGCAAAAGATAGATCTGTTGTAACAAGAAAAAAATTTGGTATTGAGGATGGGCCTATTACAGGTCCTATTTTTCAATTTTTAGAAAAAATGGGTTGCTTTGTGGTAACGTTTGATTTGGGTCGTACAGCTGCAACAGGCATGTATCTAAGAAAAAAAGGAGAAAATGATGTTAAACTGGTATTAATTCATAAAAATAGAGTTAAAGGTCAGCAAAATTTCACAGCTGCACATGAGCTGTCCCATGTCCTCTTTGATAAAGACGAGTTAATAGACATCTGCTATCCTGACAATATAACAAAAAGGGATGAAAAAGAAATTTTAGCTGATCATTTTGCTGCACATTTTTTAATGCCAGAAGAAAGTATAATTGTCGATTGTCAAAGTTTGGATAATATAACTAAGCTAGACATTATAAAACTATGCGTTAAATATAAAGTTTCTTTTCAATCAATGGCACTAAGATTATACATATTAGGATTAATACCGAAGGAAGAATATGAGCATTATCAAAATCAAAGCAAAAAAGGTAAACTGAAACTCAGAGCAGTTTGCGAGGAACATGGTTTAGATAATTCAACCTTTTGTGTTCCAGAAGAAGCGTATATTTCAGAAGAGTTCTTTAATCTATTATATAAGTCATATCATAAAGCAAACATTAGTAGATCAGTTCTGATAAAACATTATTTAAAGCCATTAGAAGAATCATTAAAATTAGATGTTGAAAAGTATATTAAAATTGCAGATGAAAACTACCCTGATGAACTGGGGTGGGATGAAATATGATAAACCGTTTTTTGACTGATAAAGTTGTAATAGACAATACTGTTCTCTCTAATTTTTCAAAAACAGGCTCTTTTTATTTGATAAAAGAAACCTTAAAGGGAATACCTATTATAATGCTGTCTGTTCAAAGAGAAGCCTACGAAGATCCTATTGTTAAAGAAGATGTTATGAAGGCTATAGATGAAGGATGGCTTAAAATTGAAAAAATAAAAGGCCGAAACATGCTTAGGGATTATTATATGCTATCAAAATCTTATCCTGGAACGCTAGGATATAAAGCAAAATTAGGTGATGGTGAGGCGGCCTCCTTAGTGTATGCTTCATATGAGAATTGCGCTCTTTTAACAGACGACAACGGTCCTAGAAAGAGAGCGAAGGAATATAATGTGAAAGCAGTCGGAGGCACATTAGCTATTTTATATTTTGCTCATTCTGAAAAAAAAATAATCAATGTAGATGAGTGTAATCAGTTGTTTACAGAAATGCGTAATCTAGGTAGTTATTTCCCTAAGAAGTATCAATCTTATGCGATGGCATTACCAGATTTACAGAGTAAGTTTCCAATAACTGAAAATGCAATAGAACTTGAATAAAAAGCCCGCCTGTCGGTGAGCTTTTTTTAATTACCTCAATTTATTATCCACTTTTTCTGTAGTTTATCCCACTTCAATTCACCTTTTATCAATAAGCTTTTCACAGTAGCACGGATCGTCTGCTCATCTTTCCCGGTTTTCCTTTTCAATTGTTCCATGGAGGGATTTTTCCCGAAGCGGGTCATGTTAAAAATAATCCGATACACTTTCCGTTCAAAATCGGTCATTTTGATTTCATCTCCTTGAATAAATTATATGCGAACGAATGTTCTTTTATCAATGGAGAAAATATTGACAAGGCTGTGAATTCAATCTCTGGTTTTAAGTGGAAAATTGTTGGCGAGTTGTTGTCCAAACTTGCCAACAATCATTATTTTTAATCAGAAAAGATCAGATCTTAAATTTGCAATCCCTTGATAGATAAGTATTTGTCAGGAATAAAAATAACAGCTCAGAAGGTAATCACTACCTTGACAGGGTAGAGGTCGCTGGTTCGAGCCCAGTCGGAATCATAGCCGAAACCCTTGCGTAGCAAGGGTTTTTTACTTTTTATTGAAACGGCTCTAGAGGCTTACATGATTCCAGTAAGAAGGGCAAGGAAATGGCATTGATAGCTATTATGCACTGAAAACCGAAAATTCGTCAGACCGTTCCTTATGAGTTCTCCAGATAGTAACTGCGGATCGAAAACAAAGTGAAACTTGAAGCGGTATTAAGGTAATAAAAAGGTCCCTTGAATTTCAAGGGACCTAAAGTTTTAATCATCACTCTTATACCTTTGGGGGATCTTGTCTCTCCAGTCGAGTATAAGTTTTTTGAATTTTTCTGTCTCCATGGAGCTTCTATCGTTTTCATTTTCTGTATAAAGGTGTTCTATGACTGTTTGATCTTCTTTTATATATGCAATGGTTGTATTTAGTTGAATCTCATATTCTTCAGAAGAACCATCCAATACGTCTTGAATCATTTTCAAGTATTCATCAGCTTCATCTACCGAAACAATGTCTTCAATGAAATCAGAAAAGTATTCTAACTCTGTGGGGAGAACTACTCGTAAGTATCCTAAATGGTCTCTTTTACATTCAAATGAATATTCCATAATAAATTCAATCATTCCCTTGGTTTTTTATATAAAGGATATGCAGTAGCTATTGAGCCATCTTTATTAATATACATCTCTACATCAATCCCTGATGATGTTTTGCCGATATACTTATTATCTCGTACTTGTTTTTTGTTTTTGTAAGCTTCTGAAATTGTATTGTAAACTTTTATTCTATCCCATTCTTTTGGAAAGAAAGTTGACCTTGCTACTTTTTTTATTCCTTTTACTTCTACTTTAGCTCTATATACCCCATTTATATCAGGTACTTCTTCTGTTCCAGGTATTATATTGCCACCCATCATACTCTCATGATGATAACCTACAGCTTTATTTTTCCTATTAACTTCACCATGATATACGTGCTTTATCGTTTTCTTATTAATACCATTTGAATTGACAGATTGCCTGAGCACACTCTCTTTTTGATCTTCAATAACACTTTTCAACAAAGGCGTATTCTTCACATTGTGAGTATTTTCAATATCCTGTGCTATTCCGGCAAGCGCGGGTTCGTACTTGTTTTTCGAAACGGAATTGATATAGCCTTTTCCTTTTTCAATCCCGGTTTTTACATGTTTTGCAGCCGCTTTTTCTCCGGCTTCCAAGACGTTATCCACTTTAGAGGCGCCTGTTTTAGCGAGCTTGCTTGTTACTTTTACAGCTGAGCCGGAACCTTTTAGTCCGACGATGCTCCCGATGGCGTAGGTGATGTAATGTGATCTTGAATACGCATCCCCGTTAACCATTTTATCATTCCATGAATCCGCCAGGTTTGTCCATATGATTTTTGCGTAAGAGGGCGTGTTCAGTACAGCCGATATGGTTTTAGCGACTTTTTGTTCATCAGAGAGATGATAAAAATCCCATGCGCCGACAGCCAGATCTTTGACGCCGGTTACGGTGTCTTTTCCGACATCATAAAGGCCGACGCCTATTCCTTTGACGATGTCCCAAGCCGTTTCGCCGACTTCTTCGAGTTGTTTTGCTTGTTCAAGCTGCATCACATATTCCACCTGAGCGGGTTCAAGGTTTTCATAGCCGATCTTCTTCGCGATTTCCAAATACTCATCCGGATCGGTGACACCATCAGCCAGCTTTTTCTTCAGATCCTTGATTTCCCGCTCTTTCGCCTCTTCCTTTTTAATCGTCAAATAAGCATCCGAATGTCTTGCGATATCACCTTTTTTCTTATGGATGTCGCTTTCTCGGTACGCTTTGGCGTTGTAGTGAAGCGGCGTGGCGCTTTTTCCTTTGCCTGTGGCGTTTTGGAGCTGCTGGAAGTCAGCTTGAATGAACTGTTCGTTCACTTCGGTTTCTGCGTATTCTTTCGTTAGATCGTGATCAAGTTTGCCGAGTTTATGTATCGTTTCGCTTCTTTTTTTGTCAGCTGAAGAAAGCTTCTGATCTGTGCTTTCCGTTGAAAACAATTCGAGGGAGATGATGTCTTCGATCTCTCCGAGGATGGAGCGCATGTCCTTTTTCTGCTCTTCCATAATCGCCTTTGATTTACTGAGGGCATGGGTGAGCTCGTGTTCCAGAAATGATTCTTCTACATGCGAATTGGAAAGTCCGGCATCTTCGACCTTACCGGGAAGGCTTGTGAGAAATGCGATTTTCATATCGATCAGATCAAGCCAGCTGTCTGTGACGCCGGCGTGGTCCTTGAAAAAAGCTTTAATGTTATTTGCTCCCCGGCCTGAGAAATCATTGTCACCAAGATCAGCCATGCCTTGAAACGCTTTTTTCAGGTTGGCCATCTGACCGCGCAGTTTTTTATATTCACCCGCGCGCTGTTTGGCAGCGGCCAGCAGGCTGTTTGCTTCGAAAACTTTCATGACCATATCCTTTCATTCGAAATATTTCAACAAGATTTTACCATGGAGGAATGAGGAATAAGGTCAATGTACTATCTAAAATGGAAAAATGAATCATATGACCTAATTCTTTGTCCTTATAATTATGTGATTAAGCATTTGAGAAGAGAGTTTATGGATGAGCAACCGGAGTGCAGGGAATTACTCGGCAGCGTTTTGAATTAAGTGAATTGGAAAGAGTAAGCGGGTTAAAATGGTTGGAACAGTCACATTAAAGGTAAGATTAATTTGATAAGGAGAAATAATTATGAAACAATTTCGATTTAAAGGTACAGTATTATTAGATAATGAATTGTAGTGGGTAAAAGATGAAAATGGTGTAATTCAGGATAAAGGTGTGTTATTAACCGGAATTGATATGTTAACGGAAAATAATGTATAATGTACCGGGCGGCTTTGAACTCATTGAAGGTGATGAACATGAAGAAATGGAAATTTTTCATAAGATACATCCTCACTGGAGAGACTTAATTCAATGAAAATTAACATAAGTCTATTTATCCTGTTCTTTTTTAGGAGGAAGGTATTTCAATTTTAACAATAATTGAAATCGTGTTAGTGGCAACTGTATTAGGGTTATTTGCATGGACTTTTAAAAAAGAGAAAAATACTGATGAAGATGTATTAAATTATGCTAGATATATGATTTATTTGCTTGTAGCTGAAGTTGCATTGTATGTCGTATTTCAAATTATTTAAGTTTACTTCAGGCAAAGAGAGATGTGAACCATGATACATGTCTTAACTCATATCTTAAAAAATGACAGACTGGATGAATACCCATTATTTAAAAAGTTTTGCTCTCTCAAAGAAAAAGGGTTACGTAAAGAATCCTTTAAAGCATTATCTTCGTTTATCGATGAACCCAAGACGTTGAACGCCTTGTGGTATTCATTTCATCACATATCCGAAGATTTATACTTAGGCGATATGAAAGAAGATCAAGCACTTCTTACCAAGTCCCGGCAGCTGACAACAAGATAGAATGTCAACAAACAAGAAAAAGCAATAACGAACAGCTTAACTATTATCAAAATTTGTTGAATGTTTTGCCTGGAGGACCTTTATCAGCAGCGATTTAAGTATGTTGAATGGAAGCTGCTTGTTTAAATTTGTTAGTACATAAATTGTGAAATTTACTTATATCAACACGGCATGATAAAGAAAAGGGTTGTTTATGTTGAACTGGAAAAGAAACGAAAAATTTATGTTTGCAGGAACTTTAATTGCAATTTTTTTGATTTTAATATTTAGCGTAATATTTATTAAAGGAGCGAGCCATACTCCCGGTAAGGATGATGTTGCTGTTTTTGGGAAATTTGCAATCAGCAGACCGCCGGTCAACTATAATCTATATCATAAAGACAATTCCAAGACGGTTTTAGAAAACGTTACGGGTTACTATGAATCATCTGACTCTCAAGTTTATGTGCAAAATAATTCTGATTTTGTTGTGATTAATAAAGGAACATCATATGAGAAAAAATCGCTGAAAAGAGCTTCGGAAAATGATAGGAAAATGTTAAGCAGAATAAAAAAATTTGAGAAAGACTAAAGAATTTATTAATCAGGAAAAAACATAAAATGTTAAAATTCCTTACAGTTATGAAATAATCATTTTATTTAGACGTATTGAAATTTTTTCTTAGAGGAGAAAGTTTATGGATTTACTTAATTGGACTTACATTATATCTACAATTATAGGAGCCGCTGGGTTCATAAGTTTATTGTGGTTCTCTTATCTTAATAACAAAAGTGAAAAATAAAGCGGAGCATTAAAGGATAAAAAATCAGCATTAAGCAAGTTCTTTATGTTTCTTCACCATCGCTCTGAAGGACTTAATTTAAACCATCTAACTCCTTGTTTAATTCTTTTCCTTTTTAAGGGAAAATCATCACCTCATCAATCCATTTTTGCATCTCTTCGTTTATTTCAGTTGTTACCTTATCCATGCTTAAAATATTTCAATCTAGAAAAAGTATATCTGCAGACGGTATTGGCATGCAGACATTTGTCGTTCAATAAAGAAATATCGGCCGCATAGACCCCCTCACCATAACTGTGAGGGGGTCTATTTTTATTTATCTTATTAATTTGGGAAATTAACAATCCATATTCAAAAAGATCAATTGTTTTTAGATTCACCGTTCTTATTGCTCCTGAATTGTCGACTAAATCACTTTGTTTAAGTTGGATTGGTTGTTAGAACATCATGTGATGCACCTCCTTTAAAAAGCATACACACATATTAGAGGGCTGAAAATTACCCATATGAATTGGGATACGGCCTTTTCGCATGGAGCCAACATGCGGCAATTGGTCAACAGCTTTAGAAACTTCATCATAACAGGGAAATCCGGCGAGCATTGGGAATATAAAGAAATATAGGCTTACAGCTATGCAGGATGTATGAATATCCGTCAGACGGCGAAGGAAAGGCAATCTCCATGGAAACTTCCCATTCATCCGCTGTTATGTCAGAGGGGCGAAAAGACATGTTTTGAGGAGGAAGCGGAATGATTAAATTTACACGGCCATCGCCTATGAAGAAAACATGCACGATGCACCCGGAAAAGAAATCTGTCAGAGCGGTTTCGTTTACTGATTTTAACGGTAATTCTGTAACAGTAACACTTTGTGAAAAGTGTCTGGCTGATTTAAAAAAGAAAGCCGCAACTGAATACAGGAGCGTGATCGAGGAGCGGGCCAAACAGAATCGTTTCAAGATTGGTGATCATGTGTATTTAAAGCATTTGGGAGTAGTCGGCGAGGTGAAAAACATGGAAGGCGTTCAAGCGGCAAACAGGACAGACACAGACGGAATCCGGATGGCCACCCCTAAGGAAATCGCAGAATACAAAAAGCAGGAGAAGCAATAACAAGGAAATTCTATCAGCGGTATTACTAACGGGAGCGGCAGCCGTTGCGCCGTCTGCTTCCGCAGCTTGGTCCGGCTGGCAAAATGCATCCGGGTAGAGCGGCCGTGTCCGCGACTTATACAAGAAGCACAGCAGGGCAGCTATAAAACGGCAACACCTCTGAAATTATTCAACGTGAAAACAATCCGGAATAAGACCGGAAAGGGAACTCTTGACTCCGGCAAGCGGAACTACATCGGATCATTTGAATCAGCTACATGTCACATCAAATAAGGGGGATTCGATGTGGAGTTAGGATTCTGGTTTTATTTTCATTAGAGGGCGGCGCATTTTATCGGGCTCAGTAAATGAGTGAGGGCCTTGACCGCCTTCGTCGAGGCAGTAAACATTTCTGTTCGATTGATTGACTCTCGTTGTTTACAGTTAGCACCTTTCAGCTGATTTCCTAACTGTCACGGAAAACATTTCAAAGGAAAATTATTGACTGTTTTCCTGTTTGTGATGTTTATTAGAAGGAGTATACAAAATCATTATAATGAGGAGGTCTGGATGTGAAAAATAAAGCGAGAATACAAGTTGGAATATGCATTGGGCTTTTATGTTTAAGCTTTACCGGTTTCAGCCCTTTATTCGGCTCAACGCATGCTGAAGCGAAATCCATAGAAGACACAAAAATGACAAGCTGTACAACGAACAAAAAATTTGTTCAGCTTGAGAAAAAATTTGATGCCAGGCTCGGGGTTTATGCGATTGATACGGGGTCAAACAAGACAATCACCTACCGGCCGAATGAACGGTTTGCTTACGCATCAACCTATAAAGTTCTGGCCGCGGCTGCTGTTCTGAAGACAAGCTCAAATGAAAAACTTAATGACATCATCCGCTACACCAAAGATGATCTTGTTACATATTCTCCAATCACAGAAAAACATCTGGATACAGGCATGAGCCTGAAAGAAATCTCCGAAGCCGCTGTCCGTTACAGCGATAATACCGCCGGGAACCTATTGCTCCAGCAGCTTGGCAGTCCTAAAGGTTTCGAAAAATCACTGAAACAGATCGGGGATCATGTAACGAAAGCTGATCGATTCGAGACGGATTTAAACTCGGCGATTCCCGGGGATCGTCGTGACACAAGCACCGCAAAAGCACTGGCAACTGACCTTAAGACTTTCGCTTTGGGTAATACTCTCACGGCTGACAAGCGCACGATTTTAACAGATTGGATGCGGGGCAACGTTACCGGCGACGAACTGATTCGGGCAGGCGCTCCTGCAGGATGGGAAGTCGGCGATAAATCCGGAGCCGGAAGCTACGGCACACGAAACGACATTGCGATCGTTTGGCCGCCTGACAGAGCTCCAATTGTTTTGGCAATCCTGTCAAACCGGTTTACGGAAGATGCCAATTATAATAATGCTCTTATCTCGGAGGCTGCAAAAGCCGCCCTTGATGGCCTTAAATAACCATTGCCGTTCATTTTTTATGGACGGTTTTTTATATGTTGAGAACGCGGTATTTTTTTCGATAAATGTGATAATGAAAGCCATAAAATGATGGGAAGAGGGGGAATTGCGATGCATTACATAACGGCATGCTTAAACATCATCAGCGACAGAGACCTTAATGAAATACACGCTTTGGGAGATTTGGGAAAACGAAGAAGCTGTTAAAGTCCATTTCGCGAAAAAGCATACAAAAGACGTTCAAAAACAAAAATTAACGGAAGTAGAATGGTTAATGAAAAGCAATGTGAGTGAGTAAAAGGCTTTGTCTGTTGTTGGCCGGCTCTTCCAGCAACAATCATCAGTTTCATTCACTAAAACCCTTGCTGCGCAAGGGTTTTTTACTTTAAAAAGTTCTTTATACTGCAGTCTTTTTATGGGTAAGGAACAGACTTGGAATGAAGATGGCGGCAAGGATGATGACGGATACTAAGAATCCGGCATGGTAGCCTTTTAAACTGTTCGAAATCGTCGGCTGCAATCCTTGTATGACAGTTGCGGTAACGGTTGCGATCACAGCTGACCCAAAGCTGGAACCGAGGTTTTCAATCATATGAATACCGACACCTGCTTCCGGAAGCTGTTTGCTGTCAAGGCCGGTATAAGCGTCACTCATCAATGGAAGCATAATTCCTCCAAAACTGGTGCCGCGGATAAACAATATGACGGAAATCCAAATCATACTTGTGTTATCGGTGATAAAAATAAGCGGGACAGATCCGATCAGCGACAGAACAAGACTGACCATAACCACGTATTTCGCACCAATCTTATCAATCATTTTTCCGGTCAGCGGACGAGTCACGAGCATTCCGACTCCTTGAGGGATTAAAGCGAGTGCTGCTTCGACTGCCGTGAAATGACGGAAGTTTTGAAAAAACAGCGGAAGTATTAACATCGGCCCCATGATGGCAACATTCGCTAAGAACAACCCGATCGCTGATGCTAAGAAGCTCTTGTGAGCAAACAAATTCATCGGCAGCACGGTTTGATTTTTTCTGATCCGATTATATACGAGGTAAATCGCTGCTGAAACAAGACCGATGACCACCCAAAAGATCGTGTCGCTATTGTTAAATGATGCATGAGCCGCCGCTTTCGTAATACCGTACATCAATGCCGCGCTCATTAATGACAAATTGATAATCCCGAAAATATCGAGTTTACGATCTTTGTTGAATGGTTCAAAGTCCGGAATGGTTTTCATCATAAGCGGTGCAGCAATCAAAACGATGAACACGTTGATGTAAAAAATCCAATGCCATGAAGCACCTTGGACGATGAAGCCTCCGATGACAGGTCCTAAGATCGGGCCGAAGATCATAGGGGTGCTGACGATTGCCATCACTTTTCCCAGGTTTTCCTGACCTGCCGTTTTAACCAAGAGTGTTGACATAAGCGGAGTGATAATGCCGGCGCTGAATCCTTGAAGCAAACGGAAGAAGATGAAGCTGGAAACGTCACGGCTCATTCCCGCAAAAACAGAAATGACACCAAAGGCGATGACTGAGCCGATGAAGATTTTCTTGCCGTTATATTTGTTCATAAGCCAGCCGGATACGGGTACTGCAATCGCAAGGGCTAACATATAGCCTGTAACGGACCACTGAATGGTATCCAATGTCGTGTGGAAGTCTTCAGTCAGTTTGCCGATGGCGATGTTTACCATCGTAGAGTCAAGCATGGGAGCGATTGCTCCCAGTGCAATAGCCCAGGCAGCTGTGAGAACTTCTTTTGGCAGACGAAGTTCCTTGCTTTTATGTGTTGACATATTATTCTCCTCTCAAAATCGCTGTCTTTGTTTCCTTGTCAACAAAATAATAGAGTGTCTTTGTTTCCTTGTCAACAAAATAATAGAGTGTTTTTGTTTCTTTGTCAACAATAAGAGAGATATAAAAAGCAGCCCGTTTTCATGGAGCAGGGCTGCCGGTGGTTTTATTCATATTTATTCCGATTTCATGTCTGCACCAAGTTTCTTTATTTCTGAATCCAAATGCCTGCTGTATGTTTCCACGAAGTTCAGCATCGTGTCAAATTGTTCATCAGTTACTTGTTCAAACACGATTTTGTCCCGTTCTTGAAACTCTTTGTGCAATTCCTCGTGAATTTTATAAATGACTTTTCCTTGCTCGGTAAGCCTGAAATAGATTTCTTTCTTGTTAAGCGGCTTCTGATAGCTTTCGATAAGGCCTTTATTGATAAGCTTCTTCGTTAATTTACTGATGGCGCCTCTTGTCATATAAAGGGACTCCGCGAGTTTAGTCACATTGGCGTCTTCAATTTTTTCGATGAATTCGATGCAATGCACTTCAGAAGGTTTATGCCCCTTAAGGCTTTCTTCCATCTTCAGCCTATTCAGCCACACCATCTTGTTAAAAAAGTCCCTGAAATTCGTGAGGAGCTGTTCTTTTTTGTCCATGGCCCGTCCTCCTGCTCGGTGGTGCTTACACAATATTATAAAATTTTTGTTTCTTTTTCAACAATCGTAAAGTTCTTATTAGAACTGAGAGTTAACCGAAACGTGGTTTTTCGGGTATTTTTCTTTCCGGATTCGTTACTTGCTCTTTTTCATAACATCTTATAAAAAAGCAGGCTGCGCAATGAGCCTGCTTAGAATCGAATCAATCATTTTCCTGTTGCGGCGTCATAAAAAGCGTCGATTGCGGTTGTATATTTCAAGACGTTTTTAGACACTTTTGCGGTTGCGCCTAATGGATACGCGTCTGACAGAACGCTGGAGTGAGCCTCGGGCTCCCAGTAAAATACGCCGGTTCCTTTACCGTTCGGAACCGATTTCACCAGTTTTATGGTGTCTTTTATGGTCCAGTAGGAATCTTTCGGATTATTTTCATCTCCGCCCAATTCAACCACCATGACTTCCTTGTTGTAGCGGGAGGCGATCTCATTTAAATTGGAGGATAATTGGCCGGTGAGCTCCCAGTACGGCTTACCCTCCCAATAGGGGTAGAACGAAACGCCGATGATGTCGGTTTTCCCTCCGTTTTTAAAGAATTGATCAAACCACCATCTGAATAGGCTGTTGTCCGTGCCGTGTGCCAAATGGCTGATTACCTTGGTGGCCGGGCTGACGGATTTCACGGCGTCATAGCCTTTGTTCAATAAGGCGGTCAATTTGCTGAAATCGTTCGTGCTGCCGTCGGGCAGTAAAATTCCTGAATTCATTTCGTTTCCTACTTGCACCCAATCAGGGGAGATGCCGTGATTTTTAAGTTCTTTCATGACGTCGTACGTATGGTTATACACCGCTGCCTGCAGCTGGCTGTTTGAATAGCCGGTCCATTGGTTCGGCTTAATCTGATGGCCGGGATCGGCGAACACATCACTGTAATGGAAATCAACCATTACCTTCATTCCTAACGCTTTTGCCCTTTTGGCCGCAGCAAGTACGCCCGCTTTGTCACTATAGCCGAGCATGGTCCATGTTGTGCCGTCTTTCAGCCAATAATAGCTGCTTGGCGGATTCACAAACACTCTCAGTCTCACGGCATTTATTCCGTGATCTTTAAGAATCTGCAAGGCATCTTTCTGTTTCCCGCCGTCATCCAGCCAGCGCACACCTTCATCCTCCATTTGTTTCAGCCAACCTATATCAGCGCCATAGGCAAACGAGGCCTCCGCTTTTGCTTTAGGAGACTTCTCAAAGAATGTAAAAGCGGTGAAAATGAGAGAAAGACAGATGACGTTTACAAATACATGTTTTTTGAACATCACAATACCTCCTGATAAAAAAGATTGTTGATTGAGTTCACTCAGCTGCCATTCTCTAGCACCTTCGTGAAACGCTGAAACGCCTGAATGCCTTCGGCTGTCATTTTAAATACGCCTGCATCGGTCAGCGCACGTAAAAATACATTCGCGGTTTCTCTTTGTAAAACAGCGGCTGCATTTTCCGGTATCACGTCTTTATCCGCTTTGATGTTTTCGGCCCACGGAAGATGAATGTCTTTGATGTCATGAGGTTTATTCAGCAAATACTTTTTTACTTCTGTCAGCTCATCTTTCAGGCGGGGAGGCAAAACGGCGAGCCCCATCACTTCAATCAGACCGATATTTTCTTTTTTGATATGATGAACGTCTTGATGCGGGTGAAAAATGCCATCCGGATATTCTTCGGAGGTGCGGTTGTTTCTGAGGGCGAGATCGATTTCAAAATCCGTTCCCCTGCGTCTGGCAATTGGAGTGACGGTATTATGGGATTCATTCGTCTTTGCAATGACGCCGACGGTTTCGTCTGTATATTCCCGCCACTTTTCAAAAACATATGCAGCCGCCTCAGTCAGCAAATCCGGATCTTTTGCGCGAAGGCGGATTACTGATACCGGCCACTTCACGACAAAAGCCTGAACGTCTGGAAAATGACGCATACGAAAAGGATAAAGGGAGTCCGCTTTTGCCATCGGAAATTCATGGGCGCCGCCTTGATAATGATCGTGTGAAAGAATGGATCCCCCTACGATCGGCAAGTCTGCGTTTGATCCCGCGAAATAATGCGGGAAGATTTCCGTAATGGCCAGAAGCCTTCTGAAGCTGCCTCGGCTGATGTTCATCGGCTTGTGCACGCTTGAAAGGAAAATGGCATGCTCGCTGTAATACGCATAAGGTGAGTATTGAAAACCCCATTGTTCTCCCGCTAAGTCAAGCCGGATGATGCGGTGGTTTGAACGGGCAGGGTGATGTAAAGTCCCGGCATATCCCTCGTTTTCCATACAGAGCAGACATTTCGGATAACGGTTTTCCGGACTGTTTTTAACCGCGGCGATGTCTTTAGGGTCTTTTTCCGGCTTTGATAAATTAATTGTGATCTCCAATTCGCCAAAAGGTGTTGGTGAGCGGTACACGATATTTTTTCGGATGGCCCGCGTCTTCATATAATCGTTGCTTTGGCTCAGACGGTAAAAATAATCTGTTGCTTTTTTCGGGCAATCTGATAACAATTCGCTGAATGTGGCATTGATCAGAGAAGGGGCCGGTGTGATTACATTCATGATCCTGCTTTCCAGCATGTCTTTTTCAGCCGGCGTGTCGTTGATGATTGACCGTTTTACCGCGTCTTTCACCATTTCGTCCAAATAGTGAAGCCTGTTTTGTTTCTTGATCTGTTTTGGTTCTGCATAATCCGTCAGTCCGAGCAGATCGAGAAGCCTGTTTCTTGTGTAAATCACATCTGTTTCATTTATGTCGCCTAAGACAGTGCTTTCTTTCAGAAACCCTGCCACTGATTCAAAAACTTCAATGACCGCCGCCTCCATTTCATTTGTCTTTGTATCCGTTTGGATGATGCTGATGCCAATTCCATGCTGATACAACGATTTCCGTTATGTCCGTTTGTTTCGGATTCCAGCCGAGAATGTTCCGCGCTTTATCGCTTGATGCGATGAGCGTGCCCGGATCACCGGGTCTTCTTTCGGCCGCTCTTATTTTTATGCCTCTCCCGGTTGCTTGCCGGGCTGCATTGACCATTTCTAATACGGAAAATCCGCTGCTTGAGCCTAAATTGAAAATGCCGCTGTCTCCGCCGTTCTGCAAATATTCCAGAGCGAGAATATGGGCATCGATTAAATCAGAAACATGAACATAATCGCGGATGCACGTGCCGTCTTTAGTATCATAGTCAGTGCCGAATATCAAAACCTCGTCCCGCTGACCGAGCGCGGTTTGTAAAAGGATAGGGATAAGGTGGGTTTCCGGATGATGATCTTCTCCGATGGAACCGTCCGTTTTCGCGCCGGCCACGTTAAAATATCGAAGGGAGACATATTTTATGCCACAGGCGGCATCGCACCACTTCAGCATTTTTTCTGCCATGCGTTTTGATTCGCCGTATGCGCTTTCCGGCTTTTCCGGCATGTCTTCTGTGATGGGCACTTTTTCAGGTTCGCCGTATACAGCGGCAGATGAAGAAAACACAATGTGTTTCACCCCGAATTCCTGCATGACCTCCAGTGTAATTTGTGTGCCGTACACATTATGATTGAAGTATGAAAGCGGGTCTTTCATTGATTCGCCGACAAGGGATTGAGCGGCAAAATGGAGAACGCCTGTTATGTTCTCCTTCGCAAAAACAGAGCGAAGAAACGGTTTGTCACGGATATCTCCATGGTAAAAAACTGCCTTTTCATGAACAGCTTTCCGGTGGCCGGTCTGCAGGTTATCCGCCGTTATCGTTTCATACCCTTTGGCCACTAGTTGATCAACCGCATGAGAACCGATATAGCCTGCGCCGCCGAGAACGAGAATGGCCATCGCTTATTTCTCCCTCCATTCAGCAGCGCCATCGCTTATATCCGCGATGTAGAAAGAAGCTTCAAGTCCCGTCCTGCTGCGGTATTGAGATGAAACAGCCCGGATAAAGCCGGCGGTTTCTCCGCTTTCCACAATGGCTATGGCGCAGCCCCCGAACCCCGCGCCCGTCATCCGCGCCCCGAGCGCACCTTCCTTCCAGGCTGCTTCAGCGAGCGCGTCTAATTCGGCACCGGTCACTTCATAATCATCGCGTAATGAACGGTGGGACGCGTTCATCAGCTCCCCGAACGTTTTCAAATCATTCAATTTGAGAGCTTCCGCAGCTGAGAGGGTCCGCTCGTTTTCATTGATTCCGTGACGGGCTCTTTTGCGCAATGTTTCACGGGAGAGAAGGTGTTCGAGTTTGTTGAATTCTTCTGCCGTTAATTCCGCAAGTGATGCGATATTCCGATATTGCCGAAGTTCTGAAAGAGCCTCATCACATTCACTGCGGCGTTCATTATATTTTGAAGCTGCCAGCTCCCGGCGTTTGTTCGTATTCATGATGACGATTTTATATCCGTTAAAAGCAGCCGGAATCATTTCGTGCTCAAGCTTATCGCAGTTTAAAAGAATGGCCATGTCCTTTTTGCCTTTTTGCACTGCGAATTGATCCATAATGCCTGAATTCACGCCGATAAATTCATTTTCGACTCTTTTTCCGATAAGTGCCAGTTCAGTATCGGAAACATTCAGACTGAATAACTCTCTTAAAATGGAGCCGGTTAACATTTCGATAGAAGCGGAGGAGCTTAACCCGGCGCCGTTTGGAATCGTTCCGTGAAAAAGAATATCCATTCCGCTGTCTATTTGGCCGCCGGCTTCGAGAAGGTAACGGATCATTCCCTTTGGATAATTGGTCCAGCCGTCTTCTTTTTTGTATGCTGTATCGTGGAGATCAAGGCAGACAATGCCGCTGTCCGGAAAGTTTTCTGAGAATAACCGGATTTGGTGATCTCCGCGTTTTGCGCAGACGGCATATGTTCCGATCGTAATCGCGCAGGGAAGAACGTGGCCGCCTATATAATCCGTATGTTCCCCGATCAGGTTGATCCGGCCGGGTGCGAAAAACAGTTCCCCGTTACTTCTCTGGAAAACGTCTTTAAATCTTGATTTCAAATGTTTGGCATCCATGATAACCCTCCGATTTTATTTTGAGGTATGTTCCAGTATGAACTGAATGGCTTTTTGCGAATTTCTGGTGAGGCTGATATATTCCGCTCCTTTCGTTGCGATGAGTTTCACATGCAGGCGGTCCGCATCTTCTTTAATGTCATCATAATAAGAGCCGACCTGCGGAGCCAAAATGATCATATCGAAGTCTTTCATGATGTCATAATGGGATCCGTAGGCGCCTGCTGAGGCGGTGATCGGCACGTTATATTCCTCGGCTCCTTCTGTCAGTGCGTTCGCAAGCATGGCGCTCGTTCCCGCTCCGGCGCACAGCACTAACACATTGGTGCCGTGTTCCAAGGCGGATGAGGATTCCTGAAGATTTGTGCTGATGACGGAGGCCGCGTCTTCTGAGGCGCCGGCCATTGCGGGCTGTATCTCCCGGGATGTTTGCAACGCGGTTTCAGATTCGGTGTGTTGAGATTCCTTCGCCGCTAATACATTGTCGTAAGCTTTACAGAATGGCAGGTATATCAGGAAATCGACAATGATTAACACAGCTGTGAGAACAAAAGCCGAAAGCCCCATCCCGGTCCCCAGAATCAGGCCGACGGGAGCGGGGGCAGCCCACGGAAGAACATACATAAAACTGTTCATTCCGATGACGTCAACGAAAAATTTAAACAGACAGACATTCACTATCGGCGTTACAACAAACGGAATGAAGAAATATGGATTTAAAATGATCGGCGCAGCAAAGAGAAGAGGTTCGTTTACTGCGAAAGACACCGGAACCGCGGATGCTTTTCCGACTGCTTTCAATTGCTTGGATTTCGCGAAAAGAAGAAAGATAAACGGAACAACAAGGGTTGCGCCGGTTCCTCCCATAGTGCCGACAAAGTTCCCGAGCCCGACGGTCAGCACGTTGGACGCCTGCTCACCGGCATTATGAAGCTGCAGGTTCGCCTCCACATTTGCGTAAATAATAGCCGCGATGGCCGGCTCCACAATAGAAGGCCCGTGAACGCCGACAAACCAGAACAGCGCCATCATTCCCCAAATGACAGAAATCCCTAGATAACCGTCTGCAGCGGTAAAAAACGGCGATAAGAGAGAGGAGAGAGCCTCAGCGAACGATACGTTCAGCGTATTCCTGATCAATAAATCAATGATCACCATGGCCAAAACGGAAAAGGCGAACGGAAAAACATCTTTAAATGTTTGTGAAATGGTTCCCGGAACTTCTTTCGGCATTTTAATCGTAATATTTTTCAGAACGCAGAATCTGTATACATTCACTGTTGTGAAAGCGGATACAAAAGCGGCTAAAAGTCCTTTTGTGCCGAGATATTCCGTCGAGAACCCGCCGTCGATTTGAGTGACGCTTAACATGAGAAATCCGACGACTGAAGCAAGCATCGCTGAAACGGGATTGATCCCTTTGTTTTTCGGCATTTTCCGGTTCATTGATTCACTCAGGCATTTCGCAGTTGTTGCCGCGACAATCAGGCCGAGGGCGCCCATTGAATAGTTATAAACTTTCCAAAGCCATTCAGAAACACTTTTAGGCCAAGTGAAACCCAACACTTCCGGCACAGCCGCGGTGAGGATGAAAATGCTGGCGAATAAAATAACAGGCATGGCCGTTAAGAAGCCGTCGCGGATCGCGCCTAAATAAATGTTTCTTGAGATTTTTTCAAAAAACGGTTTTCCCTTTTCGATTTGCTTGATGATACCGTTCATTTTTCCACTCCTTATCGGCGGCTTCGGTAGAGTTCTATAAAATCCTGAATAAGATCACGAAGCAGAAGGGTTGTCATTAAATGGTCCTGACCGTGAACGAAAATAAACCCTAATTCCATGTCCTTGCCGTCAGCTTCTTCAGCTAACATTTTCGTTTGCGCATTGTGGGCGAGGGTTAGATTTTCATCTGCGCTTTTTAATGCTGCTTCCGTGTTTTCGAAGTTTCCGGCACGGACTTCTTTCAGGACTGTCAATAAAGTGCTTCTGGCGTCGCCGGCATAGGCGACGATTTCAAAACCGAGCATCTGCAATTCTTCCTTTGTCATGAAAAACCCCTCCTAAAGACGGCATACATGATGAAAAGAGATTCTTTTCACCATGTATGATCGTTAAATGATTGTTTTTGTTTCACTTACAAGTTTGTACCAGTAGGCCGATTCTTTCGGATACCGTTTTTGGGTGTCGAAGTCGACGTAAAAAAGACCGTAACGTTTGTTGTAGCCGTTGGTCCATGAAAATAAATCCATTAAGGACCATAAGAAATATCCCTTTACGTTGACCCCGTCGCTAATCGCTTTGCTGACGGCTTCTAAATATACTTTTAAATAGTCGATTCTTGCCTTATCCATAATGATGCCGTCTTCAAACTCATCTTTATAGCCCATGCCGTTTTCGGTAATGTACATTTTGTTATATTGCGGATAGTCCCGTTTGATTCGCATCAGCATGTCATACATGCCTTCAGGATAAATGAGCCAGTCCCAATCGGTCCGTTTCAGGCCTTCTTTGTAAATTCTTTCGCCGATCCCTTTTACTTTATAGACCGAAGTGCCTTTATCGCCCGTTCCGTTATGGTGAATAACGGTCTCTCCGTCGTACGCTTTGACGAAATGGCATTGGTAATGATTGATGCCGAGATAATCATTGCGTGTTGACGCTCTTTTCATCACGTCAAAATCGCTGTCTGAAAACTCGTATGAAGCGCCGTTCGCCTCACAGATTTCATCCAGAGCACGCATGGTTTCCTCAGAATAATAGCCGAGGTAGGTCGCATCCAGGAGGAATCTCACTGATAACGCGTCATCGAGAAAGCAGGCATGGCGGTCTTCTTCCGAGTCACTGGCGGGGTATTTTGTTTCCAGTGAGTGGACGACACCGATTTCTCCCGGATAGCCGCCTTCTTTAAAGAGGTTGACGGTCATCGCATGCGCCACCATCATGTGATGGAGGCATTGAATGACTTTTGTGATATCACTTTTAACAGATGGCGGAAAAACGCCGAGTAAATACTGGTTGGTGGCTGTGGGATAGATTTCGTTAAACGTGCTCCAATATCGGATTTCGCTGAATTCTTTAAAGCAAAACTCCGCATACCTGACGAACGCATCTATTGCGTCGCGGTTGAGAAAATCTCCCTGATCAAATAATCTTTTCGGCGTATCGAAATGATGAAGCGTGACAAAAGGGGTGACGCTGCGTTTTTGGCACTCTGAGAAAATACGATGATAGTAATCAACGCCTTCCTGATTGATTTCGCCCGTGCCGTCAGGAAAAATTCTCGTCCATGCTATAGAAAGGCGGATGCCGTTTATTCCGAATTTCTCACATAGTTTGATATCTTCCGGAAACTGCCGGTAAAAATCACTTGCCGGATCTGGGCTGAATCTTCCCTGTTTTTCAAGAAATTCATCCCAGGCTACAGGCCCTTTGCCGCCTTCTTTTGTGGCGCCTTCCGCTTGGTATGCCGCAGTCGCCCCGCCGAAAATAAAGTCATGAGGTAATTTGAGCATTACTGAATCCTCCTTCGCCAATGTGTGAATTGAAGTTTGTTAATGTTTGTAAATGTTATCTTTTGTTTAATAGTAAACGCATACATTTTTGTTGTCAATAGCTTCATAAGGAAATAATAGCTGTGTTTACAAGGATGAAACAAGTTTTTCAATGTTTTATATGTTGATAATGTTGTTTGTTAATGTTTGTTTTTGTTGACCGGAGTGCCGCGGTGTGTTAGATTGTGTGTAAAGTTGAGGGGATGATTGAGCATGTTAAAAAAAGAGCGCCTTTTAAAAATCATCGATATCGTAAACTCGCGGGGGTTTATTACGGTGAGTGATATTATCGATGAATTGGAAGTTTCTGATATGACGGTAAGAAGAGATCTGGATGAGCTGGATAAGGCCGGAAAAATCGTGCGTATTCACGGAGGCGCACAGAGCATTTCTTATTCTATTGACCACGAATTATCGCATAATGAAAAACTGGATGTTCAAATGGAGGAGAAGGGGAAAATCGCGGAACTCGCGGCTTCATATGTAAATGACGGCGATACCGTTTTTTTAGGACCGGGCACGACAATTGAACTTTTAGCGAAACACCTGCTGCATAAGAGAATCCGGATTATCACCAACAACTACCCCGTGTTTGATATTTTAAAGCATGGCGACACTGCGGATACCATCCTGATCGGCGGCGACTTCCGAAAAAACACCGGTGCATTCGTCGGGCCCATTGTGAACGGCAACCTGCAGAAATTCAATTTTACGAAAGCCTTCATCAGCGCAAACGGCATACATAATGATGAGATTTCTTCTTACAGCATTGAAGAAGGAGAAGCCCATCAAATCGCGCTGAATAATTCGCGGACGAAATTTTTGCTGGCGGACAATAAAAAATTCAACCGGGAAGATTTTTACGTGTTCTACAACTTACACGATATGGATTATTTGATCACGGATGATAAAGTGATGAAAGATGTTCAGATTCATTATGAGCAATATGTGGATGTCAAAATCGCAAAAAAATAAAAAGGGGAGGCGGTTCGATGAAAGGGGTTATTTTTGATTTCAACGGCACGATGTTTCAAGATTCACATCTCCACGAAAAAGCGTGGTTTTACATGGTGAAAAAATACTCTCCGAAAGCGATTTCCGATGAAGATATTTTCGTTAACATTCACGGAAGAACAAACAGTGAAATCCTGACACATTTTATTTCCGGCGATTTAACAAATGAAGAAATCGAGAAGATGTCTTTTGAAAAAGAAGCCTACTACAGAGAATTATGCCTTGAAAACAAAGCTGAGTTAAAGCTGACGAAGGGGCTGACCGACGTCTTAAATCATCTGAAAAAGTCAGGAATGCCGATGACCATCGCCACGGCTACGGTAAAGGAAAATGTCGAGTTTTACTTTGACGTTTTTCATTTGGGGAAGTGGTTTGATTTTGACAAAGTCACGTTTGATGACGGAAGCTTCCCCGGAAAGCCGGCGCCGGATATTTTTATCATCGCCTCGGAAAAATTAGGCCTTAAACCTGAAGAGTGCCTAGTCATTGAAGATGCCTTTTCCGGACTCACAGCGGCGAAAAAAGCAGGTGCGGGCAAGATTATGGCCATTGACCCGTTCGGAAAAAACCGCGCGTTATTTGAAGAAAAACAGCTGGCGGATGACGGGATACTGACTGATTTCACCTCGTTTTTTGAGGTGATTGCCGGACATTCTGTTTGAGGGATCAGCCGGTTCTTCATGTTGGTATGGCCTTACAGATGCGGACACCGTTCGTAACACAAGATGTTTTTGTGTTCGGACGGTGTCTTTTTCTGATGAGACTGTGCAGAATCAGTTTCCGACAGGGGCCTTTCTTCTTTTTTTCGCACATGTTCAATTAAGCGCTCGCATGTATTGAAGTCTTATGACTGACTGCTGATATGTTTTACGATAACATCCTGAGCATATAAGAATAGCAGCCATCCTGTTAGTCCAAGCCCTGATGCGGCAATGAAAGGCAGTGAATGGTGAAGGGCGATGCCGATAATGACCAGCATAACGACTGTGGAGGGGATGCCGGAAGCCACACTGAAGGCAAAATGACTTAATGTCTCCTTCGTTTCTCCTTGGATGTACAGCCAAACCATGCTCAGCATACTGACAATTGGCAAAGCGGCTATTATACCTCCATAACTCGGGCTTCTTCTTGATATTTCAGTGATAATCCCAATAATAGCAGCGGAGACAATAATTTTAACGATCGTAAACATCTTCAGCCCGCTCCTTCATCAAACTGAATGCTTTTAAGACAAGTGTTCTTTCTTCATTATTCATGTTGTCAAAAAGAAGCTGTTTAAGCTTTTCTTCATCGAGGCCGGAATGACGGTAAAGGACATCCGCCCCCAAATTGGTAAGTTTTAAAATAACCTTCCGCTCATCCTCAACACTTCTGATTTTATAAACGTACTTTTTCTTGAGTAAACGTTTTATATGTTCTGAAGCGGTATTATGTGATACTTGAATTGCTTCGGCAATGTCTTTTATTCCGACTGCCTGCTCTTTTTGAATGACTTGCAGAATTCGCACACCTTGGTGAGTGATTTTTTCATGATGCTGATAACGGAGCCGATAGTAAATATCGGTCCAGAGGCCATTTAATTCCTGCATTTCGTTTGCCATCGTCATCAATCCTTGTCGTTTATTGAGATTATATCTTATAATACGATATAAATTAACGGATTGAAAGAAGTTTTTAAACATGAGTGATGGAACTGCGTTTTGTTTTGGAAGATGGAAGCGAAAGCAGCCGCTGACTTCAAAGCCAAAATAGAGAAAGAAGCTTTTTAGCATAATAAAAAGGCACTGACAATAAGTTGAAGAACCAAAGAATATATTAAAATACCATGTGCTGATTGAAAAAGATACACGGAATAAAAAGCGGGTAAGAAGATAAGGAAAGGAGAGAGACGGATGGAACTTGATTTTGTGATTCGTCTGGCGGTTGCGGGGCTGCTTGGGGCCCTGATTGGATTGGAGAGAGAATTCAGGGCGAAGGAGGCCGGTTTGAGGACGCATTTTCTAGTGGCCGTCGGCAGCGCCTTGATGATGATTGTTTCCAAATATGGTTTTTTTGATTTGTTATCCAACAGCCATACGTCCTTTGACCCGAGCCGGGTGGCGGCGCAGGTCGTCAGCGGCGTCGGATTTTTAGGGGCCGGCACGATTATTTTGCAGCGGCATGTCGTGCGGGGGCTTACGACAGCCGCGGGGATTTGGGCCACGTCCGGGATCGGGCTGACGATCGGGGCGGGGATGTATGTCATCGGGATCAGCGGCACGATATTGGCGTTAATCGGGCTTGAACTTTTAAATTTTCTGTTTAAACCGGCGGCGCATTCTCTGTCTGCCAGTTTCCAGATTGAGGAGAAAGCCGTTATGCATGAAATTTTAACTTCGCTTGAAGCAAAGGGAATTCTCATCACGTCCTATGAATTGAATAAGGCGGTGCTTGAAGTGAAGGGAAGGGTGAAAAGCAAAAGCGGAAAAGCCGCGGTGATGGATAAAGTTCAATCCCTCCCGTATATCTTGTCCGTCAAAGTTGAATAGCGAAAAGGGGAAGCTCCTCTTTCTGCGGTCATTTCTTTTCAAATATTAATACCAAGGATAGAACGGGATATACGGCACCCGTTCATGGCTCTCGGCTGTGTATTCATAATAAAAAGGATCGTACATTATTCCGTTTACCATATTCCTGCATGCCCGGTATGGTGTGCGTACTCCGGGCAGAAAAAAAGATGCCGGTTATCATCCGGCATCTTTTTTTTACACTTTCACATCAATGGAATGGCCGGCAGTCGGGTGCTGGGCCGGCAGCATTTTTACGGTTTCTTCCGCAGCGGCCTGGGCATTCTGCATGACCGTTTTTGTTAAGGCGATATTTACATTCTGCGCCAGAGATGCCTGGTGCATAGCGATTGATAACGCAGGGATATCCATAGCTTCCACCTCCTTATCCCTTCATATCGGCGGCGTGCTCCGATTATGAAGAGAGCCGGCGTTTTCTTTTGACGGCCCATTCTAAAAGCGCGGCCGCGCATACTCCGAGGGTATAGGCGAAAATGTCGCTCCAGACAAATTGCCAGCCGAGGATCAGCCCGCCGAGCGTGCTGCTTCTGATCTCGTCAATCCACGGCGCATGATACAGCTGGCTGCATTCAATCAGACAGCAAAACGAGAGGCTCAGGATAGCGGCTGTTTCTGTCCGGATGTTACAAAACAAAAACCCGAATCCGGTGAAAATCATTGCCGCCCACAGGGCATCCCCTAAATAATCATTTATCATGCCGGGCAATAGGTTGGTAATGCAGGCGGTTCTGGATAGTAAACCGAGGGCGATGATAAAAACGGTCAATGCCCCGTATGTCAATCGATGTCTGTTCACTTCACACTGTTCCCCTTTTTTTGTACTCCCATGTATTGTAAGGAATGACGGAGAAGCTGTCTATGAAAAAAACGGCCCGGGAGGCCGCTTTTTCGGATTATCTTTCTTTTAGGTTGACATGGTCTGCTTTTTGATCACTGCCGATGACGAAGCGGAGCTCATACTGTCCCGTATGGTAGACGTAATCTGTTTCGCCCGTTTTCGGCACTGTCAGGATTTTGTCAGCGCTGCCGATTTGTTTGCTTAAAACGTCAGGTGTGACGCTGCCGAGGTTTAAACGCCGCTCCACCCCTGTCCCGAAATAGCGGATTTCTGAGATTTTGCCGTTTTTATGATAGGAAAATCCATAACCGGGGTTTCCCATGTTCCAGCTGTATAAATCAAATGGATTGCGGCTGTCCGCTTTCTGTTCCGGCTCGCCGATTTTATCGTAAACATCCTGTCTTGTGCTTTGGTTGATTTTCAGGCCTTTCACATTTTGCGGCATTTCCCCTTGAAACGCTGATTGATAAAGGGTGTTCACCAGTTCTTGTGCACGTTGATCTTCCGTTTTTGAAGCGGCTTCGGCATGAACGGACTGTGTATCCGAAACTGCTTCTGCGCTGAATGCGCCTCCTGTGAGCATCACGGCCGACAATCCCGTGATGAGTGTTTTTTTCTTCAGCATATGTGAAGCCTCCTTTTTACCGCTCATACCCGCATGTTTCCTCAGTTAAACGGGATGTTTTAGTGAAAGGCCGGCTGGGAATCATAAAGGATGTATAGAGGGGAACAGAAAGGGGAAAAGAAAATGGCTGATACAAAGAAGGTTACAATCAATGGCGTTGAAATGGAAGCGGCAGACGGACAAACCGTTTTGCAGCTTTTGAACAATAGTTCGATTGACGTTCCGCACGTGTGCTATCATCCGAGTCTCGGTCCGATTGAAACGTGCGATACTTGTATCGTCAGTGTTAACGGGGAACTCGTCCGTTCATGTTCCGCGCAAATAACGGACGGAGATGTGATCGATACGCTTTCGTCCGATGTGAAAAAAGCGCAGATTATCGGCATGGACAACATTCTGCACAACCATGAATTATACTGCACGGTTTGTGATTACAACAATGGGAGCTGCGAAGTACATAATACCGTAAAGGAAATGAAAATCAATCATCAAAGCATTCCTTTTGATCAAAAACCGTATCCTAAAGATGAATCAAATCCGTTTTACCGGTATGATCCCGATCAGTGCATCTTATGCGGACGCTGCGTCGAAGCCTGTCAGGACGTACAGGTAACCGAGACTTTAAGCATCGATTGGGAGCGCAAACGCCCGCGGGTCATTTGGGATCAGGATGTACCGATCAATGAATCATCATGTGTTTCCTGCGGACATTGTTCAACCGTATGTCCGTGCAATGCCATGATGGAAAAAGGCATGGAAGGCGAAGCTGGCTATTTAACAGGCATCAATGAAGAGACGCTTCGGCCGATGATTGACATCACAAAAGGCGTCGAAACCGGCTACGGCTCGATTTTAGCCATATCGGACATGGAATCGGCCATGCGTGATGAAAGAATCAAAAAGACGAAAACCGTATGCACATACTGCGGTGTCGGCTGCAGTTTTGATATATGGACGAAAGGAAGAGACATTTTAAAGGTAGAACCTCAGGCCGAGGCGCCCGCAAACGGAATTTCGACATGTGTAAAAGGGAAATTCGGCTGGGATTTCGTCAATAGTGAAAAGCGCCTTACCAAACCGCTTATACGGGAAGGAGACTCGTTTCGGGAGGCGGAATGGGATGAAGCGCTGCAGCTGATCGCTGATAAATTTACCGATATAAAAGAACATTTCGGCCCGGACGCGCTTGCTTTTATCACATCTTCCAAGTGCACAAATGAAGAATCATACGTGATGCAAAAGCTTGCCAGAGCCGTGATCGGCACAAATAATGTCGACAACTGCTCACGCTACTGCCAGTCTCCAGCTACGGCCGGTTTGTTCAGAACGGTCGGATACGGCGGCGATTCAGGATCGATTACAGATATAGAAAAAGCTGAGCTCGTACTGATTATCGGCTCAAATACGTCTGAGTCTCACCCCGTTCTGTCTACACGCATTAAACGTTCCCATAAGCTGCACGGACAGAAGCTCGTCGTGGCGGACTTGAGAAAACATGAAATGGCCGAGCGCTCCGACGTGTTTTTCCAGCCGCGTGCCGGATCGGATATTGTCTGGCTGAATGCCGTATCGAAGTATCTGCTTGATCACGATTTGGCGGATACTGCATTTCTGAATGAAAGAGTGAACGGATTAGATGAATTCGTGAAAAGCCTTGAACCTTACACGATGGAATATGCGGAAAAACATACCGGTGTGGACAAGGAGACCTTAATCAAAGTAGCGCGGATGATTCATGAAGCCGGCAGCGTGTGCGCGCTGTGGGCAATGGGGGTTACCCAGCATATGGGAGGAAGTGATACGAGCACGGCCATTTCCAACCTGCTGCTTGTGACCGGAAATTACGGCAAGCCCGGGGCAGGCTCATATCCGCTTCGGGGCCATAATAACGTGCAAGGTGCCAGTGATTTCGGCAGCATGCCTGACAGCTTCCCCGGTTATGAAAAAGTAACGGATGAAAAAGCCCGCAAAAAGTATGAACAGGGCTGGGGAGCAGACCTGCCGAAAGAAATCGGAATGACAAATCATGAAATGATCGAAGGCATCCACTCGGGAAAACTGAAGTCCATGTACTTAAAAGGAGAAGAAATGGGGCTTGTCGACTCCAACATCAACCATGTTCATGCCGCCTTTGAAAAGCTTGATTTCTTCGTTGTGCAGGATATTTTTCTCTCGCGGACGGCCGAGTTCGCCGATGTGGTGCTCCCGGCAAGCCCGAGCCTTGAAAAAGAAGGCACGTTTACGAATACGGAACGGAGGGTGCAGCGCCTTTACCAAGTGTTTGAACCGCTGGGCGATTCAAAGCCTGACTGGCAGATCATTACAGACATCGCCAACCGGCTGGGCGCTGATTGGCGCTATGAACATCCGGCAGACATTATGGAAGAAGCGGCGATGCTTTCACCGCTTTACGCAGGCGTCACTTACGAACGTCTCGAAGGCTACAATTCACTGCAATGGCCCGTTGCAGCGGACGGAACCGATTCACCGCTTTTATTTACAGAGAAGTTCCCGTTTTCAGACGGCAAAGCGGTTCTTTATCCCGTTCAGTGGACCGAGCCGAAAGAATCTGATGAAGAGTATGATCTCCATGTGAATAACGGGCGGCTGCTTGAGCATTTTCACGAAGGAAACCTGACTTACCGGTCAAAAGGAATTTCCGAAAAAACACCGAGTGTGTTTCTGGAGGTCTCACCCGAACTCGCTGAAGAAAGAGGGCTTGAAGACGGGACGCTTGTCCGCCTGACATCACCGTACGGAAATGTGAAAGTCAAATGCGTCATTACAGACCGGGTAAAAGGGAAACAGGTTTATCTGCCGATGAACGATTCAAAAGATGCCGCCATTAACCTTTTAACAAGCAGCTATGCGGATAAGGATACGGATACACCAGCCTATAAAGAAACCTCTGCGAAGATGGAGGTTTTGAAAAAAGAAGGCATTAATCCGCTTCCGAAAATCAATTTCCGTTACGGAAACCCGCAGCCGCAGATCGGTGTCCAGGTTGAGCGGAAATGGGAGCGAAAAGATTATGTATTTCCGGGAGACGCGGTAAAAAGGGGGAAACAGCAAAATGGCTAAAGCAACCCGCACTATCCGAAAACAGACCGTCACGGAAGAAGACAAACGAAGAAAGGATTTAGAAGAGATTGAGACGGCTCTTCTGCAAAATAAAGACGCGATTTTGGAGTCTTTGCACATTCTTCAGCACATGAATGAGCGCGGCGTTTTGGCGCTTTTGCGCGGACTTTTCGGCCAGGGCGACAAAGTGATGGATATCCTCGTGAAAAAGGCGAATACGCCGGAAACGGCCAATATGCTGAAAAATCTCCTGCTGTTAACTGGCGTCCTCGGCATGCTTGATGTAAAACAGCTTGAGCCGTTTATCGTCAAAATCAACGCGGGTGTCACAAAGGCTGTTGAGGAGAAGGACAGCAGCAAAAAGACGGGTTATTTTGATATCGTCCGCGCTTTAAAAGACCCGGAAATCAACAAGGCCGTCACGCTGCTGTTTTCTTTCCTGAAAGGCATGGGTGCTGATACAAGCGATATGGAGAGAAATACACGGCCCCCTGAAGACCAAAAGCACCATCAGGAACCACAGCCGAATGAGTGAACATCAATCCCCCGAGCCTCTCTTGCGGCTCGGGTTTTTTGTGCGTTCACGCTGTTTTCTTGGGAAAAATTTCACCTCCGGATTCATGACTTTTGTTGTGTTATGTTAATAGTTAAGGTTATGAATAGAAAAAAATTGAAAATATGTGCTAGGATAAAATTCAAAGTAGGTCAACTGTTCAAATATGAAACAATCAGGAGTGATAAAACATGAGTAAGCTGAGGAGCCCGAGACAAGCCATCCAAAGAACCCTGATGAAAGGAAAAAACGGCCTGGACGTATACAACCCTTTTCCTTGGTACGAAAAAATGAGACGGGAAAGCCCCATTCAATTTGATGAAGAAACTAAGGTATGGAGTGTATTTTTATATGATGATGTCAAAAGGGTCATCAGTGATAAAGAGACTTTCTCAAGCCTTATGCCAGACGTGAAAAGCTCGATTGCAAAGTCCATGCTGAATATGGACCCGCCGAAGCATACCCAAATCAGATCGGCCGTCAATCGCGCTTTCACTCCGCGCGTACTGAAGGAATGGGAGCCGAGAATTGAAGACATTACAGAGAATCTGCTGAAACAGGCAAAGAACAAAGGGCGGATTGATATCGTGAAAGATCTTTCCTATCCTTTGCCGGTCACGGTGATTTCAGAATTGTTAGGCGTCCCGTCCGAATACATGGAGCAGTTTAAAAAATGGTCGGACATTCTCGTCAGCATGCCGAAAGACGCGAGTCCTGAAGCGGCGGAGAAAAATCAGCAGGAACGTGACCAATGTGAGGCGGAGCTGGCGGCATTTTTTGCGGAAATAATAGAAAGCAAACGAAAACAGCCCGGCCGAGACATTATTTCTATTTTGATCAAAGAGGAAGAAGAGGGGGAGAAGCTCTCGGCAGAAGACCTGATTCCGTTTTGCAATTTGCTTTTAGTAGCGGGAAATGAAACAACGACTAATCTCATTTCAAATGCGGTTTACAGTATATTAGAGACGCCCGGCCTTTATGAAGAATTGAGGCAGGACCCTTCTCTCATCGCGCAAACGGTGGAGGAAACACTGCGTTTTCGCGCTCCCGCTCCATTTGTCAGAAGGACGGTCCGGCATGATACTGAATTGTGCGGCCGCCGTCTGAAAGCCGGGGATATCGTTCTTTGCTATATTGCATCTGCCAACCGTGACGAAAACAAATTTGAGCAGGCTGACGTATTTGATATTCATCGCCGGTCAAATCCGCACCTCTCCTTCGGGTTCGGTGTACACTTCTGCTTAGGAGCTCCGCTTGCCAGACTTGAAGCGGAAGCCGCACTGAAAGGAATTGTAAAGTCCTTTCCACACCTGGAGCCCGTCCGGATTGAGCCGATCCGAAACAGTGTCATGTACGGGCTGGAGTCTTTAGAAGCGGAGATAAACGAAAATAAGGGAGGGGAACAAAGATGAGACAAACACACATCGCCATTATTAATGTGGGTGCTCACGGCCATGTCAATCCCACGCTGCCCGTAGCCGAAGAGCTTGTCAATCGCGGGCACAGAGTGACATTCGCTACGACTGAGGAATTCGAGGCTGCCGTTGCCAAAACGGGTGCTGTTCCTCTTTTATACCGCACAAGCATTAAGGCGGATCCGAAGACAATAAAAGAACGGGTCAATAAAAATGACGCGTTTGTGATGTTTCTGGAAGAAGCGGTTGAAGTGCTTCCGCAGCTGGAAGAGCTGTACAAAGACGACCTTCCCGACATCGTCCTGTTTGATTTTTTAGCGCTTGCCGGAAAGTTATTTGCGGATAATGGCGGCATCCCGGCCGTAAAGTTCTGCCCAAGCTATGCAATGAATGAGTATTTTCAATTAGGAAGAGACGAAGAAACGATGGAAGCCGCCAAACAGGCGATAGAAGAATATCAGGAGAAAATTGAAAATGAACAACTGAAACGGATGACGATGGAAGAGTTTTTCATGCCTGAAAAACTGAATATCGTCTTTATGCCAAGAGCCTTTCAGCCGAAACAGGAAACCTTTGATGAACGGTTTTGTTTTGCCGGTCCGTCCCTTGGGAAACGCACAAATACGGGAAGTTTGGAAATTGATACGGCTGATGAACGTCCGCTTATGCTCATCTCACTGGGAACTGCGTTTAACGCTTGGCCTGAATTTTACCAAATGTGTATCGATGCGTTTCGGGACTCAGACTGGCGGGTTATTATGTCAGTCGGCACAACAATTGATCCGGACAGTTTTTCGGATGTGCCCGATCACTTTATCATCCGCCAGCACGTTCCGCAGCTTGATGTACTGGAGAAAGCAAAGCTGTTCGTATCTCACGGCGGGATGAACAGTACAATGGAGGCGATGAATGCGGGTGTTCCGCTCGTTGTCGTTCCGCAAATGCACGAACAAGAGGTCACTGCAAAGCGCGTGGATGAATTGGGGCTCGGCGTGCATCTGCCGCCGAAGGAAGTCACTGCGGCGCGTCTTCAAAAAGAGGTTCAGAAAGTTTACGGTGATAAAAACATCCTCAGCCGTGTGAAAAGCATGCAGCAGAAAATAGAAGAAACCGGCGGCGCCAAACAGGCTGTTTGTGCCATTGAAGAATTTCTGAAAGAGGCGTCCGTCGAAAATTGATTGAAAAAACAGGCAGCGCCGGACAGCTGCCTGTTTTGTTATATATTTTTCTTCATGCCGCATCTCCGGCATTCCCGCAAAAATTTTCCGCCCTTCACTGAGCTTTTAAACAGCGTATAGTCGCAATTATCACATCGGCCGCTGTGAACATCAGGATATTCATTGAACTCATAAATGACCGAAGTATCGTAACCTTTTGTTTCGAACTCTTTTTTTGTTTCCATGATTGAAAGTCCCTCCGCGAATCAAATCATTCTGCCCGGTTAATGATACAGCAACTGCACGGGGGATTCAACGGAGCATAGCTTGATTTTCCCGGCTGATTGCGTAACAATAATAGAAATAAATGACGGCCTGCCATGGGGCGCCCGGCATCTGAAGGGAAGAAAAAACAGCGATGGGAAAAGGATTGAAAGGTAAACGGATTGCCATCGGCGGTTCGCGGAAAACAGAAGAGATCACAAGATTAATAGAAAAGCAGGGCGGAACGGCAGTCACCCGTTCCCTCCAAGGAACCGTATACTTGGCGGAGGATCAGATAGAACCTGACGTAAGAACATTTGCTGAGCAAAAAGCTGACTGGGTCATATTCACCACAGGCATCGGGACAGAAACGTTATTGTCCGTATCAGAAAAAATAGGTCTGAAAGAAGAATTTCTAGCAACCGTACACGAAGCGAAAATCGGCTGCAGAGGCTATAAAACGTATGCGGCCTTAAAAAAGCTCGGCATCACGCCGCATGCCTCTGATGAAGACGGTACAACAAGAGGGCTGATCCGCTCCTTGGAACGGTTTGACTTTAAAGACAAAAAAATCATGATACAGCTTCATGGCGAAAAAGCGCCCGTTTTAACGGAATTTTTCGAGAAAAACGGAGCGGAGGTATTCCCCGTTCTGCCTTATCAGCATGTTCCGCCTGAAAGGGAGACGGTTGATAAACTGCTGGGAGAGCTGTTAAACGGCGAGGTTGACGCCGTCTGTTTTACGACAGCCATTCAAGTGCGTTCTCTCTTTGATTATGCAAAAGAAACAGGGTCCGCAAAAGAACTGCAGCAAGCATTCGAAAACCATGTTCTTGCCGCCGCAGTCGGCAAAGTGACGGCTGAAGCGATCAAGGATGAAGGGGTGAAGAGGGTCCTTGCTCCGGACATTGAGCGGATGGGAGCGATGATTATTGAATTATCCCGTTACTATGAATCTCTGACCTTGTCATAAACAATCATTCAGCAGGGAAAAGCCTAAGCTTCCCTGCTGAATTTTTTTAATTGCCAGTGTTCCGTGAAAAGGGATGGATACGTTAAGGCGCTGAGTATGATACATGTAAGAAGAGCGGAGGCCATCGTTGTAAAAACGATCAACAGCTGAAAGCGCACCGCCTGTATCGGATCAGCCCCCGCTAAAATCTGCCCCGTCATCATGCCGGGAAGCTGAACAAGACCTAATGTTTTCTGGCTTTCCAGTGTCGGTATCATACTGAGTTTCATACTGGACGTCAATATATGGCGGACTGCCTGCTTAGGCGTTCCGCCGAGAGAGAGAATCAGCTGAATTTCTTCCTTCCGCAGATCCGCTTCCGAACTGAGCCGGTTTAAAAACAGGCTTGAAAGCACCATGGAATTTCCGATGACCATGCCGCTTATCGGAATGACATATCTTGAAGTAAACGGAATGATATGAAGGGCGAGTAAAATTCCCTGTGTCACGATTTCCACAATAGCCAGTGTCTGAAAAACGCGCCAAAATGAACCGATCCGCATTTTTTTCCGTTTGGCGACATTATGCGAAGCGGCCGTGAGCATAAGAAGCACCATGAGTAGGATAAACACCGGGTGATCACCGTGGAAAATCAGCGACAGCACATAGCCGATGATGAGAAGCTGAATGACGGCCCTGACGGTTGCGATGATCATATCTTTTTCTACGCCGGCTTTAAAAGATTTAGACAGAAATAAAGCGATAATGACAAATACACTTGTAAATAACAGAGAAAGATAATCCATATCAGCACCCGCTCCCTTGTAAAAGCGCCCGGGCCTTTTCGTGTTTCGGTTCTTTAAAGAATGTTTTCGTTTCCGCGATCTCTAAAAGCCTGCCCTCGGCCATAAACCACACCGTATCGGATATCCGTTCCGCTTGTTCGAGGTTATGAGTGATCCACAGGACCGTCAGCTGTTTTTGCCGATGGAGCTTTGTAATCAGCTTTTCGATGATGAGAACAGATGTGGGGTCCAGAGCCGATGTAATTTCATCGAGAAGCAGGATAGACGGCAGGCTGGCGAGGGTTCTCGCCAACGAGAGCTTCTGCCGCTGTCCGCCGGATAATTCTTTTGCATTCTGATCCAGAAGCCCGTGCGGAAGATCAGTGAAGGCTGCGAGCTCTTCAGGCGTATAGTGCTGCACGCCGTGAAGTTTTTCTGCGAGCAGAAGGTTGTCCCGCACCGTGCCGTCGATGACGGGAGCTGACTGGAATGCAAGGCCCGCGGTTTTCCTGAGCTCTCTGATGTCCCAGCACCTTATTTCTTTTCCGAATACAAGCACTTCGCCTTCATCAGGTGTATTCATCAGATTGCACAGTGACAGCAGCGTGCTTTTCCCCGCGCCGGACGGCCCTATCAACGCCGTAATAGAGCCTTTTTGGATATGTCCGGTTACCTGGTTGAGGACATCAAAGGACGTATTGTTTTGTTTATAGCGTTTGCCGGCCGACAGAAAAGATATTGCCGGAATTTCTTCTTTCATACAGGATGACACCTTTCGTAAAAAAATCAGGAACCGGTGAGATCGGCTGCCGTTTGTTCCGCCGTTTTCGGGTCTGCCTGCCGGGAAGCGAATGTATGCATGACCATTCCCGCAATAATAATGAACAGTCCGGCAAACGAAAGAAGTGACGGAAACGCTGCGGATAAAAAGACGATCTCGCCGATCAGCGCAAACAGAACCTCTCCGGATTGCGTCGCTTCAACAGCAGCGAGCTTCTGCGGCTCATTCCTCACCATATCGGTGGCGCGGAAAAATAACACGGTCGCGATAACGCCCGAACTGAGCGCGACGATAAAGGATTGGAATGTCTGCCCCATTGACGGAAGCCCGTCTCTGTGCCAGCCGAATGCGGCGATCAGAAGCCAAAACGGAAGGCTTGCGAGCGTCATGCCGAGCACGCGCTGAAACGTGTCGAGTTTACCGCCGTATTGCTCCAGCATTTTTCGATTGCCGAGCGGATAGGCAAATGCGGCGATGACGACCGGCACAACACTGAATAGTATCGTGCGCCCGGACAGAGAGCCTGCATGCTGAAGCTGAATCAGGCCTGCTCCGATCAGGATGATGACGGAAGTAACCAGCGAAATCAGCGGGATCTTTTGTCTGACGGGAACCGGGCCCGCCGGTGAATCTTTTGTTTCATAGAAAAACGGCGACAGGAGCACACCCGCGACAATTGTAACCTGCCACGTGCCGGCGATCAGCCAGCCCGGCCCGTATGCCGCCGCAAAGGTAATCGGGGCATAAAAAAGCACGAAGCCGGTAAAGCTCCACTTCAGCCAAAAAAACGGTTTTTTCCGGATTTCATGCCAGAGCGGCACCCATTTTCCTTTCGCATAAACGATCAGAAATAAAAACGGAACCATAAAAAGAAAACGCAGTGAAGAGCTCCACATCCAGTTTCCGCCGGAAAGCTCCATCGCCCTGTTTAAAATAAATGTGACTGCAAAAAACAGAGATGCCAATATTCCGAATATGATGGCTTTCATGAAATCCCTCATTTTGACACATATTTTTTTATACTATACTATTCACCGGCAGGCTTCGCAATGGAATATGTGAAAATAGCGTTTTAACAACTGATGAATGGGAAACAGACATATACGGAGGTGAACACAATGCAGAAAGAGGATATTGAAGTTCTTTATTTTGAAGATGACGGCCGCATTCCGAATAATCCGAATCTCCCGCTTGTCATTTATAAAGCGGTATTTAATGAAGAAACGGTACAAAAAGCGGAGTCCGTCCTCCGCCGGCACGATTGGTCGAACAGCTGGACGGGCGGAGTATTTCCGTATCACCATTTTCACAGCACCACCCACGAAGTTCTCGTCGCGGTAAAAGGAAACGCGGTTTTGAGGTTCGGCGGGGAACAAGGCGCAGACGCCGTTCTTCAAACTGGAGACGCAGCGGTCATTCCGGCCGGCACCGGACATAAAAAACTGTCGGCCAGTTCTGATTTTACCGTGATCGGGGCTTACCCGGGCGGCCGGCAGTACGATACAAAAACGGAGAAAAATGATAGAATTTCAGAAGAAATCAGCCGTGTCCCGCTCCCGGAATATGATCCCTTTACGGGAAAAACGGGCCCGCTTATAAAAATGTGGGAGAAATGACAGGGGAAAAGCGGATGGTCTGTAAAAAAATAGCCTAAAAGAAACGTTATGACACCCCCGCCATATAAATAATTTCATAAACGAAACAATTCACGTTCAAATTTTGTTCAAAAAGTGTTATTATATAAGAGTAATTCAAATTGGGGTTTTTTATGTTTGCTATTTTCAGAGAGGAAAAAGAAATTTTGACTTATTCAATTGTTTTTGTTGATATAAAAATAATACTGAATATGGCAAAGTGAAAAACTGGGTAGTAAACATTTATTTTTGTAACTGATTGTGCACGGATTCACAATCTTGCTTTTTCATGCTTTTCTGCATGAAAGGGGAAAGGCTACCCTTTCCAAAAAAATCAGCACACTGCTTATAGTAAAGGAGAATCGGATATGCCAGAAACAATCGATCAAACAAATGCATCTGTCAGCCAAGGCCAACGCGATCTTATTGATCAGCTGTTAAAACCTGAAGTTCAAGAATCACTGACTGTTTTAGTGGATCAGCTACCAAAACTGACTGAGTTAGTAAATATTTTAACGAAGTCTTATGATTTTGCACAGTCTGTAGCGACAGACGAAGTATTGAAGAGCGATACAGTGGGTGCGCTTACAGAAATTCTTGAGCCTGTGAAAGAAACAGCGAAAGATATTGCGGCTACTGCGATCGAAGCAAAAGACCGCGCGGATGCAAGCAATGACACGATCGGACTTTTCGGCCTGCTGCGCATGCTGAAAGATCCTCAAGCGCAAAAGCTGTTCCGTTTTGCTAACAGCTATCTTGAAATCATGAACGAAAAACAAAAATAATCTCAGATTCAAATTGATATAAAGGACGGAGGATATACGATGTCAAAACATATTGTCATTTTAGGCGCTGGTTACGGCGGAGTTCTTTCTGCTTTAACCGTTCGCAAACATTACAGTAAAGATGAAGCACGCGTAACCGTTGTGAACAAATACCCGACTCACCAAATTATTACGGAACTGCACCGCCTTGCAGCCGGCAACGTGTCTGAACAGGCTGTTGCTATGCCGCTTGAAAAACTTCTTAAAGGAAAAGACGTTGACATTAAAATCGCAGAAGTCAATTCTTTCTCAGTTGATAAAAAAGAAGTCGCCCTTTCTGACGGTTCTAAGCTGACTTATGACGCGCTTGTTGTCGGACTTGGTTCAGTTACGGCTTATTTCGGCATTCCTGGACTCGAAGAAAACAGCATGGTGCTCAAATCCGCTGCGGATGCCAACAAAGTATACAAACACGTGGAAGACCGTGTGCGTGAATACTCTAAAACGAAAAACGAAGCTGATGCAACGATTCTTATCGGCGGAGGCGGCTTAACAGGCGTTGAGCTTGTCGGTGAGCTTGCTGACATCATGCCGAACCTTACGAAAAAATACGGCGTAGACCATAAAGAAATCAAACTGAAACTAGTTGAAGCAGGTCCGAAAATTCTTCCTGTTCTTCCTGATGATCTTATCGAACGCGCGACAAAAAGTCTTGAAAAACGCGGCGTTGAGTTCTTAACAGGTCTTCCTGTTACAAACGTGGAAGGAAACGTCATTGATCTGAAAGACGGTTCAAAAGTCGTTGCCAACACATTTGTATGGACAGGCGGCGTACAAGGCAACCCGTTAGTCGGCGAATCAGGTCTTGAAGTGAACCGCGGCCGCGCGACTGTTAATGATTTCTTACAATCTACTTCTCACGAAGATGTATTTGTTGTCGGAGACAGCGCAGTATACTTTGCGCCGGACGGCCGTCCATACCCGCCTACGGCGCAAATCGCATGGCAGATGGGTGAACTTGTCGGTTACAACCTGTTCGCTTACTTAGAAGGAAAAACGCTTGAAACATTCAAGCCTGTAAACTCTGGTACGCTTGCAAGTCTCGGACGTAAAGACGCGGTTGCCATCATCGGAGCGAACTCTACTCCGCTGAAAGGTCTTCCGGCATCTTTAATGAAAGAAGCAAGTAACGTACGTTATTTAACACATATCAAAGGATTATTCAGCCTGGCTTACTAATCCTTCAAATGACACTGCCGACTTTCTCGGCAGTGTTTTTTTATGTCTGAATGTTAACGTGAACAGTCAGCGCCGCGGCTGATGCGCTGAATTTCTGTCTTCCGTCATCAGGGTTTCTTTCAGGCATCAGGCTGATCAATACCGGCTAATCCGAATACATCTCAGACGAAAGGCACGTTAATCGGGATTATAGGCTCCTTTTGCTGTGCGCCATGCTGATTATCGGTATGATGGATAAGCTGACAGACAGGCAGCATGCCGAGCCCGTTCAGGACTTACATCATGCAAAACCTAACTTTAGTGATTTTATGGACTGTCCGTTAATGGTACAATAGAAATAAATGACAGTATACAGGGAGAAAGGAAAACCGATGGTAACCATAAAAGATATCGCAAAACTCGCTAACGTATCCCACACAACGGTATCCCGGGCACTGAACGGCAGCCCCTACATTAAAGAGCATACAAAACAGAAGATATTAGAGCTCGCTTCACAGCTGAATTACACACCGAATGTAAATGCAAAAAGCCTCGCCATGCAAAAGTCCCATACGATCGGACTGTTTTTTACAAGCGTCACAAACGGAACTTCACACAGCTTTTTTTCCGATACCATCAAAGGAGTAAACCGCACAATCAGCGAGGAATATAATTTGTTCGTCCGCGCGATTGACGACCTGAAAAGCTTTGAAACCATTACGCCCATGAGATATGACGGAATCATCTTAATGAGCCAAAGCGACAGTGATAATTCCTTTATTTATCATATCCGTGAGAAAAACATTCCGCTCGTTGTGCTGAACCGGGACATTGATGACCGGAGCATCACGAATATCCTGTCAAACGATAAAGAAGGCTCCAGACAGGCGGTCGACTGTCTGATCGCAAACGGACACAGAGATATCGCGATCATTGAGGGAAAAGAAGGATTCAGGTCAACTTCTCAGCGGAAAGAAGGCTATTTGTCATCTTTAATTGATCATTCTATTCCGATTAAGCAAGAATACAGTGTAAAAGGCCGCTACGATATGGAGAGCGGCAGTCAGGCGATGGAAAAACTCTTGGCGCTTCAATCACCGCCTACCGCTGTTTTTTGTTCAAATGATGATATGGCGATCGGAGCGATGAACGCCATTTTCGCCAAAGGTCTGAACGTTCCCGAAGACATATCCGTCATTGGGTTTGATGACATCGGCATTTCACAGTACATGACGCCGAGGCTTTCGACCGTAAAACGCCCGGTTGAAAAAATCAGTATCCTCGGCGCAGAGAAGATTCTGGCGCTTATCGCTGATCCGAATACGGCGGCGGAAAAAATATATGAAAACACTGAGGTGATGATAAGAGATTCAATCAAAAAACTCACATAAACTGCCCGTCTGAATATCCGGGTTTTTTGTACGGAAAAATGTTAACGTGTGCATAAATGCAGCAGGAAGCGGACAGCTTGCGGCAGCTGCATTCAATATCCTGAAAAATTCCTTCAGTTCGGTGAAGGCAATTTCTTGCGGGCTTTATCAGTCCGGCAGATCGATTTTTAAGTCCGGTGTGACGTTATAAGGGAAAAGGCGATCCGTGAAAGGGTTGCTTTTTTGTTTTGGAATGAATTGTGAAAATGGGAAGTCCCGAAAATGCAGGCAGAAGAAAAATGTTACTGCATACTTGATTAAGTTATAATCATGGAATGACACTTTAAATAAAGGAAATTTTCATAATATATAATTATTATGGAAGATTGATTTTCAGATCACGTAATGTCAGAGGAGGCTCTCATGAATCACATTTTATATATTGAAGATGACCAAGAAATTGGTCAATTTGTAAAGGATGATTTAGAAGATCGGGGCTATATGATGATATGGCTCACTTCTTCCTATCATTACGAAACATATATAGAAAAGGCAGATTTGATCGTGCTTGATATAATGATGCCCGGTTTAGATGGATTTACAATCGGTCAAAGAATGAAAAAAACACATCCGCAGATCCCGCTCTTGCTTTTAACAGCCAGAACGGGTCTGGAAGATAAACTGAAAGGCTTAGGATTTGCGGATGATTACGTCACAAAGCCCTTTCATCCCGATGAACTGGCCGCTCGAATCGAAGTATTATTAAGAAGATTTGACAAGACTGCCATTCATGAATTGAAGCTAAAACACTTAAGTGTTCATTTGAAAGAAAAAAGAATTTTAAATCATCAAACTCATGAGGAAATATTTTTAACTGACAAGCAGTTAAGGATTTTTTTGCTTTTGCTTAGACATCCCAATCAAATATTAACAAAGGAACAAATTTATGAAAATATTTGGGAACAGCCTTATATCGAAGGGGATAAGACGTTGATGGTGCATATCCGGCATTTACGGCAAAAAATCGAGATCAATCCAAATGAGCCGGAAATTCTTGAAACAATCAGAGGGATTGGATACAGGATTAAACAATGAAATTATCAACAAAATACCTTATTAATATCGTTGCCTCCATTTTGTTTTTTCCGATAGCCTTTTTAGGCGTGAATTTTTTATACTATGTCACATTAACATACATGTTAGATCACCAGGGGCAAGTACACTATGAACCAAACAAATTGGAAAGTGATTGGAAGTCTGATGTGGAAGATTTTTCAGGGAAATCCAATCGGGAAATTACGTCTGCTTTCCCTCACATGAAGCAATATAAACACTCTGATATTGTATGGATAAATGATAAAGGAAAGGTGATGTTTTCGAACTCAGAACGGTGGGCCAAAAAGGGTGAGGTTATTCACGTTAGCGAATTGATAAAATTGATGGAACAAAATCAAAAGAAATATGTATTGCTGAGTGCTTATGTAAATGGGAGTGAAGACAGCGGATATGCATTTTTAGAAACTCCGCGCTCAATTATAGGATCTCAATGGGAGGTTATGAGGGCTAAGTATTCCTATATATGGTTTATCGCCTTGATTTTTGTCTGTTCACTTTTTGTGATTAATTCATGGATGTTTTTTGCGAAAATACAAAAAAGGTTAATTTCTTTAGGGAATCATATGAAAAAACAAGATAATGACGGCATACCGGAATTTGTAACAGTTAAACAGAAGGATGAACTGGGCCAAGTGGAATATTCATTCAACCATATGGTTGAGGAACTAAGGAACAGCAGACAAAAAGAGCGCGAAGAAGGCGAAATCCGAAAAAACTTGATTGCTGATTTATCTCATGATTTAAGGACCCCTCTTACGGTTATAAGAGGGCATACATTTACATTAAAGAATGAAATAAGCAGTGAAAATGGAAAGCATTCTTTAGGCATCATAAACGATAAAATAACGTTTATGGGCGAACTGATTGACAATTTGTCATCATTTTCTCTTCTTGCCGCAGGTAAATTGCCGCTTCATAAAAAGAGTTGTGACATATTAAAGATAATACGTTCCTCGTTAACAGCTTGGTATCCGATTTTTGAGAAAGAGCACTTTACAATAGATATTGATCTGACGGAAAACATCGTATGGGAAATAGACGAGACTTGGATGAAGAGAATTCTTGATAACATTTTTCAAAATGTTTTGCGCCATGCTCGTTCAGGAAAATACGTTTCTGTACAGACAAAGCTAATTGAAAACAAACCCGTAATCATAATTGAGGATAGGGGCCCGGGAATGAATAATAAATCTGAAAGAAAAGGCGCCGGGATTGGCTTATCGATCATTAATATGATGCTTAAACAAATGGGGCTTGAACATAAAATAAAGAGCAATCAAAACGGAACGGTTTTTATTATTTATCAAAACAGCAGTGAATACGTGAAGCCTTAGAGGCTTCACGTATTTTTTATGTTGAGAAATTTAAACGTAAATTAACCTTGACTATATCTTCTTTTTAACCTCGTAAGTTTATATTATAAACAGAACAAGACGGAAAGGAATGATGCGTTTTTCGGTCCCAACGGTGCAGGAAAAACGACATTGCTTAAAGTTCTTTTAGGGATATTTCCTCCAACTTCAGTCCCGGCAAGCGATTAATAGCGGCATTTTTTTCTGCTGCTATGAACCTCGTAACGTTTCATTTCTGGTAATGAAAATGTCCGGTCGCAATCGTCCTTTCTTTTCCCAGACTAATCGGCATATTTGAAAAAATAGAATGTAAATGGAGGGTGATTTGACATGGAGCAGGTTATTTTTGTGATTTCAATGCTCGCTTTAGGAGTTACACTGGTGACATTTTTCGGAATGATTTTGAATGACGGATTAAGAGGAGTATTAAACGTCTCAAGAAAACCCGTAAAATTTATGGCTGGATCATTTCTGGTATACATTGTTATGTTTGCTGTTTATATTTTAATAAGTGTAAGGTAATAATAAAGGTGCCTCGTTGGGGCGATTTTCCAAATAAAAAAGCGTTCCTGTAAAGGACGCTTTTTTTATATTAATTTTATTCCGCTGATCAAAATAATCGCCGCCATCACAAACTGCAGCGGGCGCGGAGAGAATTTCGGCGAAAAGAAGCTGCCGAGGAGCACACCCGGTACGGAGCCGAGCAGAAGATTCAATACGAGCAGGTAATCGACGCTGCCGAAGCTTGCGTTTAACAGACCTGCGGCCGTTACGAGCAAAAAGGCATGTGCGATATCTGTTCCCACCACTTCTGCAGTTTTCATTCTGAACAGGTACAGCATGGCGATCGCGAATAATGAGCCGGACCCGATAGATGTCAAGCCGACGATGAAACCGAAAATGACGCCGATCAGTATCATAAGTGTCCGTTTTTCTTCAAGCGTTTTTTGCTGCCAGCGGTTCGGCCGCAGTTTTTTATCGAAAAAAAGGCGGGCGATAATGGAAATGGCGACAAGAGTCAGCACGTAGCCGAGCGCCTGTTTAATAATCTGCTCCTGATGCTGGTGAAAAGCGGGAAACAGGTGAAGAATGCCGATGGCGGCTGTTGCGCTGGGAATACTTCCGAGCGCCAAGTAGCCGACAAGTTTAAAATGAACGGTGCGCTGCTTCCAATGAGAAACGACACCGAACAGTTTGGTGATCGAGTTATATAAAAGGTCCGTGCCGACGGCAATTGACGGGTTGATTCCCAAAACGATCAGTAAAGGAGTTAAAAGCGCTGCTCCTCCAACACCCGTCAATCCGACCAGCGTTCCGACAATGAACCCCATAAACACAATGCTTACAGTCATCTGTGTGCCTCCTGAATAATCCTACTATTTTTATCAGATTATATATGATTAAGGGGCGATTATCAATTAAATTTTCGGAAAATTTTATACAGAACAAAAAAATCCGCCGGCCTGCTGTTATTCGCAGATCGGCGGATGGCCGGATTATGATTTTTGCTGATAAAAAGGAAGTTCCGTGTGGCCCATTTCTCTTACATACACGAAAAGATTGCCTTTATGATGAATTTCATGTTCCATGGCAAGCTGAAGGAGAGCGGAGCCGGTAATTTTTCTGCCGAAAGAGGCAGTCAGGTCAATTTCGCGGTTCAGCTGCTCTTCAGTCAGCTGTGACAGGATGTCTGTCGTTTTTTCAGTACATGCTTTCGCCAGTTTGACGAGGTCTGTTTCTGCTTCTTCTTTCGGCTTGTTCTGGATGGCTGATCCGTCTCCGTCCTTAATGACGTTTGCAAACATGAGAAAAGAATACACGATGTGTTTTACAAGTTCCTGAGCGGACATTGATGTCTCTGCCGGCTTGTAATCGTAATGTTCGCGGCTGATTTTTTCCGCCAGCTCAATCGTCACGTTTCGATGTGACAGAAAGTGGCTGACCAATTGATTTTGTGCTGTCATGTGAAAACCCCCATTTGATCAAGAATTAAAATGATGCAAGGATATGCTATATCAACGGCACGGAAGAAACAAGCAATAAGCTCTTAATGAGGAGAAATCGTTGCGGATTTCCGAAATTCGACAATTGCGGTCTTTTTGCGTTCTTCTTTTTCTAGCAAATATGATAAAATATGACATATCTCGGTCATTCCAAAAGGGGGGATTAATTGAGGATGAAGCAGACTATTCCGTCCTCTTTTGTCGGGCTCAAAATTAATGAATGGTATACCCATATCCGGCAGTTTCACGTCCTTGAGGCGGAGCGCGTCAAACGTGAAGTAGAGAGAGAGATCGAGGATATGGAAGAAGATCAGGATCTGCTGCTGTATTATTCATTAATGGAATTCAGACACCGCGTCATGCTGGATTACATTAAGCCCTTAAAGGAGGACCCTTCTCAGCCTGAGTTTTCAGAATTGTTGGAAGACATTGAAGGCAGCCAATATAAGCTGACAGGACTGCTTGATTACTATTTTAATTTTTTTCGAGGAATGTATGAATTTAAACAGAAGATGTTCCTAAACGCCATGATGTATTACAAACGGGCTGAAAAAAACCTTGCACTCGTTTCTGATGACATCGAGAAAGCTGAGTTTGCTTTTAAAATGGCCGAGATATTTTACAACCTGAAACAAACCTACGTCTCCATGAGTTATGCTGTACAAGCCCTTGAAACGTACCAATCGTATGAGACGTACAACGTCCGCAGAATCCAATGTGAATTCGTTATTGCAGGGAATTATGATGACATGCAGTATCCAGAAAGAGCATTGCCCCACTTAGAACTTGCTTTAGATCTTGCGAAACAAGAAGGCAATCCCCGTCTTATTAGTTCAGCCTTATATAATCTCGGAAACTGCTATGAAAAAATGGGAGACCTCTCTAAAGCAGCCGAATATTTTGAGACATCCGTTTCCATTTGCAAGTCAGAAAAGTTCGATAATCTTCCGCATTCTATTTACTCATTAACACAGGTCCTTTATAAACAGAACACCATTGCCGAAGCAGAGAAGCAATACCGCCTCGGGCTTAGTATCGCCCGCGAATACAATGATGAATTGTTTGTCAAGCTGTTTCAATTTTTACATGCGTTATACGGCAAGATGGATAACGCATGCGTCAGGCATACCTTTGAGTTTCTGGAGGAACACATGCTGTATCCGTATGTTGAAGAATTGGCGCATGACGCTGCTAAATTTTACATGGAGCACGGACAGCCTGAAAAAGCGCTCACGTTTTATGAAAAAATGGTGCACGCCCAAAAACAAATCCAGAGAGGAGATTGTCTATATGAAATCTAAACTGTTGTCAGGATTGCTGCTTGTTGCTGTCGGGTTCAGCTTTACACAGGGAATCGGCCATGAAAGCCATTTGGAAAACCAAGCGGACGGCACATTTCATATTGCCGCGCGCAACCAAACATAAGTAAAGACCCTTCTTAGGAAGGGTCTTTTTTTGCCTAAGCGCAAACATTCCACTTTTATCCGATTGCGGGGGTCTATATACTCAAGGCGTCTGTCCTACGAATGCCACCTATTTATGAAAAAGGCATAAGGAGAGATGAAGAGTGGGGATTGAAGTGAAAAAACGGCTCGTATCGGCTGATAAATATGCGTTAAAATGTCCGAACCCAATGACGCCGGAGTATATTACCATCCATAACACGGCAAACGACGCATCCGCCGCCAATGAAATCAGCTATATGACGGGGAACAGCGAATCAACGAGCTATCATTTTGCAGTCGATGACAAAGAAGTGATTCAGGGCATTCCGCTGGATCGGAATGCCTGGCATTCGGGAGACGGCACAAACGGCACCGGAAACCGGAAGTCGATTGCTATCGAAATCTGTTACAGCAAGTCAGGCGGCGAACGGTACAGAGCCGCAGAAGAACTGGCGATTGAGTTTGCCGCTCAGCTTCTGAAGGAGCGGGGATGGGGGATTGACAGAATCAGAAAGCACCAGGACTGGAACGGAAAGTACTGCCCGCACCGCATTTTGTCTGAAGGCCGCTGGGATGAAGTGAAGGCGAAAATTGAAAAGAAATTAAACGGCAGTATGCCGGCGAAAAAGGCCATCGTTTCTTCTTCGGTATCTGAATACCATGTGAAAAAAGGTGACACCTTGTCGGAGATTGCCGCAACACACGGTGTCAGTGTAAAATCGCTGCAAAGCTTAAACCATATCACCGACCCGAATCTCATTACAGTCGGGCAGGTGATCAAGCTGTCTCAGACGGGATCTTCCTCGAAAAGTCAGGCTGCGTCTTCCTATCCGCTCCCGTCCGGAGTGATTAAAGTGACAAACCCGCTGACGAAAGGGACAAACGTGAAACAAGTGCAAAACGCTTTATCCGCCCTTTATTTTTATCCTGATAAAGGCGCAAAACATCACGGGGCTGACGGCGTTTACGGCCCGAAAACGGCAAATGCCGTAAAACGTTTTCAATCCGTCAGCGGATTAACAGCAGACGGAATTTACGGCCCGAAAACGAAGGCGAAAATCGAGGAAAGGCTGTAATCAATAAAACGGAAGCTCCCCGGGCTTCCGTTTTTTTTACATACAAACTGCGGCAAGAGCCTTTTGAATATCATAAATGCTTTCATCTTTTTTAAACTGCTTTGAGACAGCGGGAATGTCCGCGCCGGAAATCCATATTTTCAGCTCTGAATCTAAGTCAAAGCGGCCGGCGGTTTCTACGCTGAATCTGGAAATGCTTTTGTACGGAATGGATTGAATCTCTGTTTTCTTACCTGTAAGTCCCTGTTTATCAACAAGAATAAGACGTTTATCCGTAAAGACAATGATATCGCGGACGAGTTTAAACGCGGCGTTGACATTCTCACCTTCCAGCAGAATACGGGCCAGTTCTTCTTTTGCTTCAGCCGTCGATATTGTCGACGCATTACCCAGCAATCCATTGATAAACCCCATGACATATCCCCCCTGATACGTATTCTTTCAAATCATACGATAAAAAGGTTTTCATTCCTAGACGAGTAGAGTAAACTGGTGCTGACTGAAAAAGGAGAGCATGTTAAACATGAAAGATCGATATGACAGCTTCGCAGCTCTTTGTGCTGCTGAATCGGAATACAGAATTATCTATGAAGAAAATGAGGGAAGTGAACGTATCGTCCTCGCTCCCCACGGCGGCAGAATTGAGCCCGGTGTCAGTGAACTGGTGCGGGCATTTTCTGACGAAAGCTCAATTTACTTATTTGAAGGCACAAAGCAGTGCGGCAACCGCTCCCTCCACTTGACAAGCACACGCTTTGATGAACCGCTGGCTTTAGAAAAAGTGACCGCTCATCACTATGCATTGGCTTTTCATGGGTACCATGATCGGGAAACGGCAAATACACTCGTCGGGGGCGCGGATCTGGAAAAAGCCAGACTGATTTGTGATCTTCTGCGTGAAGCGGGTTTTAGCGCCGAGCTGACGGACATGAACGACCGGCTGGCAGGTGTAAACCCCAGGAATATTGTGAATCGGACAAAAAGGAAAATGGGGCTGCAATTGGAAGTAAGTACGGCACAGAGAAATGCGCTGTTCAGCAATTTTGGCTGCCGGGGAGAAGAATATACGCCAACGGATCTGTTTTTTCGGTATGTAGAAGCCGTGAAAGCCGGTTTTTATGAGTAAATGAGCAGGCTTTCATACACTGCTCTTCCTCCGATGTCAAAATGATGACATTCTGCCGGCTGTGTTTTAAGCCGGCAGAGAATCGCTAATTTTCAATAAAATACGGCGATTGTTCTTCAGCGGCATGCAAGTGTGTCTGCCTGCCTTCGTAATACACATTCGGCCGCTTGTCGGATAACAGACAAGTGAGCCGCTTCTGAAATTGAATACCTGCTTTACGCCGTTCAAACAGCTCAAGCCTTTTTTCCGCAAATGATGCCGTCACCCGGAAAGCGGCTGCGATTAAAATGACGGCGTGGTTCCTCCGCTGGGGAAGCTCCATGTTTAACAGCATAAAGGTCGGTACACAGAAGTGGTACATAAAATGGTTGGCCTGGAATTCCTGCAGTTCCCTGAACAGCTTGTTCATGTAAAAGTGGTTCCCGGTATGCTTCAGCACATGGCACAGCTCGTGTGCAAAATCCTCCCATTGTTCCTCAGGTGACTTTCTTTGGTTCAGGACGATGCTGTACATGCCGTCCCGCTTCAGCATCATGCTGTGCGTATCTTCAAAATGAATCCAAATGTCAAGCTCCTTGGCAATCGTTTGCATATCAATATGGAGGGGGGCGGTCATTCCCATGCGGCAATATAAGTTTTTGACGTATTCCTCAAGATGTGTTAAAAAATCGCCCAATTGAATACACCCTTTCGAACATATGTTCTTTTTTAAGCGAGAAAGAAAAGCCCTGATCGGACTTTGAATCAATTCCCTTTTCTTTCAAAAATAAACATTCAGATATTATATCGGCTGAACGTTAAGCATTTTAAGGAAAAGAGCGAATTATTTATGTTTCGGCCTGCGGTTTTTCTCTTTTTCTTTTAAATAATTAATGAATTCAATGGCCTGCTGTTTGCTTTCCGGTGAAAAGTCCTGCATGTCCCGATATGCGATCTGCAGGTCGGGATCGGCAAACATGTCTTCATCTGAAGGTTCTTTCCCGGTTAACAAATAATCCGTCGACACTTTGAAATAATCCGCAAGCTTTTGCAGCGTTTCATAATCGGGTTCAGATCGGCCGTTTTCATAATGAGAATATCTGGCGCGCGAGACACCGATATGATTTGCGACTTCTTCCTGCGTTTTTTTTCCTCTGAGACTTTTCAATCTTCCGCCTATCATCCGAACGACCTCTCTTTTTTCAACACCCTAAGTTACTTATCATTATAGATACAAAATGTATCAAAATAAAGAGATGATAAAAAAAGTATCAAAAAGGTCTTGATGATACGAAAAGTATCGTTTATAATCAACATCACAGGGATACAAAATGTATCGAAAAGTGATAAGAAATTGATCAGGAGGGCGAGAGATGCATCCGATTATCATCTGTTTCAGCAGCAATCCGGCTGACCAAAGAAGTTTAGGAAAAGCAGGCGGGTCGATATCTTTTACCGCTTGCGGACTTCCGGTGTTCCGATTTGATAACCGATTGCAGTATGAACACTATATAAGTTTGAAGAAAAACGGAGATGTCCGTTATGAATCGTAAAAGCTACCCGTTTTTTATCTATTCCGGATTATTGAATTCAGAACATTATGACAAAATAGGTTCCGCTTTATGGCTGTTTTTATGGTTCATCAGTTCAACGACAAAGGAACACGTAAAAGACGGCGTCAAGTGGGGGTTTGTCCTCGGACATAAGCCAATAAAAGCCAGAGAAATGGCCGATGTATTCGCAGTCAGTGAAAAAACCGTCAGGCGGTGGCTCGAGAGCTTGGAACAGCATGAGTATATCAAAACCGTCCGCGCGCCTTACGGACTTATCATCTCCGTAAAACACTCGAAAAGATTCACGCCAAAAGGGATATTGACCCGCCAGGAAGCAACTGACCGGACAATATCGGCAGATCACCGGGACAAAAATGTCCGGAGAGAAATAGATATAACAAAAAATCATACTGCTGAAGAAGCGATTAACGACATTGCCGCCCATTTTATCAGATTAAGGTCTGCACAGGAGGGGCGGAGTGTTTACCCGTCGCCAAGAGACTATCAGGCCATCGCCCGTATTGTTTCTCTCGGTGCGTCAGCACAAGAAGCAATCAAATGGCTCGGCGAATGCTTTACCGCTTTTGAACAGCGGCGCACCTCTTCAGCTGAAACGATCAAGGCTTTCAGCTATTGCGCTAAGTTTATGGAAGACCGCTTGAATGCACGAATTGCGGGAAGGACAATCACAACAAAAAAAGAGAGGAATACGATACATGACAAAACGAACGATCGAGCAGATACTGGCCGACCTGAAAAACGGAAAACGTCCATTACTGGCGGACAGACCGGAAGAATCAGACGAAAGCCGCTTTGATTGTCCGCTCTGTAAAGATCAGGGCGGTTATCTCGAAAAACAGCTCGGCATGGATGTGTGGGTTAAGTGCCGCTGCGCCGCGGAACGAAAAGCAGAGCGCATCCTCAGCGCAAGTGAGATTACAGGCGCTTTTCGGAAGCTGGATTTCAAAGGATTTATTACGCAGGGCAAGCCTCAGGCGATCGTTGACGCATATGAATGCGCCCTTGAATTTGCTGACAACTTCGACAAGATTAAAAACTGCCGGAAAAACAGCATTGCCTTATTAGGGCGTCCGGGATCGGGGAAAACCCACCTTCTGACTGCTCTCAGCAATCATGTCATGAGACAGAAGCAGACACCGGTGCTGTATTTTCCTTTTGTGGAGGGATTTACAGATTAAAAAAATGATTTTGATCTGCTCGATACAAAACTGACCCGTATGAAACGGGCGGATGTGCTTTTTATTGATGATCTGTTCAAACCGCTGAACGGAAAACCCCGCGCGACCGATTGGCAGATTGAACAAATGTACGCCGTCGTGAATTACCGCTATTTAAATCATAAACCGCTTCTTATCTCGAGTGAGCTGGCGTGTGACGAGCTGGTGCAGGTTGATGAAGCATTAGGCACAAGAATATATGAGATGTGCAGCGATTATTTAGTCATCATTAATGGAAACCCATACGAAGTCAACCACAGATTAGAGGGGGCGAGATAATGTGTAAACTGTGCGGGCCAAAGAAGGTCGTTGTGACGGAAACAAGTTTCGGCGCTGTCTTTCACCCTTGCCCGAACTGCAAAACAGGAACTGATTTAACGCCGGTCATTAAACGTCTTGAGCGAATGGTTCAAGACGCAAAAGCGAGGCTTGATGCACGTGTATAAATATATCAAATGGCTTTTTTGCCTGCTGTTCAGGGCGAAACGGATCGAAAAGCAAATTGAAGCATGGCATGAGGCTGATGGAAAGTGAGGATAAACATTGCAAGTAAACAACAGCCCCGCTCCGTGGCGGGCCGTACACAGCGGAGAAGAAAAACCCATTTACATTTATTCTGCATACAGCGAAGCGGAAAAAGAGAAATTTCCTTATTCAAACGGAAGGCTTATCGCGGCCGTTTTCAACTTAAGTTCATACTCACAGCGGATCAACGCGGCAATGATGGCGAAAGCCCCGGAACTTTTTGAGGCGGCCGAAACGGCTCTCCGCCTGCTCCGGGGAGAAAGTGCTGAAGAAAAAGAAGCGTTCATAAATGAGCTCGAAAGCCTCATACATGAAGTGAATATCCTGAAAAAGACGGAGGACGTAAAACATGAATCCTAAAAAACTGTCAGACATTGAACATACAACATTAAAAAGCCAGCTGGAAGAAGGCAAGGTGCGGGTGATTATTGTAGACGGGCTGAAGAATGAAGCCTGGCTCGCCGAGGCGCCGGAGCACGGCAAAACGCTTGTCGAAACGAGAAAAGGCGACCTGGCCCGTGTCGAATATGAAATCGGCTTTAAATTGAATTAATCGAGAAAACAAAATACGTCCAAGACGGAAAGCCTGCGGACACTGATCAATCGCGCATATGCTGCGCATTGGTCGGTGTCCTTTTTTTGTCCGAAAAAGAGGAGGATCTATGATGGAAGACTTACTATTTGAATATAAACGCACGCTGAAAGAGACGAAAAAATGGTACAAGCAGCTGGGGGAAGCCGATGAAGCGGCGCTGACTTCAGAAGAACTGAAAGATAAAAAAATCATCAGAACGATCATTACAGATTTGGAATATGTCACCGAATGGCTTGAAAAAGGCCGGCAGCCCGGCATAAGAAGAGCAATAGACCGCAGAGACGCTTATCAGAGGATGCTGATTAAAGATCCGAGCATCATAGATACCTATTCACAGGCGCTGATGTTCGAACCTTCCGGGAATGTGACTGAAGAAGACAGAATCAGACTGCGGGAAGCATTAGCCGTTTTAACGGAAAGAGAAAAAGAAATACTGCTGCTCCACAAAGCGGAATGCTTTTCATATGAACGGATCGCCGCATTGCTGAATGTAAAAAAATCAACCGTACAGACGACGGTCAAACGGGCGCTTCTAAAAATTCAAAAACAGCAGGAACAAAGAAATCAGTCGCCTGCTTAAAATGTTGTCATACGTTTGCCACTTAGAAGTGAACAGACGATTACAAAAAGCGGCCCGGAAGAAGCTGCTTTTTATTATAGACATCCATGTCGGAGGTGGCGGTGATGCCGTAGCATGAAAAACGCAAAAAGAGAACAGGCATTTACAATCTATCAGTCTCATAAAGGCCGCATCACAAATCGCGCCCTTGCCGGCAAATCAGGCGTATCCGCAAGAACGATCGGCAGATGGAAAAAAGAAGGGCGCTGGGACGAGGCGCTCGATAATAACGCGGAAAGCGGCGGGAAAATCGCCCCGGCCGAAAGTGATGAGTTAAACGAACGGCAGCGGCTGTTTTGTCTTTATTATGTGAAAAGCTTTAACGCCACCCAATCTGCGATAAAAGCCGGGTATTCACCGGAAAGCGCGCATGTCACGGGAAGCAGGCTGTTAAAAAACGAAAAAGTCGCCAAAGAAATCAGCCGCATGAAAAAGGAAATGGTCAATAAAGTGTTTGTCGAAGCGATGGACGTTCTTCAAGTCTATGTGAAAATCGCTTTTGCCGACATTACCGATTATGTAACCTTCGGAAAAAAAGAGGTTCAGGCCTTCGGAAAATCAGGGCCGCTCTTTGACGAAAATGATAATCCGATTATGCAGGAGATCAGCTACGTTGATGTTAAAGATTCGAATCTGCTGGACGGAACAATCGTCACGGAGGCAAAACTCGGGAAAGAAGGCATTGCAATCAAGCTTGCCGACAAAATGAAGGCTCTTGAAAAGCTGTCTTTGTACTTTGACCTTTTCCCCGATCAATTTAAACAAAAAATCGAAAATGAAAAATTAAAGCTGGCGCAGCAGAAGCTGGAAAAATCAGAAGACAGCCAAAAGCCGATTGACATTGTCATTACGCGGAAAGAGGAACGGCCATGATTGAAAAAGCGGTCAACCCGCGCTTTGAAGATTATTTGTTCAATTGGAATGAAACGTACCAATTTCTCGTCGGAGGCTATGGGTCGTCAAAAAGCTATCATACCGCGCTGAAAATCATCTTGAAGCTGCTTCGTGAAAAGCGGACGGCGCTTGTGGTGCGGGAAGTTTTCGATACGCACAGAGATTCTACCTTTGCCTTGTTTGAGGACATTATCGAGGAGCTTGAGCTGGGACATGCCGTAAAGGCCGTATCTTCACCGATGCAGCTGAGATTTTCAAACGGAAGCCGGATTATGTTTAAGGGGATGGACAACCCCGCCAAATTGAAATCCATTCATCATATTTCTCTGATTTGGATTGAGGAATGCTCAGAAGTGAAATATGAAGGCTTTAAGGAGCTGATCGGCCGTCTGCGTCATCCCGAGCTTTCGCTTCATATGATATGCACTACAAATCCCGTCGGCACTTCCAATTGGACGTACCGGCATTTTTTTCGTGATGAGCAAAAAAAACGGTTCGTTTTGGATGATCAGATGCTGTATGAAAAAGGCACCGTCGTTAAGGGAGATACGTATTACCATCATTCCACAGCGTGCGACAATCTGTTTTTGCCGAAAAGCTATATTAAGCAGCTGGACAGCTTACGGCAATACGATCCCGATTTGTACCGGATCGCACGCAAAGGACAGTTTGGCGTGAACGGCATCCGTGTATTTCCGCAATTTCAGGTCCTGGAGCACAACGAAGTAACAGAGAGGATTGCCGCCATCAGGCGCCCTCTGTTTCGGACGGGCATGGATTTCGGTTTTGAAGAGTCATACAATGCGGTCATCCGGCTTGCCGTCGATCCCGACCAAAAAGAGCTTTATATTTTCTGGGAGTATTACAAAAACAAAATGACCGATGACCAGACAGCTGAAGAGCTTCAGGAATTGGCGGATCAAAAAGAGCTGATCAAAGCGGATTCGGCCGAGCCGAAAAGCATCCAATATTTCCGCAGGCAGGGCTTTTGCATGGTCGCGGCCAAAAAATTTCCCGGCTCAAGGCTCCAGTATACGAAAAAGCTGAAACGGTTCAGACACATCTATTGCTCAGACAGCTGTGAAAATACGATCCGCGAATTGCAGAACTTAACATATGCGAAAAACAAAAACGGCGCTCTGTCGGAAGATGAGTTTTCAATTGATCCCCACACACTTTCAGCCATTTGGTACGCGCTGGATGATTATGACGCGGCGGATTTGAAAGAGTCATCGCAAAAACGGATGCGTCCGAATCGGGAAAGGAGGAGGTAAACGTTGCCCAACAATCAAAACGTTAGAGCCACCGTCATTAAATCAAAAATGGCCGCGCCGCAGGCAAGGCAGATGCACGAAGATCAATTTGCCGATCTGTATGGAGAAGATATCATTTCACCGCCCTATAATCTGATCGAGCTGAAAACGATCGCTGAATATTCGACCATTCTTCAGCAGTGCATTGATGCATACCGGGTCAATATTACGGGTTTTGGATTCGATGTGGAATATACCTTTGACGTAAATAGTTCAGATTGCTCCCCGGGCAAAAAGGCGCGGGCCGAAAAAAATTGGATGAAGCTGGAGAGCTTTTACAAATGTCTTCATTTTGATGAATCGGCTGAGACGATCCTCGGATATGCGATTGAAGACCGTGAAAAAACAGGCAACGGTTTTCTCGAGGTGCTCCGGGACGGGCTGGGAAAACCGGCGGGGATTGAATATCTGGATGTAAAGCATATGCGGGTATGCGGTGTGACTGATCCTGTTGAGGTCACGTTTTCCTATGAAGAAAACGGCGCATCCAAAACGATTAAAAGGCAAAAACGGTTCCGTAAATATGTTCAGATGCTGAACGGACGGAAAGTGTTTTTCAAAGAATACGGCGATCCCCGCATGATGGACATGAGAACCGGCGAATACGTAAAAACCCTGCCTGAAAAGTTCAGGGCAAATGAAGCCGTTCACTTGAAAATCGGAAGCGGCACGTATGGTATTCCGCGCTGGGTCGGCAATATCGTCAACTTGTACGGCGCCCGGAAAGCGGAAGAACTGAATTTTATGTATTTCAAACAGGGCCGCCACGTGCCAGCCGCCATTACGGTTGAAAACGGCATGCTGTCTGAAGCATCGTACAAAGAGCTACACGATTATATGAATGACCTTGAAGGGGTGGAAAACGCCCACAAATTTCTGCTGATTGAGGCGGAAGGCATTGCGAAGGAAAAAGACCTTCACGGAGGCGAAGACATTACGCCTGTGTCTGTGGAAATTAAATCACTTGCGGAAATTCTGCAGGAGGATGCGCTGTTTCTTGAATATGACGACAAAAGCAGAAATAAACTCCGCTCCGCGTTTCGTCTCCCGCCGCTTTATACGGGCGAGGCGCAGGAATACAACAAAGCCACAGCCGATACGGCACGCAAAATCACGGAGGAGCAGGTGTTTCAGCCGGAGCGGAAAACGCTGATTAATAAGCTCAATACGTTATTTTTGCCTGAACTGGGGCTTCACGATGTACAGCTCACATTAAAAGGGCCTGATTTTCGCGATCCGCTTGAAATTGCGAAGGTGCTTACGCCATTTATCTCCGCCGGTGCCGTTTCTCCTAATGACCTCCGTGATCTGGCCGGAAGAGTGCTCGGCAAAACGCTTGAGGAATGGCCGGAAGAGTACTACAGCCGGCCGGTGCTCAAAGGGAAAAAAGAGCAATCCTGAAAGGGGGTGAAAACATCTCGTGCCGAGAGAATTAAGAAATGCTGTCATCAGTTTTGTGAGCTATGTCGATAAAGCGGCGAACCAAACGGAATTTTTTTTCACAAAAGCAGCCGGTCTTCCGTCATTTGAAAAAAAGGTGCAGGTGTTTACAAAAAGCGAACCGGATGAACAGAAGCTTGTCTACGGCATCGTTTACGAGCCGGATGTCCCGGATGCCCATGGCGATTATATGACGGCCGAAGAGATTGAAAAGGCCGCTCACGGTTTTTTGGCGGACGCCCGCAACATTGATACAAATCATAATTTTGAAGGCGGAACCGGCGAGGTGGTGGAGTCGTACGTCGCCCCGGATGACTTTGAAATCGGGAATGCTGTAATCCGGAAAGGATCTTGGGTTCTTGTCACCAAAGCCTCCGATGAAGTATGGGATCAGATTAAAGCAGGTGTCATTACAGGCTACAGCATGGCGGGAACCGCTGATGTTTACGAGGAGCCGGCAGAAAAGCAAGCCGGCTTAATCGGCGCGGTCAAGCAATTTCTCGATCGTGACCGCAAATCAAGATACCGCAAGGGAGAGGACTTGAACAAGATGAGAAAAGATGATGTAAGAGAATCGATTGAACACGCGCTGCACCCGCTCTTAAAGCGGCTTGACAATATGGAGCAAAATACGGAAGACAAAGACGGGGCGCCTGCACAGTCTGATGAAGAAAAGCTGAAAACGCTTGTCGAGGACATGCTGGCGCCGATTATTAAACGCATCGAAGCGCTTGAAAAAGCAAGAGGCGCTTCAAAGCAGCCGGAAGAAGAGACGGGCGGCCAAGAACCTGTTAAAAAATCCATTTGGAGCGGACTGCTTTAAGCCCAGTCAGAAGGAGGAACTGTTAGTGAGAAATCAAGATATCATCAGAAAGGCGGAAATGTCACTTTCCGCTTTAAAAAGCGGCGGTTTAATGAATCCCGCACAAGCTTCAGCATTTATCCGCATGGTGCAGAACACGCCGACCATTTTCAGCGAATCACGTGTGATTCAAATGGAAAACGACTCGCAGAAATTTGAAAAAATCGGTTTCGGCCAGCGTATTCTGCGTGCCGCTGAGGAAGGAAAAGCCTTAACGGACGATCAGCTGACCGTCCCGGCAACAAGTACGGTGCAGCTGAATACGAAAGAAGTCATTGCGGAAATTAACATCACCTATGACACGCTTGAAAACAACATTGAAAAAGACGGTCTGCAGCAGACGATCATGCAGATTTTAGCGGAGCGGGCGGCAGTCGATATTGAAGAGCTTGTCGTAAACGGCGATACATCTTCTTCTGATCCGTATTTGGCACAGCTTGACGGAATCCGTAAACAGACTGTGTCTCACGTCATCGACGGAAACGGGGAAGAACTGTCCAGAGCTACATTTAAAAAAGGTTTAAAAGCCATTCCGGCAAAATATTTACGCCTGCCTCAGGAATTCAGATTTTACACGTCTCAAGGCATGGAGATTGAATGGAAAGACCGTGTGGCTGACCGTCAGACCAACCTGGGGGATCTTGCGGTGCAGGGCGGTTTATCCTCAGCATTCGGCGTTCCGGTCAAAGGGGTTTCCAACCTGCAGCCGTACTCAGTCGGGGAAGGTGATTCCCAGTACGATGCGTCTGACATCATTTTGACTCATCCGAAAAATATCATTCTCGGTTTTTCACGGAATATCAGAATCGAAGTAGATAAAGATATCCGCAGCCGCAAATTTATTATCGTACTGACGGCTAAACTTGACAGCAAATTTGAAGAAGAAGATGCAAGCGCCAAAATCGTAAACGTTAAAGAATAAGCCGGGGGTGGCAGTTATGTTAATTCAGCCGTCTGACGTTGTCTCATATTCAGTTTATGATGAAGTCAAAAACAGGCCGGAGCCGCTGCTTATACAGGACATTCTGGAGGCGGAAGCGGAAGCGGCCAGAATGGCGGGGCACTCGTTCACTGATCCTGTTTACTCACCGCTTCCCGAGAAGGTTAAGCTTGCGTTATTAAAGCTTTCTCAATATTTTGCGCTGATCAATCAGAATGAAGCCGCCGCTTCCGCCTATCAATCTGAAAAGATAGGCGACTATTCCTATACAGTGTCGGGTGAAGGCGGAATCCGAAAACCGGCGGTATACCATCTGCTCTGTGAATATATCGCGCCGGGCTATTCCCCGGTTTCTATAAGCGCTAAGGTGAGACCGTTATGAGCTATGAACGGCTGCTCACTGACAGATGCGATATTTATCATGAGACGGTGTCAGTTCCGAAGGCCGGGCGCTTCGGCATTCCCGCTGAAAAGCTCCAGCCTGTTTTTACTTATCCGGACGTTCCCGACGCTGAAGAAGTGCCGTGCCTGTTTGTTGAAAAACAGCAGCGGCTTATTCAGCTTGCGCCTGATCATAAAGTATATCAGCGGTTTCTCGTTCATTTTCCGAAAGAGGCTGCAGTGCGTGTGAATGACAAAATCATTTGGGAAGGACAGGCGTATATTCTGGAAATGCCGAAGAAAGCAAGACAGCACCATTGGGAGGCCATTGCTGTGAGAGATGACAGACTATGAGCAAAATGAGCCTGGAAAAATGGAATCGGTCGCTGCAAAAGGCATCATCCGGAGAATTTGCCCGTCAGGCTGGCGGATGGCTGGAACAATCAGGAGAGGATTTTCTCGACCTGGTACGGGAGGAGCTTATGCATTCGGGAGGGATTGATACAGAAAACCTGCTGTCTTCCTTCCGAAAAGGAGCGCAGGATCATGTATGGATCATTGAAAACGGGGGTCTGATCCTTGAAATCGGCACCAATGTAGAGTATGCCTCATTCATAAATGACGGGCATTGGACCGTCTCAGATGAAAATGTCAGATGGGTGCCCGGGTATTTTCAAGGCTCCCGGTTCATCTATGATCCGTCAGCTTCAACCGGAATGGCGCTCAAAAAACAGTGGATCAGCGGGAATGGGTTTTGGGACAAAGCCCTTCTTATGTATGAAACCATCTTCGCCGGTTCGCTGGACAAGCGCTTCAATCAGTGGCTCAACACGTTAGGGGGGAGATAACGGATGAATCGCGAGACCGGTTCAATCGCCGCTTTTTTGTATCAGCAGTGCGGCGTGCCCGTATATGAAAATGAACTGCCTGAACAATTTCAGGTGCCGTCCCTTTACATCCCGCCCCCGTATGTTTTTGACGAGAATGACACAGTCTCCACCTTTAAGAAGACATACAGTCTGAATGTGAAGCTGTTTCATGCCGACTCGGTGCAGGCGCTCTCTGCAGCCGACCGGATTGCTGATGCGGTGAGAGAATCAAGACAGATCATTCCGCTGCTTACGGAATCAGGAGAGGATACGGGTGATTTCGTCCGCATCAGCCGTATCGAAACAAGAGTCGGAGACAAAGGCGAGGCAGTGATCACCATCCGCTGGACGAGCCGCTACTACTATCAGAAACAAACATCTCCCGCACTGCGGGATGTGGACATTAACAGCGGGGTGAAACAAAAGTGAAAGAACATAAAAAGAAAAACGCCGCAACGGCAGAAAGAGCCGTTCTTTTTGACACGGCGGATTTAACAAAGCACGCAAAGGAGCTTTTCGGCGTAAAACCTGAGATTCTCCAGGGGGCTTTATTCGGCGTGAAGCAGAAACAAATGACAAAAGCGCAAGCCCAGACTTACATTCAAGCATTTTTAACCAAGGAGGTCATGCAATAATGAACGGCGGAACATTTACGCAAGGAAAAGAAAAAGAACGTGCCGGGATCTATTTTAACTTTAAGACAACTGCCAAGGAGCGGGTCACAATCGGTGAACGGGGGATTGTCGCCCTTCCCGTCGCATCTAACTGGGGGGAAGCGAAAACATTCGTCTCTATTTCAAGCATTGAAGATTTGAATAAAAAAGTGGGGCTCAGCATTGAAGACCCGTCACTGATTCTGCTGCGCGAGGCGAAAAAGAAAGCAAAAACCGTTTTGATGTACCGTCTGACAGAGGGAATCAGAGCGAGCGCCGATCTTTCGCAAGGTGTAAAAGCAACCGCTTTGTACGGCGGTTCAAAAGGAAATGACATCATCATCCGCATCAGTGAGAACGTCCTTGACCAGACTGCTTTCGATGTGACCACATACATGGATGAAGCGGAAGTTGACAAACAAACGGTGAAAAAAGCCGAAGAATTAAAAGCAAACGGCTATGTCACATTCACGGGAACGGGCGAGCTGTCGGCTTCCATCCCGCTGACAGGCACTGACGAGGAGTCCGGAGAAACGTTAAATCCGCAGGCAGGCATCCGTCTTGCGGGAGGAACTGATAAAGCGCCGGTCAACTCAGACTATACGGATTTTTTAGCTGCGGCTGAAACGGAGAATTTCGATGTCATCGCTCTTCCTGTCGCGGATAACGATCAGCTGAAAGCGACATTTGCCGCATTCATTAAACGCCTTCGCGATGCACAGGGACAGAAAGTGCAAGGGGTGACTGCCCATTACAACGGAGATTATGAAGGCATTATCAATGTGACTGAGGGCGTCCTGCTTGAAGACGGAACCGAAATTAAAGCTGAAGATGCGACCGCGTGGGTGGCAGGCGCAAGTGCCGGCGCTGCATTTAATCAGTCCTTAACATTTGTTGAATACGAAGGCGCGGTCGATGTGCTGCATCGCCTGACTCATGATGAAGTGATCGAACGCCTTTCCAAAGGTGAATTCCTTTTCTCTTATGACGCCCGTGATAAGTCAGTCAGTGTTGAAAAAGATATCAACTCATTGGTGACATTTACGGCAGAGAAAAACAAAAAGTTTGCGAAAAATAAAATCGTCCGTGTGCTTGATGCGGTGAATAACGATTTGACACGTGAACTGAAAGCCTTAATTAAATCGAAAAAAGGCACCGGAAGCGATCTTCCAGCGACAAACGACGGCCTTCAATTCGTCAAAACGATGATTATTCAATATTTGACAACGCTTCAGGATGCAGGCGGCATCGCCAACTTTGATTCAGACAAAGACATTACAATCGGCCTTAATGAAGACCGCGACGGCTTTTTAATTGATCTCGCCGTGCAGCCTGTGGATGCAGCAGAAAAATTCTACTTTAATGTGGAGGTAAACTAAGATGGCATTAAAAGCGCAAAACACAATTTCAGGAAAAGAAGGCCGTTTATTTCTCGATGGAGAAGAGATGGCGCATATTAAAACCTTTGAAGCAAACGTAGAAAAAAACAAATCAGAAGTAAACATCATGGGACGCCGCATGACGGGGCATAAAACGACTGGCGCCAACGGAACGGGCACGGCGACGTTCTATAAAGTCACATCCAAATTCGCCGTGCTTATGATGGATTACGTGAAAAAAGGCAGCGACCCGTATTTTACGCTGCAAGCCGTTCTTGACGACAAATCATCAGGCCGCGGAACAGAACGCGTCACTCTGTATGACGTCAACTTTGATTCTGCAAAAATCGCCGGACTGGACGTAGACTCAGAGGCGCTTGAAGAAGAAGTGCCGTTTACCTTTGAAGATTTCGATGTGCCGGAAAAGCTTTCTGAAACGTTTTAATCAAAATCGGTATGAGTGAAACAGGCCTTGTACAGGCCTGTTTTTTATAAAAAAAAGAGTAAGGGAGTTTTCATCATGAGCGAAAAAAACGAACAAGTATATGATCTGTCATTCTTTATGCCGGGTAAAACAGTCGAGGCTGAGGAGATCCGCGTTCCGCTTTCAAAGCGTTTTGTCGATAAAAAAGGAAACATCGTGCCTTTTATTTTTAAAGCCATTACGACGGAACGCATTGATGAACTGGAAAAGGAAAGCACGACTTATAAAAATGTAAAAGGCAGAGGCCGCGTAAAAGACTTAGACAGCCAGCGTTTTTATGCGCGGATCGCCGTTGAATCTACGATTTACCCTGATTTCCGGTCTAAGGAGCTACGTGATGCCTACAAAACAGCAGATCCGGTCGAAGTCGCAAAACGTGTTCTTTCAGTCGGCGGCGAATATGCAAATTGGCTGAATAAAGCGATTGAGATCAATGGTTTTGAAGATGAATTAGAAGATCTGGAGCAAGAAGCAAAAAACTGATAAAAGATGGGAATAAGGAAGCCGTGTATCTTTATTACGCGATGCACGAGCTTCATTATTCTCCATCAGAACTGAAAGAGTTATATGAAGCACCGAGGCATTTTAAGGCGCTGCTGTACGGTTTAATCGGTTACAAGCTGGACATTCTTGAAAAACAAGCGAAGAAAGGGGGAGCGACATCATGGCAAAGCTGACCGCCCGTTTTGAATTGGAAGATCGGGTTTCAAAGAAAATAAGGAAAATCCAAAATGGTTTCAGAGCGCTTGAGAAATACAGGAAAATGACAAAACGCCAAAGTGAAATTGATATACGCAAAGAGAGTAAATCTGTTTTAAGAACAATTGACCGCATTCAGCGCTCTATGAAAAGAAAGCTGGGCGCACAAACGATCTCTATTTCAGCTGAAGACGGAGCCAGTGCCGTCATTCAAAAGGTGCAAGCCCAATTAGCGGGTCTGCCTGCGTCTTTAACCATTAAAATAGGAGCAAAAGACAGCGCGACAGCGGCATTTGAGAGATTGCGGAATCTGGCTGCGGGTTTCAAAGGATTTACCGTTTCACTGTATGCGTCAGACGAAGTGACTCCTGCCATGGAACGCATCAAACGCTACATGCAATCTGCGTTAAAAAACGGGTACTCCGTCACTATACGCGTCATAGATCATGTCATGAAAACAGTCGGCCGAATTTCAGCGGGCATTGATTCGCTGACGGGAAAAAACAATGTCATTCAATTATCGTTAAACGAAAAGGTGACAGCACAGCTGGCTGCAATGCAAAAGAATATGCCGGAATTCGGAAAAGCTTCTGCATCTGCTGCTCCTGCTTCGCCGAAAACCGATTTTTCAATGCTTGATTCCGTTGCAGACACCTTCATGAAAAAAGTCAATGACATCGCATCCAAGTTCTATCCGGAAACGATTATCGCGGAACTGGACAAATTTGCCGCAAACTTTATGAAAAAGGCAGACGAAATCGCAAGCAAATTCAGCCCGGCAACGATTTTAGCGGAGCTGGACAAGTTCACGACATCATTCATGGGAAAAGTGGACGAAATCGCAAGCAAATTCAGCCCGGCAACGATTTTAACCGAGCTGGACAAGTTCACGACATCATTCATGGGAAAAGTGGACGAAATCGCAAATAAATTCAGCCCGGCAACGATTTTAGCGGAGCTGGACAAGTTCACGACGTCATTCATGGGAAAAGTGGACAAAATCGCAAATAAATTCAGCCCGGCAACGATTTTAGCGGAGCTGGACAAGTTCACGACGTCATTCATGGGAAAAGTGGACGAAATCGCGAGCAAGTTCAGCCCGGCAACGATTTTAGCGGAGCTGGACAAGTTCACGACGTCATTCATGGGAAAAGTGGACGAAATCGCGAGCAAGTTCAGCCCGGCAACGATTTTAGCGGAGCTGGACAAGTTCACGACGTCATTCATGGGAAAAGTGGATGAAATCGCAAGCAAATTCAGCCCGGAGACAATTTTAGCAGAGCTGGATAAATTCGCTGATTCGTTTATGAAAAAGGTAGACGGAATCGTGAGCAAATTCAGTCCGGAAGCCATATTGAAAGAACTGGATAAATTCACTGATTCATTTATGAAAAAGATAGATGACGTTGTCAGCAAATTCAGTCCGGAAGCCATATTGAAAGAACTGGATCATTTTACTGATTCATTTATGAAGAAAGTCGACGACGTTGTCGGTAAATTCAGTCCTGATAAGCTAATCGACCGCGCCGAACAATTTGTAAATGACACGATCGACCGAATTTCTGAGAAATTCGATTTTCTCAATCCGGATAAGATTCTGGAAAAAGTGGAGCAGTTTACATCCTCACTGTTCGGAGGCATTGATAAAAAGTTCGGCAAGTTCAGTCCTGATGCGATCATCGAAAAAGCTGAGGCATTTGTTGATAAAATTGTCGGCAAGATTGCAAAGAAATTTGAGAAATTCAGCCCGGACAAAATCATCGAAAAAGCCGGGGAATTAATAGAAAAAATATTCTCAGGCATCGCCGAAAAATTAGGCAAACTCAATATCGGCGGATTATTAGGCGGCGGCACGAAAAAAGAAAAGAGTAAGGGCGGCCTTTCTGCCGGCGGCTCCAACGGCCCGAAGCGTCCTGATCTGACAAAGGGTTCACAGCGCACGGCAACAGCGCCAAAATCTTCAGGAAAGTCAGCCAAAAAAACCGGCGGGGCTTTTGGGGGCTGCTGCTGCTGTACCGGGGTGACAATGGGCAAAAGCAGTAAAGTCGAAGGGCGAAATAAATCTTCTAAAAAAGACTCCTCTGTAAAGGAAAGCAAACAGGCATCTGTAAATACGCCGAAAACAAAAGGGGCAGGTAAAGGAATCGGCGCATTTTTGAAAGACTTGGGAGGTTCAAAGGCGCTGAAAGGCGGTATGAAAGGGTTGAAAGGTGCCGCTAAAGGAATTCCAGGCATAGGTGAATTGTTGTCACTTACTGATTTGGCCGGCATCAATAAAGATAATGCAGGAGAAAAAGTCGGCTCGGCGGGAGGCGGTCTTGCCGGGGCAGCGGCCGGCGCGGCAATAGGCAGTGTTGTTCCCGGAGTGGGCACATTAATTGGCGGCGCGGTAGGCGGCATCGCCGGCAGTTTAGGCGGTTCCAGCTTAGGAGAGGCCTTTGATTCAGGGGCACTGAAAGACACGTGGAATGATATTTCCGAAGCGGCACAAAGTGCTTGGTCAACAATACAAGATACTTGGGGAAGCGTCTCGTCCTGGTTTATGGAAAATGTATGGACGCCGGTTTCAACGGCAGTAGTCGGAGTGGCGACAAGCATTTGGTCAAATATCGTGAATGCATGGACGACGATTCAAGGGATTTTCGGCACGGTGTCATCCTGGTTCATGGAGAATGTATGGACGCCGGTTTCAACGGCAGTAGTCGGAGTGGCGACAAGCATCTGGTCAAATATCGTGAATGCGTGGACGACGATTCAAGGTGTCTTCAGCACAGTTTCCAGCTGGTTTATGAGCACTGTCTGGGAGCCCGTAAAATCGGCTGTAGTCGGAGTAGCGACGTCCATTTGGAGTAAAATCACAGGAGCTTGGGATAAAATTAAATCTGTTTTCAGTACGGTATCCGGCTGGTTCATGGATACTGTCTGGAACCCGGTGAAAAACATGGTGGAGAAAGTCGGAAAAGGAATATCAGACGCTTTCACGACTGCTTTAGATACGGTAAAGGATATATGGAAAGGGTTAAGCGGCTGGTTTGAGAAAAATATAAAAGAACCTCTCGTAAAAGTGGGAACGGCCATATCAGATGCTTTTTCTGCTGCATTCGACTGGGTGAAAAAGATTTGGGATAAAACCGGCGGCAAAATGATTTCAGGCATAATGAACTTCGTCACAGGCGGCGGAGGAGATAAAAAGAAAAAACCGGACAAAAACGCCACAGGCGGCTACATTACAAAGCCGACCATTTCGTGGATCGGTGAAGCCGGTAAAGAATTTGTTATTCCCGTTGACAACAATCGCGGCCGCGGGAAGATGCTGCTTTCACAAGCTGCGTCTAAGCTTGGCATGCGTGTCGTCGACGATATGGGCGCGGCTTCGGCTCAGTCTTCCGCTGCACCGGCGGGAGCGGGCGGTGTTTCTTCTTCGGCGTCTGTATCGGCCGCTGCGTCTGTGGATGCTTCCGGATTTGCCGGGACGGCTTCATCACTCGGCAAACAGTTTACAGAAGGCTTTGACAGCGGGATCAGCAATAAAGCGGTGGATATGGACGGCTGGAAAGAGAAAAACATCGGTACGCCGTTTAACGCCCTCATTTCGTCTTCGCCTGATTACGGAAAGCAAGTCGTTGCGGGCTATGTGAAAGGTCAGAATACGTCACAGACGGGCACCGATTCGTTTTTAAAAACAAAGGTGAAAACACCTTATCAATCGGCGGTCAATCAATCGTCCTCGTGGGGAACCGCCACAGTTAAAGGATTTTCGGCCGGACAGAATGCAAAAGATACGGGAACCGCACAATACGTGAGCACACACATCAATAAACCGTTTGTGCAATCAAGAGATTCTGCGAACGGCTGGGGGTCAGGCCTGATCGGACACTTCGTATCAGGGATGACTGCGAAGGGAAGCGAAGTCAAACAGGCGGCCAAAGATTTGGCCAAAAAAGTCGAGGACGCATTCAGGGAAGAGCTTGATATTCACTCTCCTTCCCGTGTCATGATGAGTCTCGGACGCTTTGCTTCAGTCGGCGTCGTCAAAGGGCTCAGCTCAGTTGACGTGAAAAAATACGCCGAAAAACAGGCAGGCTCGCTTGCAGCGGCCTTTTCCGGCATGGGTGCAGCGGGAGGAAGCGTCAAAGAGTGGCTATTAGCCGCAATGAAAGCGACCAATACTCCGATCAGCTGGCTTCCCGGATTAATGACGATCGCACAGAATGAATCAGGCGGCAACCCTAATTCCATTAACTTATGGGACAGCAATGCCAAAGCCGGACACCCGTCACAGGGCTTAATGCAGACAATTCCGAGCACCTTTGAATCGCACAAAGCGCCGGGAATGAATGATATCAGAAACCCAATCCACAACGCCGCTGCCGCTATCGGCTATATTAAAAGCAGATACGGCTCGATCAACAATGTGCCGGGGATTAAGAGTATGGCGCGCGGCGGCCCATACGTCGGTTATGCCAACGGGGGTCTGATTACGAAGGAACAGATCGCCCGTGTCGGCGAAGGGAACAAACGGGAGTGGATCATCCCTGAAGAACGGGGCATCCGCGGCCGTTATCTGCTTCAAAAAGCGGCTCAAGCGCTCGGCATGGAAGTGTCCGATCCGTCCCAGACGGAACCGGCGGCACTTTCAGCCGGCACGGTATCCGCAGCTGTTAAAGGCGGCGGACAAACCGTTCAAAAAACGGGAACAAAAGAAATTAAAATCGAATTCAGCGGCGATCAGCATTTCCATAACGGACAGGACGCCGACAGCCTCGCCGCCAAAATCAAACAGGCGCTGATTGATGAACTGCAAAAAGACATTTATACCGGAGCAAAGGGGGCTGTTGCTTTTGACTAAATCTGTTTACGAATTTTGGCTGTCACAGGGGAAGGACAAGCTTCGGCTTCCCGTTCTCCCTGAAGCGATTGATATTGCAAACAGCGTGCAGAATGATTCCGTGAAAGTCACGGGTCTTGGAGAGGTGACGTTTATTGAAGAACCGGGAGCGAAAGAAATTTCGTTCTCTTCTTTTTTTCCGAAACGATACACCCCGATTGCCGAATATCAAAGCATTCCTTCACCGGAAAAAGCCATTTCAGCCATTGAAACATGGATGAAAGCGAAAAAACCCGTTCAGTTTTTAATTACAGGGACAAAAATCAATGTCACATGCAGTATTGAAAGTTTCAATTACAGCGAAGGTGACAATGAAATCGGCGACCGGAATTTTGATATCGTGCTGAAAGAATATAAAACCGCTTCGCCAAGAAAAATCAAACAAAAGAAAAAAACGAAAGCGAAGCGCCCATCCAAAGCTTCACCCAAAACATATACCGTCAAAAAAGGGGATACGCTTTGGGACATCGCCGGCAAGTTTTACGGAAACCACACGGAGTGGCGGAAAATCTGGAACGCGAATAAAACCGCCATGATTAAGCGCAGCAAACGGAATATCCGGCAGCCGGGGCATTGGATCTTCCCGGGGCAGAAGCTGAAGATACCGCAATGAAACGGGTGAGAAGATGATTGAACTATTTGTCATAAAAGAAACGGAGTGGCTTGAGCTTGTCACAGAAAGCGTAACGCTGGAAGGACACAGATATCAGGCGCCCCGCTCCATCGAAGCGACAATTGTCGTAAAGCAGGGCAGCCAGACGTATTACGGCGTATCAGAAGGGGATACGGTTTTGTTCAAATGGAACGGAAAAGAGCTGTTCCGCGGCATTGTCTTTGCAAGAACGCCGGATGAGCATACCGTCGCCTTCACCGCATACGATATGCTCCAATACCTTGTGAAAAACCAGGACGTTTATGTGTTTTCCAACAAGCGCGCCGATCAAATATTAAAAAGGATCGCCAGCGATTTTCAAATTCCCGTGACATCCATTGCCAACACAGGGCATACCATTAAATCACTCGTTTTCAAAAATGATACAAGCCTTTACGATATGATGTTAAAAGCGTTAAAACAGACAAAAAGCCAGACGGGCCGCAATTATCAGCTCTATTCAGAAAAAGGCAGACTCGGCTTGCGTGAATGGCCGGACCCGTCTGACATTTGGGTGCTGGAAACAGGAGTTAATATTACAGGGTATCAATACAGCACCTCCATTGATGATACCGCAACCCGTGTCGTCATGCGGCTGCAAAAAGACGATAAAACCGTGAAAGCTTCCGCGTCAGACAGCGCGGGCATGAAAACATTCGGCGTTTTACAGTATACCGAAACGGTTTCTGACGACATTAACGAAGCCCAGCTGAAACAGCGCGCAAAAGTGAAGCAGGCTGAGAAAAAAGGCGTTAAGAAAGAGCTGAAAAATATACAGGCGATCGGTATTCCGGGGTTGGAAAGCGGATTGCCGGTCTATATCTCAATTCCGGAAATCGGACTGAAGAAAACCTATTATGTAGATACGGACCGCCATGAATTCCAAGGAACAAAGCATACCATGACGATTGATGTCACGGAGAAAAATTCACTTCCGGAGGGGACATCCTGATGAGATTAAGCGATGCCATTAAACATTTAGCCGTCGGGGCGGTAGACGCCGAAGCGCCGGTGGAGCTGATGACGGCCGAAGTGACCTCGGTTTCGCCGCTGGAGCTGAAGCTGAAAGATCACGACAAACTTTTGATTCCGTCTGATGCACTCATTGTGCCGAAGCGGCTGAAATCCGGGGGAGATGATCAGCTTCAGGCAGGAGACCGGGTGATGACCGCCGCATTAACAGGAGGACAGTCCTTTTTTGTGCTGGATAAAATCTAACCGCATTCGATGAATGCCGGGAGTGTGACTTTGAAAATTCATCCGTCTGGACAGAAATGGATTAAAGATATCAGCCTGTTAAAGCCGCTTCTTTTTCTGAAGAGGGCTTTTTTACATGAATAAATCAAAAAGGAGCGGGTGCAATGGCCCTGACACCGGAAATCGAATTTGAAGATTTGGAGGATGTGAGTGAGGCCATTGAAACTTCACAAACCTACCGAATTGATTTTGAAAACAACCGGATTACCAATGAACTGATAAACGGACTGGACGCCATCAGACAATTCGTCTATATCGCTCTTCACACAGAACGGTATTCATATTCGGTTTTCAGCCATGATATCGGGAATGAACTGCAGGAAGTGCTTTCTGATCAGAATACGACGGATGCTTATAAAAAAATGGAGATTCCAAGACTGATAGAAGAAGCCTTGCTGTATGATGACCGGATTTTGGCTGTTGCCAATTTTGAGATTGAGAAAAAAGATGATGCCTTCATCGTCTCTTTTACCGTTGAAGCGGATGAGGGCATGCTTGAGATAGAGGAGGTGCTGGGAGAGGATGTTTGAAGCTCAGACGTTTGACGGCATTATGGACAGAATGCTGGCGCGCATTACGGCGGATATTGATACGAGAGAAGGAAGCGTCATTTACAATGCGCTCGCGCCTGCGGCCGCTGAGCTCGCAAAGTCTTATATTTGGCTTGATACCGTGCTGGAGCTTGTTTTTTCCGATACGGCTCAAGGAGAATTTCTGGACAGGCGGGCTGCCGAAGCGGGAATTGAACGAACACCTGCCACAAAAGCGGTCAGAGCCGGAGAATTCACAGCGGGCATCACCATTCCGACAGGCTCCCGTTTTTTCGTCGATAACCTGTATTTTCAATATACGGAGGATGGAACGCTCGAATGTGAAACGGCCGGAGAAGCGGGGAATGCCGGCATTACAGGTCAAAATCTGCTGCCGCTTGATACGATTCCCGGGCTTGAGAAAGCGGTCATGCGCGATATATTAATTCCCGGCCGTGAGGAAGAAGATGACAGCAGCTTAAGGACGCGATATTTTACCCGTGTCCGCCGGGAGGCAGTCAGCGCAAATAAACAGCATTATAAACAGTGGGCTGAAGAAGTGGACGGTGTCGGCAGAGCGAAAATCTTCCCGCTTTGGAACGGAGACGGAACGGTGAAAGTGGTCATTACAAATGCGAATTTGGAACCGGCATCAGATATTCTGATCAAGAAAGTAAAGGATTATATTGATCCGGATGAAGGACAGGGAGAAGGCCAGGCGCCGATCGGAGCGGCAGTAACAGTGGAAAGCGCGGTATGGAAAGAGATCGAAATCTCCGCTTCCGTGCTGCCCGAGCTGAACAGCTCGATAGATGATGTAAAAGCGGAGATTGAAAAAGGCATCCTGAATTTATTTAAGAAAATGGCCTTCGAAGAAAACACCGTCCGCTTATCACAAATTAACAACATCGTTTATAACGCGGCATCCGTCAGTGACTACGCAGATATCAAAATGAACGGTGCGGCGGAAAATCTTGTGCTCAGTGATGTGGAAATTCCTAAACTCAAAGGGGTGACAATCCTTGAGCAGACTCGATGAGATGACGGCATACCTCCCGCCGTTTTTAACTCAATTAAAAGAGATGGCGGAAATTCTTGAGGCGGAAGCTCCCGAATTTGAGCGGCAGAATAACGATATTTTCGATTTGACAGACCAGCTTTTTATTACGACGGCGACGTGGGGGCTTGACCGCTGGGAAAAAATATTAAAAATACCGCGGGAGTCAGGTGACACGGAAGACATGAGACGGCTCAGGCTGATCTCGAAGATGTCGAATATTCCGCCCATCACCCATCAAGCGATTGAGCAGGCGTTAAACCGTTTTTTAAAACATCCGTCAGCTTACGTTCGGATGTTTCCGGGGGAATATCGTTTTTATGCCGATATGGAGCTTGATGACCTGCAGCACATGAACGAGCTGATTGAAACGCTTGAAAAAATCAAACCCGCTCATTTGGCGTATACACTGAGAGCTGCATTAAACGAAACACTGGAAATCAAAGACCGGGTCATTCTCAACAATCGACGATACCGAAAAGTCAGTGAACTGAAGGTCGGTTATTCCGTCACACTCAACAATAACGAGGTGGTCTTACCATGATATCAGCCGCTTACAGACAGCGTGCCGCAGCCGATTTGAAAAACAGGATCACAAAAGTGCTGTTAAACGGCAAAGAAACACCGATTGCGGACATTTCTGTAAAAGATGCCGCAGTCACCGTTCTCACACGCAGGGAAGAAGACATTAAACATATTGAAACCGTGCAGATGCTTGACGAAACAGGGAGCATCATCACAGAACGAAAAACAAATCTGGACCTCAGCAATAACAGAACGCTTGATTTAAGATTTACTTTTGAGGTGGTGTAACGATGGCTTACGAAGAAAAAACAGACTGGCTCCCAGACGATCCGATTAACGAAGATGACGTCAACCGCTGGGAAAAAGGCATAAAAGACGCACACACGGATCTGGCGGTCCATAAAAATGACATGAACAACCCGCACAAAACGACAAAGGCGCAAATCGGCCTCGGAAACGTGGACAACGTCCAGCAGGCAGCAAAAAAAGATTTCGACCAGCACAATCAAGATCAGAACCGGCATGTGACGATAGCTGATAAGGATAAATGGAATGCAGGACAGCTGTTTAAAATCACCGCTGATAATGGCACTCAAAAAATCAATTTAACTTCCGGCTCGTTTTATGACTCGTTAAAAGACGTTGGGTCTGTAACTTTTTACGGAACCAATGCAGTAACAGACAACCCATCAGATACAAGCTTACGCGGCATGCAATTAGTGGGGCAGCCGGGAATAGGTAATGGTTATGCCGTAGACGTGAAGGGTAACGCATGGTGGTTTTACTATAACTCTAATCAAACAGCAATCAATTGGTATCCTATAGAGTCTACAACTGATGTGCAATCAAAGATAGATGCCCATGCTAATAAAACAGATATTCACGTAACAAAATCCGATAAGGACAAATGGAATAATGCACAGTTATATAAATTAACTGATGCCCAAGGCTTCCGAACTAAGATCCCCGATGGTACTGACTTATTAACATTGCCCACTGGCCTCTATTTTGCAGTAGGAAATGTGGTAACAAATAATCCTGTTGCAGGAGATGCGTCTTGGTATAACTATGATGTTATTGAAACAGGCAATGGAGGCCGAAAAACTATATTAGCATCCAAAAGTTATGACGGAACCTTTTGGATGGCAACCATTCATACAGACGGCTTGTTTAAAGGATGGAATAAGATTGAGACTGAAACGGAATCCCAGAAAAAAGCAGACAAAGCTCTTTTTGACGCGAAATCCTTTGTTCAAGAAAATTATTCAAATGATAAGCTCACTATTATTACTGGATCAAACGCGATAACTGATGCAAGAACAGGTGGCGATGAATATCCTAAGGGAATTACGATGATGGATATAGGGCAAGGGAACACCACCGGTTATCCGCTTACCTATGGAGTAGTAAAAAACGAGAGATATTCCGACTATAGATTCGCACAATATTTTTATGGGACGGGTAATGAATCCGGTACTTATTTCAATAGTACGGGGGTATGGTTACGACATTGGTGGAGTGGTTCAGGATGGACAAGGTGGAGTAAAATTTCAGGGTTTGCCCATGCTAACATTGGAACGACTGGTGTTCAATATTTAGACAGCACTGATCATACGAAAATTAAATTTAACAGAAAAATAAAGGACAGCCACAATGCGTTTGATATAAATAATAATAGGTTTATAGCCCCGAATGATGGTATGTATATGGTTGGAACCGGACTTTATATGATTAATTATCCGTCATATATTAACTTTCTTGTGAAGGTATATTTAAATGGGACGCATTATAAAAACCTGGATCATCTAAGGGGGTACTTCAACAATAGTTCAACAGAAATGTATGTATCTTTAAATGGCAATGCAACAGTCCCGATGAATAAAGGTGATTACTTAGAGATTTATTGTTATTGCAACTATGGAGGAGATATGTCTCTGAAAAGAGGTGTAGCTGATCAAAAAGGGATGTTTAATTTTTTTGATATACAGGAAATCGGAGGACTGAACTATCCGAGAGTAGACTAACGCAACTCAGGGAGGAAATAATGAATATAGGGAAAGCAATTCTATATCAATATCCAAAATCAGATCCTACTAAAGACTTCATTGTTCAAAATGACGGGAACGGCACTTCATCATATATAGCTCAATGGAACCTCAACGCTCCCATACCTACTAAAGAACAGCTTGAGGCGTGGTGGGAGGAACTGCAAAAAAATCCGTCATATGAGCCGCCTGATCAAATAGAAATGCTTGCACAGGAGCTGTCAAAGGAAAAACTTGCGCGCAAGCAGCTGGAAGAGCTGAACGGAAAGCTCGGAAATGCACTGTCAGACGTTAAGCTTACACTTTTATCATTGAAAGGAGAAAATGCATAATGAATTTTTGGGTGCTGGCGCTTCATTATCAGTGGGCGACGACAGATATGGTTAAACAAGCTTTGCGTTATAAAGACTGTTCGATAGAAGATCTGCAAGAAGGGGTTCGTCAGTCTCTGATATCGTCCGATCAATATGAGGAGATCACAGGTAAAGCCATGTAAGGCTTTTTTTATTTTGGTTTTTTTTGAAATAAACGGAAAAAGGAGGATGATGATCGTGAAATATCAATATGAGTTTCCGGCAGACCGGAGCGGAAAAGCAGGTGCTGTAAAGCCTTACAGAGGAGAAAAAACAGATTTTGTAACACCTGTATCCCATTTATCGGGCGTGGCCGAGCTGTTAACTAACTCGGTTCTGAAAGCGACAGAGGTCTACAATCAATACGGACAGGATCGCCTTGGTGCAGTGCTTATTTCTAAAGTAAAAGGATTTGCCTATGCTGATCGCGGAGGCACGCTGTTTATTGAAGAAAGTGACAATAACTTTTCATGGTCAACCACTGCAGCAATTGAGGTTGCTCCGGGTGAGCTTTCTGCGTCTGAATGGGTGTATCTTACTAAAAGGTATTATCGTTTCCGATATGTGAACGGGAATTTGCAGCAATCTGAATTTGTCCTTTATCAATCACTTGGTGCGGGAGAAATCGATATTCAATTGCAAAAAACAAAGCCCTTACCTGTAGACATTAATCAAAGCCAGAGCGACTTTGTTTTTCATCATCAGACCGAAAGCGCCGCCGAAGGAGCTGTTTTTTCTGTAAATAAGGAGAAAAAACTTCTCGTCGAAATCACCGGCACGGCTGAGTCGGGCCATGTCGCTTTTTGGGGAAGGTCTATCTCGGGGAAAAATGTGCCGATCAGGGGAATCAGATCTGACGACGGAACCTCAGCCGCCGGCACGTCAGGCACAGAAGAAGTGTGGTTAGTTGATATTGCCGGCTTTAAAGAAATCGTCATGGAAATCAAGAGCATTTCCGGCGGCAGCCTGTCTGTCAAAGGCACGGCATTTTCTTAAGAATGAAGCTTCCGAAGGGAGGTGAGAACAATGTAAGAGGGGGGAGCGGAAGTGCTTCTGGATGAACAAGCGGTGCAAAAAGAATTCGCAGGCATCAAAGGTGAACAAAAGGTGCTTGAACAGCGGGTGGCCGCATTAGAGCGGGTATCCGACCGGCAGGATCAGCAAATCATGACGCTGAATGAAAAACTGAACAAAATTGACGAAAACACAACATGGATTAAGCGGACCATTACAGGAGCGATCGTGACAGCAATCTGCACGGGCGTCATTGGCGGAGCCATCGCCATCATGTACAATCTGCTGCAAAAGTAAGGGGGAAACCGATATGAAATTCGCGGACAAAGGCACGGTCGTCAGGACGGTGCTTCTTTTGCTTGCTTTATTAAACCAGACTTTGCTGATGTTCGGCAAATCGCCGCTTGATATTCAGGAGGACCAGGTCAGCCAGCTTGCAGATACACTGTATGCCGCCGGGTCGGCCGTTTTTACGATCGTAACGACAGCCGCAGCCTGGTTTAAAAACAATTACGTCACAGCAAAAGGGAAAAAACAGCAGGCTTTATTAAAAATAAACAATTTATCGAAATAGGAGAGATGAGAACATGGTGAAAATCACACAGGATTTTATCCCGGCAGGAAACAATAACCGCCCCGGCTATGCAATGACACCGATTTACATTACGGTGCACAATACGGCCAATACCGCAGCCGGCGCTAACGCCAAAAGTCACGCAAACTATGTGAAAAACCCCGATACGCCGACAAGCTGGCATTTCACAGTCGATGATACAGAAATTTATCAGCATCTTCCGCTCAACGAAAGCGGCTGGCATGCCGGAGACGGAAACGGGGACGGCAACCGCAAATCTATCGGTATTGAAATTTGTGAAAACGCCGACGGCAACTTTTCAAAGGCCGTGGCAAACGCCCAATGGCTCATCCGCACATTAATGACGTCGCACGGCATCCCGCTTTCAAATGTCGTTGCGCACAAACATTGGTCAGGAAAGCTTTGTCCGAGAAGACTGTTGGATACATGGGACGAGTTTAAAGCGGGAATCGGTTCTGAGGAAAGACAGACGTATACTGTTCAAAAAGGAGATACGCTGTCGGCCATCGCGCGAAAATTCGGCGTCAGTGTGGCTGATCTGCAGAAATGGAATAACATCGCAGACCCGAACCTGATTAAAGTCGGACAAGTGCTGTTTGTCAGCGCGCCGGCTGAAGCACTGTATCCTCTTCCTGATGAGGTGATTCAGCTGACAGAGCCGTACACGTCCGGTGAAAAAGTATACCAGGTGCAAAACGCGCTCGCCGCGCTTTATTTTTACCCTGAAAAAGGAGCTGTCAATAACGGCATTGACGGCATCTACGGACCGAAAACCGCAAATGCCGTGGCCCGATTCCAATCGGTAAACGGACTGCCGTCTGACGGCATCTACGGTCCCGCTGTAAAAGCGAAAATTCTGATGCAGCTTTAAAAAATAAAAGGCTGGGTCCCGATCACATTACGGGATTCAGCCTTTCTTCTTTTTTAATCGGTTCAATAGCCCGAGACTCCTCGCCCGCATCCTCAGCGAATAAGCGGAAAGCCCGAACCGTCCGTAATCCACAAACTTTACGCGCCTTACAATTTTCTTCACATCATCACCTGTCGCATCTCTTTGTTGATTTTATTATATGAAATATAAGGAAAAAAGGAATAAGGACAAGAGCCGTGTCTCCTGTCCTTAGTGTAATCAAGCTTTTTTTTGTTTATACTTGTCAATCAGCCGTTCGTTTTCTTTGAAAATTCTGGCGGTATGAGGGCTGACTTGGTAACTTGCGATACTTGTCATTGAGCGTTTTTTAAACATTTTGAACGGTTTCGCTCTTTGTTCCGGCTGCCCGTTTTGAAATGCCTGCTCCATTATCCGTCACCTTCCTCTTCCTCTTCTATTGGCAGCATTAAATCATAAATGCTCGTGAGCGATGTGAAAAGCAAATAATCGAATTCCGTCAACAGGTTTTCTGATGTCAGTTTGATCACATAATGGCGGTCCTGGACTGTAAACGGAATAAGCACAAGCCTGCCCTTTTGATCATAGTAGACGTCTTTTCGGTTAAGGCGGGACTGAACATCTGCCGCATCAGGCATATGCTCCGTCAAGCGGTCCTTATCCGACTGTGCCGAATAGTCGCACAATGAAGCCGTGACATTCATTTTTTCTGCATAAGCGGCCAGCAGTCTGCTGATGCCTTCTGCATAAGCTTCTGTACTTCCATAATATACATGGATCGGTTCATTTTTCAACAGATATTGATAGGTTTTCAGTTTTTCAAGATAGGAGTGAAGCATTTCGTTGTTTTCTTCCAAAATCTCCCTCGTGTCCGTCTCTAATTCATTGCCGGCGAGCTTTTTGATATATGCGCTCAAAAAGATAAACGCATCAATAAGAGCAAAGCAGACGGCAACAATCAAATATTGTCTCCATGCGGAAAAGAGCGATTCGGGATCATATGTCCAATAGACCATGGAGCCCAGTACAAATAGTAAATACCACGTTTTACGGATGGCAAACATTTTTTCTTTTACCTTTGCCTCATACCGCCAGGATGCGTACACATATAAAATGAGTGCGGCGGCCATCGGCCACACCATGATCTGAAAAAACATAAGCATGAGCATCCCTCACAATTCGAAAAATGGTCTGCTATGTTCATTCTATGTCACGACATCATTTTCCTGTCACAAAAAAAACCGCTTCTGTAAAGAAGCGGATGCCGTCATTAGAAAAAGAGATCTAAGATGAAAAAGGCGATGGCGCCGAGTGTACCTGCAATCGGCAGGGTGATGACCCATGTAATGAGCATCCGTTTAGCCGTTCCCCAGTTTACGCCTTTTACGCGGTGGGAAGCGCCCACACCGAGAATGGAAGACGAAATGACGTGCGTCGTGCTGACAGGGAGATGAATAAACGTGGCCCCGAAAATAATGGCTGCGCCGGTTAAGTCGGCAGATACGCCGTTTACCGGACGGATTTTCATAATTTTACCGCCGACGGTTTTAATGATTTTCCAGCCGCCGATGGATGTGCCGAGACCCATTGCCAGGGCACAGGAGAGCTGCACCCAGAAAGGAATCGTATCACTTTTATGTAAATTGGCCGTCATAAGCGCCATCGTAATGATACCCATCGCTTTTTGCGCGTCGTTTGTTCCGTGTGTATAGGACTGAATGGCAGCCGTCAAAATCTGCACTCTGCGGAAGCGTTTATTTGTTTTCGCCAGGTTGCTGTCTTTAAAAATCAGCTTCACGATCGAATAGACGATAAAGCCGAGAACAAAGGCGATGATCGGTGATAAAATAAGTGCTTCGATAATTTTAATGAACCCTTTATAATTAAGCGTCGCAAAACCTGATGCTGCAATGGCCGCACCGGCGATCGCTCCGATAATCGCATGTGAAGAGCTGCTCGGAATGCCGAAATACCATGTGATCAAGTTCCAGACGATTGCGGCGAGTAAAGCAGCAAGAATGACAACCGATCCGTTGTCTAATGTATAAGGATTCACAATATCTTTCGTAATGGTTTTCGCCACACCGGTAAACGTCATCGCTCCGAGAAAGTTCATGATGGCGGCCATGATAATCGCGTGCCGCGGCTTCAGCGCTTTTGTCGAAACTGAGGTGGCGATTGCGTTGGCGGTATCGTGAAATCCGTTAATGAAGTCAAATACCAAAGCGCAAATGACAATTAATATCGTTAAAAGTAATAGAGTATCCATTATAACCCCTCGTTACGCGTTTTTCATAATGATGGTTTCAAGATTATTGGCAACGCTTTGGCAAGAGTCAGCAATTTCTTCAAGCGTTTCGTAAATTTCACGATATTGGATCACTTTGATCGGATCTGTTTCATGGCCGAAAAGATTTTTTAATGATTTTCTGTGCAGGTTGTCACAGTTGTGCTCATACTCTTTAATTTTGATGGCGTGAGGCTGAATGTCCTTTAAGCGGTTTTCTGCCAACAGCTCAGTTGCAATTAAAATTTCTTTCGCACATTCTCTAATGTATCCGCTGAATTTGTCGATATGCTCGTCTGATGAAGTAATTGAGAAAATCTCCATCATGGCAGAGAAATGTTCAATTCCGTCAAGCACATCATCCAGGCTGTTTGTCAGCTGAAGGATATCTTCGCGTTCAATAGGAGTGATGAATGCTTTGTTAAGCTCTTTAATCATGACATGAACATGATTGTCACCTTTTGTTTCGTATTCTTTTAACGTATCTGCAAATTCTTTAAGTGTTGTTTGGTTTGTGACTTTAAAGTTCACAAAATACTCTGCAGTTTCATCTATATTTTTTGCGATTTCTGTTAAAAGGAGTGAGAACTTATCTTTTTTTCTTTTTATCATTAAAAACCCTCCATTGTTTGAATGAGACAATGCACACATCAAATTATTATATAGCCTTTTGTCGAAAAAAAACAGATAAAGTCGAAAAAAACGCCTCTTGATTTTTTCGTAAAAACGTGTCTCATCCTGTTTTTCTTATGTTACCCACTTTGCCAAAAAAACGTAACATACTTCGAATTCAGACATCTTGCTTAAAAAGTATAACAAAAGATGTGAATTTGCTGTCAACTTTTGCACGTGATTTTGCCGAAAAAAAACGGCTCCCATAAAAGGAACCGTTTTTGTCAGTCATTTCTGCGGTTTTTCAGCCAAAAATAAAGCGGGAGTCCGGAAAGGCCGATCAAGATGGAAAGCCCGCAGCTCAGTGTATCTGTAATGATCGTGCTGATCAGCACAAACAGTGAACCCGCTATGGCCAAAACAGGGATGACCGGATACAGAGGCACGCTGTACGCGCGCGGTTTTCCGCCGCTTTTTTTTCTTAGGATGAAAACGGCGAAAAAGGCCATGACGTAAAAAATATAAATCATGAAAATAGAGATTTCAGACAGCTTATCAGGATTGCTGATAAGCATAAAAATAATGGCCAGCGCGATCTGAAATGACACGGCAATCCAAGGGGTGCGGAACGTCGGATGCACCCGTGAAATCTGTCCGGCAAACGGCAGCTGTTTCCGTTCAGCCATTGCAAACGAGACACGCGGAAAAGCGAGAATCTTTCCGTTTAAACAGCCGAAAATGCTGACGATGATCCCGACGCTGATCAATTTTCCCCCGATGCCGCCAAACAGCATTCCGGCAGCGGTGCCTGTGGCATTTTCACCGAGTTTGACAATGTCCGTCGCGGGAAGAATGTGCAGCAGTGCGAAGTTAATGAAAAGATAAATGGCGGTGACAACCAAGAGTCCGCCCGTCATCGCTCTCGGGAGAAGTTTTTCCGGGTTTTTCATTTCACCGCCGAGAGCCGCAAGCAGAATCCAGCCGTCATAGGCAAACAAGGTAGCCAGTATGGCAGCGCCGAAATTCATTTCGGACATGTTGCTTGTAACGGCTGTGAAAATATGCTGATCGCCTTTCCAAAGGCCGAACACAATCATGCAGATAATCGGAATCAATTTGCCGACCGTCGTAATTCCCTGGACGATGCCGCCATATTTCGTTCCGATAATATTAATGATGCTTAAAAACAAAACGGCTGTAATTCCGATCAATTTAGACCAGCCGGAATCCCAATTGAACAAGTGCGCCATCAAAGAGCCGAAATACAAGCCGATTGCTCCGATAATCGCGGGGCCGTAAATGATGATTTGCACCCAGCCGCACAAAAAGCCCCAAAATTCGCCGTACACTTCTTCAAGATATGTATAAAGTCCGCCCGTTTTCGGAATCTGAGTGCCGATTTCCGCAACGGTCAAGCCGCCTGCAAGCGTCAAAATGCCTCCTAACAGCCACGCGATAAGCGCGGTTTTTGCATCACCGGAGTAGGCAAGCACGGCGCCTGGTTTCATAAATACGCCGGAACCGATGATGGTGCCGATAACAAGTGAGAGGGCGATGGTAAGGCCGATCTCTTTTTTTAGTCCGTTTTCTTCAATCTGCATATCCTTTCCCTCCAGATGTAAAATCGTCATGCTGAAAAAACTATTTTCCATATTGTAAACCCTAATTGCTGAAACGCGAATAAAATAAATTTTCTGATTTCGGTTTTTTGCTTAAAAACAAAGGTTTTCGCTTTTGATAAGGAAAATATCTTATTTTAAAAACGAACATTAAGAGTTTTTAAATCCCTATAGTTCGTTGTTTTAAAGGCGGAAATCTGCAGACCGTCGGCAAAGCAGATGTGTTGACTTTATGCTCCGGATAACATAAATTGTATATATAAAATATCTCGAAATCGAGATAATTGAGTGGAGGATAACATAATGAAAGTTAACGGAATACACCATGTATCAGCAATGACGGCTGATGCGCAGAAAAATTTAGATTTCTATCGGGACATCCTGGGGCTGAAACTTGTGAAAAAGTCCGTAAACCAAGATGAACCGACGATGTATCATTTGTTTTACGGTGATGAAACAGCCAATCCGGGATCTGAATTGACGTTTTTCGAAATTCCGCGGATTGCGCCGTTTCATGCGGGAACAAACAGTATTTCTTCAATCGGCCTGCGCGTCCCGGACGCACAAGCGCTGCAATATTGGAAAAAACGATTCGAAGAGCATCAGGTCGCTCATGGCGACATCATGACAATAGCGGGCAGAGAGACACTCGCTTTTCAGGATCATGAAGGACAGCGGCTTGTACTGACGGCTGACGAAAAAGGAAAAGACATCGGTGAAGCGGTGAAACAAAGCGGCATTCCGGAAGAATATTCTTTCCGCGGTCTTGGGCCCGTTGAATTGACCGTCCCGTATGCGGAGCCGACGCTGCGTGTGTTAACCGATGTGCTCGGCTTCACTGAAATCGGAAAAGAAACCCATGAAGACCGGGGCACAGTTACAGTGCTGGAATCAGGAAACGGAGGCGCGCGCACGGAAGTCCATCTGATTGAAAGAAACGATCTTCCGCGCGAGCGTCCGGGAAAAGGCAGCGTCCACCATGTGGCCTTCCGCGTTCAGAATGAAGAGGAGCTTGCTTTATGGCACCGCATCATTACAAAAGAAGGTTTCAGCAACTCAGGCATCGTAGAGCGTTATTATTTCAAAGCGCTGTACTTCCGGGAACCGAACGGAATTCTGTTTGAATTGTCAACGGACGGTCCGGGTTTTATGGTTGATGAAAAACCTGAGGAGCTCGGCAAAACGGTGGCGCTTCCGCCTTATCTCGAACACCGCCGTTCTGAAATAGAAGCGCGGCTGAAACCGATTCAATAAATCAGGAATAATGACAGATGCCTCCCGGCTTGAGGGAGGCATCTTTTTTTGCTTTCTAAAACCGTTTTGTCCTTCTTTTTACCCATTTGTAAACGGCAAAATAATTGTCTTTGTTTATTAATAAATTTTTCACATTTGGTTGTTACACTTGTTCAAAGTTCAACCAAAGGAGTGAAAATACAGGTGAAAATGAAAAAACGCGAGATAGACGCAGTCTTAATCCTCATTTTACTCGCTTCCGCATTCTTGAATATGTACAACATCTGGAATGACGATACGGTGAACCCTTATTACACCGCAGCGGTAACGAGTATGCTTCAAAGCTTTCATAATTTCTTTTACGCTTCATTTGACGCAGCCGGATTTATCACGGTAGATAAACCGCCTGTTACATACCAGATTCAAACGATCAGCGCGCTGATATTCGGTATGCACGGGTGGAGTGTCATCCTGCCTCAGGCATTGGCAGGTGTAGGCTCAGTTCTATTCATGTACTTATTAATAAAGCCGACGTTCGGAAAAACGGCGGCCCGAATCGCCTCATTTGTCATGGCATGCACCCCGATCGCTGCAGCGGTCGCGCGGACAAACAATGTCGATGCTTTACTCGTGTTTTTCCTGCTGTTCGCTACATGGCTCCTCTTTAAAGCGATTCGAAAAGGCAGACTGATTTGGCTTCTGGCGGCGTTCTTTGTCGTCGGGGTAGGCTTCAATACAAAAATGCTTCAAGCTTATATGATTTTACCGGCTTTCTTGCTGTTCTATATGATTGCGGCAAACACAACCATTAAGAAAAAAATCATTTCATTGGTAAGCGCGCTGGCCGTATTAGCGGCCGTTTCGTTGTCATGGCCGCTCATTGTTGACAATATCCCTGCCGGCAAACGGCCATATGTCGGAAGCAGCCAGACCAACTCCGTATTGGAATTGGCTTTCGGATATAACGGGATTCAGCGGCTGACAGGCCAAAGTTCCGGAGGCGGTCAGGGCATGCCGCACGGCAACGCTTCGAAAGAAAAGGCTTCTTCCGCCGGTTCTTCACAACTGCAGGCGCCGCCCGGTCAGTCTTCAAGCGAAGGCAAATCTCAAAACAGCAACATGACGGCACCTCCATCTAACGGGCAAATGCCGAATGGCGGTCAAGGAGGCCCTCCAAGCGGCGGAGGAAAAGGAGGCGCAGGCACCGGCTCGAAAATGCAATCTGGTTCAGGAATGTTCGGCACGGGAACCCCTGGTCCGCTGAGACTCTTCCAACAAGAATTATCTGATCAGATCAGCTGGCTCCTGCCGTTTGCGATTTTTGGAATGGCCGGTTTACTGATCGCCGGAGCGAGAGAAAGAAGAAGATTGTCAGAAGAACAGAAGGAAACGATCTTTTGGGCAGCGTGGCTAGTGCCGATTGCCGGATTCTTCAGTGTGGCGGAATTTTTCCACCATTATTATCTCATTATGCTGGCGCCTCCGATTGCGGCACTTGTCGGCGCGGGGTGGGTCGCTCTCGTTCATTTGTACCGCACGGAGACAGGCTGGAAGTCTTGGCTTCTGCCGGCAGCCATTCTTGCGACAACCGGATTTGAGCTGTTTATCCTCAGAAACTGGATTGACCAAATCGGCGCAGGCTGGAGCATCGGTGTTGGCGTTATCGGAGCTTTGTCTGCAATCGCTCTGTCCGTGTTCAAACAGCGCCAAAAACCGCTCAGTTATTATCTGTCACTTGCAGCTCTTCTCGTCTTGCTGGTGATGCCGATATATTGGGCGAGCACACCGCTTCTGTACGGGGGCAACAGCTCATTGCCTGAAACAGGCCCCCAGCTTGCATCAACAAGCGGGAAAGGCATGGGAATGAATAACGCCTCTGTAAATAAAAAACTGATCAACTATTTAGAGAAACATAACGCCGGAGCGGACTATCTATTTGCAACAACCGATTCCAACACAGCGGCGCCTTACATTATCAAAACGAAAAAAGCGGTCATGGCGATCGGCGGATTCAGCGGATCTGACCCGGCCATCACGCTGACTCAATTTAAAAAGCTCGTAAAAGAAGGAAAAGTAAAATACTTCTTAACATCCGGAATGGGCAAAGGCGGAAACAACGATATTGTTGAATGGGTTGAGAAAAACGGAAAGAAAGTATCTTCAGATAAATGGCAAACAAGCACAGATCAACAAACGAAAAATCATGATGCAGCTGATACAAAGCGCAGCAAGACCTCAGGTGAAAACAGCCGGATGGGCGGCGGCCCCGGCGGAATGAATCAGTCAGCTTCACTATACGAACTGCAATCTGATGAATAGGAGGAAAAAATATGAGCAGACATATTCAATATTCAATTGTCGTCCCGGTGTATAACGAAGAACCCGTCATTCAGACAACCTATCAGCGCCTGAAAGAAGTCATGGATCAAACAAAAGACCATTATGAATTAATCTTTGTCAATGACGGAAGCAAAGACCGCAGTATTGAAATATTACGAGAACACAGTCTGATTGATCCGAGAGTGAAAATTATTGATTTTTCCAGAAACTTCGGACACCAGATCGCGATCACCGCGGGCATGGATTACGCAGAGGGAAATGCAATCGTCGTCATTGACGCCGATTTGCAGGACCCTCCCGAACTAATCCTTGATATGATTGAACAGTGGAAAGAAGGCTACGATGTCGTGTACGCCGTCAGAACAAAACGAAAGGGAGAAACCTTTTTCAAGAAACAGACGGCTTCTATGTTTTACCGGCTGCTTCGGAGCGTGACTGATATTGATATTCCGCTCGATACCGGAGATTTCCGCCTGCTGGACCGAAAAGTCTGTGACGAAATGAAAAGATTAAAAGAGAAAAATCCTTTTGTCAGGGGGCTCGTCAGCTGGGTCGGCTTTAAGCAGACTGCTGTTGAATATGAACGTGATGAGAGGCTTGCGGGAGAAACGAAATACCCGCTTAAAAAAATGCTGAAGCTTTCCATGGACGGTATCACAACGTTCTCCCATAAACCGCTCAAGGCGGCAAGCTACGCGGGAATGATGATGTCCGGGGCAGGTTTTCTCTATATGTTTATCGTTTTATATATGAAACTCTTTACAGACAGCACCATAACGGGCTGGTCCTCTCTGATTGTGATACAGCTGTTATTCAGCGGCATCGTTCTTTTAATGCTCGGAATGATCGGCGAATATATCGGAAGGATTTATGATGAAGCAAAAGACCGTCCGCTCTATATCGTGCAAAAAGCGTACGGCATTAAAAACGAAAAGGTTTATCGGGATCAGCATATGTCTTAACCGAAACACCCTGTCCGGCCACCCGGGCAGGGTCCTTTTATGTCAAAAAAAAATCCGCAGGAACATATCGTGTCCCGCGGATTTTTTCATTCATCTGCGGCCGGTCTGGATGTGCAGAGAGCGCATGATCAGGCCGGTTCCCGTCAGGTTCAATAAAATGCTTGCACCCAGCGTCATGCCCCAAGCAACGTTTTGCTGAGGAAGCTGAATGCTCAGCTGCAATAAGATAATTCCGGTAACGACCAGCAAAAGTCCGGTATGTTTCATAGGTATGTATCCTCCTTTGTACAAACTTTCATACGGACGGTCTGCGCTGAAAGTTTCATTATTGATGTAAAAAAATCCAAGGCCGCTGCCTTGGATTTTTGTTAAGACGAAGTTTCTTCTTTTTGAGTCAGTTTCATTTTTTTCGTCATTTCCTTGCCGTTTCTGATAATCTTCACGTCAACGGTGCTGCCGACTTTCGTATTCTTATAGAGAATATTGCGAAGTTCGCTGCCCGTGTCAGTTTCTTTCCCTTTCAAGCTGATAATGATGTCTTCTGCTTTTAATCCGGCTTTGGCTGCAGGTGAGCCCTGCGCCACTTCGCGAATGTAAACCCCTTTATTCAGCTGTTTGCCGAAGAGGCCGAGTGTGCCTTCCTGATAGTTTTGCGGCACTTGCTCCAAGTCGATCATGCTCACCCCGATATAAGGGCGCTCCACCTGTCCTTTCGTGAGAAGCTCTTCGGCAATCGGTTTTACATCGTTGCTCGGAATCGCAAAGCCGATGCCTTCTACATCATTTTCACTGATTTTCATGCTGTTGATACCGATGATTTTGCCGTCTGTATTCAAGAGCGGCCCGCCGCTGTTTCCGGGATTGATCGCGGCATCGGTTTGAATGACGTTGATGCTTGACTCACCGGCTGATGTAGAGATCGAGACCGTTCTGTTTAAGCCGCTCACGATTCCCTGTGTGACGGTGCGGGACAGGTCTTTGCCGAGCGGATCACCGATGGCGATCACGGATTCACCCGTTCTGAGAGCGGATGAACTGCCGAAGCTTGCCGTTTTTGTTACGTGTTTATCACTGATTTCTAATACGGCCAAGTCTGTCAGCGAATCACGGCCGACGAGTTTAGCTGTTACATCGGTGCCGTCATATAATGACACTTTAAGAGAAGAGGCGCCTTCAACCACGTGATTATTCGTAATAATATACGCTTTGCCGTTTGCTTTCTTAAAGATAACGCCGGAACCTGAGCCTGTTTCCGCATCTTCACCCGATGAATTTGAGTTCGAATCTGAACCGGAACCGAATCCGAATAAATCTGAACTGTTTTGCTGCTTTTGCAGATTGGTGATTCCGACGATCGCCGGTGAAATGTCTTCCACCATATTCGAAATGCTGCTTGAATTTGCGGATGAGCTGTTTGCCGATTTGCCGCTGCCGGAATCAGAAGATGTCTGCTTAGCGGTTACTGAAGACGTTTCCTGAGCGGGAGCCGGATTTGAAGTATCTTGAGTCTGATGGTCCCCAAGCGGCGTAAATGTATAGATGCCGAGGGCGAGCCCTCCGCCGATCACCCCGCCGAGAAGCGGTCTGAACCAGCCGAAGCTTCTTTTTTTCTTGTCCTCGTCCGGCGCGGAATATCTCGCCGGCTGCTGATTTTCTTTTACTAAAAGGACTTCCTGTTCTTTTTGGTCTGTCCGATTTTCATCACGATAGTTATCCATCATGTTCACTCCGTTTCTCTATTTCATCATAGCATGATTTGCCTATTATTACTGACTCCATCTTAAACAAAAAGTGTGGGATAATAATGAAAAGATTGTGGGAAATTGTGAAAAAGACATAATCGGACGGCGGCGCTCTATATTGACAATTTCCATCGGATTTGAAATAATAAATAAGATATTATGTTCAATCCTTCACATGAAAAGATATGAAAATTCTGTCAAGCTAATGGGGGAAATCTGTTAGCTTTTTCACTTTGTAAAATTTTAGAAAGGGGCTGTCGAATGAAAGAAAAACATCACTGGATTATTTCTCTGCTTGCTGTGCTGGCGGTCGGGCCGGGACTGATGTCGAACACCGCTCTTGCGGCTGTCCAAAGCCTTGTCCGGCAGGCGGTCGGCGGGGAAAACTTTGACTCTTTTCATCCGATTATTATCGGTAATATGGCATTCGCCTTATTTGTGCCGGCTGGGCCGTATTTAAGAAAAAGGTTCGGCTCCCGGCCTGTCTATATGATTTTGATGGCTGCAGCTGTCATCGGTGCGCTGCTTGCTGCTGTGACAAATGATATTTACCTGCTCGCTGCGGGCCGTTTGCTGCAAGGAGCTGCGGCGGGCACTATGCTGATGATTATGATTCCGATGCTGGTGCTTTCGTTTCCGATTGAGCGCCGCAATTACGCCTTATTTGTGTTAATCGGCGGATTTTACGGGTCTGTCATTATGGGAACCGTTTTAGGCACGGCGGCGGCAAGCGCCGGCCATTGGCATTGGCTGTTTATCATTTTTGGCCTGCTGTCTCTATTCGGCTTGATTTTCAGTTATGTGTGGCTACGGGATGATGCTCATAAAATTGCTGAAAAATCTCCATTTGACGGCATCGGTTTTCTTTTGGCCGGTATATCAGCCGTGCTGACCGCTTATACGTTTATTCATCTGCCGAAATGGGGCTTTTCGTCTTGGCATACATTGGCGGGATTTGGCGGAAGCTTCGTCATTTTGCTGATCCTGCTGATTATGCAGTACAGAAACGAACATGCGCTGATTTCGATTAAACTGATGCTGATTCCAAAGCCGATTCTGGGTGTTTTCATGATCGCCGCGGCCAGCATTTCCATAGCGGTCAGCCTTTCTGCATTTCGCGGGGAGCTTCAGACCGCATACCATTTGTCACAAACCCATTTAATCTTCTTATATGCGAGCCTTTTGGGAGGCGTGGCCGTTGCCGCTGTCATCAGTGCTTTCGCATATGATAAAGTCGGCCCGGGCATGCTCGGCATAACAGGCTCTGTGATATTGGTGTTCGTGAATTTTCAATGGATGACGACGGATCATCATCTGCCGCTTATTCTATTTGCGGGGCTTTTCGTGATGCTGGCGGCAGGGACAGGGCTTATCGTGGCGGCCGGACTGATGGGCGCCGCGTTGGGCGGGCCGCTTCCGGAACTGGTGAAACGCATGACGGCCGTTCAGTTTTTACGGCTGTTCATTTATATGGGCGCGCCTGTATTAATCGGGTATTTTACGAAAAGAGATGCTTCGGGCACGCTTTGGGGCGCGCACAGCACACAATCGCACTATGACCAGCTGATGGGGACATACAGCGATCTGTTTCTTATTGCTTTTATCTTTAGCCTGCTTTTAGTGTGTTTATCATTTGTGATGAATGCGACAGGCATGGGACATAAGCTGGCGCATAAACCGCATGCCGTACGCAGGCAGGCGGCTGAAGAGCCTTCGCCGCAGGCTCCTGAACCGATCAGGCATCAGGTCATTCCCGATCGCGAATACAGAAGTGCGGTCAGACAGTTTCAGGGTCACCCTATAAACAAAAACAGTATGTAACTTTTTCTATCAGCAAACCCTTTTCCCCGTGAAAAGGGTTTGTTTTTTCCTATAATGGCATAATGATATATTGCATGTTTCATCCTTTTTTAATATAATTTGTTAGAATATTCATAATTTAATATTGGAATTTTAAATAAAAAAGGAGGCATTATATGAAACTGTATCTATCTGTAGACATGGAGGGGATTTCCGGACTGCCGGATGAAACATTTGTCAATTCCCGCATGCACAATTATGAGCGCGGCAGGGTTCTGATGACCGAAGAAGCAAACTGGTGCATCGCTGAAGCGTTTAAAAACGGATGCACGGAAGTGACCGTAAATGACAGCCATTCTAAGATGAATAATCTGCTTGCAGAAAAACTTCATCCTGAGGCAGAGCTGATCACGGGGGATGTCAAGCCGTTTTCTATGATGCAGGGGCTTGATGAATCATATGCGGGCGCGATGTTTATCGGCTATCATGCGAGAGCCTCGATGCCGGGCGTCATGTCACACAGCATGATTTTCGGCGTGCGCCATTTTTACATAAATGATAAGCCGGTCGGTGAACTGGGGCTGAATGCCTACCTCGCCGGATTTTACGGCGTCCCGGTTATCATGGCAGCCGGAGACGATTGCGCCGCAAAAGAAGCGGAGGAGCTGATACCGAATGTGACCACTGCAGCCGTAAAACAAACCATTTCAAGAACCGCTGTCAAATGCCTGTCTCCTCAAAAAGCCGGGCGGCTCCTGACGGAAAAAACAGCTTATGCGCTCAAAAATAAAGATAAGGTCAAGCCGCTGACACCGCCTGATCGACCTGTATTAGGCATTGAATTTGCCAACTACGGACAGGCTGAATGGGCCCATTTAATGCCGGGCACAGAAATTGTACCGAAAACGACAACCGTTCAATTTCAGGCAAAAGACATGCCGGAAGCTTATCAGGCCATGCTCGTCATGACAGAACTCGCCATGAGAACAACATTCTGTTAAAGGGGTGAACGGCATGCTGCGGTATTTTATCAAACGTTTTATCGCCATGATTGTGACCGTGCTCGTCATCACCACTCTGACATTTGTCATGATGAAAGTGATACCCGGCTCGCCTTTTAACGAAGAGCGGGGCACAAACGAAGCGGTCCAGCGAAATCTCGAATCCTACTACCATCTGAACGAACCTCTTATCACTCAATACGCCATTTATCTAAAATCCATTCTCACCTTTGATTTCGGTCCTTCAATCAAAAAACCGTCAGACAGTGTAAACGCCATGCTTGAACGCGGATTTCCCGTTTCCTTTGAGCTTGGCATAACGGCGATCATCATCGCAGTTATTTCAGGGCTCGCGCTCGGCATAACGGCCGCTCTCAGACGCGGCGGCTTTCTCGATTATGCAGCCATGAGCCTTGCGGTGCTGGGGATTTCCATTCCGAATTTTATTATGGCGACACTGCTGATTCAGCAATTTGCGGTTCATCTGAAATGGTTTCCGGCAGCCACATGGACGAGTCCCATACATATGGTCCTGCCGACTGTTGCGCTTGCCGTCGGCCCTATGGCCATTATCGCGAGGCTGACAAGGTCAAGCATGGCAGAAGTGCTGACTCAGGATTATATCCGCACGGCAAAAGCAAAAGGTCTTTCCCCTGTCAAAATTGTCATCAAACACGCCTTGAAAAATGCTCTTATGCCCGTTGTGACAGTACTCGGCACGCTTGCCGCAAGTATCCTGACGGGCAGTTTCGTCATCGAGAAAATCTTTGCCATTCCGGGAATGGGCAAATATTTCGTGGAAAGCATCAATCAGCGTGACTACCCGGTGATTATGGGAACGACCGTTTTTTACAGTGTGATTCTGATCGTCATGCTGTTTCTGGTTGATTTGGCATACGGCCTGCTGGATCCGCGCATAAAACTTCATAAGAAAGGGGGAGCCTGATGAATCTCCCGCAAGGAACGGTAAAACACACAGAAGTGCCAGATGACTGGTTTCAGCCGGGCATGGAAAGAAAGGGTGAAACCGAGTCGGTGAAGCGTCCGAGCCTGTCTTACACACAGGATGCGTGGCGGCGGCTTAAAAAGAACAAATTGGCGATGGCCGGCCTTTTGATTTTATGCTGCCTGTTTCTTTCAGCTGTGTTCGGTCCGCTGATATCACCGCACAGTGTGACGAGGCAGACACTCGCCGAGCAGAATCTTCCGCCGTCTTTTTCACATTGGTTCGGAACCGACGAGCTGGGGCGGGACGTGTTTACAAGAACGTGGTACGGAGCGAGGATCTCTTTATTTGTCGGTGTGATGGCAGCGTTGATCGACTTTTTGATCGGCGTCATTTACGGCGGCATCGCCGGCTACAAAGGTGGACGGACAGACAGCGCCATGATGAGAATCATCGAAGTTCTCTACGGCTTGCCGTATCTGCTCGTTGTCATTTTGTTAATGGTGCTGATGGGACCGGGGCTCGGTTCCATCATCGTCGCTCTGACCGTGACGGGATGGGTCGGCATGGCGCGGATTGTCAGAGGGCAGGTGCTGAGGATGAAGCATGATGAACACGTGCTTGCTTCGAAAACGTTTGGGGCGAAAACATTTCGGATCATTAAGAAAAACCTGCTGCCGAATACGATGGGAGCCATTATTGTCCAGATGACGCTGACGGTGCCGGCGGCGATTTTTGCGGAATCATTTCTAAGTTTTCTCGGACTCGGCATTCAGGCGCCGTTTGCAAGCTGGGGCGTCATGGCAAACGACGGGCTGCCGGCGATTTTATCAGGCCATTGGTGGCGGCTGTTTTTCCCCGCCTTTTTCATTTCCTTAACGATGTACGCGTTTAACGTGCTTGGAGACGGCTTGCAGGACGCGTTAGATCCGAAACTGAGGAGGTAGGGAAAATGACGCAGCCAATTCTTTCAGTTCAAAATCTGCATGTTACTTTTTCGACATACGGCGGCACCGTAAAAGCCGTCAGAGGCGTCGGCTTTGATTTATATAAAGGTGAAACGTTTGCGATCGTCGGTGAATCGGGCTGCGGAAAAAGCGTGACGTCACAAGCCGTGATGGGTCTTCTTCCGAAACATTCGGCAAAGATTGAATCCGGAAGCATACAATTTAAACAGAAAGACCTTTGTCAAATGACGGAGCGGGAAATGCGGGGAATTCGGGGGCGCGACATTTCTATGATTTTTCAGGACCCGATGACGGCGCTCAATCCGACGTTAACCATAGGGGAGCAGCTTTCGGAAGCGCTGTTGGAACACCGCGCCATGACGAGAAAAAAAGCTGAATCCGAGGTCCTCGCCATGCTGGATCTGGTCGGAATCCCTGACTCGAAATCCCGCCTGAAGCAGTATCCTCACCAATTAAGCGGGGGCATGCGGCAGCGGATCGTGATCGCGATGGCGCTGATCTGTGAGCCGGAAATCATGATCGCCGATGAACCGACAACGGCTCTTGATGTGACGATTCAAGCGCAAATCCTTGAATTATTTAAGAAGATTCAAAGAAAAACAGGCGTATCTATAATTCTGATCACGCATGACCTCGGTGTTGTCGCTCAAACCGCTGACAGGGTCGCCGTCATGTATGCGGGAAAAATCGCCGAAATCGGCACGAGACATGATATTTTTTACCGGCCGGCTCATCCCTACACTAGGGGGCTGCTCCGCTCAGTGCCGCGGCTGGATATGGAGGAAAGTGAGCTTTCGCCGATTGACGGGACTCCGCCTGATTTATTCGATCCGCCGCCGGGCTGTCCGTTTGCCGCCCGCTGTCCGGACAGGATGATCGTCTGTGAAAAGGTATATCCGGAAACAACCGAGAAATCCAAAAGCCATTTCGTCAATTGCTGGCTTCAGGATCACCGTGCAGAGCGGCTGAAGCACAAACAGCTGACGGCAGCAGCGGAAAAAGGGGGATTCAAATGAAAAAGAAATGGGCGATCGGAGTGATTGCTGTTGTTTCGTTTGCTTTGATGGGCTGTACGGCCAATGAGCAGGCGGGGACAGAACCCGGCAAAGCAAAAGAACAGGGGGGCGAAACGGTGCTCCGGCTCAATAACGAAAATGAGCCGACCTCACTTGATCCGCCGATCGGATTTAATAATGTTTCCTGGCAGCCGCTGAATAACATCATGGAAGGTTTAACGAGGCTTGGAAAAGATAATAAGCCCGAACCGGCCATGGCGGAAAGCTGGAAGGTGTCCGCTGATAAGCTGACATATACCTTCAATATCCGTAATAACGCCAAATGGACAAATGGCGATCCCGTCACGGCGGAAGACTTCGTCTACGCCTGGAAACGGATGCTTGATCCGAAAACGGGCGCATCTTCCGCATTTCTCGGCTACATGATCAAAGGCGGGGAAGAATTTAACAGCGGAAAGGGCAAAAAAAAAGACGTGAAAGTTGAGGCAAAAGATAAAAAAACACTGGTCGTCACATTGGCGGCACCGCAGGATTATTTTCTCAGTGTCGTGTCCAATCCGGCGTATTTCCCGATTAATGAAAAGGCCGCCAAGGCTGATCCGAAATGGTTCACTGAAGCGAAAACCTTTGTCGGCAACGGACCGTTCAAGCTGACGGAATGGAAGCATGATGACAGCATGACGATGGTCAAAAACGAGACGTATTGGGATAAAAAGACGGTGAAACTGGATCAAGTCACATGGGCGATGGTCAGTGACCGGAATACAGACTATCAAATGTTCCAGTCGGGGGATTTGGATACCGCTTTCGTGCCGGCAGAGCTGAGTGAGCAGCTGATGAGCGGAAAAAACGTCCGCACGTGGGATCAGGCCGGACTTTATTTCTATCGCTTTAACGTAAAAATGGAGCCGTTCCAAAATGAAAAGATCAGAAAAGCGTTTGCTGCAGCTATTGATCAAAAAGAAATCACGGATTATGTGACCAAAAACAGGGAAAAGCCGGCGCATGCTTTCGTATCTCCGGGATTTACGCAGCCTGACGGGAAAGATTTCCGCGAAGCGGGCGGCAGTTTATTAACCCCGAATGAATCAGAAGCCAAAAAACTGCTGGAAAAGGGCATGGCAGAAGAGCATTATGATAAGCTGCCTGCTGTCACACTGACATACAGCACAAAACCGGAGCATAAGAAAATAGCGGAAGCGATGCAGCAGAAGCTCAAAAGTGTGCTCGGTATAGACATTAAGCTCGCCAATATGGAATGGAACGTCTTTTTAGAGGAGCAGAAAGGACTGAAGTTCCAGTTTTCTCAAAGCTCATTTTTACCGGATTACGCAGATCCGATCAGTTTTCTTGAAGCCTTCCAGACGGGGAATTCCATGAACCGCACAGGATGGGGCAGCGCGGATTACGACGAATATATCAAGCAGGCAAAACAGGAAGCCGATGCAAAAAAACGTTTTGCGCTCATGCATAAAGCGGAAAAGCTGCTCATGAACGAGGCACCGATCATTCCGATTTATTTTTACAATCAGGTGCATCTGCAGAACAGCGGCGTGAAAGGCATTGTCCGGCATCCCGTCGGTTACATTGATCTGAAATGGGCGGAAAAGTCCTGATATCAGAACGGAAACAAATACCGCTCTTTTGACGGTAAAGGAGCGGTCTGTTTCACTTTTCAATCCATGGAAAAGGAGATTGAAAAAGCCATGAACTATAAACCGAAAGCACTGCAAAAAGGCGACACGGTCGGTGTCATTGCCCCTGCGAGCCCGCCTGAGAGCGGGACGCTGCAAACCGCGCTGCTTTTTTTAGAAGATGAGCTTGGTCTTCAAGTGAAACTCGGCCGGGCGCTGAAAGCCCGTCACGGCTATTTGGCGGGAGAGGACCGCGCGCGTCTCGATGATCTTCATGACATGTTTAGCGATCAGAAAGTCAAAGCGGTGATATGCGCGTGCGGAGGATTCGGCACGGGCCGCATTGCTGCTGATATCGACTTCGGCTTAATCCGCCGCAATCCGAAAATTTTCTGGGGATACAGCGATATTACGTTTTTACATACCGCCATTCATCAAAATACGGGACTCGTCACATTTCACGGCCCGATGCTGAGTACGGATGTCGGGCTGGATGATGCTGATCCGCTGACAAAGGCGTCATATCACCAGCTTTTCGCAGAAACGGAATTCACCTATACGGAGGACATTTCCCCATTAGAGGTGCTGACAGACGGAAGAGCCGAGGGAGAGCTTGCGGGCGGCAATCTGTCCCTCATTACATCGACACTCGGCACGCCGTTTGAAATTGATACAAAAAACAAATTGCTGTTTATCGAGGATATTGATGAGGAACCGTATCAAATCGACAGAATGCTGAATCAATTAAAAATGGCCGGAAAACTGTCAGACGCAGCAGGAATTTTGGTCTGTGATTTTCACCAATGCGAACCGAAGAATAAAGAAAAGTCTCTTACTTTAGAGCAAGTGCTGAACGATTACATTGTCAAGTCAGGAAAGCCTGTGCTTAAAGGCTTTAAAATCGGCCATTGTTCACCGAGCTTCGCCGTTCCGATCGGAGCCCGCGCGGTTATGGATACGGCGGCCAAAGCGGTAACGATTGAATCGGGGGTTTCGGGAAGGGAGTGATCAGGCGTGAGGATAACAGATATTCAAACGGGGCGGATATCCGTCCCGCTGAAAAAGCCGTTTAAGACCGCTTTGCGCACGGTTTATCATGCTGAATCGGTCATTGTGAAGCTTACATTTGACAACGGTCTGACCGGCTGGGGCGAGGCACCGCCGACGGTTGTGATTACAGGCGACAGCGTAGCCGGTATTGAAAGCGCCGTCTGCGATGTGCTGAAGCCCGCTCTCTTGGGGCGGAGCCTTTCCGGCATGGAAGCTGTGCTGTATGATATCAGCCGGCTATTGGAAAGGAATCAAAGCGCAAAAGCCGCTGTAGATATGGCTGTATATGACGGATGGGCGCAAATGCACGGGCAGCCGCTTTACCGGCTGCTCGGCGGCTATCGGAATACACTGGAAACGGATTTTACCGTCAGCGTCAATTCTCCAGAGGAGATGGCGGGGGACGCAGACCATTATGTAAATAAAGGGTTTCGTATTTTAAAAATAAAAGTCGGCATAGGTGATATATCAGACGATTTGGCGCGGATTCAGGCGGTCAGATCACGTGTCGGCGCAAACGTCAAACTGAGACTGGACGCGAATCAAGGCTGGACGCCGAAAGAAGCCGTGACCGCGATCCGAAAGATGGAAGACGCCGGACTCGGCATTGAGCTTGTCGAACAGCCTGTTCACAAAGACGATATCGGCGGGCTGAAGCAGGTCACCGATGCCGTAGACACGCCGATTATGGCGGATGAGAGCGTGTTTACGCCACGTCAGGCCTTTCACGTGCTGCAGACGAGAAGCGCCGATTTAATCAATATTAAGCTGATGAAAGCGGGCGGCATCAAGCAGGCGGAAACAATCAATGCGATGGCAGAAATGTGCGGTGTGGAATGCATGGTCGGCAGCATGATTGAGACCAAGCTCGGCATCACCGCCGCAGCCCATTTTGCAGCGGGCAAACGCAATGTGACAAAGTTTGATTTTGATGCGCCGCTTATGCTGAAAAATGATCTCATTAAAGGCGGCATCACATACAGCGGCAGCCAGATTACGATCCCCGATGAACCGGGTCTCGGCATTACCGGTGTGTCGGTGCAAGAGGAGGCGAAACAATGAGAGCAGCCGTAACTGCGGCGGCAGCCAACATATGGACGCTGCCGTCATCTCCCCGTTCGCATGATGCACCGATGCTCGAAAACCCGCCCAAGATCAGAAAATGGCTGGCGGCTATGGGATATGAAGAGCGGCTCCAATTATGCACGGACAATCTTGTCCAAACGCAAGTGCTTTTCGGAGAAGAGGTGATCATTCTCAAAGAAGAAGGAGAGTGGGCTTTTGTTGCCGTTCCCGGTCAGCCTTCAAAAAAGGACACGCGCGGATATCCGGGCTGGATGAAGAAAAGCCAGCTTTCAGCATCCGGCTTTCAAACATCTTCTCCTGCCGTCTGGATTACCAAACCGACAGCTTTTTTATATCACACAAACGGCGAACCGGACTTGGAAGTGAGTTTCTTAACGCGTCTTCCGGCATCAGGACGTGAAAAAGGCTTTTTTCGCGTGATGACGCCGCTCGGGGAACGGCTCATAAATGAAGCTGACGCAGACGAATTTCGGCATACGGAAGGGCGCGCCGCAGATGTTATCGAAACGGCAATGATGTTTCTCGGGCTTCCGTATTTATGGGGAGGACTGAGCGGTTTCGGGTTTGATTGCTCCGGATTGATGTATTCGATATTTAAAGCAAACGGCTATACCCTTCCCCGGGATGCCCGGGACCAGGCAAAAGCGGGACGCGGCGCAGAAGTAAACGATATCCTGCCGGCAGACCTTTTGTTTTTCGCCTATGAAGAAGGAAAAGGCGCGATCCACCATGTCGGTTTGGCGCTTGGAGACGGCAGGATGCTCCACTCCCCGAAAACGGGAAAAGCCATCGAAGTGCTGCGTTTGAAAGGAACCGTCTATGAAAAAGAATTATGCACCGTACGCCGCTGTATAAGCGAAAAGGGGGAATGAATATGACGGCATCTCCGCTCCTTGAAGTCAGCGGGCTGAAAATGCATTTTGACGCCGGAAGAAAGAAAGCCGTCAAAGCAGTCGACGGTGTCAGTTTTCACATTCAAAGAGGGGAAACATTCGGACTCGTCGGAGAATCGGGTTGCGGTAAATCGACGCTCGGAAGGGTTATTCTCCGTCTGTATGATCCGACGGCCGGGTCGGTATCATATGAAGGGACGGACATACACCGTGCCGCGGCAGAACAGCGGTCCGTCCTCTTCCGCAAGCTGCAGATGATTTTCCAAGACCCTTACGCCTCGTTAAATCCGCGTTTGACCGTACGTGAAATTATTATGGAGCCGATGGAAATCCATAATCTTTACAATACACGTAAAGCCCGGCTGATGATGGCCGATGAACTGCTTGAATCTGTCGGGCTTCATCCGGATTTCGGCAGCCGGTATCCCCACGAATTCAGCGGCGGACAGAGGCAGAGAATCGGGATTGCCAGAGCGCTTTCTCTGCACCCCGAGTTTATCGTGGCGGATGAGCCGATTTCCGCGCTTGATGTGTCCGTACAGGCCCAGGTCGTCAACCTGTTAAAAAGGCTTCAGAAAGAGAAAGGGCTGACATTTTTATTTATAGCCCACGATTTATCAATGGTTAAGCATATCAGCGACCGGATCGGCGTGATGTATTTGGGGCGCATGATGGAAATCACAGAAAGCGCTGCGCTTTATAAGGAACCGCTTCACCCTTACACGAAGGCGCTTTTATCCTCAATCCCGATTCCTGATCCGCTTCTTGAGGACAAGCGTGAACGGATCATTCTGAAAGGGGAGCTGCCGAGTCCCCTTAACCCGCCGAGCGGCTGTGTGTTCAGGACGCGATGTCCTGAAGCGATGGAGATCTGCGGCAGAATAACGCCTGAGCTTGAGGAAGTGAAAACAGGGCGTTTTGTCGCCTGCCACTTATATAAAAAAGAAAGCTGACCTTATGCCGTCAGCTTTCTTTTTGATTAAACCTGATGGAGAAATGACACGCAGACCGGATACGGAACCGGTACGTCGGATTGAAGCAGAGTCAGTCCGCCCGTTTCGGGGTCACGTTCAAACAAAACCAGATTTCCCGTTTCTTCATTTGACGCGACAAGGAATGTTTCGGACGGATCAAACGCGAAATCACGCGGCCAGTTTCCTTCTGTCGGCACCCATTCAATAAGAGACAATTCACCGGAATACTGGTTGATCTTAAAGATGGCGATGCTGTCATGTCCGCGGTTGGCCGCATAAAGAAATCTGCCGTCTTTAGATATGCGGATCGCGCTGCCCTGCGATTTGTCCGTAAATCCTTCAGGCAAAGCGGAAATGACCTGAAGCTCTCTGAATTCACCTAAGGTCGGGTTGTATTCAAGCGCAATGACTTCATTGCTGATTTCCGTCATGACATAGGCGTATTTCTCCGCCGGATGGAAAACGATGTGGCGCGGCCCTGAACCGGGCGCGAAAGAATGGGTTTTCACCTCAGTGAGCGCACCGTTTTTCATTTGGTACGTATACAGCGTATCCGTCCCTAAATCGAGGGCTGCAATGTAGTTATGCTCAGGTGTATAGCCTGCGAAATGGGCATGCGGTTTCTCTTGTCTTTCATGAGGGCCGGTCCCCGTATGAGCGGCTTCGGCTGCCGGCTCCCGCAGGCTTCCGTCCTCATTGACCGGAAAGGCGTGCACTTTTCCGCTGTGGTAATTCGCGGTTAACACATATTCATGTTTCTCATCAATGCTGACGTGGCACGGTGACGGGCCTTCAATCAGCTGATGGTTCACAAAAGTTAATTCCCCGCTGTTCTGATGAATCTGATAGGCTGCCACGCCGCCTTTACCGTCTGCTTTTTCAATGGAATACAGCATGCTGTTATCAGAGTTCGGTGTGACGTACGTCGGGTTGCCGAGCTTTGCAGCCAGCTTCGGCCGGCTGAGCCGTTTCGCTTCTGTATCAAGTTCAAAACAATAAATGCCTTCGCTTCCGCCTTTTGTATATGTTCCTGCATATCCTATGTACTTCGCCATTCGGTTTCCCCCTTTAAGTCTTGTCTTCTCTATATTAACGTATCTTGAAGGAAACTGCCTTGTAAATGTTTAAGATGTTCTGACAAGCGGAAGGGTGCAGCAGCGGAAGGAACCGCCTGATTTAATAATTTCGGAAAACTCGGTTTCAATGACTGTATATCCTCTTTTTCTAAGCTCGCGGTTCGTATGACGGTGCTGGGGCAGGCTGATAATTGTCTGATTCCCGATGGACAGGATATTCGGGCCGAGCGTAAATTGCTCTTCTTCAGGCACTTCTATCAGCTCAAAACGTTCGGCGAGAAGATCAATTTCTTTTTGCCCCAAGCCATTTTTGCAGTATAGCGCCTCCGTTTCCGAGATCATATTAAATACACAGTCCAAATGTAAGAAATCCGCCTTGAGAGGGATCGGAACAACGGTCATTTCCGGCAGCGCTTCCTGCAGCTCCCGGACAGCCGTTTTATCCGTGCGCTCGCTCAGCCCGGCATAAACGGTGCCGTCTGCGATCATGACGTCGCCGCCTTCAATGTTCGCTTTTCTGAGCCGCGTATAAGGGATGTTCTCCTCGTCAAGCAGGTTTTGAAAGACTTTTTCTTCTCCCTGCCTGACTGAAGCCGCCATGCTTGAAATAAACGCCGTCTCTCCTAAGACAAATCCGATATCCCGGGTGAATACCTGCTCGGGCAATCCGGGATCGGCGGGAAGCAGGACGACTTCAATCTGATGGGATTTTAAAATGTCAACAAATGCATCATGCTGTTTGAGGGCGGCGGGGATGTCAATATTTTCTTGTTTGAAATGTTTTTGTGTTCCGTTAATAATATCTTTGATGGCCATGTGTTCCGGCCGGCATAAGATAACGGTTTTCAAAGCATCATATTCACTGCGGCATGCCGGTTTCTGTGTGGATTTGGGAATGGATACGTCCATGTGACAGCCTCCTATCAGTAATCAATGTGCGTTTATTATTCCCGGATGCGATGATTAATGAAACATTTCTGATAGAATATCTAACCAACTTAACATTTAAAATTTTAGACAAAATGGTCAAATTATTGTTTAATAAAGTACAGATGCAGTACGACCAGACACAAAGGGGAGTTTAAATCATATGAAGTTGCCAGAATCAAGGTTTTGCAAAGAAACAAGGGTTGTCAAGACAAGCAGGGTTTTTCCGCTCGATACGAATAATCACAATACGCTGTTTGGCGGAAAGCTGATGAGCTACATAGATGATATCGCCTCAATTTCCGCGGCCCGCCACTGCCGATGTGAAACAGTCACGGCCTCAATGGACTCTGTAGATTTTTTGCGCCCGATCGGCCAACAGGATTCCGTATGTCTTGAATCCTACGTCACATGGGTCGGCACATCGTCTATGGAGGTGTTTGTCAAAGTCATTAAAGAGCATTTGATGACGGGTGAACGCGAGCTTGCGGCAACGTCGTTTCTGACATTCGTCGCGCTTGATTCAAACGGGAAATCGGTGGCCGTTCCGCGGATCGTGCCTGAAACAGAGGAAGAAATCATGCTTCACAAGACGGCCGTTCAGCGCGCCGGAGAACGAAAAAACCGCTTAACACACAGCAAGGCCCTGGCTGAGGCGCTTGGAACAGATAAGCCTTGGTAATCAATCGTCAAACCGCTTTTTTAAAAAGGCGGTTTTTTTACGCTGAAAAAGGACTTTTCCTGCCGGATCCATAATCTATTACAGGGAAAGGAGCGTGGCGTGTATGATGAAACATAAATCTTCCGGCACCATCCTGACAACCGGGCGTATCCGCCTGCGGACTATGCGGGATGACGATGAAGACAATTTGTACGGGCTGTTTACCGACAAAGAGGTCATGAAATATTATCCTTCTCTTAAAAGCAGGCGTGAAACGAAGGAATGGATTGCCTGGAACAAACGGCTGGCCAAAGGATACGGCGTCAGTCTTTGGATCGCAGAGGATAAAGAGACGGGCGCATTTCTCGGTCAATGCGGAATCGTTCCGCAGACGGTAAACGGAAACACATTGATGGAAATCGGCTATATGGTTGCCCGCAGCCGCTGGGGATGCGGTTATGCGACGGAGGCTGCAAAAGCCTGTCTGGACTACGGTTTTCATACACAGCAATACGGACGAATCACGGCGCTGATTGACCCGGATAATCTTGCTTCCGTCCGCGTCGCGGAAAAAATCGGCATGGTGCCAGGAGAGACTGTTAACAAATGGGAGAGGCAGCTGACGGTTTTTGACATCACATCTGACGTTGAACGTTTCGGCGAAATGTAGTATGATACGAACAGACATGTTTTCTAGGGTTCCGCATGTTCATACATGGCCTGGTCCGAGAGAAAACACATATGCGGACATATTCCCGCATATGCACACGGAGGGAAAAAAGCCCGGGAGAGTCAATCTCATGTGAGACGACTATCCGGGCTTTTTGTATTGTCCGGAAACAGAAAGGGTGAAAAACATGAAATGGGGTTTAGTGGTCATAGCGGCCGTATTTGAAGTGGTATGGGTCACCGGCCTGAAACATGCTGATTCGGCACTGACGTGGAGCGCCACAATTATGGGAATCATCATCAGTTTTTATCTATTAATCAAGGCGACAAACAGCCTGCCCGTTGGAACGGTATATGCGGTCTTTACCGGACTCGGGACAGCGGGCACCGTGCTTAGTGAAATTTTGCTTTTCAAAGAGCAGGCCGATCCGGTGAAAATCGTGCTGATCGGCGTTTTGCTGATCGGTGTCATCGGATTAAAGCTGGTCACACAGGATGAGCCTGAGACGAAGGGGGAGAACGCGTAATGCATTGGATCAGCCTGATAGCCGCGGGCCTTTGTGAAATGCTCGGGGTCATTTTAATGAATCAATTCCAAAAAGAAAAGAAAGTCAAATGGATTCTTTTCATTATCGTCGGATTCGCGGCTTCTTTTTCCCTGCTTTCTTATGCGATGGAGACGATTGCGATGGGAACGGCCTATGCGATCTGGACCGGTATCGGCACGGCGGGCGGCGCTTTAGCCGGCATTCTTTTCTACGGCGAGCAGAAGGATGCGAAGCGCATCTTTTTCATTGCGCTTATTTTGTGCGCCGCCGTAGGGCTGAAAATTCTTTCATAAATTGATTTTTATCAAATTTTCAGTATAATCTATAATAAGTTACGAATTATGAAGATACGAGGGATTAAAGCATATGAATTCATATATGACACAGCGGCTGAAAGAATACCGCGACGGGAATGAGGAAAAAGGGCGCCTGCTTGTCAGCTGCCCCGATCAGCCGGGAATTGTATCGGCTGTGTCCGCGTTTTTGTTTGACCACGGCGCGAATATTATTGAATCAAATCAATATACGACTGACCCTGAAGGCGGACGTTTTTTTCTGAGGATTGAATTCGACTGCAAGGGCATTCATGAGAAAAAAGAGGATTTAAAGCAGGCGTTCGCCTCAATCGCCCAGACATTCGGCATGACATGGAGCCTCTCTCTGGCAAGTGAGCTGAAGCGCGTGGCAATCTTTGTATCCAAAGAGCTGCACTGCCTTCATGAACTCATTTGGGAGTGGCAAAGCGGCAATATGATGGCCGAAATTGCTGTCGTCATCAGCAACCATGAAGAGGCGAAAGAAGTGGTCGAGCCGCTGAATATTCCGTTCCATTACATGAAAGCCAACAAAGACATCCGCGCCGAAGTGGAGCGGCGCCAGCTTGAGCTGCTGGAGCGGTATGAGATTGATGTGATCGTTCTTGCCCGCTACATGCAGATTTTGACGTCAGATTTTGTATCTGCCCATCCGAATCGGATTATTAACATCCACCATTCATTCCTGCCGGCCTTTATCGGTGCTAATCCGTATAAACGGGCTTATGAGCGCGGAGTGAAATTAATCGGGGCGACATCTCACTATGTGACAGACGATCTTGACGAAGGCCCGATTATTGAACAGGATATTGAACGCGTCGATCACAGAGATCACGCGGAGGATCTGAAGAATATCGGCAGAACCATTGAGCGCAGCGTGTTGGCGAGAGCCGTAAAATGGCACTTGGAAGACCGTGTCATCGTTCACGGAAACAAAACGATCGTATTTAATTGATAGCGGCCCGCTGGGGAGGCGGGCTGTTTTTATGGATAAAAATGTCTTGACAAGAACCTTTTTTCTTTGCATAATATAAAAAAATCATTGAGCGTTGAAGAGGATCAGTACGCAGAAATTTCTGTGACAGAGAGCAAAATGGCCCGCTGAAACATTTTGCCGCATGAAACCTGCCGAACCTGCCTTGGAGTCCTGAGGGGAAAACTCAGGCGCGATAACCTGGCGTTACAGGAAAGCGGGACGCGTGCAAAACGCGTTCAAACAAGGTGGTACCACGGAAAGCCCATTTCGTCCTTATTTTTCAGGACGGAATGGGCTTTTTTTATTGAAGAAAGCCGGTTTGGATTGATTGCCACGGAGGAGAAACGATGAAAAAGCAAAGAATTGTTGTGAAAATCGGGAGCAGCTCGCTCACCAACAGTAACGGAAGCATTGATGAAACCAAAATCAAAGAGCATACGGAAGCCATTTCATTATTAAAAGAAGACGGGCATGAAGTCATTCTCATTACCTCAGGCGCTGTGGCCGCGGGTTTTGCCGCTCTCGGCTATCCGTCGCGCCCCGTTACGATAAAAGGAAAGCAGGCGGCTGCCGCGGTCGGCCAGACGCTTTTAATGCAGCAATACATGGACCATTTAAAAAGATACGGACTGACGCCGGCGCAAATTTTATTAACAAGAAATGATTTCTCAAAAAGAGAGCGGTACAGAAATGCGTACGCTACGGTAATGGAGCTGCTGGAGCGGGGAGTCGTGCCGATTATCAATGAAAATGATTCCACATCTGTCGAAGAGCTGACGTTCGGTGATAACGACATGCTGTCGGCGCTTGTGAGCGGTTTGATTCATGCAGACCAATTAATGATTCTCACAGACATTAACGGCCTGTACGATGCCAATCCGAATGAAAACCCGGACGCAAAGCGGTTTGACTATCTGAATGACATCACACCTGAATTGCTCGGGTATGCCGGATCAACAGGCTCAAAGGTCGGCACAGGCGGCATGAAGTCAAAACTTCTCGCCGCCCAGACCGCATTGTCGCTCGGAGTGAAGGTGTTTATCGGAACCGGCTCCGGACGGGAAAAACTGAGGGTGATTTTAGACGGAAAAGGTGACGGCACATATATCGGCGATAAAGAGCTGTCCTCAGTGAATAATACACGGCAATGGATCATGTTTCATTCCCCGATATCAGGGGAAATCATCATTGATGGGGGAGCGGAGCAGGCGATGATCCATAACGGATCAAGTCTGCTCCCGGCCGGTGTCGCCGATGTCTGCGGCAGTTTTCCGAAAGGGGCTGTGGTGGAAGTCAGAGGGCCCGGCGGCATCATCGGAAAAGGCCAGACGCTTTACTCATCCGATGAGATTTTAGAAGCTAAAGGGAAGCGGAGCGATCAGCTTCCGGGCACGAAGCAGGTGGAAGTGATTCACAGAGATGATTGGGTGAATTTATTTGACGAGGGGGAAAACAAATGAGTGAAGTATTGCAAAAAGCGGCTTTGGCAAAAGAAGCCGCTGCCGAAATGGTCATGAAAACGACGGCTGAAAAAAACGAAGCGCTCCAATGTATCGCAGACGGACTCAGAAATGAACGGCAGCTGATTTTAACAGAGAATCAGAAAGACATTGAAGCAGGACAGAAAAGAGGATTGACACCTGACATTATTGACAGGCTGACTCTTGATGAAAAACGCCTGCTCGATATCGCGGACGCTGTGGAACTGTTAATCGGTCTTGAAGATCCCGTCGGTGAATCATTGGAGACCATTCAAAAAGAGAATGGATTATTCATTGAAAAAATCCGCGTGCCCCTCGGAGTAGTGGGCATGATCTATGAAGCCAGACCGAATGTTACCGTAGATGCTGCCACACTCTGCCTGAAAACCGGAAACGCGGTTGTCCTCAGAGGAAGTTCCTCAGCCATCCACAGCAACATAGCGCTTGTCAGTGTGATGAAGCGCGCACTCGGGCTGTCAAAGCTTCCGATTGATGCCGTTCAGCTCATAGAAGATACAAGCAAAGAAACCGCGAAACAGCTCTTTACATTAAATGACGGTCTGGATGTATTGATCCCGCGCGGCGGCAAAAATTTAATTGATCTTGTGGTCAGAGAATCCACCGTACCCGTGTTAGAAACCGGAGCGGGAAACTGCCACGTGTACATAGATGAGTCAGCAGATCCAGATATGGCAAGCGAAGTCGTCATCAACGCCAAAACACAGCGTCCTTCCGTCTGCAATGCGATTGAATCTCTTTTGATTCATGAAAAATGGGCGGAAGAACACGGGCGAAAGCTGCTGCGCCAGCTGACAGAAAAAGGGGTGGAGCTTCGCGGAGATCAGGTGATTTGCGGACTGGAGCCTGCAGCGAAACAAGCCGAAGAAGCCGATTGGGGAGCTGAATACCTGGCGCCGATCCTCAGTGTGAAGACGGTGCAGGACGTACAGGAGGCGGTCCGCCATATTCAGCAGTACGGCACAAACCATTCAGAAGCCATTCTGACGGAAAACGGCGAGCATGCCGCATACTTCCAGACAGCCGTAGACGCCGCTGCCGTGTATCATAATGCTTCAACCCGGTTTACAGACGGCTTTGAATTCGGATACGGGGCCGAAATCGGCATCAGCACGCAAAAGCTTCACGCGAGAGGGCCGATGGGGCTTCCGGCGTTAACATCTACAAAAATCATCATCAAAGGAAACGGACAAATCCGAGTATAGTCTCTTAAGCTTATCCTGAAAAAGGGTAGGCTTTTTTTATACAGAAAGATTGACGAGTCACTTTATATTGTGTAAAATTAAATTGCACAAAATATAATAGAGGTGAATTCACATGACAAAACCATTATTTACAGCAACAGTATCAGCCGCCGGCGGACGGGAGGGAAAAGTCACGTCTTCTGACGGTGTGCTGAATCTTGATGTTGCCATGCCGGGAACGCCAAGAGCGAAACGTCTCGAACACGCCACAAACCCTGAACAGCTGTTTGCTGCAGGGTACTCAGCCTGCTTTGACAGCGCCCTTCAGCTCGTAGCGAGAAAAGAGCGCCTGAGTATTGAAACAGAAGTCACTGCGCATGTCAGTCTGCTGAAAGATGAAGCAGATCAAGGATATAAACTCGGCGTTACGCTTGAGGTTAAAGCATCCGGCATTGAGAAACAGGAGCTTGAAGCACTTATCCAAAAAGCGCACGGTGTCTGCCCGTATTCAAAAGCGACGGCAGGAAATATAGAAGTAAAGCTTCTGGCAGCAGAATAAAAATAAGGATGCCCATTCGGGGCATCCTTATTTTACGCCGTGCAGCGTTTTCAAAACCTCATAAAGCGACTGCTTTACCTGCTTTAATTCCTCTTTTGACAGTCCTGTCTGTTCCAGCATGGCAATGGGAATATCCGCCGCCGTTTTCTGCATGGCCCATCCTTCATCTGTCAGCCTGATCGTCACAGAGCGCTCATCTTCAGGCGACCGCCTTCTTATAATGATTCCGCGCTGCTCCATCCGTTTCAGCATCGGTGTCAGCGTTCCTGAATCCAGATGCAAAAGCTCACCCATCCGTTTTACATTCAGTTCTTCATGCTCCCATAATAAAAGAAGCGCCAAATATTGCGGATAGGTCACATTGAGCTTATCAAGCAGCGGCTTGTACCGTTTCGTCATTTCCCTTGAGCTTGCATACAGCAAAAAGCAAAGCTGATTCTCCAGTTTCATATGTTCAAATTCTTTTTCTGCCATAACTTCTTCACCAACTCTTTGTTTGTTAACGTTACCCCTATTGTAGCCGAAAAATGGCCCATTTCCTATTCTAATATGTTTAAAAATATGAGCATGGGCAATATAAATAATAAGTACAATGAGGAGGCTGATAATTATGGCATTATTTACTGCAAAAGCGACCGCAGTCGGCGGACGGTCAGGACATATTAAATCCGAAGACGGAGTGCTGGATTTTGACATCATCATGCCGAATGCAAAAAAAGACGGAGAAACGGGCACAAACCCTGAACAGCTTTTTGCGGCAGGATATGCTGCCTGCTTCGGGGGAGCGCTTGAGCTCGCCGCCAAAAAACAGAATATCGACATGACCTCTGAAATTGAAGGGCAGGTCAGCCTTTTAAAAGATGAGAGTGACGGGGGATACAAAATCGGCGTAACGCTCGTCATTGATACAAAAGACCTTGATAAAGAAACGGCGGAGAAGCTTGTACACGCCGCTCACGAGTTCTGTCCGTATTCAAAAGCGACAAGAGGAAATGTTGACGTAAAACTTGAACTCAAATAATTAAACGAACGAATATCCCGGATATAAAATCCGGGATATTTTATTAACGAAAACATCAGTAATGAACTCTTCTCCTCCGGAATAAGAATACGATATAGCACTTTTGCATAATGACACCAAGAGAAACGAGGGAGAAATCGATGTCTCTTCCAAATATCCCGAACATCACCCCCGACATTACACTCTCCAAATGTGAGACTTTGAACTTCCTTCTTTCATCTGTGGCTATGGAAGAAATCGGACTATCCCATATTCTGCAGGCGGAAGCAGATCGAATTCAAACGTTTCTCGGCGCTTCCGGCGATCCTTCTCTGGGGGAATTGTCAGCCATCAATCGAAGCACCGAACGGCTTCTGCGCACAGTCATGAAATCCCAGCTCCTTTTGCAGACGAAGCTTGAGGACATTATCTACTTACAGGATTCTGAAGCCTGCATGGATCCTGACGACCGAAGCAATCCGAGTGACCCGGACGATCCTGATGACCCGTGGGACCCAGATGAACCCTGCGATCGTGATGACCCGGATGACCCGCGGGACCCAGATGAACACTGCGATGGTGATGATCCGGATGACCCGTGCGACAATCCAAGCGACTCATGTGATCCGCGCTTTCCGAATCCTCCGCCCGAAGATCCGTGCGACGGTCTGTTTTACGGCCGCATTGGCTGCTGTGAGTGCGAGGATTGTGAGGAATGCGAATGGAGGAGGAAAGGCGGGGAGCGTTCATAAAGGAAGAGATGGGTGAAGCATATGCCGTATCAAAGCCTCTCAAAAGCGAAACAGACATCTTTTGAAGCGATGCATTGTCTCACAATTGCGCTGTTACATATATTAGCTGTGACCGTTGATAAAAGAAAGGATTCAAATTACAAAGAAGAAATCAGGCTGTTCTCCGCATTGTGCCGCTGGCAGGCGGAAACAGGCGGGCGGCTGTTTTTAATGATCAGCATGGAAAGAGAGCAGAAGCGGATGTATGAGCGGCACTTTCATGAAATGAAGACAGTGACGGAACGAACGAAAAAATTCATTTCTGAAAGCCCGCCAGAATTCCGGACGCATCCCGTTACGAAACGGGCGGTCAGGCAGCTTCGGGAATGGGATCCGGAATCATCTGCCGAACCTGCTGTCAGATGGGGGCGGCCTGTCTTCGTAACGATGAACGGCACACCTGAAAAGCCTTGGTTCAATCAACAACTCCAAAAGCGGGAAAGGTGAGAACATGAGCGGAAATGCTGAATGTAAACTGACGCTTTGCATGATTGTAAAAAACGAGGAGAGATATATCTCCCGGTGTTTATCAAGTGTACAAGATATTGCGGACGAGATCGTCATTGTAGACACAGGATCACAAGATAATACAAAAGATATCTGCAAAAGTTTTCAGGCCAGAGTGTTTGATTTAGAATGGGAGAATGATTTCGCCAAGGCGAGAAATTACGGCCTGCAGCATGCAAAAGGGGATTGGATTTTAATGCTTGACGCGGATGAAGAGCTCGATCAGGAGAGCGGCCGCTTTATCACTTCGCTGCTTCATGATGAATTACCGAGCCGGGGTCTTTTGAAAATCATCAATTACACGGGGAAGCAGCTGGATGAAAATGAAGCGTTTGAAAGCATGCAGCCGAGACTGTTCCGCAATCATGAAGGCCTTCTGTATCAAGGCAGAATACACGAAAATATCACCTCTTCCAATGAGGAAGAAAACAATGCTTTTTTTACGCTTCCTTGTGTGATTCATCACTACGGTTATTTGGAGCAGGAAGAAAAGATCAAACAAAAACATAAACGGAATATCAGCATTTTAAATGAAGAGCTTTCAGAGGAAAATCCGGATCCGTGGCTTATTTATCATTTGGCAAGCGAATGCTGCAGAATAAAAGACTATGAAAAAGCATTACATCTTGTCAACGGCTCAATTTTTCAATTTTTAAGTGAAAAACGAATGCCTCCGTCTCTCTTGTATCATTTAAAATATACAATATTGCTTGAACTCAAACGGTATGAAGAAGCGGAGCAAGGGATTGACAAGGTGCTCAGGCTTTATCCTGATTACTGCAATCTTCATTATTATAAGGGCCTTATATTATATCATTTGGAAAAGTACAGAGCGGCTATCAAAGCATTTGAAAACGGAACGAAGATTGAAGAAGAAAATGCTGGCCACTTACATTTAAAAGGTGCCGGCGATTTCAGAGCTTTTTATCATATGGCGAAATGCCATGCTGCATTAAACCATGATATGACGGCCGTCGCTTACGCCAAAAAATCCGTGAAATTTAATCCTCAATTTAAACCTGCACAAGAACTTCTGACACAATTAAAAAAGGATCAGCGGACAAACGCCTGATCCTTTTTTTGTTCCGTTAAGATAATCGAATAATGTTCAACGCCGCACCGGCACTTCCTCCGAGCAATGCCGCCTCACCTAATAATCCGAACAGCTGAAGCTGGATGGTGCTGCCTGCTGTCAAATTCACAATGAAGGAGTTGTTGAAGTTTGCCAATGACACGGCAGGTGCAATAATTGAACTTGCAGGCGGGGCGCCGTTAATCAGGACCCGTGAACTTACAAGCAGGCCGGCTGCTAAATTAATCTGGTAGGAGATATAGTACCGCCCTGCCGGCGCAACGGTAAACATAGTATTAGCAGCATTAGCCGTAATATCTGCGGAAAGGTTTTGATCATTCGGCAAGGAAATGGCTGTGCCGCCGATAACAACAGCGACAACACCGCCGCCCGTATTACTTGCAAATCCGGAAGTCGCCGTTAAACTTGTTCCGGTGACACCCGCAGCGCCGGTGGCTCCAGTGATACCAGTGGGTCCAGTCAGTCCGGTGGCTCCGGCAGCACCAGTGCTGCCTGTGGGCCCGGGGACCCCTGTAGCTCCAGTAATTCCTATCGGTCCATTTTCTCCAGTAGTGCCAGTGACCCCGGTAATCCCGGTCGGTCCAGTCGGCCCCGCCAGTGCAGAGATATTTGAGATACTGTCCAATTTTGAGCCGAGAAGAAGCTCCTGTTTCATTAAGCTGTCAAGCGTATCACGGACGCTCTCATTCAAGTTCAAAATATCTGCAAGACTTGACGGCGGCCCTGTTAATCCGGGAATCGTTCCGAGCGCATATTGGATTTTTTCTCCTTCCGCATTCAGAATATGTACCATTCCCAGCTCTTCCATAGCAATTGATGAAAGAAGAAGGTCTATGGTATCGTCTCTGGAATGGGTCACGACAGGGGTGATGTTTGGTAAATTAGGCTGTGACACAATGTCCCTCCTTATGAGTTGACAGAAAATGTCTTCATTACGTATAAAGTCCCCGAAAAAAAGCGTAAAGCAGTACTGTATCAATATATTCACTTGTGCTGTCCATTTTTCTGAAAGAATGACCTTAATGAATCAATTGCGTTCACGAAAAATAAACCTGCGTTGTGAGCAGGTTATTCTGGATTAATATACTTTTTTGCGGGCGGAAGTTTTCCAGACGTCAAAGGGCGCGGTATGATCGGAGAAGCTGAGATGATAAAAAGGAATTGATCTCTCCGTCCGCTGTTTCTTGATTTCATCATATATGAAGGTGTCATCAAAGCCTGCGTCAGAAGCATCTGAGTGGCTGGATGCGTAATATACCGCTTTTGGCCTCGCCCAATAAATGGCGCCTAAACACATAGGGCAGGGTTCACAGCTTGTGTAAATCACACAATCATCAAGCTGATATGTTTGAAGCGTCCGGCACGCATTCCGGATCGCCGTTACTTCAGCATGGGCTGTCGGATCGTTGCTGGAGGTCACATTGTTCTGCCCTTCGGCGATAATGACGCCGTTTTTAACGATGACGCAGCCAAAAGGCCCTCCGCCTTCATCCACGCTCTCAACTCCCAGCGTGACCGCCCTCTTTAAAAATGAAATATGCTGATTCATCTCAAATCCCCCTCGGTTGATCGATTACTTTAACTATAGCGGAAGATACATCTTAAAACATTGGCAAATCAGTCAAAATAACAGCCGGAAATGGGATCATATATATAAAGAAAGCTTTGTCTATATATCTTGTGCATATCCTGCAAAAACTCTCTTTTTCATTTCCAGTTTTCTGTATAAAAGGGCAAGAAGCATAGAGGGGATCGTACAAACAATCATTCCGATAAAGGCGTACCGGGGTTCAATTTCATATAAAAAACCTCCGAAAACAGTAAATACCGCAGTGCTCCAGCTGAGCGCAAGCGCTGAATATATGCCTTGGGCTTTCGGGACTTGCGCAGGGGAAATATGTTTAATTAAATATTTCATAAATGCATAGTGTCCCATCGCGAATGAACAGGCATGCAGCGTCTGCGCGAGGCAGAAAATGATGACATGCGGAAAGGCAAATACGAGTATCCAGCGTACGGTTGCACCAAGCGCAGCCAAAGCGAGCAAAGCACCAGCCGTAAATTGATGAAAACATCGGTCAGCGATTGCAAAGAAAATGATCTCCGCAATAACGGCGATGTTGATGATGATTCCGATTGCATATGCGGGTGCATGGATTTCCTGCAAAAAGAGATAACCGTAATTGTAATAAGACGCATGTGCCGCCTGCAGCAAGATAACGATTGCGAGCACCAGACCGAAATGTTTGATGCGGAATAAGGCAAGCATGCCCTCTTTTTTTGTACAATCTGTTTCCGGCCGTTTTGAAAGAACAGCGGGCGCATGCATAAAGCTGAGGCATACGAATATCAGAGTGCCCAAAAGCAGTGCCCATAAAATCACTTGATCTCCAAATATACCTGTAAAGACGGACAGGATGACGCCGGCTGAAACAAATCCGGCGGACCCCCATTGCCGGCTGGTTCCGTAATCTCTTAATTCATTATGCTGTACCAAAACGCCGCAAGCGCTGTCCAAAGCAGGCATCAAAGCCGGATAAAACACATGCAGCCCTAATGTGACAAGAAGCAGGCTTTGAAAAGAGTCAGCCGGAATATAACATAAAAGCGCAAGAAGCGTACCGATTCTGGCTCCGTTCAATATGGCTCTGCTGCTGAATTTTCCAGATAAATAAGGAAAGAAAAGCAATGTGGAAATACCTCTTGCCGCCAGACCTAAGCTCATAATGAAACTGGCTTCGGATACGGAAACCCCTTTTATATGAACCATCCATCCCGTCCAATAGGGCAGAAAAATCCCCCATGTCATAAAAAAGCTAAAAAAATGCAGACTCATCCAGCGATATGCGTTCATTCCCGTTCCTCCTTTTCATTGGCATGTTATCATGTAAAACGTAAAGATAATATGAGATATCTCATATATTTCGGGGTGGACGATGGAAATTTATAAAGGTGAGAAAAAACGGCATCAGATAGAAAAACACTCAATCGCGCATTTATTTTCTTTTCCCGCTGAAGAGTATATGGAAGTGCGGGAATATCAGCGGGATGAATGGATGATTCAAGAGGGCATGAGGCCGGATTTCCTGTTTTACGTGATTGAAGGAAAAGCGAAAATATATGTAACCCATCAAAACGGAAAAGTATCGTTAATTAATTTTATCAACAAAAATGATTACATCGGAGAGATGGAACTATTACATGAAGTATATTACACAAAAGGCATTCAGGCCTCAGCGAAGACTGTTTGTTTCGCTCTGCCAATTTGCCGCTGCCGCGCGCAATTGCTGCAGGATGCGAATTTTCTGCGTGAATTGGCTAAGTTTTTAAGTGATAAGGCAACGCTTATGGCTTCAAAGTATTCACAAAGTCTGGCGTTCCCGGTTGAAAACCGGCTTGCTGATTTTATTTTGCAGACGGCGTATGAAGGATTTTATAAAGAGAAGCACGTAACGGTTTGTGATTATTTAGGTGTATCTTACCGTCATCTCTTGCATGTGCTGACGCAATTCTGCCAAAAAGGGTATTTGCAGAAAGAAGGGCGGGGCTATCAAATTAAGCAGCATGATTCACTGAGTGAACTTGCAGAGGCGCTGAAGAATAAGTAACATGCTCAAAAAAACAGCCATCCGCACATTAGGGATGGCTGTTTTCATTATACAAGCTGAGCTTGTTTTTTTCGCGCCTGTTTCGCAGCGTCGACCATATTTTTTAATGCCGCAACGGTTTCTTCCTGCTGTCTTGTTTTCAGCCCGCAGTCCGGGTTTACCCAGAAGCGGTCTGTCGGACACACTTCAAGCGCATCATCGATAATTTGATAGATTTCTTCAGTAGCCGGCACGCGCGGGCTGTGAATGTCGTATACACCGAGTCCGAGGCCTTTCACGTAAGGATGATCTTTCAGATATTCTAAGAATCCTCCGTGGCTTCGGCTGTGTTCGATTGTGATGACATCAGCGTCAAGGTCATTGATCGTATCGACAATATCTTCAAAGTTGCTGTAACACATATGCGTATGAATCTGCGTCTCATTTTTCACAGAAGACGTCGTTAATCGGAAAGCTTCTGCGGCCCAAGTTAAATATTCATCCCAATCCTGCGTTTTTAACGGCAGGCCTTCACGGAGCGCGGGTTCATCCACTTGGATAATCTGAATACCGGCATCTTCAAGCGCTTTTACTTCTTTTCTGAGGGCAAGCCCGATCTGGAAGGCGATTTCTTTTCTTGAAATATCCACGCGCGGGAATGACCAGTTTAAAATGGTGACAGGTCCCGTCAGCATGCCTTTCATGTGCTTTTCTGTCAGCGATTGGGCGTAGACCGTATCTTTTACCGTCATCGGTTCGATAAATTCGACATCTCCGAAAATGACAGGCGGACGTACGCAGCGTGAACCGTAAGACTGCACCCATGCATATTTCGTAAAGGCGAACCCGGCCAGTTTTTCACCGAAGTATTCGACCATGTCCGTCCGTTCAAATTCTCCGTGAACGAGCACGTCTAAGCCGATTTCTTCCTGAATGTCAACCCAGCGCTTCGTTTCCGCATTAATAAATGCTTGGTACTGTTCATCCGTCCATTCTTTTTTCCGCCATTTTTGCCGTGCGCTCCGCACTTCAGCAGATTGAGGGAAGCTTCCGATTGTCGTTGTCGGCAGAAGGGGAAGACCGAGTGATTCATTTTGCAGCGCCAATCGTTCTTCAAAGCTTGCAGGGCGGGAGAAATCTTTTTCTGTCAGCTGATTCAATTCTTCTTTTTGAGCTGAGTTCGCTCCTGTTGCGAATGCTTTCAAAGCTTTAAGTGCCGCTTTTGACTCTTCAATCAGCTCACTGACGGCCGCTTTGCCGGACAGAAGTCCTTCTTTTAAGACGCTGAGTTCCGCCAGTTTTTCTTTAGCGTATGACAGGCCGTTCAGCAAATCCTTTTCAAGATGCTCGTCAGGGTGTTTCGCCACCGGCACGTGCAGAAGGCTGCTTGAAGGCTGAATCCATAACTCCTCAACATCAGCGTGGCTGAGGATATCCAAAGCCGCATCAAGGCGTTCTTCAACATCGATTTTCCAAATGTTTCGGCCGTCGATCACACCGGCTGCCAGCACTTTATCTTTCGGGAAGCCATGCTTTTTCAATTGCTCAAGGTTTCTGCCTTTATCATGCACGAAATCAAGCCCGATTCCCTGTACAGGATACGAAACGAGTTCTTCATATGCATCAACCGAATCGAAGTATGTCTGCAGGAGGACATTCAGCCCTGAAAGCTCTTTTGTAATAGATTCATAGAGTTCTTTTGCGGCGCGGACATCTTCAGCTGAGGCTGTCACAAGGGCTGGCTCATCAATCTGAACCCATTTGACGCCTTCTGCTTCAAGCTCTTTCAGCAGCTGTACATAAAGAGGAACAAGGCGCTTTTGAATCGCTTTCGCCTCTGATTCTTCGTATCCTTTCGCAAGTGTGACGAATGTATACGGACCGACAATGACAGGTTTCGTTTCCGCTCCGAATTCTTCTTTGATCCGGCGGTAGTCGTCAAGCTGTTTGTTTCTCGTCAGACGGAATTCAATGCTTTCGTCATATTCAGGAACGATGTAATGGTAGTTGGTGTTGAACCATTTTGTCATTTCACTGGAAACGGCGTCTTTAACACCGCGGGCAATCGCGAAATATGTATCAACGGGATCCGTGATGCTGCGGAATCTTTCCGGAATCCAGTTAAAGCTGACGGCTGTATCAAGCACATGGTCATAATGAGTAAAATCAGAGACCGGCACGATATCGATATTTTGGTCAAGCTGTGTTTTGACAGCTGATAAGAATAAACTGTCAAGCTCTTTAAGAAACGTTTCTTTATCAGTGTTTCCTTTCCAATAAGCCTCAAGCGCTTTTTTCCATTCTCTGTTCAAGCCGATTCTCGGAAAACCGAGATTTGAAGTTTTGATTGTAGTCATTAAGTCTCCTCCTTTAAGTGAGATGTAACAAAAAAGCCTCTTTCTCATGAGAGAAAGAGGCTTTAACATCAAAATGTAAGCCTCTCTTATCTCTCAGATCACGTCTGATGGAATTAGCACCGTGCCTTAGGAGACAATCGTCTCGGCGCAAAAATCACGCGCCCCATTTCACAATGGAATTACGGTCGGTTGCTGTTGGGGTCAAAAGGCCAATCCCTCGCCCAACTCTCGATAAGAGAAAATATTTCAATTTTTTTGAAAAGTTACATCATTTGTTGGTTATCTTATCAGCTTATTCAGATCACTGTCAATAGAAAATCTCACATTTTGAAAATTGGTGATGTTGACAAGCGGATCAATCATTATATGAGAAAAATATCAGAAAGACAGCAGCTGTGCCTGTTCGGCTCTTTCCATGAGCACATCAGGTGCGTCTAAATACAGAAATCCGTTCCCGGCCAATGTTTTGGCGATGCCCAAAGGAAGAGTCCGCCGCACAAGCTGGGCATAAATTTCGGCTTCAGAAAGCGTCCGCTGAAACGAGTCCTGTTCAAGCCCTTTTATTAAGGCCAGCGCTCCGCTCACGTGCGGGGCGGCCATTGAAGTGCCCGTCAGCTTCCCGTATTTATGGTTGGGAAGGGTGGAGAGAATGTTTTCTCCGGGCGCCACGAGGTCGATTTCTTTATTTGCGTTTGAAAATTCTGACGATTTACGGGCGATTGAGACTGATCCGACGGCGATCACTTCGTTGTAAGCGGCCGGATACGACAGTTCTTCTGTCCGCTCGTCTCCGTCACCTTCATTTCCTGCTGCGCAAACGACCAGTACACCGCTTTTTACCGCATTTGTGACGGCTTCTTTCAGTTCAGGCACATCGTTCGGCCCGCCGAGTGACATGGAAATAATGTCCGCCTTTTGTTCAACGGCGTAGTTGATGCCGTTGATGATCCATTCGTATTTGCCGCTGCCGTTTTGACCGCCTAGAACTTTAACGATTAAAAGGCTCGCTTCCGGCGCAACACCTGAAATTCCGCCGTTTGAATCATTGGCCGCAATCGTTCCGGAAACATGTGTCCCGTGGCCGTTGTAATCGGAAATCGCGTCTTCTTTGCCTTCGTCATCATCGGTGAAGTTTTTTCCGCCGATAACCCGGTCTTTCAAATCAGGATGATTAATGTCGCAGCCTGTATCAAGCACCGCGATTTTAATATCCTTTCCTTTAAACCCTTTTGCCCACAATTCTGGCGCCTTAATCACTTTAATACCCTCAGGAAGCTCGTTCACATCCATGATCTGCTCATCCGTGACATAAGGAATCAACCGCATTTCACCATTCATAAAAAAGCCCTCCTTTTTTATGCTTGCGAGTGGATTCAAGGGTGTTGCTACTATTTTATGGCAGATTATGCCGTTCAGAAAGAGTCATTTGAAGCATTTTCATAAAAAAGGCGCAATCTATTGCACTAAATAATTTCAAATAATTGGATGGTTCAACGGCTTTTATTTTGATTCGGCATCAGCTGACGCTATAATTGGAAATGGGAAAGGAGAAGAGGTATGAAGATAAATGAAGCATTGTACGACTATTTTTCCGAACGGGTGGATCAAATTGCGAAAGAATGGATTGAAACGATGGAAGATTCGGATCCGAATTCGATTTACTCTTTGACAAATCCCGTCATCATAGAAGAGCTGATGGAGCAAGATAAAGAATTTTACCGGCATATTAATAAAATGTATATCATACCGGAAAAAGAATTTTTAGAAGAGTTTGAGCGATGGGTGATTGAGCTTGCGAAAGACCAGAAGCATCTGGATACCCCGGTCCAGTATGTGGTTCGTGAATTCATGAGAAACCGGAGATTGTACATCAGTTATTATGATGCGTTTGCCGATAAACATGAATCTTCGTTTGCCGAGGGAGAAAGGAAGAGATGGGAGAATTTAATCGTTCAAGTATTTGATTTTACGATTTACACATTTGTCGATCACGCCGAATATAATTCGAAAATGCAGCTGAATGCGCAAAGAGAAATGATTTTAGAATTAAGCTCGCCGGTTATTACGCTGAGCAAACGGACGGGTCTTCTGCCGCTTGTCGGCAATATTGACACGGAACGCGCCAAATACATTCTTGAAAATACGCTGAGTACATGTGCAAACCGGCTGATTGAGCATCTGTTAATCGACTTGTCGGGCGTAGTGGTTGTCGATACAATGGTGGCGCACCAGATTTTTAAATTAATTGAAGCGCTGAACCTGATCGGCGTTTCGTCCACTTTATCCGGGATCAGGCCGGAAATTGCCCAAACCGCTGTACAGCTCGGCATTAATTTCTCGGATATTACGATTAAATCCAACCTCGCCCAGGCTCTCAATTATCATCAGTAACATACATACAAAACAGGCTGCCGAATCACTCCGGCGGCCTGTTTTTATACAAACAACAGTGAAATGAGACAGCTTGCGCCGAATAAAAGGAGCACGAGCATGAAAAAGAACCAGTCGGCGCGGCGCACAGTAACCGTTCTGTAAAACGTGCGGTTTCGGCTCCCTGTAAAACCTTTAGATTCCATTGCGATCGCTGTGCGTTCCGCCTTTCTGATGGCGCCTGCCAAAAGCGGGATGGTAAAGCGCCTGAAGGCAAAGAGCTTTCCTTTCAGCCCGGAATCAGATGCCGCGCCTCTGATTCTGTGCGCCTGTCTGATAATCAGGATTTCATCTTTCAGAAGAGGTAGAAACCGGAACCCGGCAATCACGCCGTAAGCAAGCTTCGGCGGGAGCTTACATTGCTGAATCAGACTGAGCATAAACAGAATCGGATCGGTTGTGAAAAGAAACATCATCGACAAAGCGGAAAAACATAAAATACGAAACGCGATAGAAATCCCGAGCGCCGCATTATCACTGTTGACGGCAATCGGTCCGAGCTTAAACAACAGATTGCTTTCGGTTGTCGGGACGTTTCCGAATACGGCGGCTGTCCATAAAGATCCGAAGGCAAGAATGACAAACGGAACCGTAAACAGCAGCCATTTTTTAAGCGGCACACGTCCCGCCAAGAGGACGCCTCCGGCAATGATAATATAAAACAAAGCAGGCGTGTACGGGTTATAAATAAACGACAGCATAATGACGCATAACAAAACAGCCGCCGCCTTAATTGACGGGTTAACAGCCTCCAGCCGCAGGTTCATTTCTCCGCCTCCTGTCGTGTTTCATCCATTCATACCGCAGCGGCAAAGCTAAATGCGCCCGCTCCGCGATTCCGATATGATCGGAAAACAATGAGTCGGGCGTTCCGCGGTACACAAGCTTCGTGCCGCAGAGCACAAGGATCGTATCGGCATAATCTGAGACGAGCTCCATATCATGTGTCACCATTAAAACAGCCGTTCCTTCCTTTTGGATCTCCTGAAGCATCAGCATGCACTCACGCGCCGTTTTTGCGTCCTGCCCGAAAGTCGGTTCATCAAGCAGCAAAACTTTCACCTGATGCATAAGCATCGTGGCGACGCTGAGCCTGCGCTTTTGTCCTTGGCTTAAAGAGAACGGATGCTGTGAGGCATAGCGTCTCAGGCCGAACCGGGTTAAGAGCTGAAGAGCTTTCTCCTTTGCGGCTTTACCGTTTTCAAAGCCGAACAGCAGCTCTTGAATGACAGAATCTGTGACAAACTGGTGTTCAGGATTTTGGAAAACATACCCTATCAGCCGCCGAAGCTCTTTTTCCGAATAGGAATCTACCGGTCTGCCGTCTATTTTGATGTCTCCGCTCACAGGGCGGATGAGCTTGGCCGCGGCGGACAGGAGCGTGGATTTTCCGGTTCCGTTAGGGCCGGCAATCGCGGTGATTGACCCTTTTTTTACGGAAAAGCTCACGTCCTGAAAAATGGTGTCCGTTCCTCTTCTGAATGACAGCCCGTGAACACTCAGCGCGTCCTCTGCCGAAAGCGCGGCGGGCCGGGGGCCGGGAAAGGGCGGTACAGGTTCCTGAAACAGTCTTTCTTTGCACAATGTAAAAGGGATGCTGACGTGCTTCTGCAATGAGATCACCCGCGGAATCGGAATGCCGAGCTGCGTCAGCTCTTCAAGTTTTGTTTCAAAGATCGCGTCGGTCTCTCCGTCCATCACCTTCTGACCCGTTCCGTCAAGGACAATCGTCCTGTCTATCCACGGCGCCCAATGATCTAGCTGATGCTCGATAACGAGAAGTCCGAAGCCTTTTTTGGCCTGCAGTTCTTTGATCAGCCGCACCAATTCCCGCACGGAATATGGATCAAGCTGTGCCGTCGGTTCGTCTAAAATAATGAGTTCCGGTTCCATCGCAATGATACAGGCGAGCGCGACCTTTTGTTTTGAACCGCCTGACAGCGAGGCGATCGTCCGTGTTTTCAGATGAGTGATTTCTAATTTTTCCAAAACGTCCTCAATAATTGAGTCCATCTCTTCTTTTGTATATTGCAAATTTTCCAGACCGAAGGCTATTTCATCTTCAACCGTCAGCATGCAAAACTGCTGATCCGGATCTTGAAACACGACGCCGATGGATCGGGCGGCGGGTTCTGACAGGTCCGAAAGATGTGTTCCGTATAAGGAAACGGTTCCCGTTTGAACTGCATCGCAGGCTTCCGGGTACAGACCGTTTAAACAAAGTGCGAGCGAGCTTTTACCGCATCCGCTCGGCCCGAGCAATAAAACCCGTTCTCCTTTGCGGAGCTGAAATGACACGTCTTGAAAAACCGGCTTCTCATCCTGCTCATAAGAAAAGGTAAGACGGCGGGCCGATAGAAGGGGTTCAGATGCCTGCATCTTGGTTCACCTGTTTCTTTTTCTTCTTGAATTCTTTTCCGAGCGCCATGCCGTTCAGCACCCCTGTGTAAGCCAGCGCATCACTGATTGCTTTGCCGAGAAGGCCGGCAAGAAGCGCACCTGAGACCAGGCGGATGAGAAGCATGACGGCTAATAAACCCGGATTCAAAACAGAGTATCCGGAAATGAACAAGTCATAAATGAAGCTCGCAACAGAAGACCCCATACCGGATAAAAGGAGCACGGGCAGGGTATACACCCGCCAGCGTGTCGCAAAAAAGACCGCTTCCGCACCGATTCCCTGCGCGATGCCGATCAGAATCACCATCGGCCCTGACGGATTTCCGAGTAAACACTCCACAAACGCGGCGATGATTTCAGAAACAAGCGCCGCTCCCGGTTTTTGAATAATGTAGGCGGCAATCACCGAGACGATAAACCAAATACCGTAAATCGGTTCGTAGCTCATCCGGCCGAAAAACCCTGCCGCTATATTGCTTGCATGAGTTGATAATAAATAAACGACAGCGAATACAACACTGATGACGGACATGACGACAATTTCTCTCATTTTCCAATTTTTCATTGTGATCTCCTGCTTTCTTATCGGATAGTCGTATGTATGAAAGAGTTGATTTTACGAAAGACGATTGATCGTAAGTTTCATATTGCAGTGTCCTCCCCGTTTTTTAATGAAAAATAAAAAACTGCATATCCGAGGGAATATGCAGCAGCAGAACGAAAACGCATGGAAAAAACCCTGCGCTCCGGTCAATCTGCACTTCCCCACGCTGGTATTATCCAGATCGGGTTATAAGGGATCAAAACACGCCTGCCGCATGTTTTATCTCAGCCGATAACAGCACCCCTAGTGCGTTTCCTATACAGTTTTTTATAATGACATCATCATAGTTGATCATATCTGATTTGTAAACAGCCTTTCTCTAAACAGAGTTTGGAATCGGACCGGAAGATCATTCATAAAGATAAGAAGAGCCCTTTTGATCAAAAGGAAACGGAGGACATCTATGTTTGTTCATACAGTGCAGTCTGGTGACTCGTTATTTTCCATCAGCAGAAAGTACGGATACCCTGTTGACAGCATCAGAAGCGTCAACGGGCTTGAGGAAACGAATATCGTTCCGGGGCAGGCGCTTTTGATCCCTCTTAATGAATATACGGTTCAGCCGAATGATACGTATGCCGTTATCGCAAGTAAGACTTATGTGCCGCAGATGCAGCTGATGCAGGCAAACCCGGATATTCCGCCGAACCGGCTGCGGCCGGGTCTGAAAGTGAGAATTCCGGATATCTCCAACTATTTGGCGGGAACCCTGCAATTTTACGTCATTCGGACACCTGAAGCGGACAGAGAGCTCATTAATGATTTTGCACCCTATTCATCGGCGATTTCTTTGTTTGAATATCATTTTGGCCCAAACGGAGATATCATGAATGATTTAAACGACAGGACCGCGATAGAAACCACATGGCAAAACAGAGTGCGGCCGCTTGCGGTTATCACGAATCTGACAGAAGGAGGGTTCAGCCCGGAATTAGCCCATCAAGTCCTGCAGAACCCGACGGCGAGAACGAACCTCGTCAATAATATCGTCTACCTGACCGTAAGAAAGGGATACGGCGGTGTAAATATTGATTTTGAACGGATCAGGGAAGCCGACCGGGACCTGTTTACAGGATTTCTCCGGCAGTTAAAAACCCGGCTCTCAGAGCATCAGCTCGCGCTAACGATATCGGTTCCGGCGAAAACAAATGAAGCGGTGCCGTGGCTGAGGGGATATGATTACGGCGGAATCGGAGCCGTCGTCGATTATATGTTCATCATGGCGTACGACTGGCACCACGCCGGCAGTGAGCCGGGACCCGTAGCGCCTTTGACGGAGGTCAGAGAAACCATCAATTTTGCCATCAGCAGGGTGCCGAGAAGAAAGGTGATTCTCGGTGTGCCGCTGTACGGATATGATTGGGTGATTCCGTACCGCCCCGGGACGATCGGATCGGCGATCTCCAATCAGCGCGCCATGGAAACCGCCATGAAATATCAATCAGTGATCCGCTACTCTCAGAGGGATCGTTCCCCTTACTTCCGGTATACGGATGAAAATGGGAGAACGCATGAAGTATGGTTCGAGGATGTGCGGAGCATGAGTGAAAAAATGGTTCTCGTGCGGGAATTCGGACTGCAGGCGATCGGCGCGTGGCAATTAACGCTCGGTTTCAAACCGGGTCCGTGGCTGTTGCGGAACTTTTTCACCATCCGAAAGATATAACCGCATTATCCCGCTTTTTCGGAGAGTTTTTCTTTCTTATGATAACGGATCTTCTTTTGGACAATCTAAAGTTGAAAAGGAGGTCTGTTCTGTGAAGAAAAGGGAAGAGCAGTATATCAACGAGGCTGAGTATGTACCGCACCCGACAAAAGAAGGGGAATACGCGCTCATGTTGCATGAATCCTATCATTTACTTTCAGAAGAGGATGAAAACGATTTGCCGGAATAAGGGCTTTATGCCTTTATTCCGTTTATTTTATAGGCATATGCTGAAATAACAATTTAAAGGTTGACACATTCCTTTTTTTTCTGTAATCTCAGTGTGTCAATTCAAATAACAACTTCGTTAGGTGAGGCTCCTGTATGGAGATACGCTGCTGCCCAAAAATGTCCAAAGACGCCAATGGGTCAACAGGAATCATCGACATAAGGTGATTCTTAACGCAGCTGGATGATTGTCCTATGCCATACAGTGCTAAAGCTCTACGAATGAAGGCCCCGCACGTTTATTTGCCGTGCTTGTTTTCGCCTTCATTTCGGAAGGTTTTTTTTATGCCTCAAAACGTACATGACTGAGCATGATAAGGAGGTGCGGAGTATGGATTCTCCCCATTCGAGTATGTCAGAAGAAGTACCCATATACAGCCAGATAACCAGTGACGACATGATGAGGAGACAAACCGCCGCACTTCCCTTGACGGACGGCGCGTCTCCGTAAAGGAGGTACGAGTCCCGATGGTCCAAAACATGACCTATGACGAACTCATATTACGCATTATCATTTTATTGCGGGACGGAAAAATAAAAGAATTCCGAAACATGATAGACGAGCTTCAGCCCTATGATATGGCCTTTTTATTTAAAGAAATGCCGGAAAAGCACCGAGCCCGCTATCTGTCATATATGACGGTTGATGACATCACCGACATGATCGGAGAGCTGGAGCGGGAATTTCAGCTTGCCGTTCTCCATAAAGTCGGTAAAACGAAAGCCACTCTCGCAATGAATAAAATGGATAACGACGATCTCGCCGCTTTGCTGGAAGAGATGGATGAAGAGCTGAAAGAGCAGCTTTTGTCCAGTATGGAGGCCGAGGAATCAAAGGCCGTCCAGCTTTTGATGAACTATCCGCAAGAATCCGCAGGCCGGATGATGACGAACCGCTTCGTCTGGATTCCGCAGCATTATACAGTAAAAGATGCGGTTGTGAAGCTGAAAAGCTTTGCGGAAATCGCAGAATCAATTAACTACTTGTACGTGATTAATGACAGCAAGCAGCTTGTCGGGGTGCTGTCTTACAGAGATTTAATTCTCGGCGAGCCTGACGATAAAGTGCAGGATCTCATGTTTACGCGTGTCATCTCGGCCGGGGTGCTCCAGGATCAGGAAGAAGTCGCCCGGCTGATCCAGCGGTATGACTTTTTAGCCATTCCCATTGTTGAAGAAAATAATGTGCTTGTCGGCATCGTCACTGTCGATGATATTATCGACGTCGTGATTAAAGAGGCTGATGAAGATTACGAAAAATTCGCCGCCTCCGGTAAGGCGATTACATTTGATACGAAAGCGTACGTGGCGGCATACCGCCGCTTGCCGTGGCTCATTCTCCTTTTGTTTATCGGATTGATTTCCGGAAGCATCCTGAATTATTTTGAAGATACTTTGCAAAAAGTGGTCGCCCTCGCATTTTTCATGCCGATGATCGCGGGAACGACGGGAAATACAGGCACACAGTCACTCGCTGTCGTTATCAGAGGATTGGCTAAAGAAGAAATGAATAAAAAAACCATCTTTAAACTGATTTTCCGGGAATTAAGAGCCGGCATCTACATCGGTATTGTCTGTGCGATTGCGATTACGATTGTCGCAACCGTCTGGCAGAAAGACTTAACGCTCGGTTTTGTCGTCGGTTCATCGCTGCTTGCAACGCTGATTATCGGTACGATGGCCGGAACGATCGTCCCTATTATTCTTCATAAACTGAACATAGACCCGGCGATTGCATCCGGGCCGCTGATTACGACGCTGAACGATATTTTGTCCTTATTAATTTATTTCGGCATTGCAACTGCATTTCTTCATGCTTTATAAAAAAAGGTCCGTCTCACAGGAGGCGGACTTTTTTTGTCAGCGGTTTTTATATTTAAAATGAGCATTAAGCTGTCCTTCCAGCATTTTCTTGCGGAGCTGCGGGTCGTTTTTGAGGGCCTGCTCTTTTTTGCGCATGTCTTTTAAAATCTCAGCCGTCTGTACGCCGTCCTCACGCTTGTTGGCAATATCCATCAGCCGCTCAACGTCCGCGAAGGAATATTTTCTCGTTCCCCGCGATGAGCGCTGCGGGTAAATTAATTTCCGTTCTTCATAGTATCTGATCTGCCTGACTGACAATCCGGTTAATTCGCTTACAATGCCGATCGAGATTACTTTTTTATCTTTGTAAGATTGTTCGTCTGTCGTCATTTTTCCACCCCTGGATGTCTTTTACTCATATTATATAAGAAAAAAAGAGAAAAAACCTGACGCTTGTCAGGTTTTCTGACGTGAAATAGAAGATTTTAGAAAAAAAGCGTCAGAAAAATTAACAAGGTTAATGCATGGCTCTGTATCCCGTTTTATGCTTATTTTACAGATACAATGAGAGGAAGGATATGAATGGAGAAAGAAAAAGCGGTTTCGCTGGCAAAAGAAATCATTGAATTAGATATGAAACGCGATGAAATGCTGGAGACGTTTATGCAGCTTGCCGGGGAACACGCTTTTCCGCTGCTCAGAGCCGTCCAGAACGGACTTTACCGAAAAACATCATAATTCCACATAAGTTTTACAATGGCTTCATACGTCATTGAAATAAAAGCGGTATTCTGATCATAGAATAACGGAAAACAAAGGAGGGCGTCATGAGTCATTTGTTTCAAAATGCACTGGACAAAGAGAGAAACCATTATTCCAAAAAGCTTCTTCAGATCGGAGTCTATACGAAAGAAATACTGAACTCCATGACAATCACGGAGCTGAGAAAGGAATACGCGTATTTTTTTCGGAACATTCCCTATAAAGAACGAAACCCTTATACAAATTAAATGATGTATAAGGGTATTTTTTTATATAAAAAAGAAGGAATTCTGAAAAACGGCACGAATAGAATATAAAACAAAGAACGACTCTTATGAATTGTAAGGGTTTACATTATTTTTTTATAAAAATCTTAAATACGGGGTAGATATGATGAGATTATCATTTAACGAAGAAGAAGTGATGCGTTCGATGAATTTGTACAAAGTTTTTGCAAGGGCTTTCAAAAGTGTTTCTGAACACAGCATCCGCGACAGTAAAGAACACGGTTTTAATCCGACTGAATTTGCCGTTTTGGAGCTGCTGTATACGAGAGGCCCGCAAAAGCTCCAGCAAATCGGGTCGCGTCTTTTGCTTGTCAGCGGGAATGTCACCTATGTCATCGACAAGCTTGAAAGAAACGGGTTTTTGGTCAGAGAACAAGACCCGAAGGACAAACGGTCTGTTTACGCCCATTTAACTGATAAAGGAAATGAGTATTTAGACAAAATTTATCCGATTCATTCATTGAGAATTGCGAGAGCGTTTTCAGGACTTATGCCTGAGGAACAGGAACAGCTGATAGCCTTATTGAAAAAAGCGGGGATTCACAGCCAGCACTTGCTTTTCCGTTAAAAGAAAGCGGATACAAACACTCTTCTTCAAGGAGAGTGTTTTTTTCTGTCCTACGGTAGAGCCTGAAGCGGATTTTGCATATGCTGATACAGGGCGGCATCATTATTTACCAATCATAATGTGACATGCCCCATGCCAAAATATGAAAGTGCTTTGATTATAAAGAAGGTGAACGTGTGAGAAGCTGTCTGCTGACTATATGGTACTTACTTGATCCGCTTTATTTCTTCTTTACCCGGCTGACGCTGATTGATAAACAGCAATCGAATGTATTCCGCGTTCGTTTGACAAGATATAAAGGGAAAGAGGTCATCCTGAGCGACGGAACCAGAATTAAAAAAAACGACGTGTTAGTCAAGATTCATCTTCATAACGTCAAACTCCTGAAAGAGCTGCAGCCTATTGAAAGCGCGGTCAGAAGGGGGATTATGCTATATCAGAAGGTTTATCAATCCATGCCTCATTTAGCTGATTATATTAACCAGCATAAACGGAAAGACGAGATTAAAGGCGTCGTCGGCATTACAATGCTTCATAAAGGGGCGGCAAGGCTCGGATTTGATGTAATAAAGCCGTCCAGCAGCTGCTACAGGCTGTTTAAAAAAGCGGCACATATTCCGATTTTATATTTTACTGCAAAACAGCTCACCCTCAAAAACATTCCTTATTCCTGCTATTTATTCATTTCTAAAGAAAAACTGATGTACACGTATCAGACTGAAAAGAGCTGACGAAAAGCGTCAGCTCTTTCTCTTGATTTGCTCAAGCACGTTTGAAAGCGGGCCGTCCTGCGGATTCCGGTAAAAATCATAAAACGGATCTCCCTCTGTCCTGACCCGATTCACCACTGTATCAATCGTATAATCATCGGGTGTTAAAGAGGAGTTGACTTCGTTCCAATAAAGAGGGGCGGCAACCGTTCCTAGTTCATTGCCCCGGGTCGAATAAGGAGCGATGATCGTTTTTCCTTCGGCATGCTGCAAATAATCAAGGTAGAGCCTGCCGTTTCGGTTTTTGATAAAACGCTCTGTCGTAAAAAGATCCGGACGCGTCCTGACGCAATAATCGGCGATGAGCATTGTGAACGCGCGGGTCTCCTCATAGGTGAATGCTTCCGGTGAAAGCGGGATGTAGAGCTGAATGCCTTTATTCCCGGAGAGCTTCGGGAATGATGTAATGCTGAATGAGTCAAACAGCTGTTTCAGCACATGGGCCGCCTCCACGGCCATAGGAAAATCGTTCCTTGACGGAGGATCAAGGTCAATGACGATTTCTGCGGGCCTTTCAGAATGCACGGTCTGAAACGGAACGTGAAATTCCAGCGCCAGCTGATTGGCGAGCCATAAAAGAGACGGTACGCTGCTGCATACGATGTGTTCGTGGCTTCCGTCAAATACGCTTGAGACAAAGTCCGGCGTGTAATCCGGTTTGTTTTTTTGAAAAAAAGATTCGCCCGGCGCTCCATGCGGATAACGGATCACCGTGACGGCCCGATCTTTGAGAAAAGGCATAAGAAAATCGCTCATCTTCACCATATAACAAAGGAAATCCGCTTTCTTTTTTTCAGACTTCTTAAAAACGGTCTTATCCAGGCTTGTGAACTGCAGCTTCGGCGGCAGCGTTTTAGAACGGAGGATAAGCTGCTCATACGTACATTCAGTCCAATCCATTTCAAACTGAAAAGAAACAAAAGATACTTCACGCAGCGTGTCCTGCAATATGGTTAAATACTGCACGGTCATACAGATGGAAGGCTCAAGTATATACTCGCCGCTTTTTTGTTTTTTGCCGTGAGTCTCCATAATAGTTCTGACGGCGTTTTTTTCTTCCGCCTGCATGCCGTGGGAAACGGAAGCGATCGGGACAATGGTGCCGTCTTTTAATACCGAGGCCGTCACGTACCCGTTCTTCGGATTAAACCCGGTTAATAGCACGTGAGCCGTTTTCATATGTTTATACTTCTGCCAGTCGGGAGACCGTTTATTTTCCGCCCAGCCGCTTGATGCTCTTTTTGCTACTATTCCTTCTCCGTCATGCCGGACGATCTTGTCCCAGAGCGCTTCAAAGTCAGTGTGCTCCGGAATGTACTGAATCGCTTCCTCCGCTAAGTGATGGGGGCTTTTCGGAAGATTTGCTTCTTCAAACAGTTTGAAAAGGGCGCGCTTCCGCTTCACATACGGCAATGAGACGGTGCCGGCACCTTCCAGAACTAAGAGATCAAATGCCAGAAAGCGGCACGGCCGTCTATTGGCGGTGCTTTCAATGGCTTCCGCCCGTTTTAAACGCCCGCGGATTTGAATATGTTCAAAGTCCGCTCTGTACGGATTGATTAAATAGACAAGCTCTCCGTCAAGCGTAATGGGGAACCGGTCTTTCATGTGCTGAAAACACCGGACGGCAAAGGTTGTGATTTCCGGAAATTGATTCGTCAGCGTCTGGCCGTTTCTGCTGGTCAATGTGACCCCGCTTTCGTCTATGCGGAGAAGACAGCGGAATCCGTCATACTTTACCTCATAGCGCCACTCACTGCCTATGGGCGGTGAAGAGGTCAAAATCGGCTGCATCGTCAGCACCATGATTAAGACGTTCCGGCTTTTTGTCTGGTCGTCTTCCGCTTTTTGCCTTCGCCGCCTGCAGGTGCGGCGTCTTTTGTCCGCGCCGGTGCAGCCTGCTCGCGATTCGGCCGCTTCGTCCGGTCGATGCTTGCCTGAAGGGCGCTGACAAGATCAATGACATCTTCGCGCGGGCCGGCAGCAGCGGGTGTTACGCCTGCTTCTTCATGTTCAAGCTTATCATTAATTTTGGCGAGAAGGGCTTTCCGGTATGTGTCTTCGTATTGCTCTGGGTCAAACTCGGTTGTCAGCTCATTAATTAACGTAATCGCCGTCTGCAGCTCTTTTTCATTAACCGCTGTCTGCTCCGGAACGCCCGGCACATGTCCGGCATTTCTGACTTCATCCGGATAATGAATGGATTCCATCACGATGCAGTTGTCATACACCCGAAGAATCGCAAGCTGCTGCTTAGAACGGATCGTAATAGAGGCAATCCCGATTTTACCGGTCGTCCTCAGCGCTTCCCGCAAAAGTGTATAGGCTTTTGTGCCGTTGTCTCCAGGGCCGACATAATAAGACCGGTTAAAATAAATCGGATCAATCTCTTGCAGCTGGACAAAGTCAACAATCTCAACCGCTTTTTCTTCGTGTTCCTGTTTTACGTCTTTCAGGTCTTCGTCTGTCAAAATGACGTATTTTCCCTTTACATACTCATAGCCTTTAACGATTTCATCCGGCTCCAGACTCTTTTCACACCCGGTACAGATCTTTTCGTATTTAATCGGCGCATGATCTTCTTTATGAAGACTGCGGAATTTTATATCTTTATCTTCAGTGGCCGCAAAGAGCTTGACCGGGATATTGACGAGGCCGAAACTGATCGAACCCTTCCACATCGTGTGCATGAATAAAAACTCCTTTTTTCTTTATTGTGGATAATCGGGTCCGTTCCATGTGTAGAAACTTATGGGTGGCCCGGCGCTTCATTGAGGAGCTGTTCAATCTCCTCAGGAGGCAATGGCCTGCTGAAATAGTATCCCTGGAGAAAATCGCATCCTTTTTCATCTAAAATCTTTTTTTGCATCGCCGTTTCAACCCCTTCAGCAACGACTAAAAGAGAAAGCTGATGGCCCATGGCAATAATGGCGCCGGTGATCTGCGCAGATTTAGGATGTGTCTGAAGATCATCTATAAATGATTTATCTATTTTCAATCTGTGAATCGGAAAGTCCTTCAAGTAGCTGAGAGAACTGTGACCCGTTCCGAAATCATCAATGCTTACACTGATTCCCAGCTCAGTTAGTGCGGTAAGCACTTTTTTGCTGTGCTCGTGATCTTCCATTGTCATGCTTTCAGTCACTTCTGCTTCAAGCAGCCGGGGAGGAAGCTTGTAATGGGAAAGTGTTTTCTGAATAAACGGAACCAGTTCTTCTGATTGAAACTGTTTGGCCGAAATATTAATGGCGACTGGAAGGTGGTATCCTTTTTCATGCCATTCCTTCGCCTGCCGGCACGCCTCGGTGATGATCCATTTGCCGAGGTCAATAATCAGCCCGGTTTCTTCGGCGGCCTGGATAAAGTCTCCGGGATTCTGCAGTTTCCCATCCGCGCCGGCCACTCTCAGAAGCGCTTCAGCTCCCGTGATGAGCTGATCAGAAGCGCTGTATTGAGGCTGATAATGAAGGACGAACCTTTTTTTCTCAATCGCTTCTCTCAGCTCCATCTCAAGCCGAAGCTTTTTCGCTTCTTTTTCTCCGATTTGGGCAGAGTAATATTTGTATTTGCTTTTGTTTCGGTCTTTGCAGGCGTACATCGCCATATCGGCTTTTTTCATCAGTTCCATTCCGTCCGACCCGTCTTTTGGAGAGACGGCGATGCCGATGCTGACAGAGGTGATCAGCTCATGCTCCTGAATGGTAAACGGTTTTTCGAACTGCAGGATGATCTGTTTTGCTAAATCATCAATGTCATCGTTCTCAGAAGGGACGTCAGTTAAAATAATAATAAATTCATCACCGCCAAGACGGGCGATAAAACCATTATCCGGGATGATGGAGGAGAGTCTCTGAGCCGCTGATTGAAGAAGTCCGTCTCCGGCATTGTGCCCGAGCGCATCATTAATAATTTTAAACCGATTTAAATCGAGAAAGAACACAACGGTCAAGCGTCCGAATGAATGATCTCTTTCCAGAACTTCTGTCAACCGCTGAACGGCATGCCGGCGGTTCGGCAGGTCTGTCAAAGAATCATAATGCGCCATACGGTGAATGTCCTTCTCGGCTTTCCGCTGTTTGGTCATGTCTTTGCAGATGACATATACACTGTCCAGTCCGTTATCGACCAAAACGGGGATAAAGGTAACATTAATATAAAATAAGCCGACGTCTGTTTTCAGATCAGCATCAATATGCAGGGCCTGCTGTTCTTTTTTTACTTGTTTAAAATAGGTTTTCAGCTGCCTGCTGATATGCCGGCGCCAATTTTGGCTGTCCAGTCCGAAATTGTGTTTCATCTCGGCTCCTGCTTCATTAGAGTAAAGAATTTTACCGTCAGGAGACAGGATGAAAATAGGGTCAATATTATGATTGATTAATGATTGAAAGCGCTGTTCATGGTCTTTCATACGTTCATTGTGGCGGAAAAACTGACGATCGAAATGTGAGCTGAAAAACAATAACATCTGAAAACAAAAGATGATCAGCGTAATATAAACGGACCAATGAAACGAATGAATTTCCATATCGTTTTCCGGCTTTCTCATGTCTTCATAAAATGAGGCAGCCATCATTCCCGTATAATGCATCCCTGAGACGGCCGCTCCCATGAATACAGAACCGATGATTTTGTGAAAAGTAAAAGGTTCCGTCGGTTTCTTCCCTGCCAAACCGAAAAATACTTTCAGCGAAATGAAAGAAGAAGCCATGGCAATCAGAATAGACATACAGAACAAAAAGGGATTATACATAATCATTACCCGGGAAATGGCCGACATCCCCATGTAATGCATGAGAGAAATTCCCGCTCCCATAAAAACAGATCCGGTAATCAGCCGGCTGAATGTTAAGATTCTCCGGCTGACGATGTATAAAGCCGCAAAAGATCCGGAAATCGCGGCGGCTGCAGAAAAGAACATCGGCACAGCTTCATAATTCATATGCATGTTCATATAAACGGCAAGCATTCCGACAAAGTGCATTGACCATATGCCGAAACCCATGATAACTGAACCCGCAAACAGCCACAGCTTACTATGAATCCCCGTTTTGAGCGTTATTTTTCTGGAAATTTCAAGTGAAGTAAATGCCGCCAGACAAGCAATCAGGATGGATAGCCCGACAAGCGGGACATTGTATTGTACATGTAATTCCAAAAGATGATTCCTCCTACTACTACCGATCTGAAACGATCCTCATTTATATCGGCGCGACATAAAAATATTTCAGTTTCGAGGTTTTGTGTTAAAATGATTCTTAAGATTCAGAATACAAGTTGCCTGGAGTGATAAATGATCGAAGGTTTTATCATATCAATAATAGAAGCGTTTAAAAGCTTATCCTACGCCGGAATTTTTTTGGCGCTGAGTATAGAATTTATCCCGGCGGAAATTGTACTTCCGCTTGCGGGCTACTGGGTGTCAAAAGGGGATATGACGCTTGCCGGAGCCGTGTTTGCCGGATCGCTCGGCGGTGTTTCGGGTCCGCTGGTCTTATATGGAATCGGAAGGCTGGGGGGCCGGCCGTTTTTGCTGAAGTATGGAAAGTATGTATGGATAAAACCCGAATCGCTTCAGAAATCAGATCATTTCTTTCAGAAACACGGAGGTTTGGTAGCGTTCAGCGGCCGTTTTATACCGGGGGTCAGGACGCTGATTTCTCTGCCGTGCGGAATTGCGAAAATGAATGTCTGGGTGTTTTCTCTTTATACATATGCAGCGATGCTCCCGATTACGTTTGTTTACGTATACCTCGGAATGAAGCTCGGGGAAAATTGGAAAAGCGTCGGTTCCATTCTTGATCAATATATGCTGCCGCTCGGTATATTCATTGTGTTGCTTCTTGTCTTTTATCTGCTTTTAAAAAGAGGAAAGCATCGGGATAAAACAGAAAAAATTTCTCAATTTGCTAAAAAAGTTAAGCGTTGACAAATGGTGAAACAGGCTTTATCATGAGCGTATAAACAAAATATTTCTTGAAATCCCAAAGGGGAGTAGCGTCCGGATGTTCCGGAAACAAAGTCGTCAATTCATGGATCATATCCATCGGCTTTGTTGGCATGCCAATCATTCATGTCTAGCAAGACCTTTGCCTTATATCGGCAAAGGTCTTTTTTGCGTAAAAAAACGCCGGTATAAGCTCGGATGATAGAAAAGAAACGGAGGGAATGGATTGGACTTTGCATTATTATTGGAGTATGGATGGGTTCTTCTCGTTTTAATCGGGCTGGAAGGGATTTTAGCGGCGGATAACGCGCTGGTGATGGCTGTGATGGTGAAGCATCTTCCGGAAAAACAAAGGAAGAAGGCTTTATTTTACGGATTGGCGGGCGCATTTATTTTGCGTTTCGGGTCGCTGTTCGCCATTTCTTTTCTGGTGAATGTCTGGCAGGTTCAGGCCCTGGGCGCCTTATATCTGTTTTACATCGCGGTCAGTCATTTGCTGAAGCGGTATGTATTCAAACATGGCACAGGGCAGAAAACGCAGAAAGAGAGCGGGTTTTGGCAGACTGTATTGAAAGTGGAGCTGGCTGACATCGCTTTTGCCGTTGACTCCATTTTAGCGGCGGTCGCGCTTGCCGTAACGCTTCCGGAAACGCCGCTTCCTGCCATCGGCGGCTTGGATGGCGGTCAGTTTCTCGTTATTTTAGCCGGCGGTGTTATCGGTTTAATCATCATGCGCTTTGCGGCGTCAATGTTTGTTTCCTTATTAAAAACCAGACCGGGCCTTGAAACGGCGGCATTTGTTATTGTCGGGTGGGTAGGCGTGAAGCTCGCTCTTTATACTCTGGCTCATGAGGAACTCGGCGCCATTCCGGCGGATGTTATTCATTCTGCGGCTTGGAAAATCATTTTCTGGACGGTTTTGGCAGCCATTGCGGTTTGCGGATGGTTTATGTCAGGAACAAAACAAATAGAGCAGGACGCGGCATCAGCGGAAAGAGAACACGCGTAAAAGGGATCTTAAAGGGGACTGTTTTTTAAAAAAAGCAGGTTCCCTTTTTTATTTGAAACGCTTACATTTAAGACATATGATAACAATTTTATAACAGCCTTGTTACAAAAAACACAGAGAAAACCCCCTTAATTCTGCCCGAAGGCACGAAATCATGTATAGTACGTCTTATTGGCTTGTCATAATTGAGACAAATGAAATCGATTTCTCTTTTTCTTCCTTTGCGAATCCCTACTAAATTAGCTATGATTATGAGTAGTTATAGGGAGGAACTGAGGTGAAACCAGTGCTTAGCCTTTTGTTTAAATTGGGAAAAAAGAAGCAAACGCTTGAAACATCTGTTGAAAAAATACAAAAAGGCGACAAAGATCTGCAGAACGATTTAATACAGCAATATAAGCCTTTTATCGCGAAGACGGTTTCATCCGTTTGTAAACGATATATAGATGAAAAAGACGACGAATTCAGCATCGGGCTGATCGCGTTTAACGAAGCCATTGAAAAATATTCGGCTGAAAAAGGTAATTCGCTGCTTGCATTTGCAGAGCTGATTATAAAAAGAAAAGTAATAGATTATATCAGAAAAGAAGCAAGAGCCGCCCAGCATATCAATATGGATGTGCAGGAAGGCGACGACCAGGAGTCTTCGCAAAGCCTTATTGAAGCGGAGCTTTCCATTGATGAATACCGCAAACAGATAGAGATTGAGCAGCGCCGGGAAGAAATTCTTTTTTTTCAGAAGCAGCTGCAAGAATACGGTCTGTCTTTTAAAGAGCTGCTGGAACAATCGCCGAAGCATACAGATGCGAGGCAGAATGCGATTAAGGTAGCCTACACGCTTGTGGAAAATGAAGAGCTGGCGTCTATTTTGCACCAAAAGAAACAGCTTCCGGTCAAACAGCTGGAGCAGCTCGTGTCGGTCAGCAGAAAAACGATCGAACGGAACCGAAAATATATCATCGCCATGAGTATTATTATTTCCGGTGATTATATTTATTTAAAAGATTATCTTAAAGGGGTGTTGCACTCATGAGAAGAGGGATCATAGTAGAGAAAAATAAAAAATTCGTCACGTTGCTAACCCCTGACGGACAATTTTTGAAAACAAAAAATGATCACCGCGCTTGTGAAATCGGAGAGGAAATGACGTTTGAAGGCGAAACGCGTATGGGAAGAAGGGCCAGCTTTTTTGATTTTCTGAAACTGCGCCCTTTTAAATTGGGAGTGTTTACAATGACTGCTATTATCCTATTTATTTTAATCATGCTCCCGGTTTTTTCTGATAACAAAGCTTACGCGTATATGACGCTTGACATTAATCCAAGCATTGAAATGGCTTTAAACAGCAAATACGAAGTCATTGAACTCACACCGCTGAACCATGACGCCCAAAAGGTCATAAGTGACATCGGAGACTGGAAAAGCAGCGACTTTAAGGAAGTCATCAGTAATATTATTACCGATTGCAGCAAGCATGGATATGTAAAGGAATCAAAAGAGATTTTAATTTCCACGGTTTACGAAAATACAGATGACAATACATATAAAAAAGGCGTTAAAAAACAGCTGGCTGACATGACTGAAAAATATAAGGGCACCTACCAGCTTCAATCTCTTGAATCGGATATGGAAACAAGGGAAAAAGCAAAACAGGAAGGGATGTCAACAGGCACCTACATAAGAAGAAACGAAAAGAAAACAGAAGATAAACAGCCTGAAAAGAAAACCGACGATAGTGAAAACGAACAGAAAAACACTGAAACAGATACCGATCAAAACAAGCAGCCGGACACAGAAAAACCGGCGGCTGATGACAACACGGCTCCTGATGAAGAAAAGGCAGCAGAGCAGCCGGATAATAATGAAACAACGCCCGGCACGGAAGATGCGAAGCCGGACAGTCAAGACGGCAATCAGCAAAACGAAAAAAATGCAGTTTCTGGATCAGAGGAAAATACCCAGAAGGAACAAGATGGGGAAACAGAGCAGCCCCAAACACAAAATCCTCAGGAAAACGGAAATGACAAAGAGCCTAAGCAGAGGTATAACAATCATTACTGGAATCATGAACGAAATGAACATTGGGAATCCTATCGGCGCCATGAAGATCCGTCAGACCGAAGGAACCCGAACGGCTACCGCCACGGAAGGGAGAATGCTGATAAACATCAAAATTCGCCGAGAAATCCCGGCGAATAAGCTGCATTATTGAGTTTTGCCGTTTAATTGTGATTGAGCCTGCTGTACAAGCCGCTTTGTCATTTCCCCGCCTACAGAGCCGTTTGCGCGTGCTGCTGTATCAGAGCTAAGGTTCACGCCGAATTCTTGAGCCACTTCGTATTTAAATTGGTCAAGTGCCTGCTCAGCCCCTGGAACTAAGAGTTTATTTCTGCTCGCCATCTTTTTCATCTCCTTTTCTCTGGCAAGATGTTTTTACGCGTTTTAGTTTCAAACGGAACGGTATTGATTATGCTGGCAATTGTTGTGCACCTGAAAAAACCCCGGCGCAGACACCGGGGCAAAAAAACGTATGAATTATAATAAATGGCTGGTCATTTTGTAGGCGGAGGCTTGGATATGGAAAGTCAAAACGGAGAGCACGGTAACCGCGAGTATGGACCTGATATTGTTCCATTGCCCGCTTTCGAGTTCTTGAAAGCAGTCTCTGAGCTTGTCCGTCTGCTGTTCAACGAGCTCCTGCAGGCTCGTTTCCTTCATCGGCGGGTTTGTCTTATGATGAAGATAATCAATCACCTGGGCGCAGCTCTCATAATAGCTGATCGGGCTGATGACGTCATCTGATCTGTCGGTAATCGTGTTAAAAGCGATTTTTAATATGGCGCGTATATGTTCGAAGTCATAAATTGATTTTAAATCACGTACAATGAGAAGGATGACAGCTTGTTCAATTGTATATTTTTTTCCGAGTAAAGGGTGTCCGATTAAATCTTTAATATCGCGCTTCACCCAGTTTTGGACGGCGGTTGATTTTAAAGACGTCAGCTCGCACAGGTTTCCCAGCTCGACAATCTCGTTTGTTGAAAGCCCGTATTCCTTTTTCTCTTTTTTTCGTTCGAATCTCGTCAGAAATTCAGGGATGTGCAGCCGGCTTTCCGCTTCATCCAATGTCATGTCCGCTGATTGCAGTAAGATTTGGAGAGGGGTTGCGTCTCCTTGGCCTTTTAACGCGTAAAGAAGCCGCACCATATCGGTTCGGGTCAGTTTAAACGTGTTCATGGTTCACCTCTGATTGATTACGTGTTCACTTTCTTATATCACTGAGAATTACATTAACATCATACGTCGAAATTGTTGCATTTTCAAACAGATCATTTATAATTTAATTAAATAAGTTCTTTTGATCTTAAAAAAGACGGAGGTAATTATGGCGAAAAGAATATTTCTGTTTATTTTAACGAACCTTTTGGTCATTACGACAATCGGAATTGTGCTTACGATTATTACAAGCGTTACCGGTGTCGGCTCGTATATACAAAATGGCCGCGTCGATCTGATGGCATTGCTCGTGTTCAGCCTTGTCGTCGGTTTTGTCGGTTCTTTTATTTCTCTCGGAATGTCCAGATGGATGGCAAAAACGATGATGGGCGTCCGGGTGTTAAATCCGAAGAAGCAGTCACTCAGCTATGAAGAGCAGCAATTGGTTGACCGTGTGCACAGATTGTCCCGTGCAGCCGGAATGACGAAAATGCCTGAAGTCGGCATATATCATTCACCTGAGGTCAATGCCTTTGCGACCGGTCCTTCTAAGCGCCGTTCGCTCGTCGCGGTTTCCTCAGGTTTATTGCAGCAGATGGATGATGCTGCGGTGGAAGGGGTTCTTGCCCATGAAGTCGCACACATTACAAACGGTGACATGGTCACGATGACGCTGCTTCAGGGAATCGTCAATACGTTCGTCGTATTCCTTTCCCGTATCGCGGCATGGATTGCGAGCCGCTTTGTCAAAGAAGATCTCGCGCCGGTCGTGCATTTTATCGCGATGATCGTGTTTCAGATTATTTTTTCCATTCTCGGCAGTCTTGTCGTCTTCGCATACTCGCGTCACAGAGAGTTCCACGCTGACCGCGGCGGTGCCGACCTTGCCGGAAAGGATAAAATGATTCACGCCCTGCGTACGCTGAAGTCTTATACGGGACATGTGAATGAAGAGGACCAGACGGCGGTGCAGACGTTGAAAATTAACGGCAAAAAGCATTCGTCACTGTTCTCCACACACCCTGATCTGGATGAGCGCATCCGCAGGCTGGAAGCCAAATAATCAACAAAACCTCTGACAATCGTTTCAGAGGTTTTTTGTTTAAAGATCGGCAAATTACATAAGGTAATGAAAAATCTTTCTAAAAAGCCCTTTAAAAAATCTCCCAATATCATTAGAATAATTACGTACTACATTTGAGAGGCAGAAGGAACTATCTTATGAAATTAAAGCTGAAGAAATTCATACAGGTTTTGTCGCCTGCACAGCTGATTGCGTTATATTATTTTCTTGCTGTGACGGTGGCATTTATTTTGTTAAGTCTGCCGGCGGCCCACAAACAAGGGGCCAGCTGGTCGTTTATAGACGCGCTGTTTACGGCGGTCAGCTCAGTCAGTGTCACCGGTTTAACGGTCGTCAACACGGCTGACACATTCAGCACGGCCGGAATTGTCATTTTGGCTTTCGTGCTTCAATTCGGCGGGATCGGCATTATGACGCTCGGAACATTCGTCTGGCTTATTATGGGCAAACGGATCGGTTTGCGGGAACGGAAGCTCATTATGGTGGATCAGAATCAATCGCAGTTTTCCGGTATCGTCAACTTGATGAAGCAAGTGCTGTTTTTGATTTTATTAATCGAGTTTTTAGGCGGCATCATCTTAGGAACCTATTTTTTAACGTACTATGATTCGTTTGAACAGGCGTACTTGCACGGCTTCTTTGCGAGCGTCAGCGCAACGACGAACGGCGGTTTTGATATTACGGGAAATTCACTCGTTCCGTTCAGGCATGACTATTTCGTGCAGTTTATTACGATGCTTCTGATTGTTTTCGGTGCGATCGGGTTTCCGGTGCTCGTAGAAGTGAAGGACTTTTTGTTTTCAAAACAGCGCAGATACTCATTTACGCTGTTCACGAAAATTACGACCGTAACGTTCGGACTGCTCGTTTTGTTCGGGGCTGTCGGAATATACGCGCTTGAAGCCACCCATGTCATGAAGGGGAAAAGCTGGCATGATGTTTTATTTTTATGTCTCTTTCAATCAACCGCTACGAGAAGCGGCGGGCTTGCGACGATTGATATCAGCCAGCTGTCGGCGCCGACATTATTTTTCATTTGCGCCCTTATGTTTATCGGCGCATCGCCGAGCTCGGTCGGCGGCGGAATCCGTACGACGACATTTGCGCTCAACCTTCTTGCTCTGTTTCATTTTGCCCGCGGAAATAAAGCGGTCAAGGTCTTTAAGCGCGAGCTTCATCAGGCTGATGTCATAAAGTCGCTGGTCGTTACGATGATGGCGATTCTGCTCGTGTTTGGGTCAACGCTGATTCTGGCAGTGACGGAGAAAAATCAGACGCTGCTGGGACTGCTGTTTGAAGTTTGTTCCGCTTTCGGAACGACCGGGCTCTCGCTGGGAATCACTCCGCATTTAAGCGACATCGGAAAATGTGTGATCATGGTGGTCATGTTTATCGGCCGAATCGGTATTTTGACGTTCCTTTATTTAATCGGCAGAAAAGAAATCGAAGCTAATTATCACTATCCGAAGGAAAGAATCATTATCGGCTGACACCGCTTTTTGAAAAGCGGTGTTTTTTTATTACCGGAAAATGGATGGGTGGAAACGGTTTTGTTGGAGATTCTAATTCGTAAAGAGGTGACGTCATTGCTTGCCGTTTTTTGGAAATCCTTGATTATGATAGCTGTCGGTACCTTTTTATTGCGAATTGCCGGACGGAAATCGATCAGCCAGCTGTCGGTGACTCAGACGGTCATCATGATTTCCATCGGCTCCATTATTATTCAGCCGTTTATTGAACATAGTTTATGGGAAACCATTTTCGCGGCGTCGATTTTTATCGCAGTACTGATTCTGATGGAATATTTAGAAATCAAATCAAACTTTTTTGAGTTTTTGTTTTCGGGGAAAACCGTCGCCGTTGTCAGAGACGGAAAAATCATCCCGGAAAATTTAAAAAAGATGCGTTTCACCGAGGCGCAGCTCTCCATGCGGATCAGGCAGGAAGGCCTCGGGGACATACAGGATTTTAAATATGTGCTGCTTGAGCCGAACGGACAGATCGGCTATGAGCTCATTGATGATGCCAAAAATGTGACAGTGCGCGACCTTAAAAAAATGTTTGATGAATTCAAAACAGATCTGCAGACAGAAGGAGGAAATCAAATGAAACGAAAAGCAGCGAAGAATGAAGCTTTGACCAACAACAATACACCGACTGAGAGCATGGATAAAGATGCATACAAAACACAATATGACGGCGATCCCGGACTGAGAGGGGCAAACCGCAAATCAAAGCACGGCAGACAAGGGGGCGAATAATATGACGAAAACAAACCGGCACAGCAAAGACATGCAAAATCATAAAAAGCCGATGGACCCTAAATTGCTTGAAGAAGAATTTTCAAGTGAGCTCGGAGATTATAACGCCGGAAAATGGATTGAAACGCTTGAACAGACGAAGCCAAAGAAAAAAGAAGACGGCAAAAAATAAAAAAATACCTCTTAGGCGATAACGCTTAAGAGGTATTTTACATTATTTCGAATAAGCCCCGTTCCTTGTTCCTTTAATCGCTTCAAGCCAGCCGGTGATCCGCAATTCAATAAACGGCTGTGCGGCCGTTTTCACCGCATTGCTGGAGAGAATGGACGTGAGGGCGGCCGTTAACATCAAGAGAACAACTAAATTCTGGTAATCGGACAGATGATCTTCAAGCCCGATCTGCCGCAGCGTTTTTATAATGAATCCATGCAGCAGATAGACGTAAAACGTTCTCGTACCCCACTTCGTAAAGAAATAACGCTTTTTCGGAACGAGCGCCAAAAAGCTGAAGGTGGCGGCAAAGGCCAATACGTACCAGCAGATCCGCGACAGACCGCTCAAAAGCGTCACTGTGCCGAATGTAGAATAAGGCTCCGATCCGAACAGCCACGAGTAATCAAAATCAATGAACCAGCATAAGAGGAAAACAATGCCCAGTACGCCCGCGGCAATCTGCCTGCCCCTTTTGGCCCGAAGTAAATCAAAGTGCTGTTTTTTCAAATAAAACCCGGCGAGGAACATCGGAAGAAAGACAAACGTCCGTGAAAGACTCAGCGTGCTGCTGATGAAATCAAGATACCCGATCATGACGGCAAGCCCGCAGCTTGCCCCAAGCGCCCACATTTTCGGCAGCTTCGTAAAGGGATACAACAGCAGATTCCAAAAGAATAAGCTGACTAAAAACCAAAGAGACCACTGCGGATCAATCGGATTGACGCTTGTCATGCTTTCATCCTGAATCAAATAGTAAAAAACCGAGTAGATGCCCTGAAAAATCAGGTACGGAATAATCAGCTTCACAGCCAGCTTTTTTACATAACCTTTCCGCTTAAAGTTTTTTGCGAAGTAGCCGGAAACCAGAATAAAGGCCGGCATATGAAAAGTATAAATGAATTTGTAGAGATGGAGCATAAACTCATTTCCGTTAATAAATGACCGGAGGATATGGCCGAACACCACCAGAAAAATCAAGATAAACTTGGCGTTGTCAAAATAACTGTCTCGCGATTTTGTCATAGCATCACCTTCTCTTCAAAAATCATCCACTGCATGATTATTTCCTGATGATGTTCATTTTAAAATAAAAAACAAAAAATTGAAGGAGGAAAAAAGGGATTGTTAGGATGATGTAACGGGGAGGTAAGGATCGTAGAAAAAGACTCTAACTTGTCATATCATTGAAATTTTCTGAAATGTATAGGGCGAATGAAGGAAGATGAGGTATTTTGTAGAAATATTGAAGGATAGGTTTTTGAAGAAGGAGTGTACTGAATGGCTGAAACTCTGGATTTGCAGACAAAGGAGTCGCTGAAAGAGCAGCTGAAGCGGCTGAAGGAGGAAAATGACCGCCTGAAGAGTGATTTGAACCGGTATCATGTGATTATGAATAACACGCTTGATGCCATTTTTATATGCCATAAGGAAATGAAAATCGTCCAGGCGAACGAGGCCGCGGCCCGGATGATGCAGATTGAGGCAGAGCGCCTCATGAACCGCTCCGTTCTGGACTTTTTATATTCCGTGCCTCAGGAAGAACTGAATAAGGCCGTGAAAAAATTTTTGAAAAAGGGCTATCTGTGGAAAGAGGTGCCGATTAAGCTTGACAGCGGCGCGACGAAATACATTGAATTCCTCGCCAGAGACGGAATTGGGGAGGATTATTTTTTTGTGGTCATGAGGGATATCTCCTCTAAAAAAATCTTAGAGCGTGAATTCTCTATGAACGAGCAGCTGTTCAAAGATTTGTTTGACAGAGCTGTCGACGGCATCGTGCTGTTTGATAAGGACGGCGGGTTTATTGATGCGAACCTCTCTTTTTGCAAAAGCTTTGAGATCGGCCAGAATGAACTGTCCCATCTGTCGCTCCGCCATTTTACCGACGGAGAAAACAAAAAGCACCTGAAAGAAATCTGGGACACCCTCCGGAGAAAAGGAAGCGCTAAAGGAGAACTGCCGGTCAAGCTCCGGTCCGGCGAGGAGAAGCTGTTTGAGTTTACGATTACGTCCAACTTAATCAGCGGGTTTTACATGTCTATTATGAGAGACATAACGGAGAAACGATCGATGGAATTGAAACTTTTTAAAAGCGAAGAGCGCTTCCGCGAAATTTTTGAAAACGCCATGGACGCGATTGTCATTTGGAATGATGACGGAAAAATTGCCAAAGCAAACGAGTCGGCGTGCCGTATTTTCGAGCTGCCGATGGATAAGCTGACGGAAACGAATTTATGTACGTTTATCGTTGATCCGCAGAAAAAATACAAGCAGATTAAGAAGAAATATGAAAAATACGGGGAAATCCGGGCAGAGATGCTGTTTCAAATGGCAAACGGCCAGTACAAAGAGCTTGAGTTCACATCAAAACGAACCATACTCGAAGGTCAGCATTTAACCATTTTAAGAAATGTCAGCGATCGTAAGCGGATGGAAAAAGAATTGCGGGAAAGCGAGCTGAAATTCAGAAAAGTATTCAACGGCTCAATGGACGGAAAAGTCTTGTTTGACAACCAATTCCGCATAATTGACGCGAATCCTCTCGCAAGCCGTATACTCGGCATGCCGGATGATGAGCTGAGAGCGCATACCGTTCCGGATATTCTTTCTTTATTTGAAATTGAAAACGCGGGTGTACCCGCCAAAAAGATCGATCTGGAAGGAATGGATAATGAAATCCCCTTCCTGTTAAGCAGCAGTGACAGCCGCAAATTGGAATTTTCCTTCAAAAGGAATATCATTCAAAATATGAACCTGGCCATCTTTAAAGATGTCACCGAGGCCAAAGAGCTTGAGGAGAGGCTGCGGAAATCCGACACTCTTCACGTCGTAGGGGAGCTGGCGGCCGGCATCGCCCACGAAATCAGAAATCCGATGACTGCGCTGAAAGGGTTCATTCAGCTTCTGCAAGGAAGTATTGAAGGTGAATATTCCCTGTACTTTAACGTCATTACCTCAGAATTGAAACGCATCGAGTCTATCATTACCGAATTTTTAATTTTAGCGAAACCTCAGGCAATATTATATGAAGAAAAAGACGTGACGCAGATTATGAAAGACACGGCTGATCTCTTGAATGCCCAGGCCAATCTTGTCAATGTGCAGATCCATTTGAACCAGACCGGGAACATCCCGCAGATTTACTGTGAGCCGAATCAATTAAAACAGGTGTTTATCAATATTTTAAAAAACGCCATTGAAGTCATGCCGGGCGGCGGCAATATCTACGTGACGATCCAGCCTTCTGATAAGGACCACATTCTGATATCCCTTCAAGATGAAGGAACAGGCATTTCTGAAGACAAATTAAAACGTCTGGGCGAGCCATTCTACACGACAAAAGATAGGGGGACGGGTCTCGGTCTCATGGTCAGTTATAAAATCATCGAAGAGCATCAGGGCCGCATTCATGTGGAAAGTGAAGAAGGGAAGGGCACGGTTTTTCATTTGACGCTTCCGATCCGGCAGAATACCGAAGAAAGAAGGAGCGGCGAATGATCTGCTTTATAAGTGTGAAAGCACCGTTTGGAACGGTCAGCCTGACGGAGGAAGATGGCTTTATTACCGGCCTGTTTCTCACCGGGCAAGATTTTGAGGAATGGCGGAAAGATACGCCCGGCGTGAAATCGTGCGAAACCGATTTGCTGTCGGAGGCGAAACAGCAGCTGACATCATATTTTTCCGGAGAGAGAAAGCATTTCTCTCTGCCTCTGAAACAACAAGGCACACTCTTTCAGGAAAAGGTATGGAACGCGCTGACGATGATTCCTTACGGTGAATCACGAAGCTATGGTGATGTAGCTGAAGCTATCGGCAAGCCGAAAGCGGTGCGCGCCATCGGACAGGCCAATAAACGCAACCGGCTGCCGATTTTTGTCCCGTGCCATCGGGTAATCGGCAAAAACAGCGCCTTAACGGGATACGCGGGCACGAAGACGGATGTAAAAGCGGCGCTGCTGAACATCGAACAAATATCCTATAAAGAAAAATAAAGCATATGGCACGTTCCGTTTTTTCACGTCCGACATATCATTTTATTAAGTAAAAAAAGTTGGTCTGATGAAAAAGGAGGACGAAGCCTGATGAAAATGAGCCGTCCGCAAAAGATAGCCGGTTATGCAGAGCTGTTTTTTAAAATGCATCTGATTTCAGCCGCCCAAAAAGATGAAGTGATGACATTATGCAGACAAAAAAACCGCTGACATTGCCTGAGGCAACATCATCAGCGATTTTTCAGCTCAGCTGGCAGTCTGCGAATAATTGTTCAATTTCTTCCGTGTAAGAACCCGTCACAATTCCTTTCTCGGTGATAATGCCTGAAATCAGGCTGCTCGGTGTGATGTCAAAGGCCGGGTTGAAGACCGGCACATCTTCGGGAGCGGTGCGTATGCCGGAGATTTGTCTGACCTCATCCGGATCTCTTTCTTCAATCGGAATCTGATCGCCGTTTTCAATCTGCAAGTCAAATGTCGAAAGCGGTGCGGCCACAAAAAACGGAATCTGAAAGGCGTTTGCCAAGATCGCGAGGCCGTACGTTCCGATTTTGTTGGCCGTATCTCCGTTTTTAGCAATTCTGTCAGCGCCGACAATGACTGCTGAAATATGTTTTTCCTTCATTGTATGGGCGGCCATGCTGTCAGTAATGAGCGTGACATCAATCCCGCCCTGCATCAGCTCCCACGCCGTCAGCCGCGATCCTTGGAGAACGGGCCTTGTTTCACATGCGTAAATATGAAGGCCGAGGTCTTTTTGTTTCGCTAAGTAAAAGGGAGCAAGCGCCGTACCGTACCGGCTTGTGGCAATTGAACCCGCATTGCAGATGGTCATGATCTGGTCGCCTTTTTTAAAAAGGTGCAGCGCATTTTGGCCGATCATCCGGCATGTTTCTTCATCTTCAACCTGAATTTGAATGGCTTCATGAACGAGCGTTGTCTTCGCTTCATTGATTGAGATTGCATTCCTGATGGAATCCGTCAATCTGTCAAGCGCCCAAGTGAGATTGACGGCAGTCGGTCTTGAGCTGTTTAAATATGCTTTGACATCGGCGAGCTGACGGCGGAAATCAGAAAGATCGCGTGTTTCAAACGATTTGGCGGCAAGCGCGAGTCCGAACGCCGCAGTTATACCGATGGCCGGAGCGCCCCTTACTTTCAGTGTGACAATCGCGTCGAATACATCTTCCTTTGTTTCAAGATCCGCATACTCAGTGACATCAGGGAGCTTTTGCTGATTTAAAATGCGGATGTGTGTTTCTTTCCATTCCACGGAACGGGGGATGGCAAATTCATTTGTCATGCTGCATCATTCCTTTACACGGAGCTTAAATTGATCCAGAACCTCAGTGATATGCTTCAGTTCTTTTCTGTTTTCGATATAATAGGCGCCGATTTCAAGCGCCAGCTTCTTCCGTTCAATTCGTTTATCAAACGGAGTGATTTCATCCAAGTCAGCCACATGGGCGAGCCCGATCGTGCGCCGGATCAGTTCGCATCCCGCAAAACCGACCGCTTCCTCAAACGCGTTTTTCAGTGTATCTTCCAGCAGGTGTCTGCAGGAAGGCAGGCAGTCTTTCTCCCATGCTTCACTGAATGTTTTTACAAATGTGTCCCATACGGCGGCGGTGTGGTCATATAACGGCTGTCTGTCGTCACCGTCCCGGCTGAGGGCGTTTAACAGCAGATTTGCGATAAATTGGCCGATGTCAAAGCCGATCGGTCCGAAGAAAGCAAACTCGGGATCAATGACCTTTGTTTCATGTTCATCGGCAAAGATGCTTCCCGTATGCAGATCGCCGTGAACCAATGTTTCCGCGGAATTCAGAAAGACGGCTTTCAATTCATCAGCGCCTTCTTTCAGCCGGGAATTGTTCCAAATTTTTTCTGCGTATGGGCGCAGCTCCTCTTCAAAATCGTTTGTTTCATGGTCGAAAAACGGTTCTGTAAACACAAGCCTTTCTGTAATATTGCAAAGTTCGGGATTTGTAAACTGCTTTGCGAGCTGCTGTTTTACTTTCGCATCAAGCGCATAATCGGATGAGTAAAAGAGCGTTTTTCCCAGAAACTCACCGATATGGGCTGATAAATTCGGATAATGTTTTCCTTCCATCAGTCCTTTTCTTGAGATCTTCAGATGCGAAAGGTCTTCCATTACCGTAACCGCCATTTCAGTATCGGAATAGTAAACGGCCGGAACGAGATGGGGCACGTGTTCGCCCTGGCGGATGAGGGCGCTGCTTTCGATTCTCGCCCGGTCAATCGTAAGCGGCCAGCTTTCCCCGACGATTTTCGCGTAAGGAATCGCCTGTTTAATAATCAGTCCCTTTTTGTTTTCTTTATCGAAAACGTGAAAGACGTAATTTAAATTGCCGTCGCCGATTTCACGGCATGTGAGAGTGCTTTTGCTTTGAAATAAGCCGAGCTTCACAGCTAACGCTGCGGCGGAGCTTTCCGTTAATTGTTCATAAAGACTTGTTTTAGTTGCAGACATGGATTTACCCTCCAATTATGTAGTGGCAGTAAGAGATCGTGACGGAGAATACGCCCGAAAAAAAAGCCTCCTTCTCTGAAAGAGAAGGAGGCCGAAACAGTGCAGTCCGCCTCTTATCTCTCAGATAACATCTGATGGAATTAGCACCGTGCCCTATGAGACAATCGTCTCGGCGCAAAATGTACGCGCCCCATTTCACAATGGAATTACGGTCGGTTGCTGTTGGGGTCAAAAGGCCAATCCCTCGCCCAACTCTCGATAAGAGAAAAATATATTGATTTGTATCACAATTCGGATTAATCAGTTGATGAAAATATTAGCAGGTGCCGGATATTCTTGTCAACATTTTTTTGAAAATTAATATAAATCACGCCGCAAATCTTTGAATACCGGGATGGTCTCGCGTATGGACGCGCTTTCTGAAACATCGATTTCCGCCCGGACTGCGCCTTCCGTCCGATCTCCTTCGGCTAAAATCCGGCCCCACGGGTCAATAATCAGGCTGTGGCCGGCAAATTCATTATCGGGATTTGACCCCGTGCAGTTAGAGGCCGCGACAAAACATTGGTTTTCAATGGCTCTGGCGACAAGCAGACTCCGCCAATGATCGAGGCGGGGCAGAGGCCATTCCGCAGAGATAAACAGGACATTCGCTCCTTGGGACGTATGCTTTCTGATCCATTCGGGGAACCGGATATCATAGCAGATCAGCCCGGCGCACTTGACACCGTCAAGCTCAAAGGAACCGTCACTGTTTCCTGCTGCCAGATACAGATGTTCGTCCATCAGCTGAAACAGATGGGCTTTCTGATACCGCTTCACGATCTGCCCGTTGTTATCTGCGATGTACATAGTGTTATAGACGTTTTCGCCTTCTTTGACCGCAAAAGATCCGGCAACGAGGTGTATGTTGTATGCTTTGGCCGTTTTTTTAAGCCATTGTTCCGAAACTTTGCCGTTTTCATCCGCCAGCTGGTCAAGCCGTGTGAGATCATAGCCGGTCGTCCACAGCTCAGGAAGCACGATGACATCAGCATGGCGGCTTTCTTGCTCGATTAAAGTTTCTGCTTTTTTGAAGTTTTCTGAAGGATTTCCGTATGAAATATCAAATTGCAAACAGGAAACGGTCCATTTCATTTTTTATACACCTCAAGTTTCTCTTTACTTTTTTTATTTAACCATATATGATGATGGACTATCATTTCAAGACATTTTTAGAAGGTGAAAATATGAACTTTGAAGTCTCAGATGTACTCAAACAGCTGCCGGAACAATTTTTTGCATCTTTGGTGCAAAAGGTCAATCAAAAGCTGAAAGAAGGCAAAGACATCATCAATTTAGGACAGGGAAACCCCGATCAGCCGACGCCTCAGCATATCGTTGAAGAAATGAAGCGCGCCGTCGAAAGGCCGGAAAATCATAAATACTCATCATTCCGGGGCGCTTACAGCTTCAAAAAAGCCGCGGCTGAATTTTATGAAAGGGAGTATGGGGTGACGCTTGATCCGGAAACGGAAGTAGCCGTGCTGTTCGGAGGCAAGGCGGGGCTTGTTGAGCTTCCGCAATGTCTTTTGAACCCGGGAGATACAATTCTTGTGCCTGATCCCGGATATCCTGACTACTGGTCGGGGGTCGCCCTTGCGAAAGCGAAAATGGAAATGATGCCGCTGACTGAAGATAGAGGGTTTCTCCCCGATTACAGCGCAATTCCTGAAAAGGTGCAGAACGAGGCGAAGCTGCTGTATCTCAATTATCCGAATAATCCGACCGGTGCTGTGGCAACAAAGGCGTTTTTCGAGGAGACGGTCAGCTTTGCGGAACAAAACGGCATTTGTGTCGTTCATGATTTCGCATACGGGGCCGTCGGTTTTGACGGGCATAAACCGCTGAGCTTTTTGCAGACAGAAGGCGCAAAAGAAACGGGGATTGAAATCTATACTTTGTCCAAAACGTATAACATGGCGGGCTGGCGGGTCGGATTTGCCGTCGGAAACGCGTCTGTCATCGAAGCGATCAACCTTTATCAAGATCATATGTTTGTCAGCCTGTTTCCCGCGGCGCAGCAGGCGGCAGCCGCCGCTCTTTTGGCGGATCAGACGTGCGTCGCAGCGCAAAATGACAGATATGAGTCGAGACGCAATGCCTGGATTGCAGCCTGCCGTGATATCGGCTGGGATGTGACGGCTCCGGCGGGTTCCTTTTTTGCATGGCTTCCGGTGCCGGACGGTTATACGTCGCAGTCGTTTTCAGATCTGCTTTTGGAAAAAGCGGATGTCGCGGTCGCAGCCGGAAACGGGTTCGGAAAATGGGGAGAAGGCTATATAAGAGTCGGTCTTCTGACAAGTGAAGAAAGACTTAAAGAAGCTGCGGAACGGATCGGGAAGCTGAATCTTTTCACCCGAAAAAGCATTGACATATCAGGATAACAATGCGATAATTCAAAATACTTTATAAAATCATTATTCTTATCAAGAGCAGGCAGAGGGACGAGCCCGATGAAGCCCGGCAACCGACTGATAAAGCACGGTGCTAATTCTTGCAGCAGGAGCTGAGAGATAAGATTCGGACATAACACGAAGCCTCTTTCTGCTCATAAGGAAGAGGCTTTTTTATGTTTTGCGAAAGAAAGAGAGGCGTTCACGCATGAGCGAAGTATTGGCAACATATCTTCTGACGGACACAACGGACAGTGAAAAGCGGGCGGAACAGATTGCGGCGGGGCTGACGGTAGGCTCCTGGACGGATCTGCCCCTGGTGAAACAGGAACAGCTCAGAAAGCATAAAGGCCGGGTCGTGAAAGTTGAGGATAAAGAAGGGGCCAAAGAAAACGAAACACAATCCATCATCACCATCGCCTATCCTGAGGCGAACTTTTCAAAAGATATACCGGCCGTCCTGACGACGGTATTCGGAAAGCTGTCACTGGACGGAAAAATAAAATTGACTGATCTTGAATTTTCCGAAGGGTTTAAACGTTCCCTTCCCGGGCCGAAATTCGGTATATACGGCATTCGCAAACTGCTGGGCGAATTTGAAAGACCGCTTCTGATGAGCATCTTTAAAGGCGTGATCGGACGTGATCTTGCCGACATTAAAGAGCAGCTCAGACAACAGGCGCTCGGCGGCGTGGATCTTATTAAAGATGACGAAATTTTCTTTGAAAATGAACTGGCTCCGTTTGAAACCCGCATTATCGAAGGAAAACAAGTCCTGAAGGAAACGCGGGAGGAGACGGGGCATAACACGCTGTACGCCGTAAACCTGACGGGGAGGACTTCTGAATTGCGGGATAAAGCGAGACGCGCGGCAGAACTCGGGGCAGACGCCCTCTTACTGAATGTGTTCGCCTACGGCTTAGACGTCATGCAAAGCCTTGCTGAAGACAGGGAAATCCCGCTTCCGATTATGGCGCACCCGGCGGTCAGCGGCGCGTTTACATCATCTCCCGTTTACGGTTTATCGCACGCCCTTTTGCTCGGCAAGCTGAACCGCTATTGCGGCGCCGATTTCAGCTTATTCCCGTCACCATACGGATCCGTCGCTCTTCCGAAGGAGTCCGCACTTGCGATCCATCATGAATGTGTAAAAGACGACGTCTTTCACCCGACGTTTGCCGTCCCGTCAGCAGGCATTCATCCCGGCATGGTGCCATTGCTGATGCGTGATTTCGGTATTGATCACATCATCAATGCAGGCGGAGGCATTCACGGCCATCCGAAAGGAGCCGAGGGCGGCGGAAGAGCGTTCCGCGCCATCATTGATGCGGTGCTTGAAGCACAGCCGATTGAAGAAAAAGCCGCGTCGTGCAAAGATCTTCAGCTCGCATTAGACAAATGGGGAAAGGCGGAAACCGTATGACCCGCACACCGCTGATTATTTGTGATTTCGACGGAACTGTCACCATGAACGACAACATTGTCAGCATGATGAAAAAATTCGCGCCACCTGAGTGGCTTGAATTAAAAGACGGTGTTCTGTCTAAAAGCATATCAATTCAGGAAGGAGTCGGCCGGATGTTCGGGCTGCTGCCGAGCAGCTTAAAAGAAGAGCTGACTGACTTTATTCTGAAGGATGCGAAAATACGGGACGGCTTTTTGGATTTTGTTTCGTTTGTCCGGTCAAACGATCTCCCGTTTTACATCGTAAGCGGAGGGATGGACTTTTTTGTGCATCCGCTTTTAGAAGGCATCGTAGAAAAAGAGCGGATCTTTTGCAATCATGCATCCTTTGACAATGAATATATTCATATCAATTGGCCGCACGCTTGTGACGAAGCCTGCACGAATCAGTGCGGCTGCTGCAAACCGTCCGTCATCCGGAAGCTATCCGACCGGCAGAAATTTCTCATTATGATCGGTGATTCGGTGACGGATGTCGAGGCTGCAAAGTTATCCGATATGTGTTTTGCGAGAGATTATCTTTTGACTGAATGCAAAGAGCTTGGTCTTCGGCATCAGCCTTTTCAAGATTTTCATGAAGTGAAAACAGGCATCGAAAATATCGGGGAGGTGCAGGCATGGCTGCAAAAGAAGAACGCTGGCGCGAACTTGCCGAAGTAAAGCGCGAGCTGGCTGAAAGAGACTGGTTCCCGGCTACAAGCGGGAATCTTTCCATCAAAGTATCCGACGGGCCGCTGACGTTTCTCGTTACGGCAAGCGGAAAAGACAAACGAAAAGAAACAGACGAAGATTTTCTCTTAGTCGATGAGAACGGGGAGCCCGCTGAGACCGGCCATTCCTTAAAACCCTCGGCAGAAACGCTTCTCCATACGTACTTATACCAAAAGACAGACGCGGGCTGCTGTCTGCATGTCCATACCGTTAATAATAATGTCATCTCAGAGCTCTACGGGGATGAAAAACAGATCACCTTTCAGGGGCAGGAGATTATTAAGGCGCTCGGATTGTGGGAGGAAAACGCGTCGGTGACCGTTCCGATCATTGACAATCCGGCGCACATCCCGGCATTGGCCGAAAGCTTTGCGCGCCATGCAGACGCCGGATCAGGCGCGGTATTAATCCGCAACCACGGCATTACGGCATGGGGGCGGACCGCGTTTGAGGCGAAAAGGGTGCTGGAAGCCTATGAATTTTTATTCAGCTGTCACATCAAGCTTCTGTCACTTCGGCCGCAGCTTGTAAAATAAAAGGAGGAATGCAAAATGGCGACAATCAGAATTCATGACGAAAAGAATACGATCATTGAACATCAGGAACAAGTAGCGCGCTTTTTAGACGAACAAGAGGTGATCTATGAGCAGTGGAACATTGAAAAACTTCCGCCTGAGCTTTCGGAGAAATACGATCTAACCGAAGATGAAAAAAACCGGATTCTCACGGTGTTTGAGAAGGAGATTCAGGATATTTCAGCCCGGCGCGGCTATCGGTCTCAGGATGTCATTTCTTTATCAGATACAACACCCAATCTTGATGAGCTGTTGAAAAATTTTCAAAGAGAACATCACCACACGGATGATGAAGTCCGCTTTATCGTCAGCGGGCACGGCATCTTCGTCATTCAGGGCAAAGACGGCACTTTTTTTGATGTCCGTTTAAATCCGGGGGATTTGATTTCGGTTCCGGAGAACATCCGCCACTACTTTACGCTTCAGGAGGACCGCCGGGTCGTCGCAATCCGAATCTTCGTGACGACTGAAGGATGGGTGCCGATTTATGAAAATGAAAGTGTGCAAAACGGATAGATGTCCGAACCTCTCATGCGGTCAGCCGCATGAGAGGTTTTTTATTGTAATATAAAATCTCTGTTTTTTTATGCATTAAATGGGCGCATTTTGTTTATATCATTACCTGAATGGGTATTATTCTCGTAATCATAGTAAAGATTCCAATATGAAATGAAAAATTAAGTTATTTAGTAAAAAAATGTTTACAAATAAAGTATAATCTGTAATAATGCTCAATAACCCAATCAAACTTGTTTCCTATTCTTTTAGCGGTGAGGGGTGAAGTGAATGGGCAGTTATTCTGAACAAGAAAAATTGCTAGTATCTATTGATGAAAAGAGAAAAATGATGATAGATGCGGCTAACAGGCAGGGATTTACGGGATATGACACGATCAGACACAGCCAGGAACTGGACAGTCTGATGAACGCGTATCAGCAGCTGATAAACCGTGAGCGCACACATCACCAAGGAATACAGGGCCTTGTGAAGAAAATAGGCTTGTTCTCCCGCGGTGACGTCATGCCTGCATATGAAGCAAACAAATGATTGATGATAAACAGATAACGAAGACTGAATGCGCTTCATGATCAACCGCCGCATCTAAAAAGATGACCGCGTACAGTCAGCGGGCTTTTCCGCTGGCACAGCTCACGAAGCGCCTCGTATCTATCTGCCGGCTATGATGCCGTTCCCCTGTATATCCTCTTACACATATTCTTCTTATATAAAAAACACCCTGTTTCAGGGTGTTTTTTCATCGTGAAGCGGCAGGGAGGGTAATGGTGACCTCTGTACCTTTATCGACTTCACTTTGAATGTCAATCGAACCGCCGTACATCAGCACGATCCGTTTACATACGACAAGACCGAGGCCGGTGCCTTTTTCCTTTGATGTGACAAACGGAAGGAAAATGTGCTCAAGCATATCTTCAGAAATACCCATTCCGTTGTCGGCCACCTTAATGACCGCTTTATCGTCGAGGGCCTCTAAATAGATGGACAGCCTGCCGCCTTCCTGCATTGATTCGAGCGCGTTTTTCGCGACATTTAAGATCACCTGTTTAATATGGTCTTTCGTGCAGTTGACCTTGAGCGGCCGATTGACGAGAATCTCCACATTCACTTCCACATTATAAAGATTCCCTTCCGAATAAATAATCGGCATAATCTCATCAAGAATATCCTGCAGCGAGTTCACTTCCAATCGTTCCGCGGTCGGTTTGCCGAGCACTAAAAACTCACTGACTATCTGATTGATCCGTTTAACCTCTTGCTCAATAATTGAGAAATACAGCTGATCTTCCTCCGTTTTATATTTTTTCTGCAAAAGCTGAATGAAGCCGCTGATCCCTGTAAGCGGGTTGCGTATTTCATGAGCGGTGCTTGCGGCAAGCGTTCCGATCAGCTCCAATTTTTGCGCCTCGTTTTGAGCGCGCTCCAGCTCGGTCTTGCGCTTAAGCAGATAATATTGAACGAGGATGAACAGAATATTCAGCAGCACGGCAATACTGGACATCGGCAGCAGCACGCTTTTGGTCAGCTCGTTCAGCTCTACCGGTTTCGGGTAGACATTGATGTTCCAATTAATATCATCCAGATAGCCGCTGACCGGTTTCACGCCTTCTGACTGATCTGCCCGTCCGCTGGCAAATATCACTTTATCCTCATGGGTTGCCTTGACATAAACGTCGGGGCTCAGCATATTGATCATATTTCTCAAATAATCGACTTGTATGGCGGCCACTAAATAATCCGTGACCTCCCGGTTTGCGTCTAACACTGGCACGCAGATCGTAAAGATGCGCTGGCCTGTAATTCTGCTGGAGTAGTCGTTTGTGATGACCGTTTTTTTCGTCTTTTTTGCCTTCGTAAAATACGGTCTGTCGGCCAAATTCACCTTTGTTTTCAGATCGGTCGTGCTTGCGATGACGTCACCTTTGGAATTCAGCATATACAATCCGCTGAATCTTGGTTCATCCTCAAAAGCCTGAGTGAGGATCTCATTTATCTTTTCTTCATTGACAGGCTTATCGACAGCGATCGCAAGTGTTGTCATCCGGGCTTTTGTTTCACCGATTAAATAATTGAGCTTATTGCGGTGAAGATTGAGCATCATACTGGCTTCCTGTATGTGTTTATCGGCTATTTTCTGCTTTTCTTTTTCATATATGAAAAAGCTGATAATAAGTGCCGGGATGATCACCAATAAGAGATAAAGTTTGATCTTTCCCCGGGCACCTTTAAATGTATTCACTCTGCATCGCTCCAACATTACACTTGAATAGAGGTATTATATCATTGTTTATACTTCTTTAATAAGAAAAAATAACCAAAATGCTATAAAAACAAATTATTTTATTAAGGTCCCTCAAAAAGAAGAGAAATTTTGGAAACATTTTTGTTGACATTTTTCATTTTGTTTATTAATGTTTCTCTGTAACGGTTTCTTTTGTAAAAGGATGATTGAATGTATGACGGATAAAACAGAAAACTCATTGAAATTATTTATTGTACTGTCGCGTGCGTACCGGTCCATAAACGACCATATGAATAAACATATTCATAAGCACGGCCTGAATCCGACGGAATTTGCTGTGCTTGAGCTGCTGTATCATAAAGGCAACCAGCCGCTGCAGCAGATCGGCGACAAAATTTTATTAGCGAGCGGAAGTATTACATACGTTGTTGACAAATTAGAGAAAAAAGAACTTCTCATCAGAAAAGCCTCGCCGACTGACAGGAGGGTGACTTTCGCACAGATTTCCGAAAAGGGAATCCGTCTTTTGGACGATATTTTCCCTGATCATGCAGCCGAAATTAAAGAAATGATCAGTGTGCTGAGTGATGAAGAGATAGAAATGTGTACGGAAATGCTGAAAAGAGTGGGATTAAACGCTAAACATTTTCATCAGAAATAAAAAAGGAAGCCATTTGAAAGGCTTCCTTTTTTATATTACTGATTTTCGTCAGGGGCGGCGTTTCGCGGCTGTATCAATACTTCGACACGCCTGTTCTTGCTGCGTCCTTCCGCGGTTTTGTTCGACGCAGCCGGCTTATACTCGCCGAAACCTTTGGCGCTGAATACTTTTGCGTCAAGTTTCGGGTTTTCTGTAAGAATAGCCATGAAGTTGACGGCACGCATGACGCTTAAATGCCAGTTTGATTGAAATTGCGAGTTTTTAATCGGCACATTGTCCGTATGCCCGCTGATGATAATGTTTCTTGGCGGATTCAGCACAAGGAGATTCGAGATTTCCTTCGCAAGCGGAATATCTTCCTGGCGGATATCCGCCCGTCCTGAGTCAAAAAAGATACTGTCTTTAATGGTAATTAAGAGGCCTTCTTTTGTCAGCTTTGTTTCCAGCTGATGTTCAAGCTTTTTGTTTTTTATAAATTGTTTGACTTGCTTTTGCACACCTTCAAGCTCTTCGCGGTCGGCTGCTTCTCTTTCTTTCTTTTTCTGTTCTTTATCTTTTTCCTTGTCTTTTTTTAACTGGTCAACACCGTCTTTTTCATTTTCGGGAGGGGTGACGCTTGAATATTCAAGGACCCCCGTGCCTCCTGTAAAAACGGCGTTAAATGATTTAGACAGCATTTGGAATTTCGCCGCGTCGACAGAACTCATGGCGAACAATACAATGAACAGAGCCAAAAGAAGGGTGAGAAGGTCCGCGTACGGGATCAGCCAAGACTCATCCACATGCTCGTCATCATGCTTCTTCTTCTTTTTTCTCGCCATTGTTTGCCTCTCCTTCTTGTTCAATGACTTTTGCTCGTTCGTTCGCAGGGAGATACATGAGAAGTTTTTGTTCGATCACTTTCGGCGCCTGTCCTTCAAGCACCGACAGAACGCCTTCAATCATGATTTCACGCAGTTTGACTTCCTGTTTTGATTTACGTTTCAGCTTGTTGGCGAAAGGATGCCATAGTACATATCCCGTAAAGATTCCGAGAAGGGTGGCGACAAACGCCGCACTGATGGCATGTCCGAGCGCCTCGGTATTGTTCATATTGGAAAGAGCGGCGATAAGGCCGATGACCGCACCCAAAACGCCGAGTGTCGGCGCATATGTGCCGGCTTGGGTAAAGATAGCCGCGCCGGCCTGGTGTCTGTCCTCCATCGCTTCAACTTCCTCAGTCATAATATCTCTGATAAATTCTGCGCTTTGTCCGTCAACCGCCATGCTCAGTCCGTTTTTCAAAAACGCGTCATCCACGTCTTCGATGCTTGCTTCCAATGCGAGCAGACCTTCCCGTCTGGCGATTTGCGCCCATTGAGAGAACATGGGAATTAATTGCGCAATGGTCAGCTGTTTGTTTTCTTTAAACAGCACTTTAAAAAGGGCAGGCACTTTTTTGATTTCTTTTCCGGGGAATGCGATGATCACCGCAGAAATCGTACCGAACAAAATAATCAGAATAGCTGCCGGGTTAGCGAGTGCGCTTAAGCTGACCCCTTTCAGCACCATGCCCACGCTTAAAGCAATCAGGGCGAGGATGATACCGATAATCGATGTTTTATCCATAGTTTTCACCAAATCCTTTATACTAGCTTTCTATGGTTAATATCGGTGGCAGTGGATGGAACTTTAGGGTGAATGCGAAATTGTTGCCGAATTCTTCACAGTTTCTGCCCTCCGGCATGGAAAAAGATACAAAAAAGCGGCTCCCCAGACAGGGAACCGCTTTTTCTTATTGTGCACGGACTTTGATGCCGTCTTCTTCCATTACGACATGGAAGGCTTTTATTTCATTGTCATCCAATAAGAGATCTGTCATTTCGTCTTCGATCAATTCCTGGATGGTTCTTCTGAGCGGGCGTGCTCCGAAAGCAGGGTGATAGCCGATTTCAGCGATTTTTTCTTTTGCATCATCGGTGACGCTCAGGCTGATGCCGCGCTCTTTTAATGTGTCTTCAAGCTCTGCGAGAAGCAGGCTGACGATTTTCACGAGATGTTCTTTTTTCAGGGATTGGAATTCAATAATGCTGTCAAACCGGTTTAAAAACTCCGGTTTGAAGAACGCGCTCAGTGAATCAATCAGCGTTTGTTCTTCCATGACGCTTTCTTCAGATTGGAATCCGACCTTTGCTTGTTTTTCGCCGGTTCCCGCGTTGCTTGTCATAATCAGAACGGTATCTTTGAAGCTGACCGTTCTGCCTTGGCTGTCTGTCAGACGGCCGTCCTCCATAATCTGCAGGAACATATGCTGGACGTCGGGGTGCGCTTTTTCAATCTCATCCAGCAGCACGATGCTGTACGGGTTGCGTCGCACTTTTTCCGTTAATTGCCCGGCTTCATCATGTCCGACATATCCCGGCGGTGAACCGATGATTTTAGAAACGGCGTGTTTTTCCATGTATTCACTCATATCGAGCCGGATGATAGAATCTTTTGTGCCGAACAGTTCATCTGCGAGTGTTTTTGATAACTCGGTTTTTCCGACCCCGGTCGGTCCGACAAAGAGGAAGGAGCCGACAGGTCTGTTTTTTGATTTTAAGCCGGCGCGGCTTCGTCTGACCGCTTTCGCCACTTTTTTCACGGCTTTTTCCTGACCGATGACGCGCTCATGAAGGCGTTCTTCAAGTTCCTTCATTTTGACTTGTTCATCAGCCTGGAGCTTTCCGACCGGAATGCCTGTTTTCTGTTCAATGATGGCTTGAATATGCTCCGCCCCGATTTCTGAAGAAGCGGCCGGTGTTTCATGCGCCAGCTGCTTTTCCAACGCCGCTTCTTCATCGCGCAGTTTCGCGGCAAGCTCATAATTTTCTTCCTGAAGCGCTTTTGTTTTCTCCGCGTCAATTGCTTTGAGTCTCTCAGCCGCATCTTCTTCATTTACGGTATCAAGCTCCAGGTTTGCCTTAGAACCGGCTTCATCTAACAAGTCGATCGCTTTATCCGGCAGATGGCGGTCCTGAATGTAGCGGGAAGAAAGTGTAACACACGCTTTGATCGCTTCATCGCTGAATGTGACGCCGTGGTATTTCTCGTATTTATCTTTAATGCCTTCAAGAATGCTGATGGCTTGTTCGATAGAAGGCTCATGAACCATGACAGGCTGGAAGCGTCTTTCAAGCGCTGCATCTTTTTCAATCTGGCGGTACTCTTTCAGCGTTGTCGCCCCGATGACCTGCAGTTCGCCTCTGGCCAGCGCCGGTTTCAGGATGTTTCCGGCATCCATTGATCCCTCGGCAGAGCCGGCGCCTACGAGAAGGTGAATCTCGTCAATGAACAAAATGACGTTTTTCCGCTCTTTTAATTCGTTCATTAATTGTTTCATTCTTTCTTCAAACTGGCCTCTGATTCCTGTGTTGGCGACGAGGGAAGCGACATCAAGCAGATAAAGTTCTTTGTTTTTCAGTTTGTTCGGCACATCGCCTTCAGCGATTTTAAGCGCCAAACCTTCTGCAATAGCCGTTTTGCCGACACCGGGTTCACCGATAAGCACAGGGTTGTTTTTATTCCGGCGGTTCAAAATTTCAATTACGCGCGCCACCTCATCATCGCGTCCGATCACAGGGTCAATCAGACCTGCTTTTGCGCCGTTTGTGACGTTTTGAGCGAGCTCATCGAGCAGACCTTTTTTACGGCTGTCCTGCTGTTTATTTTGACCGGGAGCGAAGCCTTGCTCAAACGGGAATCCGAAAGATTGCGGACCCATGCTCATAGCCGGTTTGCGGGTTAATTCTGTATAACATGTTTCACATAAAACGAATTGTCTTTGAATGGAATTGACTTGCATGTTCAGGCGAATCGTCGCCTCGTTTTTCTGACAGTGTTGACAACGCATTTGCCAAAACCTCCTTGTTTGATCTTCTTTGACCAAATGAATTAGAAAATAAGGTCTTAACTTTGACCTTCTTTGATTAATAGTATACTCTGACCTTCTTTGACTTTCAAGTGTTTTGTTTTAAACCGTGAAAAATCAAAGTTTACAGCATGAGAAGCGGCATTTGAAATGTTTGACCTTTCTTGATGAAGAGTATACGCTGGTCCTTTTTTTCTTTCAATATTTTTGCTTAAAGGGGAGAGCTGAATTCGTTTTTGGGGAAGGATGATTTGTTCTTCTTTTCAGGCGACTTGTCTCATATGCTGATAAAAAGGCCTGGACAAATCTGCGCTTAGCCGGAGGGTGAAATGGGACAAAGAAAAGGTTCTGCAAGTCAGCTTGCATTCGTATACGTAGGAACGGTTGTAGGAGCCGGTTTTGCCACGGGACGGGAAATCGTTGAATTTTTTCTGAGGTTTGGCTGGATCGGTCTGTTCGGTATTATGGTAAGCGGCCTGATGTTTATCTATTTAGGCGCCAAAATCATGATTATATCCAAACGGATTCATGCATCATCTTATCAGGAATTGAACACATATTTATTCGGCCGGTCCATCGGACGCGCCGTGAACATATTTATGATGTTTATCTTGCTTGGAGTAACCTCCGTCATGCTGTCCGGAGCGGGAGCGCTGTTTCATGAACAGCTTGGCTGGCCTGCACAAGCGGGGATCCTTCTGACGATCGTCCTGAGTTTTGCTGTCATGACAAGCGGCGTAAAAGGTGTGTTCGGCGTCAATGTATTGGTTGTGCCGCTTTTAATTTCCTTCTCTTTTATCGTTGCCGCTGATTCTTTTGTATTTACAAGTGTGAGAAATGCGGACGAATGGGTATGGCCTGACAAGTGGAATTGGGTTTTGTCCGCCGTCTCTTACGGCGCGTTAAATTTATCACTCGCCCAAGCTGTTCTTGTGCCGCTTGCGAATGAAATGTCATCAGAGAAAGTGATCAGAAGGGGGGCTTATTTAGGCGGCGCTCTTTTGACACTGGTGCTTGCCGCGAGCTTCTTATCATTATCGGTGCTGCCGGATGTGCTGGAGTTTGACATTCCGATGGCTCAAGTAGTGTATTTGTATTCGCGCTCGCTTCATATCATCTATTTGTTTATTATTTTCGGGGAAGTGTTTACGTCGGTTATCGGCAATTTATATGGATTGGAAAAACAATTAAACAGTTTTCTTCATACAAAAAGTACATATATTTACGGCGGCATTTTGGTGTTTGCGTTTATTGTCAGTCAAATCGGCTACGGACAGCTGATTTCCACCGTTTATCCGGTGTTTGGATATGTGAGTCTGGCCTTTATCGGCGCATTGGTTTGCAAAAAAGTCCCGAAAGAAAAACAACGTAAATAATGAAAACGTCTGTATTTTTTGGGAATTCCCCTTCTTTTTTCCTGTCACTTCTGTATAATGAATTGGGAAATGATGGGGAGGAGTAAGAGATGAAAGAGCGACGTGTATTATTGGGATTTATTTTTATCTGTATCGGCATTGCGTTTTTTTTACAGAAGGCGGGGGTTATACATATTTCCGCCGGTTCGGCGTGGCCGTTTCTTTTCATTATAATGTCCGCGGGGTTTCACGCCGGATTTGTTTTTTCGAAAAAAACGCCTGAACAGACGGGACTGCTCGTTCCCGGCGGTCTTTTTCTTGTGCTGGGCTGTCTGTTTTGTTTTGAGACGGCAACAGGATGGGCGTATTCAGGCGTGACGTGGCCTGTTTATATATGGGCGCCTGCTCTCGGTCTGTTTGAACTGTGGTATTTCGGCGGGAGAAAGATCGGCGTATTGATTCCTGCTTTGATTTTGGCAGGGACGGGTGTCCTATGCTTTGCCGGTATGCTGTTGACAGGGCTGTGGCCGCTTTTGATCATTGCAGTAGCGCTTCTGTTTCACGCCGCAGCCTTCATGCAGCCAAAAAAAAGAACGGGCCTTCTCATTCCGGGCGGAACATTGCTTGTGATCGGCGGGTTATTATGGTTTGAAACGCTGACAGACTGGACATACGCAAATATGACATCGCCTGTCTACCTCTTTGCCGTCGCGTTCGGCCTGTTTGAAGCCTGGCTGTTCGGCAGAAAGCAAAGGGGGCTATTGGCTGCTGCTGCGATTCTTTGCGTAATGGGGATTTTCGGCATATTCACCAATGTAAATGAAGTCATCAGCGAACGCGGCTGGCCCGCGCTCATTCTTTTGCTTGCCGCCGCTTTTCACATTCCGATTTTCGGTCCGAAGCCGGTCAAAAACGCAGGACTTCTCGTACCGGGCGGCATTTTATTGGTTACGGGGATCTTGTTTGTTTTTGAAACGGCGACCCATTGGGCCTATTCCGGTGTGACATGGCCTGTTTACCTGTTGGCGGCGGCATTCGGTTTATTTGAACTGTGGCTGTTCGGCGGGAAACAAAAGGCGCTGCTCATACCGGTTGCGGTTCTGACCTTGACCGCGCTATGCTTTACGCTGATGTATCAGCCGATCATCCCGGTTTCTGTTTTCTGGCCTGCCTTATTTGTGCTGATCGGGATTGCACTGGTGGCATTTCCGAAAAAGAAAAGCCGGGCTTAAATCGGTCTTTGCAGCCTGACACAAGTTTCAGGCTGTTTTTTTTATTGTCAGGGGAAACGGCATTATGGTATGATAGCAAAAGTGAAAAAAAGAAGAAAATCCGTACTGATGCGGGAGAGGTTCTAGCTACACCCTCTATAAAAAACTAAGGACGAGCTGTATCCTTGGATACGGTTTTTTTTATGTTTTTTAGGGCGCCTTCTCCGAGAAAGGCGCTTTTTTTATTGAATGATAGATAAGGGAGAGAAAGACATGAAAAAAGAAAAAGCGGTTGTAGTGTTCAGCGGAGGCCAAGACAGCACGACGTGTTTATTATGGGCTTTGCAAAACTTTGAAGAAGTAGAAACCGTTACATTCCATTACAATCAGCGTCATCAAGAAGAAATTGATGTAGCTAAATCGATTGCCGAAAAGCTCGGTGTCAAAAATCATCTGCTTGATATGTCTCTTTTAAACCAGCTTGCGCCAAACGCGCTGACACGGGATGATATCGAAATTGAAGCGAAGGACGGGGAACTGCCGACAACATTTGTGCCGGGTCGCAACCTCGTATTTTTATCCTTTGCATCGATTCTTGCATATCAAATCGGCGCACGCCACATCATCACCGGTGTATGCGAAACTGATTTCAGCGGCTACCCGGACTGCCGGGACGAGTTTGTCAAGTCCTGCAATGTCACCGTCAACTTGGCGATGGAAAAGCCGTTCGTCATTCATACGCCGCTTATGTGGCTGAACAAAGCGGAAACATGGAAACTTGCTGATGAGCTCGGCGCGCTTGATTTTGTAAAGAATAACACATTGACTTGCTATAACGGCATCATTGCGGACGGATGCGGAGAATGCCCGGCATGTCTGCTTCGCAATAAAGGATATGATGAATATATGAAAATGAAAGGGGAGCGGAACTAATTGCTTTCTCAAATTTACCCGCAGGTTCAGCATCCTTATTCGTTTGAGCTGAATAAGGACATGCACATTTCAGCAGCGCACTTTATTCCCCGTGAAAGTGCCGGAGCGTGCAGCAGAGTCCACGGCCACACGTATACAGTAAATATTACAGTTGCAGGGGATGAACTGGATGATTCAGGCTTTCTCGTGAATTTCAGCGTGCTGAAGAAATTGGTGCACGGCGCTTACGATCATACATTGCTGAATGACCATGATGAATTTTCTGATGATGACCGATATTCGCTGCCGACAACCGAAGTCGTAGCCAAAACGATTTATGATAAAGTTCAGTCCTACCTTGAAACACTGGAGAATCAGCCGGTCTGCGTCCAGGTTTTTGTCAGGGAAACCCCGACAAGCTATTGCGTATACCGCCCGAAAAAAGGTGATTTGAATGGCTAAAGGAATCCCGGTTTTAGAAATTTTCGGACCGACGATACAAGGAGAGGGCATGGTCATCGGCCAGAAAACCATGTTCGTCCGCACGGCGGGCTGCGACTACTCCTGCAGCTGGTGCGACTCCGCCTTTACATGGGACGGCTCAGCCAAAAAAGATATCCGCTGGATGACGGCGGAAGACATTTACCGCGAGCTGAGAGAAATCGGCGGAGACGCCTTTTCCCATGTTACCATCTCAGGAGGAAACCCGGCGCTGTTAAAGCAGCTTGACGCGCTGATTCTGCTGCTGAAAGAGCATGGTGTGCGCGCCGCTTTAGAAACGCAGGGAACGGTCTATCAGGATTGGTTCACAATGATTAACGACTTGACGATTTCACCGAAGCCGCCGAGTTCAGGGATGACAACCGACTTTGCAAAGCTCGATCACATCGTGTCCTCGCTTGATGCGGCTGAAAGGCTTAGCGCAGTCAGCTTAAAGGTCGTCATTTTTAATGATGAAGATCTGCAATTCGCGAAAACTGTGCATAAGCGGTATCCGAATATCCCGTTTTATCTTCAGGTCGGAAACGATAATGTCCACACGACGGATGACCGGGCATTAATTACGCATCTGCTCGAAAAATATGAAAAACTCGTTGATAAGGTTTCTGCCGATTCGGATCTGAATCTCGTCAGAGTCCTGCCTCAGCTTCATACATTGCTTTGGGGCAATAAACGGGGAGTTTAATAGAAAGGGAGAATTTACATGACAAGAAAAGAATCAGAATTAGAAGGAGTTACACTTCTGGGGAATCAAGGGACAAACTATTTATTTGAATATGCGCCGGAGGTTTTGGAATCATTCCCGAATAAACACGTGAACCGTGATTATTTCGTTAAATTCAACTGCCCGGAATTTACGTCGCTTTGCCCGAAAACGGGACAGCCGGATTTTGCAACCATCTACATCAGCTATATTCCGGACGAAAAAATGGTGGAAAGCAAATCGTTAAAGCTGTATCTTTTCAGCTTCCGCAACCACGGAGACTTCCACGAGGACTGCATGAACATCATCATGAATGACTTGATCGAATTAATGGACCCCCGCTACATTGAAGTATGGGGCAAATTCACGCCAAGAGGCGGAATCTCCATTGACCCGTATACAAACTACGGCAGACCGGGAACAAAATATGAAAAAATGGCTGAACATCGGATGATGAATCATGATATGTATCCGGAGACGATTGACAACCGTTAATGTTCCAGGCGCAGCCTAAATACCCCCGCCTTTTAAGCGGGGGTATTTTTCGTCTGTGGCGCGCCGACGTATTCGGGAACTTGTATAATAAAAAAAGAAATCATCTGGAGAAAAGAAAAAGACGAGTAAACCCGGGGGGAGTGTACTCGCCGCTTCATTACGTGACGGGTGCTGGATGGCAGCTCGTCTGTTTCATTATAAAATAGGGAACGTATGTTTGTAAAGGCCTGCGCCGTTTTTTTCTTATCCGGAGCGGATCAATTGTAAATGAATGGTCAGCATGATAGCATGTCCTGTAAAAAGAAGGAGTGTTTGTCATGGAGCCGTTAGAGTTAAACGGTGTAAGGCTTGAAATGTATGACTGTAAAGAAAGTGCGGGAAAAAACGGCCGCGTCATCTCATTTATACTGAAGGTGACCTCTGAAACGTATCATGACATTGCCGTCCTTTTGTATGAAAAAACATTTGAAATTAAGGCGCCCGATCGGGGTCTTGAATTCCGCGGCAAAATAACCAACTACCATACATCCATCACAAATCTTTACAATAAAGATGAGACCGGAGATTTTTTCGTTGAAATGACGGAAATCTGAAACATTTGAAAAAGCTGCCGGGCGGCAGCTTTTGTGCGGGATATGTAAATGGTTCGGATTGTTCAGTGGGGGTTAATAGGAGTCTCTGATGATTTTATAATTTTTATGGTTGACGACAGTGAGGGAATCTAATTCAAGATCACGATAATTATCCATGATGGTTACATCAACGATGACGGAGTTTTCATTTACCTTTTCAACAACACCGGTTAATCCGTTTTTAAATTCAATGACGTTTCCAACCTTAGCAATTTTCACGAGCTTCCTCTCCTTTATCATAAATCCTGTTTGAAAATATTTTGCAGTATTTTCTTTAAGAAGTAAAGCGATATGGGTATCGGCCTGCTCAATCATTGTCCCTGCGGGGGAAAGATGGTATATTGATTTTCGGGAAAAAGCCGAGAAAAGGAGGCTGTGTTCGTTGCTGCCTGAAGAAATATCAGAACGTATCAACCAAATGCGCACCGGTGAAATCAAAGAATTCAGGGTGCAGAAAGAACATTTTCTTGCATTTCGAGCAGTTTTATCGAAGCAGGAAGATTTTAAGCATTTCCGCGGTATTGCACAGCAGGGCGGAGATGTTGTTTTCCAGTATTTAGAACAGCCAAGAAGCTGACGGCTCCTCGCATATGAGGAGTCTTTTTTTGTTTTCGCTGCTCATTTCATCTGCCTGTAACAGATGTAAACAAAATGTAAAATCCCTCCGATGGATACTTTTACTGCAATTTGGTTAATGTTGTGAAAATGACGGCCGTTTTTCTGCCAATAATAAGGCCGTTAACGAACTTCTTCCATCATAAAAGCTGATTGGGAGTGCTGGAAAATCTTTAACCGTGAATTTGTGCACTGCTCTTGTTAAGGTAGTGAAGTATTTAAGGAGGAAAGCGTATGACGACAAAATTTGCTGCCTTGGCTGTCTTTTTTCTATGTTTTATGCCTGCAACAAAAATTGAACATACAGAAGCTCTGTTTACTTTAGCGAAGAAGCCAAAGCAAGAATCCAGCACACTGGTTGCTGATTTAAATAAAAAAAGCTCGGTTCCGAAGCTTTCAAATACGGATCATAAGCATTCGGTCCATCTGATAAAGCTGTCATCTCATCTTGAACAGAAAGCCAAACCGGAGAAAACGGCTTATCAGCCGCCGAAAAAAACGTATTCCAGTGCCGACAGGGAACTTCTGTCACGTCTCGTGCACGCAGAAGCGAAGGGTGAGTCTTATAAAGGAAAGGTCGCGGTAGCCAGCGTCGTGCTGAACCGGACTGAAAAGAAAGGCTTCCCGGATACCATTCGGGGTGTGATTTATCAAAGGAATGCATTTGAACCGGTAGCAAACGGAAGCATTAATCAAAAGCCGGATAAGGATTCCATCGCCGCCGCAAATGAGGCGCTTAACCATCCGGGCAGAGAAACGAGCGCATTGTTTTTCTACAATCCGAAAACAGCTTCTGACCACTGGATCCGTTCCCGAAAAATTATCGAACGGATCGGCAGACACGTATTTGCTATGTAAGCATAGCGGGACCAAATATCCCGGCTATGCTTTTTTCAATTTTAAGAAATCGAAAATATTTTCAGAACTTGTCTCATATGATGATGAAAGAACGAGAGACAAGGAGAGACACCATGAATCGATTTGTGAAAGGGATCATTCTTTTATCCATCGCCGCCTTTTTCGCTGAATGTCTGGAATTTGTCGTGAATATGATACTGGCGCGGGAGCTTGGCGAGCATGGGATGGGGCTTTACATGAGCATTCTGCCCACCATTTTTCTCATTATCGTGATCGCCAGTCTGGAGCTTCCGATCTCCATCTCAAAATTCATCGCGGAATCCAATCAGAAGCTGCATGAAAGCATGCTCCGGCATGCCTTCAGAATGACCGCCGTATTTACCGCGTTTTCAACCGCGGCCGCAAGCATCGCGCTGCCGTTCATTCCTGTATTCGATACGTACCACCCTTTTATTAAAGGGATTGTCATCGGACTGATTCCCGTCGTCGCTTTTACATCCATCGCCAGAGGCTATTTTATGGGTGTGCAGCAGATGGGGAAAATCGCGGTTGCGAATGTTTTGAAAAAAATCATTCAAGTGCTTTGTCTGTTTATCTTTTTTCAATGGTACTCTTTTGAAATTGATATGGCCGTGCTCATTTCGTTATTTGTGCTGGTCGCAAGTGATGTCGTGGTGTTCGTATACTTGTATACGCAGTTTATTTTGGCGAGGAGGACGCTTTCCGGCCATCAGCACATTCATCTGCGCGGCAAAGATGTGCGGAAACGTCTTCTGGCGGTATCTATTCCGACAACGGGGCTTCGTATTTTTCACGCGGTGACAAATGCCATTGAACCGTTTTTAGTAAAAGGAGCGCTGCTGGCCTCAGGGGCGGCCGGGGCAGCCGCGATTGATCAATACGGCATGCTTGCCGGTGTAGCGGTGACGATCGGTTCGTTTCCCGCATTTATCGCTCATTCACTGATGGTTGTCATGATTCCGAGCATTTCAGAAGCGTACGCGCTGTCTCAATATGACATTGTACTGAAACGGCTGAGACAAGCGATTTTTATTACATTCGGCTATGGCATTCCGGCAGTCTGGATCATGTTTCAGTTCGCCGGCCCGCTGACCCATTTATTTTTTCAGTCTCCGGAAGCGCAGTATTTTTTGCAGCTTTTGTGGCCGTATTTTCTTTTTCAGCTGTTTGTGATGCCGCTTCAGGCCTGTCTGATCGGCATCGGTCATGTGAAAACGGCGTTTTATCATAATGTATGGAGCAGCATTGTGGGTCTTTCGATGATGTATGTGCTTGGTTCTATGCCGAATCTGCAAATGCTCGGCATTATACTTGGCATGAATACCGGCATGATTCTTTTGACAAGTTTACATTACGCGACGATCTGCAAAGACCTCGGTGTCTCCGTGTTCCTGACCGGCGGCGGAAGAACAGCGCCCCGGATCGAGAGCTGAAAAGGCTGATACATTTCAGTAAGGAGGGGCAAGCTATCCGAAACGCGTGAAAGGAAGATCTTATGCATAAAAACCGTCTTATTGCATGTGCAGTCCTTTTGATAGCTGCCTCCGTCTGGATGCCTGAAGCAAAAGCTTCATCAGAAAAACAGGCAGTTCCCGCCGTGTTTCTGATGAAGACGATTGAAGGAGACGAGATATCGGTCCCGAATAAAGGGCAGAAAACCATTTTGCATTTTTGGACATCGTGGTGTCCGCCGTGCAAAAAAGAACTGCCTCAGTTTCAAACGTATTATGAACAGCATCAATCCGATGATGTAAGTCTTGTAACGGTAAATCTTATGAATGCTGAGCGAAACAAAGAGGCCGTTCAAAAATTTGTCAATCAGCACCATCTCACATTCCCGGTCGTTCTTGACTCTAAGGGCGAGCTTATGAAGGAATACGGGATCATGACAATTCCCACGTCATTTCTGCTGAATGAAAAAGGAGAAATCGAAAAAAAGATCGTCGGTCCGATGACCGCTTCACAATTAAAAGAATGGTCTGAGAAGTAAAAAGGTGCGGGAGGAAATCCTCCTGCACCTTTTTTGCATATCATGAACAGCTGAAGGGTTGCTGATGATAATTATTATCAAAAAGAAATTAAAACAATTATAATTGAAATCTTTCGCCGGCGTGCTATAATAAAGAAAAACACTGCGATATTACTATGAAAATGCTGCCTGTAAGGCGGCAGTTTTGCTTTTATCGGGGAAATGAAGATGATTTGCGTTCTCAATTAGAGAGGAGAATTCATAATGAATGAACAAGTGGTGACTCAAACCCATTCACAACAGCAGATTCAAGAAGAGCGGTCCGGAAAAAAGTGGCTCCAGCATGCGGAACTCATTGCGGCTCTCGTATCGGGCGCCCTTATTCTTGCGGCCTGGTTTTTCACCGAAGCAAAAGGCCTGTCCGTTACTTTGTATATCCTGGCCTTTGTGATCGGCGGATTTGCAAAAGCGAAAGAAGGAATTGAAGATACGCTGGAGACGAAGGCTTTAAATGTTGAACTGCTGATGATTTTTGCGGCTGTCGGCTCTGCCCTTATCGGGTATTGGGCGGAAGGCGCTGTTCTTATCTTTATTTTTTCGTTAAGCGGCGCGCTGGAAACGTATACGATGAATAAAAGCAGCCGTGATTTAACCTCCTTGATGAAACTGGAACCGGAGGAAGCGACCCTGCTTAAAGGCGGACAGGAAAAGCGGGTGCCGGCCGCTGAACTCATGATCGGCGACATGATCGTCATTAAGCCGGGCGAACGCGTAGCGGCCGACGGGATCATCGAGTCAGGCGCGACGAGTCTTGATGAATCGGCGCTGACGGGTGAATCGATGCCGGCGGAAAAAACAGCCGGAGATTCTGTGTTTACAGGAACGGTAAACGGAAACGGCTCTTTAACGGTCCGAGTTACGAAAACAAATGAGCAGTCTCTGTTCAGAAAAATCATCCGGCTGGTGGAATCTGCTCAAAACAGCGTGTCACCGGCTCAGGCATTTATTGAGCGTTTCGAAAGTGTCTATGTAAAAGGCGTGCTTTTAGCCGTGGCTTTGCTTTTATTCGTTCCTCATTTTGCTTTAGGCTGGAGCTGGAGTGAAACCTTTTACCGGGCGATGGTGTTTATGGTGGTCGCCTCCCCGTGCGCTCTTGTCGCTTCCATTATGCCCGCTGCGCTTTCCCTTATTTCAAATGGAGCCCGCAACGGATTGTTGGTTAAAGGAAGTGTGTTTTTAGAGCAGCTGGGAAGCGTCCGGATGATTGCTTTTGACAAAACCGGCACGGTCACAAAGGGACAGCCGGCAGTTGCTGCATTCCAAGCGGCGGAATATGTGAATGAGGATGAGATCATGCAAGCGGTGTATACGATTGAAAAGCAATCAAGCCACCCGCTTGCAAAGGCGATAGCTGAATTTGCCGAAAGCCGGGGCGCTGTGCCTGCAGGCCATACATCGATTGACGAGACGTCCGGGTTCGGTGTTCAGGCCGATATAGAAGGCGCCAAATGGATGATCGGAAAAGCTGGATTTGCAGGGAAAGAGGATGCAGACGCTTTTTTGAACACATCGGGAAATGAGTTGAAAGATAAAGGCTGTACGCTGGTTTTTGTTAAGAAAGATGACAGGATAGCGGGCTGTTTTGCGTTAAAGGATCAAATCCGGCCAGAAGCAAAAGCCGTAATGGCTGAGCTTGAATCACTCGGGATTAAAACGGCCATGCTTACCGGAGATCAGCCTGAAACAGCGGCCGCCATCGCAAAAGAGGCTGGCATGACGACGGTTGTTGCCGATTGTCTGCCTGACCAAAAGGCAGAGGAAGTGAAGAAACTGAAAGAAACGTACGGCACAATCGCCATGGTCGGAGACGGCATTAATGACGCGCCCGCTCTGAAAACCGCTGACGTCGGTATTGCGATGGGAGGGGGAACGGACGTGGCTTTAGAGACGGCTGACTTGGTCCTGATGAAAAATGATCTTCATAAGCTTGTGAAAATGTGCAGGCTCTCACGGAAAATGAACCGGATTATTAAGCAGAACATCGTTTTTTCGCTCTCGGTCATCTGCCTGTTGATCTGCGCCAACTTCCTGCAGGTGATGGAACTGCCGTTTGGCGTTATCGGGCATGAAGGAAGCACGATTCTGGTCATACTGAACGGACTCAGATTATTAAAATAAACAAAACAGCCGCACATCGGGCGGCTGTTTTGTTAAATGTTCGTTCACAGCATAAACGCTTGAAAACTGATAGAATGAATAAAGAGCCACTTTGGTAAGGAGGAAAAACAAAAATGAACAGATTACAACGTGTTTCAGATTGGCTGAAAAAAGAAGGACACGATGCGGCGTTTATACATACAAAGGAAAACGTATTTTATTTAACTGATTTTTATACGGATCCGCATGAGCGGTTAATGGGATTGTTCCTGTTTCAAGAACAGGAGCCGTTTTTCGTCTGTCCGGGAATGGAAGCAGGACAAGCCCGCAGTGCCGGGTGGGAGCATGAAATTATCGGCTACGGCGATCACGAAGACCCGTGGGAGCTGATCAAAGCCGAGCTCACAAAACGAAATGTGCGCCTTGATTCCATCGCGGTTGAAAAGGATTCGATCTCGCTTTCACGTTCAGAACAACTCAAGCATGCTTCAGGGGGCGCCGCGTTCGCTTCGGCAGAAGAAACGCTCAACCAATTCCGTCTCGTAAAAGATGAGAAAGAAATCAGCATTCTCAGGGAAGCGGCAAAACTTGCGGATTACGGAGTTGAAGTCGGTGTCGCAGCGCTTAAAGAGGGCGTGAGTGAAACTGAAGTGCTGGCGCAGATTGAGTTTGAGCTGAAGAAAAAAGGCGTGCAGGGCATGTCGTTTTCAACGATGGTGCTGTTCGGAGAAAAATCAGGCCAGCCTCATGGCAATCCGGGTACAGACCGTCTGAAAAAAGGCGATTTCGTTCTGTTTGATCTGGGTGTTATTCTTGACGGCTACTGCTCAGACATTACGAGAACATTCGCATACCAATCAATCAGCCCGAAACAGGAAGAGATTTACGAAACGGTGCTTAAAGCTGAAAAGGCGGCGCTTCAATTAAGCAAACCCGGTGTAAGAATCGGCGATCTTGATTTAAAAGCCCGCGGCATTATTGAAAAAGCCGGATACGGAGACTATTTCCCCCACCGCCTCGGCCACGGACTCGGGATTTCGGTTCATGAATATCCATCAATGAGCAGCGCGAACGACACGCTCCTCAAAGAAGGTATGGTGTACACGATAGAACCGGGGATTTACGTGCCGGATGTAGGCGGCGTGCGCATTGAAGATGATGTTTTTGTCACAAAAGACGGCGCCGAAGCATTAACGCAATATCCGAAAGAATTAACGATCCTGAAATAATAGAAAGCTTTGTGATAAAAAAGGACGGTTCTGGAACGCAGCGTCCTTTTTTATCACCTTGTTAAATGAAAAAGTCATCAAAATGCTGAAATGGTTTGATATCATGCTTTTCCCGCAGCGGCCGCATAGCAAGATAACTGCCGCCGAGTATGGCCAGACACAAACCGATTAAGCAAAGAATCCCCATCACTGTTATTCTCCTTTCAAATGAATAGGCTGTATTTGTTTTTAGCTTACTGTATGAAACGCATTCCAGATCAAGGGAAAAAAGAAAGGGGGGACGCCATGGCTACGATCAGAGACATTGCCGGCGCTGCCGGGGTTTCTGTTACAACGGTATCAAGAGTATTAAACGATCATCCTTATGTAAGCGAAGACAAAAGAGAAAGAGTGAAAAAAGCGGTACAATCGCTCGGCTATACGCGCAACATCCATGCTGTGCATTTATCCAAAGGCTTTTCCGATATGATCGGCGTTGTGCTGCCGTCGGTGAATCTTCCGTATTTTGCAGACCTTGTCGCGGGTATTGCTGAGGCTGCCGAAGCGTCAGGCGTGCATCTTTCTTTATACCAGACGGATTATCAGCAGCAAAGAGAACGCTTTGCTTTATCGCAATTACAGGAGCGCCAGGTGGATGGCCTCATTATCTGCTCCAAAGCAATTTCCGATGAGCAGCTGCTTACCGTGAAAGAACCGATTATCCTCTGCCAGCACACTGATGCGGCTGAGCTGTCCTCAATCAGTAATCCGCATGGGGAAGCATTTCGGCACGGCCTGGATTATCTGATAGAAAAGGGACACCGAAAAATAGCAATCAGCCTGGCCAGAAAAAAGGGAAAAAACAGTCAAGTCCGCATTGCCGCATACAAAGAGGCGCTGAAGAAGATCGGCCGGCCTTACAGGGAAGAGCTGGTTGTGGAAAAGGCGCTGACGCTGCTTGACGGGAAAGCCCTTTTTCACAGATGGAAGAGATGGGATGACAAACCGACTGCGCTGTTTGCGGCGAATGATCAAGTATCCGCCGGTCTTTACCTTGAAGCCAAGGCAAACGGGACGCGCATTCCGGAAGAGCTGGCGATTTTGAGCATCGACAATCATGATATCAGCAAGATGTTAGGTATTTCCACAATAGATATACAAACGAAAGAAATGGGAAAGCAGGCTTTTCACATGCTTAAGAATCGGATCAGCGGCGGGCCTCCGGCAAGGAAGATTTTTGATTACCGTCTTATTGAACGATCAACCGTCTAAAAAAAGAATTGACGCGCTTTCTGTTCGTTTTGTACGATATGAGGTATTGAATGACAAAGGAGCTGAGGATCATGAAGGGGTCCTTTACAGTTGAGAAGGTATTAAATAACAATGTGCTGATCGCAACACATGATAGATACAGTGAGGTCGTCTTGATCGGAAAAGGAATCGGCTTTGGAAAAAAACAAGCGGATGTCATTGAAGATAAAGGGTATGACAAGATGTTCATCTTAAAGGATGAAAAAGAACAAAAACAATTTAAAAAGCTCCTCGGTTATGTGGACGAGACACTTGTCGACATCTCCAATGACGTCATTTATCATATCAGGAACCGAACAAGCCAACCGTTAAATGAACATATCCATATTGCGCTGACGGATCATATCGCCTTTGCGGTAAAGCGGCTGCAGCAGGGCTTTGACATTAAAAACCCTTTTCTTATGGAAACCGAAACGCTTTATCCGGAAGAATTTCAGATTGCCCGTGAAGTCGTCGGCATGATTAATGAAAAGACTGGAATCTGCCTTCCGGAAGGGGAGATCGGCTTTATCGCTCTTCATATCCACTCCGCCCTGACGAATCGGTCCCTTTCAGAGGTCAACCAGCATTCGCAGCTGATGTCCCGGCTCGTTCAAGTGATAGAGGAATCTTTCCAAATGAAAGTCAATAAAGACAGCGTCCACTATTTGCGGCTGATCCGGCATATCAGATTTACCATAGATAGGATTAAACGGGAAGAGCAGACAAAAGAACCAGAAAAGTTAATGTTATTATTGAAAAATGAATACCCGCTATGCTACAATACTGCTTGGAAACTGATAAAAATCTTACAGCAAATGCTGAAAAAACCAGTTCATGAGGCGGAAGCGGTTTATCTCACGCTTCATCTGTACCGATTAACCAATAAAATTTCATAATTTCAGTTGAGACCTTTAAAAACGTGTCACTGATTCGATCAGGCATGAGTGATTGAGGGTAAAAAACGGGAAGAACGGCCCCGTTATTTTGCACACCCTTATTTACTCATGCTTTTTGTTGTGTAAAAGGGCAAATGTAAACGGTTAAACTGAAGACTTGCGCCTGTGAATTCGTTGTCATGAATTTTCGCTGTAAGGTCACACTAGCTAACAGGGGAGGTACATTCTTTATGTTTAAAGCATTATTCGGCGTTCTCCAAAAAATCGGCCGTGCTCTTATGCTTCCGGTTGCGATTTTGCCGGCTGCGGGGATCTTGCTTGCGTTAGGGAATGCCATGCAGAACAAAGATATGATCCAAGTCATGCATTTCTTAAGCAATGATAACGTTCAGCTTGTGGCGAACGTTATGGAAAGCGCCGGCCAAATCGTATTTGACAACCTGCCGCTTCTTTTTGCAGTAGGGGTTGCGATCGGTCTTGCGAACGGAGACGGCGTTGCCGGAATCGCGGCCATTATCGGATACTTGGTCATGAACGTATCCATGAGCGCCGTGCTTATGGCAAACGGCAGTATTCCGTCTGACAAAATTGAACGCGCTAAGTTTTTTGCGGAAAACCACCCGGCCTATATTAACATGCTTGGGATACCGACTTTGGCGACGGGCGTGTTCGGCGGTATTATCGTCGGGGTTCTGGCCGCGTTATTGTTCAACAAGTTTTATAAAATTGAACTTCCGCAGTATCTCGGATTCTTTGCGGGTAAGCGGTTCGTCCCGATTATCACATCAATTTCCGCATTAATTCTCGGTCTTATTATGTTAGTAATCTGGCCTCCGATCCAGCATGGTCTGAATTCCTTCTCAACGGGACTTGTGGAAGCGAATCCAACCTTGGCGGCCTTTATTTTCGGAATGATTGAACGGTCATTGATTCCGTTCGGTCTTCATCACATTTTCTACTCGCCGTTCTGGTATGAATTTTTCAGCTATAAAGATGCAGCCGGAGACATTATCCGCGGAGATCAGCGGATTTTCATGGCTCAGATTAAAGACGGCGTACAGCTGACGGCAGGTACATTTATGACGGGGAAATATCCGTTTATGATGTTCGGCCTTCCGGCGGCAGCGCTTGCAATCTATCATGAAGCGAAGCCTGAAAAGAAAAAACTTGTAGCCGGAATCATGGGTTCTGCCGCTCTGACAAGTTTCTTAACGGGAATCACCGAGCCGCTTGAATTCTCATTCTTGTTTGTGGCTCCTATCCTGTTTGCGATTCACTGCGTATTCGCGGGACTTTCCTTTATGCTCATGCAGCTGCTGCATGTAAAAATCGGTATGACCTTCTCAGGGGGTCTGATTGACTACTTCCTGTTCGGAATTCTGCCTAACCGGACGGCTTGGTGGCTTGTCATTCCGGTCGGCTTAGGATTAGCCCTCATTTACTACTTCGGTTTCCGGTTTGCGATCAGGAAGTTCAACTTGAAAACGCCGGGCCGTGAAGAAGAAGCTGCGGATGAAGGGGCAGGCGCATCAGGCGAAGCCGGCGACCTTCCTTATGAAATCCTTCAGGCGATGGGTGATCAGCAAAACATTAAACACCTTGATGCTTGTATCACGAGACTTCGTGTGACGGTCAACGACCAGAAGAAAGTGGATAAGGCCCGCCTGAAACAGCTCGGCGCATCAGGCGTCCTTGAAGTCGGAAACAACATTCAGGCCATTTTCGGCCCGCGCTCTGACGGTTTAAAAACTCAGATGCAGGATATCATCGCAGGACGCACGCCGCGCCCTGAACCGAAAGTATCCGCACAAGAAGAAGTCAGCCAGCAGGTTGAAGAGGTTATCGCGGATCCGCTCCAAAACGAGCAGGGTGAAGAAGTGTTCGCTTCTCCGATCACCGGCGAAATCCATCCGATTACAGATGTGCCTGACCAGGTGTTCTCAGGCAAAATGATGGGTGACGGTTTTGCGATTCTTCCGGAAGAAGGAATCGTCGTATCGCCAGTCCGCGGAAAAGTGCTGAATGTTTTCCCGACAAAACATGCGATCGGCCTCCAGTCTGACGGCGGAAGAGAGATTCTGATTCATTTCGGAATCGATACAGTCAGCCTGAAAGGTGAAGGATTCACTTCTTTTGTTTCTGAGGGTGACCGGGTTGAACCGGGGCAAAAGCTGCTTGAAGTTGATCTTGAGGCGGTTAAACCTCATGTTCCTTCATTAATGACACCGATTGTCTTTACAAATCTTGCTGAGGGTGAAACGATTTCCCTTTCGGCCGAAGGTACTGTAAAACGGGAACAAAAAGATATTGTGAAAATCGGAAAATAAGCATATAAATACGCCGTGCTTGTCAGATGACAAGTACGGCTGTATGATATAATATTGTGTAGTAAAATAGCTTTAATTTAAAGGAGAATGATAATCATGGCACAAAAAACATTTAAAGTAACAGCAGATTCCGGAATCCACGCTCGTCCTGCGACAGTTCTTGTACAGACTGCAAGCAAATATGATGCTGACGTAAACTTAGAATATAACGGCAAAACAGTAAACCTTAAGTCTATCATGGGCGTTATGTCTCTAGGTATCGCTAAAGGCGCTGAAATCACAATTTCCGCTGCAGGCGCTGACGAAAACGATGCTCTTAACGCTTTAGAAGAAACAATGAAAAGCGAAGGACTCGGCGAGTAATGCAAGAATTAAAAGGAATAGGCGCTTCAGCCGGAATTGCGATTGCGAAAGCATACCGGCTTGAAGAGCCGGACTTAACGGTTGAAAAGAAAAACATTGCTGATGCTGCGGCTGAAGTAAGCCGTTTTGATGAAGCGATTGTACGTTCTAAAGAAGAGCTTGAAAAAATTAAAGAGCATGCTTTAAAAGAACTGGGACAAGACAAAGCTGACATTTTCTCCGCGCACCTTTTAGTTCTGAGTGATCCTGAGCTGTTGAACCCGGTAAAGGAGAAAATCAGCACAGATTCAGTCAATGCTGAATTCGCTTTGAAAGAAACGGCTTCCATGTTCGTGACCATGTTTGAATCAATGGATAACGAATACATGAAAGAGCGTGCGGCGGATATCCGTGACGTAACAAAACGTGTGACGGGGCACCTGCTGGGCGTGGAAATTCCGAACCCGAGCATGATCTCAGAAGAGGTTGTTATCGTGGCTGAAGATTTGACACCGTCTGATACGGCGCAATTAAACCGCCAGTTTGTAAAAGGTTTTACAACTGATATCGGCGGACGCACTTCACACTCCGCGATCATGGCCCGTTCGCTTGAAATTCCGGCTGTTGTCGGCACAAAAGCGGCTACAGGGACAATTGAAAACGGTGTTACGGTAATCGTAGACGGCATCGATGGTGATGTGATCATCGATCCTTCCAGTGAAACGTTAAAGAAATATGAAGAAAAGCACAGTGCTTACCTGGCGCAAAAAGCTGAGTGGGCGAAGCTCGTCAATGAACCGACTGTTTCTAAAGACGGCCATCATGTAGAGCTTGCCGCAAATATCGGCACACCTGACGATGTAAAAGGCGTTCTTGAAAACGGAGGAGAAGCTGTAGGGCTTTACCGTACGGAATTCCTTTACATGGGACGCGACCAGCTTCCGACGGAAGACGAGCAGTTTGACGCTTATAAGACGGTTCTTGAGCGTATGGAAGGAAAATCAGTAGTCGTGCGGACATTGGATATCGGCGGCGACAAAGAGCTTCCTTACCTGCAGCTTCCTAAAGAAATGAACCCGTTTTTGGGCTACAGAGCCATCCGCCTTTGCCTTGAAGAACAAGAAATCTTCAGAACTCAGCTGCGTGCGCTGCTTCGTGCAAGTACATACGGAAACTTAAAAATCATGTTCCCGATGATTGCGACAGTAAACGAGTTTAAACAGGCGAAAGCGATTCTTCTTGAAGAAAAAGAAAAACTCGTCAAAGCCGGCGTAACGGTTTCTGACGATATTGAAGTCGGTATGATGGTAGAGATTCCGTCTACAGCCGTTATCGCAGATCAGTTTGCCACAGAAGTTGACTTCTTCAGTATCGGAACAAATGACTTGATCCAATACACAATGGCTGCTGACCGCATGAACGAGCGCGTGGCTTATCTGTATCAGCCATACAATCCGGCGATTCTCCGTCTTATCACGCTTGTCATTGAAGCCGCTCACAAAGAGGGCAAATGGGTCGGCATGTGCGGAGAAATGGCAGGAGACGAAATTGCGATTCCGATTCTTCTCGGCTTAGGCTTAGATGAGTTCTCAATGAGCGCTACATCCATCCTTCCGGCAAGAACGCAGATCAGCAAGCTTTCTAAAAAAGAAGCTGAATCATTCAAAGAAACAATCTTGTCTATGAGCACGACTGAAGAGGTTGTCGCATTCGTTAAAGAAACTTTCAATAAGTAATACAACAGCCAGACGGTGTAAGCCGTCTGGTTTTTTTCATATTCGGAAAAAAGGGGGGAACAATAACTTTCAACAGGAGGGATTATCATGACAAAATCATTTGGAGCGGGGGATACGGTCTACGTCATTTACCGTAATCCGCATGCCGCCAATGTTGCCCATATTAAAGAGGCGGAGATCGTTCATCACCCATACCATGAGGGGGAACTGTCTCTTTTTTTACACGAAACCTATCATCCGCTGGCCGAAGATGATGCGGTCTTTTCGACATATGAAGAAGCGGAAGCGCTTTACAGCGAGCTTTTTGAAGAAGACCGGCACCACTGATCAAAGGAAATGTTTACAACGCATATTCACTCTCTTTTGGACGGAAAGTAACATCATGAGAATATGTAAAGGGAGTGTCTGTCCATGCTGAAGCCGTTTGTTCCCCAGCTTGTTTATATTGAACCGCGAGCACTCGAATACCCGTTAGGGCAAGAGCTGAAACATAAGTTTGAAAACATGGGGCTTGAAATCAGAGAAACGACATCGCATAATCAAGTCCGGAATATTCCGGGGAAAAATCATTTGCAGCAATACCGGAACGCGAAATCGACCTTGGTGATCGGCGTGCGGAAAACATTGAAATTCGATTCTTCAAAGCCATCCGCCGAATATGCCATTCCGTTTGCGACGGGCTGTATGGGGCATTGCCACTATTGCTATCTGCAGACGACGATGGGGTCAAAGCCGTACATCCGGACATATGTCAATGTGGAAGAGATTCTGGATCAGGCTGATGAGTATATGAAAGAACGGGCGCCGGAATTTACAAGATTTGAAGCCTCTTGTACGTCTGATATCGTCGGAATTGATCATCTGACACATACATTAAAAAGAGCCATTGAGCATTTCGGACAAAGCGAACTGGGAAAGCTCAGATTCGTGACCAAATTCCATCATGTCGATCACTTGCTTGATGCGAAGCATAACGGAAAGACAAGATTCAGATTCAGCATCAATGCGGATTATGTCATTAAAAACTTTGAACCGGGAACTTCTCCGCTCGACAAACGGATTGAAGCCGCCGTCAAAGTCGCTAAAGCGGGCTATCCGCTCGGCTTCATCGTGGCGCCCATTTATATTCATGATGGCTGGGAGGAAGGCTATAAGGAACTGTTTGAGAAGCTGGATGCGGCACTTGATGAAGATGTTCGGCATGATATTACATTTGAACTGATCCAGCACCGTTTTACAAAACCGGCCAAACGGGTGATCGAGAAGAACTATCCGAAAACAAAGCTTGAGCTGGATGAAGAAAAGCGAAGATACAAATGGGGACGTTACGGAATCGGCAAATATATATACCAAAAGGACGAAGAACATGCCTTAAGGGAAACGCTCGAGTCTTATATCGAAACCTATTTTCCGAAAGCGAAAATCGAATATTTTACGTAAGGCGGAGCTGTCGGCATGACGGCTCTTTTTTTTGCTGCGCCAAATGACGGAAATTTTTGATATTTATTTCAAGGTTTATTCATTTTCTTGGCCGAAAGACCGATATAACTCTCAGGAGGGGATGGTTATGTTTAAAAAAATGCATATTAAAATTGCTGTGTTTGTATCGGCAATGCTTATCGTAACAGTTGTTTTTTTAACGGTATCTTCATATTTGACATTAAAGCCGATGATGACAGATGAAGCAAAGCGCACGACAGAAAATGTCACCAATTCACTCGGTCAGAACATTGAGCTTCAGCTGAAAAATGATGAGACTGTATTATTGAGATTAGCAGGCGGTGAATTGTCCCGCACATTTTTGACAGATGGGAATAAAGAAACAGCGCGGCTCTTTAACGATGAGTTAAAGCAGATCGGACAGAATGACAAATATGTCGCGCTTGCATACGTCGGAACCGCAGACAAACAAATGTTTACATATCCGAAGGCTGACTTTGCCAAAGACTATGATCCGACAAATAGAACGTGGTATAAAATGGCGGCCGAAAAACCCGATAAGGTTGTCTGGACTGAGCCTTATAAAGATGCTGTGACAGGGGATATGATCGTGACGGCTTCAAAAGCCATTCAAAACAGCGGAACCGTCATCGGAGTGGCGAGCTTAGATTTGAAGCTGTCCTCCATTCAGAGCATGGTCAATCAGCAAAAGGTTCCGTATAAAGGATTTGCGTTTTTAGCGGATGAAAACGGTTCTCTTCTGGCGCATCCGTCAAAACAGGGGAAAAATATTTCGGAAGATCAGGCATTAAAAGACATCAGTTCAGACAAAGAAGGCATCAAAGAGCTGCAGGGGAACATGGTCGTCTACCAAACGGTAAAAGAAACAGGGTGGAAAGTCGGAACGCAGTTTGAAAAAGATCAGCTAATGGGAGTAGCCGATAAAATGAACACGGTGAGCATTTTTATGTCACTGATCGCCCTTGTGATTACGATCGGACTCAGCTATTTCCTAGCAAAAACGATAACCGGGCCGATTCAGCAGCTGATCGTGAAAACAAACTCGGTCTCAGCTGGAGATTTAACCGTCCGCGCCCAGACGAAATCAAAAGATGAAGTAGGCGAGTTAACAAAAGACTTTAACCAAATGGTTGAAAATATGAAAGAGATGGTCGAACAGGTCAAGGCCTCCTCAGAAAACGTGTCTGATACATCTGAGCAACTAACCGTCATTTCACAAGAAACAAATGAAACGAGCGGACAAATCGCAAAAGCGATAGAGGAAGTCGCCGCCGGAGCGACAGAGCAAGCGTCAGAGGTTGAGACGATCAATGAAAAATCAGAAAATCTCTCAGTCAAAATAAAAGGAATCGCAGATCGCGCGGGCAGCATAAAACAACTCTCAAAATCTTCAGAGGATGCCAGCTACAAAGGATTGGATGCGCTCGGGCAGCTTCTGATGAAGTCAAACGAAGCCAATTCAGAAACGAAAAAAGTAGAGGCAATGCTGAATGACCTGGAAGAACAAACGAAAAACATAGAAGAAGTCGTGACGGCAATATCCGCCATTTCAGACCAGACGAACCTCTTGGCGCTGAATGCGAGCATTGAAGCCGCAAGAGCGGGAGAAAGCGGCCGGGGCTTTGCCGTCGTCGCTGAAGAAGTCCGCAAGCTTGCTGAACAATCAGCTCTTTCTTCCGGCCATATCAGTGAGACGGTCCGTCTGATTCAATCTGAGACAAAAGAAGCGTCACACGCGATGATCGAGGCAAGCAGAATGAATGATGAACAAAACAGCGCCATTCATGAAACGGGTGAGGTCCTCAATCTGATTACGACGGAAATGCAGTCTCTCGTTCAAGGTATAGATCATATTTACAATGACATTCAAAAAATGAGTGAAGAACAAGCCGCGATTCAAGAAGCGATTCAAAGCATATCCGCCATTTCTCAAGAATCTGCGGCAGCGGCGGAAGAAGTGAATGCTTCTACTGATGAACAGCTCGTTACGCTTGAAAAAGTAAAGCAATCGACTGATATGTTAAAGAGCGCGAGCGAAGATCTGATCAGCGCCATTTCTAAATTCACCTTGTAACGCGGACTCTATCAGCCTATTATATGGTAATATAGACATGAAAGAGTGATATATGAATCGCATCAGGGGAGGAAAGCGCAGTGAACAAAACGGTCGGATTTATCGGTTTAGGTGTCATGGGAAACAGTATGGCATCGCACATTTTAGAAGCGGGCTATCCTGTTTTAGTCTACACGCGGACGAAACAAAAAGCGGAAGAGATTCTGAATAAGGGAGCGGTCTGGCAGGAGACGGTCAAAGACCTTTCAGAGAAAGCAGACATTATTATTACCATGGTCGGCTATCCGAGTGATGTCGAGGACATCTATCTCGGCGAAAACGGCATTCTCCGGCACGCAAAAGAAGGGACGTTTGTCATTGACATGACGACATCAAAACCGTCTCTGGCGAAGAAGATAGCTGAGAAAGCCAAAGAAAAATCCATTCACGCCTTGGATGCACCCGTTTCCGGCGGAGACATCGGCGCGCGGAACGGAACGCTTGCCATTATGGCCGGAGGAGAAAAAGAAGCGTTTGAAGCATGCCTGCCGCTTTTCTCCGTTATGGGGGAAAACATTCAGTATCAAGGGCCGGCCGGCAGCGGCCAGCATACGAAAATGTGCAATCAGATCGCGATTGCAGCTGGAATGGTCGGAGTGGCTGAAGCGATGGCTTACGCTGAAAAATCCGGTCTGAACCCGGAACAAGTGCTGAAAAGCATTACAACCGGAGCGGCCGGAAGCTGGTCATTGTCCAACCTCGCTCCCCGTATGCTGAAAGGCGATTTTGCACCAGGATTCTACGTGAAACACTTTATTAAAGACATGGGAATTGCTCTTGAAGAAGCGGAGCTCATGGGAGAAGAAATGCCTGGATTGGCGCTGGCCAAATCATTATACGACAAGCTTTCCGCGCAGGGAGAAGAAAACAGCGGGACTCAAAGCATTTATAAGCTTTGGGTGAAATAAAAAAGATTGCCCCGCGGGGCAATCTTTTTTGTTTATTTTCCGATGAATTGCTGTGTCCAGATGTTTCCTGATTCTACATAACCGACACCGATTTGAGTGAACTCAGGATTCATGATGTTCTCTCTGTGGCCTTCACTGTTCATCCAAGCTTTGACGACAGCTTCCGGAGTCGGCTGCCCTTTGGCGATATTTTCACCGGCAGTTTTATAAGTGATTCCGAAAGACTTCATCATATCGAAAGGTGAACCGTAAGTCGGACTTTGGTGATCAAAATAGTTTTTGTCTTTCATATCTTGTGATTTTGCGTGAGCTGATTTGCTTAGTTTATCATCAATCTGCAGAGGTTTTAAGCCTTGCTTTTGTCTCTCTGCGTTTGTCAATTCAACGACTTTCTTTTCATACGCACTGACAGATGAAGGAGTTTTCTCGCTGCTGTTGTTTGTGTTATCTGTCTGTTTTGCATTGTCAGCCGTCTGGTTTTGATCGGCTTTCGGTTTTTCAGCAGCTGCCGGTGCCGTTTTTGCCGGTGTTTCTTTTTGAACGTCTTTAACTGTCATATCAGAATGCTTTGCGTGTTTTTGCAGCTGCTGTTTCAGTTCTTTCTCATTTTTAAAGCTCAGCTGTTTCGCGCTCTTTTTCATATGTAGTTTTTCAACAGCCTCTTGAAGAGTCAGATGCTGTACGGTGTTTCCTTTTTTCACAGTAACGACGTGCTGGCATGACAGCTCTTTGGCAGATGCCTGCTGAATGCCTCCGAATGTAATCAAACTGACTGCCGCGGCGGCAGATAAGAGAAATGCTTTCTTCATAAGTTTATAGCCTCCCAGAGAAGTTGTTTTTTTCTACATGAAAAATCTTATCACAGCTTTTTTGTCATAATGCAGGCATTCATTTCCTTTGACAACAATCTCTTGTCATAATTGTAATTGAGCATAGAAAAATGGCTTTATATCAGGAAAAACGATCTGTATTTATATTTTAAAATCTGTTACATCACTTCAAGTTATTTGAAGTGTTAGATATATTTTGAGATAATTTGATCTTGACAGTTTTTTTTACCCATTTTCGCTGTAACAACTTTTACAAAAATGTTACAATTAAAATCTGTTTATGTAAATATATTCAATGATTTGAGAGGTGTAACAGAAAGTGGCTGAAGTCGCGCGTGAACCAAAGAAAAAAACGAAACGTTACAGAGCGCTGAGAATGAATCTCTATTTTTTAGTTGTTTTCCTTCTCTTTACGGCACTGATTTTTAAACTCGGCATCGTCCAGATTGTCGAAGGGGATAAACACCGCCAGGATGCGGAGAAAGCAAATGCAAAAACCGCCTATTATCCGACACCGCGGGGAAAGATGTATGACAAGCGGAACAGAGTGGCGGTTGATAACCAGGCTGTGCCTGAAATTGTATACGTTTCTACCTCAAAAACCTCGGCAAAGGACAAATTGAAAACGGCAAAAACTCTCGCCGCACTGATCCATATTGATACTGAATTTATGAAGGATCGAAATATCATTGATTACTGGCTTGCCGCACATCCGAAGAAGGCGGAAAAGCTTATAAAGGATTCAGAAAACAGCCTGAAATCCCAAGAAGTGTACAAACGCCAGATTGAACGCGTTCCGAAGCAGGAGATTGATGCGGTCAAAAAAGATAAAAAAGAGCTGCAAATCGCGGCGATTTATACGCGTTTTTCAAGCGGAAACGCTTATCAGCCGCAAGTGGTCAAATCAATGGACCCGAATAAGCTGAACGGAAACGGAAACAGCGGTTCACTGCTTGACGAACATGACAACAACAAGCAGAAACCGAAAAGCGACCTGACATATGAAGAAGTTTCCGTCGTATCCGAGCACCTGAAAGAGCTCCCCGGCATTGACGTAATCAATGACTGGACGCGGAAATATCCGTACGACAAAACGCTGTACTCTCTGTTCGGCGGTGTGACGACACCGGAACAGGGATTGTTGGGCGAACGGAAAGATTATTATGTCACAAGAGGATACTCACTGAATGACCGGGTGGGTAAAAGCTACATTGAATATCAGTATGAAGACTATTTAAACGCACATAAAGAAAAAGTAGAGTATGTGGAAAACAGCAAAGGTGAAGTCATCAGCCAAAAGCCCGTCGATGAAGGCAGCAGAGGCTACGATCTGCAGCTCTCGCTCGATATGGAATTACAATCGAAAGTCGAAAAAGTCATTGAAAAAGAGCTGAGAAGAAGCCGCGCCGCAGGCAACTATATGGTTGACAGAGGATTTGCCGTCATGATGGATCCGAACAACGGGGATATTCTCTCAATGGCGGGGAAACGCATTGATCTCGAAACGAATAAAACACAGGATTTTGCGATCGGAGCATTTACGACCCAATATGAGATGGGCTCTTCTGTTAAAGGAGCGACTGTTCTTGCGGGTTACCAAAGCGGCCTCCCGCATTATAAAACGTTTGTCGATGCACCGCTTAGCTTTAAAGGGAAAACGACAAAACAATCGTGGACACAAATGGGACCCATTACTGAGCTGACCGCGCTGCAAAGAAGTTCAAACGTATATATGTTTCATGTGGCCATGCATATCGCCGGCATACCCTACGTTCCGCACGGCACACTGCCGGCCGGATTAGACGATATTAAGAAAATGCGCAACTACTACGCCCAATTCGGCCTGGGTGTCAAAACCGGGATTGACCTTCCTCAGGAATCAGCGGGAATGCAGTCAAATCCGCAATTGGTCGGGGGATTGCTGCTGGATTTTGCGATCGGACAGTTTGATACATATACGCCGCTTCAAATGGCTCAATATATTTCGGCCATCGCAAACGGCGGATATCGCGTGCAGCCGCGGATCGTCACAAGCATTCATGAACCGGACAGCAAAAACAAACTTGGAAAAGCGATTGAACAGCGTGATATTAAAGTTTTGAACAAAGTAAATAACAGCCCGAGCGATTTTGATCAGGTTCATAAAGGAATGAAATTGGTCACAAGCTCACCTCAAGGAACGGCTTATTCAACATTCCAAGGTTCCGGCGCTGATGTTTCCGGAAAAACGGGAACCGCGGAGACGCACTATTACGGAACGAACAAAAACTGGTGGGGGGAATACACGTATAACCTGACTTTTGTCGGCTATTATCCGTCAGAACATCCACGAGTGGCATTCAGCGTCGTCGTTCCGTCTGTTCGAAATGATAAAGATCATGTCAGCAAAAATATTGCCAAGGGAGCAGTTGACGCTTACAAAGAGCTTGAAAAGAAATACAATAAAAAATAACAAATGAAAGGGCGGCCGAACATATCGTGCGCCCTTTCTTTCATTCAGGAAAATTGACGTTCACAATAAGAATAGAAGGAGAATGCTCATTTTTTAGCGAATCAATCTAGTGGAAATTCTTTTAATATCAGCCCGTGACCAGCCTGCAGTGTGAGTAAAATGCAAAGGAGGGATTCTGTGGAACAGGATACTCAGCATGTCAAACAGCTTCAATCGAAAACCGATCTTCATGCCGTTTTGACGTCTAATGGGCGTATTATGTATATTTCTGCAAACTGCAAATCGTATTTCAGTTATTCCCAGGAAGAGATGATCGGATCGTTTCTCAAAACGTTCCTGCATGAGGAAGATCAATTTTTGGTTGAAAGTTACTTCTATAATGAGCATCATTTAATGCCTTGCACCTTTCGCCTTATTAAAAAAGATCATACCATTGTTTGGCTTGAAGCAGGTGTGGAAATTGTCACACCGCAAATGGAGGGGACAGATCGGGAAATTATCCTTAAAATCAAGGTGCTTAAGGAGAAGACACCGTGCAGGTCTTATATGTATGAACAGAAGAAGCCAAAGGCAGAACAACAGTCAGCAGAAGCGGCTGGAAACGGCGAATTTGAGCGTCTTGTTGAAACGCTGCCGAATCCTCTATACGTCAGTATCAACGGCACAATCGCCTACGCCAATAACGCGATGCTTGCCATGCTGGGAGCCGAAAGCAAAGACGAGGTAATCGGCAGGCGCTCTTATGAGTTTATTGAAGAAGAGTATCACGACATTGTGAAAAACCGAATTGTGCGGATGCAAAAAGGAATGGAAGTCGGAATGATTGAACAGACGTGGAGAAGACTTGACGGCACGCCCATTCATTTAGAAGTGAAGGCGGCGCCGACGACATATAAAAATCAGCGGGCGGAATTACTGCTTCTGATTGATATTTCTTCACGGAAAAAATTCCAGACGATTCTTCAAAAAAGCAGAGAGCGTTATCAGCTCCTCATTCAGAATTCAATTGATACGATCGCCGTGATTCACAATGACAAATGGGTATTCATGAATGAGTCGGGTATTTCGCTGTTTGAAGCCGAAACCTATGAAGATTTAATCGGAAAAAACGTCTATGATCAGCTTCATCCCTGTGATCATGACGACGTGAGACAGCGGATTCAACATATTATCGACCGAAAGACCGAGTCCGAAATCATTAAACAATCGTGGTTTACTTTTAAAAACCGGCTGATCTACACGGAAATGGTCTGCATTCCGACGACGTTTTTCGGAGAAACGGCCGTGCAGGTCATTCTGCGTGACATTTCTGAGCGGAAGCAGACGGAGGAATTAATGCTGAAGTCGGAAAAGCTGTCTATCGCAGGGCAACTGGCGGCGGGAATCGCTCACGAAATCCGCAACCCGCTGACGGCGATCAAAGGATTTTTACAGCTCATGAAGCCGACGATGGAAGAAAACGAACATTATTTTGAAATTGTGTTTTCTGAACTGAGCAGAATCGAATTAATTTTAAGTGAACTTTTAATGCTTGCCAAACCTCAGCATAACGCAGTGAAAGAGCGTGTAAACTTAAAGAAAATTATAAGTGAGGTAACCGCTCTTTTAGAGACGCAGGCAAATCTTAAAGGGATTTTCATCAAAACGGATTACGAACGGGACAGCATGTTTATTAACGGTGATCAAAATCAGCTGAAGCAGGTGTTTATCAATCTGATAAAAAATGCCGTTGAGTCGATGCCTGATGGGGGAACGGTCCACATTCTCATGACAGAAGATGAGTATTCCGTTAAGGTGACGATCAAAGACGAGGGTGACGGGATACCGGAAAACGTGCTGAAACGAATAGGCGAACCGTTTCTGACAACGAAAGAAAAAGGAACCGGCCTGGGGCTGATGGTCACATTCAACCTTATTAAAAACCATCAGGGAGCCATCCAAGTAGACAGCAAACCGGATAAAGGCACAGCTTTTCACATTACATTCCCGAAACAATAAAAAACAACGGCGTAACGCCGTTGTTTAAATAGTCTGCATGGATTCTCTCGTTTTTAAAATAAACGCTTCCAGCCGGTCTAAACCTTCTCTCAATGTATCCAGTGAATATGCGAATGACAGCCTCACATACCCTTCACCCAACTTTGAAAACGAGCTGCCGGGCACCAGAGCCACACCTGCATCCTCTAAAAGAGCCATACTAAAATCAAACGATGACATTCCGAATGACTTAATGGAAGGGAAGATATAAAATGCGCCTGACGGCTTTACGACGTCAAGCCCCATTGACACAAGACGGTCATATACATAATCAAGCCGCTTTTTATACTGTTCTCTCATAATAAGCGCATCATCAACGCCGTTTGTCACCGCTTCAAGCGCTGCTTTCTGGGAGATCGAGGACGCGCATGTCACACTGTATTGGTGAACTTTTAAGATGTGCTTGGCAATGTCTTTCGGTGCGAAAATGAAACCGATTCTCCAGCCTGTCATGCTGTGTGATTTTGACAGCCCGTTGATCACGATCGTCTGGTCTCTCAAATAAGACGCAATCGAATAATGCGGTCTGTCATAGGTTAATTCGCTGTAAATCTCATCCGACAGTACAAAAACATTTCTGCCTTTCAGTACAGCTGCGATGTTTTTCAGCTCTTCTTCAGACAATGTCACTCCGGTCGGATTTGACGGATAAGGAAGAATGACGCATTTTGTTTTAGGCGTCAGCGATTCTTCAATGAGCCGCGCCGTCAGCTTAAATCCGTGTGTCGTCGTGTCCACATGAACGGGAACGGCGCCGGACATGCGGATAATCGGTTCATAGCCGGGATAAATCGGTCCGGGCAGAATGACTTCATCGCCGGGAGATAAAATCGTCCGCAAAGACGCGTCAATCGCTTGGCTCGCCCCGGTTGTGACGATGATTTCCGTTTCGGCCTCATAATTCAGATCCGCTTTTTTCTTCATATAAAGCTGTACGGCCTGTCTCAGCTCAAGACCGCCCGCATTCGGAGTATACGCCGTAGCGTTCTCGTCGATTGCTTTTTTGGCCGCCGCTTTGACATGGTGCGGCGTGAAGAAATCCGGCTGGCCGATCGTAAGCGAAATGACATTATCATGCTGAGCTACAAGATTTGAGAATTTGCGAATTCCTGAAATTTCAATTTCTTTTACATTCGGATTAAGCAAATGTTCCATAATTCATCACCTTATACTATATATTGAGTTTATCCTATTTTACCACTAGCTGAGCATTTGTCATCTATTTAAGTGAACTATCCCGAGTATATGTCCGATATGTGAAAACATACCTTCTTTCAGAAAAAAATAAGACAACCAGCTGAAATGATTGTCTTCATTGTATCATGATCTATCTATTGTGATATGTGGCGAATGTCATTAATACCCGTATTCAAAGCTGATGTTTTCCCGCCATACGATATACGGAGCGGGCTTATCGGGACACTCATTCGCTTCTTTTTTCATTTGCAGGTAAGCCGTTTTACTGATATCTTCTAACACCGTCATTTGATCTTGGTCGAATATGACTACTGTACCCATTTATTACACCCTTCTTCCTGAAAAATCCTTGACTATTTTACCACTCGATGTCAAAAAGTCAATGGGATAACAGAAAAAAGAATCTTTTTATAAAGAGTTAATGGCCAGTTGGCCCGAATACATTCACTTTTTCCGTTTACAGCCGATATAAACAGTACAATACTGAATGCGGATAGCGAGGGATTGAATTGTCTTTACAACAATACGATATTTTATTGGATTCAGGCACAAATGAATTAGAAATCGTCAAATTTGAAGTAGGCGTCAATACATTTGGCATAAATGTGATGAAAGTCCGGGAAATCATTCAGCCGGTAGATGTCACATCTGTGCCCCAGTCTCACAAAGACGTAGAAGGGATGATTAAGCTGAGAGGCGAAATTCTTCCCGTCATCAGCCTGTATACCTTTTTCGGCGTTGATGCCGAAGGGGCAAAAGACGATAAATATATCGTGACGGAATTCAACAAGCGGAAAATCGTCTTTCACGTCGGTTCCGTATCACAGATCCACAGGGTGTCCTGGGAGGCGATTGAAAAGCCGACTTCGCTGAATCAGGGCATGGAGCGGCACTTAACGGGTATCATTAAACTGGAAGACACGATGATCTTTTTACCTGATTATGAGAAGATCATTTACGACATTGAATCGGCATCCGGAGTTGAGACGTACCATGTCCATCAGGAAGGATTTGATGAAAGACGGGCGGGTAAAAAACTGATTATCGTAGAAGATTCGCCGCTTCTGATGCGCCTTTTGACGGATGAACTGACTGAAGCGGGGTACAGTGAAATCGTTACGTTTGAAAACGGAAAAGAAGCGTATGATTATGTCGTGGAATTAACGGATAAAGGAGCAAATCTGTCAGACCATATTGACATGATCATCAGTGACATTGAGATGCCGAAAATGGACGGGCACCGTTTGACGAAGCTCCTTAAGGATAACCCGCAAAGCTCTGATGTGCCGATTATGATCTTTTCGTCCCTGATTACGGATGACCTGCGCCACCGGGGCGAAGTCGTCGGAGCGGATGAACAGATCAGCAAGCCTGAAATCAGTGAGTTAATTAAAAAAGTGGATACGTACGTGATTGAATAGAAAAAAGCCGATGCGTCATGCATCGGCTTTTTTGCAGTGGAATTAAAAATAACTCTCACCAAGTTTTTTAAACACGGGTTTATGATAAGCGGGCTGCTGCCTGTTAGCGGCTAGCGGTTTTTCCTTTAAGCCCACATATTTTTGCAATAAGTTTTTCGCTTTTGTCAAAGACATTTGTGCTTTAGGATTGCGGTACGATTGATTTAACGTACCTAAATGCGGAAGATGCTGGAAGTCTTCTTTTGTTGGAGGCATGTGAAAATAGTAGTCTCCGATAGAGATAAGTACGTCTGACTGCTGTTGGCTAAACCTGGGATTATTTGAAAAGTGAAGCCCTATTTTTTTCCCTTTGCCTTCTTTCACAAGCTTTTGTAATGCCCGTTTTTTCAGCAGATAAAGGTATTTAGGGTTGGGGGCGGTTTTGGCATGGCGGTTCACAGTATAAACAGCTTTTGAAAGATTCTCGATGGTTGGCTGCAGCTCTTTCGAATAAGCGTGGTCGTCCATTATTTCTCTCCTTTGCATTGATCAAGTTCATATATAGATTATACTTTTTTAGCGTTGAAATGCAAATATTGAATATAAAAATACGCCTTTTTCTGATGAAAAGGGCGCATTTTTTTCCTTTATTAGACAGGATTCGCATGTTTTTCAGAATCAGCTTTTAATGATTGCTGCACATCGATTTCCGCCGCCTCGGCGCTGTACTTCGGAAGGGCGATAAAATAGAACACAAATACCGCCAAAATCACGATTCCCATGCCGTAATAAAGGTAATCAATATTGGAAACGAATTTCGGAAATAACAGGGCGACAAGTCCGAGTGTAATCGATTGGGCAAACATCATAAAGGGATCCTGCCAGCCGCTGACCCGGCCCATTATTTTCGGATGAACGATTTTCGGCATCCAGCCGCCGATGGCGATATTGACAGGGCCGATGCACATGCCGAGGACAAAAGCCGCCGCATAATAAATCCACAGCTGATCCGTATAGCCGAGGACAAAAATGAGCAGTCCGGCAGCCAAAATCGGAAGCGACATCAAATGATGCGGTTTGACTTTTTTTGCGAGCATCGTTCCGATCACACTTCCGGCAAGCAAACCGAAGCCGAGTGCGACGGTGAAGATGGAAGTGTGTGATTCGTAATGATCGGGCGCTAGTCCGTATTTCATCGTAAACATCGGAAGTACGGCAAAGCCGCCGTTGACAAATCCAAAAATAAAAAAGCCGAAAATAAGAGAAGCAAGCAATTTGTTTTTAATAATATATACGATCCCTTCTTTAAAATCAGCGGCCGAGTCTTTCAGAAACGAATCTCCCCATTTAAAAGGGCCGTTCGGCTGACGGGCTTCTATCGGAATGCGGCAGGCGCGGATCAGAAAGCCTGACACAATAAAGCTGACAAAATCAAGGATAATGGCTCCGTGAACACCGATCGTTTTATACATAAACGCACCCATACCGACGCCGAATACCATAAAGATGCTGAACAGGATCTGGTTAAGTCCCGCTGCTTTCGCATAATGCTCCTTAGGCAGAATAGCTTGTACAAGGCTGGCTTCCGCCGGGAAAAAGAACTTGGTCACGGCGCTTCTGATGAACAATATACAGAACACGAGAGGAATATTCCCGCTGTATAATGCCGCAAACAATACGATCGTCAGTCCCGCCCTGATCCAGTCACAATTTTCTGCGACCTTTTTCCTGTCGAGCCGGTCAGCTGCGACACCGACAATCAGAAATACGAAAACTGTCGGCAGCGAATACATGAGCTCTGCCAAAGTCGTGTATGCCGGCTGGTTGGCAAAGCGATCCAGTAAGTAAAAAGCGAAAGCCATATTACCTACAGTCGTTCCCATTTGAGAAGCGAGTGCTGCGAAAAATAAACGGACAAAATTGCGATTTTTAAATATATCCATAAACACGCTCCTTACCCTAAAGGTCCCACTGTAATATATTATCATCAGCTCGTTCCATAAACAAATGAGATCTTTCTATCTTATAATCGTCACCCTTGTTCCATTAGGGACGGTAGCGGCAAGTTCAGTGACGTCCTGATTATACATGCGGATGCATCCTTTTGATACCGCTTTGCCGATGGAGGAAGGATTATTTGTCCCGTGAATGCCGTAATGGAGCTTAGAGAGGCTGAGCCAATAAGCGCCGAACGGACCGCCGGGCTTAGGCTGGCGATTCACGATGTAAAATTCCCCGGTCGGCGTGGTCGTCAATATTTTTCCGACTGCGATCGGGTACGTACGGATGAGCCTGCCAAGGCGGTATAACTCCAGTTTCTTCGCTCCGATATACACGACAATGGAATAGGGAATAGTGGATGGGTCGGGAAGATTCGGTATGATAATATACTGTCCCGCGTAAATGACCGATTGGATTGAGGGATTTGCCTGAAGGAGAGCGGCCGTGCTTATTCTGAAGTCTTGCGCAATGCTTGAGATGGTTTCTCCTTGTTTCACTTGATAGGTCAGCAGTTTCATCACCCTCCTTTTTGTTCTTTTCCATATACATATTAAGGAGGGGCTGTTTGTGCATCGGGATAAAAGTCTTATTTTTGTACGGTTTTTAATGTGAACAGCGTGATTTCCGGTCTTGCTAAAAATCGATACGGCAGTCTTGTCGTACCGAGCCCGCGATTGACATAAACGGTTGTGTCATGCAGCGTATACATGCCGTCGGTATACGTTTTTCCGTAAGGGGGCGTAATGAGCGGCCCGAAAAACGGAAGCTGCACCTGACCGCCGTGAGTATGTCCCGACAGCTGCAGGTTTACGGGATGTCCGCCGATCTTGAGTGCGGCATCCGGCTCGTGAACGAGTAAAATGGAAAACGCATCTTCGGAAAGACGGGATAGAGTGCCTTCATAATCTGGCTTTCCGAGCATTACATCATCCAAAGACGCAAGTTCAATCCGGCTTCCATCTGCCAGTTGCACCTGACGAAAGCCGTTTCGAAGCACTTGAAAATCAGCCGCTTCCATCAGGGTCTTGTACGTGTTCGTGCCGTAGCCTCCGTGGTCATGGTTCCCGTATACACAAAGTTTGCCGAAAGGAGCTTCAAGCCTTTCCAGCACGGCGAGCGCATGCTGATGATCATGATATAAATGCGGCTTATCAATTAAATCTCCCGTAAAGATAAGCAGATCGGGCTTCAGCTGATTGATCTTTTCCGCTGTTTTATTCAAGTCTTCGGCTGTAAACACGTCACTGAGATGCGTATCGCTGAATTGAACGATTTTAAAATTGTCAAAGCCGCGTGGAATCAGGCGGCTGGTGATTGTATGCCGAGTGATTTCAATCATGCGCGGTTCAATATACCGGGCATAGCCGTAGCCTCCGCAAGCCGTCGCAAGAACCGTGCCAAAAATGCCGAATCCTCTTTTTAAAAATGTTCTTCTCGTCATTTTCTCCATATGTAAAACCAACCTTTGTCAGAGTTTTTCTATTATATCATCAGCTTGGCCGGAAAATCCCTTCTCAGCATGTAATGACGGGCAGAGTCATCTGTGATAGAATTATGAATGATTATTCATTCAATAAAAGGGGTGGGGTTGTTATGGATAAGAAAGCGGTAATCATTACAGGCGGTTCAAGCGGCATGGGAAAAGCAATGGCGAAAAAACAGGCTGAACTGGGATGGCACGTCATGGTGACGGGGAGGAACCAGGAAGCACTTGAGGAAACAAGAAAAGAAATTGAGACCTTTGAGGGACAGGTCGCCTGTTTTCAAATGGATGTCCGTTCAGAATCCGCCGCTTCAGACATGATGACAGAAGCGGTAAAAGTCTTTGGCCGGCTTGATGCGCTGATTAACAATGCGGCCGGTAATTTTATTTGCCCGGCAGAAAAGCTGACGCCCAACGGATGGAAAGCGGTTATTGAGATTGTTTTAAACGGCACTTTTTTTTGCAGCCAAGCCGCGGCAAGGCATTGGATCGAGCAAAAGCAGAAGGGTGTCATATTGAATATGGCCGCCACATACGCATGGGGAGCGGGAGCAGGGGTCGTTCATTCCGCTGCAGCCAAAGCGGGGGTATTGTCACTGACAAGAACGCTGGCCGTTGAATGGGGGAGCAAATACGGCATCCGCACAAACGCGATAGCCCCAGGCCCGATTGAACGAACAGGCGGTGCGGAGAAGCTGTTTGAATCGGAAAAAGCAATGTCCCGCACTATGAACAGTGTCCCGCTTGGCCGGCTGGGCACACCGGAAGAAATCGCCGCGTTGGCAGCGTTTTTGCTTTCTGATGAAGCGGCCTACATAAACGGGGATTGTATCACAATGGACGGCGGGCAGTGGCTGAATCCTTATCCGTTTTAATTTTTCGTATATTGACTATTTTGCAAAACAAGCGAACGGCAAAGCCGGCCGTTCGCTTGTTTTATTTTCTATTCAAAATTATGATATAATTTTGAAAGATTAAGGGGCGATTAATTGAAGAAATTATTAAAATGGTTTGTTGTACTATTTTTAAGCAGTTTAGTTATCATCTTTAATATTTGGTACTTTATGATTTGTGCTTTTACTCCACAGTATTATCAAAATACCAATCTTACTTCTGATGAAATAATCAGATTTGAAAAGCTATATCACATCGATTTTCCTGATGAAACGAAATTTATTAAAGCCAGGGAGTATTTGAGTGGGCTCGGAGGCGATACATCGGCTGTATGATATGTGTCTCTGCCAACTAAGCTGGCGGAAACAATTTTATCTGATTATACGTATATGCCAATAAATCATACTGATCATGCCGGTTCAATGTATGGAGTTGACGTTTCCAAGAGTGTTGGCGGGTTAACAACTCTTACATTTGGCACTTTAGATAAAAAAGGAACTTTCTTTCAGTTGGAACATGAGGATGATTGGATATATAACAGAACTGATTGGAGCCATTATTTTTGGACAGCTGCAGGTTATAATGCTCTTATATTTACCCTTTTATTTGTGATTGTGAAACAAATGAACAACGTCAAAAATGAATCGGTCTAAAGAGTGATCTTAAAAATGTTCCCCTTTTATTTTAAGCTGCTGCCATACTGCCTCCTTTTCCCCTAATCTAAACATTTGTGGTGCTGATATAATTGTGTATAATCAGACAAAGATAGAGAAGCAGGTGATAACATGTTGGACCCACTTGATATACTGACGAATATTGATGATGTCATTCCGTATTACCAAGCGATTTTTAACGCTGAGGAACAAAGAGTCGCAGGCTACGAAGTGCTTGGCCGGATTTTGGCAGATACGGAGATTGAGAGCCTAGGGCCGTTTTTCTTAGATTCCGGCATTCCGGAAGAATATAAGCTTGAGGTCGATGACAGAGTCATCAGGCAGGCGCTGGAGAGGTTTAAAGAAGCTGATCGTGATCTGTTGATTTTTATCAATCAGGATGCGAATGTATTGATGCTTGACCACGGCGAAAGCTTTCTTGAGCTTTTGAAAGAATACGAAGAGCAGGGCATTGAATTGAACCGTATTGTGCTTGAGATCACCGAGCACAATTTCGAAGGCGACATTGAACAGCTGTACCATATGCTTGCCTACTATCGTACATATGGCATTAAAATCGCAGTGGACAATATAGGTAAGGAGAGCAGCAACCTGGACAGAATCGCGCTCCTTTCACCGGACCTTCTGAAAATAGATTTGCAGGCGCTGAAGGTATCTCAGCCGTCACCATCCTATGAGCATGTGCTGTACAGCATTTCATTGCTGGCGAGAAAAATCGGCGCCGCGCTGCTGTATGAAGATATAGAAGCTGATTTCCAGCTCCAGTACGCATGGAGAAACGGAGGCCGATTTTTTCAAGGCTATTATCTGCAGGCGCCGAGCGGCGATTTTATAGACCGGAGCCTGTTAAAAGCACGCTTGAAAACGGAGTTTCAGCAATTTATCACGAGAGAAAAAAAGAAGCTGGAGACAGTATACGAACACTCTGAGAATTTTTATAAGCGGGTCAATCAGGCAGTTTCCGAGCTGAAGAAAACCCATCAGGCGGATGATGAGTTTATTAAGAAACTGGCGGAAAACCTGACGGACTGCTGTTTCAGAATTTATATGTGTGATGAAGAAGGCTATCAGCTGACGGGAAATGTGTTCAAGCAATCCGGCGAATGGCTTTATCAGCCTGAATACAGGGAGAAAAACTGGAGCTGGCGTCCGTACTTTTTAGAAAACATCATGAAGATGCGTAATTCGAGAAAAGGCTTTTTCAGTGACCTGTACAGTGATATTGAAACGGGTGAGATGATCAGAACCTTTTCATACCCGATGGATGACAATATGTATTTATTTATCGATCTGCCTTACTCTTATTTATATGAACAGGACGGATTACTTTAAAGCGGCTGCTGTAGGCCGCTTTTTTTATAAATGTGAAAAAGTTTATAAAAAACGATTGACAATGATACTGATAATCATTATCATTTAGTTATAGAGAGAAGTTACTCTCTGTTCCCCAACCCCTCTATCAGATCAAGATCCGAAAAAGCTTGGCGCTACCCCCGCCAAGTTTTTTTATGCCTTCCTGCGCATAAAAAGGCTCCTTCTCACATATATCTGACAATGGCGGCTCAAAAAGCGAAAAATCATTTATAAAAGGTGTATGACATTCCGAAAAAAGCTTCAAACTATTCGAAAACACAGTTTTCCCGTTTATTTTCTTATTGAAAATCCAGCGGGAAAATGCCATCCCGGTCTACTTTATGGTATGATGCTCTGTAGAACTTGTATTATAATAAATACTTGTTGATTTGAAGTTGTTTTTTGAAAGGAGTCTTTTTTTAGAATGTCACAATTAATGGGTATCATCACACGGCTGCAAAGTCTGCAAGAAACAGCCGAAGCGGCTAATGAGCCGATGCAGCGTTACTTCGAAGTAAATGGTGAGAAAATATGCAGTGTTAAATATTTTGAAAAGAATCAAACGTTTGAGCTGACGGTTTTCCAAAAAGGTGAAAAACCTAACACATATCCGTTTGATAACATTGACATGATTTCTATTGAAATTTTTGAGCTCCTTCAGTAATTTGGTTTGATTTTTCAGGCTGACCAAGCTTCCCGTCTTTTAGCAAGCGGAGCTTTATTAAATCATGCAAAGGAACCGTGCTCGTTCGTTTGGTTGTAGATTTTGGAAAGAGGAGTGTCCGTACATGGCTGATTCTTTTCTGTTTTATAATCTTTCTGAGGCACAGATGACCTTTCAAGACGTGATGGAGCGGCTGAAACGCTTTGTCAATAAAGACCCCCGATCAGCATACGTGCTGTCTGTGGGGACTGATTCACAAGTTTACCGCGACTTCACGAAGTTTATTACGGCTATACACTTGCACCGTACAGGCAAGGGAGCTTGGGGCTGTTTGAAAAATCACGATCTCGCCAGACCGATACATAGCCTTCGCGAAAAAATTTCGCTGGAAACCGCATTCAGCCAGGAGATGGCTGCGCATATCCTCGACGGACGTTTCATGGAAATTACCGATTTGCTCCTGCCTTTCGCTGATGAAGGAGCGGATCTTACATTTGAAGTGCACTTGGATATCGGCCAAAAAGGGCTGACAAAAGAATTGATACAAGAAATGACCGGCCGTATTACCTCGATGGGCATTGAAGCGAAAATCAAGCCCGATTCCTGCACAGCATTCAGTTATGCCAATCGTTACACAAAATAATATGTCTTACAGAATCCGCAAATTGTCGAATTATGCGGTTGACGATTTTTTTCTGTTTACTTATCCTAGCGGTAGAGCTGAAAGCAAATATCAACTTGCTTTCAGAGGTATTCAGTTAAAAATAGGGGGCCTGATTACGTATGAGTCTTATCGGTGAACGATTTACGGAAGAAGAACAAAAACTTCTGCTGAATATCCTGATCAATCATGAATATGCCATTGAGCTTTTGACCAGCGAAATCAACGATATAGAAGCAGGGTCAAAAAGCGTTGATGGAACCACTTATAAAAAACTCGTAACGCTTTATGACCGTTTCCGGAATGAAAATTAATCAGCGGCCTAAAAATTGATACTCGATTGCAAAGAGTATCTTTTTTATTGACGGAAACTTTTCGACAAAAAATGATAATGTTTATATTATGGCGATATAGGGAATACATGTTTTGATGAAAAATGTAAAGGGGTCGAAGTGACATGATTAGCTTACAATCAGATCAGCTTCTTGATGCAACAGTCGGACAATTTATGATCGAGGCGGATAAAGTGGCGCACGTACAAGTCGGAAACAACCTTGAGCATGCTCTTTTAGTGCTGACGAAAACCGGCTATACCGCTATTCCAGTCCTTGACGCTTCGTACCGTCTGCACGGTTTGATCGGCACAAATATGATTATGAACAGCATTTTCGGACTTGAGCGGATTGAGTTTGAGAAGCTGGATCAAATGACGGTTGAGGAGGTCATGCTGAAAGACATTCCCCGTCTCCACATCAATGATCCGATTATCAAAGGGTTCAGCATGGTCATTAACAACGGCTTTGTCTGCGTTGAAAATGATGAAGGTGTCTTTGAAGGCATCTTTACGAGAAGAGTCGTATTAAAGCAGCTGAGCAGCCATCTCAGGTCATTGAATAAGTAGGCTCGCACGATCAGCCTATTTGTTCTTTGCATGTCAGAAAAAGAAAGCGTATACATATTTATTGCACTTGCTTCGGCAGCCTTTATTTTATTAGAATGGTAGATAAGAAATACGAAAAGGCATTGAAAAGGAGGACGACATGCAGCTTCAAGAGCTTCATATGCTCGTAGTTTTAGCTGAGGAATTAAACATGAGGAAGGCTGCCGAACGGTTATTCGTGTCCCAGCCGGCTCTGTCCCAGCGATTGCAGACCATTGAAAAAGCCTGGGGAACAAAGATCTTTCTAAGATCTCAAAAAGGACTTACGGTAACGCCGGCAGGAGAAAAAATCATACAATTTGCAAATGATGTCACGGACCGGCAAGAGAGAATAAGAGAAAATATTGATGAACTTGAAGGGGAAATTCACGGTACATTGAAGCTTGCCGTCGCCTCCATTATCGGGCAGCACTGGCTTCCGAAAGTGTTAAAAACATATGTGGAGCGTTATCCGAATGCAAAGGTTTCCCTCATTACAGGATGGAGCAGCGAAATGCTGAAAAGTCTGTATGAAGATCAGGTACATATCGGCATAATCCGGGGAAACCCGGAATGGAAAGGCCGAAAAGAATATCTAATGACCGATCATTTATATTTGGTCGATACGGAAATTTCCTGCATTGATGATATAGCCTATACCGACCGGCCGTTTATCCAGTTCAAAAGTGACAGTACATATTTTCAGGAAATTCAGCATTGGTGGCATCAAAAATTCAAAACCTCGCCGAAACAGACGATCCTCGTCGATCAGATTGAAACGTGCAAGCAGATGGCGCTGCACGGAATCGGTTATGCCATTTTGCCGTCAGTCACCTTAGATGAGGAAGACAAAGTAAATAAAATGCCCCTGCTTGATGCAAAGGATCATCCGATCGGCCGCGACACATGGCTGCTCGGTTATGAGCCGGCATTTGAATTAAAACAGGTGCAGGCTTTCGTTTCTGTCATCAAAGATATGCTGAAGCAGGAGAACCCTTTTTAGAAAGACAGCAATGAGGCTGTCTTTTTTTATTTTTTTATTGACAGTGAAAATCATTATCATTTAAAGTAATGTATATGTTAATGAAAATCATTATCAATTACGAGGTGATCATATGCAGAAAGCATTAATGATATACGCAAGCATGTCGGGGAATACGGAGGATATTGCCGGCATTATAAAAGAAACACTGAGCGAGCATCAGATTGCAATTGACTGTCTTGACATGGATGAGGCAGATGCGGATTGTCTCGAAGCATATGATTATGTTTTTGTCGGAACATACACATGGGGAGATGGTGATCTTCCTTACGAAGCGGAAGATTTTTATGATGATATTCTGCACCGCCAGCTGAACGGACTGAAAACGGCTTGTTTCGGTTCAGGCGATCACGCCTATCCGAAGTTTTGTGAAGCGGTTACGCTGTTTTGCGATGCGTTTGAACAGGCCGGAGCCAATTTATATCCGGAAACGCTGAAAATCGAATTGGCGCCTGAGACGGCTGAGGATCAGGAATGCTGCAAAGAATTTGTCCGCGGTTTTCTTGCATGGGCCGCTCACCAAGGAGACCGGTGCCATGTTTCATAAAGGCGCGACGGCTGTCATGGCATCAGTGTCTTCAGGATTTTTTGTCGCAGTAAAAGGAGAAGGCATTTTTCATTTTTCCGCAGAAGAAGGCTGGAAAAGGCTGTACCGGATGAAAAGCAAGATTCATGTGCTGACTTACATCGGGCCTTACATATTCGCGGCGGGGGAAAAAGGCGCTGTCCTCAGATCGGCCGATCAGGGAAAGACCTGGACGGCATCCCGATTTCCGACCAGCGCCTCTGTTTGGGCAGTTGCCGGGCGGAATGACGGGTTCGTCTGTGCGCACGGCACGCACTGTCTCTACTTATCTGATGATTTCGGTGTCACTTGGCATGTGGCTAAGCCCTTTTCACATTTAAAGGAGCCGCCTGTCATCCGCTCGCTTTGTTTGCACGGTCAGACGATTTATATCGGCACCCGGATTCATATGAATTATGGCGGCATTTGGGCGTATGATCTGACAGAAGACCGCATCCGGCGTATAAGCTGTGAAAGACAGCGCATGACGGCTTCCATGCTTATGTACAAGAAGGACTGGCTCATTGCCGCAAAGGGAGCGGCAAAGGGAGAACGGGGCGAGGTTGCCGTCCGAAACGTGCGGACGCAAGAGGCGTTTGCCATTACAGCCGCGCCCGCCGTACGGGAAAAATCATTTCTCGACGTTTCTGAGGATGACGGTATTATTTATGTCACTTCGGCACAGGACGAAAACGGATTTTCGCGCATTTACCAAGCTGATTTCGCCGCCGGAGAATTAAAATGGTTTGATACGATCCGCGGTCACGGATGGCGGGTGGCCAATCAGAAAGAAAGCTTTTTTTGCGCGGGCCTTTACGAATGTAAGTTTGTCAGACCGTATGAGGCGGCCCGGCTCGCACATTAGTTTCTATACATAAAGGAGAGACGGAGATGGGGAAAGTATTGCTTGTTTATGCGACAATGTCAGGAAACACCGAGGCAATGGCGGATTTGATTGAAAAAGGGCTGATCGAAGCACAAGCATCTGTAGACAGATATGAAGCGATGGATATCCATGCCGAACTTTTTAATGACTACGAGTATATTTTATTAGGCACATATACGTGGGGAGACGGGGATCTTCCTGATGAAATGCTCGATATCGCTGAAGATATGGAAAACCTGGAGTTTGCAGGGAAAACATTTGCTCTGTTCGGTTCCGGAGATACGTCCTATGCGTTTTTTTGCGGAGCGGTTGACGAATTGGAAAAAGTGATCACGGCCCGGGGAGGACGGGTGGTGCTGCCATCGGTCAAAATTGAAAACAACCCTGAAGGCAGTGAGGAAGAAGAGCTCAGGGAATTCGGAAGACAGTTTGCCGCACTGTGCAGACAGCCGGCAGAATAAAGGCTTGTTCCTTTTTTTCTTGTTTTTGCATCCTTCCTTTGTTACAGTAATGAGGTAGAAAATCAGAGGAGGACAATACATATGAAAATGATGGATGCAAATGAAATTATTTCATTTATTCAAAATAGTACAAAATCAACGCCTGTAAAAGTGTATGTAAAAGGCAATCTTGAGGGAATCAGCTTTGGCGATTCCGCTAAAACATTCCTGAACGGCCAATCCGGCGTTGTTTTTGGCGAATGGGCTGACATTAAAGCGGCAATTGAAGAAAACAAAGACAAAATTGAGGATTACGTCATTGAAAATGACCGCCGCAACTCTGCGATTCCGATGCTTGACTTGAAAGATGTAAAAGCGCGCATCGAGCCCGGCGCTATTATCCGCGACCAAGTCGAAATCGGCGATAATGCCGTTATCATGATGGGGGCGTCCATTAATATCGGTTCAGTCATCGGCGAAGGCACAATGATTGATATGAACGTTGTGCTCGGAGGACGCGCGACTGTCGGAAAAAACTGTCACATCGGAGCGGGTTCTGTATTAGCGGGCGTTATTGAGCCGCCAAGCGCTAAGCCTGTTGTCGTGGAAGATGATGTTGTCATCGGCGCAAATGCGGTTGTGCTTGAAGGCGTAACAATCGGAAAAGGCGCGGTTGTCGCTGCGGGAGCCATCGTAGTAAATGACGTTGAGCCATATACTGTTGTAGCAGGAACACCAGCGAAAAAAATCAAAGATATCGATGAAAAAACAAAAGGCAAAACAGAAATCAAACAGGAATTACGCCAGCTGTAAGGAATGGTTTGATAGAATGGGCGTGGATGATAAAATCCACGCCTTATTCTTATCTTAAGGAGGAATACATATGGAAAAAGAGCGGCTCATAGCGATCCGGAGAGATCTGCACCGCATCCCGGAAATCGGCTTTCAGGAATATAAAACACAGCAGTACCTGCTGAATATATTAAAACAATATCCGGAAGATAGAATTGAAATCGAAACGTGGAGAACCGGAATCTTTGTCAAAGTCAACGGCACGGCTCCGGAAAAAATGCTCGCCTACAGAGCGGATATAGATGCTTTATCGATTGAAGAACAGACGGGGCTTCCGTTTGCATCTGAACATCCCGGTTTTATGCACGCATGCGGCCACGATATGCACATGACCATCGCGCTCGGCATTATTGATCATTTTGTCCATCACCCGGTCAAGCATGATCTGCTCTTTTTATTCCAGCCGGCTGAAGAAGGACCGGGCGGAGCGGAACCGATGCTTGAAAGCGATGTGCTGAAAAAATGGACGCCGGATTTGATCACGGCTCTCCATATAGCACCTGAACTGCCGGTCGGCACAATCTCCACCAAAAGCGGATTGCTGTTTGCCAATACGAGCGAGCTTGTCATCGACCTTGAGGGGAAAGGCGGACATGCGGCATATCCGCATACAGCAGATGACATGGTCGTCGCCGCAAGTACGCTTGTCACGCAGCTGCAGACGGTCATATCCAGAAATACGGACCCGCTTGACAGCGCGGTAATTACTGTCGGAACAATTACCGGAGGCACGGCGCAAAATATCATCGCAGAGCGTGCTCATCTGGAAGGAACGATCCGGACGCTTTCTGAAGAATCAATGCATAATGTGAAAAAGCGGATTGAAGAACTCGTCAAAGGAATTGAAATCGGCTTCCGCTGTAAAGGAAAGGTCACGTACCCGTCCGTTTATCATCAAGTTTATAATACAAGCGGCCTGACCGAAGAATTTATGCAATTTGTCAGTGATCATCATCTTGCAGAAGTGAAGACGGCGAAAGAAGCGATGACCGGAGAAGATTTCGGGTATATGCTGAAAAAATATCCCGGCTTCATGTTCTGGCTCGGTGCCGATTCTTCCCACGGGCTTCATCACGCAAAGCTGAATCCGGATGAAGCTGCGATGGAAACCGCAGTAAATGTCATGGTCGGATATTTTTCGGAGTATGCCAATTAAATCCGAAAAGAAGAATAATCTAACAAAAATTGAGCATTCTACGTAACGGAGGTGTTCAATATGACGAAAAAAATTGGAATTGAACAATCTTTATCGGATGTAGAACAGGCGTTAAAACAAAAGGGATATGACGTAGTGATGATGAAGACTCCTGAGGATGCGAAGGATTGTGACTGCTGTGTCGTAACCGGACTTGACAGCAATGTCCAAGGCATTGCCGATACGTCAACTCAGGCTTCCGTCATTACGGCTTCCGGAATGACAGCTGACGAAATCTGCAGCGAAGTAGAAAAAAAATTTCATTAAAAAGAAAAAACCGAAGCTTATGCTTCGGTTTTTCTATTCGGCAGAAGAGGCGTTTTTCAAACGGTCGAGCGCGATTTTCATTTCTCTCCGCAGCACGCGTTCAACCCGCCATTGCTCCATATTTTCTGTTTTGGCGATGATTCTGATGACCATTTCTGATGTGCTTAAATCCTGAACCCCGATGACATCCGGTCCTTCCTTAATTTGCGGAAGCTCAAGGGCTGCTTTGTCACAGGCGTTTTGCAGGACTTGAATGGTTTCATCAAGGTTTTTTTCAAGCGGCACCTTAATATCGACAAGCGCCTGCATCGTTCCGCGGGAATGGTTGCTCACATTCGTGATCCCCCGGTTGGGAAGATAGTGAAGCGTGCCGTCAAAGCTTCGGATTTGCGTCGTACGCAGACCGACCTGCTCGACAATGCCGCTGTAGCTGGCAACCGTAATATAATCACCGACATCGATCTGTTTTTCCAAAAGGATAAAAAATCCGGTGACAATGTCACTGACAAGCCCCTGAGCGCCAAAGCCGACCGCAAGACCGACCACGCCGGCGCCTGCTATGAGAGCGCTCGGATTGTAGTGAAATAAATCCAATATCATGACGATAAAAACGAAAATCAGTATGTATCCGTACACATTCAGCGCGAGACTCCGCAAAGTATAAGCGCGGCCCGTGGAGAGGTTGTTTTGCTGCTCGAATTTCTGAAACAGATGTTTAATCAGCTTTTTGCCTGCCGTTCTGAAAATAAAATACGTTAAAATAATAAGTGCCAGCTTGACGATGAAAATCCCCGCAGAAGTGATGAGCCCGGCCCAATCAAAGTGTTTTAAATCAATCATAGTGATGTCTTCCTTTCAAGTCTATTGCAGAAAAAGCTAAAAGTTATTTACCCGTTTTCCAATAGAATAAACCTTTTAATAGAAATCAGTTATTTACCGTTATGATTTTTTCTATTGAACGGTTTCACTCTCATTATTTTCGTGAAGATATTAACTAAAGAATCTCCGCTCTCATTTTAACATGGCAGTTCAGCCAAATCATTTACTTTAGAGGGGAAAACAGCCGGATGTTGCCCGATCGAAATGAGAGTGCGGACGAAAGCTCACAAATCTTTTTCATAAGGAGGGACATCAGATGAAATTACATCAGCAAATGCCTGAATTGACAGGCGCCAAAGCCTGGATTAACGGAGAAGTCACGAAGGAACAGCTGATCGGTGAAAAGCCGGCATTGATTCACTTCTGGTCTGTCAGCTGCGGCATGTGTAAAGAAGCGATGCCTGAGGTGAACGGGCTTCGTAATAAATATAAAGATCAGCTGAATGTGGCAGCCGTTCATATGCCCCGTTCCGAAGATGATCTTGACCTTGAGAAAATCAAGGAAACAGCGGCTGAACACAATATCTCTCAGCCGATTTACGTGGACAGCAATCATACGCTGACTGAAGCATTTGGGAATCAATATGTGCCGGCTTATTACGTTTTTGATAAAACCGGACAGCTCCGTCATTTTCAAGCGGGAGGAGACGGAATGACAATGCTTGAAAAACGCGTCAGCCGCGTACTTTCAGAAATGGAGCATGCTTCTGAATAATTGGGACAATCTCCGTCGGACTATTGTCTCGGTTCTGCAAACCCTTTGCCGTTAGGTAATAGGGTTTTTTTGTGCTTATTGGATAAAAAATTCCAAAATGACATGCATGATTGTTGAGCCGGAGTGAAAACGAAAATGAAGAAAAACAGGAGAAAACACGCTGTATCGCATGTTTTCTCCGTATCTTTAGCTTTTACATATTATAGTCGAAAATTGTAGATATTACGCTAATTTTCATTAAACAAGTAATTTCAAGTTATATTTTGAAGTGATTGAATAAAATGGAACACCGCCCAGAATCCCCTATATGATAAGGGTTTTTGTATAGAAAGTACCATTTTCAGAAAATAAGCAATTTTTCATAGAGTAAATAAAATAGTAAAATGCTAAAATAATAGTTGATAAAATTACTTTTGTAATCTAATATCTAAATAAAAGTGTTTAAATTTTTGACAGGGGGTTTTACACATGTTTAATGAAAGAGAAGCGCTGCGCTTACGTTTAGAACAATTGAACGAGGCAGAGGTAAAAGTCATTCGTGAATATCAAATAGAACGTGATAAAATATATGCAAAACTGAGAGAATTAGACAATACGGGCAGCCTGTCCGATACAAAAAAAGAGTTTCGTCCGGAGAAAAAAAGTGACTCTCTCCCAGTGCTTGCAGAGCTTGCGGCACAGGAAATGAGAAGCTACCAAAAGCCGCAGACACAGCCTCAATCCTCACAGCCGCAAATGCAGTCTATTACGTCTCTTCCCGCCGGCATTCCGGACGGTTCTACAAGAAGAAGAAGAGGGACGGCAAGACCGGGTTCAAAAGCGGCAAAACTGCGTGAAGCAGCCATTAAAACATTGAAGCGCCACAATGCGGCGATCAAAAGTTCGGAGCTGCAAAAGGAAATTGAGAAGGAAAGCGGCCTTGAAATCCCTAATATGACAACGTTTATGCAAAGTTTAATTAAAATGTATCCGGAAGTGAAAAAACCATACCGCGGCCAATATATTCTTGAGGGAGAAATTTCTCAGGAAACAGAAGAAACGGCAAATGATACGGCTGCTGAATAAAACAGTAAAAAACTGCTTGCGTTACTCAAGCAGTTTTTTTGCGTTGTCCCGCGTATCTTTTAACGCCTTTTTTTCAAGCTTGACGACATATTTCTGGAACGGTTTTTCTTCATCAGCCCGTTCTTTCAACGCGTCGAGCTTTTCTTCAAACGACTGATCACGGGACTCTGATTGTGCAAACTGTTTTTGCAGGGAGATGACTTGTTCGGTGACCGCTTTAAGCAAGTCTTCTGCCTGAACAGTCCCGGCCGCAGCAGAAGGAAGTTCCAGCTCTTTTTCTGCCGGTTCCGCCGTCCGGCTGTCAATATCAGCAAAATGGCCGGCAATCCAAGCATCACTTTCGTCCAGCTGCCTTTTGTACGAGAGAATGGTTTCTTGAAATAACTTTTCTTTCGTTTTTTCTATTTCTACAAGCCGTTCTTTTGTTTCTAGTATTCGATCTCTCATATGATTAATTTCTATTTTAATATGTTTGAGCTGGTATTCTTTTTCTGTCATTTGTGTTTGCAGCCGGATATTTTCTTCTGCAGCAGCCTGAAAACGCCGTTTCGTATCTTCGTGAGCAGTCTGTTCGGTTTCCATGGCGGTCTCAAGTGAGCTGATACGGGTATGTAAGTTTTTATTTTCTTCTTCAAATTTTACATTCGTAAGATGGAGACGGTGTTTTTCTTCCATCTCATTTTTCCGCCGAAACGTTTCCTTCTGCAGCAGTTCTTGCAGAATGACGATTTTATCGAGCAGCCCGGCCCTGATTTCATGCAGAGACCGTTCCGTGTTACTTGTCTGTTTGTGTTTTTGAGCCATTGCTTCCAGTTCGTCAGTAAGCTTGTGAAGCCGCTCTTTAATATTAGCGTTTTCCTCTTGAAGCTTATTGTTTTTTTGATGAAAGTAGCTTGCTTCAAACTCCGAAATCAGTTTTCTGCATCTCGAAAGTTCAGACTTCAAATAAAGGTTCTCTTGAGAAGTGTCGTGGAAAAACGGACCTGATATTTTCATAAGAACCATCTCCCTCATGATGTTAACACTACAATATGGGATAGGACAGACGGCTATTCCTCTTAATTAAACTGACAAGCACTGTAATATTGTATTTCGGCTGAGGCGTTTGCTATGCTTTTATATAGAATGGGGAGAGATGACATGAAACGGGTGAATGTAATATTAGCAGGGGGAGCTTCCCGAAGGTTCGGGGAACCGAAAGCTTTTGCAAAGTGGAAGGGCGGCATGTTTTATGAGCAGGCGAAAAAAGCCTTCGGCTGCGGAGAGACGGTGATGATCAGCCGCCCTGAACATATAAAAAGGTTCTTAGCAAACAAAGAGAGACATGTTCTTGCCGATGTGCCGCAGTTTCGGGGAATGGGGCCGCTGGCCGGCATATATACGGCAATGAAACAAACGGAAGGCGAAACATACACGGTCATATCCTGTGACACGCCGCTCGTGACTAGAAAGACCATGGCAGCGCTTGAAATGAAGCTGACCGGAAATGTGGACGCTGTCATTCCGATTTGTGAAAACAGAGCGCAGCCTCTCTTGGCGGTTTATCATAAACGGGTGCAAGAGGTGCTTTTTGATCAGCTGGCACAAAACAAGCTGAAAATGGCAGACACGCTGAAACATCTGTCTGTCTGTTATGTTCAGGCTGAAGACATCGGCGCCGGGCCGGAAGAGTTCGTCAATATCAACACCCGCGATGATTACGCCAGACTTTTGGCGCTTATCGAGTCTTCACATCAGGACTGATTGTGAGGAAACATGGTATGATGGAAATAAAAATGCAAGGGGACAACACAGATGGAAGAGCGCTATTCGCGGCAGACAAGATTTAAGCCGATAGGGGAAAAAGGGCAGAAGGCGCTGGCTGACAGCAGTGTCCTGATTGTCGGGGCCGGGGCCCTCGGAACAGCCGCAGCAGAGGGGCTGGCAAGAGCCGGAGCAGGCCGTATGGCGATTATTGACCGGGATTATGTGGAATGGAGCAATTTACAAAGACAGCAGCTGTATACAGAAGAAGACGCGAGAGAACGCCTGCCGAAAGCCGTGGCGGCAAAGACGCGTCTTTTGGCGATAAACAGTGACATACATATAGATGCTTATGCGGCCGAAGGTACGGCGGAAACGCTTGAACCGCTGATTGAACAAGCGGATTGCATCGTGGATGCGACAGATAATTTTGAAACGAGAATGGTCATCAATGATCTGGCGCTGAAAACGAAAACGCCTTGGATTTACGGTGCCTGTGTCAGCAGTCAGGGGATGTGTATGACGATTATCCCTGAGGTTACGCCGTGTTTATCCTGTCTGTTTGAGCAAATACCCGTAGGCGGAGCGACATGTGATACAGCAGGCATCATACCTCCGGCGGTTCATATCGTCTCGGCTTATCAGCAGGCTGAGGCGCTGAAATTGCTGACAGGAAACCATGAAGCGGTAAATCGGCGCTTTTTTACGTTTGATGTGTGGAATAACACCAATATGAGCGTAAATGTGGATCAGACCAAACGGGATCATTGCCCTTCCTGCGGCGCGGAGCCCGTATACCCGTACCTGCAGCCGGAAAACAGGCCGAAAGCAAGCGTGCTGTGCGGAAGAGACACCGTTCAAATCAGATCGGAAGCGTTAAAGAGGTTGGACAAAGAAGAGCTCGTCAAACGTCTGAAGCAGATCGGCAAAGTCGAAGCAAATGAATTTCTGCTGCACATGGCATACGAGCGCTTCAGAATCGTTATTTTTCAAGACGGACGGGCTCTGATTCACGGTACAAATGACATCAAAGAAGCAAATTCAGTTCTGGCCAGAGTGATCGGACTGTAGTAAGGGGAGGTATTGCTATGCTTGAAAAAAGAACGCCGATACAGGTGGGCGAAGCAGTCCGCCGAGTGAGCCGATATAAAAAACAGGGGGATACCGAATGGGTGCCGCTGGAGGACAGCCTTCACCGCTATTTGGCGGAAGATGTTAAGGCGGACCATGATGTGCCTGCCTTTGACCGTTCTCCGTATGACGGTTTTGCCATCAGGGCGTGCGATTCAAAGACGGCTTCCCGTGACAATGCCGTCACGTTTGAAGTCATTGACCATATCGGAGCCGGCGCCGTGTCAGAAAAAGAGCTCGGACCGTATGAAGCGGTCCGCATTATGACAGGGGCGCAGATTCCAAAAGGCGCGGATGCCGTAGTGATGCTTGAGCTGACAAAAACGTATTCTGAAAACGGCACGGATTACATGTCGGTAAAACGCCCTTTCCATGCGGGCGATAATATTTCATACCAAGGAGAAGATGCGAAAAAGGGCAGTTCGCTTTTAAAAAAAGGAACGAAAATCACGCCGGGCGTCACCGCTCTTTTGGCAACCTTCGGCTATTCTTCTGTTCCTGTGGTGAGAAAGCCGGTGGTCGGGATTATCGCCACGGGAACCGAACTTCTTCATGTAAGCGATCCGCTTGAACCCGGGAAAATCCGCAACAGCAACGCGGCCATGGTGTATGCCCAGATCATTGAAGCGGGTGCGGTGCCGCTGAACTTAGGCAAAATTTCCGATGATTTTGATGACAGTTATGCGGCGGTGAAGGAAGCCATGAAAAAAACCGATTTTCTGATCACGACCGGCGGCGTGTCAGTCGGTGATTTTGATTTTCTTCCTGACATTTATGCTAAGCTGGGAGCGGAAGTTTTATTTAACAAAGTGGCAATGCGCCCGGGGAGCGTGACAACTGTCGCACGGGCTGATGACATGCTGCTGTTCGGCCTTTCAGGCAATCCGTCGGCATGTTACGTCGGTTTCACCCTGTTTGTCAAACCGATGATTCAGTCGTGGCTTCTGAATGAAAAACCTCACGCCGGATGGGCGGAAGCCGTGTTAACAAACGACTTTCCAAAGCCGAATCCGTTTGCGAGATTTGTGAGGGCGTTTGTTTACCACAAAGATGGAAAGATGATGGCGTCACCAGTCGGTCTCGACAAGTCAAGCTCAGTCACATCTCTTGCTGAAGCAAACGCGTTTATCCTTCTGCCGGGAGGAACGAGGGGATATGAAGCGGGACGGACGGTTCACGTGCTTCTCATCCGCGATGAGAATGGAAGTGAATGGCCATGGTCAATTCTTTCCCGATCGTCCAGATCGTAGGCTTTCAAAACAGCGGTAAAACAACGTTTATCGAACGTATACTGAAAGCGGCGCCGAAAAATTGCACGGTTGGATGTTTAAAGCATCACGGACATGGCGGAGAGCCGGAACCTTTTTCTGACAGAAAGGATTCAGAGCGCTTATCAAAAGCCGGTGCCGCGGTTACGGCAGTAGAAGGGGACGGGGTCTTGCAGCTTACGGCGCGAAAAAAATGGGATCTGGCTGGTTTGATCGGCCTGTATGAATATGTGGGAATCGACTGTCTTCTCATTGAGGGTTTTAAACATGCGCCGCATCCGAAAATCATTATGATTAAAAGCAGCGAAGATTGGCAAAAGCTGAAGCATTTGGAGCGCGTGCTCGCGGTTGTCAGCAGAAGTACGGAGCATATGCCTGCAGATGCGGGCACACCCGTATTCCATGCGGATGATCCGGATGCCATTATGTTTGTGCTTTCGCAGCTGAAAGGGGGATCTGCATAAATGAAACGTTTTCAAATTACAAGGGAACCTATCATTGCGGAAAATATCGTGAAAAAAGTTGAAAAGCGCGAAGCCGGGGCCATCACAACGTTTATCGGCACGGTCAGAGAGTGGACTGCCGGACGGCGGACGGTGCGTCTTGAATATGAAGCATATGAACCGATGGCTGTTCAAATGCTTTCTCAAATCGGCGATGAAATCAGCGCGAAATGGGAGGGAGCCGAAGCTGCGATCACTCACCGCGTCGGCGTCCTTGATATCGGAGAAGCAGCGGTCGTAATCGCCGTGTCTTCTCCGCACAGAAAGGCGGCATATGAGGCGAATGAATATGCCATTGAACGGATAAAACAGATTGTTCCGATTTGGAAAAAAGAGATCTGGGAAGACGGCGAAGAATGGATAGGCGATCAGCTGGAAACGACGCCTTATCCGAACGGAAAACCGGATTTAAATAAAGGGGAATCACGATGATTAAAGTACTTTTGTTTGCCGGGCTTGCGGAGCAGGCGGGAACACCGGTCATTGAACTTGATGAAAAGGAGGCGGCAGCGTCTGCTGTAAAAACGCTGTTAAAAGAACGGTACGGCCTCCAGACGATAGACAATGCCATGATCGCAATCAATGAAACTTACGTAAAAGACAACAGCATCGTAACAGAAGGCGATACCATTGCCTTTATCCCGCCTGTAAGCGGAGGGTGAATAAAAGCCGGATGTGCATCATTGCCATCCGGCTTTTTTGCACAGTACGCCGATAACATCGGCAAGAAAGGCTGAATTCCAGAGGGAAACCAAATGGAACTTTAAGGAATTTTTAATTGTGCGGTTTTCTTTACATACACAGGCTTAAAAAGGTGTCACCACAAGATTTTGAGCCTGCTTTCATATCAGTCCGGCGCTGGTCATTTTTTACATAATTATGGAACGTACATTTAAGAATTTGTGTTACAATTTAGCATAAATACGCAAACGGCAAAAAAATTGAAACTTTTATAAGCCGGATGCGTACGTATAAACAGAATAATACATAGGAGGCATCAGCAATATGGAACCAAATCTGGAAAAAAACAATACGGCAGTAACGGAAAAGCCGTCAATTTTCGGCGTCATTACAAGTCCTGTTGTGCAGTTTAAAAGATTAAGAGAACACCCGGTCATCGGCATTCCTCTCCTGATTGTCATCATTCTCATCGCGGCGGGGAGTATTTTGCGCGGGCTCGGAATGAATTATGAAGAACTGCTGAACAGCTCATCTCTTGACGGATTGACCGATGATCAGATTGAAATGACCAAAACCATCGCGAAATTCGGCTCGATTTTCGGAGGGATTTTCGGAGGCATTATCGCTCTCTTTATCGTTCCGCTTATTTATTGGCTGTGCGTCAAAATTTCAGGCGGCGTGACAACTTATAAAAAAATGCTCTCACTCGGCCTCTTTACTGCATTGATTACTAACATCGGCTTAGTCATTAACGGACTTGTCATTTATTTTACCGGTGCGGGCTCACTGTACCCTGTCACATCTTTGGCGAGTGTCATACCTGCCGGAGACGGCGTATCGGTCTTTTTAAGCGCGATCGATATTTTCAGCATCTGGAGCTATATTCTGCTCGCGTTAGGTCTGCGCTATACCGGCGGCATTTCTAAAAAAGCAGGCTGGATTTCCGCAATTGTCCTGTTTGTTATTATGCTTTTGGTATCGGCAGTCGGAGGACTGTTAAATTCAGTGGCAGCAGGTGTATAACATGAAAAAACTTTGGATCGGAATCGGCATCGCAGTCATTGTTGCAGTATTCATCAGTATCAATATTTATAAGTCGGCCGCTCCCGCGGGCGGCAGCGCCGGGGAAAAAGTCGATACCGGGACTATGGAAAAAAGAGAAATCTCATCTGCGGTCATGGTTCCGGGAACACTTAAATTCTCCAAAGAACAGTATGTTTTTTATGAAGCGGATAAAGGAACCCTTGATAAAGTAAAAGTAAAAGAAGGCGACAAAGTAAAAAAAGGGTCGTCGCTAGTCACGTATACAAACGAACAGCTCAACCTTGATAAAGAGCAAAATGAGTTGACAGAACAATCAAAACGGCTGCAAATCGAACAAATTCAAGAAAAACTACAAGCCTTAAACAGTAAAGAAAAAGATTTGGCAAAACAAGCGGGAGAAGCGGAAGCCAAAAAACAAATTGAATCCGAACGGACTGATCTGCAGCTTCAGCAAAAAACGGCTGAAATTGAATTAAAGCAATCTGACCTGCAAAAGCAATCTCTTGAAAACCAGGTGGCGAATCTCAATGTCAAGAGTGAGATGGACGGAACGGTTATCTCGGTAAATCAAGAAGCCGCTTCTAAAAAATCGGATATTCAAGAACCGGTAATACATATAGGCGACCCGGAACACCTGATCGTTGCCGGCAATTTGTCTGAATACGACACACTGAAAGTGAAAAAGGGACAAAGCGTTACAATTACATCAGACGCCATTCCGGATAAAACATGGAAGGGAAGAGTGACGGCTGTCGGTCTCGTTCCGGAACAAAAGTCAGGAGCTGCTTCGGGTGAAAGCACGGAACAAGCCGTGCAGTATCCGTTTCAGGTCAAGCTGATCGGAAAGCTTCCGGAGGGCAAACCGGGGTTTAAACTCATTATGAACATTGAAACCGACAAGCGGAAAGCCGATACGCTGCCGTCCTCCGCAGTCAAAAAAGACGGAGATGAGCACTGGGTCTTTACGGTAAAAGACGGGAAGGCCAAACGCGTGAAAGTCAAAGTCGGCGACACCTCGAATCAGTTAACGGAGATAAAAGAGGGACTTTCAAAGAATGATAAAGTCATTCTGAATCCGGCTGACGGTTTGACTGACGGAACGGATGTGAAAGCATAGATGATTCAGCTTTCAAAGGTGAAAAAAAGCTATCAGATCGGCAAGGAAACGTTTGATGTCCTCCGTTCAATCGACCTGACGATTGAACAAGGGGAATATGTATCCATTATGGGACCGTCGGGATCAGGTAAATCTACGATTATGAATATCATCGGCTGTCTGGACAGACCGACATCAGGCAGTTACAGACTTGCGGGAGAAGATGTATCTTCATGCACGGAAAAAGAGCTTGCGGCGGTCCGGAACAAATCAATCGGATTTGTTTTTCAGCAATTTCAGCTGCTGCCGCGATTGAATGCAAGAAAAAATGTCGAACTTCCCATGATTTACGCAGGTATCGGCAAAAAAGAGCGTGAGGAACGGGCCGAATATGCGCTGGAAAAAGTCGGCTTAGCGGATCGGATGCTTCACATGCCGAATGAGCTGTCCGGCGGCCAAAAGCAGCGTGTCGCGATTGCAAGAGCCATCGTTAACGAACCGAAGCTTATCTTGGCTGATGAGCCGACCGGCGCGCTGGATACGAAAACAAGCATTTCCATTATGGAGCAGTTCACAGAGCTTAATGCAGAGGGCGTGACCGTGGTGCTTGTCACACATGAGCCTGAAGTGGCGGATTGTACAAACAGAGTGATCTTCGTCCGTGACGGCAGTATCGTTTCCCGCGATTCTGAGCAGAGGAGAGTGGGGGAATGAGCCTGTTAGAAAATCTCCGGATGGCTCTCAGCTCCGTCAGAGCTCACAAGATGAGATCGATTCTGACGATGCTCGGCATCATTATCGGCGTCGGTTCAGTAATCGTTGTTGTGGCTGTCGGCCAGGGCGGAGAGCAAATGCTGAAGCAATCCATCAGCGGGCCGGGCAATACAATTGAATTGTATTATCTGCCGAGCGATGAAGAATTAACAGCCAATCCGAACGCTTTGCAGCAAGCGAGTTTTACAGAAGAAGATATTAATGGATTAAAAGGAGTGGACGGCGTAAAGCAGGTTGTCGCTTCCGCTGTAAAATCAATGACGGCCCGTTATCATGAAGAAGAAACGGACATTACGCTGAATGGCATTAACAGCGGCTACACGGACGTAAAAAAGCTGGACGTTCAGGATGGGCGGACATTTACGGATAACGATTTCCTTTCCGGGAAAAGAGCGGGCATCATCTCGAAAAAAATGGCTGAAAAGCTGTTCGGGAAAACATCTCCGCTTGGAAAAATCGTCTGGGCCGGCGGACAGCCCGTAGAAGTAATCGGTGTATTAAAAGAAGAGAGCGGGTTTTTATCATTAGGGCTCAGTGAAATGTATGTCCCGTTCAACATGCTGAAAACGTCTTTCGGCACAAATGACTACAGCAACGTTTCGATTCAGACGGAATCCGCTGATCAAATCAAAACAACAGGTAAAGAAGCGGCCCGCCTCTTAAATGACAATCACGGCACAAAAGAGGCCTATCAAGTCATGAATATGGAAGAAATCGCCGCGGGCATCGGTCAGGTCACGACCGTCATGACGACAATCATCGGTTCGATCGCCGGTATTTCTCTCGTTGTCGGCGGAATCGGGGTCATGAATATTATGCTCGTATCAGTAACGGAACGGACAAGAGAAATCGGCATCCGCAAATCGCTCGGTGCCACGAGAGGCCAGATTCTGACACAATTCTTAATTGAATCCGTTGTGCTTACTTTAATCGGCGGCTTAATCGGAATCGGTCTCGGCTACGGGGGAGCATCACTCGTTTCCCTTATCGCGGGCTGGCCGTCGCTCGTTTCCTGGCAGGTGGTTTGTATCGGCGTGCTGTTCAGTATGCTGATCGGTGTCATCTTCGGCATGCTGCCGGCCAACAAAGCATCCCGCTTAGATCCGATTGAAGCGTTACGGTATGAATAGTGGAACGTCCCCATGCAGTCCGCATGGGGTTTTTTCTGTGTTTTAAAGATTGAATGAATATAATAGACTTTTTTCATTTATGATAAAAAGAAATGTCATACAATTGTCCCCCTTTTTGTCGAATTTACAGTTTACAAACCCTATGTACATACGTTAATATGAACAAATGTGAAAGATTTTGATAGTTATTGAATGAATTTGAGTGATTTTAGTTGCTCGAAGTAAAAAAAGCGTTTACAATAATGTTGTAGGTGAAATGAATACGTTTTCAAAGGAGGCGGAATATGCTCACTCCTGAAAGGTATCAGCTGATCCTTGATCAGATTGAAAAGCGTGACGTGGTAAAGATTCAAGAGCTGATAAGCATGACAAACGCTTCTGAATCAACGATAAGAAGAGATTTATCAACGCTTGAAGAGCGCGGGTTTTTAAAGCGCGTTCACGGCGGGGCATCTAAGCTTTCCAACAGCCGGCAAGAACCTGATATGCTTGAAAAATCCTCCAAAAACCTTCAAGATAAGCTGAAGATTGCAGAAAAAGCGGCATCTTTATTAGAAGAAGGTGACTGTATTTATCTTGATGCGGGAACAACTGCATTGCACATGATTGATTTTATAGATCAAACAAAGGACATTGTAGTTGTCACAAACGGAGTTATGCATATCGACGCTTTAATAAGGAAAGGGATCCCCTTTTATCTTCTCGGAGGATATGTGAAGCATCGAACAGGTGCGATGATCGGCGGCGCCTCATTAACAGCAGTCAGCCAGTACCGGTTTGACAAAAGCTTTCTCGGAGTGAACGGCGTGCACATTGAAGCCGGTTTTACAACACCCGATCCGGATGAGGCTCTTCTGAAGACAAAGGCTGTGAGACAGGCGAAAAACGCGTATGTTTTAGCTGACCCTTCCAAATTCGGCGAGATTTCTTTCGCAGCGTTCGCCGCTTTGGGCGATGCCGTTATCATTACCACTGAAGCTGAAGAACTTGCATTCGATAATTACCAAGAAAAAACTGTCGTAAAGGTAGTGAAATAATGATTTACACTGTAACCCTCAATCCGTCTGTTGACTATATCGTTCACGTTGAAGATTTTGCCGTAGGCGGTTTAAACCGTTCCAGCTATGACACGAAGTACCCCGGCGGGAAAGGCATTAACGTTTCGAGATTACTGAAAAGACACCATGTGCCGTCAAAAGCATTGGGGTTTGTCGGCGGATTTACCGGAAATTATATCACGTCATTTTTGCAGCAGGAAGGTCTGGAAACGGCTTTTTCTGAGGTAGATGAAGACACGCGTATAAATGTAAAACTGAAAACGGGCGATGAAACGGAAATTAACGGTCAGGGCCCGACGATTTCAGACGAAGTGTTCAGTGCCTTTTTAGAACAGTTCTCCGCTCTGAAAGAAGGAGACATCGTCGTTTTAGCGGGAAGCATCCCATCTTCTCTTCCGCATAACACGTATGAAAAAATTGCTGAGGCATGCAGAAAGCAGAATGCCCGAGTAGTGGTAGACATCTCCGGTGAAGCGCTTATGAAAGCGACAGAAATGAAACCGTTTTTGATGAAGCCGAACCATCACGAGCTTGGTGAAATGTTCAATACGGTCATTGACTCAGCCGAAGCAGCCGTTCCGTACGGCAAAAAATTAATTGAACAAGGCGCTGAACATGCGATTGTTTCGATGGCTGGCGACGGTGCGCTTTTATTTACGAAAGAGGCGGTTTTCCTCGCTAATGTTCCTAAAGGAAAGCTGGTCAATTCCGTAGGCGCGGGTGATTCCGTTGTCGCGGGATTCCTTGCGGGAATCTCAAAACAGCTGCCTTTGGAAGACGCATTCCGTCTAGGTGTTGCTTCCGGAAGCGCGACGGCGTTTTCTGAGGAGCTCGGAACTGAAGAGTTTGTACAGCAGCTTCTTCCTGAAGTTAAAGTCACACGTCTATAGAGGAGGAAAGAAAAGTGAAGATAACTGAGCTGTTAACAAGAGATACAATTCATCTCAATATAGAAAGCAAAGAGAAAGAAAACGTTATCGATGAAATGGTGACAGTGCTTGACAAAGCCGGCAGATTAAATGACAGAGAGGCTTACAAAGCAGCCATTTTAAATCGTGAAAGCCAAAGCTCGACGGGAATCGGCGAAGGCATTGCCATTCCTCACGCGAAGACGGCGAGCGTCATTAACCCGGCCATCGCATTCGGACGTTCAAAAGAAGGTGTGGACTATGAATCATTAGACGGTCAGCCGGCACACCTGGTCTTTATGATTGCGGCAACCGAAGGAGCAAACAATACGCACCTTGAAGCATTATCAAGACTTTCAACGCTTCTCATGCGTGAAGAAATCCGCAAACAGCTTCTTGAGGCTGAATCAGAAGATGCGATCATTGACATCATCAATCAGCATGACAAAGATGACGATGAGGAAGAAGAAGAGCAGGAAGAACAGGCAGCGCCGTCAGGAAAGGGCAAAATTCTTGCGGTTACTGCATGTCCGACAGGTATCGCCCATACATTCATGGCTGCTGACGCACTGAAAGAAAAAGCGAAAGAGCTCGGCGTCGACATTAAAGTAGAGACAAACGGCTCAAGCGGAATCAAGCATAAGCTGACGGCTCAGGAAATTGAAGATGCGCCTGCGATTATCGTAGCGGCTGATAAACAGGTTGAAATGGAGCGCTTTAAAGGCAAACATGTTCTTCAAGTGCCCGTAACGGCCGGTATCAGACGTCCTCAGGAACTGATTGAAAAAGCGGTTAATCAAGATGCGCCGATTTACGAAGGCAGCGGCGGAGGATCTGCCTCTTCTAATGAAGACGGTCCGAAACAGAAATCAGGCACAAGCATCGGAAGCACTTTCTATAAACACTTAATGAGCGGTGTCAGCAACATGCTGCCATTTGTCGTCGGCGGCGGAATCCTCGTTGCGATTTCATTCTTCTGGGGAATTCATTCAGCTGATCCGAAAGATCCGACATACAACACGTTTGCTGCAGCGCTGAACTTTATCGGCGGCGATAATGCGTTAAAACTGATTGTTGCCGTTCTTGCCGGATTCATCGCAATGAGTATTGCGGACCGTCCGGGATTTGCGCCGGGTATGGTCGGCGGCTTTATGGCTACGCAGGCGAATGCCGGATTCTTGGGCGGACTGATTGCCGGATTCTTAGCCGGTTATGTCGTAGTCCTGCTGAAAAAGCTGTTTGTCTTTATTCCTCAGACTCTTGACGGATTAAAACCTGTATTGATTTATCCGCTGCTCGGTATTTTTATCACCGGTGTCCTGATGCAGTTTGTCATTAACACACCTGTAGCAGCGTTTATGAATTTCTTAACAAATTGGCTTGAAAGCCTTGGAACCGGAAACCTTGTCTTAATGGGTATTATTTTAGGCGGTATGATGGCTATCGACATGGGCGGCCCGCTCAATAAAGCGGCGTTCACTTTCGGTATTGCGATGATCGATGCCGGAAACTATGCCCCGCACGCAGCCATCATGGCGGGCGGAATGGCTCCGCCGCTTGGAATCGCACTTGCGACAACATTCTTTAAACATAAATTCTCTAAACGTGACCGTGAAGCCGGTATTACGTGCTACTTCATGGGAGCTGCTTTCGTTACAGAAGGCGCCATCCCGTTTGCGGCGGCTGATCCGCTTCGCGTCATCCCTGCAGCCGTTATCGGTTCTGCGGTAGCGGGCGGACTGACAGAGTTTTTCCGGGTAACGCTCCCTGCACCGCACGGAGGAATATTCGTTGCATTCATTACGAACCATCCGCTGCTTTACTTAATGAGCATCGTAATCGGAGCGGTTGTAACAGCGGTTATCTTAGGAATCATCAAAAAACCGGTAGTAGAGAAATAAGCAAAAAGCGTCCTTTACGGGCGCTTTTTTCAATCATATGCGCATAGAAGCGTTATGTATTTTGTGATGAGTTGTGATAAAGTAAAGATAGTACATGAACCGTAACAGTGATCGTCTAGGAGGAACCACGTTGACTGAAGAACAAAAACCTACTTCTGAAAAATCGGTAAAAAGAAAATCCAACACGTATTGGGAATGGGGAAAGGCCATCATTATAGCGGTCGCTCTTGCGCTTTTAATCCGCCATTTCCTGTTTGAACCGTACTTAGTGGAAGGATCATCAATGTACCCGACATTACATGACGGTGAAAGGCTGTTTGTCAACAAAAGCGTCAATTATATCGGAGAAATCGAGCGGGGGGACATCGTCATTATTAACGGCGATACATCGAAAGTCCATTATGTAAAGCGGCTCATCGGAAAACCCGGAGAAACGGTGGAAATGAAAAATGATACGCTTTATATAAACGGCAAAAAAATCGATGAACCGTACCTCGCGAGCAATAAAAAAGAAGCGAAAAAACTGGGAGTCAACCTGACGGGAGATTTCGGCCCCGTAAAGGTTCCGAAAGGCAAATACTTCGTCATGGGCGACAATCGGCTGAACTCAATGGACAGCCGGAACGGGCTCGGTTTAATTGCCGAGAAACGGATCGTCGGCACCTCGAAGTTTGTGTTCTTCCCGTTTCATGATATGCGTCAGACAAAATAAAAACGCCGCGCTGCCCGATTCGGACGGCCGGCGTTTTTTATTTGGCAAACGAGGCGGCGACGGCGATGAACATTACCGTGGCCAGCACTGATCCGACAATGGCCAGAACGCTGAAAAAAAGATTCACCTGCTGCTTCTCTTTGCCGCGTTTTTCAAGCATCCGTTTTGAAAAGAGATGCGAAAACGTGTAAATGAGGGCGATTCCGACGTAAAGGCCGATGTCACGTGCGGTAAAGCCTGTGACGGCCAGAAAAACCCCGGTAAAGAAAATCATAAGACAATATTCTGTGAGTGTTAAAAGCTTCAACTTGTTCCTCCGTGATGAATATGTATATATATCTATTGTATCACAGGGCTTCGGGTTTGGCGCTTGCGTCTTTTCAAAACCCTTATATTCGCAGGGAAACATTTCTCTTCCCCTTTATTCATGGTATACTTTTATTGATGTTAGACACGATGGAGGATTATAAATGATTGCTGTAAATAATGTGAGCTTGCGTTTTGCGGATCGCAAGTTATTTGAAGATGTCAATATTAAATTTACGCCGGGCAATTGCTACGGATTAATAGGCGCAAACGGTGCCGGAAAATCAACATTCTTGAAAATTTTATCCGGTGAACTGGAGCCTCAGACCGGCGATGTCCATATGAGCCCGGGCGAACGCCTTGCCATTCTGAAACAGAACCATTTTGAATATGAAGATTACGAAGTTCTGAAAGTCGTCATTATGGGACATAAACGTTTATACGAAGTCATGCAGGAAAAAGACGCGATTTATATGAAACCGGATTTTTCTGATGAGGACGGCATCCGCGCCGCCGAGCTTGAAGGAGAGTTTGCGGAATTAAACGGATGGGAAGCTGAAAGTGAAGCCGCTATTTTGTTAAAGGGTCTGGGCATCTCTGAAGACCTGCATACGAAGAAAATGGCGGACTTAGGCGGTTCAGAAAAGGTGAAAGTGCTTTTGGCGCAGGCGCTGTTCGGCAAGCCGGACGTTCTGCTGCTTGATGAACCGACGAACCACTTGGATCTGAAAGCGATTCAGTGGCTGGAAGAGTTTCTGATCAACTTTGAGAACACAGTCATCGTCGTATCCCATGACCGTCACTTTTTAAATAAAGTGTGCACGCACATCGCCGATCTTGATTTTAATAAAATTCAAGTGTATGTCGGCAACTATGATTTCTGGTATGAATCCAGCCAGCTTGCTTTAAAGCTTTCTCAGGAAGCCAATAAGAAAAAAGAAGAGCAGATTAAACAGCTTCAGGAGTTCGTGGCCAGATTCAGCGCCAATGCCTCTAAATCAAAGCAGGCGACATCAAGAAAGAAACTCCTTGATAAAATTTCGCTTGATGATATCAAACCGTCATCACGCCGTTATCCTTATGTCAATTTCACGCCGGAACGCGAAATCGGAAATGACGTGCTGCGGGTAGAAGGCTTAACGAAAACGATTGACGGCGTTAAGGTGCTTGATAACGTCAGCTTTATTATGAACAGAGAAGACAAAATCGCGTTTACGGGCCGCAATGAGCTTGCCGTTACGACATTGTTCAAAATCATTTCCGGGGAAATGGAAGCTGACAGCGGCACATTCAAATGGGGCGTCACCACTTCTCAGGCGTACTTCCCTAAAGACAACAGCGAATATTTCGACGGCAGCGATGCGAACCTTGTAGACTGGCTCCGCCAATACTCGCCGCATGACCAAAGCGAAAGCTTTCTGCGCGGCTTCTTAGGACGCATGCTGTTCTCTGGGGAAGAAGTCAACAAAAAATCAAACGTTCTTTCCGGAGGAGAAAAAGTGCGCTGCATGCTTTCAAAAGCGATGCTTTCCGGCGCGAACATTTTAATTCTGGATGAACCGACAAACCACTTAGACTTGGAATCCATTACGGCGCTTAACAACGGTTTAATCAGCTTTAAAGGCGCTATGCTGTTTTCATCTCATGACCATCAGTTTGTACAGACAATTGCCAACCGCATCATTGAATTAACGCCTAAAGGCATCGTTGACAAACAAATGTCTTATGACGAATTTCTTGAAAATGCGGATGTTCAGAAAAAGCTTGAAGAGCTATACGCGTAAAAAAAAAGCAGAGGAGACTCTGCTTTTTATTTGCGGGAAAAGTTTTCAATCTTCTGACTTCCCGTTACAATAAAGGAACATATGAATTGAAAAGAGACGGAGGAATGCATCATGAAGTTTTTAGTTGTCGGAGCAGGGGGAGTGGGCGGTTATATCGGCGCACGTCTTGCAGAGAAGGGAAATGACGTTACGTTTCTCGTCCGTCAGAAGCGGGCGGAACAATTAAAAGAGACGGGATTGACCGTCAAAAGTGCAAATGGTGATGTTTCAATCAAGCCGAAAATAATCATGGCGGGTGAAGATGGAGAGTTTGACGCCGTTATCATCGCATCAAAAGCGTATTCTTTGCAGGACGTCATTGGGGATGTCAAACCGTTTGTCAAACCTTCGTCGGTCATTATTCCTTTTTTAAACGGGTACAGGCACTATAACGAGCTGTTCGAAGCTTTTTCAAAACGGCAGGTGTTAGGAGGCCTCTGCTTTATTGAGAGCGCTCTTAACGAAAAAGGGGACATTCTTCATACGAGCGCTGCCCACCGCTTTGTGTTCGGTGAATGGAGCGGGGAACGCACGGAACGTATAAATGAGCTGGAAAAAGCGTTTGCGGGTGTGAAAGCGGATGTCATCATCAGCCGGGATATTGAAAAGGATATTTGGAAAAAGTACATGTTCATTGCCGCGCAGGCGGGAGTGACCACTTTGTTTCAACAGCCGGTGGGACCGATTTTAGATACAGAAGGCGGCCGCAATACGGCAAAGCGTCTTTTTGCAGAAATCGGAGCCATTTTCAAGGCTGCCGGCATTCCGAAGGACGCTGACCTTGAAGAAGAGAGTTATCGTACGTTGACAAGCATGTCTTATCACATGAAATCGTCGATGCTGAGAGACATGGAAAATGGGCGGGTGACAGAAGGTGAACATTTACACGGTTTTCTGCTTGAGAAAGCGAAAGGCTTGTCAGTTGATACCCCTGTTTTGGAAACCGTCTTTGCCAACCTGCAAATGTATGAAGCAAAATAAAAAAAGAGGCCGAAGCGCCTCCTTTTTTATTAAAATGCCCAGTTTCCGTTTCTGAAGATCGGTTCTCTTTTGCCGTCAGCGGTAATCCCGTCGATATTCATATCTTTGGAGCCGACCATGAAATCTACGTGCGTAATGCTTTCATTTAAGCCCTCTTTGACAAGCTCTTCCCGTGTCATTTGCTTGCCGCCTTCGATATTAAAGGCATACGCGCTGCCGATCGCCAAGTGGTTTGATGCGTTTTCATCGTACAGTGTGTTATAAAATAAAATATTCGATGTTGAAATCGGTGAATCGTACGGCACTAAGGCCACTTCTCCGAGATAATGCGAGCCTTCATCGGTTTCGACGATGCCTTTTAAAATCTCCTCGCCTTTTTCAGCTTTCACATCAACAATGCGGCCGTTTTCAAAGGTAAGTGTAAAGTTATCAATAATGTTGCCGCCGTAGCTCAGCGGTTTCGTGCTGGAAACCGTGCCGTTCACCCCGTCACGCTGCGGAAGAGTGAAAACCTCTTCTGTCGGCATGTTGGCCATGAATTCGTGCCCGTTCTCATTCACGCTTCCCGCGCCTGCCCATACATGTTTTTTCGGTAATTCAATGGTTAAGTCTGTTCCTTCAGCTTGATAGTGCAGGGCGCTGTAATGTTTTTTGTTCAGGTGTTCCACTTTCTCATGAAGGTTTTGGTCATGTTTTTTCCATGCTTCCACTGGGTTTTCTTCATTTACGCGGGTCGTTTTGAAAATTTCTTCCCATAAAAGCTGAACGGCTGTTTCTTCCGGCCGATCCGGGAACACTTTTTTCGCCCAGCCTGTTGAAGCGGCTCCGATCACCGTCCAGCTGACCTTATCTGATTGAATATATTGTCTGTATGTATGCAATGCTTTTCCGGCGGCTTTTTGGAACGCTGCAATCCGTTTCCCGTCAGTGCCTTTTAACAGGTCGGGGTCGGATGAGACGACAGAAATAAACGCAGCTCCTTTTTTCGCGAGCTCTTCTTTGCCTTTCGCTTCCCATTCAGGATATTCTTCAAACGCTTCAAACGGAGCCATTTCGTATTTTAATCTGGACAATTCATCGTCCTGCCAATTTACGGTGACGTTTTTTGCGCCTTTTTCATACGAATGTTTGGCCAGCAGTCTGACAAGTTCCCGGACATCGGTTGAGGCATTGATTACGACATGCTGTCCTTTTTGGACATTGACGCCGACTTCTACCGCCAGCCGAGCATATGTATTTAACTTTTCAGTAAACGAACTCATCGTTCATTCCTCCTCATCGGTTTTTCTCATCATATCAAATATCGCCTCATAAAGAAAAGAAAGGAGCGCAAATGAAAAAGACACAGCCTTTGCTGCGTCTTTACGGATGATTCAGTTTTACGGTGCTGCCGGCCGGAGAATGGGGCATATTGGCCAGCGAAATGCTCATACCCCCCAAGATAATTCCGCTTAAAATGACAGCTACCGCTATGCGTCTTCCCACATCTCTAAGCATATGCTTCCTCCTTAATGTTTCTCCAGTTCTCACAATATGAGCCGGCCGGAGAAAAAAGAAGCACAATCTTATTATTTAATCGCTTTTTGCAGCTTGTCGATGACGTCTAACGAACGCCCCGTGCCGATAGCCACTGATTCAAGCGGATTTGCGGCCAAATGAACGGGAACGACGATTTCTTCTGTCAGCCATTCTTTCATCCCGTTTAAAAGCGAGCCCCCGCCGGTTAACACGACGCCGCGGTCAACGATGTCCCCGCTGAGTTCCGGCGGACAATCCTCAAGTGTCGCTCTGATGGCTTCAAGAATATGTAGGAGCGATTCACGCATCGCGTGCTGAATTTCATTAGACTGCAGTCTGATCGTCTTCGGCAGACCGGTTACGAGGTCACGGCCGCGGATTTCCATCGTTTCCGGCACATGTTCAATCAATGCAAAACCGATTTCCATTTTCACTTGTTCTGCCGTACGTTCTCCGATCAGCAGGTTGTATTTTTTTCTGACGAACGAAGCGATATCTTCATCAAGCTGGTCGCCGCCGATTCTGATAGAGTGGCAGGACACGACGCCTCCGAATGAGATGATGGCGACTTCAGTCGTACCGCCTCCGATATCCACGACGACGTTTGCGACCGGCTCGTCAACCGGCAGGTCGGCTCCGATTGCAGCTGCTACGGGTTCTTCAATTAAGTGAACGTTTTTTGCTCCGCAGTTTTTGACAGCGTCACTGATGGCCCGGCGTTCAACGGCTGTTGATCCTGAAGGCGTGCAGACGACGACATTCGGTTTGCGGAAGGTCATCCCGATTTTTTTTCCGGCTTTTTTCATAATGTGTTTTAATAAGTCAGTTGTCATATCATAATCAGCAATGACACCGTCTTTCATCGGCCGTACGGCGACGATTTTCCCCGGCGTCTTTCCGATCATGTTTTTGGCATCCGTTCCGATGGCAAGCACCGCTTTCGTTGTTGTATCTACAGCGACAACGGAAGGCTCGTTTAAAATAATTCCTTTATTTTTACTGTAAACAAGTATATTAGCGGTTCCTAAGTCGATTCCGATCTCAGTTGATTGAAACATATTTTCACCCAATCCCTATCCTGATTTAATTGATTCTACATTTAAAGTTTCTGAGAAAAACCACGATTTTTGGGGGTTTCCGCCGGGAATGAAATGTTTTTGTAAAAAAGGAGGGAAAGTCTGTATCCCGTATTTCAAAAAGGCTTTCTTCTGTAAAAAAACATTCATTACCGGATGCGGAGAAACTTTTGCTCCGTTACTTTCGTCTACGTTTATGAAGGATTTTCCTTGGACATATATAAGAGACATTAAAGGAAGTAGGGGATTTCTATGAAATCAATTGGTGTAGTAAGAAAAGTAGACGAACTAGGGCGTATTGTCATGCCGATTGAATTGAGAAGAGCATTGGATATCGCTATTAAAGATAGTATTGAATTTTTTGTTGACGGAGACAAAATTGTCTTGAAAAAATACAAACCGCACGGCATTTGCTTAATGACCGGAGAAATTACCCCCGACAATCAGGAATACGGCAACGGTAAAATCATCTTAAGCCCTGAAGGAGCGAAAATGCTGCTTGAGGAAATCGAGGAAGCGTTAAAAGATAAATCATAATGATAAAAAGGGCGGAGCGTCATTCCGCCCTTTTATTATGAACTTGTGCAAAAACTCACGGTAAAATCAAGCAAACCTGCTCAAATAATTGGGAATAGTTATCATTTTTTAGTCAATAATGCGGTCAACAATGTTACAATATATGTAGAAATGCTAGCGGCAGGTGGGACTATGGGAAAATATCAAGCGCGTATCATTTCATTAATCTTGGCAATGATTTTTATTATGTTTTGGGATTATTTATTTTACATAATTGAACGGAATCCGATTAACTGGCCTGTTGATATCACTTTTACCACTGTCACGTTAATCAGCGTCTGGCTGCTGGCTTATTATGTAGATCATAAAAAGCAGCTGCTGGCGGAGCTGAAGGACAGCGAGCAGAAAGCAAAGGCGCTTTCAGATGAGAAAAACCGGATTATGGACAATCTGCAGGAAATTGTTTTTCAGACAGATTCACAAGGGAATATTACATATTTGAATCAAGCTTGGACGGCGATTACGGGCTATTCCATCAGCGAATGTATGGGCACGATGTATAATGATTATTTTATAAAAGAGAAACATATCATTGATTATATTATCTCCCAAATTAAGCAGCTGTCCCCGTCAGGAATGTTCACGGCTAAATATATTAAAAAAGACGGCACTATCTTTTGGGGAGAAGTTCATTATAAGCTGTATTATGACCGCAGACAGAAATTTGTCGGAAGCCTGGGGACGATGTCTGATATCAGTGAACGGAAAAAAGCGGTTGATGAGCTTCTGGAAACGAATGAACGGCTTGCCATGCAATCTCAAAAGCTGGCTATCGCCGGTGAACTTGCGGCAGGAATCGCCCATGAAGTAAGAAATCCTTTAACATCAGTCAGCGGCTTTCTTCAGCTGATGAAAGCTCAGTATCCGGAACGAACGGATTATTTCGATATTATTTTTTCGGAAATTAAAAGGATAGATCTTGTGCTGGGAGAGCTGCTACTGCTCGCCAAGCCGCAGACCGTGACGTTTACCGCCCATCATCTCAACCATATTTTAAGGCAGGTGGCGACGCTTCTTGACACAAACGCGGTGCTGTCAAACACTGTGATTGAGAAGGATTTCAGGCAGACTGAGTCCTGTATGGTCAACGGTGACGAAAACCAGCTGAAACAGGTATTTATCAATATTATTAAAAATGCGATTGAGGCGATGCCTGACGGCGGGAATATTCATATTTACACAAAACGGGATGAAGAATACGCGGTGATCAGCATACAGGATGAAGGAAACGGCATGTCGAAAGAAAAGCTTAAAAACATTGGGAAACCGTTTTTCTCGACAAAAGATCAGGGGACAGGCCTCGGCCTTCCGATTTGTTTACGAATTCTGAAGGAGCATAATGGTAAACTTAACATTAAGAGCAAAAATGGAGAAGGCAGTACGTTTCAGGTATTTCTGCCGTTAGAAGCGGATGCTGTCCAAAAGGAGGAAAAATAACTTGCTTCTTTTTGTATACGGTTTGTTACGGAAGCGTGAAGAAAATCATGAGCTGCTGAAAGGCGCTCCGTGTGTGTGCGAGCAGGCCGCGATAAACGGCGTGCTGTATAAAACAGAAAAAGGTCAGCCCGCGGCGTCTTTAGCAGAAACAGCTTTTGTATACGGAGAATTGTATGAAACAGATCATCAGATGATCCGTAAGCTGGATGCGCATTATTCCGATTTTGACCGGGAGGAAGTCGCTGTGACGACGGATCTCGGGAATAAAACGGCCTTCGCATATGTCGTAAAGCCCGAGCAGTGTGCTTCATTCAGCCGGATCAAAAGCGGAGACTGGAAAGAATATCGTTTTATGAAACGGGAGGATGACAGCCCGGTTTATTATTTCGCTTACGGTTCATGTATGGATAATGCCCGTTTTAAACAGGCGGGGGTCGATCACTTTTTCGCCGAGCCGGTCGGAGGGGCGGTTGTTGAAGGGTATTCGACGAGATTCACGTTAAGGCGTCCTGACGGTTCCAGAGCCGATCTTGTTGAAGACGGCGGCCGTACTGAAGGCGTGCTGTACAAGCTCCCGTTTGAAGCGGCAACCTATCTGTATAAAAGGGAAGGTGTTGATAGCCATACATATCGTCCCGCGTTCATAGAAGTGAATGCCGGCGGCCGTATATACAGGGGCTGCCTGACGTTTCTTGTGCTTGATAAAGCTGAGGAAATTGCGCCTCCGGGTCACTATCAGGAAGAAATCGAACGCGGAGCAGACCTGTATTTATCGCCCGCCTTTTCAGAAAAGCTCAAACGCCATATGAACTCATTGCCGAAAATGTGATACTATTCCTATTAGAGATATTGTTTAAAGGAGTACTGTTATGAGAAAAGAGTTTGCCGTTATCGGTCTCGGACGCTTCGGCGGGAGTATTTGCAAAGCATTAAGTGAAGAAGGCCTTGAGGTCATGGCGATGGATATTGATGAAGATAAAGTAAATGAATATGCCAAAATCGCATCACACGCCGTCATCGGCGATTCAACCGATGAATCGGTGCTGAAAAATCTGGGGCTGCGCAATTTTGACCACGTCATTGTGGCAATCGGCGAAAATATACAGGCGAGCATTTTAACGACGCTGATCTTAAAGGAACTCGGTGTGAACACGATCACGGTCAAAGCACAGAACGACTATCATGAAAAAGTGCTTGCGAAAATCGGGGCCGACCACATCGTCCACCCTGAACGTGACATGGCAAAACGCATCGCCCACAACATCGTATCAAATAATGTGCTTGATTATTTAGAGCTGTCTGACGAACACAGCATCGTGGAGATCGTAGCCAACAGCAGGCTTGCGGGCAACACACTGCTTGATCTGGACATACGCGCGAAGTACGGCATTAACATCGTAGCCATCAAGAGAGAAAAAGAAGTAATCGTATCTCCGCTGGCGACTGAAATGATCCAAAAAGAAGATATTCTCATCGTTATCGGCTCTCTTACGGACATTTCCCGATTTGAAAAAAGAGTGCTTCATACAAAGTGAAAAGCCGTCCGTAAAAGGACGGTCTTTTTTATATGTCAGAATAGAAAGACATTTATCGTGTAAGCGGTATATTCTGCAGTTTTTATTGACTATGATCAGGCGATCCGATAGCATATTGTACCATATAAAGAAAAAGAGGAGGCCTCATTTTGAACAAAGAAACACTGGCTGAACGGCTGAATGCATCAGCCGGCCGACAAAAAGCCGATACCGTCATTAAAAACGGAAAAATCATGGATGTATTTAACCAGGAATGGATTTCTGCAGATATCGCCATTACGGACGGAGTGATCGTCGGGTTGGGCGAGTATGAAGGGGAAGAAGTCATTGATGCAGAAGGCCAAATGATCGTTCCGGGCTTTATTGACGGACATGTTCATATCGAGTCCTCTATGGTTACTCCGATTGAATTTGCAAAAGCAGTCCTCCCTCACGGAGTGACGACTGTCATTACTGATCCTCACGAAATCGCGAACGTTTCGGGGGCAAAAGGCATTTCATTTATGATAGAGCAGGCGAAAAAAGCGCCGCTGAACATCCGTTTCATGCTTCCTTCCTGTGTTCCGGCCGCAAGCTTTGAACGCTCGGGAGCCGTATTAAAAGCCAAAGATTTAAAGCCTTTTTATCAGGAAAAAGAGGTGCTTGGACTGGCGGAAGTAATGGACTACGTGTCTGTTGCCGAAGGTGAAGAGGATATGCTTCAGAAACTGCTTGACGCCAAGCTTCACGGAAAACGGATTGACGGACATTTAGCCGGCCTGTCTTCAGATATCATCAATATATACAGAACCGCGTTAGTGTCAAATGATCATGAAGTGACGACAAAAGAAGAGGCGCTGGACAGAATCCGGCGGGGAATGTATGTCATGCTGCGCGAAGGATCAGTGGCCAAAAATACGCTTAATGTGCTGCCGGCGGTGAACGAAAAAAATGCACGCCGCTTCTTCTTTTGTACGGATGATAAACATGTAGACGATCTGCTTTCAGAAGGAAGTGTGAACCACCAAGTCAAAATGGCAATAAAAGCGGGACTTGATCCATTCCTTGCGTATCAGCTCGCCAGCTTAAATGCGGCCGAGTGCTACGGCCTTGAAACAAAAGGCGCGGTTGCACCGGGTTTTGACGCGGATCTCTTGTTTATTTCAGATTTACGGGAGGCTGCCGTCACAAAAACCTTGGTCGCCGGCCGGACCGTTGCCGAGAACGGCTGCCCGGTTTATGAGCAGTCCGCCGGCTCTTATTCTCAGGATCAGGCGCTGTTAGATACAGTACGGCTGAAAGCGCCGCTGACTGAATCAGATTTTCGCATGCCGATTCAAGAGGGCAGGCTGATGAATGTAATCGAAATCATACCAAATCATTTAGAGACGAGGAAAAGAGAAGTCCCTGCACCGTCTGCCGGCACATTTTGCCCTGATACAGAAAATGATTTATTAAAAATCGCCGTCGTTGAACGCCACAGCGGAGAAAAAATGATAGGTCTCGGTATTGTACAAGGGTTCGGGTTAAAAGAAGGCGCCATTGCTACAACCATTTCTCACGATTCCCACAACATCATCGCTGTCGGTACAAACGATGCCGATTTGGCAAAAGCAATCAACAGACTGCGTGACACCGGAGGAGGGCTGACAGCCGTGAAAAACGGAGAATTGCTTCACTCTGTCCCGCTTCCGATCGCCGGGCTTTTGTCTGATAAGTCTGCGGAATGGGTGAATGACAGCCTGGGCGTGCTTCATGAAAAGCTTCCTTTGCTCGGATTCACCGGTAATTTCAATCCGTTTCTTACATTATCGTTTTTAGCGCTTCCGGTGATTCCGGATATTAAAATGACGGCAACCGGTCTGTTTGATGTCAAAGCCTTTCAGCATATTCCGCTGCAATAAAAAACTGCACTCATGATGAGTGCAGTTTTTTTAGACCTCCATAATGATCGGAAGGATCATCGGACGGCGTTTTGTTTTTTCATATAGGAACGGAGCGAGCGTGTCGGTAATTTCGTTTTTAATTTCGGACCACTGCGTTGTTTTCCGATCCATTACTTTCTCAAGATGGTTCGAAATGAGCTGCTGTGCGTCGTTGATTAAATCACCTGATTCTCTCATGTATACAAAACCTCTTGAAATTAAATCAGGTCCTGCCGATACTTTAAAGTCGTCCATGTTGATGCTGACAACAACGATAACAAGGCCTTCTTCTGAAAGAATGCGGCGGTCGCGGAGCACGATATTGCCGATATCACCGATTCCGCTTCCGTCAATGTACACGGAACCGGACGGGATTTTGCCTGCCACAGCGGCTTCTTCGCCTTTGAGCGCCAGCACTTCGCCATTGTCCATAATAAAGCAGTTTTCTTCAGGTATGCCGCAATCAGTCGCGAGTTTGACGTGCATTTTCTGCATTCTGTATTCCCCGTGAATCGGCATGAAGAACTTCGGTTTAATCAGGCGGAGCATTAATTTTTGTTCTTCCTGTCCGCCGTGTCCGGATGTATGGATGTCATTCAGCGAACCGTGAATGACTTCTGCGCCCGCACGGTACAACTGGTTGATGGTGCGGCTTACGCTGATTGTGTTTCCGGGAATCGGAGAAGAAGAAAAGACAACCGTATCTCCGGGATTAATGGATATCTGACGGTGCGTGCCGTTAGCGATGCGTGATAGCGCCGCCATCGGTTCACCTTGGCTGCCCGTACATAAAATCGTTACTTTATTGGCGGGTATACGATTGATTTCGTTATGCTCAATAAACGTATTTTTAGGGCAGCTGATGTAACCGAGAGTCTGTCCGATCTCAATAGCCGATTCCATACTGCGTCCGAATACGGCAACTTTTCTGCCGTTTAAAACGGCAGCTTCAATCACTTGCTGAAGACGGTGAATGTTCGAAGCGAATGTCGCAAATATAATTCTGCCGTCCACTTTTCGGAAAATATCGTGAATGCTTTCGCCTACACGGCGTTCTGACATGGTGAAATCGGGCACCTCACTGTTCGTGCTGTCAGAAAGCAGGCACAAAACGCCTTCTTTCCCGATTTCGGCCATCTTTGTCAAGTTTGCCGGCTCGCCTACCGGTGTGAAATCGAACTTAAAGTCCCCGGTATGTACGATATTGCCCGGCGGTGTTTTGACGACGATTCCGTATGAATCCGGAATGCTGTGTGTCGTTCTGAAGAAGGATACAGCCGTCTTCCGGAACTTAACGATGTCGTCTTCACCGATGATGTTTAATTTTGTCTGTCTTAACAGTCCGTGCTCTTCAAGTTTATTCCGAAGTAAGCCGATCGCGAGTTTACCGCCGTAAACGGGAATATTTACTTGTCTGAGCAGGTACGGAATACCGCCGATATGGTCTTCGTGACCGTGGGTGATAAACAGACCTTTAATTTTGTCTTCGTTTTTTACTAAATACGTGTAATCGGGGATTACGTAATCAATGCCGAGAAGTTCATCTTCAGGAAACTTAATTCCCGCATCAATCAGTACAATCTCATCCTGAAACTGCACCCCGTACGTATTTTTCCCGATCTCGCCCAATCCGCCGAGGGCAAAAACGGCAGTCTGGTCATTTTTTACAAATTTCATTCCGCTCATAACTCCAATACTTTAAAATTTTCGCTCTGCTTCTCATATTCTAAAAAAGCACCGTCCACAGGCTGAACAAATTCAATGTTGTATTTCTTATCTTTCAGTTTTGTTCTGACGTCCCGTTCTGAAACGCCCTCAATGTAAAGTGAATCTGTATTTTCCCGTACAGGTACTTCGTCAGCCTTCTCTTGATAAAATACCTTATAAATCATCCAAATCTCTCCTTAAATGCCGTATGTTAGACTCGCTTATTCTATTATATTCGAAAACGGATTATAAGGAAAGTCTCGAGCAAAAAAGGGACTTTCAAAAACCGAAAGATCCCTTCTACGCGATGACTTTTTTCCGGAGCATTCCGCCCCACTGTCTTCTGAGTTTCTTCCGTAACCGGCGCAGCATCATATACCTCCTTTAAAGCCCTTTATAGCAGTAGTATGCGGCAAATCTTGATTTGTTTTCGTGGGTAAAATTGGAATTTCATCAAGGCTGTTTGCCGGAAGAAAAACTTTCTGTATGATGATATTGAACAAGACACGACTGATAAACGGGATAAAGGAGAAATTGACATGAAACCAAAACTGATCTTTTTTGATATTGACGGCACGATCTATGACCATGATAAACATATCCCCGATAGCGCAAGAAACGCCGTGGCGGCGCTTCAAGAGGCCGGCCATCACGTTTTTATCGCCAGCGGGCGGTCTCCGTTTATGGTAAAACCGATTCTGGAAGAGCTGGAGATTGAATCATTTATTTCATACAACGGCCAGTTTGTCGTGTTTGAAGGCAATGTGATTTATAAAAATCCGCTGCCGGAAGATGCGGTCGCGCGTTTATTAAAGCAGGCGGCGGAAGGGGAGCACCCCGTCGTATTCATGGCGGAAGACACGATGAAAACGACCGTTCCGGGACATCCGCACGTCTCGGAAGGAATCGGCAGTCTGAAAGCGCCTTATCCCGAAGTTGATGAAACATTTTATAAAGGAAAAGATATTTATCAGCTGCTTTTATTCTGCCGCGGACATGAAGAAAAAGCATATGCGGCTTTTCCGGAGTTTGATTATGTCCGCTGGCATGAACTGTCAACGGATGTGCTTCCGAAGGGCGGTTCAAAAGCGGAAGGCATTAAAAGAGTGCTTGAGCGCCTTCCGTACAGCATAAGCGACACTTATGCCTTCGGAGACGGACTAAATGATCTTGAGATGATCCGTTTTGTCGGCACCGGGGTGGCGATGGGAAATGCAGTTCCGGAATTAAAGGATGCCGCTGATTTCGTCACAAAGCCGGTGGATGAAGAGGGAATCAGCTGGGCTGTCAAAGAACTGGGGCTTTTGAAATGAAGAAAACCGGCACTTCAAGAAGTGCCGGTTCTTTTTAACGGTCAATAGCAATGGCGTTTTCAGGTTCTTTTAATGGATTTTCCTGATCGATATGATCGTAAAACATCACACCGTTCAAATGGTCGATCTCATGCTGGAACACGATGGCCGGAAAACCTTTGAGGCGGATGTCAATCTGTTCCCCTTCAAGCGTTGTCGCCTTTACTCGGATGCGTGCGTAGCGCGGCACATAGCCGGGAATGGGTTCGTCTACTGACAGGCAGCCTTCTCCGCTCGTCAAGTAGCTTTTTTCCACTGAGTGGCTGACGATTTTAGGATTGAAAAGGGCATAGCTGTATAAAGTGCCTTTCGCATCTTCAGCATGAACGGCGATCATCCGTTTTTTTACGTCTATTTGAGGAGCGGCAAGACCGACTCCGGGACGAAGGTTGTATTTCTCGGCTAATTCAGGATTTTGGCTGTTTTTCACAAACTCAATCATATCAGCAAGTTGCTGTTTTTCTTCGTCAGAGGCGGGAAGCCGGACCTCTTCAGCGATCTCTCTGAGCACGGGATGTCCGTCGCGGACAATATTTTCCATAGTAATCAAGAAACTTCACTCCTAAAGCTTAATATGTAAATTATAGCGAACTTCCTTATCGCGGCGCAACGAAACAATTGGCCGGCCATAGCAGGCCAGCCGATGTTCATGGTGTATAAGGTCAGCAGCCGCAGCCTAAATAAGCGGCACCGACGATGATTAATAAGATAAACAATACGACGATTAATGCGAATGTGCGGCCGTAACCGCCTCCGCAGCCATATCCGTATCCGCCGCCATAACCAAATCCGCCGCCGCAGCAACCGCCGCCAAATCCGCCGCCAAATCCATATCCGTACATAAAAAAACCTCCTCTTTTAATTACGCTGACCCTTTTCAGCAGGGCCGGCGTCTACTATAAACTATGTAAAAGCCAAAAAGATGTATGGTCATCCGCCCTGTTTTCTCAATTTTTTACGCAAGTACGCTCTCGCGGCGCCATAAATGTCTTTTCCCAAAAATTCCGGGAATACCAATTACAGCTCAGCTATTGTCAAAAGGCGTTCGGGCTTCTATAGTGGAAATTGTCAAGATTGGGGGATTTTAAGTGAATATGTTACAAAAAAAGATGCTGGCGGGAATTGGAGCGCTCGCCGCCGCAAGTATGCTGCTTGCAGGCTGCGGGGGGAAAGACCCGGTTGAAACGATTCATGATTCGATGGAAAAAGCCGTACAGGCGGAAAAACCGTTTCAAAAAGAGCAGAAAACATTAGAAAAATTGGAGAAAAAAGAGCATCAGCTATACGACAGCGCGGTTAAGTTGAATATGGATGATTACCAGAAAATTGTCACACTGTCTGATCAGGCTCTGAGCAATGCAAATCAGCGAAAAAAACATCTGAAAGCAGAAAAAGACAGTATTGATGATTCAAAAAAAGCGTTTGAATCCGCAAAAAAAACTTCTCAAGAAATAAAGGATAAGAAAGTAAAAGAAAAAGCCGGGCATGCTGTCGCTTTAATGGGGAAAAGGTATGCATCTTATGATCTTTTGTACAAAAAGTACGAAAAAGCCATTTCACTTGATCAGGACCTTTATAAACTGATTAAAGATAAAAAGCTCACATTAGCGCAGCTGGAAGAGCAAATCAGCAAAGTAAACTCAGTTTACGAAAAGGTGCATAAACAAGCAGATGAGTTCAATCAATATACTAAAGACTACAACAAAGAGAAAGAACTATTATTCCGCAAATAGTATAGTGAAGGCAAATCGGCATGGGCTGATGAACTGATAACAACCGAGTTCAGCCGCCTGTAAAAAGGCGGCTGAAGAATTGGTATTTACGTGTGTTTCCCATTGACAACAAGTAAATCATGGTATAGGATTTATTTAGGGAAATATTCACATAAAACCAATCGTTGTTTCGGCACGTTGGAATGTTTTTATTATATTGATATATATATAAAGCAGAATGAAAATGCGATTTTAATTATCAGAAAATTCTATCTATTTATATTTACGGCAACATGGTATTTGTACATGCTTTTTGCTTTTAAACCTTTATCCGGCATAAAGGTTTTTTTATTTTGCTTAGTAATGCTTATTAAGTAAGGGTGCTGAGAGTAAACGACAAATTTTAAAATTGAAGTGAAAAAGTTAATCAAAATCGGAACGAAAAGAAACGGCAGAAATACGGAACAGGAGGAAAACAAATGCTTGCTTACGTCTTTCCCGGACAGGGAGCGCAGTTTAAAGGAATGGGCAGAGACTTATTCGATGAATTCAGTGAGCTCATTAAAAAGGCAGATCATATTTTAGGATACTCCATAAAGGATTTATGCCTTTCAGATGAAAAAGAGAGGCTGACTGATACGAAGTATACACAACCTGCAATTTATACAGTGAGCGCACTGCAATATTTAAAGAGTTTAAAAGAAGGTCATATACGCCCTGATGCTGTTGCAGGACATAGTCTGGGTGAATATACTGCGCTTTTTGCGGCCGGCGTTTTTAATTTTGAGACAGGTCTCCGGCTGGTTGCTAAAAGAGGCGAGTTAATGAGTGAGGCTTCCGAGGGCGGAATGGCTGCTGTGATCGGACTGGATGAGGATCACATAAAAAAAATACTTCAAAAGTATGAATTCGGCCAAATAGATATCGCCAATTACAATACATCTTCACAAATTGTGATAGCAGGGGCTGCAGATGAGATAAAGCGGGCAGCCTCTTTTTTTGAAAAAGAAGGGGCGAAAGCTTATATCGTATTGCAAGTCGGCGGAGCTTTTCATTCTCGTTTCATGGAAAGTGCACAGCGTGAATTTGCGGAATTTATCGAGGAGTTTCATTTTTCTGAATTGAATTTCCCAGTCATTTCTAACTATACGGCAAGACCTTATAAACAAGAAGATATCAAACGGAATTTAATTGAACAAATAACAAACTCGGTAAAATGGACTGAAAGCATCAGGTATCTAATGGGACAAGGCGTAACTGTGTTTGAAGAGATCGGTCCCGGCAACATTCTGACTAAATTAATTCACACCATACAAAGAGATGAGGAACCGCTTACTATCAGTGCGCCGGAAGACAGTCTCTTTTTTTCTGAAGGGAATAAGGACAATTCGGAAAGCGGGAAAGAGCATAGCCTCTTGGCCGAAAATATAGAGAGCGGTACAGCTTCACCGGTGTCCCGATTGGGTGATCAATCTTTCAAAGAAGATTACGGTTTGACATACGCGTATTTGGCAGGTGCGATGCATAGAGGGATCTCTTCTGCTGAAATGCTGATCCGCCTCGGGAAGAAAGGAATGCTGGGGTTCTTTGGCACAGCGGGTTTACTTATAAGGGAAATTGAACAGGCCCTTATTTCTATTAAGAAGACACTCAAAAATGGTCAGCCCTACGGAATGAATCTGCGATTTGAGCCGGATCATCAAGATAGAGAAAAGGAATTGATAGATTTATATATCAAGCATGACGTACGAGTAATAGAAGTGTCTTCGTATCTTTCCGTCAGCGCACCATTAATTTATTACAAAGCGCATCAGTTGAAGATAGACAAAAGCGGCAGGGTTATACCTCATAATCGGATCATTGCCAAAGTTTCACGGCCGGAAGTTGCGGCCGCATTTCTGAGTCCGCCTCCTCAAAGTATCGTAAAGAGAATGTGTCAGCACGGTATGCTGACGGAAGAGCAGGCGGAGTGGCTCAGCCGTATTCCGGCAGCAGACGATATCATTATTGAAGCAGATTGTGGTAGTAATACTGAACAGGGCTCATTGACGGCGATGCTGCCGTTTTTTGTTAACCTGCGGGATGAGATGATGGAAACACACAAATACGCAAGGAAGATCAGAGTCGGGGCTGCGGGAGGAATCGGAACTCCCGAGTCTGCGGCGTCTGCTTTTTTAATGGGCGCTGATTTTATTATGACGGGATCCATTAATCAATGTACAGTTGAAGCCGAAACAAGCGGTTTTATTAAAGAAATGCTGAGTGAGACAGGAATATGCGATACTGCTTATGCGCCTTCGGAGACTCTGTTTGAGTTCGGAACAAAGGTTCAGGTGCTGAAAAAGGGCACGCTGTTTCCGGTCAGGGCAAATAAATTATTTCAAATCTACCAACAATATGAGTCTTTGAGTGAGATAGATGAAAAGACAAAGATTCAGCTCGAAAATGATTATTTTAACAAGACTTTTGATGAAATCTACGAAAGCATAATAGAAAAACAGCCGAACCTGGCCCAAAAAGCTGAGCGCAATCAAAAATATAAGATGCTGTTACTATTTAAGTGGTATTTGCAAAGAGGATGTCTGCTTGCTTTGGAAGGGCAGGAAGAACAAAAGGTGAATTTCCAAGTTCATTGCGGCCCGTCTTTAGGCGCTTTTAATCATTGGGTAAAGGGCACGGATTTGGAATCATGGAGAAACAGACATGTCGATGACATTGGTGAAAAATTGATGAATGAGACCGAAAGTCTGCTAAGGCGCAGATTGGATACGTTATTTCTACACTAAAGAAGGGGCGGGTGGAGGCCAATGGTTCATTTGAATAAACAGGATGCGGATATCGCGATAATCGGGGTTGCTTGCAGATTCCCCGATGCAGATCATTATCATGAATTCTGGGAAAACATAAATAGCGGCAAAGATTCCATCCGGGAAGTGCCGATTGAACGGTGGGATCCCGATCTTTATTATTCAGCTGATATCAGTATACCGAACAAAACAATCAGCAAGTGGGGAGGTTTTATTCATAAAGCTGACCATTTCGACCATAAGTTTTTTAATATCTCTCCCCGGGAAGCGAAAAACATGGATCCTGAGCAAAGAATCCTTTTAGAAGAAACTTGGCGGTGCATCGAAGATTCCGGGGTCTCTTTACAGGATCTCCAGCGTAAAACCACTTCTGTTTTTGCGGGCATTATGAATTCTGACTACCGGCAGACAGGTCATGCTGAATCGGAAATCGACAGTTATGCCTGTTTAGGAAGTTTCGAAGCTATGCTTTCCAACCGGCTTTCATACACATTCGGTTTGACCGGAAAAAGCATGTCTGTAAATGCCGCTTGTGCATCGTCGCTTGTTGCTTTACATGAAGCGGTTAAGTCATTGCGGACAAAAGAAAGCGATTATGCAATCGCATCGGGAGTAAACTTGAATTTCCAACCCGGAAAATATATTTCTTTTTCTAAAGCCAGAATGCTGAGTCCTGACGGCAAATGTAAAACTTTTGACGCAGCGGCGAACGGGTACGTTCCCGGAGAAGGGGCAGGCGTTGTATTGTTGCAGCGCCTTGGTGATGCAGTAAAAGCCGGTCACCATATATACGGGATCATAAAAGGGACAGCTGTTAATCATGGCGGTAAATCCCGTTCCATAACCGCTCCCAGAGCAGAAGCGCAGTGCCGGGTCATCTCAGAAGCTTTACACAACGCTGCTGTCGATGCTGCGACGGTTTCTTATGTAGAAGCACATGGCACAGGTACATCTCTGGGCGATCCGATAGAAATAGAAGCATTGACAAAAGCGTATCGGCAATATACTGAGGATACTCAATATTGCAGGATCGGAAGTGTGAAAACAAATATCGGTCATACAGAAGCAGCAGCGGGAATGGCCGGATTGATAAAAGTTCTAATGATGATGAAACACCGGAGGGTGCCGAAAAGCCTGAATGTACATACGGTAAATCCAATTATACAGTTTGAAAAAACACCGTTTAGGCCGGCGCTTGATTCAAGTGATTGGAAGGCGGCAGACGGGGCTCCGCTCAGGGCGGGAATCAGCTCCTTCGGTTTTGGGGGTGTTAACTCTCACGTCATCATCGAAGAATTTATACATACAAAAGACGAATCTGACAGAAAAGGAAGGGTACCCTTCCTTTTTTCCGCTAAAAGTGAAGAAAGCATGAAACAAATGATACATCATTGGAGAACCTTTGCTGACGATTCAGAGGAATTTTGCAAAATATCAAATGAAGTGATCAGCAGCACCCTTTTAACAAGGACATCGTTTGATTACAGGGCTGGTTTATTGGCAGGCAGCAAGGAGGAATTTAAAAATCAGCTTAAAGAGGGATTAAGTTTTCGGAGGAAACAAGATTCTGAATGGGCGCTTGCCATCGGTGATTTCAAATGGGAAAGTTATAAACAATTTGCCGTTTTGAAACGGGTGTTCCCTGATTTAGAAAAGAACGTAAGGCCGGTGCTGAAGGGTATACCAACATTGCACAGTTCATTTAAAAGAAAATGGACGCCTGAGAAAATCCGCTTGTATTCTTTAGTTATCAATACGGAAATCATAAAAAGTATCCTGGCATCCGGTTTTAAGCCAAGCCTCATTACAGGCGCCGGAGACGGATATTACGTCGCTCTTGCAGCAGCGGATATCATCAAAATTGAAAAGGCCATTTCTGTAATCACAGGCGCTGAAAAACCTTCGCACATATCCTGTAAGCCGCCGTCCATTCCATTTGTCAATCCGTACACTTCAAAAACGTACCCGCCGGTTCGATTAAATGAAGATTATGTAAGGATGCTGCTGAACGGTCTGAGCTTCCCGGCAGATTTTACAGACCGCCTGTACGGGAAAACACGGCTGCTTCTTGAGCACCAATATACGTTTAAAGGGTTTTTAGAAGAGTGGGATAAAGCGGGAAAGACTCAGGAAATCGAGATTTTATCTTTAATTGTGAATCGCACGGCGGATAAAAGAAACGCATTGCCGGCTGATGAGGAAGCAGCGATCATGGCTATCCTTGCCTCTTTGAGAAGACTGTATAAGAGATGGGATTTAACAGATTATGATGGATTCTTTAATAATGATTATGTTCTGGAAATATTAAATTTACTGGACGAAGGAATCTTGTCTAAAGAACTTTTTCTGAGCATGTTATTGAGAAAGCAAGACGGAATTAAACAGGCTGTTGCTTGTATGAATGAGCAGCCGGCAGGTTTTTATGATAAAACTCGTTTTCCGTTGATGACAGAATACAATCAAATGGATGCCGTGTCTCAGGAGATAGCTGATCATATGCCGCATCACACGGAAGAAAAGGGAACGGAGCCGGATATGGATATTTCTGATTTTTCAGTTTTTCAATTCGGATCGCTCCCTCCATCAGCAAAACTAAACAAAGCGGCTGCTTTTGAAACGGACAAAGCAGCTGATGAGGCTCTTTATCATTCATTTATGCAAATGTGGCTTTCAGGAGAAGAGATTGAATGGACGAAACTAGGTGACTATCATAAAAGAAAAGCCCCGCTTCCGCCTTATCCGTTTGAGCGCTGTCAATTTTCTTTAAACCCTCAGCAGGTAAAATCAGACGCGGCTTTTTCAGAAAAGAAGAATCAGGCACTTTATACGCCGGTATGGAAAGAAACCGCACTTGAGAATGAAGCGGACAGCGGACAAGCCTGTACTATTTTGTTGTTCTCCGGAAACAAAGACTATTTTGAAGAGTTGAAAAAAAGAGAGAATACGTCCGCATATCTTATTATGCCCGGTGACCGTTTAGAGCAGATAAGCGACAGTGTTTTCACGATCAACAGGCAGCGTCCCGAAGATTATCAAGGTGTCATTCGTTTGTTAAAAGAAAAAGGCGCAGCGCCTGATGCAATTTTGCATACGTGGTCTGAAAAACGGCCTGAACTGGAAGAAACACTCGAATCAGGAATTTATTCCGTGTTTTATCTGACTAAGGCTTTAATCAGCGAGAACCTTATAAACAAAGTAACGTTCATTTATACATTCAGCGCAGATCAAAAAGAAAAATTGCCGTATTTTGAAGGTGTGAACGGTTTTTTAAAATCGGTAAAACAAGAATATCCGCAGCTGCATTGTAAGACGGTTTGCTTTGAACATGATTCTGCAACCGTTTCATTTTCAGAGAAGGCTGCCATTCTTTATAAAGAAATAAACACAGCACCTGATCGGCATATTCATATCACTTACAGAGGCTGCGTAAGATATGCACGGATGTTAGAGAAGCAGCGAGAAACATACACAAAGACCATTCAATACCCTGAAAAAGATAAAATGTATTTAATTACAGGGGGATTTGGGGGGATTGGCAGTAAAGTCGCTGAATATTGCGCGAAAACTGAAAAATCCACCATTATTCTATCGGGGCGATCTGCTTTAAACGGAGATAAGCAGAAACATTTAGAATACCTGAACAGCTTTAAAGCAAAGGTTTATTATATACAGGCGAATATATCCGATAAAGAAGCGGTAAAAAAAATGATTGACGGTATTACCGATCAGCATGCAGGTCTTCATGGCGTCATTCATTGTGCAGGAGTTATCAGAGACTCGCTGCTTTTTCGAAAAACAAAGCAGGAACTTTCAGAGGTGATTGCTCCAAAAGTTCATGGTGCATTGAATCTTGATCATGCAACGAAGTCGCTGGAATTGGATTTTTTCGCCGTTTTTTCTTCAGTCGTCTCTATTGCAGGGAACGAAGGACAGTGTGATTATGCATATGCAAACGGCTTTTTAGATCATTTTGCAGAATATCGGGAACAGAAACGGCAAAATTCTCTGCGCAGCGGCCGCACGCTGACAATCAATTGGCCTTTATGGAAAGACATCGGAATGGGGGCGAACCTGTCAGGTCAAGGGCGGACGTCTCTTTTTCATGGTTCCGGGCTCGAAGAACTTCCTGCTGAAGACGGAACGCAATGGTTTTCGCGGATTGTAACTTCGGGTCAGCTGCATAATATTGCAGTCTGCGGTGATCATGAGCGCTTTGAACAATTTATGCAGCAGCGATTTTTGACGGACGAAACAGAGACAGGCAGTGCCATTCCTTTGGCTCAAGGCGATATTTTGGATCAGACAGTTTTGTTTTTAACCAATATCATCTCCTCTGAGATCGGTGCAGAACGGGAAGAGATCGATCAAGATGTGCATCTGGCTGAATATGGAATGGATTCGGTTATGATTCATCAATGCAACACAAAGCTGGAGCAGTCACTGGGAGCAATTTCGAAAACGCTTTTATTTGAATTTCATACAATCAGAGATTTAGCAGATCATCTTGTAAAGGAATATCCGGATCGGCTGGGGCGTTTATTTTCACGGGAGGAAAAAGGAAAACAGATTCAGAGCATTACCCCTGCCAGGCCGGAACAAAACATCACTGCACCTGCGGCGGAGGAAAAAGAACATCTTGACGGGATAGCGGTAATCGGTATCAGCGGCCGTTATCCCGGGGCTGAAAATATCGAAGAATTGTGGGAGCTTCTATCAAAAGAGAGAACCGCAATCACAGAAATTCCGAAAGAACGATGGAATTATGAGACATACTATGATCCAGATCCCGCTAAAGCGCATGAGGGAAAAATTTATTGCAAATGGGGCGGATTTTTAAAGAATGCTGAATCATTTGATTCTTTGTTTTTCCAAATATCGCCGAGAGAAGCAGAAGCGATGGATCCTCAGGAACGAATATTTCTCGAAACCGTGTGGAAAGCATTTGAAGATTCGGGTTATACCATTGAAGGGTTGAGAAAGCAGACCGAAAAACATGTCGGTGTATTTGCGGGAGTGACAACCAATTCTTACAAGCTGCTCGGCGAAAGAATACCGACGGATAAAAACGATGTACTTCCAAATTCGTTCCCATGGTCTCTCGCGAACAGAGTGTCTTACACATTTGACTTTACGGGTCCCAGTGTCCCTGTGGATACGGCTTGCTCTTCATCCTTAACGGCAATTCACATGGCTTGCCAAAGTTTAACAAAGGGTGAGTGCTCGGTTGCGGTTGCGGGAGGAGTAAATTTGTATCTTCATCCTTCTGACTATTTATACCGATGTCAGATGGGGATGCTTTCAAAATCGGGAAAATGCAGAAGTTTTGGAGAAGGCGGCGACGGTTTCGTACCCGGGGAAGGTGTCGGGGCCGTTATTCTTAAACCGCTTAAAGATGCCATACGTGATAATGATACTGTGTACGCCGTCATTAAAGGAACGGCAATTAATCACGGCGGAAAGACGAATGGCTATACGGTGCCTAATCCTGCCGCACAGGCGGATTTAATTCAAGGAGCTCTTAAAGCGGCCGGTTGGAGCGCCAGAAGTGTCAGCTTTATTGAAGCCCACGGCACGGGGACGCCGCTGGGTGACCCAATTGAAGTCCGAGGCCTGACCAAGGCGTTTAGAGCTTATACCGAAGATGTTTCATATTGCTCTCTCGGATCGATTAAATCTAACATCGGTCATCTCGAAGCGGCTGCGGGTATTGCCGGCCTGACAAAGATTATCTTACAAATGAAGTATAAAAAAATAGCCGCAACACTGCATGCTGAACGGGTGCATCCGGATCTTTATCTGGAAGAGACACCTTTTTGCCTTCAGCAGGAAACCGCCGACTGGATAAAACCCGCGAATGAAAAACATTCTGACAGCAAATATCCGCGGCGCGCGGGATTAAGTTCTTTCGGAGCGGGCGGGGCAAATGCTCATATCCTTGTGGAAGAGTATGAGTCTGCTGCTGGCTGTCATACGGATTGTGAGGAAAGTGAGGAACTTATCGTACTCTCAGCCAAGCATTCACTGAGTTTACGGGAATCGGCAAAACAGCTGGAGGAATATCTTCAAAAGGCCCGTCATAAGCAGGACGAGTTTTTGCAGCCGGCGGGAACAAATAAGCCGCTTCACCTTTCTGATATTGCGTATACCCTTCTTGAAGGGCGTGAAGCCATGCCAGAAAGGCTTGCTGTCATTTCAAATAATATCGATGATCTGATGTTGAAATTAAATCACTTTTATAATGGAATTGACGATCACGAAATATTTAGAGGGAAAAAACCGAATCATAAACGCGGACAGCGGCAATCGGATCTTCCGCTCAAATCCGGCAGAACCACATTAGCCGAAATGGCTGAATTTTGGGTATCAGGAGGCAATTTAAGCTGGGGTGACTTCCGCACCGGCAGAAAACCGGCAAAAATTGCGCTGCCGACTTACCCTTTCTTAAAAAACAGACTGTGGGTGTCAAATAAGGCGCAAACAAAATCAGCAGCCGGTACAGCTCCTTTATTTGATTTTTCTGCAGGTGAGTGCCGATTTTATAAAACGCTTTCAGATTCTGAATATTATTTAAAAGACCATGTTGTGCATGGGAAAACCGTTCTGCCCGGAGCGGCAATCATCGAAGCGGCCAGAGAAGCGGGAGAGAGGCTGTACGGAAAATCAGTCATAAAACTGAGTCAGGTTGTATGGGCGGTTCCGATAACCGTTGAAAAAGAAAAGACGATAATGATAGATCTGCTGCCGAATCAAAAGAACGGCAGATTTGTGGTGAAAACCGATATGCAACCTGATGCGGCAGTTCATTGCCAAGGAAACATTATCACATGCGGAGATAAAGATGCCTCACATACAGAGCATTTTAAGTTGGACAGCTGGTTAACCGGACAGAAAAGATTAATCAGCGGCGCAGAGTGTTATAGGAACTTCCGGCAGAGCGGTTTGGACTATGGAGCCAGCTTTCAGGTAATAAAACAGCTGTTTATCCATGAAAATGCTGTTCTTGCACGAATATCACTTCCTGAGAGCATTCATAAAAAATCCGGCACGCTGCTGGAACCGTGTTTATTGGATGGAATTTTTCAATCCACAACCGGGTTTATGTCCGGTCAAGAAGGGGATCACACCGCATATTTGCCTTTTGAATTAGGTGAGCTGGAGATTCTTCACGCACCTTCGGCAAACGGCTATGCTTACATTACAGCTGCCGATGAAAGACAACATGATGATGTCAAAAGGTTTCATATACTATTTATGGATGAAAACGGATCTGTAAGTCTTAAAATAAAAAACTTAGCGTTGAAGGCATTAAGGGTTACACCGCAGACTCAAAATGAGCGGCATTCAGCTAAGTATTACACTGATATGTGGAAGCGGGCCCCTATGCTTCATCAGCCTGAAGGCAGCGGTTTAAACAGCTGCCTTGTGATTTCACTCCGTCAGGATATATCAGAACCGCTGATCCGCAAGGCATATAAAGATATCGGCCTGAACATGATCTTTGTCCGCCATGGCGGCAGTTTTCAAGAAAAAGAAGCTGATTCCTTTGAATTGAACAGCGTCAAACTTGAAGGCTATAAGAAATTGCTGGCGATTCTTAAAGAAAGACAAGTGACAATTGACCGCGTCATTTTAATCGGGATGAGCCCTGAAACGGGAATTGAGCATAACATTCATGAAAAGCTGGAAGAGGCTGTTTTGCCGGTTTTCAATGTAACGAAAGCTCTGCTAGCAACAATCCCAAGACATAAAATCCTGATATCACATGTATTTTTCACAAGGAACAATCAAATCTACCCTTATCAAATGGCAATCAGCGGCTTTTTTAGGTCGCTTCATTTAGAACATCCAATGTTGTCCGGTAAAAATATTGAAATACACAGCGATGAAATTCAGTTACAGCTGAACACCGGTCTGCCTGAATTAAAAAACCTTGTGAAAGAAACAGTCACAAGCGATGATACTTCTTCAGAAATCAGATACAGAGATGGAATCAGGCAGGTAAAGCACTCCGCAGAAATTGAAAGTGCAGATACCTCCCAAAAGATGGAAGTAAAAGAAGGGGGAGTTTACCTCATTACAGGAGGAACAGGCGGTCTGGGACTGATTTTCGCCAGACATCTTGTGCGAAAAGGGAGAATCAAGCTTGTGCTTATCGGCAGGTCAGAGCTTTCTGAGGAAGCCGTAAGCAATGTAAAAGAGCTCGAAAAAAACGGATCAGAGGTTTTTTATGTAAGAACCGATATTTCTGATAAGGAAAATGTCAACAACCTGATAAAACTCGTCAAAAGCAAATTAGGTCCTGTTAAAGGAATTATTCACAGCGCCGGTGTGATAAAAGATTCATTACTCATCAATAAGCGTGAAGAGGATCTCGATTCAGTCTTGGCCAGCAAGGTTTACGGAACGATATGGCTTGACCGGTATACAGACAGAGAACCTCTGGACTTTTTTGTTATGTTTTCATCTATCAGCGCAATAATCGGGAATGCCGGACAAACCGATTATGCTTATGCAAACCGGTTTATGGATTATTTTGCGGAAATGAGAGCGGCGGAAAATAAACCTGGAAAAACAGTCTCGATTAATTGGCCTTTATGGAAAGATGGCGGTATGCAAATTGATATTCATTCAGAGAAGTTCCTTTATGACCGTTTCGGAATGCTGCCTCTGGAAAAACGAGAAGGCCTTGCAGCATTTGATCAAGCAATGACAGGGTGTGAACATCAAATAATGGTATTTAGCGGTAATGAATTAAAGCTGGAACGAATGATAACGATTGACAGCGGAAAAAGTGACCGGGCAATCGCCGACGAAAATCACGAACCGAAAGAGCTGTCAATAACTGAATCTTTAAAAAGCACTTTGACGCGCATCATCACCGGCGTATTAAAAATTGAAGAACGGGAATTTGATTTTGAACTGCCGATAAGTGAATACGGATTTGATTCAATTATGTTTACAATGCTGGGCAACGAATTAAACGAAACATTAGAAATATCAATGATGCCGTCAGATTTTTTCGGCCTTACTGATTTTAATGAACTTCTTGACTTTTTAAAGAGTGAGTATTCCGAAGAGCTTCATCTGTACGGCTCTTTTTCTTCGGAGGAATCTGAAGCGAAAGACCGGAGAGAAATGCTGATTGAGGGCATCGCAAAGATTATGTCAAGTATTTTAAAGATTGACAGAAAGGAAATAGAAGAAGAGACTTCATTCGGCGAGTACGGATTTGATTCGATTACGTTTACCAGACTCGGAAATGAAATCAATCAACAATATGGTACGGAATTATTGCCGTCCATTTTCTTTGAATGCAATTCACTGGCTGAGCTTACTGATTATGTAATCGAGCAATACGGAGAAATCCTTTTTGCTGAGACAGAATCTTTTTCTGCAGCTGACGAAAAAACATTGTACAGCGCGCCTCCGGCGGAATCCTATGAACATTCCCCTGAGCCTGAAAACAAAACCAGGCAAGAGGAAAGACATATGAATGAGCCGGTTGCAATAGTGGGAATAAGCGGCCGTTTCCCCCAAACAGATTCGCTGGAAGACTTTTGGGAAGGAATTGAAAAAGGGCGGGATATGATTACAGACATTCCTGAAGACCGTTGGAACTGGAAAGAGTTTGACGGCGATCCGATCAGGGACGTCAATAGAACAAAAATAAAAAAAGGCGGATTTATCAAAGGCGCGGACAGTTTTGATCCGTTGTTTTTCGGGATTTCTCCCGCCGAAGCAGAATTAATGGATCCCCAGCAAAGAATTTTTATGGAGACTGTATGGAAAACAATAGAAGATGCGGGCTATAAGCCGTCTGATTTGGCAGGGACGAAAACCGCGGTGTTTGCAGGGGTCGCCACAACGGATTATGCGGAACGTCTGAATGAAAATGGTGTCTCTGTTCAGGCGCAGACCGCAACCGGTTTAAATCATTGTATATTGGCAAATCGTATTTCTTACCAGCTGAATTTGACGGGTCCGAGCGAACCGATTGACACTGCCTGTTCAAGTTCGTTAGTTGCGCTTCATCGTGCGGCTGAGGGGATTCAAAGAGGCAATTTTGAAATGGCGATTGCAGGCGGTGTGCATATTATGACAAGCCCTACTCTGTTTATAGCTTTTGATAAAGCAGGTATGCTTTCCAAAGACGGAAAGTGCAAAACGTTTGATAAAAGCGCTGACGGCTATGTAAGGAGTGAAGGGGCGGCTGCAGTATTGCTTAAGCCGCTCAGCAAAGCACAGGCAGACGGTGATCATATATATGGTTTGATTAAAGGGTCAGCTGTAAATCACGGCGGCCGCGCCAATTCTTTGACAGCTCCGAATCCGAACGCACAGGCGGACTTATTAACCGAAGCTTGGCGGAAGGCGGGGGTCAGCCCTGCCACTGCGGGATATATAGAAGCGCATGGCACAGGGACAAGTCTTGGCGATCCGATTGAAGTGAACAGCATCATAAAGGCATTTAAAACGTTATATCATGAATGGGACATTCCCTTTGCGAAACAGAAATGCTGCGGAATCGGGTCTGTGAAAACAAACATCGGCCATCTCGAAACCGCTGCCGGAATAGCCGGAGTGATGAAAGTGTTACTGGCTTTTAAATATCGCAAACTACCGGGACTCGCCCATTTTTCAGAACTCAATCCATACATCAAACTGGAAAATACGCCATTTTATATCACAGAAACCGCTCAAAAGTGGAATCCGATAAAAGATGAAGAGAACAACGATCTGCCGAGGAGAGCAGGTGTCAGCTCATTCGGATTCGGCGGTGTGAACGCGCATATTGTTTTAGAGGAATATAGGGAACCTCAAAAAGAAGTGCCGGAAAACAACGGTAAAACACACATTTTTGTTTTATCTGCGAAAACCAAAGATCAATTACTTGAGTATATCCGGCTTATGGTTCAGTACTTGGATCGCGTGATTGCCGGTGACAGGACCGTTAATGCCAGTGACATGGAATTTACATTGCAAAACGGCCGGGAAGCAATGAACGAAAGAATTGCCGTATGTGCAGCGAGTCTGACTGAGCTGAGAGATAAGTACGTCAGCTTTCTTGATGACAGCAAGGTGCAAAAAGGCGTATTTATAAGCGAAAACACTGAAGAGCGTACAGCTGTTTCTGAATATATGATTCAGGAGGCTCTTCAAAGCGGAAAAGAGGAGCTGCTCGCACAATGGTGGGCCAATGGAGCCGAGTTTGAATGGAAGACAATCGGCAATCAGAAATTGAATAGAGTGCCGCTGCCAACCTATCCGTTTGCAAAAGAGAGTTATTGGTTTACTCCGAAAAAGAACAAAAGCGAGGTTAATAGCAAAAGTCTTCACCCATTAATCAGCGAGAATGTCTCAACATTAAAGAAACAAGCATTTAAAACTGTTATTTCCGGAACTGAATTTTTCGTCACTGATCATCTTGTTTCAGGAGACTATGTGTTGCCGGGAGCCGCTTCGCTTGAAATGGCTCTTGTTTGTGCGGAAATAAGCGGAGAAAGTAAAGTATATAAAATAAAAGACGTGATGTGGAACAGACCTATATTATATAAAGGAAAAACGCTGCACATTTATACCGACTTGGAAATGAAACAAGGTAAGTTGAACGTAACGATATGTAAAGAGGGTCCGGATGGCGTGCAGCAAATCTGCACACAAAGTGAAACAGTATTCGGAGACATAAACAGCAATCCTGAGTATGTCGATATTGATAAGTTCAAACGCAGCAGTAAGGCTGCCATAACCCGGGAAGAGTGTTATCACCGCTTCAGTCGTATGGGCCTGACATATTATAGCAGTTTTCAAACGTTGAAAGCCGTATACCGCAGTGATATGGAGTTAATGGCAGAATTGGAGCTTCCGGCTCATTTAGCGAACGGGTTTTCACATTTTACACTCCATCCTTCATTAATTGACGGCGGTTTTCAGGCGGCGGCATTTTTGTTAAGAGATAATGAGAAAGAGGGCTTATTTGTTCCATATTCACTTAGAGAGCTTCACATTAAGAGGGCGCTTACTGCCCGATGCCATGTCTCGGTGAGAGAAACCGGTTTTTATACGTATAACATTGATTTTATTAACGAGAGCGGCGAAATAGCCGTGAGCATGAAAGACTTTTCTGTCAGAAAAGTGACCGGGGGAGAATTAACCGCAGGACGTAAAAATGAAGATCAGGAAATTCTCTTCTTATTAGAACAATTGAAAAACGGTGAACTTTCTGCTGACCAAGTTTATCAGCTGCTGGAGGGAAAATAGTGCAGATCAAACAAATACTTTCCTTAATTGAAGAACAGCAAATGTCTCCTGATGCAGGACTGGAGCTAATTCGCACTTACAGAAAAGAACAAATGGAAAAAAAGGCGGAGCAAGCTCCGTCCCCAACCATTTTTTTAAAGAACGATTGGGTAAGGACAAATAACATTGATATGCCGAATCAGCAGGCACCGGGGAATATGCTGATTTTTGATCAGGATAACCGTCTTTTTCAGCATGCCGAGATGATGAATGGAGATCATAACCGTGTCATTCTCGTAACGCCCGATTCTGATTATAGAATTGAACGGAATAGATGCACAATCAATCCTTCTGATGAAAGTCATGTCGAAATGCTGCTGTCTGATTTGGATGAAAACGGATTTACACCTGATGTCGTGCTTTATTTATGGAACGGAGAAAACAGAGAATTCACTGAAAAATCCGTTAATGAAACTCTTTGCAGAGGGATAAACTCGCTCTTTTTATTATCAAAAGCTTTAATGCGGAGAAACGAACCTGTTACGTTATTGCATATTTATTGGACAAGGGGTCTGAATCAGCCGTTTCATGAAGCTGTCGGAGGTTTCATTAAAACGGTAAACATGGAAAGCTCCAAGCTTAAAGCGAAAACCATACAGATTCGCCATGAGCATTCTGACATAAATCCTCCGGTTTCTGAGATATGGGATGCTGCAATCAGTGAAATACAGCGCTTTCAATCCGATGAATGTGAGATTTTAATAGACTCACATACCCGTTTTGTGAAAGGGCTGCAGCATATTGATATTCCGGAACACAATAAAGAATCTGTAACGTATCAAAAAGGCGGCATATATATCATTACCGGAGGAGCCGGAAAACTCGGGCTGCTGTTTGCGGAACACATCGCTAAAGAAAACCAAGCCGTGATTATACTTACAGGCCGTTCTGTTTTAACAGCTGATCAAAAAGAACGGATCGGTAAGCTTAATGAGAGCGGCTCTATTGTTGAATATCAGCGGATGGACATAACAGATCGAACAGAGGCAGAGCGATTCATTTTCGACGTTAAACAGCGGTACGGCAGCATAAACGGGATCATTCATGCTGCCGGCATCCTTCGTGACTCATTTCTTGTAAATAAAAGTCTCAGTGATTTTACGGACGTACTGAAACCGAAAGTTTACGGGACAATCTGGCTGGATGAGCTGACAAAAGACGAAGATCTTGATTTTTTTGTTCTCTTTTCTTCTTTTTCCGCTTACGGAAATGCCGGCCAAAGTGACTATGCGTACGCAAATCATTTTATGGACAGTTTTGCAATGCTTCGATCTCAGCTCTCCCGAAACGGAAAAACCCTTTCAATCAATTGGCCGTTATTGAAAGATGGCGGGATGAGTCTCGACAGCAATGGAATCATTCAAATAAAAGAAAAATACGGAATGACTCCGATGCGAACTTCCTCTGTTCTGGAAGCGTTTCTGAAAATGCTGCGGTCTTCATTTACCAGCTTAATGCCTGCAGAAGGAGAGCGGGATAAAATGATAAAAGCGCTTTCGATTCAAAGAAACACAGCTGCAGCAGATCAAGATACACTCACGGCGGAACACAATGAAGAAGAGGAATATGCTGCGAAAGAAAAAGTCAATGACTATTTAATCAAGATCATCAGCGGTGTCTTGAAAATCCAAGCTCATAAAATAAATGCGAAAGACTCTTTTGAGAAATTCGGAATCAACTCACTTATGATCATGTCACTTATTTCAAAGCTTGAAGATACTTTCGGGGATCTTCCAAAAACAATCTTTTTTGAATATCAGAACATTGAAGAGCTTTCAAACTTCTTCCTAACATCTTTTAAAGAAAAAGTGCTTAAGGCCGCAGGGGCAGCTCCGGTAACAAGAGTGCCGAAGAAAAGAGAAAATCTGAGTAAAAAACAGCACCGGCAGCATAGAGTTGCAGCTGCACCGAGCATGGTTCAGCCGGGTGAGGATATTGCCATTATCGGTGTGAGCGGAAGATATCCGAATTCCGATACTCTTGAGGAGTTCTGGGAAAACATTGCCGGAGGGAAAAACTGTATTATTGAAATCCCCGAGGAACGTTGGGATTTCAGATCGAATTACAGTCCTGACAGAATGGAGAAGGGGAAAATCAACAGTAAGTGGGGCGGTTTTATCAGCGGTGTTGATCAATTCGATCCGCTGTTTTTCCACATTTCTCATAAAGAAGCTGAGCTGATGGACCCTCAGGAGCGAATTTTTCTCGAAACCTCCTGGCATACGTTTGAAGATTCAGGATATACAAAAGAGAAGCTTAACGGTATGAAAGCCGGTGTGTTTGTCGGAGCCATGTACGGACAATATCAATTATTCGGCGCAGAAGAAACTGCGCGGGGCAATCCGATTGCGCTCAGTTCCTTCTTTTCATCTATTGCGAACAGGGTTTCATACTTTTTTAATCTCTCTGGCCCGAGCATTGCACTGGATACGATGTGTTCATCATCGCTGACGGCCATTCACTTGGCATGTGAAAGCATTAAAAGAGGGGAAAGTGAAATTGCGCTTGCGGGCGGCGTTAATGTGTCCATACACCCCAGCAAATACCTTTGGCTGAGTCAAGGTAATTTTGTTTCCACGGAAGGATTGTGCAGAAGTTTCGGAGAGGGCGGAGACGGCTATGTCCCGGGAGAAGGTTCGGGAGCCGTCCTGTTGAAACCTCTGGAAAAAGCAATTGCTGATCAGGATCATATATACGGAGTAATTAAAGGAACATCTGTAAATCATGGCGGAAAAACCAATGGATTTACGGTTCCGAATCCGAATGCACAAGCTGAGCTGATTGCTGAAAATTTCAAGAAATCGGGCATCAGTCCGCGATCCGTCAGCTACTTGGAAGCACACGGAACGGGTACCTCGCTCGGAGATCCGATTGAGATCGCAGGATTGACAAAAGCTTTTGAGAAATTTACGGACGATAAACAATTTTGTGCCATAGGTTCAGTGAAGTCTAATATCGGACATTTGGAGTCTGCCGCAGGTATAGCAGCCCTTACAAAAGTTCTTTTACAATTTAAGCATCAGAAATTGGCGCCATCCATTCACTCGGAACAGCTGAACCAAAATATCCGATTTGAAAAGACGCCTTTTTACGTTCAGCAGAAAGAAGAAGAGTGGCGGAAAGAATCAGGCGCCTCCAACAGGAGAGCAGCAATCAGTTCGTTCGGAGCGGGCGGAGCAAATGCCCATGTCATTGTGGAAGAATATCAAAACCATGCGGACACACAAACAATAAGCGGTCCGTTTGCCGCAGTTCTCTCTGCCAAAAATGAAGACAGGCTGAAAGAATACGCTCGGCGCCTTCTGCAATTCACAGAGCGGGAGACAAAGGCCTCGGCAGCTGATATCGCTTTTACATTGCAGACATGCAGGGAACCGATGGAAGACAGACTTGCTGTTGTAGCTTCTGATTTGCCGGAACTTAAGGAGAAGCTGAGAACTTTCTGTACTGAAGGAACAATTGGAGAGGGCGTATACAAAGGCAATGTTACGAAAGATTTTGATAAAGTCTTTATCTTTCATGATCAAAAGATGAAAGATAAATTCCTCGAGGTGATGATGGAGACAAAGGACTTGAATCTTCTTGCAAAATTATGGTCTTTCGGGGCTGATATTCAATGGAGAGAGTTATATGAAGAATATACCCCGCAAAAGGTCAAGCTTCCTTTATATCCATTTGCTGAGGAGTCTTACTGGGTGCCTCGAAACCAAAGTGCAGTATTTCCGGAAATATTGCCGCGGCAGTCTTCACTGCACCCGCTTCTGGATTCGAATGAATCTACTCTGGAACAGCAGTTTTTTAAAACGACATTAAGAGAAAAAGAGATTTGGTTAAAAGACCACATTGTAAAAAACAAGAGCATTCTCCCGGCAGCTGCTTTTCTTGAAATGGCATGCGCAGCGGGAACGCGGTCATATCGAAAGAAAAAGGTCACTCGTTTAAAAAACGTGATATTTGCCAGACCGGCCATGCTTTTGCAAGAGAGCCTGACCATTTACACTCACATTTCCATAAAAGACGGCAGCATATTATTTAACATGTCACCTGACGAGGATGCTGCTGTAAGGACTGGATTTGTGACGGGTGAATTAGATTATGATCATGATTACGGTGATGATGATATAGAGAATACGGACAGACAAGAGATAATAAACAGAAGTGCTTTTGTCCGTGAACAAGATGAATGTTACGAGTATTTTCGGGAAAACGGGTTCCTGTATGGGCGCGCTTTTCAGCCGATTCAACGTTTATGGGGCGGCGGAACGGAAGCGGTTGCACACTTATTGCTGCCAAAAGAAGCCGCATATGCTCTTGAAAATTATACATTGCATCCGTCTTTAATTGATGGGGCTCTGCAATCTTTGTTCGGCATTACGGACGGAAGAGAAGAGGCATCTGTTTATGTTCCTTTTTCAATAGGAGAGATTACGATTCGGAAAAAAGTTTCAGCAGAATGCTGGGCTTATGCGCGTAAAACAGGCCAAAAAGGTCAATCCGAGCTTATTTACGATATTCAGCTGCTTAATGAACACGGAGAGAGACTTGCAGGTTTAAAGGATGTAACCATTCGTAAAAAAGAAACGTTTTCCGCGGAGACACAGAATCATGCAACAGCGGATTCCAATCGAAAGAACGAGAGAGTAAAAGAGCTCCTCAGACAATTAAAAGCGGGCGAACTGACTGCGGAGGAAGCAGATTATGCGCTGGAGCGTATGCAGGATTAGTTTATCATTTTGCGGCAGTGCCATTTGTAAAGGGGATGAAGATTTTTATGAAAGAAGCCCGTCATTTTAGAAAAAAAGTACTTTCTGACATAGAAAGCGGCATCATTTCTTTGGAAGAAGGAGTAAAGCGGATACAGCAGCTTGGTTCTCATTCCGCAGGGGGTAACGGACAGGCGATATATTATCAGATGGTCTGGCAGCGGACAGATCTCAGCATTCATGTAAAAGGCGGCCGACGTGAGGGCAGCCTTTTATTATTTGATAAAAGTGAAGATGTGAGTAAAGAACTTGCTGCATTGCATGATACAAGGGTTATTTTGGTTAAGCCGGGGAAAGAGTTTCGAAAAATCGGGGACGGTGTATTTGAAATCGATCCCCGTTCTGAAAGAGATTACATAAACCTGTTAGGATGGCTTATAGAAGAAGAGAAGTCAGATATACGGGAAGCGGTGCATTTGTGGTCAGACATGCCGTTTGAAAAGACAGAGAGAGCGATTCGTGAACAATGCGACAGCGGAGTCTATTCTTTGTTTTTACTACAACAGGCGCTCTTCAAAAATAACTGCCGCAAACCGATCAAGCTGTTATATGGATATTTTTCGCATCTTTCTGGAGAACAGCCTCTTTACGCGGCGGCAAGCGGATTTTTGCGGACATTGCAGCTGGAAAATCCGTTAATCTCAGCAAAAAGCATTGAAATGGAGCAGTCAATAGCAGCCGTTCACGCAGCTGATATCATACGCAATGAGCTGAGTAATTTCCAGCCTTCAGATGTAGAGATCCGTTATAAAGACATGCAGCGTTATGTCAAACAGCTCAAAACGTATGAACCCGAAAAAAATTCCGGAAGCGGAGATGTGCCGCTGAGAGAAAATGGAGTATATATTATCGCAGGAGGCGCGGGCGGATTAGGATTTACTTTTGCAGAATATTTGGCTTTTCAAACAAAATGCTGCCTTGTTTTAACGGGGAGGTCTCCGCTCTCAGACCATATAAGAAGACAGCTGAGACGATTGGAGGATGCCGGTTCTTCAGCTGTTTATGTTCAGGCTGATATTACCAATAAGGAAGAAGCCGAATATGTAGTCAAAAAAGCCAAAACTTCTTATGGAAAAGTAAACGGGGTCATTCAGGGCGCGGGAATCATCCGTGACTCTTTCCTTCTTAACAAGTCACGAGAGGAATTCGATCAGGTAATCAGACCGAAAGTATTGGGTACGATGTGGCTGAATGATGCTGTTGAGAAAGAAAATCCTGACTTTTTCATTTGCTTCTCCTCTACTTCCGCAGTGTTGGGAAATGTCGGGCAATCTGATTACGCGTTCGGAAACAGTTATATGGATCATTTCATGAATATGCGTTCTGCCCAGGATTCTGATACGATTTCTCTCTCTCTGAACTGGCCGCTGTGGAAAGAAGTCGGCATGCAAGTGGATGAGCGAACGGTAGAGACAATGAAAAAGGCGGGTTTTTATCCTTTAGAAAAAGAAGAAGGTAAAGAAGCGTTTGCAGTCGCATTGTCCTCCGGTTTTTCGCAATTTACTGTGTTTTACGGAGATGAGCAAATTGACAATCATGTTCATCAATTATATGAACGAAAAGACAGCATTCAGGCAGATGAAGGAACAGGGAGAAATATCGAATCATTTGATTCAGAGAAACTGACAGCTGAAACATCTGATTTCATCATAAAAATGATTGCTGCAGAATTCAGGATGCCTGCGGACAAAATAGATGCAGAAGAGGCACTGGAAAAATACGGACTTGATTCCGTTATGATTATCAATATTACGAATGAGCTTGAAAAACATTTCGGCGCGCTCTCAAAAACGCTGTTATTCGAATATCAGACTGCGGCAGAATTGTCACAGTATTTCGTTGAGGAGCACAGGGATACTCTTCTTCATAAACTCCGGTTAGGAGAAAACGGGAGCAGCACCCCATCTCAGAAGAAAAAAGATAATAAACAGACAGCCGATGTTAACGGGAAACAGAAAATCCAGATGAAAAATCAGGTGCAGCAGGAGAAGTATCATGATAATGATATCGCGATTATCGGTATCAGCGGACGTTACCCGATGGCAAATGATCTTGATACTCTGTGGGAAAACTTATTGAACGGTAAAGACTGTATAACTGAGATACCTAAGGATCGGTGGGATTCGGGGCTGCACTATCAGCCCGCAGCAGGCGATGAAGTAAAAAACCAAAGCAAATGGGGGGGATTTATTGACGATGTGTATCATTTTGATCCGTTGTTCTTTAATATTTCTCCTGCCGAAGCTGAATTAATTGATCCGCAGGAGAGACTGTTTTTAGAGACGGTTTGGCACACCATAGAAGATGCGGGGTACGCAAAGAAAACGCTTGAAAGAAAAAACGTCGGTGTTTTTGCAGGGGTTATGTACGGCCAATATCAGCTGTACAGTGTCGGTCACGAAGCGGCCGTTTCTTCCTCGTATGCATCAATCGCCAACCGGGTATCCTACTTCTTTAATTTCAGCGGGCCAAGTATTGCTTTGGACACGATGTGTTCCTCATCATTAACGGCTGTTCATTTTGCCTGTGAAAGTTTAATCAGGAATGAATGTGAAATTGCAATTGCAGGAGGCGTCAATTTATCCATTCATCCTCATAAATATGAACTTCTGACCCAAGGCGGATTTTTATCCAGTGATGGCCGGTGCAGAAGCTTCGGTTCCGGAGGGGACGGCTATGTGCCGGGAGAAGGGACAGGTGCCGTGCTGCTGAAACCTGTAAAAAAGGCTATTGCGGACGGTGATCAGATTTATTCAGTTATAAAGGCAACAGCCATCAACCACGGTGCTAAGACGAATGGATATACCGTACCGAATCCCAAAGCTCAAAGTGAGGTCATTACGAGAGCCTTAAAAAAAGGGTTAATTGATCCAAAAAGCATCAGCTATATAGAAGCTCACGGAACAGGCACCGCGTTAGGAGATCCGATTGAAATCACCGGTCTGACCAGAGCATTTTCAGGTGCCGAACGCGATAAGAAAACATGCGCGATCGGGTCGATTAAATCAAATATCGGACATCTTGAGGCTGCTGCAGGCATAGCGGGCATTACGAAAGTTATTCTTCAAATGAAACATAAAACGATTGTTCCGTCACTGACTCATTCTGCTGAATTGAATGAAAATATACCGTTTCAAAAAACACCTTTTTATGTACCGGACAGTGCCGAAAAATGGGAGTCATCCGTTCCCAGGCGTGCCGGAATCAGTTCTTTCGGGGCAGGAGGAGCTAATGCCCATGTTATTTTAGAAGAATTTGCGGATCAAGCTATCTCTCCTCTCGCGGCTGAAGAACCTGAACAGCTTTTATTTGTTTTTTCTGCAAAAAATGCCGACAGGCTGGAAGAATATGCAAAACGCGCAAAAGAACATATAGCAGCCAGAGATTATCCATTAGAAACACTTAGAAATACAGCATTTACTTTACAAACCGGGAGAGAAGAAATGCCGCACAGATTGGCTGTTATCGCCTCCACAAGAGAGGAATTGCTTAAAAGACTGACAGGCTATACTCTCGGAAACGCGATGGATCATATTTTTACAAGCGGCAAAGACACAACAGAAGCTCAAAGGATGAACAAAGCTGAAATTGAAGAAGCAGCCGCAAACAGAGATCTTTTGAAGATTGCTGAATACTGGGTTGCCGGTAACGGAGTAGATTGGCCGTCACTTTATAAAGATGCCACTCTGAGACGGGTATCAGCACCCGGATATCCATTTGCCAAAGAGCTGTGCAGAATAGATGCGCAAAATATTGGAAGCCGCCGGATGAACGTTAATAACGATCTGCATCCTTACATTTCATGCAATATATCTGATTTTAAAGCACAGAAGTTTCTTATCAATGTAAGCGATACTGGTTTATATATAAAAACAAAGTATCAAGACAAGGAAATGTTTCCGTTTCTCAGTCAGATTGAAATGGCGAGAGCTGCCGGAGCGATGGCTTCAGGGAATCCGATTATTAAATTAACAGAGCTCTCCTTTAGAGAACCGATGTTACAAAGCGGAAGCAATGAGCAGATCCGGATTGTATTAACCCCGGATAATCAGGGTGCATCGTATTCTATAGAAAAACAGAGCGACTCATCCATTTATTCCTCAGGGCGGCTCGAATTAGAAGGCGGGGCGTACGAGAACGGAAATATTCATCTTGAGCCGTTTCTGTCTCAGCGCGCAGAACGCATACCGTACGAAGCGTTTTATCAGCGGCTTGCCGAATTCGGATACAGCTGCAGTGACAGTCTGAAAGCGGCAGAGCAATGTGTCAGCAGGAACGGACAGGTACTTTTAAAGATAAAAGCAAAGGCCGGGCCGAAAGGGTGCATAATCAAACCGGAAGTTATTGAGAGCGTATATCAAGCCGTCATATACCTTGCGGGGGAAAATGCCGGAGAGCTCCCGGAAAATATTAAAGAATGTACGATTTTTGATCATGAGACTGAACCCGTTTATGTATATGCAGAACAAACTGGAGAAACCGATTCGGCTTATGATGTGTATGTATTAGACAATGCCGGCGGGATTTTGATGGAACTGAGCGGGCTGGTTTTTGGCGAAAAGCCTAATAAAAATGCACGTTTTTATGAGCATAAGTGGGATCAAAAAAACCCTCTGATTGAAATCAAAGATAGGGAGCCAAAAACAATTCTGGTCTTTGCAAAAGATGAAGCACTGGCTGGAGCTCTGAAAAATCAATCAGACAGCCGTGTCATTCTCGTCACGCCGGATCAGCGGCAGACCGATCAAAATCTGCTGACATTCTGTGTAAACCCGGAAGTGACGTCAGATTACATTCGTTTATTCGAAGAATTAGAGAAAAAGGGGTTTGCTCCTGATGTCATCTTACACACGGGAGAAACATTTTACGCGGGTGACCACCTTCTCAGCGGCCTGGAATCAATTTTTTATTTATTAAAAGCTCTGAGCGCCCGCAGTGATGCCTCTCTTTATCTTCATTCTCTGCTTCTTGTTCACTCTTTTAAAGAAGGCGTGAATGATCCGTATACGGGCGCTCTTGCAGGCTGTTTAAAAACGGCAAATATGTTGGTGCCATCCGCAGAGAATGTGAAGTCAATCGGTTTTTCAGAACGTATATCAATTGAAAAAATGGCTGAATTTTGTCTTAACGAAATGGTTTCAGGCATGGAACGGCAGGCGGAAGAAGTTAAATATATAAATGACAAGAGGTATGTTAAGACATTAAAGGAGTATGTATTCAATCATACAGAGCACTCTCATCAGCTGAAACAGAAAGGGGTTTACCTCATAACGGGCGGTTTAGGCGGTCTGGGCCTGATTTTCGCAAAATATTTAGCCTCTCAGTATCAAGCAAAATTAGTATTGACGGGAAGGTCACCGTTAACAGCTGATAAACGCCATAACATTGACCGGCTGCAGGCACTTGGAGGAGATGCTGTATATTATCAAGCTGATGCCGCAGATCAAAAGACGATGGGACGGGTCATAGAAGAAACGAAACGGACTTGGGGCTCCATTCAAGGTGTTATTCATTCAGCTGGTCATGCCGATGATCGGTTATTTACAGAGATGAATCTGACTGATTTTTCAGAAGGCATGACTGCTAAAATTGAAGGAACGGTATGCTTAGATGAATTAACGAAAGATGAGCCGCTTGATTTCTTTATCGTATTTTCTTCTATTTCTTCGGTCTTCGGAGATTTTGGACAGGTTAATTATGCGTTGGGCAATTATTTTCAAGATCAATATATAAATTGGAGAGCCGAACAGAGCCGCCGGCAAGAGAGACAAGGCAAGAGCATTTCGATTAACTGGCCGTTGTGGCGTAAAGGCGGAATGCATTTAAACAAAGAAGCGGAAGAAGCTTATCTTTCTGCATCCGGGTTTGATTATTTGGAAACGGAAGAAGGGATAGCGGCTTTTGAGACGATTTTGGCAAATGACTGTCCGCAAATTTCGGTTGTTACCGGGGATGCCGGAACAACACCAGCAAAAAAAGATCTGCCGCATCAAAAAGTAAATACGCTTCCGGTTCGTCAAGAGGAAATTTCTTATACAGCACCGGTGTCTGCAGACAATGTCCTGGAAGAACTGAAGCAAATGGTATCGGAATTATTGAAAATTAACATTGAACAGCTGGATACGGCAGAGAATTTCGGCAATCTCGGCTTTGATTCTATCAGTTTGAAAACATTAGCTGTCCGACTGAATAAAAAATACAAGCTTAAGCTGACACCTGCCGTTTTCTTTACTTACAGCCATATAAAATCTCTTTCAGAATTTCTAAACAGTGAACTGCGTACTGTTGCAAAGGGGAATACAGATGCAGAAAAAAACATTTCTGAAAAAAGGAAAGTAGTGCACGCTGGGAAAACCACCGGGAAAAACGTGAAGCCGCCGCGAAGTTTTCCGTTTGAAAAAAAGACAACAAGACAGGCTGACCATCATCCAGAGAAGCCGCCAGTTGCTATTATCGGGATGAGTTGTGTTTTTCCGGGAGCAAAAAATGCAGATGAGTTTTGGATCAATTTAATCAATGAAAAAGATTTGATTCAGGAAATTCCCCCGGATCGCTGGGATTGGAAAAAATACGCCGAAGGCAAAGGAAGCAGCGAAGTACATTCGAAATGGGGCGGCTTTATCACAGATGCCGATAAATTCGATGAGGCATTTTTCAATATTAATCCGCGGGAAGCAGAACTCATGGATCCTCAGCACAGAATTTATTTGCAGGAAACCTGGAAAGCGATAGAAGATGCGGGTTACAAAGCTTCAAAGCTGTCTGGCAAAAATATCGGGGTGTTTACGGGCATTCAATTTAATGATTACCGCCAGCTGCTGATGAGGCATTCGGACGGGGCGCATGCGTTTGCGGGAACCGGAAACAGTCAGGCGCTCATCAGCAACCGTGTATCCCACTATTTTAATTTCAGAGGTCCGAGTGAGTCCATTGATACAGCCTGCTCAAGCAGTCTTGTAGCAATCCACAGAGCTGTGCGCTCGATTCAAAATGGTGAAAGTGAGCTGGCGGTAGCAGGCGGGGTTTCGCTGCTCTTAGATCCAGTCACGCATATGTATACTGATAAACTCGGTATTTTGTCTAGGGACGGCCGGTGTAAGACGTTTGATAAACTTGCCGACGGTTATGTCCGCGGTGAAGGTGCAGCTGTTCTGTTATTGAAACCATTGCAAGCGGCAATGAATGACAGAGACAATATTTACGGAGTCCTGAGAGGAACCGGAGAAAATCACGGAGGAAGATCTGCTTCATTGACCGCGCCGAACCCGGAAGCTCAGGCAGAACTGTTAACGTCTGTTTACAAAAATGCCGATATTCCTGTTGATACGATATCTTATATTGAAGCACACGGAACCGGGACAGAACTGGGAGATCCGATTGAGATTGAAGGCTTGAAAAAAGCGTTTGGATCTTTTGAGCCGCATTCAGGAAAGAATCATGATCAATATTGCGGCATCGGTTCAGTAAAAACGAATATCGGTCATTTAGAGCCCGCCTCTGGAATGCCGGGGCTGATTAAAGTATTACTATCCATGAAGTATAAAACACTGCCTGCCACACTACATGTCAAGGAACTGAACCCTTACATTCAATTAAGCGGAACGCCGTTTCATATTGTCAATAAAACAATGAAGTGGGCCAGATTAATAGATCGAAAAGGAAATGAAATTCCGCGCCGTGCCGGAGTCAGTTCCTTTGGATTCGGCGGGGCAAATGCTCATGTCATCGTGGAAGAATTTGAATACGGACAAGATAAAGCAGTAACTGCCGAGCGGGAACAAATCATTGTTCTATCGGCCAAAACAAAGGAAAGGCTGATGGTTAAAGCCAAAGAGTTAACAACGTTTTTACATGAAGAACTATCAGTTCAATTCAGTCAGCAAGAGGTGCAGGAACGTGATTTGCAAGAGGCGGTTCGGGAAGCGGCAGCGGGTATCCTGCGTTTAGATACCGCAGATATAGATGCAAAGATACCTCTTTCTGAATTCGGATTTGATCCGTTGGCTTATTCCGAATTAATTTCTTATATAAACCAAATGTACGGCACAGAAATATCACTAGACATATTTCAGGAATTAATGACCCTGAGCGAGCTGTGCCGCTATATCAGCAGCGTCCGGAATCGATCAGCTGATAAACCGTATAACGGCAATTTTAGAGAAAAGTCCGGAATCGGTCTTGAAGAAATAGCATATACGCTGCAAACCGGAAGGGAACCATTTGAATGCCGCCTTGCGATCACTTGCTCGAATACCGGAGATCTTCTTGAAAAATTAAACGGTTACATCCAGGGGAGCAGGCTGCAAGGTGTTTATGCAGGAAATGTAACGGATTTTGATAGTCTGTACGCTCCTTTATTCGGCGGCCCCGAAGGTCATGCATATGTTCAATCACTGATTCAGCAAAACAAGCCGGCCAAACTGGCTCAGTTGTGGACGATCGGTTGTGAAATCAGCTGGGAAGACTTGTATGAGGAGGAACTCAAACCGGTTAAACTGTCTCTTCCTCTTTATCCTTTCAGCAAGAACAGACATTGGATTCATTTAAATAAAGATGAAGCGCAGAAGGCTGAGGCTTTCTCGGGTACTGAGCTTCACAACTCAAATAAAGATGCAGCAGATGGAACAATCATGTCACTTCTTGAAAAAGCACAAACAGGTGAGATGAATACGAAAGAGACGTCAGAGCTGATAGAGGAGTTGCTTTTCCATGAACGAAAAAACGATGCAAATTGAGCAAATCGTGAAAAAGGTGAAAGAATGCAGCCTGACGCCTGAAGAAGGGCTGGAATTAATTAAGAGCTTGGGGAAAACCCATCTATATGAAATGGTATGGGATAGACATGAATTTAAAGGCAGTGAAAAATTCCCGCATACGAAAGAGCCAATTTTATTTTTTTGCGAAGACGACAGCATGTATACCGTAATGAAGAGGCAGCTTGAAGGCTATGAGGCACCTTTCATTTACGTGACTTCCGGCGAGCGTTTCGAAGATTGCCGGAACGGTCGTTTTACAATGAACTTTGCAAAAGATGAGGATTATGATGCGTTATGCGGGGTTCTGCGTTCTCAAAATATAAGACCCCGTCATATTATTCATTTTTTGGCTGCCGGGCTCTTCAAAAATACAGAAGATGCAATGAGAAAGCAGCTCAATAAAAGTCTGTATTCCTTGTTTCACATGTTTCAGGCCTTCATGGCGAACAAACTTTGTCCGAAAGCAGAAATTTTGTACCTGTATGAAAATACCGAGGGCGAGGTTCAGCCGATTTATAACGCGGTTGAAAGTTTTCTTAAGACCGTACAGACCGAAAATCCGAATTTCACATGTAAGGCTGCAGAGCTGAAATCAATGTTTGACGAGCCGTTTACAAAGCAGCATGTTGCAGATGTCATCTCTTTTGAATGGAACAATCAATGTAAGACGAACCACGTTACCTGTTATGAGCCGAGGCATTATTATAAAAGGCAGCTTCAAAGAGTAAAAAAAGAAGATGGGGAGAAACATAGTTTCAGTGTAAAAAAGAACGGTGTGTATTTAATTACGGGAGGAGCCGGCGGTCTCGGGTACCTGTTTGCGGAATATCTGGCGAAACAGGCAGAAGTCAAGCTGATATTAACCGGGCGTTCCCCGGCCTCCCGTGAAACGGCGCAAAAATTGAGCGCTCTTGAAAATCTTGGCGCTGAAGCCTTATATGTCCCGGCAGATATTTCAAAGGAAAAAGAGACGGCCGCGTTAATGAAGCACATTAAGCAGACATTCGGAGAATTAAACGGAATTTTGCACAGCGCCGGACTTGTTAAAGATGCATTTATCATAAAAAAAACGAAAGAAAGCATAGAAGAAGTTATAGCGCCTAAAGTATTCGGAACCGTTTGGCTGGATAAAGCAGCTGAAGAAGAGCCTCTTGATTTCTTCGTTATGTTTTCGTCCCTTTCGGCCGTTCTGCCTAATGCGGGTCAAAGCGACTACGCCTTCGCTAACGGATGTATGGACGGATTCACCCAGTATCGAAGCATTAAAGGTCGTCCCGGGAAAACACTTTCTATTAATTGGCCGTTATGGGATGCGGGGAATATGACAGTCGGGCCGGGAGAGCTGCAGGCTTTAAGACATGCAGGGCTGGAACTTTTATCCGCTCAAGCCGGGCTTGCCGCTTTTCAGGACAGTATGAGCCGCTCTGCTTCTCAGCTGGCTGTTATCAGCGGAGACAAAGATAGAATAAATGAATTACTCTTAACGGATCATAAAGAAATAGAGACTGTGCCTGGAAAAAACAGTAATCTGCTGCAATTAAATGAAAAAGATCTGAAAAAGCAAACGATCCGTCTTTTGACAGAGATCGTCGGTGCGGAAACGGGAAGACCGGCGGACAGTATTTTACCCGAGGATACGTTTGACCGTTACGGAATTGATTCTCTAACGATTTTAGGTCTTAACTCCCGTCTGGAAAAATATTTTGGAAGAGTGTCTAAGACTCTTTTCTTTGAATACAGCAGTGTTGAAGAGCTGTCAGAGTATTTTCTTGAACACTATCATCATGAGTTGAAGAAGGTGTTTTTACCGGCAGCCGAACAGCGAATTGATCATTCGGCGCCGGGGAAACGAGAGAAGCTTTCCGTTTCCCGCATACCATCCGCACCTTCCGAGGAAGATATTGCAATTATCGGTATAGCCGGCCGCTACCCGATGGCGAAGGATGTGGAACAGTTTTGGGAAAATATTTCTTCCGGAAAAGATTGTATAACGGAAATACCGAAAGAGCGCTGGGATTTTCGGAAATATTATCACACAGGTGACAATGCCCGTCATGACAGCAAATGGGGAGGGTTTATAAAAGACGCTGATAAATTCGATCCGCTGTTCTTCTCAATTTCGCCCCGTGATGCCGAGTTAATTGATCCTCAGGAACGGTTATTTTTAGAGACAGCGTGGCACACGTTTGAAGATGCGGGTTACACAAAGAAAAAGTTGAAACGGCATAAGACAGGTGTATTTGTCGGTGTCACCTACAGCCACTATCAGTTATTTGCAGCCGGTGCTTCAGATGATGAGGAACGTCAGGCGCTCCTGTCTTCTTATTCGTCTATCGCAAACCGGGTATCATATTTCTTTGACCTGCACGGACCCAGCCTTGCAATTGATACAATGTGTTCTTCTTCACTTTCTGCTGTTCATTTTGCATGTGAAAGTTTAAAAAGGGGAGAATCCACCCTCGCCATAGCCGGAGGAGTGAATTTATCCTTACACCCGGATAAATATACTTTGCTTTCACAAAATCATTTTGTTTCAAGCGATGGGCGCTGCAGAAGCTTTGGAGCGGGAGGAGACGGATATGTGCCGGGAGAAGGAGTCGGGGCCGTTCTTTTGAAACCGCTTTCTGCCGCAAAGGCTGACGGGGACAGGATTTACGGTGTGATTAAGGGAACATCTGTAAATCACGGCGGAAAAACAAACGGATACACTGTGCCAAATCCGGGCGAGCAGGCAAACGTCATCAGTGAAACTCTTGATAAGGCGGGGATTGATGCAGACAGCATAAGTTATATTGAAGCGCATGGCACCGGAACATCTTTGGGAGACCCGATTGAAATTTCAGGTTTAATCAAAGCTTTGCACAGCTCGAAAAGCGATTATCGTTGTGCAATTGGTTCGGTTAAGTCAAATATCGGACACCTAGAGGCTGCGGCGGGAATTGCTTCTATCACAAAAGTGCTGATGCAAATGAAATATAAACAGCTTGCTCCTTCCCTTCATTCCGGTAACTTAAATCCTAATATTGATTTTGAGGAAACACCGTTTTACGTGCAGTCTGAACTGACCGATTGGGAGACGCCGCAAAATCAAGCCAGAAGGTCAGGCATCAGTTCTTTCGGCGCTGGAGGATCTAATGCCCACATTATCATCGAAGAGTATAAGAATGAAGAAAAGATGGAAACGGTACAGAGCAACAAGACGCAAATTATTCTGCTTTCTGCTAAAAATGAAGAACGGCTCAGACTCTTGATTGATGCATATATAAAAGAACTGGAGCCAAAAACGTCACTAGCTGATGCTGCGTACACTTCGCAGACCGGGAGAAACGCTATGGAAGAGCGGCTCGCTGTTGAGGTTAGCAGCATTGACGATCTTCGCAATAAGCTGACGATGTACTTGCGGTCAGATCAGAAGGTAAACGGTTTATATAGGGGAAAGGCCCGCCGAGGCGCTGGTCAAAAGAATGCCCTGTCAGCCGCTCACTTTAAAAGTGCAAGAGAAATGGCCATTCACTGGGTGAACGGAGGAGACGTTGAATGGGAAGAGATGTACACTGCGGAATTACCGAAGCTTATCTCTCTTCCTGTATATCCTTTTGAACGGAACAGATATTGGGTGCCTGCCGCAAAAGCAGCACAGAAAGAGAAAAAAACAGGTGTACCGCAAAGTCTGCCCCATGCACCGATTGACTTATCATTTGATGTATTAAAAAAATCATGGAAAAAACAAAAGGCTGCGCCTTCCGCTTTTATGAAAGGACAGGTGATGATCCTGGCTAATAGTGAAAGTGAGCGGCTTGCATTCAAATTGTTTGATTCAGATCCTCTGATTGAATCCGCTGTCATTTGCGCAGATAACTGGGATCCTTCGGATGGGGAAGCCAAAAAAACGGCTCTAGCAGTCATAGAAGAAAATCCGGAAATCATCGGCATAATTGACCTGTCAGATTTGCGGAGTGATCAAAACGGGGCACGCACCGGCACAATCGGGAAGCTGACACTGCTGCAGGAAATCATAAAGACACGTAAACAGCTTTTCGTTTTACATGTGACCAGTGGGCTGCAGACATTTCTGAATGACAAGCCGTCGTTAGCCGGAGCCGAAACAGCCGGACTATATAAAATGCTGAGTGCGGAGTATCAAAAGATAAAATCAAAAACAATAGATGTAGACGGGCATGTCGGGACTGCGGCGGAATTGAGACGGGTAATCACAGATGAAGCTTGTGCTGACGGGCTGTATAGTGAAATCTGCTACCGGAACGGTGAACGTTATATTCCATACGTCGAGAAATTACATGCAGCGGAAATAAACCGGAAACTATCCGGCCTGCCGGTATGCCGTACGGATCAAACCCTGGTTATTACAGGGGGAACAAGAGGGATCGGGGCAGAACTTGCCAGACATTATGCCGGAAAGGGAGTCAAAAAACTTGTGTTGATGGGAGTAACCGACCTTCCGGAATCTGATAAAATAGCCGGCATGTTAAAAGACACCGATGAAAAGTCACCTCTTTATTCGAAACTACAACTGCTGCATGAGTTGGATCAAAAGGGAGTTCAGGTGGAAGTGTATTCCGGGCCGCTCACGGAAAAAGAAAAATTACAACGCTTCTTTTCAGAGGTGAGACTGAAGTTCGGCAAAATCGGCGGGGTCATTCATTGCGCTGGTGCAGCCAATCATTCGAATCCGGCTTTTATTCATAAATCTGATCAAGAAATAAGAGAAGTATTTGAGCCAAAGGTGCAGGGGATGCAGGTACTCCATGACATTTTTATTGATGACAAACTTGATTTCTTCATTTTGTTTTCATCTGTTGCGAGCGCCTTTCCTTTATTAGGCGCCGGAACAAGTGACTATGCCGCAGCGAACGCTTTTATGGATTACTTTGCGGCGTATCAGCATGCAGCCGGCAGAACATATTATCAATCAATTAACTGGCCGAGCTGGAGGGACATTGGGATGGGCGAGGTGACAAGTCCAACATATCAGGCACTTGGTTTACTTTCACACTCAACAGAAACAGGTATTGCCATGCTGGATGAAATGATGACGATAAACGGATACCCCTGCCTTATACCGGCAAAGACACATCCGGAGAAATTCAAGCTGGAGCAGCTGCTTCAGACAAGAATTCAAGCTGCTAAAAATAACCCGGATGCTGAAGAAAAAGAGATCTCTGGTCAGGGAGACAATGAAGCTATGATCAGGAAGTTAATGGAGATTTTTTCCGCGGAGCTGAAAATACCTTACGAGAATTTAGATCAGGATACGTCTTTTGCGGATTACGGAGTTGATTCAATCTTACTGGTTCAGCTTGTCAAAAAAGCGGAAGATGCATTTCAAATAAAAATTGAACCATCAGCTTTTCTGGAGTATCCGAGTTTTTCACAACTGGGCGTCTATTTAAACGAATTATTTGCAAGTGAGGGGATCAGTCCTCAAATTGATTCAGAAAACATTGAGATTCGGAAAAAAGAGCAAGATATAAATCAAAATGCTTCCGAAGTACGGGACAGCGGATCTCAAATACAACAAACCAGTCTGAACCAAATCGCTATTATCGGAATGGGCTGTGAGTTTCCGGATGCTCCGGACACAGAAACGTTCTGGAGAAATTTGAAGAAAGGACAAAATAGTGTCCGCGAAGTCCCGGCGTCGCGATGGGATATTTCTTCATACTACTCTGACACCTATGAAAAGGGAAAAAGTATCAGTAAGTGGGGCGGATTTCTTCAAGATATTGAGTCTTTCGATCCCGCGTTTTTTAATATGAACAAAAGTGAGGCATCAGAGCTTGATCCGTTAATCAAAAAATGCCTTGAGGTCAGCGTCCAGACATTGAGAGACGGCGGCTATACAAAAGAAGAAGTATCAAACAAAGAAGTCGGCGTCTTCATCGGTTCGCGGACCGGGACGTTTATGTCCAAAATAGGTTCCCCTTCAAAAAATACGATCGTGGGTATAGGACAAAATTTCATAGGTGCGCATATCTCACACTTTTTTAATCTGAAAGGACCGAATCTGGTTGTAGACACGGCTTGTTCTTCTTCATTGGTCAGCGTCCATCTCGCTTGTCAAAGCCTGATGTCAAAAGAGTCAGATATGGCGATTGCGGGCGGGGTTGACATTTTGCTGGATCAAAAGCCTTACGTCATGTTGAGTGAGGCTCGGGCGCTTTCACCTGAAGGAAAGTGTCATACATTTGATGAGAAGGCAGATGGATTTGTACCGGGAGAGGGATGCGGCGCAGTCCTTTTGAAAAGACTTGATGACGCCCTTGCCGAAGGTGACAGAATTTACGCGGTAATTGACTCATCCGCGGTTAATAATGACGGACAGACAATGGGAATGACAACACCTAATCCGAAAGCGCAAAGCGCAGTGATAAAAAAAGCCCTGAAAAAAGGCGGGATTGATGCAGATACTCTCAGTTATGTCGAGACGCATGGCACCGGTACGATGATAGGAGATCCGATTGAATTAAAAGCGCTGACAGAAGTGTTCCGGGAGGTTACGGAAGAAACGCAATTTTGCGGAGTGGGCAGCGTAAAAACGAATTTCGGACATTTAATGAGTGCAGCGGGGATAGCGAGTATTATAAAGGTTGCCTTATCCATAAAAAATCAGATGCTCCCGCCGACATTACATTGTAAAACGCCAAATCCGCGTTTTAAATTTGATCAGTCGCCATTCTTTCCGAACACGTCTTTAAAAGAATGGTGTCCCAGAAAAGGGGTTTTGCGAGCCGGAATCAGCTCTTTTGGATTCGGGGGCACGAACGCACATATGATATTAAGCGACAGCCATCTCACATTAGGATATGGAGAGACAAAAAGACACCCGCTTTCTCCGATTATATTCAATAAGGAACAATGCTGGATCGACAATGGAGAAACTCCAGAAAAGGAAGAGTCAGAATTGCTGATTCCTTTACTTGATTTCAAAGAATTATAAAGAAAAGAAAAGGAATGAGACAGGTGGCCAGTAATCAAAACTATCAGTTCACATTAACAATTAAACATACGGACTATATTGTCAGGGATCACCGGGTGCATGGCACCCGGATTATACCCGGTGTCACATTTTTAGATATGATATACCGTATGGCGCTGAGCAAAGGTTTGCCTATTGAAGAACTCGAGTGTCAGAATATTTTGTATTTGGAACCTGTAGCAACATCGGATACCTTTGACAGAGAAATCCGCATCCGTTTTCAGGGATTGGAACAGGGATGGGAAATTCAGGCGAAGAGCAGAAAGGTAAAAGATGACCGCATTCTGGATGAAAGCTGGGATGAGAATATGAACTGCAGGCTCATGCCGAAAATCCCGGAAAGCATGAGTTCAATTCATATCCATGAAATCAAACATGCCTCCGTCCGTGAAGCTGATATGGAGATATGTTATGACTATTTAAAAAAGGTTGATATAGAGCATTTTGAATTTATGAAGAGTCTGGGGAAGGTTTATGCGTCTGACCATTCTGTACTTGCAGAGTTGACGCTCAGCCAAATTGCAAATCAATATACCGGCTATTTTCAATTGCATCCCACTTTTCTTGATGCGTCTACCATCATATCGATCCTTTATCAGGCATGTCCCGAATATTTTACACAAGGATCTCCGGCAAGCCGGATGAAAACGTATATTCCCATTCATATTGAATCTTTCCGTATGACGAAGCGCCTGGAAGACAGGTGTTATGTGTACATAGAGAAGCAAGACCAAAATCATGATTCAGGGGATGTCATCCAAGTAAGTTACGGTTTGTACGATGCACACGGGGAGATGATCGCTTATTTTACGCGGCTGTCTGTGAAACATATTCGCTCAAAAGATTTAATTGAAAACCTGAAGCAGACTCGTTTGGAAACTGAAGCGGCTTCTCAGCCAAAAGACAGCCTGGTCAGAAAAGATTCAATCATAAATCGAAGCGAAAATATCGAGACACACCTTAAAGAATTAATATCCGGGGTTTCAAATATAGATCTGCGTGACATAAGGACAGACATTGGTTTTTATGAACAGGGCCTGGATTCAGCTTCTTTGCTTGCCATTGTCAAAGAACTTGAAAACAAAACAGGGGAACAGCTGTATCCTACACTCCTGTTTGAGCAGAAAACGATCCGGGAACTCGCCGCATATATTAAAGAAAATCAAAAAATGTCCGATTATTTCTTAACGCAAAATCAACCGGCTGAAAAGCCTGACATGAAAGAAAGTAAGAACGAAAATCTTTCCGCTCTTATAACAGAAGGAGACATTCAGCTGCTGATCGCAGATATCAAAGGGACTGCCCCTGAAACACTCTCTGTGGTAAAAGGTTTTTATGAACAAGGCCTCGATTCCGTAACACTTATGCAAGCCGTAAAGGCATTGGAAGAGAAAACAGGCAGGGAACTGTACCCTACTTTATTGTTTGAGTATCCGACGATTCAAAAACTTGCAAACTATTTTGCAGAGAGCGGCGAAAAAACTTCCGTTGAAAAAGACCTCCCTCTTCATCATGGAGAGAATCATACGGCTCTGACCTATTTAACGCCGCATTGGAGACAAAAGGCTGCCGCTTGGGACCCAAATTGCGGAAATAAAAAGAATAGAATATACCTGCTGTTTCAATATGACAGAGAGCTTTTTCATTTTATGCGGGAAAATGCTGAAAATGGATTCGGAAATACACAGATCATTCTCGTTTTATCAGGGAATCGTTTCTCCTATCACGGAGACGGTGTTTATGAGATAGATCACAGGGAGGAAGCTCACTTTGACAGGCTTGCAGCTGATCTGAAAAAAAGGGGGCAAATGCCCGACACCGTGGTTTACGGGTGGCCGGAAGGGGCATTTGCCGGCCCGGAAAAAATAAATGAACAGCTTTCTAAAGGGGCTTACCCGCTATTCTTTTTCAGCCGGGCATTGATGCGCAGCAAGGCGGAAAAAAAGGTTGTATCGCTTTTCCTTTATCCGGCGGACCATAAAAATGATCAGCCGCTTTACGCTTCAGTCCATGGTGCAGGGCAGTCTATTTTGCTTGAGAACCCGAAACTGGCCCTTAAGACAATCGGGATATCAGTTTCAGACAAGTCATCGTTGCCGGATCTCACAGCTGAAATCATCAGATGCGAATCAACTGAAGCGCATCCGGGAGAAACCGATCTTTATTATGAAGGAAATGTGCGCTGGGTCCGTGCCTTACGGGAAGCGGAACCGGCTCAAAACTCAGGTTTCTCCTTTAGAGAAAACGGAGTATACATGATTACAGGAGGGTCCGGCGGCTTAGGCCTTATATTTGCAGAACATATCGCAGCCCAAACAAAAGCCAATATTATTTTAGCGGGCCGTTCTGAACTTACGGAAGACAAAAAGAACAAAATCAGTCGAATGAAAGCAGGCGGTTCTTCGGTTCAATATATAAGAGGTGATTTTTCAGATAGCCGCGATGCAGAGCGAATCATAAAAACCATTAAAAGGCAATTCGGAGAAATCAACGGTGTGATACACAGTGCCGGTGTGACGCACGACGCTTTATTGATTCAAAAATCAAAAGATGAAATCAAGGAAGTGATCGCTCCGAAAATAAATGGGACGGTCTTATTGGACAGCTTGCTGCAAACCGAACCTTTGGACTTCTTTGTGATGTTTTCATCAAGCAGCTCGATGTACGGGAATATCGGACAGACGGATTACGCATTGGCCAACCGGTTCATCGATCTTTTTGCTGAGTGGCGTGAAGGAATGAGGCGGAAAAAAGAACGCTCCGGCGTCTCAGTAGCCATCGGCTGGCCGCTATGGGAAGACGGCGGCATGAAAGTGGATAAACAAACTGAAAAATGGATGAAACAAAAAATCGGTATGGTTCCTCTTAGTAAAACCAATGGGATCAAAGCTTTTCAAGATTCACTCTCTCTGAACGCATCACAGCTGATAGTGTTTGAAGGTGACAAAGAAAAACTGAAATCTGCACTTCAAGATACCTTCATGGAGGATGAAAACCGTGAGATCCAAATAAATGAAACAGCTGATACAAGGCATGAGGACATTGCCATTATCGGATTAAGCGGGAAGTATCCGATGGCTGAAGACTTACCTGAATTTTGGGAGAATTTAAAGAGCGGAAAAGATTGTATTACAGAAATCCCGCCTGACCGCTGGAATATGGATGATTTCTTCAGCGAAGACAGAGATATGAAAGGGAAGTCTTACAGCAAGTGGGGAGGTTTTATCAGCGGAGCCGATCAATTTGATCCGCTTTTCTTTCATATTTCCCCAAGGGAAGCAGAACTTATGGATCCCCAGGAAAGGCTCTTTTTAGAAACGGCCAAAAATTGTTTTGAAGACTCAGGATACCCGAGAAACATGCTGGAAAAGATGAAAGTCGGTGTATTTGTCGGTGCAATGTGGGGCCAATATCAACTATTTGAAGGAGAAGAAAATGGAGTGGCTTTCTCGCCGGCATCCGTCTATTCTTCAATTGCCAATCGGGTGTCTTATTATTTTCATTTAAAAGGTCCGAGTTTGGCTCTGGATACAATGTGCTCTTCATCACTGACCTCTATTCATTACGCATGCCAAAGCATACATTGCGGAGAGAGCGATATGGCATTAGCCGGCGGAGTGAATTTGTCAATACATCCGAATAAATATAAGTTCCTCAGCATGGGACAGTTTCTATCAAGTGACGGCAGATGCCGGAGTTTTGGAAAAGACGGAAGCGGTTATGTTCCCGGTGAGGGAGTCGGAGCCGTATTGTTAAAACCATTGAAAAAAGCAATAGAAGATCAAGATCAAATATACGGTGTGATTAAGGGAAGCGCCGTTAATCACGGAGGAAAGACGAGCGGGTATTCCATACCGAATCCGGATGCGCAGGCGGAGGTCATTTCAGAAGCGCTTCGTAAAGCTGACATTGATCCGAATACCGTCAATTATATTGAAGCGCATGGAACGGGTACGTCATTAGGCGATCCGATTGAAATTCAAGGACTGAAAGATTCCTATCAACTGAATCATCCTTGCGCCATCGGTTCGGTGAAATCAAATATCGGACATTTAGAATCTGCGGCAGGAATCGCTGCAGTAACGAAAGTGCTTCTCCAAATGAAGAATAAGCAGCTTGTTCCTTCTCTGCATTCCGATATTGTTAATCCGTTTATAGATTTTGATCAGGTTCCTTTTCAAGTGCAGCGGAAAGCGGCTGAATGGAATTATCCGCAAAACAGCAATGCTGTTCATCCTTTGAGAGCCGGGGTAAGCGCTTTTGGGGCAGGAGGGACAAACGCGCATCTTATATTGGAAGCTTATGAGCCGCCAAAAGCTTTTGATCATCAAAGCGGCCGAGTGATCTTTGTTTTATCGGCTCAAGACAAACAACGGCTGATAAAATATGCGAAGGTTATGGCTGATTTTCTATCAGAAAATGAATCGAAGGATAACAATCATAAACTGCGTCTTCAGGATATTGCCTATACACTTCAGACGGGACGCGATCATATGGAAGAACGGCTGGCGATAGTGGCAGATTCCGGGCAGGTCATTGCTGAAGAGCTCTCAGCTTATATCAGGGGAGAAAAAAGCAGCTTGAGCTATACCGGTAATACATTCGAATCAGAAGTTCACAATGAAATGCCTCACGTTTGTTCAGATTACGCCGAAGCAGCATCCAAATGGGTAAATGGAAGAAAGATAGATTGGGAGACTTTTGAGGTGAATTGGAATGCTCGCAGGATTTCTATTCCGGGACAACCGCTGATCAAACAGCGGTATTGGATAGCGGAAAAAGGGGAAACGCTTGTTTCAACAGATGTGAGTAAGCCGACTCACCCTTTCTTGGGGAGTAACACGTCCGATTTTAATCAGTTCAGTTTCACGAAAAAAATCAGCCGTAATCATCCGTTCGCACTAAGTCTGTCTGAAGGAAACGTGTCGTTTTTCCCTTATGCATCTTTGGCTGAAATGGCTATCGTCAATGCAGCGGAGGCATTTGGACAACCAGTTCATACATTAACTGATTTATTGTGGACCGAAAGCATGAACGGAATGACTGATATACGGGAACTGATGATTACGCTGACGCCTGAGCGCGACTTTGCGCGGTTTGACATATATGCAAACACAAAAAATGAGAATAAAGTACGTCTTGCCAGGGGAAATGCGCATATTGTTAAGCCTGAAAGCGGTATGCTTCCTGAAGCGCTTGATATTGCTGAAGTCAAATCAGAAATGACTGAACATCCTGCTGAATCGCCTTTTGTCATTGAATCAGCGAAAAACAGTGACGGAATGCTGTCGTTTCATTCATTGCCGGATGAGCTTTATGCAAAAAGAGAGAATTTTACGATCTCTCCCGAAGCGCTTGAGTCCGCGATTGAAGCCAGTGCGTTTTTTGTCAGCGGAGAAACCTTTCCGGAATTGATCGGAATGGGAGCAGCGGATGTCTATCAGCCTCTCGCTCAAAATTTTTATGTCTATACTCAAAAAGAGAACCGGCAGAACAGCCGTGATGTAACGTGTCATATGACATTTACAGATGAAAACGGAAGCATTCTGGCAGAGTGCAGAGATGTGAGATTCAGATATGGTCATAAAAAAGGCACTGTTCAGACGGACGACGAACTCATTCGTCTCCTGCGTCAATTGGAAACCAATGATATTGATCAGAAGGCTGTATTGAAACAATTAATGGGGGAAGAATGATGAACGGAAAACGTGAACAAATCAGCGATATTCTTGATCTGATTCAATCAGGACAGATATCGGCTGACGAAGGCTATGCCCGTGTGACATCCATTCAGAATCAAAAATCACGGGCATCGAACCATCCGCTTTTTTATTACAAGCCGGAATGGACAGAATCGTTCATTCCGAATAAGAAGAGCGTACCCTTGACGGGATTGCTCCTGATTTTTGCAGAAAATGAACGGCAAATACAAGAATTGAGCGGTTTGTTTAAGGACTGTACTCTCTTGTTTGTTATCCGCGGAAAAGAATTTGCTGTTTTGCATGATGATACGATTTGTATGAATCACGTGAAAAAAGACGATTATCTAAAGCTGTTCCGGTACATTTATGATCATTATCAGCTGCCCGAAAAGATTCTTCACTTGTGGTCTGATTCTCAGGCTGACATGAGTAAGGGAGGTATACAGAAACAATTGGAAAACGGATTGTTTTCTCTTCTGTATATTACACAGGCGCTGATTGAACTGAAATGGAAAAAGATAATAAAACTGACGCATATTTTTCAAACTGAGAATAAAGAACAACTGCCGCTGCATCATGCTCTCGGCGGATTGGTGAAAACCGTTCACCAGGAACACCCCAATTTTCACTATCAGATTATCAATATCACGCAATCAGAGGGTACGGGAGCCGCTCTTCCAGCAATAGCGGATATATATCAGAGAGAGTGTGACGAAAAACGGGATATCCATTTTGAAGTGCGCTATGAAAACGGCAGACGTTTTACGAAAAGCTATAATAAAGCCGGCTCATTCGATTTAACCCAGCCGCTGAAACATCATGGGAATTATCTGATTACAGGAGGCCTGGGCGGTCTCGGTTATATATTGGCAAAACATCTGTCGGAAAAATGGAAAGCGAACCTCATATTGACGGGGCGCTCTGATTTAACTGAAGAGCAGGAGAAAAAGATCGAATATTTAAGAAGTTCAGGTTCAACAGTTGTATATATCCGATCTGATGTTTCAAAACAAAGTGATGCTGAACGGATGTTTGCTTTTGCAAAAGAGCAGTTCGGCACCTTACATGGAGTATTTCACAGTGCCGGCGTACTCCGTGACTCTTTTATCTTAAGAAAGACAAAAGAAGAAATGGATCAAGTCACAGGCTCGAAAGTGTATGGCACGTTGTGGCTGGCGGAAGAAATCAAAAAAATGAAAGTTGAATTACTTGTCTTGTTTTCATCCACATCGGCAGTCTTCGGCTCAGCCGGCCAATGTGACTATGCTTTCGCCAATGCCTGTTTGGATCAGTATGCAGCAGTTATGACTGCAAAAGAGTCTGCCGGAAGGGTAGTGTCAGTCAATTGGCCGCTATGGACTTCCGGCGGGATGAATATTGACGATGAAGGAATATCCTACATGAAACAGGAACTCGGTCTTGACCCGTTAGATGACAGTGACGGAATACAGGCTCTGGAGAACAGCTTGTGTCAATCATCTGAACAGCTGATTGCCCTGAAAGGCCGAAAAGAAAAGATTGAAGATGTGCTGATGCGTGCCGGCACAATCAACTTTCATTCAGAGCAGCAGGAAGATGCTGATTTGAAAAACGATGAATTAAGACAAAATATAATCAGTTATCTGAAAAATATAATGTCCGAAGAGTTGAAATTACCTGCCTCACTCATAGATGAAAAACAATATCTGGAGAAATACGGCATTGATTCAGTGATGATCATGCGTCTGACCAAAAAGCTGGAGCAAAGTATCGGCAGATTGTCGAAAACATTGTTTTTTGAATATCATTCAATATCGCAGTTAGCCGAATATTTCCTGAGTCATCACAGCGAACGAATGATGAAACTGCTGAACCCGGCCGGCACATCTGAACTTGTGTCGTATCAAAAAAAGCAAAAAAGAAAACCATTGGAAACAAAAGCGCCGGTACGCTCTGAAGAAGAAGATTCAAAAGAGCACATTGCGGCCGATCCCCTTTCTGCTGATATAGCCATTATCGGTGTCAGCGGCAGATACCCGGGTGCGGAAAACATCAGGGAGTTCCAAAATGTGCTGATGAATGGACAGGATTGCGTAAGCGAAATTCCCGATGACCGGAAGGAAATGCTGGAGGGAAGCTGCTATAAGTGGGGAGGTTTTCTGAAAAATCCAGACCGGTTTGATCCTTTATTTTTCCGGATATCACCGAAAGAAGCGGCTTTTCTAGATCCTCAGGAACGCCTCTTTTTAGAGACAGTGTACAATACCATAGAGGATGCGGGTTATAAACCTTCAGATCTGACCCGCAAAAAGGTCGGAGTTTTTGCAGGCGTCACATATGGAAGCTATCAATTTTTCGGCGTTGAAGAATCACTTAAAGGAAATGAACTGGCCGTCGGGTCTCCATTTTCTGCAATAGCAAACAGAATATCGTATTTCTTTAACTTTAAGGGGCCGAGTATGGCGGTTGATACAATGTGTTCCTCCTCTCTTAACGCCATTCACTTAGCCTGTGAAAGTATACGAAGAGGAGAAAGCACACTTGCTGTTGCGGGCGGGGTCAATCTTACGCTTCATCCGAATAAATATACATTATTAAATCAAAGCCGCTTCTTTGCAAGTGATGGCCGATGCCGTACATTCGGCGAGGGCGGTGACGGTTATGTACCGGGAGAAGGAGTGGGATCCGTACTTTTAAAGCCGGCGGCGGAAGCGGTAAGGGACGGAGATCATATTTATGCGCTGATTAAAGCGACAGCGGTCAATCACGGAGGGAGAACAAACGGTTTTACGGTTCCTAATCCGAATGGTCAGTCTGAACTGATACAGGACGCGCTTCAGAAAGCTTGTATTGATCCTCGTACAATTAGTTATATTGAAGCTCACGGAACGGGAACTTCTCTGGGAGACCCGATTGAGATCACCGGATTAACAAAAGCGTTTCGGGAATTTACGGAGCACACTCAATATTGTTCCATCGGTTCTGTCAAATCAAATATCGGCCATCTTGAGGCCGCAGCGGGAATTGCCGGTTTGACAAAGGTTCTTTTGCAAATGAAACTGAAAAAACTGTTTCCTTCCATACATGCGGAGACGTTGAATCCAAATATTGATTTTAAAGCATCTCCCTTTTATGTACAGCGGTCATTGCAAGACTGGAAGAAACCGAAACTGCAGGAAAACGGAAAAACAGTAACTGTTCCGAGGAGAGCGGGGATCAGCTCATTCGGAGCGGGAGGAACGAATGTTCATATCATTATAGAAGAATATGAAGAAACAAACGTCTCAACAGAACATGTTGAGAATGAACCGCGTATTGTCCTGTTATCTGCTAGAGACAATGAACGTCTTCTTGAGTATGCCGAAAACATGAGAGATTTTATTCAACGTTCACTAAGTCCTGAAGTAAAGGATAAACAGCCTGATATGAAAGAAAAGGTGAATGAAGTACTCAAACCGTTTGTTTCGGAATTGCTTCATATCCATCCGGAAGAAATTAATATTGCTGATCACCTGAGTGAATTTGGCGTAGGGCCTTTGGAATTAAGCCGGATGGCGGATTTTATTAACGAAATGTTTCATATTGAACTTACGATGTATGAATTAACTGATTGCCCCTCCATTCAAGCAGTTACTGAATACTTATTGAAGGAATATGCCGGAGCGATAAGAAACCTGTTCCCGAATGAAGTGATGGAAGCCGGCCAATCGGAAAGCGTCGTTTTACGGGATCTGGCATACACTACACAATCGGGCAGAGAAGCGATGGAGGCCAGAGCGGCGATTACCGGTACCTCTCTTAAAGAAATTAAGGATAAATTATTTGAGTTTTGCCGCGGTGACAAGCAAGTTCCAGGCGTATATGTTAATCAGCAATCAGCAGATGCATTTGCTGAAAAAATGAAGGCGTTAACGGAAGGCAGAGCAGGTGAATTGTTTGTAAAGACCATTATTGAGAACGGTGAAGCGGAAAAGCTGGCTCAATTATGGGTTTGGGGGGCGGATATCGACTGGAAATCCGTTCATCAACATTTACAGCAGCCGGGTAATCGGATCTCAATTCCGACTTATCCGTTTGCGAAAGAACGTTATTGGGTTCCGTCCAGGACTGAGAAGACAGAGATCCCTCAACATTCCTTTCAACATCACTTGCAAAAAAAATGGAGAGAGAATCCGTTTGTAAATCCATCCGAAACAAAAGAGTACGGACTGACAGTAGCATTTGTAAATCAAGACACAGAATCAATTGCCCGCACCATTTGTTCGGATATAGATCAGGAGAATCTGATTGTCATAAAACATCACTCTTCATTTATAAAACACTCTGATCAAATGTTTGAGTGTTCTTTATTAGATGAAAACCACGCATACGACGTTATTCGTGAGATCTTCTCGGGCGGTGAGCGGCAGGTCGAAAATATATTTGATTTCTCAGATATCGGAAACCAGAGTGAAAATCAGAACGGCATCCCATATGGTAAATTCTTATTTATACAAGAAATAATTAAGAGGAGTAAAAAGGAAACACCATTATCCATTTTACAAATCACCAATGGCTTGCAGGTATTTAAAGCGGAAAAACCAAAGCTGACGGGGGCAGAATCAGCGGCTTTTCTGAAAGCCCTTTCTGCGGAATACGGCTTTGTTCATGTGAAAACAATAGATATAGACAGCATGAAAGAAACGCATGAGCTGAAACAAATCTTTGAGAATGAAAGGGCGCAATGTACCGCAGAGAATGAAGTATGCTACCGCAGCGGCGTCAGATATGTTCCGTATTTTGAAGAAGAAAGAATCCATAACGGCGGGCCTGTTTCATTTCCTGCGGATAAAGCCATCGTGATTACCGGCGGGACAGGGGGCATTGGCAGAGCAATAGCTGAAGATTTGGTGAAACGGGGAGTGAAAAAACTCGTGCTGACGGGTACGCGTCCATTACCTTTGCGAAGTGAATGGGATCATTTGCTGAAAGAGGGCAGACAGGACGAAAAGACAGTCAGCAATATAAAACTGTTTCAAAGTTTTGAAGAGAAAGGTGTCAACTATCTGTATTACAGCGGTTCTCTCACAAATGAAGAGAAGCTGCGTTCATTCTTTCACCAAGTAAGCCTTGAATTTAAAGATATAAGCGGTGTCATACACTGTGCCGGACTGCATAGCGGCGGAAATCCGGCCTTTATTCATAAAAGAATGAGTGAATTTAAGACGGTGTACGGGCCGAAAGTCACTGGACTTCAGAATTTGGAGCGGATTTTTAATAATAGGCCGCTGGATTTCTTTATTCTATTTTCATCAATTGCTGCACAGTCACCCAAACTGTCGAAAGGAATGACTGATTACGCGTCTGCAAACGCATATATGGACTATTTCGCGGCTTATCATTTTCAAAAGGGGAGAACGTATTTCACGTCCATCAATTGGCCGAGCTGGAAAGAAGTCGGAATGGGTACTGTGACGAGTCCTTTATATGATGAATTGGGATTGGACTCTCTTTCCACACGGGAAGGACTGGCGATTTTGTATCATGCACTGGAGAGAAAATCGGCCAATATCATTCCTATCGTGAAAAAAGGAACAGTGTTTCATGCAGACAGTCTCCTGAACATCAATAAAACCGGCGGAGCTTCGGTGCCAGTCCGAAGACAGGAGACTCCCGACACTTTTGATCGTTCAGAAGGGCTTGTCAGTGAACTTTCTGCCGTATTTGCCGAGGAATTGAGCATTCCCCTTGAAAAGCTTAACCCAAATACGGATTTTCAGGAATACGGTGTGGATTCTATACTTCTTGTCAGCATTATACATCGAATAGAAGCAATGATTCAGAAAAAAATTGACCCTACTGTGCTTCTTGAACACAACACGATTCATGGTCTTGCGGAATATATCGGTAAGACGGCGCCGCCGTTGAAAAAACAAATCGAACAGACTGATTCTCAAAGCAGCAATCAGCAAGAAATGCAGTCTGTGACGAGCCGAAATACAGAACCGCAGACGGCTTCCTCTGCAAAGATAGCTGTTATCGGAATCGGATGTAAGTTCCCTGGAGCGGCTGATAAAGAGGAATTTTGGGACAATCTGAGAAAAGGGAAGAATCATATTAAAGAAGTACCTGATTCCCGGTGGAATATAGAAGAAAATTACTCTCCGGTGCAGCAAAAGGGAAAAAGCATCAGCAAATGGGGAGGGTTTATCAATGGAATCGGCAGCTTCGATCCGGAGTATTTCCGCATGGAAGAGGAGAAAGCCATCCAAACGGACCCGCTGATAAGACATTTCTTAGAAACGAGTGTACAGACTGTACGGGATGCCGGTTATGAAGAAACGGAATTATCGGGAAAAAAAGTCGGCGTATTTGTCGGTTCCAGAATGGGCGGCTACGGTCACAAACTGCCGAAAGAAAGCAGCAGCCACATCGTCGGGCTTAGTCAAAACTTTATTGCTTCACATGTGTCGCATTTCTTTAATTTTCACGGTCCAAGCATGGTTTCTGATACCGCTTGTTCTTCTTCATTAGTCAGCATTCATTTAGCCTGCCAAAGCATAAAAAACGGTGATTCAGAGATGGCGCTGGCAGGAGGGGCGGATCTGCTTTTGGATGAAATTCCTTACCTGATGTTAACAGAAGGAGGAGCTCTTTCGCCGGACGGTCAGTGTTTTACTTTTGATGAAAGGGCAAACGGCTTTGTACCCGGAGAGGGTTTTGGCGCTGTTCTGTTAAAACCGCTGGAGAAAGCGAAAGCTGACGGAGATCGGATATACGGTATCATTGAAGCATCAGCTATTAATAACGACGGTGCGACAATGGGAATTACGACCCCGAATCCTAAGCTTCAAGAGCAGGTTATTCAAGATGCATTTGAAAAAGCCGATATCACTCCCGGATCAGTCAGCTACGTCGAAACTCACGGCACAGGCACGATGATTGGAGATCCGATTGAGCTACAGGCTCTGACAAAAGTATTCCGAAGAGACACAAACAAAACGCAATTTTGCGGAGTAGGAAGTGTAAAAACCAATATCGGACACTTATTAAGCGCTGCCGGAGCGGCAAGTTTCATTAAAGTGATTTTATCAATATGGCATAAGGAAATTCCGCCTACATTGAATTGTGAAACGCCAAACCCCCGCTTTGAATTTGAAAAGTCGCCTTTTTATCCGAATACAGAGCTGAGAAGCTGGAAAGATGGAAAACGGTGGGCGGGCATCAGCGCTTTCGGTTTTGGCGGAACAAACGCCCACCTTTTGGTAAGCGGCCTGGATGATTCATATCATTCCGTCAGGACTCCGCTGCCGCCTGCCGAGTTTGTCAGAAAAGAGTACTGGCCGGATTCAAATCGGAAAAAACAAATCAAACAGAATAAAAAACGGCTTCTTGAAATTATTGATGAAACAGAGTAGCACCTGCTCTGTTTCTTTACTTTGTAAAAGAAGAAAGGTTGTCGAGTTGCATGAGGTTCAGCGTATTAGTCAAACATGACGATTATATTGTTTCAGACCATGTCCTTCATCAAGTGCGTACGATACCCGGCGTAACGTATCTGGATTTAATAACACGATTTTTAGCTGAGAAAGGGATATCACCCCGAAGTTTTGAAATCAAACATGTTTTATTCCGTGAACCTGTTGCGACGTCAGTCCATTTTGCTAAAAAAGTCACCTTCCAGTTTACGGAACAAGAAAACGGCTGGCTTGTTGAAACAACAAGCAGGAAATGGGTCGCTGAAAAGGCGGAAGGTGAAGCGTCAGTCAACTTGCAGGCGGAAATCATAAGAAAAAATGCGATAAACGAAAAGACAATTTCAATCGAAGCATTAAAGAAAGGGGCCGTCCGGATTTCGGATGCTGAAGCCGCCTATCGTAATTTGCGCAGGGGCGGCCTGATTCATAAAGATTTTATGAAATTGGAAGGTACGGTATATGAAGGTGAAAATTATATTCTGGGAGAGGTCAGTTTAAGCGGACTTTCAAAAGAATATACAGATGACTTTTACATGCATCCCGCATTTTTGGATGGGTCTCTCAGCTTGTTGGGAATCCTTACATCAGACTTGCCGGATGAAGGAACAAATGCGTTTATCCCTATATATATTGAGACATTCCGGGCACTGCATAAAACAACTGGGTCTTGTTTTGTGTATATTGATAAAAACAGTATAACGCAGCCGCCTTCTAAAGACATTTTATATGCGGACATAGAAGTATACAGACCTGATGGAGAGCTTGCTTTTTATTATGAGCGATTCGGTGTGAAAAGAGTCAGAAATGAAAAATCAATACAAAGGCTGGAGCATTCCCAAAAAGGTAAAGAGGTCGGCAGCGCAACGAACAATAAAGAAATGATCAGAAATAATTTGATCCAAGAGATAGCCGGCATGATTGAAAAACCTGCTGAAACAGTGAAGAATGATATTTCCTTTTATGAGTTGGGCTTGGATTCTAAACAATTATTAGACTTATCCAAAAAAATAGAACTGATGTTAGATACAAAGCTGTACCCGACTTTATTATTTGATTACTCCACAATCGGTGAATTGACGGAATATCTGCAGGAGAAATACGGAGCCGACATTACAGACTCTATCTCTGTTACAGTTCAGCACCAAGACAGTCATAAAACATTAACAGATGAGCTGTCATCCATTATTGGAGAGGTTACAAACACACCGCCAAATAAAGCGGACAAACACCAATCTTTTTACGAAATGGGTCTTGACTCAAAACAGCTGCTGCATATATCGAAAATTCTCGAGGAAAGATTGGATACACAATTGTATCCGACATTGCTTTTTGATTATAACAATATTCATGATTTAGCGGCTTATTTAGAAGAAAAATATGATGTGCGTAATACGCCGGCCGCAGCTTTTAAAGAAAAAACGCAAACGAAAGAGCCGTCTGAAAAGCCGATGCTTGAATCTTTGTATTTACAAAAAGAATGGATAGAATCGCCATTAAAGTCCGGAGAAGTACCTAAGGAAAATACATTGATTTTCGATTTCAACAGTTCATTGAGTGATGAAATCCGAAAGTACATCGGCAGTGAAAATGTTATTTATGCGGAAGCCGCCGATGAATATGAAATGGTAAATGAAAAGCATTATAAATTTAATCCGGAGCAGTCTGCTCATTACACCAGACTGTTAGAAGATATGAAAAAGTCCGGAGCGTTTCCGGCGTCAATCATTCATTACCTGTCAAAAAAAGCTTATACTGAGGCAGCGTTAGATCTGACTCTCAGCTTTTATTCAATTCTTTATTTGAGCAAAGCTTTGATCCATCAAAAAGTAAAAGAAAACATCAACATTCTGTACGTACATGACAAGGGTCAATATACAAATCCGGTTTACGCCGCGATTGGAGGCTTTTTTAAAACGCTGAATGCGGAGCAGCCGAATATAAAGTGTAAAACGGTTGAGATTTCTTCAAGACAAACCATTAAAAAAGCACCTTTGCTTCTCAATGAATTAAGTGCCGGACATCATCAGGCTGTGAAATATGACGGCGATCAAAAAAGGTGGGTGACAGCATATAAAGACGCTTCGCTGCAAACAGGACAAAAGGCCGCAAAGTTTGCAAAAAACGGGGTGTATCTCATCATCGGAGGGTTAAGCGGCATCGGCTGGATTATTTCAGCGTTTCTTTATGCAAATCACGGAGCCAGCGTTATCATTGCCGGGCGATCGAAAATGACAGCAGACATGGAAGAAAAATTAGACAGCATCCGCTATGACGGGGCAAGCATTTCTTATATTCAGGCTGACATGTCAGATAAGCAGCAGGTAATCAAGTTAGCGGAAAAAATTCATGCTGATTATTCCGAAATCAACGGGGTCATTTACAGTGCAGGCGTGTTAAAAGACTCCCTTATTATGAATAAAACAGAAGCGGAAGCTCAAGCGGTGCTGCAATCAAAGGTCAATGGTGTGATTCATTTGGATGAAGCGCTCAGAGATATGCCTTTAGACTTTTTTGTTTTGTTTTCTTCCATCTCCTCAGAAATCGGAAGTCTGGGTCAAGCCGATTACGCCTACGCCAATCGTTTTCTGGAGCATTTTGCCGAGTGGAGGGAATGTATGAGAAAGGCGGGGGGAAGATCAGGAAAAACTATCGCTGTAAATTGGCCTTTCTGGAAAGACGGAGGCATGTCAGTTGATCCCGGTATTCAAGATATTTTGAAAATGGAGTACGGACTTCACCCATTAGAAAATACTGCCGGAATCAAAGCATTTGAACACTCGCTTCTCGGCCAAGGCCACCAGCTGATCGTGTTATACGGGGAAAAAGAAAAAATACAAAACGATTTCAAGCCGTTATCCGCCCGTTCAGCACCGCCTCTAGTAAGAGATTCAGCGCTTGCAGCCGATTTTGATGCTTCGTCGTTCGTTACGGAAGAAGCTGAAAGTCCTTTCCGAATACTCGGCACGGCCTCCAATCGTCATCTCGACGATTATTTGCATTATTGGAGCAGACTGAAGAAAGGAGCCCTTCAGCACGATCAAAGCGATGCCGCAAAAAAACTCATCGCTTTTTACCAGACAGAAGAAACGGAAACCGTTCATTTTCTGGCAAACACAGAAAATGCCCGGCATATGGAAATATTGATGAGCGGTAAGGGCGAAACAATTTTACTGATTTGCGGTTTCGCTACCACTGCTTACATGTGGAAAGAACAAATGAAGGAGTGGGCAGATCAATTTAATGTAATTGTCATACACACACCGGGTTACGGGCTGAGTGAGGGGAGCGCCGATTTTACACTGAGCGGGCTGGCTCAGACTTTTATCGAAGTGCTGAACGAGATAGGGGTTGCTTGGCCGATCCACATTGCGGCTGCTTCTTGGGGAGGCATGATAGGGCAGAGGATAGCCTATGAATACCCCGAAAAAGTAAAAACACTCATTCTTTCCGGAAGTTACACCGAATACGAAGAAGACCCTGAAAGCAGTGTCGAGGAAAAACTGAAAAATGATTTTATAGCTATAGGAAAGTCGCATGAATATGAAAGTTTATACAGTAATCAATTCTTAAATGCTTCTATTGAACGTTTTATGAAGATACATCAACAAGAAGGCTATTCTACAATCGGCTTTTTAAAAGACATTCATACAAGAACGCTTATCCTTACAGGTGAGAAGGAAAGCGTAGTTGATCAGAAAGAAACAAAAAGGCTGCGGAAACTGCTGAGCAATGCAGAATTAAAGAAAATTAAGGGAGCGGGGCATCTTCCGAACATCACACATCCGGAAGAATTTAATAAAGCGGTGTCAGAATTCATCAAGAAATCGGTAAGTAAAGGATGAAAACGATACATACAGTACAGGGGGAGAAAACAATGAAACAAACAATAAGCAATCCGGCATTTGATATGAAACAAATTAACGCTCTTAACAGCCATTATCAGACGATGATAGACAATGGAGTTCTGCAATGTGCGAGTTATATGATGTCAAGAGGAGGTGAGGTTTTTGCAGCTGAGTCGTTAGGGGAATTTACCGGCGGACAAAACGAAAAGCAAACATTTCAGCTTGATACAATCAGAGAAATCGGTTCTTTGACAAAAGTGTTTACCGCTGTAGCCGTCATGCAGCTCGTCGAAAAAGGTTTGCTCGATCTGAAAATGCCGGTCAAGCTCATTTTGCCTGCGTTTGATAAACCGGGTTTCGGAGAAATTAAAATTTTGCACCTTTTGACTCATACGGCGGGATTAAGTTTTGAGCTGGATATTCAAAAGGCTGAAGGCATTGACTTAACGAATGAGGAAGAATGGATAAACTATCTCGTCAGTACGCCTTTGGAGTACGGAGTGGATGAAGCATGGAACTATTCCAGAACCGGTTTTGTTATACTTGGCATCATTATTTCAAAAGTAACAGGCGTATCCTACGAACAGTATGTAACAAAGCATATTATTGAAGCGCTCGGATTAGAAAGAACGTATTTTTATGTGCCTGATGCTTTAAAAGAAGAAGTTTGTGTGATCAATGAGCACGAGTGCGTACAGCTGGAAAAAAGTCATCACCCGTATTTTCCGAATAAAGCGACAAGCGGTCTGTACTCTTCGTTGCGAGATATTTGGAAGTTAGCTGAAATGTTTAGAAATAAAGGCAGATTGAAAGATAAGAAGCTGCTTGGAAGAAAAACAGTCGAAGCGATGCTGAGAAATCAAATAAAGCCTGGTCTTCCTTTTTACTTCTTCGGAGCGCCCAGAGAGGAAGGCGGCTTTGGTTTAGGCATTAATTTGTGGCCGGCCGGTGACCATTATTTCATGACAGAAGGCACCTTCTCACATCTTGGAATGGGTTGGTGCGGCATGTTTTCTGATCCAGCCGAAGATTTTACGTATGTATTTTTCACTCCGGTTTCCGAGTTTCATCCTCATGCCGTGCTGACGCCGCTGAATATCGTGTGGGCGGGTATTGAATAATTAGACAAAAGCATCGTCCCGTCTGTTCGGCAGGCGGGACGATTGCTAACTGCCCGTTTTTATCCCGAGCATCTTTTCAAAGCCCGCCCCTAAGTTAAATAACTTAATTTACTCTTTGTAATTTTTTTAAATTATAGTACAGTAGAGCATTTTTATAATACAGTTTAAAGTCTTTTATAGTACAGTTTGGCGCAATATGATCTTAAGTTTTATAAGCGGTTTCAAAATGAGGTTATAAACAATTGACGGCTTTGTTTAATTACTGTAAACTATGGTTGTTGATCATATTGTACTAATAAAAAATCTTTTTTTATTAGTACAGTTTAAACGTCATTATCTTTGCTTAAGCGCTATGTGAATTTCTGAATGATTAATTTTAGAATTGCAGAGCATGATAAGACTGTTTTTAATACGGATGGCTAAACGGTATCCTAACCCTGTTAAATCAAAAGAAGAGGTGGTTTAAAAAATGGCTGCAAAGACAAAAACTTCAATTGTTGATAGCAAAAAACAATTTGATGCTATTAATAAGCAGTTTGAAACGTTCCAAATTTTAAATGCTGAAGGTGAAGTCGTAAATAAAGACGCAATGCCTGATCTTTCAGATGATCAGTTAAAGGAATTAATGAGAAGAATGGTGTATATCCGCATTTTAGACCAGCGTTCAATTTCTCTTTCCCGTCAAGGACGTTTAGGTTTCTATGCACCGACAGCGGGCCAGGAAGCTTCTCAAATTGCATCTCACTTCGCGCTTGAACAGGACGATTTTATCCTTCCGGGTTATCGTGACGTTCCTCAGCTGATTTGGCACGGTCTTCCTTTACATCAGGCATTCCTGTTCTCAAGAGGCCATTTTAAAGGTAATCAGATGCCTGAGGGAGTAAATGCTTTATCACCTCAAATTATTATTGGTGCTCAAATTATTCAAACCGCAGGTGTAGCTTTAGGTCTTAAAAAGCGCGGTAAAAAAGCGGTAGCTATTACTTACACTGGTGACGGGGGAGCTTCTCAAGGTGACTTCTATGAAGGAATGAACTTTGCCGGAGCATTTAAAGCGCCAGCGATCTTCGTTGTTCAGAATAACCGCTATGCGATTTCAACTCCTGTAGAAAAGCAATCATCCGCACAGACAATTGCCCAAAAAGCAGTTGCCGTCGGTATTGCAGGTGTTCAAGTAGACGGAATGGATGCACTAGCCGTTTATGCTGCAACCGCAGAAGCACGCCAGCGCGCAATTAACGGTGAAGGTCCGACTCTGATTGAAACTCTTACATTCCGTTACGGACCTCATACAATGTCCGGTGACGATCCGACTAAATACCGTACGAAAGAAATAGAAAATGAATGGGAGCAAAAAGACCCGCTCGTCCGTTTCCGCAAGTTCTTGGAAAACAAAGGACTATGGTCTGAAGAAGAAGAGAACAAAGTGATTGAACAGGCCAAAGAAGAAATCAAACAAGCTATCAAAAAGGCTGACGGCGAAACAAAACCGAAAGTAACAGAGCTGATTGAGAATATGTTTGAAGAGCCGACGTTCAACTTGAAAGAACAACTTGAAATTTACAAAGCGAAGGAGTCGAAGTAAGCCATGGCGCAAATGACAATGATTCAAGCAATCACTGATGCGTTACGCACAGAACTGAAAAACAATGAAAACGTTCTGCTTTTCGGGGAAGATGTAGGCGTTGCCGGAGGCGTATTCCGTGCAACTGAAGGCCTTCAAAAAGAATTCGGTGAGGACCGCGTATTTGACACGCCGCTTGCTGAATCCGGTATCGGCGGTCTCGCTCTCGGTTTAGGCCTGCAAGATTACCGTCCTGTTATGGAAATCCAATTCTTCGGATTCGTATATGAAGTAATGGATTCAATCTCAGGACAAATGGCTCGTCTCCGCTACCGTTCCGGCGGACGCTGGACTTCTCCGGTGACAATCCGTTCTCCATTCGGCGGAGGGGTTCATACACCTGAACTTCACGCTGACAGTTTGGAAGGCCTTATCGCTCAGCAGCCGGGTATTAAAGTTGTTATCCCATCCACTCCTTACGATGCAAAAGGACTGCTGATTGCCTCTATCAGAGACAATGATCCGGTTGTTTTCTTAGAGCATATGAAACTTTACCGTTCTTTCCGTCAGGAAGTTCCAGAGGAGGAATACACAATCGAGCTTGGCAAAGCTGATGTGAAACGCGAAGGTACTGACCTTTCTATCATCACATACGGCGCGATGGTTCATGAGTCGCTTAAGGCTGCTGAAGAGCTTGAAAAAGAAGGCGTTTCTGCTGAAGTTATCGACCTTCGCACTGTAAGTCCGCTTGATATTGATACGATTATTGCTTCTGTTGAAAAAACAGGCCGCGCAATTGTCGTGCAAGAAGCTCAAAAACAAGCCGGCATCGCTGCCAACGTTGTAGCTGAAATCAATGACCGCGCGATTCTGAGCTTGGAAGCTCCGGTTCTGCGTGTTGCGGCGCCTGATACAGTATTTCCTTTCTCGCTTGCTGAGAGCGTATGGCTTCCAAACCATAAAGACGTTCTTGAAACTGCGAAAAAAGTTCTTGAATTTTAATCAGGCATCATAAAAGACGGTAAAGAGAGTCCTTTTCTCTTATTATGAAGGAGTCTGTTTACTAGGTTCAATGCTTGCGAATGCATAACTAAAATTTGCTTAATCAACTAGGAGGTCGAAAACTGTGGCATTTGAATTTAAACTTCCGGATATCGGGGAAGGTATCCACGAAGGCGAAATCGTAAAATGGTTTGTTAAGCCGAACGACGAGGTAGAAGAAGACGATGTTCTGGCTGAAGTGCAAAATGATAAAGCAGTGGTAGAAATTCCTTCACCTGTTAAAGGAAAAGTATTAGAATTAAAAGTTGAAGAGGGAACAGTTGCAACTGTTGGACAAACGATTATTACGTTTGACGCACCTGGTTACGAAGATCTTCAATTTAAAGGAAGCCATGATTCAGGAGAGGCGAAAACTGAAGCTCAAGTTCAGTCGTCTGCTGAAGCAGGGCAGGATATCTCTAAAGAAGAGACTCCTAAAGAGCCTGCAAAAGAAACAGGCGCAGGACAGCAGGACCAAGCGGAAGCTGATCCGAACAAACGCGTAATCGCGATGCCTTCCGTACGCAAATATGCCCGTGAAAAAGGCGTGGATATCCGTAAAGTAACAGGTTCAGGAAATAACGGACGTGTTGTAAAAGAAGATATCGACAGCTTTGTAAACGGCGGAGCTCAAGAAGCGGCACCGCAAGAAACAGCGGCGCCTCAGGAAACGGCTAAACCTGCAGCGGCTCAGGCTCCTGAAGGCGAGTTCCCTGAAACACGCGAAAAAATGAGCGGTATCCGTAAAGCGATCGCGAAAGCAATGGTGAACTCTAAGCATACTGCACCGCACGTAACTCTTATGGATGAAGTTGACGTAACAAATCTTGTTGCTCACCGCAAACAGTTCAAACAAGTTGCTGCTGATCAAGGCATCAAGCTGACTTACCTGCCTTACGTCGTAAAAGCCTTAACATCCGCTCTGAAAAAATTCCCTGTTTTAAATACATCTATTGATGATAAAACAGATGAAGTGATCCAAAAACATTACTTCAACATCGGAATTGCAGCGGATACTGAAAAAGGCCTGCTTGTGCCGGTAGTGAAAAATGCCGACCGTAAAGCCGTTTTCGAAATCTCTGATGAAATTAACAGCCTTGCTACAAAAGCGCGTGAAGGCAAGCTTGCACCTGCGGAAATGAAAGGCGCTTCTTGCACAATCACAAATATCGGTTCTGCCGGAGGCCAATGGTTCACACCGGTTATCAACCACCCAGAGGTTGCGATTCTCGGTATCGGCCGCATCGCTGAAAAGGCGATCGTCCGCGACGGTGAAATTGTAGCTGCTCCTGTCTTAGCTCTTTCTCTCAGCTTTGACCACCGTATGATTGACGGAGCAACTGCACAAAATGCGTTAAACCACATCAAGCGTTTACTGAACGATCCACAACTTATTTTAATGGAGGCGTAATGTTATGGTAGTAGGAGATTTCCCTATTGAAACAGATACTCTTGTGATTGGTGCGGGACCTGGCGGCTATGTAGCTGCCATCCGCGCTGCTCAGCTTGGACAAAAAGTAACAGTCGTTGAAAAAGCAACTCTTGGAGGCGTTTGTCTGAACGTCGGCTGTATTCCTTCAAAAGCGCTTATCAATGCAGGCCATCGTTACGAGAATGCAAAACACTCAGATGACATGGGAATCACTGCTGAGAACGTAAAAGTTGACTTTGCAAAAGTCCAAGAATGGAAAGCTTCTGTTGTAAATAAGCTTACCGGCGGTGTTGCAGGTCTTTTAAAAGGAAATAAAGTGGACGTTATAAAAGGGGAAGCTTATTTCGTAGACAGCAACTCTGTACGTGTAATGGATGAGAACTCTGCGCAAACATACACATTTAAAAACGCAATCATTGCTACCGGTTCTCGCCCTATCGAATTGCCAAACTTCAAATATAGCGAACGTGTTCTGAATTCTACAGGCGCACTGGCGCTTAAAGAAATTCCGAAAAAACTCGTTGTTATCGGCGGCGGATATATCGGCACTGAGCTTGGAACAGCGTATGCAAACTTCGGAACTGAATTGGTGATTTTAGAAGGCGGAGATGAAATTCTTCCTGGCTTCGAAAAACAAATGAGTTCTCTCGTTACCCGCAGACTGAAGAAAAAAGGCAACGTTGAAATCCATACAAGCGCTATGGCTAAAGGCGTTGAAGAAAGACCTGACGGCGTAACAGTTACGTTCGAAGTAAAAGGCGAAGAAAAAACAGTTGATGCTGATTACGTATTAATCACTGTCGGACGCCGTCCGAACACTGATGAGCTCGGCCTTGAGCAAGTCGGTATCGAAATGACTGACCGTGGTGTCATTAAAACAGACAAGCAGTGCCGCACAAACGTACCGAACATTTACGCAATCGGTGACATCATTGACGGCCCTCCATTGGCTCACAAAGCGTCTTACGAAGGTAAAATCGCTGCGGAAGCTATTGCGGGAGAGCCTGCTGAAATCGATTACCTCGGTATTCCGGCGGTTGTATTCTCTGAGCCTGAACTGGCTTCTGTCGGTTACACTGAAGCACAGGCGAAAGAAGAAGACATTGAAGTCGTTGCTGCTAAGTTCCCGTTTGCTGCAAACGGACGCGCGCTGTCTCTTAACGAAACTGACGGCTTCATGAAGCTGATCACTCGTAAAGAAGACGGTCTTGTAATCGGTGCGCAAATTGCCGGCGCTAGCGCTTCTGACATGATTTCTGAATTGAGCCTGGCGATCGAAGGCGGAATGACTGCTGAAGATATCGCAATGACAATTCACGCTCACCCGACATTGGGCGAAATCACAATGGAAGCTGCCGAAGTGGCAATCGGAAGCCCGATCCATATCGTAAAATAATCATTGCAAGAAAATGAACAGCCCCCGCTTTTAAAAGCGGGGGCTGTTTTTATTGTGCAAGCACATGCTGCATAGGCTTGATAATATCCTCTTTTTTCTTTACCGCGCCTTCAATCTTCATGACGACATGCCGGTGATTGACCACCATCAGTGCCGGGAATGTGTTGATTTCTTCTTCCCAGCCCTTTCTGTTATCATAAACTTTCATTTGATCAACATGATGGGGATATTTCTTTTCTAAATCAAGAATCGCATCGTAGTAGGGCACTTCTTTATCTATATGATTTTCATCGGAAAAAAACAAGATTTGAGTGTGATGAATGCTGTCGATCCGGTTATTTTTGAATGGACTGACAGTAGAAACCGAACAGCTTGACAGAACGAACAGCATCAAAAAAAAGGGAATCACCGTACGGTAGCGCATCTATCTTACTCCTCTGTTTTATATAATATATTGGTTCATCCATTTATAAGGACTATATCAAGTGTATCACGAGAGGTGAAAAACCTAAGGCTTGTTACTTAATTGTTATATAATTGAAACCGTTTTTAATGAAGAAATAATACGTGTGACAACTTGTGAAGCCGATGTGTAAAAAAGGCACATTATGTTTCGTGAGAGCGCTGTTTTTTCGTTATACTGTGGGCAAAACCATATCAGGAGGGATTGTCATGTATAAAGCCGCTGCCGCCGTCATATGGATGTGCTTGCTTGTCGGCTGCCAATCAACTGAAAAAACGCAAACAAATAAACAACCCCACTCTCAAGCTGCGGTCAATCATGCTAAACAGGAAAACACTCATACAAAAGAGGAAAAACAGAAAAAACAGAAGGCAGAGCCCCGTTACTATATCAATCCGAAAACCTTTGCCGCGGAAAAACTGGATGACCAGAAAGACAAAAAACCGATTGCATTGTTAACGATAGATGATGCACCAGATCAGCATGCCGCTGAGATTGCGGACAAACTTCATGATCTCCATGCGTCAGCGATCTTTTTTGTGAACGGCCAATTTTTAAAAAAAGATGAAAATAAGAAAGCGCTTCAGCATATTCATGAGTTAGGCTTTATGATCGGAAATCATACAATGACTCATCAAAATTTAAAAGACCTTTCCGAACAAAAACAACGGGAAGAAATCATCGGCGTCAATAAAGCTGTTGAAAAGATAACAGGGGAGAAACCGGCTTTTTTCAGGGCGCCTTTCGGAAGCAATACGGACTACAGTGACAAACTTATAAAACAAGAAGGTATGGTGAAAATGAACTGGACCTTCGGCTACGATTGGGATCAGAAATATCAATCCAAAAAAGCGCTTACCGATATCACGCTGAGCAGCCCTTATTTGCGGGACGGCGCCAACATATTGATGCATGACCGGAAGTGGACGGCCGAAGCCATGCCGGACATTGTAAAAGGATTGCGTACTAAAGGATATACCGTGATTGATCTTCGAGCTATAAAAAGACCGTAAAAAATAAATGTGTTATACAATTTATCGGTTGACATATTAAATGTGACATAATAATATAATAACAACAAGTAAGAATTAAGCGTTTTCAAATTCTGAGAAATGGGGAATGAGAGATGGGTACGATTGTTTGCCAAGACTGTAACGAAGCGATTCATTACTTTGAGGATGAGAAGGTAACGACGTTATACGGAACATGCTGCGGACAATGCCGGTGTCATCTTGAAGAAGAGTAAAAAGCGTAAAAAAGGCCCGAAACGATTTCGTTTCGGGCTTCTTTATGTTTATTGGATGGCTTTTTGTTCTTTGATGACTCTGATCATTTCAAGCGTCGCGTCTTCAGGACCCTGCACGGGAAGGCCGGCGTCCAGGTTTTTGAAAATGTAGCTGATGTTTTCTTCAGTAATGATTTCGCCCGGAATAAAGATCGGAATTCCCGGCGGATACACCATAACAAACTCTGCAATGATCCGTCCTGCGGATTCTTTTAACGGAATGACTTCCGTATTTGCGTAAAACGCGTCTCTTGGCGTCATCGCTAACAGAGGAATTTCAGGAAGCAGAACTTCCGTTTGCTGATGAGCATATTCATTGGCAGCAGCCTGCTTTGAAATGTCTGTAAGCGCGTTTACAAGGCGGTCGGCATCTCCTGCTCTGTCTCCGGGAGTGAAAATACATAATATGTTATATAAATCGGACAGCTCGACTTCGATATTATATGATTCGCGCAGCCATTTTTCAATGTCATGCCCGGTCAAGCCGAGGTTTTTGACCGAAATGATTAATTTAGTCGGATCATAACTGAAGGCGGCTTTAGATCCTGTGATTTCTTCGCCGACACAGCGAATGCCTTCAATTTGATTGAGGCGTTCCCGTGTCTGATTCGCCAGCAGAATCGTATCTTCAAGAAGGCCGCGGCCTTCTGTAGCGAGCCGCTTTCTTGCGACATCCAGTGAAGCGAGAAGCAGATAGGATGTTGACGTTGTCGTCAGCATGCTTAAAATCGACTGGACTCTTTCTTTGGACACAAGGCCTTCTCTCACATTTAAAATGGAGCTCTGCGTCAGAGAGCCGCCTAATTTGTGCACGCTTGTGGCTGCCATATCAGCGCCCGCCTGCATGGCGGACAAAGGAAGCTTATCATGAAAATGAATATGCACGCCGTGCGCTTCATCGACAAGAACAGGCACATTGAAAGAATGCGCGAGCTTGACGATGCTGCTCAGGTCAGCCGCCACACCGAAATACGTCGGATTGATGACAAGCAGACCTTTTGCGTCTGGGTGCTCAGTCAAAGCCCGCTCGGCAGACTCAAGCGTGATGCCGTGAGAAATCCCGAGCTCATCGTCAATTTCCGGGTGTATAAAAATCGGCACCGCTCCGGAAAATACAATGGCCGTCATAATGGATTTATGAACGTTTCTCGGGATGATGATTTTATCTCCGGGTCCGCATACGGCCATGACCATCGTCATAATGGCGCCGCTCGTCCCTTGTACGGAAAAGAAGGTGTGGTCTGCGCCGAATGCTTCCGCGGCCAGGTCCTGCGCTTCTTTAATGATGCCCTTTGGCGCATGTAAATCATCCAAAGGTTCAATATTAATTAAATCTATGCTTAACGCGTTTTCTCCGATAAATTGTCTGAATTCCGGATCCATTCCCGCGCCTTTTTTATGGCCCGGAATGTGGAATTGGACAGGCTGTCTGTCCGCGTGCTTTTTCAGTCCGCTGTACAGGGGTGTTTCATGTTGCGGCAATTGTTTTCCCACCTTTATCATAATACCTACGGATTAGTTTGTATTACATTCAGTATGATTACCCGTTTTTTAAACGTAAAACAAATGAATTATATTATGAACTTGAAAGAAAGTAAAGAACAATTTATGATCTATGGAAGATGCTTATTTTGAGCATGATTATAAAGGAGTGAAGACATTTGGAATATCAATATCCGATGAATGAAGACTGGACGACAGAGGAGGCCGTGGATGTCATCGCGTTTTTTCAGCAGGTGGAAAACGCCTATGAAAAAGGAGCTGACCGCAACAGACTTCTGGATGCGTACCGCCGCTTTAAAGAAATCGTTCCCGGAAAGGCGGAGGAAAAGAAAATCTGCAGCCAATTTGAAGCGGACAGCACCTATTCCCCGTATCGGACTGTGAAAGAGGCGAAACAATCAGATCAAGCGGTTATCAAAATGTAAACAAAGCGAGCCGGAAACCGGCCCGCTTTTATGTTATGAGACTTTCTGAGTCAGTGTGTATAAAAAGGAAAGCTTCTTAAAAGTATCTTCAATGGTTTGCAGGAATTCATTGTTGTTCATGTTGATCACGTCTTCTTTCTGCAGCTGGATGCCGCACAAAAGCTCTGCTTTTTTCACGGTCTGCAGACGTTCAAATAATGTTTTCAGCTGCTCCTGATCCATCTCCGACTGCTTGTACGCACCAGGCTTCGTGTGATCCGGCGACCATACGAAATGACCGGGAATCTGTTTTGTGATTTCATCCTGCTTTGCTTCCAGCAATCTGCCGTATTCCTCTTTTATCGGAGACTCATAAATGATGGCAAACCATACAAACATATGAGTGTCCCATAATCCGATCTGAAAGTGGGGGAGCTTCTTATAGCCGCGTTTGCTGTTTGCGAAGGCAACCCAGCTGTCAGCCGGCGGGTTGACAGATCTTCTCGCGTGTTTGGCGACATGCGGGAACATTTCATCTCCGGTCAATGCCGACAATGTCGGTGCGAAATGTTCTCCTAAAAGAGTCAGCTTCGGACGCACTTGTTCTTTTAACACCTCCATGCGCGGATCTAATCCTTCTATTGTAAATGTGTCAAAGTCTTCTTTTGTAAAACGCATCTGAGTCATCTTTTTCCTCCTTATCGTAAGTATTCATATTTTACCACAGCCCCTGCCGGCCGCAAAAACATTGAGAACGTTTGAGCGGAGGGGAGTGGTGGTAAAAAATGAATAGGTAAACACACAATTTTAAGAATGTTGTTACAGCCGAATATAAGTTTCCATAGGATATAAGAAGTATCATTAATGAATTGGAAAATGGGATGCTTTTTTAACAAATGATCTCTGGAAGGGGCGAAAGACAATGAGGCAAGTGGTGAAGGAAGGATTCAGGGAGGAAAAAAATAACCGTGTAGCTGTCTGGAGACTAGAGGTTGATTATGAATTGGCAACCCTTTATGAGGCCATGCAAAAAGAGAATGAAGATCAAATCGATCTCAGTAAAAGAAAACTGGAACGTCTCAGAAAAGAATGGATTCGTCTTAACGGATAAAGAATAGTAAAAACGAACCGCAGGAAATGGTTCGTTTTTACGTGAGAAGGCATTTTTTTCATTTTCCTTGCTTTTTAATCGTTTTTATCAGTATGCTATAGAGTAAGCTATACATAGAAAAGAGGTACACGGTATGACAAATTGGACGGAAATTGATGATATCGCAAAACAATGGGTAAAAGAAGCCGGAACGAGAATCAGACAATCCATGCAGGAAAGCTTGACGATTGAAACAAAATCAAATCCGAATGATTTAGTCACAAATATGGATAAAGAGACGGAACGCTTTTTCATTGACCGTATACAGGGAACTTTTCCCGGACACCGCATCCTCGGCGAAGAAGGGCAGGGAGATAAACTCCGCTCCCTTGACGGAATCGTCTGGATCATTGATCCGATTGACGGGACGATGAATTTTGTCCATCAAAAGCGGCATTTCGCAATCTCCATCGGTATTTTTGAAGACGGAAAAGGCAAAATCGGCTTAATTTATGATGTGATGCAGGACGAGCTGTATCATGCATTCAGCGGAAAAGGGGCATATCTGAACGACACGCCGCTTGAGCCTTTAAAAGAGGTTTCCATTGAAGAAGCGATTATTGCAATCAATGCCACATGGGTGACGGAAAACAGAAGAATCGACCCGAGTATTTTGGCGCCGCTCGTAAAACGGGTAAGAGGAACGCGTTCCTACGGCTCGGCTGCACTTGAGCTGGCCAGTGTTGCGGCCGGCCGCATTGACGCATACATCACAATGAGGCTCGCGCCGTGGGATTACGCTGCCGGCTGCGTGCTGCTGAACGAAGTCGGCGGCATTTACACGACAACAGACGGCGAACCGTTTACGTTTTTAGATAACCACAGCGTGCTTGCGGGAAATCCGGCGATACATAAAATCATCTTTGACGACTATTTACATGCTGACAGATAGGGAGTTTGAAGAAGAAGATCTGGAATTTCTGGAGCAGCTGGCGGCGGCACACCCGGTGTGGAGAGCCGAAGAATTCGGAACAAAAAATGCGGCGGAGTTTATGCTTGCATACTCCATGTACAATGGAACGTGGCTCGTATGGGAGCTTGACGGCGCTCCTGCCGCCGTCAGCTTTCACTTAGAATGGGCGCCCTCAAACGGAAAACCGTGGCTCGGGACTGTGGCCGTCGCTCCAGAGGCAAAAGAGAAAGGAATCGGACGGGCGGTCATTGAAGAAATTGCCGGCCGGCTGAGAGCGGCGCATAAAGCGATGTTTGCAGCCGTTCCCCTGGACAGGCAGGAATGGGTGCTGTTTTTAAGCCAATGCGGTTTTGAACAGCTGAAGCTTGAAAAAGACGATCGGGAAAAGACATATATGATCATGGTGAAGCCATTGTGAAATGTATCAGATATAAAAAAGAGACCGGACATCCGGTCTCTTTTCTTATTTACAAGCCGACTGAATTCCAGGCCGCTTCTACGCTTGCAGCATCCTGAGAGCCGTAAAGGTCCCGCGCTGATTGAATCAAAGCTGCTTTTGCATCTTTAAAGGTTGATGACGGAGTGAGATATACCGTCAGGGCGCGATAGTAAATCTGCTCCGCTTTGTTCACGCCGATTTTTGTAATCGTATTGTAAGCGGCTTTGTTCGGAATTCCGCTGTTTGTATGCACGCCGCCGTAGTCGCCGGCATCAGTGTTCGGAAGGTTTTTGTAATTTTTGTAGTTGTCAGGCTGTCCGTATTTTGTCGGATTTGATAAGCTGCGGAGAGCCGGCTGGCTGACCGTAATATCTTCACCGATATCCCAGTCCTCAGTATCGTTGAAGTACCCAAATACATCAGAGAAGGATTCATTTAAAGCGCCCGGCTGATTTTCATAGTTCAGGTTGGCTGTTTCCTGTGTAACGCCGTGTGTCATTTCATGGGCCGTTACGTCCATTGAACCGGAAAGAGGCGAGAAGAATGAACCGTCACCGTCTCCGTAAATCATTTGGTCGCCGATCCAGGCCGCGTTATTGTATTTGCTGCCGTAATGAACGGAGGATACGATCTTGCCGCCTCTATTGTCGTAGCTGTTGCGTTTGAACTTCTGATAGAAATAATCATACACTTTGCCGAGGTTGTAATGCGCATCAACGGCAGCGCGCTGAGAAGAAGTTGTAAACTGGTTTGTGGTGCTGGATACGAGTGTGCCCGGCAGGTTATACTCGCGGTTTTGCAGATCGTACGTAATAATTTGTGTTCCGGTAGGTTTAGAAAGATCGCGCAGCACGTATTTGCCGCTTTCAGAAGAAATATTTAATGAGACCGTTTTTCCTTTAAGAGTCGTACCTGTTCCGGTTGCAGCCGCATGTTCCACTTTGTTTTGCTTTTTCAGGATTTTCCCTGTTTCCGCATCAACGGTTACTTCCCAGTTTGCAGGTTCCGGTTCGATATAGCGGATCGTTACATCATAGGCGAGGCGGTATTTTCCGTCTTTTGTAGCTGCTGCTTTGAGCTCGGCTTTATTTTTGTTTGCGACGTTTCCGTTAGAAACGGCTTCAGGTGATTTGCCGATTGCTTTAAAAGCATGGTTCAGCGCCTGATTTGCAGATAATTTTTTGCTGTTTGCCGTTTTGGCAGAAGCATCGTTGTTTAATTCACCGTTAATCGCATAGACGTTGTTGGATTTATCAACGTGAATAATGACTTGAGAGTCTTTCACAGGCACACCGTTCACAACAGGCACATAACGGAAGTGTTTATAGCCGAGATCATCGGTCGTTTGGTCAATCAGTTTCAGCCTTTCAGAAGGATTGCCTTTAAAGACTTTGCCGTTTTGTTTCAAATATTGCTTGATTGCTTTGTCACTGACAGAAGGCAATTCAGATTGCACCAAAGAATGCTTCGGCACAAAATTTGTCATGTTTTCTTTAAGCTGAGGATTCTCAGCGGCCTGAACACCCGGCAGACTAATCGTTAAACTCATAAAAGAAGCGGCGACAGCAACAGACAATTTCTTACCTAAACCCACAATAAATCCCCCTTTTTGAAAATAATGAAAACTTATATTGTTATAATAAACCAGCAATCTCTCATTCTGCAATATAAAACTAGACTCCGCAGCTGAATTGATAGAATCGTCCCGTACAGGCTCCTGGGAGGCGGTGTCAGGGGATAAGCCGAGAGGCACGTGTCGGAATAGACATGAGTCGAATGACGCGATTTCTTCTGAAAAAAATGACAGATGAAGACGGGGAAAATGATAGGGGAAAAATGTTAGGATCTTTAAAACTTTTTTTAATGCCGGTTGTCTAAACGGGTGAGGCCTTAATAAACGTAAAGGATTGTTACAGATGTCAGAGATTTTCAGTCATTTTATTCAGCACTTCGACAGATATTTCATTTTGAGCAGACAGAGTGTGTTGATCATCCAGTGGTCGGCCGTCTGCCTTGCTGTTTTATACGGGCTGACTTTCCATCCGAAAATCAGCCCTGAAAGAGTTTGGTTTTATGGCGGGATCATGCTTCGGGCCGTATTATTGGCGGGCATAACGATTGAATTGGTTCATCAGGTGCAGAGCACTCACTTTAGCGCGCACTATTTGACAACGGAAGAAAGAGAGCTTCTTCCGATCGTTCATCTCTTAATGTACGGATATGTGCTGCTCACTGCGTTTCACTATATGCTGATGCCGCAGGTGCAGAGGGGAAGGGGCATGTTTTATACGTTTGATCTCACTCTGGTGACACTGCCCGTCATTCAGCTGATCTTCAGTTTTTTTGCTTTCTGGAACAGCAATCGTGACACGATGGCTGCAGAGGATATAGTCTCCTCGCTTTGTTCCGTTGCGGTTGTTTTACTCCTTCTGATTTCTATGAATGTTTTATTTTTTAAAATGTATTGGAAACCGAGGCCGGTTTTTATCGGCGTGTTTTATGCAGCGGTCATCGGGCTATTGGTGTGGGTGCTCTCTCCGTCCTCGGCCGGGGTATCAAAAGATTACGGCAGGCTTCTCCCGTTTACGGTGTATTTAACAATGGCGGGTTTTCTGATGACCCATCATTTATTTCATCGGTCAGACAGGATCAGACGGCGGACGAAAAGCTTTCTTGCGGCGGCCGTTGCCGCTGGTTTTATCGTCTTTTTGAATCCGGTGTACAACGCGGGAGATGCCGCATTTGCGGTTTCAAAACCGATAGCTGAAGATTCTGTTGATTATGTGGGCGAACATATTACTTCAGACCAGGCGGAACGGATCCTTACGTCATTTTTTCCTGCTAAGAATCCGATTTATTTGACAGAAACCAATCAGGATCTCCATTACTTTTACCGCTTTAAAACGGAAGATTATGAAGCGGAAGTGGACGAGGTTTCCCGAATGATTACAAATTATCAATATCTTAAAAAACCGAGAGGCCGGACATTAACAGAAGAAGAGTATCGGAAAAAGTCGCTGGATTTCTTGTCGGCGCACGGCCGAAAACTAAAAACACAAGGCATTCAGACAACAGTGAGAAAAGAAGACGGACAGTTTGTCGTGGAGATCGCGCCGAAAAGACAAGGGAAGCATCACGAACAAACGGGTGCTGTATTTTACTGGGAAAAAGAAACCATCATGGGTTTTTCAGAAGACACGTCTATTTATCAGCTTCAGTCGCTGCCGCAGGTGCACATGACGGAAAAAGACATAATGAAAGCATCAAAATCCGCCTTTCATACGCTGCAAATGCCTGATCAGACATTTGAAATCACAAATACAGATATCAACAGCCTGATCGGCAGCAGTGTGACCGTAACAGCGAATAACGGGGCGGAGCTGATATTTGATGCCGAATCCGGACGCCTTATGAAAATCAGAATCTCATCCGGTAGCACCGTTTTGACAAAAAAAGAACTTCAGAAGAGGCTTTTTACATTGCTGGGCGCGGATACTTCAAAGCTTAAACAAATGGACAAATCGCAAGACGGCCTCGTTTTTGAAAACCCTGAAGGAACGTCCGTTTTTACGCTCCGGAATGAAGAAGGCATGATAGAGGCCTCATTTTGCGGACAGGTAAGCGCCAAAACATTCCCGCATACATACAGAGACGGGGAAACAGCCTTCAAAAGAGTGGCAGGGGCATATAACGGCATCATTTACAAAAAGCGGGTGAAGCCTGTCATAGCGGTGAAAGACGGCGTAACATATAACGCATGGCTTGTTATTATTCAGCCGTTCGGTTCAAACCGCCATGACGCATATGTAGTAAACGCGGATACTTACGAGGCGGTGAACCTTTATGAACAATAAAGAAAGAAAGGCTGTCTTCTTCGATTTATACGACCTGTATAAGGAAGGGGAACTTGAAGGCGGCACGCTTCAATGGATGAAAGAACATGAACCGGAATTCGGAGCAGAGGCGGAAAACAGAAAACGACAGAATGAACATGATATGAAGCCGCCGCCGGGCGACATCCGCCAAATTAAATATATGAAATGCCTGACGTATGGACTGTATGGTTTCTTCATTGTGCTCTCAATCTGGATGACAGTGTGGTTTTATTTTTAAATGAAAAACAAGATGTCAATTGAACAGTTGTACCGTGAACATTATCAAGATATTATGTATTACCTTTACAGACGCACACATCATGCTGAGACCGCTAAAGATCTCGCTCAAGATACATTTATGAAAGCATTTAACGGGCTTGAGTCGTTTAAGGGGCACTCGTCTATCCGCACGTGGCTCTATGCAATTGCCCACCATACCTTCATCAATTGGTACAGACGGGACAGAAAATACCAATTTTCAGATATCACCTTGAATGAAGGGCTTCAGCAAACAACATATGAACTGCCGGAGCATTACGTTGACCGGACAGACACAAAGAACGCGCTGGCCGGGCAGATTCAGCGTCTGAAAAATGATCAGCAGACCGTTTTAATTTTAAGGGAATTTCAAGAGCTGTCATACGAAGAGATTGCTGATATTTTGGGCTGGAGCCTGCCGAAGGTGAAGAGCACCTTATACAGGGCGAGAATGCAGCTGAAACAGCACTTGGCGGAAAAAAGGAAGGACGGACACATATGACTTGCTGTTTAGTGAGAGATTTACTCCCTTTATATATTGAAGGCGATTGCGAAACAGAAACAGAGCGGTATATTTCCCGCCATCTTGATACATGCGGTGAGTGCAAAAGGGTATATCATATGATGAAGGAGCCGCTTGACTTTGGCGAAGCTGAGATGAAGGCGCCAGACGGTTATGAAGAGGAGGAGAGGCGGTTTCAGGAAAGATATTACGGGAGGCTGCTGACAAAAGCCGCCTGTATGTTCGGGACTGTATTTCTCATCATGCTTGCGCTTAAACTGCTGAATTAAAAAAACGCCCGGCTGAATGACCGGGCGTTTTTTCGTTTACTCAGCCGGGTGAAAGGCTGTATAAATGCTTTCAAGTAATTCCTGCGGCAGTGAATTAAAGAATCCGGCACACAGCTTTGCTTCTTTTTTACCTGCACCTGCTTTTTCAGCCAGCTCCTGATCAAACGTATACACGCCGTCTTCTTCAACCAGCGCAGATTGAAGAATATGAAGACTCTGGGAGAAAGCGGTGAACAGCTGATCAACGATAAGAGCTTCTTTTTCCGTAAAGCCGAGCTCCACTGCTTTTTCTTTATTAAATGTATATTCGCCGTCCGTTTTCTCGATACATTGGGAAAGGACGGTTAAAAATTCCGTTGAGCTGTCCCACAGCTTTTGAATGGTCTGTGCGGCTTCTTTATCTAATCCCAATTCAACCGCTTTTTCACCGTCAAAATAATAGACGCCGTCTTTTTCGTAAATGGATTGGCTGATGATGTCTAAAAGCTTTGCCGCATCTTCCGGTGTTTTCTCGGCAAAAGCCTGCAAGACAGGCGATTCATTTGCCTGAATTGTTTTTGCACCGGCAGACTCAAGCGGACTGAATGCAAGCAAGGCGGCTGAAGCGGTTGCAGCGGCAGTTACAGCGGTTTTCTTCAAAAAAGATGTTTTCATTTCGTTCTCTCCTTGTTATGTGTATTTGCTTACAGCCACAAGTATAAAAAGCCAGTGATGGAATTGAAATAGGAAGTTTGGTATTTTCTGCATAACGATGCCGGACTAATTCCGGCTGCCTTTTCTGACGGACTCTGCTGTTGTCACTAGGATGCATGCCGCTGTTTCCGGCTTCCTGACTAGGCGGCGGGGGAGATAAGCCTTACATCCCGCCGGTTTTGAGGGTGCAAAAAAGCCTGAATTTTTCATTCAGGCTTCATCAATATTGTGCTTTTCATGTTTACGGAATTTTGCAAAGGGTCATGCTTTTAATCAAGCAGTCCCTGTTCGCGCATTTTTTTCTTTACAGTGAAACCGCTTCCCATCAAGGCGATAACGAGAACAATGCTTCCGATGACACCCCATGCGCTTTTCTCAGCGATTGATACGCCGATCAGCATCATGCTGAAGACTGCTGCGAATGCAAATAATAATAAGAGCCAATTCAATTTTTTCATATTTCCATCCCCTTTAACGTCATACTTTCAGTTTACAGAAAAACGTGACGCTTTTAAAGAGGATGTGTGGTATAATATGAAAGTTATCTAATTTTTTTAGGAGATGAAAATGTGAAACTTCGAAACGATCTTCGCAATATCGCGATTATTGCCCACGTTGACCATGGGAAAACGACTTTGGTAGACCAATTGCTTCACCAAGCCGGAACCTTCCGTGCCAACGAAAATATTGCCGAACGCGCAATGGATTCAAACGATCTTGAACGTGAACGCGGTATTACAATTCTCGCGAAAAATACTGCGATTAACTATAAAGATACACGCATTAATATTTTGGACACTCCGGGACACGCCGACTTCGGCGGAGAGGTTGAACGGATTATGAAAATGGTTGACGGCGTTCTGTTAGTCGTTGACGCATATGAAGGCTGCATGCCGCAAACCCGTTTCGTACTGAAGAAAGCCCTTGAGCAGAACTTAAATCCGGTTGTCGTCGTAAACAAAATCGACCGTGATTTCGCCCGCCCGGAAGAAGTTATCGATGAAGTGCTTGATCTGTTCATCGAGCTGGATGCAAACGAAGAACAGCTTGAGTTCCCTGTCGTCTACGCTTCTGCGATTAACGGAACGGCAAGTCTTGATCCGAAAAAGCAGGACGAAAACATGGAATCACTGTATGAAACGATTCTTGAACATGTCCCTGCACCGGTTGATAACGCCGAAGAGCCTCTTCAATTCCAAGTGGCGCTTCTTGATTACAATGACTATGTCGGCCGTATCGGTATCGGACGCGTTTTCCGCGGCACGATGAAAGTCGGCCAGCAGGTTTCATTGATGAAACTTGACGGAACGGTCAAATCATTCCGTGTAACGAAAATTTTCGGTTTCCAAGGATTGAAGCGCGTGGAAATTGAAGAAGCGAGAGCGGGAGACCTTGTTGCCGTTTCCGGTATGGAAGACATCAACGTCGGTGAAACGGTCTGTCCGGCTGACCACCATGAGCCGCTGCCGGTTCTTCGTATTGATGAGCCTACACTTCAAATGACATTTGTCGTAAACAACAGCCCGTTTGCAGGCCGTGAAGGCAAATATGTCACAGCCCGTAAAATTGAAGAGCGTCTGAACGCACAGCTGCAAACAGACGTCAGTCTTCGTGTCGAACCGACGGCATCGCCTGACGCATGGGTTGTTTCAGGACGCGGTGAGCTTCACCTGTCTATTTTAATTGAAAACATGCGCCGCGAAGGCTATGAGCTTCAAGTGTCTAAACCTGAAGTTATCATTAAGGAAATCGACGGTGTAAGCTGCGAGCCTGTTGAGCGCGTGCAGATTGACGTGCCTGAAGAGCATACCGGTTCTGTTATGGAATCAATGGGTGCGAGAAAAGGCGAAATGCTCGATATGATTAATAACGGAAACGGCCAGGTCCGCCTGATCTTTACCGTACCTTCACGCGGGCTCATCGGCTATTCTACTGAGTTTCTGTCACTGACACGCGGTTTCGGTATCCTGAACCACACGTTTGACAGCTATCAGCCGATGCAAAAAGGCCAAGTCGGAGGCCGCCGTCAGGGTGTGCTCGTTTCCATGGAAAATGGAAAAGCGACATCTTACGGAATTCAAGGTATTGAAGACCGCGGCGTCATCTTCGTTGAGCCGGGCACAGAAGTATATGAAGGCATGATTGTCGGCGAACATAACCGTGACAATGACCTTGTCGTCAATGTCAGCAAAATGAAACAGCAGACAAACGTCCGTTCCGCAACGAAGGATCAAACGACTACGATTAAGAAAGCGCGCATTATGTCGCTTGAAGAATCACTCGAGTACTTAAACGATGATGAATACTGTGAAGTAACACCGGAATCCATCCGTTTAAGAAAGAAAATCCTGAACAAAAACGAACGTGAAAAAGCGGCGAAAAAGAAAAAAACAGCAGGAATGTCTTAATCACTTGCAGAATTTGAAAAGATAGAACCCGAACGGAAAAGGGGAGGGGATCTTTTTGAATGAAGTAAGTGAACGGCTGTCGTTCTTTGCTGCGCTTTACCAAGTGGATGAGCATCCGCTGACGGGAATGTGGCTGTTATACGGAACGATCGTCGTGCTCTCGGTGATTGTATTTAAACTCGGCTTTGCCAAAAGGCTGCCGGTTTTAAAGGCTGCGGCAGTTTATCTCTTTCTCGTGCTCGGCTGCACCGTGCTGACTTTTTTCGGTGTGTTTCTGCCGGTCGGAGAAGGGCTTGTTGTCGCCGCCTTGATTTTGATCATTTACAAAATCCGTCTGCACCAGTCCAAAAAAAGCCAGTCAGCTAAACCGCAATAAAAAAATGACCCTGCCTTTCGGCGGGTCATTTTTTTATTGGTTTATTTTTTCACTTTATCTTTTTTCGTTTTTTGCCCTGGATGAAAGGAGAAATGTCCGGTATTCAGCCGCGCCTCTGTTTTGACTTTGATTCGGTCATGGCATTCCTGGCACATATATGTATGAATCGGACGGTTGCGGAGGCGTTTGGCTGTCAGTGTTTCATCATCAATTTGTTCAATTTTGTCGCAAATGGAACATTTAACTCTCATTGATTTTTCACCTCTTTCACTATGACAAGCATTATATCATGGATGACCCGCCTGCCAAAGGGAAAGAAAGCAGCGCCCTTCCTTTGTAGCGGGCGCTGCTTTTTACCGGCGGTTATTCATGTGATGATCTGATTGATCATTCTGCTCGTTTTGCAGCTTGTTCTGATCTCTTTGATTCAGCTGGTCATCATTCGATTTAGTCGGTGATTCTTTTTCATTGTCGGTCACATCATTCGGAACTTCCGGCATGACACGTCCGACGATTGCGGCGAGTTCGTCCAAAATGCCTGAAACCGGACGTCCGGCCTTAATATCGCTGCCCATGCCTCTCAGGCGGGAGACTGTATCGGGATCAGCGACGACAACGGCATTGGCGCCGTAAGGATCGTTTTTTAATGCTTGGGCTACGGTGTATTTAATGCTTTCCACTTTGCTCCGTTCTAAATTGTCATCCACATCGATTCCGACGACTGAGTATCGTCCGAGTACGACCGCGGTTGCGTCTGTAATGCCTGGGATTTTTTCAGTCACTTCGACTAGATGCTTTGCAATGTCCGTCCGTCCGGGATTCACAGCAGTCTCAGGAGCTGTATCACTCACATGAATCGGTTTTGCTCCGCCCTGATCGGTTGATTCGTTTTGGATATTGCTGCGCCCGCGGCTGTCCTGTACAGCTGTGCAGCCGGTCAGAATAAATAAAGCTTGTATGATAATGAAAAGAATTCGCACGTCAGATTCCCTCCTTTAATGCTTTCATTTCTTTTATTGTTGAATTAACCTTCTATCTTTATTCACCAAATCATATATTTTAGCAGGCATCCCCGTTTTTCACGAAAAGAGAAGCACACGCTGGGCTTTGATCCTTATTTTTCAGGAGGCTGAGACTTGAGTAAAATTTATGTGTTAGATACGAATGTACTTTTGCAGGATCCTAACGCCATTTTTTCTTTTGAAGAAAACGAAGTTGTCATCCCCGCCGTCGTGCTGGAAGAGGTCGATTCAAAAAAGCGGTATATGGACGAGGTCGGGAGGAATGCGAGGCACGTATCTAAGCTGATAGACGGGCTCAGGGAGAAAGGAAGGCTGCACGAAAAGGTTCCGCTTGAAAGCGGAGGAACGCTCAGAATTGAACTGAACCACCGGTCATTTCATCAGCTTCAGGAAATTTTCATCGAAAAAACAAATGATAACCGCATTTTGGCGGTGGCAAAAAATTTAAGCCTTGAGGAGGAAACGAAAGAAAACGGACGCCCCGTCATTCTGGTCAGCAAGGATGTGCTGGTCAGGGTAAAGGCGGATGCCATCGGGCTTTTGGCGGAGGACTTTTTAAACGACAGAGTCGTTGACCATGATGAGATATACAGTGGGTACAAAGATATATTTATGAATAAAGAGCGGTTTGACTCGTTTTATAAAAACAAACAAATTTCAGTCAAGGAGCTTCAGCAGCATCAGGTTTATCCGAATCAATTTGTGCTGATGAAAGATGAATTAGGAGGATCTTCTTCTGCGGTCGGCATGACAGATAAGAAAGGGGAGACCGTAAAAAGACTCGTCTTTGATGATGAGCACGTATGGGGCATCAGGCCGAAAAACGTCCAGCAGACAATGGCGCTTGAACTCCTGCTGAGAAAAGATATCCCGCTTGTCACCCTGATCGGAAAAGCGGGAACGGGAAAAACCTTGCTTGCTCTCGCGGCGGGGCTTCTGCAAACGGAGGATCTCGGTATTTATAAAAAACTGATCGTCGCTCGTCCCATCGTCCCGGTGGGCAAGGATATCGGATATTTGCCGGGTGAAAAAGAGGAGAAGCTCAAGCCGTGGATGCAGCCGATCTTTGATAATCTTGAATTTTTGTTCAATGCGAAAAAGCCGGGTGAACTTGAAGCGATTTTAGCGGGCATCGGATCAATTCAGGTCGAGGCGCTGACATACATTCGGGGAAGAAGCATTCCGGATCAGTTTATTATTATTGATGAGGCTCAGAATTTGACGAGGCATGAGGTCAAGACGCTTTTGACACGGGTGGGAGAAGGCAGCAAAATTGTCCTGATGGGCGACCCGGAGCAAATAGATCACCCATATTTAGACAGTTTGAATAACGGACTTGCTTATGTCGTAGAGCGGTTTAAAGGACAAACCGTCTCCGGCAGCGTGAAGCTTATGAAAGGCGAAAGATCCGGCCTTGCACAGCTTGCGGCCGATTTGTTATAGAACTTCGATTTCTGTGACGCCCGTTATCGGTTTTTCAAAGTTTTCGTTCACGTAAAAATGGACCGGACCGCCGTCTTGAAGAGGCTTCCCTGACTCACAGAAATGGGCGATTGCGTCCATCGCCTTTTCAAGCGGCACCTCGGTTCTTTCAGATCCTGAAATAAATACGCAAAGGACAGCGCTTTCTTTCGGCTCGGCATTTGCTAAGACAGCACCGAGCTTCATGGCGAAGCTGCCGTTCATTAATCTTTCTTTTTCAAAACGTTTTTCGCTTTTTAAAGTCGGCGGCGAAATGCGCCCTTCTCTGATCACCCGTTCCGGATCAAGTGTATGCTCCTTAGTTTCTGCCGAGCCGTCTGAGTGAACGGGCTGATTGTTTTCAAACGGAAACTTGCGGTCATCGAAAATCCAGACACTCGGATCAATTGTAATCGGGTATGTAACATTGCCTTTAACTTGAATAACGCTCATGGTGAAGCCCCCCTTTACTTAAAGTATAAAAGTTTTCGCATGAATTGTCACTTTGCGTCGCAAATTAGACGTAACCAACGGCAGCAAAGTGAGGGGATCGAAATGGTATGCCGGCATTACCAGGAGCTGGACGCACTCGTTCAAGAAGCGAAAAAAAAGACCGGAGAAGGCAAAGTGGCAGACTATATTCCGGCTTTGGCAGAATCGGGGCAAGACAGCCTTTCAGTCACGATTTATCATGCGGAAAATACATGTCTGACGGCAGGAGACGCCGACCGGACATTTACGCTGCAGAGCATTTCGAAGGTGCTTTCTCTGGCGCTCGTACTGATGGATTACGGAAAGGAAAAGATATTCAGCTGCGTAGGGCAGGAGCCGACCGGCGACCCGTTTAATTCCATTGTGAAGCTTGAGACGATGAACCCGGGCAAGCCTTTAAATCCGATGATTAATGCAGGCGCTCTCGTCGTTACAAGTTTTATTAAAGGGCATACGCCGAAAGACCGTCTGGATTATCTGCTCGGATTTATCAGAAGGCTTGCGAATAATCAGGAAATTACATATTGCAGACATGTCGCAGAATCAGAATTCAGTTCCTCCATGATCAATCGGGCAATGTGTTATTACATGAAGCAGTATGACATTTTTAAAGGCGATGTTGACGAGGTCATGGATTTGTATACAAAACAGTGCGCGATTAAGATGAGCAGTCTGGATTTAGCCAAAATCGGCTGCGTATTCGCACTTGACGGCAAGCATCCGGAGACCGGGGAACAGGTCATTAAAAAAGATGTGGCGAGAATCTGCAAGACGTTTATGGTGACATGCGGCATGTACAATGCGAGCGGGGAATTCGCGATCAAGGTCGGCATTCCCGCCAAAAGCGGGGTTTCGGGAGGAATCATGGGCATTTCGCCATACAATTTCGGAATCGGTATATTCGGCCCGGCGCTTGATGAAAAAGGCAACAGCATCGCGGGTGTGAAGCTTTTGGAAATCATGTCTGAGAAATACAGGCTGAGTATTTTTTGAAACATTTTTTATCACGACATCTGCTTAAATCCTCTTGCAATTTCACCTGATACCCTTTATGATAAATAGAAGAATTAGGTACTCGCCTGGGGAACGGAGGGATACTTTTGGCTTCAGAGATTATAGTTGACCATCAGCAGAAAGCATTCGAACTGTTGAAGTCAGATGCTGAGAAGATTTTGAAGCTGATCCGAGTACAAATGGATAACTTAACGATGCCTCAATGTCCTCTGTACGAAGAGGTCTTGGATACTCAGATGTTCGGACTGTCGAGGGAAATCGATTTTGCTGTCCGCCTGGGATTAGTTGATGAAAACGACGGAAAAGAGCTGCTGGACAGACTTGAAAGAGAACTGTCTGCTCTGCATGACGCGTTTACAGGAAAATAAATGATCAAACTCAAACTATTCAACGGTTTGGGTTTTTTTATAACCGTAAACCGTTTTTTTGCATCTTCTTTTCGTGAGACGGTCTATTAATCTGCATTTCATCCGAAAAACTATAAAGAAACTGCGTAAATTGTTTATGAATTATAGTAAAATATAATACGCAATAGGTATTAAACGTAAGCTTTAAGCAGGAAAGAGGATGTTATGTTTAAAAGAATGTTAAAATCTTATGATTATTCATTGATAAGCGCTATTATTCTGCTGTGCAGCTTCGGATTGGTAATGGTATACAGTTCAAGTATGATTACCGCCGTTATGCGTTACGGCGTGAGCAGCGACTATTTTTTTAAACGGCAGCTGTTCGCCGTCATTGCAGGGCTCGTGCTGTTTATCATCGCGGCCGTTTTTCCGTACAAAGTGCTCGCCCATCAAAAGGTCCAGAAAATATTACTGCTTGCGTCAGTGGCTGCGCTTTGCGCGCTGTTTGTTTTCGGACATGTTGCCGGAAACGCGCAAAGCTGGTTTAAAATCGGCGGAATGGCCATTCAGCCGGGGGAATTTGTCAAGCTGACCCTGATTTTGTATCTTGCCGCGGTGTACGCGAAAAAACAAAGCTATATCGATCAGCTTTTGACAGGAGTTGCTCCGCCGGTGATCGTCACCGTAGTCATTTGTGCGCTTATCGCCATTCAGCCTGACTTCGGAACGGCGATGATTATCGGTCTGATCGCGTTTTGCGTCATTATGTGTTCGGGATTCAGCGGAAAGACGCTGCTCAGGCTGGTTATCATGGCGGGAATCGTATTACTTCTTGTCAGCCCGATCATTTATCTGAAATGGGACGATATTTTGACACCAGGGCGCATGAGCCGGTTTGAAAGCCTTGAAAATCCGTTTAAATATGCCGGCACATCAGGCCTGCAGATTATAAATTCGTATTATGCGATCGGCTCAGGCGGTTTTTTCGGTCTCGGTCTAGGAGAAAGCATTCAAAAATACGGATATCTGCCGGAATCGCATACAGACTTTATCATGGCGGTGATTTCAGAGGAGCTCGGCATTTTCGGCGTCCTGTTCGTCATTGTGCTGCTTGCTTTTGTTGTGTTAAAAGGTTTTTATATTGCGAGAAAATGTGAAGATCCGTTCGGCAGTCTCCTGGCAATCGGGATATCCAGTATGATTGCGATTCAGACCTTCATCAACCTCGGCGGTGTCAGCGGCTTAATTCCGATTACGGGTGTTCCGCTGCCGTTTATCAGCTACGGAGGCTCATCCATGTTTTTATTATTGACGAGCGCCGGTATATTGGTGAACGTCAGTATGCATGTCAAGTACTCAGAAAAGAAGAAAAAGAGGGAACCCGTTCCGTCTAAGGGGATAAAAAGACGGCAGACGGAAAAATCTGTGTATCTGTAAAAAACAAGTGTATACACAGGGAGGATATTCCTTTATTATAAACTACATATTTATTAGGCCAAGGGGGAGAGAAATTTGTCACAACAATCCATCCAAAAAGTGTTAGTAGCAAACAGGGGAGAAATTGCGATCCGGATTTTCCGGGCGTGCACAGAATTGAACATCAGAACGGTAGCCGTTTATTCAAAAGAAGATTCGGGTTCCTACCACCGCTATAAAGCGGATGAAGCCTATCTTGTCGGAGAAGGCAAAAAACCGATAGACGCGTATCTTGATATTGAAGGAATTATTGGGATTGCGAAAAGAAACGGTGTTGACGCCATCCATCCGGGTTACGGATTTCTGTCTGAAAATATCCAATTTGCGAGACGCTGTGAAGAAGAGGGCATCGTATTTATCGGACCGACGTCAGCGCATTTGGATATGTTCGGAGATAAGGTCAAGGCCAGAGAGCAGGCAGAAAAAGCCGGCATCCCCGTTATCCCGGGGAGTGACGGGCCTGCTGAAACATTAAAAGATGTCGAACAATTCGCAAAAGTTCACGGGTATCCGTTTATTATTAAAGCTTCGCTCGGAGGCGGCGGCCGGGGGATGAGAATCGTCAGAAGCGAGGGCGAATTGAAAGATTCGTTTGAGCGGGCCAAATCAGAAGCGAAAGCCGCATTCGGAAACGACGAAGTGTATGTTGAAAAACTGATCGAAAATCCTAAGCATATTGAAGTTCAGGTGATCGGAGATAAAGAAGGCAATGTCGTCCATCTGTATGAGCGGGACTGTTCCGTTCAGAGACGCCATCAAAAGGTCATTGAGGTGGCGCCGAGTGTATCCTTACAGCCTGAATTAAGGGACGAGATCTGTGAAGCGGCTGTCGCCCTTGCGAAAAATGTCGGCTATATCAACGCGGGAACCGTGGAATTTCTCGTAGCGGACGGTGAGTTTTACTTTATTGAAGTGAATCCTCGCGTACAAGTGGAGCATACGATTACGGAAATGATTACGGGGGTTGATATCGTTCAGACGCAGATTCTCGTTGCGCAGGGCCACGGACTCCACAGCCGTGCCGTCAATATTCCTCAGCAAAAAGACATTTTTACAATCGGGTATGCGATACAATCACGTGTGACCACTGAAGATCCGCTGAATGACTTTATGCCTGACACGGGTAAAATTATGGCTTACCGCTCAGGCGGCGGCTTCGGCGTCCGCCTTGATACAGGGAACAGCTTCCAGGGCGCGGTTATCACGCCTTATTACGATTCACTGCTCGTCAAACTGTCGACATGGGCGCTGACGTTTGAGCAGGCATCGGCAAAAATGGTACGCAACCTGCAGGAATTCAGAATCAGGGGCATTAAGACCAATATCCCGTTTCTTGAAAACGTGGCGAAGCATGAAAAATTCCTGACCGGGCAATATGATACATCGTTTATCGACACAACGCCCGAACTGTTTGTTTTTCCTAAACAGAAGGACCGCGGAACAAAAATGCTTTCTTACATCGGCAATGTAACGGTAAACGGTTTTCCGGGAATCGGGAAAAAAGAAAAACCTGCGTTTGATAAGCCTCAGGCCATTGCGTTAGGTATCGGAGAAACGCCGGTAAACGGCACGAAACAGATTCTTGATGAAAGAGGCGCTGAAGGGCTTGCTGACTGGGTGAAAGAGCAAAAGTCTGTACTCCTGACTGATACAACGTTCAGGGATGCCCATCAGTCTCTGCTTGCGACCAGAATCAGAACAAATGATTTGAAAAAAATCGCGAACCCCACGGCTGTCCTGTGGCCTGAACTGTTCAGCCTTGAAATGTGGGGAGGCGCGACATTTGATGTAGCGTACCGTTTCTTAAAAGAAGATCCTTGGAAACGCCTTGAAGATCTTCGCAAGGAAGTGCCGAACACATTGTTCCAGATGCTGCTTCGTTCATCAAATGCCGTCGGTTATACCAACTATCCGGACAATGTCATCCAAAAATTTGTCCGGCAGTCAGCAGAATCAGGTATTGATGTATTCCGGATCTTTGACAGTCTGAACTGGGTGAAAGGGATGACGCTGGCCATCGATGCCGTCCGTGAAACCGGAAAAGTGGCGGAGGCTGCGATTTGTTATACGGGAGATATTCTTGATAAGAACCGGACGAAATATGATTTGAAATATTATCTTTCCATGGCGAAAGAACTTGAGGCGTCTGGTGCGCACATTCTCGGCATTAAAGACATGGCCGGTCTTTTGAAACCGCAAGCAGCATACGAACTTGTCTCCGCGCTGAAGGAAACGATTGATATTCCCGTTCATCTTCACACGCATGATACGAGCGGCAACGGCGTCTTTCTCTATGCCAAAGCTGTTGAAGCGGGTGTGGATATCGTGGATGTCGCCGTCAGCTCAATGGCGGGGCTGACTTCACAGCCGAGCGCAAGCGGATTTTACCATGCGCTTGAAGGGAACAGCCGCCGTCCTGAAATGGATGTCCGGCAGGTTGAAAGACTGTCACAATACTGGGAATCCGTCCGTCAATATTACAGTGAATTTGAAAGCGGGATGAAGTCTCCGCACACTGAGATTTATAATCACGAAATGCCGGGCGGGCAGTACAGCAATTTGCAGCAGCAGGCAAAAGGAGTCGGCCTGGGTGACCGCTGGAATGAGGTGAAAGAGATGTACAGCGTCGTTAACCGCATGTTCGGCGACGTCGTGAAAGTAACACCTTCTTCCAAAGTCGTCGGAGATATGGCACTTTACATGGTGCAAAACAATTTAACAGAACAAGATGTTTATGATAAAGGCGAAACGCTTGATTTTCCGGATTCAGTCGTTGAGCTTTTTAAAGGGCAGATCGGCCAGCCGCACGGCGGATTTCCGGAAAAACTGCAAAAGCTCGTGCTGAAAGGGCAGACGCCGATCACGGTAAGACCGGGTGAGCTGCTTGAACCGGTATCTTTTGAAGGCATTAAAGAAGAATGGAAAGAAACACATCAGACGGCATTGAGTGATCAGGATGCAATCGCGTATGCTCTTTATCCGAAGGTTTTCACTGAATATGTACAAACGGCTGAACGCTTCGGTGATATTTCCGTATTGGACACACCGACTTTCTTCTACGGCATGACGCTGGGTGAAGAAATCGAAGTGGAAATCGAGCGCGGAAAAACGCTGATCGTGAAGCTTGTATCTATCGGTGAACCGCAGCCTGATGCGACACGGGTCGTTTATTTCGAATTGAACGGCCAGCCGCGTGAGGTAGTCATTAAAGATGAAAGCATTAAATCATCCGTAAAGGAAAAATTAAAAGCCGATCGGACAAACCCAAGCCACATTGCAGCATCAATGCCGGGAACCGTTATTAAATTGTTAACTGAAACCGGCGCGAAGGTGAACAAAGGCGATCATCTGATGATTAATGAAGCGATGAAAATGGAGACGACGGTGCAGGCGCCGTTCTCCGGGACGATCCAGCAGATCCATGTGAAAAACGGGGAACCGATTCAGACAGGCGATTTACTGATCGAGATTGAAAAAGCGTAAAAGAATGAACATTAAAAACCTGATCCATGTGCGATCAGGTTTTTTGTATGTAAAAAGACCGAAGCTCTGATGCTTCGGTCTTTTCATGCGCCTCAAATGTTCCGCTGTTTTGATTCATAACGGAAGCGGGCAATTAATAATAAGAAATAGCATAGGACACCGAACAGCCCGGCAATAAAGAGTGAATGGGCAAGTGCAAAACCGGTGGCCATTTCTGAATAAACAACCATGATTCCGGAGAGCGCCTGTAATAAAACAAAGACAAGAGCCGCCGTCCAGCCACCAAGAATCTGTTTTTGGTCTTTGTAGGAGCGCACCGCATGCACGAAAGCGATAAGGATCCATACGAACAGAAGCAGCGCTGCCGTTCTGTGGCCCATCTGCACCCACTCCTGAAATTGGGACGGAAGCCCGTGGTTCAGTCTGCTGCAAAGCGGAACATCAGGACAGGCAAGGCTTGATTGCGTATGGCGCACATAAGCCCCCGTATAAACGACGATATACGTGTAAATCGAAAGGCCGATCATATGAAACTGCATTTTCCTGCCGATTCTGAGCGGCTTGACGAGCTTTTTGTCTGATTTATCCGCTTCAAAGATGAGCAGCGTCAAAATCAGAACAGAAGCGAAAGAAATCAGCGATATGCCGAAATGAAGCGCCATAACGAGCGCATTTGATCCGAAAACAACCGCTAATGCGCCGAGAAGCGCCTGTAAAAATAAAAAGATAATGGACATAATGGCGAGAAAGGTTGTTTCACGGAAAACAGGCGTGACTTTTCTCCATGCCCAAAACGCGAGGCTCAGCACGAGAACGATTGAGACACCGCTTGCGAGTCTGTGGCTCCATTCAATGATAGAAGCGGCATTAAGCTCCGGGAAAAAGCGGCCGTGGCAAAGCGGCCACTGTCTTCCGCATCCGAGACCCGACCCTGTCTTTGTGACAAGAGCGCCGCCGATCAGCACGACGAGCATGACGAATGTCGTCAGCACACCGAGCGCTTTTAAAGCTTTATTCATTTTACATTCACCTTCTTAACAAACTGGACAAAATGATATACGTACCAAGTGTAAGCGAATATGTGTTTTGTGGCAATTCTCAATTCTGTTTGTTCACAAAAATATAATAGAATCAGGACTTCTTAGATAATGGGGTTGATTATTCCAGATGGGTCTGATAGAAATAAAGTAACCGCTTTATTATGCAATCGGCAGATTTGGTAAAATTCATAAAACGTTCACAAATAAATTCCTGTTTCTCGTTTAATATTTAAGAGGATGTTTTTTTACAGGTCATTATCTTGTATGATAGAGTTGCAGGTCTTAAAAAACCTGCTTTAGGTTTGTAAGGGAGGTTTACGTTATGGCTAATTCCAGAATTTTAAACGATACAGCTATAGACGGACAGATTGAAGAGACGACGGCATGGAAGGATTTCCTTTCGCTTATTAAAATAGGAATCGTCAATTCGAATTTAATTACGACTTTTACCGGCATGTGGCTTGCGTTACATATATCCGGTCTGAGTTTTTTAGGCAATTTAAACACCGTGCTTCTTACATTAATAGGATCTTCACTGATCATCGCCGGTTCTTGTGCGGTTAATAACTATTATGACCGTGATATTGATCATTTAATGGAACGCACGAAAGTAAGACCGACGGTTACCGGAAAGATTCAGCCGAATCAAGCGCTGTGGTCAGGAATTTTACTCATTGCTTTAGGACTTATCATGCTTTTAATGACCACCGTAATGGCGGCAGTCATCGGTTTTATCGGGGTGTTTACGTACGTTGTTCTTTATACAATGTGGACGAAACGCCGCTATACGATTAATACGGTTGTCGGAAGTGTATCGGGCGCGGTTCCGCCGTTAATCGGCTGGACAGCGGTTGAAGGGCACATCGGTGTTGTCGCATGGGTATTATTCATGATTTTATTCATCTGGCAGATTCCGCACTTTTTAGCGCTTGCGATTAAGAAGACGGAAGATTACAGAGCAGCGAATGTTCCAATGCTTCCGGTAGTGCACGGCTTTGAGGTGACGAAAAGACAGATTATCGTCTGGGTCGCATGCCTGCTGCCGCTTCCGTTTTTCCTCGGCAGTCTCGGTCTTCCGCTCGTCATTCTCGGCACTCTGCTGAATGTGGGATGGCTTGTTCTCGGACTGATGGGTTTCCGTATGAAAAACATTATGAAGTGGGCAACTCTTATGTTTGTCTATTCGCTTAATTACATGACCATTTATTTCGTAGCAATGGTGGTCTTCACGCTGTTTTAATTGAATAATGAGCTTGTTTGATCGCCAAAACAAACAATGACAACTAGTAAACGCCGCCTTGACCTTTTGTTTAATCAGGCGGCTTTGCTTTTATACATAGATGGAATTTTAAGTAAAAAATCTCATATTTTAAGAAATGAGGAAATGAAGTATTTCAGCTGGAAGCAGATTTACTGCTCGTGCATTTTGTACTGATTCAAAAAAGGGGTTGGGTGAAATGTTAAAGCGTTGGCGTCTTTTATCATTATTAGCCTTAGTGCCGCTTTTATTGAGCGGCTGTGGAAAACCGTTTCTGTCCACACTCAAGCCTGCCGGCGAAGTGGCTGATAAACAGTATGATCTGACGGTGCTCAGCACACTTATCATGGTTGTCGTCGTTGCGGTCGTAGCAGTTATTTTCTTTTACGTCATTGTGAGGTTCAGACGGTCGCGTATAGGGGAAGACACGATACCGAAACAGGTGGAGGGGAACCGTTTTTTAGAAATCACCTGGACTGTTATTCCGATCCTGCTTCTGATTATTCTTGTCATCCCGGTTGTCATCCAGACACTGGCGCTGGCGGATACGTCGCCGATGGATAAGAAAAACCGTAAAGCAGAGGATGCGCTCGTGATTAATGTAAGGGCGAATTTATACTGGTGGGAATTCGAGTATCCTGATTACGGCTTTGTGACCAGTCAGGAGCTGATCGTTCCCACAGATGAACGCGTTTATTTCAAGCTGAAGTCCTCAGATGTGAAACACTCTTTCTGGATTCCGTCAGCCGGGGGAAAAATCGATACGAATACGGATAACGACAATACTTTCTTTCTGACCTTCGATTCTAAACGCAGCAAAGAAGCGGGGAAATATTTCTTCGGGAAATGCGCGGAGCTGTGCGGCCCTTCACATGCGCTGATGGATTTCAAAGTGAAACCGCTGCCGTCAAAAGAATTTAAACAATGGACGAAAGCGATGAAAAATTATAAGCATACAACAGATTCCGATTTAGCCGCGCAAGGAGAAGAGCTGTTTAAGGAAAAAAACTGCCTGAGCTGTCATGCGGTTGAGCCTAATGATAAACGGGCTGAAGCGGCAAGAACGGCTCCGAACCTGGCTACCTTCGGCGAACGTGTCAAAGTGGCCGGCATCAAGGATGCGAATAAAGAGAATGTAAAAGCTTGGCTGAAAGATCCGGACAGCATTAAACCGGGCAATAAGATGACAGGCACTTATCCGAAGCTTTCGGACTCTGAAACAGATGCGCTGTATGAATATTTAAAAGGGCTGAAAGCGGAGAACAAGTGAGGACAGGGAGATATCAGGGGGGAGGTCGCAAATGATGAATACGCTTACAGGGCAGCAAAGAAAAGGCTCTTTGCTTTGGGACTATTTGACGACGGTTGACCATAAGAAAATCGCGATTTTATATATGATCGCCGGGGGATTTTTCTTCGTCGTCGGCGGACTTGAGGCCATGCTTATCAGGATTCAGCTCTTGAGACCGGGAAACGATTTTGTGAATGCGCAGCAGTTTAATGAAATTATGACGATGCACGGCACGACAATGATCTTCCTGGCCGCAATGCCGCTGTTATTCGGGCTGATGAACGCGGTTGTGCCGCTTCAGATCGGGGCGCGTGACGTATCATTTCCATTTCTGAATGCGCTTGGGTTCTGGCTGTTTTTCTTCGGGGGAATCTTCTTGAATCTGAGCTGGTTTTTAGGAGGCGCTCCAGATGCAGGCTGGACGTCGTATGCGTCGCTTGCGCTGAATTCGAAAGGACACGGCATTGACTTTTTCGTGCTCGGCCTGCAGATATCAGGCTTAGGGACGCTGATCGCGGGGATTAACTTTCTGGCAACCATTATTAATATGAGGGCGCCAGGTTTGACGTATATGAGACTGCCGCTGTTTACGTGGACGACATTTGTGGCGTCGGCACTCATTTTATTCGCATTTCCTCCGCTCACCGCCGGTTTAGCGCTGATGATGCTGGATCGTCTGTTCGGGACGAATTTCTTTAATCCTGAATTGGGCGGAAATACGATTATCTGGGAACACTTGTTTTGGATTTTCGGGCATCCGGAAGTATACATTTTAATTCTTCCTGCTTTCGGGATTTTTTCAGAAATCATTCCTGTGTTTGCGAGAAAGCGCCTGTTTGGTTATTCCTCTATGGTTTTTGCGATCGTGCTGATCGGCTTTCTCGGATTCATGGTATGGGTTCACCACATGTTTACGACCGGACTCGGACCGATTGCCAATGCGATATTTGCGGTTGCGACGATGGCGATCGCGGTGCCTACGGGCATTAAGATTTTCAACTGGCTTTTGACGATTTGGGGAGGAAACGTCAAATTCACGACGCCTATGCTGTATGCCGTCGCTTTTATTCCGTCTTTCGTGCTCGGAGGTGTGACGGGTGTCATGCTGGCGGCCGCAGCGGCAGATTATCAGTTCCATGATACGTATTTTGTCGTAGCGCATTTCCACTACGTCATCATCGGCGGCGTGGTGTTCGGCATTCTGGCGGGCGTGCATTTCTGGTGGCCGAAAATGTTCGGGAAGGTGCTTCATGAAACGATGGGGAAAATTTCCTTTGTCTTGTTTTTTATCGGGTTTCATCTTACCTTCTTCATTCAGCATTTCCTCGGCTTAATGGGAATGCCGCGGCGTGTTTACACATATCTGCCCGGCCAGGGGCTTGATACCGGCAACCTGATCAGTTCAATCGGCGCTTTTTTCATGGCGGGCGCGGCTGTATTGCTTGTCGTCAATATTATTTATACTTCTGTAAAAGGGAAATACGTCGGGAATGACCCGTGGCTGGACGGACGTACGCTCGAATGGGCGGTCTCTTCGCCGCCGCCTGAATATAATTTTAAACAGCTTCCGTTTGTGCGGGGACTTGACCCGCTGTGGATTGAAAAGCAGGCCGGAAATGAAGGGATGTCTCCTGCAGAGCCTGTAGAGGACATTCATATGCCGAACGGCTCCATCATGCCGTTTATCATGTCCTTCGGGCTGTTTGTCGCAGCGTTCGGGTTTTTATACCACTCCGATTATTCATGGGGGCTTCCGGTTATCTTTATAGGCCTCGGCATCACATTCTTTACCATGCTGCTTCGGTCCTTGGTCGATGATTACGGCTATCATATTCACAAAGAAGATCTGCCGAATGATGATAAAGGGGTGAAGGCGTAATGCAGCTACAGGAAAAAATGACGGCTGAAACCTTTCCGGCTTCTCCTGAAAAAGCAACGCTTGAAGGGAAAAATAAGTTTTTAGGATTTTGGCTGTTTCTCGGCGGGGAAACGGTTCTGTTCGCCTCGCTTTTTGCGACATTCCTCGCGTTGCGGGAATCTAAAGCGGGCGGGCCGTCAACGGCTGACATGTTCGAGCTGCCGATCGTGTTTATCGCCACGATGCTTCTGTTAACGAGCAGCTTAACGAGTGTGTATGCAATGTATCATATGAAAAATTTCTCCTTTAAAAAAATGCAGGTGTGGCTTTTGATTACCGTTTTATTGGGAGCGGGATTTTTAGGGGTGGAAATTTATGAATTTAAGCATTACACTCACGAGTTCGGTTTCACCATTACTAGCTCTGCGCTCGGCTCGGCGTTTTACACGCTGGTCGGCACACACGGAGCACACGTGGCATTCGGGTTATTATGGATCAGCGCCCTGATGATCCGGAATGCTAAAAGAGGGCTCAGCCTTTATAATGCGCCGAAATATTATGTGGCCAGTCTATATTGGCATTTCATTGATGTCGTGTGGGTCTTTATCTTTACCGTTGTATATTTAATGGGGATGGTGGGATAACGATGGACGATAACAAAAACAGAGGGACTGTCAGTACGGATCTCGAATATCGGAAAAAGAAAAATGCCGAGGAGATGAAATATCAGGTCATATCCTTCGGTTTGATGATCGGACTTACGCTTGTCGCGTTTTTGACGGTGGCTGCTGACGGCATTGCCGGATGGTTTACGATGCCGTTTCTTATCCTGCTTGCGGTCATCCAGGTCATCTTTCAGCTGTTTTACTTTATGCATATGAGCCAGAAAGGGCATGAAGCGCCGTCACTATTTCTGTATTCGGGAATATTTGTCGCGTTTATCACCGTGCTTGCATTTGTCACGATTATTTGGTGGTAATCGGGGCGGCGGGGAGTGAGAGATTTGATTAATTTGGAAATGTTCGGGTTTCGCGCCATGTGGAGCCCGTATCTGTTTTGTATAACTGCCGTGATAACAGGTGTTTACTTTTACTGGTGCAGCCGGCATAAAGGACGTGTGTCGGCTAAAGAGAAGGTGCTGTTTGTGCTTTCCGCGCTGTTTTTTTACGCGGCTGCGGGAAGTCCGGTTGACTTATTGGGCCACGTGATGTTCAGCGCTCATATGGTGCAGATGGCGGTTCTGTTTTTAGTCGTGCCGCCGCTCTTGATTTCCGGAATTCCCGGCTGGGCATGGAAAAAACTGATTTTCCGTCCCATCGTAAAGCGGCTGTTTTCATTTTTTTCACAGCCGCTTATCGCTTTGCTGCTGTTTAACGGCATTTTTTCACTGTATCACATTCCGTTTATATTTGATTTCGTCAAAACGGATTCGCTGTATCACGCGCTGATGAACGGACTCATCTTTGTAACGGCGTTTTTTATGTGGTGGCCGCTTGTCCATCAGGTGGACGGTCTGCCCCGGCTCAGCGGTTTAATGAAGCTTGGATACATTATGGCGGACGGGATTCTGTTAACGCCGGCTTGTGCACTCATTATGTTCAGCGGGGCGCCCATGTATGCCACGTACACAGATCCGGCGGCTTGGGCCGAAGCTATGAAGCTTTGTGTCCCTTTAGACTTGGTGGAAAAGATCCCTTTATCCGGTCCGGAGATATTTAACACGCTTCCTCCTCTGGAAGATCAGCAGCTCGGGGCAGTGCTGATGAAAATCATACAAGAGATTGTCTACGGAACATATTTGGCTGTCGTCTTTTTTCAGTGGGTCAGAACGGAACGGGAAAAAGATACGCTCTCAGAGCCGCCGTATATTGAGCATACCGTCTCATAAAAAAAGTACAGCATATTCTGCTGTACTTTTTTATTACATTTGCACTGTTTTTAAAGACTCTGCCAATTCAAGCAGTAATGCCTTGCTTTTTGCGACGACATGTTCCGGAAATTCTTCATCGCTGCCGTATTCTACGCCGTGCGGATAATAATGCTTTCCTAAAAGAGGGGCCTTCAGCTGAATCACGGCACGGCTGCCGCCTACATCGCCCTCTTTTGCCGTTCCTTGAATCCGCAGATAAAATGTCCCCTCAGCAACTGAAAACTTTTTGTCGTAAGTCACTCTTTCATAATCCCATTGTCCGGCCAGAATGAGCCCTTTGCTTTCCATCAGATCATTCAAGCGGCTGAGCTCCGCAGTTACCCCTTCAAGACCGCTGTTTTCAAACTTCAAACCTTCCCCCTCCTTTTAAAATTTACCTTTCCTGACAATCATAGTATGAAAGCGTTGCACATTCAATGATTCATACGGTGAAAGTATGCAAAAAGAAAAATTTGACGACAATAGTAGCAGAAAAAAGGAGGAATTCCGCAATGACAAAGATCAATAAGCTCATGACGTCAGACTTGCAATATTGTACAGTATTAGATAATGTATATGAAGCTGCGGTGAAGATGAAAGACGCGGATGTCGGCGCTATTCCGATAGTGGATGAAGACGGAGCGACCCTTGTCGGGATCGTGACAGACAGAGATCTCGTATTACGGGGAATTGCTTCCAAAAAGCCGAACTCTCAAAAAATAACCGACGCAATGACAGAGCGGGTTATCAGTGCAGAAGAAGACGCTTCTGTGGAAGAAGTGCTTCATATGATGGCTGAACATCAGCTCAGAAGAATTCCCGTCACACGGGATAAAAAACTCGTCGGCATTGTCACGCTCGGCGACCTTTCCTTGGCTGAGCAATCAAATGAGCAAGCAGGCCGGGCGCTGTCTGACATTTCTGAAGACGAAGGTCCGGAAGGGTTTATCCATTAAACATAAATGACGGACGCTGCAAATAGGCTGTACTGTATAAGAAAAACAATAATAGAACGGTTTGATTTCATGGGGGTGAGAGGTTGAAAAATATCGCCAGGGCTCTCGTTATCCTTTTGCTTATTTACGGAGCGTATGTTCTGTTTATACAATATGGATCGGCTCCTCAGAAAAAAACGAATCAGGAGGAGCCTCAGGTTTCCAATGAGGAGGCGAGCGGAAAACGACTGAAAATACCGTCATCCGGACTGCTTTCTCTCATGGGGAAATCTGCTGCCGATGTGAAAAAGAAACTCGGGGAACCGTCCCGGAAAGATCCTTCTGCCTATGATTATGAATGGTGGGTGTACAACCAGGGGAAAGACCAATATGTACAAGTCGGTATTCTGAATGATAAAGCCGTGACTTTATACGCTTCAGGAAGCGGCATCAACGCAAAACCGTTTAAGATCGGCGAATCGACGGGCGAAGTCTTTAAAACGACGCAGGTTGCTCCGTTTGTCAATGTGACGGATAAGGGTAACACGTACCGGTTTGAGTTTTCTGAAGAAGATATCAATACCCGTCCAACTGTCAAGATCGGCGGTATGTATGTTCAGCTGTACATGGACAAATTTGACGGGAATCTGTCAAGCATCAGGGCATTTGATGCGGAGACGTTAGTAAAACAAAGGCCGTACGAGGTCATGTACAGAGGAAGACTGACAGAACCCGAGCCTGTTTCCGATAAAAAATGGGACAGCATTGAACGGGCGAGCGAACAGCAGATTCTCGATATTACAAATGTCATCCGCGTGAAACACGGACTTACAAGGCTGAAATGGGACGAAGGCGCTGCAAAAGTGGCATTCGGCCACAGCCAGGACATGAAGGACAACAAGTATTTCTCCCATGTCTCAAAGAAATACGGGACTTTGAAGGACCGCTTGGAAAAAGGTGATGTGAAATACCGGGAGGCCGGTGAAAATATTGCCTACAACTATGTGGACGGTCCGGCGGCAGTGGAGGGCTGGCTGAACAGTGAAGGACACAGAAAAGCGCTGTTAAGTCCTGATTACACCCACCTCGGGGTCGGCGTGGACCGGAAATATTATACGCAAAACTTCATTAAGCCTTGGCAGTAAAAACCGCAGAGGGGCGCAGCCCCCGCGGTTTTTTTATGTTTTTTCGCGAGCGGGCTCCTGCCGGGAAAAATAATTTTTGCATATACCTGCTTTTTTTCGCAATTTAGGCGAACATTAAGGCGCCTGAACCGATACATTATAGCAGGCAAAACTTTTCGGAGGGGGTGAGAATTGTGGCGAATCAGCAATCACGGCAATCAATCGATGATTTTAAACAATTCGTAAAAAAGCATCCCAAACTGATTCAAAATGTTCGCAAGGAACAAAGAAGCTGGCAGGAAGTCTATGAAAATTGGGTTCTCCTCGGCGAGGACGATTCGATGTGGGACCCATTTAAAGACGAGGCCGTCCAGTCTGCTTCTGAAGCGGAAACCAAACAGGAACCAGCTGAAAAGAACGATTTCGTTTCAAAAATGGTCACTGCCGTCAAAAAGATGGATATCAACCAAATGAATGAGCAGATCAATAAAATGAGCCAGTCTATTTCATCATTGCAAAGCCTTTTAAGCCAATTTTCGAGCAGCGATACAAAGCAGCCCCGGCAAGGCTCCGGACAACATCCTTTTTCGTTCAGGAAGGATTAAAGAAGGGGATCGTGTATGCGAAAAGAGGTTCAGGAATTCATATCTGCAGATGAGGAACGGAAACGGTTTATACGGCAGCGCCCCGTCTGGTACCGAAGACTCGCGAGAAAGCCGGACGATCTCAATTCATTTCAGCTGGACATGATGAATTTTTATGAAAAAACGATACCGCACCGGGTAAGCCAATTTTCAAACGGGATTCAGATGGCGCAGATGATGATGCAGATGGTTCACGCCATGCGTTCGCAGGATTAAAAAGCATTTAAACGCCGCATTTTCCAATTGGCAGGTTTCGTGGTAAACTAACAACTGGAGGTGCGTATTAATGTATGCAACAATTGAGTCCGTCCGGCTTCAAAGTGAAGCGGAGCAGCTTGCCGGCATGATTCTGCAGTCTGAGACGGCTGAAAATTACCGCGATTGTTACAAGCGTCTCCATGAAGATGAAGAGGCAGGGCGGATTATTCGTTCTTTTTTGAGCATTAAAGAGCAGTATGAGGATGTGCAGCGCTTTGGCAAATACCATCCTGATTATAGAGAAATTTCCCGCAAAATGAGAGAGTTGAAGCGGGAGCTGGATTTAAATGATAAGGTGGCCGAATTTAAAAAAGCGGAGACTGAGCTTCAGTCGCTGCTTGACGAGATCAGCATCGAACTCGGCACGGCCGTTTCGGAGCATGTAAAAGTTCCGACGGGGAATCCTTATTTTGACGGCCTGTCATCCTGCGGCGGCGGCTGCGGTTCCGGCGGCGGCTGCGGATGCAAAGTTTCCTGACGAGACGGCCGTCTCGTCTTTTACATAAAATGAACAGAGAGTCAGGCGGGTGATCATGATGGAAAGCAAGCGCCAAGGCATAATCGTATATCTGCATTCTTTAAAACACAGTAAAATGCTGAGAAAATTCGGCAACGTTCATTATGTTTCCAAGCGGCTGAAATACGCAGTGCTGTATTGCGATATGGGCCAAATCGAAAAAACGATGGAAAAGATTTCTTCTTATTCATATGTGAAGAAAGTAGAGCCTTCATATAAGCCCTTTTTAAAGCTGGAATTTGAATCAAAGCTTGATAAAGCGAAAGAGTACGATTATAAGATCGGCATATAAAAAAATCCCCGCAGAAACCTGCGGGGTCCTTCTATTCCTTAACAAGTTAAGGAGAAGGCAAAGGGAGAGGAGAAACCGGAGGAAGAACTTATGGGGAAACGTAAGTCTTCTCCGCGGTTGGCAACAACATCATTTATTGATGCTGTTACACGTAGTTTTGACAAGAATGTGAGCATGTATACATGATTTCACGCTCATTGTTTGAAAGAATGCTTTATGATAAGATAGGGATTGTTTTTGTACATAACGGCTCAGCCGATGCGAAACATCAAAGTTTTCAGAAAAAGTGGTGTGAAAAATGAGAGTAATTTCCGGTTCAAGAAAAGGACGAGCCTTAAAGGCTGTGCCGGGCACATCAACAAGGCCGACGACGGATAAAGTAAAAGAGTCTATTTTTAATATGATCGGCCCGTATTTTGACGGAGGAACGGGGCTGGATTTGTTTGCGGGGAGCGGCGGTCTCGGAATTGAAGCGCTGTCGCGCGGATTTGACCGCTGTATCTTTGTGGATCGGGATTTCAAAGCCATCCAAACGGTAAAAGCGAATATAAAAGCGCTGGATCTGCTGTCTTCAGCGGAAGTATACCGCAATGATGCAGAGCGGGCCCTCTATGCCGCGGCGAAACGTGAAAAAGGTTTTGACGGAATTTTTTTAGATCCCCCGTATAAGGAACAAAAGCTGAAAGCGCTTATCGAAATGATTGATGAAGAGAACATGCTGAATGAAGGCGGTTTTGTCGTAGCCGAGCATGATAAAGCGGTTGCGCTTCCTGAAGCCGTCGGCGCGCTTACTGTAACAAGAAGGGAAATTTACGGGCTTACAGGAGTGACGATATACCGAAATAGGGGGTAATGATGTGGCAAGTATAGCTGTATGTCCCGGAAGTTTTGATCCCGTCACCTACGGACACATGGACATTATCAGGCGGGGAGCAAACGTGTTTGAGCATGTGTACGTATGCGTGCTTAATAATTCTTCCAAGCAGCCGCTGTTTACAGTCGAAGAACGCTGTGAGCTATTGCGGGAAGTGACAAAAGACATACCGAATATTACGGTCGAGACGTCAGGGGGACTGTTGATCGACTACGCCAAAAAAAAGCAGGCGAATGCGATTATCAGGGGACTCAGAGCTGTTTCTGACTTCGAATATGAGATGCAGGGAACCTCTGTCAACCGCGTGCTTGACGAGTCAATAGAAACCTTTTTTATGATGACGAACAATCAGTACTCTTTTTTAAGTTCAAGCATTGTAAAAGAGGTCGCAAAATATAACGGGCCTGTTTCAGAGTTTGTTCCTCCGGAAGTCGAACAGGCGCTGCAGCAGAAATTTAAAGGATGAGAAGCGCGTATGGCGTCTCATCCTTTTTTTATCCGTGCTGACAGCCTGTAACAATAAATCAGTGCGTATACGGCGAGGGCAGCCAGGGTTACGGCGGGGCCGGCTTCAACAAGTGTGTTCCATCCGCTGACGGCAGCCGAGGCCGCGCCCTGATCGCGGAGCGGAAGGAATACGGACTGGTAAGGTTCGTCCAATGCAAGATAAAGCGGCTTCCACAGTAAAAGAATAAAAAGGGCGGCATAAATGCCTTGAAGGATACGCGCTGCGAAAAACGGTTTAAAGCGGATGTCTGTTTCCGATAAAATGCCGGCCACTTGGGCCTGTACGGAAAGGCCGCTGAAACCGAGAATAAAACTCACAATCATCGCTTTCGGCAGCAAGGCGGCATCCGCTTCACTGACCAGCTTGCTCCCAAGCGTAATCTCAAACATTCCGCTGATAAGAGGAATGTCCAGACTTACGGGAAGATGGAAGAGCGAAAGAAGCGCGTTTGTAAATACAGAAAGCACATCCATGACTTGTACGATTGATAATAACCGGCTGAAAACCGAAAACAATATAATAAAACCGCCCACCATCAGCAAGGTTTGTACAGAAGACGTGACGGCGTCGCTTAAAATTTTTCCGAGCGGCCGCTTTTCCGAAAGCCGGGCTTTGTGCAGCGCCAGAAATGCTTCTTTCAGTGAAGGAAGAGAGAGCGTCTTTTTCCCGGTATACGACGCTTCTTCTTTCCGTCCGTATGAACGCATCGTCAGGCCGACGGCGATGTTTCCGAGATAGTGAGCCGATGCTAAAAGAATGCCGAGAGAGGCGTTATGAAAAAAGCCGACCGCCACAGCCGCGAATATAAATAACGGATTGGATGAATTGGTAAAAGAGACGAGTCGTTCAGCCTCCACTCTGGAGATCTGTTTCTCCTGGCGCAGCCGTGCAGTCAGTTTCGCGCCGGCCGGATTTCCTGAAGCCATCCCCATAGCCAGTACAAATCCGCCGACCCCAGGCACTCTGAAAATGGGGCGCATAAAGGGTTCGAGTAAAAGGCCGACAAACCTGACAATACCGAATCCGATTAAAAGCTCAGATAAAATAAAAAACGGAAGCAGCGAAGGAAAAACTACCTCCCACCACATGGAAAGTCCGGTTTTGGAGGCTTCGAATGAGGCCTGCGGGTGTGAAATAACCGTCGCCGTCAAAAAAATAAAAAACAATGAAATCAAAAATGTATGAAACTTAGACAAGTTCATTCTTACCTCCCCGATGCTAAAATTGCACACTGACATTTATATCATGATAAAATATAGAACAGACCTTAAGGACGGCCGGGCAAGTACCTATTTGTCATCCTGTACTAATATACGAGCATAGGGGTTCAATTTAGACCATAGAATTCATGTATAGGATGTCTATAGGGGGTTCGTCGCGTTGGCCAAACCTACAATCGGGTTAGCGTTAGGTTCGGGAGGGGCAAGAGGCATTGCCCACCTCGGAGTGTTATCCAGTTTACATAAGCACCAGATTCCAATTGATATGATTGCCGGCAGCAGCATGGGAGCGTTAGTCGGAAGCTTTTATGCGGCCGGGCATGACGTGGCCACGATGAAAAAAGTCGCCAAAGCATTTAAGCGGCGGCTGTATGCGGATTATACGATGCCGCGTCTCGGATTTTTAAAAGGGGACCGCATCAGGCAGCTCGTACATGCGTATACGTACGGCAAGCCGATAGAAGAACTGCGGATCCCGCTCGGCATTGTGGCATGCGACCTCCAGACCGGAGAAAAACTCGTTTTTACAAAAGGCTCCGTATCCGAAGCCGTCCGCGCGAGCATCAGCATACCGGGCGTTTTCGTCCCGCAAAAAATGAACGGGCGCATGTTAGTGGACGGCGCGGTAGTCGACAGAATCCCGGTTTCCGCGGTAAAAGATATGGGCGCTGATATCGTCATCGCCTCCGACGTATCGCGGGTGAAAAAAACGGAAAAAGCGGCACATATTTTTGATGTAATCATGCAAAGTATGGATATACTGCAAAATGAATTGGTCCGTCACCAGACCATTGCCGCAGACGTCATGATCCGCCCTTCTCTTGAATCATTCAGTTCAAGCTCTTTTGCCAACATTGATCATATGATCACAGCAGGCGAAGAAGCCGCAGACCGGATGATCGGCCGGATTAAACAAGAAATAGAGAACTGGGAGGGCTAACTCATATGAAAGCAAAACATTTTCGCTGGGTGTTTATCATCCTGATCTTATTAATCGCTGTTACATTTATTAAGCTTCCGTATTACATCACACAGCCGGGAGAAGCATCAGAGCTGAGGCCGCTGATTAAGGTGGACGGAGGCTATCCTGAAAAAGGAAGCCTTTCCTTGATGACTGTCAAAGTAGGCCCAGCCAATCCGTATACATATCTTTGGGCGAAAGTGCATCCTTACGATGAAATCGTCCCGGATGAAAGCATAAAAGAAGAGGGCGAAACAGATTCAGACTATATGAAGCGCCAGCTGCAGATGATGAAAAGCTCTCAAGAAAACGCGGTCATTGCCGCTTATCAAAAAGCCGGAAAACAGGTAAAATACTCATTTAACGGCATTTACGCCAGCTCAGTCGTCTCCGGCATGCCGGCAAAAGGAAAAATAGAAGTCGGTGATAAAATCATCAGCGCGGACGGGAAGAAATACGAATCCGCTGAAAAGCTGATTGATTATATCAGCAGCAAAAAAGCGGGGGAAAAAGTCACGTTTCACATTGAACGGGACACGAAAGAAAAGACCGTTGACATTGGGCTGAAATCATTCCCGGACGACCCGAAAAGAGCGGGAATCGGTGTCGCGTTATATACGGACCGGAACGTGAAAGTGAAGCCCGATCTTCATTTCAGCATTGAAAACATCGGCGGGCCTTCTGCGGGTCTCATGATGTCTTTAGAAATTTACAACCAGCTGACAAAACCTGACGAAACAAAAGGCTATAATATAGCTGGAACGGGAACAATCGACGTTGACGGCAAAGTCGGGCCGATTGGCGGAATCGATCAGAAAGTCGTCGCCGCAGACAAAGCGGGGAAAGATATTTTCTTTGCGCCGAACCAAAACGGTGCTGAAAACTCTGATTATAAAAATGCGGTAAAAACGGCAAAAGCTATCAAGTCCGATATGAAGATCGTTCCGGTCGACACCATGCAGGACGCACTTGATTATTTGGATAAGCTGAAAGTAAAAAGCACCTGATACAGTCAGGTGCTTTTTTTACGCATTCAAAAAATGTTTTTCGTCTTCATCATAGCGGATCGGCGCTTGTGAAAATTCCTGTTTCTCAAACCATGTGCGTTCAGGTTCTTTTATCGGCAGGCTGTAAACCCGTCCCGCCGATATGTCCAGATCCAGAGCGGGATGGGAGAAAGAGGAGAGCTTGCTGACGAGCGGCGCGGTAAGCTCTTTTTTCTTTGCCGACAGGTATGCCTGTCCTTTTTTCGTCATTCCGAGAAGACGGATATAAGGTGCGCTTGCAGGCTTTAAAAGCCGGTGCATGTCTTCTTTTTTCGTCCGTGTCAGAATGTGCGTATTCATCCGCTGCAGCCTCGTCCACGTGTATCGTTTTGTTTTCAATAGTTCCATCATTTCCTGGTAGGAGCGGGCTTGTCTGATGGTGCGCATAATTCTGTGCTCAAGGCCTTCTTCCACTTCATAGATTTGGCTCAATTCTTCAGCGGACAGAGTGCTGAGGCTGTATTTTACATATGAAAAATAGTCTTCCGTGCTGTGCCATAATCCGTATGAGTTTCTGTATGCGTCCAGCTCGCGCACAGACGCTTCCGGGAGAAAGCTCTTTGCGGCCGCCGTTCCTTTTTCGATCAGCGCTTTTCTGATGCTTGTGGCGCTGGCTATCCGGCTGTCATCCCCGGGAAGCTCGGCGTCATGATATCCGGAAGCGATCCTGGCTGTCGTATAAGGTTTCATGGCGGAACCGGAGGCGTGTATCGCTTTGACGTAGTGAAAACCGAGAATATTATTCGGCTTAGACAAATCAAGCATGTCCTGTCCTTTGAAAATGTGTGAAAAAGCTTTTGAGGCGGCGGCCGGATAGCTGAGCCCCTTTTTCAGCTCCTCTTTCAGAATCTGGATGCAGTCAGATTCCTTTCGGCTGAACACTTCAGCGGCTTCAATAAAGGGGTCAATCCGTCCGTTCTCACTGCCGAAAAATAAGCTGCTGCATCCTAATTGGTGAAGAAGTGAAACACTGCCGCGCGCGAATAATTCCGCTTTTTGTACGGCATACATATAAGGGAGCTCAATGACGATATCCACGCCGTTTTCCAGCGCCATTTTTGTCCGGGCCCACTTTGAGACGGCGGCCGGTTCCCCGCGCTGCAAAAAAGGGCCGCTCATCACCGCCGCCGCGACGCTGCTGTCCGTCTTGATTTTTGCTTGTTCCGCATGATAGCGGTGTCCGTTATGAAAGGGATTATATTCAACAACGAGGCCGACTGCTTTCATATTTGTTCCGCCTTTCTTGCTATGTTTTGCTTCGTATGGTACATTTGCAAATGAAGTGCATATTTTCGTCCGTTTCGTTTAGTGTATGATTAGCCTATCCGGCTGTCAACGATTGCATGACGGCGGCATTATGCTGTAAAGAAAAAATATTGACAAAAACATTCTGAAAAGCTATAATCATGTTTGTTGCTTTCCTGAGGTGATACAAATGAAATGGACGATTTATCAGCTTCATCAAATGGCGAAAAAGAGCTTTGAATTTGATGAAACAGTTGAGTTGAATGAGCTGACAAAATTGAATTCTGACATCCGCCGCATTTCTCCCGTCCGGGTGAAGGGCCGCGCGGAGATTGAATCCAAGCAGGTTTCGTTTGACTTTACGATTTCAGGCGAAATGGTTTTGCCGTGCTCAAGAACTTTAGTTGATGTGCCGTATCCATTTACAATCGCGACAAAAGAACTGTTTAGATTTCATAAGACGGATGATATAGAAGATGAGGACGTTCATATTGCTGAAGACGATACCGTCGACTTGACTCCGATCGTAAAAGAAGAGATTCTTTTAGAAATTCCTATGCAAATCTTTTGTGAAACTGAACAAAAAGAAGGGGCCGCTCCCCAAGTGGGAAAGGATTGGCAAGTGATTTCTGAGGAAGAGAAGAAAAATCAGATCGACCCCAGACTTGCGGATCTGAAAAAGCTCTTAACACAAGATGATGAATCTTAACTCTTTAAGGAGGTGGGAATAATGGCTGTACCTTTTAGAAGAACTTCTAAAATGAAAAAAAGATTGCGCCGTACACATTTCAAACTAAATGTACCTGGTATGACAGAATGCCCGTCATGCGGAGAGATGAAATTGTCTCACCGTGTATGTAAAGCATGCGGATCATACAACGGCAAAGACATAAATGTAAAAAGCAATTAATGTATGAAGAAAAGCGCGGGAATTTCGGTTCCTGCGCTTTTCTTTTTTTCTCCCTCCGGCTTGCTGCCGCCGAAAAAATTGTGAGCGCCAATAGTCTATCTAATCTATCAGCGGCATATGTATGAGGTAAATGAGCAAATATGGAGGGAGATACGATTGACGATTACGAGACAAGATGCGTGGACGCAAGATGAAGATTTGCTGCTGGCCGAAGTGGTGCTCAGGCACATACGGGAAGGCGGGACGCAGCTTTCCGCTTTTGAAGAAGTCGGCAGAGCGCTGACGAGAACGGCTGCCGCCTGCGGGTTCAGATGGAATTCTTATGTCAGGAAACAATATCAGTCAGGGATAGAACTCGCGAAAAAACAGCGGAAGGAATTAAGAAAGCAAATCGGGGTGCATTCCGCCAATCTGCCGGGAACCGTCAAGCAGCCCCCGATCCGCAGGGCGGAAGGAGAAAAAGAGCTGTCCATTGATGATGTGATTTTGTTTCTGCAGCAATTTAAAGAGTCGCCAGCCGCAGCGGATGCGCGTCATGAAAAAGAAAAACTCACAGAACAGCTGACCGCGCTGCAAAAAGAAGTCGAGGATCTGCGTGAGGAAAACGAAAGCTTGAGAAACAAGCTGGAGATGACAGAAGAAGATTACAAAGCGTTAATTGATATTATGGACAGGGCGAGAAGGATGGTCAATTTGAAAGATGATGAAAGAAAATCGGCGCAGAGTCTGTAAAATCAACCGGCCTGAGGGCATTGTCCCGGCCGGTTTTTTATTATGCCGTTTCCCCGGCTGTCATTTCACCATCCATATCAGGATGCCAGATGTAAGGGTTTTCTCCTTTGTCGCGCGCCATATCATATTTAACGGGCTCGAAATTCATCTTATCCCAGAATTCTGCTGATTTCATGCGTGAATTCGTCCTGATCGGCATTCTGAAGGATTTTGCAAAATCGACAAGCGCTTTGCCGTATCCGTTGTTTTGATAGCCAGGAAGAACCTCCAGCTTCCATAGTTCCAAAAAGTCCTGACGCTGATCAAAATACGGATTCGCACTGCCGCTTACCTGATATAAACTCATTCTCGCCACTAGTTTATCCCCGAAGTAAATCCCGTAAAAAGGCGAGGTGCTGTCATTTTCAATGATATTATCCTGCAGATCTTCAAGCATGGACAGCTCCTGCATCCCGTATTCTTTAAACCTTTTAAATTCTTCGAGTGTCTTAAAGTTGATGAGCAGGCGCTCTATTTTCAACACAAACTCCCCCTTTGTTGTGTTCTACTTATTATTGTAAACGCTTTAATTGAAAATTCCAACTATAATATGTTCGTCTGTCATTTTGTTCAAAACGAAATTGAAGTAATTTGCGGCGGCTTCTGCTATGATAATATGGAAAAAAGCAGATATAGGGTGTGACAGTGTGAAAATCGGAATTATCGGCGGCGGAGCGGTGGGCCTTTTATGTGCTTACTACTTATCGTCCCGCCATCAGGTAACGGTCATCACGCGGCGGACGGAGCAGGCTGATGCGATTAACTCAGGCGGTATACGCCTGGTGAAAGACGGAAAAGAATGTACGGCGTCATGCAGAGCGCAAACAGGCATCACTTCCGGATTCGATCTCTTAATCGCAGCTGTTAAACAGCACCAGCTCAGCGATGTTTTGCCGGATCTTGAGACAATAAAAGGGACGAATGTGTTGTTTTTGCAAAACGGCATGGGACACATACACGACATCAAAGATTGGCATACAGATCATTCGCTTTATGCCGGCACGGTTGAGCACGGGGCAAAAAGGATATCAGATCATGCCGTTGAACATACTGGGACCGGAGCCGTAAGATGGAGTGTATTCCGCGCATCCCGTCCGGAAACGCTCAAAACCATCTTATCCGGCATGCACCGGGATTTTCCCGTATATGATGAAAACGACTGGTATCAGCTGTTAACGGGAAAATTGATCATAAATGTATGCATCAACCCGTTAACTGCATTGCTGCGCGTGAAAAACGGAGAGCTGTTAACAAATGCCGCTTACAAAACATATATGAGAAACGTGTTTGAAGAAGCGGAGACAATACTTGGCCTCGCGGATAGAGAGGAAGCGTGGAACAGGGTTTGCGAAGTTTGCAGCCTGACGGAAAAAAATCATTCTTCCATGCTTGTCGATATCTTGGAGGGAAGACGGACGGAGGCCGATGCGATTATCGGCTACCTTGTGAAAGAAGCGGAGAGTCGGGGATTGCCGGCCGTTCATCTCCCGTTTTTATACCGCAGCATAAAAGTGTTAGAAAGAAACTGAAACAAAGTCTTTTGAGGTTTTCCGGTAACATGCTATACTCATTTCGGAAACCTAACTATTTATTGGAGAAAGGAAGTTCCAGACAGATGCAGCTAACTGAACTTTCCATCAAAAGTCAAAATACGTTTGTGCAGCACTATATAGATGGAGAAAACATGTCTTCATTTTTTGATTATGATATTCATTCTGAGGATGTATGGCAAAAGCGGCTTCAAGACCTGTCTTCAAGGCCGTTTGCCAGAGAGGAATTAGCCGATTACCTATCCTCGTATCACGAAAAATTTAACTCCGCCGCCATGCAGGCCTCCATCAAAAAACTGAGAGATCCAAAAAGCGCAGCGGTTGTAGGCGGACAGCAGGCCGGTCTTTTAACAGGACCCCTTTACACCATACATAAGATTATCTCCATTATCGTACTTGCCAGACAGCAGGAAGAGGCGCTCCGGATTCCTGTCGTTCCGATTTTCTGGGTGGCGGGTGAAGATCACGATCTGGAAGAAATCAATTATGTGCATACGTCAACAGAGAAAAAAGGCCCGGTGAAACAGAAGCTGCCGCAGTCTTACTGGAAAAAAACATCGGCAGCCAATACCTCTCTTGATCAGGAAAAATGTGCGGCGTGGATTGATGAGGTGTTCGCTTCTTTTGAGGAAACGGATCACACAAACGCACTCCTTCAAAATGTGAAGCGATGTTTACGCTCATCAGAGACATTTACGGACTTTTTTGAACTGTTAATCGCCGGCTTGTTTCAAGAAGAAGGACTTATTCTGATGAATTCCGGAGATCCCGGAATTAAAAAGCTGGAAACGGGAATGTTTCAGCAGATTTTAAAGCACAATAATGAACTTGCCGAAGCAGTGTCAAATCAGCAGCGTCTTATGCGGGAAGCCGGTTATCACCCGATTATTGAATCGGACAAAGAACAGGCCAACTTATTTTACGAGTATGAGGGAGAGCGCTTCTTAATTGAAAAAGAAAATGGCGTTTTTGTCATTAAAGAGCTTGACCTCGAGTGGACGGACGACGAGCTTCATACCCATATGGAAGAAAAACCGGAATGTTTCAGCAATAACGTTGTGACAAGGCCGCTGATGCAGGAGTTTCTCATCCCGACTCTTGCGTTCATCGCAGGGCCGGGGGAAGTCAATTATTGGGGCGAGCTGAAGCAGGCTTTCTCATTAATGGGCTTTTCTATGACTCCGGTAGTGCCGAGGTTAAACATTACGATTCTTGAGCGCCATATTGAAAAGAAGCTTTCAGAACGGAATATCCCGCTTCAAGAAGCGATCGAACACGGCACGGGACATCTGAAGGAGACTTATTTTAACGAGCAGATTCCTGAAGAGTTTTCTTCTGTGATGGAACAGGCGAAGTCACAGATTGAAGCTGCCCATAAAAAAGCAAGGGACGAAGCGCTTAAAGTCGATTCAAGCCTTGAGCCGCTCTTACAGAAGAATGCCGCCTTCATTCAAGATCAGCTTTTGTTTCTAGAACGGACGGTAACAAAAAGAATTGAAGAAAAAGAAGGTTTTGTGCTTCGTGACTATGAAAGAATCCAAAACAGCATCAGACCGCTCGGCGCTCCGCAGGAACGGATCTGGAATGTAATGTATTATTTGAACCGTTACGGTCCAAAATTCTTCACAACCTTCAAACATCTGCCATTTTCTTTTCAAAACCAACATCAGATTGTCAAACTTTGAAATAAAGTTTTAAAGAACCCTGAATAGTTCAGGGTTTTTTTTTATGTTTAAACAGTGTAAAATGAGGTTGTGGAGAGAAGTGGCGGATAGTGGTGAGTTTAGGGGAGAAAGTGGGGGTCCTTATCATGTTTATGGGTGAATACCAGCATACAATTGATGCAAAGGGCCGCATGATCGTACCCGCAAAATTCAGAGAAGGCCTCGGTGAGCAGTTTGTGCTGACAAGAGGACTTGACCAATGTCTTTTCGGCTACCCGATGAATGAATGGAAGCTGATCGAAGAAAAGCTGAAGGCGCTGCCGCTCACCAAAAAAGACGCCCGCGCATTTACCCGTTTCTTTTTTTCCGGTGCGACCGAATGCGAACTGGACAAGCAGGGAAGGGTTAATATTGCGTCATCTCTTCTGAATTACGCAAAACTGGAAAAAGAATGTGTTGTCATCGGGGTTTCCAATCGAATTGAATTGTGGAGTAAGGTAATCTGGGAACAATACACAGAAGAGCAAGAAGATTCATTCGCTGAAATTGCTGAAAACATGATTGGATTTGATATATAATGGATCTTCGTGCATCACAGCAACTGACAATTCAATTCATTCCTGATAAAGGTGGGACCGACACAAATGTTTCAGCATAAGACAGTACTTCTACGTGAAACCGTCGACGGTTTAAATATCAAACCGGACGGAACCTATGTGGACTGCACCCTGGGAGGCGCCGGGCACAGTACATATTTATTGCAGCAACTATCGGAAAAAGGGCGTTTAATCGCCTTTGACCAAGATGACACGGCGCTTGAAAACGCAAAGCAAACATTGTCTGAGTACAAAGGACAGCTCATTTTGGTGAAAAGCAACTTTCGTTATTTAAAAGAATGTTTACACGAACACGGCATTACGAGTGTCGACGGAATTTTATTTGATTTAGGAGTATCCTCACCGCAGCTTGATACACCGGAACGGGGATTCAGCTATCATCATGACGCACCGCTGGACATGAGGATGGACCAGTCGGCCGCCCTTACGGCGAAAGAGGTCGTAAATGAATGGCGGTATGAGGATCTTGTGCGGATTTTCTTTAAATACGGAGAAGAAAAATTCAGCAAGCAAATCGCCAGAAAAATTGAAGAGGCAAGAGAGAAATCGCCTATTCAAACAACCGGCCAACTGGTCGATCTAATAAAGGACGCGATACCGGCTCCGGCGAGAAGAAGCGGCGGTCATCCGGCCAAACGCGTATTTCAGGCCATTCGAATCGCCGTAAACGATGAGCTTCAAGTATTTGAAGAGGCTCTCTTGCAGGCGATAGAGATGCTGAAGCCGGGCGGAAGGGTATCTGTGATCACTTTTCACTCACTGGAAGACAGAATGTGCAAGACGACATTCAAGGAAAAATCATCACTTCCCGAACTGCCTCCGGGTCTTCCTGTGATACCGGAAGAATTTGAACCGGAATTAAAACTGATTACGAGAAAACCCATTACGGCATCAAAAGAGGAGCTTGAAGAAAATAACCGCGCCCGCTCAGCGAAGCTCCGCATTGCGGAGAAACGAAAATAACGGGCAGCAAATGACAACATAAAGGAGGTCATCAGCCTATGAGCAACTTAGCTTACCAGCAGGAAAAACAACAACGGCCAGTGATAAGTCCCGAAAAAAAGGTGATTGTCAAAAAAAGGGCTTCCATTACACTCGGGGAAAAGGTGCTGCTCGTCCTGTTTGCCATTGCCGTTCTCTCCACTTCAATGTTTATCGTATCAAAGGCATACGCGGCGTACCAATCCAATATTGAGGTGCAAAAACTGGAGGAGAAAGTATCAGAGAAGAATAAGCAGATCGGTGATCTCCAAAAAACGGCGGGTGACTTAAGCCAGCCGCAGCGATTGATGGATATCGCCAAAAAGCACGGTTTGAATCTGAAAGATAAAAAAGTGAAAAACATACAGGAATGATAACCCATGCCTAAAAAAAATAAGTTTATGAACAGAGGAGCAGCGATACTGAGTATTTGTTTCGCTCTCTTTTTCTTTGTCATTCTCGGGAGAATGGCGTACATTCAATTAACCGGTAAAGCTAACGGGGTGGAACTTGCAACAAAAGCGACCGAGCAGCACGAAAAAAAGCGGACGATAGAAGCGAGCCGCGGCTCCATTCTTGACCGGAACGGCAAAGTGCTCGCTGAGGACACGGCGACTTATAAGCTCATTGCCGTGCTTGATAAAAAGATGACGACCGACAAGAAGCATCCTCAGCATGTCAAAGACAAAGAGAAGACAGCGGAAAAGCTGGCGTCCGTTATTGACCTGGACAAAAGCGAGATTCTGGACATCTTAAACAGGAATGGCGCGAAGCAGGTGGAATTCGGTTCAGCCGGCCGCGATATCTCTTATGCGAAAAAGCAAAAGATCGAAAAAATGAATCTTCCGGGTATTTCTTTCTTAAGAGATACGAAGCGCTACTATCCGAATGGCGTGTTTTTATCAAATGTTCTCGGCTATGCTGATGTAAATGAAAAAACAAACCAGATACAAGGATCTTTAGGGCTGGAAAAAATACTGAACAGCTATCTGACGGAACGCGACGGATCTGTCACGTATGAAAGTGATAAATCCGGCTGGAAACTTCCGAACAGCAAAGAAAAAATCACCGCACCTAAAAACGGTGACAATGTATATTTAACCATTGATCAGAAAATTCAAACCTTTTTGGAAGACAGCATGATGAAAGTGGCGGAAAAATATAAACCGAAAAAAATCATGGCGGCTGTCGTAGAACCGAAAACAGGCAAAGTGCTTGCGATGGGGCAGCGTCCGAGTTTTGACCCGAATCTCAGAAACGTCACCAATTATTACAACGACTTAGTGTCGTATGCGTATGAACCGGGATCGACGATGAAGATCTTTACGCTTGCCGCGGCGATTCAGGAAAACGCGTTCTCTGCAAACGAGAAATATAAATCAGGAACATATAAAGTAGGCGGCGGAACAGTACGAGATTGGAACGACGGAGCCGGCTGGGGCATGACAAGCTTCCATGACGGCCTCATGAGGTCGTCAAATGTTGCTTTCGCCAAGCTGGCAAATGAAAAACTCGGGTTTGACCGGTTTAATGAGTACCTGCACAAATTCGGGCTCTATCAAAAAACAGGGATTGATCTGCCCGGTGAAGTATCAAGTAAAATTAACTTCAAATATGATTTTGATAAAGCGTCTACGGCTTACGGCCAAGCATCGGCGATAACGCCGATTCAGCAGCTTCAGGCAGTCACGGCGATTGCCAATAACGGCAAAATGATGAAGCCTTACGTCATTGACCATATCGTCGACCCTGATACGAAAAAAGTCGTCAAGCAGACAAAGCCCGAACAAGCAGGCACGCCGATTTCGGCTGATACAGCCAAACAAGTCCGGAATTTGCTCGGAGAAGTCGTGACGTCAGACATCGGAACGGGAAAGCCTTATAAAATTGAAGGTTTTGATGTTGCGGGGAAAACGGGAACCGCGCAAATCGCGGGGACGGGCGGATATTTGAAAGGGACGAGCAACTATGTGTTTTCATTCATGGGCATGGCGCCGAAAAATGATCCTAAGCTCGTCATCTATGTAGCCGTGCAGCAGCCGCAATTAAAAGCGGGCCAAAGCAGCTCCGATCCTGTCGCGGAAATCTTTAACCCGACGATGAAAAACAGTTTGCATTATCTGAACATCGAGCCGACGGAAAAGTCAGATTCCGGCCAGGAAGAAACGAAAAGCCAAAAGATGCCTGATCTGACAGACAAGACGGTTACGAATGCTGAGAAGGAAGCGAAAAATGAACATCTCACACCGATTGTCATCGGCAGTGATGTTGCCGTAAAAGAGCAGTATCCGAAAGCCGGAGAAGATGTGATCACCAATCAGAAAATCTTCTTAAAAACAGACGGAAAGATGACGATGCCGGATATGTCCGGATGGTCGAGACGGGAAGTGCTTCAATTCAGCAAGGTATCAGGCATTCACATTGATGTGAGCGGCGAAGGTTACGCTGCCAGCCAAAGTGTCAAAAAAGGCAAAGAACTGAAGGGAAATACCGTGATCAAGGTGAAATTTAAAAATCCTGATTAACGGGACAGAGAAGTCCGCGGATGCCCGCGGGCTTCTTTTTTATGCGCGCCGTTCTATGTGTCCAAGCTGAGGCATAAAATGAAACAAGCCTAAATAAGGAGTGGACGGTCCCTTGCGCGTTTCAAATGTAACGGTTCGAAAACGTTTATTACTGGTTTTGCTTTTTGGCGTGATCATTTTTTTGATCATTGACAGCAGATTAGGCTATGTCCAATTTGTAATGGGGGAAAAGCTGACTTCGCTGGCGAAGGATTCCTGGAGCCGGAATTTGCCGTTTGAGCCTGAGCGGGGAGAGATCCTTGACCGGAACGGCGTGAAGCTGGCTACTAATAAAAGCGCGCCGACCGTCTTTGTCGTACCGCGCCAGATTCAAAATCCCATAAAAACGGGCAAGCTTCTCGCGTCAGTTTTAAATATGTCAGAAGAGAAGGTCTACAAACACATTACAAAGAAAACATCCATAGAAAAAATCTCACCCGAGGGCCGGAAAATTTCAAATAAAAAAGCGAAAGAAATCAAAGCGCTCGATTTAAAAGGAGTTTATGTAGCTGAAGACAGCATCCGTCATTATCCGTACGGAAGCTTTTTGTCCCATGTTCTCGGTTTTGCCGGTATTGATAACCAGGGCCTTCTCGGACTGGAGGCTTATTATGATGATGACTTAAAAGGTGTAAAGGGCTCCGTGAAATTTTATACGGATGCCAAGGGGAAGAAAATGCCTGATGAAGCGGATGATTACACCCCTCCGAAAGACGGACTTGATATGAAATTGACGATTGACGCCAAGGTTCAGACGATTATAGAACGAGAGCTCGACAATGCAGCGGCGAAATACAACCCGGACGGAATGATTGCGGTCGCAATGAATCCGAAAAACGGAGAAGTGCTGGGAATGTCAAGCCGTCCTGATTTTGATCCGGCTGACTATCAATCAGTGGATCCGTCCGTTTACAACCGGAATCTGCCGGTATGGAGTACGTATGAACCGGGTTCGACCTTTAAGATTATTACGCTTGCGGCGGCGCTCCAAGAGCAAAAAGTAAACTTGCAAAGAGATCATTTTTATGACAAAGGATTTGCCGAGGTGGACGGCGCCCGCCTCAGATGCTGGAAAAAGGGCGGCCACGGTTCGCAGTCTTACCTTGAAGTCGTTCAAAATTCCTGCAACCCTGGGTTTGTACAGCTTGGGGAACGGCTCGGAAAACAAAAGCTGTTTCAATATATTAAGGACTTCGGATTTGGAAAGAAAACAGGCATCGATCTGCAGGGGGAAGGAACGGGAATCTTATTTCCGCTTGACAGAGTCGGCCCGGTCGAACAGGCGACAACCGCTTTCGGACAAGGGGTTTCCGTCACGCCGATTCAGCAGGTGGCAGCCGTATCCGCAGCAATAAACGGCGGAACGCTTTATACTCCGTTTATCGCCAAAGAGTGGGTTGATCCCGTCACGAAAAAAACCGTTAAGAAACAATCGCCGATTGCGAAAAGACAAGTTATTTCCCAGGAAACGTCAAAGCAGATCAGATACGCTTTAGAAAGCGTCGTCGCTCAGGGAACGGGGCGGAATGCCTTTGTAGAAGGATATCGCGTTGGGGGGAAAACTGGAACGGCTCAAAAGGTCAAAGACGGCAAATATCTCGAAAACAACCATATCGTCTCCTTTATCGGTTTTGCGCCGGCTGATGACCCGAGCCTTGTCGTATATGTCGCGGTTGATAATCCGAAAGGCACGATTCAATTCGGGGGAACCGTCGCCGCCCCGATTGTCGGAAATATGATGAGAGACAGTCTGCCGGAGCTCGGCGTTAAACCGCGAAAAAATCAAATCGAGAAAAAATATCAATGGAACGACACAAAAACAATAGAGGTTCCGAATGTTGTAGGGATGTCTGTCTCTGATCTTGAGTCGCTGCTTGTCAATTTGAATATAGACTCCTCAGGAAAAGGAAGCAAAATTGTGAAGCAATCACCTGCAGCCGGAACGAAAGTAAAAGAAGGCTCAAAGATCCGTGTTTACTTGAGTGAAGAATGAGTCTTTTTGAGGCAGCCGATTGTTTTCGGCTGCCTTTTATCATAAAGATAAAAAAAGAAGATAACTTTTAAGATTAACTGGATGTATCCTTTTATTTACGCTAAAATATGAACTGTATGTTTAAAAGCCATTCTGACTTTTACAAACAATTATCATGATAAAAGAATGAATAGAATTTCTGAGAGGTTTGATACAATGAAACTTACAAAGCTGCTTACATATTTAATGGCCGAACCTGTTCAAAATGACTTTCATGACCCTGATATAACTTCAATTGAGATGGACTCCAGGGAAGTGAGAAAAGGGAGTCTTTTTGTGTGTATAAAAGGGTATACGGTGGACGGACATGATTTCGCCCAAAAAGCCGCAGAAAACGGCGCAGCGGCCATCGTCGCCGAGAAAGAGCTTGACGTCGATATTCCTGTCATTATCGTCCGCCGGTCACAGCGGGCGCTCAGCGTTCTTTCTGATGCGTTTTACGGGCAGCCGACAAAGAAACTTCAGCTTATCGGCATCACCGGCACAAACGGCAAGACATCAACGACGCATATGGTTGAGGAGATTTTTAAAAAAGCGGGAAGACAGACCGGTTTAATCGGAACGATGTACATTAAAATCGGTGATGAGACATTCCCGGTCAAAAATACAACACCCGAAAGCGTCACACTGCAAAAAACGTTCAAGAAAATGAATGACGAGCATGTTGATACAGCCATTATGGAAGTGTCTTCTCACGCTCTGTCACTCGGCAGGGTTCACGGCTGCGATTATGATATCGCCGTGTTCACGAATCTGACGCAGGACCATTTAGACTATCACAAGACGATGGAAGACTACAGACAGGCTAAAAGCCTCCTGTTTTCCCAGCTGGGCGGCTCTTTCAACCATGAAAAGCCGAAGCGGGCCGTTTTAAACGCAGATGACAAAGCTAGCGCTTATTTTGAAAGAGTGACGGCGGCACACATCCTTACATACGGAATCGAAAACGATGCCGATGTCATGGCGAAACAAATTGAGATCTCTGCGCAAGGCACAAGCTTTGAACTCGTTACGCCAAAAGGAACAAAACAGATCACGGTTTCACTCGTCGGCCGGTTCAATGTGTATAACGTACTGGCTGCAGCGGCGACAGCGATCGCAGCGGGTCTCCCGTTCGATACGATCACAAGCGCACTTGAAGAGCTGCAAGGTGTCAGAGGCCGGTTTGAACTGGTGAATCACAATCAGCCGTTCCCTGTCGTCGTCGATTACGCGCACACGCCTGACAGTCTGGAAAACGTCCTGAATACATGCAAAGACATGACAGAGGGCAAGCTTTTCGTCGTCGTCGGCTGCGGCGGTGACCGGGACAAAACAAAACGCCCGAAAATGGCGGAAATTGCGGTGCGGATTGCCGACGAACCGATCTTTACCTCAGATAACCCGAGAAGCGAGGACCCGCTGGCCATATTAAGAGATATGGAAAGAGGAGTAGAAGGAACTTACTATCACAGTATCGCCAACCGCGAGCAGGCCATCTTTTTTGCCATTGCCAACGCGAAAAAGGGTGATGTGGTCCTGATTGCCGGAAAAGGGCATGAAACCTATCAGCAGATCGGCAATGAAACATTCGACTTTGATGACGCCGAAGTAGCGGGAAGAGCTATCGTTGAGCTGAATAAAAAGTAAAACAGGAAAGAGTGTTAGAATGAGGGAAATGAAAAGAATTACGGGGAAACAATGTGAATATGATAAATACGTATGTCGTTTGAACGAAACGGGAGGAGAAAAGAGCAATGCTTGAGCAAGTGATTTTATTTACAATAATAATGGGATTTTTAATCAGTGTTCTGATATCTCCGATTCTTATCCCGTTTTTAAGACGCTTAAAATTCGGCCAGAGCATCAGGGAAGAAGGGCCGAAATCACATATGAAAAAATCAGGGACGCCGACGATGGGCGGGGTCATGATTATCGTATCCATCGCCATTACGGCGATTGTCATGACGCAGAAATTTTCGCATTTGAGCGCGGAAATGTTTCTTCTGCTGTTTGTCACGATCGGATACGGCCTGCTCGGCTTTTTGGATGATTATATTAAAGTGGTGATGAAACGGAATCTCGGATTAACGTCGAAGCAGAAATTGATCGGCCAGATCATTATCGCCATTGTATTCTACGGAGTATATCATTACTGCCATTTTTCAACCGGCATCAGGGTGCCGGGAACACATCTGTCAATCGATCTCGGCTGGGGATACTTTATCCTCGTTCTCTTTATGCTTGTCGGAGGTTCAAACGCCGTCAACCTGACAGACGGTCTGGACGGTCTCTTGTCCGGTACCGCTGCTATCGCATTCGGCGCTTTCGCGATCCTTGCGTGGAACCAGTCACAATATGACGTTGCGATTTTCTCGGTTGCCGTTGTCGGCGCCGTTCTCGGTTTTCTTGTATTCAATGCCCATCCCGCCAAAGTATTTATGGGGGATACCGGTTCGCTTGCGCTCGGAGGAGCCATCGTGACCGTTGCCATTTTGACGAAGCTTGAAATTCTGCTCGTCATTATCGGCGGAGTTTTTGTTATTGAGACCTTATCTGTTATCTTACAAGTCATCAGCTTTAAAACGACAGGAAAACGAATCTTTAAAATGAGTCCGCTTCACCACCATTACGAATTGGTCGGATGGTCTGAATGGAGAGTTGTCGTCACATTCTGGACTGCGGGACTGCTGCTTGCCGTTTTAGGAATTTACATCGAGGTGTGGTTATAAGTGGAAAACGAACTTTTTTTGCAAAAACAAAACTTTCTGGTCCTCGGACTGGCAAAAAGCGGATATGCGGCTGCGTCAATTCTTCATGAAAAAGGCATTAACGTCGTCGTAAATGATCAAAAAGCCTTTGAAGAAAACGAACCTGCCCAAAGGCTTTCAGAAAGAGGAATTGAGGTTATATGCGGTGAACATCCGACATCACTTTTTGATCAGCATGATATTACCATTCTGATCAAAAATCCCGGAATCCCGTATGAAAATATCATGGTGGAGGAAGCGCAAAGAAGAGGCATCCCGGTCTGGACGGAAATCGAGCTTGCGTATTATATCACCAATGCAAAATTCATCGGCATTACAGGCTCGAACGGGAAAACAACAACGACGACCCTGGTTTACGAAATGCTGAAGGCTGACTCGATAAAGGCGCTGATCGCGGGGAATATCGGCACTGTCGCCAGTGAAGTGGCTTATCATGCTGACGGTGATGAATGGATCGTCACGGAGCTTTCTTCGTTCCAGCTGATGGGGACTCATGCGTTCAGACCTGAAATCGGCCTGATTTTAAATGTATTTGACGCTCATTTGGATTATCACCACAGCCGTGAAAATTACGAAAAAGCCAAGCAGAAGGTGTATCTGCATCAGCTTGAGAGCGATACGGCCATCGTGAACCAAAGCGATGAAACAGTCGTGCGGCTTGCCGAAGGCGGAAAAGCCGGCACCGTTCCGTTTTCAGTTCATCAGGAACTGTCCAGCGGCGCATTCATTAAAGACGGGATGCTGATGTTCGGCGATGAAGCGATTCTGCCTGTTGATGACATCGTACTGCCGGGCGCGCACAATTTAGAAAATATTCTAGCCGCTGTAGCCGCGGCAAAAACGGCGGGCGCATCCAATAATGCTATTCAGAAGGTGCTGACAAGCTTTACCGGTGTTAAACACCGTCTGCAGTATGTGACTGCGATTCGGAATCGTAAATTTTATAATGACAGCAAAGCAACGAATATTTTGGCCACAAGCAAAGCGCTCTCCGCGTTCAACGCTCCGGTTATACTGCTTGCAGGCGGACTTGACCGCGGCAACGGCTTTGACGATCTGAAACCGTATATGGACAATGTCAAAGCGGTCCTTACGTTCGGCCAGACGGCGCCGAAGATAGAAAAACTGGGCAATGAGCTGGGAATACAACATGTCAAACGTGTCGATAATGTTGAACAAGCAGTATCTGCGGCGTTTGCGCTCTCAAATGAAGGAGACGTCATCCTCTTGTCACCTGCGTGTGCAAGCTGGGATCAGTTCAAAACATTTGAAGAACGCGGTGACATGTTTATAGATGCCGTGCATATGCTTAAGTAAGGGCTTGTCTCTGTTCATCGGCAGCCCTAAATGACTTATGCTTGGGGTGTCGATTGCTTTGACTACTAAAAAAACAGCGCCTGATTTGTTATTAGTTATCATTACGTTATTGCTTTTAACAATAGGATTAATTATGGTTTACAGTGCAAGTGCGGTTTGGGCGGATTATAAATTTGACGACTCGTTTTTCTTTGCGAAACGGCAGCTGCTGTTTGCGGGAATCGGCGTCATTGCCATGTTTTTCATTATGAATGTGGATTATTGGACATGGCGGACATGGTCGAAGCTGCTTCTGATCATTTGTTTTTTCCTGCTTGTGCTTGTACTGATTCCGGGAGTCGGAATGGTGCGGAACGGTTCAAGAAGCTGGATCGGAGTGGGCGCGTTCAGCATTCAGCCTTCGGAGTTTATGAAACTCGCGATGATTGCGTTTCTGGCTAAATTTCTTTCTGAAAAACAGAAGAACATTACGTCATTCAGACGCGGATTCGTTCCCGCGCTCGGAATCGTGTTTTCTGCATTTATTATTATCATGTGCCAGCCCGACCTTGGAACGGGGACGGTGATGGTGGGCACGTGCATCGTGATGATATTTGTTTCCGGTGCGCGAATCGCTCATTTCGCGTTTCTCGGACTCATCGGTTTAAGCGGATTTGCGGCGCTTGTTCTGTCCGCTCCTTATCGGATTAAACGGATCACCTCCTACTTAAACCCGTGGGAGGACCCGCTTGGAAGCGGATTTCAGATCATTCAGTCGCTCTATGCCGTAGGTCCGGGCGGTCTGTTCGGAATGGGGCTCGGCCAAAGCCGGCAAAAGTTTTTTTACCTGCCGGAGCCGCAAACCGATTTCATTTTTGCTATTTTATCTGAGGAACTCGGCTTTATCGGCGGTTCGCTCATATTGCTGCTGTTCAGTATTTTATTATGGCGGGGCGTCAGGATTGCCCTCGGCGCTCCGGATTTATACGGAAGCTTTGTCGCCATCGGCATTATTTCTATGATTGCTATTCAAGTCATGATTAATATCGGCGTTGTGACGGGGCTGATCCCGGTAACAGGAATTACGCTGCCGTTTTTAAGCTACGGAGGGTCATCATTGACGCTGATGCTCGCAGCGGTCGGCGTGCTTTTAAATGTCAGCCGGTACTCGAGGTATTGATCTGTATCTTGCCTCATCACTCATGATATATTCGTCATTTATAAAAAAACAGACAACATCAATAACCCTGTCCTAAAAAACAGGGTTATCGCTGTGTGATTAAGGGGGACATACGAATGCGTATTGCAGTAAGCGGAGGCGGAACCGGAGGACATATTTATCCGGCTTTGGCCTTTATTAAAGAAGTTCAGCGCCGGCACCCGGACGTGGAATTTTTATATATCGGAACAGAAAACGGTCTTGAGAAAAAAATTGTTGAACGGGAAAATATTCCGTTTCGCGCCATTGAAATTACAGGTTTCAAACGAAAACTTTCTTTTGAAAATGTAAAAACCATCATGCGTTTCTTAAAAGGCGTGAAGAAAAGCAAATCGTATTTAAAAGAATTTAAACCAGATGCTGTTATCGGCACAGGCGGCTATGTATGCGGTCCGGTTGTATACGCGGCGGCAAAAATGGGAATTCCGACGATCATTCATGAGCAAAACAGCCTTCCGGGCATCACGAATAAGTTTCTCTCGAAATATGTTAATAAGGTGGCGATTTGCTTTGAAGAGGCAAAATCGCATTTTCCTGCTGAAAAAGTTGTTTTTACGGGAAACCCGAGAGCCTCTGAAGTCGTCTCAATTAAGACAGGCCGCTCGTTAACTGAATTCGGGCTGAAAGAAGATCAAAAAACGGTGCTTATTTTCGGCGGAAGCAGAGGTGCGGCTCCTATTAACCGTGCAGTTATTGATATGCAGGAAGAATTGAAAACGAGACCTTACCAAGTGCTTTATATTACCGGGGAAGTGCATTATGAGAAGGTAACGGCTGAGCTGAAAGGCGGAAAAGCCGCTGATAATATGGTGACAAAACCGTTTTTGCACCAAATGCCGGAGTACTTAAAATCAATTGATGTCATTGTGGCCAGAGCCGGGGCGACAACCATTGCGGAAATCACTGCACTCGGCATTCCGAGTGTGCTCATTCCGAGCCCGTACGTGACAGCCAATCACCAGGAAGTCAATGCGAAGGCGCTCAGCCAGCATGACGCTGCAATCGTACTGAAAGAAACCGAGCTCAGCGGAGAAAAACTGATCGCTGCGCTGGACAAAATCGTAATGAATGACGAAACGTTAAAAGACATGAGTGAGCGGACAAAATCACTCGGTGTTCCCGATGCGGCAGCCAGACTGTACAGTATCATGGAAGACATTAAAAAATAGAGCAAATGGAATGCGGAGGTTTACGATGGAGAACGTAATTCAGGAATTAAGAGACCGCGAAGTCGGCAAAGTGCTGGAACAAGAACCGCTCGCGAATCATACAACGATGAAAATCGGCGGTCCGGCGGACATTTTAATCATCCCCAACCGTGTGGAAGCGGTCAAAGATATTATGGATATTGTGAAGAAACATGACCTGCCATGGACGGTTATCGGCCGCGGTTCAAATCTGCTCGTGCTTGATGAAGGCATAAGAGGAGTTGTTATTAAGCTGGGAGCGGGACTCGATCATTTGGAGATTGACGGCGATCAGGTGACAGTCGGAGGCGGTTATTCAGTCGTCCGTCTTGCGACTTCGATGAGTAAAAAAGGAATGTCCGGACTCGAGTTTGCAGCAGGCATTCCGGGATCAATCGGCGGAGCCGTCTATATGAATGCGGGGGCGCACGGATCTGATATGAGTGAGATTCTCGTGAAAGCCCGTATCTTATTTGAAGACGGCACGATCGAATGGCTGACGAACGAAGAGATGGACTTCAGCTACAGAACATCTGTATTGCAGAAAAAACGTCCCGGCGTGTGTCTCGAGGCAGTTCTAAAGCTTGAGCAAAAGGAACGGGAAGCCATCACGGCGCAAATGCAGCAAAACAAAGATTACAGAAAAAATACTCAGCCGTACTCAAGCCCCTGCGCCGGAAGCATATTCAGAAATCCGCTGCCGGATCATGCCGGAAACCTCGTTGAAAAAGCGGGATTAAAAGGATATCAGATCGGCGGAGCGAAAGTGTCCGAAATGCACGGGAATTTTATCGTCAATGCCGGCGGGGCGACTGCCAAGGACGTCCTTGACCTGATTGAGTATGTGAAAAAGACCATCCGTGAGCAGTATGATGTTGACATGCATACAGAAGTTGAAATCATCGGCGGGAATCGCTAAAGGTTCTCTGATTTACGTGAGCTCATGTGATATACTTTTAACAAATGTCAAACGGCATCACAGCATGCCGTTTGTTTTTCAATCAGACGAATGTCAAGCTGTTTCATTCTTAGCGAGGTGGACAGGCAGTGAACCCGAATCATGAAAGAGAAAAAATCGTAAATATTGAAGAACGGATTCCGAAAATCAAAGAGCAGCGGAAACAAAAAGCAAACCGCCGGCTGATTTCATTCATTGTGCTCTTTTTTATGATGGTTTTAATCATCGTGTATTTGCAGATGCCGATCAGCAAAGTCTCTTCTGTCACCGTTTCTGGAAACGAAAACGTGTCTGTAAAAGAGATCAGCGCGCTTTCTGATATACATAACGGACAGACCGAGTTCTGGAGTCTGAACAAGAAAAAAACAGAAGAAAAGATTGAGCAGAATAAGCTGGTGAAAAAGGCGGAGCTTTCAAAAGCATTTCCTAACAAAGTCAGAATTCACATTGAAGAATATAAGACCATCGCGTATCTGCAGCGGAATGATGTGTATTATGAAGTGCTGGAGAACGGCACCGTGCTGCCGAACGAAGTCACGCCCGATGACGCGGGTCCGATTTTGGTAGACTGGACAAACGCGAAAAAGCGGGTCAAAATGGCGGAGCAGCTTGATAAGCTTTCAGGTTCGTTAAAGCAGTCAATTTCTGAAATCTACTACACGCCGGTAAAAATGGATCAGGATCGGATTAAGCTGTATATGAACGACGGATATGTGGTGACCGCTTCAATTAAAACGTTTGCCGCCCGGATGAAGACCTATCCTTCTATCGTTTCTCAGCTGGACGGCGGAAAAAAGGGAATTATCCACTTAGAAGTCGCTACATATTTTGAAGAATTTAAAAAAGGTCAATCCGGCAAGAAAAAAGAAACTGATCAATAGTTCTAAAGGACTAATTTTAAGGTGATTCAAAAGGGACTGTTACAATCAGCATGGCAGCCGATATAACCGATAGCGGAATCATTATGACTATGTTTGTTTTTTGCCGGGGATTCCGGCTGCCGGACAAGCGGAAAATTCTTAATGCAATGGGCGTGTCATCTGCAGTGATCATTGCATTTGGAATTTTCCTCCTGTTTCTTCTTTTTTCGGATGTTTCTGGCAATATCTATCGCTTTTCTGAAGGTTCATCTTAGTGTAGACTAATGGAAAGCGGGTATATTTGCATCTGGATTGCACAGGATGACCCGTGACAAGAAATCTTACGGTAAGGTGGGCCGTCTCCAAAAAAAATAAAAAAAATGCGATATAAAAGAGGATATACATAGAATATAACGAATAGTTTCATTAAACATAAATTGTGAGAAATCAGATGAAAATTTGTTGATGCTGTTGTTTTTGTTACACACTTGTAAAGCCACATCCATTGTATTGTTGTTCCGCAAATAATAGAATAGAATTTGATCGAAATGTGAGGAGGTGCCATAGAATGAACAACAATGAACTTTACGTCAGTCTTGACATCGGTACGTCCAATACAAAAGTGATCGTCGGAGAAATGACAGATGATTCCCTTAACATTATCGGAGTGGGAAATGTACCGTCTGAAGGGTTGAAAAAAGGCTCAATCGTTGATATAGATGAAACCGTTCATTCTATAAGAAAAGCGTTTGACCAAGCTGAAAGAATGGTAGGTTTTCCGCTGAAAAAAGCCATTGTCGGCGTTAATGGAAATTATATTCATATTCAAGATACGAACGGCGTTGTCGCTGTTTCCAGTGAAAACAAAGAAATTCACGTTGAAGACGTCCGCCGGGTAATGGAAGCGGCACAGGTCGTGTCAGTTCCGCACGAGCAGCTGATCGTTGACGTCGTTCCGAAACAGTTTATCGTTGACGGAAGAGACGAAATTACCGATCCGAAAAAAATGCTCGGCGTGCGCCTGGAAGTAGAAGGCACGCTGATTACCGGCTCCAAAACGATCTTACATAATTTACTTCGCTGTGTGGAGAGAGCGGGCGTCGAAATTACAGATATCTGCCTGCAGCCGCTTGCGGCCGGTTCAGCGGCTTTGTCAAAAGACGAAAAAAACCTCGGAGTCGCCATGATTGATATCGGCGGCGGCTCGACGACGGTGGCGGTATTTGAACAGGGGCACCTGAAGGAGACAGCCGTCATTCCGCTCGGAGGCGAAAACATCACGAAAGATGTATCGATCGGATTGCGCACTTCCACCGAAGAGGCTGAAAGAGTAAAAAAACAATTCGGACATGCATTCTACGATGAGGCTTCAGAAGATGAAGTATTTGAAGTCACCGTCATAGGAACGAATCAAAAGCAATCTTTTACACAGCAGGAAATTGCCAATATTATTGAAGCAAGAGTGGAAGAGATTCTTGAGATTGCCGCAGCCGAAATTGAGCATATGGGAATTACAGATCTGCCCGGCGGCTTTGTGCTGACCGGCGGACAGGCCGCAATGCCCGGAGTGCTTTCATTGGCACAGGAAGTGCTGAGGCACAATGTCAGGGTCGCAAGCCCGAATTATATCGGTGTAAGAGACCCTCAATATATGACGGGTGTCGGCTTGATACAATTTGCCTGCCGAAATGCCAGAATTCAGGGAAGAAAAATAGGCTTTCATATGCCGGAAGAAGCCGTGCAGGAAATCGCGGTCTCTCACGAAGAAGAACATCATCAGCGGCCTGAGGCGCAGCAGCGTCCAAAAGCAAAACAAAAAACACAAGCCGAACACAACAAACCGAGCAAAATGAAAAAACTATTAAGCATGTTTTGGGAATAGATTGATAGTCATTCGGCAGATTAGGAGGATTTAGCATGTTGGATTTCGAAACAAACATAGACGGCTTAGCATCAATTAAAGTAATCGGAGTAGGAGGCGGCGGTAATAACGCGGTCAACCGAATGATTGAAAACGAAGTACAGGGTGTAGAGTACATCGCGGTAAATACGGACGCGCAAGCTCTTAACCTGTCAAAAGCAGAAGTGAAAATGCAGATCGGAGAAAAGCTGACCCGCGGTCTCGGAGCGGGAGCGAATCCGGAAGTCGGCAAAAAAGCCGCTGAAGAAAGTAAAGAACAAATCGAAGAAGCGTTAAAAGGCGCTGACATGGTGTTCGTTACAGCCGGAATGGGAGGCGGTACCGGAACGGGAGCCGCACCGGTTATTGCGCAAATTGCAAAAGACTTAGGCGCTTTGACTGTCGGAGTCGTAACAAGACCGTTTACATTTGAAGGACGAAAACGCCAGCTGCAGGCTGCAGGCGGTATCACGGCGATGAAAGAAGCCGTTGACACACTGATCGTTATTCCGAATGACCGGATTTTAGAAATTGTCGATAAAAACACACCGATGCTTGAAGCATTCCGTGAAGCTGATAACGTCCTTCGCCAAGGGGTGCAAGGTATCTCAGACCTCATCGCGACGCCCGGTTTAATCAACTTGGATTTTGCCGATGTTAAAACCATCATGTCCAACAAAGGTTCAGCATTGATGGGTATCGGGATCGCAACAGGAGAAAGCCGTGCTGCCGAAGCCGCTAAAAAGGCCATCTCCAGCCCGCTCCTTGAAGCGGCAATCGACGGAGCGCAAGGTGTTTTAATGAACATTACGGGAGGTACAAATCTGAGCCTCTACGAAGTGCAGGAAGCAGCCGATATCGTCGCTTCTGCGTCTGATCCTGATGTGAATATGATTTTCGGTTCAGTTATCAATGAAAATCTGAAAGATGAAATCGTCGTTACCGTCATCGCGACCGGTTTTATCGAACAGGAGAAAGACGACTCAAAACCGCAGCGTCCGACTTTAAACCAAGGCTTGAAGTCTCAAAGCCAGCCTGCTGCGAAACGTGAGCCGAAACGAGAAGAAACACAGCATCAAAACACGGGAAACCGCCATACTTCACAGCCGGCGGATGATGCCCTTGATATTCCTACATTTTTAAGAAACCGCAACAAACGCGGCTGATGCAAAAAGGACAAAACCACATGGTTTTGTCCTTTTTCTTTTTTCGCTCAGTCTTCCTGCCCATCCCCATGATCTATACAGTGAAAATAGAAACTTTATACCTATGACCAATTGATTGTTTTCTAGTTTCATCCGGCTTTCTGACAGAATGTGACAATATCTGAATAGAAGATTGTCTACATTTAACGTACAGCATCGAAATGACAAACCATTCCAATTGAGAGGGAAGGAATACAAATTTATATTGCGTTTCCAAATAAGGGGGGATACGATTTGAAGAAAAAAATGAGAAACAGATGGACAGGCTCCGTTTTAAGCGCGATTGTCGTCAGTTCACTGCTGTTTCCGGGTGCAGCCGTAGCGGAGACCACACCGGGAACAGTTTCTGCCACCAAAGATCTTTCTTCCTCTAAGAGCATTCAGCATAAGATTTCCGATTCAGTCAAGAAGCGTTTTGAGAAAAATGATAAAGTCACATTTCTCATCAAATTTAAAGAGAAAGCCGATACGAAAAAAGCGGTCAAAAAAGCAGAGAAAAATGCCAAGTCCCAATCGCTTTCCGCAGCAAAAACAGAATATCAAAAGCGGTCAGCGGTCGTCTCTTCTTTAAAAGTAGCGGCTCATAATGCCCAGCAGAATATAAAAACATATTTGGAAAAACAAAAAAAGAAAGGCAAGGCGGAGCACATCCATTCCTATTATATTGTCAACGGAATGGCAGTCACGGCTTCGAAAGAGGTGATGGAGAAAGTTGCTTCATTTCCTGAAGTAGAAAAAGTTCTCCCGAATGAAAAGCGTCAGCTTACTCAATCGAAAGCTCCTTTTCAATTGAAGAAAAAACAAAAAGAGATCAAGGCAAAGGGAGGCGTTGAATGGAACATCAGCCAAATTGATGCGCCGAAGGCCTGGGCCTCTGGTTACGACGGCACCGGTACGGTTGTCGCCTCGATTGATACAGGGGTCCAGTGGGATCACCCTGCGCTTAAGGAAAAATACCGGGGGTACGATCCTGAAAATCCCGCAGCGCCGAACCATGAAATGAACTGGTATGATGCCGTGTCTAAAAAAGACGCGCCCTACGATGATCTTGAACACGGCACTCATGTAACAGGAACCATGACGGGTTCAGAACCTGACGGCTCAAATCAAATCGGTGTCGCTCCGGGCGCGAAATGGATTGCAGTAAAAGCATTTTCAGATGACGGAGGAACCGATGCCGATATTTTGGATGCCGGTGAATGGGTGCTCGCGCCAAAAGATAAAAACGGCACTCCGCATCCCGAGATGGCGCCGGATGTTGTCAATAATTCCTGGGCAGGCGGTTCAGGAATGGACGAGTGGTACCGCGATATGGTGAATGCATGGAGAGCAGCCGAGATTTTTCCGGAATTCTCTGCGGGAAATGAAGACTTATTTACACCGGGAGGACCCGGTTCAATCGCAAATCCGGCCAATTATCCGGAAGCATTTGCGACAGGTGCGACTGACATCGACAAGAAACTCGCTGATTTCTCACTTCAAGGCCCCTCACCGTATCATGAAACTAAGCCGGATATTTCGGCTCCGGGAGTGAATATCCGTTCCTCTATTCCTGGGGGAACATATGAAGGCGGCTGGAACGGAACTTCAATGGCCGGGCCGCATGTGGCGGCGACGGCGGCTTTGTTAAGGCAGGCGAACGCGTCTATTACGGTTGATGAAATGGAAGACGTTTTGACGCGCACCGCTGAAAAGCTGACAGACTCCGTTTTTCCGGAATCACCGAATAACGGCTACGGCCACGGTTTAGTCAATGCTTTTGACGCCGTTTCTGCCGTAACAGACGGAATCGGAAGCGTAAAAGGCAAAGTATCTTCTGCGGGCGAAGATCACAATCCCCCCAGCTGGCAGCATGAACCCGTCCATGAAGCTTACAAAGGGGCAAATCTGCCGTTAACGGTTACAGCAGAAGATGATGTAAGCGTGACTGAGGTGTTACTTTCCTATCAATTTGATAAAGGAGAGTGGAAAACGATCGCCGCCGTTCAAAAAAGCGGTGATGAAAAAAAGGGACTTTACCAGGCAGAAATTCCGCACGTAACGGGCAGCACGGTAAGTTATAAATGGACAATAAAAGATTTCGGGGGTCATTCTGCAGAATCTGATACGTACCGGGCTGACGTAAAACCGAGCATTACGGCGGGGTACAAAGAAGATTTTGAATTACAGCCGGCCGGCTGGTCCAGTTACGGGACACATGACCAATGGGAATGGGGGATTCCGAGTTCAGGCCCCGGCGCTGCATTTTCCGGAGATAAAGTGTATGCGACGAACCTGTCCGGACCGTATGCCGATTCAGCCAATATGAATTTGGTGATGCCTCCGATCCAGGTTCCGGATTCAGGACGGTTGTTTTTACAATTTAAAAGCTGGCACAAGCTCGAAGAATTTTTTGATTACGGGTACGTGTTCGTTCTGCCGGAAGGAAAATCGAATTGGGAGCAGGCGGCTGTTTACAATGGTGACTCCGCAGGGTGGAATGATGAAGAAGCAGACTTATCCGCGTATAAAGGCCAAAATATAAAGCTTATGTTTAATATGCAGTCAGACGAAGTACTCAATGAAGACGGATGGTATATTGATGACGTCCGGCTTTCAAGCAGTCCTCTCGGCAAGGCGGCCAAAAAAAGTAAACACAATAGACAAACACCGCCATGCCATCTGAAGAAAAAAACCGTCAGTCCGAAACTGGCCAAACCGGCGGTAAAATCATCCGGAAAACCGGTGAAACGTGAAACGAATCTCCTGCCGCTCAGAGCGCAAATCAGTGTCGCCGAGACGGGGAAATCCGTATATTCCGACCCCGCAACCGGAAGCTACAGCCTGTCTCATAAAGCGGGAAACTATACGCTGAAAGCCGAGGCATACGGATTTAAACCCGCTGCAAAACAAGTTTCTGTTCAAGCAGACAAAACCGCACAGGCAGACTTTACACTGGAGCAAATGCCGTCCGGCACGTTAAAAGGAACCATCACCAATCAGTCGACAGGCGAACCGGTGGAAGGGGCCGCGCTTTATGTAGTGGAGGACGCTGCAATTGAGCCTGCGGTGACAAATGATAAAGGGGAATATTCGCTTCAGGCGTACGAAGGCTCATACACCATTAAAGTAGCCGCAAAAGGCTTTTACAACAGTGAATTTTCTGTTGACATCAAAGGGGATGCTGAAAAAAACGCCAAGCTTAAGCCGTATATCGGCTATGAAGGGGAAATTGCCTATGATAACGGGACTGAAGAAGCCGGACTGTCCTATTTTAAGGCAGGCAGCAAATCTGCCGTTAAGATGACGCTTAAAGACGGAAAAGAACACGGTATGCTGACAGGAGGCCTCTTTAAATTTTGGGGCGCGGACTGGCCTGATCCGGGCGGTACCGAATTTCAAGCAGAAGTATATGATGCATCCGGCCCTGACGGGAGCCCGGGCAGCAAAATTGCCGGCCCGTTCCAAGCTGAAGCGCTTCGAAACGGAGAATGGACCAAAGTGGATCTCAGCTCAAAAGGAATTGAGGTCGGAAAGGATTTTTATCTTGTGCTCCGCCAGACGAAACCCGATCCTTATTCACCTGCCCTGTCATCTGACGACGGCAGTCCATATTCGAACAGAAACTGGCAATACCTCGACGGCAGCTGGTCAAAAGCCGATAAAGCAGACGGAAACTTTATGATCAGGGCTTTAGTTGACTACGAAGCTTCCGTGCCTGACATCACGTCGCCTGATGACCGGTCATTTACAAACAAGAAGTCAATCACGGTGAAAGGAACGGCTTCACCAAGAACTGCAGTCCGCCTGACCAATAACGGTAAAACCGCCGCTGAAACGAAAGCGGATGCAGACGGCCATTTCCAGGCTGATGTCACACTGCGTAAAGATGCCAATCGGCTGACGGCGGCATCTGTGACGGACAAGGGATCAACCGATGAGTCACGCCCTGTCACGGTCATACTCGATCAGGATAAGCCGGATGTGACGATTGACAGTCCGGCAAACGGAGATAAAACAAATAAAGAAGCGGTGACTGTAAAAGGAAAAGCTTACGACGCCCATTTAAAATGGGTGAAGGTGAACGGCAAAAAGACCGAGGTGAGTGACGGCTCTTATCAAGCAAGAATCCTTTTGGAAAACGGCAGCAACGAAATCAAAGTCACGGCCTCAGACGAAGCGGGTAACAAAACAACAAAAAAGACGGTGATTGATGTCAATTATAACGCTCCCGTCATCTCCGGATTGGTTCCCGGAGCGGATAAAGAATTAAAAGCCGGAGAATCAGTGAAAATCGCTTTTTCAAGCGGGAAGAAATTAGACGCCTCTTTCGTGATCCGTATGCCTCTGGCAAACGCCCGGGCAGGGAACCAAAACGCGACGGAGCTTCCGCTGAGAGAAATTTCTTCGGGACGATATGAGGGTTACTGGACGGCGACTTCTTCCATCAAAGCAAGCGGAGCAAAAATTGACGTTATTGCAAGAGATGACTATGGAAATGAAACGAGACAGACAGCAAAAGGAAAACTTTATATCAATGAGTAAAACAGAGCGCTGCCGGGACACGGCAGCGCTTTTTTTGCTGAGACGGTCAATAGGAAATCAATCTCTTCGACCCTCGACAAATAAAACGGTTATCCCTTAAAAATTGTACTTTCCCCTCAACATTAATTGACAGACTTTCCCACAGAGCTTGCTTTATACTTATAAAACAAGAGAGAGAAACAGATATGTAAGACAAAAGAGGAAAGGGGTCAGATGTGAAAATCTATCTGGATGTCATTTGGCTGTTGAACTTTTGTTTTGATTCTCTTTTGCTTTTATTAACCGCCTTTATTTTAAAACGCCAGGTGAAAAAAAGAAGAGTGGCCGCCGGCGGTTTCATCGGATCAGCCATTGTGCTTCTGATGTTTACGCCTGTTTCTCCCTTTGTGGAGCATCCGGCGGGAAAAATGGCATTTTCAGTTGTCATCGTGCTTACGGCTTTTGGCTTTAAACGATTTCGGTACTTTTTTCAAAATTTGTTCGCCTTTTATTTCGCGACCTTTCTCGTCGGCGGGGGAATGATCGGCGTACATTCCCTGCTGCAGACAGAATCAATTGTAGAACACGGCGCTATGGTCACGAGCCAGACCGGCTTCGGCGACCCGATCAGCTGGATATTTGTTGTCATCGGATTTCCGGCCGTATGGTTTTTTTCGAAAAAGAGAATCGAAGACATCGAGACGAAGTCCATTCAGTACGATGAACTTGTCATGGTTCAGGCAGAATTCAGCGGGCAGACAATCCGCGCAAAAGGCCTGGTGGATTCCGGGAATCAGCTTTATGATCCGCTGACAAAAACGCCGGTCATGATCCTTCACATTGACAAATTCGCTCCGATTCTCAGTGAAAAGGAAACGGACATCATCAAATCTGCCAGTCCGCTTGAAGTGATAGAGCAGCTTGATGATTCGTTCCGTCATGCGGATAAGCTGAGGCTGATTCCATACAGGGGCGTCGGTCAGGACAATCAATTTTTACTCTGTTTAAAGCCGGATTACGTCACGATTATAACGAAAGACGAGATGATCGCATGTGAAAAATGCCTGATCGGCATCAGCGCGAAACCATTATCAGCGGATGGTGAATTTGACGGAATCGTTCACCCGAAGATGCTGACCGGGAAGGCTGTGAAGCATGTATCCTGACGAAAAGTCTGTTATTCATCATACTCAAAACGCATTGTATTTAGAAGGGGGAGGAAGATGAAAAAACTTAAGCTGCGTCTGACTTATTTATGGTATAAATGGCTGATGAAACTCGGACTGAAAAGTGATGAAGTATATTACATAGGAGGGAGCGAAGCGCTGCCGCCGCCTTTGTCTAAAGAAGAGGAGCAGGTGCTCTTATTAAAGCTGCCGAGCGGGGATCAGGCGGCGCGGGCCATCCTGATTGAGAGAAACTTACGCCTTGTCGTTTACATTGCCCGCAAATTCGAAAACACCGGCATCAATATCGAGGACTTAATCAGCATCGGCACAATCGGTTTAATCAAAGCGGTAAACACGTTTAATCCGGAAAAGAAAATCAAACTCGCAACCTACGCGTCACGATGTATTGAAAACGAAATTTTAATGTACTTGCGCCGAAACAATAAAATCCGTTCAGAGGTGTCCTTTGATGAACCGCTGAACATTGATTGGGACGGAAACGAACTGCTGCTTTCGGATGTGCTCGGCACAGATGATGATATTATTACAAAAGACATTGAAGCCAATGTGGATAAAAAACTTTTGAAAAAAGCGCTTGAGCAATTAAATGATAGAGAAAAGCAGATCATGGAACTGCGATTCGGGCTTGTCGGTGAAGAAGAAAAAACACAAAAAGATGTAGCCGACATGATGGGGATTTCACAATCTTATATCTCCCGGCTCGAAAAGCGGATTATTAAAAGACTGAGAAAAGAGTTTAACAAAATGGTGTAAAATTTTTTCCATCTGACAGTCCTTACTGCTGCAAGGATTGCCGGTGCCGGATGTTTATTTCTGTAAAATGACGGTGCATATTTTTCCCACCCGAGGAGATACTTAACGTTGTACAGCAGCTCCTAGTGGGAGGGAAAAACGTGTCAAGAAATAAAGTCGAAATTTGCGGGGTGGATACCTCCAAATTACCGGTACTCAAGAATGAAGAGATGAGAAAGCTGTTTAAGCAATTGCAGGATGAGGGCGATGATTCAGCGAGGGAAAAGCTTGTAAACGGCAATCTGCGCCTTGTCTTAAGCGTCATTCAGAGGTTTAACAACAGAGGAGAGTATGTTGATGACTTATTTCAGGTCGGCTGCATCGGACTAATGAAATCCATTGATAATTTTGACCTAAGCCATAATGTTAAGTTTTCAACATACGCTGTACCGATGATTATCGGAGAAATCCGCAGATATTTGCGGGATAACAATCCGATCCGCGTCTCGAGGTCGCTTCGCGATATCGCATATAAAGCGCTTCAAGTAAGGGAGCGGTTAATCAGTGAGACAAGCAGGGAGCCGACAGCAGAGGAAATCGCCAAAGTTCTTGAAGTGCCCCATGAAGAAATTGTGTTTGCCCTTGACGCCATCCAAGATCCGGTATCACTGTTTGAGCCGATTTATAATGACGGCGGCGATCCGATTTACGTGATGGACCAGATCAGCGATGAGCGCAATAAGGATACACAATGGATTGAGGAGCTCGCTCTGAAAGAAGGCATGAGAAGACTGAACGAACGGGAAAAAATGATTTTGCGAAAACGCTTTTTCCAGGGAAAAACCCAAATGGAAGTCGCAGAAGAAATCGGCATATCCCAAGCTCAGGTCTCAAGGCTTGAAAAGGCAGCCATTAAACAAATGAATAAGAATATCCATCAATAACGGAGAAAGCCTTTAAACATTGTTTTAAAGGCTTTTTTCGTGCGCCGGTTTACGTTTGCGAAAAAGTGATGTATTCTAATGTGTAAAAGTTTTAAGAAAATTGAAACAAATAAACGGGGGAACTGCAATGATTTTACAGCTGGACAATGTGTCATTAAAAAGAAACGGCCAATGGATTTTGAAAGATATCAACTGGCGCGTTGAGAAAAACGAAAATTGGGTGCTGTTCGGGCTGAACGGAGCCGGAAAAACAGCTTTGCTGAATATGTTATGTTCTTATTACTTTCCCACTTCAGGAGAGATGCAGGTGCTCGGCCATCAATTCGGCAAAACAGAGCTCGGTGACAGGCTCAGAAAAAAAATCGGTCTTGTTTCAGCGGGTCTTCAGCACAAATTATATGCCGCGGATTCTGCTTTTGAAATCGCCCTCAGCGGCGCGTACGCTTCAATCGGGCTTTACGAAACGCCGAGTGAACAAGTGAGGGAAAAAGCGATCGGTCTTCTGAAGGATTTAGGCGCCATCAGTTTCGCGGACAGACGGTATGAAACGTTATCTCAGGGGGAAAGGCAAAGAGCGCTGATTGCGCGGGCGCTTATGGCTGATCCGGAACTGCTGATTTTGGATGAGCCCGTGACGGGTCTCGATTTTATGGCAAGAGAGCAGCTGCTGGATACGATAACGTCGATCGCTGAAAAAGAAAATGCGCCGTCCATCCTTTATGTCACTCATCATGCTGAAGAAATTCTGCCGGTATTTGATCAGGCGCTGCTTTTAAAACAAGGCGAGGTGTTCGCTGCCGGGAAAATCAAGGACATGCTTTCTGACGAGCGGCTTACAGCGTTTTTCGATATGCCTGTCAATGTCTTATGGAACAACGGCCGTCCATTTTTAACGTGTGCAAAAGCGGCATCATCCGTCAAATAAAATCAATTCACCCTGGGGGTGCTGCTGACATGCAGCTGAGAGAGATGTTAGTCTCAACCCTTAACGGACCTGATCCGGATCATGCCGGCGGAGGGAAGCGGTGAAAAAAAGCGGAGGGAAATCCGTTTTTACCCGTTTCATTGGATGAAACGGGTTTTTTTAATACAGCAAAAGGAGAGATGTTCAATGAATCAGCTTGACATGCTGCTGCAGCAGGCGGATAAACGGCGGGGCGATTTAATACATATTGCTGAAAGGTTGATCGCCTTTCCGACACCGGCTCCGCCTGCAAGAAATACAGCAGATGCTCAGAAGTGGGTGGCCGGATTTTTAAAAGAAATGGGCTGCTCGGTCGATATGTGGGATGTGTATCCGGAAGATCCGAACGTAGTCGGTGTTTTAAAAGGGACAGATTCAAGCGGGCATCAAAGCCTGATTTTAAACGGACACATTGACGTAGCCGAAGTCAGGGATGAAGACTGGGACTCTGACCCGTTTCAGCCGCTCGTTAAAGCCGGCATGCTGATCGGAAGAGGCGCCGCTGATATGAAAGGCGGATTGGCGTGTGTTCTTTTTTCTCTGAAGCTGATCCATGATGCCGGCATTGAGCTTCCGGGCGACCTCATTGTACAGTCTGTGATCGGAGAAGAAGTCGGCGAGGCGGGGACGCTGGAATGCTGCAAACGCGGCTATCACGCGGATTTTGCGGTTGTCGCGGATACGAGCAGCCTGCATATTCAAGGGCAGGGCGGAGTCATCACCGGCTGGATAGAATTGAAAAGCAAACAAACATTTCATGACGGCATGAGGCGCAATATGATTCATGCGGGCGGAGGCACATTCGGAGCGAGTGCAATCGAAAAAATGGCGAAAATCATCACTGCCTTGGGAGAGCTGGAACGCCACTGGGCGGTAACGAAAAGCTATCCCGGCTTTTCACCAGGCACCAATACGATCAACCCCGCCCTTATTGAAGGGGGAAGGCACGCAGCGTTTGTCGCCGATGAATGCCGATTATGGATTACCGTCCACTTTTACCCGAACGAAACGCACGAACAAGCTGCGGCAGAAATCGAAGACTATATCAATCGTGTCTCTGACGGTGATCTGTGGCTCAGGGAAAACAGGCCGGTGTTCAAATGGGGCGGGTCTTCCATGATTGAAGACAGAGGAGAGGTGTTCCCTGCGCTGGAAATCGACCCGGACCATCCGGCCGTTTCTGTTCTGGCGGAATCGCACTCAGCCGTCAAACAACAGGAGCCCGTCATCGATGTTTCCCAAACCGTAACAGACGGAGGATGGCTTTATCATGCCGGGATTCCGAGCGTCATATACGGACCCGGCGATTTAAAAAACGCCCATTCCGTAAACGAAGAAGTGTCCGTCGATGAGCTGATGGACTATACGAAAATCATGCTGAGATTTATCCACACCTGGTGCAGCCGCAAAAAAGATTGCCCGATGTGACAAGGTTCAGCCCGGCCGCTCATATAATAGGAAAAAGAACGGGCAAAGGGCGTGATACAAATGATCAGCATATCTGAATTTCAAATAAAAGATGTAGTAAACGTGTCGAACGGAAAAAAACTCGGAAGCATCGGTGATATTGATATTAATGTGACAACGGGAAAAATTCAGGCGATTATTTTAGGCGGCAGCGGAAAAGTTCTCGGTTTTTTCGGAAAAGAAGAGGAAATGATCATTCCTTGGCGAAATATAGTTAAAATTGGGGAAGATGTCATCTTAGTGCGTGTAAACGAACCAAAGGGGGGAGCATAATCCTCCCTTTACTTGTAAAAAGCCGGAAATCTCAATGTTTCCGGCACATTTATTTATCTCATTTTTCAATCAGCCGCTAAACGTATGCTTAAAATTGTGTTAAAATGAGTGGGAAATTCGCTTTTTAATGTTTGTCGAAAGGTTGGATCTTCATGAATACATATCACCCGTTTAGTTTTACCACCCCCTCGGCACTCATGATAGAAGACTGGAACCGTGTGAATCAGCATAACACAAAGGTCATCGCCGGATTCACAACGAAAAACGGCGGTGTCAGCAATCCTCCGTATGAGTCATTAAATACCGGATTGCACGTCCGGGACGAAGCTCATGATGTTGTGAAAAACCGTGAAATCATAGCGTCCTTATGCGGTACTGATCTGGATTCCTGGGTATTCGCCGATCAGACACATGAAAACCGCGTCCGATGCGTGACAGCGGGAGATAAAGGAAAAGGGGCGAGAGACTATTCCTCCGCATTCCGCGGGACTGACGGGCTCTATACGAAAGATACAGATCTTTTTTTGGGCCTGTGTTTTGCAGACTGTGTGCCTTTGTATTTTTATGACCCGGTGAAATCCATGATCGGCGCTGCCCATGCCGGATGGAAGGGGACGGTCAGACAAATCGGGCGCATCATGACGGAACGCTGGGTAAACGAAGAAGGCTCCCGCTTAACAGATATTCAGGCCGTCATCGGTCCGTCCATCAGCGCGGACAGCTATACCGTCGACGACCGCGTCATCAATGAAGTCCGGGCGCTGCCGTTTTCCGCAGAATCCGCCATACGCGAAACGGAAAAAGGCCGGTACCAGCTTGATTTAAAAGAGGTCAACCGCCTTCTTCTGATACATTGCGGCATTCCGGAAGAAAACATTTCAGTCAGCGGTTTATGCACCGAACAAGAGCGTGAACTATTCTTTTCACATCGCCGCGACAAAGGAAAAACGGGACGCATGATGTCCTTTATCGGAATGAAGGAGGCATAAGTTATCTTGCGTGTTGCTGATCAATTACGACATATAAACGAAAGAATAAACGAAGCATGTAAAAGATCGGGCCGAAGCCCCGAAGATGTAACCGTCATCGCGGTTACAAAATACGTATCAGCCGAAAGGGCTCAAGAGGCCGTGGATGCCGGTATTACAAGTCTGGGAGAAAACCGGGATGCCGAGCTTATCCGTAAGCAGGATGTCATCAAAGGCAGCCCCGTGTGGCACTTTATCGGCAGTCTTCAGTCCAGAAAAGTGAAGGCCGTCGTTGACCGTGTATCTTATATACATTCCTTAGACAGACTGTCATTGGCTAAAGAAATTGAAAAACGGGCGCAGCATGCGGTTCGCTGTTTTGTGCAGGTGAATACTTCGCTTGAGCCGTCTAAGCACGGTTTGAAAACAGAGGAGGTCATCCCCTTTATCAGAGAGCTTTCTGAGTTTAGAAACATTTCTGTAGAGGGCCTGATGACGATGGCTCCCCTGACAGACGATACAGAAACAATCAGAGCCTGTTTCCGGCAATTGCGTGATCTGAGGGACCAGGTGCAAAAGCTGAACCAGACAAACGCACCGTGCCGGGAACTGTCAATGGGCATGTCAAATGATTATGAAATCGCTGTTGAAGAGGGCGCTACTTTTATCAGAATCGGCTCTTCATTAGTCGGAAATGAAACGGGGGGTGTAAACAAATGAGCATGAAAAATAAACTGAAAAACTTTTTCTCAATGGATGAGGAGGAGTACGAATACGAATACATTGAAACGGAGCAGGATCGTCCGGAAGAGCATGAACAGCAAAAAGATAAACAGAGTGCCTACGCTCAGAAGCCTGCGGGCAAACAGAACGTAGTAAGCTTGCAAAGTGTTCAGAAATCCTCTAAAGTGGTGTTGAGTGAACCGCGTGTATATGCGGAAGCGCAGGAAATCGCCGATCATTTAAAGAACAGGCGGGCGGTTGTCGTCAATCTTCAGCGCATCCAGCATGATCAGGCGAAAAGAATCGTCGACTTTTTAAGCGGAACCGTCTATGCCATCGGCGGCGACATTCAAAGAATCGGTTCGGATATTTTTCTGTGCACGCCTGATAATGTCGATGTTTCCGGCACGATTTCGGAGCTTATAAATGAAGACGAACATCAGAGGTGGTAAAGCAGGATGATTCTTTATCAAATTTTTTCCGTTCTGAGTTATTTAATTTACATCTACTCGTTTGCCCTGATTATCTACATCTTTATGTCATGGGTGCCGAGTACGAGAGAAACGGCGGTCGGACGGTTTCTCGCATCGATTTGCGAACCGTATTTAGAGCCGTTCAGAAGGATCATTCCGCCCATTGCCATGCTGGATATATCCCCGATTGTAGCGATTATCGTGCTTCGGTTTGCCACGACGGGACTTTGGGGCCTATACCGCATGATCGCAATGTATACTTGAATGCGACAGTTTGATACGGGCTTGGCACCAGCCAAGCCTCTTTACATAGAAAGGAAAGAACATGAGCGATATTTACCAGCACTTCAGACACGACGAGCGGCCTTTTATCGACCAGGCGCTTGAATGGAAAGAGATTGTCCTGGACCAATATCGGATGAAGCTGACTGATTTCTTAGATCCGCGGGAACAGGTGATTGTAAAAGCCGTCATCGGCGATGCGTGCGGTCTTGCCTTTTTTGGGGGATATGACAGAGCTGAGCGCAAACGCGCGATTTTATACCCTGAATATATGGAACCTGGACAAGATGATTTTGAGCTTCAGGCCTTTGACGTTCAATACGCTGAAAAATTCGTCAGCATCGATCACCGCTCTCTTCTCGGATCATTAATGGGGATCGGCTTAAAACGGCAGAAATACGGCGACCTGATTTTCTCAGAGGAAGCCGTGCAGCTTATCGTTTCCGGTGAAATCGCCGATTTTGTCGGCACCCAGCTGACCAAAGCAGGCAAAGCGCCGGTAAAGCTTGAGAAAATCGAGCTTTCGGCCCTTCACATTCCCGCTTCAGATGTCGAAATAAGGGATGACACGGTTTCTTCATTGCGTCTCGACGCCGTCTGCGCTTCGATGAGCAGGCAATCCCGGCAGAAAGCGCAGACCCTTGTGAAAAACGGGCTCGTTAAGGTGAATTGGAAAGCCGTTGAGGATCCGTCCTATCAGGTTGCTGAAGGGGACATGCTTTCGATTCGGGGCTTCGGACGATGCAGTTTGACAAAAGTAGACGGAAAAACGAAAAAAGACAAATGGAAAGTCACATTCGAACGGCAAAAATGAGTCGTTTTTTCAGATTTTTTCTCCATCTATGGCCGTATTTGTTTTATAATGTGAACTAGATAACCGTACTGAAATGTAAAAATGGAGGTGGCAATATGCCATTAACGCCGAATGATATCCATAACAAAACGTTTACAAAAGGTTTTCGCGGATATGATGAAGATGAAGTAAATGAATTTTTAATGCAGGTCAGAAAAGACTACGAAATCGCACTCCGTAAAAAAACGGAGCTTGAGGCGAAAGTGAATGAGCTGGATGAAAAAATCGGACACTTTGCCAATATTGAAGAAACACTGAATAAGTCAATTCTCGTAGCTCAAGAAGCGGCAGAAGACGTAAAGCGCAATTCGCAGAAAGAGGCGAAGCTGATCGTCCGTGAAGCAGAAAAAAATGCTGATCGAATCATCAATGAGTCGCTTTCCAAATCAAGAAAAATCGCAATGGAAATTGAAGAGCTGAAAAAACAGTCTAAAGTGTTCAGAACGCGTTTCCAAATGCTGATTGAGGCGCAGCTTGATCTGCTGAAAAACGATGATTGGGATCATCTGTTAGAATACGAAGTCGACGCGGTATTTGAGGAAAAAGAATAATTTTCAGATTTTCTTGACATTCTTCGGCCCGTTCGAATATAATACGTTCATAAATTCAGATGAAAAGACGATGAAAGGGACCGGCATGACTCAAAGCAGGCCATAAAGCGAACCGGGGAAGGTGAAAGCCCGGGATGGCCGGAATCATGCAGATCAGCCCTTTAGTTTCCTTTCTGAACCGAGAGTAGGAAAGGACGTTCCATCACGTTACGATGTTCGAGAGGAAAAGACGGATGATCCGTTTTTTCTAAAAGGGTGGTACCGCGAGATAAGCTTTCTCGTCCCTTATGGGATGAGAGGGCTTTTTTTATTTTCTGAAAAATGTTGTGGAGGAATGAAAATGGATTATAAAGATACGCTGTTAATGCCGAAAACAGATTTTCCGATGCGCGGAAATCTGCCGAACCGTGAGCCTGACATGCAGAAAGAATGGGAGGAGCAGGATATTTACCGTCTTGTTCAAGAACGGACGAAAGACCGCCCGAAATTCGTACTGCATGACGGACCTCCTTATGCAAACGGAGACATCCACATGGGTCATGCCCTGAATAAAATCCTGAAAGATTTTATCGTCCGCTATAAATCAATGAGCGGCTACAACGCACCGTATGTGCCGGGATGGGACACGCACGGTCTGCCGATTGAAACGGCACTGACAAAAAACAAAAAAGTGAACCGGAAAGAAATGTCCGTAGCCGATTTCCGCAAGCTTTGCGAAGAATATGCATGGCAGCAGATCGAAAGACAGCGCGAACAATTCAAGCGTCTCGGCGTCAGAGGCGATTGGGAAAACCCTTATGTTACGCTTCAGCCTGAATTTGAAGCGCAGCAGATCCGCGTTTTCGGCGAGATGGCGAAAAGAGGCTATATTTATAAAGGCCTGAAGCCGGTCAACTGGTCGCCTTCAAGTGAATCTGCCTTAGCAGAAGCGGAAATTGAATATCAGGATAAACGTTCGGCATCCATTTATGTTGCATTTAAGGTGAAAGACGGTAAAGGCGTTCTCGAGAACGGAGAAAGCTTTATTATCTGGACGACGACGCCGTGGACGATGCCTGCCAACCTCGGAATTTCCGTTCATCCTGATCTTGAATACAATGTCATCAAGGTTGGAGACAAGCGTTATGTAGTAGCGGCTGAATTAATCGAAAGCGTAGCGGAGGCATGCGGCTTTGAAAATCCTGAAGTTGTCGCATCGTATAAAGGCAGAGAGTTAGAATACATCACTGCAGAACATCCGCTTTACGGCAGAGATTCACTCGTCATGCTCGGTGACCACGTCACAACCGATGCCGGAACAGGCTGTGTTCATACTGCTCCGGGCCACGGGGAAGATGACTTTATCGTCGGCCAAAAGTACGGCTTAGAAGTACTTTGCCCTGTCGATGAAAAAGGCAACATGACCGACGAAGCGCCGGGCTTTGAAGGAATGTTTTACGATAAAGCCAATAAACCGATCACAGAGAAGCTTGAAGAAAACGGCGCGCTCTTAAAGCTCGAGTTTATTACACACTCTTATCCGCATGACTGGAGAACAAAAAAACCGACTATCTTCAGAGCGACAGCGCAATGGTTTGCGTCAATTAAAGATTTCAGACCGGATCTGCTTGATGCCATCAAACAAACGAAGTGGGTGCCGGAGTGGGGCGAACAGCGCCTTTACAACATGGTGCGCGACCGCGGCGACTGGTGTATTTCAAGACAGCGCGTCTGGGGCGTTCCGATCCCGGTATTTTATGCTGAAAACGGTGAGCCGATCATCACCGACGAAACGATTGAACACGTTTCTGAGCTGTTCAAACAGCACGGCTCAAACGTCTGGTTTGAAAGAGAGGCAAAAGACCTTCTGCCTGAAGGATTTACACATCCGGGAAGCCCGAACGGAATCTTTACGAAAGAGCAAGACATTATGGATGTATGGTTTGATTCAGGTTCTTCTCATCAGGCCGTTCTTGAGGAACGTGATGATCTCGTCCGCCCGGCTGATTTATACCTTGAAGGCTCTGACCAATACCGCGGCTGGTTTAACTCATCTCTTTCAACTGCCGTTGCAGTCACCGGCAAAGCGCCGTATAAAGGCGTATTAAGCCACGGATTTACACTTGATGCAAACGGCCGTAAAATGAGTAAATCACTCGGCAATACGATTGAGCCGACAAAAATCGCAAAACAGCTTGGAGCTGAAATTCTGCGTTTATGGGTTTCTTCCGTAAACTATCAGGCCGATCACCCGGTTTCTGAAGATATTCTGAAGCAGGTCGCGGAAGTATACCGGAAAGTCCGCAACACGTTCCGTTTCCTTCACGGCAACCTGTTCGATTTCGATCCAAGCGTCAATGCCGTTGATGTAAAAGATCTTCGTGAAGTGGATCAATATATGCTGATCAAGCTGAATAAGCTGATCGATAAAGTGAAAAAAGCGTACGATGAATACGAATTTGCGGTTGTTTATCACAGCATTCATAATTTCTGTACGATCGAGCTCAGCTCTTTCTATCTTGATTTCGCAAAAGATGTCGTGTACATCGAGCATGCGGATCATCCGGACCGCCGCAGCATGCAGACCGTCTTTTATGAAACGCTGCTGGCGTTAGTAAAGCTGACTGCGCCGATTCTCCCTCATACGGCGGATGAAATGTGGTCTCACTTATCATTTGTTGAAGAGGCGAGCGTGCAGCTGACAGATATGCCGGAAACCATCTCTGTTCCGGACAGTCAGGCGACAGAAGAAAAATTCGACCGCTTCATGGAGCTTCGCAATGACGTGCTGAAAGCTTTGGAAATTGCCCGTAACGAAAAAATTATCGGAAGATCATTGGAAGCGAGTCTGACTTTGTATCCGAACAAAGAAAACCGCGACCTCTTATCATCCATTAAAGAAAATATCGCACAGCTGTTTATCGTCTCAGAACTGACAGTAAAAGACGAAAGCGAAGCGCCGGAAAACGCGCAAAGCTTCACAACAGGAAAAATGACCGTAGAAAAAGCGGAAGGTCAGATGTGTGAGCGGTCCCGCGTGATTTCTAAAGATGTCGGCGCCAATCCGAAGTATCCGACATTATCACTGCGCAATGCGGAAATCGTTGAAAAATATTATCAAAATTAATGAATGAGAAAGCGCCCGGCTGACAGCCGGGCGTTTTTTTACATGCCACTAATGTCATCGATTAGAACGATAGGAAAAATCTTATGGGCTTCAAATGGCGCTCTGGAGGCAACAATAAAGCTATAACATCAAGAGCAGGAGTTGTGATGAATGAATGATCAACTGACCGCAATCCACATGGAGCTTCTCATGATGAAAGAAGAACTTCAATCAAGATTATTCGAATATTCTTGCTTTCAAATGTCAGCATCTGTTGAACCTTCAATGAACGACCAAGAAGCAACTCTGATCTATCATGTAAAAGAAGAACTGCAGGATGTTCTTCTTGCCCTGTCTAAGTTTGAAAACAATACGTACGGTTATTGTGAAAAAACAGGCGCCCCCATTCCGATTGACAAGCTTGCGGTATTGCCGACGGCCAGAACCGCTGATGATTTTTATTATCCCGCTCAATTTGAAAAGAAAACCCTTCCATACTGGGTACCCGGAGATTATGCATATGATCAGGCGCTGTATGAGTGACAGCGTCTGTCTTCATGCCCTTATGATCTGCCTTTACTCCGGCATCTTTTACTGATAAAATTCATAAAGGATAAAAGTAACTGTATACTGGAGGAACGTGTGTGCTTTATTATCTTATCGCTCTTTTTATTATTATTGCCGACCAATTAACCAAATGGCTTGTCGTCAGCCATATGGAATTGGGACAAAGCATACCTGTCATTGATCAGGTGCTTTATATCACCTCTCATCGCAACACGGGAGCGGCATGGGGAATTTTAGCCGGCCAAATGTGGTTTTTCTACGTCATTACCATCGCCGTGATTATCGGAATCGTTTATTACATACAGCGTTATGCAAAAGGGCAGATGTTACTCGGAATTTCTCTCGGCTTAATGCTGGGAGGTGCAGCCGGAAATTTTATCGACCGGGCGGCACGCCAGGAAGTAGTCGATTTTATTCATATCATCATCGTGAATTATCACTATCCGATTTTTAATATCGCGGACTCCTCACTGTGCGTCGGCGTCATACTTTTATTTATTCATATGCTGTTTGACAGCGGGAAAAAGAAGGAGCAATAACATGAATCAATTTGAGATAACCGTTCAGCCTGAACAAAAAAGCGAACGGATTGATAAATTTTTGGCCGCAGCAGGAGAGAACTGGTCACGCACTCAGGTGCAGCAATGGGTGAAAGAGGGACTGGTAACCGTTAACGGCAAATCCGTCAAAGCCAACTACAAAATGCAGCCCGGCGATCAGGTAACCGTCACCATTCCTGAACCGGAAGAACTGGACGTGCTTGCAGAGCCGATGGATCTGGATATTTACTATGAGGATCAGGACGTCTTGGTTGTGAACAAACCGCGGGGCATGGTCGTACATCCGGCGCCCGGCCATGTGACAGGGACGCTCGTAAACGGACTGATGGCTCACTGCAATGATCTTTCAGGCATTAACGGCGTCATGCGCCCGGGAATCGTCCATCGTATTGATAAAGATACCTCCGGCCTGTTAATGGTCGCTAAAAACGATATGGCGCATGAATCACTCGTTAATCAGCTCGTCAATAAAACCGTGACGAGAAAGTACACCGCGGTTGTCCACGGGTTGATTTCACATGATGACGGAACGATTGACGCTCCGATCGGAAGAGATAAGAAAGACCGTCAAAGCATGACCGTAACAAGAGAAGGCAGTAAAAACGCCGTCACGCATTTCCACGTGCTTGAGCGTTTTCAAGACTTCACGCTCGTAGAGTGCCGTCTTGAAACCGGAAGAACGCATCAAATCCGCGTTCATATGAAATATATCGGGTTTCCTTTGGCAGGCGATCCGAAGTACGGACCGAGAAAAACCATTGATTTCAACGGCCAGGCGCTTCATGCCGGAATATTAGGTTTTGATCATCCTCGGACGGGCGAATACATGGAGTTTGAAGCGCCCCTTCCCGAAGATATGAAAAAACTCATTGAACATTTGAGAAATAGCCATTGACAGCGACTTTCTTTTCTGAAATAATAAAAACAAGCTGAATAGATTCTTTAACACAGTCCAGAGAGGCTGAGAAGGATAACGGAAAGGACAGAAGAGATACGTGTGTGTCTTCGTCCTGGAAAGGAACCCCTCTATGCTCTGGCAGGAGGGGTTTTTTCTTCTTATATACGAATGGAGAGGTGTCACGAGTGAATCAAAAAGCTGTTATTCTCGACGAACAGGCCATCAGAAGGGCGCTGACAAGGATAGCCCATGAAATGATCGAACGGAATAAAGGAATGAATGACTGCATTCTTGTAGGGATTAAAACAAGAGGCATTTATTTAGCAAAGCGGCTGGCTGAACGGATCGAACAGATTGAAGGAAATCCGGTCACTGTCGGAGAAATTGATATTACCCTTTACCGTGACGATCTCACCAAAAAAACGAGCAATGAAGAACCGCTTGTAAAAGGCGCGGACATTCCGGCTGATATCACAGACCAAAAGGTCATTGTGGTCGATGATGTGCTTTATACCGGCCGGACGGTGAGAGCGGCGATGGATGCACTCGTTGATGTCGGACGGCCGTCATCGATACAGCTTGCCGTGCTTGTTGACAGAGGGCACCGGGAGCTGCCGATCAGAGCGGACTATATCGGGAAAAACATCCCGACTTCAAAAGCTGAAAAAGTGATGGTTCAGCTGAGTGAAGTTGATCAGACTGATATGGTCGCCATATACGAAAATGAATAATCACCCTTTTTAAATGCATTCCAGAGAGTCTGCAAAGAGGATTTTAAAACACAAAGCCGGGCGGATCGACGCGGCCGGGTTTTGTATGCCTCTTTGCGTAAAAGCAAAGAGGTTTTTTTATACCATTTGAAAGTCAACCGGGAGGAAAACGCCATGAGTAAGAAAAAAGTAAACCTGGGAGTCAGGGACGTCCCCAATCCATTGTCCTGGCTGACATTCAGCCTGCAGCATTTATTCGCCATGTTCGGCTCAACCATACTCGTGCCGAAACTGGTCGGAATGAGCCCGGCAGTGGCGCTTGTCACGAGCGGAATCGGGACACTCGCCTATCTATTGGTGACAAAAGGCCGGATTCCCGCTTATCTCGGCTCATCATTCGCCTTTATATCACCGATTATCTTGGTGAAGGCGGCGGGAGGGCCGGGGGCTGCCATGGTCGGCGCTTTCCTGGCGGGAATTGTGTACGGCCTGATCGCACTTCTCATCAGGCAGCTTGGAACGGGGTGGCTGATGAAGCTGCTGCCGCCGGTGGTCGTCGGACCAGTCATCATCGTCATCGGCCTCGGATTGGCAAGCACAGCTGTCAATATGGCAATGTATGCCGATCCGAATGCGAAGGAACTCGTCTACAGCCTGAAACATTTTAGTGTAGCCGGCGTCACTTTGGCCATCACCATTATCTGCGCCATCTTTTTACGGGGATTTTTAAGCCTGATTCCGGTATTGATCGGCATTATAGGCGGCTATCTGTTTGCGCTGACACAGGGCATCGTCAATTTCCAGCCGGTCATTGATGCAAAATGGTTCGCCGTCCCTGAATTTATCATCCCTTTCAAAGACTATACGCCGTCAGTGACATGGGGCATTGCGGCTGCGATGGTGCCGGTCGCTTTCGTGACGATGTCAGAACATATCGGCCATCAAATGGTGCTGAGTAAAGTTGTCGGACAGGATTTCATTAAAAAGCCGGGACTGCACCGCTCCATAATGGGGGACAGTGTTGCGACAATCATCGCTTCGTTAATCGGCGGCCCGCCGACAACGACATACGGCGAGAACATCGGAGTACTTGCAATTACGAGAGTGTTCAGCGTCTTTGTCATCGGCGGCGCCGGCGTGATTGCGCTGTGCTTCGGATTTATCGGCAAAGTTTCGGCGCTGATCAGCTCTGTTCCGTCAGCGGTTATGGGGGGCGTTTCCTTCCTGCTCTTCGGAATCATCGCCTCCAGCGGCTTGAGAATGCTGATTGACAACAACATTGATTATGAAAACAAGCGAAATTTAATTATCACATCCGTCATCCTCGTGATCGGCGTCGGCGGTGCGTTCATTCAAGTATCAAAAGGCGGGTTTCAAATATCCGGCATGGCGCTTGCGGCAATCGTCGGAGTCATTCTGAACCTTGTCCTGCCGCACGCAAATGACGAAGACACGGACGTAACGGAAAAACAAAATCATATGTAAACCTTTTAAAGAAAGTCCAGAGAGGCTTGGAAGGGTTATAACGGGAAGAAGCTGTACGCCGCTTCTCTCTTTAACCGCACCCCGAGTCTATAGACCGGGGTGTTTTTTACGGCCTTCAAGCGGAAACGGAGGAGAAAAAACATGAATCATTTAACGGCGATGTCTGAACTGAGCGCGGCTGAAATTACAGAACTGCTGCGTGAGGCAAAAGCGATAAAAGAGGGTACAGCCCGCCCTGATCTCGCGGGAAAATTCGTTGCGAATCTGTTTTTTGAACCGAGCACGAGAACGCGGTTCAGCTTTGAAGTGGCGGAAAAGAAACTCGGAATGAACGTGCTCAGCTTAGACGGCACGAGCACAAGCGTTCAAAAAGGCGAGTCCTTATACGACACGGTCAGAACACTGGAATCAATCGGAGCGGACGCCTGCGTCATCAGGCACAGCACGGATGAATATTACAAAGATCTGACAGACAGAGTCAATATTCCGATCTTAAACGCAGGCGACGGCTGCGGCCAGCATCCGACTCAGTCATTGCTCGATTTAATGACAATTCAAGAGGAATTTGAGACCTTTCAAGGTCTGACAGTTTCCATTCATGGCGATATCAAACACAGCAGGGTGGCAAGGTCAAATGCCGAGGTGCTGACAAGGCTCGGCGCACGCGTGCTGTTTTCAGGGCCGCCGCAATGGCAGGACGAGAAAAACGCCTTCGGCACCTGTGTACAGACGGATGAAGCCATACAAGCTTCAGATGTCGTCATGCTGCTCCGCATTCAAAATGAAAGGCATCAGACAGAAGCCGACCAAAAAGGCTACCTGGAAGCATACGGGCTGACCGCAAAGCGGGCGGAAAGCATGAAGCGGCATGCCATTATCATGCATCCCGCACCGGTGAACAGAGGAGTCGAAATTGACACAACATTAGTAGAATGCGAAAAATCAAGAATTTTTAAACAAATGGAAAACGGTGTGTATATCAGAATGGCAGTCTTAAAAAGAGCACTGCAAACCAATGCGAAAAGGGGAGAAGCGGCTTATGTCTTATCTCATTAAAAACGGCTGGATGCTAAATGAACAAGGAGAAAAAGTGAAACAGGATATCCGGGTAACAGGAGAAATCATTGCGGAAACCGGCATTCTGACCGCACAAGACGGAGAAACGGTGATTGACGCTGACGGACTGTTCGTCTCACCGGGACTCGTGGACCTTCATGTGCACTTCAGAGAACCGGGCGGCGAGAAAAAAGAAACCATTGAAACTGGCTCTAAAGCTGCGGCGCGCGGCGGTTTTACCACAGTCGCCGCCATGCCGAATACAAGGCCTGTGCCGGATACGAAAGAGCAGATGGAATGGCTGCAAAACCGGATCAAAGAAACCTCATCTGTCAGGGTTCTTCCTTACGCATCCATTACGATCAGACAAACCGGCCAAGAAATGACAGATTTTAAGGCGCTTCATGAAGCGGGCGCATTCGCCTTCACCGATGACGGCGTCGGGGTTCAGACGGCCGGAATGATGTATGAAGCCATGAAAAAGGCGGCTTCAATAAACAAAGCGATTGTCGCTCATTGTGAGGATAACTCACTTATTTACGGCGGAAGCGTGCATGAAGGATCGTTTTCAAAAGCGAACGGCCTGAACGGTATACCTTCCATTTGTGAAGCGGTACATATCGCCCGTGACGTGCTTCTGGCGGAAGCGGCGGGCTGCCATTACCATGTGTGTCATATCAGCACGAAAGAATCCGTCAGAGCCGTAAGAGACGCAAAAAAAGCGGGAATCCGCGTGACAGCCGAAGTGTCGCCGCACCACCTGCTGCTTTGTGACGAAGATATCCCGGGACTTGATACCAATTTTAAAATGAATCCGCCGCTTCGCAGCAAAGAGGACAGAGCGGCGCTGATCGAAGGGCTTTTAGACGGCACGATTGATTTCATCGCCACAGACCATGCGCCGCATACAGAAGAAGAGAAAAACACGGACATGAAGCTTGCGCCTTTCGGTATCGTCGGTTTAGAAACAGCCTTTCCGCTTCTGTACACACATTTTGTGAAAAACGGGGCGTGGACGCTGAAGCAGCTGGTTGATTTCATGACAACAAAACCTTGCGAGGCGTTCGGTCTTCCGTACGGAACGCTTGCACCGGGCGCGCCGGCTGACATCACCCTGATTGATCTTGAAAAAGAAGCGGCCATTGACAAAGATACATTTTTATCTAAAGGAAAAAATACGCCATTCAACAAGCTGAAGTGCTTCGGCTGGCCTGTTGCAACGATGGCTGCAGGTAAGCTTGCATATGAAGAAGGGAGACTCGTCAAATGAAAAGAAGACTAGTGCTGGAAAATGGAGCGGTATTTGAGGGTGAAGCATTCGGGAGCCTGGAGCATACCGCGGGTGAAGTCGTATTCAACACGGGAATGACCGGTTATCAGGAAATTTTATCAGACCCTTCCTACTGCGGGCAGATCGTGACGCTGACGTATCCTCTGATCGGCAACTACGGGATTAACAGAGATGACTTTGAATCCATCACTCCTTTTGTAAAAGGGCTGATCGTAAAAGAACTGTGCGAGCTGCCTTCCAACTGGAGATCTGCTTACACGCTTGACGAGTACTTGAAAATGAAAAATATCCCCGGCTTACAAGGGATCGACACGCGAAAGCTCACAAGAATGATCCGCACGGCCGGTGCATTAAAAGGAACATTTGCATCTTGCGAGGAGGATGTCGAAGCGGTTCTGACACGTCTGAAAGAAACGGAACTGCCGAGAAATCAAGTCGCTCAAGTATCGGCGAAAACGGCTTATCCGAGTCCGGGCCGCGGCAAACGCATCGTACTCGTTGATTTCGGCATGAAGCACGGCATTTTAAGAGAATTAAACAAACGAAAATGTGATGTCATCGTTGTGCCGTACAATGTAACGGCGGAAGAAGTGCTCCAGCTGAAGCCGGACGGCATCATGCTATCTAACGGACCCGGAGATCCGAAAGATGTGCCGGAAGCGATTGAGATGATAAAAGGCATTCTCGGGAAGGTGCCGTTATTCGGAATCTGTCTCGGCCATCAATTATTTGCGCTGGCATCAGGAGCGGATACGGAAAAAATGAAATTCGGACACAGGGGCTCGAACCATCCGGTTAAAGAGCTTGCGACAGGGAAAGTCGCTTTAACCGCTCAAAACCACGGATATACAGTTTCTTCTATAGATGAGACGGAGCTTGAAGTGACACATATTGCGATCAATGACCAAACGATCGAAGGCCTCAAGCATAAAACATTGCCGGCATTTACGGTTCAATACCACCCCGAAGCTTCACCGGGGCCGGAAGATGCCAATCATTTATTTGACAGATTCATTGACTTGATCGAAACAACTGAGAAAGAAGGGGAAGCGGTATGCCAAAACGCGTAGATATTAAAAAGATTTTAGTGATCGGATCAGGCCCGATTATTATCGGACAGGCGGCGGAATTTGATTATGCGGGCACACAGGCGTGTCTCGCTTTAAAGGAAGAAGGCTATGAAGTCATTCTCGTCAACTCAAATCCGGCAACGATTATGACGGATACGGAAATGGCCGACCGGGTATACATCGAACCGCTGACGACGGAATTTCTCACGCGTATCATCAGAAAAGAGCGGCCGGATGCCATCCTGCCGACCCTTGGAGGGCAGACCGGACTGAATCTTGCCGTCGAGCTGTCTGAACTCGGGGTTCTTGAAGAATGCGGAGTAGAAGTGCTCGGCACAAAACTGTCCGCCATCCAGCAGGCGGAAGATCGCGACTTATTCCGTACACTGATGAATGAGCTGAATGAACCGGTGCCGGAAAGTGAGATTATCCGCACTTTGCAGGAAGCTGAGGAATTTGTCGGCCGGATCGGGTTTCCGGTTATCGTGCGCCCCGCTTACACATTAGGCGGAACGGGAGGAGGCATCTGCTCGAATGAAGCGGAGCTGAAAGAGATCGTCGAAAACGGATTAAAACTAAGCCCCGTCCATCAATGCCTATTGGAAAAAAGCATCGCCGGCTACAAAGAGATCGAATATGAAGTCATGAGAGACAGCAGAGATCACGCGATCGTCGTCTGCAATATGGAAAATATCGACCCGGTCGGCATCCATACGGGCGACAGCATCGTCGTTGCTCCGAGCCAGACGCTGAGCGACCGGGAATACCAGCTTTTGCGCAATGTTTCATTAAAGCTGATCCGCGCGCTCGGCATAGAAGGCGGCTGTAATGTTCAGCTCGCGCTCGATCCCGACAGTTTCCAATATTACATTATCGAAGTGAATCCGCGGGTGAGCCGCTCATCAGCACTCGCCTCAAAAGCGACGGGTTACCCGATCGCAAAGCTTGCGGCGAAAATCGCCGTCGGGCTTTCTCTTGATGAAATGATGAATCCCGTAACGGGAAAAACATATGCGGCTTTTGAGCCCGCGCTTGACTATGTCGTGTCAAAAATCCCGCGCTGGCCGTTTGATAAATTTGAGTCGGCAAACCGCAGACTCGGAACGCAGATGAAAGCCACCGGAGAGGTCATGGCGATCGGACGCACCCTTGAAGAATCGCTGTTAAAGGCGGTCCGCTCATTGGAAGCCGATGTCTATCACCTGGAACTGAAGGATGCGGAAGAGATTTCTGACGGACTTTTGGAAAAACGGATCAGAAAGGCCGGAGATGAACGGCTGTTTTATCTTGCAGAAGCGTTCAGAAGAGGCTACACAGTCGAACAGCTTCATGAGTTTTCCGCAATTGACGTCTTCTTTTTGCACAAGCTCTGTAAGCTGGTCGCTTTTGAAACCGAGCTGAAAGCGGAAAAAGGCAGCCTCACCGTCCTGCAGACAGCGAAGGAACTCGGTTTCTCCGACAAATACATCAGCCGGGAATGGAACATGCCGGAACAAGAGCTGTACCAAATGAGAAAAGAAGCAGCCATCAAGCCTGTATATAAAATGGTGGATACGTGCGCGGCGGAATTCGAATCAGAAACCCCGTACTTCTACAGCACATATGAGGAAGAAAATGAATCTGAAGTGACATCAAGAAAAAGCGTCGTCGTCCTCGGCTCCGGCCCGATCCGCATCGGACAGGGCGTCGAATTTGACTATGCGACCGTTCACTCTGTCTGGGCGATCAAGCAGGCAGGCTATGAAGCAATTATTATCAACAACAACCCTGAGACAGTATCAACTGATTTCAGCATTTCAGACAAGCTGTATTTTGAACCGCTGACGGTTGAAGATGTCATGCATATCATTGATTTGGAACAGCCGGAAGGCGTCGTCGTCCAATTCGGCGGCCAGACGGCGATCAATCTTGCGGAAGAATTGAGCGCCCGCGGCGTCAAGATTCTCGGCACATCACTTGAAGATTTAGACCGTGCGGAAGACCGGGATAAGTTCGAGCAGGCGCTTGAGGCGCTGAACGTGCCGCAGCCGCTCGGAAAAACCGCCGTGTCGGTGAATGAAGCGGTCAAAATTGCCGCATCCATCGGCTATCCGGTACTTGTCCGCCCTTCATATGTGCTCGGCGGCCGGGCGATGGAGATCGTCTATCACGAAGAAGAGCTGCTTCACTATATGAAAAATGCGGTCAAAATCAACCCGCAGCATCCGGTATTAATCGACCGTTATCTGACGGGGAAAGAAATCGAAGTGGACGCTGTATCTGACGGCGAAACAGTCGTCATCCCGGGAATTATGGAGCATATCGAGCGGGCCGGCGTCCATTCAGGGGATTCAATCGCCGTCTATCCGCCTCAGTCTTTAAGCGGAGACATTAAGAAAAAAATCGAACAATACACTGTAGCCTTGGCAAAAGGCCTCAACATCGTCGGTTTGCTGAACATCCAATTCGTCCTGTCGCAAGGTGAAGTGTATGTGCTTGAAGTAAATCCGCGGTCAAGCAGAACCGTGCCGTTCTTAAGCAAAATCACAAAGATTCCGATGGCGAATCTGGCGACAAAGGTCATTCTCGGCCAAAAGCTTGCTGATTTCGGCTATCAAGAGGGACTACAGCCGGAACAGCAGGGGGTGTACGTGAAAGCGCCTGTCTTCTCATTCGCGAAGCTGAGAAGAGTGGATATTACATTAGGGCCTGAAATGAAGTCGACGGGAGAGGTCATGGGCAAAGATTCAACTCTTGAAAAAGCGCTCTATAAAGCACTGATTGCCTCTGGTATTCAAATTCCGAATTACGGCTCGGTGCTGTTGACCGTTGCTGATAAAGATAAAGAAGAAGGACTTCTGATCGCGAAGCGGTTCCATGCTATCGGCTATAACATCATGGCGACGGAAGGAACGGCCGCTTATTTGAAAGACGCTCAGAATCCGGCTCAGGTTGTCGGGAAAATCGGCGAAGAAGGGAAGAATCTCATCGACGTCATCAGAAACGGAGAAGCGCAATTTGTCATCAATACGCTGACAAAAGGAAAACAGCCGGCCAGAGACGGCTTCAGAATCCGCCGTGAATCTGTTGAGAACGGAGTCGCCTGCCTGACATCTTTAGATACGGCCGAAGCCATTTTGCGGGTGTTGGAAAGCATGACATTCCGGGCGGATCATATGCCTGCATCCAAAACCAATCCAAAGGCGGCCGTTACGGTATGAAGAAAGCGCACTTGACTGTTCAATCCAACTCAGAAATTGCCGACCGGATTTATAAGATGGTGCTGAAAGGAGAGCTTGTCCGGCACTTTACCGAGCCGGGACAATTTCTTCACCTGAAGGTAAGTGACGCGGTCACGCCGCTATTAAGAAGGCCGCTCAGCATTGCGGACGTCAATTTCGCCGCGGATGAAGTATCCGTTATCTACAGAGCTGACGGTGAGGGGACGCGTCTTTTGTCTGAGAAAAAAGAGGGCGGCAGGATAGACGTTCTCGGCCCTCTCGGCAACGGATTCCCCTTCCGGCGGATAGAACCCGGAAAAACCGCGCTGTTAGTCGGAGGCGGAGTCGGGGTTCCGCCTTTGCAGGAACTGTCAAAGCGCCTGACGGAAAAAGGCGTAAACGTTATTCATGTGCTTGGGTTTCAATCAGCAAAGGATGTTTTTTACGAACAGGAATGTCTCGCGTACGGAGATACCTACGTGGCGACGGCTGACGGAACATATGGAGAAAAAGGATTTGTCACCGATGTCATCCGCGAAAAGCAGATCGAATTCGATGTCCTGCTCAGCTGCGGGCCGACACCGATGCTGAAAGCGCTGAAGCAGCAGTACGGCCATAAAGAAGTTTACCTTTCGATGGAAGAGCGGATGGGCTGCGGAATAGGGGCCTGCTTCGCCTGCGTGTGCCGTACGGGCGAAAGCGATACGTCGTATGTAAAAGTCTGCCTTGACGGGCCGGTATTTAAAGCTGAGGAGGTGGCGCTGTAATGTTAGAGGTGAATCTGCCGGGTCTCCAATTGAAAAACCCGATCATCCCCGCTTCCGGATGTTTCGGTTTCGGGAAGGAATATGCCGGATTTTACGATTTATCATGCCTCGGAGGCATCATGATTAAAGCCACCACGAACGAAGCCCGCTTCGGAAATCCGACACCGAGAGTGGCGGAGACAAGCGCGGGAATGCTGAATGCCATCGGACTGCAAAATCCCGGTCTGGAGCATGTGCTCAATCATGAGCTGCCTTGGCTCGAACAGTTTGACACGCCGATTATCGCAAACGTCGCGGGTTCTCAGGTGGAAGACTATAAAGAAGTAGCCGAACGCATCAGCCAAGCGCAAAATGTGCATGCGCTTGAGCTGAACATCTCGTGTCCGAATGTCAAAACGGGCGGGATTGCTTTTGGAACTGATCCCGCCATGGCGGCCGATCTGACAAAAGCGGTGAAAGAAGTTTCCGCAGTGCCTGTGTATGTGAAGCTTTCTCCTAATGTCGCAAACATAACCGAAATTGCGAAAGCGATTGAAGCGGCCGGTGCTGACGGGCTGACGATGATTAATACACTCGTCGGGATGAGGCTCGATCTTAAGACGGGACGGCCGATTTTAGCAAATAAAACGGGCGGACTGTCAGGCCCGGCGATCAAACCGGTCGCCATCCGGATGGTATACGAAGTCAGCCAGGCCGTTGACATTCCGATTATCGGGATGGGCGGCGTCCAGACCGCAGAAGATGCATTAGAATTTCTTCTCGCCGGAGCAAGTGCAGTTGCCGTCGGGACGGCCAACTTCGTCAATCCGTTCGTCTGCCCGGAAATCATTGAACAGCTCCCTCGTGTGCTGCGCCAATACGGCTATCAATCTGTAAGTGAATGCATCGGAAGGAGCTGGAAACATGCAGAACAACCTGCCCATCATCGCGCTTGATTTTGCATCAGGAGAAGAAACTTTAGCGTTTCTAGATTTGTTTGAAAAGGAAAGGCTGTTTGTCAAAACGGGGATGGAACTTTTTTATCAGGAAGGCCCCGCCATCATTCATCAATTAAAAGAACGGAACTGTGATATATTTTTAGATTTGAAGCTTCATGATATTCCGACTACAGTCAATAAAGCGATGAAGCGGCTTGCGGGTCTCGGCGTTGATCTCGTCAATGTGCATGCCGCAGGGGGCGGACGCATGATGCGCGCAGCTCTTGAGGGGCTTGAAGAAGGCACGCCGGCAGGCAAAAAACGCCCGTCATTAATCGCAGTCACCCAGCTGACGAGCACTTCAGAGCAGATGGCGAAGGAAGAGCTTCTGCTGCAAAAGCCGCTGTTAGAAACGGTTGTACATTACGGCAAAATGGCTGAAGAGTGCGGGCTGGACGGAGTGGTATGTTCTGTTCATGAAACAAAAGCCATTTATGAAGCGGTCCGGCCGTCATTTCTGACAGTCACACCGGGCATCCGCACGGCCAATGACGCAGCTGATGATCAAGTCCGGACGGCGACTCCGTCATTTGCGAAAGAAAACGGTTCGTCTGCCATTGTCGTAGGCCGTTCAATTACAAAAGCGGAAAACCCCGTTAAAGCATATGAAGCCATTAAACTGGAATGGGAGGGCGTTCGCCGATGAAACAGGCTATCGCAAAACATCTATTACACATTGAAGCTGTCTTTTTACGCCCGAATGAGCCGTTTACGTGGGCGAGCGGCATTCTATCGCCGATTTATTGTGACAACCGTCTGACATTGTCGTATCCAAAAGTGAGAAATGATGTGGCGGACGGGCTCGGCAGACTGCTGAAAGAGCATTTCCCCGAGGCGGAGATGATCGCGGGCACTGCCACGGCAGGCATTCCGCATGCTGCGCTTCTCGCAGACCGTACAGGCGCTCCGATGTGCTACGTCAGAAGCAAACCGAAAGCGCACGGCAAAGGAAATCAAATAGAAGGCGCCGTTAAAAAAGGACAAAAAACAGTCGTGATTGAAGATTTGATTTCTACCGGGGGCAGCGTGCTTGAAGCTGTGGCGGCCCTTCAAAGAGAGGGCGCGGAAGTTCTCGGCGTCATTTCAATTTTTACATACGGACTGCCGAAAGCAAGAGAAGCCTTTAAAAAAGCGGGTCTGCCGTACTACTCGTTAACAGATTATGACACGCTTATTGAAGTAGCGCTTGAAAACGGAACGATACATTCAGATGACATTGAGAAACTGAAATCATGGAAACAGAATCCCGAGTCAAAAGATTGGTTTAAAAAATAATGACAATAAAAACAGGCCTCAGGGCCTGTTTTATTATTCCTATCAAAAAACTCGGGTTGACTTCTGTTAGAATTGTGCTAAAATTTAGTACAAATCTAAAAAGCTTATCAAGAGCGGCTGAGGGACTGGACCGATGACGCCCGGCAACCTGCGTGACATGCAAGGTGCCGCATCCAGAAAAATGCACAGCATTTTGAAGATAAGGGCTATAACGGGTCACTGTCTTTCATTCCGCTGGATTGAAAGTTTTTTATATGAAAAAAGATTGAGGGATAAGACAACCGGCAGAAAACAACAGCTGTTTGATTGTCTCCGGGAGGAGGAAAGAAAAAATGCTAACGTATGACACATGGGAGGAACCGGCGATTACATTTCCGGAAGACGATTCCTATAAAGGCGCGCTGTCCGTTTTAAAATGGGCATACGGCCACTACGGAGACCAGCTTGTTTACGCGTGCAGCTTCGGGATTGAGGGAATCGTCCTGATCGATTTAATTTCTAAAGTGAAAAAAGACGCGGAAATCGTGTTTCTCGATACAGGACTTCACTTTAAAGAAACATATGAAACGATCGAAAAAGTGAAAGAACGTTACCCGGGACTGAACATCATCCTGAAAAAGCCCAGCCTTACTCTTGAGGAACAGGCCGAGGCTCACGGAGATAAACTGTGGGAAAGAGAACCGAACCAGTGCTGCTTCATCAGAAAAATTCTGCCGTTAAGAGAAGCGCTCGCCGGGCGTCCGGCATGGCTGTCCGGCCTCCGACGCGATCAAGGGCCGAGCCGGGCGAATACGAATTTCCTGAATAAAGACGATAAGTTTCAATCCATTAAAGTATGCCCGCTGATCCACTGGACGTGGAAAGACATCTGGAGATATACATCCAAGCATGAGCTGGATTATAACATTCTTCATGATCAGGGCTATCCGAGCATCGGCTGTGAACCGTGCACTTCACCTGCGTTTACCGCAGAAGACCTGCGGAGCGGCAGATGGAACGGAATGGCAAAAACAGAATGCGGACTGCATGAATAAAGGAGCTGCACAATGGAATTAGCCGCTATTTTATTCTGCCTGTTTTTCGCCATGAATATCGGAGCCAGCGGAGCCGCGGCTTCAATGGGGGTCGCTTACGGTTCCGGCGCCGTTAAAAAGAAAACGTATGCGCTGATTATCTGCGCGGCCGGCGTCCTGTCAGGGGCGGTTATCGGCGGCGGAGAAGTCGTTAAGACGATCAGCGGCGGAATCATTCCCGAACAGACCATTACGCTCACCATTGTGTGCATTATTATCGGAGCGGCGGCGTTATCGTTATTCACGGCGAATGTGCTCGGCATTCCGCTGTCGACAAGCGAGGTCACCGTCGGGGCGATTGTCGGGGTCGGCGTCGCGTACAAAGTATTGTTTCTGCAGCATCTTTTGGTCATCGTGATTTTTTGGGTGCTCGTTCCGTTTGTCGCGTTCTGTTTCACGTTTCTCGTATCGAAGGTATCCAGTTCTCTGAATATTCGAGTCATTTCGAGCCGGAAACAGAAGGTTTTGGGGGTTGTCCTGCTTATTGCGGGGTTTTGGGAAGCTTTTTCAGCCGGAATGAACAACGTCGCAAATGCGGTAGGGCCTTTAGTTGCCGCCGGCGTGCTCAGCGTGTCCAAAGGGACGCTGTACGGAGGCATCTTTGTCGCTCTCGGCGCTCTGCTTTTAGGACGCAGAGTGCTTGAAACCAACGGGAAAAAGATTACGAGATTTTCCGCCGGCGAAGGCATACTGCTTTCCGGAACCGGGGCCGGGCTTGTCATTATCAGTTCCGTGTTCGGTCTGCCGGTTCCTTTGGCGCAGGTGACATCATCATCAATCATCGGTATCGGAATGGCCAAAAACGGGCCGAACGTTTTTCATAAAGAAGTCGTGAAAACGATGCTCAAAGTATGGGTCGTTTCGCCGTTTTTGTCACTGTCGATTTCGTATCTGCTTGTCTCTCTGCTGTTAAAAGGAGATTACTATTCCATCTTTATGATGGCCAGCGTGCTTTTGGCAGCTGGCGGAGCCGCCAGTCTGATGAAAGCCATCCGAAAAGAGAAGCGCTCTGTCCATGAACAAGGCGGGGGCATTTAACTATTAATCTGAGTTTATTTATCTGTTAACTGGGAGGAAAATGTACTATGAGTCTAGCACCGCACGGAGGAACATTAGTTAATCGGGTGAATGAGCAGTATGATCTTACATCCGTCCAAAAAGAAATTGAGCTGGATTTGATTTCGTTTGCTGATTTAGAGCTGATCGGAATCGGAGCCTACAGCCCGATTGAAGGATTTTTCACAGAAAAAGATTACGTGTCAGTCGTTGAAAATATGCGTCTGGCATCCGGGGCAGTCTGGTCTTTGCCGATTACGCTTCCGGTCGATTCAGAAAAAGCGGCTGAGCTTGCTGTCGGGGACACCGTAAAACTGACTTACGGCGGAGAAACATACGGCGCAGTGGACATCGAAGATATTTATACGCCGGATAAACAAAAAGAAGCCGTTCACGTATATAAAACCAATGATGACGCTCATCCAGGCGTGAAAAAACTATTTTCACGCGGCGATACGTATGTCGGCGGGCCGATCACATTAATTAAAAAAGCGTCAAAGCAGTTTCCTGAGTTTACATTTGAACCTGCTGAAACGAGACGAAGCTTTGAAGAAAAAGGCTGGAAAACCATCGTCGGTTTCCAAACGAGAAATCCGGTTCACCGCGCTCACGAATATATCCAGAAAACCGCGCTTGAGACGGTTGACGGCCTGTTTTTGAACCCGCTCGTCGGTGAAACAAAATCAGACGACATTCCGGCGGATGTCAGAATGGAAAGCTATCAGGTGCTGCTTGATCATTATTATCCGAAAGACCGCGTTTTCCTCGGCGTATTTTTGGCGGCAATGCGGTACGCGGGGCCGAGAGAAGCCATTTTCCATGCGCTTGTCCGCAAAAACTACGGCTGCACGCATTTTATCGTCGGCCGCGATCATGCCGGCGTCGGTGATTACTACGGCACATACGAAGCGCAAGAGCTGTTTGATCAATTTACAGCGGATGAGCTCGGGATTACACCGATGAAATTCGAGCACAGCTTCTTCTGCCAAAAATGCGGCAACATGGGAACGGCCAAAACATGTCCGCATGACAGAGAAGACCACGTCATTCTGTCGGGAACAAAGGTCAGAGAAATGCTGCGAAGCGGCGTCATGCCGCCGGCGGAATTCAGCCGTCCTGAAGTTGTCGATGTGCTGATTAAAGGGCTGAAAACGAAAGAAGAAGCAGGCGTTTCTTAAGGAGGAAAAAGAGTGACAAATCGTGATATCGTATGGCATGAAGCCTCAATAACGAAAGAAGAATACCAGCAGAAAAACAAGCATAAAAGCTCTATCCTCTGGCTGACGGGTTTAAGCGGTTCAGGGAAATCCACGATTGCAAACGCCGCAGCCCGCGAGCTGTTTGAACAAGGCTATCAAGTCATTGTGCTAGATGGAGATAACATCCGTCACGGCTTAAACAAGGACTTAGGATTTTCTGATGATGACCGCAAGGAAAATATACGCCGAATCGGGGAAGTGGCAAAGCTTTTCGTTCAGCAGGGCACCATCGTCATTACGGCCTTTATTTCTCCGTTCCGTGAGGACAGAGATCAGGTGAGAGAGCTCGTGGCAGAAGGCGAATTTAATGAAATCTATGTGAAATGCGACCTCGATATATGTGAAAAGCGCGATCCGAAAGGTTTGTATAAAAAAGCCAGAAACGGCGAAATTCCGTTCTTTACGGGAATCGACTCACCGTATGAAGAGCCGAATGCGCCTGAGCTCGTACTTGATTCAGGAAAATATGCACGCGAAGAATGCACCGGCAGACTGATTGATTTTGTGAAAAACAGCTTAGCATAATAAGTCCGAAAAGGCCGCGCAATCAGCCGGATACTCCCCCTAATGGCGGGATATGGTAAAATAGCTGAGGTGCGGCCTCGCGGCTGTTCTGTGAAGATGTCAAAACGGATCGGGGAGACATGCTATGGGGAAAGTATTTATCGTTGGAGCCGGTCCGGGAGATCCGGACTTATTAACGGTCAAGGCAATGAAAGCCATACAGAAAGCGGACGTTATACTATATGACAGATTGGTAAACAAAGAGATTTTACAGTATGCAAGAGAAGAAGCGGATCTGATTTACTGCGGAAAGCTCCCGGATTTTCATATTATGAAGCAGGATACGATTAACCGTTTCCTTGTGAAGTATGCGAAAAAGGGAAAAACCGTGGTCAGGCTCAAGGGGGGCGACCCGTTTGTTTTCGGCCGCGGGGGCGAAGAAGCGGAGGCTCTCGCGCAAAACGCCATTCCGTTTGAGATCGTTCCCGGCATTACATCGGGAATCGCGGCAGCTGCTTACGCCGGCATTCCCGTGACGCACAGGGAGGCGAGCTCCAATGTCGCATTTGTTACAGGGCATTATAAACAAGAAGACGACTTTGAAGAAAAATGGAAAGCACTGGCGACGGGCATTGATACGCTGGTGATTTATATGGGGATTAAAAATATCCGGCAGATTGAAAGAATGCTGCTGGAAAACGGCAGAGACGGCGGCACCCCGGCGGCCTTTATTCATTGGGGAACGACGGACAGGCAAAAAACGGTCGTCTGCACCGTCAGCACGCTTTCAGACACAGTGATAAAAGAAGAAATCAAAAACCCGAGCTTAATCGTCATCGGTGATGTCGTTAATTATCACTGCAAGCTGGACTGGTTTGAATCTGAACTGAAAAATCTGGATCTGAGCGAGGCGTTGTAAATGAAGCAGGCGATTTTATACATCGGGCACGGAAGCCGGCTGAAAAAAGCGCAGGCAGAATCGGCGGCATTTTTAAAAGGGTGCATGCCGCACGCTGACGCTCCCATTCAGGAAATCTGTTTTTTAGAACTGCAGGAACCGTCTATTGAAGCGGGCTTTGAAGCATGTGTCAAACAAGGCGCCACTCATATCGCGGCTGTGCCGCTGCTGCTCTTGACTGCCGCCCACGCAAAACATGACATTCCGGCTGAAATCGCCCGTGCAGCGGTCCGGCATCCCGATATAAAAGTAACATACGGTGTCCCGATCGGAGTGGATGATGAAGTCGTCAAAGCGGTGCATCATCGCATTGAGGACACCGGAGTGCCGATTGAGCAGGCGAAAGTGGTGCTGATCGGCAGAGGAAGCACAGATCCGGCAGTTAAAAATGCCGTCAGTGAGATTGCCGGAAAACTGGAGGCGATCACACCTGTTAAAGAAGTCATCCCTTGTTTTTTAACAGCCTGTGATCCCCACTATAAAGAAGTGTTTACAGGTCTTGAAGAAGATGACGGAGCACCCGTTTTTATCGTCCCGTATCTTCTGTTTACAGGGCTCTTAATGACTGAAATTCAACGGGAAGTCCAAAAGCTTCAGACGGTCAATCGAAATGTGCATCTCGCTTCATACTTAGGTTTTCACCCGCATATTAAGCAGGCGTTTTTGAACCGTGTGACGGAAGCTGTTCGAAACCCCGGCGGGCAGTTTGATTTTAAGGGGGGACAGTATGCTGCCTCTTCACATTAATCTCCGCGGAAAAAGAATTGTCATCGCGGGCGGGGGCAATGTTGCCTTAAGAAGGCTCAAAACAGTGCTTCCGGAAGGCGCGGATATTACTGTAATCAGCCCCGATGCCCTGCCGGAAATTAAACAGCTTGCGGATGAAGGATGCATCCGCTGGATTGCCCGGAAAATTGAAATGAAGGATCTCACGCCCGCTTTTTTCATTATTGCCGCGACAAATGACCGAGACGTGAATCAGAAGATAGCCGCAAGCGCTTCTGAAACGCAGCTGGTCAACTGTGTAAGCAACGCTGAACAGGGCAGTGTGTATATGCCGAAGATCATCCGCAAAGGACGCATTGAAGTATCAGTATCAACAAGCGGCGCAAGCCCGGTACATACGAAAAGACTGGCTGAAAACATTGAGCCCTTGATTACTGATGATTTGGCTGAAGAAGTGGATCTATTGTTTGAGAAAAGAAGAAGACTATAAAAACTATACCTTGTCGATCATCAGGCAGGGTATTTTTTATGCTTTCCTGACTGTCTTGCTGCTTTCGAGACGAGGGGAAATGATTCAAAAAACGGAAGCGGTTTGCTTATGTGAACGCTGACACGGGAGTCACCGCCGCCCGCATACAAAGGAACAAGCCGATCAGAGAAGGCAGACATGACGGGAAACCGTTCACATCCTGTAAAGATCGGTTCTGGCGGCTGAGAGAGTGTCTCCATTTATGTTCAGAAATCAGGAAATAAAAAAACACCACCAAGCTGAGTGCGGTATCAGCTTGATGGTGCGTTTATTTTTTCAGCCGTATGACAAGATCGGCATCAGGTGTGACAAATACGGTATGCTGGCTGTCATAGGTGACGAAGCCGGGCTTTGCGCCGTTTGGCTTTTTCACATGTCTGATTTTTGTATAATCAACCGGTACTGAGCCGGAATCTTTCGCCTTGGAAAAATAAGCGGCAATTGCAGCTGCTTCCAATATGGATTGTTCATCCGGATCGCTGCTTTTAATCACAACGTGGGAACCCGGAATGTCTTTCGTGTGGAACCATACATCATCCCTTGCGGCGGCTTTTGTCGTTAAGTACTCATTTTGTTTATTGTTTTTGCCGACAAGGATCGTCAATCCCTGCGAAGATTCATATTGCTCTAAAACAGGAACGTGCTGTTTCTGTTTTTTCTGTCCTCTTTGCTGTTTCGGACGCAAATATTTGCCTTCGACAAGCTCCTCCCTTATTTCGTGAATATCCTTTGTGGAAGCGGAGGAAAGCTGCTGGATCAGCTGATCGAAATAAGCGATTTCCTCCTCGGCCAGGCGGATCTGTTCTTTTACAACCTCAACGGAATTCTTCGCTTTTTGATATTTTGTAAAATACATCTGCGCGTTTTCGGACGGTGTTTTGTTCGGATTTAAAGGGATGGTCACCGTCGGACTCTCTTCATCATAGTAATTGATGACGTTCGCTTCTTTGTCGCCTTTTTTCAGCATATACAAATTCGCCGTCAGCAGCTCGCCGTATAGCTGGAATTCTTTCGCATTCTCTGAGTAGTCCAGCGTCTTTTCCAGTTTTTTGATTTTATTGGCGTTCTTTTTCCGTTCATTTGCGACAAACCGCTCAAGATCCTGGGCCTGCTGTTTAACGCGGTCGCGCTCTGCTTTGCCGAAATAAAACCGGTCTAACAGTTCACTCAGTGAGTGAAAGGTTCGCTCTTCTCCGTTTACATGCGTGAGAGACAGGAGATAAAAGTATTCTTTTCCGCCTGCTGTCGTGATGTTCGGTGTAAACCTGCAGTCCTTCACGCTGCGGAACATCTCTGTCAGCGTCTTCGGCAGCGTTATTTTGTTAGCAAGGCCCGCTCTGTGAACGGCTTCTTTTGCAAACAGCGGAGAAACCCCGGAGAAATGTCTGACGATCTGCTGGTCGAGCCGCCCTTCCTGAAAACTGAGATGACGCAAAATGTCCTCTTCATCCGCAGCAAGCGGCGAAATTTTTTCCTGAGCGGGAGGGAGTTTGTAATCATAGCCCGGCAGAACGGTCCGGTAGCTGTTCATCGACGGAGATAAATGCTTCAGTCCGTCAATGATGGCACCTTCTCCGTCAGTGAGAATAATATTGCTGTGGCGCCCCATAATTTCAACATACAGTGTTCTGACGGTTTCGTCGCCGATTTCATTTCTGCTTTTTATGCGGAATATCATAATCCTGTCTAATCCGGCCTGTTCTATTTTCTCAATAAAGCCGCCTTCTATATGCTTTCTGAGCAGCATACAAAACATCGGGGGCTCGCTCGGATTTTCATAGGCCTGGTTTGTCACGTGCACCCGTGAATAGCTCGGATGCGCCGATAATAATAGTTTATGGTTTTTTCCGTTAGCGCGGATATGGAATATCACATCGTGCTTAAAAGGCTGATGGACTCTCGTAATCCGGCCTCCGGCGATCCGGCTGTTTAATTCATGTGTCATTCCGTATGTAAACATGCCATCAAAAGACATATAAAACACCCTTTCCTTCTTCCTGCATTCGATAATTATAGCATGAAAAGGGACGAGTCAGAATAAGCTTGTTTACAGAGTGACATCTCTAAAGCGAGGCAGGGGAGTGGACGAGAAGAATGAAGTTTCATGAAATGGGTCAAACCGATTTGCTGAAAGCAACAAATACGTCCATTAAACAGGGATTGACCGAAAAAGAGGTGAAAAAACGCCTTGAAAAGCACGGACCGAACGAGCTTCAGGAGGGCAAGAGGACACCGGCGATCGTCGTGTTTTTCGCCCAATTTAAAGATTTTATGGTGCTCGTGCTGCTTGTGGCAACCTTAATTTCCGGGTTTTTAGGCGAATATGTAGATGCCGTGGCGATTATGGCGATTGTATTTGTCAATGGGGTGCTCGGTTTTTTTCAGGAGAGACGGGCGGAGAAGTCATTAAATGCATTAAAAGAGCTGTCAACGCCGTATGTGTCAGCATTGCGGGACGGGAGCTGGAAGAAAATTCAGTCCAAGGAGCTCGTTCCCGGCGATATCGTGAAATTTTCAAGCGGCGACCGGATCGGCGCGGATGTGCGGATCGTTGAAGCGAAGAGCCTTGAAATCGAAGAATCGGCGCTGACCGGGGAATCGATCCCGGTTGTCAAACAAGCTGATAAGCTGAGAAAGCCGGATGTTTCTTTAGGCGATATCAACAATATGGCGTTTATGGGGACGATCGTAACGCGCGGCAGCGGTGTCGGCGTCGTCGTCGGTACAGGAATGAATACGGCAATGGGGAAAATCGCCGATATGCTGGAATCCGCCGGCAACCTTTCAACACCGCTGCAGCGAAGACTAGAAGAGCTCGGCAAAATTTTAATTATCGTCGCGCTGCTTTTGACGGTATTGGTCGTTGCAGTCGGCGTCTTACAGGGACATGAGCTTTACAGCATGTTTTTGGCCGGGGTGTCATTGGCCGTCGCCGCGATTCCGGAAGGGCTTCCCGCCATTGTTACGGTGGCATTATCAATCGGCGTTCAGCGCATGATCAAACAAAAATCAATTGTCAGAAAGCTCCCGGCAGTTGAAACATTGGGCTGCGCCTCTGTCATTTGTTCTGATAAAACCGGCACGCTGACACAAAACAAAATGACCGTCACCCATATGTGGTCAGGGGGAAAAACATTTAAAGTGTCAGGTATCGGCTATGAGCCGGCGGGAGTTTTTACGCGCGATGAGCGGGAAATCAAGCCGAAAGATGAGAAGATGCTTGAACAGATGCTGGTTTTCGGCGCATTATGCAATACGTCCGAAATTGAACTGAAAGACGGCCATTATGTGCTTGACGGCGATCCGACAGAAGGAGCGCTGCTGACGGCCGCGAGAAAAGGCGGCTATTCAAACGACTGGCTCAGTGAACAATACCGTGTTGTTGCCGAGTTTCCGTTTGACTCCGTCCGCAAAATGATGACCGTCATCGCCGAAGATAAGGAAAAAAAGCGGTTCGTCATCACCAAAGGAGCGCCTGATGTGCTGATTGACCGCTCGTCACATATGATGCACGGCGGCAGAAGTGCGCCATTTTCAGAAGAAAAGAAAGCTGAGACAGAAGCGGTCTTGAAAGAACTGGCGTCGCAAGCCCTCCGGACGATCGCGATTGCTTATAAACCGTTAAATCCGGGTGAAAAGCCGACAATGGAGCAGGCGGAAAAGAACCTGACGATACTCGGCCTGTCCGGCATGATTGATCCGCCCCGTCCGGAGGTCAGACAGGCCATTAAAGAATGCCGTGAAGCAGGCATTAAAACGGTGATGATTACCGGTGATCACGTCGAAACGGCAAAGGCGATCGCGAAAGATTTGCGGCTTCTTCCGAAAAAAGGGCGTGTGATGGACGGAAAAACGCTGAATAAGCTTTCTGAAAAAGAGCTTACGGAGACGGTCGATGATATTTACGTATTCGCACGCGTATCACCTGAACATAAATTGAAAATTGTCAAAGCGTTTCAGGAAAACGGACACGTCGTCGCCATGACAGGAGACGGAGTAAATGACGCCCCGGCCATAAAGCAGGCTGATATCGGCGTTGCTATGGGCGTGACGGGAACGGATGTGGCAAAGGAAGCGTCCTCTCTCATTCTGGTCGATGATAACTTCGCTACGATTAAATCAGCCATAAAAGAGGGGAGAAATATCTATGAAAATATAAGAAAATTCGTCCGGTATTTACTCGCCTCCAATGTCGGTGAGATTTTAGTCATGCTGTTTGCGATGCTTCTCGCTCTGCCGCTGCCGCTCGTTCCGATTCAGATATTGTGGGTGAACTTAGTCACTGACGGGCTGCCGGCTATGGCGCTCGGTATGGATCAGCCGGAAGATGACCTGATGAGGCGGAAGCCGCGGCATCCGAAAGAAGGGGTATTTGCGAGAAAACTGGGCTGGAAAGTCGTCTCAAGAGGATTTTTAATCGGAGCCGCAACCATTTTAGCGTTTATCGTCGTGTATCACCGCAATCCTGAAAATCTGCCGTATGCACAGACCGTCGCATTCGCGACTCTTGTTCTGGCTCAGCTTATACACGTATTTGACTGCCGGAGCGAAACGTCTGTTTTCTCCCGCAATCCGTTTGAAAATATCTATCTGCTAGGCGCCATCGTTTCTTCTGTTTTCCTGATGGTCATCGTCATCTATTATCCGCCGCTGCAGCCTATTTTCAAAACTGTGCCGATTACGCCGGGCGATTGGATGCTGATTCTCGGCATGTCGGGCATACCTACTTTTTTGCTGGCGGGTTCACTTTTGACAAGAAAAAAATAATTCCATATGATATAATCTTAGGGGTAATAGCATGTCTATTGCCCTTTTATTTTGATAACGGGAAAGAATTGGGTGTTTCATATGATACGGAGTATGACAGGCTTCGGCAGCGCAAGCAGCACAAAAGGCGATCTCTCGGCAACCGTTGAGTTGAAATCCGTCAATTACCGGTTCAAAGAAGTGAACGCCCGTCTGCCAAGGCCTTTGCTATATGTAGAGGATAAGCTGAAACAAATCATATTGCAGCATATACAGCGCGGAAGAGTAGAACTGTTTCTTACTGTAAACAGTGACGCGCTCATAAAAAGAAGCCTGAAAATCGATTGGGAGCTCCTTGATGAATATGTGAGCGCCGCCCGCGTCATGAAAGACCGCTACAGCCTGGCCGCTGAACCCGACGCAATGGATTTCTTTACTTTTGAACATATTGCACAGATTCATGAAGAGCAGATGCGTGATGATAAGCTTGAGGAAGTCATCAGGGAGGCTGCTGAGCTGGCGGTAAAGGAACTTTGTGACATGAGGGAAAAAGAAGGCCGGCTTTTGGCGGAAGACTGCTTTCTGCACATTGAGCGGCTTGAGACGCTGTCCGAACGGGTGAAAGACCGCGCTTCGGCCGTTGTTACCCATTACCGCGAGCGTCTTTACGCCCGAATGAAGGAATGGACGGAGGACGCGATTGACGAAAGCAGGCTGATCACGGAATGCGCCATTTTCGCCGACCGTTCTGATATAACGGAAGAAATTACCAGATTAAAGAGCCATTTTGTTCAATTCCGTGATATATTAAAAGAAGGCGGTGCAGTCGGCCGCAAACTTGATTTCCTCGTTCAGGAACTTAACCGCGAAGCGAACACGATCGGCTCAAAAGCCAATGATCATCAAATCACAAAGCTTGTCGTGGAAATGAAAAGTTCTATTGAAAAATTGAAGGAACAAGTGCAAAATATAGAATAGCGACTGTGCGTATTGTTTACAGACGGTCTCTTCAGGTTACACTAGAGACGTCTATTTTACAGGGGGAACGTAGAAGATGACGATTAAACTGATTAATATCGGATTTGGCAATATCATCTCCGCCAATCGGATGATTTCGATTGTCAGCCCGGAGTCTGCGCCAATAAAGCGAATGATCCAGGATGCAAGAGACCGCGGAATGCTAATAGACGCTACATACGGACGAAGAACCCGTGCAGTTGTCGTCATGGATAGTGATCACATTATCTTATCTGCCGTCCAGCCTGAGACAGTTGCACACAGACTTTCTGTGAAAGAAGAAATTATGGATGAAGGGCAGGGGTAATTGCCGCATGAAAGAAAGAGGGTTATTAATCGTTCTCTCAGGTCCCTCCGGAGTTGGAAAAGGAACGGTTCGGCAAGCAATATTTTCACAAGAAGACACAAAATTTGAATACTCAATTTCAGTCACGACGAGAAACCCGAGAGAGGGAGAAGTCGACGGCGTCGATTATTTCTTTAAATCAAGAGATGAATTCGAACGCATGATTGAAAACAACAAACTGCTTGAATGGGCAGAATATGTCGGCAACTATTACGGAACGCCCGTTGATTATGTCGAACAGACGCTTCAAGAAGGAAAAGACGTCTTCTTAGAGATTGAAGTGCAGGGCGCGCTCCAAGTGCGGAATGCATTTCCGGAAGGCCTGTTTATCTTCTTAGCGCCGCCGAGTCTTTCTGAGCTGAAAAACAGAATCGTGACAAGAGGGACAGAAACAGACGATTTAATTGAAAACAGAATGAAGGCCGCCAAAGCTGAAATCGAAATGATGGACGCGTATGATTATGTCGTGGAAAACGACAATATCCAAACGGCTTGTGATAAAATTAACGCAATTGTTCTCGCCGAGCACTTAAAGCGTGAACGCGTTGCTCCGAGATATAAGAAAATGCTGGAGGTAGAATAACTTATGTTAGATCCGTCAATTGACTCTTTAATGAATAAATTAGATTCTAAATATACGCTGGTGACTGTGTCTGCAAGACGCGCGCGTGAAATGCAGATCAAAAAAGACCAGCAGATTGAACATACCATTTCTCACAAATATGTAGGCAAAGCTTTAGAAGAAATTGACGCGGGCCTGCTTTCGTTTGAAAGAGAAGACAGCGAATAACAAGCACACGTAGCAACCTATCTCTACATAGGTTGTTATTTTTTTCCGTTTGGGATTTGTCCAATGCTTTCATAAAGGAGAGAGACTTCATGAAAAACCGAAACATTCTGCTATGCGTAAGCGGAGGGATTGCCGTTTATAAAGCTTCCGCGCTCACGAGCAAGCTGGTTCAGGCCGGTGCGAACGTAAAAGTGATTATGACCGAGTCCGCGCGTGAGTTTGTTTCTCCGCTGACATTTCAGGCGCTGAGCCGGAATGAAGTGTATACAAATACTTTTAAAGAACAAAATCCGAAGGTGATTTCTCATATTGATGCCGCTGACTGGGCGGATTTAATTATCGTCGCACCCGCTACGGCAAATGTCATCGGCAAGCTTGCCAACGGAATTGCTGATGATATGCTCACAACGACGGTGCTGGCGGCGGAGGCTCCTGTCTGGGTGGCGCCTGCGATGAATGTCCATATGTATGATCATCCGGCGGTGAAACGGAACATTTCCGTGCTTTATCAGGACGGCGTCCGCTTTATTGAGCCGAGTGAAGGCTATTTGGCATGCGGATATGTCGGCAAAGGAAGATTAGAAGAGCCGGAGCTTATTGTTGAGCGTGTCAGAGAGCACTTTAAGGAGCCTGAAGACGATGCGCCGCTGAAAGGAAAACATATTGTCATTACGGCAGGTCCGACGCGCGAAGCCGTGGACCCCGTCCGCTTTTTTACAAATAAATCCACCGGCAAAATGGGCTATGCCGCTGCCGAAGCTGCCGTCCGGCTGGGTGCGCGGGTGACGCTGATTTCAGGTCCGGTGTCAATAGAACCTCCTGCGGGGCTGTATCAGTTCCTTCCCGTGCAATCGGCAGCAGATATGAGAGAAGCCGTGCTATCTGTGTTTGATTCATGTGACATCGTCATTAAGACGGCGGCCGTGGCCGATTTTACGCCGGCGGCTGTTTCTGAACATAAAATGAAGAAGAAAGACGGTTCACTCGTGATCGAATTCAACCGTACGGCAGACATCCTGAAAGAACTCGGCGAACGGAAAACACACCAGCTTCTGATCGGCTTCGCGGCTGAAACGCAAGACATCGAACGCTATGCGCGCAGAAAACTTGAACAGAAAAACCTTGATATGATCGTGGCGAATGACGTGAAAGCGGAAGGAGCCGGGTTTGGCACAGATACGAATCTCGTCACCTTCTATTTCCGGGACGGAAGAAAGCGGGAGCTTGCGCTTATGTCTAAACTTGACGTTTCCTTTGAAATGCTGAAGGAAATGATCTCTTTGAAAGCCGAGGACCGAAAACCCGTATGAATGTAGCTGAAGTCATTGTTGATGTCAGCTCCAAAAACATTGACAGACCCTTTGATTACAAAATCCCCGATCATTTAAAGGGAATGATCGAAGTCGGTATGCGGGTGATTGTCCCGTTCGGCCCGCGCAAGCTTCAAGGGTTTGTGACCGGTTTGAAAAATTCGTCTGAATTAAACGGCGGGTCAATGAAGGAAGTCGAGAAGCTGCTGGATTTGACGCCCGTTCTGACTGAAGAACTGATGCAGCTGTCTTCATGGCTTTCTGACAAAACACTGTCGTTTAAAATCACGGCGCTTCAGGCCATGCTGCCGGCGGCGCTGAAGGCGAAGTACGAAAAAGAGCTGAAAGTCGTTGATGAAGAAGCGCTGACACCGGACATCAGACACCTCTTCAGAAATCAGAAAAGTCTTCTGTACTCGGATATTACCGATGAACGGCTTCTTTCGTCACTTCAAAAGTTCGTGCGCAAAGGAAGCATTGATGTCACGTATAAGGTCGCCCAGAAAACGAATAAAAAAATGATCCGCATGATCGAGGCGGGGGCAGACAGAGAGGAACTCGCCCGGCACGCAGATTCATTGACAAAGCAGGCTGCTAAACAGCTCGCCGTGCTTACTTATTTTATCGGCGGGGGAGAAAAGATTTCCGCGGCTGAGCTTTGCAAAAAGACCGATTCCAGTTCAGCGACGCTGAAAACGCTTCTCAAAAAGGGGCTTCTTACGGAAAGTTTTGAGGAGGTTTACCGCGATCCTTATCAGGACAGAATGTTCAAAAAAACAGAGCCGCTTGTCCTTACTGAAGAGCAGCAGGCCGCTTTTGAGCCGATTAAACAAGCCGTAGCCGATCATGTTCATCACGTCTTTCTGCTTCACGGCGTAACAGGAAGCGGCAAAACAGAAATTTACCTGCAGTCCATTGAAAAGGTGCTGGCAAAGGGAAAAGAAGCCATCGTGCTCGTTCCGGAAATCTCATTGACGCCGCAAATGGTGAACCGATTTAAAGGCCGTTTCGGCTCTCAGGTTGCAGTCATGCACAGCGGTTTATCCACAGGTGAAAAATACGATGAATGGCGGAAGATTCAGCGTAAGGAAGTCCGGCTTGTCGTCGGAGCCAGGTCGGCCATCTTTGCTCCGTTTGAAAATCTCGGCATGATCATTATTGATGAAGAGCATGAATCTTCTTATAAGCAGGAGGAAATGCCGCGGTATCATGCAAAGGACGTAGCCATCCGCCGGGCCGAGCATCACAGCTGTCCGGTCGTCCTCGGGAGCGCCACGCCGACATTGGAGTCATTTGCGCGGGCGAAAAAAGGCGTTTATGAGCTGCTTCCGTTAAAACACCGCGTAAATCGCCAGCTCATGCCGGATGTTTCTCTCGTTGATATGAGAGAAGAGCTGAGAAACGGCAACAGGTCGATGTTTTCAATAGAGCTGATGGAACAGCTGGAAGAGAAGCTTGCGAAAAAAGAGCAGGCTGTTCTCTTTCTGAATAAACGGGGGTATTCTTCGTTTGTCATGTGCCGGGACTGCGGTTATGTGCCGCAATGTCCGCATTGCGACATTTCAATGACTTATCACCGCTACGGGCAAAGGCTGAAATGCCACTACTGCGGTCATGAGGAGTCTGTTCCGGGAACATGTCCGGAATGCGGCAGTGAACATATCCGCTTTTTCGGCACGGGAACGCAGCGTGTGGAGGAAGAGCTTACCAAAGTACTGCCTCAGGCGCGCGTCATCAGGATGGATGTGGACACGACTTCAAGAAAAGGCGCCCACGAAAAGCTATTGTCCGCGTTCGGTGAAGGAAAAGCGGATATTCTGCTCGGCACGCAAATGATCGCAAAAGGGCTTGATTTTCCGAACGTGACTCTCGTCGGAGTATTAAGCGCGGATACGACGCTTCACATCCCTGATTTCAGGGCGGCTGAGAAGACATTTCAGCTGTTGACCCAAGTTAGCGGACGGGCCGGGCGGCATGAAAAGCCGGGAACGGTGGTCATTCAAACGTATACACCGTCTCATTACAGCATTCAGCTGACGAAATCGCATGACTATGAAACTTTCTTTCAGCAGGAGATGGCGCACAGGCGGGCTCAGTCATATCCGCCTTATTATTACGTGGCGCTGGTGACCGTTTCTCATGAAGAAGCGGCAAAAGCCGCGGTCACCGCAGAAAAGATTACAAACTATTTAAGAGCGGGGTGCGGGCCCGACACGAAAATTCTAGGGCCGGCGGCTTCCCCGATTGCCAGGATCAAAGATAGATATCGCTATCAATGCGTGATAAAATACAGACAGGAAAACGAGTTGCAGATTCAGTTGAAAAAAATACTGGAGCACTATAAACGCGATATTGCGCAAAAGCATGTGATGATTTCAATCGATATGAATCCGTACATGCTGATGTAACATTAGTTTTGGAGGGCAAAATTTTGGCTGTGAAAAAAATCGTCACACACCCCGCGGAAGTTCTGGAAACACCCGCTGAAGAAGTGACAGTGTTTGATAAAAAATTAAAAAAACTGCTTGATGATATGTACGATACGATGCTTGAAATGGATGGCGTCGGCCTCGCCGCGCCGCAAATCGGCATTTTAAAAAGAGCGGCCGTCGTTGATATCGGTGAAGAAAGCGGCCGGATCGACCTTGTGAATCCGGTTATTCTTGAAAAGAGCGGTGAGCAGACCGGAGTTGAAGGCTGCTTAAGCTTTCCCGGGGTTTACGGCGACGTCACCCGCCCGGATTACGTAAAGGTAAAAGCTTACGACCGTAAAGGAAAACCGTTTGTTTTAGAAGCGGAAGGCTTTTTGGCCAGAGCCGTCCAGCATGAAATGGATCATTTAGACGGCATTTTATTCACGTCAAAAATCACGGCGTACTACACTGAAGAACAACTGGCAGAAATGGAAGGATGATTGGATGACAAGGATCGTTTTTATGGGAACGCCCGATTTTTCAGTTCCCGTGCTGCGCACGCTTATTGAAGACGGATATGAAGTGGTTGGGGTCGTTACGCAGCCTGACCGCCCCAAAGGCAGAAAAAAAATCATGACGCCGCCTCCCGTAAAGGCTGAAGCTGAACGTCACGGCATCCCCGTGCTTCAGCCCGAAAAAGTAAGGCTTGAAGAAGAAATAGAAAAAGTGCTCAGCCTGAAACCGGACCTGATTGTTACCGCGGCATTCGGACAGATCCTGCCCAAGCAGCTGCTTGACGGCCCGAAATACGGCTGCATTAACGTGCACGCGTCACTATTGCCTGAATTAAGAGGCGGAGCGCCGATACATTATTCGATTCTCCAAGGCAAGAAGAAAACGGGCGTGACGATCATGTATATGGTAGAAAAGCTTGATGCGGGTGATATGATTTCTAAAATCGAAGTGGAAATTGATGAAACGGATAATGTCGGCACGCTTCACGACAAATTAAGCATAGCGGGGGCAAAGCTTTTGTCAGAGACCGTTCCGAACGTCATTTCCGGAAATATTAAACCGATCAGGCAGGACGAATCAAAAGCGACTTACGCGCCTAACATTAAGCGTGAGCAGGAGCGGATCGACTGGACAAAGCCCGGGGAAGAGATTTACAACCAGATCAGAGGCTTAAACCCTTGGCCTGTCGCCTATACAACATTAAACGGACAAAATATCAAAGTATGGGCGTCTGAAAAAGTTGCGGCAAAAACTGAAGCAGCGCCCGGAACAGTCATCCGCACGGAGCAAAACGGCATTGTCGTCGCATCGGGAAACAGCACCGCCCTTTTAATCACAGAGCTGCAGCCGTCAGGTAAAAAACGGATGAAGGGCGAGGATTTTGTAAGAGGAAAAAATGTTCAGTCAGGTGACGTGTTAGGAGCAGCAGATGAAAAAAATTAATGTCCGTGAGCTTGCCCTTGAAGCGCTTGAGAAGCTTGAACAAAATCAGGCATACAGCAACCTGCTTCTTACATCGGTTATCAAAACGAACACGCTCAGCGACCAGGACAGGGGACTGCTGACAGAGCTTGTCTACGGAACGCTGCAAAATAAAATCGCTCTAGACTATATACTGAAGCCTTTTATCCGCAAGCCGAATAAGGTGAAGCCATGGGTGATTCAGCTGTTGCGTCTGTCCGCATATCAAATGGAATATTTAGAAAAAATTCCGGATCGCGCCGCCATCCATGAAGCGGTTGAAATCGCCAAAAAACGCGGGCATAAGGGAATCGCGTCCTTTGTCAACGGCATCCTGCGCTCCCTGCAGCGTGAGGGTGCGCCGTCATTCGCTGAAATCGAAGACCCGATTCTCCGCCTTTCAACAGAGACGAGCCATCCCGAATGGCTCGTAAAGGAGTGGGTTGAGGCATACGGCTTTGAGGCGGCCGAAAAGATCTGCCGGATTCATCTCGTTCCGCCGAAACAGACGCTCCGTGTCAATCACATCAAGGCTGACAGGGAAAAGCTGCTGAATGAGATGGAAAATGCGGGTCTGGAAGCGGAAGCCGGAGACCTTTCTCCTGATGCGATTAAGCTTTTAAAAGGAAGCATCGCAAACACGGAATTTTTCCAAAACGGGCAAGTATCCATTCAGGATGAAAGCTCAATGCTCGTCGCGCGGGCGCTGGACCCGAAGCCGGGGGAAACCGTGTTAGACGCATGCGCCGCACCCGGAGGAAAGTCGGCTCACATCGCGGAATTAATGGAGAACGAGGGGAGCCTCACATCGCTTGATCTTCACCGCCATAAAGTGAAGCTGATTAAAGAAGGCGCGGAACGGCTCGGACTTACGATCATCGACGCGCAAACGATGGATGCCAGAAAAGCTGGGGACGCTTTTGGCGCAGAACGGTTTGACCGGGTGCTCGTCGATGCCCCGTGCTCAGGTTTCGGCGTCATCAGAAGAAAGCCTGATATGAAATATACGAAGACGCCGGATGACAGCAGACGGCTGTCAGAGATCCAGCTCGGTATTTTAAGGGAAATCGCCCCATTAGTAAAAAAAGGTGGCACACTCGTATACAGTACGTGTACAATGGACCGGACAGAAAATGATGAAGTTATGCATGCGTTTATACAAGAACACCCTGAGTTTGAACCCGATTTGTCTCTTGAAAAGCGGCTGCCTGAAAAGGCGAGACCCTTTGTTCAGGATGGAAGCCTTCAAATTCTTCCGCATTATTTCGGAACAGACGGTTTCTTTATTAGCAGCATGAGAAAGAAGGGATAAAAAATGACACAATTAAAAAAGACAAGCATACGGAAAGAGCTGCGGACTGAACAGCCGTCCATTTACTCTTTTGAATTAGATGAAATCAAACAATGGCTGACTGAGAATGGCGAAAAGCCGTTCCGCGCAGCACAGATTTTTGAATGGCTTTATGAAAAACGGGTTTCTTCTTTCGAGGAAATGACAAACCTTTCAAAAGGCCTGCGTGAAAAACTCGAGAGCAATTTTGTGCTGACAACGCTGAAAACGGCTGTAAAGCAGACGTCACAAGACGGCACGATGAAATTTTTATTTGAGCTTCACGACGGTTATACAATTGAAACGGTTTTAATGAGACACGAGTATGGCAATTCTGTATGTGTAACGACACAGGTCGGCTGCCGGATCGGCTGCACATTTTGCGCGTCAACACTTGGCGGACTGAAACGGAATCTTGAAGCGGGAGAAATCGTCGCTCAAGTCGTGAAAGTGCAAAAGGCGCTTGATGAAACGGATGAACGCGTCAGCTCAGTCGTCATCATGGGAATCGGAGAGCCGTTTGATAATTTCAATGAGATGCTCGCTTTCTTAAAAATCATTAACCATGATAAAGGACTGAACATCGGAGCGCGTCATATCACGGTTTCCACAAGCGGCATCATTCCGAAGATTTACGATTTCGCCGATCAAAAAATGCAGATCAATTTCGCGATTTCTCTGCATGCCCCGAATACGGAGATCAGAAGCCGTCTGATGCCGATTAACAAAGCCTATAAGCTTCCTGACCTTATGGAAGCCGTCAAATATTACATCGAGAAAACAGGCAGACGGATCAGCTTTGAATACGGTTTGTTCGGAGGCGTAAATGATCAGGTCGAACACGCGGAAGAGCTTGCAGAACTGTTAAAAGACGTGAAATGCCATGTCAACTTAATTCCGGTAAACTATGTGCCTGAACGGGATTACGTCCGCACACCGAGAGATCAGATTTTCGCATTCGAAAAAACGTTAAAATCCCGCGGTGTAAATGTCACGATCAGAAGAGAGCAAGGCCATGACATTGACGCGGCCTGCGGTCAGCTTCGCGCGAAGGAGCGTCAAGACGAGACGAGGTGAAGAGGTTGATTACAGCCTTGAAAACAGATACAGGTAAAGTCCGCCAGCATAATGAAGATGCGGCGGGCATTTTCACAAAAGAAGAAGCGGTGCTTGCGGTTGTCGCCGACGGTATGGGCGGTCATCTTGCCGGAGATGTGGCGAGCAGGATGGCGGTTGCAGCGATGGAAGAGCAGTGGAACCGGGCCGAATCCGTTCCGTCTCTGCCGTCTGATTGTGAGGTTTGGCTCAAAGACCGGATTCATGAGGCGAATGTCAGGGTGTATGAACACGCAAAAGCGAATGAAGAATGCCGGGGAATGGGCACCACCGTTGTCTGCGCTTTATTCACGGAGAAGTTTGTCACTGTGGCCCATATCGGAGACAGCCGGTGCTACCTGCTTCAAGAGGGTGAATTCGTTCAGCTGACTGAAGACCACTCGCTTGTGAATGAGCTGGTCAAGACGGGAGAAATTTCGAAAGAGGACGCCGAGCATCATCCGCGGAAAAATGTATTGACGAGAGCGCTGGGGACAGATGAAACCATCAGCCCCGACGCCCGTTCTTTTGAGCTGTCTGACGGCGATCAGCTGCTTTTATGCTCTGACGGACTTTCAAATAAAATAGAAGATCACGAGATCAAACAAATGCTTCAAGCCGAATCTGCTCCTCAGGAAAAAGTAGACCTTCTCATCAGCAAAGCGAATCAAAACGGCGGCGAAGATAATATCACGGCTGTATTGATTGAGTTTTCCGCAGATGCAAAAGAGGGTGAAGACAAGTGCTAACCGGCAAGCGGATCAGCGGGCGTTATCACATCCTCCGGCCCATTGGCGGCGGCGGAATGGCGAACGTTTTTTTAGCTGAGGACATCATTCTCGAACGTGAAGTCGCAATTAAAATTCTGCGGTTTGACTTTGTGAATGACATTGAGTTTATCAGGCGTTTCAGACGAGAAGCACAGTCGGCATCAAGCCTTGACCATCCGAATATCGTCAGTATTTACGATATCGGGGAGGAAGGCGATATTTATTACATTGTCATGGAATATGTGGAAGGCATGACATTAAAGGAATACATAACCGCACACGGACCGCTTCATCCGAAAGAAGCGCTGTCCGTTATGGAGCAGATCGTCTCAGCCATCGCCCATGCCCATCAAAATCATATTGTGCACCGGGATATTAAACCGCACAATATTTTGATAGATCATTCAGGGCATATTAAGGTGACGGATTTCGGCATCGCCACAGCTCTCACTTCGACGACAATCACACATACGAATTCTGTGCTAGGCTCGGTTCATTATTTGTCTCCGGAGCAGGCGAGAGGCGGTCTGGCAACGAAAAAATCAGATATTTACGCACTCGGCATCGTGCTGTTTGAGCTTTTAACAGGCAAAATCCCTTTTGACGGAGAATCAGCCGTAAGCATAGCATTAAAGCACTTGCAGACAGAAACGCCTTCCGCCAGAAAGTGGAACCCTTCGATTCCGCAGAGCGTTGAAAACATTATTTTAAAGGCAACCGCCAAAGATCCGTTTCACCGCTATGACAGCGCAGAGGACATGGAAGCGGACATCAGAACGGCTTTTGACGCCGGCAGGCTAAATGAACAAAAATTTTCCGTGCAGGATGATGAGGAAATGACGAAAGCGATTCCCGTTATTACTGACGGTGCAAAAGCCGCGCCTCATGCGGAAACGCCGGAGGAGACGGACGATAAAGAACAGCAGCCCGTCAAAAAGAAAAAACGGAAATGGCCGTGGATTCTGCTGGCCGTCTGCTTCATTTTCATTATGGCGGCTGTTCTAGCAGTCACCGTGTTCCCGTCTCTGTTTATGCCCAAAGATGTAAGCGTCCCCGACGTACGGGGCATGAAGTACGAAAAAGCGGAAGCCCTGCTGGAAAAGAACGGTCTCGAAGCCGACCCGGATATGGCGGACATTGAAGATGAAAAAATCGAAGAGGGATTAATGGTCAAAACTGATCCGAAAGCGGGATCTGCCGTTAAAGAAGGCTCTTCTGTAAAACTGTACAAAAGTATCGGGAAACCGAAAACCCAACTGATCGACGTGAAAAGCCGCCAGATCGACGACGCGAAAAAAGCGCTGAAGGATAAAGGCTTCAAACATGTCAATGTAAAAGAAGAGAATGATGACAGTGCGGCAGGCACCGTGATTGATCAGAGCCCGTCAGCCGGCACCGACATGGTCGCAAGCGATGATGAAGTCAGCTTAACGGTCAGCCTCGGGCCGGCGGATGTTACGCTGAGGGACTTAAAAACTTACAGCAAAGAAGCGGCTTCGGGGTATCTTGAAGATAACGGCCTGCAGCTTGTTGAAAAAGAAGCGCATTCAGATGACGTGCCGGTAGGACAAGTCATGAAGCAAGAGCCGTCAGCCGGCACAGCGGTTAAGCCGGGAAGTAATGTTGAAGTGACGTTTTCGCTCGGACCTGAAGAAAAACCGGCGAAAACGGTAAAAGAAAAAATCAGCATTCCCTACGAACCCGAACATGAAGGGGACGAGCTTGAAGTGCAAATCGCCATCGATGATAAAGACCACAGCATCTCTGATACGTATGATTCGTTTAAAATTAAAGAGCCGACTGAAAAAACGATTGAACTGAAGATTGATCAAGGACAAAAAGGGTATTATCAAGTGATGGTCGATCATAAAGTCGTCAGCTATAAGACGATTGAATACCCTGAAGATAATGACTGACCAAGGAGGGACCGTATGCCTGAGGGCAAAATTATTAAAGCATTAAGCGGATTCTATTATGTCTTGGATGAATCACAGGACAAGATCATTCAATGCAGGGGCCGGGGCATTTTCAGAAAAAATAAAATAACGCCTCTGGTCGGCGATTATGCCGTCTATCAGGCTGAAAATGATAAAGAAGGCTACCTGCTGGAAATCAAAGAACGAACAAACGAGCTGATCAGGCCGCCGATTTCAAACGTCGATCAGGCCGTTCTCGTCTTTTCCGCCGTTCAGCCGGCGTTCAGCACGTCATTATTGGACCGTTTTCTCGTCCTTGTGGAAGCCAACGGCATTCATCCGATCATCTGCATAACCAAAATGGACTTAGCTTCAGACGCGGAAACGAAAGAGAAGATCCTGTCTTATGTGAAAGACTATCAGGCGATCGGTTATGACGTATATGTGACGTCATCAAAAGAAAACAGCGGTTTAACAGACATTGTGAAACACTTTGAGAACAAAACCACGGTGTTTGCCGGCCAGTCCGGAGTCGGAAAATCTTCGCTTTTAAATGCGATCAGCCCGGAGCTTGAGCTGAAAACAAACGAGATTTCCGCACATTTAGGACGCGGGAAACATACGACGCGCCATGTGGAGCTCATTCATACATCAGGCGGTCTTGTGGCGGATACTCCCGGGTTCAGTTCGCTTGAGTTTACCGATATTGAGGAAGAAGAGCTCGGCAGCACGTTCCCTGAGATCAGAGACATAAGCGCTTCGTGCAAATTCAGAGGCTGTCTGCATCTTAAGGAGCCGAAATGCGCGGTAAAGCAAGCGGTGGAAGAAGGAGACATCCGGACGTACCGCTATGAGCATTACAAAGAATTTATGCAGGAAATAAAAGAGAGAAAGCCGAGGTATTAATATGATTAAGGTTGCGCCATCAATTCTTTCCGCCGATTTTGCTTCACTGGGCGAGGAAATTAAAGACGTGGAAAAAGGAGGGGCGGACTATATCCATATTGATGTCATGGATGGCCATTTCGTCCCTAACATTACAATCGGACCGCTTATCGTTGAAGCCGTCCGTCCGGTGACGGATCTGCCGCTGGATGTCCATCTTATGATTGAAAATCCGGACCGCTACATCCCGGCATTCGCAAAAGCCGGCGCGGACATCCTTTCCGTCCACGCCGAGGCGTGTCCGCATCTTCACCGGACCATTCAATTGATAAAAGAGCAAGGGGTAAAAGCGGGAGTTGTGCTCAATCCGCATACGCCCGTTCAAATCATTGAACATGTGATCGATGAGCTGGACCTTGTGCTGTTAATGACGGTTAATCCGGGTTTTGGAGGACAGCGCTTCATTCATTCGGTCCTGCCGAAAATCCGTCAGGTCAAACAGCTGGCTGAGGAGAAAGGCCTTTCTGAACTTTTAATCGAGGTGGACGGCGGCGTTAATAAAGAAACAGCTCCTTTATGCGCTGAAGCGGGCGCCAACCTGCTTGTTGCCGGGTCTGCCGTATATAATCAGCCGGATCGGAAAAAAGCCATCGCTGACATCCGAAACGCAGAATAAACATGCTGAAAAAGAGCCCGGTGAAAGCCGCCGGCTCTTTTCGTATTTAAGAGAGAAAGGATAATGTATGAAGACAATCAATATTGTTGCGGGCGGCCCCCGGGAGTTTATTCCGGAGCTGTCGGCGTACACAGACGGAGATACGACGTGGGTCGGAGTGGATAAAGGGACGGTCGCTCTTTTGGAGGCGGGGATCATTCCGCAGGAGGCTTTCGGTGATTTCGACAGCATTACGGAAGAAGAGCTCCTGCAGATTCAAGAAGCTGCGCCGTCCCTCCATGTGTATCAGGCGGAAAAAGATTATACCGATCTGGAACTCGCTCTTGACTGGGCTTTACAAAAAGAACCGGAGCACATTCGGATATTCGGTGTGACGGGCGGAAGAGCCGATCATTTTTTAGGGAACATTCAGCTGCTGTATAAAGCCGTAAATAAGGACACTGATGTCAAACTGATCGACAGGCAGAATGAGATTCAGATGTTCGGACCCGGCCGTTATACAATTGAAGAAAAAAGCAACAGACGCTATGTTTCTTTTATTCCGTTTGCGGAAGCGGCAGAGGGCCTGACGCTCGACGGTTTTAAATATCCTCTGGATAATTGTCATATTCCCATGGGTTCCACACTATGTATTAGTAACGAACTCATTCATTCACGAGGTACTTTTTCGTTTGCAAAAGGCATATTAATAATGGTAAGGAGCGCGGATTAAAAAAGCGGCTTCTGCCATATGCGGAAAAAACCATGAATCCTAAAGTGATGAACGCAGCGGATACGGAACTTATAGGAGGGGACAAAATGAAATTTTATACCATTAAATTGCCGAAGTTTTTAGGAGGAATTGTCCGGGCGATGCTGGGCTCATTTAGAAAAGAGTAGGCCCAAGGAGCTGAAATCGCCCTCTTTGAACGCATAAAAAACGCCTGCCGCATAAAAGGGCAGGCGTTCATTTTTGCTTATACACGCTCAACTTTTCCGGATTTTAAAGCCCGGGCAGATACATATACTTTTTTAGGTTTGCCGTCAACGAGGATGCGGACCTTTTGAAGGTTGGCGCCCCAAGTACGTTTAGAAGCGTTCATTGCGTGAGAACGGTTGTTTCCGGCTTTTGTTTTTTTACCTGTAATAAAACATTTACGTGCCATTTGTTTCCCTCCTAACTGCGCGAAACATCTTTTCAAACATAGTGTCTCAGATGCTTTCGTTATACAATACTTTAAATAATTTACCACAGCTAAAAACCGTTTGCAACTATTGTTTACCTTACTTTCAAGAAAAATCACTTGACATGTAAAACCAATCACATTTCCGCGCTGGAGCGCCGCTGTCTGTATCTTTTCTTTTCATAATGGGATACATATAGTAGAATAATGATAACTCTATGCACCTGAAGGAGGAACCTGTGTGTCCATTGAAATGAAGACAAAATACGGACAGATTGATATATCCAACGAAGTCATCGCAATGGTTGCCGGAGGCGCTGCCATTGACTGTTACGGAATAGTGGGGATGGCCTCCAAAAACCAGATTAAAGACGGTTTGTCTGAAATCCTCCGGAAAGAGAACTTCGCAAGAGGCGTACATGTCCGTCAGGAAGCCGAACAAATACATATCGACATGTACATTATTGTCAGCTACGGCACGAAAATATCCGAAGTAGCCCACAATGTTCAGACGAAGGTAAAATACACAGTAAATCAAACAATCGGACTTGCAGTTGATTCTGTAAATATTTATGTCCAAGGCGTACGAGTAACGAACCCGTAGTGAGGAGGATGAGTATTGTCTAGACGAAACTTAGATGGGAGAGCTTTTGCGGCAATGATTCTGGCGGGGGCTGAGACATTGTCTCAAAACGCATCCGCGGTGGATGCGCTGAACGTGTTTCCCGTGCCGGACGGCGATACCGGAACAAACATGAATTTATCGATGTCATCCGGTGCAAGAGAGGTAGAACACCTTGACTCACCTGACATCGGCAAAGTCGGCATCGCCCTGTCAAAAGGCCTGCTTATGGGAGCAAGAGGAAACTCAGGGGTGATCCTGTCCCAATTATTCAGAGGTTTCACAAAGAGCATTGAAAACAAAAAAGAAATAAACGCCCAAGAATTTGCCGCTGCACTCCAAGCGGGAGTGGATATGGCATATAAGGCAGTCATGAAACCGGTTGAAGGAACGATTTTAACCGTGGCAAAGGACGCGGCTAAAAAAGCGGTCGCCTCGGCCAAAGAAGAAACCGATATCATTGCTCTCATGGAGGCCGTTATTGAAGAAGCGGAAGCGTCGCTCAACCGCACGCCGGATCTGCTCCCTGTTTTAAAGGACGTCGGTGTCGTTGACAGCGGCGGAAAAGGTCTGCTTTGTGTATATGAAGGCTTTTTGGCTTCCTTAAAAGGAGAGTCCGTACCGAAAAAAGCGGTTCTTCCGGCACTCGATGATATGGTGAATGCCGAACATCATAAAAGCGCGCAGAGCATGCTGAGTACAGAAGACATTGAATTCGGATTTTGTACGGAAGTGATGGTAAGGCTTGACCAAGATAAACGGACGTTCAAAGAAGAGACGTTCAGAAATGAACTGAGCCGGTTCGGTGACTCATTGCTGGTCGTCGCTGATGATACGCTGGCGAAAGTTCACATTCATGCCGAAGAGCCAGGGAACGTGCTCAATCTCGCGCAGCGTTACGGCGATTTGATTAAAATCAAAATTGAAAACATGAGGGAGCAGCATACGTCCATCATCAGCCAAGAACATGATGAAAAAAAGCCGGCCGGTGTAATGAAAGAAGCTCGTAAACCTTTTGGGATCGTGACTGTGGCAATGGGCGAAGGCATTTCTGAACTGTTTGCCAGCATCGGCGCCTCACACGTTATCGAAGGCGGCCAGACAATGAATCCGAGCACGGAAGATATTGTGGAAGCCGTTCAGTCTGTGAATGCGGAAACGGTTTTCATTCTTCCGAACAATTCCAATATTGTGATGGCTGCCAATCAGGCGGCGAGCGTGGCTGAAGAAAATGTCATTGTCATTCCGGCAAAAACGGTGCCTCAAGGCATGACCGCCCTGCTTGCGTTTAACCCTGACCAGCCGGCTGATGTAAATGAAGCCAATATGCTTGAAGCCATCCGGAATGTGAAAAGCGGACAGGTGACATATTCAGTAAGAGACACCCATATCGACGGCAAGGATATCAAAAAAGGTGATTTTATCGGCATTTTAAACAGTTCAATTATCGGCAGCGCCGAAGACCGGATAAATGCGGCGAAATTACTGCTGGATGAGATGATCGGGGAAGAAGATGAAATCGTCACCATCCTGTACGGAGAAGACGCGCCGGAAGAAGAAGCTGAGAAACTCGCTGAGTATATTACAAGCGTCTGTGAAGATATCGAAGTTGAAATCCATAACGGCAGACAGCCTCTTTATCCATATATATTTGCGGCAGAATAGAAGGGCTTATCAGGCCCTTCTATTCTTATGCCTTAATTTACCTGCGGCAGTGCGGCAGTGTGCCTGCTTGCCAATTGATAAATGTTCAATTAGTCTAAAGAAAAGCGCTGAATGAAGTGATGTTAAGGAGGAACAAACCAGCATGAAATATAGAAGCGTTTTTGATATTATCGGCCCGGTAATGATCGGCCCGTCCAGTTCACACACCGCAGGCGCAGCCCGGATCGGCAGAGTGGCCAGAAGCTTATTCAGACGGGAGCCCCGCCGGATCGTTGTGTCTTTTTACGGATCATTTGCAGAAACGTATAAGGGTCACGGCACTGATGTGGCGATTATCGGCGGCCTGCTTGATTTTGATACATTTGATGAACGGATTAAAACAGCGATTCAAATTGCTGAAGAGAAGGGCATAGATATAGAGTTCCGCACAGAGGATGCCGTGCCCGTTCATCCGAATACGGCGCGTATCATCATTTCCGATGATGAGGGGGAGCTTGCCTTAACCGGTATTTCAATCGGCGGCGGGAAAATAGAAATCACGGAGCTTAACGGCTTTGAGCTGCGGCTTTCCGGAAACCACCCGGCTATTTTAGTCGTTCATAATGATAAATTCGGGACAATTGCAGGCGTTGCCAATGTGCTTGCGAAATTCTCAATCAACGTCGGACATATGGAAGTGGCGCGTAAGGACGTCGGCCAGCTTGCGCTGATGACGATTGAGGTCGATCAGAATATTGAAGAAGAAGTGCTGGATGAACTATCAACACTTCCTAATATTATACAGGTTACTAAGATAGCTGACTAAAAAGTCAGGAGGAAAATGACATGTTTCGTAATGTAAAAGAATTAATAGAAATCACTCAAGAAAAACAAATTCCGATCTCAGAAGTGATGATCACCCAAGAGATGGAAGTGACGCAAAAAACGCGGGAAGAGATCTTTCAAGGAATGGAACGCAATCTTTCCGTCATGGAAGCGGCGGTTGAAAAAGGGCTGAAGGGCGTCACGAGCCAGACCGGTTTAACAGGAGGAGATGCCGTGAAACTGCAGGCATACATCCAATCGGGAAAAAGCCTGTCAGGCAATCTGATTTTAGACGCCGTGTCTAAAGCTGTGGCCACAAATGAAGTCAATGCGGCGATGGGAACGATCTGCGCTACACCGACCGCCGGCTCTGCCGGGGTTGTGCCGGGAACGTTATTCGCCGTAAAGCATAAGCTGAACCCTACGACGGAACAAATGATCCGTTTTCTGTTTACAGCCGGCGCGTTCGGTTTTGTCGTAGCAAATAACGCGAGTATTTCGGGAGCGGCGGGAGGCTGTCAGGCGGAAGTCGGATCGGCATCCGGTATGGCTGCCGCTGCGATTGTGGAAATGGCGGGCGGAACGCCTCAGCAATCAGCGGAAGCAATGGCGATTACGCTGAAAAATATGCTCGGTCTCGTATGTGATCCGGTCGCCGGCTTGGTAGAAGTGCCGTGTGTCAAACGGAACGCAATGGGAGCCTCCAATGCGATGATCGCGGCGGATATGGCGCTGGCAGGGATTACGAGCCGCATTCCTTGCGATGAGGTAATAGACGCGATGTACAAAATCGGCCAGACGATGCCGACAGCACTGCGTGAAACGGGACAAGGCGGTTTAGCCGCGACACCGACGGGAAGAGAATTAGAGAAAAAAATTTTCGGAGGAGCGCTGAAATCAAGTGAAACACCATCAGCAAACTAGTATAGCGGAGATTAAGGGCATTGGGCCGGAAACAGAAAAAACATTACATGAACTGGGTATCTATGACATTTCTGATCTTCTGAATTATTTCCCTTACCGTTATGACGACTATGAGCTGAGGGATTTAGTAGAAGTAAAACATGAAGAAAGAGTGACGGTAGAAGGGAAGGTTCATTCAGAACCTTCTCTTACCTATTACGGCAAAAAACGAAACAGGCTGACATTCAGAGTGCTTGTCGGCAATTATTTAATTACCGCGGTTTGTTTTAACCGTCCGTACTTAAAAAAGAAACTGACGCTCGGTTCTGTCGTCACGATATCCGGTAAATGGGATAAACACAGGCAGACCGTATCCGTGCAGGAACTAAAAAACGGTCCTCATCAAGAAGATAAAAGCATTGAGCCTGTTTATTCCGTTAAAGAAAACGTCACCGTTAAAATGATGAGACGATTTATTAAGGATGCGCTGCAGCATCATTTGGACAGTGCGGCCGATCCGCTTCCTGAAAAATTGAGAATCCGCTACAAGCTGCCCGATTACAAACAAGCCCTGCAGACGATGCACCAGCCGGAGACGAGGGAATCGCTGCAGCAGGCAAGACGCCGGTTTGTGTACGAGGAATTCTTATTGTTTCAGCTGAAGATGCAGGCGTTCCGTAAAGCGGAAAGAGAACAGTCAAAAGGCATCAGCCACGTGTTTCCGGCTGAAAAGCTCGCCGCTTTCACAGACAGCCTTCCGTTTTCGCTCACGAACGCACAGATGCGCGTGCTCCGTGAAATTACCGCTGATATGACATCCCCTTACAGAATGAACCGTCTGCTGCAAGGTGATGTCGGTTCAGGAAAAACGGCGGTCGCCGCCATCGCTTTGTACGCTGCGATTCTGTCGGGGTATCAGGGGGCATTAATGGTGCCGACAGAAATTCTGGCCGAACAGCATGCTGACTCTCTCGTATCGTTGTTTGCAAATGAAGACGTGAATATCGCGCTTTTGACGAGTTCTGTAAAAGGCAAGCGGCGCAGGGAGCTTTTGGAGCGGCTTGCTCTCGGAGAGATTGATATTTTAGTAGGGACTCATGCTTTAATCCAGGATGAAGTGGAATTTAAAGCGCTGGGCCTTGTCATTACGGACGAGCAGCACCGGTTCGGGGTCGAACAGCGCAAAAAACTCAAGAATAAAGGCCAGGATCCGGACGTGCTGTTTATGACAGCCACCCCGATTCCGAGAACGCTGGCCATTACCGTCTTCGGAGAAATGGATGTTTCCGTGATAGATGAAATGCCCGCGGGACGAAAGCAAATCGAAACGTATTGGGTGAAACACGACATGCTGGAGCGGATTTTGGCTTTTGTTGAAAAAGAGCTGAAACAGGGCAGACAAGCCTATATAATCTGTCCGCTCATTGAAGAATCGGATAAGCTGGATGTGCAGAATGCGATTGACGTATATAACATGCTGTCTGATGTGTACCGCGGCAAATGGAATGTCGGTCTGATGCACGGGAAGCTCCATTCTGATGAAAAAGATCAGGTGATGAGAGAATTCAGCGCCAATCAATGTCAGGTTCTCGTGTCAACAACCGTCGTAGAAGTCGGGGTGAACGTGCCGAATGCGACGATTATGGTCATCTATGACGCCGACCGTTTCGGATTATCTCAGCTCCATCAGCTCCGCGGCCGGGTCGGACGGGGAGACCACCAATCTTTCTGCATCTTGATGGCCGATCCGAAATCCGAAACCGGGAAAGAGCGGATGAGAATCATGTCGGAGACAAATGACGGGTTTGAACTGTCTGAAAAGGATCTTGAACTGCGCGGTCCCGGCGATTTCTTCGGAAAAAAACAAAGCGGTATGCCCGAGTTCAAGGTGGCGGATATGGTTCATGACTACAGAGCTTTGGAGACGGCCCGTCAGGATGCGGCCAATCTTGTGTCTTCAGAAGCTTTTTGGAAAGATGACGAGTACAGCATGCTTCGCGCTCAATTGCTTTCAAGCGGTGTCTTAGAAGGGGAGAAATTAAGCTGATTCTGCAAAATTCGGCGGCTTTCAAAAAACAATCATTGCATTCCAATCTATGAAATTATATACTACTATTAGTACCTAGTCTTAATTGTCCGGATGGTGTTTATAGATGAGAAGAAGCAAGAAAGAACGCCAAAAATTATTGCAGCAGACGATCAAATCGACACCCTTCATCACAGATGAAGAATTAGCGGGGAAATTCGGCGTCAGCATTCAGACGATCCGTTTAGACCGCTTAGAGCTCTCAATACCGGAGCTGAGGGAAAGAATTAAAAACGTGGCAGAGCAAACGCTTGAAGATGAAGTGAAATCACTGCCTTTAGATGAAGTGATCGGTGAAATCATTGATCTGGAGCTTGACGGCCAGGCCATTTCTATATTAGAAGTAAGACGCGAACATGTTTTCAGCCGCAATCAGATTGCGCGGGGGCATCATTTGTTTGCGCAGGCGAACTCACTCGCCGTAGCCGTCATAGATGATGAGCTGGCGCTGACCGCAAGCGCAAATATCCGCTTTACAAGACAGGTGAAAGAGGGCGAGCGCGTCGTTGCGAAAGCCAAAGTGACGGCAGTCGAAAAAGAAAAAGGCAGAACGGTAGTGGAAGTAAACAGTTATGTGGGAGAAGAAGTCGTATTCTCCGGCAACTTTGACATGTACCGTTCAAAACAATCATAAAGGTGGAGCAAGCATGAGAATAGCTGTAGATGCAATGGGAGGCGACAACGCACCCAAAGCTGTTATTGACGGAGTAATGAAGAGTATTGAGGCATTTGATGACCTTCATATTACGCTGGTCGGTGACAAGACAACGATAGAATCACACTTGCCAACAACATCAGACCGCATCACCGTATTGCACGCCGATGAAGTGATTGAACCGACGGATGAACCGGTCCGCGCCGTACGCAGAAAGAAAAATTCTTCTATGGTGCTGATGGCGCAGGAAGTGGCTGAAAACAGAGCGGACGCCTGCATTTCAGCGGGGAATACGGGTGCATTGATGACAGCGGGGCTGTTTATTGTCGGCAGAATTAAAGGAATCGACCGGCCGGCCCTTGCGCCGACGCTTCCGACCGTATCAGGCGACGGTTTCCTTCTTTTAGACGTGGGCGCCAATGTCGATGCCAAGCCGGAGCACCTTGTCCAGTACGGAATAATGGGGTCTGTATATGCCCGGCAGGTTCTCGGAATCAGCTCGCCGCGCGTCGGCTTGTTAAATGTCGGCACGGAAGAAAAGAAGGGAAACGACCTGACAAAAAAGACGTTTGAATTATTAAAAGAAACAAACGTGAATTTTGTCGGAAACGTAGAGGCGAGAGACTTGCTGGAAGGCGCTGCTGACGTTATCGTCACAGACGGCTTTACGGGCAACGTCACGTTGAAAACATTGGAAGGTTCAGCGTTATCAATTTTCAAAATGCTGAAAGATACACTGACTTCAAGTTTTGTTTCTAAGCTGGCAGCGGGAGTGCTGAAGCCGAAGCTGATGGAAATGAAACTGAAAATGGACTATTCTGAGTACGGCGGGGCGAGTCTTTTCGGTTTAAAGGCGCCTGTTGTTAAAGCGCACGGCTCTTCTGATGCACGCGCTGTTTATCACGCGCTGCGCCAGGCGAGAGAAATGGTCAGCCAAAACGTGGCCGCATTTATAGAAGAAGAAGTAAAAGAAGAAAAAACAGATGAGTAGTCTGGAGGTTATCACACCATGAGTAAGATTGCATTTTTATTTCCCGGACAGGGATCACAATATATCGGTATGGGAAAAGACCTGTACGAACGCGAAGAAGCGTCAAAACGTATTTTTGATGAAGCGGATGAAACGCTTGAAACAAAGCTGAGCTCGCTCATTTTTGAAGGCGATGCTGAAGAATTAACCCTTACATACAATGCGCAGCCTGCGCTGTTAACAACAAGCATTGCCGTATTGGAAAAGTTTAAAGAATCCGGCATCACGCCGGATTTCACAGCCGGCCACAGCCTCGGAGAATATTCGGCGCTTGTTGCTGCGGGAGCGATGACATTTAAAGATGCCGTTTACACGGTAAGAAAACGGGGAGAATTCATGAATGAAGCCGTACCGGCGGGAGAAGGCGCAATGGCCGCTATTCTCGGAATGGATGCGGAATCCTTGAAAAAGGTGACGGATCAAGTGACGGAAAACGGCCACCTCGTACAGCTTGCAAACCTGAACTGCCCCGGCCAGATCGTGATTTCCGGAACGGCAAAAGGCGTGGAGCTTGCTTCAGAAGAAGCGAAAAACAATGGGGCAAAACGGGCGATCCCGCTAGAAGTAAGCGGACCGTTCCATTCTGAATTAATGAAGCCCGCGGCGGAAAAACTCGAAGAGGTGCTCAGCGCCTGTGAGCTGAAAAGTGCGGCTGTTCCCGTTATATCAAACGTTTCGGCTGACATCATGACAGAAAAAGACGATATCAAGAAAAAGCTGATCGAACAGCTTTATTCACCTGTACGCTTTGAAGAAACGATTAACAAACTGATTGACGAAGGAGTCACGACGTTTGTTGAAATCGGTCCCGGAAAAGTGCTTTCAGGCCTTGTGAAAAAAGTGAACCGCCGTCTGAAAACAATCGCGGTTTCTGACCATGAAACCATTGAATTGGCGATTCAAACGCTGAAGGAGGAGAATCAGGATGCTTAATGAAAAAACAGCAGTCGTAACGGGAGCGTCCCGCGGAATCGGGCGGGCGATCGCGCTTGATCTTGCGAAAAACGGATGTAACGTAGTTGTCAATTACTCCGGAAGTGAAGCGAAAGCGAACGAAGTCGTAGATGAAATCAAATCTTTGGGCCGAAATGCGATCGCGGTAAAAGCCGATGTATCAAATTCCGAAGAAGTACAAAACATGATGAAAGAGGCTGTCGCCGAATTCTCTTCAATCGACATTCTCGTGAACAATGCGGGAATCACAAAGGACAATCTCCTGATGAGAATGAAAGAAAATGAATGGGATGACGTCATCAACATTAACCTGAAAGGTGTTTTCAACTGCACGAAAGCCGTGACAAGACAGATGATGAAACAGCGCTCCGGCCGGATTATCAACGTATCATCAATCGTCGGCGTCAGCGGAAACCCGGGCCAGGCGAACTATGTGGCGGCAAAAGCCGGTGTGATCGGCTTGACAAAGTCCTCTGCCAAAGAGCTTGCGAGCCGTAATATTACGGTCAACGCCATCGCTCCGGGCTTTATTTCTACGGATATGACGGACAAGCTTTCTAAAGAAGTCCAAGATGAAATGCTGAAGCAGATTCCGCTCGCGCGTTTCGGTGATCCTTCCGATATCAGCAGCGTTGTCACGTTCCTTGCTTCTGAAGGATCGCGTTATATGACGGGTCAGACCCTCCATATTGACGGCGGAATGGTGATGTAAAGATTTGTTTTTAAAAATTCATCCTAGTTTCTCTAGTTTTTTAAAAACGAATCCTCTATAATACTTGAGGGGAGGTGAATTGCTATGGCAGATACATTAGAGCGTGTAACGAAAATCATCGTAGACCGCCTTGGCGTTGATGAAGCTGACGTCAAACTTGAAGCTTCTTTCAAGGAAGACTTAGGTGCTGATTCCCTAGATGTAGTTGAGCTTGTTATGGAACTTGAAGACGAGTTTGATATGGAGATTTCTGACGAAGATGCTGAAAAGATTGCAACAGTCGGCGACGCTGTGAACTACATACAAAACCAGCAATAAGCTGATGCTAAAAGTCCCGCCTGACAGCGGGGCTTTAGCCCTTTAACCGTTCGGTTACCGGCGTCTGACGCTGAACGCGCTGCCGATTCCGTTTACGGCGGGAAGCGCGGTGAACCTGATGTGCCTATGGAGGTTACTATGTCAAAACACTCACATTTTAAAGATAAAAAAAAGTTCTATAAAAAAATAGAGCAATTTAAAGAGTTCCAAGAACGGATTTCAGTTCATTTTCAAAACGAGAAACTTTTGTATCAAGCATTTACACATTCATCTTATGTGAATGAGCATCGGAAAAAGCCGTATGAAGACAATGAAAGGCTTGAATTTTTAGGTGACGCTGTTTTGGAACTGACGATCTCCCAATTCTTATTTGCCAAATATCCGGCCATGAGTGAAGGAGATTTGACGAAGCTGAGAGCCGCTATCGTATGCGAGCCGTCACTCGTCTCCCTTGCCCACGAATTGTCATTCGGCGATCTTGTTCTTTTGGGTAAAGGAGAAGAAATGACGGGCGGCAGAAAGCGTCCTGCGCTTTTAGCGGATGTGTTTGAAGCGTTTATCGGCGCACTGTATCTGGATCAGGGCCTTGAGCCGGTTCAGCAATTCCTGAAAGAGTACGTGTTCCCTAAAATAAACGATGGTGCTTTTTCTCATGTGATGGATTTCAAAAGCCAGCTTCAAGAATTTGTGCAGAGGGACGGAAAAGGATCGCTTGAGTACAAAATTCTCAATGAAAAAGGACCTGCCCACAACCGGGAATTCGAGGCGCTTGTCTCTCTTAAAGGTGAGGCGCTCGGCATCGGGAACGGACGTTCCAAAAAAGAAGCCGAGCAGCATGCAGCACAGGAAGCTCTTGCAAAATTGCAAAAACACCATACGAAACAATAAAATCCCCCTGTACCCCTAGGGGGATTTCAATATGTCTGCGCCTGATATAAGCGGGGGATTATGATAATATTGAGATACTTATACGATAAGGAGGATCTGGGATGTTCCTCAAACGTTTAGACGTTATAGGATTTAAATCATTTGCAGAACGGATATCCGTTGACTTTGTAAAAGGCGTCACGGCCGTTGTCGGTCCAAACGGCAGCGGAAAGAGCAACATTACCGAAGCCATCCGCTGGGTGCTCGGCGAACAATCAGCCCGCTCGCTTCGGGGCGGAAAAATGGAAGATATCATTTTTGCCGGAAGTGATTCACGCAAGCGGCTTAACCTTGCGGAAGTCACGTTAACGCTTGATAATGAAGATCATTTTCTCCCGATCGATTATCACGAAGTCAGCGTGACGAGACGGGTTTACCGTTCCGGAGAAAGTGAATTTCTCATCAACAATCAGCAGTGCCGCCTGAAAGACATCATTGACTTATTTATGGACTCCGGGCTCGGGAAAGAAGCGTTTTCCATTATCAGCCAGGGGAAAGTCGAAGAGATTTTAAGCAGCAAAGCGGAAGACCGACGCAGTATTTTTGAAGAAGCGGCCGGCGTGCTGAAATATAAAACACGAAAGAAAAAAGCGGAAAACAAACTGTTTGAGACGCAGGATAACTTAAACAGGGTGGAAGATATTCTTCACGAGCTCGAAGATCAGGTCGAACCGCTGAAAATCCAGGCATCAATCGCCAAAGACTACTTAGAAAAAAAGAAAGAGCTTGAGCACGTCGAAATCGCCCTAACAGCCTTTGATATCGAAGAACTGCATGGCAAATGGTCGGGTTTAAAAGACAAGGTGCAGGCTGCTAAAGAAGAAGAATTGGCGGAATCGTCGGCGATCTCCGCTAAAGAAGCGGCGATAGAAGAGACGAGAGATAAAATCCACGCGCTCGACGAATCCGTCAACGAGCTGCAGCAGGTTCTGCTCGTGACAAGTGAAGAGCTTGAAAAGCTGGAAGGCCGGAAAGAAGTGCTGAAAGAGCGCAAAAAAAACGCCGCGCAAAACCGGGAACAGCTTGAGGAATCGGTCACACATTACACAAAGAAAGAAGCAGAACTGAAATCGGCTATTGAAAAACAGTCTGCCGTCTTTGATAAGCTGCGTGCCGAAGTGAAGCGGTTAAATGCCCAGGTGAAAGAAAAGCAGCAGGCGCTCAGCCTTCATAATGAAAACGTCGAAGAGAAAATCGAACAATTAAAAAGCGATTACTTCGAATTGTTAAACAGCCAGGCGTCGATCCGCAACGAGCTGCAGCTTTTAGATGATCAGATGTCCCAATCTGCCGTCCAGCAGGCGAGACTGACCGCAAACAATGAAAAATATCTTCAGGAACGAAATGATATTTCCGTCCGCAAAGCGGCATGCGAAGAAGAACTTGCCGCAGTTGAAGCGGATATTGACAATCAGGTCGGCCGCTTTCGCGAAGTCCAGACCGCATATGAACAGAAAAAACGCCAGTATGAAAAGAAAGAATCAGCCCTGTATCAGGCGTATCAATTTGTACAGCAGGCCAGATCTAAAAAAGATATGCTTGAAACGATGCAAGGCGATTTTTCAGGGTTTTACCAAGGCGTAAAAGAAGTACTGAAGCAGAAGGAGCAGCTTGGCGGCATCCGCGGCGCCGTTCTCGAACTGATTTCCACTGAACAAAAATATGAAACGGCGATCGAGATTGCACTCGGCGCGGCGGCGCAGCACGTTGTCACAGACGATGAGCAGGCGGCGCGGAAAGCGATTCAATATTTAAAACAGAATTCCTTCGGCCGCGCGACGTTTCTGCCGCTTACGGTCATGAAACCGCGCCAGCTCCAAACCCGTGATGAACAGACGGCTTCGAAGCATCCGTCTTTCCTCGGTGCAGCGAGCGGGCTTGTCACGTATGATGCGGCGTATCGGAATGTCATTGAAAACCTTCTCGGCACCGTGCTGATCACTGAAGATTTAAAAGGTGCGAATGAACTCGCCAAGCTTGTCGGGCACCGCTACCGCATCGTGACGCTTGAAGGCGATGTCGTCAATCCCGGCGGATCAATGACAGGCGGCGCAGTTAAAAAGAAAAACAATTCTCTGCTCGGCAGAAGCCGTGAGCTTGAGACGGTGACGGCGCGGCTCGCCGAGATGGAAGAAAAAACAGCTAGCCTCGAAAAAGAGGTCAAATCGCTGAAACAAGCGATTCAAGAGCTTGAACATACGCTGAACGGTCTCCGTGAAGACGGTGAGGCTTTCAGAACAAAGCAGCAGGATGTAAAAGGCAGGCTGTATGAACTCGAAGTCGCCGAAAAGAACATCAATACCCATCTGGAGCTTTACGATCAGGAGAAAGCATCACTGACGGAAAGCAGCCGGGAAAAAGAGGCGCGGAAATCAGCATTGGAAGAACAGCTGAGTGAGGCATCCGGCCAGCTGAAAGAGCTTGAGGAAGAGATGGACAGGCTGACAAAACAAAAGCAGACCCTATCCTCAACAAAAGAAACGCTCTCTCATGAACTGACGGAATGTAAAGTGGCCGCGGCGAAAAAAGAACAGGCTTGCTCAAGTGAGGAAGACAACCTCAAAAGGCTGAAAAAAGAGCTTGAAGAAACGCAGCTCGCCCTGAAAGAAACACGGGAAGATTTAAGCCTCCTGACCTCAGAGATGACGTCCAGCACAAGCGGTGAGGAGCAGCTTGAAGAAGCAGCCCAACATAAGCTTCACGATAAAACGAGAACAATCGAATTGATCGCCAGCCGGCGCGATCAGCGTGTGAAACTTCAGAGGGCGCTTGATACGAACGAGCTTGAACTGAAAGAGATGAAGCGTCTGTACAGGCAAAAAACAGACATTCTGAAAGATGAAGAGGTAAAACTCGGCCGGATGGAAGTTGAGCTTGATAACCTCTTGCAATATTTACGTGAGGAGTACAGCTTATCCTTTGAAGGGGCAAAAGAACAATATCAGCTCGAACTCGAGCCTGAAGAGGCGAGAAAACGGGTCAAACTGATCAAGCTTTCAATTGAAGAGCTCGGAACGGTCAATCTCGGCAGCATCGATGAGTTTGAAAGAGTGAACGAACGGTATCAGTTTTTAACGGAGCAGAAAAATGATCTGACGGATGCGAAAAATACACTGTTCCAAGTCATTGAAGAAATGGATTCCGAAATGACGAAGCGGTTCCATGAAACGTTTATCCAGATCCGTTCTCAATTCAACGACGTGTTCCGTTCCTTGTTCGGAGGAGGGCGCGCTGAACTGAAGCTGACCGATCCGAATGACCTTCTCAACTCAGGGGTGGACATTATCGCCCAGCCTCCGGGCAAAAAACTGCAAAACTTAAATCTTTTGTCAGGGGGAGAACGGGCGCTGACCGCCATTGCCCTTTTATTCTCCATTTTGAAAGTAAGGCCTGTTCCGTTCTGCGTGCTTGATGAAGTGGAAGCCGCGCTTGATGAAGCCAATGTATTCAGGTTTGCGCAATACTTAAAAAAATACAGCAGCGACAGCCAGTTTATCGTCATCACCCACAGAAAAGGCACCATGGAAGAAGCGGATGTCCTCTACGGTGTGACGATGCAGGAATCCGGCGTTTCCCGAATGGTTTCGGTCAAACTGGAAGAAACAAAAGAATTCGTTCAGTAACGAGGAAAGAGGTTGAAAGATGAGCTTTTTTAAAAAATTAAAAGAGAAAATCACGAAACAGACAGACTCCGTCTCTGAAAAATTTAAAGATGGTCTCGAAAAAACAAGAAATTCCTTCTCAAATAAAGTGAACGAGCTCGTCTCCCGCTACCGGAAAGTCGACGAAGATTTCTTCGAAGAGCTTGAGGAAGTGCTGATTAGCGCTGACGTCGGTTTCACAACAGTTATGGAACTGATCGACGAGCTCAAAAAAGAAGTGAAGCTGAAAAACATCCAGGACCCTCAGGAAGTGCAGTCCGTCATTTCTGAAAAGCTCGTCGACATTTATAATAGCGGCGACGAACAGATTTCTGAACTGAATATTCAGGACGGGCGCTTAAATGTTATTCTTCTTGTCGGCGTAAATGGCGTCGGAAAAACGACAACGATCGGAAAGCTGGCCCATAAGCTGAAGAATGAAGGCAAATCCGTTGTGCTTGCTGCCGGAGACACCTTCAGAGCCGGGGCGATTGAACAGCTTGAAGTGTGGGGGGAGCGTACTGGCGTGCCTGTCATTAAGCAGGCTGCCGGGAGCGACCCTGCAGCGGTTATTTACGATGCCGTACACGCGGCTAAAGCAAGAGGCGCGGATGTGCTGATTTGTGATACGGCCGGCCGCCTTCAGAATAAAGTAAACTTAATGAAAGAGCTTGAAAAAGTCAAACGCGTCATCGAACGAGAAGTGCCTGAGGCTCCGCATGAGGTTCTGCTCGCGCTTGACGCGACGACAGGTCAGAATGCGATGGCGCAGGCGAAAGAATTCTCCAAAGCGACGAATGTGACGGGTATCGCGTTAACGAAGCTTGACGGCACCGCAAAAGGCGGTATCGTCCTGGCGATCCGCAATGAGCTTCACATCCCCGTGAAATTGGTCGGCCTCGGAGAAAAGGTTGACGATCTCCAGCGGTTTGATGCAGAATCTTACGTATACGGTCTCTTTTCTGATTTAGTTGAAAAAGCCGAGGATTAATGAATAAAAAACGAGTATAAAACCGTCCATTTTATACTCGTTTTTTTATACGCATTGATACTCGGAATGGAGGGGCAGTTGTTGGACAAATGGCTGAAAGCTGAATTGGAAAGTAAGATCGGCGCGATAAAACATATGTCGCTGCTGGATGAACAGGGAGGCACTTCAACCGTTCGAAAAATAGTGACCGGCCAAGGCGCATTTCTGCTGAAAAGTTCTTTTCAACAGAGGTATCGGGAATGGTTAAGGAGAGAAGCCTTTGTTTTGCAGAAGCTCACAAAAACTCATCATCTGCCTGTTCCCGTTTATTATGGATTTATACAGGAACGGCATGCCAGCCATATCGTCATGTCATTTGAGGATGGAATCACCTTGACTTCTGCTTTAAGAAAAGCAAAAGGGGATACTGAAAAGAAAAAGCTGATCAAAAGTTTCGGCCAGTTTCTGCAACGGCTGCATGAAACCGAAATGGTGCCTGGTTTACAGCCGGAAACAGACTGGCTCGATCTGCAAATTAAACGAGCCGGGGAATATGTCAAAAAAGGACAGGCTGAAGGAAGTGCAGAGCTTTTGAAGGAATTGGACCTGTACAGGCCTGTTCCTGTTCAGCAGACAATGATTCACGGTGACTGCACGGCTGATAATGTGCTGGTGAAAGACGGAGAGGTCTGTCTGTTTATCGATGCTGCGGGAATATCGGCGGGAGATCCGCGATATGATGAATCATTAGCGATCCGTCATTTTGTCACAAAGGAAGCATACCTCAATGCTTTTTACGAAGGCTATTGCCGCTATCGTGTATCAAAACAAGAATTCGAGTATTTTAACGGCGGTCTATATGAATTTTTTTAAAAACTTATTATGTAAAAAGAGCCTCATGCTTTGACAAGATAAAAACTTGACACACGCTCTGAAACCATGTAAACTATGTTTTTGTAAAGGGATTTGACTTAACAAAGGGGAGAGCTCAAATGTCGCTCGAAAAAACGACGAGAATGAACTATTTGTTTGACTTCTATCAGTCGTTGCTGACGTCAAAACAAAAGAGCTATATGTCGCTTTATTATCTGGACGATTTCTCCCTTGGTGAAATAGCCGAAGAGTATGACGTTTCAAGGCAAGCCGTTTACGATAACATCAAACGGACTGAAGCGATGCTTGAACAATATGAAGAAAAACTGCTCCTTTTTAAAAAGTTTCAGGAGCGTAAAGAAATGTTTACAAAGCTGAAAGAGCTTGCTTCCGGCTTGCAGGAAGAGGAAAAAATGACGGCTCTGATTGAAGCGCTTGAGAAATTAGATTAGGAGGCGGCAAACAATGGCATTTGAAGGATTAGCCGACCGACTGCAAAAGACGATTTCAAAAATCCGCGGAAAAGGAAAAGTCAGCGAACAAGACGTAAAAGAGATGATGCGTGAAGTTCGTCTTGCGCTTCTTGAGGCTGACGTTAACTTTAAAGTCGTAAAGGATTTTGTGAAAAAAGTAAGTGAACGGGCTGTCGGACAGGAAGTCATGAAAAGTCTGACACCCGGTCAGCAGGTTATTAAAGTCGTAAAAGAAGAGCTTACCGAGCTGATGGGCGGCGAAGAAAGCAAAATTGCCGTCGCCAAACGCCCGCCGACCGTTATTATGATGGTCGGGCTCCAAGGTGCCGGTAAAACGACAACCACGGGGAAGCTCGCCAACCTGCTGCGCAAAAAACATAACCGCAAACCGCTGCTCGTGGCTGCAGATATTTACCGTCCCGCTGCGATTAAGCAGCTAGAAACACTGGGGAAACAGCTTGATATGCCGGTCTTTTCGCTTGGCGATCAGGTCAGCCCGGTGGAAATTGCCAGACAGGCGATTGAAAAAGCGAAGGAAGAGCATCATGATTATGTGATTTTAGATACCGCCGGACGGCTGCACATCGATCACGAACTGATGGATGAGCTCTCCGGCGTAAAGGAAGTCGCAAACCCTGAAGAAATTTTCCTTGTCGTCGATTCAATGACCGGTCAGGATGCGGTGAACGTCGCCAAAAGCTTTAATGACCAGCTCGGTTTAACGGGCGTCGTTTTAACAAAGCTTGACGGGGATACCCGCGGAGGTGCGGCGCTTTCTATCCGCGCAGTCACTGAAACGCCGATTAAATTCGCCGGAATGGGAGAAAAACTCGACGCTTTAGAAGCGTTCCATCCCGAGCGTATGGCATCCCGGATTCTCGGAATGGGTGACGTTTTAACCCTGATTGAAAAAGCTCAGGCGACCGTTGATGAAGACAAAGCCAAAGAGCTTGAGCAGAAAATGAGAACGATGAGCTTCACATTGGATGATTTTCTTGAGCAGCTCGGCCAGGTCCGAAACATGGGGCCTCTTGACGAACTGCTGCAAATGATGCCCAGCGCAGGCAAAATGAAAGGCTTAAAAAACATCCAAGTCGATGAAAAACAGCTGAATCATGTGGAAGCGATCATTAAATCAATGACTGTTCTTGAAAAAGAACAGCCGGATATCATTAACGCCAACCGGCGGAAGCGGATTGCCAAAGGAAGCGGAACATCCGTTCAGGAAGTCAACCGTCTTTTAAAGCAGTTTGAGGAAATGAAAAAAATGATGAAGCAGATGACCAACATGACAAAAGGGAAGAAAAAAGGCTTTAAATTACCTTTTATGTAATCGGTTATACATGATAAAACCGTTGTTAAGAAAAAACACTTTACAAACACTTTTATCATTGTTAATATACTATCTTGTTGAAATATTTTCGGAGGTGCTAGTAAAATGGCAGTAAAAATTCGTTTAAAACGTATGGGAGCAAAAAAATCTCCTTTCTATCGTATTGTTGTAGCAGATTCTCGTTCACCGCGTGACGGCCGTTTCATCGAAACAGTCGGAACATACAACCCGGTTGCAAAGCCGGCTGAAGTGAAAATCAACGAAGAGCTTGCTCTTAAATGGCTGCAAACAGGAGCTAAACCTTCTGATACAGTCCGCAACTTGTTCTCAAGCCAAGGAATTATGGAAAAATTCCACAACGCTAAACAAGGCAAGTAATGACTGATCAGAACTTGGAAGATTTGATTGTCAGCATTGTGGCTCCGCTTGTCGACCATCCGGAAGACATAACGGTCACAAAAGAAGAGACCGATCAAAAGATTGCGCTGCGCTTATCTGTCAATAAGTCAGATACCGGTAAAATTATCGGAAAGCAAGGCCGGACTGCAAGAGCGATTCGAACCGTCGTTTTTGCAGCTGGCGCACAGTCTTCTAAGAAAGTTCAATTTGAAATATTTGACTGAAAGGGAGAGGGCCGGCACCTCCCCTTTTTTTACACGTAAAAAAGGCAAATGAACAGAAATATGTTGGAAGAGTGGGGAGTCTGGTCCTATGCAGATTATTCACAGGGTAACCGTTATGCAAGTTCTGACCGAGCAAAGCAAGGAAAAGCTTTTGGCCTCTTTTGCAGAAAAAAAGCAAACGCTTGAACGAGAATGCAGCCAGCTCTATTTTCAGCTTAGAAAACATGAAAAAGATCAGCAGAATCCCGATGTGGCGGAATCGTTTAAAAAAGCCATTGAAAAAAGACAAGACAAAATCAAAATGATCGATTTCCAAATAAGCCAGACACATTCGCTCCCGCTCGGAAGCGAAGTGAAGGAAAAGGAGATCGATGCGCTGCTTTCAATCAACGTCGGTGATAACTGGCATGAAAAAACAGCGGCAAATACCATCGTCATAAAAGACGGGGTAGTAATTGAAATTCGCCCGAGGTGATAATATGACAAACAGATGGTTTAATGTAGGCAAAATTGTAAATACCCACGGCATTAAAGGCGAAGTGCGGGTCATTTCTAAAACGGACTTTGCCGAAGAACGGTACAAGCCCGGCAATACGCTCTATTTGTTTGCGGGAGGGGCTGCGGAGCCAATCAAAGTAACAGTCAGCACCCACAGGCTTCACAAGCAGTTTCACCTGCTGCAATTCAAAGAAATGCCGAGTCTTAATGAAGTCGAACACCTAAGAAACATGGTGATCAAAGTCCCTGAAGAAGACTTGGGAGAGCTTGAAGAAGATGAATTTTATTTTCATGAAATCATCGGCTGCGAAGTGGTATCAGAGGACGGGGAACTGATCGGCACAGTGAAGGAAATCTTGACGCCCGGGGCTAATGACGTATGGGTGGTTGCAAGAAAAGGGAAAAAAGATGCGCTCATTCCGTATATCGCTTCTGTGGTCAAGGATATTAATATAAATGAGAAGACAATTAAGATCCATGTAATGGAAGGGTTAATAGACGAATGAAAATCGACTTTTTAACACTGTTTCCCGAGATGTTTCAAGGGGTTCTCGGCTCATCCATCCTGCAAAAAGCACAGGAAAAAGAGGCTGTCCGTTTTGACGTCATCAATTTCCGGGCTTTTTCGGATAATAAACACCAAACGGTTGATGATTACCCGTACGGCGGGGGAGCCGGGATGGTGTTAAAGCCGCAGCCTGTGTTTGATGCTGTTGAAAAGCTGACAGCCGGTACGGACGCCAAGCCGCGCATTATTCTCGTCTGCCCACAAGGTGAACGTTATACGCAGAAGAAAGCCGAGGAGCTGGCGGAAGAGGAACATCTGATGTTTATTTGCGGACATTATGAAGGGTATGATGAACGGATCCGGGAACACCTTGTCACGGATGAAATCTCCATTGGGGATTTTGTGCTGACAGGCGGAGAGCTCCCGGCCATGATGATTGCCGACAGCGTTGTCAGGCTTTTGCCGGGTGTCCTCGGAAAAGAAGCATCCCACGTGGAGGATTCCTTCAGCACGGGGCTTTTAGAGCATCCGCATTATACAAGGCCTGCAGATTATAAAGGCTTAAAAGTGCCTGAGACGCTTCTGTCCGGCAACCATGCCAAAATAAAAGAATGGCGCAATAAAGAATCAATCAGAAGAACCTTTTTAAGACGTCCGGACCTTCTTGAAAACTATCCTCTCACCGATGAGCAAAGAAAATGGATTTCCGAGTGGGAAAACGAATAGATTCTATTGCGCAGGCAATGAAGATATGATAAGATACTACTTGTGGCTTAAGAAGGCTTATCCTTCAAAAGCTTGAAAACGATGTTCCGCTGTGCCTTGCAGTTGTGGCTAAGAGCATCTGTTGGAAGGAGTTGAAAACGATGCAAAAACTAATTCAAGATATCACAAAAGAACAGCTTCGCACTGATCTTCCTGCGTTCCGTCCTGGTGACACTTTACGTGTACACGTAAAAGTTGTTGAGGGTAACCGTGAGCGTATCCAGATCTTCGAAGGTGTTGTGATCAAGCGTCGTGGTGGTGGAATCAGCGAAACGTTCACAGTTCGTAAGATTTCTTACGGTGTTGGCGTTGAACGTACATTCCCTGTACACACACCAAAAATCGCGAAAATCGAAGTTGTACGTTACGGTAAAGTACGTCGCGCTAAGCTTTACTACTTGCGTGAACTTCGCGGAAAAGCGGCTCGTATTAAAGAAATCAGACGATAATGATAACGAACGAAAAGAGCTTGTTACCCGTAACAGGCTCTTTTTTTATATGACATTTGTAAAAGCGGAACAAGCAACGTAAAATACATAAGAGATCACCGGGACATACAGTTCCGGCAAATAAGGCAGGTGTCGAAGTCACATGACCATTCAATGGTTCCCGGGCCATATGGCTAAAGCGAGACGGGAAGTAACAGAAAAACTGAAATTAATTGATATCGTCTACGAATTGGTGGATGCGAGAATACCGATGTCATCGAGAAATCCGATGATTGAGGAAATTTTAAAAAATAAGCCGCGCATTATGCTTTTAAATAAAGCCGATAAGGCCGATGCGGCTGTAACGGCCCAATGGAAGGATCACTTTCAGGGACAGGGGATTCCCTCTCTTTCAATAAATTCCGTTAACGGACAGGGGCTGCATCAAATCGTGCCGTCCTCGAAAGAACTGCTGAAAGATAAGTTCGATAAAATGAAAGCAAAAGGCATTAAGCCAAGAGCGATCCGCGCATTAATCATCGGCATTCCGAACGTCGGGAAATCGACGCTCATCAACCGTCTGGCCAAAAAAAATATTGCCAAGACGGGAGACAGGCCCGGCATTACCACTTCCCAGCAGTGGGTAAAGGTAGGCAAGGAATTAGAGCTGCTCGATACACCGGGGATTTTATGGCCTAAATTTGAAGACGAGCTTGTCGGTTTGCGCCTGGCGATCACCGGGGCGATTAAAGATTCCATTATCAACCTGCAGGATGTGGCCATTTTCGGGCTGCGCTTTCTGGAAGAGCATTATCCAGACCGCTTAAAGGAGCGTTACGGACTTCAGGAAATCCCTGAGGATATCGCCGCTCTTTTTGACGCGATCGGTGAAAAACGCGGCTGTTTAATGGGCGGCGGACTGATTGACTACGATAAAACGACAGAAGTCATCATCCGGGACATCCGGACGGAAAAGTTCGGCAGGCTTTCATTTGAAACGCCATCAGAATAAAGACGCGCAGCGATGCGGGTCTTTATTTTTTCCGCAGAATACCGATATACATAATGTAAGGGAGAAGAGAACGTGAATACATTAACCGTAAAAAGCGTAAAAGAACGCCTGCAAGAGGTCAAAGATGAAAGAGACCCCTTCCTTGCCCAATGTGAAAAAGATCCGAGAAAAAGCGTACAGACGCTTTTAGAGCAATGGCTGAAAAAACACGCGAAGGAAAAAGCCCTTAAAGAGCAGTGGCTGAACATGACGGCATACGAAAGGCTGTCATACAAAAAGGGTTTCCGCCTGATTGCAGGCGTTGACGAAGCGGGAAGAGGGCCGCTTGCCGGACCGGTTGTCGCCGGTGCTGTCATTTTGCCGGCAGAATGCGAGATTCTCGGGCTCACGGACTCGAAGAAACTGTCGGAAAAGAAGCTCGGGGAGTATTACGATCGGATTACGGAAGAAGCCGCAGCGATAGGAGTAGGCATTGTCCATGCGGATGTCATTGACCGGATCAACATTTATGAGGCCGCGAGACTCGCGATGGTAAAAGCGGTCAATGCTTTATCGGAAACACCTGATTATCTGCTTGCAGATGCCATGACGCTTCCGCTTGACATTCCGCAGTCATCTGTTATAAAAGGGGATGCCAAAAGCGTATCAATTGCCGCCGGAGCCTGCATTGCTAAAGTAACGCGGGACCGTCTCATGGCGGAATACGCCAAAACCTATCCCATGTACGGCTTTGAAAAAAATAAAGGCTACGGAACGAAAGAACATCTTGAAGCTCTTCAGGCATACGGACCGACAAATATTCACCGAAAAACATTCGCTCCCGTTCAATCTTATTGTTAGAAAAGAGGCTTAAGACATGAACATAAGCGGCGAAATCCAAGCGGCTTTCAGACAGCTGACGGCGGAAATCTCTCAGGATCGGCAAGACGGCGGTAAAGACAGCGGCGAAAAAAGACTGCTGTTAGGGAAGGTTCTCCGTTTGCTGGACGATCAAAGCGCGCTTATCCAAATCGGCGGCCGGACGATGCAGGGAAAGCTTGAAACCGCCCTCCGTCCTCAGGCGTATTACTGGTTTTCTTATGACAGACAGCCGGCGGAAAAAATGGGCCGGCTTCATGTTGTTGACCAATTTGAAGGAAGCCCGAAAACCGTTCAGGAAGCGGCGGGAAGACTGTTAAACGCTCTTTCCGTCAAACCGAACCCGGTATCTCTGCAGATTGCCGAAACGTTTATGCAGCAGAAGCTCCCAATGACGGAAAACAGCCTCAAAGCCTGCATCCGCTGGGCTGAATCGCTTCCGGCCGCCGAATCGAAAAAGGCGGCAGAAACAATCGTATTTGCGCTGAAACGGGAACTGCCCGCGCATGCGGAAGTCTTGTCAGCCATTCATGCCGTTAAATATCCGGTTCCGGCCCGCCGCCTTCTATCCGGACTGCTTCAGGCAATCAACCAGGCTCCGCAATCGGCAAAAGAGCTGTCCGCGCTTCAAGAGGCGGTTTCTGACGTGTTAGACGCGGAAACGGATCTTCATGCTGAGCGCCTCTTGAAGAAGCTTGCCGAGGCCGCACGCATGCCGATTTCAGAAACCGGGACGATGAATAAAGGAGAACGGACGGAATTAAAACAATCACCAATTGTCCGAGAGACTCGTGAAAACGTAAAGGCAGTCTCAAGCCGCCCTTCTCCTCCACGTGCCCGGACAGATACGGAGCTGCCTGAAAAAGCGGCAAGACAGCTTATCGAAAAATTAATGACATCGGCAGAAAAGAATGAAAACCGTCCCGTAAAAGAAACAGCGGACATCATCAAGGCTTTCATTTCTCAAGAAAAAACATCCAAAACAGCACTTGTTCTCCAAAACGTACATCTGACAGAACAGGAGGCGGCTGTTTTCGAAAAAGCCGTTCAGCTTACTGAACTGAAATATGCAGAAAAACATGACGTATTAAGCCTTTTGCAAAGAATCAAAAAAGGGCTGGGCACCCGTGATGAATTATCATTCATTACAGCGCTTGAAAAAGGCGTGACTCCGCAGCCGGAGAAACAAGCGCTAAAAACGGCTCTCCACGCCGTCCGGACGCTCCAAGACGCGCCCCAATCCGTTAAACAAGAGGCGGAACCGCTCATTCATAAATTAAACGGGCAGCTGTTTATTGAGCAGCAGAACCCATCTTTTACACAGATGGTGCTGTCATTTCCGCTGGGAGCGTCCGCATATGAGAATGACATCACAGTTCTCTTTAAAGGACGAAAGAAGCCGGACGGAAAACTCGATCCGTCACATTGCAGGCTTCTGTTTTTGCTGCACCTTGAAACGCTGCAAGAAACCGTCGTAGACTGTATGGTTCAGCAAAATGTAATGACCATTACGGTTGAAACCGATTTTGAGCTTCAGGCGGCCATCGACCCTCTCGTACCGGCTTTAAAAGAGGCTGTAAAAGAAACGGGGTTCAGCCTGTCGGGCGTTACGGCTAAAAAGCGGCGACCGAAAGACCAGAGCGCTCTTGTGGAAGAGTTTATAGAAAAAGACGGCGGACGAAAAGTGGATGTGAAAATATGAAAGAGCAAACACCGTTAAGAAGAGCTGTCGCCCTGCATTACGACCGGCAGAAAGACCAAGCTCCGAAGGTTATCGCGACAGGCAGGGGGCATGTCGCGGAAAATATCATAAAAGAAGCTGAGAAGGCGGGGGTTCCAATTCAGGAAGACAGAACCCTTGTCGAATTAATGCGCCATTTGACGGTTGACGATCAGATACCGGAAGCGCTTTATGAGACCGTTGCTGAAATTTTTTCATTTGTTTACCGACTGGATGAAAGCCTGAAAAACGAAAAATAAGGAACATTCATTTCCCAGACTCCGTATAAATTTATATTTTCAATAAAATAAAAGTTAGAATGTTCGGAAGGATATAAAGATTTTGTTTTGAACCCTAGACAATTCTTCCAGTATTATATAGAATGAAAGCGCAGTCTATTTTTAGTTTTGCTACATAAGTTAGGAGGATGGGAAATGAATATCCATGAGTACCAGGGAAAAGAAGTCCTCAGAAAATACGGGGTGTCTGTTCCTGAAGGTAAAGTGGCTTTTACAGCAGAGGAAGCAGTTGAAAAAGCAGAGAGCCTGTCAAGCTCGGTTTATGTCGTAAAGGCGCAAATCCATGCTGGCGGCCGCGGCAAAGCTGGTGGGGTAAAGATTGCAAAAACAATAGATGAAGTGAAGGGGTATGCCGAAGAACTGTTAGGCAAGACGCTCGTCACCCATCAAACGGGTCCGGACGGACAAGTAATAAAACGCTTACTTATTGAAGAAGGCTGCGATATTAAAAAGGAATACTATGTCGGGCTTGTGCTTGACCGCGCCACTTCAAGAATCGTTTTAATGGCGTCTGAAGAAGGCGGAACGGAGATTGAAGAAGTAGCGGAAAAAACACCTGAAAAAATTAAAAAAGCGGTTATTGATCCGGCTGTCGGCCTTCAAGGCTATCAGGCAAGGGAAATTGCATTCGCAATTAACATCCCGAAAGAGCTTGTCGGCAAAGCCGCTAAATTTATGCTCGGTTTATATAAAGCATTTGTTGAGAAGGACTGCTCTATCGCAGAGATCAACCCTCTCGTCGTCACGGGAGACGGAAACGTCATGGCGCTCGATGCTAAGCTGAACTTTGACAGCAATGCGTTATACAGACAAAAAGATATTATGGAATACAGAGATTTAGATGAAGAAGATCCGAAAGAAATCGAAGCGTCAAAATACGATCTGAGCTACATTTCCCTTGATGGAAATATCGGCTGTATGGTAAACGGCGCGGGTCTTGCAATGTCTACAATGGATATCATTAAACACTACGGCGGAGAACCTGCAAACTTCCTGGATGTCGGGGGCGGCGCAACCGCTGAAAAAGTAACGGAAGCTTTTAAAATCATTCTTTCCGATCAAAACGTAAAAGGAATTTTCGTCAATATTTTCGGAGGCATCATGAAGTGTGATGTCATCGCCGAGGGTGTTGTTGAAGCGACGAGACAAGTCGGATTGACATTGCCGCTGGTCGTGCGCCTTGAAGGGACAAACGTAGATTTAGGAAAGAAAATCCTGAATGAATCAGGCTTAAACATTACATCTGCGGAATCAATGGCAGACGGCGCGCAGAAAATCGTATCCTTAGTTTAGGAAAGAATGAAAGGCAGGGGACCAGATAATGAGTGTTTTTATCAATAAAGATACGAGAGTTATTGTACAGGGGATTACAGGTTCTACCGCTTTATTTCATACAAAGCAGATGCTGGAATACGGCACGAATATCGTTGGCGGTGTAACACCTGGCAAAGGCGGAACGGAGGCAGAAGGCGTACCGGTATTCAATACGGTCGCAGAAGCAGTTCATACAACAGGCGCTGATGCGTCAGTCATTTACGTGCCGGCTCCGTTTGCGGCGGACGCAATTATGGAAGCGGTTGACGCGGAAATTGATCTTGTCATTTGTATCACTGAGCACATTCCGGTTTTGGACATGGTGAAAGTGAAGCGCTTTATGGAAGGCAAGAAAACGAGATTAATAGGGCCGAACTGCCCGGGTGTTATTACGCCTGAAGAATGCAAAATCGGCATTATGCCGGGATACATTCATAAGAAGGGGCATGTAGGCGTTGTATCCCGTTCGGGTACATTGACATACGAGGCCGTCCATCAGCTTTCAGAAGCCGGCTTAGGCCAATCTACCGCTGTAGGAATCGGCGGTGATCCGGTCAACGGCACGAACTTTATTGACGTGTTAAAAGCGTTCAATGAAGATCCTGAAACACATGCCGTCATCATGATCGGAGAAATCGGCGGCACGGCTGAAGAGGAAGCGGCTGAGTGGGTGAAAGCAAACATGACGAAGCCTGTTGTCGGCTTTATCGGCGGTAAAACCGCTCCTCCGGGAAAACGCATGGGCCATGCGGGCGCCATCATCTCCGGAGGAAAAGGCACGGCAGAAGAAAAAGTCAAAACGATGAACGCCTGCGGGATTGAAGTGGCGGAAACCCCTTCTGTAATGGGCGAAACGCTGATTAAGGTGTTAAAAGAAAAAGGCTTATTTGAAACGTGCAAAACTCACTGAACGAAGCAGGGGCAGCCGTAACGGCTGTTCCTGTTTTTACTGTAAAAAAAAGAGGAGGTTGCCAGATTTGGATCAAGCATCGCGCTGTTTAATGGTCTGCAGTATCAATCAAATTATTTCCCCGTCTCTTCTATTAAAATGGTGGAAAGCTGATCACTCCCTGTCTTTTTTACGGGACCCGCATCCATTAACCGTTTTATCAGAAGGGAAAACAGCTCCGAAAGCCATTTTTCGAGAAATAGAGCGCAAGGATCCGGAACTCGATGAAGTTCTGTCCGAATACCGCCGCGAAGGCATTACTGTCATCCCGATTTCATCAAGCCGCTATCCTTCATGGCTTAAAACGATTTATGATCCGCCCGTCGTCTTGTTTGCAAAAGGGAACACGCAGCTTCTTGAAAAAGGCCGAAAAATTGGGATTGTGGGCACGCGGAAACCGACGGAAGACGGAATAAAAGCGGTTGGGCATCTTACCGCCGAACTCTCAAAAAAAGGCTGGGTCATCGTAAGCGGGCTTGCATCCGGCATAGACGGATTGTCTCATAAGGCGAGCATCAGGGCAAAAGGGCTTACGATCGGCGTGATAGCCGGCGGATTCCATCACATTTATCCCCGGGAAAATCTCCTGTTAGCAGAATACATGGCTGAACACCACCTCCTACTCTCAGAACATCCTCCTGAAACAAAGCCGAAAAAGTGGCACTTTCCGATGAGAAACCGTATAATCAGCGGATTAAGTGAAGGAATTGTAGTCGTGCAGGGAAAAGAAAAAAGCGGTTCATTAATCACAGCTTACCAGGCCCTCGATCAAGGGAGAGAGGTATTTGCCGTTCCCGGTTCCATATTTAATCCATATTCCGGAGGACCTATAAAACTCATTCAAGAAGGGGCGAAAGCTGTATTGTGCGCAGAGGATATTGACGGAGAGCTGACCGCCCGATGCGTTCAGTATACGGAACCCTTTTGAAATATCGTTTGACAAACGGTATTGTAATATTTAATAATAGTGAGGATTTAAAGTTGCATATTATTTTCATGTATAAAATGACGTTCATCATAAAGAATGAAATGTTGAAAGCCATAAAAAGGCAGCTCTAAAATGAATTGATACTTGAAAAGAGAGAGAACACCTCTTGAGGGGGATGAAAATGTCTGATTATCTAGTCATCGTCGAATCGCCGGCAAAGGCGAAAACGATTGAACGTTATTTAGGAAAGAAATATAAAGTCAAAGCTTCAATGGGACATGTCCGGGATCTTCCAAAAAGTCAAATGGGAGTTGACATCGAACAGAACTTTGAACCGAAATATATTACGATCCGCGGAAAAGGCCCTGTTTTAAAAGAATTAAAAACAGCGGCAAAGAAAGCAAAAAAAGTCTATCTCGCGGCCGACCCCGACAGAGAAGGGGAAGCGATTGCATGGCATCTCGCGCACAGTCTTGATCTGGATCTCAACTCTGACTGCCGGGTCGTCTTTAATGAAATAACAAAAGACGCCATTAAGGAATCATTTAAACATCCGCGCATGATTAACATGGATCTTGTCGATGCGCAGCAGGCGCGCCGCATACTAGACCGGCTCGTCGGATACAAAATCAGCCCGATTCTTTGGAAAAAAGTAAAAAAAGGCCTCAGTGCGGGCCGCGTGCAATCCGTTGCGCTCCGGATTATCATTGACCGGGAAAAGGAAATCAACGACTTTAAACCTGAAGAGTACTGGACGATTACCGGCTCATTTCTAAAAGGAAAAGAGACGTTTGAAGCCGGCTTTTTCGGAAAAAACGGCAAAAAGCTTCCTTTAAAAAGCGAAGAAGACGTAAAAGCCGTTCTTGCTGAGCTGAAAGGCAATAAGTATACAGTAGACAAGGTTACGAAAAAAGAGCGGAAACGAAATCCCGCTCTGCCGTTTACAACGTCCACCCTGCAGCAGGAGGCAGCAAGGAAGCTGAATTTCAGAGCGAAGAAAACGATGATGATCGCTCAGCAATTATATGAAGGAATTGATCTCGGCAAAGAAGGTACAGTCGGACTCATCACGTATATGAGAACGGACTCAACGAGGATTTCCAACACAGCCGTTGAAGAGGCGTCAGCTTTTATTGATCAGGCGTACGGAAAAGAGTACTTAGCGGGAAAACGGAAACCGGCAAAGAAAAATGAAAACGCTCAAGATGCCCACGAAGCGATCCGCCCGACTTCAGTACTCAGAAAACCTGCTGATTTAAAAGCGGTGCTTGGCAGAGACCAGCTCAGATTATACAAGCTGATTTGGGAGCGCTTTGTTGCAAGTCAGATGGCGCCAGCCGTTCTGGATACGATGAGTGTCGATCTCAGCAATAACGGATTGACATTCCGGGCAAACGGAAGTAAAGTCAAATTCGCCGGCTTCATGAAAGTCTATGTAGAGGGTAAAGACGATCAGCTGGAAGAAAAAGACCGCATGCTTCCGGACCTTAAAGAGGGAGACACGGTTTTGTCGAAAGATATTGAGCCAGAGCAGCACTTTACTCAGCCGCCGCCGCGTTACACAGAGGCGCGCTTGGTAAAAACGCTTGAAGAACTCGGTATCGGCCGTCCTTCCACATATGCGCCGACTCTTGACACGATCCAGCGGCGCGGTTACGTGGCATTAGACAATAAACGGTTTGTGCCGACTGAGCTCGGACAGATTGTACTGGATCTCATCATGGAGTTTTTCCCGGAAATCATTAACGTTGAATTCACGGCAAAAATGGAAAGAGACCTTGACCATGTTGAAGACGGTCAGACAGAATGGGTTCAAATCATTGACAGCTTCTATTCCGATTTCGAAAAGCGTGTGAAAAAAGCGGAAGCCGAAATGAAAGAAGTGGAAATTGAACCTGAATACGCCGACGAAGATTGTGAGTTATGCGGCTCCCGGATGGTTTATAAAATGGGCCGGTACGGCAAATTCATGGCGTGCTCCAACTTCCCTGACTGCCGGAATACTAAACCGATTGTTAAACAAATCGGCGTGAAATGTCCTAAGTGTCATGAAGGAAACATTGTCGAACGAAAATCAAAAAAGAAACGCGTCTTTTACGGCTGTGACCGTTATCCTGACTGTGACTTCGTATCTTGGGACAAACCGATTGAACGAAAATGCCCGAAATGTGAAAATATGCTCGTAGAGAAAAAGCTTAAAAAAGGCATACAAGTCCAATGCGTCGAATGCGATTATAAGGAAGAACCACAGAAGTAGCGGTGAGCAGAGCCTTGCTCACCTTCTTTGTGTGGAAGTAACAAACAACAGGAGATGAAAAGAAATGAACCAGCAAACAGTTAATGTAATCGGAGCAGGTCTTGCCGGAAGTGAAGCGGCATGGCAGCTTGCAAAACGAGGAATTCAAGTAAAACTATATGAAATGCGGCCCGTAAAGCAGACGGCAGCCCATCATACTGATAAATTTGCCGAACTGGTATGCAGCAACTCCCTCCGTTCAAATACGCTTGCCAATGCGGTAGGCGTATTAAAGGAAGAAATGCGGGCGCTTGACTCAGCAATCATTCAATCTGCTGATAAATGTTCGGTTCCGGCAGGGGGAGCGCTTGCCGTTGACCGTCATGAATTTGCGCAAAGCGTGACGGATCTCGTGAAAAACCATCCGAACGTAACGGTGCTTACTGAGGAAGTAACAGAAATTCCGGAAGGTCCGACAGTTATTGCGACCGGACCGCTTACGTCAGAATCGCTTTCACAGCAGCTGAAAGAACTCACCGGAGAAGAGTACCTGTATTTTTATGACGCGGCGGCGCCGATTGTTGAAAAAGACAGCCTTGATATGGATAAAGTGTACTTAAAATCCCGTTATGACAAGGGAGAAGCGGCATACTTAAACTGCCCGATGACAGAAGAAGAGTTTGACCGTTTCTATGAAGCGCTGACGACGGCTGAGACGGTTCCGTTAAAAGAATTCGAAAAAGAAATTTTCTTTGAAGGCTGCATGCCGATTGAGGTCATGGCGAAAAGAGGCAAGAAAACGATGCTGTTCGGGCCGATGAAACCGGTCGGACTGGAAGATCCTAAAACAGGCAAGCGGCCTTATGCAGTCGTGCAGCTCAGACAGGATGACGCGGCGGGAACGCTATATAATATTGTAGGTTTTCAGACACATTTAAAATGGGGAGACCAAAAAGAAGTGCTTAAACTGATCCCCGGACTTGAAAATGTTGACATTGTCAGATACGGCGTCATGCACAGAAACACATTTATCAACTCGCCTAGTCTCTTGAACCCGACATATCAATTTAAACAGCGGAACGACCTGTTTTTCGCGGGCCAAATGACCGGCGTAGAAGGTTATGTTGAATCTGCAGCTTCAGGCCTTGTGGCGGGAATCAATGCGGCCAAACTTGTGCTCGGTCAGGACCTTGTGACATTCCCTCAGGAGACGGCGATCGGAAGCATGGCTCATTACATTACGACGACGAACCAGAAGAACTTCCAGCCGATGAACGCAAACTTCGGTCTGTTAAAAGAACTGCCTGTTAAAATTAAAAACAAAAAAGAACGAAATGAAGAATACGCTAAACGCGCAATTGAGACTATTCAAACTATTTCGAAAACGATATAGCTTTTCATTGCAACTTCAATGCATTATATGATACCATTTAAAAGCCCTTCGGAGAGGGAGGTCATAATAATGGCGGAGAATGTTAACTTTTTTTTAAAGTTATTCGTTGAATATTTACAAATTGAAAAAAATTATTCACAATATACTATTGTGAATTATGTTAATTCGATTGAAGAATTTGGGATGTTTCTGCATGCTCAAAATATAAATGGATTGAAAGAAGCTGCATATCATGATGTGAGAATATTTTTGACAGAAGCTTATGAAAAAGGCCTGTCAAGAAAAACAATCAGCAAGAAGATTTCAGCTTTGAGAAGCTTCTATAAATTTTTGATGAGGGAAAAGCTTGTTGAAGAGAATCCGTTTCAGCTTGTTCATCTGCCGAAACAAGAGAAACGGATTCCGAAGTTTCTTTATGAAAAAGAACTTGAGGAACTATTCGCTGTTTCAGACAGAAGCAAGCCGTCAGGGATGCGCGATCAGGCCTTGCTTGAGCTTCTATATGCGACCGGAATGAGGGTCAGTGAGTGCTGTACGCTCACTGTCGGCGATCTTGACTTATCTATGGATACGGTGCTCGTTCACGGGAAAGGCAGGAAGCAGCGCTACATCCCGTTCGGCTCATATGCCCGTGATGCGCTGGAGCTGTATATCAATAGCGGAAGGCCGTGCCTGCTTGAAAAAGCAAAAGAGCCTCATGATTTGCTGTTTGTCAATCAAAGAGGCGGTCAACTTACCGCCAGAGGCATCCGGTATATTTTAAGCGGGCTTGTAAAAAAGGCATCCGGCACTTTACATATACACCCGCATATGCTTCGGCATACGTTTGCGACCCATCTGCTGAATGAAGGGGCTGACTTAAGAAGCGTCCAGGAGCTTTTGGGCCATTCTAATCTGTCTTCCACGCAGATATACACGCATGTATCGAAGGAAATGCTGAGAAACACATATATGTCCCACCATCCGAGAGCTTTTAAAGAAAATTAAAAGGAGGCCCTTCTCATGTCATCTTTTCATGCGACAACGATTTTTGCCGTCCAGCATAAAGGAAAAAGCGCTATGTCAGGAGACGGCCAGGTCACATTCGGTCAGGCTGTAGTCATGAAACATACTGCGAGAAAAGTGAGAAAGCTGTTTAACGGAAAGGTTCTGGCCGGCTTCGCGGGATCTGTTGCAGACGCTTTCACACTTTTTGAAATGTTTGAGGCGAAGCTTGAAGAATACAACGGCAATTTAAAACGTGCGTCCGTTGAGCTTGCGAAAGAATGGCGCAGCGATAAAGTGCTGCGCAAGCTGGAAGCCATGCTGATTGTCATGAACCAGGATACCTTGCTTCTCGTATCGGGAACAGGTGAAGTGATTGAGCCGGATGACGGCATTTTGGCAATCGGCTCCGGCGGAAACTACGCCCTGTCAGCAGGAAGAGCGCTGAAAACTTATGCCGGAGAAAACCTGTCCGCCAAAGAAATTGCAAAAGCCGCTTTGAAAATCGCAGGCGAGATTTGTGTGTACACAAACGATCAGATCATTTTGGAAGAACTTGAATAGAAAGGACTTGAGGCTCATGGAAAACAAACCGTTAACACCGAGACAAATCGTAGATCGGTTGGATCAATACATTGTAGGACAGCAGGATGCAAAAAAAGCTGTCGCCGTGGCATTAAGAAACCGCTATCGCAGAAGTCTTCTTGATGAAAAACTGAGAGATGAGATCGTTCCCAAAAACATCCTGATGATGGGTCCGACAGGGGTGGGGAAAACAGAAATCGCCAGACGGATCGCCAAGCTTACCGGTGCGCCATTTATAAAAATTGAAGCGACAAAATTTACAGAAGTCGGCTATGTAGGCAGAGATGTCGAATCAATGGTCAGAGACCTTGTTGAGACATCCGTGCGGCTCATTAAAGAAGAAAAAATCAGCGAAGTGAAAGAACAGGCTGAAGAAAATGCAAACAAACGCATTGTGCGGCTTCTCGTACCGGGAAAGAAAAAACAAGCGGGTGTGAAAAATCCGTTTGAAATGCTTTTCGGAGGAAGCCAGCCGTCAAGCGATGATGAAAGCGATCAGCAGGAAGAAGCGAGCCTTGAAGAGAAAAGAAAGCGCATGGCGCATCAGCTCGCATTGGGAGAGCTCGAAGACCATTACGTCTCCGTAGAGGTGGAAGAGCAGCAGCCGTCGATGTTTGACATGCTGCAAGGCTCCGGCATGGAGCAGATGGGCATGAATATGCAGGATGCGCTGAGCAATCTGATGCCTAAAAAGAAGAAACGCCGCAAAATGACGGTCAGAGAGGCAAGAAAGATTCTGACCAATGAAGAGGCAAGCAAATTAATCGATATGGATGAAGTCAGCCAAGAGGCCGTGTTAAGAGCTGAAGAGGGCGGCATCATTTTTATTGACGAAATAGATAAAATCGCAAAAAACGGAGGAGCTTCTTCCTCAGCCGATGTCTCGAGAGAGGGCGTCCAAAGGGATATCCTTCCGATTGTCGAGGGCTCGACCGTCGTCACGAAATACGGCTCCGTCAAAACCGACCACGTGCTGTTTATAGCCGCCGGGGCATTCCATATGGCCAAACCGTCTGATCTGATTCCGGAGCTGCAGGGGCGCTTTCCGATTCGTGTAGAACTGAGCAAGCTGACGGTGGATGATTTTGTGAAAATTCTCGTTGAACCTGATAATGCGCTGTTAAAACAATATCAGGCTTTATTGCAGACAGAAGGTATATCTCTTGAATTTTCTGACGAAGCTATTCGTAAGATCGCCGAAGTGGCTTATCATGTGAATCAGGATACGGACAACATCGGAGCAAGAAGGCTTCACACGATATTGGAACGTCTCTTAGAGGACCTGTCGTTTGAAGCGCCGGACGTGACGATGGAAAAAGTCGCCATCACGCCGCAATACGTTGAAGAAAAGCTCGGATCGATTGCAAACAACAAAGATCTAAGTCAATTTATATTGTGAAAATTTAATAAGAGGAATTCTAGGAGGATTATTTAACATGGCTTTACTACAAAAAACACGAATTATTAACAGCATGCTGCAGGCTGCGGCAGGCAAACCGGTAAACTTTAAAGAAATGGCAGAAACGCTTCGCGACGTCATTGATTCTAATATTTTCGTCGTCAGCCGCAGAGGAAAGCTTTTGGGCTACTCTATTAATCAGCAGATCGAAAATGACCGCATGAAAAAAATGCTTGAAGACCGCCAGTTCCCGGAAGAGTACACGAAAAACCTGTTCAACGTTCCGGAGACGTCTTCAAACCTTGATATCAATAGCGAATATACGGCTTTCCCTGTTGAAAACAGAGACCTGTTCCAAGCAGGCTTAACGACGATTGTGCCGATTATCGGAGGAGGAGAGCGCCTGGGCACATTGATCCTGTCCCGTCTGCAGGACCAATTTGAAGATGATGATCTCATTCTTGCTGAATACGGAGCAACCGTTGTAGGAATGGAGATTTTAAGAGAAAAAGCAGAAGAGATCGAAGAAGAAGCGCGAAGCAAAGCAGTTGTTCAAATGGCGATCAGTTCTTTGTCTTACAGTGAACTTGAAGCGATTGAGCATATCTTTGAAGAGCTTGACGGAAACGAAGGCTTACTTGTGGCAAGTAAGATTGCCGACCGTGTAGGCATTACCCGTTCAGTCATCGTTAACGCGCTGAGAAAGCTCGAAAGCGCCGGCGTTATTGAATCCAGATCACTGGGAATGAAGGGGACTTACATTAAAGTTCTGAACAACAAATTCCTTATTGAATTGGAAAACCTAAAATCTCATTAATCCCAAAGCAGGATCCCTAAAAGCGGGGGTCCTGCTTTTTTTATGGACAATAGGTGAAAAGTTGCAGTTTAAAGTTGATTATTGGTATCTGATTTGAGATAATCCATCTTGCTGTGTGAAAAATGGGGAAGATACAGAAATTCGGCTATTTTCAGTCTTATATTAATCAAATGCTTGTAGTCCAAATACTCTAGGACTTAATACCTATGTACAAAATAGATACAAATGAGCACTTTTTTTTAGCCTAACTTCATAGACTTTAAGCCTGTTATTTCTTACAATAAGCATATGGTTTTACAATTCTCGACAAGGATTTTTAGGAGAAAAATATCTGAAATGGAGGTAAGTGGATTTGGACTTATTTTCTGGAACTATACAAAATCTTGAGAATGCCTTGGGGAGAGCGGACATTAAGCAAAAAGTCTTAACTAATAATATCGCCAATATAGATACACCGAACTATAAGGCAAAAAAAGTCTCTTTCCGAAATTTGTTAGATCAGGAAACATCCAATCTTGAGGCTGTAAAAACCGACTATCGACACGTTGACTTTACGGATTCGGGGGACGATTATTCCATCGTGTCCAGCGGTGATACATCGTACCAGCAAAACGGAAACAATGTCGATATCGACAAAGAAATGACAGATTTAGCCGAAAACCAAATTAATTATCAAGCTTTGGTTGAAAGAATGAGCGGCAAATTCAATTCCCTGAAAACAGTCTTGACAGGAGGAAAATAATGAGTGGCTTTCAAAGCTTAAATATTTCTGGGTCTGCTTTAACTGCACAGCGTGTCCGGATGGACGTGGTATCGTCCAACCTGGCCAATATGGACACAACGAGAGCGAAGCAGGTCAATGGCGAGTGGGTGCCTTACAGAAGAAAGCTGGTTTCTCTCCAATCCGGAGGCGAATCATTTTCGTCCCTTTTAAATTCCAAGATGAACGGAATCGGAAACGCCGGAAATGGCGTAAAGGTATCTTCGATTACGGAAGACCCATCCGCTTTTAATCTCGTTTACGATCCGGAAAATCCCGATGCGAATAAAGACGGATATGTACAAAAACCCAATGTAGACCCATTAAAGGAAATGGTGGATCTTGTCAGCAGCACGAGATCATATGAAGCAAACGTGACGGCATTGAACGCCTCCAAAGGCATGCTTTTAAAGGCTTTAGAAATCGGAAAGTAAGGTGATGTAAGTGGTTAACGCTATTACTCCTTTTCAGCTTCAACAAACCCAAAACACTCAAAACGTAACGAATCAATTAAATCAAGCTCAAAAAACTGATTCTTCAAATCAAACAAGCTTTTCGGAGCTTTTAAAAAACTCGATTGATTCGTTAAATGAGTCGCAAGTGCAATCTGACCAAATAACGAACGAACTGGCTGCAGGAAAGGATGTAAACCTTGACGAGGTCATGATCGCTGCCCAAAAAGCAAATATTTCTCTGACGGCCGCTACCGAATTCCGCAATAAAGCCGTGGAAGCCTATCAGGAAATCATGAGAATGCAGATGTAGTGGTGGTCAGATGAAAGAGAATGACTGGAATGACCGGGGGTTAACATGAATCGTACTCTAACGCAAATGAAAACCAAAACGGCAGCGTTTTGGAATAACAGATCAAAAACACAGAAGATACTCATGGTAAGCGGCTTGGCCGCATTCATTATTTTACTCATCGTCGTTATTATTTTTACTTCGTCTGAAAAGATGGTGCCTCTTTATAAAGACTTGTCCGCGGAAGAAGCGGGGAAGATTAAAGAAGAGCTCGATACGAAAAAGGTGTCTTCTGAACTTGCTGACGGCGGCACGGTCATTAAGGTTCCTGAGAGCCAAGTGGATTCGCTTAAAGTCCAGCTTGCCGCGGAAGGCCTGCCGAAAACGGGATCAATTGATTATTCGTTTTTCGGACAGAATGCGGGCTTCGGCCTGACAGATAATGAGTTTGACGTTTTAAAGGTTGAGGCGACTCAGACTGAATTGTCAAACCTGATAAATGAAATGGACGGTATTAAAAGCTCGAAGGTCATGATCAATATGCCGAAAGAAGCCGTGTTTGTCGGTGAAGATCAGCCGGAAGCATCCGCATCGATCGTTTTGCAGATTAAACCGGGCTACTCGCTTGATCAAAGCCAGATCAACGGGCTGTACCATCTCGTTTCTAAAAGCGTCCCGAACTTAAAAGAAGATAATATCGTCATAATGGATCAAAATTCTACATATTATGACAAAAGTGACAGCGGCGCAGGGTCCGTTTCTGACAGTTATGCTTCTCAGCAAGGTATTAAGTCGCAGGTCGAAAAGGATATTCAAAAACATGTCCAATCACTGCTCGGCACAATGATGGGGCAGGATAAAGTCGTGGTTTCCGTTACGGCAGATGTTGACTTCACGAAAGAAAAACGCACTGAAGACATTGTCGAGCCTGTCGATAAAGATAACATGGAAGGCATAGCGGTAAGCGCCGAAAAAGTTGCGGAAACGTATAAAGGCGACGGCGCGGCCAACGGCGGAACAGCCGGAACGGGCAGCAATGACACCGCCAACTATAAACAGGCAAATGACGGTTCAAACAGCGGAGACTACGAAAAAAGCAGCAATAAAATCAACTATGAAGTCAACCGCATTCATAAAGAAATCGCAGAAAGCCCGTATAAAGTGCGTGATTTAGGCATTCAGGTCATGGTGGAACCGCCGAATCCGAAAAATGCCGCCTCATTATCAGCGCAGAGACAGGCTGATATACAGAAGATTTTAGGAACGGTTGTCAGAACGTCCCTTGATAAAAATGAAACGCAAAATCAAAACCTGACAGCCAATGATATCAACAATAAAATCGTTGTATCCGTACAGCCGTTTGACGGAAAAACAAGCCTGAACACAAATTCGGCACAATCTTCGGGTCTCCCGATCTGGGTATACATTACAGGCGGGGTGCTGCTTGCAGCCATTATTCTGCTTATTATTCTCCTCATCAGAAAGAAACGCTCTCAAGAGGATGAATATGAAGAATACGAATATGAAACGGCGCCGGAGCCGGTTCGATTGCCTGATATCAACGAAGAGAAAAATGAAACGGAAGAAACAGTCAGACGAAAACAGCTTGAAAAAATGGCTAAAGAAAAACCGGAAGACTTTGCAAAACTGCTTCGAAGCTGGCTGGACGAGGATTAGGGGGAATGGAAAATGGCGAAACGTGATCAGAACAAGCTTACAGGAAAACAAAAAGCAGCCATCCTCATGATTTCCTTAGGTCTTGATGTATCAGCCTCTGTGTACAAGCATTTGTCTGAAGAAGAAATTGAAAGATTGACTCTCGAGATTTCGGGAGTCAGAAGCGTCGATCATCAGAGAAAAGATGAAATCATTGAAGAATTTCATAATATTGCAATCGCTCAGGATTATATTTCTCAAGGCGGTTTAAATTACGCCCGCCAAGTGCTTGAAAAAGCGCTCGGAGAAGACAAAGCGGTAAGCATTTTAAACAGGCTGACCTCTTCATTGCAGGTAAAGCCGTTTGACTTCGCAAGAAAAGCGGAGCCCGAACAGATTTTGAATTTCATTCAGCAGGAACATCCGCAAACGATGGCGCTGATTTTATCCTACCTTGACCCGGTGCAGGCCGGACAGATTTTGTCTGAGCTGAACCCGGACGTTCAGGCTGAGGTGGCGAGAAGGATTGCGGTTATGGACAGGACGTCTCCTGAAATCATAAATGAAGTGGAGCGGGTCCTTGAACAAAAGCTGTCCTCCTCCTTTACGCAGGATTATACGCAGACAGGCGGCATAGAAGCCGTTGTTGAAGTGTTAAACGGCGTAGACAGAGGAACTGAAAAAACGATCCTTGATTCATTAGAAATACAAGATCCTGAATTGGCGGATGAAATCAAAAAACGGATGTTTGTCTTTGAAGATATTGTCACCCTTGATAACCGTGCGATTCAGCGCGTGATCAGAGACGTTGAAAATGACGACCTCCTGCTGTCATTGAAGGTTGCGAGCGAGGAAGTCAAAGAGATCGTCTTCAGCAATATGTCACAGCGTATGGTTGAAACGTTTAAAGAAGAAATGGAAATTATGGGGCCTGTGCGTTTGCGTGATGTGGAAGAGGCGCAATCAAGAATCGTGGGCGTCGTCCGCAAGCTTGAAGAAGCCGGTGAAATTGTAATCGCGCGAGGCGGAGGAGACGATATTATTGTCTAATATCATTAAACAGCAATCATCATTTTCTCCTGAACAAAAACGGCGCAAGCTTTCCTTGCAGGAAGTCAGGAAAACGCATCCCCAGCTCGGCCTGGAGGAAGAAAATCCTGAGGTTCTCATGGCTTTTGCCAAAGCAGAAGCCGACAGGGTATCTGAAGAAGCGAAAAATCAGCTGGAGTACACCCTCCGGCAGATTGAGGAAGAGAAAAGCCGCTGGGCGGATGAAAAACAAAGACTGATAGAAGATGCAAAGGCAGAAGGATATAACGAAGGCATGGCATTGGGAAAAGCCGAGGCTCAGGCCGAATACGCAGACCTCATCAGCCGGGCCAATGCCGTTATGGAAATGGCCAGACAGTCAGTCGAGGAAAAGCTGGAAAGCGCTGAGGAAGAAATCATTGAGCTTTCCGTTGCGCTCGCTAAAAAAGTTTGGCGGCAAAAAAGTGATGATAAAGAAGCTTTTCTTCTGTTAGTCAAACAGGTAATAGCCGAAGTGAAAGATTATGATGACATTTCCATTTATGTGGACCCGGAATATTATGAGACGGTTCATCAGCATATGGATGAAATTCAGCAGCTGTTATACAAAGAATGCAGGTTAAGCTTGTATGCCGATGAAAAAGCTGCAAAGGGAACGTGCTCCATAGAAACACCGTTCGGACGGGTGGATGCAGGAATAGACACCCAGCTGATGCAATTAAAGCAAAAGCTTTTAACGGCGCTTGAGGCGGGAGCGGAGCAATGAAGACACAGTATTTAATAGACTCGATTGAAACAGCGGATCCGTACAAACGCTACGGTAAGGTTAAACGTGTTATCGGGCTGATGATTGAATCAAAAGGGCCCGAAAGCTCGATCGGAGATGTTTGTCTCATTTATCCGAAAGGTCATTCAAAAAAAGCGATTAAAGCTGAGGTTGTAGGCTTCCAAGATGAAAACATACTGTTAATGCCTTATCTGGAAGCGGCAAGCATTGCGCCGGGCAGCATTGTGGAGGCTACCGGCGAGTCTCTCCGTATCAAAGTAGGCGCAGGTTTAATCGGACAGGTTGTTGATGCGTTCGGTGAGCCTCTTGACGGCAGGGCGCTTCCTAAAGGATTGTCTCCCGTTTCGACGGAACAGCCGCCGCCAAACCCGATGAAACGGCCGCCGATAAGGGAAAAGATGGGTGTCGGTGTCAGGTCGATTGACAGTCTGCTGACAGTAGGAAAAGGGCAGAGAATCGGAATTTTTGCCGGAAGCGGAGTCGGAAAAAGCACTTTGATGGGAATGATCGCAAAGCAGACCGAAGCAGATCTAAACATCATCGCACTCGTCGGTGAACGGGGGCGCGAGGTGCGGGAATTCATTGAGAAGGATTTAGGCGAAGAAGGCTTGAAACGCTCGATTGTCGTAGTCGCGACTTCTGATCAGCCTGCATTAATGCGTTTGAAAGCGGCATATACAGCGACCGCCATTGCGGAATATTTCCGTGATAAAGGCCGGAATGTCATGTTCATGATGGACTCCGTCACGAGGGTTGCGATGGCTCAGCGTGAAATCGGGCTGGCAGCGGGGGAACCGCCGACAACAAAAGGATATACACCTTCCGTGTTCGCTATTCTGCCCCGTTTGCTGGAAAGAACGGGTGCGAATGAACAAGGGACGATAACCGCTTTTTATACGGTTCTCGTTGACGGAGACGACATGAATGAACCGATTGCCGATACGGTGCGCGGTATATTAGACGGACATATTGTTCTCGATCGGGCGCTTGCCAACAAAGGGCAGTTCCCAGCGGTGAATATCCTGAAGAGCATCAGCAGGGTTATGTCTAATATTTCAGACGCCGCGCATATAGAGGCGGCCAACAAATTCCGCGATCTTCTGTCAACTTATCAAAACTCTGAAGACCTCATTAATATCGGAGCTTACAAAAGAGGGTCATCGAGAGAAATTGATGAAGCGATTCAGTTTTATCCGCAGCTCATTCAATTTTTAAAACAAGGAACTGAAGAACCTGCTCAATTGGAAGACAGTATTGCGGTATTGACGAGTATGACAGGAAAAGAGGAATAAACATCGTGGCGTACCAATTCAGATTTCAAAAGCTGCTGGAATTAAAAGAGAATGAAAAAGACCAAACATTGTCTGAATACAGACAATCGGTTTCTGAATTTGAAACAGTGGCTGAAAAACTATATGAAAATATGAGCAAAAAAGAATCGCTCGAAAAAGACAAAGAATCAAAGCTGAAATGCGGGATGAGCGTTCAGGAAATGAGACATTATCAGCAATTCGTCTCCAATCTTGAGAACACCATCTATCATTATCAAAAACTTGTCATTATGAAACGAAATGAAATGAATGAGAAGCAGGAACAGCTCACCGAAAAAAACATTGAAGTAAAGAAATTTGAAAAAATGCGGGAAAAACAATTTAATATGTTTGCTCTTGAAGACAAAGCTGCAGAAATGAGGGAAATGGACGATATTTCAATCAAGCAGTTTATGATTCAGGGGCATTAGGAGCGAATAAAATGGCCGATAAAGAAAAGGGATCTGGAAAGTTCGGTTCAATCCTGCTTTTTATCATTATCCCGCTGGTTTTTCTGATCATCGTCGCAAGCATCGTCCTTTGGGCTGCCGGCGTAGATGTGATGAAGCCGATTCAGGAAACAGCCGCAAAAACGCCTGTTTTAAAAGAATTGGTTCCCGAAACGAAAGAAACAAAAAGCGCAGCGGAAAAGCAGAAGGAAGACCGAACGGCTTCTCTTGAAAAGACCATAAAGGAACAAAAAAGTGAAATTAACATTTTAAATAAAGATTTGGACACAAGCAAATCCGAAATCGACAATCTGAACCAGAAAATCCGTTCATTGAAACAGGAAGCTGAACAGCAGCAGAAAACGGAACAGCAGCAGAAAACGGATGAAACGAAAAAAGACGCTTCGGGTTCAGCGGGAAAAGATAAAATGATCAATATCTATAAAAGTATGGACAGCGGTAAAGCGGCAAGCATTATCGCAAAGCTGAAAGAAAAAGATGCCCTCGATATTTTAAACGGACTAAGTAAAAAGCAGCTTGCTGAAATCTTGACGAAAATGACTCCTGAACAAGCGGCTAAATATACAGAAAAACTATCCGCTGACGGAAATAAGGAGTGATGTAAGTTGAAGCTGCTTGAAATAACGGGGAATCGCACGCAGACTGCGCAAAACAGCAATGTGAAGATGAATGTAAACAGCTTAGGCCTATTTCAGAACCGGCTTCTGTCGGAAATCACTTCTCAACAGAAGCCCGGAGATGAGGCGAAAACAAGTGATGCAGAGCTTAATGATGCTCTCTCGAAAATCGGTGATTGGCTGAAAGCCGGCCCGGAAGATAAAGAACTTCAGCTGAAACAGCTGCTTGAGGCGGTCAAAGCCCTTGAAGGAAAGCAACCGGCTGAAACCGCTCTTCCTTTATTGAAGCAGCTTGCTGAATCTGTTGAAGCCATGTTAGCCGGCAAACGGCATGGGGTGAAGCCTGAAAAGATTGAGCTGGGTTCTCCCGCTAATGAAGGGGATTCCGGGCGAGACGCGCTTGAAACGGGCCTCCTTTTCATTCAAGAAGCCGCAGCCCAGCTATTTGCGCACCAAGAGAATCAGCCGGACAGCGCACAGGCAAAGGCGGTTTATCAGGAAGGTGACCGTTTATTAGCGGCGTTGAAAAAACAAGGCGTACCGGACCGCGTGATTCAAGACCTGCGGCAGACGCTATTTCCGAAAAATGAATCTGCATCTAAGCTTTATTCTATGTCTACCGCTGAGCTGAAGAGCTTTCAAAGCGTCGCTGAGCAGCTTGCGGGCCTTTCTCAAAAAGGAACAAAGGAATGGAATATGGCTGAAACTGAGCTGAAAGCTTTTGTGTTATCTCAATCATCTGAATCGTCCCAAGAGTCAGCCGGGAAAACGGAACAGCAAAACGGCGGCACGATTTCTCACGTGAAACCATCTGACAGCAAATTGTCCGAGCATATACTGTTTTCGGGAACGAGAAGTCTTGCCGGCATTCAGCAAGCGTCCGCAGGAGCTGAACAGCAGCCGGCAGAAAATAAACCGTTAACAGACCAGGTCATCAGCGGCTGGAAACAGATGAAATACACGCCTTTCGGGAAAACGACCGGAAGCTTTACGATTCGTCTTAATCCTGAGAACCTCGGTTTTGTCACGATTAAGGTGACAAACGAAAACGGGATGTTTCAAAGCAAAATAATCGCATCAAGCCAGTCTGCGAAAGAGCTGCTGGAACAGCATCTTCCTCAGCTGAAACAGTCGCTTCCGAATATGTCGGTCCAAATCGACCGTTTTACCGTCCCGCTTCAAAGCGGGGATCAGCAGCCGGTTTACGGTCAGACAGCCGATCACAATAAACAGCAGCAGCAGGGACAGAGAGAGCAGAAAAACCAGCAGCAGTCAGGTGATTTCGGAGATATGCTGGAGGAGCTTTCTCTCAATGAAATGGAGGAAGAATAGTTGACTTCTGTAAACTCGGATTATGCCGCAGCGGGCGCTTCTAATACGAAGAGCACCGCCGCCGTAAACAGCAGCACGAATTTAGGGAAAGACGAATTTCTGAAGATCTTAATGACGCAGGTTCAGAACCAGGACCCGCTCAATCCGGTTGATGACAAAGAATTCATCAGTCAGATGGCGACATTTTCTTCATTGGAGCAAATGATGAATATGAATACGACGATGACTAAATTTGTAGAAAATCAAGATCCGTTTACGATGTATGTGAACTGGATCGGCAAAAATGTCACATTCAGCGACAGCGACGGGAAGGATCAGACAAGCCCAGTCAATTCAGTCAAGCATTCAAACGGCAATTACGTGCTCGTGCTTGAAAATGGCAAAGAGGTCAGTCCGTGGAATGTCACGGCCGTCAGCGAAACATCTAAATAAAAAGAAAACCCAGGGGGAATTTAACATGTTACGTTCATTATATTCCGGTATCAGCGGCATGAAAAACTTTCAGACAAAACTAGATGTAATCGGCAATAACATCGCCAACGTCAACACAGTGGGATTTAAGAAAAGCCGCGTTACGTTTAAAGATTTGATCAGCCAGACAGTCGCCGGCGGTTCAAACGTGACCAATTCAAAACAAATCGGCTTGGGTGCCGCGACTTCTTCCATTGATGTCGTTCATTCAACCGGCGCCCCGCAGGCTACACAGAATAAAACCGACCTAGCCATTGACGGAGACGGCTACTTTCAGATTAATACAGGTGCGGGAATCGTTTACACACGTGCGGGGAATTTCGGGAAGGACAATAAAGGCAACCTTGTTACGACTGACGGCTACTACCTTGAAAAAATCGGCGGGGGCAAAATCAATATTCCTACTGACGCGAAAGATTACAGTATCGGTGCAGACGGAACCGTTACATACACTGATGCAGGGGATGCGGTTCATGATGCCGGACAAATCGGTCTGGTCACGTTCCCTAACAGCGCCGGTCTGGAAAAAATCGGAGGAAACCTTTACAGACAATCATTAAGTTCAGGAGCTGCGAGTGCTGTCACCGCTCCGGGCGAAAACGGCTCAGGTAAGCTTTTGGCAGGCTATCTTGAAATGTCAAACGTTGATCTGACAGATGAATTTACCGAAATGATCGTTGCTCAGCGCGGTTTCCAATCAAACTCAAAAATCATTACGACTTCAGATGAAATCCTTCAGGAGCTGGTTAATCTGAAACGGTAAGGAGGGAGGGGAGGCGGTAAGGCCGCTTCTCCGAATTGAATGATTCAAGTCACCCGTTTAAACGGCCAGCCTTTTACGCTGAACGCGCTGTTTATCGAACAGATTGAGTGCTTCCCCGACACGACGATTACGCTGTCCAACGGCAAAAAGTTCGTAGTGAAAGAACCGGAAGAAGCAGTTCTTAAAAAAGTCATTTCGTTTTACCATAGCATACAAATATTTTCACTGGATCAGGGAATAGAGGAAGAAGAATGAAAAAAAAATTAGTCATTATTATGCTGATTATTTTAATTGTCGTTGCCGGCCTCGGAACGGCAGCATATTTTGTCGTCAGCGGACATTCAGACAAAGACAAAAAGCCTACAATCGATGAAGTCGTTGCAGCTACTGTGTCTGTCGATGATATCACGACGAACTTAAAGTCCGACAGCATCATCCGCATCGGCATCAAGCTTGAAACCGACTCGGAAAAAGCGAAGGAAGAACTAGAAAAACGCGATTTTCAGGTGAAAGACAACATCATTTCCATTTTAGCCGATACAAGCGCCGGAGAGATTGAGGGAGATAAAGGAAGAGAAGCGTTTAAACAATCCTTAAAAGAAAAAGTAAACAGCTATCTCCAAGAAGGAAAAGTTCAGAAAGTGTACATTACCTCCTTTAATCTGCAATAAAAACAAATTTGACAGAATACGGAGGTGAAGAAAATGTCAGGAGAAGTTCTCTCTCAAAATGAAATAGACGCACTGCTTTCAGCCATTTCGACAGGTGAGGCGGATGCGGAAGAGCTGAAAAAGGAAGTTAAAGAGAAAAAAGTAAAAGTATATGATTTTAAACGGGCGCTCAGGTTTTCGAAAGATCAGATACGGAGTTTAACCCGGATACATGATAACTTTGCGAGGCTTCTCACAACACACTTTTCCGCCAAGCTCAGAACGTATATCCATATATCTGTCAGCTCAGTTGACCAGGTGCCGTATGAAGAATTTATCCGCTCCATACCGAACATGACGATCCTGAATTTGTTCGATGTTCATCCGATGGAAGGCAGGATCATGATGGAGGTTAATCCCACCATCGCATACGCCATGCTTGACCGCGTCATGGGAGGCATCGGCATCACCCATAACAAAGCTGACAATCTTACGGAAATAGAAACGAACATTATTTCTAATTTATTTGAAAATGCACTGGGCAACTACAAAGAAGCTTGGCAATCCATTGCTGATATTGATCCTGAAATGACTGAATTTGAAGTGAATCCTCAGTTTGTACAGATGGTTTCGCCAAATGAAACCGTCGTGGTCATTTCTCTCAATACGCAGATCGGTGAAATCAGCGGTGTCATTAATCTTTGTATTCCCCATGTCGTGCTTGAGCCGATAATCCCTAAGCTTTCCGTACATTATTGGATGCAATCAGATCGGAATGAAGCGAAGCCCGAAGAAACAAAGTTGCTTGAAAAGCGCATCATGACGGCACAAATTCCCGTAGTAGCTCTCTTGGGAGCTTCTGAACTGACAATAGAAGAATTTTTAAGTTTGGAAGCCGGGGACTGTATAACTCTGGACAAATCAGTGACTGATCCTCTTACTGTATTGGTCGGAAACAAACCGAAGTTTTTAGGGCAGGCCGGCCGGGTGAATCGAAGACAGGCAGTGCAAATTTTAGATCACGACATAAGAGGTGAACAAGATGAACAATAGATTATCTCAAGATGAAATCGATGCTCTTCTTAATGGCACAGGAAGTCAAGAGGATACAGAACAGCCTCAAAAGGCGAACTTGTCTGAACTTGAGCGCGATGCGATCGGAGAAATCGGGAATATTTCATTCGGCAGCTCGGCTACGGCGCTGTCCACTCTTTTAAATCAAAAAGTGGACATTACGACACCGAGTGTGACCGTCATTTCAAAAAGCAAAATCAGTGATGAATTTCCTCATCCGTATGTTGCCATTGAAGTGAACTACACAGAAGGATTTGACGGCAGCAATTTGCTCGTCGTAGAACAAAGCGACGCAGCCATCATCGCGGATTTGATGATCGGCGGAGACGGCCAAGGCGCCGATCCGTCACTCGGGGAAATCCACCTGAGCGCCGTGCAGGAAGCAATGAATCAAATGATGGGCTCGGCTGCTACGTCGATGTCGACCGTATTCAGTAAAAAGATCGACATTTCTCCGCCGCGGGTTGAACTTCTGGATGTGACGGAAGAAAAAGGGACGGACAGAATACCGGAGGATGACCTGCTTGTAAAAGTTTCATTCCGCCTGAAAGTCGGTGAATTAATCGATTCGAGCATCATGCAGCTTTATCCGCTTACGTTTGCGAAGGATCTGATCGCGGAGCTGATGAATACAGATCAGCCTGTGGCAGAAGCCGCAGAAACCGTGTCAGAACCGCAGGAAACATACGAAACGCCACAGCAGGAACCGGCCGTTCAGCAGGAACCGCAGGCAAAACCCGAGCTTCCGAAGAGACAGGGAACCGCTAAAAAAGCTGCTCCCGTTCAAGTCGCTCCGGTGGAATTCCAGGCGTTTGATCAAAATGCAGCGGCGGCGCACGGTTCAAGAAACAACCTTGATATGCTGATGGATATCCCGCTTTCCGTTACGGTCGAGCTCGGCAGAACGAAGAGAAGCGTCAAAGAAATCCTTGAACTTTCTGCGGGAAGCATAATTGAGCTTGATAAGCTGGCGGGTGAACCCGTTGACATCCTGGTCAATCAGCGGATCGTAGCAAAGGGCGAGGTTGTTGTCATAGAAGAAAACTTCGGCGTGAGAGTTACTGACATTTTAAGTCAGGCTGACCGCCTTAACAATTTAAAATAAGCGAACATAGAGGAGAGAAACAGATTATGGCACACAGAATTTTAATTGTAGACGATGCAGCATTTATGAGAATGATGATCAAGGATATTTTGGTGAAGAACGGTTTTGACGTTGTAGCTGAAGCTTCAGACGGAGCACAGGCGGTCGAAAAATTCAAAGAGCATTCACCCGACCTTGTGACAATGGATATTACAATGCCTGAAATGGACGGGATTACCGCATTAAAGGAAATTAAACAAATCGATCCGCAGGCGAAAATCATCATGTGTTCGGCAATGGGCCAGCAGTCAATGGTCATTGACGCGATTCAAGCCGGCGCAAAAGACTTTATCGTGAAGCCGTTCCAAGCGGACCGCGTGCTTGAAGCCATTAATAAAACATTAAGCTAAAGGGTGTACGACTGTTGAAAAAGAGTCATGGTTTACTAGCTTTGATTTGTTGTTTCGTTTTACTCAATGTACATCCGTTCCCTGCTTTTGCGGCGGAGTCTGATAATTCCACCGTCAACGAATGGTTTGACAAACAATCAACAAACAAAACAGAGAAAAAAAACGATACATCGAAACAAACGGCTGATCAAGAGATAGGGGATGCTTCTGCATCTTCTGTCTCCGCTTTTGATTTTGTAAAGATGATTGGGGCCTTATTATTTGTCATTCTGCTGATCTATGGATTTGTCAAACTGATGAATAAAAGAAACCGTCTGCTGAAGCCGTTTCAATATGTAGAAAATATCGGCGGAACGTCAGTCGGCCAAAACCGTTCCGTGCAGCTGATTAAAGTGGGAAACAGCGTACTTGTGGTCGGTGTCGGCGAGACGATACAGCTTTTAAAAGAAATTGAAGATGAAAAAGAGCGCGAGGCGATTCTGAGCCAATACGAAGAGGCGATGTCCTCAAAAGTGGAATGGAACAAACTCGTAAAGCCGCGTAAGGATGGAGAAAAAAAGCCGCAAACGATGCTTCCGTCGTTTTCAAAAGCGCTGAAAGAACAGCTGAGCGAGCTGAAACAAAGCCGTTCTGAAGGAAAAAAGAAAGGCCCGTATCATCATGAATGAATTTATTAATCTTTTTAATTCAAGCAGTCCGACCGAAGTCAGCTCTACTGTTAAGTTACTGCTGCTTTTGACCGTCTTTTCAGTGGCGCCGGGTATTTTGATTTTGATGACCTGCTTTACGAGAATCGTCATCGTCCTGTCTTTTGTGAGAACCTCACTGGCGACGCAGAACATGCCTCCGAATCAGGTATTAATCGGTCTTGCGCTGTTCTTGACGTTTTTTATTATGGCTCCGACTTTTTCAGAGATTAATAAGGATGCCTTAACGCCGCTGATGAACAACAAAATCAGTCTCGATGAAGCATATACAAAAGCCGAGAAGCCGATTAAAGAATACATGAGCAAGCATACAAGGCAAAAGGATCTGGCGCTGTTTATGAACTACGCCAAAATGAAAAAGCCCGAATCGATTCAGGATATTCCTTTGACGACGATGGTGCCCGCTTATGCGATCTCGGAACTCAAGACCGCTTTTCAGATGGGCTTTATGATTTTTATTCCGTTTTTAATTATCGATATGGTCGTGGCGAGCGTCTTAATGTCAATGGGAATGATGATGCTTCCGCCGGTTATGATCTCTCTGCCCTTTAAAATATTGCTTTTCGTTTTGGTCGATGGATGGTATTTAATCGTGAAATCTTTGCTTGACAGCTTTTAGGGTAGGTGCTAATTGTGAGTTCAGAATTTGTAATTTCCATGGCGGAAAAAGCCGTATACGTAACATTGATGATCTGCGGGCCGCTGCTAGCGATCGCGCTGATCGTCGGTTTGCTCGTCAGTATCTTTCAAGCGACAACTCAAATCCAGGAACAGACGCTTGCGTTCATTCCGAAAATCGTGGCGGTAATGCTCGGACTGATCTTTTTCGGTCCTTGGATGCTGTCGACGATTCTTTCGTTTACAACTGATCTGTTCTCTCATCTGAACCGATTTGCAGGGTAGAATCAAATGAATTCCATCATTGATTTATTTCCCGCTTTTTTATTGGTTTTTATTAGAATTTCTGCTTTTTTTGTAACGGTGCCGATCTTCGGGCACCGGAATCTGCCGGCGGTTCACCGAATCGGTTTTGCTTTCTTTCTTTCGGTGATCTGCTTCAGTACGCTGAAACATGCGCCGTCAGTTGACATAGGGGAACAGTATATGCTGCTTGTTATAAAAGAGGCCGTTGTGGGCTTGAGCCTCGGGCTGATTGCTTTCATGATGCTGGCAGCCATTCAGATCGCGGGTTCCTTTATTGATTTTCAGATGGGTTTTTCCATCGCGAATGTCATTGATCCGCAATCAGGAACGCAAAGCCCGCTGATCGGCCAATTCGTTTATACGCTGGCGCTGTTATTTATGCTCAGCGTAAACGCCCATTATCTATTATTGGACGGGATTTATTACAGCTTTCAGTATATTCCGCTTGATCAGGCATTTCCGTCGTTTGGAAATGAGCACTTTGGACTTTTTATCGCAAAAAGCTTCAATGCCATGTTTATTATCGCTTTTCAAATGTCTGCGCCGGTTGTAGCCAGTCTGTTTTTAGTTGATTTGGCGCTTGGCATTGTGGCGAGAACGGTGCCGCAGCTGAACGTTTTCGTTGTCGGGCTTCCTCTTAAAATAGCCGTGAGTTTTATTATGCTGATCGTTTGTATGGCGGTGATGTTTGTCCTCGTCCGCAATATCTTCAGCCTTACCGTTGAAACAATGCGAAATTTATTGGCATTGGTCGGTGTGACGTGATGAGACTCAGACTGAATCTGCAATTCTTTGCCGGTGAAAAAACGGAGAAAGCCACCCCGAAAAAACGAAAAGATACAAGAAAGAAAGGTCAGGTCCCGAAAAGTACGGATGTGAATACAGCCGTTTCTTTACTGATTATCTTTCTTTCGCTGATCGCGCTCGGCCCTTACATGCGGGACAGGCTGCTGTCCTTTATTAAAACGTTTTATACGAAATCGATAGCATTAGATCTGTCAGCGTCTAACGTACATGAGCTTTTTGTGGATACAGTGAAAGATATCAGCCTCATCCTTGCGCCGATTATGCTGGTCGCGCTTGTGGCGGGTGTCGTGAGCAACTACATGCAGGTGGGTTTTCTGTTTTCTGCGGAAGTTCTCAAACCTGACCTGAACAAGCTCAGCCCGCTGAAAGGATTTAAGCGGATATACAGCATGAGGGCGATTGTTGAACTGGTTAAATCGATTTTGAAGATTGCCGTAGTCGGTTTTGCCGCCTTTATGGTGCTCTGGCTGCATTATGGCGATATTCTCCGCCTTCCGCTTTTAACGCCTGCGGAAGTGCTCACATTCGTATCTAAGCTCACTCTTTGGATGGGGCTTGCGGGTTCAGGGGCTTTAATGCTGCTGGCCGGGCTCGATTACTTATATCAGCGTTTTGACTATGAGAAAAACATCAGAATGTCAAAGCAGGATATAAAAGATGAATACAAAAAATCGGAGGGCGACCCGATTATCAAGTCCAAAATTAAGCAGAAGCAGCGGGAAATGGCGATGAGGCGAATGATGCAGGAAGTGCCGAAAGCTGACGTCATCATTACCAACCCGACCCACTATGCGATCGCTCTAAAATATGATGAAAAGAAAATGGATGCCCCTTACATTGTTGCCAAAGGGGTCGATCATCTCGCATTAAAAATCAGGCAGATCGCCAAAGAACATGAGGTCATGACGATTGAAAACAGGCCGCTCGCGCGTGCGTTATATGATCAGGTTGACATCGACCAGGCCGTACCGGAAGAGTTTTTCAAAGTCATTGCGGAAATTTTGGCTTATGTCTATAAAACAAAACAAAAAGTATAGTGAATTTCAGATTCAAAAGGAGAGAAAAACAGCATGTCAACAAGAGATTTATCGGTTTTAATAAGTGTTGTCCTCATTGTGGCAATGCTGGTGATTCCATTCCCTCCATGGTTGTTAAGTATATTGATCATCATTAATATCTCTCTTGCGTTGATCGTGCTTCTCACCACAATGAATATGCAAGAACCGCTGCAATTTTCGATATTCCCGTCATTGCTGCTGTTATTGACACTGTTTCGGCTTGCGCTCAATGTGTCGACGACTCGTTCGATCCTTTCTCACGGAGAAGGGGGAAAGGTTGTTGAGACATTCGGGAATTTCGTTGTCGGCGGAAATGTGCTGGTAGGGCTTGTTGTCTTCATAATCTTGATTATTATTCAGTTTATCGTCATTACAAAAGGCGCCGAGCGGGTATCGGAAGTGGCGGCGAGATTTACGCTCGATGCGATGCCCGGAAAACAAATGAGTATTGACGCCGATTTAAACGCCGGCATGATTACGGAGCAGGACGCGAAACACAGACGTGAAAAAGTCGCCCGGGAAGCGGATTTTTACGGCGCGATGGACGGTGCGAGCAAATTTGTCAAAGGGGATGCGATCGCGGGTATCATCATCGTGATGATCAATATTATTTTCGGGATCGTAATCGGCATGCTGCAGCAGGGGATGAGCATACAAGAAGCTGCTTCTCACTTTACAATGCTGACGGTCGGTGACGGTATCGTTTCTCAAATGCCGGCCTTGCTTATTTCAACGGCTACGGGGATTGTCGTGACGAGAGCGGCATCTGAAGGGAACCTCGGTCATGATATTACAGGCCAGCTGTTCGCTTATCCGAAGCTCTTATATGTAGCCGCGGGAACTGTTCTTTTGCTTGGTCTTCTCACGCCGATCGGCATTCTGCTGACGGGGCCGATTGCCGGTCTGCTTGCATTCGGCGCTTATAAGCTGTCCAAAACGGATAAGCCGAGCGAAGAAGAGGAAGAAATTCTTGAAGAAGAGGCTCAGGCGGATGAACTGAAAAGCCCGGAAAGCGTTGTGCAGCTTTTACATATTGATCCGATTGAATTTGAGTTCGGATACGGCCTGGTACCGCTCGCAGACGCTGGTCAGGGCGGTGATCTTCTTGACCGCATTGTCATGATCAGACGACAGCTGGCGCTTGAATTAGGGCTTGTCATTCCGGTTGTGCGCATCAGAGATAATATCGCGCTTCAGCCGAATGAATACAGATTGAAAATTAAAGGCAATGAAGTCGCTAAAGGAGAGCTCCTGCTTGATCATTACTTAGCGATGTCACCGACGCCTGAAGATGACATGATTGAAGGAATTGAAACGATTGAACCGTCATTCGGGCTTCCCGCAAAATGGATCAGCGAAGCTGCGAAAGATGAAGCGGACATGCTGGGGTATACAGTTGTTGATCCGGCGTCAGTCGTATCTACGCATATTACGGAAAAAATTAAGCAGCATGCCCATGAACTGGTCGGCAGACAGGAAACAAAGCAGCTGATCGATCATCTGAAGGAAAATTATCCCGTGCTTGTTGAGGAAGTCACGCCAAATCCTCTTTCTGTCGGCGATATTCAAAAGGTGCTTGCTAAATTGCTGAGAGAAAAAGTTTCAATCAGAAACTTGGTGACCATTTTTGAAACACTTGCCGATTACGGAAGATTAACGACCGATTCAGATCTTTTGACGGAATACGCGAGACAGTCGCTCGCCAAACAAATCACGGCCCAATATGCGAGAGACCATGAAACGCTGAAGGTCATCACATGCTCAGGCCGGGTCGAAAAAGCAATTGCAGACGGCGTGCAGCAGACTGAACAGGGCAATTACTTGTCGCTTGATCCTGAGGTTTCAGATAGTATCATCCGTTCTGTCGCTAAAGAGGCCGAGCAGCTTTCTATCCGGCAGGAGACGGCGATTCTTCTCTGTTCGCCTGCTGTCAGAATGTATGTAAAACAGCTGTTAGAACGCTATTTCCCTGATCTTCCGGTTCTTTCTTATAATGAGCTGGAAGCAAACGTTGAAGTACAGAGCATTGGAGTGGTGGATATTTAATGAAAATAAAAAAATTTACAGCCGCTTCAATGCAGGATGCCGCGAAGCAAATTAAAAAGGAACTCGGCAACGATGCCGTCATTTTACATTCCAAACAAGTAAAGAAGCGAAAATGGCTTGGGCTGCGGTCACAGCCGGCTGTTGAAGTGGTCGCTGTTTTAGATCGTGACGTCAGAGAAACGAGAAAAACGCCGCCGGCTGCCGGTGAAGACATGAAAAAGACGGAAACGGCGAAAAAAGCCGAGCCTGTTCAGCCGCCGCGTCTTCAGGATCATGCTGCATCCGGTGATCTGGCGCGTTATAAAGAAGTGCTCCCCGAACCAATAAAAAAAGCCGAGAGACTACTGAAGCAAGCAGGTCTTCCTGATTACACGCAAAACGCCGTTTTGAGTGAATTGCTGCGTTCTTCGATTGCCACCGGTGATTTAACTGAAGACAATGTCAGCCCGAAACTGCAGGATTTGTTAGTGAAAAAACTCCCCTCAGCAGACAGGTGGCAGGAAGGGATTCAATCAAAATACGTCGTGCTTTTCGGTTCAACCGGGGCCGGCAAAACGACCACACTTGCAAAACTTGCAGCCGCATCAACGCTGACAGAGCACAAAAAAATTGCATTTATGACGACGGATACTTACCGGATTGCCGCAGTCGAACAGCTGAAGACATATGCGGAGCTGCTTCAGGCTCCTCTTGAAGTATGTTATTCAAAAGAAGACTGTCTGAAGGCGCAGGAAAAATTCGCTGAATATGACCATGTTTTCATTGATACAGCCGGAAGAAACTTTAAAGAAGAGCAGTATATTACGGAATTGCAAGAGATGATTCCGTTTGAAGCAGGCTTACAATCTTTTCTCGTATTATCTTCATCTGCAAAATATGAAGATATGAAACAGGTGCTGAAACAATTTTCCGGTGTGCCGGTCAATCAATTCATTTTTACGAAAACGGATGAAACCGCCTCACTCGGCTCCGTGTTTCAAGTGCTTTCTGAATCGAGAATCGGGGCTGCCTATTTGACAAATGGACAGGATGTGCCTGAAGACATCCTGTCGGCTTCACCAGAACAATTTGTCAGGATGCTTTTAACATGAAACCCGATCAGGCAGAGTCATTAAGAAGAAAAATGAGACAGCGGCAAATGGCCAAGCCGGAGTTTTATGAAAAAAAAGCGAAGACATTAGCCGTCATTAGCGGCAAAGGCGGCGTCGGAAAATCTAATTTAACATTAAACATGGCCGTTGCCCTGCAGGAAAAAGGAAAAAAAGCACTCATCATTGATCTTGACATCGGGATGGGCAACATTGATGTGCTGATCGGTGCGGCATCTGCACGCACTATTATTGATGTGATGGAGAATCGATACGCGTTGGCTCAATCACTGTCCTCCGGTCCGAAAGGCCTTCACTACATATCCGGAGGAACAGGGCTTGAGGCGATTTATCAAGCTGACAGAGAGAAGTGGTCAGCATTTATGAATGGTCTTTCCGCTGTATTAAGCGATTTTGATTACGTTCTGTTTGATATGGGAGCGGGACTTTCAAAAGAACAGCTGCCGTTTATTTTATCGGCAGAAGATATTCTCGCCGTGACAACGCCTGAGCCGACGGCAATTATGGATGCCTACAGCGCGATCAAACATCTCACCCTTGCGGATGAGCGGCTGACCGTAAATATTGCCGTCAATCGCGCCCGGACCCAAAAACAGGCGCTTGACACGTACAGCCGTCTTTCTTACGCGATTCACACGTTTTTAGGCGCGGAGGTGCGTTTCGCCGGCTCCATCCCGGATGATCCGCTGGTAAGTCAAGCTGTCATTGACCAGGTGCCTTTTTTAATAAAAAGTCCTCAAGCAAAAGCCAGCAGGTCCGTCCGTCTTTTGACGGATGTCTTGTTTCAAACGGAAGAAAACAAACCAAGAGAAGAGAAACCGGCATTTATTGAGAGATTATCTTCTTTTTTAATGAGGAGGACTTTACAGTGATTCGTGTGCTTGTCGTTGATGACTCAGCTTTTATGAGAAAAATGATTACCGATTTTCTGGCTGCGGAAGTGCAGATAGAAGTCATCGGGACAGCCAGAAACGGAGAAGAGGCGCTGAAAAAAATAGAGCTTCTCAAGCCGGATGTTGTCACGCTTGATATTGAAATGCCGGTCATGAACGGAACGGATACATTGCGGAAAATCATCAGCATATACAAACTTCCCGTAATCATGGTATCAAGTCAGACGCAGCAAGGAAAAGACCGAACGATCAACTGTCTGGAAATGGGTGCCTTTGATTTTATCACCAAGCCTTCCGGAGCGATATCACTTGATCTTTATAAAATTAAAGAACAGCTGATTGAAAGGGTGATTGCCGCGGGACTGTCCCTTGCAAAAGCAACTGAGCCGGCGGTGAAAGAGCCCCTCACCCCGGAACGTCCGGCTGCTGTGGGATTTGAGAGGCCGAAAGCAAAATCTGCTAAGCAGGCCGTATTCATTGCAACCTCTACAGGCGGACCGCGGGCTTTGCAAAAGGTGATTCCGAAGCTGCCGAAGGATTTACAGGCGCCTGTATTTGTCGTTCAGCACATGCCTGAAGGCTTTACCGCTTCACTTGCAGACAGACTCAACCATTTGTCAGATATTCAAGTGAAGGAAGCGGAAAACGGTGAAGAGGCTAAAGACGGATGGGTGTACATCGCGCCCGGCGGAAAAAATATGACGGTTGCCGAGGAAGGCGGAAGGCTCCGCATCATTCTTGACGTTCATGATACGGAAAGCCGGCATAAACCGTCGGCCGATTATTTGTTTCGTTCGGCAAGCCGATTGTCCGATTATGAAAAGGTAGCCGTCATTATGACCGGCATGGGCAGCGACGGAACCGAAGGCGTAAAAGAAATGCTCAGAACAGGCGGCGTTAAAACGATTGCGGAATCCGACGAATCTTGTGTTGTGTTCGGGATGCCGAAGTCAGCGATAAAAGCGGGCCTCATTCATGAAATTAAACATGTGGAAGAAATCGCGGCATCCATCACCGGATGTGTGAAAAAAGAGAGGGTGTGAATCAATTGGATATGAATCAATATTTAGATGTCTTTATTGATGAAAGTAAAGAGCACTTACAGACATGTAACGAAAAGCTGCTGCTGTTGGAAAAAGATCCGTCAGACCTTCAGATTGTGCATGACATCTTCAGAGCTGCCCATACGCTGAAAGGCATGAGCGCAACGATGGGATATACTGATCTGGCGCATTTAACTCACTTGATGGAAAATGTGCTGGACGCCATCCGCAACGGAGAGATGCCGGTCACATCAGATTGGCTGGATGTGCTGTTTGAAGCGCTGGATCATCTTGAAGAGATGGTGCAGTCCATTATTGACGGAGGAGACGGCAAACGTGATATTTCTGAAGTGAGCGCAAAACTCGATGTAAACGCGGTGCATGAGACTGCCGCTTCAGCTGAAACAGCAGAACCGCCGGCTTCAACGAAACAGGCTTCAGCTGAATGGAATTATGATGAGTTCGAACGGACGGTCATCGAAGAGGCAGAAGAGCAAGGATTCAACCGCTATGAAATAACGGTTTCCCTGAATGAAAACTGCATGCTCAAAGCCGTGCGCGTGTACATGATATTTGAAAAGCTGAATGAAGCGGGGGAAGTCGCAAAAACGATACCCGCCGCGGAAGTGCTTGAGACGGAAGATTTCGGAACGGATTTTCAGGTGTGCTTCTTGACAAAGCAGCCTGCTGAGGAAATTAAAGACCTCATCAGCGGCATTTCAGAAGTGGAGAACGTCGAAATTTCTGTCGGCGCGCCGTTAAAAACGGCCGAAAAACCGCAAGCAGCTGAACCGGTGAAGGACGTTCCGGTTAAAAAGACTGACAAGCAGCCGAACCCGCAAGCGAAAACGGAAGAACAGCCGAAGCATCACAGCGGCTCGAAAACGATTCGTGTCAACATTGAAAGACTGGATTCTTCAATGAACCTTTTTGAAGAGCTTGTCATTGACCGCGGACGTCTTGAGCAGATCGCCAAAGAGCTTGATCACAATGAATTGACTGAAACCGTTGAACGCCTGACCAGAATCTCAGGAGACCTTCAATCTATTATTCTGAATATGCGGATGGTTCCGGTAGAAACCGTCTTTAACCGTTTCCCGAGAATGATCCGCCAGCTTCAAAAGGAACTAAATAAGAAAATTGAATTGTCCATCATCGGCGCTGAAACAGAGCTTGACCGCACGGTGATTGATGAAATCGGCGATCCGCTTGTCCATTTAATCAGAAACAGCATCGATCATGGCATCGAAGCGCCTGAAGTGCGGGTGAATAAAGGAAAACCGGAATCAGGCCATGTCGTGCTTAAAGCATATCACAGCGGCAACCATGTCTTTATTGAGGTTGAAGATGACGGGGCCGGCCTGAACAGAAAGAAAATTCTCGAAAAAGCGCTTGAACGGAATGTCATCACCGAACGTGATGCCGAAACGCTTGAAGATAATGAGATTTACGAGCTTATTTTTGCTCCGGGCTTCTCGACTGCCGATCAAATTTCTGATATTTCAGGCCGGGGTGTCGGCCTGGACGTTGTGAAAAACAAACTTGAATCACTCGGCGGCTCGGTCAGTGTTAAATCTGCGGAAGGCCAGGGTTCTCTTTTCAGTATTCAGCTTCCGCTGACACTTTCAATTATATCCGTCCTTCTCATTAAACTTGAAGAAGAGACGTTTGCGATACCGATTTCTTCTATTATAGAGACGGCTGTGATTGAAAAGAAAGATATCCTGCAGACGCATGACAGAGAAGTGATTGATTTCAGAGGACAGATTGTTCCGATTGTCTACCTGAAAAAAGAATTCGGCATTACGGATTCAAAACAGGATGCGGATCAGTTCCATGTGATCGTCGTGAAAAAGGGCGATAAATCTACCGCTTTTGTCGTGGACTCTTTTATCGGCCAGCAGGAAGTCGTACTGAAATCACTCGGAGACTATTTAACGAACGTCTTTGCGATTTCCGGCGCTACGATTCTCGGAAACGGAGAAGTGGCGCTGATTATTGATTGCAATGCGCTGATCTACTAAAACGACACGAGGAGGTGCCCTTATGACTGCTGAAATCAAAACAGGTGAAAAAATGATTGTGTTTATGATAAACGGGAAAGAATACGCTATCTCAGTTTCCCAGGTGAAATCAATTGAAAAGTGGCAAAAACCGACGAGAGTCCCGGGTGTGGAACCTTATATCCGCGGTGTTATCAATCTGCGCGGGGTGATTACGCCGGTTCTTGATTTAAGAAAACGTCTGAACCAGCCTGAACAGGACATCACAGAAGAGACGCGGATTATCATTATTTCTTACCGCGACGCCGATGTCGGGTGGGTTGTGGATGAGGCTAATGACGTCATCACCGTGCATGAAAATGAAATTGAATCCGCGCCTGAAAGCCAGACAAAGGAAGCGGATGTGTGGATTAAACAGATCGTCAAGCAAGATAACAGGCTCCTCAACATTATTGATGCGCATGCGGTGCTGGATAAAGGTGCTTCTGCATCTGCATCCGGAGAGCCGAATGCTTAAAGGGGATAAGACAACATGAGTAAGTTTGAAGCGATCAAAGAAGAGCAGATGGATATTTTGCGGGAAGTCGGAAATATCGGGGCGGGTCACTCTGCCTCTGCCATGGCTCAGCTGCTGAACAGAAAGATAGATATGGAAGTGCCATTTGCGACTTTGTTGACATTTGATGAGCTCGCTGATTTTTTCGGAGGTGCCGAAACGCCGGTCGCCAGTATCTTTTTAAGAATGGAAGGCGACATGACCGGGTCTATCTTTCTCATCATGCCTTTTGATCAAGCGGAACAGTTTATCAGAGAGCTGATCGGAAATCCGGATTTTGATATTGACCAGTTGGGTGAAGATCATTTGAGTTCTTCTGCTTTACATGAGTTCGGCAATATTTTAGCAGGTTCCTATTTAACGGCATTGGCTGATTTGACGAAGCTTGAGATTTATCCGAGTGTGCCGGAAATCTCACTGGATATGTTCGGGGCGGTTATCAGTGAAGGACTGATGGAGCTCAGCCAAGTCGGGGAACATGCCATTGTCGTGGATACTTCTATTTTTGACCAAGGCAGCCGGCAGGAGCTCAAAGCCCATATGTTTATGCTTCCGGACTATGATTCTTTTGAAAAGCTCTTCGTCTCATTGGGTGCGGCTTTATGAGCCGTGCGGAAGCCGCAGTCATTAAAGTGGGGATTGCGGATGTTCAAATCGCGCGTTATCCGGATAAAATCCGGACTTCGGGACTCGGTTCATGCGTGGGACTGGTTTTATACGATAAAGACAAACAAACGGCGGGACTCGTTCACGTGATGCTGCCGGACTCCGGTTTATCGAAAACAGCGGAACTGAACCGCGCAAAATATGCGGACACCGCCGTAAAGACGACGATTGACATGCTTTTGAAAGCCGGATGCCGCAAGTTTGCCCTGAAGGCAAAGCTCGCAGGGGGAGCGGAGATGTTTAAGTTTAAAATGACAAACGATCTGATGAAAATCGGCCCAAGGAACGTAGCGGCCATTAAAGAACAGCTTTCATTGTATAACATTCCGGTCATCAGTGAAGATACCGGCGGCTCAAGCGGCCGGACGATTGAATTTGAGCCAAAGTCCTGCATGCTGCACATCCGAACTGTTAAACAAGGTGAAACAACGATTTAATTAAGGTATGAGGTAGGGGGATAACAATGCAATCCTTGAATTATGAAGATCAGGTGCTTTGGTCGCGCTGGAAAGAGTGGAAAGATCCTAAAGCCGGTGATGATTTAATGCGCCGTTACATGCCGCTGGTCACATATCATGTCGGCAGAATTTCCGTCGGACTGCCGAAGTCGGTGCATAAAGACGATCTAATGAGCCTTGGTATGCTTGGTTTATATGATGCCCTAGAAAAATTTGACCCCGGCCGGGATTTAAAATTTGATACCTATGCCTCGTTTAGAATTCGCGGTGCAATCATCGACGGGCTGCGTAAAGAAGACTGGCTGCCCAGAACTTCACGGGAGAAGACAAAAAAAGTCGAAGCGGCGATCGAAAAACTTGAACAGCGCTACCTTCGGAATGTGACGCCTTCAGAGATCGCAGAAGAACTGGGGATGACGGAGCAAGACGTAGTATCAACGATGAATGAAGGGTTTTTTGCCAATCTCTTATCAATTGATGAAAAGCTTCACGACCAGGATGACGGTGAGAATATTCAAGTGATGATCAGAGATGACAAAAATGTGCCGCCGGAAGAAAAAATCATGAAGGACGAGCTGATCGCCCAGCTTGCAGGCAAAATTCACGAGCTCTCTGAAAAAGAACAGCTTGTCGTCAGCTTATTTTATAAAGAAGAACTGACACTGACCGAAATCGGACAAGTCCTGAACCTTTCGACCTCCCGGATTTCGCAGATTCATTCAAAGGCGCTGTTTAAATTAAAGCATCTGCTTGAAAAAGTAATTCAATAATGAACTCATGGTTAGCGAGTGAAAAACATGTCAACACTATTATGGCTTTTGAGCTTTGTGCTTCACGGCATACTGCTTTATGCCGTCATTATTCTGTATACGAGGTTTTCAGCCCTCAAGGAGACGGAGCGCCAGCAGAAGAAGATTCTTGAAGAGACGGAAAACACCCTTGCTGCGTTTCTGCTTGAGTTAAAAGAAGAAAATGAAAGACTCGAAGATGCCAAAAACCGGGCTGATCAAGCGCCGGACGCAGAAGACGCGGAATCCCGGCCCGTCAAACCGCAAAAAGAGCCTGATATTCCGGATCACATGGAAAAGCTCATCAGTGCCACGGAACAGGCCGAAAGTGAGGAAAACAGCGGCGCGCATTCGTTTGAAGAGCGCGTTTCAGAATTATATGAACAGGGGCTCACTCCCGCGGAAATTGCCAAACGGATGAAGAGCGGAAAGACAGAAATCGAGCTGTTTTTAAAATTTCGCGGCAAAGCTGTAAAGGATTCTTGATTGTCGCATAAAGCTGTGTTATATTATGTCTTGGTGTTAAATACACACGCTTAACGATTTATGCAGAGGGTGCTGCAGGCGGCAGTTCTGCACAAAAATGACCTAAGCGGAGGAAAAAAACCATTTTATTAGGAGGAAATCACATGTCAGTTATTTCTATGAAACAATTGCTTGAAGCTGGTGTTCACTTCGGCCACCAAACACGCCGCTGGAACCCAAAAATGAAGCGTTACATTTTCACGGAGCGTAACGGAATCTACATCATTGACCTTCAAAAAACAGTGAAAAAAGTAGAGGAAGCTTACAACTTCACGAAAAACCTTGCTGCTGAAGGCGGAAAAATCCTTTTCGTCGGCACAAAAAAACAAGCTCAGGATTCTGTTAAAGAAGAAGCTGTACGCTCTGGCATGTACTATGTCAACCAACGCTGGTTGGGCGGTACACTGACAAACTTCGAAACAATCCAAAAACGCATTAAGCGTCTGAAAGACATCGAAAAAATGCAAGAAAACGGTACGTTTGAAGTACTTCCGAAAAAAGAAGTTGTTCAATTGAAAAAAGAATTAGAGCGTCTTGAAAAATTCCTCGGCGGAATTAAAGACATGAAGGATCTTCCTGATGCATTATTCATCATCGATCCTCGCAAAGAGCGCATCGCTGTTGCGGAAGCTCACAAATTGAACATTCCTATCATCGGAATCGTAGATACAAACTGTGATCCTGATGAAATTGATGTCGTAATCCCTGCAAACGATGACGCAATCCGCGCTGTCAAACTTCTTACTTCTAAAATGGCAGATGCAATCTTAGAAGCGAAGCAAGGCGAAGAAGAAGCGGAAGCTGCTGAAGAGACTGCACCTGAAACAGAAACGACAACTGCGTAACCTAATCAAAAGGTGATAAGAGGGACTGCCTTTTATCACCTTTTTTCAAGAAAAATGTATCTATACATATCTTGTTTACACATATAAGGAGGAATTTAAATGGCTATTACTGCACAGCAGGTAAAAGAACTGCGTCAAAAAACAGGCGCTGGTATGATGGACTGTAAAAAAGCGTTGACTGAAACTGACGGAGATATGGACAAAGCAATCGACCTTCTGAGAGAAAAAGGAATTGCGAAAGCAGCTAAAAAAGCTGACCGTATCGCTGCTGAAGGTTCTACTCTTATTAAAACTGACGGCAACAAAGGCGTTATCTTAGAAGTAAACTCTGAAACTGACTTCGTTGCGAAAAACGAAGGCTTCAAAGAGCTTCTGAACACGCTTGCTGACCATCTTCTTGCAAACGCTCCTGCTGACCTTGAAGAAGCAATGGGACAAAAGATGGAAAACGGTTCTACTGTTGAAGAATACATCACAAGCAACGTTGCTAAAATCGGAGAGAAAATCACTCTTCGCCGTTTTGCTGTTCTTACAAAAGAAGACAGCGAAGCGTTCGGTGCTTACCTTCACATGGGTGGCCGCATCGGCGTATTATCTGTTCTTAGCGGAACAACTGACGAAGATCTTGCAAAAGACATCGCCATGCATGTTGCAGCGGTAAACCCTCGTTACATTTCACGCGACCAAGTGTCTGAAGAAGAAGCTAACCACGAGCGTCAGATCCTGACTCAGCAAGCTCTTCAAGAAGGCAAACCGGAAAACATCGTAGCTAAAATGGTTGAAGGCCGTCTGAACAAATTCTTCGAAGAAATTTGCTTATTAGACCAAGCTTTCGTTAAAAACCCAGACGAAAAAGTGAAACAAGTTGTCGCTGCGAAAAACGCATCTGTTAAAACTTACGTCCGCTACGAAGTTGGAGAAGGTATTGAAAAACGCCAAGAAAACTTTGCTGAAGAAGTTATGAACCAAGTGAAAAAATAATGGCGGAAAGCCTCGGCGAATCTTTCGCGGCTTTTCAGGCAGTATAGGGGACACTACTTGTGTTCCCTATTTTTAAAACTATATTTACAAACTTTTTTTTCTCTTGCATAATAGGAAACGGCAATGTTTACACTTGGAGGTTATTATGGAAAAACCAAAATACAATCGTATCGTTTTAAAGCTTAGCGGAGAAGCGTTGGCAGGAGAACAGGGAAACGGGATTAATCCGACTGTTATCCAATCCATCGCTAAACAGGTAAAAGAAATCGCTGAGCTTGACGTCGAAGTGGCCGTAGTCGTAGGCGGCGGCAACTTATGGCGCGGAAAAACAGGCAGTGACTTAGGAATGGACCGTGCGACTGCCGATTATATGGGCATGCTTGCCACTGTCATGAACTCACTTGCCCTGCAGGACAGTCTTGAAACTCTCGGAATCCAGTCCAGAGTGCAGACATCAATTGAAATGCGTCAGGTCGCTGAACCTTACATCAGAAGAAAAGCCATCCGCCACCTGGAGAAAAAACGCGTTGTGATTTTTGCGGCGGGAACAGGAAACCCTTATTTCTCTACGGACACAACCGCAGCGCTGCGTGCCGCTGAAATCGAAGCGGATGTGATCTTAATGGCGAAAAATAATGTCGATGGTGTGTATAATGCTGATCCGAGAAAAGATGAGTCAGCCGTTAAATACGAAAAATTATCTTATCTCGATGTGTTAAAAGACGGGCTGGAAGTCATGGATTCTACGGCTTCTTCACTATGTATGGATAATGATATTCCGCTGATCGTCTTTTCTATTATGGAAGAAGGAAATATTAAGCGTGCCGTAATCGGCGAATCAATCGGAACGATCGTAAGGGGGAAATAACGTTGTCAAACGAAGTATTAACACAAACAAAAGAACGCATGGAAAAAGCGGTTGCCGCTTATTCACGGGAGTTGGCGTCAGTCCGCGCGGGACGTGCCAACCCGTCTCTATTGGATAAAGTGACAGTAGAATACTATGGTGCCCAAACACCTTTAAACCAGCTGTCTTCCATCAATGTGCCTGAAGCGCGTATGCTTGTTGTCACACCGTATGACAAAACAGCAATCGGCGATATTGAAAAAGCGATCCTGAAAGCTGATCTTGGCGTAACTCCGACAAGTGACGGCACAATTATCCGCATCGCGATCCCGGCTCTGACGGAAGAAAGACGTAAAGAACTTGTCAAAGTCGTGAAAAAATATGCGGAAGAAGCGAAAGTAGCAGTCCGTAATGTCCGCCGTGACAGCAATGATGAACTCAAGAAGCTTGAGAAAAACGGAGACATCACAGAAGACGAGCTTCGTGCTTCCAGTGAAGACGTTCAAAAGCTGACAGATGAATATGTGTCAAAAATTGACAGCATCACAAAGGACAAAGAAAAAGAAATCATGGAAGTTTAATGAAAAACTATGTACAATAGATAATGTGAAAAGACCCTCTCATGTTTACAGGGGGTTTTTTTGTTAATACTGTTGATTACATTGATCATCAGCAATGCAACCTTTTTGGGTGACGGAGGAATCTCATGCTCAACATACTCAAAAATTGGAAGAATCAGCAGAATGCGGCTTCCAACTTAGAACGGTATACAAAAGAAGACATACTGAAGGGTGAAATTCCCGCACACATCGCCATTATCATGGACGGAAACGGGCGCTGGGCTAAGAAACGCTCACTTCCGCGGATTGCCGGACATCATGAAGGAATGAAAGTGGTAAAAAGGGTGACAAAGCTCGCAAATCAGCTCGGCGTCAAAGTTCTGACGCTTTATGCGTTTTCCACGGAGAACTGGAAGCGCCCGAAGATGGAAGTCGACTTTTTAATGAAGCTTCCGGAAGAGTTTCTGAATACGTACCTTCCTGAATTGATAGAGGAAAATGTACAGGTGAAAATTATCGGAGACGAATCTGCGCTCCCTTCTCATACGTACAGGGCGATTGAGAAGGCCGTAAAAGATACAGAACAAAATGACGGGCTGATTCTCAATTTCGCTTTGAACTACGGCGGGCGCACGGAAATCGTCAATGCGGCAAAAGCATTGGCCGAACAGGTGAAAAGCGGCACGCTGAATATCGAAGACATTGATGAAACGCTCTTTTCCGGGCATTTAATGACAGAATCACTTCAGGACCCGGAGCTCCTTATCAGAACGAGCGGAGAAATCAGACTGAGCAATTTTATGCTTTGGCAGGTGGCTTACAGTGAATTTGTTTTTACAGATGTCCTGTGGCCCGATTTTAAAGAAGATCACTTTCTGCAGGCAGTGGGAGAATTTCAGCAGCGGGGCCGGAGGTTTGGCGGAATTTAGAGGATGGTGGAAATGAAACAAAGATTGTTAACGGGTGTTCTGGCAGCGGCACTATTTTTATTTTTGGTTATTTTCGGAGGATTGCCGTTCACCGTATTTGTTTACGTGATGGGAAGTATAGCGCTTTTTGAGCTTTTGCGGATGAAAAAGCTCAGATTTTTTTCTTTTCCGGGGCTGATCAGCCTCTTGCTGTTATGGCTGTATATGATGCCGGATGAGTATCATTTTTTTGACGCGAAAATGGAAGTGACGATTTTCGCCGTACTGATACTGCTCAGCTATACGGTGCTTGTGAAAAACACCTTTACGTTTGACGAAGTCGGGTTCATCGTCCTCGCGACGGTATATATCGGACTGTGTTTTCATTATTTTATTGAAATCAGAAACATTGAAACAAACGGGCTTTTGTATATCTTTTATGCCTGCGTTGTCATATGGTCAACAGACTCGGGCGCATATTTCGTCGGAAAGTCGCTCGGGAAGCGGAAGCTGTGGCCTGAAATCAGTCCCAACAAAACGGTGGAAGGGTTTCTTGGCGGTATTGCGATCGCTCTTATTTTTACGGCTGTTTTCCAGCTGTTTGCGCACCTTCCGATTTCATACCCGATTCTTTTGGTCATCACACTTGTTCTGTCTGTTTTCGGACAGATCGGGGATTTGGTTGAATCAGCGCTTAAGCGGCACTATAATGTGAAGGATTCGGGAAAAATCCTACCCGGGCACGGCGGCATTTTAGATCGATTTGACAGCTTTTTGTTTGTCATGCCGTTCTTATACTTTCTGCTTGCGCTTTTTTCATGAGAAAGGCTAATATGAAAACAAGACCGATCTGGACGCATAGAATGGGAGTGGCATTTTGAAGAATATTTGTCTTTTAGGAGCAACAGGATCAATAGGAGAGCAGACGTTAGACGTATTGCGCATGCATCAAGATCAATTCCGTCTCGTCTCGATGACTTTCGGTAAAAATGCCGAGAAAGCGATACCGTTGATCAGAACGTTTCAGCCGAAATATGTAGCAGTCGGCGACATGGATACATATCAAAAAGTGAAAGAAGCGTCTTTTTCTCATGAATGTCAAATCGGCATCGGAGAAGAAGGCCTGATTGAAGCAGCAGTCATGGATGAAGTGGATATCGTGGTCAATGCGCTGCTCGGAAGCGTCGGTTTAATTCCGACTTTGAAAGCGATTGAACAGAAAAAAACAATTGCGCTTGCAAATAAGGAAACTCTCGTCACTGCCGGGCATATAGTGAAAGGACACGCAAAACAATACGGCGTTCCTCTTCTGCCGGTCGACAGCGAACATTCCGCTATTTTTCAGGCGCTGCAAGGCGAACAGAGCAAAAATATCGAGCGTCTGATCATTACAGCATCCGGCGGCAGTTTCAGAGATAAAACGCGGCAGGAGCTTGAGTCTGTAACGATTGCCGACGCCCTTAATCACCCGAACTGGTCGATGGGCGCAAAGATTACGATTGACTCGGCTACAATGATGAATAAAGGGCTTGAAGTCATTGAAGCGCATTGGCTGTTTGACATTCCGTATGAACAGATTGACGTTGTTTTACATAAGGAGAGCATCATTCATTCGATGGTTGAATTTCACGACAGAAGCGTCATCGCCCAGCTCGGAAATCCGGACATGAGGGTGCCGATTCAATACGCGCTGACATATCCGGACCGGCTGCCTCTGCCTGAAACAAAAAGGCTTGAATTATGGGAGATCGGAAGCCTCCATTTTGCGAAAGCTGACTTTGAAAGGTTCCGCTGCTTACAATTTGCTTTTGAATCAGGTAAAATAGGGGGAACGATGCCGACGGTTTTAAATGCGGCCAATGAAGAAGCAGTTGCCGCTTTTCTTGACGGACGGATTTCGTTCTTAACGATTGAGGATCTGATTGAAAAAGCATTGAACCGCCACAGCGTAATTCAGGATCCGAGTCTTGCGGATATCCAAGAAGTGGACAAAGACACCCGGGGATACGTTAATTCAATACTCACATAAGGTGGTATGTTCGTGAATACAGTTATCGCGTTTATTATTATTTTCGGAACGCTCGTTTTCTTCCATGAGCTGGGGCATTTACTGCTCGCCCAAAGAGCGGGAATCCTTTGCCGTGAGTTTGCGATCGGCTTTGGGCCCAAAATCTTCTCATTTAAAAAGAATGAAACCGTGTATACGATCAGGCTTCTTCCGGTCGGCGGGTTCGTCCGCATGGCCGGTGAAGATCCGGAGATGATTGAAGTCAAACCGGGTTATACCGTCGGTCTTCTTTTTAATAAAGACGACGAAGTAGAAAAAGTCATCATTAATCAAAAGGAAAAATACCCCGACGCTTTAATTATCGAGGTAGAGACGGCTGATCTTGAGCACGAAATGAAGATTACCGGGTACGAGCAGGGGAAAGAAGATGAGCTGGCGGCCTTTACTGTCAGCCAGACCTCTTTTTTCATCGTAGACGCAGAAGAAGTGCAGATTGCGCCTTACAACCGTCAATTCGGGTCAAAACCCGTATGGCAGCGGATTAAGGCGATTGCTGCCGGTCCGATTATGAATTTCATCTTAGCGTATGTCATTCTCGTCATGCTTGGATTTATTCAGGGCGTGCCTTCGAATCAGCCTGAGCTCGGGAAGCTGACAGACAATGGACGTGCTGCGGCTGCCGGTTTACAAGAAGGCGACTATATACAGAGCATTAACGGTGAAAAAATGCGGTCATGGACTGACATCGTGACAGCGGTAAAAGACAATCCCGGGAAAAAAATCGATGTCGCCGTCAAGCGGGACGGCAAATCGTTTCATATCTCGGTTACTCCTGAAGCCGTAAAAGATGAAAACAAAAAAACAATCGGCCGCTTCGGCTCTTATGCGCCGACTGAAAAAGGCGCGTTCGCAGCGATCGCTTACGGCGCGACATCTACGGTTGATGTCACAAAGGCGATCCTGACCAACTTAAGCAAAATCGTGACAGGCCAGTTTAAGCTTGATATGCTTTCGGGTCCTGTGGGGATTTATGATATGACGGATCAGGTTGCAAAAACCGGCATCATCAATCTATTCCAATTTGCGGCATTTTTAAGCATCAACCTTGGAATCGTCAACCTGCTGCCGATCCCGGCGCTTGACGGCGGACGGCTGCTGTTTTTATTCATTGAAGCAATCCGCGGTAAGCCGATTAACCGTGACAAGGAAGCATTTGTCGTATTTATCGGCGTAGCTTTCTTAATGCTTCTTATGCTGGTTGTCACATGGAACGATATCCAGCGTTTATTCTTATAATTGACTAGTAAAAAATCAGAGGTGCGAAGACATGAGACAAAGTTTGACGCTTATTCCGACCCTGAGAGAAGTGCCGGCTGATGCTGAAGCAAAAAGCCATAAGCTTCTGCTGAGAGCGGGATTTATCAGACAAAATACGAGCGGGGTTTACAGCTACATGCCCCTTGCTTACAGGGTCATTCAAAACATTCAGAAGATCGTGCGTGAAGAAATGGAAAAAATCAACGCGGTGGAAATGCTGATGCCGGCACTTCAGCAGGCTGAAACATGGCAGGAATCAGGCAGATGGTATACGTACGGGCCTGAATTGATGCGTCTGAAAGACCGTCACGGCCGTGAATTTGCTTTAGGTGCGACACATGAAGAAGTCATTACTTCTCTTGTGCGCGACGAGGTGAAATCTTATAAGCGTCTGCCGCTCACTCTTTACCAGATCCAGTCTAAATTCAGAGATGAAAAACGCCCGCGTTTCGGGTTATTGCGGGGCCGCGAATTTATCATGAAAGATGCGTATTCTTTCCATGCCTCTGAAGAAAGCCTGGAGGAAACATACCAAAACATGTACGGCGCATACAGCAGCATTTTCGCACGGTGCGAATTAAACGTCCGTCCCGTTATCGCTGACTCAGGCGCAATGGGCGGAAAAGACACGCATGAATTTATGGCTCTTTCCGAAATAGGGGAAGACACCATCGCTTATTCCGATGAATCCTCTTACGCGGCCAACACGGAAATGGCCGAAGTTGTCATGAAAAGCGAGCCTTCCAATGAAAAACCCGAGGCGCTGGAGAAAATTGATACGCCGAATGTTAAAAGCATTGAAGAGCTGGCTTCTTTCCTTCAGATTGAACCGAGCGCCTGCATCAAATCCATGCTGTTTAAAGCGGATGACCGATTTGTTCTCGTGTTAGTAAGGGGCGATCATGAGGTCAATGACGTAAAAGTGAAAAACCTTCTGAACGCGGAAGCGGTTGAGCTTGCGTCTCATGAAGAGGTAGCGGAGAAGCTTGGCACGGAGCCGGGATTTGCAGGGCCGATCGGAGCTGCCGGCGACATTGAGATTTATGCCGACCAGGCTGTGAAAGTCATGGTAAACGCCGTAAGCGGCGCGAATGAAAAAGACCGCCATTACCGAAACGTAAACATCGAACGCGATGCGTCCGTAAAAGCATATGCCGATCTTCGAATCATTCAGGAAGGCGATCCGTCACCTGACGGAAAAGGCACGATCCGTTTCGCTGAAGGAATTGAGGTCGGACAAGTCTTTAAGCTCGGTACGCGTTACTCTGAAGCGATGAATGCGACATACCTTGATGAAAACGGGCGTGCGCAGCCGATGCTGATGGGATGTTACGGAATCGGCGTATCAAGAACGCTTTCAGCAATCGCCGAACAGCACCACGACGAAAAAGGCCTGATCTGGCCGAAAAGCGTTGCTCCGTATGATCTTCATATTTTGGCGCTGAATATGAAAAACGAAGCGCAAAAAGAGCTTGCCGAGCAGCTATACGGTAAATTCCAAGCCGAAGGTTATGAAGTGTTATACGATGACCGCGCTGAACGCGCAGGCGTGAAATTTGCTGACTCTGACCTGATCGGCCTTCCGATCCGCATCACTGTCGGTAAACGTGCAGATGAAGGCATCGTAGAAGTAAAAATCCGCAAAACCGGTGAATCTGCCGAAGTTTCAGTGGATGAGCTTTCTGAATTTATCAAGACGAAGTAATCACCATAACGAATCGTACAAAATCATGTTAAAATAGAGAAAAAAGAAGGTACCTCATCACCTGCGGAGGTACCTTCACTTATGATGTTTTAAGGGAGGGATACTGTCTGAATGGAACAGTTATCAGTAAACAGAAGACAGTTTCAGATTCTTCTTCAGCAGCTTAATATGACAGATGACACCTTCATGACATACTTTGAAGACGGAGAGATTGATAAACTGACAATCCATAAAGCAGAAAAGGCCTGGCACTTTCAATTTCGCTTTAAGGCTCTTTTGCCGTATCAATTATATGACTCATTCATGATGAGATTAACACAATCGTTTGCTCACATCGCCCGGGTCACGTCGTCCATTCAAGTCATTGATCCTAGAGTGTCAGAGGAGCTTGTACAGGATTATTGGACACGCTGTATCGAAGAGCTTGAAGGAACCTCGCCGCCGATGGTGGCACTTTTGAATCAGCAGAAACCGAAGCTCAAGGGAAACAAGCTGATCGTGAAAACAAAAACAGATACAGAAGCATCGGCGCTCAAAAATAAATACAGCGCTCTGATTCAGCATAGCTATCGTCAATTCGGTTTTCCGGAACTGCAGCTGGATACCGAAACTTTCGTGTCTGACCAAGAAGTCCAGAAATTCCGCGAGCAAAAGCTTGCTGAAGATCAGGAACGGGCGATGCAGGCGCTTATCGAAATGGAGAAGAAGGAAAAAGAGGGCGATGAGGATCAAGCACCGTCCGGCCCGCTTGTCATCGGCTATCAAATTAAAGAGAACGAAGAAATCCGGACGCTTGACAGCATCATGGATGAAGAAAGAAGAATTACGGTGCAGGGATATGTGTTTGATGCTGAAACACGCGAGCTGAAAAGCGGACGCACGCTCTGCATTTTCAAAATCACCGACTATACAAACAGTATTTTAGTAAAAATGTTTGCAAGAGAAAAAGAAGACGCCGCCCTGATGAAAACACTGAAAAAGGGCATGTGGGTGAAAGCGCGGGGAAGCATCCAAAACGATACATTCGTCAGAGACCTCGTCATGATTGCAAATGACGTAAATGAAATAAAAGCCGAAACCCGTGAAGACACCGCTCCTGAAGGCGAAAAGCGGGTAGAGCTTCATCTGCATTCCCCGATGAGTCAAATGGATGCTGTAACGGGAATCGGAAAGCTTGTCGAACAGGCGAAAAAATGGGGGCATGAAGCGATTGCCTTAACTGATCATGCCGTTGTGCAGTCCTTCCCGGATGCCTATTCCGCCGCGAAAAAACACGGTATTAAAATGATTTACGGAATGGAAGCCAACATCGTAGATGACGGCGTTCCGATCGCATACAATCCCGCTCACCGTCTTCTTGAAGAGGACACATATGTCGTCTTTGACGTTGAAACGACAGGTCTGTCCGCGGTGTATGACACGATCATTGAGCTTGCCGCAGTCAAAATCAGAGGCGGAGAAATCATTGATAAATTTGAAGCGTTCGCCAATCCGCATCATCCGCTGTCAGCAACGACGATAGAGCTTACCGGGATTACGGATGACATGGTCCGCGACGCTCCCGATGTCGTTGACGTCGTCCGGGATTTTAAAGAATGGATCGGCGATGATGTACTTGTGGCTCATAACGCCAGCTTTGATATGGGATTTTTAAATGTAGCGTACAAGCGCCTTCTGAAAACGGAAAAAGCGAAAAATCCGGTCATTGATACGCTGGAACTTGCGCGTTTCCTGTATCCTGAATTTAAAAATCACCGCTTAAATACGTTATGTAAAAAGTTTGATATTGAATTAACCCAGCATCACCGTGCGGTCTTTGACGCTGAAGCAACGGGATACCTGCTGTTGAAAATGCTCAAAGACGCGGCTGAAAAAGATATTTTTTATCATGATCAGCTGAATGAGAATATGGGACAATCCAATGCTTACCAAAGATCGAGACCTTATCACGCAACATTGCTTGCCGTAAATGAGACCGGCCTGAAAAATCTGTTTAAGCTCGTGTCGATTTCTCATATTCAATATTTCTACAGAGTGCCGCGCATTCCGAGGTCACAGCTTAATAAATACAGAGAAGGCCTGTTAATCGGCTCTGCCTGTGACAGGGGAGAGGTTTTTGAAGGCATGATGCAAAAATCACCTGAAGAGGTTGAAGATATCGCATCATTCTATGACTATCTTGAAGTGCAGCCGCCGGAAGTATACAGGCACCTGCTGCAGCTTGAGCTCGTCCGGGATGAAAAAGCGCTGAAAGAAATCATCGCCAACATTACGAAGCTCGGGGAAAAATTGAATAAGCCGGTCGTTGCCACGGGAAATGTCCACTATTTAAACGATGAGGATAAAATTTACCGGAAGATCTTAATTTCTTCCCAAGGCGGCGCCAACCCGTTAAACAGGCACGAACTGCCAAAAGTGCACTTCAGAACGACAGATGAAATGCTGGAGGCTTTCTCTTTTCTGGGTGCGGAAAAAGCGAAAGAAATCGTGGTTGACAATACGCAGAAAGTCGCTTCGATGATCGAAGAGATCAAGCCGATTAAAGACGATCTGTACACGCCGAAAATTGATGGTGCTGATGAAGAAATCCGTGAAATGAGCTATCAGCGTGCGAGAAGCATTTACGGTGAGGAGCTTCCCGAAATTGTTGAAGCGAGAATAGAAAAAGAATTAAAAAGCATCATCGGCCACGGATTCGCCGTTATTTATCTCATTTCACATAAGCTTGTAAAACGGTCTTTGGATGACGGCTATCTCGTCGGCTCCCGTGGGTCCGTCGGTTCATCACTTGTGGCGACCTTAACGGAAATTACTGAAGTGAACCCGCTCGCTCCGCATTATGTGTGCCCGAGCTGCCGGTATTCCGAATTCTTTAATGACGGATCAGTCGGTTCCGGTTTTGACCTTCCGGATAAAAGCTGCCCGTCTTGCGGCACTCCTTTGAAAAAGGACGGACATGATATTCCGTTTGAAACGTTCTTAGGCTTTAAAGGTGACAAAGTACCCGATATCGATTTGAACTTCTCAGGTGAATATCAGCCGCATGCCCATAACTACACGAAAGTGCTGTTCGGGGAAGATAATGTTTATCGCGCGGGAACGATCGGCACCGTTGCGGAAAAGACGGCTTACGGATATGTGAAAGGCTATGCGGGCGACCACAACCTTCATATGCGCGGCGCGGAAATCGACCGCCTTGTACAGGGCTGCACCGGCGTTAAGAGAACGACCGGCCAGCACCCTGGGGGCATTATCGTTGTGCCGGATTACATGGATATTTACGATTTTTCACCGATTCAATTCCCCGCTGATGCGACGGGGTCTGAATGGAAAACGACTCACTTTGATTTCCACTCCATTCATGACAACCTGCTGAAGCTTGATATATTGGGGCACGATGATCCGACAGTCATCCGGATGCTTCAGGATTTAAGCGGAATTGATCCGAAGACGATTCCGACAGATGATCCGGAAGTCATGAAGATTTTCCAAGGCACAGAATCGCTCGGCGTCACTGAAGAACAGATCGGCTGTAAAACGGGGACGCTCGGCATTCCTGAATTCGGGACGCGATTTGTGCGGCAGATGCTTGAGGATACAAAGCCGACGACGTTCTCTGAGCTTGTCCAGATTTCCGGGCTTTCCCACGGAACGGACGTATGGCTCGGCAATGCACAGGAACTGATACACAACAATACGTGTGAACTGAGCGAAGTGATCGGCTGCCGTGATGACATTATGGTTTACTTGATTTATCAGGGCCTTGAGCCTTCACTGGCCTTTAAGATCATGGAATTTGTCCGTAAAGGCAAAGGCCTGACGCCGGAATGGGAAGAAGAAATGAAAAAGAACAATGTGCCGAACTGGTATATTGATTCATGCAAAAAAATCAAATACATGTTCCCGAAAGCCCACGCCGCCGCATACGTGTTAATGGCGGTGCGGATTGCATACTTTAAAGTGCATCACGCGCTTTTATATTATGCTGCGTATTTTACCGTGCGCGCAGATGACTTTGACATTGATACGATGATTAAAGGATCGACTGCCATCAGAGCGGTGATGGATGATATCAGCTCTAAAGGGCTTGATGCTTCGCCGAAGGAAAAAAACCTCCTGACCGTGTTAGAGCTTGCGCTTGAAATGTGTGAACGCGGCTATTCTTTCCAGAAGGTCGATCTATACCGCTCAAGCGCTTCGGAATTTATCATTGACGGCAACAGTCTGATTCCGCCGTTCAACTCGATTCCGGGGCTTGGAACCAATGCCGCTCTTAATATTGTAAAAGCGCGGGAAGAAGGAGAGTTCCTTTCAAAAGAAGACCTTCAAAAACGCGGAAAAGTGTCAAAAACCATATTAGAGTATTTAGACCGCCACGGCTGTCTGGAGTCGCTCCCGGATCAAAATCAGCTGTCTCTGTTTTAAGCTTTGAGCACAGCCGTCTGAGCGGAGTTTGATTTGCATTAAATATATGGTTATGGTATAGTTTTATTGGAAATGCTAACGATTACCGAGGCAAAGAGTGGGGAAACCCGCTCTTTTGTATTGAACAGGCAATTTTGCCTCGACATGTCCATCGTTTTCTCAAAGCCCCTGCTCTTTAGAAGCAGGGTTTTTATGCAGAGGAACGGCTGATATGATATCGACAGCACAAGGAGGAAAAACATGAGCAAAAAAGTGACTGATACCGTTCAAGGAATGGCTCAGCCCATACTGGATGACCTTCAGCTTGAACTCGTAGACATTGAATTTGTCAAAGAGGGTCAAAACTGGTTCCTTCGCGTGTTTATTGATTCCGATAACGGTGTTGATATTGAGGAGTGCGCCAAAGTCAGCGAAGCGTTAAGTGAAAAGCTGGATGAGGCCGATCCGATCACTCAGAACTACTTTCTTGAAGTATCTTCTCCTGGAGCCGAGCGTCCATTAAAGAAAAAAGCCGACTTCGAAAAATCACTGGGCAAAAATGTGTACATGAAAACGTACGAACCGATTGACGGTTTAAAAGTGTTTGAAGGCAAATTGGCTGAATTTGATGGACAAACTGCTACAATAGAGATGACGATTAAAACAAGAAAGAAACGGGTCAATATTCCGTATGAAAAAATAGCTAACGCAAGATTAGCTGTAACATTTTAATGAATGAAGTATTAGTGTTTAAGGGGGGAGACCGCTAACATGAGCAGTGAACTATTAGATGCCCTCACGATTCTTGAAAAAGAAAAAGGCATCAGTAAAGACATTATCATCGAAGCAATTGAAGCTGCCTTAATTTCTGCGTATAAGCGAAATTTTAACCAGGCGCAAAACGTACGGGTTGATCTGAACCGTGAAACGGGCACCATCCGCGTGTTCGCAAGAAAAGATGTCGTAGACGAGGTATACGATTCAAGGCTTGAAATCTCGCTTGACGACGCCCAGCACATCCATCCGAACTATCTTGTCGGAGATGTCGTTGAAATAGAAGTAACGCCGAAAGACTTCGGCCGCATTGCCGCGCAGACGGCGAAACAAGTTGTGACACAGCGTGTCCGTGAGGCTGAGCGCGGCGTGATTTACTCAGAATTTATCGATCGTGAAGAAGACATCATGACGGGAATTGTTCAGCGCTTAGACAGCAAATTTATTTACGTGTCTCTCGGCAAGATTGAAGCGCTGCTGCCCGTTAATGAACAAATGCCGAATGAGAGCTATAAACCTCACGATCGGATTAAAGTATTTATCACAAAAGTCGAAAAAACGACAAAAGGGCCGCAGATCTATGTATCAAGAACGCATCCCGGTCTTTTGAAGCGTCTTTTTGAAATCGAAGTGCCGGAAATTTATGACGGAACGGTCGAGCTGAAATCCGTTGCCAGAGAAGCGGGCGACCGATCTAAAATCTCTGTCCGCACTGATGATGCTGACGTTGATCCCGTCGGTTCATGCGTCGGTCCTAAAGGCCAGCGCGTGCAGGCGATCGTCAATGAACTGAAAGGCGAAAAAATTGATATCGTCAACTGGTCTGATGATCCGGTTGAATTTGTTGCCAATGCGCTCAGCCCATCTAAAGTGCTGGATGTCATCGTCAACGAAGAAGAAAAAGCCACGACTGTCGTCGTTCCTGATTACCAGCTTTCTCTGGCGATCGGAAAAAGAGGGCAAAACGCCCGCTTAGCTGCGAAACTGACAGGCTGGAAAATTGATATCAAAAGTGAAACGGATGCAAGAGAACTTGGCATCTATCCGAGAGAGCATGAAGAAGATGACGATTTAGAGCCGCTCTTTATGGAGCCTGAAACAGCCGAATCGGATGAATAAGAGGTGACTTTAGGTGAATAAACGAAAAAAAATTCCTCTGCGTAAATGTGTGGTAACGGGGGAAATGAAGCCTAAAAAGGAACTGATCCGAATTGTCCGTTCAAAAGAAGGAGAGATTTCAGTCGATCCGACAGGCAAGAAGAACGGGCGGGGTGCCTATATCACCCTTGAGAAAGAATGCATCTTAGCTGCGAAAAAGAAAAACACATTGCAAAATCAATTTCAATCACAAATCGATGACCAGATTTTCGAAGAATTGCTGGAACTGGCGGAAAAGGTGAAAAAATAACATGTCTGGAATGGAATGGTTTCCCTTGCTGGGTCTGGCCAATCGAGCTCGTAAGGTCGTGTCAGGCGAGGACTTGGTTATAAAAGAAATTAGAAATGCGCGTGCAAAACTTGTTCTGCTGACAGAAGATGCATCTGCGAATACTGCAAAAAAAGTATCCGATAAATGCAATTATTATAAAGTACCTTATAAAAAAGTCGAAAGCCGCGCGGATCTCGGCCGCTCTATCGGCAAGGAATCACGTGTCGTTGTCGCCGTCACTGACCAAGGTTTTGCGAATAAGCTGATCAGCTTGCTCGATTAATATTTTTGGGGGTGAACGAATGGCTAAAATGAGAGTATACGAATATGCAAAAGCCATCAATGTTTCAAGTAAGGAAATTTTGACTGCGCTGAAAAACATGGATATAGTAGTAAATAACCATATGGCAACGCTTGAAGAAAAGACCATTAAGCAGCTTGATGCGAAATTTAAAAAAGGCGGCGCCGGCGTTAAATCTCAAAAGCCTGCGGAAACGAACAAAAACAAGCAGCCGCAAGGGGTTAATCAGCAGCCTGCTGGGAATCAACCAAACAAAATTCGAGACGGAAAGAAGAATGACGTGCAGAATAATCAATTTAACAAAAACAAGAAGAATAACAACAAAAACAAAAACAAACGCAATCATAACAACAAAAATCAGTATCAGCAAAAACCGCTGAAGCCGAAAAAAGAGCTTCCTGAGAAAATTACGTTTTCCGGCTCTTTAACAGTCGGAGCTTTAGCCGAGGAACTTGGCAAAGAGCCGTCTGAACTCATTAAAAAACTGATGCTTCTGGGTGTAATGGCTACGATTAACCAGGAGCTTGACAAAGACACAATCGAACTGATCGCATCTGAATACGGTGTGGAAACAGAAGAAGTGATTGTGCTTGAAGAAACTGAGCTTGAAAAGTATGAAGAGGCTGACAAAGAAGAAGATCTTCAAATCCGTCCGCCTGTCGTGACGATCATGGGCCACGTTGACCACGGGAAAACGACCCTTCTTGACAGCATTAGAAAAACAAAGGTTGTTGAAGGAGAAGCGGGCGGAATCACCCAGCATATCGGGGCTTACCAGATCGAAGAAAACGGCAAAAAAATCACGTTCTTGGATACACCGGGACACGCGGCGTTCACAACGATGCGCGCGCGCGGAGCGGAAGTAACCGATATTACCATTTTAGTCGTAGCGGCCGATGACGGCGTTATGCCGCAAACAGTCGAAGCCATCAACCATGCGAAAGCGGCTGAGGTTCCGATTATCGTTGCCGTGAATAAAGTGGATAAAGAGAGCGCGAACCCTGACCGTGTCATGCAGGAGCTGACCGAATACGGACTCGTTCCTGAAGCATGGGGAGGAGAAACGATTTTCGTTCCTCTGTCCGCGCTTACAGGCAAGGGAATTGACGAGCTTGTCGAAATGATTCTGCTTGTCAGTGAAGTGGAAGAGCTGAAAGCCAATCCGAACCGTCAGGCAAAAGGAACGGTTATTGAAGCTGAGCTCGATAAAGGAAGAGGATCTGTCGCGACACTTCTCGTTCAAACGGGAACATTGCATGTCGGAGATCCGATCGTTGTCGGAAACACATTCGGCCGCGTGCGGGCCATGGTCAATGATCTCGGCCGCCGCGTGAAAACAGCCGGACCGTCCACACCTGTAGAAATCACGGGCTTAAACGACGTACCGCAGGCTGGCGATCAATTCCTCGTCTTTAAAGACGAAAAAACAGCCCGTTCTGTCGGTGAAGCGCGCGCTTCCAAACAATTGGACGAACAGCGCAGCGACAAAGCGAAGCTGAGCCTCGATGATCTGTTTGAACAAATTAAACAAGGCGATGTCAAAGACATCAACTTAATCGTAAAAGCGGACGTTCAAGGTTCTGCAGAAGCGTTAACGGCCGCTCTTCAAAAAATTGAAGTAGAAGGCGTAAAAGTGAAAATCATTCACACAGGCGTCGGTGCGATTACGGAATCAGACATCATTCTCGCATCTGCTTCAAATGCAATCGTTATCGGGTTTAATGTGCGCCCAGACGGAAATGCTAAGAGCACGGCTGAAGCAGAAAATGTAGATATCCGCCTTCACCGTATCATTTACAAAGTCATCGAAGAAATTGAAGCGGCGATGAAAGGAATGCTTGATCCTGAATACGAAGAAAAAGTCATCGGCCAGGTTGAAGTGCGCCAAACATTCAAAGTGTCGAAAATCGGCACGATTGCCGGCGGATATGTAACAGACGGCCACATTACACGTGACAGCGGACTCCGCTTGATCCGTGACGGCGTTGTCATCTTCGAAGGGGAAGTAGACGTTCTGAAACGCTTCAAAGATGATGTGAAAGAAGTTTCACAAGGATATGAATGTGGTATTACAATTAAGAAATACAATGACATTCGCGAAGGTGATATCCTTGAAGCGTATGTCATGCAGGAAATCGAAAGAAAGTGATCGGATTTGCGGAATGTGAATGCATCATTTACGATGCGGGATCATTAAAGGAGAAACGCGCCGTTCTGAAGCGGATTATAACGAGGGTCCGGAATAAGTTCAACGTGTCGGCCGCAGAAATCGGCTATCAGGACACTTGGCAGAGGACCAGCTTCGGAATCGCCGTCGTCTCCTCCTCTCACGTTCAGGCGGAAAAGGAGATTCAGCGCGTACTCGCGTTTATTGACTCCTTTCCCGAAATAGAACGGACGATCACTAGAACAGAGTGGTTTTAACTTAGAGGTGATTGAATTGAGTATGAGAGCAAACCGTGTCGGCGAACAGATGAAAAAAGAGCTCGGAGATATTATCAGCCGAAAGCTGAAAGATCCGAGAATCGGATTTCTGACTGTAACAGACGTACGTGTTTCAGGTGATTTGCAAATAGCGAAGGTGTATATCTCCGTTCTCGGCGGAGAGAAAAAGAAAGAGGAGGCGCTGAAAGGGCTTGAGAAAGCGAAGGGATTTATCCGTTCTGAAATCGGCAGCCGAATCAGACTCCGCAAAACGCCAGAGCTTGAATTTGAATTTGATGAATCAATTGAATACGGCAACCGTATTGAAACACTGATTCACGAACTGCATTCAGATAAACCGTCTGAATAACGGGAAAAGAGGATGGGCGTTGTCGTCTGTCCTCTTTTCTGCGTTTTACAGGGATACAATGATAACAAAGGAGCGAAAGACAGATGGTTAACGGAGTTCTCCTTTTACATAAACCGGTCGGCATGACTTCTCACGACTGTGTAATGAAAATAAGAAAACTGTTAAAAACAAAGAAAGTCGGGCATACGGGAACACTTGATCCGGAAGTGTCAGGCGTACTGCCGATCTGTGTCGGACGGGCCACAAAGATTGTTGAGTACGTCACCGACAAATCAAAAACGTACGATGCTGAGATCACTCTCGGCTTCTCCACATCGACTGAAGACCAGACGGGGGAAACCGTCAGCGTAAAACCTGTCAAGGAGCCGATAAAAGAAGCGGATATCAAAGCCATTTTAGACGAATTGAAGGGGCCGCAGGAACAAGTGCCGCCGATGTATTCCGCGGTCAAGATCAACGGGAAAAAGCTCTACGAATATGCCAGAGCCGGTATTGAAGTGGAGCGGCCGAAGCGGAATATCACAATTGAGGATATCGCGCTTACTTCACCTGTCACTTATAAGGATGATACAGCGTCATTCCGTTTCACAGTCACGTGCTCAAAAGGCACTTACGTCAGAACATTGGCGGTGACAATTGGTGAAAAGCTTGGCTATCCCGCTCATATGTCCCACCTCATCCGCACTGCTTCCGGCGATTTCAGCCTGGATGAGTGTTTTACGTTTGAGGAGCTTGAGCAGCAGGTTTCAGCCGGCACGGTTGCAGAGCATGCGGTGCCTATCGAAAGAGCGCTCAATCATTTGCCGAAATGGGTCATAAGTGATACATTAGCTAAGAAAGCTGAAAACGGGTCAGTGTTTGACATTCCGGCGGAATTTTCTGCAATGACAGCTGACGCCCGTATAGCTGTCTGTACTGAAGCCGGAGAATGTGTGGCCATTTATATGCCGCACCCTTCAAAACACGGACTGCTGAAACCGGCTAAAGTGCTGATGCAAAAAAGCGAACAATAAGAAAAAAGGTGACCGTTCTGTGAAGACGATACATATTTCTCATCCGCATCATTTACAAAAAGAAGAGCAGCCGGCGTCTGTCATGGCCCTCGGCTACTTTGACGGTGTTCATTTGGGACATCGGAAAGTAATCGGAACAGCCAGACAAATTGCCGAAGAAAAAAACCTGTCGCTTGCCGTCATGACGTTTCATCCGCACCCCTCCCATGTTCTGGGCAGGGACAAAGAGCCAAAGGATCTGATTACGCCGCTTGAAGATAAAATCAGCCAGATCAGCCGTTTAGGCGCTGATGTGCTGTATATCGTAAAGTTTGATGAATCGTTTGCGGCTCTTTCTCCAAAACAGTTTGCCGAGGAGTATATATTAGGATTGAACGCCCGGCACGCGGTGGGAGGCTTTGATTTTACGTACGGAAAATACGGAAAAGGCACGATGGCTACGCTGCCGGACGATTTAGACGGCAAGGCCGAATGCACGACTGTCGAAAAACAGACCGAGCAGGACAGGAAGATCAGCTCCACTTATATCCGGTCAGCGCTGCAGGATGGAGACGTTGAGCTGGCGCACACGCTCCTCGGCCAGCCGTATTTTATCAGGGGCACTGTGATCCACGGAGACAAAAGAGGCCGCACCATCGGCTTTCCGACGGCGAATATCGGTCTGCACAACAGTTATATCGTGCCGCCGACAGGCGTGTATGCCGTGAAGGCCGAAATAAAAGGCAGGGTGTATGAAGGCGTCTGCAATATCGGCTACAAACCGACCTTTTATGAAAAGCGTCCCGATCAGCCGTCAATTGAAGTTCATTTATTTGATTTTCAACAGGATGTATACGGAGAAGACGTTAAAATCGAGTGGTATAAACGCATCCGGAGCGAACGGAAGTTTAACGGCATCGACGAACTGACGGCTCAGATTGAGAAAGACAAACAAGAAGCGATCCGTTTTTTCAGCAAATAACGGAAAAAACATCAAAAGTACACAAATTTTATTCTAAAAGATTTGCATATGGGCGCGATTTTTAGTATCATATGTTTCGTAGTCTTAAAACCATTGCTTGGCAATCCGAAGTCACCGACGGTTGCTAGGTAACTGGGGCTAATTATGATATGGAGGTGAAACAGGATGGCAATTACTCAAGAGCGTAAAAATCAACTCATCAGTGAGTTCAAAACACACGAATCTGATACTGGATCTCCAGAAGTTCAGATCGCTATCCTAACAGACTCAATTAACAACTTGAACGAGCATTTACGTACTCACAAGAAAGATCACCACTCACGTCGCGGTCTTCTTAAAATGGTAGGTAAACGTCGTAATCTTCTTACGTATCTGCGTAATAAAGACGTAACTCGTTACCGTGAGTTAATTAACAAACTAGGCTTACGTCGATAATCGTAAAAAGCGGGAGGATTCCCGCTTTTTTATCGTATTAAAGCGAAAAAAATAATAATAAAAAAACAATGAAATCCTTTTACATACTACTTTGACATTGATATGTTCAATTCATTTCGTTCATAATAGGAGTAATTGATTATTTCACACATTAAGAGAGGAGCTCGTAATCGAATGGGACAAGAGAAACATGTCTTTACCATAGATTGGGCCGGCAGACAGCTTACAGTAGAAACCGGCCAGCTTGCCAAACAGGCAAACGGCGCTGTTATGGTCCGCTACGGCGATACCGCAGTGCTCAGCACAGCAACCGCATCAAAAGAACCGAAACCGCTAGATTTTTTCCCGCTTACCGTTAATTATGAAGAAAGATTATACGCAGTCGGTAAAATTCCGGGCGGCTTTATTAAAAGAGAAGGCCGTCCGAGTGAAAAGGCCGTTTTAGCCAGCCGTCTGATTGACCGCCCGATCCGCCCGCTTTTCGCAGACGGATTCCGTAACGAAGTACAGGTCATCAGCATTGTCATGAGTGTCGACCAGAACTGCTCATCTGAAATGGCTGCAATGTTCGGTTCATCACTCGCTCTTTGCGTTTCCGATATTCCGTTTGAAGGCCCGATTGCGGGTGTGACGGTAGGCCGCATTGACGGGGAGTTCATCATCAATCCGACGGTTGACCAGCTTGAAAAAAGTGATATTAACCTTATCGTCGCAGGCACAAAAGACGCCATCAACATGGTGGAAGCGGGAGCGGATGAAGTTCCTGAGGAAATCATGCTTGAAGCGATTATGTTCGGCCACGAAGAAATTAAGCGCCTGATCGCTTTCCAAGAAGAAATTGTTGCGGCAGTCGGCAAAGAAAAAACGGAAATCGCACTGTATGAAATTGACGCAGAGCTCAGCGAGAAAGTGAAAAGTCTTGCGGAGCCCGATCTGCTCAGCGCCATTCAAGTTCATGAAAAGCATGCGCGCGAAGATGCGATCAGTAAAGTGAAAGATGCAGTCGTCGCGAAATTTGAAGAAGAAGAGCACGATGAAGATACGATCAAAAAAGTGAAACAGACACTGTCTAAACTTGTGAAAAACGAAGTGCGCCGTTTGATCACAGAAGAAAAAGTCCGTCCTGACGGCCGCGGCGTCGATCAAATCCGCCCGCTTTCTTCAGAAGTCGGCCTTCTGCCGAGAACGCATGGCTCGGGGCTGTTTACGAGAGGACAGACCCAGGCGCTCAGCGTATGTACATTAGGCGCTCTTGGCGACGTTCAGATTCTTGACGGTTTAGGCGTGGAAGAGTCAAAACGGTTTATGCATCATTATAACTTCCCGCAATTCAGCGTAGGGGAGACAGGCCCGATGCGCGGACCGGGACGCCGTGAGATCGGTCACGGGGCTCTTGGAGAGCGTGCGCTTGAGCCGGTCATTCCGAATGAAAAAGACTTCCCGTATACGGTTCGCCTCGTATCCGAAGTGCTTGAATCAAACGGTTCCACTTCACAGGCCAGCATTTGCGCGAGCACGCTTGCCATGATGGACGCCGGTGTTCCGATTAAAGCGCCTGTTGCAGGTATCGCGATGGGACTTGTGAAATCAGGCGAGTACTACACAGTATTAACGGATATTCAAGGAATGGAAGATGCCCTCGGTGACATGGACTTTAAAGTAGCCGGTACGGAAAAAGGCGTAACAGCGCTGCAAATGGACATTAAAATCGAAGGCCTTTCAAGAGAAATCCTTGAAGAAGCGCTTCAGCAGGCGAAAAAAGGAAGAATGGAAATCCTGAACAGCATGCTCAGCACGCTTGGTGAATCAAGAAAAGAACTTTCTCAATATGCACCGAAAATTTTAACGATGACAATCAATCCGGATAAAATCCGTGACGTTATCGGGCCAAGCGGCAAACAAATCAACAAAATCATTGAAGATACCGGTGTTAAAATTGACATTGAACAAGACGGCACCATCTTTATTTCTTCTACTGATGAAAGCGGCAACCAAAAAGCAAAAAAAATCATCGAAGATCTTGTCAGAGAAGTCGAAGTCGGCCAGCTTTACCTCGGTAAAGTCAAACGGATTGAGAAATTCGGCGCTTTCGTTGAAATCTTCAGCGGAAAAGACGGTCTCGTTCACATCTCTGAACTTGCGCTCGAACGGGTCGGCAAGGTTGAGGATGTTGTGAAAATCGGTGACGAAATCCTTGTGAAGGTAACGGAAATTGACAAACAGGGACGTGTCAACCTGTCGCGTAAAGCAGTGCTGCGCGAAGAGAAAGAAAAAGAGCAGGAACAACAACAATCTTAAATGAAAACCTAACAAGGAGCCTGGGAGACCCGGCTTCTTTATTTTGAGAAAGACAACAGCGGGTTCTACCTTGTCCTCTTCATACATAATGTGTGATGAGGGGGGAAGGACATGTTGAAAAAATTCGTGCCGTTTGCCGTTTTTTTATTTCTTTTTTTTGTTTCGTTTGAAATGATAAAAAACCCGTATACAGTTGATTACATAGACGCAATGAAAAAAGACGCAGTGACTGTGTCAGCATCAAAAGATCCGCTTTATGAGGAATTGCTGCAAAAAGCGCCGGAGTATGAAGTGAAGCCGCAAGATGCAAGGATTGATAAAATATGGAAGAGTATACCTGGATATAACGGATTAAAGGTCAATGTGGAAAAATCCTATAAGCAAATGAAAAAGGACGGAGAATTTCATGAAGATGATCTTGTCTATGAGCAGGTAAAACCGAAAGTCCATCTCGATTCTCTTGCGCCCGAACCCATTTATAAAGGAAATCCCGATAAACCGATGGTCGCTTTCCTGATCAATGTCGCCTGGGGAAATGAATACGTGGAGCAAATGCTGCCTATTCTGAAACAGCATCAGGTCAAAGCAACTTTCTTTCTTGAAGGGAAATGGCTGAAAAACAATCAGGAACTTGGGAAAAAAATAGCGGCAGACGGACATGAAATCGGAAATCATTCATACAATCACCCAGATATGAGCAAACTGACTTCAGGAAGCATTTCCGAACAGCTTGACAAAACCAATGCACAAATCAGCGAGACGCTCGGCATGAAGCCGAAATGGTTTGCGCCGCCAAGCGGCAGCTTCAGAAAAGCTGTGGTCGACCTTGCGGCGGAAAAAGGAATGGGCACCATCATGTGGACCGTTGACACCATAGACTGGCAAAAACCGTCTCCGGCTGTTTTACAAACAAGGGTGTTGAGCAAAATACATAACGGAGCCATGATTTTAATGCATCCGACTGATCCGACTGCGAAAAGCCTGGAAACACTGATTACAAAAATCAAAGAAAAAGGCTATGCGCTCGGCTCGGTGTCTGACTTAATGGATGAAAACAGGCTGATGAAGTAGCAGGCGGCAGTTTGCCTGTCTTTGAATAGGAGGAACAAACTTGATAAAACGCTATACATGCCAAAACGGTGTAAGAGTTGTGCTTGAAAATAATCCAACGGTGCGGTCTGTGGCAATCGGTGTCTGGATCGGAACGGGGTCACGCCATGAAACGCCGGACACAAACGGTATTTCGCACTTTCTCGAGCATATGTTTTTTAAAGGAACAAATACCAGATCAGCACGCGAAATCGCAGAATCCTTCGATCGGATAGGCGGCCAAGTGAATGCCTTCACTTCAAAAGAATATACGTGTTATTACGCCAAAGTGCTGGATGAGCATGCCAACTACGCACTTGATGTGCTTGCTGATATGTTCTTTCATTCTGCTTTTGACGAAGATGAACTCAAAAAAGAAAAGAACGTCGTATATGAAGAAATCAAAATGTACGAAGACGCGCCGGACGACATTGTCCACGATCTGCTGAGCAAAGCGACATACGGCAATCATTCGCTCGGCTACCCGATTCTCGGGACGGAGGAAACCCTTTCATCGTTTAACGGCGATTCTCTCAGACAGCATATGGATGACTTTTACACACCGGACCGCGTCGTCATTTCTGTCGCCGGAAATGTTACGGAACAATTCATTAAAGACGTGGAGAAATGGTTCGGTACATACGAAGCGAAGGGCAAAGCTAGCGGCATCAGCGAGCCTGAGTTTCATTATGAAAAGCTCACCAGAAAAAAAGACACGGAACAAGCGCACCTCTGCCTTGGTTTCAAAGGTCTGAAAGTCGGAGATCCGGATGTTTACGATTTAATCGTTTTAAACAACGTGCTGGGCGGAAGCATGAGCAGCCGTCTTTTCCAGGATGTGCGTGAAGATAAAGGACTGGCCTATTCTGTATACAGCTATCACAGTTCTTATGAAGACAGCGGTATGCTGACGATTTACGGAGGCACCGGCGCCAATCAGCTCGATCTTCTGTCTGAAACCATTCAAGAAACGTTATCGGTGTTAAAACGTGACGGCATTACCCCGAAAGAACTGGAAAACAGCAAAGAGCAAATGAAGGGAAGTTTAATGCTCAGCTTAGAAAGCACAAACAGCAAAATGAGCCGGAACGGGAAAAACGAACTTCTGCTCAGAAAGCATAAGACGATGGATGAAATTATCGCTGAATTAAATGCAGTCAGCCTGGAAAGCGTCAACGGTCTCAGCCGCCGGTTATTTACGGATGATTACGCATTATCGCTCATCAGTCCGACCGGAAATATGCCGGCTTCATCTTAAAGGGGAAGTCTGCCTCTCTAAGGGGCAGGCATTTTTTTTTGCCCGGAATCATATAGTACAAGGGGGTGGCTATCATGAGGCTCAGTGAACTGTCAGGTAAAGAAATTGTAGACATTAAACGGGCGGAGCGGCTCGGCGTGCTCGGTCAGACTGATTTGGAAATTAATGAACAGGACGGGCAAATTACCGCGCTGTTGATCCCGACGGTAAAATGGTTTGGATTGCGAAAACAAGGCCACGACATCCGTGTCCCCTGGAACCATATTCAAAAAATCGGGTCAGACATGATCATTTTAGACGTTCCCGGGGAGATCACTCCTCCTGAAGAGTAGACTATTCATTTTTCGCAAGCACCGGCTAAAACAGCCGGTGCTTTTTTTATGAAAAAGACGCTGTACATTCACCGCCCTTTCTCTTTGCACATACGATGAAGAGGAGGATGACACTTAAAAGATCCAGTAACTGTAAAGAAGGTGAACGTTTCAAATGTTAACCGGATTGACAATTGCGATCATTGGCGGTGACGCAAGACAGCTTGAGATTATAAGGAAGCTGACAGAACAGCATGCCGATATTTATCTTGCAGGATTTGACCAATTGGATGACGGTTTTACAGGAACCGTCAAATGTAAAATTGATGAGATTCCATTTCCGAAAATAGACAGTATCATCCTGCCTGTATCGGCAACGACCGGAGAAGGCGTTGTCTCAACGGTTTTTTCAAATGAGGAAGTGGTATTAAAGCAGAGCTATCTTGAGCAGACACCGGAGCATTGCGTGATTTATTCAGGCATCTCTAATGCATACCTTGAGGGCATCGCCAGCGAAGCCGGCCGCAAGCTTGTTAAATTATTTGAGCGGGATGACATCGCGATATTCAACTCGATTCCCACAGTTGAAGGGACAATCATGATGGCGATTCAGCATACGGATTATACCATTCACGGGTCAAATGTCGCCGTTCTGGGCATGGGGCGCACCGGTATGACGATCGCCCGGACGTTTGCAGCGTTGGGAGCGAAGGTAAAAGTGGGCGCGCGGAGTTCGGCTCATTTGGCCCGTATATCGGAAATGGGGCTTTCTCCTTTTCAAATTGAAGAACTTACTGATCATGTAAATGATATTGATATTTGTATTAATACCGTACCGAGTCTGATTCTGAATCAAAGCGTTTTATCGCGCATGACGCCGAAGACCTTGATTTTAGATTTAGCATCCCGTCCGGGCGGAACGGATTTCAAATATGCTGAAAAACAGGGCATTAAAGCGCTGCTTGCTCCGGGTCTTCCGGGAATTGTGGCTCCGAAAACAGCCGGACAGATTATTGCGAACGTATTGAGTAAGCTTTTGGCAGACTTAAAGAAAGAGGGGAATTAGCCATGTCTCTGAATGGGAAAAGAATCGGATTCGGATTAACCGGCTCGCATTGCACATATGAGGAGGTTTTTCCGCAAATAGAAGCACTTGTCAGTCAAGGGGCTGAAGTCCGGCCGATTGTGACGTCGACCGTCCAATCGACCGATACGCGCTTTGGAGAGGGGGGAGATTGGATCAGAAAAATTGAAGAAGCAACAGGTTTTGAGGTAATTGATTCCATCGTAAAAGCGGAGCCTCTCGGGCCGAAACTTCCGCTCGACTGCATGGTCATCGCCCCCTTAACCGGAAACTCAATGAGCAAACTCGCAAATGCGATGACTGACAGCCCCGTCCTTATGGCTGCGAAAGCCACGATCCGCAACAGCCGCCCGGTCGTGCTCGGCATTTCGACAAATGACGGCCTCGGTTTAAACGGAACGAATTTAATGAGGCTGATGTCCGCAAAAAACATATTTTTCATCCCGTTCGGCCAGGATGACCACGTGAGAAAACCGACATCTCTTGTCGCCAGAATGGATCTCCTTCCGATTACGGTAGAAAAAGCGCTTTTGCATCAGCAGGTTCAGCCTGTGCTTGTACAGCATCAGTAATAAAAAATCAAGACACATAAAATCATTCCGGAATAAAAAAATTCGGTCAATCCGTGACTATTCTATGGTAAAATAAAACGTAAAATGCAAAGTCAATTCAACAAATGATGCTTAATTGGCGGAAGGAGTTTTACAGATGGGAAGAGGATTACACGTAGCAGTTGTCGGAGCGACGGGAGCCGTAGGGCAGCAAATGCTGAAAACATTGGAAGACAGAAACTTTGAAATCGAAACACTCACACTACTATCCTCAAAGCGTTCTGCTGGTACGAAAGTAACGTTTAAAGGCGAAGAGTATACAGTGCAGGAAGCTGTTCCGGAAAGCTTCGAAGGCGTTCATATCGCGTTATTCAGCGCCGGCGGAAGCGTATCACAAAGCCTGGCGCCTGAGGCTGTAAAACGGGGAGCTATCGTAATTGACAATACCAGCGCATTCCGCATGGATGAAAATACACCGCTTGTAGTGCCTGAGGTGAACGAAGGTGATCTGCATAAACATAACGGCATTATCGCCAACCCTAACTGTTCAACGATTCAGATGGTGGCGGCGCTTGAACCGATCCGCAAAGCATACGGCTTGAAAAAAGTCATTGTATCTACTTACCAAGCTGTGTCCGGAGCCGGCAATGAAGCGGCGAAAGAACTGTACAGCCAGACGAAGGCGATTTTAAACAATGAGCCTGCAGAACCGTCCATTATGCCGGTTAAAGGGGACAAAAAGCATTATCAAATCGCTTTTAACGCCATTCCGCAAATTGATAAATTCCAAGATAACGGCTACACGTTTGAGGAAATGAAAATGATTAATGAAACGAAAAAAATCATGCATATGCCGAAGCTGGAAGTGGCTGCGACATGTGTCAGACTGCCGATTGAAACAGGACACTCAGAATCTGTTTACATTGAGCTTGACCGTGATGACGCAACCGCAGAAGACATTAAACAGCTTTTAAAAGAGGCTCCGGGTGTTACGCTTCAGGATGATCCGGCGGAGCAGCTTTACCCGATGCCTGCTGATTGCGTCGGCAAACGGGATGTATTTGTAGGAAGAATCCGTAAAGATTTGGATAGAGCAAACGGTTTTCATTTGTGGGTTGTTTCTGATAACCTGTTAAAAGGCGCCGCTTGGAACTCAGTTCAAATTGCGGAAAGCCTGCAAAAACTGAACCTCGTATAAAACAAACGTATTTTCTATAGGCGAACAGAAGAGAGTATGGCTCTGCCTGCTCTCTTCTGTTACGTCAGACTAATTTGGAGTGAAAATAGTGAAAATCATTGTTCAAAAATTCGGCGGAACATCCGTAAAAGATGACAAAGGCCGCAAGCTTGCGTTAGCACACATTAAAGATGCCATCAGTGAAGGATATAAAGTTGTCGTTGTCGTATCGGCGATGGGAAGAAAAGGAGACCCGTACGCGACGGATTCTTTGATCGGGCTTCTTTACGGCAGCCAGTCCGACATTTCTCCGAGAGAGCAGGATATGCTTCTGTCTTGCGGAGAAACGATTTCGTCTGTTGTTTTTACCAGCATGCTGAAGGAAAACGGCATAAAAGCCGCAGCTTTAACAGGAGCCCAGGCCGGCTTTTTAACCAATGCCCAGCATACTGACGCCAAAATTTTAGAAATGAAAACAGAGCGGCTGTTCGCGACACTTGCCAGCCATGATGCCGTCGTTGTGGCAGGGTTTCAGGGAGCGACTGAAAAGGGCGACACGACGACGATCGGCAGAGGAGGAAGCGATACATCAGCAGCGGCGCTCGGCGCGGCGGTTGATGCTGAGTTTATCGACATTTTTACGGACGTGGAAGGCGTCATGACAGCTGATCCGAGAATCGTGGAAAATGCTAAGCCGCTTCCGAATGTCACATATACGGAAATCTGCAACCTTGCCTATCAGGGCGCGAAAGTCATTCATCCGCGCGCGGTGGAAATCGCCATGCAGGCAAAGGTGCCGATCCGCGTGCGCTCGACTTATTCAAAAGACAAAGGAACTCTGGTGACGTCCCATCATTCGTCTAACGTCGGCAGCGATGTGTTCGAACGGCTGATCACGGGAATTGCTCATGTAAAAGACGTAACGCAATTTAAAGTTCCCGCCAAAATGGGTCAATACAATGTTCAGACAGAAGTCTTTAAAGCAATGGCGAACGCCGGCATCAGCGTAGATTTCTTTAATATTACGCCGAGTGAAATTGTTTATACCGTAGCCGGCAGTAAAACGGAAGCCGCGCGCAGCATTTTGGCCGAATTAGGCTATGAACCGACAGTGACGGAAAGCTGTGCGAAAGTGTCAGCGGTCGGTGCCGGAATAATGGGTGTGCCGGGTGTTACGTCAAAAATCGTCTCCGCACTTTCAGATAAAGGCATTCCGATTCTGCAATCAGCCGACAGCCATACGACGATCTGGGTGCTCGTTCATGAAAAAGATATGGTAACGGCGGTAAATGCGCTGCATGAAGTGTTTGAACTTTCAAAGTAAATGTGATTGAATCATGATGAGGTGAAAAAAATGAATGTCGGAAATATTTCTACAGCGATGATTACCCCTTTTGACAGTAAAGGGAATGTAGACTTTCAAAAACTGTCTACATTAATCGACTATTTGTTGAAAAACGGCACGGATTCTTTAGTCGTCGCAGGGACGACCGGCGAATCTCCGACACTTTCAACTGAAGAAAAAATTGCACTCTTTGAATTTACAGTCAAAGAAGTGAACGGACGCGTGCCTGTTATTGCGGGTACGGGCAGCAACAATACGAAAGACTCCATCAAACTGACAAAAAAAGCTGAAGAAGCCGGCGTCGATTGCGTTATGCTTGTCACGCCTTATTATAATAAGCCTTCCCAAGAGGGCATGTACCGTCATTTTAAAGCCATAGCTGAAGAAACGTCTCTTCCTGTTATGCTTTACAACGTGCCGGGCAGAACGGTCGCTTCGCTTGCGCCGGAAACGGCCATCAGACTTGCGGAGATTCCGAATATCTCTGCGATTAAAGAAGCGAGCGGTGATCTTGACGCGATTACGAAAATCATCGCCGAAACGCCGGAAGATTTTTACGTCTATTCAGGTGATGACGGGTTAACCCTTCCTATTCTCGCAGTCGGCGGAAGAGGAGTCGTGTCAGTGGCCAGCCATATTGTAGGTTCTGACATGCAGCAAATGATTAAAAACTATACAAACGGGCAGACGGCAACCGCGGCACTGATTCATCAGAAGCTTCTCCCGATCATGAAGGAGCTCTTTAAAGCGCCTAATCCGGCTCCGGTCAAAACGGCGCTTCAGCTGAAAGGCCTTGATGTCGGATCTGTGCGTCTTCCTCTTATTCCGCTGAATGAAGATGAGCGCCTGAGCCTGAGCAGCGTCATCAGCGAACTGTAAGAAAAAATTTATACAGTTAAAATACGCGGTCATTCTCATTTTTATCGTGAGTTTGACCGTTTTGTCTACATATTGGTTTTCCCTAAACCTTCCGCTTCTTCTTGTTTTCTAAAATTGATATCAGTTATAATAGGAACAAGTGATGATGGACGGGTATGAGACTAGGAGGATACAGATTTTGAAAAAGAAAAATACAGAAAACGTCAGAATTATCGCCCTTGGCGGTGTCGGAGAAATTGGGAAGAACCTATATGTCATTGAAATTGACTCGGACATATTTGTAGTAGACGCGGGGCTCATGCACCCTGAAAATGAAATGCTCGGTATTGATGTCGTGATTCCGGATATTTCTTACTTGGTAGAACGGGCTGACCGCGTGAAGGCCATTTTTCTGACACACGGACACGATGAAAACATCGGAGGCGTCTTTTATTTATTGAACAAGCTGTCGGTGCCGGTATACGGAACGAAGCTAACGCTTGCTTTGCTGAGAGAAAAACTCAAGCAGTACGGGCATAATCGAAAAGCTGATTTGCGTGAAGTTCACTCCAAATCAGTCATTACATTTGAATCAACAAAAGTATCGTTCTTTAAAACGATCCACAGCATTCCGGATTCAGTGGGAGTCAGCTTTAAAACATCACTTGGCTCTATTGTATGCACGGGAGACTTCAAATTTGACCAGACGCCTGCTTATCACCAATCATGTGATATCGGCGAAATCGCCAAAATCGGAAACGGCGGTGTGCTTGCCCTGCTTTCTGACAGCGCCAATGCGGAGCGCCCGGGATACACTCCGTCAGAAGCACATGTAAGCGGTGAAATTTCCGATGCGATGTACAATTCAGACAACCGCGTCATCGTTGCCGTATTCGCGTCTAATATCAACCGGATTCAGCAAGTGATTCAGGCTGCCGCCCAGAACGGCCGCAAACTCGCAATCGCCGGAAAAAACCTGCAAAACGTGCTTCAGCTTGCGCGCAAGCTCGGCTATATTGAAGCAGAAGATGAATTGTTCATTCCGGTGCAGGATGTGAAAAAATATCTGAAACGGGAAGTGGCAATTGTTACAGCCGGAAGCCATGGTGAGCCGTTAGCCGCTCTTACGCGGATGGCCAAGCAGGCGCACAAGCAGCTTAACATTGAAGAAGGAGATACCGTTGTCATTGCATCAACACCGATTCCGGGACATGAATTGGTATATTCCAAAACCGTCAACCAGCTTGTCCGCGCCGGGGCTCAAGTCATTTTCGCCCAAAAACGCGTGCATGTGTCCGGTCACGGTTCGCAGGAAGAATTAAAACTCATGCTTAATTTGTTAAAACCGAAATATTTAATTCCGGTTAACGGTGAATTCAGAATGCAAAAAGCGCATTCCAAAATCGCTGAAGAAATCGGCATGAAACGCAGCGACATTTTCTTAATTGAAAAAGGCGACGTCGTTGAATTTCGCGGCCAGAATGTGAAAATCGGGGATAAAGTCACGTACGGAAACGTTCTGATTGACGGCCTAGGTGTCGGTGACATCGGCAACATCGTGCTGCGAGACCGCCGCTTATTGTCACAAGACGGCATTCTCATTGTCGTGATTACGCTTGATAAGCAGAAAAAGAACCTCGTATCGGGTCCTGAAATCATTACGCGCGGTTTCGTATATGTCAGAGAATCAGAAGGCTTAATTGTACAAGCTACTGAGCTCGTCCGGTCAATCGTGACAGAAGCGACGGAAACATCCGCCGTAGAATGGTCCACGCTGAAACAAGCCATGCGCGATGCGCTGAACCAATTCCTTTATGAAAAAACAAAACGCAAACCGATGATCATTCCGATCATTATGGAAGTATAATGTACACAAAAGCCGGAGCGCATGATGCTCCGGCTTTGTTTTTGTTCATCTCCCGGATGGAAACCCGCTTCTTTGTTCATAATACAAAGAGACATTCGGAAAGGGTGAAGATAAAATGGATCATCGTATGGAAAACACCGAAGAACAGCAGCCCGAAAAATCAGATGCGAAAGACAGCATTATGAGCAAAATTCAGCAGCTGGGAGAGACATCTCTGCCGCAAATGTCGCAAGATACCAATATTCACTGTCTGACAATCATCGGCCAAATTGAGGGGCATGTCCAGCTGCCGCCGCAAAATAAAACAACCAAATATGAACACGTCATTCCGCAAATCGTCGCCATTGAGCAAAATCCGAAAATTGAAGGACTTCTGATTATCTTAAACACCGTCGGCGGTGATGTGGAAGCGGGGCTTGCGATTGCAGAGATGCTCGCATCTTTGTCAAAACCGACCGTTTCAATCGTACTCGGCGGGGGACACTCGATAGGTGTGCCGATCGCCGTGTCATGTGATCATAGTTTTATCGCGGAAACAGCGACTATGACCATTCACCCCGTTCGGCTTACAGGTCTGGTTATCGGGGTTCCGCAAACATTTGAATACTTGGACAAAATGCAGGAGCGGGTCGTCAACTTTGTGACCCATCATTCAAATATTTCCGAAGAAAAATTCAAAGAACTGATGTTTTCAAAAGGAAACCTGACCAGGGACATCGGAACGAACGTAGTCGGAAAAGATGCGGCTGATTACGGATTAATTGATGCCGTCGGCGGCGTCGGACAGGCGATAAAAAAGCTGAATCAGCTGATTGAAGAACGAAAGGGCGAGGAAGGAATGATGATTCAATGATCCTTTATACCGTCATGCCTCAAGAAGTCGTTTACGGTCAGGAAAGAGAGCAAAGCGCGCATGAACAGGTAGACTATGCCGGTGTGCCGCTGTTAGTCGAAATGAAGGGAAATGAAGCTGAAGTCGTACAGATTTTAAGTACGAACCCGATGGATTTTCTGAATCCGGACATCGCTCCGGGGCAAAAAATCAAGTTGAAAATCTAACCGGCATTCAGTCCGTTTCTCGGGGGCAAAATATGCTATAATAGGGGAATCCTACAGAAAAACGCAGCCGGTAAAAGGCTGCTTTTCTTCATGATGTATGATTTTACATTTTTTAACGCAGTAAGGTGATGAGTGTGGCAAAGAAAAAACGGAAATCTAAAAAGAAACAAGAGAGTAAGCTCAATCTAAAATACGAACTAAGCGGACTGCTCTGCGTTGCAATCTCGATTATTGCTGTTTTGCAGCTCGGCGTTGTGGGACAGACATTTGTGTACTTGTTCCGTTTTTTTGCCGGAGAGTGGTTTATTTTATGCTTAATTGCGCTCTTCCTTCTGGGAATTTCGCTGTTTTGGAAAAAGAAGAGTCCAAGTCTTTTAACGAGAAGGAAAGCCGGATTGTACTGTATTATCGCCAGTATTTTGCTGCTGTCTCACGTACAGCTCTTTAAAAATCTGTCTCATCACGGGTCGATTCGGTCCGCAAGTGTCATCGGCAACACGTGGGAGCTGTTTATGATGGATATGAAACAGCAGGCCGCCTCGCCTGATTTGGGCGGCGGTATGATCGGCGCGGTACTGTTTGCAGCTTCCCACTTTTTATTTGCATCAACGGGTTCACAGATCATGGCGATCGTGCTGATCTTAATGGGGCTGATTCTTGTAACGGGGCGTTCACTGCAGGAAACGCTCAAAAAGTGGACGAGCCCCGTCGGCCGGTTTATCCGCAGTCAATGGCAGGCATTTCTTGAGGATATGAAAACGGTCAGAACGAACATGTCTTCGCCGAAAACAAAAACCAAATCGGGCAAAAAACAAAAACGGGTTCAAAAGAAAAAAGAAGTGCCTGAGCCGGAAGAAGAGGATGAGGAAATCATTTCGCCGATCATCCATTCAGAGCCGATTATTTCAAGCTTCTCAGACCGTCAGGAGAAGCGTGACGAACCGGTGATTCCTGAAGAGACGCAGGAGACGGCTCAAATGGTAAAAGAAGGGCCCTCCGGCGGCGCTCAAGACAGTGACGAACCGGCGGCTGCGGCTCCGCCCATGACGTTTACAGAGCTTGAAAACAAGGATTACCAAATGCCTTCATTGGACATTCTGGCTGACCCGAAACACACAGGCCAGCAGACCGATAAGAAAAACATTTACGAGAATGCAAGAAAACTCGAACGGACTTTTCAAAGCTTCGGCGTAAAGGCAAAAGTAACACAGGTTCATCTCGGTCCGGCGGTCACAAAATATGAGGTCTATCCGGACGTTGGGGTCAAAGTCAGTAAAATCGTGAATCTGAGTGATGACCTCGCGCTCGCGCTTGCCGCGAAGGATATCCGGATAGAAGCGCCGATTCCGGGGAAATCAGCAATCGGCATCGAGGTGCCGAACGCTGAAGTCGCGATGGTTTCGTTAAAAGAAGTGCTCGAATCCAAGCTCAACGACAAGCCGGATGTGAAGCTTCTGATCGGGTTGGGGCGAAACATTTCCGGGGAGGCTGTGCTTGCCGAACTGAACAAAATGCCCCATCTGCTCGTCGCTGGGGCCACGGGAAGCGGGAAAAGCGTCTGTGTCAACGGTATTATTACGAGCATCCTGATGCGAGCCAAACCGCATGAAGTGAAAATGATGATGATTGACCCGAAAATGGTTGAGCTGAATGTGTATAACGGCATTCCTCATCTGCTTGCGCCGGTCGTGACAGATCCGAAAAAGGCCTCACAGGCTTTGAAAAAGGTCGTCAATGAAATGGAGCGCCGCTATGAACTGTTCTCCCATACGGGCACGAGAAATATAGAAGGCTATAACGACCATATCAAGCGGTCAAATGCCGAAGAAGAAGTAAAGCAGCCCGAACTGCCGTACATCGTCGTCATCGTTGACGAGCTTGCCGATCTGATGATGGTCGCTTCTTCCGACGTGGAAGATTCGATTACGAGACTTTCACAGATGGCCCGGGCGGCAGGCATTCATTTGATTATCGCGACACAGCGGCCTTCAGTCGATGTCATTACCGGAGTGATTAAAGCCAACATTCCGTCGAGAATTGCCTTCAGCGTCTCTTCTCAGACCGATTCACGGACGATTTTAGACATGGGCGGCGCTGAAAAGCTTCTGGGCCGCGGAGATATGCTGTTTCTGCCTGTAGGCGCGAATAAGCCGGTGCGTGTTCAGGGAGCATTTTTATCGGATGAAGAGGTTGAGCATGTCGTAGATCATGTCATCACACAGCAAAAAGCGCAGTACCAAGAAGAAATGATTCCGGAAGAAACCGCGGAAACACACAGTGAAGTGACGGATGATCTGTATGACGAAGCGGTCGATTTGATTATCGGTATGCAGACGGCATCTGTCTCCATGCTTCAAAGACGGTTCAGAATCGGATACACGAGGGCCGCGCGTCTGATCGACGCAATGGAGGAACGGGGCGTCGTCGGGCCGTATGAAGGAAGCAGACCGAGGGAAGTACTATTATCAAAAGAACAATATGATGAGCTCTCTTCTTAAAAAGGAGAGAGCTTTCGCTTAAAATGATACCGCCAAAATCATTCCTATTTATTTTTTTATCAAAACATGATATAGTTGTCCCAATTGTTCAATAATTTATGAAAGTGGTTTACGGAGGGGAAACATGTCTACAAAAGCTGACAATCGTCACTTGTATTTAAAAGTGATTGAGCGAATCAAAGAGGATATACAAAACGGAATTTACACCGAAAAGGAAAAGCTTCCTTCTGAATTTGAGCTTTCAAAATCGATGGGTGTCAGCCGGGCAACTCTGCGTGAAGCTTTACGTATCCTTGAAGAGGAGCATGTGATTATCAGAAGGCACGGTGTGGGCACTTTCGTCCATACAAAACCGCTGTTTCTTTCAGGTATTGAACAGCTCAACAGTGTGACGAAAATGATTCAGCAAGCGAACATGGTGCCGGGTACGATTTTTTTGTCGTCTCAGGTTATTACACCGTCTGATGAAGATATCGCAAGATTCCGGCTTGAGCCTGAGCAGGAGCTTTTTTATTTGGAGCGTGTGAGAACGGCAAGCGGCACTCCGGTCGTTTACTGTCTGGATACGATTCCGATGGACATTCTGCCGAATTCTTTCTGTCATGAACAGGAGTCCATTTTTGATCTCTTGGAAAAAAACTCCGGATCTGTGATCAGCTATGCCGTTGCTGATATTGAACCGATCGGATACCACGATACGATTTCACCGGTTTTGGAATGCGAACCGGAGACGGCGCTTTTATTGCTGAAACAAACCCACTATAATCAGCATGATGAGCCTGTGCTGTATTCATTAAATTATTTCCGGGCTGATAAGTTCAGCTTTCATGTTGTCAGAAAACGTTTTTAAGACAGACGCGTCATGTGTCTGTTTTTTTATTTGCGCCGTTCGTACATACTTTGTTTGCCGCAAGGCACAATAAAACAGGAAACAACCAAGTATAGTGAATGGGTGAATAAGTTGAGTAAGAAGAAAAATGGAACGAAAAATATCATTGCTTTGGCTTCTGTACCGCTTGTCATGACACTCGGGAATTCGATGCTGATTCCCGTCCTTCCGATGATTGAAAAGAAGCTGTCCATATCGTCTTTTCAAGTATCGTTAATTATAACGGTATATTCGATTGTGGCGATTATTTGTATTCCGATTGCCGGATATCTGTCCGATAAATTCGGAAGAAAAAAGGTCCTTCTGCCTTGTCTTCTCATAGCCGGTGCGGGCGGCGCGATTGCTGCGATAGCTTCGACCGCGTTCAAGCATCCATATCCCATTATCTTGGCGGGACGGGTGCTTCAGGGAATCGGTTCGGCAGGGGCGGCTCCTGTTGTGATGCCGTTTATCGGTGATTTGTTCAAGGGGGATGATGAGCGGATTACCGCGGGGCTCGGCGACATTGAAACGTCTAACACAGCCGGGAAAGTTCTAAGCCCGATTCTCGGGTCGCTCTTGGCTGCTTGGTTTTGGTTTATGCCGTTTTGGTTCATTCCGTTTTTTTCGCTCATCAGTTTTTTTCTCGTTTTGTTTTTGGTGGCAAAGCCGGAGAAACAAAAAGAAGTGCCTTCTATTTCCGAATTCGTGAAAAATGTAGGTCACATATTTAAGCGGGACGGCCGCTGGCTCTTTACGGTATTTATCATCGGCTGCGTGATTATGTTTTTGCTGTTCGGGGTTCTGTTTTATTTATCAGACTCGCTGGAGAAGAAGTACGGAATTGACGGTGTGGCTAAAGGAGCGCTGTTAGCAATCCCGCTTTTATTTCTATCCGTCAGTTCATATATAGCAGGCAGAAAAATCGGGAAAGACCAAGGCAGAATGAAGTTTTGCATTGTTTTTGGAATGAGTGCCGTGACACTGTCATTTATCGGCCTGTGGTGGAATCACAGTTTTTATTTATTATTTATCTTCCTCTGTGTAAGCGGTACCGGAATCGGAATGGCATTGCCGGCGTTAGACGCTGTCATCACAGAAGGCGTAGACAACGAGGAATCGGGAACCATCACCTCATTTTATAACAGCATGCGGTTTATCGGAGTAGCGGCAGGACCGCCGATATTTGCTGCGCTGATGTCAAATGCAAGCTGGCTGATTTTCATTTTATCCGCTTTTTGCGGCATTGTATCAGTATTTTTAGCGCTGTTAAATATCTCTTCACAAGCAAAAGAAAAAAAGGAATCATTAAAGACGGTGTAATCTGCACTGTCTTTTTTTATTTGATTCTGAATATTGACATGATACCGTCAGCTCGTTATTCTTTAGTAGTTAAACATATTAACTATTAAAGGAGGGGGAAAAGGTGCATGAAGAAAAAGTAAAACAGCTCATTCAGCGTTATTCCGATGTATACCTGCACGTCTTAAAAAAAATTGACAGCATTATCGCCGAAAAAGTGAACAAAGAGCTGACATTGGATCAATATTACATACTCCGCTATATTATGCTCAATCCCGATTGCAAATCAATTGAACTGGCAGCGGTATGCCACGTCAACAAAAGCGCCATTACATCCATGACGAACCGCCTGTATGAAAAAGGATACATCAAAAGAGAACGGAGCCAAAGCGACCGCCGGAGCATTCTGTTAAATGTTACGGAAAAGGGGACGGAAGTATTTCACCGGGTGGAGCAGCGGATTGAGGATCTCGTCCGTTCATACATTATGCATTTTGATGAAGACGAGGCGGAAATGTTCGTTAATACATACGAAAAATTATATCGACTGATGATGACAGAGGAGGATCGGCAGACATAATGAAAAAGATTATCCAAGCCCGCTGGATCATCGCCGCGGCATGGATCGCCGCAACGGTGATATTTATGCTTACAGCGCCTGATATGGCTGAATTGACACGGGAGAAAGGCCAGATTTCCGTACCGGACGGATATTCCTCTTCTTACGCCCATAAACTGCTTGATGAAATGTCTGATTCAGACGCACCGTCTTCTTCAGCCGTCATCGTATTTCACGAGAAAGGCTTAATGACAGACAAAAAAGCTCGTTTGCAAGAGGCTGTGGACACTTTATCTGAACATAAAAAAGCGCTCCATATTAAAACGGTGACCTCATATTTCGGGGAAAAAAATGAAGACGTCAAAAAACAGCTGCTGTCAAAAGACAGACAAACGATGCTCGTTCAGCTGCAGCTTGATACATCAAAAAATGACATCATCAAAATAAAAGACAAAATTGATAAAGAACTGAAACCGTACGGCGTATCATACGGCATCACAGGCCAGTCCCTGATTGACGAAGATGTGCTGAAAAGCTCGCAGGACGGCTTAAAAAAGACCGAATATATTACGGTTGCCTTTATCCTGATCGTGCTGATTCTTGTATTCCGATCAGTGGTTGCTCCGTTTGTGCCGCTTTTATCTGTATTAATTTCTTATTTAGTCAGCCAGTCCATTGTCGCATTTTTAGTCGATCAGCTGGATTTCCCGCTCTCAACCTTTACGCAGATTTTTATGGTTGCGATTATGTTCGGAATCGGCACCGACTATTGCATCCTGCTTCTCAGCCGCTTTAAAGAAGAACTGTCTCACGGGGCTGATATAAAAGAAGCGATCGTTGTGACCTATAAAACGGCCGGAAAGACGGTTTTATACAGCGGCGGAGCGGTATTGATCGGATTTGCCTGCATCGGATTTGCGACATTTAAACTGTATCAGTCGGCAGCCGCCGTTGCGGTCGGCGTCGCGGTGCTGCTGCTTGCACTCATGACGATTGTGCCGTTTTTTATGGCTGTTTTAGGAAAAAGACTGTTTTGGCCTGTTAAGGGCGATATTTCCCATCCGCAAAGCAAAGCATGGGAAACGGCAGGGCGGTTTTCATTTAAAAGGCCGCTCATCAGTCTGGCAATCGTGGCGGTATTTACCGTCCCGCCTATCCTTCTTTACAAAGGCGCTCTATCTTACAACAGCCTTGACGAAATCGGGGATAAATATGAATCCGTCCGCGCGTTTAATACAATTTCAAACGCATTCGGACCCGGAGACCTTCTGCCGGCGACAGTCGTCATCAAAAATGACGACAAATTAAATACTGAGAAACACCTGATTGATATCGAAAAAATCAGCAGAGAACTTGAAAAGACAGAGGGTGTGAAAACGGTCAGAAGCGCCACGCGCCCTGCGGGAAACGGATTGAATCAATTATTTGTCACAAATCAGGCAAAACAGCTTCAAGAAGGGCTTGATAAAGGCAATACAGGACTTGAAAAAATCACGGACGGATTAGGGCATGCCGCAAAGTCGTTAGCTGATTCACAGCCGCAGATCGAAGAGTCAGGAAAAAGCGTCAATCAGCTTATTGACGGAACACTGTCTCTGAAATCCGGGCTTTCTGATATAGGAGAAAACCTGAATAAACTGCAGGCGGGCGTCAATAAGAATAAAGCCGGCGTCGCTCAAATGAGAAAGCAGATTGAAGAACAGAAACAAATGCTCTCTATGCAGCTCAGCCAAAACAGCGGTCTCGCTTCAGAAACGCAAAACGCTTTAAAGCTGGTCAAAACCGTTCTGCCGATGAAAAATGAAGCGAGCAGGCAGCTTGCTGATTTGAACAAACAGCTTAACCGGCTGCCGTTTGCAAAACTGGAAGCATCGATACCGGCAGTGAAAGCTGATCCGTCCTATCAAGTGATCAAATCGGCTTTTACAGATGTACAGTCAGCCGTTTCCAAAGCAAATAGAGACGCAGAAGCGTTTTCTAAAGAGGTTGACAGTCAAAAGGATCATCTGCAGCAAGCGGAAAAACAATTTTCCCGACTGTCAGCCGCTCAGAAAAAAATTGACACCCAAATTAACGCAATGATTAACGGTCTGACCCAAATTGAAAACGGCCTTCAGCAAGTGTCAGACGGCCAGGGGGCTCTTGCCGGACAAATGCCGCGCCTTGAATCGGCGGCAGGGCAGCTCGCAGAGGGTCAGAAAAAAATGCAGAGCGGTCTCGGTGATTTTTCTTCCCAGCTCAGCGATCTTTCTTCCGGCCTTAACGATAGTGTAAAAGGGCTTAAGAAAGTGTCGAGCGGCATGATGGGGGCGAATGATTATCTGGGTGAGCTTCATAAGGCGTCAGACAAAGAAATGGCCGGCTGGTTTGTGCCGAAAGAAGCCTTGGAAAACAGCGATTTCACAAGCGTGTTTAATACGTACATGTCAGATGACAGAAAAACGACAGAATTAACCGTCGTTCTTGATAACAACCCTTATTCAAATACGGCTATTCAAGATATTGAAGCGATCAAAGCGAGCGTTAAAAGAATCATTCCGAACACCGATCTGAAAAATGCCTCTTTCGGCGTCTCCGGGGTTTCCAGCATGAATGCCGATTTAAAAGAAGTATCGGATTCAGATTTCAAACGGACGGCAATGTTTATGCTGGCGGGTATTTTTCTGATTCTCATCGTGATGCTGCGCTCCCTCATTATGCCGGTTTATTTAGTGGCTTCGCTCGTCCTGACGTATTTCGCATCCATCGGGGTGACGGAATACATCTTTACTCACTTCTTCGGGTATCCGGGCGTAAACTGGGCCGTGCCGTTCTTCGGCTTTGTCATTCTGATGGCTCTTGGTGTGGATTATTCCATCTTTTTAATGGACCGCTTTAATGAGCTGAAAAAAGAAGGAACGGAAGCCGCGATGATCAGCAGTATGAAAAATATGGGCTCAGTCATCATTTCGGCGGCCATTATTTTAGCGGGAACCTTTGCGGCCATGCTGCCGTCAGGCGTTCTTTCCCTTTTGGAGATTGCAACCGTGGTATTAACCGGTCTCCTCATGTATGCAATTGTTGTCCTTCCGTTTTTTGTACCGGTCATGGTGAAAATCTTCGGAAGAGCCAACTGGTGGCCTTTCAATTTGAAAAAATAACGTACAATGCCTCTGCCTGTTTTCGGGCAGAGGTTTTTTGTTTCCTTATAAATCCTCCAGTTGATATAATTACATTTGCACACTCTTTTTTGCGAATGCTGAATTTTGGTCATAATACATACTATTAAAGAATGAACGAAGGAGGTTTCACATGACTTACGTAAATGAAATGAAGTCAAAGCACGGCGGAATCACCGCCCACATCGTAAAGACTGAGAAATTTAAAACCGTTTCACTGACGTTTAAAATGCTGGCTCCTTTAACGAAAGAGCTCGTAACAAAAAGGGCGCTGTTTCCTCATGTGCTTCTCCGCGGTACAGAAAGCCGGCCGAAAACCGCTGATTTGCGTTCTTACTTCGATGAGCTGTACGGGACATCCGTTTCCGCTGATCTGACAAAAAAGGGAGAACGTCATGTTATTACGTTCCGGCTTGAGATTCCCAATGAAAAATATCTGAAGGACCGCACACCATTATTGGAAAAAGGGCTTCAGCTTTTATCAGAGCTTGTCTTTTCGCCTGCTTTGGAAAACGGCGCCTTCCTGCCCCTTTATGTCACGCAGGAAAAACGGACGCTGAAACAGCGGATTCAAGCCGTATATGACGATAAAATGAGATATTCTAATCTCCGTCTCGTACAGGAAATGTGCAAAAGCGAACCGTATGCCCTTCACGTCAACGGCGAGATCGATGATGTCGAACACATTACGCCGCAAGATCTGTATGAAGCCTATCAAAAAGCCATACGCGAAGATCAGCTGGACCTGTATGTCATCGGTGATGTTGACACAGATCAAGTGAAAACGGCTGTTGATACGTATTTTAAAACGGACGAACGGGCGCAGCAGCCTTTAGAAAGAAGCACGGCGAATGAACAGCCTGACCCGAAGGAAGTCATTGATGAAGAGGACGTCAAACAAGGCAAACTGAATATCGGATTCCGGACCAATACGACATACACAGACCCGGACTATCCGGCATTGCAAGTGTTTAACGGGCTGTTCGGGGGGTTCTCTCATTCGAAGCTGTTTATAAATGTCCGTGAAAAAGCGAGTCTCGCCTATTATGCAGCCTCAAGGGTGGAAAGCTTCAAAGGGCTTCTGATGGTCATGTCAGGCATTGAAGTGAAAAATTATAAGCAGGCCGTCACCATTATTGAAGAACAATTTCAAGCTATGCAAAACGGTGATTTTTCAGAGGACGATATCGCCCAAACGAAAGCCGTTATTAAAAACCAAGTGTTAGAAACGATTGATACGGCATACGGCTTAGCGGAATTTCTGTATCAGCAGGCTTCAGCCCAAGTGGAGATACCGATCGAAACTTTCCTTGACAATATCGAGAAAGTGACGAAAGAGGACATTATCAATGTCGGAAAGAACATCAAGCTGGATACGACTTATTTCTTAAAAGGGACGGGGGGAGCATCTTGACTAAACCGATAAACTACGAACAGCTGCAAGAAACGCTGTATCATGAAAAAATGGCAAACGGCCTTGATGTCTATGTGCTGCCGAAACAGGGCTTTAATAAAACATACGCCGTGTTTACGACAAAGTACGGTTCCATTGACAATCAGTTCGTTCCTTTAAATAAGGAAGAAATGGTTCACGTCCCTGACGGAATCGCGCATTTTCTTGAGCATAAACTGTTTGAAAAAGCGGACGGCGACGTGTTTCAGGACTTCAGTAAGCAGGGGGCGTCGGCAAATGCCTTTACTTCATTTACACGAACGGCTTATCTGTTCTCCAGCACTTCAAATGTAGAGAAAAACCTGGAAACACTCGTGGATTTTGTTCAGGATCCGTATTTCACGGAAAAATCAGTGGAAAAAGAAAAAGGCATCATCGGCCAAGAAATTAACATGTATGATGATAATCCGGATTGGCGGCTGTTTTTCGGCCTTATCGAAAATATGTATAAAGACCACCCCGTGAAAATTGACATTGCCGGAACGGTAGAAAGCATCTCACATATTACGAAAGATCTGCTGTATGAGTGCTATGAAACATTTTATCACCCGAGCAATATGCTGCTCTTTATCGTCGGTCCCGTTGATCCTGAAGCGATCATCAGCCAGGTGCGGAAAAACCAGGAGAAAAAGCCGTTTACAGATCAGCCTGAAATCAAACGTGAAGAAGTTCAGGAGCAGGAAGCGGTTTTCCGCCGGGAGCAGGAATTAAAAATGAACGTCCAAGGCTCAAAATGTCTTGTCGGTTTAAAGGCGAAAAACCCTTATAAAACGGGGCGGGAGCTGTTGAAGCACGAGCTCAGCATGAACCTCATGCTTGAATGTCTCTTCGGAAAAAGCTCACCGCATTACGGCGACTTGTACGACAAAGGCTACATTGATGAAACCTTCAGCTTTGATTATACGGCTGAATACGGATTCGGTTTTGCCTCAGTCGGAGGAGATACACCGGAGCCGGATAAGCTTGCTGACGAATTAAAACAGATGCTGCTTGATGCGGGATCAGCCGTGACTGCGGAAAAGCTTGACCTGGCGAGAAAAAAGAAAATCGGGTCATTTTTAAAAGCGCTCAATTCGCCTGAATACATCGCCAACCAATTCACGCGTTACGCCTTTTTAGATATGAGTCTGTTTGATGTCGTAACTGTACTGGAGCAGATCACCCTGGAAGACGTAGAGCGGGTCATTAAAGAAGAAGTGTCAGAAGACAGGCTGACAGTCTGCAAAGTCGTGCCAAAATCATAAAAAAACATCCCTCACGCCCTGAGGGATGTTTTTCTGGGGAAAGAAGGAATGTTGATTGATGAAACAGACAGCGCTCGTCACTGGAGCAAGCGGCGGAATCGGACAAAGTATAAGTGAAGTCCTCGCAAAAAACGGATATGACGTGCTTTTGCATTATCATTCTAATAAAGAAGCCGCACACAGGCTTGCGGAAAGATTGAGCGCATCATTCGGTGTAAAAGCCTCTATTATTCAGGCGGATCTGTCCTCACCGGAAGGCGCGGAGACACTCAGCCGCTCCGTTAAACAGCCTGTGGACGCTCTGATATTAAACAGCGGCAAAAGTCATTTCGGCCTGATTACGGACGTGACGGATGACACGGCGCGGGAGATGGTGCAGCTGCATGTGACGAGCCCGTTTTTGTTGGCGCGTAATCTGGTGCCCGGCATGATCCGGAAAAAAAGCGGAGGCATCGTCGCGATCGGTTCCGTATGGGGAGAAACAGGCGCATCGTGCGAAGTGTTATACAGCATGGTCAAAGGAGCGCAGCATTCGTTCGTCAAAGCGCTTGCCAAAGAGCTTGCTCCGAGCGGCGTCCGCGTGAACGCAGTCTCGCCGGGCGCCGTTGATACGAATATGCTTGATCAGTTTACGTCTGATGAAAAAGAAGCATTGGCAGAGGAAATACCCGCGGGCCGGCTGGCAAATCCCGAGGAAATCGCCGAAGCGGCAGCGTTTTTATTATCGGAGAAGGCTTCCTATATTACCGGACATATATTATCGGTAAACGGCGGCTGGCACTGCTGAAAAAAAATGTGTGTATAGTTTGCATCTGCACGGACAAAATAATTTTGTAACAACAGATGAAATGGAGGAAGCCAACATGTCAGTATTAGAAAACTGGGATAATTGGAAGAATTTCCTTGGCGACAGATTGAACTATGCACAGGAAAAAGGGATGAGTGATGAAACGGTCACTGATCTCGCTACAGAAATCGGTGGTTACCTTGCGAACGAAGTCGACTCGAAAAACCATCAGGAAAAAGTGCTTGCTGATCTTTGGAGCGTTGCTTCTGAAGATGAACAGCGCGCCATTGCAAATATGATGGTGAAGCTTGTTGAAAATAACAGCACTCATTAAGAGGGGAGGATTTTCTCCTCTCTTTTTTTATGTTTTCCTCTATAGAGCAACATTCTTCTTTCTAATTAGAGAAAAATGTTTTATGATAAAGGAAGGTAAAAATTTGCCACAATGGAGGGGGTATATCATTTGGCAAAGCTCGAATGGTATTTTGAATATGAAATTCAAGTGAACCGCCCCGGCCTGCTCGGGGATATTTCATCTCTTCTCGGGATGCTGTCAATTAATATTGTCACAATTAACGGTGTCGACCTTTCCAGAAGGGGAATGCTGCTCAGATGCCGGCATATAGATCAAATTAAACGATTGGAATCAATTTTAAAAACAATGGAGACCATTAAAGTAACGAAGCTGAGAGAACCGAGGCTTCGCGACCGTCTCGCAGTCCGTCACGGAAGATACATTCAGCGTGATGCCGATGATAAAAAAACCTTCCGCTTTGAAAGGGACGAGCTTGGCCTTTTGGTTGACTTTATGGCTGAGCTGTTTAAAAAAGAAGGACACAAACTGATCGGAATCCGGGGGATGCCGCGGGTCGGAAAAACGGAGTCCATCGTTGCCTCAAGCGTCTGCGCCAGCAAAAGATGGCTTTTCGTATCTTCAACGCTGTTAAAGCAAACGATCCGCAGCCAGCTGGTTGCCGATGAATACAGCACGGAAAACGTGTTTATCCTTGATGGCATCGTTTCGACAAGACGGGGCTCTGAGCGCCATCTTCAGCTCGTCAGTGAAATTATGAGGCTCCCGGCGACAAAGGTCGTGGAGCACCCGGATATTTTTGTTCAAAATTCGGAGTATACGCTCGATGATTTCGATTATATTATCGAACTCAGAAATGATCCTGACGAAGTCATTACATATGAACATGCAGAAGAACCGCAAATATTTGATCAGACCGGTTTTTCAAGCTTTGATTTTTAATATTGGAAGGTGTTTGTTGTGACAGAATTAGCAATCCGGCTTAAAGAAGCCAGAGAGGAAAAAGGGATGTCATTGGATGAACTCCAGGCGGCGACGAAAATTCAGAAAAGATACTTAACCGCTCTGGAAGAAGGCTCCTATGATGTCATTCCCGGCAATTTTTATGTGCGGGCGTTTATCAAGCAATACGCTGAAGCTGTCGGGCTTGATTCAGACCAATTATTTGAAGAATATAAAAAAGACATCCCGAACACGTATCATGACGATGTGTCGGAGAAAATCTCCGGTCTCGCCATGCAAAGGGAGCTGCCTAAGTCCTCAAAGGCGGCGGAATGGCTTCCGACCGTTCTTATTGTCATCGGTGTGATTATCGTCATTGCGATCGTGTATGCGATTATTCAGTTTGGAATAAGCAAGTCCGGGCAGACTGACAGCAATAAGGCCGTCACCCAAAGTGAGAGCAAGTATGAGATTCCTAAGGATTCTGCGCTGAAAAACGACGGCAATACAAATGACGGAGCGCAGACTGACAGCAAAAAAGACAAAAAAGCGCCAGAGCAGAAAAAGAAAGAAAAGAGCAGTGAAAAGATAGAGATCAAAGCGGCCGGAACAGAAGGCTCCGCTTCTTCATACAACGTTTCCGGAGCTGATAAGTACAAGCTTGAACTGATTGCTTCCGACAACGCTTGGATCCGCGTCCGTGATGACAGCGGCGGTTCATTAAAAGAAGGGACGCTGCAAAAAGGCGAAACCTACAAAAAAGACATCACAGATCAAAAGCAGATTGAAATACGCACGGGCTATGCCCCTAACCTGAAAATTAAAATCAACGGAGAGGTTCTGTCCTATGAACTCAATCCGCATGATGTGATGGCGCAGACCATAACAATCAAGATGAAAAAATAAAAGGGGAAAAAGTCATCTGAACGATTAAGATGACTTTTTCTTCACGTCCGAGTACATATTATTGGAGGGGCTTTATGTTTAACTTACCGAATAAAATCACACTGGCAAGAATCGCTTTAATTCCTGTATTTATGATTATCATGCTTGTTCCTTTTCAGTGGGGCAGCCTTCATATAGGGGATGAATCGATTCCGGTCGCACATCTTACGGGAGCTGTTTTATTCATTATCGCATCAACGACTGACTGGGTGGATGGCTACTACGCCAGAAAGCTGAACCTCGTGACAAACTTCGGGAAATTTTTAGATCCGCTGGCTGACAAGCTGCTTGTGTCTGCGGCATTAATTACGCTTGTGCAGTTTGACCTTGCGCCGGCATGGATGGTCATCGTCATCATCAGCCGCGAATTTGCCGTAACGGGACTAAGACTTGTGTTGGCGGGAACGGGGGAAGTCGTAGCCGCCAATATGCTGGGAAAAATTAAAACATGGGCTCAGATCATCGCTGTTGCAGCGCTTTTACTTCATAATCTCCCGTTTGAGCTCGTTTCTTTCCCGTTCGGCGATATCGCTTTATGGGTGGCCGTGCTCTTCACAGTCATTTCCGGCTGGGATTATTTTGCGAAGAACTGGGATGCGTTAAAAACATCTAACTAAGAAAGAAGGACTTGAACATGGAAATAGCAAAAAAAGCGGAAATCATTGCAGTCGGCTCAGAGCTTCTGCTCGGCCAGATCGCCAATACGAACGCTCAGTTTATCAGTAAAGAGCTGGCGGAAATCGGCGTAAACGTGTTTTACCACACCGCTGTCGGTGACAATCCGGAGCGGCTTAAGCAAGTCATCCGCACTGCCGAAGAGCGCTCGGACCTGATTATTTTTTCAGGCGGCCTCGGACCGACCAAGGACGATTTAACAAAAGAAACCATTGCAAACACAATGGGACGCCCGCTCGTTCTGAATGACGAAGCGTTCCGGTCGATTGAAGAGTATTTCGCGAAAACAAAACGGACCATGTCGCCGAATAACCGCAAACAGGCGCTCGTTATTGAGGGCTCGGACGTTTTGGCGAATCATTTCGGCATGGCGCCGGGAATGCTTGCAGAGCACGGATCAAGGCTTTATATGCTGCTTCCCGGACCGCCGAGCGAGCTGCGTCCGATGTTTGAAAATGAAGCGAAGCCGCTGCTTCTTAAAAAGCTTGGTTCAAATGAGAAAATCGTTTCAACCGTGCTGCGGTTTTTCGGAATCGGTGAATCTCAGCTTGAAGCTGATTTAGAAGATATCATTGACGCGCAGACGAATCCGACGATTGCGCCGCTTGCTGCTGACGGCGAGGTCACGCTGCGTTTAACGGCGAAACATGCCGATGAAAAAGAAACAGAACGGCTTTTAAAAGAAACGGAAGCCGCCATTTTAGAACGGGTCGGTGAATTTTTCTACGGATATGATGATACGTCCCTGGTGAAGGAGCTTTCAAAAGCATGCAGACAGAACGGAATCACGATTTCCTCTGCCGAAAGCTTTACAGGCGGACTGTTTTCAGAGTGGGTGACTGATTTGAGCGGCGCGTCTCAACTTTTTGCAGGAGGCGTTGTCTGCTATTCCGACAGTGTGAAACAGCATGTGCTCGGCGTGAAAGCTGAGACGCTCGCAGATAGCGGAGCGGTCAGCAAAGAGTGCGCGCGCGAGCTTGCCGCCGGTGTCAGAAAGCTGACCGGAAGCGATATCGGTATCAGCTTTACAGGAGTTGCGGGTCCGGATCCGCAGGAAGGGCATGCCCCGGGCCGCGTCTTTATCGGCATTTCCGCGGAAGGAAAAGAAGAGGTGCATGAATTTAACTTTGCCGGATCAAGAACCGGCATCAGAAAGCGTGCCGCTAAATACGGCTGCCATCTCATTTTAAAAATGCTGGATCAAAAATAAAGTTTTAAAAGGGCGTTTTCTCTGATTTTTAATTTTTACGAAGGGAATTATGTTCTTTTGAAGAAAAGCGAACGCGGAAAAAATCCGAATATGCGTTCGCTTTTTTCTTGGCAAATGTCAGTAAACAAGGTATAGTATATGTAGTGGCAAGATAAAGGAGGAAAAAAATAAATGAGTGATCGTCAGGCAGCCTTAGATATGGCTCTTAAGCAAATAGAAAAACAATTCGGCAAAGGTTCCATCATGAAGCTCGGGGAAAAAACGGATACAAGAATTTCAACGGTGCCGAGCGGCTCCCTTGCACTTGATACCGCTCTTGGAATAGGCGGATACCCACGCGGACGGATTATTGAAGTGTACGGACCTGAAAGCTCAGGTAAAACGACCGTAGCGCTTCACGCCATCGCTGAGGTTCAGGAAAAAGGCGGACAGGCAGCATTTATTGATGCTGAGCATGCCCTTGATCCTGTTTATGCGCAAAAGCTCGGTGTCAATATCGAAGAGCTGCTTCTGTCTCAGCCGGATACGGGAGAGCAGGCGCTGGAGATTGCTGAAGCGCTGGTGCGAAGCGGAGCTGTTGATATCGTAGTCGTTGACTCTGTTGCGGCGCTTGTTCCAAAAGCTGAAATTGAAGGTGACATGGGTGACTCACACGTCGGTTTACAGGCGCGTCTCATGTCTCAGGCGCTCCGTAAGCTTTCCGGGGCCATCAATAAATCTAAAACAATCGCAATCTTTATTAACCAGATTCGTGAAAAAGTCGGCGTTATGTTCGGAAATCCGGAGACGACACCGGGCGGACGCGCGCTGAAATTCTATTCTTCCGTGCGTCTTGAAGTGCGCCGTGCCGAGCAATTAAAGCAGGGCAACGACGTGATGGGGAATAAAACGAGAATTAAAGTCGTAAAAAACAAAGTCGCTCCTCCGTTCCGTACGGCTGAAGTGGACATCATGTACGGTGAAGGAATCTCCAAAGAAGGGGAAATCATCGACCTTGGAACTGAACTTGATATCGTGCAAAAAAGCGGCTCGTGGTATTCTTATGAAGAAGAACGCCTCGGACAGGGCCGTGAAAATGCCAAGCAGTTCTTAAAAGAAAATAAAGACATCATGCTGATGATTCAAGAACAAATCCGTGAACATTACGGTTTGGACAATAACGGTGTTACGGAAAAATCGGAAGAAACTCAGGAAGAGCTTGAATTTGAAGAATAAAAGCACGATCAAAGGGCGGAATAAGCAATTTCCGCTCTTTTTTTGTGTGTTTAAAAAAACACTGGCTGTTTCGGAAAATTTTATCTGAAATGTTACAACTTTTTTCACCCTTCACTCGTCTAACATCATGGCGAAAGTTGAAATTATATCTGAGGAGGAAAAAAGATGACGAGCCCCCGCCGCACAAGAATTAACAAAAAAAGAAAGAAGAAATTGATGAAAACGGGAGGGCTGTTTCTTTTTCTGCTGCTTGTCACTGTTTTTATTATGATCTGGACCGTCACAGCGCATCACCGGGAGAAGGATTCTGTTAAAAGTGCTCCCGCCGCTCAATCTGATTCTTCAAATGACCAGACTCAACAAAAAAAAGAAAAGACGCAAAAAGAGAAAACACCTAAATCAATCGATCACAATAAACGGATCAGCAATTACTTGCAACAGATCGGGTTCAGCGGCACAGCAATGGTCGTAAAAGATGGAAAAGTTGTGCTGAAAAAAGGTTTTGGCTATGCGGACCGAAAACAAAAAATCAAAAACAATCCGGAAACATCATATTATATCGGTTCTTCACAAAAAGCGTTAATTGCGACGGCTGTCCTGCAGCTTGAAGAAAAAGGGATGCTTCAGACGAGTGACCCCGTCAGTACATACTTGCCGAATTTTCCTAACGGCACGCGCATCAAACTGAAAAACCTGCTCAATCATACGTCCGGCATAAACGGACATATTGAGGGTCAGGGACCGATTTCTCCCATTGATTTAATTAAGGATATAGAATACCGCGGAATTAAACGGCAGCCTGGGGTTTGGGATTACAGAGATTCCAATTATTCAGTGCTCGCCTATATCGTATCTCAGGTCAGCGGGGAGTCATACGAACAATATATAAAAGACCACGTATTCAAACCGGCCGGAATGAAGCATGCCGGATTTTACAAAACATTTGCTGAAGCCAAATATCCTGCCGTCGGCTACAAAGTTGATGAGAGCGGACAGCTTGTAACGCCTCACATTTTGGACTTATCGCAGCTGTATGGGGCGGGCGACATGTATATGAGTGCTGAAGATCTTTATAAATTTGATAAAGCGGTCGTCAACGGCACGCTCCTTTCAAAACAAAGCTTTACAAAAATGTTCACAGCCGGAAGCAGTTCCGCTTACGGCATGGGATTTTACATTGATCCGGGAAGCTATTCCAATCACGGTGTAATGCCCGGTTACAACATTTTGAACAGCTTCAGCCATTCGGCAGGAAAATATGTCATTTTACTGTCAAATATTCAGAATAACGCCAAATTAGGACAGGTAAACAATAGAATTTACCAATTGCTTAACCAGCCGGACTAGACGAGCCGTCATTTGCGAAAAGCAGATGAAGATGTGGTATGATATATACATGGCGAAGATTCTAAGCCGAAGGCGAATCGTTAAGCTGGCAAGCTTGACAAGTATTTCCGACACAATTACAATGAAGTTGTAACATTTGTTTTTTTAACATGATTGTTAAACCATTTAAACTTGACAAGGGCATGAGAGATTCATTCCCTGTGAAGGTTCTGTATGTTGAGAAAATCTGACAATGTACATGCCGGCACTTATTTAAGCAACAACCAAGTTCATAGCAAGAGGAGGTGAAAGTATGACCCTAATGACGGTTCTCATCTCCATTTTGCTGACTCTGCTCGGTTTAGTTGTTGGCTACTATGTTCGTAAAACCATTGCCGAAGCAAAGATTGCGGGCGCACGCGGTGCTGCCGAGCAAATCCTTGAAGATGCAAAGCGTGATGCTGAAGCACTGAAAAAAGAAGCTCTGCTTGAAGCAAAGGACGAAATCCATACACTTCGAATAGATGCTGAACAGGAAGTTCGTGAAAGACGAAATGAGCTTCAAAAACAAGAAAACCGTTTACTTCAAAAAGAAGAAAATCTTGACCGTAAACATGAAGGAATTGATAAACGGGAAGCGATGTTGGAGAAGAAAGATCATTCTCTGAATGAACGACAACAACATATTGAAGAGATGGAAAGCAAAGTGGATGAGATGATTCGTATGCAGCAGTCAGAACTCGAACGCATTTCGAGCCTGACACGGGATGAAGCGAAACAAATCATTCTTGACCGGGTTGAAAATGAGCTTTCACATGATATCGCCATCATGACAAAAGAAACCGAAAACCGTGCGAAAGAAGAGGCGGATAAAAAGGCGAAAAACATTCTGTCGCTTGCTTTGCAGCGCTGTGCAGCAGATCATGTTGCCGAAACGACGGTATCGGTCGTCAATCTTCCGAATGATGAGATGAAAGGACGTATCATCGGCCGTGAAGGGCGTAACATCCGTACGCTTGAAACGCTTACAGGTATCGACCTGATTATTGATGACACCCCTGAAGCAGTCATTCTTTCCGGATTTGATCCGATCAGACGGGAGACGGCAAGAATCGCTCTTGATAAACTCGTGCAGGATGGCCGTATTCACCCGGCGCGCATTGAAGAAATGGTTGAAAAATCCCGCCGCGAGGTTGATGACTATATCCGGGAAATGGGTGAACAGACGACGTTTGAAGTCGGCGTTCACGGACTTCATCCGGACCTGATCAAGATTCTCGGCCGATTGAAATTCCGTACAAGCTACGGGCAAAACGTACTGAAACATTCCATGGAAGTGGCGTTTTTAGCCGGTTTAATGGCTTCCGAACTTGGAGAAGATGCAAAGCTTGCCAAGCGGGCCGGTCTTCTGCATGACATCGGAAAAGCAATTGACCATGAAGTGGAAGGAAGCCACGTGGAAATCGGAGTGGAGCTTGCGACCAAATATAAAGAGCATCCAGTCGTCATTAACAGTATTGCGTCACACCACGGAGACGAAGAGCCGACTTCCATTATCGCCGTTCTGGTCGCTGCCGCTGATGCACTGTCAGCCGCAAGACCGGGTGCGAGAAGTGAAACGCTCGAAAACTATATCCGCAGACTTGAAAAGCTTGAAGAAATCTCCGAGTCTTACGAAGGTGTTGAAAAATCATTTGCGATTCAGGCCGGCCGTGAAGTTCGCATCATGGTGAAACCGGACTCCATTAATGATTTAGAAGCCCATCGTTTGGCGCGTGATATCCGAAAACGAATTGAGGACGAGCTTGATTATCCGGGCCACATTAAAGTGACCGTGATCAGAGAAACTCGAGCCGTAGAGTATGCAAAATAAAGTGATGCTTAGCGCATCACTTTATTTTTTTGAGCCCCAGAAAAGAAAGGAATGGAATGTATGAGAATTTTATTTATCGGGGATGTTGTCGGTTCCCCGGGCCGCGACATGGTAAAAGAATATGTCCCGAAACTGAAAGCGAAACATAAACCGCATTTTACGATTATTAACGGAGAAAATGCAGCACACGGAAAAGGACTGACGGAAAAGATCTACCATAGCCTGATGGAAGCCGGAGCCGATGCCATTACAATGGGAAACCATACGTGGGATAAAAGAGAGATCTTCGACTTTATTGATGATGTGCCGCATCTTGTCCGGCCGGCGAACTTCCCGGAAGGTACGCCGGGAAAAGGCATTACCTACATTAAATCGAACGGAAAAGAGCTTGCCGTCATGAATTTACAGGGACGGACGTTTCTTCCGCCGCTTGATGATCCGTTTGCTAAAGCGGATGAGTTAATAGAAGAAGCGAAAAAGCGCACGCCGTACATTTTTATTGATTTTCACGCTGAAGCGACAAGCGAAAAAATTGCGATGGGCTGGTACACAGACGGAAGAGCCTCTGCCGTGGTTGGCACGCATACACACGTACAAACTGCAGATAACCGCATTTTGCCGAAAGGAACGGCATATATTACTGATGTAGGCATGACGGGTCCGTACGACGGAATCCTTGGTATGGACAGAGAAACGGTCATCAAGCGGTTTAAAACCAATCTTCCTGTCCGGTTTACCGTTGCGGAAGGGAAAACAACGCTGAGCGGAGTGCTCATCGACATCGACGAGCAAACGAAAAAAGCCGTAAATATCGAACGGATTTTAATCAATGATGACCATATGTTCTTTGAATAGGTGATCATGTGTTTATTTTATAAAAATATTAAAAGGAAAAGCAGGAATATAGCAACTTCTTAGTGAATATAGTAGAAATGGAAGGTAGCCCGCTATTTTTGAAAAGCATTGTGGGGATGGCTTTTTGGATAGCAACATCTAATAATGATTGTTCTAATGAACACTCACTTATCCATTGTAAAACTAAGGGGGAGCAGAAATGGAAATCTTAAAAGTTTCAGCAAAATCAAGTCCAAATTCAGTGGCAGGCGCGCTTGCGGGCGTATTGAGGGAACGCGGAGCCGCCGAAATTCAAGCAATTGGGGCGGGTGCCTTAAATCAGGCTGTTAAAGCGGTTGCGATTGCCAGAGGCTTTGTCGCGCCAAGCGGCGTAGATTTGATTTGTATTCCGGCTTTTACAGATATACAGATTGACGGAGAAGAAAGAACGGCGATTAAGTTAATCGTCGAACCCCGTTAAACCAAAACCTGTTCATTCTCAACCTGCTTGCATAAGGCGAGCAGGTTGTTTTTATTGCTGTCATATTTTCTCACAATATTATATTGATAGTACGAAGAGATGATAAACGGCTTTATTCATATAATATTCAAAAAAAATCCCGCCCATTTTTCCGGACGGAAGCAATTGTATTTACTGAATGGACACTGCTGTTTACCTCCTTCTTAAGCCATGTTACAATCCAGTTATTACAGTGTTTTTTTGAGGGGGAGTGTACATGTTGGAAGGAAAGATGAAAGCTGTCGTCAAAAATGAAAACGCTTTCGGAGCAACTTTGAAAGAAATTTCCATACCTTCCATTAATGAGAATGAAGTTCTCATTAAAGTACAGGCCGCATCTATATGCGGTACAGATGTGCATATTTATAATTGGGATCAATGGGCGCAGGAACGAATCAAAACACCTCAAGTATTCGGACATGAATTCAGCGGTATCGTAGCAGAAACAGGCAAGCACGTCACAAATGTCAAAACAGGTGACTATGTATCAGCGGAAACCCACTTCGTCTGCGGAACTTGTGTCCCCTGTTTAACAGGAAAACATCATGTGTGCACTCATACAAAGATCCTTGGCGTAGATACAGCCGGATCCTTCGCTGAATATGTCAAAGTGCCGGCTCGAAACATTTGGAAAAACCCTGCTGACATGGATCCTGCCGTCGCCTCAGTTCAAGAGCCGCTTGGCAACGCGGTGCACACGGTGCTGGAAAACGGCCATCTGGCGGGCGGCACCGCTGCAATTATCGGCTGCGGGCCGATCGGACTCATGGCGGTGGCTGTGGCTAAAGCGGCCGGCGCATCCCGCATTGCGGCCATTGATAAAAATGATTACAGACTGGCTCTTGCAAAAAAATTAGGAGCCGAAATTACGATTTCAGCTGACAAGGAAGACCCGCTTAAGGTCATTGATGCCTTAACGGGCGGAGAAGGAATAGACCTTGTCTGCGAAATGTCAGGCAACCCTGCAGCGATAATACAAGGATTAAAGATGGCGGCCAATGGAGGAAGATTTCATATGCTGAGTCTGCCGGAACACCCGGTGACGATTGACCTGACAAATGACGTGGTGTTTAAAGGGCTGACCGTTCAGGGCATCACAGGCAGAAAAATGTTTGAAACATGGCGTCAGGTATCGCATCTGCTTGAATCCGGCCTTGTTGATCTGACTCCGGTGATTACCCATCAGTTTCCGCTTGAAGAATTTGAAAAAGGATTTGACCTGATGAGAAAGGGCCAGTGCGGCAAAGTCATTTTGATTCCATAAAGGGAGGGTTCTATAATGAAAGAATTTGAATATCTAAAAGCAGAGCTTGATAAAATGAAAGAAAATAACACATGGCAGCAAATGAAACAAATTGAAACGAAGCAGGGGCCGTCGGTGGCAGTCAAAGGGGAGAACGTGATTCAGCTTTCATCGAACAATTATCTCGGTCTGACGTCGCACCCAAGGCTTGTCGAAGCGGCCAAACGCGCTGCGGAGGAATTCGGAGCGGGTACGGGGTCCGTCCGGACAATCGCGGGAACATTTACGATGCACAATGAGCTGGAGAAGAAACTGGCAGACTTTAAAAAAACAGAAGCGGCACTTGTTTTTCAATCAGGATTTACAACCAATCAAGGCGTTTTATCAAGCATTCTTACAAAAGAAGATATCGTGATATCTGACGAATTGAACCACGCTTCCATTATCGACGGGATCAGGCTGACGAAAGCAGATAAAAAGGTGTACCGCCATGTCGATATGGACGATTTGGAAAGGGTGCTGAAAAAGTCAATGAATTACCGCATGCGCCTCATCGTCACGGACGGCGTATTCTCAATGGACGGCAACATCGCTCCATTGCCTGACATTGTCAAACTTGCAGAGGCGTACGATGCTTTTGTCATGGTTGACGATGCACATGCTTCCGGCGTACTCGGAAAAAACGGAAGGGGAACGGTTAATCACTTCGGGCTTGACGGAAGAGTCCACATTCAGGTGGGCACATTAAGCAAAGCCATCGGGGTTCTTGGCGGATATGCTGCAGGGTCGCAGGTTCTGATCGATTACCTGCGCCATAAAGGCCGTCCTTTCTTATTCAGCACGTCTCATCCGCCTGCGGTAACGGCAGCATGCATAGAAGCCATTGACGTCCTGCTGGAAGAGCCGGAACATATGGAAAAGCTATGGGAGAACACGGCGTATTTCAAAGACAAACTGGTTCAAATGGGGCTGACTCTTACAAAAAGCGAAACACCGATCGTGCCGATATTAATAGGTGAGGAAGAAAAAGCCCAGGCATTATCAGACCTTTTATTGACCCGCGGCGTCTTTGCACAAAGCATCGTGTATCCGACCGTCGCTCAGGGAAAAGCGAGAATCCGCACCATTATTACAGCGGAGCATACAAAAGAGGAGCTTGACCGGGCGCTTGAAGTGATCCGTTCAGCGGCAAAAGAGCTTCAGCTTGTATAAGAGGGAAATGATTCCCTCTTTTTATTTCTTATTGATTCTTATTCTCAATAAGGTGTACAATAATAGGCTGGCGGTTGTGCCAAACGCTTTTAACCAGTATACTTGAGGGTGGAAGTTTCGGTTGAAAGGAGACATTCGAACATGAATGAAAAGCAAAAGCAGGAAAGCGGACAAGTAAATCCAGCGGACAAAAAATCCGAAAAGGATTACAGTAAGTATTTCGAAGCCGTATATATTCCGCCTTCTTTAAAAGATGCGAAAAAACGGGGCAAAGAATCCGTTCAATATCATAACGATTTTAAAATCTCAGAAGAATTTAAAGGTCTCGGCGAAGGCAGGAAGTTTTATATCCGCACGTACGGATGCCAAATGAACGAGCATGATACGGAAGTCATGGCGGGTATTTTTATGGCGCTTGGTTATGAAGCGACAAATTCGGTCGATGATGCGAATGTCATTTTATTAAACACCTGCGCCATCCGGGAAAACGCTGAAAACAAAGTGTTCGGTGAGCTCGGCCATTTAAAAGCGCTCAAAAAAAACAACCCGGATCTGATTCTGGGTGTATGCGGCTGTATGTCACAGGAAGAATCAGTCGTAAACCGCATCCTTAAAAAGCACCCATTTGTCGATATGATTTTCGGAACGCACAACATTCACCGCCTGCCGGAACTGTTATCAGAAGCCTATTTATCAAAAGAGATGGTTATTGAAGTGTGGTCGAAGGAAGGGGATGTCATTGAAAACCTTCCGAAGGTCCGCAACGGGAAAATTAAAGGCTGGGTCAACATTATGTACGGCTGTGATAAGTTCTGCACATACTGCATCGTGCCGTATACCCGCGGAAAAGAGCGGAGCCGCCGTCCTGAAGAAATCATTCAGGAAGTCAGAAGACTTGCAAGCGAAGGCTATAAAGAAATCACGCTGCTCGGTCAAAACGTGAATGCGTACGGAAAAGATTTTGAGGACATGACGTACGGACTCGGTGATTTAATGGACGAACTGCGTAAAATTGATATTCCGAGAATCCGGTTTACGACGAGCCACCCGCGTGACTTTGATGACCATCTGATCGAAGTGCTCGCCAAAGGCGGCAACCTGCTTGACCATATCCATCTTCCGGTTCAATCAGGAAGCTCGGCGATGTTAAAAATGATGGCGCGCAAATATGACAGAGAACGCTATTTGGAGCTTGTCGGAAAAATTAAAGCAGCGATGCCGAACGCTTCACTCACTACCGATATCATTGTCGGTTTCCCGAATGAAACGGATGAACAGTTTGAAGAAACGCTTTCGTTATATCGCGAAGTGGAATTTGACAGTGCATATACGTTTATCTACTCTCCTCGTGAAGGCACGCCTGCAGCGAAGATGAAAGACAACGTTCCGATGAGGGTCAAAAAAGAACGTCTTCAGCGCCTCAATGATTTGGTGAAAGAAATTTCAGCCAAAAAAATGAAGGAATATGAAGGCAGGACTGTCGAAGTATTAGTTGAGGGAGAAAGCAAAAATAACCCTGACATTCTTGCCGGCTATACGGAAAAAAGCAAGCTCGTCAACTTCAAAGGGCCGAAAGACGCCATCGGCAAGATTGTACGCGTCAAAATCGAACAGGCGAAAACATGGTCGCTTGACGGTGTGATGGCAGGAGAAGCAAACGAGGTGAAATAATAATGACGCTTTACTCTAAGAAAGACATTGTCCAGCAGGCAAGAAACCTTGCGAAAATGATTTCTGAAACAGAAGAAGTTGATTTTTTCAAACGCGCCGAGGCGCAGATTAATGGAAATGAAAAAGTCTCTGCGATTATTAATCAGATTAAAGCTCTGCAAAAGCAAGCCGTTAACCTGAAGCATTATGAAAAGCTTGAAGCTTTGAAACAAGTGGAAAGTAAAATTGACGCCCTGCAGGAAGAGCTTGAAGGAATTCCGATCATTCAGGAATTCAGAGATTCCCAGATTGAGGTCAATGATCTTCTTCAGCTTGTCGCCCATACGATTTCCAATCAGGTGACAAATGAAATCATTACGTCTACCGGCGGCAACCTGCTGACAGGAGAAACCGGTTCAAAAGTAAAACATTCGAACAACAGCTGTTCTCTTTAAACACGGGGCCATCATCGGCCCGTGTTTTTTTGCCTATCAAGAACTAATTGTTTTATGTACTAAATATTCATCATATTGCCGTTTCGGCCCATTTCCCCTCAAAAAGTTTAATCAGACTTAAAAGTAAAGTTTCTGGGCGGGGCTGCATACAATGAAACAGAAACTTTGTATTTTTATATTTTTATTATAAAAATGCACATGAGACAAATGCCCAGCATAAGATAACACGAAGAAGAACAAGGAGGCCTATCGGAATGTCTGAATACAGGGAAATTATTACGAAAGCGGTAGTTGCGAAAGGCAGAAAATTCACCCAGTGCACGAATACAATCTCACCTGATGAAAAACCGTCAAGTATATTGGGCGGCTGGATTATCAATCACAAATATGATGCCGAAAAGATCGGGAAGACTGTAGAAATTGAAGGGTATTATGATATAAACGTCTGGTACTCTTACGCTGATAATACAAAAACGGAAGTTGTAACCGAGAGAGTGAAATATGTTGATGTGATTAAACTCAGATACAGAGATACTAATTACTTAGATGACGAACACGAAGTCATTGCCAAAGTGCTGCAGCAGCCGAATTGCCTTGAAGTCACCATTTCTCCTAACGGAAATAAAATCGTCGTTCAGGCCGAGCGGGAGTTTTTAGCGGAAGTGGTCGGGGAAACGAAAGTAGTCGTAGAAGTAAATCCAGACTGGGAAGAAGACGATGATGATGATTGGGAAGACGATCTTGACGAAGAATTAGAGGACATTAACCCTGAATTTTTAGTCGGAGATCCTGAAGAATAAGCAGAGGCTGGGGGAGTCAGCACCCCAAGTCTCTTTTTTATATATGAAGATATCACTCTTTTGTTTATGTTATAATGGGATGCGGAAAACAGAAGATACATAGTGAGGGATTAAATGATGGCTAGTTACACGCCTATGATACAGCAATACTTGAAAATAAAGGCAGAGCACCAGGATGCCTTTTTATTTTTTCGGCTAGGTGACTTTTATGAAATGTTTTTTGAAGATGCAAAAAAAGCGTCACAAGAGCTTGAAATTACACTGACGAGCAGAGACGGAGGTTCAGCCGACAAAATTCCGATGTGCGGCGTGCCTTATCATTCTGCGGCGGCTTATATTGAACAGCTGATTAAAAAGGGCTATAAAGTTGCGATCTGTGAGCAGACGGAAGATCCGAAGGCGGCTAAAGGCGTTGTGAAACGGGAAGTCGTCCAGCTGATCACGCCGGGAACCGTGATGGACGGAAAAGGCATTCATGAGTCGGAAAACAACTTTATCGCTTCCGTTTCCGAATTTCGTGACGGATACGGCCTCGCTTTATCGGATTTAACGACCGGAGAAAACCTGGCCGTATTTATTGAGCGGATTGAAGATGTCATGTCAGAGATTTATTCAGTCGGCGCCAAGGAGATTGTCGTCTCAAGCAAGTTTAATGAAAAGACAGCGGCCCAGCTGAAAGAACGGTGCGGCGCAACGATTTCCATCGAAGACGGAGAAATGACAGAACAGATCGAAATTGCAAAGCACTTGCCGGGCGAAGAGCTGACAAAGACGTTTATGCGTTTATATACGTATTTGCAGAAAACGCAAAAACGGAGTCTGGATCATCTGCAGCCGGTTCAAGTGTATGAATTGGAAGAAGCGATGAAAATTGACCTGTATTCCAAGAGGAATCTTGAACTGACGGAAACGATCCGTTCAAAAAGCAAAAAAGGCTCGCTGCTCTGGCTTTTGGACGAAACGAAGACAGCAATGGGCGGCCGGCTTCTCAAACAATGGATTGACCGTCCGCTGATCAGAGCATCCCAAATCGAAGAACGCCAGGAAATGGTTGAGACGCTGATCAATCATCTGTTTGAGCGTGAAGATCTGCGCGAGCGCCTTAAAGAAGTGTATGATTTAGAGCGTCTTGCGGGCCGGGTCGCATTCGGAAACGTCAATGCAAGGGATTTAATCCAGCTGAAAGAATCATTAAAACAGGTGCCGAGCATTAAAGAGCTTGTAGGGTCTCTTAACCATAAAAAAGCAAAAGAACGCGCCGGCTTGATTGATCCGTGCGGAGATCTGCTTGATTTGTTAGAGGATGCGCTTCATGAAAACCCGCCGTTATCTTTAAAAGAAGGCAACTTAATAAAAGACGGCTATCACCAGAAGCTCGATGAGTACCGTGACGCCAGCAAAAACGGCAAAGACTGGATCGCAAGACTGGAGCAGCAGGAACGCGCTTATACGGGCATCCGTTCATTAAAAGTCGGCTTTAATAAAGTGTTCGGCTATTATATTGAAGTCACAAAAGCAAACATTCATCTGCTTGAGGACGGGCGGTATGAGCGGAAGCAGACGCTCACAAACGCCGAACGGTACATTACGCCGGAATTAAAGGAAAAAGAAGCGCTTATTTTAGAGGCGGAAAACAACATTTGCGAGCTGGAATATGAGCTTTTTGCCGAACTGCGGGAAAAAGTTAAGAAATTTATTCCGCGTCTGCAGCGTCTTGCTAAGCAAATGAGTGAGCTGGACGCGCTGCAATGCTTTGCCACGATCAGTGAAAACAGGCATTACACAAAGCCCGTCTTTTCTGATAACGAGGTCAAAGTCATTGAGGGGAGACATCCTGTCGTTGAAAAAGTGATGGACAGTCAAGAATACGTGCCGAACAATTGCCTGATGGGCGATTCACGGGAAATGCTCCTGATTACGGGTCCGAATATGTCAGGTAAAAGCACGTATATGAGACAGATCGCACTCTTGTCCATCATGGCTCAGATCGGCTGTTTTGTGCCCGCAAAAGAAGCGGTTCTGCCGATTTTTGATCAAATCTTTACGAGAATCGGGGCTGCGGACGATTTGATTTCCGGACAAAGCACCTTTATGGTGGAAATGCTGGAAGCGAAAAACGCGATTGTAAACGCCACAAAAGACAGCCTGATCCTGTTTGATGAAATCGGACGCGGGACATCAACGTACGACGGAATGGCGCTGGCACAGGCAATTATTGAATATGTTCATGATCATATCGGCGCTAAAACACTGTTCAGCACGCATTATCATGAACTGACGGTGCTTGAAGATAAGCTCCCTCAGCTGAAAAACGTTCATGTGCGCGCCGAGGAATATAACGGCACGGTCGTGTTTCTCCATCAAATTAAAGAAGGAGCCGCAGATAAAAGTTACGGCATTCATGTCGCCCAGCTTGCCGAGCTCCCGGATGATCTGATCAACCGCGCACAGGAGATCTTAAAACAGCTTGAGCAGACAGGAGATAAACCGGAGCTTCCGGCGGCCCCTGAGAAAAAGCCCGCCGTCAAAGAAGAACCGGCACAACTGTCCTTTTTTGCTGACAGTGATAAAAAACAGAAGGCACCGGCTGTTTCCCAAAAAGAAAAACAAGTGCTTGAAGCCTTCAAGTCAATCAATATTCTTGATATGACGCCGCTTGAGGCGATGAATGAAATGTACAAGCTGCAAAAAAAATTAAAATAGAAAGAGGTGACGGACTTGGCAAAAGTCATCCAGCTGTCAGATGAACTTTCAAATAAAATAGCGGCCGGTGAGGTGGTGGAACGGCCTGCATCTGTCGTTAAAGAATTGGTGGAAAACGCCATCGACGCAAACAGCACAGTCATTGAAATTGATATAGAGGAAGCGGGACTTTCGTCGATTCGGGTGCTTGACAACGGCGAAGGTATGGAAACCGATGATTGCAAACGGGCTTTCCGCCGCCATGCGACCAGTAAAATCAAAGATGAAAACGACCTGTTCCGGGTGAGAACACTCGGTTTCCGCGGAGAAGCTTTGCCAAGTATCGCGTCTGTTTCTCATCTGGAAATCAAAACGAGCATCGGCGAGGGAGCGGGAACTCATCTCATTCTTCAAGGCGGGAATATCATTTCTGAACAGAAATCCTCCAGCAGAAAAGGAACGGAGATCATCGTTACCAACCTGTTTTTCAATACACCCGCCAGATTAAAATATATGAAAACCGTGCATACGGAACTCGGCAATATTACGGATGTCGTCAACCGGATCGCCCTTGCGCATCCGGAAGTATCCATCCGCCTCCGCCACCAGGGGAAAAATCTTCTGCAGACAAACGGCAATGGAGACGTGCGCCATGTGCTGGCCGCGATTTACGGGACGGCGGTTGCGAAAAAAATGATACCGCTCCATGTCAGCTCGCTTGATTTTGAAGTCAAGGGCTACATTGCGCTGCCGGAAATCACGCGTGCATCCAGAAACTACATGTCATCTGTCATTAACGGAAGATACATTAAGAATTTCCCGCTTGTTAAAGCGGTGCACGAGGGCTATCACACGCTTCTGCCGATCGGCCGCCATCCGATTACGTTTATCGAAATTACGATGGACCCGATTTTGGTCGATGTCAATGTCCATCCGTCGAAGCTGGAAGTCCGCCTCAGCAAAGAGACGGAACTGCATGAGCTGATCCGTGACGGGATAAAGGAAGTATTTCAAAAGCAGCGGCTGATTCCGAGCGCCCAGCTTCCGAAAAAATCAGCGCCGGCGCCGGTCAAAAACGAACAGCAATTCATAACGTTCGAGGAAAGTGCCCCTGAGCGGAAACTGCCGGAAAAACTGCCGGAACCGTCGTACTCGCCGATGAAGCTGAGTTCGGTCGTAAAAGAGCCGGCTTCGGTAATAGAAGAAGAGTTCTTCCCGAAGGAAGCGGATGATGACGTGCCGTCGGAGATCAGCATGCCGGAACCGGAAGCACCTGTTTCCGATATTCCGGAGCCTGAAGAGGAGGCTGTCTCTGAAGAAATACGGGAAGAAAGGGTCCCGGTGATGTATCCGATCGGCCAAATGCACGGGACCTATATTTTAGCCCAAAACGAAAACGGGTTATATATCATTGACCAGCATGCGGCTCAAGAGCGGATTAAGTACGAATATTTCCGGGAAAAAGTCGGGCAGGTTGAGCCTGAAGTGCAGGATATGATCGTGCCGCTCACCTTTCATTATGCGGCAAATGAAGCGCTGATTATTGAACAGCACCACCAGGAGCTTGAGAGCGTCGGGGTATTTTTAGAAGCATTCGGCACGAACAGCTATATCGTCCGCTGTCATCCGGCCTGGTTTCCAAAAGGAGAAGAAGCTGAATTGATTGAAGAAATCATTCAGCAGGTGCTTGACGCCAAACGGATCGACATTAAAAAGCTGCGGGAGGAAGCGGCCATTATGATGAGCTGTAAAGGCTCGATCAAAGCGAACCGCCATTTGCGCAACGATGAAATCAAAGCGCTCTTGGACGATCTGCGCCGAACGACAGACCCGTTCACATGCCCGCACGGCCGGCCGATTATTATTCATCACAGCACGTATGAGATGGAAAAGATGTTTAAACGTGTGATGTAGCAGGGTTCCGTGTGGGATGTACCCCTCGTGCCCACATTTTCTCCACTGATTTTTAGCTGTTTAGGTATTTATCAAACCGGTTAATGCTTTTTTGATTGTGATTCTGCGTGATATGGATATAGACATCGGCTGTCATTTTCACATCGGTATGACCGAGTCGCTCACTTACAAATTTGATATCTAAACGAATTTCATTCCTTCACAGAAGACGCAGCATTGAAGCGCATAGATTGGGAGATTGAAAGGGACCGATTTTTAAAGAGAATGCAAAGAGCGGTTAACCGGCCTTCTCAAACGGAGCGGCAAATGAATGAATTTTGTTCAACCGATAAGGGATCTGGAATGCATTTTCTATATCAAACGGTTTCTAAATGAACAGAGTAAGCGGAATCATATGCTATTTGTCACCGGGGTAAGTCTTCGTATATCAGATATACTGGAACTGAGAGTAAGGGACGCCAAGCGGCCGTATTTCAATCTTATAGAAAAGAAAAAGAGAATTGACATCGCGCCGGCTTTTCAAAGAGAATTAAAGGCGGATAGTGAGGGGAAAGAAGATCACGAATATCTTTTCAAAGCCCGCGAAGGGATCAACAAGCCCATTTCCCGGTCGGTGGCTTATAAGATTCTGATGGCTGCTGCTGAGTATGTCAATTTGGATGATATAGGCACGCACACGCTGAGGAAAACATTCGGGTTCCATTTTTACAAGCAAACAAAAGACGTTGCCATGCTGCAGGAGATTTTTAATCACTCAGACCAGCGGACAACCCTTCGATACATTGGAATCAATCAGGCTGCCATGAACAACGCTATGAAGAAATTTAAAATATAAGCAGGCTCATCTCATAAACAAGATGAGTCTTTTTTTTCGCACATTTTTATTGATTCCCTTCAAAAAGCAAACGTGGAATTTATTTTAGGTGTATGGCTTGAAAATAGAGGGGGAAAGGGCTGAAACATCAGGGGAAACCAAGATTTAAACTTGTTTTAATGTTTAAAAGATCAAATGATTATAAAAGTAATCGGAAATCTAGGTGATTATCATGCGTTTTATGAGTACCTCCTTTTACAAATTCACAGGGAGATGGTGGAAGAATTTAAATAAAATTTGAATTTGGTGAGCTGACAATCTAAAAAGTCAAAGGGGACTAGTAATTAGCCCCCCTAAATTTAGTTCTTCCTGCGTTTTTTTCTGCTTTTGATTAAACTGAAAACCACTAAGAGAACCACACCGACAGCAACGACATAAAATGAAATTTCTGCTGCTGGGGTGTTAATATTCTTAAGAACAAGGATAAGCCCTATTAAAACTATAGGAATGATGTAAGTTAGAATTTTTATAGCTTTTGGGCTCGGTTCAGCGTTACTTTTATTTTCCATAATTACCTCCTGTCTCAACACTTTAGGAATAATCACTTTAAAGCTTAACACAGGATAAATTTGTTAAACACCAACAATAGTCCCGTTTAAAGGAAAAGCATAAGAGTTTTAGTAATCCACCAAGCGGCTGTTGGGTTACCAGTAACTTTTAGAGCACCGGCATAGCACGCGTCTTCAACTGCACCAGTAAAGTTGTCGATGGTATTAAGAATTATTTCAAAACCACCGATTCCACCCATAGCAGCTTTAACTTTAGTAGGTATTGCATCCCAAGCTGCTCTTAATGCCTTTACAGCCCAGGATAATTTTCCTTGAGCAGTAAACTCTGATTCTTGTTTTTCCTTAACAGTTTTAACCGCTTCTTTAAGTTGATTTGTTTCACTTTTGGTTAAATCGAAGTGTGCAGCTATTTTATCAAGACCAACGTTATCTTTGGGTAATTGTGCAGATTTATGTAAGACTGCTTGGTTTTGATATTGGCTTTGTATTGTTTGATTATTTTGGACTTCTTTCGTTGTTGAGACAGCTCCTGCCAGTGGAACTAGTGAAAAAATAGATACACTTGCGACAGTGGACATAATAATACCTTTAGTTACAGACTTTTTCATTGTTAACTCCTCCGTTTAATCCATATTATAGTTTTCTAATCATTTCTGGAAACTTGAAATAGCCAATGCTGTAAAATAAGCAGCATTTTCGCTGTAGTGTTTGAAATTCCAGTGTCTTTGATAGATTCATATATAGAATCTTTTACAATATCCCAAGAAAGTATCTGATAACCCAATAATTCTCTAAGGATAGCTTCAATATGCTTAGTAAACCTGACTAGTTCATTTCTAACTTTTGTTCCTGCTAATCTTTCAACAAGGTGAATAACTTTGTTTTACTGTTTAATACTTACCTAATTTCATCTTTTAAAGGCTGAGAAAACTTTGATTTGAAAGAAATATTCAGAAGGAGATGTGTTTTTTCCGCCACTAAAGATAATGTGTGATGTATAATTCATAGCTGATTCTTTAGATTCATTAGTCTCAATTGTTTCAGAAAATATGAAGAACGAAAGATCCTAAATAACCTGTGAGTAAGATGCTGTTTGAAATAGTTTTAATTTTCGTTATGAATCTCCAATATAAATAGAGAACTGGGTTTATTTTCTCTGTTTTGGATTGTATACAGTCAATTATTCCTCCTCCCTTAGTTGCTATTCTAGCAATATGGATATTTAAGGTAAATAGGTATATTGAACTAAAATGGAAAATTTTAAGTATTTTAAAGGTGGATCGCTAAAAAAAGTATAATTGTTACAAAAATAATGACTGACACTATATTAGAGTAAGGATGTGTTTCGTTAAACGTATAATATTGAATTGTTGAATTTAAGATATCAGTAGATTACGGAAAGCTGAAGGGGAATTTGGCTTAGGAAAGAGGCTTAATCCTTCCTATATCAATTGAAGTGGGAGTTTGATTAATTATTTACGAAGAAAGTCATTCATTAATGTTCCTGTAAACTGTTCAGCGGAAAAATTGAGGGCTTTTGTCATAAGTTAAGTGATCTGGAGTACTGCGAAATTTTATGTTAAATTACTCCCTCTTCCCAGAGAGCCATTAATCCTGCTTTCTATAAAACCTGAGTTTCCTTGTGAAGAATCTCCCTTTCATTTGATTTAAGCCACGTAAAATAGATTTTTATGAATTCGAATTATTCTCTCCTTAGAATGTGAGGTGAATTTATTGATTCAGCTGTTAATCTTAAAAGAGATAATAGTGTGAAATTAGGTAAGTAAAAGCTGTCCGATCAGGGGACTGCCCCTGTAAAGTGAGACAAAATAAAAACTCGATTTGTTTTTATTCTTTTTATCCGAAAATTATACCATTCTTCATTTTCTGAATAAAATCTCCTAAAGTATTCATGTAAATGAATATTCTTATTTCCTTATATATTACGATAACAAATTTAAAAAATCGGCGGCTGGTTCTTTTGGTTGATTTGAACAGTTTTTTATCTTTACCGGAAAATCCATGGAAAAACGCGGTGTCATCTGGTAAAGTGGTTACAGCCGGCTGGGCGGCGGCAGCAGTCTGTCCGGATCTTTTGAATGGGAATGGTGACAATGGATCATACATATGAAGTGCATCAAATTAAAACTTATCACCAGATGTGGTCCAACTATTGTTATATTATCGCAGACCGATCAAAAAAATCTGCGATAGCGGTGGACCCGTCCTGGGAAATCGGCAAAATAACCGATAAACTGCATGAATTGGATGTTGATTTATCAGCTGTTTTATTAACACATTCACATTATGACCATGTAAACTTGGCGGAGCCGCTTCAGCAAATCTATCACTCTGATGTATACATGTCGTCAGCTGAAATCGATTACTATCAATTCCGGTGCAGAAACTTAATAGCGCTTGAAGACGGACAGACCTTTGCGGCGGGGGGATTTATCATCAAGAGCATACTGACTCCGGGACATACGGCCGGAGGGATGTGCTATTTGCTTTCTGATCACCTTTTTACCGGTGACACCGTGTTTACCGAAGGTTGCGGTATATGTGAGGACAGAGGCAGTTCTGCGGAAGATATGTTTAACAGTATACAGCGGATCAAAGCCTCCATTCCGCCGCATGTACGAGTATATCCTGGGCATTCTTTCGGGGAGAAACCGGGTCAAAAAATGGAGAGTCTTTTGAAAAACAATATTTACTTTCAAATTGACAAAAAAGAACATTTCGTGAATTTTCGCACCAGAAAAAATCAAAAAGGGCTGTTTCATTTTAAGTAGCGTATAATTTAGTTCTATTTAACTGCTTTTTCTTTCGGGATTAGAAATATCTGAAATAAAAAGATAGTAATTGCTTTCTTTTTGTTGATTTATGCCTGATTAACAGGGGTTTGCGGGAAGGAGCGCAGAGCAGACCAGATGGGACATTCTGCTTATATCTGTTCCGAAAGACCTAAACACGCCTTCTCCTGGGGAAAAATAGGCATTCTTCAGGAGTCCGCATAGGATAAATTAACTTGACATGGTATTTTTGTGAAGTTACTATCAACTTGAATATGCTTCTTATCTGAATCCGAGAAAGGATGGCTGAGAAAATGATTACATACTTATTCCCAGGACAAGGTTCTCAAAAACAGGGAATGGGAAGTTCATTGTTTGATGAATTTAAAGACTTAACTGAGCAGGCTGATGACACACTCGGATATTCTATGAAGCGGCTTTGCCTTGAGAATCCGTATTCCAATCTTCACAAGACCCAGTTCACTCAGCCCGCTTTATATGTAGTCAACGCGTTAAGCTATTTGAAAAAAATCCAAGACAATGACATAAAGCCGGATTATGTGGCCGGCCACAGTTTGGGAGAATATAATGCGCTGTTTGCCGCAGGCGCTTTTGATTTTATTACGGGCTTGCAGCTTGTCCGTAAAAGAGGCGAATTAATGAGTATGGCCACTGACGGAAAAATGGCCGCCGTCATGGGATTAACTGCACCTCAAGTGGCAGACGTCCTTCAAACGAACGGATTACATACGATTGATATTGCCAATATGAATTCTCCTCATCAAGTTGTCATATCCGGACGAAAAGAAGACATTGAAAGAGCCAAAAGCGTATTCGAAGAAATAAAAGATGTGACGATGTTTCATCCGTTAAACGTAAGCGGCGCTTTTCACTCGAGATATATGAGTGAAGCAAAACAAGAGTTCGAAAAATTTTTACAGTCATTTCATTTTTCTGCTATATCAATTCCTGTCATTTCTAACGTGCATGCCAGACCTTATGAACAAGACGAAATCCCCTCCGTTCTGGCTGATCAGATCGACCATTCAGTACGATGGCACGACAGCATCCGCTATCTCCTGAACATCGGGCGGATGGAATTTGAAGAAGTCGGCCCGGGCCATGTGCTGACAGGACTTATTCACCGCATCAAAAAAGAAACTGAAACTTTACCCGTGATGTAGCGGAACATAAGACAAAATTCTTTTCTCACACAACATTGCCCAGTCATACAACATCACGATCACTTCACTTCACGACATCACGAAACACTCACGAATCAATATTTCAAAAAAACATATAGCGAAAAGGAGAATAAATGAGCCAGCCAATTGTTTTCATGTTTTCCGGACAGGGTTCCCAATATTATCACATGGGAAAAGAGCTGTTTGCACACAACGCCGTTTTTCGACAGAAAATGCTCGACTTGGACGATTTTGCCGCCAGCCGTTTCGGTGTTTCTGTCCTTAAAGAGATTTATCATACAGCCAATGGTCTGTCCGATCCATTTGACCGCCTTCTTTTCAGCCATCCCGCCATTTTTATGGCTGAGTACGCACTCGCGTATGCTTTGGAACAAAAAGGCATACGTCCAGATTGTGTAATCGGAGCGAGCCTCGGTGAATATGCGGCGGCCGCTGTGTCGGGTGTGCTCAGCCCCGAAGACGCATTAGATTGCGTGCTGGAACAGGCCGAAATCATTACGGAAACATGCCGCAACGGCAGCATGCTTGCGGTACTGGGGAATCCGAAATTATACCAAGATGACCCGCTGCTCCATGAAAATAGTGAATTGGCCGCTGTTAACTATCAATCTCACTTTGTCATCTCCGGAGAGCGGGGACACATTAAAAAAATCATCGACGACCTGAGAGAAAAGCAGATTCCTCATCAGCTGCTGCCGGTATCATATGGGTTTCACTCAGCGATGGTTGATCAGGCGGAGCATCCGTACAAGCGCTTTTTGGCTCAGAAATCAATCCGGACTCCGTTTATTCCGTTCATTTCCAGTGCAACTGGAGAGGCTGAGACGGATATTCAAGCGGACTTTTTCTGGAATGTCGTCAGAAAGCCGATTCGATTCCGCGAAGCGCTTCAATCTGCTGAAAGCCGCGAAAAGGGATTGTATATCGATGCCGGGCCTTCCGGAACCTTGGCCGCATTTGCCAAACAGATTCTTCCCGCAGGATCGGCTGAACGCATCCGTACCATTATGACGCCGTTCCATAAAGAACAAACCCATTTGCAGCAAATCGAAGACATCATTTTATCATCGCCCGGAAGGAGACTGTAAGATGATCAGCTTTGTTTTTCCCGGCCAAGGTTCACAAAGAATAGGGATGGGAGAGGAGCTGTTCGGCCGCTACCCTGAATTAACCGCAAAGGCCGATCATATTCTCGGATATTCCGTTCAGGAGCTGTGCAGGGACGGAGAACGTCTCAATCAGACTCAATTCACTCAGCCCGCACTCTATGTCGTCAATGCCCTGAGTTATTTGAAAAAAACAGAAGAAACCGGCTTGAAACCGGATTTTACCGCCGGACACAGTTTAGGAGAATATAACGCGTTATACGCCTCGGGAGCCTTTAATTTTGAAGAAGGCTTGCAGCTGGTCAAAAAGAGGGGCGAACTGATGAGCCATGCAAAAGGAGGCGGCATGGCAGCAGTGATCGGCCTGAGTCATGAGCAGGTGACGGACGTTTTAAGAGAATCTCAATTACATATGATTGATATCGCTAACATGAACACACCGCTGCAAATTGTCCTTTCCGGATATAAAGAAGGTATTGAAAAAGCCGCAGCCGTATTTGAATCTGTAAATGGCGTGAAAATGGTTCACCGCTTAAATGTCAGCGGCGCTTTTCATTCCAGATACATGCTGGAGGCGAAGGAGGAGTTTTCGCGGTTTATTGAATCTTTCCATTTTAAGCCGCTGTCCATTCCAGTCATTTCAAATGTGACGGCAAGGCCTTATGAGCAGAGTGAGCTGAAAGAGACAATCACCGCGCAAATAACGGGATCTGTGAACTGGACAGACAGCATCCGTTTCTTAATGGGACGAAAAAACATGAGCTTTGAAGAAATCGGTCCCGGAAAAGTGCTGACCGGGCTGGTTCAGAGAATTACAGCTGAAGCGAAGCCGATAACAGCTGAAATCAAAGCTCCGGCTGCGGCTGAAAAAAGCTCAATTACGGCGGCATCTTTAGGAAATGAAGAGTTTAAACGTGATTATCGGCTGAAATACGCCTATCTGGCCGGCGGCATGTACCGAGGAATCGCTTCGAAGGAGATGGTCGTCAGGCTGGCCAAAAAAGGAATGATGGGCTTTTTCGGAACGGGCGGATTGAGCATCGGACAAACGGAGGACGCCATTTTGTCAATTCAGCATGAGCTTCGTGACGGCGGTTCCTTCGGCATAAATGTTGTACATAATATGAAGCATGCAGATTCTGAAGAAAAAATGGTTGACCTTTTACTGAAGCATGGGGTGCAGAATTTGGAAGCATCAGCATTTTTAACGGTTACTCCCGCTTTAGTCAGGTTTCGCGCTAAGGGGTTAAAGCGAGATGCAGACGGACAAGTGACAGCGCGTCAGCGGATTATCGCCAAACTGTCCCGTCCGGAAGTAGCGGAAGCGTTTCTCAGCCCGGCGCCTGATCATATGTTGCAAAAGCTTGCAGCCGAAAACAAGATTACCGCTGAGGAAGCGAATCTGATGAGAGAAATACCCGTTGCGCATGACATCTGCGTGGAGGCCGATTCGGGCGGCCATACTGACGGCGGAGCTGCTTACAGCCTCATGCCGGCGATCGTCCGTTTAAGAGATGACATGATGAAAAAATATCGATACAGCAAAACCGTCCGTATCGGAGCCGCAGGGGGAATCGGAACGCCTGAGGCTGCCATGGCTGCATTTATGCTCGGCGCTGATTTTATTGTGACCGGGTCCATTAACCAATGCACCGTTGAAGCGGCGACAAGCATTCCCGTCAAGGATCTGCTTCAGCAGATGAATGTACAGGACACGGCTTACGCGCCGGCCGGCGATATGTTTGAATCAGGCAGCAAAGTGCAGGTATTAAAGAAAGGACTGTTCTTCCCGACCCGCGCTGCTAAACTGCATGAACTGTATCAGCGTCACGGCTCAATCGAAGAAATTGATGAAAAGACAATCAGACAAATAGAAGAGAAGTATTTTAAGGCAAGTGTAAGCAGTGTTTATGAAAAAGTGAAGGCGCACTATTCGAGAGAAGACATTTCAAAAGCCGAACGGAATCCGAAACAGAAAATGGCGCTTATATTCAAATGGTATTTCAGGCAAAGCTCAGCTTCGGCGATTAAAGGAGATCCCGATGCCAAGGTAGATTACCAGATTCATTGCGGGCCGGCATTGGGAGCCTTTAATCAATGGGTGAAAGGTACGGAGCTGGAATCCTGGAAAAACCGCCATGCTGATGGAATCGGCCTGCTGCTGATGGAAGAGACGGCCTCGCTTTTGAATCAGAAGTTACGTTCATTTTTGCAAACGTGTTGACAAGACGAAATGATAGATTGAAAACATGGAATATTCATAAAAAGAATGAAACAGGGAGGAACTGACAATGAGTAAAGATAGAATCTTTGAATTGCTGCAGAACACAATTTACGAGGTTTTGCCTGATTTAGAAGGCGAACGGCTCTCACATGAAGACCGTTTAGCTGATTTGGGGGCGGATTCAGTGGATCGTGCAGAAATTATCACAATGATGCTGGAGGAATTATCTTTGCAGATCCCGCGTGTGGAGCTGACAGGAGTCTCAAACATCGGCGAATTGGCTGAAAAGCTTTATGAAAAGGTACAGGCCGTCTGATAAAACGGCGCAAAAATCGGAAGCTCAAAATTCATATTGGAGGCGAAGTTCATGACTGCTGCCGGAATAGAAGCGATAAATGTGTTTGGCGGGACGGCATACCTCGATGTCATGCAGCTGGCGGAGTACAGAAACTTAGACCCTGCCAGATTTGAGAATTTACTGATGAAAGAAAAAGCGGTGGCGCTTCCTTATGAAGACCCCGTTACATTCGGCGTTAACGCGGCAAAGCCGATTATCGACCGATTGACAGAGGCTGAAAAAGACAGAATCGAGCTGCTGATTACCTGCTCGGAGTCCGGCATCGACTTCGGAAAATCACTCAGTACATATATTCATGATTACTTAGGCCTCAACCGGAACTGCCGTTTATTTGAACTGAAGCAAGCCTGCTATTCAGGAACGGCGGGCCTGCAGATGGCGCTTAACTTTATTTTGTCACAGACGTCCCCAGGAGCGAAAGCGCTTGTCGTTGCGACGGATATTTCCCGGTTTTTAATTGCCGAAGGCGGCGATGCGTTAAGCGAAGATTGGTCTTACGCAGAACCGAGCGCCGGAGCGGGTGCCGTCGCCTTATTGATCGGTGAAAATCCGATCGTATTTCAGGCGGATGCGGGCGCAAACGGCTACTACGGCTATGAGGTGATGGATACATGCCGCCCGATCCCGGACAGTGAAGCCGGTGACGCCGACTTGTCATTGATGTCTTACCTTGATTGCTGTGAACAGACATTTCGCGAGTACAAAAACCGTGTGCCGGGCGCCGACTACAAAGAGACGTTTCACTACCTTGCCTTCCATACACCGTTTGGCGGCATGGTAAAAGGAGCCCACCGGACGATGATGCGCAAGCTTGCAAAAGCGAAAAACGCTGAGATCGAACAGGATTTTCAAACAAGGGTAGAGCCGGGGCTCCGCTACTGCCAACGAGTCGGAAACATTATGGGCGCAGCCTCTTTATTGGCTCTTGCCAGTACGATTGACCAAGGGGCATTCGGCACTTCTAAACGGATCGGCTGTTTCTCCTACGGGTCAGGATGCTGTTCGGAATTTTACAGCGGCGTTGTGACGCCTGAGGGACAGGCGCGGCAGCATTCTTTCAAGATAGAAGAGCATCTGAACGACAGATACAGGCTGTCCATGGAGGAGTATGAAGAACTGTTTAAAGGCAGCGGTTTGGTCAAATTCGGAACCCGGAATGTCAAATTGGACATAAATATGATTCCGAACATTTTAGACCATCATACCGGAAGCCCCCGTTTATATTTGGAAGAAATCACGGAATTTCACCGGAAATACAGGTGGATCCCGTGACCTATGAGACGATAAAGGTCCGTTTTCAGCAAAATGTCTGTTTCATCACCTTTTATCGGCCTGAAGCCAACAATACGATTAATGAGCGTTTAGTGGAGGAATGCCTGCATGTTCTTTCTGAATGTGAAGACTCCGTGACCTCCGTAGTGCTTGAAGGGCTGCCGGAGGTATTTTGTTTCGGGGCGGATTTCGATGAGATGTACGAGAAAATGAGACAAGGCATGCAGCATGCGGAATCACAGGAGCCGCTTTACCGTTTGTGGCTGGCGTTAAAATCCGGGCCGTACATCACCATCGCCCGCGTGCGCGGAAAAGTAAACGCGGGAGGTGTCGGATTTGCCGCCGCGTGCGATATCGTCATCGCAGACGAGAGTGCTTCATTCAGTTTATCTGAACTGTTATTCGGGCTCTATCCCGCCTGCGTTCTGCCGTTTTTAATTCAAAGAATCGGATTTCAAAAGGCGCATTATATGACGATTATGACAAAGCCCGTGCCGGCAAGGCAGGCGCTTGAATGGGGACTTTGTGACGTATGCGTTTCGGACAGCGCAACAGAGCTGAGAAAGCATTTGCTGCGCCTTCGTCCGCTGTCGAAAAAAGCAGTCATCCGCTATAAACGATACATGGATTCCTTAAACGACCTTGTTCATCGTTCGAAATCCGCTGCTTTAGCCGAAAATCAAGCGATGTTTTCAGATCCGGATAACCAATCAGCCATCATCCGTTATGCAGAAACGGGGCGGCTTCCTTGGGAAACGGAGAACAGTTAGGAGGATATCATGCCGAACGCCGCAGTTGAACTGCTCGAAATTGAACCGGAAATTATCCAAGTGACAATGCAGGATAAAACCCACAAAAATGCCTTCTCCAAAGAGCTGACGGATGGATTGATGGAGGCCTTCGCCCGTATTAAAAAATCGTCCGTCTATAAAGCTGTGATTTTAACAGGCTACGGCCATTACTTTGCTTCCGGAGGCACACAGGAAGGCTTGCTCCGGATTCAGCAGGGCATCACGAAATTTACGGAAGACCGCATGTACTCTTTGGCGCTGGAATGTGATATTCCCGTCATTTCCGCCATGCAGGGCCACGGAATCGGAGGCGGGTTTGTCATGGGGCTTTTCAGTGATTTTGTCATTTTAAGCAAAGAAAGCGTGTATACCGCAAACTTTATGAAATACGGCTTCACCCCCGGAATGGGCGCTACCTTTATCGTTCCGCAGAAGCTTGGAGCAAGCCTCGGACATGAAATGCTGTTAAACGGAGGCCATTACCGCGGCGGTGATCTGGAGAAAAGAGGGGTGCCTTTTCCGGTGCTTCCGAGGCAGGAAGTATTGGGATACGCACAGGAACTGGCCCGTGAGCTGGCGGAAAAACCGAGAAACTCGTTAATCACATTGAAAAGGCACTTGGTGACGCCGTTTCGCGAGCAGCTGCCGGCCGTCATTGAGAAGGAGTTAATCATGCATGACCAGACGTTTCATGATGATGAAGTGAAAAAACGAATCACGACGATGTACGGAGTATAAGACATACAGATGAAATGGAGGCAGCTCTATGAAAAGTGATATGAAGGCAAGCGGGTTACTCAAGCCATCTGTCAGCTATGGAAAATCATTGCGGCTTTCAGCGGATCAGCCGATGACGATTCCTGAAGTCCTGCATAAAACCGCCGCGGCAGCGAATGATCAAAAGGGCATCACATATATACAGCCTGACGGCACCGAAGTGTATCAGACTTACAGCGGTTTGAAAAAGATCGCTCTTTCGATTGTGAAAGGACTCCGCCAATCAGGCGTGAAAGCCCATGATGAAGTCATTTTACAGCTCAGTGACAATTCTCAGCTGATTCCTGCTTTTTGGGGCTGTGTTTTTTTAGGAGCGATCCCGGTTCCGCTTGCGGCCGCTCCGGCTTATACAGAAATGAACAGCGGGACGCAAAAACTGAAAGACGCTTGGACGCTTTTGAATCAGCCGTATGTCATCACAAGCCGTGAAGTGCTGACGGAGATGACTGAATGGGCGAAGGATCAGGAGCTTTCCGGGTTCTGCGCTTTGGCGGCAGAAGATCTTTCGGCGCATGAAATGGATACAGACTGCCATTATCCCCGTCCGGAAGATCTGGCGATGCTGCTGTTGACCTCGGGAAGCACGGGCACGCCGAAAGCCGTGATGCTCAGTCATGAAAACATCGTCTGCATGGTCAAAGGAAATATTCAGATGCAAGGCTATACAAGTGAGGATGTCACGTTTAACTGGATGCCTTTTGACCATGTCGGCGGCATCGGAATGCTTCATCTGCGTGATGTTTATCTCGGGTGTGAAGAAATCAACATACCGAGTGAATCCATTTTGATGGACCCTTTAAAATGGCTCGATATGATTGATCATTACCGTGCTTCGGTCACGTGGGCGCCCAATTTTGCCTTCGGACTCCTCGCCGATTTCGCAGAAGAGATTCAAACGCGGAAATGGGACTTATCCTCCATGCGTTATATGCTGAACGGAGGGGAGGCTGCGGTTGCGAAAGTCGGACGCAGAATTATGGAGCTTTTAGAGCCGCACGGTCTGCCGGCTAATGCCATCCGTCCCGCATGGGGAATGTCCGAAACGTCTTCAGGGGTTATTTTCTCAGATGAATTCACGCTGGAAAACACGAGTGATGACGACCGCTTCGTGGAGATCGGTCTGCCGATTCCGGGGTTTAATATGAGAATTGCGGATGACCGCAATCAGGTGGTGGAAGAAGGAGAAATCGGCCGCTTCCAAGTGTCGGGTCTGACTGTGACAAGCGGATATTATGAGCGGCCGGATTTAAATGAGAGTGTCTTTACAGAAGACGGCTGGTTTGAAACGGGAGATCTCGGATTTCTGCGGGAAGGCCGTCTGACGATAACGGGCCGCACGAAAGATGCCATCATTATCAACGGTGTGAATTATTACAGCCACGCCATTGAATCAGCCGTTGAGGAATTACCGGAAATCGAAACGTCATATACAGCGGCATGCGCCGTCCGGCCGAATCAAAGCACGACAGATGAGCTGGCGATTTTCTTTGTGACATCCGTTCCGTTGGATGAGAGCCGCCGGACGAAGCTGCTTCATCACATTCACCAGCATGTGACACAGCGAATCGGCGTCACCCCTGACTATCTGCTTCCGGTTGCGAAAGAAGACATTCCTAAGACGGCGATCGGAAAAATTCAGCGCACCCAGCTGAAACATTCATTCGAACAAGGGCAATTTGCTTCATTACATAATAACGGGCAAGAAGACGGCACTTCGGAATCAGCTTCTATAGAGAAAGAAATTGAACGGGATTTTATCCGCTTTCTGAAAGAGGAACTTTCCATCGCGGATGAACTTGTTGATTCAAATACACCGCTTCAAAGTCTTGGCGTCAATTCGATTAAGATGATGAAACTCGCCAGATCAATCGAAAAAACGTATCATATCCGGCTGACGGCAAGAGAGCTGCACAAAAACCCGACGATTGGCGCTTTAGCCGCTTATACTGCTGAAAAATCGGCAAGCATGTCCGCTGACCATCACCCGGCAAAAGCCGAACCGCCGGCAGAACGGGAGAGCAAGCAAACGGCGCCAGCGCTTTCAGAAGTTCAAAAAGGGCTGTGGACATTGCAGAAAATGTCGCCTGAATCGGCTGCATACCATGTCCCGCTCTGTTTCCGATTCACATCAGAAATCGACAAAGAGAAACTGAAACAGGCGTTTCAGCTTGTTTTAAAACAGCATCCGATACTCAAAAGCGCCGTAAAGGAAACAGACGGCGGGTTTTATTTCATAGAAGCGGCAGATCCTTTTGTATTTTCGGAAGAAGATATTTCTGACGTAAATGAATCACAAATACCCGCTCTGATACGAAAAAAAGTGAAAGAGCCGTTTGTCAAAGAAGGCGGGCCTTTGCTGCGTGTGCAGCTGCTTTCAAAATCCGTCTCGGAACATTATCTTTTGACGGTCATTCACCATATCGTGTTTGACGGCATTTCATCCATTACATTTATTCACAGTCTGCTGGATCACTATCAGGCGCTGCTGCAGGGAGAAGAATTTACAGCTGGTGCTTCCGTACATTCCGATTACGCGGTTTGGGAAAAGCGGTACTTGGCAAGTGAAGAAAGCAAGGAAGACCGCGCTTACTGGATGGAACAGCTCGGAGGCGACCTGCCCGATCTTCAGCTTCCGCCGATGCGCACGGACAGCAGTGCTCCGGCGTTTACAGAAGATACGCTGACACGCCGTCTTCCTGAACGGCTGCTGAAAAATGTCACGGCATTTGCCGCATCGCGTTCGATTCATTTGTCCACCGTCATGCTGAGCTGCTACATGGTGCTTTTAAGCAAGTATACGGATAAGGAAGATATTGTGACAGGCATGCCTGCAATGGTCAGACCGGAAGAACGCTTTGACGGGGTGATCGGCCATTTCCTCAACATGCTTCCCATACGGAGCAGAGCCGGGCGGAAAGAAACATTTGCTGACTTTGTTCAAAAGGTGCAGGATGCGGTTTTAGACGGACTGGATCACTCATTTTATCCGTTTCCGAAAATGGTGCGTGATGTTCATGCGACACCTCGGCAGAACGGTTCGCCTATTTTCACTAATGCTTTTTTCTATCAAAATTTTCTGCAGCATTCAAGCTACCAAGCGATGCTTGATGAATATAAGGAATTCTCCTGTGAGTTTGTAAAAGGCATTCATCAGGAAGGGGAATATGATCTTGTATTTGAAATGTGGGAAGAAGCATCAGGCATGGATCTTACGATTAAATACAGCACTGAATTATTTGATGAAGCAGGGGCAGTCAGACTTTTTAACCAATTTGTACAGGCTGCAGAATCTTTGACGGCAAACGCGGATATGCCGCTTGAGAATGTTTCTCTCATGACAAAAAGAGAGGAGCAAAAGATTTTTAAGACTTGGAATGAGACAAGCCGTGAGTATCCGGATGCCTGCTTCCATGAATTATTCGAACGTCAGGCGGCAGAAACGCCTGATGCCTGTGCGGTTGTATATGAACAGCAAAAACTGACGTACCGTGAACTTGATGAAAAAAGCACGAAACTGGCGCTCTATTTGCAGGCGCACGGCGCGGGGCCTGATGATCTCATCGGCATTTATACAGATCGTTCATTGCATATGGCTGTCGGCCTTCTCGGCATTTTAAAAGCCGGGGGAGCGTATGTGCCGCTTGATCCTTCTTACCCCGCTGACAGATTGGAATATATGATTGCTGACAGCAGGATCTCAATGTGCCTGACGACAGCTGATTTAGAGCACTCTTTGAACTGGGGAGGCGTGCAGACAGCAGCCATTGACCGCGATTGGTCTGATATTGAAGAGACTGCGGGGGAAAGAATGACGCTGAAACGGCTGGTGACGCCTGAAGACCTGGCGTATGTCATTTACACATCGGGCAGCACGGGCAAACCGAAAGGCGTCATGATTCCGCATCGGGCGCTGACCAATTTCTTGATCTCGATGGCGCATGAACCGGGGCTTTCGCCCGAAGATAAACTGCTTGCCGTCACGACATATTGCTTTGATATCGCGGCATTGGAGCTGTACCTTCCCTTAATCACAGGTGCGGAATGCCATATCTGTAAGACAGAAGTCACAAAAGATGCACGAAAGCTGAAAGAACTGATTAAGGAGTACAAACCGACGATCATGCAGGCGACGCCGTTTACGTGGAAAATGCTCTTTCATTCCGGATGGACAAATGAAGAAAAAGTGAAAATCCTTTGCGGCGGTGAGGCGCTTAGCGAGCAATTGAAGCAGCAGTTTCTCGATACGAAAAGTGAGGCTTGGAATATGTTCGGGCCGACAGAGACGACAATCTGGTCCGCGGTGCAGCGTATAACGGAAAATGAGAGCGCGCTTACGATCGGGCGCCCGATCGCCAATACCCGTGTGTATATGATGGATTCCAACCTCAACCCTGTTTTAGAAGGGGTGCCGGGAGAGCTTTGTATTGCGGGAGACGGATTGGCAAGAGGGTATTTCAACAAGCCTGAGCTGACGGACAAAGCCTTCGTCAGCCACCGGCTGGAACAGGGATCAAAGCTTTATAAAACAGGCGATATGGCGCGGTTTCTTCCCGGCGGCCGCATTGAATACATGGGGCGGATGGACAGCCAAGTCAAAATCCGCGGCTACCGGATTGAACCCGGAGATATTGAGAGTCGGCTGAATGCCCATCCGGCCGTACAGGAAAGCGTCGTTGTTGTAAACAATCACTCCGGAAATGGAAAGCTTTGCGCATTTTATATCCTGAAAAACGGAGAGCCGCTTCCGTCTTCAAAGGAATTGCGCAGGCATTTGAAACAAGCGCTGCCGGCCTATATGGCGCCAGCTTCCTTTATCCGTCTTGAAGAGCTGCCGCTTACGCCGAACGGAAAAGTTGACCGCAAGCTTCTTGCAGGGCGCGATCTGACAGAGAAAAAGCCTGAAACAAAAACATACTCTTCATCTCATATTCAGCAGGCGGTGCTTGCGATTTGGCAGGACGTATTAAAAAGCAGTGACATAGCGCTTGATGACCGCTTTTTTGATGCGGGAGGGGATTCGCTCCTTGCTGTGACTGTCACTGACCGGATGACGCGGGAACTGGATTGTGATTTCAGTGTGACGGAGCTGTTTGAATACGCGACGGTAAAAGACATCAGCCGGTATATCGCTGAACAAAAACCGCCAGAAGACGTTTTTGCATCTGTATCAGAAAAGAAAGTGAATGCAGAAAACCGCAAAAACCTGACGGAGGAATTTCCCGATTATTATGAAGAAAGCGTCGCGGTTATCGGTATATCCTGTGAGTTTCCGGGAGCGAAAGACCATTATGAGTTTTGGAATAACATCAAAGAAGGCAAAGAAAGCATCACCTTCTTTTCAAAAGAGGAGCTCCGCCGTTTCGGTGTTTCCGAAGAGCTGGCTGATCATCCCGGCTTTGTTCCGGCTAAAGCAGTTTTAGAAGGAAAAGAAATGTTTGATCCGAGTTTCTTCGGCTTTTCACCGAAAGATGCGGAATATATGGATCCTCAGCTGAGAATGCTTTTGCTCCATTCATGGAAGGCGATTGAGGATGCGGGATATGTCTCAACAGACATTCCGGAAACAAGCGTGTATATGTCTGCAAGCGCCAACTCTTACCGCAGCCTGCTGCCGGAGGAGACGACAGCACAGCTGGAAACGCCGGATGGCTATGTGTCATGGGTGCTTGCCCAAAGCGGGACGATTCCGACGATGATTTCTCATAAACTCGGATTGAAAGGGCCGAGCTATTTTGTCCATGCCAACTGCTCATCTTCTTTAATCGGCCTGCATTCAGCTTTTCAAAGCCTGCAGTCCGGCGAAGCCATGTACGCCCTTGTCGGCGGTGCGACCCTTCATACGGAATCAAGTGCCGGGTATGTTCATCAGCCTGGGCTGAATTTTTCAAGCGACGGGCATATTAAAGCGTTTGACGCGGCTGCTGACGGAATGATCGGCGGTGAAGGGGCCGGTGCTGTGCTTTTGAAAAAAGCGTCCGATGCCGTCAGGGACGGCGACCATATTTATGCGCTGCTGCGCGGAATCGGCGTCAATAACGACGGAGCGGATAAGGTCGGATTTTACGCGCCGAGCGTCAAAGGACAGGCTGAGGTCATTCAGAAGGTCATTGATCAGACGGGCATCCATCCTGAAACGATCGCGTACGTCGAAGCGCACGGCACGGGAACAAAACTCGGCGACCCGATTGAACTGTCCGCGCTTCAATCTGTGTACGGCCGGTACACAGATAAAAAACAATACTGCGGCATCGGTTCAGTCAAAACAAACCTTGGGCATTTAGATACAGCCGCCGGAATGGCCGGCTGCATCAAGGTTGTCATGAGCTTATATCATCAGGAAATCGCGCCGAGCATCAATTACAAAGAGCCGAATCCTCATCTTCATTTAAAAGACTCTCCGTTTTACGTTGCGGAAGGGAAAAAAGAGTTAACCCGCGAGAACACAGCGCACCGCATGGCTTTAAGCTCTTTCGGGCTTGGCGGAACAAATACACATGCGATTTTTGAAGAATATCCCGAGGTGTCTGAAGCAGCAGAATGGACAGGTCCGTACATTATTCCGTTGTCTGCCAGAAAACAAGACCGTCTGAAGGAGTACGCAAAACGGCTGCTGGCTTTTCTCGATGCAAAAACGGACGCCGATCTTGCGGATATTTCCTACACTTACCAAGTCGGAAGGGAAGCGATGGAGGAGCGTGCGGTCTTTATCACAAGCGGCGCTGCGGAGCTGAAGCGGCAGCTTGCCGATTTTATCAATGATAAGCCGGCTGTAACAGGCTGCTTCAGGGGAGAAAAACAGCAGGCAAAAGACATCGCCTGGCTTTCTGATGATGATGACAGCGCTGAACTCATTGAGAAATGGCTTGCGAAAGGAAAAGGTTCGAAGCTATGTGAAATGTGGAGTAAAGGTGTCGCCGTCAATTGGCACAAGCTTTACAAAGACAAGTATCCGAAGCGGATCAGTGTGCCGGTCTACCCGTTTGCAAAGGAACCGTACTGGCCGAAAAAATCTGAAACGAAAACATCTGCCGCACATACCGGAATCTCAGTTTTACACCCGCTCGTGCAGCAAAATACGTCAGACTTGGCCGTTCAGCGGTTCAGCTCACGGTTTACAGGCTCTGAATTTTTCCTGAAGGATCATGTGGTCAGGGAAAAAGCGGTGCTACCGGGAGCGGCATATTTGGAAATGTCTTATGAAGCGGTAAAACGGGCGCTTGGCGGCTTATTAAAGGATCAAGACAGAATAACGCTCCATCATACGGTCTGGATGAAACCGATCGTCGTTCACGAACAAGAGCGCCAAGTCCATATTGCGCTGTTTCTTGAAGAAGACGGCATCATCTCGTATGACATTTACAGCGTAAACGCTGACGATGAAGAAGTGCTGCACAGCCAAGGACGGGCTGAAATCATAAAGGCAGACCGAGAGCCTGAGGCAGACCTTTCTGCCATCCAAAGCAGGTGCACAGCGGATATTCTTGATCCGGCGGCCTTTTACCGGGAAGGCAGGAGCAGGGGAATGTTCCACGGAAAAGCCTTCCAAGGCATTAAGTCCGCCTTTATCGGTGAAAGAGAAGTGCTTTCTGCCATACAGCTTCCGGATTCTGTTTCTCATACGAACGGACAATTTACGCTTCATCCGAGCATCATTGATTCGGCTATTCAGACGGCGACGATCTGCATTATGCAGGAGTTTTCCGGACAAAAGCTGATTCTGCCGTTTGCGCTGGAATACCTTGAAGTCATCAAAGCATGCACGCCGACTATGCGGGCGCATGCACGCTTAAGCGAAGGATATCAAGGCGGTGATTCCGTGCAAAAAGCCGACATTGACCTGTACGACGAAACAGGAGCGCTTTGCGTGAAGGTGAGAGGCTTCTCTACGAGAGTGCTTGAAGGCGATGCAGAATCGGCTCAGCCATCCGGCTCGGAAAAGGTCTTGTTTGCACCGGTGTGGAAAGAAGCTGCGGCATCCGAGAAAGCTTCTGTCCATGCTGATGAGCATTTGATCATTCTTTGTGAAGATGCAGTCCATCTAAAAGAAGAAGCGGCATCCGGCCTGAAAGACGCTGAACTGCTGATTGCGGAAGGTGAGGGCGGAACAGCCGCTGAACGCTTCCAAACCTATGCGCAGATGATCGCTGAACACATCCGGCGGATCATAAGCGAAAAAAGGCAGGGCCGTATTCTGATTCAGACCGTTATTTCAGCAGACGGCAGCCAGCAATTGTTTGCGGGGTTAACCGGTTTGCTAAAAACAGCCGAGCTGGAATACGGAAAACTTGACTGTCAGCTCATCGAAATGGAATCAATTGGCGAAATGCCGGCTGTCGCTCAAAAACTGAAAAACGACAGTCATCGGCCGCATGATAAACACATCCGTTATAAAGGAGAGAAACGGTATGTGAAGGCCTGGGAAGAAATGCATCCTGCAGGTGGCGGACCCGTCTGGAAGGACGAAGGCGTATATCTGATTACCGGAGGCGCGGGAAGCCTGGGCTTGATGTTTGCAAAAGAAATCACTGATCGCGTAAAACACCCGAAGATCATTCTGGCCGGCCGCTCAAATGTGACGGAAGCTAAACAGCGTGAGCTCGACATGCTTCGGCATGCGGGCGCAAATGTTGTGTACAAAAAGCTGAATGCGGCAGACCGGCAGGAAAATGAGGCGCTGATAAAAGAGATTACGGCGGAATTCGGGGAGCTTAACGGAATTATTCACGCTGCGGGCGTGATACAAGACCGCTTCCTGCTGCAAAAAACGAAGGAAGAATTCCGGGAAGTGCTGGATCCGAAAGTGATCGGCACCGCTTATTTAGATGAAGCCAGCAAAGACTGCAGCCTTGACTTTTTCGTATTGTTCTCCAGTGTTTCCGGCGTTCTCGGCAATGTCGGGCAGGCTGATTATGCCGCCGGCAACGCGTTTATGGATGCGTACGCCGCTTACAGGCAGTCCCTTACGGAGAATGGCCTGCGGCACGGAAAAACGATCGCCTTCAACTGGACGCTGTGGAAAGATGGCGGCATGCAGGCGGGAGACGAGACGGAGAGAATGATGAAAAAAGCTTTCGGCATGGTTCCGCTTCAAAAGGCTGCCGGCTTGGCTGCATTCTATGAAGGCCTGGCTCAGGAAAAGCCGCAAATTTTAGCAGCTGAAGGCTACAAGGCAAAATTAAAACAGACGTTCCTATCCATTTCTGAAGCTGACAAGAAGCAGGAGAAGACGACAGAGCCTGTATCAGCCGTTACATCAGGCAAATGGCACGATTCACTTATCCGAATGGTCAGTTCGATTTTAAAAGTCAGCCAAGACGAGATTGATATCGATACGGAGCTGAGTGAATACGGCTTTGATTCTGTATCATTTACCGTTTTTACGAATCAATTAAATGAGGCGTATCAGCTGGAGCTGGCGCCGACGATCTTCTTCGAGCACGGTACGATCCGCAGTTTAGCGGAATATTTGACAGATGAGGCTGCCGGGCTTCCTTCTCAGCCGGAAGAAAAACAAGATGAAGAGGAAGCTCTTCCGATGCTTCATACCGCTTTGACAGACATGGTAAGCGGAATTTTAAAAGTCGGACGTGAGGATATTGAGATTGAAACGGAATTGAGTGAATACGGTTTTGATTCCGTAACGTTCACCGTCTTTACAAATCAATTAAATGAAGCGTATCAGCTGGAGCTGGCGCCGACGATTTTCTTTGAGCACGGGACGATCAGCGATCTGGCCGGATATTTGGCAAAAGAGCATCCGGGCCGTTTCGGCGAAAAGAAGAAAGAGACGCCGAAAAAAGAGCAGCCAAAAGTCCATCAGCCGAAAACGCAGAGAAGAAAGCGTTTCGCGACGGTAATGCACGCTGCGGCAGAGACAAAAGAACCGCGCCGCTTTGATCCGGTTGCGATTGTCGGAATCAGCGGCAGATTCCCTGGCGCAAAAGATATAGAGGAATTTTGGCGCAATCTGAAAGAAGGAAAAGATTCTATCACAACGATTCCGAAAGACCGCTGGGATTGGGAAGTGTTTGATGGCGACCCGAATCTTGAAGGGAATAAAACGAATATCAAGTGGGGCGGCTTTATCGACGGAATAGCTGAATTTGATCCGCTGTTCTTTGGAATTTCACCGCGGGAAGCCCAATATTTAGATCCGCAGCAGCGGCTGTTATTGACTTATGCGTGGCGGGCGATAGAAGATGCGGGCTGTAAGCCGGAGAGCCTTTCCGGCACAAATACTGGCGTCTTCATCGGAACCGGAAATACCGGTTATAAAGATTTGTTCACAAGAGCAGGTCTTGCGCCGGAAGGACATGCGGCGACAGGCAGCATGATTCCTTCCATAGGTCCGAACCGTCTGAGTTATCTGTTAAATCTTCACGGGCCGAGCGAGCCGATTGAAACAGCATGCTCAAGCTCGCTTGTGGCGATCCATCGGGCGGTATCCGCCATAGAAAACGGAGAATGCGACATGGCGATTGCCGGAGGGATCAACACGATTTTGACTGAAGAAGCGCATATCAGCTACAGCAAAGCAGGCATGCTCAGCAAAGACGGAAAATGCAAAACCTTCTCCAAAGACGCCAATGGGTATGTCAGAGGAGAAGGCGCGGGCATTCTGATGCTGAAGAAATTGACAGATGCCGAACGGGACGGAAATCCGATTTACGGCGTAATTCGCGGGACGGCTGAAAACCACGGCGGCCGGGCGAATACGTTAACCTCGCCGAATCCGAAACTGCAGGCTGACTTATTGGTGAAAGCATACCGGAAAGCGGGAGTGGACCCGAGCACCGTCACTTATATTGAAGCGCACGGTACAGGAACGGAATTGGGTGATCCGATTGAAATAAACGGTTTGAAAGCGGCGTTTCACGAGCTGGCGAAAACAAATCAAGAGCCTGAAGTCTCCGGTCATCGCTGCGGCATCGGTTCGGTCAAAAGCAATATCGGCCATTTAGAGCTTGCCGCGGGAGTATCAGGCGTCATGAAAGTGCTTTTGCAGATGAAGCACAAAACGCTGGTGAAAAGCCTTCATTGCGAGACGATCAATCCTTACATTCAGCTGGATGACAGTCCTTTCTACATCGTGCGGGAAAATCAGGAGTGGACTGCTGCGGAAGATAGAAACGGAAATGCGATTCCGCGCCGGGCCGGGGTCAGCTCATTTGGCATCGGCGGGGTCAACGCTCACATTGTCATTGAAGAGTATGTCCCGAAAGAAACCGCTCAGCCTGAGCACGGTCCGGAAAGCCCGGCGATCATCCTTCTGTCCGCCAAATCAAAAGAAAAACTGTTTGAACAGGCGCAGCAGCTGCAAAAAGCGATCCGCCAAACGCCGTACACAGATCAAGACTTGGCGGCTGTCGCTTATACGCTGCAAACCGGAAGAGACGAAATGGAAGAGCGCCTTGCCATTCTTGCAGCGACGATGGCGGAATTGGAAACAAAGCTGGAAGCATTTACGGAAAATGAGAAAAACATCGCCGGACTGTATACCGGCCAGTCTCACCGCAACAAAGATACGTTCGCTCTGTTTACGGCGGATGAAGATATGGACATCGTCATTGATGCCTGGGTCAGAAAAGGAAAATTCGCCAAGCTGGCCGAGGTATGGGTGAAAGGCGGCGTGTTGAATTGGAACCGGCTGTATGAAAAAGGCACACCGCGTTTACTCAGTCTGCCGTCTTATCCGTTCGCAACAGACACGTATTGGGTGCCTGAGAATCGTGACAAAAATAATAAGGTCCATATAGAAGAACGGATCAAACGTATTCTGACGAAACAATGGGAGCTGAGCCCGCTCGAACTGCGTGAACCGTGTGCACGTCCCGTTGCGATTTTGACAGGCGGGGACATGATCAATCTCGCAGAAGAGGTCGCAGCGCATATCCCGAATCACCGTATCATCACCGCATCAGGCTTTAGCGGTGAATATGACTGGCAGGCGTTTGACGGAGTCATCGACCTCCTCGGCGCAGCGAAAGAAGATTCTGAAGACATGGCCGCTATCCAATGGCTTCAGCAATTGATTGAGCATGGACATAAAGAAGGGATGACACTGCTTTGTGTCACAAAAGACCTTGAGTCAATAGAAAAAGAGGCCAATCAAATAACGGGAGCAAAACGGGCCGGTCTGTACAGAATGCTGGCGTACGAATACAGCCATCTGTCATCAAGGCATCTCGATCTTGAAGGAGCGCTTTCGGACGACATATTGGCGAAGCAAATTGCCGATGAGTTTCATGCCCGTGCTGATGATGCGGAAGTTTGCCGAAGAGGCGGCGTGCGTTACCGTGCCGTATTGAGAGCCTCAGAAAACATAGAGATGAAAGGCGGGAGAATTGATTTTCCGCACAGCCATGCGCTGCTGATTACCGGGGGCACGAGGGGGATCGGTCTTTTATGCGCACGCCATTTTGCCGAACATTACGGAGTGAAAAAACTGGTGCTTACCGGCCGTGAGACCCTTCCGCCGCGAAATGAGTGGACGGGCGGCCTGAATGAGGTGCCGGATTCTGTAAAAGCGAAAATTGAAGCTGTTCTCGACTTGGAATCCAAAGGTGTACAAGTGAAGGTATTGTCCGTCCCATTAGCGGATGAAGCCGGACTGAGACAAGAACTGGATCAGATCAAACAGACGCTCGGACCAATCGGCGGGGTTATCCACTGCGCGGGTGTGACTGATAAAGAGACGCTCGCATTCATCAGAAAAACCGATGAGGATATACAGCGTGTGCTTGAGCCGAAAGTAGACGGGCTACGGGCGCTATACAGTGTGCTCAGCGAAGAGCCGCTGAAGTTTTTCGTCCTGTTTTCTTCCGTGTCAGCTGCGATACCGGCGCTTTCAGCAGGACAGGCCGACTATGCCATGGCTAATGCGTATATGGACTATTTTGCAAACTCATACAAAGAGCAGCTGCCGATCGTAAGCATTCAGTGGCCGAACTGGAAAGAAACCGGAATGGGAGAAGTAACGAACAAAGCTTATAAAGAGAGCGGGTTATACAGCATCACGAATGCAGAAGGATTACAGCTTCTTGACGGCATACTTCTTGCATCAGCAAGGGGCCCGGTGCTGCCGGCCGTTTTGAATCCTAAGCTGTGGAAACCGGAGCAGTTCATGCGGCAAAGCAGCCAGGATAAGCCGATAAGTCCGGCTGCGGTAAAACCGAAAAAAACAGCTGATTCGGCCGCGGACAACGAACAATTAACAAAGAAAACAGAAGAGTGGCTGACGGGATTATTTTCTGAAGAGCTGCGGATTGACCAGGATCAGCTTGAGACAGACGTATTATTCCAAGATTACGGAGTGGACTCCATTATCCTTGCCCAGCTTTTGCAGCGGATCAATCGGAATCTCTCAGCATCGCTTGACCCGTCCATTCTGTATGAATATCCGACGATTCAATCTTTCGCAAATTGGCTTCTCGATGGATATACAGAAGTGTTGTCAGATCTATTTGATATGGCGGCGGGGCCTGTTATGAAGGCACCGGCTGAGCCGGTCATTGAAACACAAGCTGTTAAGGCGGAAGAAGAGCCGGCCGGAAAACAGATTCACGGGGAAGATATCGCAGTCGTCGGCATGTCCTGCCGGTTTCCGGGGGCGGCTTCCTTAGAAGCGTACTGGTCGCTTTTGGCTGAAGGCCGTTCGGCCGTCCGTCCTGTCCCGGATGAGCGTTGGGGTTTGAAGACGCCTTACTACGCAGGAATGCTTGATGGAATTCATCAATTTGACCCGGATTTCTTTCTGCTGGCTGAAGAGGATGTGAAGGCAATGGACCCTCAAGCTTTGGCCGCTCTGGAAGAATGCCTTAACCTGTGGTATCACGCCGGCTATACGCCGGATGAGATAAAGGGAGAGGCAATTGGTGTGTATCTCGGCGGACGGAGCCGGCACAGACCGGGTGAAGAGAAACTGCTGGACGCGAAAAATCCGATCGTCGCGCTGGGCCAGAACTATTTGGCCGCAAACCTCTCTCAATACTTTGATATGCGCGGCCCGAGTGTTGTCCTCGATACGGCTTGCTCTTCTGCTTTAGTCGGAATGAATATGGCCGTTCACGCCCTTGCAACAGGAGAAATAAAAGCGGCCGTTGTCGGCGGTGTAAGCCTGTTTGAATCTGAAGAAACCCATAAATTGTTTGAACAGCGCGGCATTTTAAGTAAAGCGCAGTCGTTCCATGTATTTGACGAACGCGCCGATGGAGTCGTACTGGGCGAGGGTGTCGGAATGGTTCTTTTAAAAACCGTGTCTCAGGCCGTTAAAGACGGAGATTCCATTTATGCCGTGGTGAAGGCGGCTTCTGTCAATAATGACGGAAGAACGGCGGGCCCGGCTACGCCGAGCCTTGAAGCGCAAAAGGCCGTCATGAAGACAGCTCTTGAAAAAAGCGGAAAACGGCCGGAAGACATCACTCATATTGAAGCGAACGGTTCAGGTACGGTCGTCACTGATCTGTTAGAACTGAAGGCCATTCAATCCGTCTACCGCACAACAGATGGCGGACCGCTCGGAATCGGATCTGTGAAACCGAACATCGGGCACCCGCTTTGTGCGGAAGGAATTGCAAGTTTCATAAAAGTTGTGCTCATGCTGAAAGAAAAGAGCTTTATCCCGTTTTTATCAGGTGAGCATGAACTTACACATTTCGACAGAGAAAAGGCCAATATCCAGTTCAGCCGCACTCTGACAGACTGGCCGTCATCGATACCGGCGGCAGGAATAAACTGCTTTGCCGACGGCGGAACAAACGCCCATGTCATTGTGGAAGCGTGGCAGGAAGATGAAGGACGACGAATCAAGCGCCATCCTTTAACACCGCCTGCACTAAATAAGCGGCTGATTTCGCAGGGCAAAGAAGAAACGAACGAAAAAGCTGCGGCAAACATCTGGGATACCTATGAAGTGGAGGTTTAACGTGAAGAACTTCAATAAGCAAATCACTTTATCGCTGAAAAATCCGTTTATTTTACATCATGACGTTTACGGAGAAAAAGTCCTTCCGGGATTGGCTTATATTGATATGTTTTATCAGATTTTCAAAGAGCGCGGCTATTCATATGACAGGCTTCAGCTGCGCCATTTATCCATATATCAGCCGCTTATTGCGAAAGAAAACAGCGCCGTCAAGCTTACGGTTGAATGTGCAAAGGTAAAAGAAGGGCGCTGGAAACTGACCGCAAAAGGGACTGAGATGGGCGGCGGACGAGTGCAGCCGGACGAACGTATTTACGTCAAAGCGGAAATGCATGAGACGGCTCCCGCAGTATTCAGTGACACGCTTGATCTTGACTCTGTCAAACGCGAGGCGGAACGCACCATCGATTTAAATGAGCTGTATGCACAATGCAGAAGCCAGGAATTGGTTCACAGCGGATATATGAAAGCAGAAGGAGAAGTGTTTGAGGAGCGGGACGGCGTCACCTTTGATTTATCGCTCGGAAAAGACGCGATGGGGCAGGCCGGAGGGTTTTTGTTCCATCCGACTCTTCTTGACGGAAGCGGCGTCGGCGCAAACCTATTGATTTCATCGCTGTTAAATGGGGAAAAGAGGCTGTTTCTGCCTCTTTTCTATGAATCTTTTACAGCTTCCGAACCTTTGCAGGGCGGATGCATCACGAGAATCAAACGTTCGTCGCTCCGGCAGGAAAAGGAGCTCATTTACATTACACTGGAGTTTTTTAACGCATCCGGCCGGAAAGTAGCCGAGCTGAAAGATTTCACAAGCAAGCTCGTGCGGGATGCCGAGCTGATCAATACAGACCGAAAGCCTGCTGAGAAACCTCCTGAAAAAGCCGGTTTACCGGAAGTTGCGGCATCGCTTGAAGGCGGACACCTGCATGAGGAAGCAGAACGGTATGTCATGAATCTGATGGCGGAAAAAATCGGCAAGCCGCTTGAACAGATTGATTCTCAAGTCGGCTACTATGAAATGGGGCTGACATCGTCCGGACTGCTTGACGTCGTCGAAACGATCAGCGAAAAAATCGGCGAAACCCTTTCACCGACTTTGCTGTTTGAATATACGACGGCAGCAGAGCTTGCGGCTTTCCTGACTGAGCAGCACGGGAGCCATTTCAGCGCACCTCCGGCAAAAATGGAGAAGCAGCCGCAAACAGAAAAAAGGCGGAAAAGCAGTGTGGCGCAAGATGAAGATATCGCCATTATCGGGATGGCCGGCCGCTATCCGCAGGCCGAAAATATTCACGAATTCTGGGAAAACCTGAAAGAAGGAAAAAACTGTGTCACCGAAATTCCGGAGTCTCGCTGGGACTGGCGCCGATTTGAAAATGTAAAGTCGCCTTCCGGAAAGAGCATTTCAAAATGGGGCGGATTTATTGATGATCCGGATTGCTTTGATCCTCAATTTTTCAGGATTACGCCGCGGGAAGCTGAAACAATGGACCCTCAGGAACGGCTGTTTTTACAAACATGCTGGGAAACGATTGAGGATGCCGGATATACGCCGAAGTCGCTCGCAGAGGCGCGCGGACAAAATAAGAGACAGCGCGTCGGCGTCTTTGCCGGGGTGATGCACAAGGACTATACGTTGGTCGGAGCTGAGGCTTCTTCGGAAGATCATGTATTCCCGCTATCTCTTAATTATGCGCAGATCGCAAACAGAGTTTCATATTTTTGCAATTTTCACGGGCCGAGCATGGCGGTTGATACGGTCTGTTCATCTTCGCTGACTGCGGTTCACCTTGCTGCGGAGAGCATTCGGCGCGGAGAATGTGAATCGGCGGTTGCCGGAGGCGTCAACTTGTCGCTGCATCCGAATAAATATCTGACATACGGTTTATGGGACATGTTTTCAACAGACGGGGTTTGTCATACGTTCGGGAAAGACGGAGACGGCTATGTACCGGCTGAGGGAATCGGTGCCGTTTTATTAAAACCGCTGCAAGAAGCGATAAAAGACGGAGATCGGATTTACGCGGTAGTAAAGGGCAGTGCCGTCAACCACGTGGGGACAGTGAGCGGAATTTCCGTGCCGAGCCCGGTCGCGCAGGCCGATTTAATTGAGGAATGCCTGGATAAAGCGGGAATCGATCCGCGCACGGTCAGTTATATTGAGGCGCACGGGACCGGAACGTCTCTCGGCGATCCGATTGAAGTTCAAGGCCTTGTCAAGGCGTTCCGCCAGTACACACAGGACAAGCAGTTCTGCGCCATCGGATCAGTGAAGTCCAATATCGGCCATGCTGAATCGGCGGCGGGCATCAGCGGCTTAAGCAAGGCCGCCCTGCAGCTTTACTATAAAACGCTAGTGCCGTCTTTGCATTCCGAGGAGCTGAATCCGTATTTAGATTTTGAACAATCACCGTTTTATGTCCAGCATCAAACCGAAGCATGGCAGCAGCCTTCAGTGACGGAAGACGGAAACGAGACCGTATATCCGCGGCGTGCTGGGATCAGTTCTTTCGGGGCGACAGGTTCAAATGTGCATCTCATCCTGGAAGAATTTATTCCGGAAGAATCACACAAAACAAATGCTGAACCTGCGGAAGGACAGACATTCATTTTCCCGGTTTCCGCCCGAAATGAAGAACGGCTTAAAGAGTATGTTGCGAAGCTGTCTGCATTTATTCATCCCGGCGTGCCGCTTGAGGATGCGGCATATACACTTCAGGTCGGCCGTGAGCAGATGGAGGAGCGGGTTGTTTTCACCGCACAGAATATAACACAGCTTAAAGAACGGCTGGGAGGTTTTCTGGCGGGTCAAACGGCCGGCGGATGCTGGCGGAACAGAGCTGATAAAACGAAACAGGCAGAGCTTGCGCCGGACTTGATACATAAATGGCTTTCTTCCGGAAGTCTGGAGATGATTGCTGAGAAGTGGGCCGGCGGAGGAACGATGGATTGGAATCTCTTATACGGTGAAAACAAACCGAATCGGATCAGCCTGCCGACTTATCCGTTTGAAAAAACACGGTATTGGGTGCCCGAGGCGGAGAAAAGAGATTCGTTGCCGCAAAAAAATGCAGGCATGCTGCACCCGCTCCTGCATGAAAATGTATCAAACATGTCAGGCGTCCGTTTTCGGTCCTCTTTTAGCGGCGGAGAGTTTTTCCTGAAAGATCACGTCGTCAAAAACGAGCAGACGTTACCGGGCGCGGCTTATCTGGAAATGGTCCGGGCAGCCGTTGAACACGCGGCAGAAACGAAGGAAGAAGGAACAGTCCGTCTGAAGCATGTCGTATGGATACGCCCGTTTACAGCGGCGGATGAGTCCGCAGAATTGTATCTCCGTCTTTATGACGAAGAAAATGGGGAGATGGGATTTACGGTTTATCGTGAATCGGTTTCATCAAAACAAGAGCCCGTTCTCTATGCGCAAGGAAGCGCGGCGTTTGTCCGGGCGGGCGAACCGGCGAAAATCGAGATTGACAAATTGAGAGAATCACGCCGTCTGATCACACCTGACGCTTGCTATCAAGCTTATAAACAGATGGGGATTGAATACGGGGATGCTCATAAAGCGGTCACGGAAATCTATGCAAAAGACAGCGAAGTGCTCGCAAAACTCTCCCTCCCGTCATCTGTTTCTCATACAAAAGATCAGTTTGTCCTCCATCCGAGCCTCTTGGATGCGGCATTCCACGCGACAATCGGGTTGATGCTTGATAGAGACGGAACTGATATAAGGCCGATGCTGCCGTTTGCTCTCGAACAGATTGATGTGCTGAAAAGCTGTAAAAGCAATATGTGGGTTTCCATTGCGTACAGCGGTGATAGCAAGCCTGAAGATGCCGTGCAGAAGCTGGATATTGATGTATGTGACGAACAAGGCAATGTATGTGTGAAAATGACTGGTTATTCCGCACGGGAAATTGAAACGGATAAAACAGATACACTATTTTTTGAACACGTATGGGAAGAGAAGGCCGCTGTACATGAAAAAGCGCCAATCCATTTCAAAGCCCGTCACGTGATGATATCTGACCGGTTTACAGAACAGATGAACAGCATACAGACAGACTTCAGCTGTCACGTGCTCCGTGATCAGCATAAGAGTGAAGACGAACGGTTTGAAGCCTGTGCGCTTCAGGCTTTTGAAGAAGTGAAGAAAATCCTCGCTTCAAATTCCGGCGGGCGCGAGCTTATTCAGATTGTCGTGCCTCAAGAAGCTGATACGCAGCTCCTTTGCGGCTTAACGGGGCTTTTGAAAACAGCGGCGCTTGAAAACCCGAACCTGACCGGCCAGCTGATTGAAGCGGAGCCGGACGTCAAGGCAGACACGCTGTCACGATATGTAAAAGAATGCAGCGCTCATCCTGATGACAAGCATATTCGCTATGAAAACGGCAGGCGCTATACGGGACAATGGCAGGAAACGGGTCTTGAACAGTTGGGCGCCGAAAAGCCGTGGAAGGATAAAGGTGTTTATCTGATCACAGGCGGTGCGGGCGGTCTCGGATTTTTGTTCGCCAAAGAAATCGCCCGGCATGCAAAAGACGCCGTTCTTATTTTAACGGGGCGTTCTCTGCTGGATAACCGTAAAAAAGCCCAGCTTCAAGAACTGTCCGATCTCGGCGCGAAAGCTGTGTACAAACAAACGGACATAACGGATAAACAAGAAGTTCAAACGCTCACAGCGGACATCTGCCGGCAGTACGGCGGCTTAAACGGTATCATTCACAGCGCCGGAACGATAAAAGACAACTATATTCTGAAAAAGCACAAGGATGAAATCCGTGATGTGCTGGCACCGAAAGTCTCCGGGCTGGTTCATCTTGATGAAGCATGTAAGGACATAGAGCTTGATTTTCTGATTCTTTTCTCTTCCGGAGCGGGAAGCGCCGGAAGCGCGGGCCAAGCAGATTATGCGATGGCCAATGCGTTTATGAACGCTTTCAGTGAAAAAAGAAACCGGCAAAAGGCCCGAAATGAACGCCATGGACACACTCTTTCAATCTGCTGGCCGCTTTGGAAAGACGGCGGGATGACGGTTGACGCCGAAACGGAAGCCATATTGACAAAAGAAAGCGGCATGGTCCCTATGAAAACAGAAAACGGCATTCAAGCTTTGTACCGCGGGTGGGCGGCAAAGACATCCCAGATCATGGTGACCGAAGGCTACGCCGCAAAAATCAGGGCGTTTCTGAAAAAATCAGCGGAAGATCAAGAAGAAACGGAAAGCGAACCAGAAGCACCGGCAGGCTTTTCATCAGGCAGAGAGAACATGCTTGCGGAAAAAACGGAGCATTTCTTGAAACAGGTGCTTTCGGAAGTAACCAAACTTCCTGTCGGCAGCATTGACGCCAAGGCGCCTATGGAAGATTACGGAATTGATTCGATTATGATTATGCATTTGACGGGACGGCTGGAAAAGAGCTTCGGTTCATTGTCAAAAACATTGTTTTTCGAGTACCAGAATATCGAATCGCTGGCGCAATATTTTATGAAAGCTCACCGCGGCACGCTGCTGGAAGTGACCGGGATGAAAACGGAAGAACCCCCTGCAGCCAAAACGGATCTGCAGGAGAAAACAGAAGAAAAGCCTGTATCCTATCGCAGTGAAGGCAAAAAAGGCTTTGCGCAAGTCCGCACAGACACGCGGGAAAATCCAGTGCCGGAGCGTGAGGATATCGCGATTATCGGTATATCAGGACGATATCCGCAGGCCGAAAATCTCCAGGAATTTTGGAAGAACTTAAGTGAAGGCGTTGACTGCATAACCGAAATTCCAAGCGGCCGCTGGGATCACAGCCTTTATTACGACGCTGATAAAGATCAAGAAGGCAAGACGTACGGAAAATGGGGAGGATTTTTGAAAGACGTGGACAAATTTGATCCGCAATTCTTCTCTATTTCACCCCGGGATGCAAAATTGATGGACCCGCAGGAGCGGTTATTTCTGCAATGTGTCTACGAAACGATGGAGGATGCCGGTTATACGCGCAAAAAGCTGACCGGAAAATCGGGTGACCTGCAGGGCGCCAATGTCGGTGTTTACGTCGGCGTCATGTATGAGGAATACCAGCTTTACGGAGCCGAAGAACAGGCGCGCGGAAAATCGCTCGCTTTGACCGGAAATCCGTCATCCATCGCGAATCGGGCTTCCTATGTATTCGGCTTTAACGGTCCGAGCATGGCTCTTGATACGATGTGCTCTTCTTCTTTAACAGCCATTCACCTGGCGTGTCAAAGCTTGCGGAACGGGGAATGCGAGGCGGCATTTGCCGGGGGCGTCAATGTATCCATCCATCCGAATAAATATTTGATGCTCGGCCAGAACAGATTTTTATCAAGCAAAGGCAGATGTGAAAGTTTCGGAGAAGGCGGAGACGGTTATGTGCCCGGTGAAGGAGTGGGCGCCGTACTCCTCAAGCCGCTTTCTAAAGCGAAAGCGGACGGTGATCATATTTACGGCCTGATCAAAGGAACGGCCGTGAACCATGATGGAAAAACAAACGGGTATTCCGTCCCGAATCCGAACGCCCAAGCTGCGGTAATCAAACAGGCGTTAAAAGACGCGGGAACCGATCCGAGGGCGGTCAGCTACATCGAAGCCCACGGCACCGGAACTTCACTCGGCGATCCGATTGAAATCACGGGTCTGACAAAAGTCTTTTCAGAACAAACACAAGATAAACAGTTTTGCGCCATCGGCTCAGCAAAATCCAATATCGGGCACTGTGAAAGCGCAGCAGGCATCGCGGGGCTGACGAAGGTGCTGCTGCAAATGAAACACAAGAAGCTTGCGCCGTCACTGCATTCCCGGACGCTTAACCCGAATATTGATTTTCCGAGTACGCCGTTTAAAGTGCAGCAGACGCTTGAAGAGTGGAAAAGACCGGTCATAAATGATAAGGAACTGCCGAGAACCGCGGGGCTTTCCTCTTTCGGAGCCGGCGGCGTCAACGCTCACATCGTCATCGAAGAATATACCGCTGATGTGGATAAGGAGACGGCTTTTGCCGCACCTCATCCATCGATGATCATTCTTTCCGCGAAAAATGAGAAACGGCTTCAAGAACGGGCGAAACGCCTTCTTGATGCACTGCGGAGCAGGCGTTACAGGGAAGCGGATCTGGGCCGGATCGCCTATACGCTTCAAACCGGCCGTGAAGCGATGGAAGAGCGCCTCGGTCTGATTGTCAGCAATTTACGCGAGCTTGAAGAAAAGCTTGACGGATTTACGGGAGGCAAAGATTCAATTGATCAGCTCTACCGCGGACAAGTCAAACAGAATAAAGACACGATGGCGCTGTTTGCGGCTGATGAGGACATGGAAAAAACCATTGAGGCATGGCTTGAAAAAGGCAAAGCCGCAAAGGTATTAGAGCTTTGGGTAAAGGGCCTTCCGCTGAATTGGGATAAGCTGTATCAAATGGGCAGACCGCAAAAAATCAGTCTCCCGGCTTACCCGTTTGCAACGGACCGTTATTGGATCGACACATCAGCTGATGCAGCTGTCAAAAAACCGGTGGAAACAAAGCCTGCACCGATCGCACCGGAGGCCGTCCCGGAACCGGTCATTGAAGCAGCACCTCTTTCCGAGGAGACTGCGAAAGAAAAACCGTCAAATATTACATTGCAGCCTTTGAGCGGCGCGGGACCGAAAAGAATGGCACAGTCCGCTGACCGTCCGGCGGTTTCCGCTGAAAAAGTAAGTGCCGAATTAACGGAAAGTTTGGCAGACGTTTTATATATGGATCCCGGCGATATCGACGCAGACGACACTTTTATTGATATCGGTATGGATTCAATCACCGGTCTTGAATGGATAAAGGCCGTTAATAAAACGTACGGCACGTCCCTTACGGTGACGAAAGTATATGATTATCCGACCATCCGCCAGTTTGCGGTCTTCTTGCAAAAAGAGCTCGGGACAGAACCAATCGTTGAAGAAGTAGCCGAACCGCAGAAAACAGAGGCCGTGAACAAACCGTCCAACATACTTCTGCAGCCTTTAAACGCTCATAAGCAGCCGGTGATACAAGCAGAAGCGGCTATTTTGGAGGCAATGTCTGAAACGGCAGCTTCCGCCGAACCGGAAGAACAGATTGAAGCGGTGCATGACGAGTTATCAAAAGCACTTGCTGATGTATTGTACATGGAGCGGCATGAAGTAGATATTGATGAAGCCTTTATTGATCTGGGCATGGATTCGATTACCGGGCTTGAATGGATAAAAGCCGTCAATAAACGGTACGGCACGGACTGTAACGTAACGAAAGTGTATGATTATCCGACAATCCGTCAATTTGCCGATTTTCTGCGCACGCAGCCGTCCGTCCGCGGTAGAAAAAAACAGGCGGTTCCCGTACGTCCGAAGCCGCTTACGCAGCAAGACGCCCCGCAGGAGAAAACACCTGCCGAGCCGGAGAGATTAACGGTTCAAAAGGAACTTGAACCGGTGCAGGCCAAACAGGAGCCTAATGACGAGATGGCGGACGCGATAGCTATCGTCGGCATGTCGGGCAAATACCCCGACGCACCGGATCTTAAGACGTATTGGGACAATTTAGTGCGTGCGAAAAACGCCATTCGCGACATCCCGCTTTCCCGCTGGGATGTAAACCAATACTATGATCCGGCCTTAAACAAGAAGGGCAAAGTATACTGCAAATCAATCGGTATGCTTGACGGCATTGAAGATTTTGATCCGCTGTTTTTTAATATTTCTCCGTCTGAAGCGGAACTTATGGACCCGCAGCACCGGATATTTTTACAGGAAGGCTTTAAAGCCTTTGAAGATGCGGGCTACAGCTCAAAAGAATTAAGCGGGAAAAATTGCGGCGTTTATTTAGGGATTATGAACAATGAATACGGCATGATGTTAAATAAACATCAGACAGGAGGAAGCGCAACGGGCAACAGTTTCAGCATCGCGGCGGCCCGCCTGGCGTATTATCTCAACTTGAAAGGGCCGGCGATTCCGATCGATACGGCATGCTCATCGTCTCTTGTCGGGACTCATTTGGCGCGTCAGGCGCTGTTGAATCATGAAATTGACATGGCGCTTGTCGGCGGCGTCACCTTGTATATAACGCCTGAATCATACATCAGCATGTGTGAAGCCGGAATGCTGTCTCCTGACGGACAATGCAAAGCATTTGATAACAGCGCAAACGGATTTGTGCCTGGCGAAGGCGCGGGGGCGCTCGTTCTGAAAAGGCTGAAAGATGCGGAAGCCGATCAAGACCATATTTACGGAGTCATTATCGGATCCGGAATTAACCAGGACGGAAAAACAAACGGCATTACCGCACCGAGCGCGAAAAGCCAAATGGATTTAGAGCACCAAGTGTATGAAACGCACAACATCCACCCTGAGAGCATCACCTATGCGGAAATGCACGGCACCGGCACAAAGCAGGGGGATCCGATTGAATTAGAAGCTTTATCTTCTGTATTTAAGGAAAAAACGGACCGAAAACAATTTTGCGCCATCGGTTCGGTTAAATCGAATATCGGACATACGTCGGCGGCGGCGGGCGTAGCAAGCGTCCAGAAAGTCCTGCTGTCGATGAAGCATCAAAAGCTTGTGCCGAGTCTTCATTTCAGCACGCCGAATGAACATTTTGATTTCGATGACTCGCCTTTATTTGTCAATACCGAACTCAAACCTTGGGAAACAGGCGGAGCACCGCGGCGGGCCTGTGTCAGCTCATTCGGCTACAGCGGCACAAACGCTCATCTCGTCATTGAAGAGTACCAGCCGAAAGACCGGGGCAGCCGAAAGCCTGATGAGACAAACATTTTTGTACTGTCGGCGAAAAAAGCGCCGCAGCTAAAAGCCTATGCCGAGTCGATGATCGATTTTGCAAAAGCCAATCAGGATATCAATCTTTCAGATATGGCGTACACGCTTCAAACCGGGCGTGACGCAATGGACTGCCGTCTTGCGGTTACAGCCGGTTCGAGAGAAGAGCTGATCAGCCGTTTAACCGATTTTGTATACGGCAATACGGGTGAAGGGATATATGAAGCCCACATCAAAACGGCAAAAAAAGAAATCAAAGCATTTGAAACGGACGATGATCTGAAGCAGCTTGTCAGGTCATGGTTCGATAAGAAAAAATACGGCAATATAGCGGAATTGTGGGCAAAAGGGCTTCACGTGGACTGGAACAGGCTCTATCAAGACGAAAAACCACGCAGAATCAGTCTGCCGGCTTACCCGTTTGCCAAGGAGCCGTACTGGCTGCCTCAAGTGAAATCCGCATCGGAGGAAACGGAAGACCGGCGCGAAGCTGTACTTTTAGAAAAGCAGTGGGTTCCGTGTGAGATCGAGTCTGCCGGTGAAAAAAGCGTTCAGAAGGTCATGATTCTGGCTGATGCAAGGACAAGGGGACTTGCCGAAGAGACTGCAAAGCATTTCGATGACTCGTTCATTCTCCCGATCGATTCGGCTGACACGTCAGCTAGCGATTGGAGCCGCATAGATGGCGCAATCGATCTGACAGGCTGCGGAGACGAAGACCTTTCACTGGAAGGGATCAGCCGGCTCCAGACTCTGATTGATACAAGCCGCCGTCAAGCGCGGCCGCTGACGCTGCTGTATGTAACAAAAGGCTTGGAGCCGTTTCAGCAGAAAACGATTCATCTCGCAGGAGCGGCAAAAAGCGGCCTGTACAGAATGCTGCAAAGTGAGTATCAAAACGTGACATCAAGACACATGGATGCCGATACCGATACAAATCAGCAGACACTTGCCAAACAGATTGCGGATGAATTTTCAGCGGACAGCACAGAACCGGAAGTCTGCCTCCGAAACGGACAGAGATACCGCGCTGTATTCAGGGAGATTCCAAAATGGGAGCGATCAGAACAACAGTCCGGATCGTTCCCGGAAGACCATGTGCTTTTCATTACCGGAGGGACGAGAGGGCTCGGTCTTTTGTGCGCGCGCCATTTCACAGAAAAACACGGCGTGAAAAAAGTGGTGCTGACAGGCAGGGAGCCGATTCCTCCCCGTCATGAACGGTCAGCTGTGAATACACGGATGAAAGAGAAAATACGGGCGATTGAAGCGCTTGAGGCAAAAGGTGTGCAAGTAGCGGTCATCAGTCTGAAATTGTCTGACCGTGATGCGGCGGCAGCGGAAATTGAAACGATCCGGCGCACGATGGGACCGATCGGCGGGGTCATTCACTGTGCAGGCTCGGTTAATTCAGTAAATCCGGCGTTTATCAGAAAGACTGCTGACGACATAAAAGAAGTGCTGGAACCGAAAGTCGCCGGGCTTCAAACCTTAAGCAGCCTTTTTACAAATGATCCTTTGCGATTCTTCGTCTTATTTTCTTCCGTATCTGCTGTCGTACCGGCGCTTGCCGCGGGGCAGTCGGATTATGCGATGGCAAATGCGTACATGGATTATTTCGCGGCTGCTCATCAGCACCAATATCCGATGGTCAGCATTCAATGGCCGAATTGGAAGGAAACCGGATTGGGTGAAGTCCGCACAGAAAGCCTGAAGCAGACCGGACTTTTAGGACTGACGAATGCGGAAGGGATTGACTTGCTGGACCGCATTTTGTCTGAAAACATCCGCCCGGCCGTTCTGCCGGCCATCGTTGATCGAAGCGGATGGCATCCTGACATGCTGCTCAGTCAAAAGAAAAAACAAAAAGAGACAGAAGCAGAAAAAAACGGTCAAATCGAGGAAAAACAATCAGACTCAGACCTTCTTCTTGATACGAAGGCGTGGCTTGTGAAACTGTTTTCTGATGAGCTGAAAATCGCTCCGGATGAACTGGAGACAGACGAACCGTTTCAGGATTACGGGGTTGATTCGATCATTTTAGCGCAGCTTTTACAGCAAATGAATCAAGCACTCAAAAAGGACTTAGATCCGTCTGTTTTATATGAACATCCGACGATTGACGCGTTTGCCGAATGGCTTGTATCCAACAGTCAGCCGCTGCTCACAAGGAAGGAATCTGATACAGAAACCGCGGTTCCCGCCAATGTGCAAACCGTTCAAGCTGAACAAAACCGATATGCCGAAAATGAAGACATTGCCGTCGTCGGAATGAGCTGCCGCTTTCCGGGAGCTGAATCGTTAGAACAATATTGGGATCTGCTGAGAAGCGGCAGGTCCGCGATCGGCTCCGTGCCGGCCGAACGATTCGGTTACGAAAATCAGTATGTTGCGGGCTTGATTGAACATGTGGATCACTTTGATTCCGATTTCTTTTTCATACCGGAAAACGACGCGAAAGCGATGGATCCTCAGGCATTGGCGGTGCTGGAAGAAAGCGTAAGGCTTTGGTGCCATGCCGGCTATACCCGTGAAGAAATCAAGGGCATAGAAGCCGGTGTGTATATCGGAGGCCGCAGCCAGCATCAGCCTGATCCTGAAAGCCTTGCGAATGCACGCAATCCGATCGTTGCGGGCGGGCAGAACTATTTAGCTGCAAACGTTTCACAATTTTTTGACCTGCGGGGGCCGAGCATCGTGCTTGATACGGCTTGTTCATCGGCTTTGACAGGAATGAATATGGCCGTACAGGCACTGAGAAGCGGCGATATCAAAATAGCGGTAGTCGGCGGTGTCAGTATGCTGAACACGGATGCGGCGCACCGGATGTTCCAAGAGCGCGGGCTGTTAAACGAAGAACCGGCATTTCATGTATTTGATAAGCGTTCAGGCGGAGTTGTCCTCGGAGAAGGGGTGGGCATGGTGCTGTTAAAAACGGTAAGCCAGGCGCAAAAAGACGGCGACACGATACACGCAGTCATTAAGGCCGCCGCCATGAATAATGACGGCAGAACGGCAGGACCGTCAGCCCCTAATGTTCAGGCGCAAAAAGACGTTATGAAAAGCGCGCTTTTAAAAAGCGGTAAGAAGCCGGAGGATATCACTTATATCGAAGCAAACGGATCGGGTTCCGCTGTGACTGATTTACTTGAGCTGAAGGCGATTCAATCCGTATACCGCTCAGGTCAGCATGTCCCGCTCGGCATCGGGTCAATCAAGCCGAACATCGGGCATCCGCTTTGCGCAGAAGGCATCGCAAGCTTCATTAAAGTCGTATTAATGCTGAAACACAGACAAACGGTTCCGTTTCTCTCAGGGGATGAACCGATGCCGCATTTTGATATAACAAAGACCGATTTGTATTTTGATAAAACAGCCGGCGAATGGGATGCAGCCAGACCGTCTGCGGCCATCAACTGCTTTGCCGACGGCGGAACGAACGCCCACGTCATTTTGGAAGCTTGGGAAGAAAAAGATACCCGACTGAAAAGAAAGCCGCTGCCGGCACCGTCATTAAGACGTAAGGCTCTCGCAAAAGAACCTGACGCACCGGTGAAGAAACAAGAGCTTCCTGCCAAGAAAATGTTCTGGAAAGCATTTAAATAGAGAGGAGTGGGAAGAAATGATATCGGAAAAAATCAATATTTCACTGGATCATCCTATCATGAAGGGCCATACGGTCTTTGGTGAAGCGGTATTGCCCGGTCTTAGTTATATCGATTTGATTTATCAGGTTTTTCAGGAGCACGGTTATTCATACAATGAGCTCGAACTGAAGCATGTCACGATTTATCAGCCTTTAACCGTCAGTGAAACGGCTGCAATCATTCTGACCATTCAATGTTCTGAAAGCGGAGATGGAAAGTGGCTCATCTCCCTTTCCGGACAGAAACAGCAAGATGACGAGCTGTCAGACAATATACAATATGCGACGGCTGAAATGGTGAAAAGAGACGCTGTCACATTTGACGAAACCATTGATTTCGGCGAGCTGAAGCAGTCAGTCCGATCTCTGGATCTTGATGACATGTATCACCGCTGCCTGGATCATGACCTGGTTCATTCCGGGATGATGAAATCGAGCGGACGATTGTACGAAACAGAAGACGGCATGCTGGCTGAGCTTTCTTGCGAAGAAGGAAAGGATTTCTTTTTATTCCATCCCGCCCTTTTGGATGCGAGCGGCATCGGGGCGAGCGGTTTGCTTTCTGAAACAAACCGGCTTCACTTGCCTTTATATTATGAATCGTTCAAAGCCGCCGGCAGGCTTCAATCAGAGTGCACGGCGCGTATTGCCGCTTCCGGCGTCCGTCAGGAAAAAGAACTTACAACGATGACAATCGAGTACTTCAGCCGTTCCGGACAGAAGGTGGCTGAGCTTAAAAACATGACGGGAAAAGCGGTTCGGCTCGAAGGAGACGGGTACGCAGCAGGACAGAATAAACAGGATGCAAAAGAGCCGGACAGCGCAGATGAAAAAGACATCATTCTGTTTTTGAAGAAGCTTTTGGCTGATAAGCTTGGTCAGCCTTGGGAGACGCTGGACGTTCTTGCCGGCTACTACGAGCTCGGGCTGGATTCATCTTCTTTGCTTGAGGTTGTGCAGGATATCAGTAAAAAGGCGGGTGCGGAACTCGCGCCCACTCTTCTCTTTGAATATACGAATATAAAAGAACTGGCAGCCTATCTGAAAAAGACCGTTTCATTTGAATATGCGGAACGTGCAGCCGAATCACCGGGCGTGCCAGAACATCATGAAAACACCGGTGACATTGCGATTATCGGAATGGCCGGCCGCTATCCGAAAGCGAAAAATGTGGCGGAGTTTTGGGAAAACCTAAAGGCGGGCACGGATTGCATCACTGAAGTTCCGAAGTCCCGCTGGGATTGGAAAACATATAAAAACGTAACGTCCCCATCTGGAAAGACCGTATCAAAATGGGGCGGTTTCATCGACGATGCCGACTGCTTCGATCCGCAGTTTTTCAGAATCTCACCGCGTGAGGCGGAAATGATGGACCCGCAGGAACGCCTGTTTTTAGAAACCTGCTGGGAAACGATTGAAGACGCGGGGTATACGCCTGAAACGCTTGGAAATAAAGGGGCGAAACAGCATCCGATCGGCGTTTTTGCAGGAGTGATGCATAAAGATTATTCCTTAATCGGCGCAGAACAATTATCGGAAACGGATCCTTTTCCGGTTTCGCTGAATTATGCGCAGATCGCCAACAGAGTGTCCTATTATTGTGACTTCCACGGGCCGAGCATCGCGGTCGATACCGTTTGTTCCTCATCATTGACCGCCGTTCATCTGGCGATTGAAAGCATCCGCCGCGGCGAATGTGAAGCCGCGCTTGCGGGCGGTGTGAACTTGTCGCTCCACCCGGCGAAATATCTGAGCTACGGAAGCGTCGGCATGCACTCAAGCGACGGCCGCTGCCGCACGTTCGGCGAGGGCGGTGACGGCTATGTTTCCGGAGAAGGAGTCGGTGCGGTATTACTCAAGCCGCTGGAAAAAGCCGAACAGGACGGCGACCGGATTTACGCGGTCATTAAAGGAAGCGCCGTTAACCACGTCGGGAAAGTAAGCGGGATTACCGTCCCGAGCCCTGCTGCACAGGCAGAAGTCATTAAGACATGTCTGAAAAAAGCAGGGATCAGCCCGCGGACCGTCAGTTATGTGGAAGCTCATGGAACAGGCACTTCGTTAGGCGACCCGATTGAAATTGAAGGTCTGTCAAAAGCGTTCAGCGAAGGGACGCAGGATCAGCAATTTTGTTCCATCGGTTCAGTCAAATCAAATATCGGCCATGCGGAATCGGCGGCGGGCATCAGCGGATTAACAAAGGCTGCGCTGCAGCTTCATCACAAAACGCTTGTCAAATCTCTGCATTCAGCGGAATTAAATCCATACGTGAAATTTGAGAAGTCTCCTTTTTACGTACAGCAGCAGACTGCTCTTTGGAAGCAGCCGGCAGCGGAAGAAAACGGAAAAGTCACGTATTATCCGCGCCGGGCCGGGCTCAGTTCCTTCGGGGCATCAGGTTCGAATGCCCATATCATTTTAGAAGAATACATTCAGCCGGAACACAAAGCGCCTGCACCTGAGAACGATGCAGCCAAAATCATCCCGCTGTCCGCAAGAAATAAAGACAGGCTTCTGGCCTATGCGGAAAAAATAGCCGGGTCGCTTTCCGAAAAGACGGTGCTGTCTGAACTGGCTTACACGCTTCAGACAGGACGCGAAGCAATGGAGGAGAGAGCTGTCTTCCTTGCAAATGACACCCGCGAATTGAAGCAAAAGCTGAATGATTTCGTAAAAGGAAACGAAACCATCCCCGGATTTTGGCGCGGACAAGCCGAGATGCCGGAACTGAGCGAACCTGCTCCTGAAACAGATGATCCGATACAGCTTGCAGGTTTATGGGCAGAAGGGAAAACAGTAGATTGGAATAAGCTGTACGATGCGGATAAACCGCGTAAAACAAGCGTTCCGACATATCCGTTTGCAAAAGAGCGCTATTGGATTCCGCAGCAGAAAAAACACGGGAAAAGCCTGTCAGGCACTGTGCTGCATCCGCTTTTACAAGAAAATACGTCAGATTTTTCACAGCAGCGTTTTACTTCTCTTTTTACGGGAGATGAATTTTTCCTGTCTGACCATGTCGTCAACGGACAAAAAATTCTGCCCGGTGTCGCCTATTTAGAAATGGCCGCAGAGGCGGTGAAAAAGGCCGCGGCCGTGACGGACAAAGGCCATAGCGTCACACTCAGACAGGTCGTTTGGGTCCGGCCGGTCATGATTGAAAACAAACCGAAGGAAATACATATTGCCCTTTATCCAGAAGATAACGGTGAGATTACCTATGAAATATACAGTGAGGCAGAAGTAAACGGCGAAGATCCGGTTATTCACAGCCAAGGTGAAGCGGTCATTACTGCACAGGGCAGTGCTCAGTTAGATATTGAGTCTGTCAAGGATTCCTGCGATTTAGGGATCGTGACGGCGGAAGAATGTTACAGTGCTTTTGAAAAGATCGGCCTGGATTACGGAGAGGCATACAGGGGCGTACAGCAATTGCTGATCGGGGAAGACCGGTTACTGGCCCGTATTTCACTCCCGGCTTCCGTTCAAGACGATAAAGAGCTGTATACGCTTCACCCGAGTATAATGGACGCCGCTTTTCACGCCTCCGTCGGTCTGCTTGTCCGCTCGATTCATGACGATGCAGACAGCCATGAGCTTTCTTTGCCGTTTGCGATGCAGGAAGTGGAAGTGTTCGGGCCGTGTCCTGAACAGATCTGGTCATATATCCGGTACACAGAAGGCAGCAAAGCAGATGACAACGTAAGAAAATTTGATATTGATATGTGCGATGATGCCGGTACGGTTTATGTTCGGATGAAAGGCGCATCCGTCCGGGCGCTTGAACCAAGCCAAACAGCAGTCGGTAAAACCCCAGAGGCTCCTGTCGGCCATACGATGATGATTCCGGCATGGGAGCCCGCTGCACTTATAAATACCGGGAAAGCGATAACGGCCGATAAGCAGACTGCGGTTTTCGGAGGAACTGACAGAAGCCATGCGCGCATCAAAGAGCATCTGCCGAATGCTTCTTACTATCCAATCAGAAGCACGGATGATATCACATCTCTTACGCACTTGCTTGAAGGACAAAAAGAACTGGAGCAAATCATTTGGCTCGCGCCGCAGGCTGAGAGTGCTGACATCCTTAAGGAACAGGAGCGCAACGTTTTTCATGTATTCAAGCTGATGAAAGCTTTGCTTGCCTTAGGATACGGAGAGAAACATCTGGACTGGTGCTTCGTCACAGCAAATGCCCAGCCGTTTTCAGATCAGGACAGCGCCGATCCGTCACAAGCAGCGGTCAGCGGACTTGCCGGGACGATGGCGAAAGAATATCCGGATTGGAATATCCGCATGATTGACACAGAGACAGACGGCATCTGGCCGATCGGCGAGGCGCTTTCTCTTTCTGCCGGGAAAAACGGAAAAGTTTGGGCATACCGCAATGAAGAGCTGTATGAGCGGCAGCTGATACCGCTTGACAATATGCCGAAAAACGGCACGCTGTACCAAACAGGCGGGGTTTATGCCGTGATCGGAGGCGCCGGGTATCTCGGTGAGGCATGGAGTGAATATATGATCCGCCGCTACAAAGCACGCGTCATTTGGATCGGAAGAAGCACGCTGAATGATTCGATACAGGCGAAACTCGACCGGCTCAGCGCAATCGGGCCGGCACCTGAATATGTATCCGCCGATGCCGCTGACAGGGCTTCCTTAGAGCGGGCTTATCAGTTCATAAAAGAGCGTCATACAAAAATTAACGGCGTCATCCACTCGGCAATGGATCTGTCTGAGCAAAGCTTAAATAATATGAAGACAGAAGAATTCAAATCGGTGCTGCGGGCAAAAGCCGATGTAAGTGTGTCCATGGCGGAGGTATTTGGACGGGAGCCGCTTGACTTTGCGCTCTTCTTCTCCTCGCTTGTGGCATTTATCCATAATGTGAAACAAAGCCATTATGCCGCAGGGTGCGCCTTCAGTGACGCATTTGCGAAGGAACTTGCTCAGAAATGGAACTGCCCGGTCAAAGTCATGAATTGGGGCTACTGGGGCAGCAGCGAGGCGGCTGAAGACGGCAATTTTATTCAGCTGATGGATCAGATCGGATTGGGATTGATCGAACCGGACGCAGCGATGGAGGCGCTTGAAACCCTTTTGACGCTTCGGGTTGAGCAGGCTGCTTTCATTCATACGACAAAACCGGTCGCAGTAGAGGGTATGAATGAACGAGAAAAGATGTCTGTTTATCCGCCTCAGCCGCTTGTATCCGGACAGCAGCTGAAGGTTGCTCCGCCGAGCGCACGTCTTGTAAGAGAGACCGGGCATCAGGAGCTTGATGATTTTCTGTATCAGCTATTGATCGCCCAGCTAAAAGAGGCGGACTTGCTGACGCCGCAAAGCCTTAAAGCGTATAAGCCTGAACACGGCTATTTTAAAAAATGGCTCAATCAAACGATCGCCTTTCTGCTGGAACATGGCTATCTGGAAGGGGATGCCGATTCATTTACACTGGCAGCCCGCGCTGAAAACACAACCGCCTCGTTATGGCGGAAGTGGGAGCAGGAAAAGGCGGAATGGCTCAATAACGCCGATACAAAAGCGATGACTGTTTTGGCCGAGACGATGCTTAAAGCACTGCCGGACATACTTCGCGAAAACGTGCCGGCGACAGACATCATGTTCCCGCACTCTTCAATGGAACTCGTTGAAGGAATTTATAAACACAACCAAGTCGCGGATTACTTCAACGGCGCCCTGTCAGATACTTTAACGGCCTATGTGAAAGAAAACATCAGTAAAAATCCAAAAGCCGAGATCCGCATCCTGGAAATCGGAGCGGGCACTGGCGGCACAAGCGCAGGCATATTTGAAAAGCTTAAGCCGTATCAAAACCATATCAAAGAGTACTGTTACACCGATGTATCGAAAGCTTTTCTCGTGCATGCGGAGACAGAATACGGCAAACAGAATCCTTATCTGACTTATAAACTTTTTAATGCAGAAGAACCGCTTTCCGGTCAGGACATAGAGCCGGGCGCATACGACATCGCTGTTGCCGCCAATGTGCTCCACGCGACAAAAGACATACGCCAGACGCTGAGAAACGCCAAAGCCGTTTTAAAAGACAACGGTTTGCTGCTCTTAAATGAGATGGCGGGCAACAGCCTGTTCCCGCATATTACTTTCGGTCTGCTTGAAGGCTGGTGGCTGCATGAAGATTCCGGCCTTCGAATTCCGGGATGCCCGGGCTTGTATCCGGAAAGCTGGAAGCGCGTGTTAGAAAGTGAAGGCTGGCATTCTGTCTTCTTCCCGGCAGAAGCGGCACATGAATTAAGCCATCAGATTATAGCGGCAAAAAGCAATGGCATTGTGCGCCAAAAAACGCTTAAAGCTGAGGCCGGAAAACGGACCGCACCGCCAAAAGCGCCCGAACTTCAGCCGCGAACAACGGCCGAAAAAAGCACAGCCTTAACAGAAAAAAGCACCGAGTACTTGAAAACGTTAATCGGAGAAACGTTAAAAATTCCGCCGGCTCAAATTGATCCGAAAGCGCCGCTTGAAAAATACGGAATTGATTCTATCGTCGTCGTACAGCTGACAAATGCGTTACGAAATGTGTTAGACCAAGTCAGCAGCACCTTATTTTTTGAATACCAGACGATTGAGGCTCTCGTCGGCCACTTAATCAAAACGAAAAAAGACGAGATGATCAAACTGACGGGACAAACGCCTGTTCAGGAAGAACCGGCGGCATCAAAACCGCAGGCTGTACAGCCGGCTAAGCCGCTTCGCACTGACTGGCGGCGGAAAGAAAAACAGACAGCCAAAGAGACCGTCCGGCAAAGTTCAGTTCGCGACGTGGCAATTATCGGCGTATCCGGTCGCTACCCGCAGGCCAAAACAGCGGCTGAGCTTTGGGCAAACATTAAAAAAGGAAAAAACTGCATAGAAGAAATCCCGCGGGAGCGCTGGAACTGGCAGGATTACTATGATGAAGAAAAAGGGAAAGAAGGCTCTATTTATACGAAATGGGGCGGATTCATTGAGGATATGGACAAGTTCGACCCGCTGTTCTTTCAGATTTCTCCTTTGGAAGCGGAGCGAATGGACCCGCAGGAGCGATTATTTTTAGAAACGGCGTATGCGAGTATCGAGGATGCCGGCTATACGCCTGACAACCTGTGCCAAAGCAGAAAAATCGGCGTTTTTGCCGGAGCGATGAACAAAAACTACCCGACAGGCTACGGCTACTGGTCCATTGCCAATAGAGTATCTTACCTTTTTGATTTCCAAGGGCCGAGCATTGCCGTTGATACAGCCTGCTCTTCTTCCTTGACGGCCATTCATCTGGCGCTTGAGAGCCTATACAGCGGTTCAAGCGAATGCGCGATTGCCGGCGGCGTAAACCTTGTAACCGACCCGGTCCATTATATGAATCTGTCAGTCATGAACATGCTTTCTGCAAGCGACACGTGCAAATCGTTCGGAGACCGCGCGGACGGTTTTGTCGACGGAGAAGGGGTTGGCGCGGTCGTATTAAAGCCGCTGGAGCAAGCGATCGCCGACAACGATCACATTTACGGTGTAATTAAAGGAAGCGCCATTAACAGCGGGGGCAAAACGAACGGCTACACCGTTCCGAATCCGAATGCGCAGGCCGCCTTAATAAAAGAAGCTTTCGAAAGGGCAAACGTCCCGGCGCGCACCGTCAGTTATATTGAAGCCCACGGCACGGGGACCGCATTAGGCGATCCGATTGAAATCGCCGGATTAACGAAAGCATTTGAAGAGGATACAACAGACAAACAGTTTTGCGCCATCGGCTCTGCGAAATCAAATATCGGCCATTGTGAAAGCGCCGCAGGCATTGCGGGTCTGACAAAAATATTATTCCAGCTGAAAGACCGCCAAATTGCGCCGTCCCTGCACGCGAAAGAGCTGAATCCGAATATTGAGTTCGCGTATACGCCGTTTGCCGTTCAACAGGAGCTCGGTGAGTGGAAGCGTCCCGTCATCGGCGGAAAAGAGCTTCCGAGAAGGGCCGGGTTAAGCAGCTTCGGCGCGGGGGGAGCAAACGCCCACCTCGTCATAGAAGAATATATGGCAGACAAAGAACCTGATGAGACGCCGGCAGATCAGCCTGCCATCATCGTCCTGTCTGCGAAAAACAGCGAACGGCTCACCGAAAAAGCAAAACAGCTTAGAGACGCCGTCCGTGAAAAAAGATACAGCGGCCGTGACCTTATGAGCATAGCCTATACTCTCCAGACGGGCCGTGTGCCGATGGAAGAGCGCCTGGGCTTTATTGTTCATTCACTGCCTGAACTTGAAGAAAAACTGAATGGATTTATCGCCGGACAAGACAGCGCCGGACTGCACCGCGACAGCACGGAAGAAAACAAACGGATGCTTGCCGTATTTGCGGCCGATGATGACATGGAAACCATCATAGACGCTTGGATCAGCAAACGGAAATATTCTAAGCTGCTTGAGCTTTGGGTAAAAGGATTGGACATCGATTGGGCGAAATTATACGGAGACCGTCCTCCGGCCCGCATCAGCCTGCCTGCTTATCCGTTTGCGAAAGAACGCTTCTGGCATCAGCTGCCTGTACAAAGTAAAACAGCGCCCGTTAAGGCGCCGGCTGATGAAAGTGATCCGGCCGAGCAGTTTGAAGTGATGGCTTTTAGAGAAGTCCTTAAAGAACAGGCTCTGCCGTCTGCTGGAGAAAAGAAAATCAAAACGGTGATTTCTTTCTTAACGGATCAGAAGAAGCAGCAGGAAGCCGTCTCTGTGATCAAATCGTATGACAGTGAAGCTGACGTTATTTTTATCGCTCAGGGAAACCGGTACGAGGGCTTAACAGCCGGCCGCTGCCAAGTGGTGCGGGAAGATCCGCAATCATATGTAGACGCTTTTGCGGACATTCAAAAAGAGTACGGTGAAGCATCTGCCATTTTGTATTTATGGGCGCTTGAAGATAAAAGCTGCATCGAAGATTTTTCATGTATCGTCTATATTCTCAAGGCTATGGCTGAGACCGGTCTGCAGCCGGAAAGACTGTTACTGGCGGGTGAATATGCATCCGGTCTGGAAAAATGCTACTTGGAATCATGGATCGGCTTTGAGCGTTCGCTCGGCATGGTTCTCCCGAAAACGGACATTACCGGCCTCTTCAGAAAAGCAGGCGCAGCCATGACAGACTGGATGGGAACCATTTGGGACGAGCTGAAAGCTGAAACAGACCACACCGTTTTCTTGGAACAAGGGAAACGATATGTCTATCACACTGAACCGACTGGATTGACAAAAGAAAACAGCAGGATCAGAACCGGGGGCACATATCTTATTACGGGCGGATTAGGAGGGCTCGGCTACTTATTTGCCCGCCGCCTCGCCCGGAACTATCAGGCAAATGTCATTCTCACGGGGCGATCGCCGATCAATGAGGAAAAGAAAGAAAAAATGAAAGACTTGGAAAATCTCGGCGCAGGTGTTCTTTACGCCGAAGCCGATGTTTGTGATCCGATCGGAATGGGCGACTGCATCAAACGCGCAAAAGAACGATTCGGAGCCATTCACGGCGTCATTCATGCGGCTGGCATCGAAAGCAGAACATCCGTCTTTGAAAATGAAATCGGGAACTTCCGCAATACGCTTGAACCGAAAATAAACGGAAGCCTGCTTCTTGACGAGTGGCTGAAAAACGAAACCTTGGACTTCATTTGCTACTTTTCATCCACATCGGCTGTTTTAGGGGATTTCGGCTGCTGTGATTACGCAGTGGCGAACAGGTTCCAAATGGCGTATGCCCATTATAAAAATGAACAATCAGAAAGCGGAAACGCTTTTGTCATAAACTGGCCGGTCTGGAAAAACGGCGGAATGGCCGTCGGCGGTGAAGAGACGACGGGCATGTACCTGAAATCAAGCGGCCAGCGCCTGTTAGAAACAGATGAAGGCATTGAGCTGTTTGAGCGCATCATTTCTCAAGACAACACACAGTGCCTTGTCATTGCCGGCAAAAGAAGCCGCGCCGAGCGATTTTTAGGCATCCGGCGGGACGATTCATCAAAAACGGAAGTTCTTTTGGAAACCGTGAGCCGCCGCATCCCGGAAGAAAGCACGGAAAAACGGCTCGAAGCGGATTTGAAAGAGCTGATACACAGTCTGCTGAAAATATCCAAAGATAAGCTCGTTCTGCATAAAAACTGGGCGGAATTCGGATTTGATTCCATCTATTTAGCCAAATTTGCCTCGCTTTTGTCGAGTCATTACGGCATTGAAGTCACTCCGGCGTTATTTTACAGCTATGCCACGCTCGGAGACGTCATGGGCTATTACCTGACAGAACACAAAGAAACAATCGAAACGTTTTACAGAACGGAAGAAACCGAAACAGAAGCCGCCGCTCCGGATAACAAGGAGTATACGGATCAGGAGATCATCGCCATGATGAAACAGGTCTCCGAGGGGACATTGGATTTTAAAAGAGTGCAAGACATCATAGAAGGGAGTAAGACCTATGAATCATAAAGAACTTCTCGATGCCTACAGATCAGGAACGCTCACCATCGCTGAGGTAGAACAAAAGCTTCAGTCTTTCAAGCGGACGACTGCAAAACGTCCGCTTTCCGAAGGCCAGAAAGGTTTGTGGATGCTTCAGAAAATGTTTCCGGAGATGAGCGCATACAACATTCCGTTATGCTTTCGTTTTCAAAAGCTGGATATCGAGACATTCAAAACGGCCCTTTTTTCCGTGCAGCGCCAGCACCCCATTTTGACGAGTGTGATAAAAGAGGATAACGGCCTTCCGTATCAGACAGAAGATACGGGATTGCATTTTCCGATTGAAGAAATAGATCTTTCCGAATTAAGCGGGCGTGACGCTCTTACGTTTATTAAAGAAAAAGCAAAAGAACCGTTCGCGCTTGAAACCGGGCCGCTTTTGCGCGTTCAAGTGTTCCGTCAGGCGGAGCCGGAGCCGATTGTGTTAATCACCATTCACCATATCATCTTTGACGGCGTCTCTCTTATGACGTTTATGTCGGCGCTGCTGGATGCTTATGTAAAAGCAAGCGAAGGCAAAGAACCCGAAATGCTTCAGCAGGCCGCAGATTATCACGACTTTGTGAAATGGGAAAAGGAGCTGCTGGAAAGCGAAAAGGGAAAAACGCATCTCTCTTATTGGAAAAAGCAGCTTGACGGACCGCTGCCGGTGCTTGAGCTTCCGGCGGATTACCCGAGATCATCGGTTCAAACGTGCAGGGGGCAGGCGTATCAGCGCTTGCTTCCTGATGAACTGAACCGGCAGATTAAAGTTTGCGCCCGAAAACATAATGTCAATGAATCCGTTGTGTATCTCGCTATTTTCAAAGGCTTGCTCTATCAATATACGAATCAGGAAGATATCATCGTCGGCATGCCGACGATGGGGCGTTCTGAGGCTCAATTTGAATCTGTCATCGGCTACTTTATTAATATGATCGCGGTCAGAAGCAGGGAGACGGGCGCCAAATCCTTTAGCGCGTTTTTGAAGGAGCTCCAGCTGACCCTTGCAGAAGGGCTGGACCATGCCGCGTTTCCGTTTCCGGCGCTTGTCAAAGAATTGAAGACGGAACGCTCGCCTGCGGTTTCGCCTGTTTTTCAAACCGCGTTTTTCTATCAAAACTTCTTCCAGACAGAAGGAGCGGAAAAGCTTTCGGAACGATATCAATCACTCGGCATTGAAATGATAGAAGACATTCATCAGGAAGGCGAATTTGAGCTTGCGCTTGAAGTCTATAAAAAAGAAACGGGAACCGTCCTGCAATTTCTGTATAACCCGGATGTCTACAGCCCTGCTTTCATCGAACGGATGGCGGAGCATTATATGAAACTGGCAGAAAAGGTGCTTTCTGATCCGGAGATCGCGTTTGATGCCTGCTCCGGCCTGCTCAATCAAAAACGGGAGGAAAGCCGTCCATCTAATCAGCCGAATGAGCGCTGCATTCATGACGTGTTTGCAGAAAAAGCCGGGCGATACCCTGACAGAGCAGCCGTCACATTCGGCGAGACAAGCCTTACATATCGCGAATTAGATGAACGAAGCACGGCGCTCGCTGTGCATCTGCAAGAAATGGGCGTCACACCGGAATGCCCGGTCGGTATCTGTACGGAGCGTTCTTTTGAGATGGTCATCGGCATCCTCGCCATTTTAAAAGCGGGAGGTGCGTATGTCCCGCTTGACCCGGCTTTTCCAAACGAACGGATGGCACACGTGTTGACTGACAGCGGCGTTTCAATCGTATTAACGCAAGCGAAAACACGCGGCGTGATTGAGCGGTTAACCATCGGTAGCGTGAGCACGGTGGAGATTGAAAACAGCGGACGTCCTGTCAGCGGAGCGAAACTGATGCCGCGTTCAAAACCGCATCATCTCGCTTATATTCTTTATACGTCCGGAAGCACGGGAAAACCGAAAGGCGTCATGGTTGAGCACAGAGCCATCATGAACACACTGCAGTTTTTAGAAGCGGAGTATCCAGTCGCGCATGAGGATGCCTATTTGTTAAAAACGAATTATGTGTTTGACGTTTCAATTTCAGAATTATTCGGCTGGTTTATCGGAAACGGACGGCTTGTCATTTTGCCGCCCGGTGCAGAAAAAAATCCGCAGCTTTGCATGGAATATATCCAGACTCACCAGGTGACGCATCTGAATTTTGCCCCTGCCGTGTTTAATGTATTTTTAGAAACGGTAAAGCGGCATACGGCATTTACAGAAGGCGGTCCTTTGAAATATGTAATGGTGGCCGGAGAGGCGTTTCCGAAAGACTTGGTCAAAAAGTCGGTTTCCATCTTCAAGCATGCCAGAATTGAAAATATATACGGCCCGACGGAAACATCCATTTATGCCGCTTACTACAGCTGCGGCGATAAGGACATCACAAGCAGGAATACACCGATCGGGAAACCGATTCAAAACACGAGGCTTTATATCCTCGATGAAAAGCTCAGCCCCGTCCCTGACGGTGTGGCCGGAGAGCTTTGCGTGGCCGGCGCCGGACTGGCCAGAGGCTATTACAATCAGCCTGAGCTGACGGCGGCATCATTTATTGATAATCCGTTTAGTGAAGGAGAAAAGCTTTACAAAACAGGCGATTTGGCCAGATGGCTGCCTGACGGAAATATAGAATATGCCGGCCGTATTGACAGTCAAGTGAAAATCCGCGGCTTCCGCATTGAATTGGGAGCGATTGAAACAAAATTGAGCGAGCATCCGGATATCCTTGATCAGGCGGTTGTTGTGCAGGAAAAGAACGGACATAAAAAGCTGATTGCTTATTATACGGCCCGCTCCGGTCATTCGGCAGATGAAAAAGCGCTCCGCGAACATCTTTTATCGGGTCTGCCGGATTATATGGCGCCTGCCCGTTTTATCCGTCTGGATGCGCTGCCGTTAACACCGAGCGGAAAAGTGAACCGCAAAGACCTGGAACAGCGCAAGGTGATCGTTCACCGGTCTGAAAGGACGGGCAGACTGCCGTTGTCAGAAGCGGAAGCGAAAGTGACCGAAATATGGGAAGACCTGCTGAATACGGCAGGAATCAAAACTGAAGACGGCTTTTTCGATGTGGGGGGCGACTCGCTTCTGGCTGTTGCGGCGGCAGAACGTATTAAACAGGAGCTGGAATGTGATTTTACCGTCACGGATTTATTCGAACACTCGACGATTCAGGCGATCAGCCGTTTTATTGTTGAAACAAAACAGGCGGATGAATCAGAAACGCCCGGCCAAGATGAGAGAGAAAGAGAACAAACACCGCAAAACGGGATGCCGTCTTACCTTGAAGACAGTGTGGCGATAGTAGGAATTTCCTGCCAGTTCCCCGGCGCGAAAAATCATCATGAGTTCTGGAAGCAGTTAAGAGAAGGAAAGGAAAGCGTCCGTTTCTATTCGGAACAAGAGCTCCGGGAAGCCGGCGTCCCGGAAGATTTGATCGAAAATCCAAACTATGTGCCGGTATTATCGGCGATAGAAGGAAAAGATCTTTTTGATCCTGAGTTCTTTCACATTTCTCCGAAAGACGCTGAATTTATGGATCCTCAGCTGCGGCTTCTGCTGCTTCATTCCTGGAAAGCCGTCGAGGATGCGGGATATGTATCCAAAGAGATTCCGAAGACAAGCGTTTATATGTCGGCAAGCAATAATTCGTATCGGTCGCTTTTGCCGGAAAAAACGACAGAAGGCCACGAATCACCTGACGGCTATGTGTCATGGGTGTTAGCGCAGAGCGGCACGATTCCGACGATGGTTTCCCATAAGCTCGGATTAAAAGGGCCAAGCTATTTCGTTCATTCCAATTGCTCGTCATCACTGGTCGGTCTTTATTCAGCCTGCAAAAGCATAACGAGCGGAGAATCGGAATACGCGCTTGTCGGCGGAGCAACTCTGCATGCTTCGACCAGCATCGGCTATGTGCATCAAGCCGGATTGAATTTTTCAAGCGACGGGCATGTCAAGGCATTTGACGCTTCAGCCGACGGTATGGCGGGCGGAGAAGGAGCGGCCGTCATTCTGCTGAAAAAGGCGTCACAAGCCGTACAGGACGGAGATCACATATACGCCGTGCTCAGAGGCATCGGTCTGAACAATGACGGAGCGGATAAAGTCGGTTTTTACGCACCGAGTGTAAAAGGCCAGACGGACGTCATCCAGCATGTTTTAGACAGCACGGGCGTTCACCCGGAGACCATTTCTTACATTGAAGCGCACGGCACGGGAACGACGCTGGGTGACCCGATTGAAATGTCTGCTTTGCAGCAAGTGTATAAACGTTACACGGATCGGGAGCAGTATTGCGGGATCGGCTCCGTAAAAACAAATATCGGCCATTTGGATACAGCAGCGGGCCTTGCCGGATGTATTAAAGTTGCGTTGAGTTTATATCATCAGGAGCTGGCGCCTACCCTTAATTACACATCACCGAATCCGAATATCACATTCAGCGGTTCGCCGTTTTATGTGGCGGACAAGAGAAAACCGCTTCCGGAGAGAGACACGCCGCACCGCGCAGCGTTAAGCTCATTCGGACTCGGAGGAACAAACGCACACGCCATTTTTGAACAGTATGAAAACAAAACGATCAGCGGATCAAATGACGGACAGCCGCCTTATATCGTTCCGCTCTCGGCGAGAAATCACGAGCGTCTGACTGCCTATGCGTCTTGTCTTTCTGACTTTCTGAATGACGCCGAAAACGATGTGTCCTTGCATGATCTGGCATTTACGTATCAGACCGGACGTGAAGCGATGGAAGAGAGAGCCGTTTTTATCAGTCATGATCGTCACGATTTGAAGCGGCAGCTGCAGGATTTCATCAATGGCAATGACCAAAACATCTTACGGGGCGAAAAGGTGAGAAATAAAGAAGCGTCATCTCAGGAGCTGGATGAGCTTGCGGCATGTCAGACACGGGATGAAAAGCTGAAAGCACTTGCGGCGCTTTGGATAGAAGGGGTGCGTGTCGATTGGAGCTTATTGTATGAGGATTCCGCGCCGCAAAAAATCAGTGCGCCGACCTACCCGTTCGCAGAGGAGCGCTTCTGGCCGGAAGAAACCGTGAAGCAAACAGATGCGAAGCTTTTGCATCCGCTGGTACATCAGAATACATCTGTTTTGCAGGAGCAGCGATTCAGTTCGGAATTCACGGGAAAAGAGTATTTTATTGCCGAGCATATCATTAAAGGAATGGCGATCGTGCCGGCTGCCGTCACCCTTGAGATGGCACGGGCCGCGGCGGAGAGAAGCATCGGCGGGGTAACAGACGAATCTCTGTGCCTGCGTTTAAAGAATATCGTATGGGTCCGCCCGGTGATAGCCGATCAGGAGGCTGTCCGTGTTCATATCGGACTTTATGAAGAAGAAGACGGGCAGATTCAATACAGAATGTACGGCGGGAATGATTCAAGCGGTGAAGCAGACCTTCTTTATAATCAGGGCATCGCTGAAATCATCCGGAAAGAACCGGAAGAAACAGCGGATCTTGATGAGCTGAAGCGCCGATGCACGCAGGGAACAATCGAATCTCAAGCGTTTTACAAAGGAATGATCGGAGCTGATTACGGGCCGGGCTACAAAGGTGTCCAGCTTGTATACAAAGGCGAAGACCGGATGCTTGCTAAATTGAAGCTTCCTGAATCCGTCTCTCATACAAAAGCTGATTATATTCTTCATCCGAGTATGATGGACGGTGCGCTTCAGGCCGCCGAATATTTGCAGAACGTGACAAGAGCGCAACTTGCAGAAAGCGGAGAACCATTCAAAGCCGCATTGCCGTTTGCTTTAGAGGAGCTGGATGTTCTGAAGCCATGCGCTGATGACATGTGGGTGCACGTCACATTCAGCGCGAACAATAAAGCCGGCGATCCTATTCAAAAAGCCGATATTGATTTATATGACCATAACGGCGTGCTTTGTGTGCGGATGAGAGGTTTCTCAACCCGGATTATGGAAGAAAACGCGGGTGCCGGCGTTTCGGTCAGCCGTACCGAGATATTGCTGGCTGAACCGGTCTGGAAAGAGCAGCCGGAACCGGCGGACCGCGAGCCGTCGTATGAACAGCATATCATTTTTCTCTGTGAGTACGATGAGGCCGTTAAACAAGCCGTCGAAGCAAAGCTTGAACATGCAAGCGTCTTGATCTTGGACGAGCGTCCCGCATCCATTGCAGAGCGTTATCATTCTTATGCGGGCCAGCTGTTTGCCCGTATGAAAACCATCATGAAAAGTAAGCCGAAAGGCCGCATCCTTCTTCAGGCTGTCACGCGTTCAGCGGGCTTACAGCAGGTGTTCTCAGGCATTACCGGTCTTTTCAAAACGGCATGTCTAGAACAATTCAAGCTGATCTGCCAAATGATAGAAGCCGATGAGAAAGAAAGTGCTGAAGGCATAGCGGAAAAAGCGGCGGAAAACCGCAGGCATGCCGAAAGCGTCTATGTGAAATATGAAAACGGCAAGCGCTTTGCTGCTGATTGGAAAGAGATGGACATTTCTGAAGCAAAACCGGACATTCCGTGGAAAGATGAAGGCGTTTATCTCATTACAGGAGGTGCGGGAGGTTTAGGCTTGATCTTTGCAAAAGAGATCGCAACCCGCACAAAAGACGCCGGCATCATATTAACCGGCCGATCCGCTCTCGGAGAAAAGCAGAAAGACATGATGGAAACAGTGCGTGCTTTCGGTGCATCTGTCTTTTACGAGCAGACCGATGTCACAGATGAAGCAGAAGTATACCGTCTCATCCGCAATATCCGCAAACGGCACGGCAAGCTGGACGGGATTGTACACAGTGCCGGTGTTATTAAAGACAACTACATGGTGAAGAAGACGGCGGAGGAATACCAAGACGTTCTCGCTCCGAAAGTGAAGGGTCTTGTCTATCTTGACGAAGCGTCACAGCACGAGAAATTAGATGTCTTTATTGTCTTTTCCTCCTTATCGGGTGTGCTTGGAAGCGTCGGCCAGGCTGACTATGCGTCCGCAAACGTCTTTATGGAGATGTATGCCGAGTACCGCCGTTCTTTGCAAGCCGCAGGACAAAGATACGGAAAGACGCTTTCTGTCAGCTGGCCGTTATGGAAAGAAGGCGGAATGCAGGCAGGAAAGCAGACAGAAGATATGCTGATGCAGGAGGCGGGAATCGCACCGCTCGGCACAGAAGCCGGCATCAAGGCCTTATATCAAGGCTTGATGAGCGGGACAGCCCGGATGACGGTTCTTGAAGGAGATGGGAAAACCATGAAAGAAAAGCTGTTCCGCAAAGAAAATGACCGTCCGGAAGCAGAGACCCGCTTACGTCATGACATTGATGCTGACAGCCTGCTTGAAAAAGTGAAGCATCTGTTAAAACAGCAGACGGCCTCACTGTTAAAAGTGAAGCTTGACAACATTGATCCTCATGAAGAGATGACAAAATACGGGCTTGACTCAATTTCGATGACCGAGTTTACAAACCGGTTAAACAAAACGTACCGGCTCACGTTAACACCGACGATTTTCTTTGATCATCCGACGATCCATGAATTCGCTGTTCATTTAATCGGTGAATATGAAGAGGAATTCGCGGGACGTTTTGCGGTAAATACAAAAACGGTCCAATCACAAAGACCGGTAAAAGAGGCTCAAAACACACGCCCGTCCGTTAAGCGCCGCCGCACTCTGACTGAGACACTGCCGCAGACAGTGCAGCGGAACCAAAAGCCGGAGCCGATCGCAATCGTAGGCATCAGCGGAATTTTTCCGATGGCCGAAGACATTGAAGCTTACTGGCAGAACCTGAAAGAAGGCAAAGACTGCATGACCGAGATTCCGAAAGACCGCTGGGACTGGCGGGACTACTACGGGGATCCTGCAAAAGAAGCCAATAAAACAAACGTCATCCAAGGCGGATTTATTGACGGAATTGCAGAGTTTGATCCATTATTTTTCGGAATTTCGCCCCGGGAAGCGGAACAGATGGACCCTCAGCAGCGTCTCTTGCTGACGTATGCGTGGAAAGCGATTGAAGATGCCGGATATGCATCAAAGAGTCTCTCAGGCACAAAAACAGGTGTGTTTATCGGGACTGGAAATACCGGTTACGGATCTCTTTTAGCCAACGCCGATGCGACGATTGAAGGGTCGTCCGCAGCCAATACAAGCCCGTCTGTCGGCCCGAACCGTGTCAGCTATACGCTCAATCTGCACGGACCGAGCGAACCGATTGATACGGCATGCTCAAGCTCACTCGTTGCGATTCATCATGCCGTTTCTTCAATTGAGGAAGGGACGTGCGACATGGCTTTGGCGGGAGGAATCAATACGATCATTCTTCCGGATGTGTATATCAGCTTTGACAAAGCGGGGGCGCTGAGTAAAGAAGGGCGATGCAAAACATTCTCCGATCAGGCTGACGGTTTTGCCCACGGGGAAGGAGCCGGGCTCTTTTTCCTCAAAAAACTGAAAGCGGCGGAGGCGGATGGAGACCATATTTACGGCGTCATTAAAGGAAGCGCGGTGAATCATGGCGGCCGCGCGGCATCTTTAACAACGCCTAACCCGAAACAGCAGGCGGAAGTCATTAAAGCCGCATACAAAAAAGCGGGCATTGATCCGAAAACGGTCTCTTATATCGAAGCGCACGGCACGGGAACAGAACTTGGAGATCCCGTTGAAATTAACGGTCTGAAGCAAGCATTCAGCTCATTTACAGACGGAAAAGAGAAAGCGTCCGGCTATTGCGGCTTAGGCTCAGTCAAAACGAATATCGGCCATTTATCCCTTGCGGCGGGAGCAGCGGGAATCATTAAAATCTTGCTGCAGATGAAGCATCGGACATTGGTAAAAAGTCTTCATTGTGAGACGGTAAATCCGTACATTCAGCTTGAAGACAGCCCGTTTTATCTGGTGCGGGAAACGATGGAATGGAAGACGCAGACGGACGAACACGGAAACGATGAGCCGCGCCGCGCGGGCATCAGCTCATTTGGCATCGGAGGGGTAAACGCCCACGTGGTCATCGAAGAATACATTCCGCAAGAAAAAGCGGAAGCAGATGATTCGCATATCAACCCATGTCTTTTCGTTCTATCCGCCAAAAATGAAAAACGCCTGATAGAACAGGCCGAACGGCTGAAACGTGCGCTTACTGAAAAACGATACGATCAATCCAGCCTCGTTTCTATGGCTTATACCCTCCAAATCGGAAGGGATGCCATGGAAGAACGTCTGGCGGTTATTGCCGGATCCGCAGAAGAACTGCAGGAAAAACTGTCACAGTTTATCACCGGGGATAAGAACGCGGACTTGTACAGAGGAAGAATAGACAAAGGCACGCTGCAAATGCTGACGGAAGATGAAGACATTCAAGAAGCCGTTGGAAAATGGATGGCACGCGGCAAATACGCGAAGCTGCTTGAATTATGGGTCAAAGGGCTGAACGTCAATTGGGCGAAGCTGTACGGAGACCGGCAGCCTAAGAGGATAAGCCTGCCGACATACCCGTTTGCAAAAGACCGTTATTGGGCGGCGAAACGTACCGGAAAACACGAAAAAACAGCCATTGTTTCAGCCGGAAAACTAGACGTGCTGCATCCGCTTCTGCACAGAAATACATCAAACCTTGCCGAACAGCGGTTCAGCTCAATCTACACCGGGGAAGAATTTTACCTTGCGGACCATGTTGTACAAGGCGTGCCGATTTTACCGGGAGTGGCACATCTTGAAATGGCGCGCGCAGCAATGGAACAGGCATCTGAAGTGCCGGCCGGACAAGGAAGCATCAAACTTAAGAATACGGTTTGGGTGCGGCCGATCACCATTGAAGACGAGCCGGTCCATGTCAACATCCGCCTCGTTCCCGATCCTGCAAACAATGTTCAATTTGACATTTACAGCGGCCGGGAAACAGATCAGCCGTCCGTTTACAGTCAAGGTTCAGTATCAATCCGCCCTGACGCCGAGGCACCGGTCATTGATCTGCAAAAGCTGAGATCACGATCCGCTGAGACACCGTTTTCTGCAGACGAAGTGTACGATATGTACCGTAAAATCGGTTTTGATTACGGCCCGGCTTTTCGGGGTGTCAAAGCGATTTATACAGGTGACGATTTCGTACTGGGCAGACTGTCGCTTGATCCGGCTTGTTCAGACACGGTACGGCAGTATGTCATGCATCCGGGCTTAATGGACTCAGCATTGCAGGCATCAAGCATATTAACCGGAACAAATGATGAAAAACTGATGCTTCCGTTTGCGGTTCAGGAGCTTGAAGTATTCAGCGCATGCGCTGCCGAGATGTGGGTTTACGCCAGACTTTCTGAAGACCATAAAGCCGGCCAGGTTGAAAAACGCGATCTTGATATTTGTGATAAAAACGGCAAGGTTTGCGTAAGGCTGAAAGGTCTGTCATTCAGAACGGCAGAAAAAGAACCTGAGAAAAAAGAAGAAGCCCCGGAAACGCTCATGCTTGAGCCGGTATGGACCCGAAGCGATGAAACTGCTTTTCAAACGGAACCGGTTTTTGCCCGGCATATCGTGATACTTTGTGACACAGACGCCGGATTGAAACCAGCCGCTGAAGCTGCGGGGGCCGAATGCATTGAACTGACCTCCCCGCACGGGAAAGCTGCGGCGCGCTTCCGTGATTATACAGGACGGATATTGGAGACGCTGCAAAAACTGCTGAAGGAAGAGACGGAAGGAGACGTCCTCATCCAGACGGTTCTCTCTAAAACAGATAAGCATCAGCTGCTCTCAGGGATTTCAGGTCTGTTAAAAACAGCCGGTCTGGAACATCAAAAACTGAAAACCCAGCTGATTGAAATAGAACCAGCAGAAAACGGCAGAATCAAAGACATCATCCGGGAAAATAAAACACGGGCTGATGACAGCCATGTCAAATATGAAAACGGCATCCGATACAGCGCAGATGTCAAAGAAACGAGCGTCTCCGGCAATAAAATACGTATTCCGTGGAATGACGGAGGCATTTATCTCATTACCGGAGGAGCCGGGGGCTTAGGTTTTATTTTCGCAAAAGAAATCGCCCGCAAAGTCAAAGAGCCGACACTCGTTCTGACAGGCCGTTCCGCGTTAAGCGAGAATCAGCGGATGCTGCTGCAATCGCTTGAATCACTCGGAGCAAAAGCGGAATACAGACAGGCTGATGTGACAAACGCTCAAACTGCGGCAGAGCTGGTCAATACAATTGAAACGGAATATGGCGGCCTTCACGGCATTATTCACAGCGCCGGTGTGATGAAAGATCAGTATATCGCAAAGAAAACAACCGAAGAGTTTTACAGTGTATTGGCGCCTAAAACCGACGGATTTGTCAACCTTGATGAAGCAACCGAGCATTTAGCGCTGGACTTTTTCATCGTTTTCTCATCCATATCCGGTGTCACCGGGAATGCGGGACAGGCGGATTATGCGGCGGCAAACGCATTTATGGACAGCTATGCGGCATACCGCAACGCGCTGGTTGCGGCAATGTACCGCCACGGGCATACATTGTCGGTCAATTGGCCGCTTTGGAGAGACGGCGGAATGCAAGTCAATGAAGAAATGGCGAAGCTCACCGAAAAAAGAACCGGTGTCGTGCCGATGCGCACTGAAACCGGAATAGAAGCTCTTTACAACGCATGGAGCACAGGGAAAACAAGTGTGCTCGTCATGGAAGGAAACCGCGCCGTCATGCGGGAAAAACTGCTTCAGAAGACGCCTGCAGCCGCTTTTGCACCAGTTAAGAAAACGCCGGAGGAAACGCCTGCGCCGAAGGACTTGACGGCAAAAATTCAGGAATTGCTGGCAAAAGAAGTTTCCGCACTTCTGAAAATAAACATTGATGAAATCGATATTGAATTGGAGTTCAACCAATACGGATTTGATTCCATTACGCTGACGGAATTCGCCAACAAGCTGAATGACACTTATGAGCTTGATTTGACACCGACCGTATTTTTTGAATATGCGACGATTCAAGCCTTGGCACATCATCTGGCCGAAGACTATCACACACAATTTGCCGGCAGCACACAGCCGAAAGAAGAGAAACAAAGCCGCATAACAGATGACGGCAGCATGAGACTGACAGGGAACAAGCGCTTTGCAAAAACTGCCGTACAGCCTGTTCAGACTGCGGTTGAACATAAACCGGAACCGATCGCTATCGTCGGCATGAGCGGAGTGTTTCCGAAGGCTGCAAATATAGACGAATATTGGAGTAACTTAGAAAAGGGAACAGATTGCATAACAGAAGTGCCGGCGGACCGCTGGGACTGGCGGGAGTATTACGGCGACCCGCTTAATGAAGCCAACAAAACAAATGTAAAGTGGGGCGGATTTATTGACGGAGTTGCGGATTTTGATCCGCTGTTCTTCGGAATTTCGCCGCTGGAAGCCGAACAAATGGACCCGCAGCAGCGCTTGTTAATGATGTATGCGTGGAAAGCGATTGAAGATGCGGGGTATTCCGCTAAAAGCCTTTCCGGCACGAAAACAGGCCTGTACATCGGCACGGGAAATACCGGATACGGCTCATTGTTTTCCGACTTGGATATCGGCGGTGCGTCAGCCGCAAATATGAGTCCGTCAGCAGGACCGAACCGTGTCAGCTATATGCTCAATCTGCACGGGCCGAGTGAACCGATCGACACGGCTTGCTCCAGCTCGCTGGTCGCGATTCATCACGCGGTGTGCGCCATTGAAAACGGGAACTGCGACATGGCGATCGCCGGCGGCGTGAATACCGTCGTCACACCGCAGGGCCACATCGCTTATGACAAAGCCGGCGCGCTGAGCAAAGAAGGGAAATGCAAAACATTCTCCGACAGGGCGGACGGATTTGCCGTCAGTGAAGGTGCCGGAATTCTGTTTTTGAAAAAGCTGTCAGAAGCAGAAAAAGCGGGCGATCACATCTATGGCGTCATTAAAGGCAGCGCGGTTAATCACGGCGGACGCGCGAACTCCTTGACGACACCGAATCCGAAAGCCCAGGCGGAAGTCGTCAGAACGGCTTATGACAAAGCCGGCATTGATCCGAGAACCGTCACTTATATTGAAGCGCACGGAACTGGAACGGAGCTTGGCGATCCGGTCGAAATTAACGGACTGAAATCAGCCTTTCAAAAGCTGTACGAAAAAACCGGCGATCCCGCTGTTTACGCGAGTCACTGCGGTCTGGGCTCGGCAAAAACCAATATCGGCCATTTGTCGCTTGCAGCCGGTGTCGCGGGTGTGATCAAAGTGCTGATGCAGATGAAGCATAAAACACTTGCAAAAAGCCTCCATAGCGAGGTCATCAACCCGTATATCAAACTGAAAGACAGCCCGTTTTACATCGTACAGGAAAAAAGAGAATGGACGGCATTGAAAGACGAAAACGGCAGCGATCTGCCGCGCCGTGCGGGAATCAGTTCTTTCGGCATCGGCGGCGTAAACGCACATGTCGTCATTGAAGAATATATCCCGAGGGAAGAAAGGAAAACAGCCATTTTCACACACCCTCAAATCTTTGTGCTGTCGGCCAAAGAAGAAGACCGTCTGCAGGAACAGGCACACCAGCTGGCACAAGCTTCTTTTACGGATGAGGATCTTACGGGTATTGCTTACACGCTTCAGCAGGGGCGTGATGCCATGGAAGAGAGAGCGGCCGTTATCGCTTCCTCCGCGGAAGAACTGCGGGACAAGCTAAAGAGCTGTGCAAAAGGGAATTATGACGCAGCGGGCATCTATAAAGGGAAAGCGGGTAAAGCCGCGCTGAAATCCATTATGGCAGGCGCAAACGGCGAAGCGGATACAGAAGAACTGATCAGCCGCCGAGAGAATGACAAGCTTGCCGAATTATGGGTGCAGGGTGCCGATATCAAATGGGACGGCCTGTATGCTGATATCAAGCCCCAACGGATGAGTCTTCCTGCTTATCCTTTTGCGAAAGAGCGCTATTGGATCACAGACAACCGGCCGAAAGCAGAGAAACCGCAAGCTGTGCCGACGGCCAAGGTGCTGCATCCGCTGCTCCACGAAAACGTATCGGATTTAACAGAACAGCGGTTCCGATCTGAATTTACGGGGCAGGAGACGATTTTCACCGATCATCTGATTAAAGGCAAACCGGTCATGCCGGGCGTCGCCTACTTGGAAATGGCTCGGGCTGCAGTTGCTCAGGCGGTCAAAGGGCAAAAAGAACGTCCGTCTGTCATCCGTCTGAAAAACATCGGCTGGGTTCGGCCGATTGAAGCGGGAAGCCGCCCGATTGAAACGCAGATCAGCCTCGTTCCAAGGGAAAACGGTGAAATCGTGTATGACATTTACACGGCTTCACAAACAGAAGCAAGCGGCAGGCAAATACACTGTCAGGGGGCTGCCGGCATTCTCGGCGCCGTTGAGACTCCGCATCGTGATATAGGCGTACTGAAAGCTCAATGCAGCCGCAGCATGCTGACTTCTGAGCAGTGTTACGGCTTATTCAGCAAAATCGGCATTGACTACGGTCCCGGACAACAAGGAATCAAGCAGATTCACATCGGAAACAATCAAGCATTGGCTGAGCTCCGGCTGCCTTCTTTCCTCGAAGAAACGGCAGATCAATACGTTCTTCACCCGTGTATGCTTGATTCAGCTTTGCAAGCGACAATCGGGCTGAAGCTGCACGCAGATGATAACCAGCTGTCACTGCCGTTCGCTCTTGAGGAACTGGACATTTTCAGTCCGTGCACGACAAGCATGTGGGCGTATGTCAGCTCCCGGGGAACGGACGAGAAAATACAGCGGCTGGACATTGACTTATGCGATGAGACAGGCCGGGTCTGTGTCAGGATTAAAGGGATTTCTTCCAGAATGATGGAAGGCTCTGCGCCGGAAACATCATTAAATGGAGCAAACCTTCTGGCTCCGGTATGGGATCTTGCGGAATTCAGTGACCGAAGCCCGGCATATAAGACGGAAGAGGTTGTCTTTATCGCGGGGGATGAGGAGAGCGCAGCTTTTCAATTGCATCATCCTTATGCGAAAAGGCTTCATATCACCCTGGAGGATGAGATAGAGGCTGTTGCAGCAAAAATGAAAGCAAGCGGGCCATTCGGCCATATCGTATGGATCGCCCCTGTTCACAGCGCTGCTGACATGGTGAAAGCTCAGGATACGGGCGTCATCCAGATGTACAGAGTGATCAAGGCCATGCTTGCTTTAGGATATGGAGGCAAGCGAATCAGCCTGACTGCAGTCACCATAAAAACACAGTCCGTACAGCCGGGGGACATCATTGATCCGGCTCACGCATGCCTTCACGGTTTAATCGGCTCGCTCGCAAAAGAGTATCCGAACTGGCAGACAAGGCTGATTGATGCCGGATGTCCGGAAGATGTTTCAAAGGCGGAGCTGTTCTCGGCGCCGTTCGATGAGCAAGGCAATACTTTGGCGTACCGGAACAATCTCTGGTACAAACAGCGCCTCATTCCTGTGCAGCAGCCGGTGTCAAGCCGGCCCGCTTACCAAAAAGGCGGCGTCTATGTCGTCATCGGCGGCGCCGGAGGCATCGGCGAGGCATGGAGCGAATATGCCGTAAAAACGTATCAGGCACGCGTCGTTTGGATCGGCAGACGAAAACATAACAGTGCCATCCAGGAAAAAATCGACAGACTCAGCCAGTTCGGCCCGGCGCCGATTTATATTGAAGCAGACGCGGCAGATCAGGATGAACTCACACGGGCGTATGAAACGATCAAACGCACGTACCCGCAAATAAACGGAATCATCCATTCCGCAATCGTTTTAGAGGATCAGAGTCTGGCAAATATGCCGGAAAGCCGTTTCAAAAGCGTGCTTGCTGCAAAGGTCAATGTCAGCGTGAATATGGCCCATGTTTTCCGAAATGAGCCGCTGGACTTTGCTTTGTTCTTCTCGTCTGTACAATCATTTGCACGCGCGGCCGGACAAAGCAATTACGCCGCCGGATGCAGTTTCAAAGATGCCTTTGCCGCTCATTTGGCTCAAACGCGGCCGTATAAGGCGGCGGTGATGAATTGGAGCTACTGGGGCAGTGTCGGAATCGTCTCATCTGCCGACTATCAAGAACGGATGAAACAGGCGGGAGTCGGATCAATTGAAGCGCCCGAAGCAATGGCGGCGCTTGAACGATTGCTCGGCGGCCCGTTGAACCAGTTCGTCATGATGAAACAGGCGGAAGAGCCTCTGGAAAAACCGGAAGAAATGATAGAAGTATACCCAGAACATCACGGCTCGGCGATGCAAAAACTGCGAAGCTATCAGCCTAAAGTAACTAGACGTGCACAACAATTGAGTTAAGGAGGGGACGGCTTTGCAAAACACTGAAGATCTTCTTTACAAACTATTGGCAGGCCAGCTGAAATCTGTCGGATTCTTTACAGAAAACGAGACACAGCCTGTATTGCAGGGGTTTTACGGCAGGTGGCTGGAAGAAAGCATCTCCATCTTGGTGCAAAAAGGCTTTTTGAAACAGTCAGGCAGTACGTATGTGTTAACAGGTCCGATAGAGCGTGCGGACGTGCTGTGGGAAGAATGGGATGAAAAGAAAGCTCCTTTACTCAAGGACAGCAGCAAACAGGCGATGATCATTTTAGTAGAGACAGCCCTCAGAGCTTTGCCGGATATTTTATCCGGCAGAGTTTCTGCCACTGATGTTCTGTTTCCTGATTCCTCAATGGAATTGGTAGAAGGAATTTATAAAAACAATGAAACGGCAGACTACTTTAATGAAGTGCTCGCTGACACATTGACGGCTTTCATTGATGAACGCCTGAAAGAAGACCTGAACGCAGAAATCCGGATACTAGAGATCGGAGCGGGGACGGGCGGGACAAGCGCGACCGTTTTCAAAAGATTAAAAGAGTACAAACGTCATGTAAAAGAATATTGTTATACCGATCTGTCAAAGGCCTTTTTCATGCATGCTGAAAAAGAATACGGCCCCGACAATCCTTATTTGACTTATAAGCGCTTTAACGTGGAGGAGCCCCCGGCTTTGCAGGGTGTAGAGGCGGGCGCATATGACGCGGTGATTGCGGCAAATGTGCTTCACGCGACAAAAAATATTCGGCAGACGCTTCGCAATGCCAAAGCGGTGCTTAAAAAGAATGGGATTTTGCTATTAAATGAGATCAGCAGCCATTCGGTTTATTCTCACCTGACATTCGGTCTTTTAGAAGGCTGGTGGCTGTATGAAGACGCCGAACTGCGTATTCCCGGGTGCCCGGGTCTGTATCCAGAAGCGTGGCAGTCCGTGCTGGAAAGCGAGGGATATCGGTACGTTACATTTATGGCGGAACCGTCACATCAGCTTGGCCAGCAGATCGTGGCGGCAGAAAGCGACGGTGTCATCAGGCAAAAACAGCCGGACGCACAGGCGGCTGAAGAAACTGCGGCTTCCAAAGAGCCGGCTGATTTTACAGAACCGGCTTTCTCAGTGACAGACCGGACCGTGCAATTCATAAAAGAAACGTTAGCCAAGTCGATAAAGCTTGCTCCCGAGCGCATTCAGCCGGAAACGAGCTTTGAAAAATACGGCATCGATTCCATTTTGCAGGTGAATTTCATCCGTGAACTGGAAACATTGACGGGCGAGCTGCCGAAAACGGTCTTATTTGAACACACGAATACGAAAGAACTTGCCGAGTATTTGCTGGAAACTTACCCGGATAAGCTTCAACAGGCATTTGGAGCCGAACAAGCGCCTCCTGAAACGGAGCATCCGGAACCTGTAATGGCTGAACCGGTGCCGCTCGTCACGGAAACGCGGCGATTTATCACTGAACCAAAAGAGCCGGACGTGCCAAAGCAAGAAAAAGAAACCGCAGCCGCTAATCACTCTGATCGTGACGACATTGCCATTATCGGCATCAGCGGCCGCTACCCTGAATCTGAAACCCTCGATGAGCTGTGGGAGCATTTAAAAGCCGGAGACAGCTGTATTTCAGAAGCCCCGGAAAACAGATGGAAGTCCGGTCTTCTGAAAACAATGGCAAAAGAAACACGAAAAGAAGATCGCAAAACAAGGTACGGCGGATTTCTGCAGCATATTGACGCTTTTGACCATCACTTGTTTGACGTTAAGGAAGACCATGTGATGGAGATGACGCCTGAGCTCCGGTTAAGCCTTGAAACCGTATGGGAAACATTTGAGAACGGCGGCTACTCGTTAGAAAGATTAAACAAATGGCAGGAATCAGACAGCGGCATCGGTGTATTTATGGGCAGTATGTACAATCAATATTTCTGGAATATCCCGTCATTGGAAAAAGCCGCGCTCAGCTCTAACGGAGGGGATTGGCATATCGCTAACCGCATTTCTCACTTTTTCAATTTAACGGGTCCGAGCATGGGCGTCACGACCGCATGCTCCAGCTCACTGAGCGCCATCCATCTCGCCTGTGAGAGCCTGAAGCTTAACAGCTGTTCTATGGCGATTGCCGGAGGGGTCAATCTCACGCTTGAACCGTCTAAATATGATGCGCTTGAACGGGCGAATTTGCTTGAACAGGGAAGTGAAAGCAAAAGCTTCGGAACCGGCACAGGCCTGATGCCGGGAGAAGGGGTCGGGGCAGTGCTATTGAAGCCGCTCTCCAAAGCGGTTGCCGACAGCGATCATATTTACGGCGTCATTAAAAGCAGCGCATTGTGCCATAGCGGCGGAAGGCAGATGTACACGGCTCCGGATCCGAAACAGCAGGCGAAGCTCATGGCGGCTTCCATCAGAAAAGCCGGAATCAATCCGGAAACAATCAGTTATGTCGAATCAGCGGCAAACGGCTCTGTATTGGGAGATCCGATTGAGGTCATTGCCCTGACAAACGCGTTCTCGCAATATACCGGTAAAAAACGTTTTTGCGCGCTTGGATCTGTCAAGTCAAATCTTGGCCATTTAGAGGCGGCTTCCGGTATGTCACAGCTCACGAAAGTGCTGCTGCAAATGGAGCGGGAAACGTTAGTTCCGACGATTAACGCAAAACCGCAAAATCCGAATATCTCACTTGAACAAACGGCCTTTTATCTGCAGGAGAAAACCGAGTATTGGGAGCGTCTGAAGGATGCCGAGACGGGAGACATCATCCCGCGGAGAAGTATGATCAATTCCTTCGGGGCAGGCGGGGCATATGCAAACCTGATCGTAGAAGAATATATCAGTCCGAATTCCGATTATGCCCGTCACGGCAATGAAGAATATATTTTCCCCGTGTCAGCGAAAACGAAATGGAGTTTTGACGCCTATCTTGACAGGCTGGCGGCTTTTTTAGAAAAAACGCCTTCACTTCATCCGGCCGCCATTGCATCCGCTTTACAAAAAAGAACGCATCATTTGGAGTATCGGGCGGCATTTACGGCTTCTTCCGTACAGGAACTGCTGAACGAGCTGGCCTCTTACCGCACGGATCAGCCGGGGCGGAGCCGCTCCGATTCTGCTGTCGGCCATCGGGCGCGGCAATGGGAAAAAGGAGAGAATATCGCATTTGATCAGTTGCAGCAAGAGCACGCCGTTCATTTGCCGGCTTATGCTTTTGACCGCCGGACTTCTTTTCAGTTCGGTGAATCAGAAAACGCTGCCGGCGTTCAGGTGATATACAGTGATGATGATCCATATGTGCAGGGGCATCAATTCAGCGGAGAACCTGTCCTCGTCGGCGCTACATACAAAAGCCTGGCAGCCGAGCAGTTTTATCATCTCTTTCCTGAAGCGGAAGGAGGACAAATTAAAAAACTGAATTACGTCAATCCCATTGCCGTAAAAAAAGGCGATCGCATCGAGCTGAAAACTGAATCGAAGCAAAACGGGGATGCATTTGAACTGAGCATGATGTACCGCAGCCGCACGTCTCCTGATTGGAGCATAGCGGCGTATGCCGAGTGCAGTCCGTATCCGTTTCAGAAGCAGCCCGCGGATCTGGCAGCCATTCAGCGTTCTTACCGGGAAGTGGGGATAGATAAGTTATACGGCGACGGCACGGGTACCGTCGTGTGGGGAGAAGAATTTAAAACGATCACACGCTTGTACAAAGGCACTGATGCCGTGTTAGCAAAGCTGAACCTGAATAATATCGGCTCACAACAAGCGCATCATTACGCCATAAATCCGTTAATCGCCAACAGTGCTTACTTGGCCGCGCTTTCTTTATTGGCCCAAGCCGATGCGGAAAGCTATCTGCCGTTCGGCATTAATGCCGTCACCTTCAGCAGCCCGGCAGATCTCGATAATTGCTGGCTGCATATCAAGCTGGCCAAACAAACAGGGGAAATGATCCTGTTTAACGCAGATGTCATCAGCAGCCGATCTGAAGTGGTGATGTGTTATGAAGGCTATGCCCTTAAACGGTTCCGTCCGGAAGCGAAACAGATCAATCAGCCGGCCCGAACGGCTGTTAAAATCCCGGCGCAACCGGTTTCTGCCGGCAGTCTGACAGATCACATCCGCAGCTATGTCCTTGGCAAGCTTGCCAAAATGATGAGTGAACCTGTGCCATCCCTGCGTTCTGATGTAAATATTATGGAATTGGGGCTTGATTCAGCGAGCCTGATCGGACTGACAAAAGAGATCGGTCAAGAGGCAGAAATCGATGTGAATCCGACATTGTTTTTCGAGTACCCGACGGCAGAAGAGCTGACCCGCCACTTTGCGTCAGCGTATGAGAGTAAGTTTTCTCAATTGCTTGCCGATCATAAGCATTCAGAAGAGGCTAAGGTCACGGAAACAGAAGAGCGCACTTTGCCGAAGGAACAGCATCGGCCTTGTGATAACGGCAATATCAAACAAGGAATCGCCATTATCGGTATGTCAGGCCAGTTTCCGCAATCTCCGGATATCCAGTCTTTTTGGGAGCACATCGTAAACGGAGATCACTGTATTTCAGAAATTCCGGCGAACCGCTGGGACTGGCGCCGTTACGCCGATGATGAGGATGACACAGGTGTCAGATGGGGCGGTTTTATTGACGGCGTCGGAGAATTTGACCCGCTCTTTTTCGGAATTTCTCCTAAAGAGGCTTCACAAATGGGGCCGGAGCAGTTTCTGCTTTTGATGCATACATGGAAGGCAATGGAGGATGCGGGCCTGACGAGTAAGACGTTATCAAGCAGACCGACGGGCGTTTTCGTTGCCGCGGGTAATAGCGACCCGAACAATGGAACAGCCATTCCGTCCATCATTCCGAACAGGATATCATATGCCTTGAATTTACAAGGGCCGAGTGAATATTACGAGGCGGCCTGCACGTCAACCTTGGTGGCTTTGCACAGGGCGGTTCAATCAATCCGTCATAACGAATGTGAGCAGGCTGTCGTGGGCGCCGCCAATATTCTGCAGTCGCCGAAGGGCTTTATCGGTTTTGACGCAATGGGATATTTAAGCAAAAACGGCCGGGCGAAATCTTTCCAAAAAGATGCCGATGGCTTTGTCAGAAGTGAAGGTGCGGGCGTTATCATCATCAAACCGCTTGAGGCGGCAATTGAAGACGGCGATCATATTCACATGGTCATTAAAGGAACCGGGGTGTCTCATGGCGGTAAAGGCATGTCGCTTCACGCGCCGAATCCGGCGGGGATGAAGGCTGCGATGAAAAAAGCGTACGAAAACACGGATGTTGACCCGCAAACCGTCACATACATTGAAGCGCACGGCATCGCCTCCGAAATGGCAGATGCGCTTGAGTTCAATGCAATCCAAGCGGGTTACGGCGGGTCTGCGAATGAGGAGGAAAGCGCGCCTTGTTACATCAGCACCGTGAAACCTTGCATCGGTCATAGCGAACTCGCTTCCGGACTGGCCGCCCTTATAAAAGTGGCGATGGCCATGAAACATCATACCATCCCGGGGATTCCCGGTTTCACAGCCGAAAATGAGCAAATGACCAATCAGCAAAGCCGCTTCCGATTCACTGAAGACAATCAAGAATGGACACAGCTTACCGACCGTACAGGCAGTCCGATTCCGCGCAGGGCCGCAATTAACAGCTATGGATTCGGCGGCATGAATGCGCATGTCGTTTTGGAACAGTACAGTCCGAGCCCTAAAGACAAAGAATCTGTGCATGAACCGCAGCTTATCGTGCTTTCTGCTAAGAGCGAAGGCCGGCTTAAGGCGGCCGCAGGTCAGCTGGCCGATTTCATACAAGCTGAACATACTCCGTCACTGCGGGATATTGCTTATACGCTCCAGACCGGCCGCGAGGCGATGCATTGCCGCCTGGCATTCGTTGCCCGCAATCAAGATGAACTGCTGGAAAAGCTGAAAGATTACAGAGAGTTTTCAGGAGAAAGCAATGGAGTGAAAAGCTTCTTTACCGGCAGTCAGCAGACTGGAGCAGGAGACATCGGCATTTTACTGGAAGGGACGCTCGGTACAGTCGTCACGGAGGCGCTTTTGGCTGAAAACAATCTGGAAAAGCTGGCATTTTGCTGGGTAAAAGGTGCGGATATACCGTGGGACAGACTCCATCAAGGCAAATCTGTTCAAAGAGTGCCGCTTCCGACATATCCTTTTGAAAAACAGAAGTATTGGAACGGCAGTCAGACAGAAGACATCAGCCTTGAACCGATTCTAGAGAATCAACAGTTCCGCCGCGGGGGCGCGGCTGACATAGCGGCTGACATTTTAGGAATGGACGCAGCGGAACTGGACCCAAATAAGCCGCTGACTGAATACGGCTTCGATTCAATGTCCTGTATTCAGCTTCTGAAAAAACTTGAAGACACAGACTGCCGAGTAAGTCTGGAAGCTCTTCAGAACTGCGGCACTCTTAAGGAGCTCAGCTTGCTGTTAAAAACGAACCAATCGCAGGATGGGGAAGGGAAATTTCCCGAACTCGTCAAGCTGAATGAAAGAGAAACAGGACGTCCTGTTTTCTGGTTTCATGGAGGAACGGGAGGCGTCGAAGCGTATCAGCCATTCGCCAAAAAAAGCCAGCGTCCTTTTTACGGCATTCAGGCAAGAGGTTTGACAGGGAAAGATCCGCTGCAAGGAATCGGAGAGCTGGCCGCTTCTTATGCGAAAATCATTCAAGCGGTACAGCCGAAAGGCCCTTATGACCTCGGCGGATATTCCTTAGGCGGAATGCTCGCATATGAAACGGCGCGCCTCTTGCAGGAGGAAGGTCATACGGTGAAAAGCGCCGTCATGATTGATACCCCGTACAGTGAAAAATGGAAAGAAAGAAAACCATCTGTCAAGTCAGTCATGCTGCAAACGATCAATACGATGCTTACGGCATATCTCAAGCCTAAAAATCCTGAAGACGCATTAATCAGCAGGGAAGACATTAACGTGCAGGCTGGGGATGAGGCTGTATTGAATGAATTGATCAGCCTTGCCAAAGAGCGCGGACTGCCAAAACCGGAAGAAGCGATCCGGATGCAGCTGGAGCAACTGATGAAGACGCAGCTCGCTTACGGAATGGAAGAGTATGAGATAAAGCCGCTGCCGCATCCGGAAACGCTGCAGTGCTACTATTTCCGTAATAAAAGCGGCTTGTTCCTCGGAGATCTTGAACGTTATCTGACAGCAGAGGAAGAACAAAATCTGTTAGACCATGAGGCGTATTGGGAAGAATGGGAACGGCAGATAAAACAATTTCACCTGCTGGATGTTCAGTCTTCTAATCATGTTACAATGCTGTCGGAATCAAAACCGCAAAACGCGATTAAGGCATTCTGTGAAAAACTGTACGCAAATAAAGGAACGATAAGCGCCAATTTCCTTAATTCTTTCAGAAAAAAGCTGGACGAAACAAATGAGTTGGTAAAACGGTAATATAGAAAGAGCTGCCGGAGCAATCCGACAGCTTTTTTTGACTAATGAGAACTAAATTTACTATGTACTAAATTTTCATATTGATTTGTTGTTTCCTGTTAATAAGATATTTAAAAACCCCCAATATGGGGGCGGATATTATAATCTGACAGGCAGTGCTTCAAGCCCTCTTAAAAACACATTCTTTCTCCATGATAAATCCTCAGGCGCTCCCTTCAGCTCTATATTCGGAAACCGTTTTACAAGCGCTGTAAAGGCAATGGATGCTTCCATCCGGGCGAGCGGAGCTCCGAGACAGAAATGAATGCCGAAGCCGAAAGAGATATGACGGTTCGGTGTTCTCTCTGTATTTAATGTATCAGGATCATCGAAATATTCCGGGTCCCGATTGGCTGAACCGATGCCGATAAATATCATATCGCCTTTTTTAATGGAAACATCTTTATAGGCGAAATCTTCAATCGCCCATCGATTCGCCATCATGATGACGGGAGAGGTATAACGCAAAAGCTCTTCGACCGCCGTCTGGATAGTTTCAGGCTGCCGCTTTATCTTCTCCAGCTGGTCTTTGTGCAAAAGAAGCGCCAGTGTGCCGGAGCCGAGAAGGTTAACCGTTGTTTCAAGTCCGGCAACAACTAACAAAAACAGCATGGAATAAAGCTCTGATTCACTCAGCTTTTGGCCGTCCTCTTCTGCGTAAATCAGCTTGCTCGTCAAGTCTTCACCCGGATGTATTCTTTTTTCTTCGATCAGTGTTTTCATATATTGTTTAAACTCTTTTAGCGCCTGATTGGTCGCTTCTCGTCCGCTTTCTGACGTGTCGACCATCGCGTTTGTCCACACCTGAAATGAGGCGCGGTCCTCTTTCGGAATTCCGAGCAGCTCTGAAATGACGATAAACGGAAGCGGAGCGGCGAAATCTCTCATGATATCAGGATCTGTTTTTGTTTCCATTTCATCCAGCAGCTCTTCTGTAATCCGTTCTATCCCGGTGCGAAGCTGCTCAATCATCCGGGGAGTGAACCCCTGATGCACCAAAGACCGCAGGCGTGAATGATCCGGCGGGTCCTTTGCCAGCATATGCTCTGATACAAAATCTATATCTTCACTGACGTTCAGCTTTGCGATCAGCTCCTTCGGCATGACCCGTTTTACATCTCTCGTAATTCTGCTGTCCTTTAGAAACGCCATACAATCATCATAACGCGTGATGAGCCAAGCCGGAAAGGTGCCCCCGAAACGCTGCAGTTCGAATTTATGTATGGGATCCAGCTCTCTGAAAGTGCTTAAAACCGCAAAAGGGTTCTCGTGAAACTCGGATGAGTGTGGATGAAACATTATTTTTTCCATCTTGATTTCCCCGCCTTCATGTTTTTAAGAAAGACTTAAGACATAACAAACTGCCGGTCGGCATTCCTCCTTTTATCCGCTGAAGACACTGATTACAACGGCGCATAAGTATGTCTAAAATATATAGGGAATCAGAAGCTTGTTCAATAGAGAAACCGTAAAGCCGTCATTTTCGTTGATTATCAACAAAACAGCAAACTTTTTTTGCCAATTCATCATGTGTGCCGAATCCGGCTAATATACATATTTACGCTTCATATCAACTTCTTAAGGAGGCTGTGAATGACTGCGTTTATGAAATGGGCGGCAAGTCTGCTTTTGGTGATCTCTCTTCAGTTCAGCTTTATGAGCGCCGGCACTCATTCTGAGAATGCTGCCCGAGCCGCGTCCAGATACGATCAGGTGCTTTATTTCCCGCTGTTAAAATATCCGGAGACGGGAAATCATATAAAAGACGCCATTTCGGCAGGGCACTCTGACATTTGTACAATTGATCGCGGCGGAGCTGAGGATAGAAGGAAAGAATCATTAAAAGGAATTCCGACAAAGCCCGGATTTGACCGTGATGAATGGCCGATGGCGGTCTGTACAGAAGGCGGGGCGGGAGCTGATATCAGATATGTAACCCCTTCGGACAATCGTGGGGCCGGCTCATGGGTTGGAAATCAAATGAGCAGGTATTCCGACGGCACGAAAGTATTATTTATCGTTCAGTAATCTTCTCCGGCGCGCCGGAGTTTTTTTATGCTTTGAAAAGGCGGCGTACCGGCTGGACATATGAAATGGCGAAGAGTAAACTTATATGTTGGACTCAGCATGAGAAAGGATTGGATCACATTGACGGTGACTACATACCGAAATATTGCACTTTTGCTTCTTTGTTTAACTGCGGGAATTGTGGATGTGATCGGTTATTTAAGTTTAGGACACGTCTTTACCGCCAACATGACGGGGAACATCGTTCTGTTCGGCATGGCGATCGGCAACTCATGGCATCTTGCCGTACTCAAATCTTTAACCTCGTTAATCGGATTTATTGCAGGCGTTATGGCCGCGGCTTGGCTTGTCGGTAATAAAAAGAAATCATTCTGGCCTCCTGCGGTCACTGCCGCATTGATCATTGAAGGGGCTGTTTTACTTTTGTTTGCTCTGTTCTCCTGCTTTTTTGCAGAATCCATTTCTGTTTATGTGCTGATTATGCTGCTCAGCTTCGCAATGGGGATGCAGACAACAGCCGCGAGAAAACTTGGAGTAGCCGGGATTTCGACTACTGTATTAACGGGAACGCTTGCTAATTTTTTTGAAGATCTCACCGCAAGGTTTTACAAAGCGGACAAGCGGAAGCAGTTTACAAGAGATGCGGTATTGCGCGCGCTTGCCTTGGTGCTGTATTGCTTTGGGGCGGTTATCGGCGCATTTGCCGAACCGGATTATAAATTTGCCGTGATCTGGCTCCCGATTATCATTATTTTAGGCATTATGCTTTGCGCATTTACAATGTTCCACGGCTACTCGGAAGAAAAAAACCAATAAAAAAACGCCGCTGATTCACGGCGTTTTTTTCGTTTTATTGCTCTTTTCGGGTCCCGATTGTATAAACGGCCCGATCTGTATGTACCTTTAATCCGTCTTGCTCTTTTTGGATGGTAATCTCGCCGAGCAAAGGGATTTCATACGCATCTTGAGGGAGCGGGACATTTCCTTCCTCCGTATAGGTTGTGCCGTGTCCTTTTAGGACGAGTTCTTCGTCAGCTACATAGTCATCGGGATGATTTGTCCGGCGGACGAGAACATCATCAAGGTGAAGCATGATCTGGTCCATATCAGAAATCTCGTTCCGGCTGTCTGTCAGCTCTCCTTTTCTGATATCAAGCGTTTGTCCGATCTGCTTTTGCAGCCATTCTGATAGTTCGGTGTTTGTAAGTGCCATTGATATTCCTCCTTTTATCTACACCATACTTATTCCCTATTTTTTTAGAAATACACTCCTCCGCTTGATCTTTTTTTTCTGACAGCCGGTTTTAAAGAGTTACTAGTTTCTTCATTATAATTGTTTACTAAAAACGGGGTCATCTTGCGGTGCAGACGACCCCGTTTACTCATCATATAAAGATTATTCTCTCGGCACGGCGTTTTCGGCGTTCACTGCGCCCGCTCCGTAAATGTTCGGATCTTCATTTGTCCATTTATCCGGACTTTCCTTGATCAGTGTTTTCACTTCGTCAGGCGTAAGCTGCGGGTTCTGCTGAAGGATTAAAGCAGCAATGCCCGCACAGATCGGAGTGGCCATCGACGTGCCCGACAGACTTAAATACAACGACCCTACACGATTTGATTTTTGTAATTTGTCAAGGTATGAACGAGGTGAACGAAGGGACACGATATCGACTCCGGGCGCGAGAATATCAGGCTTTTCTTTTCCGTACACCGTCGGGCCGCGGCTTGAGAAAGAAGCAGCCGTATCGTCTTCATTCGCGGCCGTATCATTGTCATCATAGGCGCCTACCGTGATGACCTTCTCACTGACGCCGGGGCTTGAAATTGTTTGAGCTTCCGGACCGGAATTGCCCGCGGCGACGCAGACGACGATTCCTGCGTTCCATGCTTCTTCAACGGCCTTGACGAGCGGATCGTCCGTTTCTTTGTCATATCTGAGCGCTTCTCCGCCCAGTGACATGCTGATGATCCGGATCGGATTGTCAGTGTGTTTTTTATTATATTGTATGCACCATTCCACACCTTCAATGATATCAGCCAAGGTTCCTGATCCTGTTTTGTTTAAAACTTTGACACCGATCAGATTGGCTTCCGGCGCGGGTCCCTGATATTTTCCGGAAGACGAAGCGCCGCTGCTCGCGATATCACCGGCGCAATGGGTGCCGTGGCCGTTGTCATCATACGGTTCTGTCCTTTGGTTCACAAAGTCTGCAAATCCGGTAATTCTTCCTTTTAAATCGGGGTGCTGATAGATTCCGGTATCAATGACGGCAACGGTTACCCCTTTTCCTGTTAATACGGTGCCGTTTCGGGTCACTTCTTTTGCATGGGATGATTCGGCTGCCGTATCAAGAAGTGCTTTTACTTCCCGGTTTAAATAGACTTTACGGATATCCCGGCATTGAGAAAGAAGCATGTGAAGGGCGGCCGGGGTGACTTCAGCACTGCAGCAATTGATTGTGTGAAACTGCTTTTTGATCGTGCAGCGTTTCTCATTTGACAGGACCTGGCCTGTGCTGTGAAACCCGGATTCATGGCAGCCTTCCTCGAATTCAATGATGACTGACATTTTCTTTCTGTTTTTCACCTTTTTTTCGAAAAAACGATGGAGAAAGCAAGGCGTCCATTTGAAGGGTTTATATAACTGTAATACGTTTTCTCTGAGCGGCCCGTCCAGCTTATGAGCATTTGACCGAACCATTTGTACCATTGAGTAACCAAACATATATACTTTTCCTCCCATTCTGGCGATTCTCTCTATACCATATGAACAGGCAGTATATTCGGTCCGTTTGTTTGTCCTTTCAGAGAGCTGGTTACTTGCGGCTTTTTCATTTGAAAAAGAACATTTGTTCGCTTATAATGAAACCGACAGAAGGAGGTATATACATGAACATGATATTGAGACATTCCTTGGAAAAGCAGCTTCCGATTGATATTATATATATGAAAAAAGACGGCTCCATTTCAAAACGGACCATTATTATTAAAAAAGGGGATGAGCGGGCTGTAACGGCATTTTGCTGTACAAAAAGGCAGATGAGAACTTTTTTGACGGGCTCCATTCTGTCCTGCGCATTTGCTTCGGGAGACGGATATTCATTTTTAAAAGCGTATTCTTGATGCCGTCTGTTTCCGGCTGTGAATCTCCCGCCCCTGAAAATTCGGGCGTTTCTCCCTTTTTTTTTGCCTCTCTCAACCTTTTTTCACTGATGCCCGGCATTTGAGCGCTTGAACCGTGACCATCCATTGATTTTTCGAAACCGGGAAGTTTTTCACTGATGATAATGTTAATAGAATGTTAAGATAAGACCTATTGACAAAAATCCAAATAATGAATATCTCATTTTTCAGAAAGGAGCAAAGAAGGAGAGCTGATGAAAAGAATTTTACTTAATGTCATCATTATCGTAGCAATGGTCTTACTAATAAGATGCGCTCACTATGCGTCAGACCCTGATCCCTCGAATTCTTCAGATACATACACAGATTTTAAAGATCTGGCTGAACATGAAGACCCCGACGATTATCATATATCGTACAATAAGCGAAAGGGGAGCCCTGTATTGATCATGTCGCCGCACGGAGGGAGAATTGAGGGCGGGGTGAGCGAGATCGTCCGCTCTTTCAGAGATGATTATTCAACCTACCTGTTTGAGGGATTAAAAGCGCATGATAATCAAACTCTTCATATTACGAGCACCAAGTTCGATGAGCCTTTAGCCGTGGAAAGCATTAAGCAGCACCATTATGTGATCGCAGTTCACGGTTATAAAGGCGACGAGAAAAATACCCTTGTCGGAGGAAGCGACCGGAAGCGGGCGGAAAAATTGGTGAGAGCTTTCAAACGAAATGGATTTCCTGCAGAATTGGCAACCTCAAAAACCGGTCTGGCCGGGGTTGACACAGAAAATATCAATAATCAGGCGCAAACAGGTCTAAGCATACAGCTTGAGATCAGCAGAGAACAGCGGGAAGCGTTTTTTGATAATTTCGACTACCGTGAAAGAGAATTCACAAAAACAGACGAATTTTACCGGTTTGTCCGTACGATAAAAAGAGTGATCAATCAAGAGTATTCATGAGCTTATCATAAGACAAACCAGTGAAAGATGAGTAAACTTGAAAAAAAGGAGGATGGTCCCTTGGCAAAACATCATTTTTATTTAAAAGCAAATTGGCCCGGAAATCGGAATGACGTCGGCGATATTAAAAGCGGCCGGCTTGAAACGGCTGTGTCCATTCCTAAGGAAATGGACGGTCCGGGAGAAGGCACAAATCCTGATGAGATGCTGCTTGGAGCGGCCGCGACCTGTTATATTATAACGCTTGCGGCAATGATGGAAAGAAGCGGTCTCGATAAAGAAGATTTACATATGGAATCTGAAGGAATTGTAGATGTAACAAACGGTGTGTTCACGTATCAAAAAATCATTCACCGCCCGTTTATATTATTAAAGCCGGATGCAAACGAAACGGATTTTGCACTGGCCGGGAAGTTAGCGCAAAAAGCGGAATCGTCGTGTATGATTTCACGAGCGGTTCAGGGAAACGTGGAGATGGAGCTTGAGGTTGAAGTAAAAGCCGCCCGCGCATGACGAAATCAAACGGTCAGCTCCGGGCCGTTTGATTTTTTTTCGTTTTTTGAGATTTGGAACGGTTGAGCAGGATGACGCCCGTGATGACCAACACAAGACCGGCCATCATTTTGATCGTCATGGCTTCCTTAAAAACAATAAAGCCGACGATTGCAGTTAAAGCCGTGCCGACACCTGACCATGTCGCGTATGCGGCGGATAAATCAAGGCTTTTCAATGAAAAGCTCAAAAACATAAAAGAGGCTCCGATTCCGGCAATGACGCCGAGAGCGGGCCACAGGTGCGTAAAACCGTCCGACAGCTTCAGCATCGTGCTCCCGAACACTTCTGATACAATGGCTAATGCCAAGCAAAGTAATCCTTTCATCAGCATGCCTCTCCTTTCTACCAATTCATCAAAATGACACCGGCCAATAAGAAAAAGAGTCCGATGACGGCCTGCTTGTCCAGTTTTTCCTGGAACCACTTCGCTCCGATAATGGACGCAAGCACCGTTCCGGCCCCGCTCCATGTAGCGTAGGATAAGCTGAGCGGAATAAGATTCAGTGTCAGTGAAAGCATATAAAAGGCCAATGAATAGCCAGCCACTACAAGCGCGCTCGGCACAAACCGCGTAAATCCGCGGGAGACCTTCAGCATGGCCGCACCCATTGACTCTGATAAAATAGCAATTGTGAGGAAGATATAACCCAGAATCATATCCAATCCCCCTCTCATCATCTTCTTCATGCCTTTTGTTTAAGGCAGTAAAATAAAATAATATCCGATCTTTACCCGGCAAGTCAAGACATTCGGCCTATATAAAAAGGCCCCTGAAAGGAGCCCTTTTTGATTAGTAGTAATACGGATAACCTCCGTACGGATAGCCGAAACCGCCGTACAGATACGGATTTAATAAGGCGCTTCCGACCAGACCCCCGACAAGCCCTCCGGCAAACGGACCGCCGAAAAATCCAAACGGACGTCCGAATCCATAGCCAAACCAAGGGCGGCCAAACCAAGGCCGGCCAAAACCAAAACCCGGCCGTCCGAATCCAAAGCCGAATCCGGGACGTCCGAACCCGAAGCCCGGCCGGCCAAAACCAAATCCTGGCCGTCCAAACTGTCTCATTTCACTATCTGCTGCGTATGCGTATTCTTCATTCATAATTAAGGTACCTCCAAGAATAAATTTTAGATGATAACAGAGTATTCAGCCCACCAATTTTTGATTGGGCGTTTATCAAAAAAATAAAGGAGTGAGCTTTTGTGGGCCTGTATCAGTCCGATTGGTCAAAAAAACCTCCGCACACACACGCTTACCGGGCTGTAACGGATGTTGTGCAGGGGCATTACCATTTGATCGAAGGCTTCTCACAGCCTGAGAACGGCAGCAATACAGATCAGCATACACATTTCTATACGGGCATCACCTCATTTGAAAACGGGCATTTCCACAGATATTACGGTATTTCCGGTCCTGCCATTCCGAGGGCTGACGGAACGCATTACCATGAGCTTTCAGAGACCACCTTTGCCGCCTACAATGAGCCGATTCAGATCCAGTACGGCGGCGTCGTTTACGATCCGCGGGAGGAAGGACGGAAAACGCACCGCCATACACTCAAAGGAAAAACGAGAGAGGTTGTCGGCAACGAGCCGATCGGGTGGTAGCGGACGTTTAGCGCTCAGGAAAAAGGGCAAAATGGATAGGTGCATGGAGCAATGAATGTTATAATTAGGGGGAGATTTATAAAAGAGAGTGATACATATTGAAAAATAAAAAACAGTCTGTCGTCATACTTGTCGGGCCGACGGCAGTCGGAAAAACAAAACTGAGCATCGGACTCGCAAAAATGCTGAATGCGGAAATCATCAGCGGGGATTCCATGCAGGTATATAAAGGGATGGACATCGGAACGGCCAAAGTCACCGAAGAAGAGACAGAAGGCGTGCCGCATCATCTGATTGATATTTTGGAGCCGTCCGACACTTTTTCAACGGCCGATTATCAAAAAATGGTGAGAGAAAAAATCAGCGAGATTGCCGCCAGAGGAAAGCTCCCGATGATTGTCGGAGGGACGGGTCTGTACATTCAGTCTGTGCTGTATGATTATACGTTTACGGAACACTCCGGTGATCCTGTGTTCCGGGAGCGCATGGAGAAACTGGCTGCCGAGGAAGGGGCTGAGGCTCTTCATGCTAAACTTGCGGCGGCCGATCCGGAAGCAGCGGCAGCCATTCATCAAAACAATACGCGAAGAGTCATCCGCGCGCTCGAAATTCTGCACATATCGGGCAAAACAATGTCAGAACATCTTAAAACCCAAAAACGGGAGCTGCTTTACAATGCGGTGCTCATCGGTCTTACAATGGACAGAGAAGTGCTGTACGGCCGGATTAACGAGCGTGTTGACCTGATGATGGAAGCCGGCCTTCTTGAGGAAGTCAAGCGGCTGTATGATATGAATATTCGGGACAGCCAATCGATTCAGGCGATCGGCTATAAAGAGCTGTATGAATATCTTGATGGAAAAGTGCCGCTTCCTCAGGCCGTGGAGCAATTAAAACAAAATTCAAGACGTTATGCGAAACGCCAGCTGACCTGGTTTCGCAATAAAATGTCCGTTTCATGGACCGATATGACGCCGCCTGTTGATCTTGAACAGAAAAAAAAGGAAATTTTCGAGTGTATAGCAGGAAAACTGGAAATTTAATCGAAACAGTATTGTATTGAGAACCAAGGAGGACGAAACATGAAACCGATTAATATTCAGGATCAGTTTTTGAATCAAATCCGAAAAGACAATACGTTCGTCACAGTATTTTTACTCAACGGCTTTCAGCTTCGCGGCCAGGTAAAAGGCTTTGACAACTTTACCGTCTTACTCGAAACGGAGGGGAAGCAGCAGCTTATTTATAAACATGCCATCTCCACGTTCGCCCCGCAAAAAAACGTTCAGCTTGAGCTTGAATAAACTTTTGTCAAAGACCATGAACAATGGTCTTTTTCTATGCGCATCTGTATATTGCCGGCTGTATATCGGCAACATAAAAGGGGGCTTGGAAAACAATGTTCGAAAGTGAGAATGAACTGAGAAGAATCAGGATAACGCTCGTCTGGATCGCTGTGTTTTTGCTGTTTGGAGCATGCAGCAATCATGAAACGGTGGTGACGGATGATGACGGCGGCTCGGCGGATGCCGAACCGCAGACAGAAGGCACGGTGCAGCTGGAGCATAACCAATTCGGCGTCGTCGAAGACGGTTATTTAAAAATATATCGTTACAACGAAAAAACAAATAAAGTCGAACTGAAAAAAGAAACGACGTTAGATGAGCTTGAATAAATTTCACAAGCTTTCGAATTTACAAAGCGGGCCGCACAAGCTACACTAGGTACTGACATTGATCATGCAGAGGGTGAGACGATTGAAACACAAGGTGATAATCAACCATTGGGAAGAAACCTGTGAAGATGATTCCTGCTATGAATATGGAACCAGCATCATTGTTGACGGCAAAGAACTGCTCAGAGAGGCTTCCATCACAAGCGCTCTGAAAGCTGTGCTGAAAGAAATCGGTGCTGATGCGGAAATAGAAGAGACCGTTGAAAGCGAAAAAAAATGTGATTCTTACAAAAAATAAGAATAAAAGTCTAGACTACTAAGCAGTTTTTTTTCATGTTATGATAGACATCGGCTTACACATGACACCTTGAGTAGGATGAGAGATGATTCTCGTTCTGCTCTCTTTTTTGGGCGTTAATCGGGGCAGAACCAAGGTCCGCTCTTTCAAAAATATGAACTTTTTATAAATCGATCTCAATATGTTGTGTTTTTCTGAGAGGTTAGTATACTATATATAGTGTTAAGAGATTCATTATTTTTGATAGGTCGTGATAAGGATGGTTCAAATCATATTTGATTCAAAGACAGGGAATGTTCAGCGTTTTGTGAATAAAACAGACTTTCAGCTGATCCGCAAGGTGGATGAAATGGACCACGTGGACACTCCGTTTGTTTTGGTCACCTACACGACAAACTTCGGTCAGGTACCGGCATCAACACAATCATTTCTCGAAAAATACGCCCATCTCTTATTAGGAGTCGCTGCGAGCGGCAACAAAGTATGGGGCGATAACTTTGCAAAAAGCGCCGATACCATTTCAAGACAATATCAGGTGCCGATCTTGCACAAATTTGAACTCAGCGGCACAGCGAAAGACGTTGAATTGTTTACTCAGGAGGTAGAAAAAGTTGTCACAAAACCAAGTGCCAAAATGGATTCAGTTAAATAACGAAATTATGATCCAACAAGATGGAAAATTCCAGTTTGATAAAGATAAAGAGGCTGTACATAGCTATTTTGTTGACTATATCAACCAAAACACAGTTTACTTTCACGATTTGAAAGAGAAGCTGGATTATTTAATTGAAAACCAATACTACGAAGAAGAATTCTTAAGCCTGTATTCTTTTGAAGACATTAAAGAAGTGTTTAAGACAGCTTACGCAAAGAAGTTTCGTTTTCCTTCCTTCATGAGTGCGTTTAAATTCTATAATGACTATGCTTTGAAAACGAATGACAAAAAAAGAATCCTCGAGCGTTACGAGGACCGGATCTCAATTGTTGCGCTGTTCTTCGCAAACGGCGACACAGAGAAAGCGAAAGAATATGTGAATCTGATGATCAATCAGGAATATCAGCCGAGCACGCCGACATTCTTAAATGCGGGCCGCAAACGCCGCGGAGAGCTTGTCAGCTGTTTCCTCTTGGAAGTCAATGATTCCTTAAACGACATCTCAAGAGCGATCGACATCTCCATGCAGCTTTCTAAACTGGGCGGCGGGGTTTCTCTTAATCTGTCTAAGCTCCGTGCGAAAGGTGAAGCGATTAAAGATGTGGAAAACGCCACAAAAGGCGTCGTAGGCGTGATGAAGCTTCTTGATAATGCGTTCCGCTACGCTGACCAAATGGGGCAGAGACAAGGCTCAGGCGCGGCATACCTGAACATCTTCCACCGGGATATTAATGACTTTCTTGATACGAAAAAAATCTCGGCTGATGAAGATGTCCGCGTTAAAACCCTTTCCATCGGCGTCGTGATTCCGGACAAGTTTGTCGAGCTTGCGCGTGAGGATAAAGCCGCTTATGTCTTTTATCCTCATACGATTTATAAAGAATACGGCCAGCATATGGACGAAATGGACATGACGGCGATGTATGAGGAGCTTGTCGACAACCCGCGCGTCAAAAAAGAAAAAGTGAATGCGCGCAAATTGCTTGAAAAGCTTGCCGTTCTCCGTTCTGAGTCAGGCTATCCGTACATTATGTTCCAGGATAACGTAAACAAAGAGCACGCGAATAACCACGTATCAAAAGTAAAATTCTCGAACCTTTGCTCTGAGGTGCTTCAGGCGTCACAGGTTTCAGCTTACACAGATTATGACGAGGAAGACGAAATCGGCCTGGACATTTCCTGCAACCTTGGTTCTTTAAATATTTTAAATGTCATGAAACATAAATCGATTGAGCGCACGGTGAAACTCGCGACGGATTCCCTGACTCATGTGTCCGAGACGACGGATATCCGCAACGCGCCGGCAGTCAGACGCGCAAACAAAGCGATGAAGTCGATCGGTCTAGGCGCGATGAACCTGCACGGCTACCTTGCCCAAAACGGCATTGCTTACGAAAGCCCGGAAGCAAGAGATTTCGCGAATACGTTCTTTATGATGGTGAACTTTTATTCCATCCAGCGTTCCGCTGAGCTTGCAAAAGAAAAAGGCGAAACGTTTGAGCATTATGAAGGCTCCACTTATGCAACGGGAGAATATTTCAATAAATATATCGAAAAAGAATTCTCGCCGGCATACGAAAAAATCGCTGCGCTCTTTGAAGGCATGCATATCCCGACAATCGAAGACTGGAAAGAGCTGAAGGCGTTTGTCGCTGAAAACGGCATGTACCACAGCTACAGACTGTGCATCGCGCCGACAGGCTCCATTTCCTACGTCCAATCCAGCACGGCATCCGTTATGCCGATTATGGAACGGATTGAGGAAAGAACATACGGAAACTCCAAAACGTATTACCCGATGCCGGGGTTAGCGTCTAATAACTGGTTCTTCTACAAAGAAGCTTATGATATGGACATGTTCAAAGTGGTGGATATGATCGCGACAATCCAGCAGCATATCGATCAGGGAATCAGCTTTACCCTGTTTTTGAAAGATACGATGACAACTCGTGATCTGAACCGTATTGATCTGTATGCCCACCATAGAGGCATCAAAACCATTTACTATGCAAGAACGAAAGATACCGGGCAGGACAGCTGTCTTTCTTGTGTCGTTTGATTAAAGGAGAGTTTACAGTGACAAAAATTTATGACGCAGCAAACTGGTCAAAGCATGAAGATGATTTTACCCAAATGTTTTACAACCAAAACGTAAAGCAGTTCTGGCTTCCCGAAGAGATCGCATTAAACGGCGATCTCCTCACTTGGAAGTACTTGGGCAAAAATGAGCAGGATACGTACATGAAGGTGCTCGCCGGCCTGACACTGCTTGATACAGAGCAGGGGAACACGGGCATGCCGATTGTGGCCGAGCACGTAGAAGGCCATCAGCGAAAAGCGGTTCTTAATTTCATGGCGATGATGGAAAACGCGGTGCACGCAAAATCATATTCAAATATTTTTATGACACTTGCTCCGACTGAAACGATCAACGAAGTGTTTGAATGGGTAAAGCAGAATAAGTACCTGCAGAAAAAAGCCCAAACCGTCGTCGGACTGTACCGCGCTATCAAAAAAAACGATGAGATTTCGCTGTTTAAAGCGATGGTCGCTTCCGTTTACTTAGAAAGCTTCCTTTTCTACAGCGGTTTCTATTATCCGTTATATTTCTACGGACAGGGAAAACTGATGCAAAGCGGTGAAATCATCAACCTGATTCTTCGTGATGAAGCGATCCACGGCGTCTATGTCGGACTGCTTGCCCAAGAAATATACAATAAACAAACAGAAGCGAAAAAGGCGGAACTTCGTGAATTTGCGATTGAGCTTTTAGAAGAGCTTTATCACAATGAGCTTGAGTATACCGAGGATCTGTACGATCAAGTCGGGCTGTCTCATGACGTAAAGAAATTCATCCGCTATAACGCCAATAAAGCTTTGATGAACTTAGGGTTCGATCCTTACTTTGAAGAAGAGGATATTAATCCGATCGTATTAAACGGATTAAACACCAAAACGAAATCACATGATTTCTTCTCCATGAAAGGGAACGGCTACAAAAAAGCGACGGTAGAACCGATTAAAGACGAGGATTTTTATTTCGGTCAAGATGAAGAGCAGATATAATATCTGCTCTTTTGGCTTGAATGGAGAAATATGACAGGAGGAACCGACATGGATAAAATGGATGAAATCATCTTAGCCGCGCCGCGGAGTGACGTCTTCCAAAACGAAACGCTGACATTCCAGGGAGTCAACAGCGAAGATGAGCGTATCGTGAAGATTATGGCTCAAATTGAGGAGCATTTTTCAGAAATCAGAAGAGGCGACGCGGAAGAGGACCCGCGTTTTAAACAGCCGATTCCGTATGTCGTCATCCGCCGCGATGATGAGGTGTTTGTGTATGAACGGCTCGCGGGCGGCGGAGAATCGCGCCTTCATAATAAACTTTCCCTCGGTTTCGGCGGTCACATGAATCCTATGGAGGGAGCGGCTTCATTTGCGGAGGTGCTGAAACAGAATACCGACCGGGAGTTGGCAGAAGAACTGCACATCCTTGAGGAAGACAAACAAAACATTGTCACACTCGGTTTAATCAATGATGATGAAAACAGTGTCGGAAAGGTGCATATCGGCATCCTTTCTGCGCTCCAATTAGCGTCTGGAGCACAAGTCGAAGTGAAAGAAAAAGAGCAGATCGCCGGACGCTGGATGAAAGTGAACGAATTAAAAGAAGAAGACGTGTATCAGCGGCTTGAAACTTGGTCTCAGTTTGTCGCCGATATTCTTCAATAACAGAAAAACCCCTGTTCCTCCTAAAAAAGGGAGAACAGGGGTTTTTCATTAGTTTAACGTAATGACGGTATCAAATCCCGCTTTTTTGGCCCGCGCTGCTAAAGATTCAGCATAATCTCTGGAAGAGAATGCGCCGATCTGCACTTTAAATAAGCCGTCTTTTGGAAGCACAATCGCATCAAAACCTTTAGACACCGCATTGGCGGCAATCGCATCAGCATTTGCTTTCACATTGAAAGCGCCGATTTGCACTTTATATAAGTCAGGCTTTTTTTTTAGACCGAAAGCCTGCTCCAAGCCCTTGGCATGTCCTCTTGCAAGGCTTTCAATAAAACTGGCTGTTTTCAATTTGTTTGCATCAGCTGCCGTATCAACAAAACCATTCTCCGTCAAAATCGCCGGCATACTTGTCTCCCGCAGCACATGGAAGTTGGCTGTTTTTTTCCCTCGGTCATTAAAACCGGATGCTTGGATTACTTGCGTGTGAACGGCTGATTGATAAGTCGAAGTCGGCGCTCCGACACCCGGATAAATATAGCTTTCGAATCCGGTTCCGCCTCCTGAGTTAATATGAATGGATAAAAAATAATCTGCGCCCCAGCTGTTGGCGGCATCCGTTCTTTCCGTCAGGCTGACCGTCTTATCGCTTGTCCTGCTCATCGTGACAGAAACCCCTTCATACTCATTCGTCAGAATCGTGCGCAAAACCAGCGCGATCTCCAGCGTGACCGCTTTTTCCTGAAGCCCGTTTCCGGTTGCGCCTGAATCAGTTCCGCCATGACCGGGGTCTAAAAAAATTTTAACCATTCTCCATCACCTCATTACAGCATATGATGATATTTAAAAGGTGCTTGTACGGCTGTCATTCATGAAAAAAATGAGAAATCCGCCCGGCATTTCCCGGAAAATAAAAATAAATGGTTTGTCCTTCCGTTTCAGCTGAATACAATAAGAAATGAAAAATATTTCTCGGGAAAGCGCAGGATTCAGCATCATTCCCGAAGAGAACGGAAAATGCGACAGATAAAAGGGGTAATCGGGCCTCATGATGATAGGCGGGTGTCACGGAACGCCTTTATCATGAATAAGATAAAGAGAGAACAGAGAGGTGAGCATGTTGGAGCGCGCTGTAACCTATAAAAACAACGGACAAATTAACATCATTCTTAATGGCCAAAAGCAAGTGCTGACAAATGCGGAAGCTGAGGCGGAATATCAGGCCGCCATGCAAAAAAATGAAGCCAAGCACAGCATTCTGAAAGAAATAGAAAAAGAAATGAACACATTAGTGGGTATGGAAGAAATGAAGCGCAACATTAAAGAAATTTATGCGTGGATATTCGTCAACCAAAAACGGGCCGAACAAGGGCTGAAAGTCGGAAAACAAGCTCTTCATATGATGTTCAAAGGCAATCCCGGCACCGGAAAAACAACCGTCGCGAGACTGATCGGCAAGCTTTTCTTCGAAATGAACGTGCTTTCCAAAGGACATCTGATCGAAGCAGAACGTGCCGATCTGGTCGGTGAATACATCGGACACACGGCGCAAAAAACGAGAGATCTGATTAAAAAATCGCTCGGGGGCATTTTATTCATTGATGAAGCATACTCACTTGCAAGGGGCGGGGAAAAGGATTTCGGTAAAGAGGCGATTGATACGCTTGTCAAGCATATGGAAGACAAACAGCATGAGTTTATTCTGATCCTGGCAGGGTACTCGAGAGAAATGACACATTTCCTGTCATTAAATCCCGGCCTGCAATCGCGTTTTCCTATCAGCATCGATTTTCCGGATTATTCTGTCGCTCAGCTGATGGACATTGCAAAGCGCATGATAGCGGAGCGGGAGTATCAATTAAGCCAGGAAGCCGAGTGGAAGTTAAAAGATTACTTAATGACGGTGAAAAGCACGACAAGCCCCATTAAATTCAGCAACGGACGTTTTGTCAGAAATGTGATTGAAAAATCAATCCGCGCTCAGGCCATGAGGCTTTTAATGGGGGACCAATACTTAAAAAACGATCTGATGACGATCAAGAGTCAGGATTTATTTATAAAAGATGACACAGCAGCTCATGAATAATCCTCTCAGCCGGTTTGAGAGGCCTTTTTTATTTCTCTTTTTAAAACCCGCCGGATGTGTGGTATACGTCCTGCGGGTTTGGTATGATAGTACTACTGCCCAATACGACACAGAAAGGAACATCCATTTGAACGAACAGGAAGAAAAAAAAGAAACGGTCATTTTAGTCGGCTGCCAGCTTCCGCACATGACCGACGAGCACTTTGAACATTCCATGGACGAGCTCGCTTCATTGACAAAAACGGCTGACGGAACGGTGCTGACCCGGATTACACAAAAACGGAACAGAGCGGATGCCGCTACATATATAGGCAAGGGGAAAGTAGACGAGCTGAAGGCGCTGTGTGAAGAGCTTGAAGCGGATCTGGTCATTTTTAATGATGAACTGTCACCGAGCCAGCTTAAATCACTCGCCACGGCAATTGAAGCGAAGATCATCGACCGCACGCAGCTTATTTTGGATATTTTCGCAAAAAGGGCGAAGACGAGGGAAGGAAAGCTTCAGATCGAATTGGCCCAGCTTCAATACGCACTGCCGCGCCTGAGCGGACAAGGAATCAATCTCTCCAGACAAGGCGGCGGAATCGGGACGAGAGGGCCCGGTGAGACAAAGCTTGAAACAGACCGGCGCCACATTAGAAACCGCATACACGAAATTAACGTGCAGCTGTCAACGGTTATCCGCCACAGAAGCCGTTATCGGGAGAGACGCAAGAAGAATGGTGTGCTTCAGGCGGCGCTCGTCGGATATACCAATGCCGGAAAATCAACGTGGTTCAATAAATTAACAAGCTCAGACAGCTATGAAGAAGATCTGCTGTTTGCAACACTTGATCCCATGACAAGAAAGATGGCGCTTCCAAGCGGTTACAGCGTCCTTTTGTCTGATACGGTCGGCTTTATTCAGGATTTGCCGACAACGCTGATTGCCGCTTTCCGTTCAACGCTTGAGGAAGTGAAGGAAGCTGACTTGATCATTCATGTCATTGATTCTTCCAATGAAGATTATGCCGGGCATGAACAGACTGTTCTCGGACTGTTAAAAGAGCTTGAAGCAGATGATATTCCGGTGTTAACCGCTTATAACAAAAGGGATGAAACACTTCCTGACTTCATTCCGACAGCAGGGGAAGGCCACCTCATGATCAGCGCCAGAATTGCCGGGGATGAAGCGAAATTGAAAGCGGAAATCGAAGCTTATTTGCGCCGGGAGCTGATGACGCCGTATGAAGTTCATGTACCCGCCGCTGAAGGCAAATTGATGTCGCGCATTAAATCAGAGACTATGATCGACAGCCTTTATTTTAATGAAGAAAATGAACGCTACGAAGTCTCAGGTTATGTGCAAGAAGAACAAAGCATACTTGGAGAACTGAAGAAATTCATGTAAGGAAGGTATACACAACATGTTTGAGACACTGACACACGGCACTCTATTGCAAAAAACCGCCGAAGAAACAGAAGCGGAAATCGCCGCCGTTCATAAAAGAATAGAAGAAATCAGTGAACGGAATGAATGGAGAGTCCTGCAAAGCTACAGAAAGCATAAAGTAAGCGATACGCATTTTACACCTTCAACCGGATACGGTTATGATGACATCGGCCGGGATACTCTGGAAGAGATCTATGCTGATGTGTTCGGAGGAGAGGCGGGGCTCGTGAGACCGCAAATCATTTCGGGGACGCACGCGATCTCAATCGCGCTGTTCGGTGTGCTGAGACCCGGAGACGAATTGCTTTATATCACAGGCAAGCCTTACGACACACTCGAAGAAATTGTCGGGGTGAGAGGCGGGGAGTATTCAGGCTCGCTTAAGGAATTTCATATCGGGTATCATGCAGTCGATTTAACCACAGAAGGCAAAGTGGACTTCGAAGCGGTCCGTGCTGCAATCCGTCCGAATACAAAAGTGATCGGTATTCAGCGTTCAAAAGGATATGCGAACCGCCCGTCTTTCAGGATAAATGAGATTGAAGAGATGATTCGTTTCGTAAAAGAAATCAAAGAAGATGTCATTGTTTTTGTGGACAATTGCTACGGAGAATTTGCGGAAGAGCGGGAACCCTGTCACGTCGGAGCGGATCTTATGGCCGGCTCCCTGATTAAAAACCCGGGCGGCGGCCTTGCCAAAACGGGGGGATACCTTGTGGGGAAAGCCAAGTGGATTGAAGCCTGCTCTTACCGGATGACCTCACCGGGAATCGGAAGTGAAGCCGGCGCATCGCTTTATTCACTGCAGGAAATGTATCAAGGTTTCTTTCTCGCTCCGCACGTAGTGGCGCAAAGCTTGAAGGGAGCGGTATTTACCGCCCGCTTTCTTGAAAAGCTGGGATTTTCGTCAAACCCTGCATGGGATGCGCCGAGGACGGATCTGATCCAATCTGTTGAGTTTCAGGACCCTGATAAGATGATCGCTTTTTGCCAGGCGATACAATACGCTTCTCCGATTAATGCGCATGTCACGCCTTATCCGAGCTATATGCCGGGATATGAAGACGATGTCATTATGGCAGCGGGCACTTTCGTACAGGGGGCGAGCATTGAATTATCGGCAGATGGCCCTATCAGACCGCCTTACGTCGCGTATGTCCAAGGAGGATTAACCTATGCGCACGTAAAAAATGCGATTTGCAGCGCAGTTAATGCTCTAATGGAAAAAGGGCTGATCTGAGCCGTTTGCAATTTTCAAAGAATTTGATGTTAAGATTCCTTACATTGTGTTGACACAAAATATAACATCACCTATAATGAGACTAAGATAAGAAAAGGAGGAAATTGAGATGAGTGATAACATTCGCCGCTCAATGCCTTTATTTCCAATAGGAATTGTCATGCAGTTAACAGAACTTTCTGCCCGGCAAATTCGATATTATGAGGAAAATGGACTGATATTTCCAGCGAGAAGCGAAGGAAATAGACGATTATTTTCATTCCATGATGTAGATAAACTGTTAGAAATCAAAAATTTGATTGAACAAGGCGTCAATATGGCGGGGATCAAACAAATTCTGGATAAGGCATCTGCCGAACCGGAAGAAAAATCCGAAAAAACTGCCAAACCGATGAAGCACAATCTGTCTGACGAAGAACTCAGAAAGCTTCTGAAAAACGAACTGATGCAGGCAGGCCGATTCCAGCGGGGGAATACCTTCCGCCAAGGTGATATGTCCCGATTCTTTCATTAATCCGTTAGCAACTGTTTTGCTATATACATTTACCTTTTAGAGGAGGAGTTTTACGAAATGGCAAAGTACACAAGAGAAGACATCGTAAAATTAGTAAATGAGGAAAACGTAAAGTACATCCGCCTTCAGTTTACAGACATTCTCGGAACGATTAAAAACGTGGAAATTCCTGTGAGCCAGCTTGAAAAAGCACTTGATAATAAATGCATGTTTGATGGTTCTTCCATCGAAGGTTTTGTCCGCATCGAAGAATCTGATATGTACTTATATCCTGATCTAAACACATTTGTTATCTTCCCATGGACAGCTGAAAAAGGTAAAGTAGCACGCTTCATCTGTGATATCTACAATCCGGATGGCACCCCGTTCGAAGGTGACCCGCGTAACAACCTCAAACGGATTCTGAATGAAATGAAAGAACTCGGTTTCAGCGATTTCAATCTTGGACCTGAGCCTGAATTCTTCCTGTTTAAATTAGATGAAAAAGGCGAACCGACACTCGAATTGAACGATAAAGGCGGATACTTCGACCTGGCTCCGACTGACTTGGGAGAAAACTGCCGCCGCGATATCGTGCTTGAGCTGGAAGAAATGGGCTTTGAAATCGAAGCATCTCACCATGAAGTGGCTCCCGGCCAGCACGAAATCGATTTTAAATATGCCGGTGCCATCCGTTCTTGTGACGACATCCAAACTTTCAAACTTGTCGTCAAAACGATCGCCCGCAAACACGGTCTGCATGCGACATTTATGCCAAAACCGCTGTTCGGCGTAAACGGTTCCGGTATGCACTGTAATCTATCACTCTTCAAAGATGGCGTTAACGCATTCTTTGATAAAGACGCTGATCTTCAGCTGAGTGAAACAGCAAAACACTTCATTGCCGGTATCGTAAAACACGCGACAAGCTTTACAGCTGTCACAAACCCGACAGTGAACTCTTACAAACGCCTTGTTCCGGGCTATGAAGCACCATGCTACGTGGCATGGAGCGCGCAAAACAGAAGTCCGCTGATCCGTATTCCGGCTTCCCGCGGCATCAGCACGCGTGTTGAAGTCCGCAGCGTAGACCCGGCGGCAAACCCGTACCTGGCATTAAGCGTATTGCTTGCAGCAGGCCTTGACGGAATCAAAAATAAACTTGAAGCGCCGGCTCCGATTGACCGCAACATCTACGTCATGAGCAAAGAAGAGCGCATGGAAAGCGGAATCGTGGACCTTCCGGCGACACTTGCGGAAGCTCTCGACGAATTCAAATCAAACGAAGTCATGGTTGCAGCTCTCGGTGAGCATCTGTTCGAACACTTCATCGAAGCAAAAGAAATCGAATGGGATATGTTCCGCACACAGGTTCATCCGTGGGAGCGCGAACAATACATGTCTCAATATTAATCTCTCAATCCCTTGGCACTATTGGTGTCAGGGGATTTTTTGATTTGTTAATAAATTTAATAATTTAATATAAATAAAATACCACCCACAAAACACCCACGAAAAATCAATAAAAAATTACTCCATAATTGTGGAGATATAATCCTCGTACTTATTCATTGAATCCCTATCAATTTTTTTGCTGATGTGTGAGTAAATATCTGACGTCACTTGAATACTTTTATGGCCCAGTCGTTCTTGTACATATTTCATTGATGCACCTGATTCAAGGAGCAAAACAGCATGTGTGTCACGAAGGGCATGAATAGGAAGTTTCTCTAATCCAGCTTTATTTAGTATTCGGACAAAAGCATTAAACAAGGACGATTTAGGTAAATGTGAACCATCTTTGCGAGTGAAGACTAAGTTAAGGTCATAGTGATAGATCTCATTAAGCTGAAGTTTATCTTTGTTTTGTCGTTTTCTTAGTTCGTGAAGTTCATTAACCAACCTTTGATCAATAGTAATAATACGCCTGGATGTATAAGTCTTGGGGTCACCAAATAACTCATCTTTTGGCTGTCAGTGTCGGCGTGCCGCATCAAAGATACAGGACATTTGTTGTTGCCCACTCCAGCCGCGAGTCAAAATCACAAACCGATCAGGCCTTTAGCTCCTTCGGAAGTGGGCGGAACACACGGGGTGATCTTGCCGGGGGAATTGAGCCATCAGTTTCCCCATCTTATTGGCAAATACATCAATCTCCAGCTGTTGGAGTGGATGATGGGTTTCCCAATCGGGTGAACAGAAGATAGCATTAGGTAACGCGGTTGTGTCTCAGCAGATTTACTTGATCCTCAAAGCGATTATGGATCAGGAGGCGACAAAGTGATTATCTCTATTATAGCTTCTCTCTTCATGTTGAATTCATTTACCCTCATTGTATGGGCTTGCTTAACTGAACGACGAATACAAAAATGGGAACGTGAAAAATAGAGGAAAGGAGGACGGATGTGACAGAACAGCTTTCATTCCTTCATCCTGGGGATTTGAAGGCAGTCCGTAAAATCGTGATCAAAGAACTCAAAGATTATCGAGCACTGAAAGTACAGCTTGAGAATAAAAAGGAATCGGTTGACGCTGGCATCAGCCCGTTTCCTTCAATCAGAGATTCTTTCATATTAAATGAACTGAAGGTTAAGCAGATGGAAAGGGCGCTAGAAAATAGCCTGGATGATGAAGAACGAATGATCATTGAGAAAAAATACTTAACAGCCAGCCAAACGAAAGACATTCATATCTATATGGGACTCGGCATGAAGAAGGACACCTATTATGATATAAAACAGCGTGCTATCCTGCGTATTGCTACAGCACTCGGAATAATCTGAGTGTTTTTTTGTAGTAAGCAGTTGTGTAGGTGGGATTTCCTATTTTAACGTTATATGGTGTATTTTTTCTTATGACTATGTTAGTCTCCTTAAAGGAGGGATAATAATTTGAAAACAAAAATAGTAAGCTTGCTTCTTGTATTGAGTTTAGTCTGCGGATTTGCACTTCCTTCTTATGCTAAGACATCGATGAATGAAAAGGTAAAAACCAATGTTTCTGGAATGAATATTATAAGTCAGTCTGAAGGTGAAGCATCTTATACAATCGAATATGGCGGAAAACAATATTTTATTGATCAAAAAACTCTAGATAAAGGAACTTCTAAAGAGTCGATTAAAGTTGATCAATATTTGTTAACTGATGGCCATCGAACACTAGTCGATTCTGCTACAGTTAATATTTCCGATGAATCAAGTGAGATGTCAACTCTAGCAAAATGTAGAGGGAAACAAGGTGTTTCGGTAGCAATTCCTATAGTCAAGGTGAGCATGAATTCGTGTATAATTAAAAAATTCTTAGATATTGTTGAGGATGCTGACGGTATGGCAGGGGCAATCGCCGGGATAGCAGCATTGATAAAAAAAATACCTGGGATTTCAGTATATGCTGGAGCAATTGCAGGGGCAATGTTTGCTGGTAAGTATGCCATAAAAAAAGTATCCGATAATGGAAAGTACGGAATTTCTTATAATTGGATAATTGGTACCCCTGTTGTTGTACCTTGGAGAAATGGTTAATTATTAAGGTGGTAATGTCAAATGAATCGTATATTAGTCTCAATAGCTATTATTATATTCTTGATTGAATATATTGTGGCTCCACTCACAGATATAGATACCGGAAAATACGGCACGTTTATAGGCTTAATATTATTGAGTATTACGGTTCTAAGGCTATCTGATAATGACAAATCATAAACTTTTTAAGGGAGCAGACTTCGGTCTGCTCTTTTTTGTTTATTTTATTTAGGTTAAAACGAAAAATAAGCGACAAATTCCCGACAAAACAGGGGACAAATTGGGGGAGAAAAGGGGGGACTATTTATGTTTGAAATCTCGATAAACTTAACCTATCAACAAAACACGGGTGACGCGCCTAACCCTTATCAATGGCGTATCCGAATACGGAACAAAGGTGTTGAGGAATGAAGCCGAACGAGAGGAACATTCTGAGCCTGGATAGCAGCTAGTCTGCGGCGGCTGTATCGGGGAATAGTATTATCGTGGTTCATTGGGCGATCATGCTATACTTGGCCTTCCTCTCGGAGTATGTGTGAGATCAATTTAATAAGCAATTAGCATAAGGAGGTTAATGATTAAATTTATCTTGAACTTTCTTTCGACAAATTTTGCATATTGTTTCTTTGTCCTTTTCTTTCACCGATAATAAGGTGGGGGGCGATTAAGTTGAATTTTGAATCGAAATATTTAGTAAGATGGGGATTACCAGGATGGGTGTTTATGATATTTATAACCCTGTTGTACTTAATAAACGCACCAGGGTATATACCCCAAATTCTAAAGTATAAAGGTTTCTCGCTTGTAGGCTTTACTGCACTAGCAGCAGCACTAGGAATAATTTTAGGGCATATCATTCATCAGATTAGCTTGTTTTTGTGGTTTGTAATTCCTGAATACAGAAAAAGAAAATGGTTAGTTTACTTTGATAGAGAGTTTAAGATAGACAAGCGAATCATTGAAGAAGAAGAACTTGGTAAGGGAATCAAAAACATATACAGTTATCGTTTAGGGCAACTACATGCAAGAAGGGGCTTGCTTACAAGTTTAATGCTGTCATTTGTGACTATAATAATCCTCTGTTGTACAGATCTAAACTTACTCAGCGTAAAAACGATAATACTTGAAAGTGGTAATGGTACTCTAATAATGATTATGCTGATAAATTATTATTATTTTGATAGGAACCTAGAATATTTTATGGACAGAGTAAATGAGTTTGAAAATCAAAGTAATTCAAGTGATAACTCTCAATAATATAATAATGAATAAAATTGCACCTCTATTAAGGTGCTTTTTTATATTCTCAGTAAACTGCATCCGGTAAAACTCAGGATAGACAGACTATTGGCGGTTAACAGTATGAGTGTAGAGAGAGGTTAAAACAATATTATTAGGCTGTTTTTTCAATCCAATAGGGAGGACGTTATTGTTTCTTAATTCCTTTTTTATGTATAATGAATAAAAAAAGGATGAATAATTTGGCTATAGTACCTCTCATTATAAGTAGTTTTGCAGCTCTTATATCTTTATCTAGTTATTTCTTAACACGTAAAAATCTTCTAATTAACGATGCTCCTCGTCTAATAGCTAGCAATATAAAAAAGAGACTCGAGAATCAAAAAGTTACTATTTCTTTTGAAGTAAAGAACTATGAAAAAGGGGTAGCTTTAAAAACCTTTTTAATTATCACCGTAAAAGGTGGAAATAAAAAGGGAGATCAACATTACTTATCTAAACCATTAGTAACTCTAGAACCTGGGAAAACAGGAGTTTTGGAAATAGTCTTTAAAAAAAAGGAAACAGAGGATCAAATCTCTGGTGCTATTTTGGTAAGTCAAGATTTTTTTGATAATTTTCATATAACAGAAACTAATTTACAATTCAACAATCAGCATTTGAAGGAGTTTAGTAAACCAGTTAAGCAGATTTCAAAAATATTAAGAATGTGTACTCATAGAAGAATAAGGAAAATCATGAACCTTGCAAGCGATCAAGGCAACACAGCTGTTGACAGAAAACAAAAAGAGCAAAATAAAATTATTGAAGAATTACAAAAAGCATTTCGAAAGTAAAAAATCTCTTATTATTTATTGTAATTTTTAAAATTGAATCTTTAAACCTTACATCTTTAAACCTTACTATGTACTTGTACTGACAAAAGTTCGACAAATTCTGCAAATTATTCCTTATTTCTTCTCTTTCACCGATAATAAAATGGGAGGTGAGAAAATGGATTTAGGAGACAGAATAGGTCTTGTAGTAGCTACTGCAATATTCACACTTTTAGGAAACATTTTGTTCAAGTTTTTTCAAAATAGAACTGTACAATCAGCTTAATAAGTTGTATATGGAACTTTCTGCAATAGTATGTCAATCAGAATTTTTGAGAAAATTTCATCACATAGATGAAATGAAATCTATGAAAGAGGTTCCTTTTGTAGAAATAAAAAGAAAAATCAAAAAGATACAAACAAACTTAGTGACAGGTGAGGAAGAATTAACAGGTGCGACTCGCTGACCTGCAGTGAGTTTTTCACCTGTGACTGGGTCAACTCCATCAGCCGCTCTTTTATAATCATAATACCCAGTAACTTCTCCTGTAAAATTACAAACGACATCCCATGTTTTTTCGTACCAAGGTCTGTTCGCGAGCTCTTCCTGTTCCTTCGCAATTCTTCTTTCTTCTGCCTGCTGTTTTTTGAACGAAAGATATTCCGATGATTGTTTATGTAATCCTGCTTGCATCTGATGGATTTCACTTTCCCGGTACGCCTTGGCATTATAGTTGAGCGGGGTGGCGTTTTTGCCTTTCCCTGTCGCATCTTGTAATGCCTGGAAATCTGCCATAATGAACGCCTCATTAGCTTCTGACAGCCCATATTCATTTGAAAGGTTGTTATCCAGCTCACCAATTTTTTGTATTGTATCTCTTTTTGTTGTATCAGAATCATCTAATTTTTGATCCGCGTTAGCGGTTGAAAAGAGATCGAGCGGCAGTATATCTGCGATTTCATCAAGGATACCTTTCATTTCGTTGCGCTGTTCTTGCATAATCGCTTTTGATTTATCAAGTGCGTTTGTCAATTCATGTTCAAGGAAAGATTCTTCTACATAAGAGTCTGAAAGGCCGGCATCTTCAATCATAGCTTCTATGCTTGTGAGAAACGCAATTTTCATATCAATCAATTCCAGCCATTCATCTGTGACGCCAGCGTGATCTTGAAATAAAGCTTTGATGTTGTCGGCGCCTTTGCCCGAAAAATCGCTGTCGCCCAGGTCTGCCATGCCTTGGAACGCATTTTTCAGGTTCGTCATTTGGCTGCGCAATTCTTTGTATTCGTTTGCGCGTTGTTTGGCGGCAGAAAGCAGGGTAGTTGCTTCAAAGATTTTCATGATCATATCCTTTCGCGATAAAATGTTATTCAAAATTTTACCACGATGAAAGCCGGAGTAAATACATAACAAAACTTCCAAATACAAAATGGTTCTTTTGGATTGGTTTATTTTTACTATTATTCTTCGATTCGAACTTTTAAAAATAGGTTAAATTGCCATTTCCTCTGATTGCGTAAAGACGAAATAAGAATTGCGGCATGTCGAAAATTATTTCTGTATATTACATATTATGCTAAAAGTATGCTAGAATGTTGTTTGAGAAAATTTAGAATATTTGTAGAAAGAGGGGTTTATCGTATGAGTAAACTGGCTTCTGAAAGAGTTGCAAATATATTAAATGATTGGTATATCGCGATAAAACAACAAGACGATGAGTCTGCTGAGAGATATTTTGAAGAGATCAAACCACTTTTAGATGAAATGGAAGAGGATCAAGAGGTGTTAATGTATTATTCTCTGCTGGAAGAAAGGCATAAAATGCTTTTGTATCAGGTTAAAGGGGAGGAGCTGCCGCCTCATTCATACTTTAATGAGAACCACGCTGATGAAATCCTAAAAACAGACCATATGATTGAATATTATTTTTATTTATTTGAAGCGCTTTTCGAGTCATATAATAGGAATTTCGAGAGCGCCATAAGTTTATTTAACATCGCTGAAAAAAAGCTTTCATTAATACCGGATGAAATTGAAGCTGCAGAATTTTATTCAAAGGTTGCCTCTATGTACATGATGTTGGGCCAGAACATCGTATCGTTAAATTATATAACCAATGCAATGAATATCTTTAAGAATAATGAAAATTACTTGAAGCAATTTGCGACGTCTTTAATGGTGGTTGCTCATAATTACACTGAATTGGGACAATACGAAAAATCGGAGGAACATTATTTACAAGCAATTAAAGTGGCAAAGAAATTGGATGATTCATTTTTCGTGGCTATGATTCATCACAATTTAAGCATTACATATTCAGAAGCGAAGCGGCCGCAAGATTGTCTTAATACGATTAAGCATGCATTAAGAAATAAAGAGTGGTGTGGATCATCGTATTATATAAATTCATTATATATGATCGCAAAAGAGCTAGTGATGATGGGGGAAAACAATAAAGCATCATATTATTTGAAAAAGGGACAGGAAAATCTTAGACAAAAACAGAATAAAATATACGAAGCTAAAATAAATATTATTCATGAGCTTTCACAAAGTCCTTTAAATGAGCGTGTTGATCGGATTCACAGTCATATGAACAGATTAGCAGAACAAAATGACTTTGACAGCATTCGCGATCTAGCTCTAATCACTTCAAAAAAATTTGAAGAAAGGGGACTTTATAAAGAGGCTCTAAAGTTTTCTAATAAAGCTATTTTAGCTGAAAAGAAAATGAAGCAGTTGGAGGGAATTTGATGAAAAAGAGAATTCTTTTTGCGGCATTATCTGTTGCTTGTTTGAGCGGGTTAGCTGTTGCGAGCTTAATGGGGTTTTCAAATAAACATGTAGCTGAAAAGCCAGTCGGTACTTATATATTAGCTGAAAAGCCAGTCGGCACATAATAAAAAAAAGTCTCAATTAAAAGATGGGGGTCATAATATGACAAAAGGCGTTAAAATAACATTATGGAGCATCTTAGGGATAGTCATCGTGTTAATGATAATTGGAGTTGTCTCTTTTTATCAGACCCCATCTTCATAAAGCGAAAACATGTAATTAATCCCTTTATACGTATACCTTTAGATTACAATAAAAATCTAAAAAGAAATAGATGTGGGCGCCCACAAAGACACCCACAAAACACCCACAAATATAATATACTTGATGATTTCTTATTCGAAGTGAAATAACAAAACCTTTTTAATTCAACGTTTATCATGCATTATGACATTGAAATATTGCCTAGGTTATAATCCGCACACAAGTTCATCCGTGGGAGCGCGAACAATACATGTCTCAATATTAATCCCTCAATCCCTTGGCACTATTGGTGTCGGGGGATTTTTTGGTTTTGACCGCCAAAAATACTAAACATATATATTCTTCAAAATCATCAACTGATGAATTTTCAAGTTTCTCTGAGATATGGGAGTATAGGTAGGAAGTGATGGTTATATTTTCATGTCTAAATATTTCCTAGAAAAATTTCATTGCTGCCCCAGATTCAAAAAGAAGAAAAGCGTGACAAACTGTAAAATACAGACGGGTTACAGTGTTTTTCCCTAAATAAAAAGACCAGGGTGTTGGTATCACCCCGGCTCTGTAATAAAAGCTGCCCATCAAAGGGGACTGACCCCATAATATGAGACAAACAAAAAACACCTTCAAGTTTGAAAACGGATCGTTGTTATCCGAAATTAGACTTGGAGGTGTTTTTCTATGAGGGCAAGAGTGAGTTATCCGGTTGAAGTCAAACAGAAGGCTGTAGAAATGAGATTGGCGGGCGTGCCTGTGAAGGAGATCATGCAGGAATTGAATATAAAGAATAAGACGCAGGTGCAGACATGGGTCAGGTGGTATAAAGCTGGGGATACACATCGATTCGAACAACCTGTCGGAAAGCAATATTCTTATGGAAAAGGTCCAGAGTATTCTTCCGAATTAGAGAAACTGCAGGCAGAAAATCGTTATCTGAGACAACAGAATGAAGTGTTAAAAAAGTACAACGAATTGGAAAGGAAGCTGATAGCGAAACGCCAGTCGAGCTTGTAGAAGCATTGCGCGGCACAATGACCATAAAGGATATCTGTATTCATTTAGGTATCTCACGAGCATCTTATTATCGTTGGAAGAAGAATCTGATGAAAGATAACCCTAAATACCATTTAGAAAAACAAATCGGCACGTTGTGCCGAGAACACAAGTATCGATATGGCTATCGGAAAATCACAGCCATACTAAAAAAGAGAATACGTATTAATCATAAAACGGTTCAGCGCATTATGCAGAAGAATCAGTGGCAATGCCGGGTTAAGGTGAAAAAGCGCAAGAAGAATGGGCAGCCATATGCCGTGGCCGAGAATATATTGGATCGAAACTTTCAGTCTGATCGCCCTCTGGAAAAGCTAGTAACGGATATCACATATTTGCCTTATGGGCAGAAATAATTGCATCTTTCCAGTATATTTGATTTATACAATGGAGAAGTGATTGCTTTTACGATTGGCGATAGACAGGACACAGACTTTGTCTTACACACACTTGATCAGCTGCCCGCACTGCCAGAGAACTGCGTGTTACATAGTGACCAAGGTTCTGTTTATACATCTTATGAGTATCAGAAAGCTGTTAAAACAAAAGGCATTACCATGAGCATGTCCCGCAAAGGGACGCCCGCTGATAATGCCTCCATCGAATCGTTTCATTCCTCACTAAAGTCTGAAACGTTCTACCTCGACAGGTTGGAAAGCACTACGACGACCATCGTAGAACAAACTGTCGAAACCTATATACACTATTATAACAACATTCGTATTCAAACGAAACTAAACAACCAGCCGCCGGTCACATACCGACAGCTGGCTGCTTAAAGGTGTTTTGATCCCTGTCTCAAAAACGGGGGTCAGTCCCAAAGGGCTTGCTCAGCTGATATTCATGATAGACCTTTTCATTTAGGTTCTGAGGCTTAAGGGAGGTCTGTTTTTTCTTATATACGTCAACAGGGCGATTATAAACGGCTCGATTAATCATTTATATTTAAATGAGGATATGATATGATTTCCTTCAATTTTAATTTTCAATAGGAAGGAGCAGGTAATTCATCGATTTTTATACGAAGTAAACTATAAGGTTTCTGTCGTAAGTCTTTTCCATAATGAAATCTAGCCTGCCGATGTAATTGGTTCACGATGACGTATAAGTATTCATCCGGACCAATCGAAAAAGTATCCGGCCATAAAATTCTAGGATCATGTGCGATGGTTTGCATTGTGCCATTCGGCAGTATTTTTCGAATACTATTGTTCTCGTAATCTCCGGCATAAACGGCTCCTTTTGCATCTGTAATCATTCCATCAGACGCACCTTTTTCTCCCCAATACGCCACATGATAAAGTAAATCCATGTCCGGTATATTTCTATCTCTTAAGGCTTCTGTTGAGATCGAGAACAAATGGCGGTTGGTCAGCGGACAAAAAAATAATACCTTCCCGTCAGGAGAAATCGCAATACCGTCGGATGCCAGCCTAAATGGGGCAGTTGAACCATCCCTGTTACGATTCATCAAAATGTTGCCTTCTACTTTCGGTATAAAATAGGAATCCGGTGAAGTTGGAGTTGCTCCATTTAACTGTCTGCATGCATTTCCGGTTTCTAAATCAACGACGATAATCGCTCCTGGTCCTTTGGAAGAAGAATCCGTTATATAGGCATAACCTGCAGTTCCAACACGAAAATCAAATCGGACATCATTCAGGTAAGTTGTGGGCAGGACAACATCTTCTGTAAAGGTATACACTCTTCTGATTGTATTGGTTTTTAAATCAACAGCGACTAATTTTGCCCCGCCTTTAATTGGTTCAGAAAAATTGGGCGCCGCTGTATCTAGTACCCAAAGCGTTCCCCTTCCATCAGCAACTACACTTTGGACACTGATGAAAGTCATTTTGATAGTCTCGGGGTTAACCAAATTGGTTTGTAAATCAGGATAAGGCTGCAATTTATCCCCAACTATTTCCGCCACCGTAAATTTAACATCGTCTCCCCATTTCGGAAAACAAATGAAAATACGACCAGTTTCCGAAACCGTAACACCGGTAGGCATAGCTCCATAAAATGCATAAACCAGTTCTAAATCACCGAAATACTTTTCAAAAGGCAGCATAGGTTTCATCATATCCTCCTCAACCAATTAAACGGGATATCACTTATATATGATTCGCATTTTTTCTAGTGCATGTTTCTTGATACGTTTTTCTAAACGAAAAGGTGATGGAAGTGCTTATCATTTAGGCACAAGGGATTTTTACTAATACGTCTGTCGAAGCAGTTGGCAATTACACTATGGTATGTCCTTGGCCGGTTGTAAATTTTCTGAAAAAGGAGTTGAAAAAGCAGATCAGATTTTATAAGATTAAATCAAGTTAGTTTGTTTGCTCAACAAACTAAGAAATCCGATTAAATTACCCGTAATTAAATGCATGATGGAAGGGGGATAAGGGGCTCGAAAGAAGAATATAAAAAATGAAAGCACGGGGCTTTTATCCTTTCCGGGCATATAAGATGAAATTACAGCCATCTGATCACCATTTATCTGATGAAAATGCTCTGTGAAAGTCATCGGCTATTCTTTTATGAAAGCGCTTTTATGAAGTGCGTACTGCCCAATAAATTTGAAGACATGTTATATCCTTTCATACTGGTTCCTTATGAAAGGATCGAAAAGGGGAGGAAATTATGCTCAGTGAAAATGTAAAGAAGATCAGCATGGCTGAAAAAGTTGGATATGCGTCTGGGGATTTTGCATGTAATTTAATTTATGCAACGGTGTCTACTTATCTTTTGTTCTTCTATACAGATGTATTTGGTTTATCGGCAGCCGCCGCCGGTACGATGTTTTTAGTGGTCAGAATCATCGACGCCCTCGCTGATCCTTTTATCGGAACAATAGTAGACAGAACGAATAGCAGGTTTGGGCGCTTCAGACCGTATCTTTTATTCGGAGCTTTTCCATTTGTCATACTGGCCATCCTCTGTTTTACAACCCCCGATTTTTCAGATATGGGGAAATTAATATATGCCTATATAACATATGTCGGCTTGTCGCTTACATACACAGCGATAAACGTTCCGTATGGCGCGTTAACTTCTGCCATGACCAGAAATAATCAAGAAGTTGTTAGTATAACATCTGTCCGTATGTTATTTGCAAATCTTGGGGGACTTGTCGTTGCATTTTTTGTTCCCTTACTGGCTGCTTATTTAAGCGATACTTCAGGCAGCGAATCTCTTGGCTGGCAGCTAACCATGGCCATTATGGGATTCATAGGCGGGTGTCTTTTAATCTTTTGTTTTAAAAGCACAAAAGAGCGTGTCACTCTTCAAAAATCTGAAGAAAAAATTAAATTTTCGGATATATTTGAGCAATTTCGTGTTAATCGTCCGCTTGTTGTACTGAGTATTTTCTTTATTATTATTTTTGGAGTGAATTCAATAAGTAATTCGGTCGGCATCTATTACGTGACGTATAACTTAGAAAGAGCGGATTTAGTGAAATGGTACGGTTTGTTAGGAAGTTTGCCCGCTCTGGTCATTTTACCTTTTATTCCAAAGCTTCATCAACTATTGGGGAAGAAGAAATTACTAAACTACGCATTATTACTGAATATGATCGGCCTCTTAGCTTTATTGTTTGTTCCGTCAAGTAATGTTTTCCTCATACTCTTCTTTCGATTAATTGCTGCTGCCGGAAGTCTCACTGCCGGGGGATATATGTGGGCGCTCATTCCTGAAACAATAGAATATGGAGAGTACAGAACCGGGAAAAGAATGGGCGGGCTCATATACGCTATTATCGGATTTTTCTTTAAATTCGGCATGGCCTTGGGAGGGGTTATACCTGGGCTGGTTTTAGATAAGTTTGGATATGTGGCAAATCAGGTGCAAACGGCGGAGGCATTGACGGGAATTTTAATTACAACCACCATTATTCCCGTGTTCTTACTGGTTTTAGCCATGATTGATATTAATTTCTATAACTTAGATGAGAAAAAATATAAAAACATGGTTCGAGAATTAGAGAATAGAGACAAAGTTTATTTGGATCATATAGATGATTTCAAAGCTTAAAATATGATGAATCAACAGAAAATAGCTGAGGAGGCGTTCCGCATGAAGATTATCAATCCGGTACTTAAAGGATTTAATCCCGATCCAAGTATTTGCAGGGTAGGAGAGGATTATTATATCGCTGTATCTACATTTGAGTGGTTTCCAGGAGTCCAGATACACCACTCAAAAGATTTAGTGAATTGGCACTTAGTTGCACATCCATTACAGAGAGTTTCGCAATTAGACATGAAAGGAAACCCTAATTCAGGCGGGGTCTGGGCGCCATGTTTAAGTTACAGCGACGGGAAGTTTTGGCTGATCTATACGGATGTTAAGGTAGTAGATGGCGCCTGGAAAGATTGCCACAATTATTTAGTGACTTGTGACACGATTGATGGTGATTGGGGGGAGCCGATCACATTAAATAGCTCGGGATTTGATGCTTCTTTATTCCATGATACGGATGGAAAAAAATATTTATTAAATATGTTATGGGATCAGCGTATTGATCGGCACTCATTCGGAGGAATTGTCATGCAGGAATATTCTGATGAGGAGCAAAAATTAATTGGAAAACCGAAAGTGATATTTAAAGGAACTGAAAGAAAGCTGACGGAAGCGCCGCACCTTTATCATATCGGGAACTATTATTATTTATTAACCGCAGAAGGAGGAACGCGGTTCGAACATGCTGCTACAATTGCCCGTTCTGCAAATATTGAGGGGCCATATGAAGTTCATCCTGATAATCCTATTTTAACGTCATGGCATGATCCGGAAAATCCGCTGCAAAAATGCGGGCATGCATCCATCGTTCAAACACATACAGGTGAGTGGTATTTAGCTCATTTAACGGGACGTCCTATTCATCCGGACGATGATTCAATTTTTCAGCAGCGAGGTTATTGTCCTTTGGGCAGAGAAACAGCTATTCAAAAACTCTATTGGAAAGATGAATGGCCTTATGTAGCTGGCGGAAAAGAAGGAAGTTTGGAGGTGGAAGCGCCTTCTATACCTGAAACTATATTTGAAGCAACGTACCCGGAAGTTGATGAATTCGAGGACTCAACATTAAATATCAATTTTCAAACGTTAAGGATTCCGTTCACGAAAGAATTAGGTTCATTGACTCAAGTGCCAAATCATTTGCGATTATACGGTCATGAATCATTAACCTCGGTATTTACTCAGGCATTTGTAGCCAGACGCTGGCAAAGTCTCCATTTTGAAGCGGAAACAGCTGTAGCGTTTTTCCCGGAAAATTTTCAGCAAGCCGCTGGTCTGGTGAACTATTACAATACAGAGAACTGGACGGCTCTTCAAGTTACGCATGATGAAGAACTCGGCCGTATTCTTGAATTAACAATATGTGATAACTTTTCTTTTTCACAGCCATTAAAAAATAAAATTGTGATTCCCCGTGAAGTAAAGTATGTCTATTTAAAAGTGAATATCGAAAAGGAAAAATATTATTATTTCTATTCGTTTAACAAAGACGACTGGCATAAAATTGACATTACCTTAGAATCGAAAAAATTATCAGATGATTACATCCGCGGAGGAGGATTCTTTACAGGAGCTTTTGTAGGAATGCAGTGCCAAGATACCAGCGGTCACCACATTCCGGCTGACTTCAGATATTTTCGTTATAAAGAAAAATAATGTGCACAGGAAAAAGGAGCTTCTATTTTAGAACTCCTTTTTCATATCGTGTCCTATGTGAAAAAACAGCGTAAAACTTAATGATTAACCATATCAAGAAAATGATCAATTACAATAGAGGACATTCCCAATGCCGATGCATTTTTTCCTAAAACAGATGGTAATAATTCATAACTATTGCCTAATTGGGAATAAACCCGGGACGACACCTCGCTTCTGATTGAATTTAAAACCATAGGATGCGATTCAATGATGCTGTTTCTTAAAATGATGGCTTGCGGATTGAATGTATTCAAAATATTGGTCAGGCCTATCCCTAAATAGAAGCCAAAATTCTGCAATGCACGTAAAGTTTCAACATCATTCAGATGGGCGTGGTCTATGATATCTTGATTGGACACTTTTTTTTCTTTCATCTGAAGAGATTTTAATAAAGCCTTCTCTGAAGCGTACAATTCCCAACAGCCTCGGTTTCCGCAGCTGCATTTCGGACCATTAAAGTCTATTGTCATATGTCCCATTTCTCCAGAGAAGCCGCCAACCCCTCTGTATAAATCATTGTTGATAATAACGCCGATTCCTATCCCGGTACCGATACTTGCATAAATCATGTTATCGTGATTTTTTGCAGCACCAAATACTTTTTCTCCATATGCGCCGGCATTTGCCTCATTTTCAATAAAAACAGGCACATTGAACTTCTCTTTTATGAAAGATTTTAAGTCAATATCTCTCCAGTTGGAGTTCGGAGTGAAAACAATTTTTTGATTTTTATCAATTAATCCGGGAACGCATATGCCTATACCAATAAGCCCGTACGGAGATTGCGGCATATTCGCAATAAAGTGATGAATCATCTCAATTAAAATATCTTTCGTTATTTCAGGGGAATTACATTCCAAATGGTGATGTTGATCAAGAACAATTGTCCCCTCAAGGTCTGTTAAAATGCCGTTAATATAATCCACTCCGACATCTATTCCTACGGAGTATCCTGCTTTTTTATTAAAAACAAGCATGACAGGTCTTCTGCCGCCGCTTGATTGTCCCTGACCGATTTCAAATACAAGGTTTTCTTTCATTAATGTGTTTACCTGGGATGAAACGGTTGATTTATTTAATCCGGTCATTTCAGATAATTTTGCTCTTGAAATAGGTGAATTCTTAAGTATTTCTTTTAATAATAACTTTTGGTTTACTTTTTTGACAAAGGCTTGATCAGCGATATCCACTTCATCCACTCCATTTGTATAATCTTTAAATTAAGTTGAGTTTTCTGTGTTATCATGCGAAGCGTCACACATAGCGATTCCAACCTTATTATATCTAATGTATTCGTTAAAAACTAAAAAAAATATTGAAAATACTGATGAGGTTATATAAGATGAAAATAAGTTAGTTTGTTTAGGCAACAAACTAATATGTAATGTGACTTAAAATGCGCTTGAATTTATTTTTAAGGGGGAAATGTCATGGCTCAGTCTCATTCCGGTACAGCCGGCTATTTTGAAAGCGTAAACAAAGTGATTTATGAAGGGAAAGATTCCACGAATCCTTTAGCATTTAAATATTATAATCCTCAAGAAGTAATCGGCGGAAAGACAATGAAAGAGCACCTGCGGTTTTCTATTGCTTATTGGCATACATTTACCGCTGACGGTACAGACATGTTTGGAGCAGCTACGATGCAAAGACCGTGGGATCATTATAAAGGCATGGATCTGGCGAGGGCGAGAGTAGAAGCAGCATTTGAGATGTTTGAAAAACTGGATGCGCCATTTTTTGCTTTCCATGACCGGGATATCGCACCTGAAGGAAGTACGTTAAAAGAGACAAATCAAAATTTAGATATTATCGTGAGCATGATGAAAGAGTACATGAGAACGAGCGGCGTGAAGCTATTATGGAATACTGCAAACATGTTCACGAATCCCCGTTTCGTTCATGGTGCGGCGACTTCTTGCAATGCAGATGTGTTTGCGTATGCCGCAGCACAAGTAAAAAAAGGGCTGGAAACAGCAAAAGAGCTTGGCGCCGAAAACTATGTGTTTTGGGGCGGACGTGAAGGATACGAAACATTGTTAAATACGGATTTAAAATTTGAGCTTGATAATTTGGCCAGATTCATGCATATGGCAGTGGATTATGCGAAGGAAATCGGGTATACGGGGCAATTTTTGATTGAACCAAAACCGAAAGAGCCGACCACTCATCAATATGATACAGATGCGGCAACAACCATTGCCTTTTTGAAGCAATATGGCTTAGACAGCCATTTTAAATTAAATCTCGAAGCCAATCATGCCACTTTAGCCGGGCATACATTCGAACATGAATTACGTATGGCGAGAGTGCATGGCCTTCTTGGATCTGTTGATGCGAACCAAGGTGATCCGCTTTTAGGCTGGGATACAGATGAATTTCCGACAGATTTATATTCTGCGACATTAGCCATGTACGAAATCCTGCAAAATGGCGGCCTTGGAAGCGGCGGATTAAACTTTGACGCAAAGGTCAGAAGATCTTCTTTTGAGCCTGATGATTTACTTTATGCCCATGTTGCAGGGATGGATGCATTTGCAAGGGGATTGAAAGTCGCTCACAAATTAATCGAAGACCGTGTGTTTGAAGATGTGATTCAGCATCGTTATCGCAGCTTTACCGAAGGGATCGGTCTTGAAATTGCAGAAGGAAGAGCTGATTTTAAGACACTTGAGCAATATGCGCTAAACAATCAGCCAATTAAAAATGAATCAGGGAGACAGGAGCGGTTAAAAGCGATATTGAACCAATACATTTTAGAGGTATAACAAAGAAGCTTGATCCGCTAAAAAGTTTTAGCAGGAAAAAGCCGAGTTGCCCCGGAGCTTCCCGTTCTGGCGGGAAGTTTCAATGGGGATCTATTGAGAGGGAAAGGAGTGAAAAAATGAAGTATGTCATTGGAATAGATCTTGGAACGAGCGCCGTTAAAACCATTTTAGTCAATCAAAACGGCAAGGTTTGTGCAGAAACGTCTAAAAGATATCCGCTTATTCAAGAGAAGGCGGGGTATAGTGAGCAAAATCCCGAAGACTGGGTGCAGCAAACAATTGATGCATTGGCTGATTTGGTTTCTGAATCCGGCGTTCAAGCCGAAGATATAGACGGGATAAGCTATTCAGGACAAATGCATGGGTTAGTCCTGCTTGACCAAGATCAACAGGTGCTGCGTCATGCGATTCTTTGGAATGATACCCGAACGACTCCTCAATGTATGAGAATGACCGAGACATTTGGCGATCATCTGCTTGATATCACAAAAAACCGTGTCCTGGAAGGGTTTACATTACCTAAAATGTTATGGGTCAAGGAACATGAGCCTGAACTTTTTAAAAAAACTGCTGTTTTTTTGCTTCCGAAAGACTATGTGAGATTCCGTATGACCGGTGCCATTCACACTGAATACTCCGATGCGGCGGGAACGTTACTTTTGCATATTATCCGCAAGGAGTGGAGCGATGAGATTTGCAATCAATTTGGTATTTCTGCAGATATTTGTCCTCCGCTTGTTGAATCACATGATTGTGTAGGATCGCTGCTTCCGAACGTCGCGGCGGAGACAGGGCTGATGGAAAAAACAAAAGTGTACGCCGGGGGAGCGGATAATGCTTGCGGTGCAATTGGAGCCGGTATTCTTTCATCCGGAAAAACATTATGCAGTATTGGGACGTCAGGGGTCATACTTTCCTGTGAAGAAGACAAAGAAAGAGACTTTAAAGGGAAAGTGCACTATTTTAATCATGGAAAAAAGGATTCTTTTTATACGATGGGAGTCACGCTCGCTGCTGGATACAGCTTAGACTGGTTCAAAAGAACGTTTGCGCCAAACGAATCGTTTGAACAATTATTGGATGGGGTGGAAGCTATTCCGGTAGGAGCAAATGGACTGCTGTATACTCCTTATTTGGTTGGTGAAAGAACGCCGCATGCTGATTCATCTATTCGGGGAAGCTTGATCGGAATGGATGCGGCCCATAAAAGAGAGCATTTGATGAGGGCGGTAATGGAAGGCATCACATTCTCTTTGAATGAATCAATTGAGCTATTCCGCGAAGCGGGAAAATCAGTTGATTCTGTTGTCTCTATTGGCGGGGGAGCTAAAAATGAAACGTGGCTTCAAATGCAAGCTGATATTTTCAATACGCGGGTGATTAGGTTAGAAAACGAACAAGGTCCGGCCATGGGAGCTGCTATGTTAGCTGCTTTCGGGAGCGGGTGGTTTGAATCTCTTGAAGAGTGTGCAGAGCAATTCATACGTGAGGCTGCTGTATTCTATCCGAAAGAACAAAATGTTCAAAAATATAAAACACTATTCGATTTGTATAAGAACATTTACACTCACACAAAGGATCTCAATACAGCATTGAAGAGTTTTCGGGAAAATGAATGATAAGTGCGGTTCGTCAAGAGAGTGTTTTTGCCGGGAGATCAATGAAAAAACAATTAACAGCTAAAAAGCTTTGATGGCAAAGCTGCTTATAAATAATGTCATTTATCGGAGGAAACAGATAATCATTCTGACTCCGTGGAGATACCTTTTTGCAATGGATTCACAGATATCATTCAACTTCAGGAGTTCCTTAGAAAATTAAAAAAGAACCCCGCCAATTTGGCCAGGTTCTTTTTATATTGCACAAAAACAGACACGGTGATATAATCAGATCACGCGTGCTCTCTATGTTAAAGGTCATAGTTATCCATCTTATATTATGATTATATCATGCTGGAAAGCTCTTGTCAATTTTTTTTTGAAGGGGAGATATAGAATGAGTTCTTTGGTTCTCGGTATCCACGAAATTGAAAAAATACAGCCTTTGCTCGTTGGAGGAAAAGGGTTGCATTTAGGGGAATTATCAAAAATTCAAGGAATACAAGTATCAGAAGGATTTTGTGTCACAACAGCAGGATATCAAAAAGCCATTGAACAAAATGAAGCGTTACAAGCGCTGTTTGATCAACTGACCATGCTGAAAGTGGAGAATCGGGATCAAATCGGTAAAATCAGCAGGGAAATTCGGCAAACCATTATGGAAGCAGAAATTCCTTCCGATGTAGTTAAATCAGTTGCTTGCTATCTCTCCCGGTATGGCGAAGAACATGCCTATGCCGTGCGTTCTAGTGCAACTGCTGAAGATTTACCGCACGCCTCTTTTGCCGGTCAGCAAGACACCTATTTAAATATTACCGGTGTCGATGCAATCTTGCAGCATATCAGTAAATGTTGGGCGTCCCTATTTACTGATCGCGCAGTCATTTACCGTATGCAAAATGGATTTGATCACAGCCAAGTTTATTTATCCGTTATCATCCAAAGGATGGTTTTCCCTCAGGCTTCGGGGATCTTATTTACCGCTGATCCGTTGACCGGAAATCGAAAGCTGCTATCCATTGATGCCGGTTTTGGACTTGGTGAAGCATTGGTCTCCGGCTTAGTATCCGCCGATTGTTATAAAGTACAGGACGGGCAAATCGTCGATAAGAGAATAGAAACTAAAAAAAAGGCTGTCTATGGACGAAAAGAAGGCGGAACGGAAACACAAGCGATTGATCTTGATCAGCAAAAGATTCAAACACTGACTGATGAACAAATTTTACAGCTGGCACGTATCGGGAGGCAGATCGAAGCTCATTTCGGCCAGCCGCAAGATATCGAATGGTGTTTGGACCGCGATACTTTTTATATTGTCCAGAGTCGTCCGATCACAACGTTATACCCCGTTCCTGAAGCGAACGATCAAGAAAATCACGTCTATATCTCTGTTGGTCATCAACAAATGATGACGGACCCCATAAAACCCCTTGGATTGTCTTTTTTTCTGATGACGACTTCTGCACCCATGCGTAAAGCCGGAGGAAGGCTATTTGTTGATGTCACACATCAGCTGGCATCCGCTAATGTCAGAGAAGTTTTCTTAAAAGGCATGGGGCAGCACGATCCGCTCTTAAAAGACGCACTTATGACCATAATAGAGCGGAGTGATTTCATTAAGCCGATACATGATAAAACGGCACCGATTCCCGGCAAAGGCAATACAGATATGCCGGATCAAACTGAAAACGATCCGGCAATTGTTTCTGATTTGATTAAGAGCAGTGAAACATCGATAGAAGAGTTAAAACAAAACATCCAGACGAAATCAGGATCTGATTTATTTCGTTTTATTTTGGAAGATATCCAGGAATTAAAGAAGATTTTATTTAACCCAAAAAGTTCGGTATTGATTCGAACTGCAATGGATGCTTCATCATGGATTAACGAAAAAATGAACGAGTGGTTAGGTGAAAAAAACGCAGTAGACACGCTTTCTCAATCTGTACCCCATAATATTACTTCAGAAATGGGGCTTGCGCTATTAGACGTCGCCGATGTGATCCGTCCTTATCCAGAAGTCATTGCTTATTTAGAGGATGTAAAAGATGATTCCTTTTTGGATGAGCTGGTGAAGTTTGAAGGCGGACAGGAAATCCATGACGCCATCTATGCTTTCCTCAACAAGTACGGAATGCGATGTGCCGGAGAAATTGATATGACAAGAACTCGATGGAGCGAAAAACCAACTGCACTTGTCCCTATGATTCTTAATAACCTCAAAAACTATGAGCCAAATGCCAGCCGTCGGAAGTTTGAGCAAGGGCGGCAGGAGGCGTTGAAGAAAGAACAAGAGTTATTAGATCGATTGAAGCAATTACCGGATGGTGAACAAAAAGCCAAAGAAACCGAACGAATGATCCGCATCATCCGGAACTTCAGCGGGTTCAGGGAATATCCAAAATACGGCATGGTCAGTCGCTATTTCGTTTATAAGCAGGCTTTACTGAAAGAAGCCGAACAACTCGCCGAAGCGGGTATTATTCAAGAAAAAGAAGACATATACTATCTTACTTTTGAAGAACTTCAAGAAGTCGTACGCACAAATATATTGGATTACCAAATCATCAGCACACGAAAAGACGAGTACAAAGTATATGAAAAACTATCTCCGCCGCGTGTTATCACGTCTGACGGCGAAATCGTTACAGGCGAGTACAAACGAGAAAATCTCCCGGCCGGAGCGATTGCAGGGCTGCCCGTTTCCTCGGGAGTCATAGAGGGGCGGGCACGTGTTATTTTAAACATGGAAGATGCCAATTTGGAAGAGGGGGATATATTAGTTACTTCGTTTACCGATCCCAGCTGGACACCATTGTTTGTATCCATAAAAGGCCTGGTCACTGAAGTTGGCGGACTGATGACCCATGGAGCGGTTATAGCGCGTGAATACGGTTTACCTGCAGTTGTTGGAGTTGAAAATGCAACCCAATTGATAAAAGATGGGCAACGAATCCGCGTACATGGAACAGAAGGCTGTATTGAAATATTATAATAGCGGGTGTGTGCAGCGGGACATCAAGTATTTCCCGCATTTGTACCAATGGTAATAACAAAGGTCGAACAATAAGAAAAGCCGGAACCTCTTAAATGAGGAGTCCGGCTTTTCTTATGTGAAATCCGCATTCTATAAAAAACCTTTAGAGTAAAAATGAAATATTTACTTTATGGTCTTCTTTCCAAAAGTGAAAACGCCATAAAAAGATCTTATGGCGTCTGTCCGAACTGTGAGATGCAATTTTCTTGGGAGACGAATATGGTTCGTCAATGTGCTATTAAAGGAAAGCAGCACCTACAATGATTAACAAAATGAAAAGCACAACGATCAAGACGAAAGTGCTTCCGCCTGAATAACCAGAAGTTCCGCCATAATTGCCACCGTAGTTTCTCATATTGCCACCTCCTCTTGTTAGGATAGTATATACTATGCCGAACGATAAATTTCGACATGGATTTTAGTCTAAAGGAGAAAAAATGAAGTTTTTGTCTAAATGAAGGACTGATGAATGAAATATCATTTTCGGTTCTCCTTAGGCTGCACACGCATGTTTAGTTGAGAGTAAGAACCTTTAGATATGCCGTTTTACTTCACGATGGAAGCGGAGTTAACCTCGCACGAAATGAATTAGATAATGAGAAATAATCAAGAAAGAATGATTCATCATTTCCCGGGCAAGCGCAGTATACGACAAATAACAGGTATTTTCCTTTTTGGTTAACATTTCGTTTTGGAAGAGAACGCATTAAAGTGAACGAAAAAGATTGGACACAGAGCAAGGTAATGCTGGTAGCCAATCATGATTAACCTGTGGGGCGGGCACAGATCAACCAGAACGAAGTAACTGCCCCGGTCATGAGTAAAGCTTTAGCCTGAAACTTTTATAAAGCAGTAACGTATTACTTTTATAAAAATAAATAAGGGGGCTTTTGAATGGGAATAAAAGATTTCTTTAATATAGAGTTAAAATGCTCCATCTGCGGGAAAACATTAAAATCTGGTGATGGGCTGACAGCTCATATTACCCTTCCGAGTGAGAAGATGATGCCTGTGGGGAGAATGGACAGAGTGTTAAGTAAATTCGCTGATAAGGTTTACTGTAAAAAGTGTAGTGAGTAGATCGTCAGTGTCATGAGGAAACTCGCCAGAGTTTCCTCATGATATATGTCGGTCAATTCAAATTAGAAAAAAGCGAAATTGTAATGACTAAAGTAGACAAAGAACCCAAGGATACCAAAGAGATCATTTTTCGTTTACTTTGCTTTTTGGAAGGTTTGCTTAGTTCGTGGATCACTGCACCCCATAAAAGCATGGATGCTAGAATGATAAGACTCATATATAACAGTGCTCCTTTGCTTGTTTTAAAAAATTTTACCATCTATAAGGCGGAAATGTCGATGAAATGAACAAAACAAGATCTTAACAACGATTACCGCTGATCTTAATCAATGATGGGAAAGGAATTGAGAGTTGAAATTAGAACGTTTATTATCAATCATATTCAAGCTCTTACATAATGAAATTTTATCTGCTTCCAGTTTAGCTGATGAATTTCAAGTATCATCGCGGACAATTTATAGAGATATCGAAGCGATTTGTGCTGCTGGAATACCGATCGTTTCATATCAAGGTGCTAACGGCGGTTTCGGGATGATGAAAGGATACAAATTTGATAAAAGTTAATCGGATCTCACGATGTATTAAATCTAATCACTGTATTAAGCAGTTTATCGAGTCTTTTTGAAGATAAGGAAGTAGAACATACGATAGATAGATTAAAACCTCTGGATACAAGCGGCAACAACAGGACGTTGTATGTTGAGTTGGAAAGCCTTAGAACAGAACCGAATTCCTTAAGGCAGCTGCGAAAAGCTATACATGAAAAACAGGTGGTACGCTTTGATTATGTCAGCAATAAAAATGAATTTACCTCACGTGAAGCAGAACCAATCCATCTCCATTATAAGTTCCGTAATTGGTATGTATATGGTTATTGCAGAGAACGTCAAGATGTCAGAGAATTTAAAGTGTCACGTATGATGAATATAACGCTGACTCAAGAAGAGTTTATGCACAGTCACAAAGTGAAAGATGATTCATCTTATTCAGACTCCAATGCGGAAGGGTTTGAGGATGTTGTCATTTGGGTTGATCCCAATTCTCTGGCAAAAGCTTTAGATCAATTTCAGAACGCGTCTAAAGTCATGAACAGTGATGGAAGTATGACGTTTACCATTTCTGTTTATCAGCCTCTGCATGCCGGATGGCTTATATCAATTCTCTTAAGTTTTGGCAGCGGAGCTAAAATAATAAAACCGATGCAGCTGCAATCAAAATTAATCGCTGAAGCCAAAAAAATAATGAAAGTTTATCAAGATGTATGACGATCTGCTGTCATATATCTTTTTTTATAATCATAAGTATCAACTTTAAAGGAGAAGATGTTAAATGAACCATGCAAAAAATATGTATCAGTACCATGTTTGGGCGAATAAAGCGTTATTAGAAAGAATAAAGGAATTACCAAGTAACGTTCTTTATGAAGAAGTTCGCAGTTCATATCCTACAATTGCTCAAACGTTCAGTCACATCTGCGCGGCGGATGCTATGTGGCTGCAAGTACTTAAAGGAATAGACATGCAGGAAGCAGTGGAAGGTTCTGCCGCTTATGCAGAAAGGACTCATTTATATTCAGCAGATGAATTTGCGGCGTCCTATGATGAACTGGCTTCACAGTTTGAAGAATGGATGAATTACCAAACAGATTTAGAACAAAAAATGAACATAAATAATCCTTGGTTAGGTTCTAGAGAAACGGCTTACTCAGAAATTTTATTCCATGTTGCCAATCATGGCACTTATCATCGAGGCAGCATAACAACTATGTTAAGACAGCAGGGTTACGCTTCAGCAATGAATGACCTTGTATTATATTGGTATCAGGGTTAGTTCAGTAATTGTAAAATGAATAATCGCCGATTGGTCAGAACTAAAATGACAAAGGCCAGGGCGCTGCGCAAGAATAGAGATCAAAGGCTGCCGTATCATTCCCGGCAGCCTTAATGATTAGGAAGTAAAATCGATAACCATACGGCCGGTCACTTTCCCTTGCTCCATTTCTTCAAATATATCATTCACGTCTTCGATCGGGCGTTTTGTCACTTTAGGTACAACTTTACCGTCTGCAGCAAATTGAAAAGCTTCCCTCAGGTCTTCTCTGGTTCCTACTAATGAACCTACTACTTGAATACCATCTAACACAAGACGGGGAATATCTAATTCCATCTTGTCGACCGGTAAACCGACAGCCACTACACGCGCACCGGCTTTTACAACATCAATCGCTTGATTGAAAGGGATTTTTGAGACAGCAGTAATGACCGCGGCATCCAGACCTAAATTGCCGGTCACTTCTTTAGCCACCTTGACGGGGTCTTCGTTTAAACTGTTTACAACCGCGTCAGCGCCTAAGCTCTTAGCAAAGTTTAATTTTTCATCGCTAATGTCGAAAGCAATTACTTTAGCGTTAAAGACATTTTTTGCATATTGAACAGCCAAGTTGCCCAAACCGCCGACTCCAAATACACCGATCCACTGACCAGGTTTAATTTCACTGACTTTTACTGCTTTATAAGTTGTGACACCTGCGCAGGTAATGCTGCTTGCGGCTGCCGGATCTAAATGTTCAGGCACTTTCACTGCATAATCAACCGCCACGATTGCTTCTTCAGCCATTGCGCCATCAACTGTATAGCCGGCATTTTTCACATCTCGGCACAAGGTTTCACGGCCTGTTAAGCAATATTCACAGCGGCCGCAGCTTTCAAACATCCATGCAATGGAGACGCGGTCTCCTTTTTTCAGGTTTGTTACGCCTTCACCAATCTCGGTTACAATGCCTACTCCTTCATGACCTAAAGTGACGCCTGTCACATCCCCGAAATCAGCATTTTTAACATGCAAGTCAGTATGACATACACCGCAGTATTCCATCTTAACTTTGGCTTCACCGTGTCGCAAAGGACGCAATTCTTTTTGTACGATCGCTATATTTTTGTCCTTGGTTGCTACTACTGCTTTCACAAAATACACCCCTTTTGAATGTTTGCAGAAAATTGGTACTTATCTTACAATTTATCACAATACCCTTCTTTTGAAAACCCTTACATTCGGAGAAAAACAGATAACTCCCCATCTCAGAAGGAGGGGATTTTATTTTTTATGAAGTGCGATTATTGGGTGTGATGGGCTAATTGATAAGGAGAATTTATAGGCAAAGGTTATCCTTGAAAGCCTTAATTCAAAGCGATTTTCTAAAGCTTCTTTTTAGAAAATCCACCGAATAGCGTATGAATATGATTCCCATAGACACAATAAGAACAGTTGAAAACACTTAGTTACACCCGTCAAACAAAATTGATCAAGATGGAGTGAATAACATGGCTGAACAACATGGCGCAGACAGACCGGACGATTACAAAAGATTTTCTTCTTTGGACAAGGACTATGATTCTCAGCAGCAATCTTTAGCCGGCGATACTAAAACAAACGAGGCAGACACGGAAACACAAACTCATCATAAAGAAACTGAAACAACAAATACGGCAGGGAAATATTTTGACACATCAGATTATGAGGGAAATACGCAACTGGAAAAAGGATTGGCTGAAACACATGAACAGGTCAGCGATGACTATTTTGAAGGAACGATTGATCAAAATTTGGATTAGTCATGTAACGGAACTTTCTTGCAGAAGTCAGTTCCGTTATATTGATACTTACCGGCCTTTGGATTTGAACACGATGAACCGGGTGAAGATCATAGTCAAGGTATCTCCTTGACCTTTTTTATGGGCAAAAAAAGATTTCAAAAAATATAGATCTTTTAAAGTGATCAATATATACTGATTTAAATAACAGGAAGAAAATGAAAAATTAGAGAACTGAATTTTAAAAGGCGGGTGCAATAATGGAAGGGGCGGCGCGGAGCAGCTTAAAATGTTATGCTTTCACATTGGCTTTTTCAAGTTTATCATTTGGTCTGGTTTTTGGATTGTATATGTTTGTATACTCGGGCTTTGTGCCATTCGCATTAGTCACTGTGGTTATCATTGCTTTTTACGCTTTCGTCACTTACTTTTTATTTGCTGTTCCTGTGCAATTTTGGTTAAGAAAGAAGCCGAAAAAGTGTAGTTTGATTCATCTTTTCATTTATACAGCAGTCGCTTTTTTAGCTGTGTTCTTGTTCTGGTGCATGGGGAGTCAGTCCATTAATGTTAGAGTTTTCGAGAATTTCATTTATTACATGATGAGCATTACTGCTGCGTTAATCTATTGGTTTTGGGACTCTATATTTCTGAGAAAGCAGTTTTTTATAGAAAAATCATGAGCTTAACAATGTCGGGTTAAACGCTGATCTTGGAATGGGGAGATCATAATGGAATACATTGAATTGAATAAGGACAATATTGATGACAATCATATTTGCTGCGCACTAGGTGCGAAACAATATGAGAAGGCCGTAGCGGAAAAGAAAAGCTGGCTTAAAGATCGAATGGCTGATGGTTTGGTGTTCTATCGATTAAACGAGCGGGCAAAAGTTTTTATTGAATATTTACCTGCAGAAAAAGCGTGGGTTCCGATAAGCGCTCCTAATTTTATGTATATTAATTGTCTTTGGGTCTCGGGGAGATATAAGAACAGCGGACATGCGAAACACTTGTTAGATAAATGTGCGGAAGATGCCAAATCCCGCGGTATGGATGGAATTGTTCATATAGTTGGTAAGAAAAAACTTCCCTATTTAAGTGATAAGCATTTCTTCGAGCATATGGGATTTACTTTGCAAGATGAAGCAAAACCCTATTTTCAGTTAATGTCATTGACCTGGAATGAACATGCGGCTCCTCCTGTATTTAAAAAACAGGTTAAACGTTATTTCGTTAATGATGAGGGGACAATATTTTATACAGCTCAATGTCCATTCGCAGTCGGAGTGTTAGGGGATTTGAAGGAACTGACTGAAAAGAAAGGGCTTCATTTTCAGGCTCATCGATTATCCTCCAAAGATAAGGCACAAACATCACCGGCCATCTGGACAACTTTCAGCGCCAGCGTATTTTATAATGGAAAATTTCTCACTCATGAAATTATGAGCGTGAATAAGTTTGAAAAGTTACTCAATAAGCTTTAATGAGGATCATTTAAAAAAACGTCAGCATTAAACATTATTGATTCGGACAAAAAAGATAACATATATAGTAAAAATAGATTGAGATCGTTCTTTAACAAACGGGCGAGGCCTGTTGAAGAATCATTTCAAAAATAGGAGACTAACAAATGCAAAAAATTGAAACCCCTCGCTTAGTTTTAAGAAATTTTACCGAGGAAGATTCGCACGGCCTTTTGGAATATTCGGCACATCCGAGAGTGAACTGCTTTCTTGATGACAAAATTTCTACGATAGAAGAAGCCGTCTTAAACGTTCAAAAAAGAAGCAGAGATGATTCTTATATTGCTGTTTGTTTAAAAGACAGTAATGATCTGATCGGAGAACTATTTTATTTAAAAGAAGAGCCTGATACATATTCCGTTTGTTGGAATTTCAATGCTCGATTTGAAGGGATGGGATACGCCAGTGAAAGTGCAAAGGCTTTCTTTGAGTATCTCTTTATGCAAAAAGACGCAAGAAGGCTTTATGCATACGTTGAAGATGATAACGGCAAGTCACAAAAATTATGTGAAAGATTAGGTATGCGTAAAGAAGGTTATTTTCTTGAATTTATTTCATTTACAAAATATGAGGATGAAACACCTAAATATGAAAACACTTTCCAATACGCACTGCTAAAGAAAGAATGGTTAAAACAAAAAAGTTAACGGAAAAAACCTTGCCGGGGGCAGGTTTTTTTGCGTTTAAGTTAAATCCTTCAATAAAATTACCGATATTACCAATGGATTACGGAATTGAAAAAAATGCTAGTTTAGTAACGATCAAATGAGATTCAGCTTGGCAAAGCAATGAAAATCATTTACCGTAACGTTGTAAAATTCGAGGAGAGGGTGAATGTGATGGAAAGCCTAAATAACTCTTACCATATCACGAAAGATCCAAAGTTTTTAGCGTTTTGCAGTTTGAATGGAAGGATTTGCAGTGAGGTGAGCTTGTGAAAAAAGGATCAGGATGAATGTGACCAGCATCCACCCTGATTAATGGGGTTCACAGTGTTCTATTTCATTGTATTCCAATCGGAATAATATTACAAGGCGAAAAAATAAAAAGTGGGTCGATCATTAACAGAAAGTGAGAATGTTTTGAATGAAAATAAAGGATTATCTGAAGGAAAGGTTTCCGGCTTTAAAATTAATGCCGAGCATTTATCATCAATGGGACGTTGGAATTCACTTTTCTCTTGGCCGTAATATATATCCATTTAATGAAAACGGTGAGCTGAATCTTGAGTATTTTCAGTGTGTCCATCATCAAATGACCGAAATTTTTAATGAGCTGTTTGAACAAAACGATGACTTATTCCTTGTTGCAAACATATATAAGCACAAAGCTCAAGGTAATGACGCCAGAAAATTAAAAATTTATCAGCCGTTTCTGAAGTGCAAGGATGATTTATATCGGATTCAGGTGGAGACCTGTCCGTATCCGTTCGAAGAAGATGATGCAGAAGAATACGAGATGCAGCAGTTTTCTTTGTTATGTAAACGGAAGGATTTGCGTATTACCCCATTACTTAAGGCAGCTGCTCACGAAGATTTTCCTCTGAAGCCAAGATTTGGGGGTTACACCGTTGATTATCCCGATGTTTTCTTTGTGAATATTGCAAAAGACATTATTTTCTTTGTATATGATGACAGAGGGTGTGAAGTTATCGCCCTTGATGCCGGAAGTATAGGTGCGCTTTATGACCAATATTACGATTGGATTGAAAGTGAACGCATGCATTCGAATTAGCTTTTTCGAGGTGTGTTCTTGCCTGCGCGGTTTCGCATTTGGCAGGAGGAATGTAATGGAACTTCTGGATGCTAAGATGCTGTATTTATTTGGATGAATTCCATTTTGTAAAACGGCTGAATAGAATAACAGCATAAAAGTTTTTTTACACAGTGCAGGAGGAGAGAAACGTGAGGGCTGAACATCATGATGGTATGGAAATTGGAATTTATTCATTTGCAGAATTATACCCCGATCCTCTGACAGGGAAAACAGTCAGCGCAAAGCAGCGGGTAGAGGAATTGATAAAGCTGGCGAAATTGGCTGACGACGCAGGGCTTGATGTATTCGGCGTAGGCGAGCATCATCGTCTTGATTATGCAGTGTCGTCGCCGCCGGTCATCTTATCAGCGATTTCACAGCTCACCGAAAACATTAAGCTTACGAGTGCCACGACTGTATTATCCACCGCAGATCCCGTCCGTTTATTTGAGGATTTTGCAACGCTTGATCTGATATCAAACGGAAGGGCGGAGATCATAGCGGGACGCGGTGCATTTTTAGACTCGTTTCCTCTTTTCGGTTATGATGTGGGTTATTATAAAGAACTGTTTGAAGAACACGTTGAGCTTTTTTTGAAATTAAATTCGGGGGAAGAATCGGTCACCTGGAAAGGACGTTACCGGCCGCCGCTGAATGACGCAGAAATTTCCCCTCAGCCTTTTCACGGAAGCATTCCGCTGTGGTTAGGTGTTTCAGGAACTCCGGAAAGTGCGGAGCGGGCCGGAAGAGCAGGTGCCGGTCTGGCATTAGCTGTATTGAGCGGTGATCCGAAATCATCTAAACCACTTGTTGACAAATACCGAGAAGCAGCTTCTAAAGCCGGTCATCCGCCGGAACATGTGAAAGTTGCCGTAACCGGGCATACGTTCATTTCAAAAACGAATGAACAGGCAATACAAGAATTTTACCCGTATCATTCTAATTATTGGTCTCATGTTCATTCATACCACGGGATTCATGAACCTTTAACGAGGGAAGATTTTGAGCGGGCGTCCGGTAAAGAAACAGCCTTATTTGTCGGAAGCTCACAGCAGATCATTGAAAAAATCATGCGCCAATATGAGCTCTTTGGCCATCAGCGGTTTCTCGCGCAAATCGATATAGGCGGTATGCCGTTTAAAAAAGCTGCGGAAAACATCGAACGATTAGCATCAGAAGTAGCACCGGTGATCCGAAGAGAAACCGGCAAAGATTAAATGGAGTCAGGCGGAGCGGGCCGGTTTTTGAACATCGCGGACTCGACATCAGAAACGGTCCGGCTTTTTTTATGATTATAAAAAACAAAGGGAAGAGCGCGAACCTCATTGCTTTTTCCTATCAAGAAAAGGAAGGTCATTTCATCCTCCATCGTGAAGTGTATATACTGAAAGGTTTTTATTTACAAAAGAGGGAGGATGATGTAGAGATGAAGGGTTTAGTCAAAGCTGCAGTTTTAACTGTTACTCTCGGTATTGGAGGCGCTTTCTATTCAAGTGATGCATCTGCACACGGGTATATAAAAGATCCCGTCAGCAGAGCGTACATGGGAGCATTAGAGAAACAAACAATGGGCTGGACGGCGGCTGCTCAGAAATATGGCTCCGTCATTGATAATCCTCAGTCTGTTGAAGGGCCGAAAGGATTTCCGGCTGCAGGTCCGCCGGATGGAAGAATTGCATCTGCAAACGGAGGATCGGGACAAATTGATTTCGGTCTGGACAAGCAGACTGCAGATTATTGGGTAAAACAGAATATACGCGGCGGCTTTAATTCTTTTACTTGGCACTACACTGCACCCCATGCGACATCAAAGTGGCACTATTATATCACCAAGAAAAATTGGAATCCGAATAAACCTTTGTCGAGGGATGAATTCGAATTAATCGGAACGGTAAACCACGATGGCTCCAAGGCAGATACGAATCTGACTCATAGGATTTTTGTGCCGACTGATCGAAGCGGTTATCATATCATTTTAGGGGTATGGGATGTCGCGGATACTTCCAATGCCTTCTATAACGTTATTGACGTGAACCTTACACAGTAATCTATGAAATCCATTGGTCGGCTGCATTCATGCATCGCCGATCTTTTTCGTTTGAAAGAGTTAGTTAAATGAGGAAACAGCAAAGCGCCATAATGAATTCATTATGGCGCCTTACGATCATAGAGGTAATGCTGACATGGATGCGGAGGTAAGGAGGACTCTTAATAACCGCCGAGGAAAGAAGCACCGACGATGACTAATAAAATGAATAGCACCACGATTAACGCAAAGGAGCTACCATAATCGCCCATATGATCTCACCTCCCTTAAGAGGATTAATACATATTATGCTGAATGTAAAAGTTTGATAGGGATGCTAGTTTATTTTTGAAAAAAAGTTCGTCTGCATATATTTTCTTCTCACATTTCCATCTTCTAAAGGGGGAATCATAAATGCTTCCTGTAATAGAAACGGACAGACTTATTCTTAGAGAAGTTGAAAAGAAAGATGCAAAGCAAATATTTTCTTGTTTTTCAGGATGCAATCGTAACACGCTATTATGGTTTGGAACCTTTTGATTCAATGGAACAGGTAGGCGCTGTTGTTTTCATTGAGAATGCAGCGTTTCAATCAGAAGGAATTTTGAGAGGGTATATGTATCAAAACGGACAGCCCCATGATACACGTGTATATTCTATACTGAATGAGGACGTTGATGAGACGCTATAAAGCAATCTTTCAGCTGCGTCTCCTGCAGAAGGAGTTTGATTGTAAGAAACGATTCCAATAATCACTAACAAGATAATCAACACAAATATGCTCCACAGAGTTATTTTTAAACATTTTGACATGACATACCCTCACTTTGAAAGACTTTACCGGATCGGTGATCGAAGACCATTTCAAGTATATTCCATATAAAAGAGAAAAATGAGCAGTATCTCGGTGCAAAAATAAAAAAACTTGCGGTGCGCTGCCGCAAGTTTTTTCGCATTAAGGTCTGTGGCATTCAATATGCTGATTATTACGATCAAAATCTTATTTAGAAATACAAATTAACAAAAACACCCGGAGTTCACCGGGTGTAAAAAGCTTTAATATATCATGTCAGCAATGTTTTTTGCATTTTCTTTTATAGACAACGATGTAATCATAATCAAGATGCTTTTTGTCTTGTTTCTTTTTCTTTTTTTGTTTAGGCTGCTTTTCTTCCTTTTCACCGTGATCATAATGTCCGTCCATATCCATATCCATATCCATACTCATCTTCCTCCTTTTTCATCTGACGGTAGTATTCTATGACAGAAGGAACAGATGGCTTGGACAAATGAAACGATATGCTGTAAAAGAGGCGTCTCATCTGCTATAAAAAAACAGGATCATACCCGTACGATAGATAGGAGAGGAAATGATCCTGATATGAAAACACTATTTGATAACCGCTATTGCAATGCCGTACCCTTTTTCCGGACTGTATAAGGCCGTCAGTTTCAATACCTTCCAGCCTTCCGCGGCTTTTGTACCGATTCCGTTATGGGCCGTGATATAATCTCCCGGGTTTACCGTACTGTCTACCCGTACGTAGTGCCGGCCGCTGAGTCCGACAATATGCCATTCGTCTCTGGCGGCGCGCGCTTCATAGTCAGCTTCAAGAGCCGGACTGCAGTCTGGGTTTTGTTTCGGCACGCGTATCGTTTCTCCTGTTTCTTCGTCAGTCACATTTTCATATATGAAACCGCCGAACTCGTTTGTCAAAAAACGGCTTTGCCATCCGAAGCTTGCGGCTCCTGATATAAAAGCGGCTGTTTCTGAAATGACGCCGAGCATATAATCACCAACGTGAGCCGGCTCGATTTTTTCTCCCCTCACTGTGACGACCGTCCCGGCGGGAATCGTCTGGCCGTTTACACTTTCAAAATATTCTCCGTACCCTGACAGGGAAGAGGTGACGGCTCCGGCGAAAGTTCCGTGGCCGCCCGCTGAGTCCAGTTTCCACTTAATGGACTGATGTCCTCCGGCAACGGTGTACGGTTCTTCCAATGTAATGCTTTCTGATGACAGAATGGTTCTGGAGACTTTGCTGCCCGTAACATGGACATTGTTTGAAGCAGCGATAAATGCCCTTGAACCTTCAGAACTTGAACCTCCGGAAGAGCTGATGATCGCATTTCTGTCACCCCTTGCCGTAATATCGCCTGTGCCCGCAATAACGGCGCTTGTCGGGTTAAATGCAAAACCAGAGCTTGTCGCAAGCTGTGCGCCGCCTTTTAAATTGACGGGGATCTGCTCGTAAGTCTGTCCTTTTATAGAAGCGGCAGCGCTGTAGCCTTCCGCCTGCACGCCGAGAATGACAGCCTGGCTGTTAGGGGACGTAATGCCGACAGCACCGCCATCTCCGATCATCGTTCCATTCATAATATTTACGTTATATTGCCCTCCGCCAATTGAGATGCCTTTGGGGGAAGACTTGTAAATATCAAAATTTGAAATTTTAACATAATCGGTTTTATTTGATCCGCCGGATATATTGATGTCAACACCGGCTTGTGTAAACCCGCGTATTTTAACGCCGCTGATCGTAATATTTTGACTGCGGTATTGAAGGGCTACGACAGGATTCCCGCCATAATCATATGAAGGATCGCCAATAGCTGTGAATCCGTTTACATTTACGTTTTTATAGGCAGAGATAACGAGCGCCCTTGGAGTCACGCTGTCATAGAGAGCGTTGAAGACCGGTTCAATCGCAGTGCAGTCGGTTAAAGTAACATCATAAGCCGTCGTGCTTTCGGGGTCTGAGGCCTGATGGTGTCCGATATGACGAATATCAAACGAACGTACATCACGATACGAAACATGGCCGATAATATGAACATTTTGGGAAGCCGGCCACAGGCTGTGCGCCTTTACTTCAATTCCGCGGATATTTCCGCTCGTATAGTTATTCAAAAGCCATACATGTTTAGAGCCGTCATCAATTTCAATGCCATTCGAATTTGCGCTGCCCTCGGCATGCTCTGTGCCGCGCGGGTTCCCTGAATGACAGTTGGAAATGAAAATATATTCGCTGTAATGGGTGGTAATGCCGTCGTCTCCGGCGCCGTACGCCACACAGTTATCTATCCATATATAACGGCAGCCGTCTTTCGTCCATTCTGTTTCAGGCAAATGATCATAAGCCGGGGATGTGATATCGATACCATGCAGACCTGCGTTAACCGCTTCAACATTCTTGATCCAGCCGTATTGCACATTGGCAAACGTTAAACAGCTGGAAAATTGTCCCCCGGGGTTTCGGACTCCGCATTGACGATCCGGATTCCAGTCTAGAGTCATGCCCTGGACAAAAATATTACGGTTTCCATTTTCGTAGTTATCATTGGTAATAACCCATTCATATGCGGGAGTGTCCTCATGGAGTTTAATCACGGTAATCCCTTGTCCCTCACCGGAGATGGTAGTCCACGACGGAAGTTTTATCCCTTGAACCAAAAATTCTCCTGCGGGAACATTTACTTTGACGCGGCCGTTCCCGATCGCTCTCCGAAAGGCTTCCGTATTGTCCCGGCCGTCAGGGACCGCTCCGTAATCCTCCACATTTACTTCCCGGGTGATTTTATTCATAAGCATTTCGTATTCTGTATCAAGCCGTTCTTTTAAAAGTGAGGTGACCATTCCTTCCGCCGTCACCCGGGCATCTGCGATCTCAAGATTATCATCTGTTGCGGAATGCTTAATAAAATTCTGCATCCTTGCTTTGAGATGTTCCAATTCAGAGGAATGCGAAGGGTGAGACTGCAATGCGGCGTTTAAAGACGGATCAGGAAAGTTTTTAAATTGAACCATTCTAAAGACACCTCTTTCTTTTGATATAAGCGCTTGACGCAGAGGAGAACAAAAAAGCCGCGCGCCTTATGCGCTTATTCATCAAATTCTTTGTTGAGAACGAAATCCCTTTTAAAATCAGATTGAATTTCAAAAAAACGCCAATATTTCAGGTGAAAGATCAAAACGAAGAAAGTTTTTGAAAACGAGTATAAAATTCACCTTTATAAGAGTGTGTATTATAAGCGGAGCTGTCCTGTGAAAACGATAGAAAAAGATTGTTGGGAGGACGTTATGATAAGGCTGCAATATTAGCATTTTTTCTAGGCGGTTCCGGCATTCATATGTTTTATTAAGGAAGAATCGGACAAGGGATTCTCTATCTTTTGTTTTGCTGGACTTCAATTTCCTCATATTTATCTCTGCGGAAGTGAAGAAGTATTTGATCAAAAGTATAATGATTATTACGACCAACAGTAATTAAAAGCCAGAGTGGGATATCCCGCTTATCGGTTTCTTCTCAATTCAGCATTTTCTTTTCTTCGCATTAAATCCTTTCCTCAGCTGCTCAGTTAAAATGGTATAATGGTGCACGGATTGGTCATTAATACGACTAAAATAGGAATCAAAAGGAGCGGCGAACATGACTTTACAAATTAAAATTAAATATTCAGATGATACACAAACGAGAATCAGTAAAATTGAACAGGGCGATTGGATCGATCTGCGGGCTGCAGAGGATATAACAATCAAAAAAGGTGAATTCAAACTTATCCCGCTCGGAGTTGCGATGGAGCTGCCGGAAGGATATGAGGCCCATGTCGTTCCGCGTTCAAGTACATATAAGCATTTCGGTATTATTCAGACAAATTCAATGGGTGTCATCGATGAATCTTATAAAGGTGACAATGATTTCTGGTTTTTCCCGGCATACGCACTTCGGGATACCGATATTTCCAAGGGAGAGCGGATCTGCCAATTCAGAATCATGAAGAAAATGCCTCAAGTGGAATTGATCGAAGTGGACAAGCTCGGAAACAATGACCGCGGCGGTCTGGGATCAACAGGCACAAAGTAAAACGATTAAAGACTGCTGTTAAGCAGTCTTTTTGTGATTTCGAAGCGCCAGCCGCGCTGGCATATTGATGATTGATTTCCCGATATTCCTTCTTAAGCATTCTGTCTTTCTAGAAGATGCTCTGATGTTTTTATTCTTTAAGATGAACGGAGGTCTTGTCCAACGTATATAATATTGTGACAAAAGTGTAAACAAAAGAAAGGATGATGTTATGAAAAAAAGGGTTAGAAGAGAAGACCGTAAAGCTGCTGGCAAAGAGGCAGAGCAGAAGAAACCGTCCAAAGTCACCCTGTTCTGCCGTTCGCTTCAAAGGCTGAAGCATTTGTATTGTAACATAAACATACAATTGCCATCAATAACCAAAAAAGGAATTTTAGTTTCGATTTTATCGTTTTTGCTTCTGCCGTTTTTACGGGCTGATGCCGCTTCAGATACTTACGGCAGTTTCGAGGAATTAAAACTGCATGAGGCCCCCTCCGTTTTTTCTATTTCATCGAAAGAACATGACCCTTCTGTTCTCATATTAGCTATACACGGCGGAGGCATAGAGCCGGGGACCAGTGAGTTGGCCAGAAAAATTGCCGAAAACCGGAGCCTGTATTTATTTGAAGGGTTAAAATCAGCCGGCAATGCTGAGCTGCATTTGACCAGTTCGCATTTCGACGAACCTAAAGCCGTTCAAATGGTGAAAGAGCACTCTAATGTCATTTCATTACACGGTTACGGCAGCGACGATAAAAAGATAAAAATCGGCGGTACAGACAGAGAACGGGCCGAACTTTTGACAGATGTGCTGAAACGGAACGGGTATCCTGCCGTTCTTCTTGGCATAAATGATAAATACGCAGGTGTCAGTCCGAACAATCTTGCCAATCACTCTTCATCCGGATTAAGTATTCAAATCGAAATGAGCACCGGTTTTAGAAAATCACTGTTTGATACTTTTACGCTTAAAAGCAGAGCGTCCACACAAAACGATACTTTTCTCCAATTCACAAAAACGATTTCTGATTTTATCAATGACAATTATAAATAAGCACGCCGCTTTTTGCCGGCGGAGCTTTTTCTTTTGAAATTTATGAAACTTTAAGTTCTTAAGATCGTATACATAACTGACAGGATGAAAGAAAAGAGGTGGGCAAATGAAAGTGATGATCGGGTCTATCATTCTTCTTGTCATCATCGGATTCGGTTTATGGCTGATGCTTAGTCCAATCTTTAAACAAGTGGGAAGCGGGGCCAAAAAATTTAAAAAGTCATGGGAGGAAAAAGATCAGCATGAGCGAAAATAAGCGCGGAAACACAAAAAAAATTCTCGGCGGTGTGATTATAGGTGCAGCCCTTTTAATTGCGGGCGTTACGGCCTCATTATTTATTGAAAAAATACCGAATGGTTATGTCGGAGTCGTATACTCACCGAACGGCGGGGTAAAATCCGAAACTTTGGATCAAGGCTGGCACTTAGTCGGTTTGTTTAATAAAGTAACGGAATATCCGGTGCGTATGCAGACCGTAAATAATGAAAATATAAAAGTGGCAACCTCAGACGGTAAAAATATTGAAATGGATATCGCTTACAACTATGTTGTTCAGCCTGATAAAGTAGTCGATCTGTTTAACAAATTCGGGGCGGTAGACGTTGAAACGATTGAAAATACATATTTAAAAACAAGGCTGTGGGACGCGGCGCGAAAATCAATCAGCAAATACTCGGTTATTGACACATACGGGCAAAAATCTGCAGAAGCCGCTGCCGATGTTCAAAAAAGGTTTGCTGAGGATATGAAGAACCTTGGATTTTTAATCGATGATCTGACGCTTGGCGTACCGAAGCCGGATAAAGCCACACAGGAAGCTATTGATGCAAGAGTGAAGTCTTCACAGGAGCTTGAACGGACGCAGACTGAAATTAAAATAGCTGAAGCAGAAGCGAAAAAGAAAAAAATTGAAGCGGAAGGGATCGCTGATTATAACCAAATCATAAAAAAATCAATGTCTGATGAAATGATCAAATATAAATGGATTGAAAAATGGGACGGAAAAACACCGAAAGCGACAGGCACAGACTCATTGCTGCAGCTGCCGCTTGACGATCAGAAGCAAAAATAAAAAGAAAGGAGGCGGATGCCTCCTTTTTATGTTTTTTCCTGAGGGTCTTTTTCCGCTACCAATTCTTCAGACGCCTCGGTTTGATAGCTCCATAGCGTGCTATCTGTCTCTGTTGTGTCCTGATAATCTTCGGGAAGCACATATTGCTGCAAATATCGGTGAAAAAATGCCTCAAAAACAGAAATGCAAAGTGCAGAGATAACCGATGCCGCGGCAGGAGAGACATTAAACCCGCCAATGTTCATTAGAAATATCCATAATATAATGAATGAAATTCCGAAATCAGCTGCAACGGCTGTAAAATTGCTTGTTCTCGGCAGAATCATGCAATCACCCAAAAAGTAAGTGATCAAACTTAAGATCAAGGTAATAAACAGAACGTTTAAAAAAGTTACTTGGTACATTAGATCCAGAACAATGTACAGCAAAGCAAGTGTGAGCGCCGTTTTAGAAGCGAAAGCAATTACATGTTTCATTTGAACCACCTTCGTTATTTCGTTTAGTCTTCATTGTAGGCAATCAGCAAATTTTTAAACTGGTATATAGTGGTTATAAAGTGTGCGTTTTAATAAAATGTAAATAGACATCACCATATTCACAAGTTAAAATATGTAAAAAAAGGGGGTGCAAAATTGAAAAAATGGTGGATATGTATTGCTGTTTTTTTATTATGTTTTTGCGGAGTACACTCAGCTGAAGCGGCTACCACTGGATTCGGATCAAAAACAAGCTTCATTATGGAGGGAGATGTAAAAGAGTTTTTTATTGAAAATCCGGGGGCTGTATCAGCTGATGATTACCTATTAGGATACAAGTTCACCATTGTAAACAATTCTTCATGCAATTTAAACGTGAAACTCCAACGGATGGCACTGAACGGAAACTTTTATACATTAAGTTCTAAAAGCTACAGCGGCAGCTGGTTAAACCTAAGTGCCCAGGACAAAAAATCAATTGATCCGCATCATAAATACAGGATTCTGATTGAAAGCTCTTCAAACGACTGTGAACCTGTCCATATTAAAGGGTTATACGGCGTGGAATATTATCATTTTGATTGAAAATAGATACCCGCAAAGGCAGCGGGTTTTTTTACATCTCGTCAAAACTTATTGTACTATGCACTAAATATTCATGAATAAAATGTAATCCGTCCGCTCCAAGTAAAGATAGTTATATATCAAAATCAGCCCGCACAAATACAAAAGTTGAAAAACGGATAAAAAGTTTCCTTAGAGAAACATTATTTATTGACTTCAAAAGTGAGATGCCGGATAATAAAGATGTAAGTTTTTCCTCCTTAGCAGGTTCGTTTCTTAAGCCAGGGCGAATCTGCTCTTTTTTATGCAAAAGAAAAACCCCTCTGAAAGGGGCTTTACGATAAATAAAGTTTAATAGAATTAATGAACGGCTCTGAATACGCCGATCACTTTCCCTAAAATACTTACGTTTTGCAGGATAATCGGTTCCATCGTCGGATTTTCCGGCTGCAGCCGCACATAATTGTCTTCTTTATAGAAGCGCTTGACCGTGGCTTCATCATCTTCGGTCATAGCCACCACGATTTCCCCGTTATTGGCCGTGTTCTGCTGTTTGACAATGACGTAATCTTTGTCAAAAATGCCGGCGTCAATCATACTTTCTCCCATGATTTCTAACATGAATACGTGTTCTCCCGGAGGAACCATCCGGTCAGGAAGTGGAAAATACTCGTCGATATTTTCAACAGCTGTAATCGGGATACCTGCCGTCACTTTTCCGATGACCGGGACATTGACAACCTGGCTTTTCGGAATTTGGACTTCTTCTTCATCCAATACCTCAATCGCTCTCGGTTTAGTAGGGTCCCGTCTGATCAGGCCTTTTGTCTCCAGCCGCGCCAAATGTCCGTGCACGGTTGAACTGGAAGCCAGTCCTACTGCTTCTCCTATCTCTCTTACAGAAGGCGGATATCCTTTCGTTTTTACCTCTTCTTTAATAAAACGCAGGATATCAAGCTGCCTTTTTGATAGCTTCGTCATATTTCGCACCTCAAAACGTCGATTTTAAGTAGATTATAGCATGATTTTCCTGACAGTACAAACATAGGTTCGAAAAAAACGATTGACAGAAACATTTGTTCGTATATACTGAAAGGTATAAAAAGCGAACAAACATTCTGGAGGTTGTTTAAATGGCGAAGGAATCTATCATATTTGTCGGACTGTTTACTGCGATTTTAAGTGCCGTTATTTTACTTGTTTCATGTACGGGAAATGATCAGGCGTTCAGCCAATATGTTAAAATAAAGGTTCAGGACGGAGATACTCTGTGGTCACTTGCGGATCAAGTAGCAAAGAAGAAAAATATTAACAAAGAAGATTTCATTGAGTGGGTGACGGAGAATAATCATCTCCAAACTGCTGATATAAAGCCCGGAGACGAACTTATTCTTCCGGTTAAGAAGGAGCATCCGGCCGTATATCAGCTGGCCATTGTCAATTAGAGAGGAAAGAGAGAAATGAAGGCGCTCATTTATGCCCGGGTAAGCACAAACAAAGAACAGCAGCAGACGTCTTTAAAAAGACAGGAAGAGGAGCTCAGTGAGATCGCTGCGGCAAACGGCATGGAAGTCGTAAAAGTCATTTCAGAGAAAGCCAGCGGTTACGAAATGGACCGCGACGGAGTATTTGAAATGCTTGATGAAATTAAAAAGTCACATATTGACGCGATATTGGTGCAGGATGAAACAAGACTGGGAAGAGGAAACGCCAAGATCGCGCTTTTGCATTGTATTTACAGGGAGAACGTAAAAATATATACGACGGCTCATAAAGGCGAGCTGGAGCTTTCCGAAGCTGATACGATGGTACTCGAAATCGTCAGTATTGTTGAGGAATATCAAAGGAAAATTCACAATATGAAAATCCGGCGGGGAATGAAAAGAGCCGTAAAAAACGGCTATAAGCCTGAACGGAATCTGAAAAACAGACATGAAAACAGCGGAAAAGAAAAAAAAGAGGTTCCTGTTTCGGAAATTATCAGGCTGAGAGCCAACAAGCTTACCTTTGCAGAAATCGCCGCCACCTTAAGAGGATTCGGCTATGATGTATCCAAAGCCACGGTTCACCGGCGTTTTCAGGAATATATCGCAGACAGCGAAGGCAGCTGACATGCTTCAGTTGTAAAAAAGATGATGTTTTAGTAGTATATAATCAACACGCACCAAAGGAGCTTATTATGATTTCTAAAGAAAAAATCGCAAGAATTAACGAATTGGCTCAAAAAGCTAAATCAAACACGATAACAGATGAGGAAAAAGCCGAACAGCAAAAGCTTCGCCAGGAGTATTTGAAAGGGTTCCGCTCCTCAATGAAAAATACGTTAAAGAGCGTAAAAGTTATTGATCCGGAGGGTAATGATGTCACTCCTGAAAAATTAAAAAGGGAACAACAGAAAAATAATCTTCATTAAACAGAAAGAATACGGCAATACGTATTCTTTTTTCGTATATACTAATATCAGGCTGTGATTTGCGACAATTTTCAACAAGTTTATCTCAAATTTAAGCTGAAAGAGTTGAGAAAAAGTCAGCATCGCTTTATGATGAAAAGGTACAACAATAAGGAAGGGGATTATAATGGATACAATTGAAAAGAAATCAGTTGCCACCATACGTACATTATCTATAGACGCAATTGAAAAAGCTAATTCCGGACACCCGGGCATGCCGATGGGAGCTGCTCCGATGGCTTACACGCTGTGGACGAAGTTTATGAATGTAAATCCGCAGAATCCGGGATGGTTTAACCGTGACCGCTTTGTTTTATCAGCAGGACACGGTTCAATGCTTTTGTACAGCATGCTGCATTTAAGCGGGTATGACCTCAGCATTGAAGACCTGAAACAGTTCCGTCAATGGGGAAGCAAAACACCGGGACATCCGGAGTTCGGGCATACAGCCGGAGTCGACGCAACGACCGGGCCTTTGGGACAGGGTATCGCTATGGCAGTGGGAATGGCAATTGCAGAACGCCATCTGGCTGAAACATATAACCGTGATTCATTCAACGTAGTTGATCATTATACATATAGTATTTGCGGAGACGGCGATTTGATGGAAGGCATTTCTTCTGAAGCCGCTTCTCTAGCAGGCCATCTGGAATTAGGCCGCCTGATCGTATTATACGATTCTAATGATATTTCTTTAGACGGCGATTTAAATCGCTCTTTCTCTGAAAATGTAAAACAGCGTTTTGAAGCCATGAACTGGGAAGTCCTTTATGTTGAGGACGGAAATAACATCGCTGAATTGACGGCTGCAATTGAAAAAGCGCGCCAGAATGATAAAAAACCAACATTAATTGAAGTGAAAACGACAATCGGTTTCGGTTCTCCAAACCGCGCGGGCACATCCGGTGTTCACGGCGCTCCGCTAGGACTAGAAGAGAGCAAGCTGACTAAAGAAGCGTACGCTTGGACGTTTGAAGAAGATTTTTATGTTCCAGAAGAAGTATACGCGCATTTCAACGAAGCTGTAAAAGAAGCCGGCGCGAAAAAAGAACAGGAATGGAATGAACAGTTCGCGGCATATAAGGAAAAATATCCTGAGCTTGCTGAACAGCTGTCACTCGGCATGAAAGGCGAGTTGCCGAAAGACTGGGATCAGGAAATTCCTGTCTATGAAAAGGGCAGCAGCCTTGCTTCCCGCGCATCTTCAGGTGAGGTGCTGAACGGCATCGCCAAGAAAATTCCTTTCTTTGTCGGGGGATCTGCTGACCTTGCGGGTTCAAACAAAACGACAATCAAAAACGCAGGGGACTTCACGGCCAAAGACTACGCCGGGAAAAACTTCTGGTTCGGTGTCCGTGAATTTGCGATGGGCGCTGCTTTAAACGGAATGGCGCTTCACGGCGGCCTCCGCGTATTCGGCGGCACATTCTTTGTGTTCTCAGATTATTTAAGACCTGCTATTCGTCTGGCGTCATTAATGGGGCTTCCTGTCACTTATGTGTTTACGCATGACAGTATTGCCGTAGGAGAAGACGGACCGACTCACGAACCGATTGAGCAGCTTGCATCTTTACGCGCGCTTCCTAATCTTTCTGTGATCAGACCTGCTGACGGCAATGAAACCGCAGCTGCGTGGAAGCTAGCCGTTCAAAGCCAGGATCATCCGACAGCTCTTGTGTTGACACGCCAAAACCTGCCGACAATTGATCAGCAGGCTGAAGAAGCGTATGCCGGAGTAGAAAAAGGGGCTTATACCGTTTCCAAAGCAAAAACTGATTCACCGGACGCCCTTCTTTTGGCGACAGGTTCTGAAGTCGGACTTGCGATTGAAGCACAGGCGAAGCTTGCTGACGAAAATATTCATGTATCTGTAGTCAGCATGCCGAGCTGGGACCGTTTCGAAAAACAATCGGCCGAGTACAAAAACAGCGTACTTCCTCCGAATGTGACGAAACGTCTTGCGATTGAAATGGGATCAAGCTTCGGATGGGGCAAATTTACCGGTCTTGAAGGAGACGTTCTCGCAATTGACCGTTTCGGTGCTTCAGCTCCGGGAGAAACAATTATGAAAGAATACGGGTTTACTGCAGAAAACGTGGCTGACCGCGTGAAGAAACTGCTAAACAAATAAAGAAACAAAAGAGGATGAGTCAAATCATCCTCTTTTTCCTGTTTATACGACAAAAATAGAAGGGGCGCCGTAACAGTAATAGACAATTCTTTCTTTTCTCCTTTTGTATAATAGAAAGCAATACGCAGCGCTGTAAAAGGGGATGAGGAAATGGAACGTCATTACTATACGCACCTGATTAAGGATGAGTTTGCGAACCACTACTTCGGGCGGGAAACCGCTATGTTTGAATTGTTTCGAGACTATCATTGGACAAATCTGACACCCCAAGAATATCAACTGACAAAAAAGCAAGTTCACTATATAACAGAACCGATTCCGGTGGTACATATGCATCAGCGTCTCCAGCTTCATTTAAACCGAATGAGTTACAGCCGTTTAGATTCAATTTATCAGCTTACACTGCCCGGAGAAAAGGGCCGCGCCACCTTCATGATGAAAGACAGCTTGATTGAGATTGCAGCTTCGGGAGATTATGAGGCGGAAACGATTTTCTTTGAGATTCTCCGTAAAATCAGCCCCTGCTTTCTTGCGATGGATTTTAAGACAAGGCGTTATGGGTGGTTAAATCCGGTCAGAGAAAGAAATTTTGTCTAAAAACGAGCAAAAAGAGATGTAATTGTTGTATAATAGCCTTTGGTTTAGTACACTTTAAACTAGACAACATGAAGGAGGAAATAAAATGACTTTATGGGTTGGCATCCTAGTGGGCGTTGTCGCATTGCTCATAGGTGTTGCACTCGGGTTTTTTATTGCTCGTAAATATATGATGAGCTATTTGAAAAAGAATCCGCCTATTAATGAACAAATGTTACGCATGATGATGATGCAAATGGGAATGAAACCTTCTCAAAAGAAAATTAATCAAATGATGAAAGCCATGAATAATCAAGCGAAATAATACGTAAAGATTATGATATAGAGATACATGGTTATAAAAATAAAAAACCCGGAGAGGGTTTTTTATTTTGGCGTCATGTTTCACCCCAACTGCCGGTGTGCAGTTCCTTTTGATATTGTATGAGAAGGTGGTCAAGCTCCTGGCTGAGTTCTATCGTAATGTTTGATGTCATTCCGTTTGTCATGACGATTTTAAGCAGCTCTGCCCGTTTTTTTTCAATTTCATTTAATAGATGCTCTCTAATCACAGGGATATATCCTTTCATACATAAATCTTTCACTGAATCGCTATTATTATATCCACATTTATACTGTTTTTCAAATAAGAAGGAGTATAATATCTTGATGTCAAATTAAATTATATAAGCTTTTTCTATAAAAAGTAATCCTTCATGGGAAAGTGTTAAAAAAATGAAATGATTTTGTCATAACTCGAAAGGAGTGTGTCATGGTGAGTTTTAATTACTTTCTGACGTTCGGGGCCGGGTTTCTGTCTTTCATTTCTCCCTGCTGTCTGCCGCTGTACCCCGCTTTTTTGTCATACATAACCGGAGTCAGCATGGACGAGGTGAAAACGGAAAAGGTGATGCTGCAAAAACGGGGGCTCGTGCATACACTTTGTTTTTTGCTTGGTTTCTCCGTGATTTTTATTGCACTTGGATACGGAACCTCGTTCATCGGCAGTTTTTTTACCCGTTATCATGAAGCGATCCGCCAGTTTGGCGCTATCATGCTGGTTCTTTTCGGGCTCATTACGGCAGGCGTGTTTCAGCCGAAAATCATGATGAAAGAGCGGCGCATTCATTTTAAGCACCGGCCCGAGGGGTTTATCGGCTCTGTTCTGATCGGTCTGGCGTTTGCAGCCGGCTGGTCGCCGTGCAGCGGGCCTATTTTAGGCGCCGTGTTTTCACTGGCCGGTACAAATCCTTCTTCAGCGGTGCCGTATATGTTTTTATATGTTTTGGGATTTGCCATTCCTTTTCTAGTTCTTTCATTTTTTATTACCAGAATGAATTGGATTCGAAAGCACCAGCTGCTTATCATGAGAACCGGCGGCATTGTTATGATTGTCATCGGAATTATGCTGTTTTTTAACTGGATGAGTTATATTCTGATCGTTCTGTCAAATCTTTTCGGAGGGTTCAAGGGGCTGTAAGAGATTGATAACTTTTGAACTATTATATACCCTTTCTTTTTTGGTACAATAAGACTAGTTAATGTTAAATATGTGGAGGGGAATATGACACGAGTTTTAGTTGTAGATGACGCCAAGTTCATGAGAGTGAAAATCAGAGAGATTCTGGAATCGGCGAACTATACAGTGGCCGGAGAAGCGGCTGACGGCGAGGAAGCTCTGGCCGTTTATCAAAAAATCCGTCCCGATCTGGTGACAATGGATATTACCATGCCGGTTAAAAACGGAATACAGGCGCTGCAGGAGATTTTAGCTTTTGACCCGAAAGCCCATGTCATTATGTGCACCGCCATGCGGCAGCAGCGGATCGTTCTGGAAGCGATTGAACTGGGCGCTAAAGATTTTATCGTTAAACCGTTTGAAGGTTCTAAAGTGCTGGAGGCCGTAGGCAGGGTAACGGGAACATAAACGTATTTTCTTTTCACATTGGTTTTTTTATGTTTTTGGAGTATAGTATATAGTATCAAACTCCGTGCAAGCAAAGGAATGATAAAGATGATGATTATAATTTCATCCGTTATTGCAGCGGCCATGGCAATCTCTGTAATGATTGTGAGGATTAAATCCTCCGATAAGCCCGCTTCACCAAAAAAAATAATTCTCCCGCCGATTTTCATGAGTACGGGAGCGCTGATGTTTCTTTTTCCGATTTTCAGAGTGACGGGCGAAGAATTTTTGGAGGCCATTACGCTGGGCGTGATCTTCTCTATTTTTCTGATAAAAACATCTAAATTTGAGATTAAAAATAATGAAATCTATTTAAAACGGTCAAAAGCATTTGTGTTTATCCTAATTGGTTTGCTGGTTATCAGAATCGCTATGAAATCCATTTTGAGCACGACGATTGATTACGGAGCTTTAAGCGGAATGTTTTGGATTCTGGCTTTCGGAATGATTGTCCCGTGGCGCATCGCGATGTTTATGTCGTACCGCAAACTTGCCAATGAACTGAAGACCGCTGATATTCAGATGAATTAAAACCTTTCCGTCCGCCGGAAAGGTTTTTTATTTGAGCAGGGTTTGATAAGGAGTAAGGTCAATCTGTTTTTCGCGGAGATGTTTTTTCAAAAACTGGTGATCCCGCTTAGGGGTGGCCAGTATGTAACCCCTGATGATTAAATCCCGGTTTATTTGTTCTGCTTCCTCTTGTAAAGAGATTTGACCGATTTTTCCGGCGATTTTAGCTTTGGCTACATCCCGAAAGAGCTCTGGCACGGGGGCGACCAGTTCATCCAAAAACGCCTTGTCGCCTTCATTCCATAGGTGTCTGCTTTTTTCAATATAATAATCCTGCCAATCCAGTTCTGACCGGCCGTCTTCTTTCGGTAAGCGTTTTAAAAATTTTCGGAACATAAAAAACCCCCCGATGGACAGCAATCCGATCATTACGATGACCCAAAATAAAATAAACCACATAAACCAGCCTTCAAGCATTGTTTTATCTCCTCCTTACTTTAACCATATTGTAAACGAAGACAGAATAGAAGAACACATGAAAAAAGAATAGAAAAAATGATAGATGTCCAGTCAATCCGGTTGCTAGAACATATTCTATCGTATAGTGATTCTGCTATTTGGCCATGGGAGATTCACTTCGAGGGTATATGACTGATATGACCGGACAAAAAAGCCGCTTTCATTGAGGGATGAAAACGGCTTTTTTATGTTATAGAGGAAATTGAAAGGAAAAAGAGGCTGGGGTCTCATTTGGCTCCTTGTTCATGGAGACAGTCAGAATATGGTTTGTGAAATCAGTGAAAATATGTTTGTCGTTCAGATAAAAAGGCAGCATCATTTGTTTGTTTAACGTCTGTTCAAGCGTTTTAACAGAGAGCATGAACTCATTTCCCGAAAGAGTGACGGTCATCGCCTGCACCGGCTTCAGCGCCGTCAGGTCAGCTTCAATGATGTATTGACGGCTTGTTTCATATAGATCGATCGGAAGCGCCTCGTCATACCAAGCATACGGGTCCTCGTAAAACTGCCGCAGCCATTCTTCGATATCATCAAATTCTTCAGCGTGATTTGAATGATTCATGGAAGCATCCCTCCATATTAAAAAAGCCTTGCTATAACGTATGCAGAAGCTTTAAATGGGTGAAAGGCACAAAAAAACAGACACCGAGGTCTGTTTTACATATCGTGGCTTGTATTATGTTTTTGTCTTGTATGGTTGCGGTTTTTCACTTTTTTGCTTCCGCTTAACGGTTCCGGCTGGCCGGGATTATGGCCCTTCGGAGCATTTTTATGCATATCTTTGCTCGTATTTTTATTTGTCATGTTAAAGCCTCCTTTTTTAAGGGGTGACGGCTATTGGTTTGTTTTTCTTTTTTTATTGTTCTGCCGTTCTGCTTCGGTCAGGACAAGCTGGTCATTTTCAATATAACCCGCGCCTTTGCCTTGGCTTTTCGCATCATTCATGCCGTTTATCACATGATTGGCTTTTCGTTTTACCATGATCATCACCTCAACTTTAATATGGCTCTTTACAGCCCGTTGTATGAGACATAAAACAGGACAAAATTTACCGGAAATTATTCTGATAAGACGATCTTATTGTATTTAATAAAAACATTGATATTTACTTATGTATGATTTTATACTAAGATGAAATTGTGAGAAAATTGTGATGGAATGTGAACATTCATCTAAAGAACGATCTTGATCTTTGAAGGGGGATTTTGGAGAATGACAAATCAGCAAAAAGTCGCAACACAAGACGTTTTCCAAGCAAGAAAAACATTTTCTTCAAACGGGAAAACATACCACTACTATTCATTAAAAGCATTGGAAGACGCAGGGGTCGGCAATGTTTCAAAACTTCCTTATTCTATTAAGGTTCTTTTGGAATCTGTTTTGCGTCAGGTAGACGGACGCGTCATTACGAAAGAACATGTTGAAAATTTAGCAAGATGGGGTACTGCTGAATTAAAAGATATCGATGTGCCGTTTAAACCGTCACGTGTTATCCTTCAGGACTTTACCGGCGTTCCGGCCGTAGTTGACCTGGCATCTTTAAGAAAAGCCATGGCTTCTGTCGGCGGAGATCCTGATAAAATCAATCCTGAAATTCCGGTTGACCTGGTCATTGACCACTCCGTACAAGTCGACAAAGCGGGTACGGAAGACGCGTTAGCCATTAATATGGACTTAGAATTCAAAAGAAATGCAGAACGTTATAAATTTTTAAGCTGGGCAAAGAAAGCGTTTAACAACTATCAGGCCGTTCCGCCTGCAACAGGTATCGTCCACCAGGTAAACCTTGAGTTTTTGGCAAGTGTCGTTCATACGAAAGATGAAGACGGAGAGCTTGTGACATATCCTGATACTTTGGTGGGAACAGATTCCCATACCACGATGATTAACGGAATCGGCGTTCTCGGCTGGGGTGTCGGCGGTATTGAGGCGGAAGCGGGAATGCTCGGCCAGCCTTCATATTTCCCTGTTCCTGAGGTCATCGGCGCGAAACTTGTCGGAAAATTGCCTAACGGAACGACGGCAACTGACTTAGCGCTGAAAGTCACTCAAGTGCTGCGAGAAAAAGGCGTAGTCAATAAATTTGTTGAATTCTTCGGCCCTGGTGTTGCTGAGCTTCCGCTTGCGGATCGGGCGACTATTGCCAATATGGCGCCGGAATACGGAGCGACTTGCGGATTCTTCCCGGTTGACGAGGAAGCACTTTCTTACATGCGTCTGACCGGCCGTGAAGAAGAGCAGATCGATGTCGTGGAAGCATACTGCCGCAACAACGGTTTATTCTATACGCCTGACGCAGAAGAGCCGATTTTTACAGACATTGTAGAAATTGACCTGTCAAAAATTGAAGCGAACCTTTCAGGCCCGAAACGTCCGCAGGATTTAATCCCGCTTTCTGTCATGCAGGAAACGTTTAAAAAACATCTCGTCAGCCCGGCCGGCAACCAAGGATTCGGAATGGATGCTGCTGAAGAGAACAAAGAAATTTCATTTAAACTTAACAGTGGCGAAGATACGGTCATGAAAACAGGGGCAATTGCAATTGCCGCCATTACAAGCTGCACAAACACATCTAATCCTTATGTATTAATCGGTGCCGGATTGGTAGCCAAAAAAGCAGTAGAATTAGGATTGAAAGTGCCGAATTATGTGAAAACATCACTTGCACCGGGATCTAAGGTTGTTACTGGATACTTAGTCAATTCAGGCCTTCTTCCATATATGAAGGAGCTCGGCTTTAATCTTGTCGGCTACGGCTGTACGACATGTATCGGAAACTCCGGACCTCTTTCTCCAGAGATTGAAGAAGCAGTTGCTAAAAATGACCTCTTGATCACTTCTGTTCTGTCAGGCAACAGAAACTTTGAAGGCCGGATCCATCCGCTTGTCAAAGGAAACTACCTTGCTTCGCCGCCGCTTGTCGTCGCGTACGCATTGGCAGGCACTGTGAATATTAACTTGAAATCTGACCCGATCGGTGTCGGAAAAGACGGACAAAACGTTTACTTCGATGACATCTGGCCGTCAATGGATGAAATCAACTCCCTCGTCAAACAGACTGTGACGCCGGAATTATTCCGTAAAGAATATGAAACGGTATTTGACGACAACCAGCGCTGGAATGCAATCGAAACGACGGATGAAGCACTGTACAAGTGGGATAAGGATTCTACTTACATCCAAAACCCGCCGTTCTTTGAAGAAATGTCTGTAGAACCGGGAAAAGTTGAGCCATTAAGAGGGCTTCGCGTTGTCGGCAAATTCGGAGATTCCGTGACGACTGACCATATTTCTCCGGCCGGAGCGATCGGAAAAGACACGCCGGCGGGCAAATACCTGCAGGAAAAAGGCGTTTCTCCTCGGGACTTTAACTCTTACGGCTCACGCCGCGGAAACCATGAAGTCATGATGAGAGGAACATTCGCCAACATCCGCATTAAAAACCAAATCGCGCCTGGCACAGAAGGCGGATACACTACACACTGGCCTACCGGTGACGTGACATCTATTTATGATGCATGCATGCGGTATAAAGAAGATAAAACGGGTCTTGTCGTCCTGGCCGGCAAAGATTACGGAATGGGCTCTTCACGTGACTGGGCTGCAAAAGGAACAAACCTGCTAGGCATCAGAACAGTCATTGCGGAAAGCTTTGAAAGAATTCACAGAAGCAACCTCGTCTTCATGGGTGTGCTGCCGCTCCAGTTCAAACAGGGTGAAAATGCGGATACACTCGGTTTAACCGGTAAGGAAGTTATCGAGGTGGATGTTGATGAAACTGTACGTCCACGCGACTTGCTGACTGTCAGAGCTATCAGTGAAGACGGTACGGTAAAAACATTTGAAGTCGTTGTCCGTTTCGACAGTGAAGTGGAAATTGATTACTATCGTCACGGCGGCATTTTACAAATGGTGCTTCGCGATAAAATGAAACAGTAGCAGAAAGACAAAAGAGAGAAAGCGGACTGCTTTCTCTCTTTTTATACGGGAGGCCTTGAGATGCTTGCTAAATGGCTGGGCGTATTGTTACTTATCGGGTTGTTAGTGTATGCGGGCTGGAACATTTATTCTGCACAAACAAGTCCGAAAGAAGGGACAGAAGAAGGGATGAAGGCTCCTGACTTTACACTCGACACACTGTCAGGAAAAAGCAGCTCCCTTTCTGATTATAAAGGTAAAAAAGTGCTCCTTAATTTCTGGGCGACGTGGTGCAAGCCATGCCGGATGGAAATGCCCGATATGCAGGAGCTGCAGATGGAATATCCGGATATTGCGGTAGTAGCCGTTAATTTTACGTCCTCTGAAAAAAATATACAGGCTGTGAAATCATTCGCTGATACTTATCAGCTGACATTTCCAATTTTGATTGACAAAAGCGGGATTAACGGAGATTTCAACGTGCTTTCTTATCCGACATCATACATATTAGACGAAAAAGGAACCATTCAGCATATCCGAGTAGGCACGATGACAAAAAAAGAAATGAAAGAAAAACTGGATCTCAAGTAGAGGTTCAGTTTTTTTTATGCGAATGGCTTATCTTTTAAAAAATTGGAAAAAATGAATGAAAACACGGAGGTGAGAAGATTGAAAAAAATGAGAAAACGTTCTTTTCATGAATTGGTTATGGAGAATAAACGTGAGCTGATGACCAATACGGAATATTTGAATCAGCTTGAAGAAAAGCTGGAGCAGCGGTTTAAACAAAAATAACCTTTAATTTGCAGTCATGTTTGCGCCTCCTTTTGCGAAATATACTCTTAAGGAGGGATGAACATGGGCACAAACAAGAAAGACGGCCAGCCGCAGTACGCTCCGAGCCACTTAGGGACAAAACCCGTTAAATATAAACGAAACAAAGGGGAAAAGTTTCATGACAAGTCAAACGGACATCCGATTGTCATGCAGACGAAAGGCGAATAATATCATTAAAGGAGAGCAGACATGATGACAAATCATAACCAAAAACCGAACCCGGACGACCGTTCTGATAACGTTGAAAAGCTTCAGGATATGGTACAGAATACAATCGAAAATATAGAAGAAGCGAAAGAATCAATGGAATTTGCGACAGAAGAGGAAAAACAGCGCATTCAAGAGAAGAATGCCAGACGCAATGAAAGCATTGAATCATTCCGAAGTGAAATTCAGGATGAATCGGCTGCGAGAGAAAACGGCTATCAATCGTAATAAAAACCAGGGAAACCTGGTTTTTTCTCTTTCCGCCACGTTGTGATAAAATAGGGCTAATCTGATAATAAGGGAGCAGAGAACGTTGCATGTGTCAAAAAAAGAAATAGAAGTGCGTTATGCGGAAACAGATCAAATGGGTATCGTCTATCATGCCAATTACTTAGTCTGGATGGAGGTCGGGAGAACGGCGCTCATTAAGGACCTCGGATTTCTGTACAAGGACATGGAAGAAAGAGGGGTGCTGTCACCTGTAGTGGATCTCAGCATTTCTTATAAAAAGCCGCTCCGCTACGGAGAAACAGCCGAAGTACATACGTGGATTGAAGAATATAACGGATTTAAAACCATTTACGGCTACCGCATCTATAATCCGGATCAAGAACTTGCGATCGAAGCGTCATCCTCTCACATATGCGTCGATAAACAGAGCTTCAAACCGATTCAGTTCCGCAAGGCCTTTCCTGATTGGCACGCCGCTTACGAAAAGGCAAAAAAATAAGGAGCGGCTCAAGTTATGGCATTTGGAATTACACGCAGAGAACTGGAAAGATGGAAGCAGGATGTATCGGAAGGAAAAATCGCTTTTTTAACGCATTATTGGCTGGACGACCGCTTTCCGGAGGCTAAGACCGTGACGAAGGCCGGTTCTAGCGATCTCAATAAGCTGATTCGATGGGGATCAGAATACGGGCTGAAGCCTGAGTGGATTCATCATAAAAATGCATTTCCCCACTTTGACCTGCTCGGTGAAACGCAGAAACGCATTTTAGAAAAAGAACATCTGACTGATCATATCAGAAGGTTCAAACTGTAAAAAAAGAACGCATCCGCTGCGTTCTTTTTTCTTACACGTAATCAAATACCGGCTCTTCTGACTGATCTGAATATGTGACGGACAGATCGTGATTATCAAAGTACCATAAGTCGCTTTCTTCAATAAAAAAGGTAATGCCATCAACTTCCGTGCTGATTCCGACGTTCATCGGCTGGTCTTTTGAAATACCGAGAGAAAAGCCTTTCTGGACGCTGCTGCATCCTCCGTAACGGACAAAGAAACGGACCTGATCGCCTGTTTCCAGTTCTAGCTCTTCTTTGTACCAATCCAGCGCGCCTTTCGTTACTTTCATGTTCATCCGGAACACTCCCTTTTTGTTTCTCATAAAGAAATTATCTCTATTATAAACGCATATGGCATTTTGATGTCAAAATTGAAGTTTCATCAAAACCATTTGATTTTCGGTTCTGTTTTGTTCATAATCCGTTTGATGTTTGCCCTGTGTCTGTAGATAACAAACGCGGTCAAGAGCGTCACTACGATTAATAAATAAGGATCTTTTACAAACAGACAGTAAATAATCGTATAAATCCCTGTTAACATTGAAGACAGAGAAACAAATTTCGTAAGGAATAAAAATACGAAAAACACTGCAACCATCGTTACGAATAACAGCGGAGCATAAAACAGCAGGACGCCTCCTGAAGTGGCTACGGCTTTTCCGCCCTTGAATTTTGCGAACACGGGGAATACATGGCCGATCACTGCTGCCACTCCTGCGAGAAGAGGGTGAATGGGAACGTGCAATAAATACGGCAGCGCCGCGGCCAAGGTGCCTTTTAAAATATCGGCTGCAACGACGACAGATCCCGCTTTCACGCCAAGCGTGCGAAAAGCATTTGTGGCACCCAAATTACCGCTTCCATGTTCTCTAATATCAATCCCTTTCGCAAGTTTGCCTACGACTAAACCTGACGGGATGCTGCCTATTACATAGGCCAAAATAATCAATAAAGCAATCAACATCTACATTTCTCCTTTTCAATGTCCCTTCACTTTATTTTAACACGAGTTGTTATCGTCTGATGACAAGTTTTTTGAGAATTAAGCTGACAAACCGCTTTTTTTGAATCCGGTGAAGCTGTCGTGTACAATAATACAAAAGGAGATGGTAAAGATGCAAAATCCTTCAAAGTCAGAGATTAAAGACATTCTTGACCGAAGCAAACGTATCGCCGTCGTCGGGCTGTCAGACCGTCCCGACCGGACTTCTTACATGGTTTCCAAAGCGATGCAGGATGAAGGGTACGAGATTATTCCTGTCAATCCGACGATTGATGAAGCGCTTGGCGTTAAAGCCGTCGCTTCATTAAAAGACGTTGAGGGACCGATTGATATCGTCAATGTGTTCAGACGCTCTGAGCAGCTTCCCGGCGTCGCTGAAGAGTTTTTACAGACGGATGCTCCCGTTTTTTGGGCGCAGCAGGGCCTGGCAAATGAAGAAGCGTACCGCATGATTACAGAGAAAGGGCGGACGGCCATTATGGATTTATGTATAAAAGTCGCCCGCGCTGTTATAAAATAGGAACAAAAAAGGCAAAAATCCTTGGCAAATCAGGGGTTTTTGTTTTTTTATTGAAAGAATACTCTTTGCGTATGAAGTTGAAACAGATACAATAAAGCATGAACAGCTTTTTTAGAAACCCCTGCATGAAAGGGGGCTGCAGTCTGTTTGCGATGGACGGCAGAAATCTATATAATAGAAAGCGAACATAAGTTCCTATCTCCCGAAAAGAGCACCAAAAAGATGAAAAGCCGTTCGAATGTATGTCTTGCGGCCTAAAAAACGAGCCATTCGCTTAAAGATGTTGCGAAATCAAGCATATTGGTTATAATTGTGAGTCCGAGGAGAATTGGACCGAAGCTTGCGCATACTGAAAAACAAAGACATGAAAACATTTAAAAAGAGAATGATTAAGAGCAGGTTTTTTGAAAGGGGTTTGTACGTTTGGCTAGAAAACAGCAATTTGATTACAACGAAGATGCCATACAGGTGCTTGAAGGCCTGGAAGCCGTCAGAAAAAGACCGGGAATGTATATCGGTTCGACGGACGCACGCGGCCTGCACCATCTGGTATATGAGATCGTCGACAATTCCGTCGATGAAGTCCTTGCCGGCTACGGAGATCATATTATCGTAACGATACATAAGGACAACAGCATCTCCGTGCAGGACAGAGGGCGCGGAATGCCGACCGGAATGCATAAGCTCGGAAAGCCGACACCGGAAGTTATTTTTACCGTGCTGCATGCGGGAGGGAAATTCGGCCAGGGCGGCTATAAAACAAGCGGCGGTCTGCACGGTGTCGGCGCATCTGTCGTAAACGCTTTATCAGAGTGGCTGACAGTTACCATTGAGCGTGACGGCTATGTTTATAAACAGCGGTTTGAAAACGGCGGCAAGCCTGTGACTTCACTTGAAAAAATCGGTACGACCAAGAAAACGGGAACGCTTACCCATTTTAAACCTGATCCGTCAATGTTCAGCGCAACGGTTTATAATTTTGACACGCTGTCGGAACGTCTGCGCGAATCCGCCTTCTTATTAAAAGGCTTAAAAATAGAATTAATTGATGAGCGGAACAACGTAAAAGAAGTATTTTATTATGAGAACGGAATTGAAGCATTTGTCGCCTATTTAAACGAAGAAAAAGACGCTTTATGCGAAGTGGTTTCCTTTGAAGGCGAGCACCACGACATTGAAGTCGATTTTGCTTTCCAATTTAATGACGGATACTCAGAAAATATGCTGTCATTCGTTAATAACGTCAGAACAAAGGACGGCGGCACCCACGAATCAGGAGCCAAAACGGCAATGACAAGAGCGTTTAATGAATATGCGCGAAAGGTCGCGCTTTTAAAAGAGAAAGACAAAAACCTTGAAGGCGCCGATATCAGAGAAGGGTTGTCCGCGATCATTTCCGTGCGTATCCCGGAGGAACTGCTGCAATTTGAAGGCCAGACAAAAGGGAAACTTGGCACAAGTGAGGCGAGATCCGCCACGGACGCAGTCATTTCTGAGAATCTTGCTTATTTCCTGGAAGAAAACCGCGATACAGCGACCCTGCTCGTCAAAAAAGCGATTAAAGCAAGCCAGGCCCGTGAAGCTGCCCGTAAAGCGAGAGAAGAAGCGAGAAGCGGTAAAAAACGCAAAAAATCAGAAGCGACGCTGAGCGGAAAACTCACACCGGCCGGTTCCAGAAATCCGGCGAAGAATGAATTGTATCTCGTGGAGGGTGACTCTGCCGGAGGTTCTGCAAAACAGGGAAGAGACCGGAAATTTCAAGCCGTGCTGCCCCTTCGCGGAAAGGTCATCAACACAGAGAAAGCAAAGCTTGCAGACATTTTCAAAAATGAAGAGATCAATACAATTATTCATGCGATCGGCGGGGGAGTCGGCGCAGATTTTGAGATCGACGACATTAACTATGACAAGATCGTCATCATGACCGATGCGGATACCGACGGCGCGCATATTCAAGTCTTGCTGTTAACATTTTTCTACCGCTATATGAAACCTTTAATTGAGCACGGAAAAGTCTTCATCGCGCTTCCGCCTCTTTACAAAGTCAGTAAAGGAAGCGGCAAGAAAGAGATTATTGAATATGCTTGGTCCGACGAAGAAATGGACGGCGTTTTAAAGAAAGTCGGCAAAGGCTATACCATTCAGCGTTATAAAGGTCTGGGAGAAATGAACGCAGACCAGCTCTGGGAAACGACGATGAATCCCGAGTCGCGAACGCTCGTCAGAGTCAAGATTGACGATGCGGCACGCGTAGAGCGCCGCGTAACGACATTAATGGGAGACAAAGTAGAACCGAGAAGAAAATGGATTGAAAAGAATGTTGCCTTCGGATTAGACGAGGAGAGCAATATTTTGGAAAATGAAAACTTGTCGGTCGCTGAGGAGGTTTAATAGTGGCACAGCCAGAGTTATTTCATGATTTACCGTTAGAAGAAGTAATCGGCGACCGTTTCGGACGCTACAGTAAATATATTATCCAGGACAGGGCGCTGCCCGATGCACGTGACGGGTTAAAGCCGGTGCAGCGGAGAATTTTATACGCCATGCACGCAGACGGAAATACATTCGATAAAAATTTCCGGAAAGCGGCAAAAACGGTCGGGAACGTTATCGGTAATTATCATCCGCACGGAGACAGCTCCGTTTATGAAGCGATGGTGCGGATGAGCCAGAATTGGAAAGTGCGGAATGTCCTGATTGAGATGCACGGCAACAACGGAAGCATTGACGGTGATCCGCCTGCTGCCATGCGTTATACGGAAGCGAGATTATCTTCTATCGCATCAGAGCTTTTGCGGGACATCGATAAAAATACGGTTGAATTTGTTCCGAACTTTGATGACACAAGTAAAGAACCGGTTGTTTTGCCCGCTATGTTTCCTAACTTGCTGGTCAATGGATCTACCGGGATTTCCGCGGGCTATGCGACTGATATTCCCCCTCATCATCTGGGTGAGGTCATTGATGCTGTCATTAAGCGGATTGAATCGCCCGATTGCACCGTCGATGACTTGATGCAGGTGATTAAAGGGCCTGACTTTCCGACAGGAGGCATCATCCAAGGTGTCGACGGCATTCGGAAGGCCTATGAAACCGGTAAAGGCAAAATTATTATCCGCGGCAAGGCTGAAGTGGAAGCCGTAAGAGGCGGACGGGAGCAGATCGTCATTACAGAAATCCCGTTTGAAGTAAACAAAGCCAATCTCGTGAAGAAAATGGACGAATACCGCATAGACAAAAAAGTTGAAGGTATTTCTGAAGTCCGGGATGAAACGGACCGCACGGGATTGCGGGTGGTCGTTGAGTTAAAGAAAGAAGCCGATGCAAAAGGCATCTTGAATTTCTTATATAAAAACACTGACCTGCAGACAACGTATAACTTTAATATGGTCGCCATACATAACCGCCGGCCGATGCTGATGAGTCTTACGGCCATCCTGGATGCGTATATTTCCCACCAGAAGGAAGTTGTGACAAACCGCTCCGTCTTTGAATTACAAAAAGCAAAAGAGCGGCACCATATCGTTGAAGGACTGATGAAGGCACTGTCTGTGCTGGATGAGGTCATTGCTGTCATCCGGGCAAGCAGCGACAAGAAAGATGCGAAACAAAACTTAATGTCTAAATTCGCATTTACGGAGCCTCAGGCGGAAGCGATCGTATCTTTGCAGCTGTATCGTCTGACAAATACGGATATTACGGCATTAAAAGAGGAAGCGGAAGAGCTCAGCAAGAAAATTCAGGAGCTTGAAGCCATTTTAAGTGATGATAAAAAGCTGTTAAAAGTCATTACCAGTAGCCTGAAAAAAGTGAAAAAGACTTATGCTGACAGCAGACGGTCGGTCATTGAAGAGAAGATTGAAGAAATTAAAATCAATCTCGAAGTTATGGTTGCCTCGGAGGACGTCTATGTGACAGTCACGAAAGACGGCTATGTAAAACGAACAAGCCAGCGGTCATTTGCTGCTTCCAACGGCCAGGATTTCGGGATGAAGGACACGGACAGGCTGATTCACCAATTTGAAATGAATACCACGGATGTGCTCCTGCTCTTTACCAATAAGGGAAGCTATATATATTGTCCGGTTCACCAGCTTCCTGATATCAGGTGGAAAGACATGGGGCAGCACGTCACGAACATCACCACGATGGACCGTGACGAAACCATCGTAAAAGCTATACCGGTAAAAGAATTTGATCCATCTTCATATTTATTGTTTATGACGAAAAACGGTATGGTGAAAAGAACTGAAATGACGCATTACAAAGCACAGCGTTACTCAAAAGCGCTTGTTGCTCTTAACCTTAAAGGGGACGATGAGCTGATTGATGTTCATGTCACAGACGGCAGCTGCCAGCTGTTTATCGCCACCCGCCTCGGGTACGGCTTATGGTTCGGTGAAGATGAAGTAAATGTAGTCGGAGCCCGTGCGGCCGGCGTAAAGGGTATTAATTTAAAAGACGGTGATACCGTCGTATCAGGACAAATCCTGCATGAAACAGATTCGCTTGTCCTCGTCACACAGCGGGGAGCCATCAAACGGATGAATCTCTCTGAATTCGAAAGAACATCAAGGGCTAAGCGCGGTGTCATCATGCTGCGTGAGCTTAAAAAGAATCCGCATCGTGTTGTCGGAGTATTCGCGTGCGCTTTAGCCGACATGATCGCTGCGGAAACCGAAAAAGGCGAGAGAATTGAAGCCTCCGTGAAATCCTTGCGGGCTAATGACCGATACAGCAACGGCTCCTTCTTTACAGATGAAGATGAGACAGGGCCGGTCACAGATGTATGGCGTATCCCCGCATCTGATGTTTAAGAGTAAAAATAAAATAAAATGAAAAAAAACCTCCGCTCAATTGGTCCTAAAGCGGAGGTTTTGCTATTTATTAGCTCTCGTGACTGCCGAATAAGTCCGTGATAGCGTGAACGACTTCAATTCCCTGCCACACAAATAAATTTAATGCAGTGAATGAAAATAAGCCTAAAATCACCATTCGTAAGATAAACAACATGTTGAACAACCTCCTCATTTTATGTTACATAGTTAGGCGATGTTGAACATGAAGCTCATCGAAATACGAGGACTGATAAAATTTAGCGATTAAAAAGCTTTTCTTTCGCTGTCTTCTCCGGGAAGCGGGGCGCTTTCTGTCTGATATCACGATCAGTGAGACAGAAGCGGCAAAAAGCGCCGTCAAAATAAATGAGCCCGTCAGCGATTTTTTCTCATCGTCAGCATTTTGGCCGGCCTTCATTTCGTGCATTTCCTGCTGATCGGCTACGGCTTTAAAATGATGAGCAGTATCAAACGCATGGGGAATGGAGAGCAAATGAAAGCTTGCAATCGCTAAAAATAAAATAGAAGCTTTTAAAACCAAGATTTTTTTCAAATGTTCTCCTCCCTTCATAAGTCTGAATATTTTTATTATAATACCCTAATTCAAATTGAAAGTAAACACATTTATTAAATTTAAAAAATTATTATGCTGGTTAAGTATATACCATTCCGTCTGTCTTTTCATCTCTTTTTTTCTTAAAGGCCTATTTGTTATGATATGCACGAAACTCTTCTGATGTGACAACATTTTTCTGGTTACAGGATAAAGAAACGGGGCATACCAGCAATAAGCATGATGAAGAAACCGAAACATTTTCTTAAAAAAACTTCTCAACATCTGTTGTTGTGATATAATAATACCCGTTGTGTTAAAAGATCTAACATATGCAGCAAAAATGACAGTAAAAGATATGTAAAAGGGAGGTTAAACATGGAGGCTTTCATCAGTGAAATCATAAATGTTCCAAATGATTTTATTTGGAAGTATCTTGTTTATATTTTAGTAGGAATCGGATTGTATTTTACATTCCGTTTTCGCTTCATTCAATTCGAATACTTTATTGAAATGTTTAGAATCGTCGGGGAGAAGCCGCAAGGAAATAAAGGAGTGTCTTCAATGCAGGCATTCTTTATCTCGGCCGCTTCGCGTGTCGGTACCGGAAACTTGACCGGTGTCGCGCTGGCGATTGCAACAGGCGGTCCCGGCGCAGTATTTTGGATGTGGATCGTAGCGATTGTCGGTATGGCTTCAAGCTTTGTGGAAAGTACCTTGGCGCAGCTGTATAAAGTGCGCTCCGGCGATGAATTCCGCGGCGGTCCGGCATATTACATGGCGAAGGGTCTCGGCGCCCGGTGGCTCGGTATTTTATTTGCCGTATTGATTACCGTTTCTTTCGGACTTATCTTTAATGCCGTGCAGTCAAATACGATTTCTGTCGCGTTTGATGAGGCTTTCCATGTGAATAAAACAGTTATCGCCATCATCTTAGCTGTATTAACAGCTTTCATTATATTCGGCGGGCTGAAACGTGTTGTATCCGTTTCGCAATTTATCGTTCCGGTCATGGCGGGTATGTATATTCTGATCGCGTTGTATGTTGTAATTGTGAATATTACCGCGGTACCTGAATTGCTTATGACGATTGTGAAAAATGCGTTTGGTCTTGAGCAGATCGTCGGCGGAAGCTTAGGAAGCATCATTATTATCGGTGCGCAGCGCGGCCTGTTTTCAAACGAAGCGGGTATGGGGAGCGCGCCGAATGCCGCAGCAGCTGCACACGTATCGCATCCGGCTAAGCAGGGATTAATCCAGACGCTCGGCGTGTTTTTTGATACATTTATCGTTTGTACATCGACTGCTTTTATCATTTTATTGTACAGCTTTACGCCTAAAGGCGACGGAATCCAAGTGACACAAGCCGCACTGCAGCACCATCTCGGAGGCTGGGCCCCGACGTTTATTGCAATTGCGATGTTCTTATTCGCATTCAGCTCAGTCGTCGGCAACTACTACTATGGTGAAACGAATATCGAATTTATTAAAACAAGCAAAACATGGCTTAATATTTACCGCGTATTCGTCGTAGTGATGGTGGTATACGGATGTTTGGCTGACTTCAAGATTGTCTGGGACATGGCAAACTTGTTCATGGGTCTCTTAGCCCTCATTAACTTAGTGGCAATCTTGCTGCTGAGTAATGTAGCCTATAAGATCTATAAAGATTATGCCGCTCAGCGCAAAAAAGGACTTGATCCCGTATTTAAAGCTGAGAATACTCCGGAACTCAAGCATATTGAAACATGGGCGGAAGAAGAAAGTACAAGCCCTGAACACAAGGCTGCCAACTAAGGAATATGCATATCATTTACGAAACCCTTCACGTTTAATGTGAAGGGTTTTTTTATGTTAAAAACCGGCTTATATTCCTGAAATCTTATTGCGGAATTTCATACATCCCTATGATAATATAGGAATTGTTTACAAAAGAAGGGGATAGGAGGGAGTATGAAACAGAAGCCGATATATGTCGAAATCAATATGGCGTCTGATATAGAAACGCTTTGGGAATATACGCAAAACCCGGTTCTTCATAAGGAATGGGACCTGCGCTTTTCTCACATTACATATCTTCATAAGTTACCGGATGAACCGCAGAGATTCCTATATGAAACGCGAATCGGTTTTGGGCTGAAGGTGTCCGGCACGGGTGAATCAATGGGTGACATAAGGCCTCAATCGTCAGAAAGGGTGTCGGCGCTTGCTTTTGCATCTGATCATCCGCTGTCTCTGATAAAAGACGGCCGGGGCTACTGGAGGTATATAGAGCGGGATAACGGGGATATCACATTTTTGACTCAATATCAATATGAAACGGCCTGGGGTCTGCCGGGAAGATGGATAGACCGGTTTTTATTTCGTCCGCTGCTCGGCTGGGCTACCGCATGGAGCTTTGATGCGTTGCGGCTTTGGATAGAACAAAGCCGACATCCGAGGATATCAGTCCGTTTCGGGTTTGTCTATGTCCTGATGTGTCTCGTATTCAGTTTGTATTGGTTTTTTCAAGGTTTTCATGATGGCTGTGCCGATGCAGAGATCGTGAAAGGAGCGCTGAAGACAGGATTAGGGATATTATGGCTGCTGCCTATGCGGAGAAAGCGGCTGATCCACGCCGGACAGTCAGCCTTCTTTTGTATAACGGCAATGCTGTATTCCGGCGGCGGATTCGCCATTCCATTAGGATTACTTACGATAGCGGGTATGATTCTTACATTCCTGCTGCCGAGCGCCGCGCATACAAAACGAAAGAGAGAGAAGTGAAATGACGGATTCAATGTATGAAAAAGCGATTATTCATTATCAATTCCTGCATCCGATGCTGCAGAAACGGTACAAGCTTGCCGGATCACGCACGTTTTGCGGAGAAGGGGTTATGTCAGAAATTAAGGGAGGCTCGTTGTTTGTCAGAATGCTTTTAAAGACAGGCGTTTTTTTCAGATGTTTTTTCTCAGAGAGGGGAACAGATATCCCTTTTACCATTGAGAACAAAAACAGGCAAAATGGTGTGGAGTGGAACCGCACCTTTTTCTTTAAAGGTAAAACACGTTTTTTTGATGCGGTCATGGAATATGACGAGCGGGAAAACAGAATTCTTGATTACTTCGGCAAACCTCACATCCTGCTGTCTGAACTGCATTTAGAAGCGTCTTCAGACGGAGGGCTTGTTATTACATCCGGAAAGCAGTGGCTCCTGATAGGCGGAAAGAAAATCCCGCTTCCGGCTTGGCTGTGCGGCAGTTCAACCGTTTATGAGTCTTATGATGAGGAAATGAATTGTTTCAGCATAAAGGTTCACGTGAAAAACCGGATACTCGGCACAATTTTCTCTTACCGGGGGACTTTCCGGGAAACAGAGGGAGAAACATGCTGAAGCGTCATCTCATGGTAGGCGCGGTTTGCTTTTTGGGTTTTGCGGCGGCTGAAGCACCGCATCTATCAGCTGCTGAGACGTTTGTTTTATTATCCGTACTATTTTTCGTTCCTGCTGTATTCGGCTTTGCGTTTCGGCCGTCAAAGACCTTAGAGAATGTGCTATTACGGAGTTATCCCATTGCCGCTTTATGTGCAGTGCTTGCGCTGATTACAGACTTCAGCTTTTTTGCCTTTGTCTGGCTCATTTATACGCTTGGACTTGCACTGTATGCTGTATGGCGGCTCATGAAAACAAATATCCACAGAACGGAAGAGATGTCTGTTATGATGGGTTTCATTTATTTGGCCGGCGGCGGATTTTGGTTTTTTGCATATATCCTTAAGATTCCTATCATGGATTTCGGTCCGCTTATCGTGCTGCTGACGGCGGTGCACTTTCACTATTCGGCTTTTCTCATTCCGATCTTTAACGGATTGCTCGGCAGAATCCTGCGGGAGAACCGCGTTCTTTACATGCTGAGTACGGTCATCCTCCTGATTTCGCCGATCCTTATCGCCCTGGGGATTACATTTTCAAAGACACTTGATGTGATTGCTGTCGCTCTGTATCTGACGGGTCTGTATGTTAATGCGTATCTCGTCTTTAAGGCGCCGTTTGCTGTGAAAACAGCCAGGTTCTTGATCAGGAGTTCTTCGGCTGTGTTAATGATTACAATTGCTTTTTCTTTAATATATTCGTTCGGTGTCTACCGCGAGGCGGCAACGCTCACGATCAGTCAGATGATTTGGATTCACGGGGCCGTCAATGCATTCGGCGTTATTCTGCCGGCTTTGGCGGGATGGAGGTTGGAAAATCCGAGACCGTTCGATGAGAACAGTGAAAGAACGTTCAGCCGAATTTACGGGAAGGGAACGATAGGCAAAGATTTTTTGACTGACATTCATGCAGCAAATGAAATCCATTATACCGGCATTCAGGATCAGATGAGAGAACTGCATTCTGAAGACTTTTCAACTGAAAACCTGGCTCCGGCCGTTATTTCCTTTTATGAAGAGACAATCGATTATGACATCAAGGCAAAAGTGACGTGGAGCGGATGGTTTCGTCCGTTCGCGCGCATGTACGAGCCGTTCAGCAGAAGAGCGGGGCAGATCCACCTGTCAATGAATCCGGATTGGTATACCATGCACTCTAGCATGAAAGGAGTCGATTCTGACAGAGACGGCAGAAAAAATGTCCGGGCGTGGATCAGAACAAATGACAAGCAGGAAACCGTTTTTACTGCGCTGTATTCAGCGTACAGGTCAAAAGGGGAGGGATACATGAATATTTCTCTCCCGCTGCCGTATGGCCAAATGACGGGCATTTTAAAACCTTATACACATAAGCAGAATCTTGTTTTGACGAGCAGACGCCGAAAAAGCGGAGCGGGTGATGAAGGGATTTATCTGCAGACGAAATGGGGAGCATGCCATCTTCCTCTGGCAGAGACATTTCTTATTGCGGCCCGGAGCGAAACAAGCTTGAAGGCCATTCATCATATGTGGCTGTTCGGCCTGAAGTTTTTAACTGTGCAGTATCGGATCACTCACACATCCGCAGGTAAGCAAAGCAAATAACAAGCTGTAAAGCCGTCTGTTCAAGACGGCTTATTTATCATGTAAATATAGAAACATCCTGAAATTATGAAATGGAAGCGCTATCGTAATTGTATTGTACTCAACATTCGTCATTTAACTTGAAATCGCTTGGCGGTTCAATATATTTGGAGCTGGGGCTCAGAGCTGAATTATATTTCGCAACAGCGCTCAGGCTGACAACTGTTATACTTTCACTGCGTGGGGAGCCAGTGCAAAAAATCTTCGAAAATGAGCAAGGAAAGTGTAAAAAAGTATTACCAGACATGAATTTTTTATTTGTGTGTTGATTGGATAATAAAAATTACTTTTGCAGCGTTAGGTTTGATTCAGCTGTATCAACCGGAATTAAATTTGTGCGTGACAGATGAATAATAATAAGCGCAAACGGAATATGCGGTTATTTTGCTATACATTTCTTTTCTGTCTCATTGACTAAAGTATACTTAGTTTATGAGACAGGTAATTCATCTCCTTATTTAACTTCCTAGAATATATATTATGTAAACTAAAAATTATGAAGAGAATATAATCGATCCATTCTAACAGCACTCCCTTTTTGCAGTGTACTATTAAAAAACCTCTACGTCCTTAAATTGGTCATAAAGGTTTTTCGGTTTGAGTATTTTAATCGGTTATGTCACTCGATGCCGGTCTTCTTGATCAATTCCACGCCATCGTATGCTAGACTTTCCACACTTGCAGCCTTTTGCAGTATGTAATGATCAAAAAAGTTCTTCGTATAGTTTGTAATAAGATTCCGCATCTCCATAGCATCCCGTTCGCCTCTGAGTTCCGCATTCACACTGGTAAACACGATGTCGCAGTAATCTAAATGCGCAGCACGATCAACTGAGAAATAATAGGTTTCCATGCTATTGTTAGCGCCAATTATCGCAATCATGTTATAGTTCGGTTCACAAAACAGCAGCAAAAAGGGTTTTTTAAGGTCGCTGTCGAGAAGGCCGAACGCACCGCTATCCAGACCAATCCCGCAGGTGAACCGGTCGTCGTCCCGGCAAACAATCGCCGTCGTAGGCCCTCCGTAAGAATGTCCGACTATGCCCATGCCGATGTCAAGCAGCAATCTGTCCTTAAAGATGGAATTCAGCTCTCCAGAGTCCAGTTTGTAAAGATAATCGGCTGCATACCTTACATCTTCCGCCTGTAATTCACTATACTTTGTTAACTTGTCAAGTATCGGCAGTGAAAGCACGTTACGGCACATTTCAATGGCTGTTTCATCGTCTGGCCGCATCTCCATCTTACCAGCCAACGCCAGCATTTCCGGATCTTCAGAAAACGCCAAAATGACATCCGAAAAATCCTTTGATATATTAAACAGACGCCCATCTTTACGCTTATACATCGTGCTATTCTGATGGCCGATGCTTACCACAACATATCCCATGCTTGCCAAGTCTGAACAGATCACTGTGCCCCATTCTGGAGAACCGCCTCCGCCGCAAACATAGAATAACACCGGATAACGCTTTTCTTTCCCGGAGAGAGCAAGGTCGTCATAACATTGGGTCTTGATATCTATAGAGTAAGCATCCTTCAACGCAGTGAGAAGTGGCTGCTCATCAAGCATTTCGCAGACTTCAGGAAACATGTACGTTGATGTAGTCTTCCCTTCGCTGCTGTCGGACGGATAGTACACAAACGCCGTCAGTTCTCTTTTTGAGTGATCTGATGCCGTGTACTCAAAATCCATCTGGGTTCGGCCGACGGTATAGCCGCCAATTGGTTTTGGAAATGTGTCATAAGTTTTCATTCTCTTGTTCCCCCTTAATGAATAAAAGTGGCGAATGTGAAATACATACATTGAATACTACATCCTATGTTCAGTGAGTCATATCTACTCCTTTGCTTTCTTGAGATCGCTAAAAATTTCAGAATATTTATGATCTTCAAGCAGCCCATGATACATAAAGTCAGCAAAGTACTTGCTAATCTTATGGTATAGCCTAGGCGTCAATATCAGGCCGGAGATATCCATCAGCCCTCATTCGGCACACATGCAGATATATACAAACTGTTTCAGTGAGTTTGATTTCCAAATCATTCAGCGGTTCGGTCACAATGCCATTAACGTTGCCAAATAAGCCAGTAAGGGAAAATTGTATATCCAAAAATAAAAAATCCCTACACATGGGTCTCGTACATGTACAAGGGCTTTTCAATTCAGCCGCAACGACCTTTTTCGTCATATCTCCATATGTGCATTTGTACAGGCCTATAGACTGTTTCAGAGTTTCATCCGACACGTAAACTTCTTTGTATTGCTGTTTTTAAGATCATAAAAGCGGACATCGTGTTGCTGATGTCCGCCTAAAGCTAACTAATTGGGTTCTGTTCCCCAAATCAGTTTTCCTTGATGATATAATGTGATTTTTTTCGTTGTTTTAAACGTATTTGATTGGAAAAAGGAATAATCGCCGCTTTGTGCATAATTGCTCCAGTCATCGTTGTGAAGACGAAGCTGAATATTCCCTGTGCTTGCTCCTGGTGACAGTGTTCCTTTTTTAAACCCCAGTTCCAGATAGGTATCTGCACCTTGCTTAGGTTTATGCAGCGTCACAAACTTGTGGGTCAGATTGCCGCATCCAATCTGCGCGTAGTCACAGTCAAAGTTTTGGCGTTTGTTTTTCGCGTTATACCAGTAACGGGCAGTGACATCTTTTAAATCAACCGTCGTATTCCCGTTATTTTTTATGTGAAGCTGCGGGCGGATTTGGTTGCTGTTCACACCCCCATCCCCTGCTTTGTATTGTACAGAAATGCCGTTTTCCTGTGCGGGGTTATCTTGTGCCGGCGTTTCAGGGCGTTCTTTCGTTGAATCTTTGTTGCCGAGAATGTTTTCTCTTACGAATGTTCCTGAAGGAGTTAAATCTGCAAGCGGCCAGCCGCCAGTTTTAGATGCTCCCGGCTTTAACGCTGAGGATGATTCCTGCTTATCAGAAAGATTCCAGTTCACCCAGCTGATGTTCTTGCTGTCGAGATAATTCAGCCATTCCCGCGACTGGTCAAGGAATACACCGCCATTTCCAGACGCGTCGCTGGTTCCCCATTCCGTCACGAAAATAGGCGCTCCTTTACTGAGTGCATAGTTTGCTTTATCCCGTAAAGATTGGCCGTGTGTGCCGGCATAAAAATGAAGCGCGTACATGACGTTTGCATCTTTCAGCTGATCGTCGGCTGCATCATTTACATCCTGGCTCCATGTACCGGTACCTACAATGATGGGATTGTCGGGGTCATTTTTGCGGATAACGGAAATCACTTCCTCCGCATACGGTTTAATATCCCGCTTCCAGTTCACATCGCCGTTTGGTTCATTTGCAATTTCATAAATGACGTTTGGCGTGTTTCCGTAAAGACTTGACATTTCCTTGAAAAATTCTTTCGCCTTCTCTTTATTTTGGTTTGGATTGCCGTCATTTAAGATATGCCAGTCAATGATGACATATATCCCAAGCTCTTTTGCCGCTTCAACCGCTTCTTTCACTTTATTTTTCACGGACGGGTTGTCAATATAACCGCCATCTGCCGTATACATCGCCGCGCGGAAAACGGTGATGCCCCAATCGTCTCTCAGCCATTTTAAGCTGTCTTTATTGACGAAATCACCATACCATTGCAATCCGTGTGAACTGATCCCTTTCAGCTGTACCGCTTTGCCGTCTCGGTTTACGAGCTGTGTCCCTTTTATGCTAAGCTGACCATTCTTGGCTACTGGCGTTTTTGTCCCTGCTGCAGATGCCGGCGGAGCCAGCATGCCGCCCATTGTCAATACCGCAATCAATAAACACGAAATAAAAATAGAGATTGACCGTTTCATATCTGATCTTTTCCTCCTTCACATCATTTTGGCTCTCACTTCTTATGAGCACGAACTCATTGTAAAAATCTTTCTCATGATTGTCTATCAACCTAATTTCTTGTTTTTGGGAGGTTTAAAAGCCTGTCAATTTGCTCTATCCCTATTGAATAAGATACACCTGACATATATAGAACAAAGAAAACTGGACGGAATCGGGACTTTACACGTCATTTTTCAATCGAATCGAAAAATTAAATTTATTTCCAACGTAGATACGCTAAATGTGATGAGTCTCAATATAGCATTGAATCTTATGATTTTCGCTAATAGTAAAAAATTAACATTTCTCCCTCTCTCCACAGAAAATAAGCCAATTTTCTTTTTGGAGTCAGAAAATTGGCTTATTGCTATGGTCTATTTGAACAATCAGATGCCTTTAACGCTTTACAACAAATGTTGTCACGCTTTGAGCCGGCAGATGGGCCCAAAAGTGATTGTCCGTTACTTTGAGATCCGTTCCAGGCTGAAGATTGCTGCTGCTGCTCGTGATCCATCTGGATACCCCAGAAGCAGATCCGTTCTGCAACACAAAGTTTTGGTTGACCCCTGTATTGGTTTTGTTAATGGCGACAATCACGACTTTGTTGTCACCTTTATAGGCTGACACGTAAACATTCGGATTAGGGTTTTTCGTTGCATCAATCCTTACATATCCAGGGCGCACAAACTTTGAGAAATGGGCCATATTGTAGCCTCGTTTGCTGATCGTGCCATCTTCTTTCATAGGACCATATGATCTTCGGATGTACCACCAAACATAAGCTTGAAAATCCCCTTCTACCATTGAACTGTGAATATGTTGTGAAACATCCAAGGCCTCAGGCCATCGATCCGCGGAGTTGTTATCACTGTTCGGATAGTATACTTCCGTCATCCAAAGGTCTTTCCCCGCTCCTTTTTGTTTAAAAAGAGGATAAGGGAATTGACTGACCTGAGTCCCGTACAGGTGGGTTCCGAGAATATCCATATTGGCAAGAGCCTGAGGATCGTTCAAGATCGGGTCAGACAAATTCTTTAAGTATTGAAATGATTCAGGCGCAACGACGCGGGCATTGATCGAGCCGGCGTTTTCTCTCATAAAGCGAAGTATTTCTTGCGGCGTCCACCACGTCCACTCGTGAGCGTAATCAGGCTCGTTTTGGATGGAAATCGCATACAGATTCACACCATTACTCTTCATGAAGGTAACGAAATCGTTAAGATGCTGCGCGTATGCGGCATACTTATCGTATCTCAGCCGCTTAGCTGATGTGTCACCATTATGATTGAAAGTCTCGACCATATCGTTTGGCGGATTCCAGGGAGAAGCGAAAACGATTGCTCCATGTTTGATCGCAGTCTTTGCAGTCTCCACTTCTTTGTACCAGTTATTTCTATTTTCATCTATATGAATTCTTAAGATCGAAAAGCCTAACTGGTTCTGTCCATTGCCAAAAGCAGTTTCTCTTTGAGCAGCTGTTAAATCTCCAACCCAAGCCGGGTGGTTCATCCCTCCAAAACCGCGAATCACTTGTCTTTCTGCAGAAATGTTAACTGTTACATCATTTGCCGCCAACACCTCAGCAGCGCCTGGGCCCATTAACATTACTGACAGCGTAGTGAAACATACCAATAATAGACAAATTGTTTTTTTTACGCTCGACATCATTTTTTCCTCTCCTTTATCTGTCTTTTACCGTATTAGAAAAATGTGTTCTGTCCTGCTTTTATATCACAAAACTGATGTTATCTTTGCGTAAATTGCCAATAATCAAAATTAAACAAGTTTCCTGAACCTGTTCCGGTAAATACAAAGAATACGTTGTGCACACCTGCTGCGCCGCTTACCGCAGTTTCTATTTCTCTCCAATTTTGTGTTCCGCCTGTGGAAGGGACATTCAGTGTTCCCGCAAGCTTACCGGTTGGACTATCGAGACGCACTTCTATTTTCCCGCCAAGAGCGGATGCTACATTTGCTTTAAACGTTCTGGCACCGCCTGACCCGAAGTCTGCATTTCCTACAGCAATCCAGTCTCCGTTATGAATGTTTGTGACATGTTGATTATTGAACGGCCCGCCGGGTGCAGAGGAATTCTCGGTCAAAATCCGTCCATTCCAGGCAAACGTTTCAGCTTCTACCCGGTTGTATGGATTCAAGTTAGAAAGCTGTTTTACGCCTGTATAATTTGCCGCCACCTCTTGAATCGATCCGTCTGGATTATGCACAAGCTTATTAATATGGGGAGAACGGTATCCTTTGCCGGCCCCAAACAGAGCGGAGCTGACAGTTTGAGTATGATACACCGTGTACCACTCGTTTTTAAAATTGAAAACGGCATGATGGTTGTTTCCGCCGCCTCCGAAAAATGCACCCGGATTTTTCAGGAAGTGCCCTCTATATGTAAAGGGACCCATGGGACTTGAGCTGGTCATGTAGCCGATCTCACCTGGGCGTTTATCGGCCGGGTGCGCGCCGCTGAAATTGATGCAATAGGAATAGTAATATGTCCCGTTATATTTGTGCATTCCCGAATCTTCAAACATGAAAGGCGCATCGATCGTAGATGCACTTCCCACAATACTGGTCATATCAGGCCCTAATTTCATGACTCTTGCTGTTTTAGGGTTTGCCCATTGCTCCTGCGTCGGATTTGAACCTCCAGGGATGCCTCCGCCGGCATACAGGTAACCGGTACCGTCGTCATCTACGAATACTGCCGGATCAAAAAGCCATACAACGCCGGACATTCCTGGTGTACTTGGCGTCACCAGCGGTTTTCCGATCGGATCTGTCCACGGGCCGGTCGGGCTGTCTGCGGTGAGAACCCCGATACCTCCGCCGCTGTTTGCGAAATAAAGGAAAAATTTGTCCTTGCCATTTATCTTTTTAACGGCGACTGACGGGGCCCAGGACGCACCTGCCCACTTTGCGATCCCCCGGCCGCCATTAGCGCCATAGGCACCTGCTACCGGAATGGCTCCGTGGTCTGTCCAGTTCACCATATCCGCTGAAGATATGACGAATACTCTATTCAAATTGGCAAATGAATTATCCTTAATCGTTCCGTTGCTGTTATATTCATAATCATCACTTGACATATAGATGTAGACTCTTCCGTTATAAGTCAGCGCAAACGGATCTGCGCCCAGATGATGGTCTATAAGCGGATTTGAATTCCCTGCATGTTTTGCAATTGGCGTACTGGCAGCATACGCAGACTTCCCAGATAAGCAGCTGAATAATAAAACAAGAACCCATAAACATAAGTTACATTTTTTCCTCATTACTTAATATCCCCCTTTTCCTAAAATAAGGGTCCTTTTGGGAAATTGCAGTGTTTGCAGCATACGACGACTTCCCAGTAAAGCAACTCAATCATAAAACAAGAACCCATAAACATAAGCTACACTTTTTTGTCATGACTGAATATCCTTCTTTTTCCTTAAAATGAGAATTTTCTTTTAACATTTGATGACAAATGGTCATGGAGAACGCATAACGAGGAAAGCGTTTCAAGCCTATGAGTTTACTCTCTTCTTTTTCGTACAAAATGCCGCTGACTGTCATCCAGCGGCATTTTACACTGGATCATTTACATGTTGTCAAACTTCGTATTTCCCGCAAATGATCCCATTGACAGTTGTTCTTCAAGAACAAGTCCGTGATGATGCCGTTCTTCAATCCGTTTAATAATAGATCGAATTGCATCGGTATTTTCTTCGATATTGTGAGGTTCAAAGATCGTCACGTGATCTCCTTTTAATTTGTACTCAAGATAATGCTGTGCTGTTGATTGTGTCCAGCCCCTATCATCGGTTACATCGCCGCATAGCAAATGATGGATGTTGGCGTTAACGGCGCCGGAATTGATCACTTCATTGTGGTACGCAAGATAGCCTCTGATTTTATCCTTAATCGAAGGAATGGTTAATATTTCTCTGTAATAGTCCGGAATAATGTCCATATTCAGATGGACGATCTCTTGGATTTCCTCTTCCGATAAATGAGTTACCGAATCGGTGATTTTAGAATCCAGCATAATCACATCAGATACGGTGCGGCCTCGCTTCTCCAAAGCTTTAGCAACCTCAAAAGCCAAATTCGATCCTGAAGAGTAACCAAGCAGAACGAAAGGCCCTTGTTCTTGAATGCGTATCATACTTTCTGCATATCGGTCAACGATCTCTTTCTCATGAGACGGCTCTTCTAAGAAATCAGCGGCATAGATGGTGCTGACGCCGTCAAGTCTTTTCGCCATTTCATTATAAACGAGTCCATATCCGATTAAAGGCGGGAAACAGAACACAGGGATTGAATCTTCCTGGTTCAGCTTGACGAATACGTTATGATCCGTCTCGGATTCGAAAACTGCCGCTTGAATGGCGCGTGCCATTGTTTCGATGGTAGGAAAATCGTATACGGCTTGATAATGCATGTTGAGTCCCATACCGGCGTTAATTTGATGAATGAGCTGCAATACTTTAAGTGAATGGCCGCCAACGTCAAAGAAGTGATCTTTAATCCCGGGGTCAGGCAGAGCTAAAATATCCTTCCATATATCGGCCAGCTGCTTTTCAATTAACGTTCCTGGCGCTGTGTATTCGGTTCCGGTAAGCCTATTTCCCTCAGGAGCCGGCAAAGCTTTTCGATCGATTTTCCCATTAGCAGTTATCGGCATCTTCTCTACTTGTACAAAATAAGCCGGAATCATATAAGCAGGCAGTTTGTTCAGCAAATGACGCTTCAGCTGCGCCGTATTTAATGACTCGTCTCCTGACAAGTAAGCGCACAGCTGCTTTGAGCCCTCTTTTTCAATCGCGATGACGACCGCTTCTTTGACAGCATCGAGTTGTAATAAAGATGCTTCAATCTCGCCGAGTTCTATCCGGTAGCCTCGGATTTTCACTTGATGATCGATTCGTCCCAAATACTCGATATTTCCGTCCGGCAGCCATCGCGCGACATCTCCCGTTTTGTACATTTTTTCACCTGCGGCAAACGGGTGTTCAACAAATTTCTCGGCCGTTAATTCCGGGCGGTTCAAATATCCTCTGGCTATGCCGGCCCCGCTAATGTATATTTCTCCGGGAACGTCGATCGGCACCGGCTTCATTCCCGCATCCAGCACATAAATATTCATATTGGCCGCGGCTGTACCGATTGGCACCGATTCTCGTCTGTCTTTCTGCGGATCAAAGGAATAAATCATACATCCGACGACTGTTTCCGTCGGTCCGTATTCGTTAAAGATTTCAATTTGATCTTGAAATCGCTCGCTGATGCTCCGGGCCAGCCTCACGCTTAAATTGTCGCCGCCTACAATCAGTTTCCGGATCCTGCACTCATGTGGAATGTCCATTTCATTTAATAACTGCAAATGAGCGGGAGTCAGCTTGATAATATCTACTCTGGAATCCCGTACAATAGATGGAAGCAAGGCAGCCCTGTCTTCTCCGCCGAAGACTATGATGGCATTGCCGCTGACGAGCGGTGTAAAAATAGACGTTACCGTTAAGTCGAAAGCGATGGAGGAGTACAGTGGGAAGTTGGTTTTTTCCCCCTTGACATATACTCTGGCAGCCCACCAAATATAATTGGTTAAGCCTCGATGCTCTATTAGTACGCCTTTGGGTTTGCCTGTAGAGCCAGATGTATAAATCGCATACGCTAAATCCTTCGAATCACTGATCCGCTCAAGATTAGAGTGCTCTTCGTGATAAGAGCTTTCCTCATCTAAGAGAACGATCGTTCCTGCATGTGCTGATCTCTGCTGAAGATGGTACTGTGTCAAGACGATCTCGGCTTTGGAATCTTCTAATATATACTGTATGCGGTGCTTCGGATAATCCGGATCAATAGGTACGTAGGCGCCGCCGGCTTTTAATACAGCCAGTATTCCCACAACCAGATCGATGCTATGTTCGCTGATGATGGCTGTGAGCCTGTCCGCTTGCATACCATTGGCCCTTAATGTTCGAGCTAATCGATTAGCCCGTTCATTGAGCTGTCGATACGTTAGTTTCTCATTTCCAAAAACAATCGCCACTTGCTCCGGCGTTCGCTCCGCTTGTTCTTCAAACAATTGATGAATCGTCTTTTCCTTTGGATACTCTGCCGCCGTATCATTGAACTTGTCTATCAGGAGCGATCGTTCATCCGCTGTTAATATCTCAAGGTCTTGAATGCGTATGTCCTGATCGTCCGCCATTTGATTCATGATTTGTATGAAATGCGTCTGCATCCGTTCGACACTTCCATGATCATAGACGTTGCTATTGTATACAAAATGAATGTCGATTTCTCCCGCGGGCATGACAATGAAATTGAAATCGTAATGGGTATGCTCTTCCATATGGAAATTGATAATGTCCAGCGCGTCACGATTCGGTTTCATATGCTCCATTTGTTTCTCGACCGGATAATTTTCAAATACCATGATATGACTGATCAGCTGTTGCTTTTGTTCGGTTTGAGCCTGAATTTCATATAACGGAAATGTATCATATCCTTGAGAAGCCAATGCTTGCTCCTGGCTCATTTTCAACACTTGTTCCACAGTCATTTCAGGCTGAGCCGTAATACGTACGGGAATGGTGTTGATAAATAAGCCGACCATGGACTCGATACCCGGAATTTCTGCCGGGCGTCCGGATACAACCGACCCGAAAACGACATCCTGACTGTTGTTGTATCTTTGCAGCAATAGTCCCCACGCACTTTGAATGAATGTATTCACGGTGACGTGATGCTTGCTTGCAGTCTGTCTGATTTCTTCTGACAGCTGCTTTCCGAGCCGGCATGCAAGCCTTTGTTTTTGATATCCTTTGCCTTGGTTTGAATCGGTTTTTTTCAGCAAAGCGGTTTGTCCTTCATAACCGTCCAAATATTTTTGCCAATAGGCTGAAGCGTTCTGATGATCCTGGTCTTCCAGCCATTCGATATACCGGCTGTACGGAGTGACGGCTTCCCGCTCCGCTTTTCTTCTATCAAGAATCGCATAATAGGTTTCAAATACTTCTTTCGTAATAAGAGGCAGACACCAGCCATCCATTAAAATATGATGGAAGCTCCATATCAATCGGACTTGGTCGTCCTCTGTACGAAGGATTGATACGCGCATTAACGCATCTTGGGTAAGGTCGAATCCTCTTGCCTTATCTTTTTGTACAAAGCCGGCAATGAACTCGTTTCGTTGTTTATTCTTCATGCTTCGAATATCTTCAACAGTTATTTCGATCGGTTTTTTTCGGAATACGATCTGTAAAGGCTGATCTTTCCATTCCGTATAAAAATGAGTCCGGAGAATCTCGTGTCTTTCCGCCAGCTGCGACAAACTCATTGAAAATGCCTCAATATCCAAGTCGCCTTTGAGGTCAAAAGCGGCTTGTTCAAAGTAAGCTCTGGAAGCCGAATCGATTAAACTATGGAACAGCATACCTTTCTGCATGGGAGTTAAAGGATATATATTTTCAATGTCGCCGATATGCTGTGTTTGCTGAACAAATTGATCTAATTCCTCGATTGTTATGTCCTTCAGCGAGATATCGCTTGGCGTCAGCTGAATGTCTTCTTGAGCTGTGCAATGTTCGATGACTTCTTTTAGGCTGTTCTTTAAGAGAGCTGCGCATGTTTCCATTGTTTCTCTTCGATATTGTTTACCGCTGTAACTGATGGCCAATGACAGCCGGCCGTCTGAGATCATGCCGTTAATGTCAAGCGTATAGGCAATGGGATGTCTGTCGCTTGCAATTTTCCCTCCGGAGTAAGGAGATACCTCGATTCCTCCATTTTCGAAATCTTGATCAAATTGTCCGAGGTAATTGAAGCTGATTTCCGGATGTCCGGTCCATTCTGATGCCTTCGGATGATCGGACAAATATTTCATCAGGCCATATCCTATTCCTTTTTGGGGAATCTGACGCAGCTGTTCTTTCACCGTCCTAATCCGCTGGGAGATGTCCCGGTCCGCCTGGATTTGAAGAGAAACCGGGTATTGGGTTGTGAACCAGCCCACCGTACGTGAAATATCAACGTCTTGAAAAATAGATTCCCTGCCGTGTCCTTCCAGATGAACATGAATTTCTTCATGCCCCGTCCAGCGATGAACAGCCATTCCGAGTCCGGTCAGCAATAAATCATTAATGTCAGTCGTATAGGCACGGTTCGATTTTTTTAATAAACGCTCGGTTTCTTCCTCTGTCCATTGGACGATGATCGTTTCCCGGTCTTCGGCCAGACCGGTCTCCTGCTCATTATCCTTTGGCAATTTGTGTTGTGAGATATGTTTCTGCTCAAGCCAATATTGATTTTTCGCTTCAAATTCCGGGCTTTCTGCATAACGTTTCAATCGTTCAGCCCATAACAGATAGGAATCCGTCTTCTTAGGGAGCGTGATCGCTTCTCCGTTTTGGAGCTGCTCATAAGCTGACGTTATATCCTCAAGTAAAATCCTCCACGATACGCCATCTACAACCAGATGATGAATCGCAATCAGCAAATGATCGCCATCCTGACATTGAAACAATCCCAGTTTCATGAGCGGACCATCGGCTAAATGGATGGATTGCTGAATGTCATTGGCTATCGTTTCTATCGTTTCGGCAGGGTTGTTTTCTTCGAGTAAAGAGAATACGTCGAGGCTGAATAATTCTCCTTCACTGATCCCGCGGGTTCTGGCTTCGTATCCATGATCTCCCTGAACATAGACCATGCGCAAAGCATCGTGATGCTCGGCAACCTTCTTCATGACTTTCTGAAGCTTCGATTCATCCAACCCCTCTTTAAAATAAAGCATGACAGATTGATTATAATGGTGCGGATCAGGGTATTGCCGGGCGAAAAACCAATGCTGGATCGGCGTCAATAAGGTACGGCCTTTGATTTCCCCTTGTTCTGCGATTCGGGTAACGGTCTCTATAAAAGGAGCAAGCCCGGAGATCGTCGGGTGTTTGAACAAGTGTTTGATGTCAAGCTTATACCCGGCTTGATATAAGCTTGAGGTTACCTGAATCGACTTAATCGAATCTCCTCCCAGCTCAAAGAAATGGTCATCGATTCCGACCTGTTCTGCGCCTAATACCGATTCCCACACCCCGGCCAGTATTTTTTCCAGTTCTGTCCGCGGAGCTGTATAAGGATTGCCGGTGAGATTTCCCGTTGGAGCAGGCAGCGCCTGACGATCTATTTTTCCGTTGGAAGTAAGCGGCATCGCTGCCAGCTGTACAAAATAAGCAGGGATCATATAGGACGGAAGCTGCCGGGACAGGTGCTCCCGAATTTCGCCTGCGGTTAAAGAATGCTGTGCGGTATAATAGGCGCACAAGGATGTTTCCCCGTTGGTTTCTTGTGCCGTAACGAGAGCTTCTTGAATCGGCGGTATTTGGAAAAATGCGGATTCGACTTCCCCGATTTCAATGCGGTAACCGCGGATTTTCACCTGGTGGTCGATCCGGCCTAAATATTCGATATTTCCGTCCGGCAGCCGCCTTGCTAAGTCTCCCGTCCGGTACATTTTCACCTCTGGTACAAAGGGGTGCTGCAAAAATCTTTCCGCCGTTAATTCCGCTCTGTTCAAGTATCCTCTGGCGATGCCGTCCCCGCTGATATATATTTCTCCCGGGACGCCGGCCGGCACCGGCTTCATGCTCTTATCCAGCACGAAAATGTTCATGTTGTCCGCGGCGGTTCCGATCGGCACTGATTCCCGTCTGTCGTTTTGCGGATCAAAGGAATAAATCATACAGCCGACGACTGTCTCTGTAGGCCCGTATTCGTTAAAAATTTCGATTTTTCCGCCGAATTTCCCGCTGATGCTTCGGGCGAGCCGCGTGCTTAAATTGTCACCGCCGACAATGAATTTCCGAATGGTGCACTCAGCAGGGATATTCATCTCTTTCAATAACTGCAAGTGCGCCGGGGTCAGCTTGATAATATCCGCCCTTGAATCCTGAATAATGGAATCAAGCAAGGCAGCACTGTTTTCTCCTCCGTAGACAATAATGGAATTTCCTGTAATAAGCGGAGTAAAAACAGACGTTATCGTCAGATCAAAAGCGATGGACGAATATAGGGGAAAGTTGGTTTTTTCCCCTTTGACATAGACCCGGCGGGCCCACCAAATATAATTGGTTAAGCCCTGATGCTCAATTGCCACTCCTTTAGGCTTGCCTGTGGAGCCTGACGTATAAATGACATAGGCCAAATCCTTCGTACTGCTGATCGGTTCCAGGTCAGAGCCGTCTTCGTGGTAAGAGCTTTCCTGATCGAGGAAAACCATTGTGCCCGCAAGTTCCAACTGTTTTTGAAAATGGCTCTGCGTCAGGATGATATCAGCTTGGGAGTCTTCTACTATATACTGTATGCGATGCTTCGGATAATCCGGGTCAATTGGCACATAGGCCCCTCCCGCTTTTAAAACGGCCAGTATTCCCACGACCAGTTCGATCTCATGTTCGCAGATAATCGCAGTGAGCCGATCCGTCTTTACCCCCTTTTTCCTTAACGTTCGGGCTAATTGATTGGCACGTTCATTGAGCTGGCGATATGTGAATTGCTTTTCTCCGCAAATAACGGCTGGTTGATCCGGTGTTCGTTTCATCTGTTCTTCGAATAACTGATAAACCGTCTTATCCCGGGGATATTCAGTTTTCGCAGTTTGATTGTCAACGAGAAGTGAATGTGTCTCCGATTCTGGCAAAATATTCACTTGGCCGAGGGGGAGCTCAGGCTGAAATAATATGACAGAAAATAGACGGTTTAAATGTCCGAGCACCTGCATCATATACTGGCGGTCATAGACTTGTTCATTAAAACATAACTTTATGTCAATCAAGTCTTCACCCATAGCAAACTGGAATAAAGCATCTGCAGCAGCCGTTTCTATGAAACCATCAGGATGAATTTGCTCTAGTGAAACGACTGTATGGATGATCGGCAAATGATTTGCATTGTAGTTCAGCCTCAGCTGTCCGGCCATTTTATCAAAGGGAACGTCCTGATATAAGATCGCTTCGTCCAGCGTATGTTTCAATTCATGGAAAATTGATTTAAACGTACTGCCGGAATTGATATGCTGTTTGATTAACATGAGCTGGTCTGAACGAAGATCTTCATCAGTTTCGTCTTCAAAGGTTGGAACCCCTGTAATCACGCCCTCTTCCCCCGTGTATTTGTATAAAAGGGATTCAATTCCGATCAGGAGAACCAGATAGACGGCCATTGGCGTTTGGTTCGTCATGGTCAGGATGCGCCGTGATACATCCGCACTCAATGAACTGTGAATACAATCAGATCCGCTTGTTATATCACGCTTTACTGTTGAGTCGGACATTTGAAACGAAGGGAATGCACTAGGACGGTCTTCCGTGTGAAACATTCGGCCCCAGAACAACTCCTGTTGTTTGAATTCTGACACTCATATCCCTCCAGTTGGTTTCATTCCTGTTTTGCAGGCGGCTGGCGGCAGCCGCGGCATTCATGCCGGGACAGCCGCTGCCCCTGTGATTAGAAATCCAATTCGATTGTGCTTGCGAGATGTTTACTTTTGTTTACTTTTTCGCTTAATTGAATGTCTTTTAAAGGAATGGATGGGTTTCTCATAATCGCCGAAAGGATCATGATGTAATCCTTGGCCAATACAGCAATGGTTTTCTTTTTAAACAGTTTCGTACAGTAATCAAAACTGCCCTGAATCTCATCTTGGTCCATTAAGAAGTTCAGCTGTAAATCAAACTTGGCTGCCGTCTCTGTTTGTTCATAAGGCCTGACTGCGAGAGAGTCCACTTCAATATCCGTTTGTTCGGTATTTTGCAGGACAAACATCGTATCAAACAATGGATTGCGGCTTAAGTCCCGTTTCACACCCAGTTTTTCAACTAATTCTTCAAAAGGATACTCTTGATGTTCAAAAGCCTTCAGCATGGTTTCTTTCGTTTCCGTTATATAATCCAAAAATGTCTTTTCCGCCATCGGAGCGGTGCGGATGGCTAATGTATTGACAAACATTCCGATAATGGGTTCCAAATCCGCATGCGGTCTCCCTGCAATAGGTGTACCGACAACGATATCATCCTGACCGCTGTATTTTGCCAGCAGTATGGAATAGGCCGAGAATAGAATCATGTAAGCGGTCGTTCCGGTCAATTCTTCCAGCTGCTTTATCCCTTGGGTGACAGTCTTATCGAGCGTAAAATTGTGCCTTTTCCCATCAAAGCTTCTAACCGGCGGTCTCGCAAAATCTTTCGGCAGCTCGAATGACGGGAGCTCTTCATGAAATACACCAAGCCAATACTCTTCCTGGCTCTTGATTCGTTCTCTTTGTTCTTTTTGATGTTTCCATTCCGTAAAGTCTTTGTACTGAATACGGAGCGGAGCTAACTCTTTGCCGTCATACAATTGAATCAGTTCTTCGACAAAAATATTCATGGAGGCGCCGTCCGTGATAATGTGGTGCATGTCAAACATGAAAATATGCAGGTCTTGTTCTAACTCGATGAGTCCGGCCCGAAGTAATGGAGCCTGGCTGAGATTGAACGGCCGCACGAAGATCCGGAAACATTCCTCAACCTCGTCAGCTGTTGCTTTGTATCTTTCCATCGAAAACTCCACTTGCGGTTTGATCACCTGCACCGGTTCTCCGCGGACCATTTCAAAACCGGTACGCAGCGATTCATGGCGCTGGATCAGTCTTTGGAAAGCGGTTTGCAAGCGATTCATGTCGAGTTTTCCTTCTAATGTAAGGATTCCCGGCATATTGTAGCTCAGTTCTCCGCCTTCTATTTGTGTTGACAGGTAAACCATCTTCTGCACGGACGATACGGGATAGACATCTTTTGCTTTGGCTTTCGGAATATAGTCCGGTCCGTTGGTTTCAGCTTCTGCAATAGCCTGTGCCATTTCTTCAACTGTCGGACATTGAAAGACTTCTCTTAATGAAATGTTTTTGCTGAATTGCTTATGAATTTTGGCGATGAGCGTCATCCCTCGCAACGAGTGGCCGCCCAAATCGAAAAAGTTATCTTTTACACCTATTTCTTTTACCTTCAAAACGTCTTGCCAGATGCATATCAGCTGCTCTTCCATATTCGTCCGCGGAGCAACGTAGTCAGTCCCCGTTTGCAAACCTGCTTCAGGCATCGGTAATGCTCTTCGATTTACTTTTCCATTGCCGGTTAGCGGCAGTTTCTCCAGCTGGATGAAGTATGAAGGGATCATATATCCCGGTATTTGGCCAGCAAGTTTTTCTTTCAGCTGACTGATCGAGAGTGATTGCTCTGCTGTAAAATAGGCATACAAATCGCTTTGGCCATCGGTATTTTCTTTTGCTAGGACAACTGCTTCCTGTACGTGCTTGAGAAGAGCGGCCTCCACCTCACTGAGTTCAATCCGGTAACCGCGAATTTTGACCTGGTGGTCCCTCCTTCCCGCATATTCAATGTTTCCGTTAGGAAGGTAACGGGCCAGATCGCCTGTTTTATACATCCGTTGATTCGAGTCATATGGGTGCGGAACAAAAGTATCGAGCGTCAAAGACTCCCTGTTATGATAGCCTCTGGCCAGGCTCACTCCTGAAATACAAAGTTCACCGATGATTCCGACAGGCTGAAGCGTTCCGGCTTCATTCAAAATGAAAATCTCCGTATTTGAAATCGGTTTGCCGATCGGCTGAAGCTCCTGATCTGTATCAGGATCGACGGTATACATGGTCACAACATGCGTCTCCGACGGACCGTAATGATTATGCAATGTGACTTGGTGGCGTGCCAGCATGTCACGCAGCATACTTGTTGCGATGAGCTGTTCTCCCGCAGCGATGATGTGATCCACGCACTCGGCAAACGGTTCGAAATATTGTTTCTCCGAGGCAAGAAGCTTAAGGAACGCGGTCGGAAGAAATGCTGTTTGTATCCCGTGCGTTCTGACAAAATCATTGAGCTGACGTATGTCACGTTTTGCCTCATTGCCGATGATAAAGAGTGTTCCTCCGCTTGAAAGCGCGGAGAACATTTCTTGATAGCAGACATCAAAGCTCATTGCGGCAAATTGCAGCACTCTGTCAAAGCGAAGCTGCGTATGATCCTGCTCATAAGCGAGCAGATTCGTCATCGTCTTGTGCTCCAGCTGAACGCCTTTCGGCTGCCCCGTTGTGCCTGACGTGTAAATAACATACATTAAATCATTTTCCGAGCAGAAAAGATTAAGATTGTCTGTTCTGCCTTGATATAGTAACGGATCATCAAGCAGAAGCGCTTCCCCTTCAAAGAGCGGCGGAATAGCGTGACCTGCACAAGTCAAAAGCACATCGGCACCGCTGTCTTTCAGCATAAAAGCCCGCCGTTCATCAGGAAGCTCCGGATCGATAGGGAGAAATGCTGCGCCGGCCTTTAATATGGCTAAAATGCCGATGATCATATGTGCTGAGCGATCCGTGAGAACGGCAACAACCTGATCAGTGCAGGCACCCTTATCTTGAAGAACGCGCGCCAGCTGATTGGAACGCTCATTCAGCTGACGATAAGTCAGCGTCTGATTTCCAAACATGACGGCTTCTTGATCCGGGTTACGCTCAGCCTGCTGCTCAAAAAGCTGATGAACCGTAGTCGGAATACGTGTTTCTGTTGCAGTATCGTTAAAGAGTTTCTGAATTCCACTCTTCTCTTCTTGGGTCACCATATTCAAACGAGCCAGCTCGGCCTCAGGCTGTTTGATAATCGAATCAACCAGCTGTTCAAAATGCCCCATCATCCGTTCGATCGTTTCCGGTTTAAACAGAGCCGTCAAGTATTCCATCGTGAACTGAATACCCGACTCTTCTTCCACAGCCGTTAAGGTTAAATCAAATTTCGCCATCGTATGTCCGTTTGGATATGGTTTGAAAGTGACGTCATTTATCTCTAACTGTTCCTGCTCCGTGTTTTGAAGCACAAACATGGTGTCAAACAATGGATTGCGGCTCAAGTCTCTGGCGATATTCAGTTGATCGATCAGCGCTTCGAACGGATAATCCTGATGTTCATAAGCTTTTAATGCATTCTCCTTCACTTCGGACAGATACTGAGAGAACGTCTTCCCTTTTTCAGGGTAATTTCTCATCGCCAATGTATTGACAAACATTCCGATAATCGGTTCCAAATCGGCGTGCGGTCTTCCCGCTATAGGGCTGCCGACAATAATATCTTCCTGGCCGCTGTATTTTGAAAGCAATAATGTATAAGACGCAAGGAGCACCATATATAAAGTCGATTCAGTTTGGGATGCCAGCTGCTTTAATCCGTCGCTTTTTTGCTTATCAAGCGTAAACTGCATTGTGGCTCCCGCAAAATCCCGTGCCGACGGCCGGATATAATCGGCCGGCAGATGAAGGACAGGAACGTCGCCGCTGTACAGCTCTAACCAATAGGCTTCTTGTTTTTGAATCTGCTGTAATCTCGCTTCGCCGGTCTGCCATACCACGTAGTCTTTGTACTGGATGCGCAGGGGCGGTAATGTCTCCCCTTCATAAATCCGGATAAATTCTTTGATCAATACGCTCATGGATGTTCCGTCAGAAATAATGTGGTGCATATCAAACATGAGAATTCCGCGGTCAGGTTGAAGTTCAATCAGCCCCACGCGAAGCAGCGGCGGCTCATCCAGGTGAAAAGGACGAATAAATTGGCGGATATAAAGGTCCGCATCATCTTCTTCCCCTTGGTACCACTCTGCTTCAAACGCCGCGTGATCCAAGACATACTGAACAGGTTCTCCGTCAGCCATTTTAAAACCGGTGCGCAAAGATTCATGGCGCAAAATCAGCGTGCGGAAGGCTTGCTGCAGCTTGTCACGATCAAGCTTTCCTTCCACAGCCATCAGTCCCAGCATGTTGTAACTGAGTTCTCCGCCTTCCAAGTGATTCAGGATGTACAACCGTTTTTGTGCTGAGGATACCGGATAATAAGGTCTTTTTTCAATTGCAGGAATCGCGGCATACCCGGTCAGCTCCGTCTTCGTGATCGTCCGCGCGAGCTGTTCAATGGTTGGGAAACGGAAGACGTCCCGCAAAGGAATTTGGACATGCATTTGCTTTTGTATTTTTGCAATCAGCGCCGTTGCCCGCAGGGAGTGTCCGCCGATCTCAAAAAAGTGATCTCTGATCCCCACCTGCTCTAATCCGAGGACATGCTCCCAAATTGCCGTCAGCTGAATTTCTGCCGAAGTTTGCGGCGGGACGTACTCTATGCCGCTGTCACGCTTTTTGACCGGAGCCGGCAATAACTGGCGATTCAACTTCCCGTTTGGCGTCAGCGGCATCTTATCCAGCTGCACAAAATGAGCCGGGATCATATATCCGGGTAAATGCCGGGCCATTCTTTCGCGAAGTTCACCGATCTGTATTGTCTTATCTGCTGCAAAGTATCCGCACAAGTAATATTCATCATCTGCATCTTTAAGGGCAGCTGCGGCGGCTTCTTGAATATCAGGAACGTTCAGCATCACCGATTCGATTTCACCGAGTTCAATCCGAAAACCTTGAATTTTCACCTGATGATCAATCCGGCCGATATATTCAATATTTCCATCCGGCAGAAGGCGGGCCAGATCACCGGTTCTGTACATTCGGTCCTCCGGTACAAACGGATCGGCAACAAATTTTTCGTCCGTCAGTTCCGGCAGGTTCAAGTAACCCCGCCCGACACCGTCCCCTGCAATATACAGCTCGCCTTGGACGCCCTTCGGCTGCAGCCGTTTTTTTGAATCAAGAATGTACATTCGGTTTCTGCCTAACGGCTTGCCTATAGGGACATAGTTTTGGCTGCGTGCCCACGCATCGGAAGAACATTCAATGTTGAACAGAGACGCGTCTACGCAAGTCTCCGTAGGCCCATATACATTGGTAATCCCAGGCGCAGCGCCATGATCGCCGAATAATTGCATGAGCTTATTTACCGTCGTTTTGGAAAGAGCCTCTCCTCCGATTAAAAGATGCTGAAGCGTGACTCCCTGCAAATCACCTGCAGCTATCAAAAGCTTTAAGTGGGCAGGTGTTCCGTCAGTGATGTCAATCGAATGCTGCCGATAGTAACGGCATAAGGCAGCACCGTCTGACACAATCTCTTTCGGAACAATAAACAAGGTATGTCCTGACAGCAAAGAAGCATACATTTGCTGAACAGAAGCATCGAAATAATATGGAGCGAGCATGGCTACATTCAGCTCCGCATCATAGGCAGAGTATACTTGGCGGCTCAGCCCTTCTATCAGGTGGATGACCTGGCGATGTTCAATTAACGTGCCTTTAGGCTTGCCTGTCGTACCGGAAGTATAAATGGCATAGGCCAGTTGACTGGACTGATAAGAGAGTGCAAGACTGCTGTCTTTTTCGTGATAGAAATGTTCCTCCATGAGATCGATACATGTTCCTGAGAAGCCGATGTCATCCGGAAGCTTCCCGCGGTAAAGCAATACGCTGATGCTTGAATCATTTAAAATATAACGGATGCGTTCAGATGGAGAATCAGGATCTATCGGCAAATATGCACCGCCCGCTTTTAAAACTCCCAAGATGCCTACAACCATCTCAAGCGAGCGTTCAGTCATAATGCCGACAAGCTGATCCGCCTGCACTCCTTTTGCCTGCAAGGTTCGCGCAAGCTGATTGGCACGCCGGTTCAGTTCTCCGTAGGTTAATTGCTTACCCTCGCATACAACCGCTGTATTGTCCGGCGTACGATGCGCTTGTTCCTCGAACCGCTCATGAATCGTTTGTTCGCGCGGGTAATCCATACCCTCAGATTGAAAATGGCTGACCAGATGTTCTTTTTCTTGCTGAGAGAGAAGCTCCAAATCTTCTATTTTGACAGACGGCTGCCGCAATACTTGCTGCATGAGCTGTTCAAAATGTCCGCTGAGCCGCTCCACTTCTGATTTTTCATATTCGTTTTCATTAAAACCGAAATGAACGGCCAGCTGTTCGCCGGGTATAACCACCACATTCAAATCATAGTGGGAGTGTTCCTGCATATGAAAATTCGTAATGTTCAGCTCCGTACCATGCTGTCCCGTCTCTTCGACCTGCTGCCCGATCGGATAGTTTTCAAAAATCATGATATGGTCAATCAGGTTCTGCTTTTGTTCCGTTTGTGCCTGAATTTCGTATAAAGGATAGGTATCGTACGATTGGGAAGACAGAGCGTTTTGTTGAACCATTTGCATCGCATCGGCAAAAGAGTTGTCCTCATCGCAGCAGACCCGAACCGGAATGGTATTGATGAACAGGCCGATCATCTGTTCCACATCAGGAATTTCCGCCGGCCTTCCTGACACGACACTGCCGAAGACAACGTCTGCGGACCCGCTGTATTTCTGTAATAAAATTCCCCACACCGTTTGGATCAAGGAATTTAAAGTCACTTGATGCTTATTTGCGATCTGCTGTAATTGTTTTGTCTGTTCGTGATCAAATTGGCAGATCACATTGGCATAAGCGTATTCTTTTTGTTCATGCTGCGGTGTTTTATGAAGAAGCGTGGTTTCACCTTTATATCCTTCAAGATACTCGCTCCAGTACCGCTTTGCTGCTCCCTGATCTTGGCGGTCAAGCCACTCGATATAGTCGCTGTAAGGAGCCGCAGATGGCGGTTCTGTTTCCCTGCCTTCCTGTAAGGCGCTATAATGATCAAACACTTCCTTCGTGATAAGAGACAGGCACCAGCCGTCCATGACAATATGATGAAAGCTCCAAATCAAATGATAGTTGCTGCCTTCCGTACGGAAAATCGCTATGCGCATCAGCGGATCGCGAGTCAGGTCAAATCCTTTAGCCCTGTCTTCTCTTTGATAGGCTGCGATTGCATTCTCACGACGGTGCTCCTCTATGTCGCGCAAATCTGTAAAATGAATTTGCGGTTTTTGTGTTTTATAGACAATTTGCAAAGGAATATCGTTCCAGCCGCTGTGAAAACGGGTTCTGAGCACGGCGTATCTTTCAAACAATCGCTCCAAGCTTTGTTTAAACCAATCAATCTTTAACTCTCCCTGCAAATCGAACGATGCTTGTTCAAAATAAGAATGTGAGTCCTCGTCCAGCAAGCTGTGGAAGAGCATTCCTTTCTGCATCGGAGTGAGCGGATACACGTTTTCAATCTCACCTGCATGCGGCAGTTGAACGAGGAGCTGATCCAATTCGTCAATGGACATGCCTTTTAACAAAATATCGCTTGGCGTCAGTTCTGATTGTTTTTTATGAACGCAATGCGTAATGATTGTGCGCAGGCGGCTTTGAATCGTTTCCGATAACCGCATGATCGTTTCTTTTGCGTACTGTTTACTGCTGTAGCTGATCGTAAGCTTCAGCCGGCCCTCGGTTATCATTCCGTTTATATTCAATACATACGGTCTTTCTTGATTTACGCTTGAGTCTGAACCGCAAGAATAAGAAGATAATTGAACTCCATGCTGCTGTAAATCTTGGTCAAACTGTCCCAAGTAGTTAAAGCTGATCTCAGGATCGAGTTTCGATGGCAGTCCGCCGCTTAAGTACCTTGCTATGCCATATCCGATCCCTTTATGCGGAATTTGGCGCAGTCCTTCTTTGGTCGTTTTAATATAATCAGAGATTTCTTTGCCTGGCTGCGCGTGCAGCACAACCGGATACAGACTTGTAAACCACCCGACCGTGCGGGAGATATCCATATCTTGAATGATCTGTTCTCTTCCGTGTCCCTCTAAATGAATCGGAATCCGGTCAAGCCCCGACCAATGGGATATGGAAAGACCAAGAGAAGTTAAAAGCAAATCGTTTATTTCCGTGTGATAAGCGCGATTCGCTTGTTTTAATAAGAGCTCTGTTTCCTCTTTCGTCCATTCCACAGTTGCTGTTTCACTGTCTTTTGCAGTTGTATGGGTTTCCTGAAAATCTGTAGGCAGCGGTTTTACTTCGGTTTGTTCGATCTTTGTCCAATATTCCTGTTCTTGTTTTATCGTTTCACTTTGCGCATATTCTGAAAGTCTCTTAGCCCATAATTGGAAAGAGTCTGTTTTTTGCGGCAGTTGAATCACTTGCCCGTTCTCGGCTTGCCTGTAGCCGGTCACGAGATCCTCCAGTAAAATGCGCCATGACACCCCATCTACCATCAAATGATGGATGGCGATGAGCAAATGATCCCCGTCTGCGCATTGAAACAATCCGGCTTTCATTAACGGGCCATCACTTAAATGCATACTGCTTTGTATCTCATCAGCCTTGGCTTCAATGGTCTGCCCCGGGTCGGATTCTGCTGTCAGATTCAGGACTTCAAGGTTGTACAGTCCGCTTTGGGCGATCTCTGCATTCTGTGCCTCGTAACCCTTTTCCGCAGTCTGGAACGTTATCCGGAGCGCATCGTGATGTTCTGCAAGCTTTTGCAGGGTTTGACGAAGCGGCGTTTCCCGAAAACCTTCCGGCGCATGCAGCATGACGGCTTGATTATAATAATGCGGATCTATTGTTGTTTGTTCAAAAAACCAATGCTGTATAGGAGTCAGGCTGACTTTTCCTTTGACCTCACCTTGATCGGCTGTACGCAGATTCTGCTTGATATGCTGACTCAATTCGGCAATCGTAGCATATTGAAACAAGTCTTTGATTTCCATTTTGTATCCGCTCTGTTTTAATCTGGATGACACTTGGATTGACTTAATGGAATCTCCGCCAAGTTCAAAGAAATTATCAAGAATACTGATATTCTCTGCGCCTAATACCGATTCCCAGGCAGAAACTAATATTTCTTCCGCTTTTGTTCGGGGAGCTTTATACTCTGCTCTGTCCTGCAGCTCGAAATCCGGAGCCGGCAGTCCTTTTCTGTTTATTTTTCCGTTAGACGTTAAAGGCATTTCATCAAGCTCGATAAGATAAGCCGGAACCATATAACCCGCCAGGCTGTGTGACAATTGTTTGCGGAGCCGGGCTGCGGTTGTTTGCCCGCCGCTTACGTAATATGCACACAATTGTTTAAACCCGTGGGCGTCTTCTCTGGCTGTAACGACAGCTTCCTTGACCGCTTCTTCTTGAAGCAGCGCTGCCTCAATTTCGCCTAATTCGATACGATAGCCTCTGATTTTCACTTGTTCATCTATTCTGCCCGCATATTCAATGTTTCCGTCCGCCAGCCACTTCGCCAAATCTCCGGTCTTATACATCTTGGCTCCGGGTTCAAACGGGTCATCGACGAATTTCTCTGCCGTCAATTCCGGTCGGTTCAAATATCCTCTTGCTACACCGGCGCCGCTGATATAGATCTCTCCCGGCACTCCGATCGGCGCGGGTTTCATATTTTCATCAAGAACGTAAATGCTCGTGTTAGCCGCAGCGGTTCCGATCGGTACCGATTCCCGTCTGTCCGTTGCGGCATCGTAACGATAAATCATGCAGCCGACAACGGTTTCCGTCGGTCCGTACTCATTGCATATTTCAATCCGGCCTTCGAACTGTTCATGAATACTTTGGGCTAACCGGGTGCTTAAGTTTTCTCCGCCCACAATCATTCTTCGGACAGCCGTTTGATCGGCGATGTTCATTTCCTTCAAGACCTGCAAATGGGCCGGGGTTAATTTAATGATATCCACCCTCGGGTCCCGCACAATCGATTCAAGCAGAGCTGTTTTATCCTCTCCGTCATAGACGATGATCGTATTGCCTGTGATAAGCGGGGTGAAAATAGAAGTCACCGTCAGATCAAAAGAGATGGACGAGTACAACGGGAAGTTGGCTTTCTCGCCTTTTACATAAACTTCTTTCGCCCACCAAATATAATTGGTCAAGCCGCGGTGCTCGATTAATACGCCTTTTGGCCGCCCTGTGGAGCCTGACGTATAAATGACATACGCCAAATGGCTTGCATCACTTATCGGTGCAAGGTCAGAGTCATCTTGGTGATAAGAACTTTCATCATCCAGTAAAATTGTGATGCCTTCATAGGAAAGCTGTTCCCTGACATCTCGCTGCGTCAAAACGATTCCGGCTTGGGAGTCATCCAGCATATACCGGATGCGGTCTTGCGGATATTCCGGATCTATAGGGACATAGGCGCCGCCTGATTTTAAAACGGCAAGGATCCCGACCACCGATTCGATGCTGTTTCTGCTGATGATGGCTACAGGATGATCCGCCTGCACTCCCTTTGCTCTTAACGTTCGCGCCAGTCGGTTTGCCCGCTTATTGAGCTCTCCGTACGTGAGCTGTCTGTCCTTATCGATGACAGCCGTATGATCGGGCGTACGCTGCGATTGCTCTTCAAATAATTGATAAACCGGCGTCTGTGGAAACGGTGCATCCGTATCGTTAAGCGCCTGCAGAAGGGTTCTTTTTTCGCCTTCCGTCAACAAATCTACTTGATCCACCCGGATATCTGCATCTGTCACGACTTGATGCAGGATTTGCATGAAATGTTCCCGAACCCGCTCTATGCTTGCCCGCTCATACACATTGGCATTGTATTCAAAAGAGATGTTCATCTCGTCGCCCGGTATGACGGTCAAATTAAAATCGTAGTTGGTCTGTTCTTCCATTTGTACGTTGGAAATGGTGATAGATGATCCGTTTTGCCGGCCTATGCTTTCCATATACTGATCAACCGGATAATTTTCGAAGATCATTAAATGTGTAATTAAATCTTGCTTTTGCGTTGTACGCGCCTGAATGTCGTACAACGGGTGTGTCTCGAATTGTTGAGACGCTACAGCCCTTTCCTGCGCCTCTTTCATAAGCCCGGCAAACGTTGTCCCCGCTTCACACCGGAACCGGACGGGAATGGTGTTAATGAATAAGCCGATCATGGTTTCCACGTTTGGAATTCCAGCAGGTCTTCCGGATACAACACTTCCAAACACAACGTCCTTGCTTCGGTTATATTTCTGCAGCAAAACCGCCCATGCCGTCTGCAGCAGCGTGTTCAGCGTGACATGATGCTTGCCTGCCGTCCGCTTCATTTTCGAAGTGAGATCGGAGCTTATGTCACACGTCACTTTTTCAGGAACGTATCGTCCGTCTTCCGCTGCATGGTGATCCTTAGGAAGGCCGGTTTGCTCCTCATATCCCTCCAAGTACTGATCCCAATAAGCCGTGGCCTCTTTCGCATCTTGCCGGCCGAGCCATTCAATATATTGACTGTACGGAGTAATTGATGATTGTTCAGGCTGCTTTTGCTGAAGCAAGGCAAAGTAATTCTCGAATATTTCTTTTGTAATCAGCGGCAGACACCAGCCGTCCATCAAAATATGGTGGAAGCTCCAGATAAAACGGTATGTCTTTTCATCCGTACGGAGAATGAATAACCGCATTAACGCGCCTTTCTCTAAATCGAACCCCCGCATCTTATCTTCTCTGGCATACTGCTGAATCATCGCTTCTTTTTGTGATTCCTTCATCTCGCGTAAGTCAATGAATTGAAAACCGATCTTTTTCGTTTTGAATATGATTTGCAGCGGCTGGTCTTTCCAGCCTCTGTAAAAATTCGTCCGGAAAATATCATATTTTTGCGATAAGACATCCAAGCTTTTTGAAAATGAATCAATCTCCAGATCTCCATGCAGATCAAACATCGTTTGCTGAAAATAAGCACCTGAATTCGGATCAAATAAGCTGTGAAACAGCATGCCCTTCTGCATCGGTGTTAATGGATAAATATTTTCCGCCTCGCCTAATTCAAGTGTCTGCTTCAAAAGCTGTTCCAGTTCGTCGATTGAGATATCTTTTAACACGATGTCACTTGGTGTGAGGGAAGTCTGCTGCCGGCTTACGCAATGTGCAATGACTTCTTGCAGACTTTCTTTTAAACCTTTGGCAAATTGCGTCATAGTCGATCTTTCGTATTGTTTGCTGCTATAGCTCAGTGTCAGTGATAATGTCCCTTCAGAAATCATGCCGTTTAAATCAAGCACGGCTGTTCTCTCTTGGTTTTCGTTCATTGATAACCCTGTGGAAAAAGGCGATATGCGCAAAGCCTGATGCTTCAGTTTTTGATCAAACTGACCCAAATAATTAAACGATATTTCCGGATTCAGCTGCAGGCTGTCGGCTTCGGGATGCCCGGATACATATTTGATGATGCTGTAATTCATTCCTTTATCCGGGATACGGCGCAGCCCTTCTTTCACGGTCTTAATCCGCCATGACAAGTCTTTTCCGGCTTCCATCCTCAGTGCGACAGGGTACTGGCTTGTAAACCATCCGATCGTGCGGGAAATATCCGCATCCGGAATAATCGGTTCTCTCCCGTGGCCTTCCAAATTTACGACAATGTCTTCCATGCCAGTCCACCTGTGAACGGCGAGACCTAACGAAGTCAGCAGCAGATCATTGATATCCGTGTTGTAGGCGCGGTTCGCTTGTTTTAACAATTGCTCCGTTTCCTCTTTTGTCCATTGAATCGTCACTTCTTCGCTGTCTCTTAATAATGAGCCTTCGCTTATTTTGTCTTTAGGTAATGGCTGCGGCTCTGTGTTTGAAAGCTCGGCCCAATAAGCAATCTCCTCTTCCATGTCGGTTTCTTTCGCATATTTGGACAATTGATCGGCCCAGTATGGAAACGAATCTGTTTTTTGCGGGAGGCGGATCGTTTGTCCGCGCTCTGCCTGCTCATAACCGCTTGCAAAATCTTCGAGTAAAATGCGCCACGATACTCCGTCAATCACCAAATGATGAATTGCAATCAGCAAATGATCTCCGTCAGGGCATTGGAACAAACCAAGCTTCATCAAAGGCCCTTTGTCTAATATCATGCTGCTTTGAATCTCATTCGCTTTATCGGAAATTGCCTGAGCAGGATCGGTTTCGCCTTTATAATTCATCACTTCCAGATGATATAATTCACTTTCATCCGTTCCTGTAATTCGCGGAGCGTACCCGTTCGGTGTTTTTTCAAAAATCATCCTAAGGGCATCGTGATGCGACGCGATCCGTTCCATCGTCCGGCGAAGCGGAGCCTCTTTCAAGCCTTCCGCCGAATATAACATGACGGCCTGATTGTAATGGTGAGCTTGCGGCATTTTTTGTTCAAAAAACCAATGCTGTATCGGGGTCAGGTTTGTGCCGCCGGTCACTTCCTCTTGATCAGCCATCCTGCCGATCGGCACGACAAATTGACTTAGTTCTGCAATCGCGGGATATTTAAACAGATGTTTCATATCAACCTTGTATCCGGCTTGATACAATCTGGATGACACCTGAATTGATTTAATCGAATCTCCGCCATAATCAAAGAAATTATCCATAATTCCGATACGTTCTGCCCCTAATACATCTTGCCAGATGGACGTCAGCAGTTCTTCTGTTGTGTTCCGCGGGGCTATGTATTCGTTATCTGTCCGCGTATTTTCTTCATCAGCAGGCAAAGCTTTCAAATCAATTTTTCCATTGGAAGTGAGCGGTATGCGTTCCAAATGGATAAAGTAGGAGGGAATCATATAATCCGGCAGTTTACGGGATAATTCGGCTCTGAACTGCGCAGCCACAGAAGGCTCGCCGACATAATAGGCATACAATTGCTTGGCTCCGTCTGCGCCTTCTCGCGCAATGACTGCAGCTTCACGAACGTTTTCCAGATTGAACATGGCCGCCTCTACCTCGCCGATTTCGATTCGGTAGCCGCGGATTTTCACTTGATGATCGATCCGCCCTGCATATTCGATTCTTCCATCTGGCAGCCATCTGGCGAGATCCCCCGTTTTATACATCTTTTGACCGGAGAGATGCAAATGCTGAACAAATTTTTCCTCCGTCAGCTCAGGCCGATTGAGGTAGCCGCGGGCCACTCCCGCTCCTCCGACATACAGCTCTCCCGGTACGCCGATTGGCTGGATTTGCTGGTGCGCTCCTAAAATATAAGCTTGATGGTTGGCCACCGGTTTGCCGATTGTGATCTGTTCATCAGCAGACTGAACAGGGTGAAAGGTCGATACCACGCTGTTTTCTGTCGGTCCGTATTCATTATTGATCCGAATGTGAGGCTGCAGGGAATACAGCTTCTCAACTGTATCTGTTTCCAGCTGCTCTCCGCCTACAACAACATGCTGAACATGAATGAAGTCGTCAGCGTTCATCTCTTCGATCATCGTTTTCAAAAGACGGGGAGAAGTTGAAAAATGTGTAATCCGCTCTTGTTTCAAGACATTTTGAATGGCGAAAAGGTCTTTATTTTCTTCATTCGGCAAAAGGTGCAAAGTCGCTCCCGAAATAAGCGGGCCGAAGAAATTTAAAATGAACGCATCAAAAACATACGGGTATAAGACAAGCACGCGATCCGCTGAAGAATGCTTGAAAAACGCCTTCTTCCACTGGAGCGAATTCACAATACCGCCGTGTTCAACCATGACTCCTTTCGGCTTTCCTGTTGTGCCCGACGTATAAATGACATAGGCTAAATGGCTGTGTTCCGCTATCGGTGATAACAATGAGCCATCCGCATGGTATGATGTTTTGTCATTTAAATCAATCACCGGTCCGTCAAAGGTGAGGCTGTTTTTTAAATGATGCTGAACAAGGAGAACGTCTGCATTCGCATCCTGAAGCAAATATTGAAGCCGCTCGTTTGGATATTCAGGGTCCAGGGGCACATAAGCGCCCCCCGTCTTCCAAACGGCTATGATTGACACGATCACCTCTAACGAACGATCAGCCAGAATGGCGACCAATGTATCGGCTTGAACCCCGCAATTACGCAATGTTCTTGCCAAACGGTTCGCCTTTTCATTCAATTCCCTGTACGTCAAATGGGCGTTTTTAAACTTGACCGCCGCGTGCTCAGGCGTTCTTTCTGCCTGTTCTTCAAATAATTGATAGACGGTTCTGCTCCCGGAGTAATCTCTGCCGGTATCGTTAAAATCAAACAATAGTTTCTGCTTTTCCGCTTCGGGTATCATTTCTGCCGTATGGATCTCTGCTTCAGGCTGAAACAGGATCACAGACAGCAGATGATCCAAATGGGCTGTCATTTGATCCATATAGCGCTCATCGTACAGATTGCCGTTATAAAAAAGCTTTAAATGAATCCCGTTGTTTTCCAAATCAAAGTGAAACAGCGTATCGGATGCAATGTCTTCTTTAAATTGCAAAGAATGAATTTCATTAAGCGAAACGACGGTATGAATCAGCGGCAGACGCTCATCATTGTATTGCACGTTTAGATGCTGAACCATTTTTCTAAACGGCAGGTTTTGATTTTTCAGTGAATCATTAACGGCTTCTTTCAGCTGTTCAAACACGGTTTTAAATGTACTCTCGTTTGAAAGCGTATTTTTCAAAAGAACAACGGAGTTAACAGCTGACTGACTGCTTTTTTGCTTCGATACCGTTGGAATTCCGAGAATCAGGCTCGTTCGATCGGTATATTTATACAGCAAGCATTCAATACCTGACAATAAAATCAGATAGGCCGCCATATCGGAATGATTCGCCATTGTCATGATTCTTTGAGATACTTCCGGAGATAAGGAACGGCAGATGCATTTTTCCTGGTAGCCGGTACGGGCCAATGACGCTTTATCCGCTGCTTTAAAGTAAGGGAATGCGCTTAGTCCGTCTTCTTCATCAAACAGGTTGTCCCAGTACGTTTCTTGGTTTTTAAATACCGACATTGGAGCACCTCATTTTATATAATTTAAAGAAATAATGCTTTTCCCTAAAAGTTCAATTGAATAGAATCAAGCGCGTTCTCTTCTTCCTCAATACTTCCGCTCAATCCGATTTGATCGATCAGAATGTCCGGCTGTTCCAGAATCGCTGATAGGATGTGTAAATAGTCGTTTGATAGAATCTCGATTCTGCTTTTCTTAAACAGTTTTTTCGAATATTCAAACAGCCCGTGATAGTTGTCGTGATCCGTTTGAATCGACAAGGTCAAATCGAACTTGGCAACCGGATGATGAAATGGATATGGCTTGAGCTGCAGGGAATCAAATGTCAATTCAGCCTGGTCGAGATTTTGCAGCACAAACATCGTATCGAATAAAGGGTTGCGGCTTGCATCCTTCGGAAGATGTAAATGCTGTATCAATTCTTCCAACGGATAGTCTTGATTTTTATAGGCGTTCAGCATGTTTTCTTTTACTTCGTTTAAGTAGGCATCAAATGTTTTACGGCCCGCCGGGTGATTGCGAATGACTAACGTATTGACGAACATTCCCACAACGGACTCCACATCCAAATGAGTCCGCCCGGCAGACGGCGTTCCTACGATAATATCTTCTTGTCCGCTGTATTTAGATAAAAGAATCGTATAGGCTGCCAATAAAATCATATACAGTGTTGCGCCTGTTTCTTCTTCCATTTGTCTTAAACGCTGTTTCAAGTGTTCCGGTATAAGAAATTCAAATGATTCGCCTTCGTAATCGCGTATGGCAGGTCTCTCATAATCCGCAGGCATATCCAGTACGGGAATGTCATCGTGAAACTGATCCAGCCAATACGCTTCCTGGCTCTTGATGTTCCGTCTCTGAATGTCTGATTGCTGCCAAACCGCATAATCTTTATATTGAACTGAAAGCGGGTCCGGTTGGCTCCCTGCGTAGAGCCGGCTCAGATCGTTCATCATAATATTGACGGACACGCCGTCAGAAATGATATGATGCATATCAACCACAAGCACATGCCGCAAAGGTTCAATTTCAATTAATCCCGCTCGCATCAGAGGCGGTTTGGCTAAATCAAACGCTTGGATGAATTCAAGCACACGGTCTTCCGCTTCTTCTTCGCTTGCTTGAATTTGTTCTATTGTAAAGTCGACGCTCTGATGAATTCGCTGTGCCGGCTCCCCTTCATATAATTCAAAGCTGGTCCGCAACGCTTCATGGCGCTCGATTAATTTTTGGAAAGCGTCGTTTAACCGGTCGGGATCAACTTCTCCTTCCACGCTCATGGCACCCGTCATATTGTAAGTCAGCTCGCCGCCTTCTGCGTGACTTAACAAATACATCCGTCTCTGAGCTGAAGAAACGGGATAATAGGACATTTCCTTTGCGGCCGGGATCGGTATATATTGATTTTTGTCCATGTGTAACGTCTTTTCAGCCAATTGTTCAATGGTAGGAAACTTGAATATATCTTTTAGAGACAGATTAACATCCAGCTCTTTTTGAATTCTGGCGGCTAAGGCCGCTGCACGAATGGAGTTCCCTCCGAGATCAAAGAAATGATGTTTAATCCCCGCCCGGCTTATTCCGAGCACTTCCTGCCATAAATCTGCGAGTTTGGACTCCGTCTCATTGCCCGGCGGAACATATTCAGCTGTCTGCTGCAGACTCGCTTCTGGCGCGGGCAGTGCCTTACGGTTTATTTTCCCGTTGGACGTTAACGGCATATCGTCCAGGCGGACAAAATAGGACGGAACCATGTAGTCCGGAAGCTCGGTTGACAATTGTTCCCTAAGCTGCGCCGCCGCTATAGGTTTGTCGCTTACGTAATACGCACACAATTGGTTTAAGCCGTCTTCTTCTTCTTTCACTGTAACCGCGGCTTTTTGCACCGCTTCCGCGTTATGCATCGCCGCTTCGATTTCACCAAGCTCGATTCGGTGGCCCCTGATTTTGACTTGTTCATCAACGCGCCCAATATATACAAGATTTCCATCCTTCAATCGTTTAGCCAAATCCCCTGTTTTGTACATCTTCGCTCCCGGGACATACGGGTTTTCAACAAATTTCTCTGCCGTTAAATCCGGGCGGTTCCAATACCCTCTGGCCACACCCGGTCCGCTGATATACATTTCGCCGATTACCCCGATCGGAACCAGACTTCTGCTTGCATCGGCCACATAAATATCCGTATTGGCTGCCGGTGTGCCGATCGGTACAAATTCCCGCTTGTCCCGTTTTGCGTCGAAGTGATAAATCATACATCCGACGACAGCTTCCGTCGGTCCGTATTCATTGAAAATGTCCAGCCGTCCTTTAAACTGCTCGCTGACACTTTTGGCCAGACGGGTGCTTAAATTTTCTCCGCCCACAATCATTTTCCGTATGGCGGTGCCGCCTGCTATATTCATCTCCTTGATGACGTGCAAATGTGCCGGTGTCAATTTGATCATGTCTATTCTTGTGTCCCTTATAATTTCAGAAAGCACGGCGCTTTTGTCCTCTCCATCGAAGACAATGATGGTATTTCCAGTAGCCAGCGGTGTAAATATCGAGGTCACCGTCAGGTCGAAAGAGATGGAAGAGTATAATGGGAAGTTGGTTTTCTCACCTTTTACATAAACCTCTTTCGCCCACCAAATATAATTACTCAATCCCTGATGCTCAATGAGTACACCTTTCGGATTTCCCGTAGAACCCGACGTATAGATCATGTAGGCCAAATCATGTGTATTGCTTTCCAATTCAAGATTCGAGCGGTCCTCATGATATGAACTTTCCTCATCTAAAAGCACAACATCACCATCATACGGTAATTGATCTTGCAGGCTCTGCAGTGTTAACACAACCTCCGCCCTTGAATCGCTCAGCATATATTGGATTCGATCTTCCGGATATTCAGGGTCAATAGGCACGTATGCGCCGCCGGATTTCAGAACTGCCAAAATTCCAACAATCAGCTCAAAGCAATGCGGAGAAAGGATGGCAACGAATTGATCCGCTTGTACGCCTTTTATCCGTAACGTCCGCGCCAATTGGTTCGCCCGTTCATTGAGCTGTCTGTACGTATACTGCTCATTGCCCAAAATAACGGCTGGATGATCGGGCCGCTGTGCCGCCTGCATTTCAAACCATCGGGTTACTGTTTCGTTATGCGGATATGGCGTCTTTGTGTCATTACACTCGGTCAGCAATTGATGCTGTTCGGTTTCAGACAGCATAGGAACGGAAGACAGCGTCATCTCCGGCTGCTCCACAAGGCTGTTTAATATGCTGATATAGTGTCTGGTGATCTGTTCAATGGTGTCTTTTTCAAACTGTCCCGGTTTAAAATCAAAATGCATCTCGATCTGTTGTCCGGCATCTTCGACCGTCAGCATCAAATCATATAAAGAGACTCCGGGATTTCGCTCTTTCACCTTAAACGTACATTCATCGTGCCGGATTTCATGAAACTCAATATTTTGAAACACAAACATCGTATTAAACAGCGATTTTCGCGTTGTTTCCCGCTGCACATTTAATTTCTCCACAAGCTTGTCGAATGGATAGTCTTGGTTTTCGAAAGCGTCAAGCGTCTGTTGCTTTACTTCTTCCAGGTAATCCGAGAACTTTCGATTGGCGTGCGGCTTCGTTCGGATTCCGAGGGTTTGTATGAAAATACCGATGATCTTTTCAATATCCGGATGATTTCTTCCTGAAGCAGGCGTACCTACGACAATATCTTCTTGGCCCGTATATTTATGAAGCAGCACTTTGTAGGCGGCCATCATCACCGTATAGAGAGTCGTTCCCGCTGTTTGTGCCAGATCTTGCAGCGAACGGATGACATCCGGCTGTAAAGAGCACGTCACGCGCTGTCCCTCAGAAGACTGCTCCGCCGCTTTTGAGCCGTCTGTCGGCAATTGAAGGACCGGGATTTCGTCTGGAAATTGTTCCAGCCAATATGTCTCCTGCCGCTTCATGGCATCCTCATTCAGCCATTGGTTTTGCCATTCGGCGAAATCTTTATATTCAAATTCAATATCCGGTAGCGGTTTTTGATGATATAAAGCCAGCAATTCATTTGTAAGGATGTTGACGGAATAACCGTCCGAAATGATATGGTGCATATCGATGAGCAGTTCGGCCTGCTCGTTTTCAATCTTGATCAGCTCCGCACGAACTAACGGAGCTTGGTCCAAGCGGAACGGTTTTACAAATCGGTCTGAATAGGCGTCAAATTCGTCCCGGCTCATCGTCCGGACATGAACGTTAAAATCAACTTCGTTATCAAGTTTTTGGACGATTTCACCATCTATAATGTCAAAATATGTGCGAAACGCTTCATGCCGCTCTATGACTTGCCGAAGGGAAGAAATCAGAGCCTGCTCATCGTACTTCCCTGTTATTGATATTTGCCCGAACATATTTTGAGCCAGCTGATCGGGCTCCATTTGGTGGAGGAAATAGACTCTTTGCTGCGCCGGCGATGTCGGGTAATACGCTTTTTTCTCAGCAGCCTTGATCGGGAGGTGCATGACTTTCGTTTCGTTCTGAATGAAACGTGCTAATTCCTTAACAGTCTGGTGATTGAAAAATTGTCCGATAGAAACCTTTTGATCAAATGTCTTTTGAACTTTGGAAAGCATAAGCGTCGCTTGGAGCGAGTTCCCCCCCAGATCCAGGAAGCGATCTGATCTGCCAATCCGCTCAAGGCCGAAAAGCCCCTCCCAAATCTGCGCCAGCTGCCGCTCCGTTTCATTTGCCGGCGCCTCGTAGGCATCAGCAAGGTTTTCCGTATTGCTTACGATTGAGGAGACCCGCTTTTGGTGTTCGGCGTACAGTTCTTGTAAATCATTTTGTTCTTCATCGGAAAACATCACCAGGGCGTTAAGAGGGACTGAATCCCCTTCAACCATCTTTTGCAGCAATGTCGTAAAGCCCGCTCCCCACTTTTTCATGACTTCCGGACTGACGACATTCGTATTAAAATCAAAATCAAGAACGTATTCTTGATCGACATCCGTTACGTTAAGAAACAGATCGTATGAAATGCATTTCATAGGGTAAGCAACGAGCTCAGCTTCTGCCTTTCCGAAGTGAAGCTTTCGAAAAGGCCTGTCCAAATTAAAAATAATACGCATATCCGGCACATGATTGTGCGGAAGTTCTCTGGCCGCCAGTGTCATCGGAACGGCTTGATGGCGCATTGCTTGATTCACGTTTTCTCTCATCCGGTCCAGATAGCCGGATAAAGTGGTTTCTGAAGAAGCCGTGTTTTTTACCGGAATCATATTGACGCAATTTCCAATCAGATCATGCTGTTTCATATGGGATTGACCGGCTGTCGGCATCCCGATTACAAGGCCCGTCTGTTTGGTAAGCTGGTGCAGAAAAAGGTGAAATGCACCAAGCATCGTTACAAATACGCTATTTTTCATCCGAATGCTCAAAGACTTTAAGGCCTCGCTTAAAGGCCGCCCAAGCCGGACGGTACACCGGTCTCCTTCGTATCCGTTCTGATGGCGGGCAGAAGCGGCGCCCGGCAGGACTGCCTGCTGTATCGGTTCAGAAAAATGATGCCGCCAATACCGGACTCCTTCTTCATAATGGCCGCTGTCAATTTGCGCCTGCTGCCAGTCTAAATATTGGCGAAATGAAGCAGCGGCCTCTTTTAGCGGAAACGGTTTTCCTTGTACGATTGCCGCGTAGCTGCTCTCCAGTTCTTGAACAAAAACGGCGATTGACCATCCATCGGCAATGATATGATGGAACGTGAGCACAATCAGGTGTTCATTGTGGGCCGATGTAAGCACATGGATTCTAAACAAAGGCTTTTGTTCTTGGAAGTGAAACGGCCGTTTGGCATCTTCTGTCAGCCATTTCTGAATTTCTGTTTCCCGCTGCTCTTCCGGGTGGCCGGTAAAATCAATGACAGGTATTTCTATATTCATCCGTTCCTGCACTTGCTGTACTTCGTCATCGGGATGAATCACCGTACGTAAAGCTTCATGACGGTCGACGATATGCCGGACGGCTTGTTTTAATGGTGTATGCTGCAGTTCGCCCTTTACTTTCAGCATAATGGACTGGTTTAAAGCTGCAGAAGCTTCATTCCCATAATGGGATGCCATGACCAATTGTTTTTGTTCATCTGAAAGCTCGTACGCCCCGGGTTTGTTATGGCCGCCGTCATCAGGAGAATCCGGGCCTTCCGGAATAAATCCGCCTCGGCGAAGATCCTTCACCGTGTCTTTAACAGCTTGAATGATATGTTCAATATCATCCGCGGTATGCGCCGTGGATAGGAAGCAGTTGCGTCCTTCCCACACATAGACCCCTTTATAATTGAGATGGTAAAAGAACAAGTCGTTATCAAGCGATGAGACAAACCGGAATAAAGAACCGAATTGAACCATGCGGATAGGCACTTGCGATTGTTCAAAGAAGCGATTTAGCCGATCAACCAGGGAGGCTGTTTTTTGATTCAGCTGTTCATATAGGTGTTCTCCCTCGGTTTGTAAATGGCGAAGCACGGCTAATGACATTCTCATGGTAAGCGGGTGAGTATTGAAGGTGCCGGCCACAAACGTGCGTTTCGCCTCATCTTGCGGATAGGAATCGTCCCCATACTGCCAGGTTCCCCCGTCGATCGCATTCATGAACTCAGCTTTTCCGGCAACTATCCCTAACGGCTGTCCCCCGCCGATGATTTTTCCGTAAGTCACTAAATCAGCCTGAATACCGAACCATTCCTGGGCGCCGCCAAGACCGATCCGAAACCCGGTAATAATTTCATCGATAATCAAAGCTGTTCCGGATTGCTGCGTGATCGCCCGCAATTCTTTCAAAAATGCCCGCGGCTGCAAATCAGGCCTGCGGCTTTGTACCGGTTCAACCAGTACGGCTGCCAATTCATCACCGAGGCTGCGAATCACATCGAGCGAATCGGGATTGTTGTAATGTAAAATAATCAAATCATCCATAAAGCTCTGCAGTATCCCCGGAGCCAGCGGGTTCGCAGACGAGGCTCCGCCTTTTGTGCCGGCAAGCCCTAATACCCCGTCAAACGTACCGTGATAAGACCCCGAGAAGGCCACAACTTTCTTTCTTCCTGTTGCCGCCCGCGCTAAACGAAGGGCAACCATGACAGCCTCTGTTCCGGAATTATAGAAAGCGACCCTTTCCACCCCAGTGCATGTGCGGATCCGGTCGGCAACTTCTCCTGCGACATCCGACATCGGGCCGAGCGGAGGCAATGATGAACGGACTGAATCATCGATAACCTGTGTAATAAAGGAAGGATGATGCCCGAAAAGGTTAACTCCGAATCCCATGGTGATATCAATGTATTCGTTGCCGTCAATATCCCACATTTTGGAACCGTCAGAACGTTCGGCAATAATCGGGTACACGATTTCCTTCCAATATGAACGGAAGCTGGACAAGTTGCGGTTATTTGCATGAGCAAATCGGGTTTTGTCCGTATACTGTTTGGAACCTTTCGTTTTATCTGCATATTTCACGATAAAATCTTCTAAATATTGTTTTTGCCGTGCGGTATAGTGTCCCTGTTCATGCAGGTTCTGAGGCTGGAAAGGAACATAGGGTTTCGCTTCTTGAGCCGTTTTCTTTTCTGCAGTGACGGCCGGAGGCCCCTGCTTGACAGAAGGAATTGATTTCTCTTGTGCTTTATCGTGTTCTTTCACATCGGAATGATAACCGCCGTTTTTCAGCAAGTTAAAGCTATTTAACTGAGCTTGCAAGGTGTCCTGGATTAATTGATTTTGTGAAGCGATTATTTTTTCGAGCATATGTCCTTGGTGATCTTCTCTGTGACTAGATTCAGGCTGTGCTTCTGGAATGACCAGTGTTTCCTGCGCCGGAACATTCTCTTGAGCCGAAGCGGATGCAAAGGACGATGGAGCGGTCTCAGACAAGTAATCGATGACACTTTGAAGGTTGTTCATCGTATCAAAAAAACGATCCATCGGGATGTCTACCCCAAATTCGTCCGCGATGGCTTTTTTGACCTGTGACAGCATGATGGAATCCATTCCGAGCCCGATAAAATGAGCGTTCAGATCAAGCTCATCCGCTTTAATTCCCGAAGCATTGCTGATGACAGTTTTCAGGAAGGATTCAATGTGCGCCTTCGTTTGATCCATATTCAATGCCGCTTCTCCTTTCTCTTGGCCCTCGTTTAGGCGCAATTGGTCAGCTTCAGCCCAGCAGCGGTTCCGTTCAAACGGATACAGGGGCAATGGCGTTTTTTGTACGGTTTCACCGGCGTAAATGGCGCTCCAGTCTATAACGGCTCCCTGCACAAATAATTCGGCGGCGCGATTCAGCCATGTGATCCGTTCATCATGTGTACGTATAAGCTGCTCCATCAGAGCGGCTGCTTGTTTATTCAGCTCTTCTTTATGAGCAGGCAGCATTTCCTTCAAGTTCTGATAACCAACGTATACTCCGGGAAGATGTCTGTCTCCCTGGATTACGGAAGTCAGCTTGTCACATAATTCCTGCTTACTGAATACAATCATGGCAATACCATGATCCAAATGAGCTCTGCCCGTGCCGGCTGTATAGCAAATGGACTTCAATGAAGGGCTGTCATCTGCTACATATTGGCGGTACTGCTGTGCAAGTTCATAGAGTGCATTTTCAGTATGAGCGGATAAAACAAATAGGTGCGGCTCATTTTCATTTTCGGGTGCATCCTCATTTTGAGAAGTATATTCCTCCAATACCACATGAGCGTTCGTTCCGCTAAAACCGAACGAGCTGATTCCCCCTCGCAGCGGCTCATCACCCGATGTGAACTCCGCAGCTTCCTGATTTACATAAAACGGTGAAGAGTGAAAATGAATGAGCGGATTAGGTTCATTAAAGTGCGCTAAAGGCGGGTTTTTCTTATGATTCAGCATGAGGACCGATTTGATCAGTCCGACGATGCCAGCTGCTTCAAACAAATGACCGATGTTCGATTTAACAGAACCAATCGCGCAAAATTGTTTTTTTGCCGTATACTTTTCAAACGCTTTACAAAGCCCGTTAAATTCAACCGGATCGCCGAGCTTGGTTCCGGTGCCATGTGCTTCGATGAAAGACAGCGTTTCAGGATCAATGCCCGCGTCTTTCCAGGCCGTCTCAATGACCTCAGTCTGAGCTGCCGGATTCGGTGCGGTAATCCCGGCGGTCGTTCCGTCTTGATTTATCGCGCTTCCTTTAATTACGCCGTAAATATGGTCTCCGTCGCGAACCGCATCCTGCAAAGGTTTTAACAGGACAGCCGCCGCGCCTTCACCTGTGCCCGTGCCGTCTGAATCTTTGCTGAACGTTTTCGTGTACCCGTCCGAAGATTCCATATCAAGCCCGATACGGATCGGCAAGAGCGATGTCCGGATACCGCCGGCAAGTGCCATGTCACAATCGCCGGAAATTAAAGATTTGCATGCCATATGAACGGCGGCAAGCGATGAGGAGCATGCCGTATCCACTGTGACCGCCGGCCCTTTTAAATTTAAGAAATAAGCGATCCGGCTGGCTAACACGGAAGGAAGATTGCCTACAATATATTGATGAAGCTCCTCCGGATAATTCGCAGAAAGGAGACGTTCATAATCGTAGCCTACCTTCGAGTACCCCGCATATACCCCGACACGGCTCCCGTTCATGCTGCCGCCGGCATAGCCCGCATCTTCAATCGCATGCCATGCAGACTGCAAAAACAGTCTTTGATTGGGGTCCATAAACTGAGCCGTTTTAGGAGCTAAACCGAAGAACGAGTAATCAAAGCGGTCGATTTCATCTAAATAGCCGCCCTTCACAAACTGATTCTCATTGAATTCGCTTTGGATGGACTTTAAATAATCCGCCGCATCTTTCAGCCGGGATGCAGGGTATTCCCGAATGCTGTGCTCACCTTTTTCAAGCAGATTCCAAAAATCACTTTTAGTTGATGCTCCCGGGACATTGAGCGACATCCCGATAATGGCGATATCTTTCGGTGTCACATGGCTTGGTTTCGCTGTCACGTCCTGCTTGATTTCAGCACGGCTTTCAGACAGATATGCCGCCAAATCAGTAATAGAAGGATACGTAAAGAGGTCGGAAACGGCAAGCTCGCGTCCAAATCTCTGTTCTATACGCTCGGCAGCCTGCGATAACTGTAATGAATTTGCGCCCATATCAAAATAACTGTCAGTGAGGTGAACCTTTTTCCCATCGAGCACATCGGAAAAGATAGACAGTAATTCCGTTTCGATTTCATGAATGGGAGTCTGTCCGGTTCTTTCCGGGCTGCTCTCCAAACATTCATTGATGGCGGCAGACTCTGCTGAAAAATTCCCTGCTTCATACTGTCTGGCCAGTTCATAGCGCTTAACCTTCCCGCTCGTCGTTTTTGGCAGCTTTTTGATCGGAAGGACTTCTTTTATGCTCCAGCCGCCCCGCTGGTATAAATGCTTTTTGATCTCTTTGACAAGCGGCGCGAATTTTTCAGGTGATTTTTTGTAAACAACAAAGAGCACGATCTCTCCGCTTCGCGTCTTTTGGTCATATACACCGCAGGCGGCAACCCTTCCTAAGTCAACCTCTTCCATTTCAATCGCGACCCGCTCAATATCGTGAGGATAGACATTTTTTCCGTTCACGAAAATAATGTCTTTTTCTCTTCCGGTTACGACTAAGTTGCCACTTTCACTAATGAATCCGAGGTCTCCCGTTTTTACCCAGCCGTCAGAAGTCAGCGCTTTTTCCGTACTCTCGGGGTTGTTATAATACCCTTGCGTCACATTGTCTCCTTTGATCTGGATATGGCCGATGATTCCGTCTTCTGCTCTTTCATTTGCTCCATCGGAGATCCGAAGCTGACAATAGTCAATAGGTTGTCCCACTTCGACGAATGAAGCGCAATGTTGATCCTCTTTGCTGACTTTTACAGCTCTTTCACCAAGATTTAAATAGTCACGATGCAAATAAACGGGAACGAATTCTTTACCTGTTTTAGAAAACGCTGCGCCAACCGAAGCTTCCGCTAAACCGTAAACATTCAAAATGGCAGATCTTTTCAGATTGAATGCTGCGCATCTAGTCAAAAATTCGTCACAGAGCTCCGGCAATATCGGTTCTGCACCGTTTGCGATAACTTTGATATGGGATAAATCCCAGTCTGGTTCGTTTTTCAGAAATTTAAGGAAGTAGTTGTACCCGAAATTAGGAGAGGATAGAATACTGGCTTTATGTTCATGAGCTTTTTTCATCCAAAGAATAGGTCTGCGAATAAATAATTCTGTAGGCATTAGATTTTGATTGATTCCGGTTATGAAGGGAACAAGGTGGCAGGCGATGAGCCCCATATCATGCGTTAAAGGCATCCATGATAAGAAAGAGTCTTTCGAATGAATGGCTAGGGCAGTCCCAATGGCGCACGTGTTATGTATTAAGTTGTGATGCGTTAACATGACTCCTTTTGGATCTCCTGTCGATCCGGAAGAAAATTGGATAAAAGCCAGTTCATCCGCATCAGGTTCATAAAACGAAGCGGGGTAATTGTAGGTTTGATCTTGAATGATGTCAGATTTTTCGTTTAATTGATGATGGAAATCCTGTAAATCGTGTTCTGCAGCGTATTTCTTTATTTTGTCCAATACTTTTTCAGAGGCAATCAGAAACGGATGATTTAATATATTCCAAATGCGCCACACCTTCAGCTTATGGTCATCATCTTCTCCGATACTGACCGGTACCGGGATCATTCCTCCTAATATACAAGCCCAAAAAGCAACGACAAATGATTTGTTTTCTTGGATTTGAAATACAATTTCCTGCTTCGGCTTAATGCCGATATGCTGTAAATAGCCAAGATACCCTTTCGCTTCATCAAACAATTGGCGGTAAGAGACAACTGTCTCTTTTTTATCGGATTCGATAAAACGGATCCCGCGATCAGATATGCTGCTTCTTTCCCGAATGACATCTACTAAGGTTTGGAATTGACTGGTATACATAGGTCCCCTCCTGGGCGCTTTATTTTAAAATCCGCAATTCTTCCCATGCCGGAAGCTGTTTAGCCTCGCAAATTAATTTGCATAAATGGATCGAATGTTCGAGCTCTTGTTCTGAGAGCTCATTTTCATGTCTTTCCATTCTCTCTTTCAGCTCTTGGATTTGCATAAATAATGGCGTCGTCATATTGGAATAAGCCGCTGAATCCTCGTTGTAATTTCGCGCAATGACGGATTGAATCATCAATTTATTCAGTTGTTTTTTGCGTAAACGGACAATATGCTTCTTTCTTTCCGCTGAATTGGAAAGCAGCTGAACATCAGATGTCTGTCCTAAGGGATAAGGTGCAATGTGATTCGTTGTTTTTCTCAGCAGACCGGTTAAGACATTGTTCGGACCCATTTCGATGACTTCTGTGACTCCTTGTAAAAGCAAGTAATGCATTGATTCCGCCCATCTTACCGGCATCGTCATGTGCTGCTTGAGATGTTCGATGATCGCATTTCCGCTGCTGTAAGGGCGTGCGGTGACGTTTGAAATGATCGGCCATGCGGCATCCCGGAAGGAATACTGGTGTAATGCACTCTGGAATTGTTCGGATGCCGATCTTATCATTGAACTGTGAAAAGGTGCACTTACATTTAAATAAGTGTATGCCGCCCCCTTTTCCTCCGCCATCCTGATGACACGTTCCACAGCTTGCCGGTGTCCGGAAATCACATGCTGCCGGTCTGAATTCATGCAGGCTACACCTGCCGGAAAGTCTTCCGTCGACACTTTCGCACACATTTCTTGCAATGTTTGAAGAGAGAGCCGGGTCACAGCAGCCATCGTCCCCTGCTGCTGAGGATCCGCATTTTGCATAAGAATTCCCCGCTGCCTTACAAGTGTAACGGCATCATGAAAAGAAAGGGCGCCGGCACAGACAAGCGCTGAATATTCGCCTAAGCTATGGCCTGCAAGGAAGCGGGGCTTAACCCCTATTTCTTGCATATACACTTGAAACGCAATCACACTGACCGTTAAAATAGCGGGCTGCGCATTCATTGTTTTTGTTAATTCATTCATATCACCGTTAAAACACAGCTTTTTTATATCCAAGGAGATCGCGTCGCCCGCTTCTTCAAATAATCTTTTTGCGACCGCAAAATCGTTCCAAAATTGTTTGCCCATTCCTACAAATTGAGACCCTTGTCCAGGAAATAAAAAGGCAAGATTGTTCATGAGATTCCTCCGATCATATTGAACAAAAATACAATATCCTACAAATTATCCCTTTATCTAACATCCTAGCATGATTACAACAAATGTGTATAGAATACTTTCGGAGGAGTTATTGTTCGATTTTACAAACGAATTAGATATATTTATTCATAAAATAAAACATGGGGGTTTCACCCAAAATCAGTCTTAAAGAGAGGTGATAAGAGCCGGCCTGAAAGCCTGTTACCGACTCTTCTTCACTCAGGGTGCGCCCTTGATGCTTCATATTTTTTGGGTATATCGGCATAATTGTGTCAGAAATTACATCTTTTCTGTTTATTGTAAAAGTTCATTTGTATATCTGTGAAGGATTGTAAACTGGTTGTGCAGGAATCGAATTGGAAGAGGAAAATCTGCAAGTGAAATGCGGCGCAGAACATACGGATGATCTGCTCCGATCCCGATTGATGCATTCTCAATCGATTGAATTCCGGCTGTATTTTTTTTACATTGCTTTGTAACCTTCCGTCAGCATTCACCATCTTGCTTATCAAGAACCCCTTTTTATTTTGCACTCCTTATTTGGACAGAAAAAAACAGCCGCTTTAGAACGGCTGTTTTTTCATGGGTATCAGAACTATTGAGCGGTATACCCGCCGTCCATAACGACGGCCTGACCGGTGACGCCTTTTGCTTTGTCGCTGGCCAAAAATACGGCGTAATCCGCAATTTCCTTCACTGACAGCAGCCGTTTTTGGGGAACGAGCGGAAAGATGACGTCCTCCAGCACCCGTTCGTACGGTACATTCCTTGTTGCGGAAATATCCTTTAACTGATTGCGGACAAGCTGAGTGTCCACATATCCTGGGCAAAGCGCATTGACGGTAATGCCGTCAGCCGCGCCTTCAAGTGCGCCGACTTTCGTTAAGCCGATGACGCCATGCTTGGCGCTGTTATATGCCGCTTTTCCGTAAAAACCGATTAGTCCGTTGACAGACGCCATATTGATGATCCGTCCGAACTGCTGTTTTTTCATGACGGGGAATGCATGTTTCATGGTGAGAAATGGTCCAGTCAGCATGACACGGATGAGCCTTTCAAACTGTTCCGCGGGAAATTCCTCGATGGGCGCGATATGCTGAATGCCCGCGTTATTTACGAGAATATCGAGCCGGTCGAATTCCGTCACGGCTGTTTGAATCATATCGGCCGTTTGTTTTTCATCTGTTACATCACACGTGATGCTGATGGCATGGGCGCCTTCTCCGCTGAGTTTTGCAGCAGCTTCTTTTCCCGCCTGTTCATTAACATCCGCTATGAGAACGGAGGCTCCTTCACGGGTGAATTCTTGAGCGATTTCAAATCCGATTCCTCTGGCTGCCCCTGTCACTACAGCTGTTTTGTGTTTCAGCATTGAATGCATGGTGATACCTCCTTATTTCCGCCCGGACGTTAATGCTTCACTGACAGTAAAATGACCTTCTGTTTTCTCAAAGACCTCCTCTATTGTTACACCTTCCTGCAATTCGGTCAGTGTCATACGGCCTTGGCGGAAATCGAATACCGCCAAATCTGTGATCAGCCGATCGACGACCTGCCTGCCGGTTAAAGGCAGCGTACATTCCGATTTCACTTTGGACTCTCCATATTTATTCACATGCTCCATGATGACAACGATCCGTTTTGCTCCGTGAACCAAGTCCATGGCGCCGCCCATTCCTTTAATCATTTTTCCGGGGATCATCCAGTTCGCCAAATCTCCCCGTTCGGACACTTCCATGCCGCCGAGGATGGCGACATCAATGTGACCCCCGCGAATCATAGCAAACGATTCGGCACTGTCAAAATACGAGGCTCCTTTGACTTCGGTAATGGTTTCTTTCCCGGCGTTAATAAGATCTGGGTCCTCCGTTCCGGCAAGGGGATAAGGGCCGATTCCGAGCAAGCCGTTTTCCGACTGAAGCATCACATTGTAATGATCCGGGATTTCATTGGCGACAAGCGTCGGCATGCCTATCCCCAAATTCACATTCATTCCGTCCTTAATTTCCTTTACTGCCCGTGCGATCATTCGTTTTCTGCCATCTTTCATGAGATCAGCTCCCTTCTTCATGCTTCCCGGACGGTGCGGCGTTCAATCCGTTTTTCATGTGTCGTGCTTTTGAGCACATGCTGGACAAAGATACCCGGTGTATGAATGTGATCCGGATCAAGCTCTCCGATATCGACGATTTCTTCAGCCTCTGCAATCGTCACTTTGCCTGCCATGGCAGCGAGCGGATTGAAGTTTCTCGCCGTCTTTCTGAAAACCAGGTTGCCCAGAGGATCAGCTTTCCAGGCCTTTACGATGGCGGCGTTCCCTGTAATTCCTTTCTCCAGAAGATAGGTGCGTCCTTCAAATGTCTTCTGTTCTTTTCCTTCGGCTACTGATGTTCCGACGCCCGCAGATGTATAAAAACCCGGGATGCCCGCCCCTCCCGCGCGAATTCGTTCTGCGAGCGTTCCTTGAGGAACCAATTCGACTTCCAGCTCCCCGCTTAAAAACTGCCGTTCAAAGGTTTTGTTTTCTCCCACATAGGATGCGACCATTTTTTTGATCTGCCGATTTGCAAGCAAGAGGCCCAGTCCCCAGTCATCAACACCGCAGTTATTACTGACAACGGTCAGGTTTTTCACGCCGCTGTCCCTGATCGCGAGAATTAATTGTTCCGGAATGCCGCACAGGCCGAATCCTCCTGCGATGAGGGTGTCTCCGTCTTTGATCAGTTCAGCAGCTTCTTTAAACGAATCCATGATTTTCCCTTTTCCCATATTCGCTTCCCCTTTCTGTTTTGGCTACACAAGGCCCGTCAGACTGTAAATACCGATGATGACAAACACAGCGGCTGTTTTAATGACGGTAATAGCAAAGATATCTCTGTAGGATTGGCGGTGAGTCAACCCGGTGACCGCGAGCAGCGTAATGACGGCGCCATTATGCGGAAGAGTGTCCATCCCGCCGGAGGCCATCGAGATCACCCGGTGCATGACCTCCGGCGGGATGTGAAATGTATGGATTGCTTCTGTATACGCTGCGGACATCGTACTTAAAGCGATGCCCATTCCTCCTGAGGCCGACCCTGTAATCCCGGCAAGCGCAGTGGTCGTCACCGCTCCATTGACAAGCGGATCAGTAAACGTCTGTGATATACCGCTGCTGACCGCTTTGAAGCCGGGAAGCGCTGCAATGATGCCGCCAAATCCGTATTCGGCTCCTGTATTCATTGACGCTAGCAAGGCGCCCCCGATGCCCTCATTCAGTCCTTCCTTCAAATTGAAGAGCACTTTTTTCCAATCGAACAAAATCGTTGTCATGATACCGATGAACAGTGCGAGCTCTACTGACCAGATCGCAGTGACGGAAGAAAGATCAATCTTTCCGAACGCTTCTAAGCCGAGCGGCGCAAAATCAAATCCGTCGGGATACCAATGCGGGAGCCACATCGTGAAGCATTTGTTCAATACCCCGACAACGATAAGCGGCATAAAGGCGAGCACTTGCCGCGCGGTACTGAGTTCTGCCTCCTGCGGTAAATCAGGCATGTTTTTTTCATAAGCCAAACCTGAGGATTCCTTTGCAGCGGAAACTTCAGACGGAAACCCAGCATAGCCTTCTCCTGCATCGGCCGCTTTCTTGCGCCGGAATTCTAAATAAAGCATCCCGGCCGTAAGCACAAATGCTGCACCAATCAATCCGAGCCAGGGAGCGGCATAAATGTTTGTTTTAAAAAATGCTGTCGGAATGACATTTTGAATTTGCGGTGTGCCGGGAAGCGCATCCATTGTAAATGTAAAAGCGCCCAATGCAATCGTTCCGGGTATCAGACGTTTGGGAATATCAGCTTTCATAAATAGGTTTTTAGCAAACGGATAGACGGCAAACACCGCTACGAAGAGACTGACGCCGCTGTACGTTAAAATCGAACCCATTAAGACGATGGCGAGAATGGCTCTTTTTGCTCCCACAAGCCTGACGATTGTTTTTGCGATCGACTCGGCGAGCCCGGATATTTCAACAACCTTGCCAAAAACAGCCCCCAAAAGAAATACGGGAAAATACAGCTTAATAAAGCCAGCCATCTTCTCCATAAATATATTCGAGAAGAAAGGAAGTACGAAGCTCGGATCTGTCAGAAGCACAGCAAACAGCGCGCAAATCGGGGCAAATAAAATGACTGAAAAGCCTCGATAAGCCGCAAACATCAGCAAGCATAATGCCAATAAAATAATGATAATGTCCACAAATCCCCCTCTTTTCTGCTTCATGATAGCAAACGCTTACAAATTGATTCGAAGGAAGAAAATGCAACGACCATGCCAAGCTTACATCATGCTTCGTTTTTTCGAAAAAAGACGAATGAATTCTGGACAATTGGAAGTTTCCGTTTTGGCGGAAAGAAAAGGAAGCCCTTGTTACGTTATATTGAATGGCTGAGCGGTGAGTTTTTTTGGATATGAGAGAGAGGGTTTTTGCTTTATAAATATGTATTCTTTTTTCTTTCATTTATTTCCTGCAAGAGGAACCGGAAAAATCCAGCCCTCCTGCATGGTCATTCAGCCGACGATAACCGGAAGCTCTGTGAGCGATCTAAAACCAATGAGCTTGCGGTATTCAAGCTTAGGTGCGGCCAGCCGAAGCTTAGGCAACCGCTCTAACAGCGCTAGAATGGCTATTTGTGCTTCAATGCGCGCTAATCGTGAACCCACGCAAAAATGGGCATTCTTTCCGAATGCAAGATGCGGATTCGGTTTTCTTTCAATGTCCATTTTGTGAGGCTGATCGAATATGCTTGGATCACGATTGGCTGCACCTAAAAGGATATATACCTGCTCTCCTTTTTTTATGATCTTTCCATTTATTTCGCAGTCTTCTGAAGCGGTGCGGGCCGTCAGCTGTGTAGGGCTGTCGTAACGCAAACATTCCTCGACTGCAGTTTCAATAAGCGAGGGGTTTTCTCTCAGTGCGCTAAGCTGTTCAGGGTGTTTCAATAAAGTATACACACCGTTGCTTATGAGGTTTACCGTCGTCTCGTGTCCGGCTATGATAAGTAATACACATGTCGCGAGTACTTCGTCTTTTGAAAGCTGTTCCTCCATAATAAACCTGCTGATTAAGTCTTCCTTGGGATGCGTTTCCCGCTTGTGAATCAAATCTCTGAAATATGACGTCATCCTGCCTTGGGTGTCGCTTGCTCTGACTAACGTTTTTCTTGACCGGGTAAAATCAATGGCCTGAATGACGTCTGCTGTCCATTGTCTGAATTGATATCTCTCCTCTTTCGGCACTCCGAGTATCTTCGCAATGATGAGGCTTGCCAATGGAAAGGCAAACTCTGAAACAAGGTCTGCGGTTTTTTTGTTTTGCACTTGATCCAATAAGTCATGCACCGTTTCTTTTATACAGGGGCGGAGTGATTCCGCCGTCTTTGCGGTGAATTCTTTCCCTATAACCATCCGCATCCGCTTATGGTCTGATTGATTTTTAAATAACAGCATATCATGCTGGATATGCGATAGATTTTGATATTTCGTTGATGTTTCCGGAAGAGGAACGCGGTTTTTAAACCGGGTGTCTTTCAGAATCGCTTCCGCCTCTTTATACCCGGTGACATACCAGCCCGGATATTTTAATACGGTTCCTTTATAAACAGGATCAATGGATCGCAGTTTGTCATAAAACGGGTAAGGGTCATTCCAAAAATCTGAATCCGCCTGGAGGGACGGATGTGAAATTGATACGCCCGCCGTCATCTTATACCTCCGTTTTGCAGGCGGATTGTAAGCCGGCTTTCATTTCTTCGACGGATTCAACTTCAAAACCTAGATCATGGAGCATTTGATGATCCTCTGTTTCATGCTGTCCTGAGGTTGTTAAGTAATCGCCGACGAATATAGAGTTTGCCGCGTACAGGCCGAGCGGCTGCAGCGAACGCAGGTTGACTTCCCGGCCTCCTGAGATACGGATTTCTTTTGCCGGATTGATAAAACGGAACAAGGCGAGCACTTTCAGGCAGTACACCGGACTTAATTCGCTTACTCCTTCTAACGGAGTTCCGTCAATCGCATGCAGAAAATTAACCGGGATGCTGTCGGCATCAAGCGCTTTCAAGCTGTTCGCCATATCAATGACGTCCTGTTTCGTCTCTTTCATGCCGACGATGACACCCGAACAAGGTGACATCCCCGATTGTTTCGCCATTTGTACGGTATTGACCCTGTCGTCATACGTGTGTGAGGTCGTAATGTTTGCGTGATTCCTTTGTGACGTATTGATGTTATGATTGTACCGGTCGACTCCTGCCTGTTTCAGCCGCTCCGCCTGTTCCGACTTCAACAGACCGAGGCATGCGCAGATTTTTAAACCGTACGTTTCTTTAATTTCTTTGACAGCATCAACCACTTGGTCTACCTCTCTGTTTGACGGTCCCCGGCCGCTGGCGACGATGCAGTATGTTCCGATATTCAGGTCATGGGCGCGTTTTGCCCCTTTAAGCAATATATGCTTATCCACCATCCGATAAGACTCGATCGGCGCTTTTGATATTGCAGATTGTGAACAGTACCCGCAATTTTCGGGACACAGGCCTGACTTTGCATTCATAATCATATTCAGCTTTACCTTTTTTCCGTAAAATCGTTTTCTGATATGAAAAGCGGCATGCATCAGCAATAAAAGATCCTCATCAGGGCAATTTAAAATGGCAAGCGCTTCCTGGTTCGTTACTTCCGCCCCGTCCAGCACTCTCTCTGCAAGATCCATCCATTGATTCATGTTTATCTCCCCATTTGTGTCAGATTCATGAAAGAGGAAACATCTACATGTTTCTCAATCATGTGTTGAATGTTTTCTGCTGAAACGTAATCCAGCTTCGGTGTCATTCCCAAAATCGGAACTTTGCATAATCTTTCAATCATGCTCGGGTTTGTCTTTTCGTCCAGCCCCGGCCGGCTTTTTACGCCGTTGATAATGATGCCGAGAACCTCTATCCCCATGTTTTTCGCATATTCAACGGTTAAATATGTGTGGTTGATGGTTCCGAGATCAGGCCTGGCCACAATCACTGCCGGCAATTCCAAGGCCTTTATCAGATCACTGACTAAATAATTTTCACCAAGCGGAACGGAAATGCCGCCTGCCCCTTCGACGATGAAACACTCATGACGATTTTTGATCTTTCTCCAGTGGGCCGTGACCTCCTCCATGCTCACGGATTTTCCTTCAAGCATGGCGGCCGTGTACGGTGCAAGCGGCTCTTTCCATTCAAATGGCGTAATCTCTTCATGAGACAGTGCGGTTTGTGAGATGTTTTTCAACAGCGAGGTGTCACTGTCCGGATGAGTCCGCGGCACCCCGCTTAAAAACGGCTTAAACACTCCGACATCCGCACGTTTCTGCCTGAATGCCGCGGCTAGTCCGCAAGAGACGATAGTTTTTCCGACGCCCGTATCTGTTCCCGTGACAAAAAAACTTCTCATTTGTTTATATTCAGCTCTTTTCTAATGGAATCAAATGCTTCTGTCAGCTCGTCTATGTCCTGTAAGCTGCGATCCGCCGTGATGGTCAGCCTGATTCTGCTTTCACCGTCAGGAACGGATGGCGGGCGGATGGCCGGGGCGCAGATTCCCTTTTTCTCCAGCAGTGCAGCAATTGAAACCGCTGTTTTTGCATCACCGATGATGACGGCAATGATTGGTGTATCTCCGCCTCTTACGGTAAAACCCATATCGGTCAGACGGGTTTTGATCGTTTTGACAGACGACAGCAGCTCACGGCGCGTATCGTTCATATCTGATATGATGTCAAATGCCGTATGGGAAGCCGCACAAATTGACGGCGGAAGGGCCGTCTGAAAAATAAACGTCCGCGCATGATTCAGCAAAAAATCAATGAAAATGTTTGACCCCGCGGCAAAACCTCCTTCCGTTCCGACCGCTTTACTTAACGTGCCGATGACAACATCAGGACAAACACCAAAATAGTCACTGGTTCCCCCGCCGTTTTCCCCGAGCACACCGGTTGCATGCGCGTCATCTGCTATCACAAATGCCTGATACTGCTTTGCAAGCGCCATTATGCGGTCAAGAGGCGCAATGGTGCCGTCCATGCTGAAGACGCCGTCCGTGACGATAAAGCGGCGGTTCCTGGACTGAACGGAGGCAAGTTTTTCCTCAAGATCAGCCATATCAATATGGCGGTACACGATGGTTTCCGCTTTCGATAAACGGCATCCGTCAACAATGCTCGCATGGTTCAATTGATCGCTTAAAATGACATCGCCTTTTTGCGGCAGTGAAGCAAGCACGCCCATATTTGCCAAGTAACCGCTGGAAAACAATAAAGCAGCTTCCGTCTGTTTAAAATCCGCGATTGTTTGTTCAAGCGTTTCATGCCAAAAAGTATTTCCTGTCGTTAACCGGGAACCGCTGCTTCCCGCTCCGAAGCAGCTTAGCGCCGTTTGCGCAGCTGTGATCAGCCGTTCATCTTTTGACAGGCCTAAATAGTCATTGGATGCCCAGATCGTTTCCCTCTTGTTTTTGAGAGCGGTTTCCTGTTTCCGCAGCGTCCGATACAGCCCGTCTCTTTTCACCGCATCGAGCCTTTCGAAGAGCCATCCGTCAAAATCCACGGCCGGTCACCTCGGCTATCGATTCTTTCATAATGGAGATCATGGCTTTTAACTGATCAGTCGTGCTGGCGAGCGGCGGAAGAAAGGCGATGACGTCTCCGAGCGGCCTCGTCAGCATACCGAGCTCTCTCATTTTCAAAGACACCTTATATCCAACACGCTTTTCAGGCGGATAAGGCTGTTTTGTCCCCTTATCCTGCACGAGCTCTATGCCGCACATGAAACCGAGCTGGCGGACATCGCCGACATGAGGAAGCTGCTTCAGATCATGAAGAAGCATCGCTGCCGTTTTTGATTTTTCGGCAACTTGTTCAACGATGCGCTCTGATTCAAATAAACGAAGATTTTCAATTGCCGCGGCACAGCCCAGCTGATTTCCTGTATAGGAGTGGCCGTGGAAAAATGTTTTCATATTTTCATAGTCGTCATAAAAAGCTTCATAAATCGCTTCTGCGGCAAACGTCACGGCGATCGGCAAATAGCCTCCCGTAATTCCTTTCCCTGCGGCCATCAAGTCCGGCTGGACATTTTCATGCTCACAGGCAAACATTTTTCCAGTGCGGCCGAACCCTGTCGCCACTTCGTCAACGATCATTAACACATCATATGCCGTACACAGCTTTCGTACGCCTGCCAGAAAGCCTTCAGGCATGACGATCATGCCGGATGCGCCTTGCACCATCGATTCAATCGTAAGTGCGGCAATCTCTTCGTGATGCTTTGCAAGCAGCTGTTCGAGCGCGTTCAGACATTCATCCCGGCACTGTACGGGGTCCCCGCTTTCAGATCTGTATACGTAAGGAATCGGCGCTTTGTAGCTTTCAAACATCAGCGGGCCGTATACATGGTGAAAGAGTTCAATAGAACCGACGCTGACGGCTCCGATCGTATCGCCGTGATAGCCGTTCTGCATCGAAATAAATGTCTGCTTTTTGGGTCTCCCTATGTTTTTCCAGTATTGAAAGGCCATTTTCAGAGCAATTTCCATTGCTTCGGCTCCGCTGTCAGAGTAAAAAACACGTGTCAGATTTTCAGGTGCAATGCCCATCAGCATCTCGGCAAGTTCTGTTGCGGGAACATTTGTCATGCCCAGCAAGGTCGAATGAGCGATTTTTTTAAGCTGTTTTTGAATCGCCTCATCCATTTCTTTTTTGCGGTGGCCGTGTACATTGAGCCATACTGAGGAAAAGCCGTCATAGTATTCTTTGCCGCTTGTGTCTTTCAGCATGATTCCGTTTCCGCTTTCAATGATTAACGGATCTTCATCGTAATCTTTCATTTGTGTGAAAGGCAGCCAAAGATGCTTTTTGCTTTTTTCAATCATTGATTGTTTCATATGTTCCCCTCCCGCTGAATGAATACAGGCTGTTTCTCTAAAAAATGGATACAGCTCTGTGTATCTGTGATTCCATCTGAAAAGAAAATCCGGCAGCCGCATTCATCGCCGTCATTCTTCATCTTGGTAATCCGCTGATAGCCCAGCTTTTTTGCGGCAACGTAGCCCGTTATGTAATCAGGGTCATCTGACCAGCACACTTCAGCTATGATTCCCGGATGCGCGCAAACCTTTGCCGCGATGGCATGTGCTTCTTTGATTCGTGAATTTTCCGGCATGTTGTGCTCAAAAGCCCATTTTTGAAAATCGTGTGTCGGCCAATCCACTCGGGATACCCGCACACCTCTTTCCCTTCTGCCGTCAATACGTTTTCCTGTCCGGATGTCAAACAGGACCGCTCCTCTTGCTTCTCCATATTCCGCGATGCTTTGATAGGCTTTCTCTATCATGCGCGGAGGAATTCCTGCTTTTTGCAAAAGCGTCCGGGCGATTGCTTGTCCTTTCTCTGCCGTATCTGTTTGATGTACAGTAATCGGCAAAGGGCGGATGGTTTTGATCGGTTCATTGACGCTTTCAAGCTGGATCTGCATGAAATCAGGTGTCCCTCTTGAATGCGAGAAGCCTTTATGTAATAAGCCATTCACCGCTTCCTGTATTCCGCTGTAAGTGATAAGCCGTTCTCCGCCGGAAATGTGTTTCCCGCCCTGTTCATGAGGGGCGTTTCGGGAAGCTCTCATTCTGACGCTGTAATAGGTTTCTTCCTCCAATCCTTTCCCCTCCTTTCTCTTACCTTGAAAGACAATGTTAACCAAAATAATTAAAGGTTAACACTTATACAGAATATTAGTGCCCCTCTCGAAATATGTCAACCTAAACTATCAATATGTTAACTTAACATTTTCATGTTTTGTTCATATTTTAGTCATTGTTTTTTCAACGCTGTCCGCTAAAGTAATCGATATCATGACAGCCATCTGTATCTTATTATGAGAGGAGGTCACCGTTATGCTGAAAGGAAAAATAAAGACGTTAGGCCGTTTCTGCACGGTCGGGGCCGGAAATACGCTGATCGATTTTGGTGTTTTCTTTCTGCTTACCGCCTGCCATGTCCCTTATCTTTTTGCACAGATCTGCTCCTATTCGGCTGGAATGATCAACAGCTATGTGTGGAACCGGAATTGGACGTTTCGTGTAAAGCGCAAGGCTGACGGGAAAGAGATCGTGCGCTTTCTCATCATTAATCTTGCTGCGTCGGGGATCACCTTTTTGCTGCTATACGCGTTTCAAAAAAGCGGCTGTTCGCTTTTAGTGAGTAAGCTCGCCGCCACTATTGGCGCAATGATGATGAATTTTATCGGAAACCGAATCTGGGTATTCGGAGATTCGCTGAAAAACATACAGGATCAGGAGTGAAGATGAATGAGAAAAAAAGTGAGAAAAGCGGTCATTCCCGCAGCGGGTTTAGGAACGAGATTTCTGCCGGCGACAAAGGCGCAGCCGAAAGAAATGCTGCCGATCGTGGACAAACCGGCAATCCAATATATCGTAGAAGAGGCCGCCGAGTCAGGGATTGAAGATATTCTGATTATTACAGGGAGAAACAAGCGCTCGATTGAAGATCCTTTTGACCGGTCGGCGGAATTGGAATTCAATCTGCGGGAAAAAGGCAAGACGGAGATGCTGAAGGAAATGCAGCAGATTGCCGAATTGGCCAATATTCATTACATCCGCCAAAAAGAGCCGCTCGGCTTAGGCCATGCGGTGCTGTGTGCGGAGCATTTTATCGGTGAAGAGCCTTTTGCCGTTCTCCTAGGTGATGATATTATGGTATCTGACACTCCCGCGCTCTCGCAGCTCATAGACGTCTATAACCAACACGGCACAGAAACGATCGGCGTACAGCCCGTCGATCCCGCCGATGTCAGCAAATATGGTATTATACAGACAGGGCGGCACAACGGTCATGTGTACCAGGTTGAGGATCTGATTGAAAAGCCGGCTATTGAAAAGGCGCCCTCTCATATCGCCGTGATGGGCCGTTACATATTAACCCCTGCCATTTTTAAAGCGCTGAAGACGATCGGAAGAGGCTCGGGCAACGAAATCCAATTGACAGACGCACTGCGCGAAGTATGCCGCACCCAAAGTATCTACGCGCGGGAGCTCGAAGGAAGACGGTTTGATATAGGCGACAAGCTCGGCTGTTTTAAGGCCGGCACGGAGATCGGGCTGCTGCGGAAGGAAATGAGACCGAAACTCTTAGCTTATTTAGAAGAGGTATTAAAAAGAGAATCTGAAGAAAACGTGCGTTAAAAAATAATTTGTAACCATTTTGCTTGTCAATCAGTCATATAATTGGGTAAAAAGATAAAGAGGTTGTGAACAGTGTGGGCAATTTTATTAGTGAAATATTATCCTGGCTGACAAGTATGGGCTATTTAGGGATTGCGCTCGGATTAATGATCGAAATCATTCCGAGTGAAATCGTTTTGGCCTATGGAGGCTATATGGTGTCAGAAGGCACGATCAGTTTTATCGGCGCCGTTATCGCCGGCGTGATCGGGGGAACGATCGCGCAGTGCTTTATTTACTGGATCGCCCGTTATGGGGGGCGGCCGTTTTTGGACAAGTACGGCAAGTACTTACTGCTGAAAAAGCATCATATTGATGTTGCCGAAAACTGGTTTCGCCGTTACGGCGCGGGCGTAGTATTCTCGGCCCGGTTTATCCCGGTCGTCAGACACGCGATTTCCATCCCGGCCGGCCTCGCGAAAATGCCGCTTTCTAAGTTTGTCACCTTGACGACGCTTGCGATTATTCCGTGGTCTGTCATTTTCGTTTATCTCGGGTATCAGCTCGGCGGACAGTGGAAAGATGTAGACAGCTATGCCGGAATGTATACGACTCCGATCATTATATTGGCTCTTGTATTTATTGTTGTTTATTTTGTCGTGAAAAAGATGAGATCAAGACTATGAAAAAAAGACTGCATAGAAGAACGGCCGCGGGCCGGATCTATGCGGTCTTTTTTATTTATACCGGGTATACGGGATGTTTCCGGTGTGTGAAAGTCAGTTGTTTAGACATGTAAGCAGTGAGGCGTTTATTAAGTTCGTCCCGCAAGGAATCAGCGGGAACGATGCCGTCAATCACCATTTCAGAGGCAAGACGGTAAAGATTAATGTCTTCCTTGTATTCATCTCGCTTTTCCTGAATAAAAGCCGGCCTTTCTTCTGGAGCGAGTTCGCTGATTTTGTTTGCGTAGACCGCATTCACCGCTGCTTCAGGCCCCATTACGGCAATTTGCGCAGTCGGAAGCGCTAAGCAGCAGTCCGGTTCAAAAGCCGGGCCCGCCATCGCATATAGTCCCGCACCGTAGGCTTTTCTGACAATAACGGAAAGCTTCGGGACAGTCGCTTCCGCCATTGCGGAGATCATTTTTGCGCCATGCCTGATGATGCCCGCCTGCTCAACCTTCGTTCCGATCATAAATCCGGGGATGTCTGCCAAAAACAGAAGCGGAATATGAAATGCATCGCACAAAGCGATGAATTTTGCGGCTTTATCCGCCGAATCGAGAAATAAAACCCCGCCTTTGACACGCGGCTGGTTGGCGATAATGCCGACCGGCTGTCCGTGAATCCGCGCAAGTCCCGTTATTAATTCCTGCGCAAATAACGGTTTAATCTCAAAAAAAGAGTCTTCATCGATGACACGTTCAATTAAATCCAGCATGTCAAACGGTGCGTTTTGATGTGCCGGAATGACATCTGAGAGCGGTTTTTCAAATTCTTTCGGGTTCTTGGATTCGCTGACAGGCGCTTTTTCCGTATAATTTGCCGGAAAGTAGCTGAGATATGTCCGCGCCATCGTGATTGCTTCTTGTTCCGTCCGGGCGAGGAGATCACCGCAGCCTGATACGGAACAATGCATACGGGCGCCGCCCATTTCTTCAAGCGAAACTTTCTCACCGATTACCATTTCCGCCATGCGCGGTGAGCCTAAGTACATGGATGCATTGCCTTCAACCATAATGACAATGTCGCAAAAGGCCGGAATGTAAGCGCCTCCCGCAGCGGAAGGGCCGAACAATAAACAGATTTGCGGTATGCGTCCCGACAGCTTTACTTGATTATAAAAAATGCGGCCGGCTCCCCTTCTGCCCGGGAACATGTCGACCTGATCGGTAATTCTTGCACCTGCTGAATCGACTAAGTACAGAAGCGGACACTGCAGCTTTTCCGCCGTTTCCTGAATGCGGATGATTTTTTCCACCGTTTTCGCGCCCCATGAGCCCGCCTTTACGGTTGAGTCGTTTGCCATCACACAAACGGTTCTGCCGCTGATGGTTCCGATCCCGGTGACAACCCCGTCAGCCGGCAGTCCGTCTGACATGCATTCGGCGAAAAAAGCGTCTTCAACGGATATGCCGTCATCGAATAGAAGCTTCAGCCTGTCTCTTACAAAAAGTTTTCCCTTTTTTTCGTTGCTTGCGTGATATTTAGCCGCTCCTCCCTTTTCAATCGTTTTGCTGCGTGTCTGCCGTTCTTTTTCGTAATCCATCCGAGTCCCTCCAAGTTTTATTTTCCTTTGTATTCAGGGGGTCTTTTTTCTTTAAAGGCGCGCAGCCCCTCTTCTCTGTCAAGCGTCGGGATGACTTGTGCATATGCTTTTCGTTCAATTTCGAGCCCTGTATTGAGGTCTGTCTCCAGCCCCCTGTTTATCGCGAATTTTGCTTGTCTGACGGCGATCGGCCCATTGGCGGCGATGCAGCCGGCCAGTGCTTTTGCTTTTTCCATAAGTTCTTCGGCATCACATACATGCTCGACCAGCTTTATGTCTTTTCCCTCTTGGGCCGTGAGCCTCCGGCCGGTGTAGATCAACTCTTTTGCCGCACCGGGTCCGATCAGCCTCGGCAGTCTCTGTGTTCCGCCCGCCCCGGGTATGATCGCAAGGCCTGTTTCAGGGAGGCCGAGGCCCGCCCGGCTGGCGGCGATTCTGATATCGCAAGCAAGGGCGAGTTCAAGTCCGCCGCCGACAGCCGTTCCATTCAGCGCTGCAATGACCGGCTGCGGAAGTGCTTCAATTGAGGCGGCGGTTTCACCGATACGCTTGACGCTTTGTTTGACTTGTTCATGATTCATCTCCGCTCTTTCTTTTAAATCAGCACCGGCGCAGAATGTGTTTCCGAAGCCGGTGAGAATGACACAGCGAATGGATGGCGAATTTTTGATGTCTGTAATCACACGCTGTAAATCATCAATCATTTCTGATGACAGTGAGTTGGCCGCATGCGGGCGGTTCAGCGTGATCAGACCGATTGTTTCTTGACAGACGGAAAACAATACGCAATCTCCCATGGCTTCTCCTCTCTCTCATTTCGTTCTGAAGACCTGCAGGTTTCTGCTTGGCAGGTCTTTGCCGATTTTATCCCCGATCCAGCCGGCGGCTTCAAGTAGTTTATTCATGTCCGTCCCAGTATCAATCCCCATTTGTTCAAGCATATAAATGACGTCTTCTGTGGCGGCGTTTCCTGCTGATCCCGGGGCATACGGACAGCCGCCAAGCCCGCCTGAGGAGGTATCAAAGGATGTAATCCCCATATCAAGGGCGGGAATAATATTTGCAAGAGCCGTGCCTCTTGTATCATGGAAATGGAGTGCGATTTTTGAGGCGGGAATTCTCGGCAAAAGAGCTTCAAGCACGGCTATGACCTGCAAGGGGTTCGCCGCGCCGATTGTGTCTCCGAGCGATAATTCATCAACACCCATTTCAAGAAGCGTGTCTGTGAGCCGGATGACTTGTTCGATCGGTACGTTTTGTTCGTAAGGGCATCCGAATACAGTGGAAAGATAAGCTCTCGTTGCCATGTTTTCAGCTTTTGCTTCAGAAATGACCCGCCTGAGCTCTTGAACGGTCCGGTCAATCGGTTTGTTGACGTTTTTTTGGTTATGGGTTTCGCTCGCTGATAAAAACACACAGGCTTGATCAATTCTGCCTTCTGCCGCATGCTCCAGCCCGATGAGATTTGGAACGAGAGCTGCGTAAACTGTATGTTCTGTTCTGGTAATTCCCTTTGCAACGTCCAGACTGTCACGCAGCGCCGGAATCCACCTCGGATTCACGAATGAAGTCACTTCGATATAGGAAAGTCCTGTTTTTGACAGCATATTGATCCACTCAATCTTATCTTCTGTATCCACCCATGCGGACTCATTCTGCAAGCCGTCACGAGGCCCTACTTCGTTGATGCGGACATGCTTCGGACAGTTCATGCTGCACCTCCCGTTTTATTGGAGCTCAATCAGGACCTCTCCTTCATCGGTGAAATCGCCTTCTGCTTTTTTCACTTCTTTCACCGTTCCGGATACTTCAGCAATAATCGGAATTTCCATTTTCATTGATTCCAAGACAGCTACTTCCTGTCCTTCTTCGATGACATCGCCCGGTTTCACATGAATTTTCCACAGATTTCCCGCCATCTGAATTTTTATCTCGCTCATTTGGACGCCTCCCCGTTCATGGTTTGTAAAAATCCGGTTGTCGCTTCACCCTTTTCAAACGCTTCTGAATGGGCAATCTTTGACAGCAGCGGAATATTGGTTTTAATCCCTTCTACATGGTATTCGCGAAGAGCGGTTTTCAGTTGTTCAATGGCTTGTTTTCTCGTATTCGCCGTGACGATCATTTTGGCAATCATCGGATCGTAAAACGGAGAAATGGTGCTTCCCTTTTCAACGGCGCATTCGTGTCTCACTGACGGATGCCGTAATACGGAGAAAGACGAGATGGTGCCGGGTGACGGATAAAAGGTGACCGGATCTTCCGCATAAATCCGCACTTCGATCGCATGCCCGTGATGTGTGATGTCTTTCTGTGAGAAAGTCAGCTGCTGCCCCGCGGCAATTTTCAGCTGCTCTTCCACAAGATCCAGTCCTGTAATTTCTTCTGTCACCGGATGCTCTACCTGCAATCTTGTATTCATTTCTAAGAAATAGATTTGTTTCTTTTGGTCGACGAGAAACTCTATGGTGCCCGCATTTTGGTAGCCGATCGATTTAGCGGCTTTAACGGCGGTTTCGCCGAGTCTTTGTCTTAATTCATCATCAACAAACGGGGACGGCGCTTCTTCTATCACTTTTTGATGGCGCCTTTGCACTGAACAGTCACGTTCAAACAGATGAACGGTATTGCCGAAAGAATCTGCGAGAATCTGAATTTCAATATGACGGGCGTTTTCAATAACTTTTTCCATATACATCGCGCCGTCTCCGAAAAAGGATGCGGCCCGCTTTTGATTGCCTTCAAACGCTTTGGCCAGCTCTTCTTCTGAATGTACGATCTGCATGCCGATTCCGCCGCCTCCAGCGGATGCTTTCAGCATGACCGGAAAGCCGATGGCGCGGGCCTCGGCTAAGGCCGAGTGTACATCGGGCAACGGTTCTGAAACACCGGGAACGATCGGGACCTTTGCTTTTTGCATCGTTTTTCGGGCTTCTATCTTGCTGCCCATTTTGGCGATGATGTCACCGGGCGGGCCGATAAATGTGATTTGTTCCTTCCGGCAGCGTTCGGCGAACGAACTGTTTTCTGACAGCAGTCCGTAGCCGGGGTGAATGGCGTCCGCTCCGGCGGCTTTAGCGGCTTCTATGATTCTGTCGATATGTAAATAGCTTTCATTTACTCTCGATTTTCCGATCGGATAAGCCTCATCTGCCGCTTTTACATGGAGCGCATTCTGATCGGCTTCTGAATAAACAGCTGCCGAGGGGATGCCGAGACGTTTGCAGGTGCGGATAATTCGTAAGGCGATTTCTCCTCTATTGGCAATCAGGATTTTTGTAAACAAATGTGAAGCACTCCTTTTTCATTAAGTTAACTTGAGCTCTTCAATCGTTTTTTCCCGCAGCTTGAATTTCTGAATTTTTCCTGAGGCTGTCATTGGATATTTATCTGTGAATAATACATACCGGGGGACCTTGTAGCGGGCGATATGTTCTTTGCAAAAGGCTCTGATGTCTTCTGCGGAAGCGGTTTGTCCGTCTTTGAGCCTGATCCACGCCGCGGCTTCTTCTCCGTATTTCGGGTCAGGCACGCCGACAACCTGAACGTCTGCTACTGCGGGATGCCGATATAACATTTCTTCAATCTCCCGGGGATAGATATTTTCGCCGCCTCTTATCAGCATGTCTTTCAGACGGCCGGTGATTTTGCAGTACCCGTCTTCATCCATGACCGCCAAATCACCCGTATGCAGCCAGCCGTCTTTGTCTATCGCTTCTTCGGTCGCTTCTTGATTTTTATAATAGCCTTTCATGACATGATATCCGCGGGTGCAGAGCTCTCCCTGTTCGCCCCGGGCGGCCTCTTCGGATGTTCCGGGCCGAACGATTTTGATTTCGATATGAGGAAGCGCCCGCCCGGCTGTTTCCACTCTTCTTTCAAACGGATCATCCGTTCTTGTCTGCGTAATAACAGGTGATGCTTCGGTCTGTCCGTAGGCAATGGTAATGCCGGTCATCCCCATTTTGCCGATCACTTCTTTCATGACTTCCGCCGGACATGGCGAGCCGGCCATAATTCCGGTTCGGATGTGAGAAAGATCATATTCAGAAAAACGGCTGTCATTTAGGAGGGCGATAAACATCGTCGGCACACCGTGCAGAGCCGTGCAGGCTTCTTGCTCCACCGTTTTCAAAACGGCTGGCGGAGAAAACTGTTCAATCGGGATCATCGCTGCACCCGCGGAAACACATGCCAGCACGCCGAGCACACATCCGAAACAGTGGAAAAACGGCACGGGAATGCATAAACGGTCACTTGGGGTAAGCTTCATGCACTCTGCGATATTGGCCGCGTTATTGACGATATTAAAATGTGAGAGCATGACGCCTTTCGGAAATCCGGTCGTACCCGATGTATATTGCATATGAATGCAATCATCCTTATCCTGGCTGTCCATCCTTCCGTCAAGCGCTGCATCCGTTACAGACTCGGCATCCTTCAGCAAAGAATCCCAACGGTGCATGCCGGGCGGTCTTTGATCCCCGATATATAACACCGTCCGTAAAAAGGGATACCGTTTCGAACGCAGCCTGCCGCGCTCACAAGTTTTCAGCTCCGGAATCAGCTTATTCACCATTTCAACATAAGATGTCTGCCTGTAGGAATCCATGATAATCAGGGACGTGACGTCTGAATGTGCCAGCAGGTAATCGAGCTCTGCGATTTGAAAATTCGTATTGATGGTGACCAGGACGGCGCCGATTTTCGCCGTTGCAAATTGCGCCGCGAGCCATTCCGGTATGTTGGATGCCCATATGGCCACATGATCTCCTTTTTCAACTCCCAGCTTCATCAGCCCTTTTGCGGTTTGCCGGCATAACCGTTCAAACTCCGCATACGTATAACGAAGGCCGCGCTCAGGGTAAACAACCGCTTCATGATCCGGAAAAAGCTCCGCGGTCCGCTCAAGCAGCTTCCCCGCTGTTAAATGGATAAGTTCAGCCATATGACCTGCTTCCTTCCATTCTTGTTTTGGTAAACGTTTTCATTTCACTTCAAGAGCTGTCTTGCAATGACCATTCTTTGAATTTCTGACGTTCCTTCGCCAATCTCCATCAGCTTTGCGTCACGAAGCATGCGTTCGACACCGCACTCCTTCATATAGCCGGAACCGCCGTGAATTTGGATGGCCTGAAGGCATGTTCTGACGGCCATTTCTGAAGCATAGAGCTTGGCGTATGCCGCTTCTTTCGTAAATGGCAGGTGTTGATCCTTCAGCCAGGCCGCTTTAAGCACCATTTGTCTGGCAAGGTCAATTTCCATCGCCATGTCAGCGAGCTTAAATTGGATGGCTTGAAATGACGATATCGGGCTGCCGAACTGCTTGCGTTCCTTCGCATATGACAGCGACGCCTCCAACGCTCCTTGAGCGATACCGACAGCCAGCGCCGCAATCGAAATCCGTCCGCCGTCTAATGTATATAAAAATTGCTTGAAACCTTTTTCAGGATCACCGAGCAGGTTGTCGGCAGGCACCTTGACATCCTCCAGCACAAGCTCGGCCGTATCAGATCCTCTCACACCCATCTTGTCGTACGGACTTGTGATCGTAAAACCCGGTGTGTCTGTCGGGACGATGAGGGCTGAAATGATCGGTTTTCCGGCGGAGTTCTTTCCCGTAACGGCAGTGACAATGACCGTGCGCGCGTAATTGGCGTTTGTGATCCAGCATTTCTCTCCGTTTATCACATAGTCAGCATCCATTTTCTCGGCCTTTGTCTGTGTTCCGCCGGCATCTGAACCGGCATTCGGCTCCGTCAATCCGAATGATCCGAGCGCTTTTCCGGAAGCTAGCGGAGTAAGGTGTTCTTGTTTTTGCTGTTCCGTACCGAAATAGTACAACGGGCTTGCACCGAGTGACACGGCTGCCGCGTAGCTCAGCCCCGTGCTTCCGCAGGCTTTTCCGATTTCTTCAACTGCCGCTGCATAGGAAATGGTGTCACCGCCCGCTCCTCCGTATTCTTCCGGAAACGGAATTCCGAGAAGGCCGAGTTCGCCCATTTTCTTAAATGTGTCTATCGGAAAGACGGCTGATTGATCAACCTCATGGGCTTTCGGGGCAATTTCATTTTTGGCGAAATCTCTGACCATTTCGCGCACCATCTGCTGTTCTTTTGTCAGTTGAAAATTCATTAACCTTCCTCCTTCTGCTGCTTTCTACATTTTATTAATGGGGGTCTTTATTCATTCCATCCAAATAAAGTCTGAACATTCGGACTCATCCGCCAAAAAAACTGACAGCGCGGCAACTGTCAGTTTTTTTAGAAATGCTATTTAACCGTCCGTTTTGCGGAGGGGCGGCTTTCATGGTGAAGCCTGTCAACGGAAGTAACGATATAGGTGCAGGCTCCTTTCGCCTGGATATCAGTATCTGAAAATGTCTGCGTCCGTGATGCTGTCTTTCTGACTGTATCCACTAAATAAGGCTGCTTTCCCTTTTCTGCGCGGTAAATGGCGTAATAAGCCGTTTTTTTACCGTTGGATTTTGCATCTTCGATAAAGAGTGTATTGCCTGAAGCGTTCTTCTCCGCCCGTTTGACAGCCGGCTTTTTTAAAGCGGAATGTCCGAGCCAAGGCATCTCGGGTATTAATGCGGGACGGCTGTACATGTCATTGATCAAGCGGTTTTTCACATCGAGCGGGTTACGGTTCAGATCCTTTAAACTGAAATGCATGCTGCCTTTAATCCAAGCTGATTCCCTGTTAAGAGCAATCTGTCTCCCGTATTCCTCCGGATCGGCCCAAGGCGGATCAGCGTTGTTGTTAATTTTATAAGCTGCCTGCCCGATATATAAATGCACGGGACGATTTTTCACTTCATTGCCCCACCAATCCGCTAAGACGTCATATGCCGCCGCTTTAAAGCCGATACTCCAGTAAATCTGCGGTGCGATGTAATCAATATATCCTTTTTGGATCCATTCACGCGTATCAGCGTATAAGTCATCGTAGTTCCGCACCCCGGCGGCCGTTTTGGAGCCTGTCGGGTCATCTGCGGCATTTCTCCATACGCCGAATGGGCTGATTCCGAATTTGACATAAGATTTTTCTCGTTTAATTGCCTGATTGATCTCTTTTACAAGCTGGTTGACGTTATCTCTGCGCCAGTCATCAACTGATGCAAAGTGAGCTTTTCCGTACCGTTCGTATGCCGCCTGATCGGGAAATTCCTTTCCGGCGATTTTATAAGGGTAAAAATAGTCATCCATATGAACCGCATCAATGTCATATCGGCTGACCACCTCTTTGATCCCATCCGTTATAAATTGCCGTACTTCGGGAATGCCCGGATTATAATACAGCTGATTTCCGTATGCGGCGACCCAGTCCGGATGAGAACGGGCGGGATGATCATCTGAAAGCGCATTCAAATTTGTGTGATTCATCGTGATCCGGTAAGGGTTGAACCAAGCGTGGAATTCAAGATTCCGTTTATGTGTCTCTTCAACTAAAAAAGCAAGCGGATCGTAGCCCGGATTTTTGCCTTGAGTTCCTGTCAAATACTCTGACCAAGGACCGTAATCTGATGGATAAAAAGCATCAGCCGTCGGTTTAATTTGAACGACCACGGCGTTCATCCCCATTGCTTGAACGTCATCCAGCAGCTTGCTGTATTCTTTTTTTTGCTGATCGGGTGACAGCCCTTTTTTAGAGGGCCAGTCGATATTGGTGACAGACGCGATCCATACGGCTCTCATTTCTCTCTCCGCCTGAGTGCCGCGAGCTTTTGCTGGTGCTGAGACTGTAAAGATGCCGGCTGTCAGTAAAACGGCCAAAAACCATATGATGCTGAAACGGCAGCCTTTCATGTTTTTCCCCCTTTCAGCTTTACGGTATTCCGAAGCATTCCGGGCGGTGAATCAAAAAGCCTGCTTTATTCCTCTCAGCCTAAAAAAAGAAAAAAGTCCTAAAGCGGATGAAACGCTTCAGGACTTTTTATGTTTCATGGCGGCGAGCACGTCAATGACCTTCGTTCCGACGCCGACACAGGTTTCAAGAATGGCCTGCGCTCCGGCAATGGACAAAATGAAAATAACCGGATGTGCATAGCGGGGCCAGACCCAGTAGCAGATGCCGATCAATATGGCGCACCAGACACCCGCACACCAATAACATTGCAGCATATAACCGAATGCGGAGGAAGGGACTTTTTTTTGGACGGCGCGCCCGTTTTGATCGATGGTTTTTTCTTGCTTTAAAAAGGGTTTTCTTATGAATTCGGTAATCTTATCAAATACAATTAAATGGGTCAGCCGATAGCTGGCAAGGATGATCATTACATATGTAAGCCAAGATAGGTTCGTCATGACAAAGCCTCCAAAAACCTGGTTTGATTCCCCTATCTTGCCCTCTGTCATCCTGAACCATTCTGCCGGATGCTACAGATTCCGTTCCAAGCGTCTGCCGCTGTTTGCAACGATGTCCAGTATGACCTCGGCATTTTTGTGTGCAAACTCGGGTTCAAACATATCTTTATGGGCTCCCTCGCCCTGATATTCCTGATAGAGTCCCGTTGTGGCGCCTTCCCATTTCTTCGGCTCAGGCTCAGCATTGTGCTCTTCCTTTATGCCAGCCTCAATAAAATGGAGGTTTGCCGCAATTTGGCCGTCATTTATCAGTTCCGCCCAGTACGTTTGATAGCGCTCTGTTTTTCTGATGACCGCTTCCCTGACGGCTTCCGGGACATTTTCAGCTGTTGCGTTTGTTGGCTGCGGCGGCAGTGCGTCAAGCTTTCTGTACGCGTCTGCAATAATGATGTCGCTGATTTCTAATCCGCGCTTTTCCATTGCTTTTGCAGCCTCGAATGCCGTATTGCCCCCTGCTGAATATCCGAAGAGGATATAAGGGCCTTCCGGCTGGATTTCCAGCATTTTATCAATGTATTGTTCCATTCTGCTGTCTTCTTCAATAAAGTTAAAGCCGTACACAGCAGCCCGTCCATTTAATGCTGCCGCCAGATCTTTGAAGAAAATGCCGAAACCTGAAATTGGCGGAAAACAGAAAAGGTTGCGGCCTTTCGGCTGATTCAGTCTGCTGATATGCTGTTCGGCGGCTTCTGACAGTTTGCTGGAATACAGATTTTCAGCCAATTGTTCAATTGTCGGATATTCAAATATCATTTCAATCGGGACATCCATCTGCTGTCTGGTCTTCAGCTGGTGAATGACTTGCAATGCTTTCAAAGAGTGCCCGCCAAGCTCAAAAAAGTCATCCTGTATGCCCAGCTCCCCGCAGCCGAGTATCGGCGACCAAATGTCGATCAGCTCACGTTCTACCCAGTTTCGCGGGGGAACGGCTTTTGATGACGTCTTTTTCCGTTCTGGCGCAGGGAGTCTGCAGCGGTCCACTTTGCCGTTTGCGGTAAGCGGCATACGGTCAAGCTTTACCATATACTGCGGAATCATATAGTCGGGAAGCGGCCTTGCCAATAGGGAGCGAATGGTTCTTTCTTCAACATGCGCGCCCGTATAATACGCACAAAGGATTGCTTCTTGTCCTTCGTCTGACACGATGACTGCCGCTTCCCTGATTCCATCAATTTCAATCAGCCTCGCTTCAATTTCGGCCGGCTCGATACGCTTTCCGCGAATCTTGAATTGACGGTCGATACGGCTGATGTATCCGATGCTTCCATCCGGCAGCCAATAAGCCAAGTCGCCTGTTTTGTAAATCTTTTCTTCAGGATGAATCGGGTGGCTGACAAATGCTTCACTTGTTAAGTCAGGCCTGTTTAAGTAGCCTTTGGCAACCCCGTCACCGCCGACACACAGCTCACCGGGCACGCCGATCGGCGCAAGTCCGCCATTTTTCTCAATGATAAACGCGGTTGAATTAGTGATCGGTTTTCCGATTGGGATCGGCTGAGAAAAATCATGCCTGATTTCATAAAAGGTGGAAAACGTCGTATTTTCTGTCGGTCCGTATATGTTATAAAGGCTGAGATTCGGACAGCGGTGTCTGACCTTATTGATGAGCGCCGGGGACAAAGCTTCTCCGCCGACATATAAGGTGCGCAATCCGGAAAACATCTCCGGATCAGCCTGGGCAAACTGGTTAAAGAGCGCCGTCGTCAAAAACAGAATCGTAATACGATTGGAACTAAGATAATGGCCGAACCTCTCAGGCGCAAGCATTGTCGTGCGGTCAACTACATGAAGGCACGCTCCGTTCAAAAGCGCTCCGAAGATTTCAAACGTCACTGCGTCAAAACCGATGGACCCTGTCAGAATGAGACGGTCCGTCGTGCCGGCCGACGTGTAATTGCTGTTTGACACGAGCGATACGACGTTTCGGTTGGAAATCATCACGCCCTTCGGTTTTCCTGTTGAACCGGATGTATACATAATATAGGCAAGATCATCAGGCGATGTAACGGTATTCAGTTTTCCCGCGTCAGCAGTTTGTTTCTCAGCGGCAGCCGGGATAGAGATGATGTGAGAAAAGTCAATATCAGTCTCAATCCCGTTTTGTACCGTTAAGAGCTGTGCTCCGCTCTCAGTGAGCATATCGGCGATCCTGTCGGAAGGCAGATCTGCATCGAGCGGAAGGTACGTCCCTCCCGCTTTCAAAACAGCGAGAACAGCGATAATAAATTCCGGTGAGCGTTCGGCTAAAATCCCGGCAATTCCCTTTTGCGCCAAACCGTTTTCCAGCAGGATGCGGGCGAATGCAGTTGACCGTTCATCAAGCTCCCGGTACGTCAACGTCAGCCCGTCGGCGTGAAGCGCCTGATGATCCGGGGTTTTCTCCGCCTGACGGCTGAACAGGCTGATGATGCTTTCGTCTCTTTCATAAGTTGTTTTCGTGTTATTAAATTCGCCGATTATTCTTGATTTTTCCTTTTGTCCGAGCATCGGAAGCCGGTCAGCAGGAACATCGGGATTAAAAGCGGCGCAGCGCAGCGCTTCTTCCAAGTGTCCTTTTACGCTCTCTATCCATACTTCGTCATAAACGTTCGCATTATAGCTGAATTTGATGAGCAGCTCATCGCCGGGCGCTATGATGAGGTTAAAGTCGTAGCCCGATTGTTCCGACACGTTGACATTCCCGATTCTAAACGGCGCATCCGATTCCTTTTCCGCGTCTTTCATCTGCTGCTGAATCGGATAATTTTCAAACACGATAATATGGTCGATTAAATCCTGTTTCAGCTCAGTCTGAGATTGGATGTCTGCAAGCGGATGATAGCTGAACGCCTCTGAATCAAGCATTTCCTTCTGACAGCGGCCCAGCAGTTCTCTGAAGCTTTCATCACCCGTTTTAATGCGTACCGGGACGGTATTGATAAACAGTCCGATCATGCTTTCCACGCCGTCAATGACAGAAGGCCGCCCTGATACGACGGCGCCGAACACGGCATCGTCCGTCCGGTTGTAGCGCTGCAGCAGCAGGCCCCAGACGGTCTGCATAAGAACTGCAAGCGTTGCGCCCTCTTCTTTGGCGGTCGTTTTCAGCTTGTCCGTCAGGTTTTGATCTAAAGAAAACAGCAGCTCTTTCTTGCGGTAGCCTTTTTCCTGGGGCCGGACCGATATTTTCGGCAGTCCTGATGGGGTCTCAAAGCCCGCTAAATACCCTTTCCAATACTCAGAAGCTGCGTCGTTGTCCTGATCGGTCAGCCATGTAATATAAGTGCTGTACGGCTTAGCGGGCTCCAAGGTGACGGGTGAGCCTGATTCAATCGCCCGGTACATATGCATAAATTCCTGAAGGACGATGCCGAGGCACCAGCCGTCCATAAGGATGTGATGGTGGCTCCAGACGCATACATATTTTTCGTCAGCCGTTTTAAACAAAGAAACACGCATCAGCATATCCTTTTGCAAGTCAAAGCCTTTTAAGCGGTCACGTTCCTTAAATCGCTGTAAATAGATGCTCTGTTCCGCTTCGTCCAAATGTGTAAGATCTTCGCGGTGCAGCCGGAATTCCCGCTCACGAAGCACGACTTGGCGGGGGCCGTTCAGCTGAGCGACATGAGGTAAAAAAACCGTTCTGAAAATATCGTGGCGGCTGATGACAGACTGTACGCTTTGCTCAAACAATTCCGGACGAAGCCGGCCTTGTATGGTGAAGACGGATTGCTCGATATATGCAGCCCCCTCCTTTTGCAGAAAGGAATGAAAAAGCATTCCTTCCTGCATTCGGCTGAGGGGATAAATATTTTGGATATTTTTCGTTTTGTCCATGTGTTCCTCCCGCTCGGTTTAGTGGAAGCTGAGTAAGTCGGCAATATCCTGCAATGCTTCGTCAGTCAGCTCCCGATCATCAAAGTCACTGACGGTTTTCTCCGTATCGGTTTTACTGAGGCAATGTTCCGACAGTTTCAGGAGAAAATACCGGCAGCTTTCGGACAGCCGTTCGATCGTATCCTGCCGGAAGCGTCCCGTTTCATAGGAAATGCTGACGGTCATCCGGCCTTTTGCCGCAATCGCGCTGATTTCAAGTGACTGCTCCCGTTTCCATGTATCCGTCACATCATCTCCGCTGCCCAAAGGAGAAAACTGAAACGCGTCAGGCAGTTCCGTTTCTGCCGGATTCCCGCCGGGCGCATCGAATTGTCCGAGATAGTTAAAGCTGATCTCCGGTGCTTTCCCGAAGGTCATCCCGGCAAGCTTCGGCGGTGTCAAATATTTAAGGACGCCGTATCCGTTCCCTTTATCCGGAATGCGCCGCAATGTGTCTTTGACAGTTTTCAATGTGCGAATTTCATATTCTTCAAGAGGTTCATAAGCTCCCGCCCGGAAAAGCACCGGATAAATGGAAGTGAACCACCCCACCGTTCTGCTGATGTCCGCACCGCCCTGCTCCGATTGGCGTCCGTGTCCTTCAAGGGCGATTTTCAAAGCATCCCGCGGCGACCATTTCTGAACAGCGAGCACGGCGGAAGCCAAAAGCACATCTTGCGTATCCGTATTGTAGGCGCTGTGCACATCTTTCAACAGCGCACTTGTTTCACTTTCTGTTAATGTGAAAGATACCGTGTTCCGTTTTTCCGCAGAAGTTTGAGATCGTTCTGCCTGCTCACAAGGGAGACTTTCTGTTTCATAGTGTTCTATCTCCCGCCAATACTCCGCCTGCTGAAGCAGCTGTCGGCTTTCAGCATAATCTCCCAGCTGCTCCGTATATGATTTGAATGACATGGTTTTCGGCGGAAGATTGATTTCTTTTCCGGAGATGGCCTGCCCATAGGCAGAAGCCAAGTCTTCCAATAAAATCCGCCATGACATCCCGTCGACGGCGAGATGATGGACGGTAAGAAACAAGTAATCTTCTGCTTCAGAGCGGAACAGCCCCGCCTGTACAAGCGGCCCGTTCTCCAAATCCATGTTTCTCTGAAGCTCTGCGACGCGGCGTTTTATAAAACGTTCTTTTTCATGCTCATCGCCTGCCGCTTCCAAAATAGTCAGGCTGTAGAGCTGCTCATCTGGGAGGCCAGCCGGTCTGTTGAAGAGGAAAAGGCCTTTCTCTCCGTCTTTTTTGCATACAAGACGCAAGGCATCGTGATGAACGGTAATGGCTTTTAACGTCTTCCTCAAAGCCTCTTCATCAATTGCATTTGTTCTCGTCAGCATAACGGACTGGTTAAAATGGTTTGCTTCCTTCATGTCCTGTGCGAAGAACCATTTTTGAACAGGCGACCACTTCACTTCTCCTTCTGCGGGTGCTTGGCTGACCGGCTGCCGCTCTGTACGGACATAAGGCGCCAGTTCTTTAATTGTCGGCCGGCTGAAAATATCTTTTACGGCGATCTGTTTTCCTGTCTGATGTAATCGGGCTGATACTTGCAGGGCTTTGATGGAATCGCCGCCCAGCTCAAAAAATGATTGATCCACTGCAATGTTTTCAGTTCCGAGCACGTCGCTCCAAATCGCGGCCAGTTCCTTTTCAATGGCGCTGGAAGGTTCTGTAAACACCCGTCCCGTTTGCATTTTTTTCCGCGGCTCAGGAAGCGCGCGGCGGTCAAGCTTCCCGTTTGGTGTGACCGGCAGGGCCTCAAGTGTTTCAAAGAACGCCGGCACCATATAAGCGGGCATTTCATTTCTGAGCGCCTGCTGCACCGTTTCGCTTTCTGTTCCTTCTTCTGTCACGATATAAGCGCATAGTTCCCTTTGGCCTGCTGATGCGGGCAGAGCAGTGACGGCTGCTTCTTTGACACCTTTTATGCCTGTTAAGGCGGCCTCAATTTCTTGCAGCTCCACCCGGTAGCCTCTGATTTTGACTTGCTCGTCCATTCGGCCGATATATTGCAGCGTGCCGTCCGGCAGCCATTTTGCCAGATCGCCCGTGCGGTACATGCGCCGGTTCTTGTGGAACGGGTCTTGGACAAAGGCTTGAGCCGTTTGCTGAGGAAGATTGCGGTACCCTCTTGCAAGGCCGGAACCTGAGATGCAAAGTTCCCCTGTTACACCGATCGGCTGCAGATGATCCCCGTTTAAAATATAAACGTGTGAATGATCAATCGGCCGGCCGATCGTAATCTCCTCATGTTGTTCTATATGTCTTGCCGCTGCAGTGGCGACGCTGTTTTCCGTCGGACCGTACTCGTTGGCAAGTTCCGTGTGAGGACAAACCGATAAACTGCGGCTGATCATGTTTTGATCGACCGCTTCTCCCGCTAATGTGACAATCCGGAGAGACTCGGCATCTCCCGGCTCCAGTACGTCAAGCAGTGTACGGTACAGCACGGGAACAATAATCATGTGAGTAATGCGGCAAGAAGCGAGATAGTGTTTAATGGCCAGAATATCTTTCGCTTCGTCTTCAGCTAAAACGGCCACTTTCGCGCCGGAAATCAGCGGTGTGAACATACTTGTTACAAATCCGTCAAAGGAAAATGAAAAGAGCTGAAGAACCGTATCTTTCTCATTCAGATCATAAAATCTGCTCCGCCATTGAAGGGTCTGGCTGACAGATCGATGTTCGACCATAACCCCTTTCGGCCTGCCTGTCGTCCCTGACGTATAAATGATGTAAGCCAAATCCTCCGGCGCCGACAGTGACTGAACCGGTGAAGCGTCCTGTTCTTGTATATCTTCCAATGCGAGCACTTCACCTTTAAAACGATCAGGCACTTGATCTATCGCGCCCCGTACGGTAAGAAGAATCGCTGCGCCGCTGTCTGAGGTGATATATTGCTTACGTTCCTCCGGATATTCAGGATCTATCGGGACGTAGGCGCCTCCGGCTTTCCAAACTCCGAAGACTGCCGCTGCTTGTTCCGGCGATCTTGGTATCACAATGCCGACGGCTGCATCAGGTCCGATCTGCCGTTTTTGCAGAGCTCTGGCGATTTTATTCGACCATTCATCTAAATCTTTATATGTGACCAGTGTTTCCCCGCTGATAAGGGCCGCAGCATCAGGAGTTTTTTGTGCCTGGGTGATGAACAGTTCATGAACTGTTTTTTCCGGCAGCTGTTTATCCGTCATGCCGTTAAAATCCGCAAGAATCCGGTTTCGTTCCGGTGCTGTCAGCATATTGATCTCCCGTAAAGAGGATTCCGGTTCACGGACAATGTGTTCAAGCATCGTCAAAAAGTGGGCAGCCCAGCGTTCCATCGTTTCTTTCCGGAATAAAGCCGCGGCATATTCAAACAGAAAATGAATCTGTCCCCCGCCTTCAGAAGCCTGCAAAGTGAAATCAAATTTGGAAACCGGACGGGACATGTCTGCAGGCTGAATATGCAAACCGTCCAGAAGCAGTTCCTCATGCTCCATATTTTGTACGACAAGCATGGCATCAAACAGCGGATTGCGGCTTGTGTCCCGCTGCACGCCGAGCCGTTCCACAAGCTCTTCAAACGGATAGTCCTGATGCTCATACGCCTCAAGCGCCGCCTGACGGACCTCCGCCAAGTAATCGGTAAACCGTTTGTCCCCCCTCGGCTCCGTTCTGATGGCGAGCGTGTTGACGAACATTCCGAGAATCGGTTCAAGATCTTTATGCGGGCGCCCGGCAATCGGCGAGCCGACGATGATGTCTTCCTGTCCGCTCAGACGTGCGAGCAGCGTATTGTACGCGGCGAGAAGCACCATATACAACGTTGAGCCGTGATCGCGGGCGATGCGGTGAAGGCCGGATGCCGTTTCAGCGTCAAGCGTGCACGATATGTTCCCGCCTGCAAAGCTTCGAACGGCCGGACGGGGCTTGTCAGCCGGAAGCTCAAGCACCGGAAGCTCTCCTTCAAGCCGCTTCAGCCAATAGGCTTCCTGCTTCTGATATCCTTCCTTCTCCTGAAACGACCGCTGCCAGACGGCATAGTCTTTATATTGAAGACGCATCGGCTTAAGCGAACGGCCGGCATACAGCTCGCCGAACTCTTTAATCAAGGTGTTGACGGACACACCGTCGGAAATAATGTGATGCATATCCGTTAATAAAAGATGGCGTTCGTCCGATTCTTTCACGAGGGCCGCCCGGAAGAGCGGCGCTTCTGCCAGACAAAACGGCCGGACGAACGCGTCTGCTGACTCGGCTTCATCCAGCTGAAACGGCACGCTGTCATGGATGCGCTGCACCGGTTCACCGTCATGTCCCGTTTCAAAGGATGTTCTGAGCGACTCATGCCGCTCCACAAGCTGCCGGAACGTCTCCTCCAGCCGGCCGCGGTCAAGCGGGCCCGTCAGTTCCAGCACTGCCGGCATATTGTAGCCGACACCGCCGTCTTCAAGCTGCTGGAGCACATACATCCGTTTCTGCGCTGAAGACACCGGATAAGTGTCTTGTGTTTTCACCGGCTGAATCGCTTCATACGGACTTTCTTCGAGGTCCTGAATGACCGTAGCGAGCTCTTCCACCGTCGGCCGGGCGAAGATGTCCTGTAACGGCACCTGAACGCCGAACTCTTTGGCGATGCGGGAGACGAGAGCCGTCGCTTTTAACGAATGGCCGCCCCGCTCAAAAAAATGATCCCGGATGCCGACGGGGCCGTTTTTCAGCACTTCTTCCCAAAGGGCGCAAAGCTTCATTTCCGTGACGTTCCGCGGTGCGGTGTACGCCTGTCTGCCTGCCGCTCCGTCAGGAGCCGGCAGCGCGCGGCGGTCAAGCTTTCCGCTCGGTGTGACCGGCCACTCGCTCATCTCAATAAACTGAGCCGGCATCATATAGGCCGGAAGGCGTGTCGCAAGTTCTGTCCGCACGTCATCGCTTTCCCGTCCTTCGATATAGGCGTAAAGCGCGGTTTCGCCGTGTTCGGTCCGGGCGGTGACCGCTGCCTCACGAATGCCGTCGATGCGCCGGATCGCCGCTTCGATCTCTCCTGGTTCAATCCGGTAGCCGCGGACTTTCACCTGTCCGTCTGAACGGCCGAGCCATTCGACAAGCCCGTCTTCTGTCCAGCGTGCGATATCGCCCGTCTGATACATGCGCTCTCCCGGATAAAACGGATCATCGAGAAAACGCTCCTCCGTCAGTTCAGGACGGTTCAAATAGCCCCGGGCCACCCCTGTCCCCGCGATGTACAGCTCTCCGATACATCCCGGCGGGAGAAGCCGTTTCTTTTGATTTAAAATATACAGCCGCATGTTATGTCCTGAAATGCCGATCGGAACATTGTGAAATTCACTTCCTCGCCGTAAATCAAAGTACGAGGCTTCCACAGTCGCTTCTGTCGGTCCGTAGGAATTTGTCAATTCCGTTTTCGGCAGAAGGTCATAAAAACGGGAAACCAGGTGCGGGCCCAATTGTTCGCCGCCGGCAAAAACCCTTTTTAAGCTGGTCTTTTTGACGGACTGTTTTCTGGAATTTATATATTCCAAGAAAGCATGAAGCATAGAAGGCACAAAATGGGCCGCCGTTATGCGGTTATCCTCCAGTGCGTTCAGTATTATTTCAGGGTCTTTCTCACCGCCTTGCGGAAGAAGGAAAACAGAAGCTCCCGCGATCGGCCACCAAAACAGCTCCCAAATCGAAGCATCGAAAGAGTATGATGTTTTATGCAAAATGATGTCAGAATCACTTAATCCATACCGCGTTTGCAGCGAGTATAAAAAGTTTACGGCTGACTGATGTTCAACCTGCACGCCTTTTGGGCGTCCGGTAGAACCGGATGTGTAGATAATATAAGCCAATGAATCGGGTTTTACGGGAATATTCGGGTTGGCCGCGGCTTCCGGGTTTCCTGTTTGCCCGCTTTTCAGCGATATGATCTCTCCATCAAAAAGATCTGCGGCCGAAAGTTCCGGTTCCGCAAGTAAAAATCTTACGCCGCTGTCTTTCAGTAAAAAGCGAATCCGCTCTTTCGGGTAATCCGGATCAATCGGCAGATATGCACCGCCTGCTTTTAAGATGGCGTAAATGCCGATCAGCATGTCAGGAGAACGCCGGCCCATGATGGCGGTTTTATCCTCCAGCCTTATCCCACGCTTTATCAGCTGGTGCGCAAGGTTATTTGCCCTTTCGTTCAGCTCTTGATACGTAATCGCAATGTCATCAGTTAAAATTGCCGGACGGTCCGGCGTTTTCTCCGCCCGCTGTTCCAGCAGAGCATGAAGAGGCTGCTCAAGCGGAAACGCTGTTTTCTGCAAGGGGCTGAAATCGTGAAGCAGGGACATTTCTTCTTTTTCTGATAAGACGGAAATATCGTCTAATTCCAATCCCGGATCAGCAGCGGCGTTTTCGGCAAGTGTCGCAAAAAATCCCGCCCATTTTTGAATCGTTTTTCTCTCAAACAAATCGGTACTGTATTCAAACTGGCAGTACAATTCCCCAGCATTTTCCGAGATGTACAGTGACATATCAAATTTAGAAATCGGCAGGCTGATGTCTGCCGGCTGCAGTTCAAGCCCGTCTGCCCTAAGCTTTTGCTGTTCCATGTTCTGCAGCGCAAATGTTGTATCGAACAGCGGATTTCGGGACATATCCCGCGGCACACCGAGCTTATCGACGAGTTCCTCCAACGGATAATCCTGATGTTCGTAGGCCTCAAGCGCTGTTTGGCGAATCTCCTGTAAATAATCTTTAAATGTCTTGCTTCCTGCGGGGCGCGTCCTGACTGCAAGCGTATTGACAAACATGCCCAGAACGCTATCAAGATCGGCATGAGGCCTTCCCGCAATCGGAGACCCGACAATCATATCTTCCTGTCCGCTTAAACGGGCTAACAGAACGGTGTACACACCGAGCAGCGTCATATAAAGTGTGCATTTGTTTTCTTTCGCCAGCTTTTTCAACTGTGCTGTATGTTTTTCGCTGATGACAAATGACACCCGGTCACCGGAAAAGCTCCGCACCGGCGGACGCGGCTTATCAGCCGGCAATTCAAGTACGGGAAGCACCCCGGCAAGACGGTTCAGCCAGTACTCCTCTTGTTTTTTGTATGCGGCGCCGGCCATGAATGATTGCTGCCAGACGGCATAATCTTTGTATTGAATCCGTAACGGAGGCAGACTTCTCCCAGCATACAGTTCACTGAATTCACGTATCAAAAGATTGACGGATACGCCGTCTGAAATAATATGATGCATGTCAGCTAAAAGCAGGTGCCGGTCTTTTTCAATTCGGACAAATCCGGCCCGGAAAAGAGGCGCTTTGCCGAGGTCGAACGGCCGGATAAACGCTTCAGCTGATTGTTCTTTTGTAAATGCAAACGGAACCTCGTCGTGAATCCTCTGCACCGGCCGGCCGTCTTTTTCTTCAAAGGACGTTCTTAGCGGTTCATGCCGCCGGATCAGTTCCTTGAACACGGCTTCTATCCTGTTTCGGTCAAACGGCCCCTTCACCTCTAAAACGGCTGGAATGTTATAGCTGACCCCGCCATTTTCAAGCTGGTGAAGGACGTACATCCGTTTTTGTGCGGATGAGACAGGATAGGTTTCTTTCGTTTCTGTTTTTTCTATAGATGCGAACGGATTCTCTTCTGCTTCGCTGATGATATTGGCGAGTTCTTCTACGGTCGGATGGCTGAAGACATCGCTCAGCGGAATTTGCACGCTGCACTCTTTGGCTATTTTTGCCACGAGCGCCGTCGCCTTTAATGAATGGCCGCCAAGCTCGAAAAAGTGATCGTGAACACCGATCGGGCCGCTTTGAAGCACTTCTTCCCATATCCGGGTAAGTTTCAGCTCCGTCACATTGCGGGGAGCCGTGTATTGACGGCCTGCGGCGTACCCCGAAGCTTCCGGAAGGGCACGCTGGTCGACTTTTCCGTTTGCAGTGAGCGGAATCGTGTCAACAAAAGCCCATTTAACCGGAATCATATAATCAGGCAGTTCTTTCGCCAAATCGCTCCGCAGCTGAGAAGGATCTGTCGCTTGTGAGACGCTGCAGTAGGCGCATAATTCATTTTCGCCCGACTCATTCGTTTGAATCAGTACGGCAGCTTCTTTCACGGCATGATGATTTGCCAGGACGGTTTCAATTTCTTTCGGTTCAATCCGGTACCCTCTGATCTTCACTTGATCATCTGTCCGGCCGATGTATTCAATTTGGCCGTCCGCACGCAGTCTTGCCAAATCTCCGGTCCGGTACATGACGGCGCCCTTTCTGAACGGATCCGGCAAAAATTTCTCTTCGGTCAGCGCCGGATTGTTCACATAGCCTCTTCCTGTATTCGCTCCGGAAATATACAATTCTCCCGCAATTCCGAGAGGCTGAAGCTGTCTGTTTTTGCTGAGAATATACATCTTGTTATGATGGATCGGTTTCCCGATAGGCGGATGTTCAGGTATGTCATCTCCCGCAGAAATCGTATACGTTGAAACCACATGGGTTTCTGACGGGCCGTAATGATTATGCAAATGCATACCGTGTAAACGGAGCGTCTGCCTGAACAATCGCGAGACGGTCAGCTGCTCTCCAGCCGTAATGACATGCTTCACACAGCGGGGAAAAGACTGTGCATAATCTTCTTCATTGAAAAGCATTTTGACAAAGGCAGTCGGGAAAAATACCACTTCTGCTTTATGCTGATCGATAAACGAATACAACTGAGAAACATCTCGTTTGATTGATTCCGGCACGATACAAAGAGTGCCGCCGCTCAAGAGTACTGAAAATAACTCCTGGTAGCAGACGTCAAATGCCACAGATGCGTACTGCAGGACATTTGTGCAAAAATCAATGTCTGTGTTCGTCAATTGGTCAGAAAGCAGGTTGGCCATATTTTTATGTTCGAGCAGCACACCCTTCGGTTTCCCTGTCGTTCCGGATGTATAAATCATATAAAGCAGATCGTCCGCTGTATTAATGGATTGCACATTGCTTCCGTCCGCTTCTGTCCCGGCTTCTTCTATGTATGTAACCTGCAGCGTTTGTTCCGCGGGAACTGACTGATGCCGCTCTGTTACAACATGGACGCAGCCGCTGTTTTCAATGATATAGCGGATACGCTCCTTTGGACTGCCGGGATCTATCGGGACAAAGGCGCCGCCCGCTTTTAAAATACCGAGAACGGCCGCCGCTAAAGAAGGGGAACGGCCGAGCATGACGCCTACCGGCTCCTCCCGCTTTAATCCGCGTTTTTGCAGCAGACGGGACAGCTTATTAGCCGATTCGTTCAGCTCTTTGTACGTCACTGACTCGCCTTCATACTTGATCGCGATTTGATCCGGCGTTTGTGCGGCCTGCCGTTCAAACATCGCATGAATCGTGTCATACTCAGGCTTTTCAGTTTCTTCAGAAATTGGAGCAAGCAGCTGCTCTTTTTCCTCAGGAGTTATGATTACAAGCTTATCCGGCGTAATATCAGGTTTGTCGAGAATCTGGGAAACGATGTGTGTCAAATGACCTTTGATATTTTCGATAAATTGGCGGTTATACACGCTTGAATCGTATCTCATTTTCAAATGAATCTCGTCACCCGGCGCCACCATAAGATAAAAACTGTAATTGGTTTCGTCTTCCATGCTGAAATCATGGATGCGGAAAAGATCTTTCGTATCCCCCTCGCTGTTCAGCACGTCAAGCTCCTGTTCAACCGGATAATTCTCAAAGACGAGAATATGGTCAATTAAGCCTTGTTTTACCTGTGAATTCGCCTGTATGTCATAAAGCGGATGATAGCTGTATGCCTGTCCTTTCAAAGCATCCTTTTGCACGTTTTTGATCAGTTTTTGAAACGGGATGTCCGCTCCGCTGATTCGGACAGGGACAGTGTTAATGAACAGGCCGATCATTCGCTCGATGCCTTCGATTTCAGACGGCCTTCCGGAAATGACAGAACCAAAAACCGCATCCTCTGTCTGATTGTACGCCTGGAGCAAAATGCCCCAGAGCGTGTGGAAAATGGTGCTCAGTGTGACCTCTTCTTTCACGGCCAGCTCTTTCAGCTTAGCCGTGTCCTCTTTTGAAAAGGAAAACGTCACTTCCTCCTGTCTGCTGCCGCCGGCTTTTTTCCGTTTCGGCAGAACAGTCTGCTGCTCAAAGCCTTCAAGGTATCGCTCCCAGTACGAAGCGGCTTTTTCTTTATCTTGCTCCATCAGCCACTTGATATAGGTCCCGTACGGCACAGCGGGCTCAAGCGTTAACGGTGTTTGGCGGAGCCGCGAGGCGTATATCTGGAAGAACTCTTTCAGCACGATTCCGAGACACCAACCATCCATAATGATGTGATGGAAGCTCCATATGCACGTGTATTCACGTTCTCCGGTTTGCAGCAGCGTCACCCGCATCAGCATGTCCTTTTGCAGATGAAATCCTTTCTCACGGTCTCTTCGTTTAGCTTCTTCGATATATTTTGTTTGATCAGCCTTGTTTAAATTGGTGAGGTTTTCTTCAATGATGCTGACGTTCCGCTCTTTTAATACGACCTGCTGCGGAACGGACACGTTCTGGCTGATAAAGATCGTTCTGAAAATATCATGTCTTTCGAAAAGAACATGAACGCTCTCTTCAAATACGCGGGTGTCAACCTTCCCTGTGATTGAAAAGGAGGCCTGTTCGGCGTAAGCCTGTGATTCCTTTTGCAGGAGGGAATGAAAAAGCATTCCTTCCTGCATATAAGACAGCGGATAAATATCCTGAATTGCATTCTTTTTTGTCATGTTATGATCTCCCCGTCGCCTTTTTCTACAGTTCCTCGACAAAACTCGCTATGCTGTCCAAATCATCAGATGTTAACGTTTTGCTGCTAAAATCACTAACAGTTTTTTCTGATTCTTCTTTGCCGGTGCAGTGCGCCATAATATCACGCAAATATTGTTGTAAGGTTTGCAGCAGCTGTTCCATCGTTTCTTTGCGAAAGCGGTTCGGCGGATAGCTCAAACTGAAGTGAAGCTTGTGCTGTGCAGCCATCGCGCTCATTTCCACCGCTTGTTCCCGCTGCCATGTCGGCGTAATGTCGTGCCCGCTCGCAAGACCGGATAAACTGAACGTGTGCTGATCTTCTGTATCATTGAATTGCCCTAAATAGTTAAAGCTGATTTCAGGCGCTTGTCCGAACCGAATTGTTTTTTGCTCAGGCGGTGTCATATATTTTAAAATGCCGTAGCCTATTCCTTTATCCGGTATTTTTCCGAGTGTGTCTTTTACTGTTTTTACCGCCGTCCCAAGTTCTGAACCGGCAGCATTCAAGTCAATGAGCACCGGATACATGGAAGTAAACCAGCCTACGGTGCGGCTGATGTCAAGCTCCGGCATAATATGCTCTCTTCCGTGCCCTTCCATCGCGATGCGGAGTCTGCCTCCTGTCCAGTCCCGTAAAGCCAAGGCTGCCGCAGTCAAAAGAATATCCTGCGTATCGGTATGGTAGGCCCGGTTGACCTGCTGCAGCAAAACGGACGTTTCTTCTTCTGAAAGCGTAAAGCTTACCGTTTGCCGAATGCTGTCGGCTCCCGTCTGATGCTGCGGTTTTTCATAAGGAAGTCCGGCGGCGGTTTCTTCTTCAGTAAAACGCCAATAGTCTTCTTCACGCATCAGCTTGCTGCTTTTTGCGTATTCTGAAAGCCTTTCTGCGTACTGCTTAAAGGAATCAGTCTTTGGCGGAAGCTGAACCGGCTGACCTTTTACGCCTTGAGTGTAAGCGGCTGATAAATCCTCCAGCAAAATACGCCATGACACTCCGTCAACCGCCAAGTGATGGATGGTAATGAATAAATAATCCCCAGACCGGGTTTTGAACCAGCCGGCTTTTAATAGCGGCCCTTTTTCAATATCCATCTGCTGTTGGAGTGCAGCCACCTCAGTTTCTATTTCTCTTTCCCATGAATCCGTTTCAGACAGATCCCATATATCCAAGCTGTACAGTTCATCCTGTTGGATGCCGTGATTGATTTGTCTGAGACTTCCGTTTTCTGCACTGACGGTGATCCGGAGTGCATCATGATGAATGACAAGATGCTGCAAAGCTTCTTTGAGCGGCTGTTTACGCAAAGCGTCCGAGCTGAACATCATGACGGACTGATTGAAATGATTTCTGTTTTCCATCCGCTGTGATAAAAACCAGTGCTGAACGGGGGTCCAAGGAATATCTCCTTCAACCGGCCGCTGATCGATGACTCTTTCCGCTTTCCGGATAAGAGGCGCGAGTTCCTTAATGGTCGGATGGCGGAACAAGTCACTTGCCGCCATTTTCCACCCATAGCGTCCGAGCCGCGCGGAAACTTGCAGCGCTTTGATTGAATCGCCGCCCAATTCAAAAAATGAGTCTTCAATCCCGACTTGCTTTGCGCCGAGCACTTCCTGCCAAATCACGGAAAGCTGTTCTTCAAGCTCATTGCGGGGAGCTGTGTATGCGGTTTGAAGCGCGAGCTCCGGTTCGGGCAGATTTTTCCGATCCAATTTACCGTTCGGCGTAAGCGGCAGCCTCTCAAGCTCCATCATATAGGACGGAACCATGTAATTCGGCAGGCGCTGAGAAAGTAAAGAACGCACTGTTTCTGTGTTCATGTCCGCCTGCAGGCTCATGTATGCGATCAGTTCTTTATTGCCGGACTGTCCGGTTCTGACTGACACTGCAGCTTCTTTCACGCCGTCCAAGCTCCTCAGAGCGGCTTCAATTTCTCCCAGCTCCACCCGATAACCGCGGATTTTCACTTGATCATCCATTCGTCCGGCATACTCGATCGTTCCGTCCGGCAGCCAGCGGGCTAAATCTCCGGTGCGGTACATTTGTTCTCCGGGAACAAATGGATTAGGGACAAATTTTTCTTCCGTCAGCTCAGGACGTCCGAAATATCCTCTCGCCACACCGTCCCCGCCCGTGCATAATTCGCCGATGACGCCGATCGGCTGCGGTGTTCCCCTGCCGTTTATGATATACGCGGTTGAATTTCCGACAGGGCGCCCGATCGGGATCGAATGATCGTATGATTGTTCAATCAAAAAGCATGTCGAGAACGTTGTGTTTTCCGTCGGCCCGTATCCATTCCATACTGCAAGATGCGGCAGTGCTCCCCGAACCCGGTTGACATGGCTTGGGGACAGTGCTTCTCCGCCGATAATCAATCGTGATAATCCCGAAAACACATGTTCATTTTGTTCGGATAAATGGTTAAACAGAGACGATGTAAGCCAAAGTGTCGTTATACTGTTTTGCTGTATAAATGTTTCCAAAACATCAGAATCGAGATAGGTTTCCTGGTCACTTACATATAAAGAAGCACCGTTTAAAAGCGGGCCGAATATCTCAAATGTCGTGACGTCAAATCCTAATGATGAAGTAAACAACAGTCTGTCTTTCGGCGTGAAATCAATATAATTGCTGTTTTTCACAAGGCGGATCACGCTTCGCTGTTCAACCATGACGCCTTTTGGCGCGCCCGTTGACCCGGATGTATAAATCATGTAAGCCAATGATTCGGGTCCGCCGAGCGGTTCGGGGTTAACTGCACTCAATCCAGCGTGTGTTTGAATATCCTCTATGAATAAACGTTTTCCTGAAAGCGGCAGACCGTCAACTTTATCAGATTGAAGGAGAATATCAGCTTTGCAGTCTTTAAGCATCCATTCAGCCCGTTCCCGCGGCACATCGTCAGCGATAGGCAAGTAGGCGCCCCCCGCTTTTAATATTCCGAGAATACCGGAAACAAGCTCTGTTGTGCGGCCGGTTAATATTGCGACCACACTTTCCGGACCGGCGCCATTTGATCGGAGCGCCGCAGCAATTCTGTTAGCCCGTTCGTTCAGCTCTCTGTATGTCAAGGTTTGTCCGCGATATACAACTGCCTGGGCATCAGGGGTTTCTTCCGCCTGCCGCTCAAATAAACGGCTGATGGTTTCATGTTTAGGATAATCGCTTTTCGTCTGATTAAATTGATAAATGACGCGATTTGTTTCAGCATCATCCAGCACGTGAATGTCACCAAGCGGTATTGTTTGGTCTTCAATTACTTTCGTAAGAATACGGGTAAAATAAGAAAGCCATTTTTCGATTGTCTGTTTTTGATAGATATCTGCATTGAATTCAAAATCAAAGCTGATGGTGCCGTCAGACCCTTCTGCCGCATAAAGCGTGGCATCAAATTTTGCTGTTTTATGGCCGGTATCCGCAGCTTGAGTCAAATGCAGCTCATTTAAAACCAAGGATTCACGCTCCATATTCTGGAGCACAAACATCACGTCAAACAGCGGATTACGGCTTGTGTCCCGCTGCACACCGAGCCGTTCCACAAGCTCTTCAAACGGATAGTCCTGATGTTCATACGCCTCAAGCGCCGCCTGACGGACTTCCGCCAAGTAATCGGTAAACCGTTTGTCTCCTTTCGGCTCCGTTCTGATGGCGAGTGTATTGACGAACATCCCCAGAATCGGTTCAAGGTCTTTATGCGGGCGCCCGGCAATCGGCGAGCCGACGATGATGTCTTCCTGTCCGCTCAGACGTGCGAGCAGCGTATTGTACGCGGCGAGAAGCACCATGTACAAAGTGGAGCCATGATCGCGGGCGATGCGGTGAAGGCCGGATGCCGTTTCAGCGTCAAGCGTGCACGATACGTTCCCGCCCGCAAAGCTTCGAACGGCCGGACGGGACTTGTCAGCCGGAAGCTCAAGCACCGGAAGCTCGCCTTCAAGCCGCTTCAGCCAATAGGCTTCCTGCTTCTGGTATCCTTCCTTCTCCTGAAACGACCGCTGCCAGACGGCATAGTCTTTATATTGAAGGCGCATCGGTGCAAGCGGGCGGCCGGCATACAGCTCGCCGAATTCTTTAATCAAGGTGTTGACGGACACACCGTCAGAAATAATGTGATGCATATCCGTTAATAAAAGATGGCGTTCATCCGATTCTTTCACGAGGGCCGCGCGGAAGAGCGGCGCTTCATCCAGACAAAACGGCCGGACGAATGCGTCTGCTGACTCGGCCTCATCCAGCTGAAACGGCACGCTGTCATGGATACGCTGCACCGGTTCACCGTCATGTCCCGTTTCAAAGGATGTTCTGAGCGACTCATGCCGATCGACAAGCTGCCGGAACGTCTCCTCCAGCCGGCCGCGGTCAAGCGGGCCCGTCAGTTCCAGCACAGCCGGCATATTGTAGCCGACACCGCCGTCTTCAAGCTGCTGGAGCACATACATCCGTTTCTGCGCTGAAGACACCGGATAGGTGTCCTGTGTTTTCGCAGGCTGAATCGCTTCATACGGGCTCTCTTCGAGGTCCTGAATGACCGAAGCGAGCTCTTCCACCGTCGGCCGGGCGAAGATGTCCTGTAACGGCACCTGAACGCCGAACTCCTTGGCGATGCGGGAGACGAGAGCCGTCGCTTTTAACGAATGGCCGCCCCGCTCAAAAAAGTGATCCCGGATGCCGACGGGGCCGTTTTTCAGCACCTCTTCCCAAAGGGCGCAAAGCTTCATTTCCGTGACGTTCCGCGGTGCGGTGTACGCCTGTCTGCCTGCCGCTCCGTCAGGAGCCGGCAGCGCGCGGCGGTCAAGCTTTCCGCTCGGTGTGACCGGCCACTCGCTCACCTCTATAAACTGAGCCGGCACCATGTAGGCCGGAAGACGTTTCGCAAGCTCCGCCCGCACGTCATCGCTTTCCCGTCCTTCGATATAAGCGTAAAGCGCGGTTTCGCCGTGTTCGGTCCGGGCGGTGACCGCCGCCTCACGAATGCCGTCGATGCGCCGGATCGCCGCTTCGATTTCCCCCGGTTCAATCCGGTAGCCGCGGACTTTCACCTGTCCGTCTGACCGGCCAAGCCATTCGACAAGCCCGTCTTCAGTCCAGCGTGCGATATCGCCCGTCTGATACATGCGCTCCCCCGGATAAAACGGATCATCAAGAAAACGTTCCGCCGTCAGTTCAGGACGGTTCAAATAGCCCCGGGCCACCCCTGTCCCCGCGATGTACAGCTCTCCGGCAACGCCCGCAGGCTGAACGGTTCCCCCGCCGTCTAACACATAAAGACGGGCACCCGGAACGGGTTTTCCGATCGGAAGCCTTGTCCGTCCGCTGTCCCGTTTTCGGTCACAGACATAAAACGCCGCATCAACCGTTGCTTCTGTCGGCCCGTAGCCGTGAATGAGCACGGTCTCCGGCAGAAGATCGGCAAACCGGGCAGCTGTAAGCGGTGAAAGAGCTTCCCCGCCTGCAAACACGCGTGTCAAGGTTTTGCCAAGACGGATTCTTGTTTCCTCAGGCTCTGTTTCCAGCGCGTCTAAAAAGCTGTTGACCATCGCCGGAATAAAATGCGCGGTCGTCACCTTTTCAGAGGCAAACGCTTCGATCATCAGCGCGGGATCTTTCTCCCATCCGGCCGGAAGCAGATACACGGAGGCGCCTGACATCGTCCACCAAAACAATTGCCAGATGGAAGCGTCGAAGGAAAAGGATGATTTCAGCACGATTATATCCTCTTCCGTTAACGGAAACTGCCCTTGCATCCCGGATAAAAAGGCGGCGGCCTGACGGTGTTCAACAGCCACCCCCTTCGGTGTTCCCGTCGAACCGGACGTGTAAATAATATAAGCGAGCGAATCGGCATCCGCTTCTTCAGAGACAGCCCCTGTCTCCGTCTCACCTGTAAGGGCAGAAAGAGACACTTCTAGCGTCTCGCCGGAAAAACCGGAAACGGATAATCCTGACTGTTGAAGCAGGAGACAGGCGCCGCTGTCGTCGAGCATATAGCGCAGCCTGTCCTCCGGATATTCCGGGTCAAGCGGCACGTAGGCGCCGCCCGCTTTTAACACGGCAAGCACTGAAATCACCATCTCCGGCGTGCGTTCAGCGAGCACGCCGACCTTGCTTTCTTTGCGGACGCCTTTTTGGCGGAGCCAAACAGCGAGCCTGTCTGTATACCGGTCAAGCTCGGCGTACGTCAGCATACCGTCCGGGAAACGAAGCGCCGGACGATGCGGCGAAAGCGCGGCGCGGCGGGTAAACAGCCCGTGAAGCGTCGGAGCCGGCGGTTCAGCCGCATCTGTCCGGTTAAACGCATCCAGCATATTTCTGGCTTCACACGCATCCAGCAAAGCGATCTGGGAGGTGCTCATTTCAGGATCGGAAATGACTGATTTCATCATATACCGTAAAAAGGTTTCAATCTTCTTCATAAAAACACGATCGTATATACCGGTATCAAAGTTTAAGCGGATATAAAGAGAACTTCCCGGAATCACCTTTACGCTGCATCCGTAGTTTGTGACTTCCTCCATCGTGAAATCCTCTACCGCAAAATCAAATGAACCGGCCTGACTCACATTTTCAATTTCACGCTGGGCCGGCACATTTTCAAACACGATAATATGGTCAAACAGCGCCTGCTTCAGAGGGCTTTGCGCCTGAATGTCATACAGCGGATAATAGCTGTACGCTTCTGCTTGCAGCGTCTCCTGCTGCAAATGTCTGACGAGCTCCAGGAAGGAAAACGAACCGCTTTTTACCCGCACGGGAATCGTATTGATAAACAGTCCTACCATTTTTTCTACGCCCGCCAGATCCGACGGCCGGCCGGAAACGACAGAACCGAAAACGGCGTCTTCACAGCGGCTGACTCGCTGCAGCAAAATGCCCCACAGTGCCTGAAACACCGTATTCAGCGTTGCCCCCGCCCTTGCCGCAATGTTCTTCAGCTCATTTGTCTGCTCTTCAGAAATAGTGAAAACAGCCTGCTCAAGCTCGCCGTTTGGTTCCGCGGATTTTTTCGGAAGAGACGCCGTTTGCTCAAGATCAGCAAGTCTCGTTTTCCAAAATGACTCGGCTTCTTTACGATCTTGCTTCATGAGCCATTTAATATACTTTCCATATGGCTGAACAGGCTCGAGAGACGGGAGCCGCCCGTCTCCGAGAGATTGATAGATCATCAGAAATTCCTTCATGACAATTCCGAAGCACCAGCCGTCCATGACGATATGATGGTGGCTCCAAATACAAACATAGCGTTCGGGCGCTTTTTTCAGAATGGAGACTCTCATGAGAGGGTCTGATTGCAAATCAAAGCCTTTATCTTTGTCTTCTTTACTGAAACGGTCGGCATACATGTCCTGCGCCTTCTCATCCAAATGAGAAATATCATGAAACTGAACACGGCTCGGCCTGCTTTTTAACACGACTTGGCGGGGCTTCGCCACATTCTTATGAATAAACGTCGTACGGAAAATATCGTATCGTTCAAAAACAGCATCTATACTTTTTTGGAATCGTTCCCGGTCAAGCTGTCCGCTGATCGTAAACACTGCTTGTTCGAAGTAGGCTCTTGAGTCATGATCCAAAAGAGAATGAAAAAGCATGCCCTCCTGCATAAAAGATAAAGGGTATATATCTTGTATTTCCGGTTGCTGCCCCATTGCGCCTCTCCTTTTCTATAGTTTGTTGACGGCTCCCATAATGTCACTCAGATCTTCCAGCGTTAACTCTTCATCACTGAAATCAGCAGCGCTCCATTCACGCTCCTCTTTGTCTGTGCAATGCGTGATGATCTGCTTGAGAAAAGTATGAAAATGCCCCGTCAAAACTTCAATCGTTTCTTTTTGGTACTGAACACGGTTGTACACCACATTCAAGCTGAGGCATTCCGATGATACGGAGCCGCTGATATCAAGTGTGTACGGACGTTCCCAGTCTGGGCTGACTTCATTTCCCGCTTTTACGGGAGAAACATCGAAGCCGGTGGAACGGATCTCCCGGTCAAACTGCCCCAAATAGTTAAAACTGATTTCAGGAGAATCAGATTCAGCCTCTCCCCAGAATTTTCTTATATATTTCAGCACCCCGTATCCCGCTCCTTTATGCGGAATGCGGCGCATCATGTCTTTTGTCCGCTTAATGTGATAACCGAGACGCCCCCCGTCATCAGCCTGATCTTGAAAACTTGCGTCAACCAATACCGGATAAATTGACGTAAACCACCCGATGGTTCTGCTGATATCAAGATGCTCCAGATGCTCTTCCCTTCCGTGGCCTTCCATGCTGATTTTGAATGTCTCATTTCCGGTCCATCTGTTCAGCGCAAGGCTTAACGCCGCAAGCAATAATTCACCTGTCTCCGTTGTGTATGCCCTGTTTGCCTCCGTTAACAGCTGCTCAGTCTCCTGTTTTGTCAATGTAATGGTCATCACATCTGTATCTTTAAGGAGATTGGAAGAGATGCGGGCATCTTTCGGAAGCGGTTTGACCGCCGCTTCTTCTCTTTCAGACCAGTAATCTGCTTCCTGCAGCAGCCGGCGGCTTTTTGCATAATCAGAAATTTGCTTTGCATAAGTCTGATAGGAATCAGTTTTCGCCGGAAGAACGGCTTCTTTTCCAACAAGCGCCTGCCGGTAGCACGCAGTGAGATCTTCAAATAAAATCCGCCATGATACTCCGTCAATGACAAGGTGATGAATGGAAAGCAGCAGATGATCGCCATCAGCGGCGTGAAATAAACCGACAGCTATGAGCGGACCCGTTTCCAGCCTGATGGAAGTTTGAATACGGGCGGCCGCCTGTTCAATTGCGGCGTGCTCCTCTTGTAATGACCCTGTCCCTCTCACGTCAAGCGTTTCAAACGTAAAGAGTTCTTCTTCAGAAAGGTTCTCAGCTCTGTTATATTGCATCACCGATCCATTTTGCGTGCCGCATATCATCCGTAATGCGTCATGATGAACCGCGAGCTGTGCCAGCGCTTTTCTCATTGCGGATTCATTGATTCTGTCCGCACTGCGGAGCATAACGGTCTGATTAAAATGATCATGCGGCAATGATTGTGACAAGAACCAGTGCTGGATCGGCGTCAACGGCACTTCTCCGGTGACGGGAGCCTGATCAATGACGCGGCGGACTTTCCGGAGCCGCATCGACACCTCTCCCAGTGTCTGGTGCTCAAACAGCTCACGAACAGTCGTTTCGTAGCCCTGCTGCTTCAGCCTCGCACATACTTGCAGCGCTTTAATCGAATCTCCGCCGAGATGGAAGAAATGAGCATTGGGGCCAAGGCCTTCAACACCTAAGAGTTCCTCCCAAATGTCAGCCATCATTTCTTCAGTTTCATTCCTCAGGCTGATATCATCTCCGGGATTTTCATTTAATTCAGGCTGCGGGAGCGCCTTCTCATCCAGCTTCCCATTCGCCGTCAGAGGCAGTTCATTAAGCTGCATCAAGCGGGCGGGAATCATATATTCCGGCAGGAAAGCTCTGAGAGAGGCCTGAACCTCTGCTTCTTTTAACTTTTCGTTTCCGTGTAAGACGGCATAGGCGTAAATGGAGTGCTGACCGTGCTGATCAGCACGTGTGATCACGGCGGCCTCTTTCACGAAAGAAAGCTTCTGCAGCGCTGATTTAATTTCTCCCAATTCAATTCTGTGGCCTCTGACTTTTACTTGCGCATCTTTCCGCCCGACATACTCCAGCTCGCCATTTGAGAGCCTTTTGGCGATATCGCCCGTCCGGTAGAGCCGCATATCGGAAACGTGCGGATTCGTGATGAAACGGGAGGCCGTTAAATCATCTCTATTTACGTATCCCCTCGCGACGCCTTCTCCGCCGATATAAAGCTCACCGGGAATTCCGATCGGCTGCGGATTCATATAAGCGTCCATGACAAAAGCATGAAGGGTTTCCAGCGGTCTTCCGATATTGCTTTTATTTCTCTCGATATCTTCCATATTCAGTTTTTTGTATGTGACGTGAACCGTGGTTTCCGTAATGCCGTACATATTCACAAGCTCCGTCTCCGGATACTTCTCTTTCCAGCTTTTCAGCATGCCGGGCTGAAGCGCTTCTCCGCCGAAAATGACATATCGAAGCTTCAGCTTGTCCGTATGCCCGGCTTCTTCATGAATGAGTCCGGAAAAAGCCGTCGGCGTTTGGTTCAGCACCGTTACGCCTTCACTTAGCAGCAGCTGCCGGTACAAATGCGGATCACGGGCTGTTTCTTTCGGCACGATGACTACTTTTCCGCCGTATAAAAGCGCACCGAATATTTCCCAAACAGAAAAATCAAAGCAATAAGAATGAAACAGCGTCCAGACGTCTTTTGGCCCAAAATCAAACGGCAGCCCTTTATGTGTGATAAGGCTGATGACATTGCGGTGTTCCGTCATCACGCCTTTCGGTTTCCCTGTTGTGCCCGATGTGTAAATCACGTAAGCCGGCTGTTCAGGCGTTATCGTTTCTTTCGGACTGTCTGCTGAAACAGATTCCGGCTTATCGATATATAAAACCGGCATACCGTCCATTCCGGAAATTCCAAGACCCGATTGCGTCAAAAGAACACGCGCGCCGCTGTCAGTCAGCATAAATGAAATCCGCTCGTCCGGATATTCAGGATCAATCGGCAGATACGCCCCTCCCGCTTTTAAAATACCGAGAATTCCAATCAGCATATCCGGAGATCGTTCAGTCATCATCCCGACGATCTGTCCGGAGCGGAGCCCGTTTTCTGAGAGCATATCGGCGATTTGATCCGCCTTTTCATTGAGCTCGCGGTAGGTGAGACGCTCATCGGCCATGACGGCTGCGATTTGATCCGGCGTTTTTTCCGCCTGTTTTTCAAATAAACTGACGATCGTTTCATGCCGCGGATACTCAGCCGTTTGATGATCAGCTTCCAGAAGCAGCTGCCGCTCGTTTGTGTCCAGCAAATGAATGTCAGACAGCTTCCGATCGTAACCCGACGCGATTTGTCCTAAAAGCTCTTTAAAATGACCGGCCCACCGTTCGATCGTTTCTTTTTCAAACAATGCGGTACTGTATTCAAAATGAAAATCCAGGGCGCCATCCGGCCGTTCCTCAGCATGTAGCGTCAAGTCGAATTTTGAAATGTCATGCTTCACTGCATGTGCAGAAACGGATAAGCCCGGAAGATTCACTTTGAAATCATCACTGTTTTGCAGAACGAGCATGGCATCAAACAGCGGATTGCGATTGACTTCCCGGTGTGTATCAAGCTTTTGGGCGAGTTCTTCAAACGGGAATTCCTGATGTTCGGCTGCGCCGAGGGCGAGCATTTTCACCTCTTCTAAATAAGCGCGGAATGTCTTATCACCTTCCGGCCTGCTTCTCATGGCCACGGTGTTAACAAACATGCCGATAACCCCTTCAAGCTCAGCGCGGCTTCTGCCTGCCGCAGGTGAACCGACGACAACATCTTCCTGTCCGCTCAATTTAGACAGGAACAGGGAATAGCCGGCCAAAAGAATCATATACAGCGTGGAACCCGTCTCATCCATGAGCCGGCGCAAATTCTCCGCCGTTTCCTTTTGAAGACGCGTTCGAACCGCTGATCCGCTGAAATCAGGAAGCTGCGGGCGCTTTTTATCCAGCGGAAGATCAAGAACGGGAATGTTTTCCCCGATCGCATCCAGCCAATACCGCTCATGTTTTTTGAACTCTTCAGCGGCAGATCGGTCATGCTGCCAGACGGAGAAATCTTTGTACTGCAGTTTTAACGGCCGCAATTCCTTCCCTCTGTACAAATCCGTCAATTCCTGAATCAGAACGCTCATTGACACACCGTCTGCGATAAGATGGTGCATATCGAGCAGCAGAAAATGGCGGTCTTCATTGACTTTGGCTAAAGTCACCCTCAAAAGCGGCGCTTTTTCCACGTCAAACGGTTTAACGAAAGTTTCCATCGTCTCGTGAAGAAGTGACTCGGACGGCATGTGAAGCTCCGTGAGTTCGAGATCGGCATGTGAATGTATGTGCTGCATCGGCTCCCCGTTTCGTAACACAAATGATGTGCGTAACGCTTCATGCCTTTGCAGCAGCGCTGAAAAGGCTTCTTGCAGACGGTCCCGATTGAGCCTGCCGCTCAGTTCCAGACAAGCGGGCATATGATAGCCTGTGCTGTCTGAAGCAAGCTGGTGAAGGGCATAAAGCCTTTTTTGAGCAAAAGATAACGGGTACAAGTCCTTCGTCTTTGCAGGCGTGATTTCTGCATATTCTCCTCTTTTCCTCTGTTCAAGGAAGCGGGCCATGCTCTCAATGGTCGGATGTTCAAAGACATGGCGGACGGCAAGTTCAATTTGCAGCCGTTTATGTATATTTGAAACAAGTGATGCAGCTTTCAGCGACTGTCCGCCGATTTGGAAGAAATCATCTCTCATACTGATGCGGTTCCGTTTCAGCACATCTTGCCAGATAGACAGCAGCTCAGTCTCAAGCATTGTGCGGGGCGCTTGATAATCACCGGTCCTCTCAGCTTCTTCCGGTTCAGGAAGTGCGGCCCTATCAAGTTTTCCGCTCGCAGACAGCGGCATTTCCGTCAGTTTGGTAAAGCTTCCCGGTATCATATAAGCAGGTAATGTCCCGGCCAATTCGGCGTGCGGATCAAATGTCACACCCGCGTTTTGCAGTACGACATAAGCTGCAAGCTCCTGTTCTCCGTCCGCCGTTTTGCGCACGGTAACTGCCGCCTCTTTTACCCCGGACAGACTTCTGAGTGCCGTTTCGATTTCTCCTAATTCTATTCTGTAGCCTCTGACTTTCACCTGATCATCAAAACGTCCCATATATTCAATCGTTCCGTCCGGTAAAAACCGGGCTGCATCCCCCGTTCTGTACAGCCGTTCACCTTCACGAAACGGATGAGGGGTAAAGGCTTTGTCCGTCAGCTCTTTTTGCTGAAAATATCCGTGTGCAAGACCTTTTCCTGAAATACACAGTTCACCGACGGCTCCGACCGGCTGCAGCTGGACACCGTGCATGATATAGACGAATGTATTGGCGATCGGGCGTCCGATCGTAATCCGGCTGCTTTTTTGCAGATTGCGCAGGATCGTCGCTGCCACACTGTTCTCCGTCGGGCCATATTCATTCAGCAGCTCGGCATTCGGGCATATATTCCGGCTCGCTTCCACGATATCAGGGGTTGCCGCTTCCCCGGCAAATGTCACCGCCCGAAGCGTCTGTGCATCTTTTTTTGTCAGAGAATCAAGCAGGACGCGATACAGAGACGGAACAATCAGAAGATGGCTTACCCCGTGGCGGGCGATTTTCTGTTTCATTGAAAGAACGTCTTTTGCATCGTCTTCATCAGTCAACAGTACACAAGCGCCGGACAGCAGCGGAGTGAAAAGACTTGTCAAAGAGCCGTCAAATACGTATGAAAAAAGATGAAGCGCTATGTCGCCTTCTGACATGCCGTATTCTTCACGCCGCCATTGCAATGTATTGCTGATCGCTTTGTGTTGTACAAGCACACCTTTCGGACGGCCTGTCGTTCCCGAGGTGTAAATGACATATGCCCAATTTCCGCTGCCGGACACCGGCGGAAGCGGCTCGGTCTGCCGGGAAACCGTTTCCTCCAAGATGACGACGCTGCCCTTGAAATGCGGCGGAATGAGAGGGAGCAGGTCTTTTTCAGTCACGAGCAGTGAAGCTCCACTGTCTCTCAGCAAAAATGAGATCCGTTCAGGCGGATATTCCGCATCAATCGGCATATAAGCGCTGCCCGATTTCCAAATTCCGAGCAGAGCGGCGACCGTATTCATCGATCGGCGCAGCATAACAGCGGTAATCTGATCGGGACGGGCGCCTTTTTCCCTTAACGCGTGCGCAATCTGATTCGCCCGCTGATTTAATTTCTTATAGCTCCAGCTTACCCCGTTATATCTCAACGCTTCCTGGTCGGGCGTTTTGGCAGCCTGTTCTTCAAAAAGCCCGTGAACGGTTGTCTCAGGATACGGACGGTTTGTGTCGTTAAACGAATGAATCAAGGCCTCTTCCTCCGGCGGCACGAGACTGATGCTTGATAAGAGCCTGTCCGGATCCTCCGTTACACAGGAGATGACCTCAAGAATATGCCCTTTGATCCGTTTCATGTCCTCCCGATCATAAATGTCAGCATTGTAACTGAATTTCACATAAAACTCTTCCCCCGGAACGATGACGACGTTGAGATCATAGTTCGTTTCTTCCGCCATCGAAAAGTTTTCAAGAGAGAGCGCATGGCTTTCAGTCTGCTGCCAGCCGTTTACCGCAGCTTGCATCTGAACCGGATAATTTTCAAAGACAAGGATATGGTTCAAGAGATCTTTTTGCAGACCGCTCTCGTTTTGAATGTCATAAAGCGGATAATAGCTATGCTCTTCCGCTGCGAGTGAATCTTTTTGCACTGCTTTAACAAGCGATGCAAAAGTCATACCCTCAGCTGCGCGCACCCTCACCGGAACGGTATTGATAAACAGCCCGGCCATGGATTCAATGCCGCTGATAGCTGACGGCCTGCCCGAAACAACCGAACCGAAGACTGCATCTTCAGTCCCGTTGTAACGATGGAGAAGCAGGCCCCAAATCCCCGTAAATATAGCATTCAGCGTGACCCCGATGCCCCGGGCGATGTCTGTCAGTTTTTGTACGGTTTCAGGCTCAAGGGAAAATTGAAAATGCTCAGATGTATAACCGTTTTGCGCCGGCTTATTCTTCGTTTGCGGAACGGAAACGGTTTCTCCGTAATCTTTCAAATAGCCGGACCAGAACGCTGACGTTTCTTCTTTATTCCGGCTTCGGAGCCATTTGATATAAGTGCTGTAAGGGTCCGGACTGCCGAGGTTTACAGGCCGCCCGTTCCGGATCGAATAATACATGCTGAAGAAATCTTTCAGCACAATGCCCAGGCTCCAGCCGTCCATCATAATGTGATGGTGAGTCCAAACGCATGTATGGCGGTTTTTTCCCGTATGAAAAAGAGCAAGGCGCATTAAGGGGCCTTTTTGCAGATCAAACCCCTTATGCCGGTCGTTTTCCTTGAATTCGTCAATGATGCTTTGCTGCTGTTCTTCCGAATAATCTGAAATGTCTTCAGTCCGTACGGCAGTGTCACGGCGTGAAAGGACAACCTGCTGCGGCCCTTCAAGGTCAGGTACTTCTTTTATGAAAATCGTTCTGAAAATATCATAGCGGCTGACAAGCATATCAAGGCTTTTTTGAAATGTATCAACGCATAAATCTCCGCTGACCGTAAATGAAATCTGCTCGACATATGCGTTTGATCCGGAGTCTAAAAGCGAATGAAACAGCATGCCTTCCTGCATATATGATAAAGGATAAATATCTTGGATTTCTGTCGCTTGTGTCACGAATGCCACACACCTTTTTATGAAATTAAAGTCCTTTTACGAGATCTTCAATGCTTGATAGTGCTTGAGCGGTCAATTCTGTATGGCTGTAATCAGTTAATGTTTTTTCCCGCTCTTTCCTGCCAGAACAGTGGGCGATAATGTCCTCAAGATGAGTTTGGAAACGATTCATGAAAGACTCAACTGCCCCCGGTGCAAATACGCCGGTATAAACGGCTTTTACCTCCAGACGTCCGTCCGCCGCCATCGCATTAATATCCAGGTCAAACTCACGGAGGCGCCCGGCCGCTATATCATGCTGCGGCTTGAACGGCGACATCTTCAGTCCTCCCTCAAGACCGTCAAACGCACCGAGATAGTTAAAGCTTATTTCTGGGTCTTTATAAAGAATGTTTCGCGAATATCTCAGCAGCCCGTAGCCGGTTCCGTAATGAGGAACCCGCCTCATCATGTCTTTTACCGTCTTTATGCGGTGAGCGGTTTTTTCGCCTGAGCCGTCCGGCACTCTCATATCTAAGAGCACAGGATAAACAGATGTAAACCAGCCTGCCGTTCTCGAAATATCAATGTCAGGCATATGACCCTGCCGTCCGTGTCCTTCAGTGCTGATAAGCAGCTGTTCAGAACCCGTCCACTCATGGAGCGCCATTCCAAGCGCCGTTAAAAGCAATTCATGAACATCCGTGCCGTATGCCTGCTGTGTTTCTAAAAGCAGCTGTTTTGTGAGCCCGCTGCTTAATATCCACGATGCCGTGCGCGCGTTTTCCTGCATCCGTCCGGCATTTCCATCATTTATTTTCGGCAGCGGCGCTGTTTCAAAAGACATCACACTGTCCCAGTACGTGGCTTCTTCAAGCAGCGCTTTGCTTTTGGATATGTCAAAAAGTTGTTCGGCATATGTGATATAAGAATCGCTTTTCGGCGGCAGTTTGATTTGTTGGCCTTCTAATGCCTGCTGATAAGCTGTCTGCAGATCTTCAAGCAATATTCTCCACGACACGCCGTCCGTGATAAGGTGATGAATCGCAATCAGCAGATGATCCGCTTCTTTCAGCCGGAACACTCCGAGATGAAACAGAGGACCTTGATCAAGGCGCATGGCTTGCTGTATTTCTTTTTCTTCGGCGGCTATCCGTTTTTCCGGCTGTGTTTCTTCTGAAAGATCTATGACGTTAAGCGTAAAGATTTCTTCATGCCGCTCTGTGATTCCGCGGTTATATTGAACAACTTCCCCATGCTCATTTTCAGTGAATGTCATTCGCAGCGCATCGTGATGTTCTGTCAGCGAGCGAACCGCCTGAGACAAAGCATTTATTTGGAATCTCTCTTCACTGCACAGCATGACTGATTGGTTATAATGAAGATCAAAAGCACCCGGTTCCTCAAAAAATCTCTTCTGGATCGGTGTCAGCGGAGCGCTTCCTTCTATCGGCCCCTGATCAGCCATTGCAACAGCCGGCGTGAGGTGCTTCGCGAGTTCTGCAATCGTCGGGAACTGAAACAAATCGCGGATCGACATGTTCCAGCCTTCTCCGGCGAGTCGGGCTGACACTTGAAGCGCCTTAATGGAATCTCCCCCAAGCTCAAAGAAAGAGTGATGAATGCCCGCTTTCTGAATATGAAGCACATCTTCCCAAATCCGGCATAACAGCGCCTGTTTTTCATCGCCGGGCGCGACAAATGCCTGTGATGAATGTATCTCTTCTGCCGGCAGAGCCGATTTATCAAGTTTGCCGTTCAGTGTCAGAGGCATGCTGTCTAAACCGATAATATGAGACGGCATCATATAAGCAGGAAGCTCCTGCATAAGAAACTCGCGAAGCGATGAGATATCAGCTGTTTTAGGTATGATGTACGCCGCTAATCTGCCCTGTCCTTCGGCATCTTTCATCATGGTAACAGCCGCTTCTTTGACTTGATCGTGTTTCAAAAGCACACTTTCAATTTCTCCCGTCTCAATTCTGTATCCTCTGATTTTTACCTGCTTATCAATCCGCCCTTGAAAACGAAGAATGCCATCCGGCAGCCAGCAAGCCTGATCTCCGGTTCTGTAAAGTATTTCTCCCGTTTGTAACGGGTCGCTGAATGCGCCCTTTGTCAGCTCCGGCTGTCCCCAATATCCTTTGGCGACGCCGGCGCCTCCGATATACAGCTCTCCAAAAACGCCGATCGGCTGAACCTGTTTGTCTTTGTTTAAGACGTACATTTGCACATTCGGAAGCGGAACACCGATCGGCACATCATCTTCCCGCGGCTTTTCGCTCATTTTGGCTTCATAATACGAAGAATCAATTGTCGCTTCTGTTACACCGTAGCTGTTTATGATCCGCATGTTTTCTCCGAAACGCTTATGAAGCGTATAAAAATCCTTCGCTTTGATCATATCTGAGCCCAGCACCAGTACTTTTACACTTTGCAGTGCTAGGTTCCGGCGATATATATATTCCATAAACGGAACAATCAGCGCGGGTGTCGACTCCATAAATGTGATACGGTGCTGATCAATGAGCTGATAAAGCTGTTTCGGCTCAAGCCGGACGTCATCCGGACAAATAACAAGCGTTCCTCCATTTAGCAAGGCGCGGGCAAGATCTCCTGAAAAGACATCAAATGAGAAACTCGCCATCTGCAGCACCTTGACCGGTATACGGTCAAGCTCATAAATGCTGCGCCATGCAAGTGCTGCATGGGTAAAGCTGCGGTTTCTGACTTCGACTCCCTTCGGCGTTCCCGTCGTTCCCGAAGTATATATAATATAAGCAGTATCATCCGGAGACACTGCCGGATGAATATTCTCCGCACAAATATCGTATTGATCTTCCTGATCGAGCTGAATGAGCAACAAATTGTGATCCGCAAGCTGCAAAGCAAGCTCTTTGTATTCAGACTGCACCAACAAGACGGATGCCGCGCTGTCCTTTAATAAATAGCGAATTCGTTCCTTCGGATAATGTGAATCAATGGGGATATACGCCCCTCCCGATTTCATGACGGCAAGAACACTGACGATCGCTTCAATCGAACGATTTGCCAATATAGCTGCTCTTTTTCCCGGACCGAATCCATTTTTGTGTAATGTTCGTGCAAGCCGATTTGCCCGCTCATTAAGCTGCAAATAGCTGATCTGTTGTGTTCCTTCAATGACGGCCGTCTGATGAGGCGTTTCTGCTGCTTTCGCTTCAAATAGCTGATGGAACAGTTTGTATTTTTCCGAGAACTCGGTTTGTGTGTTATTAAAATCAGTCAGTATCTTTTGCTTTTCCTCTTCTGTCAACATATCAGCTTTTGATAGTGTGACTTCCGGTTCGGCGGCAACATGGCGCAAGAGATTCAGTAAGTGGCCCATCCAGCGTTCAATCGTTTCTTTCATAAAAAGCTCGGTGCTGAATTCCATTTCAAAGCGGATGTTTCCATCGGATTCAGCAGCTGATAAGGTCAGGTCAAAACTTGATACATCATGTTCGGTATGCTCTGATCGTGACGCCTTCAGCCCGGCCAGATTTATCTCTTCTCGCTCCATATTCTGAAGAATAAACATCGCATCAAACAGCGGATTGCGGCTCATGTCCCGCTGCACGCCGAGCCGTTCCACAAGCTCTTCAAACGGATAGTCCTGATGCTCATACGCTTCCAGTGCGGCCTGGCGGACTTCCGCCAAGTAATCGGTAAACCGTTTGTCTCCTTTCGGCTCCGTTCTGATGGCTAGCGTGTTGACGAACATCCCGAGAATCGGTTCAAGGTCTTTGTGCGGACGCCCGGCAATCGGCGAGCCGACGATGATGTCTTCTTGTCCGCTCAGACGCGCGAGCAGCGTATTGTACGCGGCGAGAAGCACCATGTACAAAGTGGAGCCGTGATCGCGGGCGATGCGGTGAAGGCCGGATGCCGTTTCAGCGTCAAGCGTGCACGATACGTTCCCGCCCGCAAAGCTTCTGACAGCCGGGCGGGGCTTGTCAGCCGGAAGCTCAAGCACCGGAAGCTCTCCTTCTAGCCGCTTCAGCCAGTAGGCTTCCTGCTTCTGGTATCCTTCCTTCTCCTGAAACGACCGCTGCCAGACGGCAAAGTCTTTATATTGAAGGCGCATCGGCTTAAGCGAACGGCCGGCGTACAGCTCGCCGAATTCTTTAATCAAGGTGTTGACGGACACACCGTCGGAAATAATGTGATGCATATCCGTTAATAAAAGATGGCGTTCGTCCGATTCTTTCACGAGGGCCGCCCGGAAGAGCGGCGCTTCCTCCAGACAAAACGGCCGGACGAATGCGTCTGCTGACTCGGCCTCATCCAGTTGAAACGTCACACTGTCATAGATGCGCTGCACCGGTTCGCCGTCATGCCCCGTTTCAAAGGATGTTCTGAGCGACTCGTGCCGCTCGACAAGCTGCCGGAATGTCTCCTCCAGCCGGCCGCGGTCAAGCGGCCCCGTCAGTTCCAGCACTGCCGGCATATTGTAGCCGACACCGCCGTCTTCAAGCTGCTGGAGCACATACATCCGTTTCTGCGCTGAAGACACCGGATAGGTGTCCTGTGTTTTCGCCGGCTGAATCGCTTCATACGGACTTTCTTCGAGGTCCTGAATGACCGTAGCGAGCTCTTCCACCGTCGGCCGGGCGAAGATGTCCTGTAACGGCACCTGAACACCGAACTCTTTGGCGATGCGGGAGACGAGAGCCGTCGCTTTTAACGAATGGCCGCCCCGCTCAAAAAAGTGATCCCGGATGCCGACGGGGCCGTTTTTCAGCACCTCTTCCCAAAGGGCGCAAAGCTTCATTTCCGTGACGTTCCGCGGTGCGGTGTACGCCTGTCTGCCTGCCGCTCCGTCAGGAGCCGGCAGCGCGCGGCGGTCAAGCTTTCCGCTCGGTGTGACCGGCCACTCGCTCATCTCTATAAACTGAGCCGGCATCATGTAGGCCGGAAGGCGTGTCGCAAGCTCCGTCCGCACGTCATCGCTTTCCCGTCCTTCGATATAGGCGTAAAGCGCGGTTTCGCCGTGTTCGGTCCGGGCGGTGACCGCCGCCTCACGAATGCCGTCAATGCGCCGGATCGCAGCTTCGATTTCCCCCGGTTCGATCCGATAGCCGCGGACTTTCACCTGTCCGTCTGAACGGCCGAGCCATTCGACAAGCCCGTCTTCAGTCCAGCGTGCGATATCGCCCGTCTGATACATGCGCTCTCCCGGATAAAACGGATCATCGAGAAAACGTTCTGCCGTCAGTTCAGGACGGTTCAAATAGCCCCGGGCCACCCCTGTCCCCGCGATGTACAGCTCTCCGGCAACGCCCGCAGGCTGAACGGTTCCCCCGCCGTCTAACACATAAAGACGGGCACCCGGAACGGGTTTTCCGATCGGAAGCCTTGTCCGTCCGCTGTCCCGTTTTCGGTCACAGACATAAAACGCCGCATCAACCGTTGCTTCTGTCGGCCCGTAGCCGTGAATGAGCACGGTCTCCGGCAGAAGATCGGCAAACCGGGCAGCTGTAAGCGGTGAAAGAGCTTCCCCGCCGGCAAACACGCGTGTCAAGGTTTTGCCGAGACGGATTCTTGTTTCCTCAGGCTCTGTTTCCAGCGCATCTAAAAAGCTGTTGACCATCGCCGGAATAAAATGCGCGGTCGTCACCTTTTCAGAGGCAAACGCTTCGATCATCAGCGCGGGATCTTTCTCCCATCCGGCCGGAAGCAAATACACGGAGGCGCCTGACATCGTCCACCAAAACAATTGCCAGATGGAAGCGTCGAAGGAAAAGGATGATTTCAGCACGATTAGATCCTCTTCCGTTAACGGAAACTGCCCTTGCATCCCGGATAAAAAGGCGGCGGCCTGACGGTGTTCAACAGCCACCCCCTTCGGTGTTCCCGTCGAACCGGACGTGTAAATAATATAAGCGAGCGAATCGGCATCCGCTTCTTCAGAGACAGCCCCTGTCTCCGTCTCACCTGTAAGGGCAGAAAGAGACACTTCTAGCGTCTCGCCGGAAAAACCGGGAACGGATAACCCCGACTGTTGAAGCAGGAGACAGGCGCCGCTGTCATCGAGCATATAGCGCAGCCTGTCCTCCGGATATTCCGGGTCAAGCGGCACGTAGGCGCCGCCCGCTTTTAACACGGCAAGCACTGAAATCACCATCTCCGGCGAGCGTTCAGCGAGCACGCCGACCTTGCTTTCTTTGCGGACGCCTTTTTGGCGGAGCCGAACAGCGAGTCTGTCTGTGTACCTGTCAAGCTCGGCGTACGTCAGCATACCGTCCGGGAAACGAAGCGCCGGACGATGCTGCGAAAGCGCGGCGCGGCGGGTAAACAGCCCGTGAAGCGTCGGAGCCGGCGGTTCAGCCGCTTCTGTACGGTTAAACGCAGTTAACACCCGTTTCTTTTCTTTTTCATCCGCCATATCAATATGCCGAATCAGCCGGTTTGGATTTCTAACGGCATTTTCAACAATGGTCAGCAAATGAGTTTGAATCCGTTTAATCGATGTTTCAGTAAATAAAGCGGATTGATAATCAAAATTCAGCTCAATCAATCCCGTATCTGTCCGCTCCTTAATTAAAATGGACAGCTCATTTGCCGTATGCCCGCTGAAAAACATCGCCGTTTCATAATCGAAACCTTCCGCCTGACGCCATGCGAGAGGCTGGTATTGCATCGAAATCCCGATGATATTTTGCAGATCGTGATGAATCTGCCTTAATTCATTGACAAAAAGATTGTAAGGATATTTCTGGTGCCGCATAACAGACAGCTGCTGTTTTCCTACACTGCGGACAAAAGACAGGAACTCCGCATCCGGATCTGCCGTCATTCTGATCGGCAGTGTGCTGACAAACATGCCGAGCATATCCTTTTCGAGCTTGGAGCCCCGGTTTCCGTAATAAGTACCGATGGCAATATCCTTTTTAGCCGTCAGACGGCTGATGCATATGTATAACGAAGCCATAAACAGAGAGATGATGCTGACATTATGATCTTTGCAAAAACGCCGGATTGATTGTTCTAAGGAGTGGGAAAGAGTGATTGTATCTCTGGAAGCTGCAGTGCTTTGTCTAAGATGAGAGGTTCGTTCCGCAAGTGAAAGGTGTTCAGGAACAGTTCGGTACGTTTCAGTCCAAAATGAACGATCTTTTTGAAAACGGGAAGATTGTAAATATTGCTGTTCTTTTTCCATGTAGCTGAGATAGGAAGGACTTTGATGGTCGGCCAAATCCTCGCTTCGCATGATTTTTTGATAGATTTCAATGAGCTGATTGCCAAGCAGATTGAGCGAGATGCCGTCCATGATAATATGGTGAAATTTTGAATAAAGCCAAACTTCTTCGTCTGACATGACAAGCAGAGTAAATTGATACAGCGGTGAATGAAACAGCTTGAACGGAACACGCGTCTGTTTGTCAATCCATGCATCCCGCTCTGATTGATCCATATGAGTAAAATCAACGGTCTCTAAAGAAATCGGCCGATGCCCGGCCAGATACAGCTGGGGTTCTGAGCCGTCCCCTTCCGTCAGTTGAAACCTGAGCGAATCATTTTGCAAGATAGAGAAATCTAAAGCACGGCGCAATACGTCAAAGTCGATGTTCCCCCTGAATTTGACGCACGCCGCGAGATTGCAGATACTTGTGCCTGGCTCGAGCAGCTCTGTAAACCAGACTCTTCTTTGGGCGTGAGTTAAAGAATAAACAGTGTTCTTCAATGGAATCCCTCCATTTCAATTTAAGAGGATAAGAAAGTGAAATAATTACAATTAAAATTCGACAGCATATGACTAAATCATCCATATAGCATTATTTTAAAACATATTTTAGAAATCACAATAAAAAAATTAAATTTTCTCTAACATTTTTTAGAATATAGTATATTATACTTACTTAGATTCTTCATTTCTATAATTTTTATACCATGTAAAACAGTATGTATGCACAGTGCAAACTGGTTCTTAAACACTATAATAAGGAATAAAATGTATAATAAATCGCGTCTTTAAAAAGATTTTGCCTCCCGGAAAGAAGTTTTTATAATAAAAATGAAAAATCGGTAACACTTAAGAAAAGAAAGTGTCAAAAAAGGCGGAATATTGAAGATATTACTTTTTGAAGAGATTGTTTCATAATAGCAATATAATATTCGTTTTCCATCAAAAAAAGCCGGATCCTATAAGGATCGGCTTTTTTATTGATTTGCCAGCACGACTGCGATCTTGTCTTCAATGTCTTTTCCGTCATCTTCGTCAAGCAATCCGTTTTGAAGCACGGAAAAAATAAGCGTATCCCCTGTTTTTGTTTCCGCATAGCCGGCAATTGAACTGACTGATGTTAGTGACCCGGTTTTCGCTTTAATTTTGCCTTCTGCAGGAGTATTCTTCAGCCGATTCCGAAGGGTGCCTCCCGTCATTCTGTCACTTGCACCGGCGACAGGGAGTGAACGAAGGAAAGCCGGGTACCACTTTTCTTTCTGAACGGCATACAAAAGCTCTCCGATTTGGCCGGCGGATACGCCGTTAATATGAGAAACGCCGGAACCGTCTCTGGCAATCAATTCATCCGGATTCAGCCCGAACGATTTGAGCTCCGATTTCATCACGTCCAAACCCTTTTCCCAACTGCCCTCTCCTTTTTTCACTTTCCCCATTTCCTTGATCAGAATTTCGGCGTGCCCGTTGTTGCTCAGTTTCATAAACGGGATCAATAATTCCGAAAGAGGCATGGATGTCCGTGATGTGACTGGCTTGGTGTGATGCGGCATGCGCCCGATTTTAATCTTCCCTTTTACAGTGATCCCCTGTTTAGTAAGCGCTTGTTTCCATAAATCTAACGCATAGGACGACGGATCCCACACTGCCGCCCATTCTCTTGCCTTTGCCGCGCCCGCCGGCATGGTTCCCTTTACCGTAATCACATTGCCCCCATGCTCCCGTTCAACCGTCAAATCTTTCTTTTCATCAGAAGCGACGGTTTTCACTTCATTTTTCACACGTACGACGTCCGTATGGGGAGAAATCGTAATATGCGCCTTTTTACCGGGCTGTTTCGCCGGGCTGATTTCCGCAATCACCGTTCCAGTATCATAATCCTCATTCGGTGAAGCGGTAAGAGCTGATACTTGCGCGCCATAATATTGGCCTTCATCGCTCCACGGAAGATCAACTGAATATCTGGTATCGTCATACCGTGAATCATCCCCGACCAGATCTCCTTGAATGACACGGATGCCTCTGGCTTTGACTTGTTTAGCCATCTTCTCAAAATCAGAAGCCAATAGGGTCGGATCGCCATTTCCTTTGAGATAAAGGTTTCCGCGCAGCTGTTTTCCTTTCACGGCGCCGTCTGCCCGTACTTCTGTTTTAAAGGTGTAATCTTCTCCGAGAACGGAAAGCGCCGCAGATGCCGTCAGCAGCTTCATCAGTGATGCAGGCCTCAGCCGCATATCTTCCCGGCTGCCGAACAGCACCTCCCCTGTTTTTGCCGATCGGACACTGACGCCTGCCGCGGCGCCCTTTAAGGCAGGTTCTTCATTCAGAATGTGTTCCAGCTCTTTTTGCAACGCATTTTTTTGTTCGGCCGCTTTGGCGGAATCATCAATATAAGGAACGGCGGCTATGACCAAAAGGAGAAACACCGCGGCCAAGCGTTTGACATATGTTTTCAATGTTATCCCCGCCTCTTTCTTATTCTTCGTCATGCAAAATGGTGATCCGGGATGACGCAGCCGCTTCTTCGCCTGGTTTCAGTATCTGAAGCCCCGTCAGTGATGCAGGCTGATTCAGATTAAATGCATCTGTAACGGAGGTATAAGGCTCAAGACTGACAAACCCTTGCTTTCCGTCACCGTTATATACCACCCAATGCTTGAAAGACGTGTCTGCCTGATACAAAACGGATAGCTGCTCATCAGGATGATAAATAACAGCTTCGTTATTGCCGCCATTCCGTCCGGAAGAAAGAAAAACATCGTCGAACTGCTTATTTTTCAAAGACATCCCGTTACGGAACGCTTCCTTATCAGGCACATCCAATAAACGGCCCGTCGGCACGAAACGCTCATTTAATTCCCACATGCGGTCAGCCGTCAGAAAAAGACGTGATCGCTCTTCGTTGAAAACAAAAGTTGAATGATAGCCCAGCCCCCAAGGAAAAGCCTCCGTTCCCTTGTTGATAATCAGCGCCCGCTGCGTAAACACATTGTTTTTTAATGTATAAGTCATCCGGACAATGACATCGTGCGGAAATTGTTTATGGACACGGGGAATTTCTGTAAGATCAATTTCTGTTTCGACTGTCAGTTCATCCGCCTCTTCTTTCGCCGCCGCCAATTTCCAATGCTGGTTGTGAAGAAAGCCGTGAATATGATTATGTTTATCCTCTTCGTTTATGTCAAATTGATACGTGCGGCCGTCAAAACGAAACGTCCCGTCCGTAATCCGGTTCGGCGGGAATAAAACGGGAATACCGTACAGCATCGGTTTTTCGCGAAATTGTTCCGCGGTTTCCGGTTCTCTCAGAATCTGCATACCGGTTCTTTTATCCCGGATCGCAATGACCTGTGAGCCCCATTCCGGCACAATGATGCATTCAGCCTGTTCAGTTTCCGCTTTTACGGCCGAAGCCCCTAAATAAGTCGTATGTTCAATCGTCATAAGCACCTGCCCTTTCCTTGTTTTCTAGCATGTATAGGAATTCCATTTTCTAAACTCATTTTCCTTCTCTGAAAAAAACATCGCCCGTATGAACTGAGCGATGTGCGGTAAAATCTTATTGAATCAACCGGGTAATCTGTTTTTTCTTCCATACAAACCTGTAATAGCCGTACTGCAGCAGCAGGCTGATGACAAAAGCCGCCGGATAACCGACCCAAATGCCGAGAATGCCGAGTTTCGTGTAATGAGATAGTATAAAGGCGACAGGCACCTCAATTCCCCAAATCGCAAAAATGCTGATAACAGTCGGCCATAATACCGTACCGCTCGCCCGCATTGTCGCTGAAACGATCTGAGCGTGACCGAAAATCAGATAGCTCCAAAGTGTAATCATAATAAGATTGCGGGCAATATGAAGCGTATCCTGATCGGTTAAAAACAAAGCCAGTATCTGCCGGGAGAAGGTGTAAATCAGCACAATCAAAACCCCGCCGATCAAATAATTCAGGCCGATGCCGACTTTGATGACCTGCTTCAGCCTGCCGAATTGATTGGCTCCTATGGATTGGGCGGCAAAAATTGAAACGGCGATACCGAGGCTTACCGCCGGCATCTGCACATAACTCGCCACTTGGTTAACGACCCCGTAAGCAGCCGTCGCGTTTGATCCATAATGATTCACAAAAGAGATGACCGCGATTTCAGAAAGTGATACGAGAATCATATTGATGCTCGACGGAATACCGAGCCGCAGTAAAAGCGCGAGCAGCTTTTTGTCCATTTTAAGAGAGCGGAACGCAGCCCGGTCAAATGCCAGCGGGTGCTTCTTTTTCCGCAAATAAACCATCAGCACGATAAATGTCACGATGTTTGAAATGACCGTTGCATACGCTGATCCGTAAATGCCGAACTTCGGAAGCCCGAAAAGTCCGAGAATCAATAAAGGCAAAAGCCCGATGTTAATGACCGTACTGACGATTAACGTATAAAACGGGGTCTTTGAATCTCCCGTTCCACGTAAAAATGTTGTATAAGCAAAATATAAAAACATCAGCGGCATCGCGCAAAACAAAATGCGCGCATATCGGACACTTACATCTATTACGTTTTCCGGCGTTCCCATCAGCCGCAAAATATCAAGCGTAAACACACTGCCGACAACTGCCAGAACAATTCCGAGCATAAAGGTAAACGTCAGCGTAGTGCCGACAATCGCCTTCATTCTCTCTTCGTTTTTCGCGCCGTAAGCCTGCCCGATCAGAATGGAACTTCCTGAACCGATTCCGATTGTAAAGGAAATCAGCAGGAAAAACAGCGGAAAAAAAGACGACACGGCGGCAAGCGCATCGACTCCGAGCCACCTTCCGACAAACACCATTCCGACCAATTGGCCGACAGATTGCAATACGTTGCTTAATAGCAGCGGGACTAAAAATAATGACATAGACCGCCAGACAGACTGGCCAGGGCCTTCCGCGGTCTCCAGATTATCTTGTACCTCCATATGTAGGACTCCTTTTTTGATTTTCTTCCATTTTATTATTCAGCAGACAACTTGTAAAAACCTTTTGTTCAATGAAACTCTTTATCTTTTTCTTCCGTCTTACATGGAAATAAATCATAAAAATAAAAAGTGCGGAAAATATTTCTGAAAAGGTATTGTAATCTTACCGTAATTATTGTAACATTTGTAACATAAGAGAAAGAGATTCGTTGAAGGAGAGATTAAATCATGAAAAAATGGCTATTATTCCTTACTACTATTACATTAATTCTATCACTGGGCACTGCGGCGACTGCCAAAAATACGCCTAATGACCTTACGCAAAAACAAGCACTTCAGCTGGCTCTGTCAGCAAGAGAACATTTTTGGAACACCATGAGCGGAGGAACGCTTAAGTCAAAAGCAAACTGCACATCCGAGCAGTTCGAATATCAAAATCTTCAATATGTATTCATGTGCAAAGAACTCGGAACAAAAGCGAAAGCCGTAAAATATCTGACACCCGCTTTTACAAAGCAGGCGATTGATAAAGGACTTAAAGAGTACCACTTCACTGTAAAAGACGGCAAATTGGCTGTTCCGGTCGGCGACGGAGATAACCTCCTGAATTGGAAAAAAGCAAAAATGACCCTTCTTTCTAAAAAAGGAAGCGTCCAAACGTACCGCTTCACTGTACCGACTCTTGACGGTTCTCCGTCAGCAAAACGCGACGTTACATTCGTAAAAGAAAACAACGTTTGGAAAGTCAATCAATTTGATGCTGTTATATAAAGAAAAGCCCGCTAAAAGCGGGCTTTTTTGAATGATGCAATTGGCGTAATTATAACCGAAAGGCTTTTCAGGTCACGAAATATAAAAGACTCCGTGAAGAAGATACACGAAACACCCTTGATCTGTTTGAAAAAATGCCTGACGTGAAAACATCAGTTTAGAAATGTGCAAAATTTGTGCAAAAAAAAATAAAATCACATCGTTTTTCAGCGGGTTCTTACACAAATAAAAAACTTACAAAAACGAGAAAAACCCTTGTTATACAAGGGTTTTTCTGTTTTGCCGACATTATTAATCTGCATCTATCTTATGCTGGAAACGCTCTAGGAGAGATTCGAACTCCCGACCTGCAGTTTAGGAAACTGCTGCACTATCCGCTGTGCTACTAGAGCCTGCTTATATTATAGTAACGCTGGCGGCCGTTTTTTTCAAGCCTACAGCCCGCCGAACACTTTATAAGCGGCTCGCGTCGTATCCTCATCTATTCCGATATAACGCATCGTAATAGACGGAGAAGAATGATTTAATATCCGCTGGAGTTCGGCAATATCTTTCGTCCTCTGATAAAAATGATACCCGAACGTCTTTCTCAGCGTATGCGTCCCGATCTCCTCCAATCCGCACGCAGCAGCTGCTTCTTTTAATATTCTGTATGCCTGAATCCGCGAAATAGGCTTATTCGTCCGTTTCGATTTAAACAAATAGTCATTCTCTTTCATGTCTTTTGTATATGCGTATATGTCGGCCTTTAGAGATTCCAATATTAGAATTTTTCTTTTCTTTCTCGTTTTGCTCTCAGTCGCCCATACATGGTCTTTGTTTCTGACATCCTTCACGCGAAGCGGCAGAACATCAGAAATCCGCAGTGCGCTGTTCATGCCGAAAATAAATAAAAAATAATCACGTTCACTTTTCTTCATTAAATACTGTTTGACTTCCTGGATCTTTTCCAAACTTCGAATCGGCTGTACGATATGCATCAAAAAACCCCTTATAATTGGTGAAGTAACATATTGAGCATTATGTTACTATTATAGCTGAAACCCATTGAATGATAAAGGATAAAGCCTCTTATGTAACATAATATACATAGTGTTACATAAAGAGAATGAGACACCATTTTTCAAAAAGATCCCTAAAAACATCGTTTATATCCCCGTGACGGGATTTTGGGACATCAGATCCTCTTAGTATTCAAAAAAGAAAACACCGCCCTTAAAACGGAATCTGAGCGTCCGGTTTTTTTGTGAACAGCCGAAGAAATGCAAAAAAAAGACACAATATGAAATTGTGTCCTAATCTTCGTCTTTTACATCAATGTCTTCAGGGAGCGGTTCATTTAAAAACTCCTGTATCATTTCTTTATATTTTTCCAGCTGTTCAATATGGGTTTGAAATTGTTCTTTGTTGATTAAATATTGCTGCCCGTCATGGATCGCTCTTATTTTATTCGTCAAAACAAGATTGTGTACATATTCTTCAGGAAGACTGGTAAACTCCGCTGTCTCTTTAATGGTTAAATACATGGCTCACGTTCCTTTCATATGTCATGTGAGTGAATTCTGTTTTGTTTATTGTAGCTTATTTTTTGCCTTAATGCTTGTTTCACAGCTTTTTCTGTCCGGTTTCCCATTTATCCCATTTGCGACTGATTACATTCACACAGAAACCCCGTCTTTTTACACACCGGACTATTCCGTTTGTCACTTGTGAAAACAGCACATTTTACTTACTCTATAATTGTAAGCGGAAAACAAAGGAGGCAGACTATGAAAAAGAAAAAGTTTATGAATCTCTGTTTTATCGTTCTGCTCAGTACTTTGCTCGCAGCCGGAAGCATCCCTTATCACGCTCAGGCTAAGAATCACCCGTTTTCCTATGATGACTACAAACAGGTAGATGTCGGCAAAGACGGCATGGTCGCCACCGCCCATCCTCTCGCTTCACAAATCGGTGCCGACGTGCTGAAAAAAGGCGGAAATGCAATTGACGCAGCAGTTGCCATTCAATTTGCATTAAACGTAACCGAACCGATGATGTCGGGAATCGGCGGCGGCGGATTTATGATGGTTTATGATGCGAAGACGAAAGACACCACCATTATCGACAGCCGGGAACGCGCACCGGAAGGCGCAGCACCGGATATGTTCCTGGACGAAAACGGCAAAGCCATTCCTTTCTCTGAGCGGGTTACGAAAGGGACTGCAGTCGGTGTTCCGGGAACATTAAAAGGACTTGAAAAAGCGCTCGACAAATGGGGCACCCGCTCCATGAAACAACTCATCACCCCTTCCATTAAACTTGCCTCAAAAGGCTTTCCGATTGATTCGGTTTTAGCTGACGCCATCTCAGATTATAAAGACAAATTATCACACACTGCTGCAAAAGACGTGTTTCTTCCAAACGGAGAACCTCTGAAAGAAGGAGACACACTCGTCCAAAAAGACTTAGCCAAAACATTTACAGCTATTAAGTACAAAGGCACAAAAGCGTTCTATGACGGAGCATTCTCCCAAAAGCTCGCGGAAACAGTGCAGGAATTCGGCGGCTCAATGACAGAAAAAGATATTAAAAACTTCAATGTGACGATTGACGAACCGATCTGGGGAGATTACCAGGGCTACCATATCGCAACTGCTCCTCCTCCAAGCTCCGGCGGTGTTTTCCTGTTGCAAATGCTGAACCTTCTGGATGATTTTAAGCTTTCCCAATATGATATCCGTTCTTGGCAAAAATATCAGCTTCTCGCAGAAACAATGCATTTGGCTTATGCTGACCGTGCCGCATTTGCCGGGGATCCAGAATTCGTCAACGTCCCTCTCAAAGGTCTCTTGAATCCAGATTATATCAATGCCCGCAGACAGCTGATAGATATGAATAAAGTGAATAAAAAACCGAAAGCCGGCGATCCTTGGGCTTATCAGGAAGGCTCTGCAAACTATAAACAAGTCGAACAGCCGACTGATAAACAAGAGGGTCAAACGACTCACTTCACGGTAACCGATCGCTTCGGCAATGTTGTATCTTATACAACAACGATTGAACAGCTGTTCGGTTCCGGCATTATGGTTCCCGGATATGGCGTTGTTTTGAACAATGAATTAACAGACTTCGACGCGGTGCCGGGCGGCGCAAATGAAGTGCAGCCGAATAAACGTCCGCTCAGCAGCATGACTCCGACCATTTTATTTAAAAATAACGAACCCGTCCTGACTGTCGGCTCCCCCGGCGGAGCAACGATTATTTCTTCCGTTCTGCAAACGATCCTGAACAAAGTCGAGTACGGTATGGATCTGAAAGCGGCGGTCGAAGAACCGAGAATTTACACAAACAGCATGACGTCCTATCGTTATGAAAAAGGAGTGCCGGAAGAAGCCCGCACAAAACTGAACGAAATGGGGCATAAATTCGGCAGCAGTCCGGTTGATATCGGAAACGTGCAAAGCATCCTGATCGATCGTGAAAACGGCACCTTCACCGGCGTTGCCGACTCCAGCCGAAACGGAGCCGCAATCGGCGTAAACTTGAAGAAATGTGAAAAATAACAAAACAAAAAGCCTCATTTCTCAAACTGAGAAACGAGGCTTTTGTTTATTCGGCACTGTATTCGGATGAGGTTTTTTCAGACATTAACAACATAAGTGAAAGTACGCCGCACATCGCAATGACAACACCGCCTGCACCAATCCATGTCACTGACGCAAGAGACAGATGAGTGACAACAATGCCCCCGATACCTGCCCCGGCAGCCATCGCCAGCTGCATCATAGACTGGTTGAGGCCAAGTAATACACCTGATGATTCCGGCTCCATCGTTGCCAAATGATATTGCTGAGCCGGCCCGGATGACCAGGCGGAAAAGGACCAAAATATAAGCACTGCCGCCGCTCCGGCAGCAGAATGTGTAACAAAGGGCAATAACATGAGCATGATAGCATGAAGCGCCATTCCGCCGGTTAATGTGAGACGCGCCCCCCATTTGTCTGCGCTGAAACCGCCCGCTTTAGAGCCGGCAAGACTTGCAACCCCGAAAATAAGCAGCAATGTGCTCAGCATTCCGCTGCTGATATGAGTAACGTTCAGTAAAAACGGCGAAAGGTACGTATACGCAACCGAATAGCCTCCAAGCCAAAAAAACGTGATGGCCAGGCCGACAGCCACTTTTCGTTTCTTCAAAAAAGAAAGCTGCTGAATGAGCGGCACGGGTTTATCTCCTTTTATCTCAGGCAGCGCGAAACGTATAATCAGCATGGCAATGGTTCCGAGTGCCGCAATACCGGCGAAAACCATCTTCCAGCCGAAAGCTTCAGACACGGTTCTTCCGATCGGAACACCGATAATGAGCGCAGCCGTAAATCCCATAATGACTGACGCAAGAGAGCTTGCCTGCTTTCCCGGAGGAGCGATTTTTGCTGCGATCGTAAGCGCGGTTACCACCACGGTTCCCGCTCCAAGCGCCATGATCACCCGCGCTCCCGCAAATAAGCCGAATCCCTGCACAAGGAAAGAAATGATATTTCCGATAACAAACAGCCCCAGAGCATAGATCATAAGCTTCCTTCTGTCCAGCCTTGCTGTCAGAACCATCACGACGGGCGTTCCGATTGCATAAACGAGTGAAAAAATTGTAATCAGCTGCCCTGCCGCTGCCACAGTGACGCCCAAAGAACCTGCAATTTTATCAAGCACTCCGGATATCACATATTCAGAGGTCCCAACTAAAAAGCTAATAATCGCTAAAATGTAAACCTTCCATGTATTTTTCATCTGATACACTCCTTCATTGATGATTTATATAAAGATATATTGGGATATATCGATATAAAGGATTAAAACAGAAACAAATCGCAATATGTCGATATGTAATCAGAAAAAGAAACTGAATCCCTCTTCAAAGGATTCAGCCCTACATTTCGCGCTGAAAATAATCGGCCATCGCCTTTATCGCTTCTTCATCTCTTTTATAATAGGTATATTTGCCGATCCGTTTCGTTTGGATAAGGCCCGCCCGCTGAAGAATGGAAAGATATTGAGACGCCGTTGACTGTGTCATCTGAAGCTTATCGGTGATCTGACTTACACATACTCCGATTTCATTCATATCAATGCCATCATGCGGGGCGAAGTGACGGTCCGGCTCTTTCAGCCATTGTAAAATCTCAAGCCGGGACTCATTAGACAACGCTTTAAAAACATCAATAGGTTTCATACGTTTTATTATATCGTGATTTTGCGATATGTCAATGTCGATTTACTTGAATCTCTTGTTTTGTTTCATTTATGATCCGGGAAACAAAATCACTCACACTCTCTTCAAATGTGTCTTCCCGTCCGTATTGTCTTACCTGTACAGATTGATGGCGGCACTCGTGATCCCCCACAACAGCAATATACGGTATTTTTTTCATTTGTGCTTCTCTGATTTTATACCCGAGTTTTTCATCCCGCTGATCAAGCTCAGCCCTGATACCCGCGTTCTTCAGCTGCCGGTGCGCCTGTTGTGCGCAGTCCCGGTGTGCGGTATTTGATACCGGGATGATTTTTGCCTGTACCGGAGCAAGCCATAAAGGGAACGCTCCCCCGAAATGTTCAGTAATGATTCCGAAAAATCTGTCAAGAGATCCGAATACCGCCCGGTGAATAACAACAGGACGGACTTTTTGATTTTTTTCATCAATATATGTTAAATCAAATTTCTCCGGCATTTGAAAATCGAGCTGGACAGTAGCGCATTGATGGCTTCGATTCAGCGCATCTTTTATATGAATATCAATTTTCGGGCCGTAAAATGCGCCATCCCCCCGATTAAACCGAAAATGATATCCCTGTTCTTTTAATACTTTCTCTAGTGCGCTCTCAGCTCGGTTCCACAAATGTTCGCTTCCCATGTAATTGTCCGGTCTTGTTGACAGCTCAATATCATAGGAAAAACTGAATGCGGTGTACACCTCGTGAATCAGCTGAAGCGCTGAAGTGATTTCGCTCTCGATCTGATCAGGCGTTACAAAAATATGCGCATCATCCTGGCAAAAGGACCTGACGCGAAGCAGGCCATTGAGCGCCCCGCTGAATTCGTGACGGTGCACCTGGCCGAATTCAGCCATCCGAATCGGAAGATCGCGATAAGAACGAAGCTTTTCTTTAAAAATGAGCATGTGGCCGGGACAGTTCATCGGCTTTAACGCGAAGCGCTGATGATCGGCTTCTGAGAAATACATATTCTCTTTATAATGATCCCAATGGCCTGATTGCTCCCAAAGACGCTGGTTCATCATCATAGGTGTGCGCACTTCCTGATAATGATAGGCATCCTGCTTTGAACGCAGAAATGATTCAAGCGTATTTCGGATGAACTGACCGTTCGGCAGATAAAAAGGCATACCCGGCGCTTCTTCTGAAAACATAAAAAGCTGTAATTCCGCTCCCAATTTTCGATGATTTCTCTTCTCCGCCTGTTTTATCAGCTGAAAATGCCTGTTCAGCTCCTTTTTTGAAGAAAATGCCTTCCCATAAATGCGCTGCAGCATTTTTTGATTGCTGTCGCCCCGCCAATAAGCCCCTGACACATGAGTAAGCGAAAAAGCTTTTATCTGACCGGCAGACGCCAAGTGCTGCCCCCGGCATAAATCAATGAAGTCGCCCTGACGGTAAATACTGATTGTATCCTGCTGCGAAATATCGGCTAAAAGCTCGAGCTTCAGCGGCTCGTGAGCAAACAGATGCTCTGCCTCTTCTCTGGAGATTTCTTCTCTGATAATTTCCGGATTTTCAGAAATGATTCGGTTCATCTCTTTTTCAATGACGGCCAATTCTCTTTCTGTAATCGTTTCATTCATGTCAAAATCATAATAAAAGCCATTTTCAATAACGGGACCGATCCCTAAACAGACCTTCGGATACAGACGTTTTACCGCTTGCGCCAATACGTGCGCTGCTGTGTGTCTCATCACTCCCAGCCCCTCTTCAGACTGAAAACTGCACAGTTCAATTTCAGCGTCTTCATGAATGCTTCTTCTAAGGTCATATAACGATCCGTTTACCTTGCCGGCGGCTGATGTCTTTTTCAAAGCCGGACTGATTGATTGGGCGATCTCTTCTAACGTAACGCCTTTTTGGTATTCTTTTTGTTTCCCGTCAGGAAAAGTAATGACAATGTGCGGTTTCTTCACGGTCTGATCTCTCCTTTATTTTTAAGAAAATAAAAACACACTCATCCCAAAGCAAGGGGCGAGTGTGTGTCAGACCCGCGGTTCCACCCAAATTCCCGCCACTTCAAGCGGCGGCTCATTGTTGCCGTAACGCGGCTGTACGGTATCGGCTGCTTTCGTTCACCGATACAGCTCAAAAGGCGGTAAGCCCATTCTTCGTGCCGGGAAGGTCTCAGCCTTGCCCCCCCTCTCTGTATGGCCGGTTCGAATGACTCATGTCCTTATCATTGCCATTTTTCTTATATCAACATAAAAACACACTCATCCCAAAAGAAGGGACGAGTGTGTGTCAGACCCGCGGTTCCACCCAAATTCCCGCCACTTCAAGCGGCGGCTCATTGTTGCCGTAACGCGGCTGTACGGTATCGGCTGCTTTCGTTCACCGATACAGCTCAAAAGGCGGTAAGCCCATTCTTCGTGCCGGGAAGATCTCAGCCTTGCCTCCCCTCTCTGTATGGCCGGTTAAAATGACTCATGTCCTTATCATTGCAGATTCTTTATCCGAAAAAACTTTCTTTTATTATACATAAATTTCCGCGAAAAGAAAGTTTTTTTAAAAAAATCGGTAAAAAATTCGGCATATTCAGCTGTCCTGTTACGTCATCTTCCATTCGGTAACGCTTTTAATCCATTCAGCAGTTCTTCAAACGCCGATGTCAAAAATAAATCACGCCGGTAGATGAATGATATATTCATATCCCGAAAACGTTCAGGGAGCTGATGATGAAAAAGATTTTCCCGGTTTTGAAAATAACGGGCGGCTGACGCAGGCAAAAAGGAAACACCCAACCCTGCCTGCACCGCTCCAATAATGGCTTCCAGCGTTCCGAATTCAATGATTTTATGTTCAGGCACTGCTTCCTCTTTCAATATATTTTTTATTTTTCGGCGATGCGAACAGCCGGCGGCAAAAAACAGAATCGGCTCTCGCAGCAGGCTTTGCAATCCGCCTTCCCGCACATTTGAAACCACGATCATTTCTTCTTGGAATACGGCGAATTGTTTAAGGTCTTCGTGTTCAACCGGCCCATAAACAAAAGCCCCGTCCAGCTCATACTGCAGGACGCGCTGCACTAAGGTATGTGTATCACCGGTCGACAGTGACAGCTGTACTTTCGGATATCGTCTGCAATACTCCGTGAAAAATTGAGGGAGATGGACGGCTGCAGCCGTTTCTAAAGAACCGATGCGGAGCGGACCGTTCGGATGTCCTGCCTCTTGCGTGTTTTTTTGCGCCTCATATAGCAGCTGCAGAATTCTGTCTGCATCTTTCAATAAGCTTTCACCTGCTGGCGTCAGCGTCATTCCCCGATTCGTCCGGTAAAACAGCTGTGTTTGCAATTGCCGTTCCAGCTGCTGAATCCGGTTTGTCACATTTGATTGAACATAATGCAGACTTTCGGCCGCCTTTGAAATACTGCCTTTGCGGGCGACAGTCTGAAAAATCTTTAAGTCTCCGCTTTCCATGTAAGGACACCTTCTTGCTATGATTTTTATTGATAGCCGGCTATCAATTTTCCTTCATTTACTGCAGCTGTTACAGCCTGTAAAATTTTTCTCATCAACCATAAAGGAGAGAAAAATAATGGATGCCATTATCATACACGAAAATAGCTTTCATTTCAGGCAGACACCTGACAAACATCCGGGGAACGGAGAAGTCAAAATAAAGCTGAAAACAGCCGGATTAAACCATCGCGATTTGTTTTTAATGAAAAGCCACGAAATCGGAAACCAAAAATTCATTCTCGGTTCAGATGGCGCGGGAATCGTAACTGAAATAGGACACGGCGTCTGTTCTCATTTACTGCATGCGGAAGTCATCATCAACCCGGTGCTGAATTGGAAGACTGTTAAGGATGTACCAGCCGTCCCTGATATTTTAGGCGGTCCAAGCGACGGAACTTTTTCACCTTATGTCATCGTTCCTGCGGAAAATGCCATTGTAAAACCCGATCATCTGACATGGGAGGAAGCGGGCGTGCTGCCATTATCAGCATTAACCGCTTATCGCGCCTTATTTACAAAAGGACAATTGAAAAAGGGCGAACACCTTATCCTTCCGGGCATCGGGAGCGGCGTGGCAACATACGCCTTACGAATGGCAAAAGCAATCGGAGCGACAGTCAGCGTCACCTCCCGCAGCGAAAACAAAAAACAAACCGCACTGTCATACGGTGCAGACCGGGCAATTGACAGTTACGGCGACTGGAATGAAGCGCTGAATGGCCAAAAAGCAGATATCATACTTGACGGTGTCGGTCCCGCTTTATATCAACACTACCTTGACATTATGAAACCGAATGGCCGGATCGTAACATTCGGTGCCAGTTCAGGTGATCAGCTCGGATTTCCTATTCGCTCGCTGTTTTTTCCGCAGATTCATATTCTCGGTACATCAATGGGAAGCAATGAGGAATTCGCGCAAATGCTGGAATTGATAAAACGCTGCGGCATCCGCCCCATTATCGACCGTATGTACCCTCTAAGAGAAGCAGCCGATGCCATTAAGAGAATGCAGGAAGGACGGCAGTTCGGCAATATCGGCTTTCATATAGATGTCTAAAAAGAGGAGCGGACCCTTCCAGGAGCCTTTCCGCTCTGACATACTCTTGATATTATTTCTTTCAAATAAAAAAGTGTTTTCCCGGTTTTTAAAACTTTTCGATGATACAGCCACACGACGGGTAAAGTGCCCGTCAATAAAATAAAATGGGAAAGCACAGCAAATGTGCCTTTAAACGGCGCCGTCCGATGCTTGCACAGCGCTTCCAGATATCTTTTGTCAGCACAATCCTTTACGTAACGTTTTGCGGCAGCTATCAAAAACAGGCCTTCAGAACTTTCGCCGATTTGAAACTGCTGAACAGAAGAACCAATAATACGGCGCTCTGTTTCAGAAAGCAGATCATGTTAACAGTTCAGTTCCATGACATATGAAAAAACCGGCTGAGCCCAGCCGGTTCTATAATTAATCCCCTTTATTTACGGTAAAACAGTGCTCCCCATTAAATAACTGTCGACTTCGCGCGCTGCTTCCCGGCCTTCATTAATCGCCCATACAATCAGGCTTTGGCCTCTTCTCGCATCCCCTGCGGCGAAAACACCGTCAACATTCGTTTTATAATCCCCATATGCCGCCTGAATTTTATGATTTGCCGAATCGACACCAAACTGCTTCAATAATGGCTGTTCAGTTCCTTCAAAACCGATGGCGATAAACACCAGCTGAGCAGGCCATACTTTCTCCGTTCCGGGCAGTTCATGAAATTCATACTTACCGAATTCATTTCTGACTTTTTCCATTTGGATGGTGTGGATCTCTTTTAAGCGGCCTTGTTTATCGGCCACCATTTTTGTCGTCTGAATTGAATATTCTCTCGGATCTTTGCCGAACTTTGCCTGCGCTTCTTCATAGGCGTATTCAAGGGTGAAGACGTGCGGCTGTTCAGGCCACATATTGTCATTCGTGCGCGTCTGAGGAAGTTTAGGATGTTTTCCGAACTGATGCACGCTGCGCGCTTTTTGGCGCAGTGCAGTTGCCACGCAGTCAGCTCCTGTGTCTCCCCCGCCGATCACGATGACGTCTTTTCCTTTAGCGTCTATAAATTGTTTATCTTTGAAGTTGGAATCTAAATAGCTTTTCGTCGCCAGTGTTAAATAATCCATTGCGTAATGGACGCCTTTTGCTTCCCGGCCTTCAATCAGCAGATTGCGCTGCTTTTGGGCGCCTGTGCACAAAATGACGGCATCAAATTGTTCTTTGAGCTCATCAGCCGTTATGTCAACGCCGATTTCGGTATTTGTCACAAAATCTATACCTTCCTGCGTCAAAAGCTTAATACGGCGTTCGACGACATTTTTCTCAAGCTTCATGCTCGGAATGCCGTACATCAGCAGGCCGCCGGCTCTGTCAGCACGTTCATAGACCGTTACGGAATGACCGGCTTGGTTCAGCTGATCAGCGCTTGCCAGACCTGCCGGGCCTGAACCGACGACAGCGACTTTCTTACCTGTGCGTTTCGCTGGAATTCTCGGCTGAATCCATCCGTTCTCAAAACCTTTGTCAATGATCGTCCGCTCGATGTTTTTAATTGAAACAGCCGGATCTGAAATGGCCAGTGTACAAGATCCTTCACAAGGAGCGGGACAGACCCGCCCTGTGAATTCAGGAAAGTTATTCGTTTTCAGAAGGCGCTCCAGTGCTTCTTTCCAGCGCCCCCGATAGACGAGGTCATTCCATTCCGGTATTAAATTATAAATCGGACATCCGGATGTAAAACCGTTAATATCAGCGCCGATTTGGCAAAACGGTGTGCCGCAATCCATACACCGTGCCCCCTGCCGCCTTGACGCTTCATCTGAAAATGGAGCCGAATACTCTTTCCAATCTTTTAAGCGAGTGAGAGGGTCCCGCTCAGCCGGTTTTTCTCGTTTTTCTTCCATGAATCCAGTTGGTTTCCCCATGTTCCTCTCCCCTTTCTTACTGCACTACCGCTTGTTTTTGATCTTTGGCCGGCGTTTTGTGAGCCTTTGTGTTGGCTTCAAAAGCATACATAATGGCGTCTTCTTCTGATAAACCCGCCGCTTTTTGTTCTTCGATGCTGAGGAGCATTTGTTTATAGTTTTTCGGAATGACTTTGATAAAGGTCTCTGCGGCTTTTTCCCAATTGTCCAGGAGGTCTGCGGCTTTTTTGCTGTTTGTCAGCGCCGCATGCCGTTTGACCATTTCTTTTACTTCTTTGATCTCCGTTTCATCCGTCAGTTTTTCAAATGAAATCATTTCCATGTTGCATTTGCGTTTAAATGCTTTGGCATCATCGCTCAGGACGTATGCGATACCGCCTGACATCCCCGCTCCGAAGTTTTTGCCGACTTCACCGAGGACGACAACCCGGCCGCCTGTCATGTATTCACAGCCGTGATCTCCGATACCTTCTACAACGACATTGACTCCGCTGTTGCGGACCGCAAAACGTTCACCGGCTCGCCCGTTAATGTACGCTTCCCCGCTTGTTGCTCCGTAAAAGGCAACGTTTCCGATAATAACGTTCTCATGCGTTTCGCAATTGAAGGCATCAGGCGCTTTCACGATGATTTTTCCGCCTGACAGCCCTTTTCCTACGTAGTCATTTGAATCCCCGGTCAAATGAAGCGTCATTCCTTTAGGGACAAATGCACCGAAACTCTGTCCGGCTGATCCGGTGAAATGAAGCCTGATCGTATCATCCGGCAGTCCTTCCGCTCCGTAGCGTTTGGAAATTTCACTTCCCGTCACGGTTCCGGCTACGCGATTTGTATTATTGATCTTGATTTCCGCTTCCGCTTCCTGACCGGCTTCAATTGCAGCCTGCACCGCCGGAAGAATTTCCGTCATATCAAGTGACTGGCTGATTTTATGATTTTGCGCAGTCCGGAAAGTGCGCACGCCTTCAGGCTGATACAGCAGCGTGGATAAATCAAGCTGTCCCGCTTTCCAATGCGCTTTTGCACGTTCGCTGACATGAAGAACGTCCGTACGGCCGATCATTTCATCCAGCGTTTTAAAACCTAACTGCGCCATATATTCACGCACTTCTTCCGCGACAAACAGCATGTAGTTTACGATATGATCAGGATCGCCCATAAACTTTTTGCGAAGCTCCGGATTTTGCGTCGCGACACCTACAGGACATGTATCTAAGTGGCAGGCGCGCATCATGACGCAGCCTAGAACGACGAGCGGCGCTGTGGCAAAGCCGAATTCTTCCGCGCCTAGCAAGGCGGCCATCACAACATCGCGCCCTGTCATCAGCTTACCGTCCGTCTCCAATACCACGCGATCCCGTAAACCGTTCAGCATCAGCGTTTGGTGAGCTTCTGCAAGACCAAGCTCCCACGGAAGACCTGTATGTTTAATACTCGTTTTCGGTGAAGCACCCGTTCCGCCGTCGTACCCGCTGATGACGATGACATCTGCCGTACCTTTTGCCACACCGGCCGCAATCGTGCCGACGCCGGCTTTTGACACGAGCTTAACGCTGATTCGCGCGTTTCGATTTGCATTTTTCAAATCATGGATCAGCTGAGCCAGATCTTCAATTGAATAAATGTCATGATGAGGAGGCGGTGAAATCAGCCCCACACCTGGTGTAGAACCGCGGACATCCGCGACCCAAGGATATACTTTGTTGCCCGGAAGCTGGCCGCCTTCTCCCGGCTTCGCCCCTTGCGCCATTTTGATCTGCAATTCATCCGCATTGACGAGATAATGGCTTTTTACGCCGAAACGGCCGGATGCGATCTGTTTAATTGCACTTCTTCTGTCGTCACCATTTTCATCCGGAATAAAACGTTTCGGGTCTTCGCCGCCTTCTCCGCTGTTGCTTTTTCCGCCGAGCCGGTTCATCGCTATTGCCAAAGCTTCATGCGCTTCCTTGCTTAATGAACCGAATGACATCGCCCCTGTTTTAAAACGTTTCACGATGGACGCAGCTGATTCAACTTCCTCTAATTTTAAAGGCTTACGGTCTTCTTTGAAGGCGAACAGATTGCGTAAAAATCCGATTCGTTCTTCATCCGCTGCATGAGAATATTGCTTAAACAGGCTGTAATCATTCTTGCGGCACGCCCATTGCAGGGTATGGATGGTTTTCGGATTGAAAGCGTGGTGCTCTCCCCCGTTTCGCCATTGGAATTCACTACCCGGCTCAAGAGTTTGGCTGTAATCCTCCTTGTAAGCGGCTTGATGACGCTGTTTCGCTTCTTGCGCGATCGTTTCGATATCAATTCCGCCAAGCTGTGATGCAGTTCCCGTAAAGTATTTGGAAATGACGTCTTCACCGATGCCGACCGCTTCAAAAATTTGGGCGCCCCTGTAACTTTGCACAGTTGAAATTCCCATTTTTGACATCACTTTCACGACGCCTTCTGTCACGCTCTTTCCGTATTTGCTGACAGCTTCTTCATACGGAATATCAAGCCGTCCTTCATCGATTTCCTGCTTATACGTAGCATAAGTCAAATACGGATTGACAGCGTCGGCCCCATATCCGATGAGAGCCGCAAAGTGATGAACTTCACGCGCTTCGCCTGATTCAACGATAATGCTTGCTTTAGTGCGCAGACCTTGACGGATCAAATGCTGATGCAGCGCACTGACGGCCAAAAGCGGCGGAATCGGCGTCAATTCTTTACTCATTGCCCTGTCAGATAAAATTAACAGAGATACGCCTTCCTTAATCGCTTTTTCCGCCTGCTGAAACAAATCTTTCAGGCCTTTTTCTAGGTCATCGGAAAACAGCGTCCGGATGTGCTGGCTCTTAATGTCAGGATGCACAAGTGTTTTCAGCGCATAAAACTGTTCGTTAGATAATACAGGAGTGTACAGTTTAATGCGGCGGGCATTTCTTTCACTCGGATGCAGCAGATCGCCTTCAGCTCCGAGCCATGTCACCGTGGAGGTCACCAGCTGCTCGCGAATCGCGTCAATCGGCGGGTTTGTGACTTGCGCAAACAGCTGTTTAAAATAATGAAACAGTGATTGGGCACGATCGGATAAAACGGCGAGCGGCGAGTCATTTCCCATGGAGCCGAGCGGGTCTTTGCCTTCTTTAATAACAGGAATTAAATATTTCTGAATATCTTCATACGTATAGCCAAACGCTTTTTGCCGGACGAGAAGATCATCGAATTGTTCCTCTTCCCGGATTTCCGGATCAGGATTCACTTGAACCAATTCCTCTTCAAGCCATTTTTGATACGGGAATTCATTGGCGATTTCCGTTTTTACTTCTTCATCTGAAATAATCCGGCCTTCCTCTAAGTCAATGAGCAGCATTTTTCCGGGTTCCAGGCGTTTTTTATGAAGAATGTTTTCCTGTTCCACTTCAATAACGCCCACCTCAGATGAGAAAATAATATGGTCATCTTTTGTCACATAGTAACGTGCCGGACGCAGACCGTTACGGTCAAGGATGGCGCCGATTTGTTTACCGTCCGTAAACGAAATGGCGGTCGGTCCGTCCCACGGCTCCATTAAAGAGCTGTGATATTCGTAAAAAGCCCGTTTCGCTTTAGACATGTGAGTGTTTTCGGTCCATGGTTCCGGGATCAGCATCATTGCCGTATGTGCCGGCTTCCGTCCCGCCATCACGAAAAATTCAAACGCATTATCAAGAATGGATGAGTCACTGCCCTCAGCATTTAAAATCGGCAGCACTTTATGAAGATCGTCTCCGAAGCTTTCTGAAACGAACTGCTGCTCTCTCGCCCGCATCCAATTGATATTGCCCCGGAGCGTATTGATTTCTCCGTTATGGATCAGATAGCGGTTCGGATGGGCACGTTCCCAAGTAGGAAAGGTATTTGTGCTGAACCGTGAATGTACGAGTGAAAATGCAGATACGAAGGTTTCATCCTGCAAATCCAAATAAAACGCGTCAACCTGCTCAGGCGTTAACAAACCTTTATAAACGATAGTCTCGCTTGACAGGCTTGCGAAGTAAAAATCAAGCTGTTCTTGAACGCCCCAATTTTCCGCCTGCTTCCGGATGACATACAGTTTGCGTTCAAATGCAAGGCTGTCTTTCAAATCGTTTGCGGCACCGATAAATACTTGGCGCACGTACGGGCAAGTACTTTGTGCCACTGTTCCGATTTTTCCGACATTAACAGGGACGGTTCTCCAGCCGAGAACGGTCTGCCCTTCCTGCTCAATGAATGCATTTACCTGTTTTTCGATCTTTTTTCTTTCCTCTTCATTTTGCGAGAAAAAGACCATTCCTACCCCGTAACGGCCTTTTTCAGGCAGCTTCATTTCTCCGCACTCTTTCTTAAAAAATGCATCAGGGATCTGAACCATCAGGCCGGCGCCGTCTCCCGTATTCGGGTCACTGCCCTGTCCTCCTCTGTGATCCAGCTGGCAAAGCATCTGCAGTCCTTTTTTGACAATGTCATGTGAAGGTTTCCCTTTTAAATGGGCATACAAGCCGATTCCGCATGCATCATGCTCAAATTCCGGACGGTAGAGACCTTGTGCTTTCGGCATTTGATTGTAAGTCATAATTCCTCTCCCCCGATCAGTTTCCGTTAATTATCGGTCATAAAATCTGACAACTTTAAATTAATTGTAAGTTTTCAAAACAATATAAACAATATATAATTTAGATCAAATACATCTCAAAATGAGATAGATAGGTGTGAACGCAATGGAATTACGCCAGCTTCGGTATTTTATGGAGGTAGCAGAACGGGAGCATGTGTCAGAAGCGGCTGATCATCTGCATGTCGCCCAATCCGCCATCAGCAGGCAGATTGCAAATCTTGAAGAAGAGCTGAAGGTCACTTTATTTGAACGGGAAGGCAGAAATATTAAGTTAACGCCGATCGGCAAACAATTTTTAGAACATGTTAAAACAGCGATGAAAGCAATTGATTACGCGAAGGAACAAATCGATGAATATCTTGATCCTAATCGCGGAACCGTCAAAATAGGATTTCCGACGAGCCTTGCAAGTCAGCTTTTGCCGACAGTGATTTCAGCATTTAAAGAGGAGCACCCGAACGTTGAGTTTTTGCTCCGCCAAGGATCTTATAAGTTTTTAATTGAAGCCGTTAGAAACAGGGACATAGATGCGGCGCTTCTCGGCCCCGTTCCGACGGAATTTCCCGACATAACAGGCAATATCTTATTCACAGAAAAGATTTACGCGCTTGTTCCGCTGCATCATCCGCTTGCCAAACAAAAAAATATTCATTTAATTGATCTGCGCGGCGACCAATTTGTTTTATTTCCTGAAGGATTTATTCTCCGCAATATGGCGATTGACGCTTGCAGACAGGCTGGCTTTGCGCCGCTTGTATCAACGGAGGGCGAGGATTTAGATGCCATTAAAGGATTAGTCTCCGCAGGCATGGGCGTTACTTTATTACCTGAAAGCACCTTTGCGGAAACCACACCTCGGTTCACGGTCAAAATTCCGATTGAATTCCCTCAAGTGAAGCGCACCGTAGGCATTATTAAGCCAAAAGGCAGAGAACTGGCTCCGTCTGCGAATGATTTCTATCATTTTGTCATTCAATTTTTCTCCAAACTTGAACAATATCAATAAAAACAAACCCGAGCTTCAAAACGAAGCCTCGGGCTTTGCCATGTTTTATTGATTTTTCTCAGCCGATCGGGATGGACAGTTCAACGTGGCAGACAAACGCTTCCGGATCGATGACTGATTGACCGGTCTGTTTATGCGGCGTTTCTTTATATGTCTTCAGCTGAGCTGAGGAATAATTGACGATGCCGAGCCCAAGCTCTTCTCCCTGCTGATCAAGCAGTCTGACAACCGCCCCGCTGCTGAATCTGCCGTTAATCTGTTCGATATCCTGCGGTGAGAGCGCCACATTTCCGTTCGCTATATCGCGGCTGCTTTTCTTCTCCATCACAATCTCGCCTTCGGGGCCGGAATTAAATGCAAGCCATTGTTCTTTGTGGTTTAACGGGAGGGTTCCTTCCGCTTCAAAATAAGTTCCTTCAGCCGCCTCTTCTACCGCTTGAAGCAGAATGTCCGGGGTATTAGCCTGCCCGAGAAAGCCTTTAATACCGGAGGCCATCACAATTTTAAAAGCATCCAGCTTTGAACGCATTCCGCCGGTTCCCATCTCACTCCCGGCATCTCCCGCGCTTGCTTCTATTTCCGGGGTGATGTCACTTACATGTCTGATTCGTGCCGCTTCCGGGTTGCTGCGCGGATTATCATCATATAATCCGTCGATATCTGATAAAATCACAAGCATATCGGCATCAATTAAGCCTGCGACCTTTGCCGCGAGTGTATCATTATCACCGAATTTCAGCCGATTGACTGTGACGGTGTCATTTTCATTAATAATCGGAATAATGCCTCGTTCCAAAAGGACGTTCATTGTATTGCGGACATTATGATAGCGGTATTCATCAGAAAAGTCGCTTCTTGTAATTAAAATTTGTGACGCGACATAACCGTGCGCTAAAAACAGCTTTGAATAAGCTTCCATTAATAATCCCTGCCCGATGGAAGCAGAAGCCTGTTTTTCAGGGAGGCTTTCCGGTTTCTGAATAAAGCCGAGCTTCCGATAACCTGCCGCCACTGCGCCGGAAGATACTAAAATCACTTCATAGCCGCTGTCTTTCAGCTGTGCGATTTGATCCACCAATGTCTCCAGTTTTCTTCTGCTGATTTCTCCGTGCAGGCTCGTCAGTGAGCTGCTGCCGATTTTCACCGCGATTCTTTTGATCTCCGTCCGAGACGTCACTGTATCACTCCTGTTTTTATTTTATAGTGCTGCTGTTTTTTCAATTGTTTTGCTGATCTCAATAGAACGTTCGGTCGCATGTTTAATGGCTTTGGCAATGGCTTCCCCGCCGCCTTCAGACCTGAGCGCATCAAGGCCGGCTGCAGTCGTGCCGTTTGGAGAGGTGATGTTTTCTCGAAGCACATCCGGTTTTTCCCCCGTCTCCATCAGCATTTTGGCTGCGCCTAATAATGTTTGCACGCCGATTTTGCGGGACAGTTGTTTTTCTAAGCCGGCTTCTTCACCTGCTTTTTCGATAAACTCCATTAAATAATAAAAGTACGCCGGTCCGCTGCCTGCGATGCCGGTGAAAATGTCCATCTGATCTTCCTTGATCACATATACTTCACCGAGACATTCCAGAAGGGATACCGCAGTCTGTGCTGAACTTTGAGAGACATGGTCTCCGAAAGCCGCAGCTGTTGCCGATTCGCCGATCATGCTGGATGTGTTCGGCATGACTCTTACAACCGGCTGATTCTCATGTAATGATTGTTGTATAAATGAGGTTGTTATGCCTGCCAAGACAGACAGGATGATTTGATGAGGTTGAATACGCCGTTTCAGCGTCTCCAGAGCGATTTCAGCATCCTTCGGTTTCATAGCTAAAATAAAGATATCAATGTCTTCGGTTTTCATGCTGTCAAAAGCCGTGCCTTGAATTCCGTATTGATGTTCCAATTCAGCGAGTCGCTCTGTATTTCGGCGGTTTGTCACGCAGATGTTTTGATTGGGAATTTTTTTTGCGCGGACCATGCCTGATATCATTCCTTCAGCCATTGATCCTGCTCCTATAAAAGCAACTTTCTTTTGATCTAAGATCGGTAACATCTCCCTTGTTCGTATTTTGTTCGCATTTTCACACGTTTTTTATGTTATCATGTCAGGAGTCAATGTCAAGTTTGAAGGTTTTATTGATATGTATTGTTCCGATCCTGTTATTATGTATAATGAATCACAGAACACCCCGCCTGAGCCCGGGCGGCGGGGTGTGTTCCGGACAGATTTAAAAATTATCGGAAAGGGCTTTTTCTATCAGCTTTTTGCAGCGGTCAAGCTCTGTCTTCAGCTGTTTTTTGTAAAGCTTCGCAGCTTCATAGTCTTTAAATTGATAGAGAACGACTTCCTGGAGTTTGGCTCCTTCTTTTTTGACCTTTACCTGTTTTAAGATCCCGTCATCCAAGAGTTCGTGGAGTGAACGGTATACCTCAGTATGATTCGGCTTGAAACCGATGGGTTTAAATTCGGAGCGCAGCACCTCGAGAAGCTTCAGTCCGTAAAGCCGTTCCTGCTCTGTCATTGTAATCATGTAAAGCTTTAAAAAAGCCCTTTGTTTCACTAAAAAACCGGTTGAACTTCTTTTTTCTTCTTTCAATATGTGCACACCCTTTCCTCTAACAAATTATTCCATGTACTAAATATTCTCTTTATATTCCGTTTCCCCTTTTATTGTGCGAACAGTTTAATTTGTATTGATTTGTTTTTTTGAACGGCGGAGAAAAAATATAATTGAACATTTGGTACATAGTTTATTTAGTTTAAATTATAACTGATATCGGTTTCTTTTTCATTCCTTTTTTCGCACAAATCCTTTATATCTGCTCATTCAGTTTTAAGGAAACAAAAAAAGACCTGTCTAAAAAGACAGATCCCGTTTTTTTAAGGATTGGTTGACCATAAACCGGCGGTTTTGACGAAAATGCGCGGATGTAATTTCAATTGAGCAACCATATATTCTGCAAGATCCTCAGGCTGCATGACTTTTTCCGGATTGCCGTCTGTCAGATTTAATTCAATTGACATATCGCTGGCAACCGTGCTCGGAGTCATTGCGCTGACACGGATATTGTGTTTTCTCACTTCCTGCATGAGAGATTCAGTCAGACCGAGAACGGCAAATTTCGAAGCGCTGTACGCACTTGTCGCCGCGGCGCCTCTTTGGCCAGCCGTAGAGGAAATATTAATGATATCTCCTGATTTTCTTTCAATCATTTCAGGAAGAACGGCGCGTGTCACATGGTACACACCCATTACATTCACTTGAATGATGTCTTCCCACTCTTCTGGCGTAAGATCTAAAAATCCGCCGAATTTGCTGATTCCGGCATTGTTAATCAGGATGTCAATCTCACCGAGATCTTCTTTAATAGAAGCGACGGCTTGTTCGACCTCTTTTTGACTTTTTACATCGGCAGAAGCGAATGATGCCTTTACACCAAGGGCTTCCACTTCTTCTGCAACCTTTTTAACATTTGCTTCAGTGCGGCCGATTAAACCGATATTGACTCCTTCTTTCGCTAAAGCAATAGCGGCGGCGCGGCCGATTCCTCTGCCCGCACCCGTGATAAGAGCCGTTTTGTTCTGTATGCTTTCCATGTCTTTCACCCTTTCTGAATGTCCTTATGTACGATTTCACATTATAAGCAGAAAAAAAACAATTAGCAAATAAAACGATTCAACGGTCTCCATAAAGGGTATCAACTGAAAAAAGGAGTGAAAAGCAGATGATTATCATTTTGTATATCAGTGCTGCCGTTGCGGCCGCCGCCTTGGTTTATTTAGCCGTATCAGCCGTGCGTTTTAAAAGAAACACAGCGCCTGATATAAAGAAGATTAACGTCACGGCAGCGTCCATGCAGACGTCCGTTGAAGAAATCAAAACAGAAACCCGTCTGTTATCACAAAAGCAGAAAGAACTGCAGGAAGACTTTCTCACTAAAAAAACAGCCGTGCAAACGACGGCTGCCGAAGCAAAAGGAACGCCTCATGTTCTGAAGATGCTCTGGAACGCCGGTAAAAGCGATTTATGAGCCTGCATGCCATCCGCCGTTTTTGCTGACACTAAGAGAATGAGCGGGTTCAAGGAGGCATAATATGATTTGCAATCATGAGCGGCTTGCACATTTTTTGCGCCAGCTTAAAGCATTATCATCTTCGGGAGAATTTACAAAATCGGATTTGCTGACTCCGGAGTTCCATTTAGCAAAGGACGGAGATCTGGATATGTATTATTCGCCTCATAATGAGTATATCAACCCTCATGCTGCAGTTGTCATCTCCGGAATTACACCCGGTTTTTTTCAGATGCAGCGTGCTTACAAAGCAGCGGCACAGCTTTTAAAAAACGGCGAATCTCTTGAGATGATAGCATATGAGACAAAAAAAGCGGCCGGGCTTTCCGGTTCCATGAGGCAGCACATGATCGAAATGCTTAATGAATGCGGTCTGCCGGCCGCCCTCCGAGTTGAGAATTCATCCAGTTTATTTGGTTCAAAACGGGAGCTGCTTCATACGACATCCGTTATCAAACACCCTGTTTTTTATCAACAGAAAAACTATACGGGACATCGGCCGCCCATCAGCAGGTCAGGCCTTCTCAGCCGTTATGCGCTGAAATATTTTCCGGACGAAATAGAAATGATGAAAAAGGACATTCTGCTCGTCCCTCTCGGTAAAGCAGCAGAATCCGCCTGCTGCATGCTGAAGAAGAAGGGGAGGATGAATCATGCATTCATTTTGGAAGGCTTCCCCCATCCGTCCGGCGCAAACGGACATCGTTTCAAACAATTTCACGAAAACAAACAATCGTTACGTGAACAAATTCAGCGCTTTGCCGGGTTTCTTCAGAAGCTGTAAAAAACGCCCCGAGCCTTCAGGGCGTTTCTGTTAAGAAGCATATTCAGGCAATGATTTATCGTGTTTTGCCGTTTTCTCTTCAGGTATTTTAATTTGATTTGTCAGGATTGCACTTGCGAAATAGAGCGCTGCGAAAATCCATACTACGCCTTGTGCGCCGACAAGCCCGATAAACGCCCAGGCAAGCGCGGGTCCGACAAATGCCGACAGGCCCGCGGCCAGATTTAACACAGACATGGCAGCACCTTTATCGCTGCCCGCCGCTGTCGGCACGATAGCTCCGATCGGAACGAATCCGGCCAGAAGCCCTCCCCAAATAAAGCCGACAATGCTGACGAAAAGCAAGTTCCCATGTGATACAACAGGAGCATAATATAATAAAAGGGTAAAAATGCCGCAGCCCGCTCCCCCAAACCACATGACAGTCTTTTTCCAGCCGAACGCATCGCCGACTGCACCGAAGATTAAGTTAAAGACGATATTGCCAAGAAAGATCGTGCCCCAAATCTGCAGCCATACATTTGTAGAAATGCCGTGCTGCGCCATATGCATTGGGAGAAATACCGGAAATCCGTATGTTCCGATACTGTTGATGATCCGAACAATCCCCCCTGAAAGCACACGCGGATTTTCAGCAAGGATGGTGATTCCTTTCATTAATTCCTGCACCTTTTCCTGTTTACTTGCTTTTTTCTTTTCAAAGCGGTCCCTATTTAAAATCAAAGCAAAAAACGCGCCGAGGCATACCCAAAAAATCGAACTCCACAGCGTATTCAAATAGCCGAAAGATTTGATGGCCCAGCTAGAATACCAGGCTCCGAATACAAACATGCCGCAGCAATAAGCAATCCAGAACCAGCCGACCGCCGTACTGAGCTTGCTTTTCGGCGACCGGTAAATCACCCATGTCAAAAAAGAATAGGCAAACAGCGGATAGCCCAGCCCTTTAATAAAATACGTGACATACATCACCGGCAAATTAAGATTTTCAAATCCGTATGCGATAAACGCGGCTGTTCCGATAACATAAAATAACAGCCCCATAAACATCGTCCGCTTTGCGCCGAAGGCTTCGAGACAGACGCCTGAAAACCAAGACGCCACAGCGAGAGCAATACCGTAAACCGTAAACAGGGATGCTGATTGCTGTACCGTCAAGCCGTTTTCAACTAAAAACGGGCTGAGCCAGCCTTGTTCAAGGCCGTCCCCCATCATAAACAGCACGACCCCTAAAAATCCCCAGGCAAGCTGTTTCGGAATTCCTATTTTATTAAGCATTTTTTGTTCCTCCTCAGCAATCTTTCATGTTGTCATCTCATCCCCAAGTCAGGCTTTCACCGCTGGGCTGAAAATGCGCAAATAATTTTTGCGTCTGTTTCCATTCTTCATATAGGAAGAGATCCGTCTGATCTGATTCCGGTTCAATTACCTTTATGCGGTTCGAAAGTTCTTCTTTCACACCGAGAGCTTCGTTGCAGATCATCGCCGCCCCCATTACGGATGCCTGGCTGAAGCCTTCTCTCTTATAAATCTTCTTTTGCAGAAGGTTAGCAAGAAACTGTGTCAACGCATCACTTTGGAAACCGCCGCCGCACACCTTCACTTCATTTTGTGAAAAGGAAGTCACCTCTGTTAACGCCTCATAGTTCCATTTGATTGAAAAAGCGATTTCCATCAGAGCGGCTTTGACAAAATGCGCTCGGCTTAAACTTTGGGACAGCGGGGCATCAAAAATAAATCCGCCTTTTGCGAGTGCGTTTTTCTCAGACGATAAATAGGAGCCTAACGCTGAAACACAAGCTTGATCATGTTTCGGCAGACTGGCGATTTCCCGTTCCATGACGCTGTAGGATTCATTCGGATAAAAAATGGATTTTAATTTTTGATAATTGAGTCCCGTTACACCCGGATTCGTTTCAAGAAGCCATTGACCTTCTTCTGTATGGCAATTCAGCCATGCATTCTCTAAACTTTCGGTTCCGGTCTCCGCTGTTATCTTTGTAATCGGCGTCGTTGTGCCGGATACGATGACGATATCTCCGGGCTTTGCATCTGCACTTTTGATGGCAAGCTGTGTGTCTCCCCCGCCTGCAATTACAGGCACTCTTTCAGAAAGACCGAGAACCGCCGCTTTCTTAAACGTTAACATTCCGACAACCGTCCCAGATCGGACGAGTGAAGGAAGAATGGCAGAAGGCACCCCGAAGATGCTGCATAATTTCTCTGACCACGCCTTTTTCCTTACGTCAAACAGCAGTGTTTCAGCGGCCTGTGACGGTTCATAGCTTAAAATACCGCTCAGCTCAAATGTCACCCAGTCACTGATGCTTGTGATGTACTTCACTTCTTTCCATAAAGACGGCTGTCTAGCTTTTAATCCGACAAGTTTCATGGCGGAAAATAAAGCGCTCGGAAGACGTCCGGTTTGCTGCTGCACTTCTTCTTTTGTCTCAATCCCGTCTTCCCATTCACGGCCTCTGTTATCAATGTTGGGCAAACCGAGAAATGCCTTTTTACCTTTATTGATTAGAACAATTCCCTGCCTCTGGCTTGTAGAGGTGATTCCGATTAATGTAATATGTGGGCTTTTGGCAATAACCTTCCTTGCCATAGCGCTGATTTGCTTCCATAACCCTTCCGGTGAGAAATATCGTCCGTCCGGATAAAGCGGATCCGTCACATATTCAATGTCTTCCCTTTCAAGCGCGATCACTTCGCCGCCGGCAGTCACGACCGCGACTCGCGCATTCCCCGTCCCGATGTCAAATACAAGGTAGCCTTTTTGTTCAGCCATTACAGCCTCCTCCTTCCGTTTCAAGTTCTCTTTTGTTATAAAGTTCACGTATTGAGCAGGTTTGATCTTGTTTCCATTTGAAAAGCGCTTCATTTAAAATCTTCACATGATGATCTTCCACTTCAAATGTTGCGCCCGCTAAATGGGGAGTCGCTAACACATTCGGCAAAGAGATCAATTCATAATCAGAAGATTCAGGCGGTTCATGATAAAACACGTCAAGAATCGCTCCTTTAATCCGCCGTTCTTTCAGCACCCGCAGCAGCTCTTTTCTGTCTGTAACCGCCGCTCTTGATGTATTGACAAAAACAGCTTCTTGCTTCATCAATTGAAAATGCCGGGCGCCGATCAGGCCGATGGTTTCTTCGATGCGCGGCAAATGAACGGAGACAATATCACTTTCAGAAAATACCCGTTCAATCGTCGTTTTTTCATACTCCCGGTTCTCATGATTGACAAAGGGGTCATAGTACAGCACCTTGCAGTCAAAAGCCGTCAATAGCCGGGCGATTCTCTGTCCGACAGCTCCGAAACCGATAAGGCCGACTGTTTTCCCCGTCAGCTCATTTCCCCTGAATTTGACGTAAGCCTGCAAATAATCACCATTCCACTTCCCGTCCTTCAGCCACTGATGAGAAGAATACGTGTGGCGCAAAAACGAAATGACATTTCCGATAAACATTTCAGCAACAGCCTGGGCATTGCGGGCCGGTGTATAAAAGACAGGGATTTTTCTTTTAGTCGCCGCCGTGATATCCACATTAGACGGCATCCCTCTGCAGACGCCGATAAAAGCGGAATCCGGCAATATATCAATCACTCGCTCTGATACCTCATCAAGTTCGGTAATAAGCCCCGACGCGTTTGTCTCTTGAATCATCTGGATTAATTCATCTTCCCGATAGGCCCGGCCGTGCTTCTTCCACGGCAGGTGCACAGTCCGCCCGAACAGATCTGTCAGCTCCTTCAGCCCCTCGTCGTGATAGGGTGCGGTAATTAAAACCGTCATGGTGCAAAACATCCTTTTCACATAAATTTTTTCACAAAAAAATCTCTTTCCCCGAAGAAGGAAAGAGATTCATATACCGTCTTTATCCGCTTGAAGCGCACAAATATGTATAGACCATTCTTTCCTATCTTTCAAGCATACGCTTGCTGGAATTGGCACAATAAATGTTGCCGAGGTTTCATAGGGCCAGTCCCTCCACCTCTCTTGATAGAAAATAAAATGATGAAATTGTCAGGCTTTTAAAAGAATAAACTCATCATAGATAAGTCTTTCCGTGATGTCAACACTTTTTTTCTGAATTGACGATCTATTTCGAAATGTTATAATGCTTACAATATAAAAAAAGAGGAGAAATGGGCTATGAATTCTGCTGCAAAACAGCCAAACGGGGTCTTTAAGTCGGTGTGCTCACTGGACTGTCCCGATCAATGCGGCTTACTTGTGACAAAAAAGGACGGAAAAATCGTTAACATTCAGGGAGACCCGGATCACCCCGTCACATCAGGGAATATTTGCAACAAAGTCAGACACATGGCTGAGCGCATTTATGATGAAAAACGTTTAACCGTCCCGTTAAAACGGATCGGCGAAAAAGGTGAAGCCGTGTTTGCGCCTATTTCATGGGACGAAGCAATCAATACGATCAGTGCGCGCTGGAAAGAGCTTATTGCCGAAGAAGGAGCGGAAAGCATTCTCCCGTACAGCTTTTACGGTAATATGGGAAAACTGGCGGCAGAGGGAATGGACCGCCGTTTTTTCCACCGACTCGGGGCGAGCCAGCTCGAACGGACGATCTGCAGCAAAGCCGGATCTGAGGGCTATAACTATACAATGGGAGAAGGCGCAGGTACTGATCCGGAAGAGACCATACATGCAAAGCTCTTTATTTTTTGGGGAATCAATGCCGTCAGCACGAATATGCATCAGGTCATGATTGCTCAAAAAGCCCGGAAAAAAGGAGCTAAAATTGTCGTTATCGATGTACATAAGAACCAAATAGGCCGGCTTGCCGATTGGTTTATTCCCATTCGCCCCGGCACAGATGCCGCACTCGCTCTCGGTATCATGCATGTTTTATTTGCCGAGAACCTTCACGATGAAGCATTTCTCACAGAATACACCGAAGGCAGTGAAGAATTAAAAGCGCATGTCAAACAGTATGATCCGGAAACGGTTTCTGTTATGACAGGCGTTAAAGCAGACGATATCAGACGCCTTGCGAGAATGTACGGGGAAACCTCCCCTTCCCTTATCAGAATCGGAAACGGCATTCAGCACCATGACAATGGCGGTATGATCGTCCGCACCGTCGCCTGCCTTCCGGCTGTGACAGGACAGTGGCTCCGCACCGGGGGAGGCGCAATCAAGCACAACAGCGCGGTATTAAACTATAACAGACAAGCGCTCCAGCGGCCTGATCTGCTTTACGGCAGGAAGCCAAGATCATTTAATATGAACAGGCTCGGAAGCGTTCTTTTAGAAACAAAACCGCCCGTGCGTTCCTTGTTTATTTACGGAACCAATCCCGCGGTAGTTGCGCCGGAAGCGAATAAAGTCAGAAAAGGCCTGCAGCGGGACGATTTATTTACAGTCGTTCACGATCTGTTTTTAACGGAAACCGCCAAATATGCGGATATCGTGCTCCCTGCTGCATCCGCTTTTGAAAACACGGATTTTTACACGTCTTACTGGCACCATTTTATTCAGCTGCAAAAACCGGTGATCGAACCATATGGGGACAGCAAATCGAATACGGAAGTGTTCCGTTTGCTTGCCGGGGCGATGGGCTTTACCGAGCAGGAGCTTCAGGATTCCGATGAAAAATTAATCAGACAGGCGCTGGACTTTCCCGCCAATCCGTATATCGAGGATATTGATTACGATTCGCTTTCATCCCATTCTTTCATGAGAGCCAACCGGAAAAAAACGCTTTTTCCGGGCAAGCTCAAGACGCCGAGCGGAAAAATTGAGTTATATTCTGAAAAGATGAAACAAGACGGTTATCCGGCGCTGCCGACGCACATCCCTCTTGAAAGCGATGATGATTTCCCGCTGTTATTTGTCCCGGGACCGAATCATAACTTTTTAAACTCGACATTTTCGAATAATGAAAAACACGTAAAACTGGAAAAAGCGCCAAAGCTTTTTATTCATACAAAAGATGCTGAGCGCCGGAACATCGAAGACGGAGAAACCGTGAGAATTTGGAACAACCGCGGCGAATGTGAATTGACAGCTTCAGTCGGCGAACAGGTGCTTCCCGGCGTTGCAGTCAGCCAAGGTCTTTGGGCCGACGCGGATGATAAAAAACAGCTGGTCAATTCACTCACTCCCGATCGGCTTGCAGATATGGGCGGAGGCGCTGTTTTCTTCTCCGGAAAGGTGCAGGTGGAAAAGATCGGAAAGCAAAAATAAGCTCCCCCGGTCTTACTGAAGGTGAATCCTTTCGGCGGATTTGACCGTATAAAACATAATGACTTTTATTGGAGGTTTGCTGTATGGATATCATTACCGGCATTGGCATCGCTTTAGCCGGATATTTCATAGGAGACGGATTAAAAAACTTTAAATCACCTGATCCTCATGAACACACTGACCAAATTCTCATCAAAGAAAAAGACTTACACTATTATATTGGCTATTATTTAGGCGTGACTAAGGAAGAAGCAAAACAAATCGTGCCTGACACTTCCGACATTCCGCATATCACCAGAAACGGAAAGCGGTATGTACAGAAAACTGCATTAAGAGAATGGCTGACTTCCATGCTGGAAAAAGAATAACAGCTGCCGTGAATAGCGGGAAGAGAGTTCTTCTCTTCCCGTTCATTAAGATTTGCCGCCCTGCCTCTCTTCAACCCCAAACATACGAAAGATATCGTTCTTACTTAACGAAACATCCCCTTCTTTGGATTTCAAATAAAACCCTTTCGTATATAACCGTATGACTTCATCGTATGCAAGCTCATGACGAAGGAGCGCCATTATACGCCCGTCTTTTTCATCCTGTTTATTGAACCATTCATACTGTTCTGACCAGTTCACTTTCTGCATGTCAAACACCTTCTCGCATTTATTATACTTATTTCACCTTTTGAAAACACTCCGACTGCCTGTGACATTTGTAAAACAGCCATACCCCCTTTTAGTCACCATGTTGACTTATTCCCCATTTCAATGTATATTATAATTGTCAACATGGTGACAATTTAGATTGGAGATCACTTATGGACATTAATTTACTATTGAAAGAACTGCATTTTATGCAACAAAGTTACGCATCACTGTTTTCGGTCGTCAATAAGGTGCAAACTCGCGGAGACGAATACTTAGACATGTTGACTTCCCGACAGCACATGACTCTTATCGCTATTGCCCATTTACCGACGGAAGATACCACACTTATGAATATCGCTAAAAAGCTGGGCACAACAAAACAAACCGCTAACAAATTAATTTCAAGCCTCGCGAAAAAAGGATATGTTCGCACTGTATCAAGTAAACAGGATAAACGTTCAATCAATATTGAGATTACCCCTGAAGGAAAAAAAGCGTTAATTTCCTGTTCAGAAAAATCCACCTATTTTTTAGCGGATATGTTTCATGAGTTCACAACTGAAGAAGTTGAAACATTCTGGAGGCTATTGCAAAAACTTTATCGTTTTGATGGTGAAAAACAGGATGGTTTTGAAGAACAAGCACATTTGAAAGTTGAAGACCAGGCTCAATTCATCTCAGATAACTATGAGGAAAAAATCATGGCTGAATTTTCAAAACGGCGATACGGGAGTGCAGACGATGAATAATATGCTTTATCGAAAAGTAAAAGAGGCAGAGAATAAGATAAAGGAAAAAAGCTATGAGCTGAAAGATAAAATTGATCAATTTATTTCTCATGCCAAATATAAAATTCATTGCAAACGCAAACTGGACCGAGCCGGCAATTATATATCAATTGCCATTGGACTCTTTATCCTAACTGCCTCGTGGCTGACCGAAACACAATGGCTGCTTTGGATAGGTGCCGCGAGTATTTTGAGCAATGCCTGTTTGCTCATTGTAAATCCTGTTAAAGAATAAGCCTGAAAAAAGCTCTCTAAAAGAGAGCTTTCTTTTATTAATCGTCCCAGTCTTCATCTTCTTCCCAGTCATCTTTCGCTTCCTGAATCTTATTATAAAAAAATTCAATAAAGCTTTCTGCAACAGTATCTTGATAACCAATTACCCTATCCCATTCAACTACAGGACATTCTCCGTCTTTCATTTTATTCGTATCTAGACAGTAAGCAAAGTAATCAACATCTTCAATAACCACAAGTCCATCAGTAAGGCCATAGTGTTCTTTATATTCATTAGTTCTATTTACAACTGATGCATGATCAAAGTTGTAGCCTAAAACTAAAACACCGAATAAACCGCCAGCACCGTATTTTTCTAAAAACCATTTATAACTAATAGAAAGTTGGCATTGAAGTTTTTCTTCAATGCGAGTTATGTTTTCATGGCTTGCACCCTCTGTGAATATAGCATTTTGTTTATTTTCATTAATAAAGTTTTCAACCTTCGAATAAATCATTTAATTTAAACACCTCAATTCTCATACTCAAATTGTTTCGCTCTCCACTTCCAATATCTCTTTCGAAAGCTTTCATACTGTGCTTTTAAAACCTTATCATTTCTAAAACTTTCACCATAAGTCTTAAGCTTATGAATAACATCACTATATTTTGTATGTAAACTGTTTGGGATTTCAAGCATTGGGCCAGGTTCTTCTTGAATCAAGTGATGTAAATTAATCTGTGTGCCATCTTTTGCATAAGGAGAATTACCGTTTTTCATAAGCTGAAGATTTGTTACGCCAAATTCTGTTTTTTGGTTAATATCAATATCTTTCATAGTATACACTCTGCGGCTTATGTCTTTAACTTTTCCCTTTGCTTTTACTTTGCCCTTAACCTCAAAGGCACCATACTTTTCTTTATTTAACCAAGGAAGGTTTATTTCTTGACCGGTAAACGGCTTTCTCGTTCCATCCGGGATTTTCTTTGCATTGGTCAAAAGTTCATTTTTAAGGTTTTGGCTGTCAACCACATTGTATGGTACGTTATCAGCTAGAGCAAGTTTATACTTCGGGTTATAGGGAAGCAGATCTGGAAGGTTTACATCCTTAAATTTCTTCCCTGCCTGTCCTGCCTTGTTTATGACCTTCCCCGCCGCATCAGCTTTGTTAACGGCTCCTGCGCCTTTGGTTCCGACGACGGCCACAGCCACTGAACCGACCGCATATGTCACCCATCTTGATCGGGAATACGCATCTCCATTTACCATATCTTTTTGATACGATTCCTCAATAGCTGTTGAAATGGCATTATACGTGTTAATTGGATGAGCAACTGCCCCTATGATACCTTCAACAACTTCATCAGGCTTGCTGATCAGCTGCCATAAACCGGTTACCGTGTCTTTCCCAACATCATAAAGACCAACGCCAGCCCCTTTTAAAATAGCCCAAGTCACTTCTCCGGCTTCTTCCACCTGTTTTGCTTGTTCAAGCTGAATGACATATTGTTGCTTGGACGATTCAAGATTCTCGTACCCGATCTTCTTCGCAATCTCTAAGTATTCATCCGGATCAGTTACTCCATCAGCAAGCTTTTTCTTTAGATCCTTGATTTCCCGCTCTTTCGCTTCTTCCTTCTTCATTGTCAAATAAGCATCTGAATGTCTTGCAATCTCGCCTTTTTTCTTATGTATATCGCTTTCTCTGTACGCCTTAGCGTTATAGTGAAGTGGTGTTGCGTTTTTCCCTTTTCCCGTGGCATTTTGGAGCTGTTGAAAATCTGCTTGAATGAAATGTTCATTTGCCTCGGTTTCTGCGTATTCTTTCATTAGATCATGATCAAGCTTTCCGAGTTTATGTATGGTATCGTTCCTTTTTTTATCTGCCGACTCAAGCTTTTGATCGACATCCTCTGTCGAAAAAACTTCAAGATGAATGATATCGCTGATTTCATCAAGGATACCTTTCATTTCATTGCGTTGCTCCTGCATGATAGCTTTTGATTTATTCTTCGCATGAATCAGCTCATGTTCTAAAAATGACTCTTCCACAAACGAATCGGCCAATCCGGCATCAGATACTTTTCCAGAAATACTGTTAAGAAAAGCAATCTTCATATCGATCAGATCAAGCCAGCTGTCTGTGACACCAGCGTGATCTTGGAAAAAAGCTTTAATGTTGTCAGCGCCTTTGCCTGAAAACTCACTGACATCTAAGTCAGCCATTCCCTGAAAAGCTTTCTTGAGATTGATAAATTGTTCTCTAATCTGATTGTATTGTTTTGCCCGCTTTTCTGCGGCTGAAATGAACGAGTCTGCTTCAAATATCTTCATTTACGTCTCCTTTCCGCTTCTTTCCGTCTAAATTTTACCATAGGATATAAGATAAGCTGAACCTCTTTCATTTGTCGCACTGTCTTATGCAAGATCATAGAATTTGAACAAAACCTTACACCAAGTAGTCATGATGATTAGCAAAACAAAGCCAGATATAACATATATTAAAATATCTCTTGCATTTCTACAGCCGCCATGCTATATTCATATAGCGATGAGCTGAATTGTGTAAGCCGATGCACATGCCCTTGCGGCGCACACGAATGTGGCGTGTGGTGTATCGCCTCAATACGCAAAAGACGTTTGCTTCTGCAAACGTCTTTTTTTATTATCCGATTTTCGTTCCGTTTGGTACGGTCTGCTCGGGCGTAAGCAGGACGACGTCTCCTTTTTCCGGGATGCCGCCGAGAACGAGCACCTCTGACTTGAATCCGGCGATCCGCCGCGGCGGAAAGTTGACAATAGCGGTAACCTGCCTGCCTGTTAAATCACCTGGTTCATACCGTTTTGTAATTTGGGCGCTTGATTGCTTTATGCCGATTTCTCCGCCGAAATCTATTGTCATCTTAATGGCCGGGACCTTTGCTTCCGGAAATACTTCTGCTTTTACGACCGTTCCTATTCTGAGATCAAGCTTCATAAAATCTTCGATGACTGCCATATCAAAAACTCCTTTTTTACAATCATGATACCAAAAAAAAGACATAGTTTATTTAACCGACCTTTGGGCTTATTTATCTGTTTGAAAGGTGTTTCGATAGGCGCGCGGTGTTATTCCCTTATGTCTGACAAACCACCTGGTAAAAGAAGACAAATTTTGAAAGCCGACCTCATGACTGATGTCTGTCAGCCGGCATTTTGTTTCAATAAGCAATTGTTCCGCTTTCTTCAGACGGAGCTCGGAAATATAAGCTTGCGGGCTTTTCCCCGTCTGCCTTTTAAACCAGTCTGAATAGTAAGCCGGGTGGTAATGTTCGATTGCGGCAAGCTCTTTAATAGTAAAAGTCTTTGAGAGATTTCGGCGGATATATGTGATTGAATCATTTGTACGGCTTTCTTGTATCTTTTCAGCAATATATTCTGCGAGCAGACTCAATGAATGAGACGACTGCCGCTTTGCCTCTTCTGTCAGCAGAAACCGAATCGAAGTCCAAAAGGGATCAAGCTTATTGATCACACCGGGGTCAAATGGGCCTTTTAAAAAGTATGCCGGCATGTCAAGAACGAGACATTCATTTCGCTCCAAAGAACGGAACCGGTGTTCATGTCCTGGCGGAATATACAGCATTTGATCCGGTTTTAATCTCACCTCACGTCTTTCTGTCTCCAAGTCCAGCTGTCCTTCGAGAGGAAAGAGCATTTGACAGTATGTGTGAACATGGGAATCAAAAATATGTGAATAAGTGCGCCGCTCACAAACGATGTTCTGTAATGAATCCATTTGCCCCTCCTTTTGGATGATCCGTTTTGTTTTTTAGTTTACATAATAATATTATTGTTTATCTAGTTGTAAACCTCTTAAAAAAGCAACAACGGCAAACTTCCGGCTTTCCTTAATTGATTCAGTCAATTCAAATGCACTCTGTTTCCTCAGCGCAGCAAAACCGTGAAGCAGGCTTCTCAGTCCTCTTGCGGCATGGATTGCGTTTTCGGGACGTGCATAACCGTTTTCTGTCAGCAGCCTGACAACAAGATTCACAAGCTGGCTGGACAGATTCTCCATTCGGCCGTCTTTTATTTTTTGAAATGTTGCTTCATATAATCCGGGATTGGCTTCAGCGAAATTGATATAGGCATCAGCAAGTGAAAGCATGGCCCTTTCATCTGTCAGTCCTTCTGAGGATGCCGCCATGTTTTCATATAACATGGTTAAACCGGAGACGGCCAGCTCTGTCTTAATTCCTTGAAGACCATTGACAAAATTATATAGGGAAGGCGGTTTTACGTTTAAGGACTTTGCAACGGCCGCAAGCGTCACTTCATTCAGCCCTTTTTCGTCAGCGATGCCTGCTGCGGCTCTCAATATCATGTCCAGGCTCATTCCGACTCTCGGTGACATTATAATCGGCCTCCCGGCAGGCTTCGTTCGGCTTCATCAGCAGCCTCAGCCATCATTTCAGCAGGATGATAGAGAACATTTCCATGACCGGCGGCCAGACAGCTTGGTTGATGAGCGATAAGCGTTCTTGCTGTTTTTACAGCAACTTCTTTATTCCAAGTGGCAAAGGCGGGAAACGGAAATCTCCATTTCAGCTTTCCTGAAACCGCAAGGCCGCCCCGTACTTGAAAGGCATCTCCGACGATCAGCATATCATCTCTCAAATCTTTAAAAGCAAGACTCCCCGGCGTATGACCGGGAGCGGGAATGACAAGCAAAGATCCGATCCGCTCGCCGCCTTTCAACAGGCGATCAGGTTCGGTCTGAATATTTTTCGGCACTCCTCCCTTTATCGGCGTTTGTGCTTCATGCTCAAATAATGAAGTGTCACCTTTCAGCAAGAAAGAATCACGTTCAGAAATACAGACATCAGCATCCGGAAATTCCGCAGATAATGAGTCAAGCGAACCGATGTGATCTCCATGCGCGTGAGTGAGCAATATGGTATTCAGCGGTTTCCCAAGCTGCTGCAAAGCTTGTTTGATTCCTTTATGGCTGTTGGGAAGGCCGGCGTCAATCAGGGTTACCCCTTCTTCCTCCTCAACCAAATAACAATTCACCGGGAAAAGCACCGGAAAAAAGGTCAGTTGCCAAACGTTTCCGTATTGTAAAATTCTCATCAATATCCCCCCAAAACTAATGTTATTAGTTTCATTATAACTAATACCATTAGTTTATCAAGCATTTTCCGTTTAAATCTTGAAAAAGGCGCGGGCGCTTCTCTCATGCCAAAAAAAGAAACACGCATACTGTGATAAAAGATGCTTTCAGCCTGCGAATAATTCAGACTACTAAAACCAGCCGGATAAGCATACACTACTCAACGGAGGGGGAGTTCCGCATCATGCATATCACACTTCAAAGCATCTGCCCTGTCTTAATGATTGCCTTTTTTCTGTATAAAAAGGTGAAACGGTCCGTCGGCTTTCAGCCTTTGAAACCCCGCTGGCTTTATACAAGAATGATTTTATTTTCATTGCTGGCCGCCGCTCTGGCGTTTTTCAGCATCACACACCCGGCTTTATACGGGTATCTTATATCCGGCACTTTTTGCGGCTGGCTTCTGGTTCTGTTTGCCAAACGAAACATTTCTTTTGAAGAGCGCCGCGGAAAAATGTATTTTCGGACTCATCTGTGGATTGAACTTATTCTATTAACGTTATTCCTATCGAGATTTGTTTATCGGGTTATTGAAATTTACCGGGTCACAGCGGATTTTACCCATCCGGAGGCATACAGCCAAACGGTCGGCGCCGATCCGCTGACCATCAGTGTCTTTTATTTCATCGCTGTTTATTACAGCGGCTTCTCTTTTTATGTTTTAAAAACGAGCAGAGACCAGACAAATAACAGTCAATATGGCTGACATCCCTGCCTAAAAAGCAGGGATGTTTTTTAATCGTGCCGCGTATGATGAATCATTTGCTGAAGCACATCTAACACATGTTCATCCTCAGGAGAATAATAGATGGATGTTCCTTCTCTGCGTGATTTGACGAGGCGCAGATTTTTAAGAAAACGCAGCTGATGAGAAACGGTAGACTGCAGTAAATTCAGCTTTTCTGCGATATCATTTACCGCGTGCTCACCCAGTGACAGCAAATGGAGAATTCTGATTCTGGTCGGATCAGACAGCGCCTTAAAAGTCTGAGCAACCAAAAATAATGTTTCCTCATCTAAATCGACAGCGGGGTCATTCGTGTTTCCGGATTCGTGAAATTCAGTCATATACCTCACCCTTCTTTTCTCAAGTAGCCCAATTATACCAAATGTCAATTGATGCAGATACATCCTGCGCCTGACAAAAGAACCGTTATTTTAAATTTATGTTTCAAATACGGGTTTCTGCTTGGTTTCGCGCATTCATCTGTGTCATAATGAAAAAGTCATAATGCTCCTGAAATTGAGGGTGAAACACAGTGGAGAAAAAGAAAAAAGGCTGTTTCGCTGCTGCGGGTCTTATGATGATATGTGTTTTTGTCATGGTGTCCTTCTTTCTCATCCTGTTATTTTCAAATAATGAATGGCTCAAAAGTCTTCCGTTTGATGTCAAACCGATCGTGCTTGAACGGCTGACGGATTACAAACCGCTTGTGGAGGACGAGCTGGATGAAAAAGGGCTCACTAGATATACATCGCTGGTACTCGGCATGATATATCAGGAGTCAAAAGGAAGAGGAAATGATCCCATGCAGTCTTCAGAATCTCTGGGTTTAAAGCGAAATCAAATCAAAAACCCTCAAACCAGTATCAAACAGGGAATCAAACAATTCACTCTCATGTACCAAACAGGCAAGAAAAAAGGCGTAGACTTGGATACGATTATACAAAGCTACAACATGGGAGCCGGCTATATTGATTTTGTGGCTGAACATGGAGGATCGCATACTGAGGAACTGGCAAAACAATACTCCGAGCAGCAGGTCAAAAAAAATCCGAAACTTTACACTTGCGGAGGGAACAAAGGCAATTTCCGTTATCCCTACTGCTATGGTGATTACACGTACGCAGAAAAAGTAAAAGCAAAAACAAAAACCGTTGAACAATCCTTAAATGTAACAACACTTGAAACGCTTGAAGAATAAAAGGCGCCCTGTATGAGGCGCCTTTTTTCAATAGAAAAAAACCGCGCGGAGCACGGCTTTTTTTAATAATACGGCGATATCATTAAGTATACAATGACACCCGTCAGACTGACATACAGCCAGAGCGGCATCGTCCATCTGGCGATTTTTTTGTGGCGCTCCACCTGCATGCTGAAACCTCTGATCAGCGTAAACAGCGCAAGCGGCACGATGATGGCGGAAAGGCAAATATGCGTAATCAAAATAAAGAAATAAATCCCCCGAATGATGCCGTGGCCGCCGAATAAAGTATTCTCAGCTATCGAGTGATACACGACATAGCAGATCAAAAACAGCAGAGTCGTCGTAAACGCCGCCAAAATAAAGCGTTTATGCGCTTGAATATTTTTTTGCTTAATCATAAAGAGCGCTGCCAGCAAAAAGATAAAAGTAAAGCTGTTAAAAATGGCATTTAACATTGGCAGAATATGAATATTGGCAATGCTGATCTGACCTGATTTCGGCATAAAAAACAGCACCGCAATTAACCCGTTGATCAAAACGGTCAATGTCAGCACGATACCGGTATAACTTTTAGGTTTGTTTTCTGTCTGATTCATCTTATGACCTCTCTCAATTTTACTGACTATCCAAATGGTATGAGAATTCAGCTTTGATGTCAACGGTTTCGCCCGCTTCGTCAGAAATTAGACAAACTTAAGCCCTAAAAAGACCGGGTGTTTGAGACCCGGCCTTTCGTCATATTAAGCTTCCTTCAACAGTTCTTCTATCACCTTATGTTCGTTTTCATTCAACAGATTTTTTGGAATGATCCGATCAATCGGTTTGTTCATATGCTGATCGAGAATATCGGCTGTTTCCTTATCCCCCGCGATTACGAGGCGCTCCCATTTATGTGATGCGGCCTTTTGATCAAGGTTTGAAGCCAATCGTTTATACAGCCTGTTTTGGTTTTCTTCGACGTGGGCTTTAGCAGCATCTTCGGCCATTGATGCGGAGCTCTCGCTTACATCCTGCGGTTTCCAGGATTCATTGATGACGTCGTATTGATAATGCTCTACACCTTCAATTTTTCCGAGTACGGTTTCGATAATCTTCACTTCATTTTGCTGGGTGAGAATAAAAGCCGTGCTCGGATATTGTTCACGGAGAAGTTCCAATTGGTCAAGGACGGCCGTTTCTTCCCAATAAAACCGTGTTTCGACAGGCACCTGCAGCTCAATCGTCTCCCAGATACCGCTTTCTCCCGATGCAAAAAATACGAGACTTCGCGGCATTTCTTTACCGAGCCCATCGATATATTGATAGACACGTTCCATGATGCGGACGAGGGATTTTTCTTCTTTTGGATCACTGACAGACAGATACTCCTTTAATCTCCGAAAACCGGTTTTTAAAGCGATTTTCCACTCTCCCCCCTGCTGATCCGGATTTCTCATATCCGTATTTACATATAAGGAAAGCATTTTATCAGGAGATTCCGTCATTACGTACTTCAATTTGCCGATGAGTGAGTCAATTGCCATCATAGATTCCTCCTTTTTCCGCTGTTCCCTGTTCCTTTCCCTATCCCGGCCTCCTTAAAAACGTCAATCTGCATATATACGGCAGACTTTTCTAAAAAAGTTTTTGCAAAACCCATTTACAAACCAAGACATCATTTACTACAATGGATACTTGTGTTTGACTAAGACGTTTTTCGCTGTGAAAGGAGTATGATTTTGTTTACTGCAGAAGAAAGAGATCAGAAAGAGCTGGAAAAAGAGCTTCATAAGCTTGAATTTCAGATTTTCAGAATGCGGGAGAATCTGACAGATGTATCAAAAGACGCGCGAGTGCTTGGTATTGATCAATCGAACAATGACGATTGGATCATTGTTTCCTCGATTGATGATGGCCAAACATGTAAGATTATGCTGACTGACTGTGAATCAGCCTACCGGGGAAGAGGATGTTTTTCACTGATTGCTTCCTATTATGAAAATGCCATTCATATCGGGGACATTAAAGGCCCGCCGAACCACGGCTACGGCTCGATCTGCATGAAATTTTTAAAACATATCGCCAGGGAGCAGAATATCCCGAAAGTGACGGGCGACATCGCTAAGCGTGATTGGGATCATGTCGACAGACTCATTCATTTTTATGAAAAGCATCAATTTGATGTCTGGATTGACAAGGATACACAATCAGGCGGCATTAAATGGGTCGACCTGTAAAAAAGTGATAGAAAAACCCCCTTTTCTATGGTGTAATAGATAAAACCATAGAAGGAGGGTTTTTTTGTATCCGGAAAAACTGAAAAAAGGTGACGGCATTCGTATTGTTTCTCCGGCAACGAGCATGTCCGTTATGACAGATGAAAATATAAATGCCGCGAAGACAAAATTGGAGGAGCTGGGTTTTTGTGTCTCTTTTTCAGAGCATGCGAAAGAAATAAATGAATTTGATTCATCATCCATTGAATCGCGTGTCCGGGATCTGCACGAAGCTTTCGCTGACCCTGACATCAAAGCGATTTTGACGACACTCGGCGGGTTCCAATCAAATCAGCTGCTCCGTTATCTTGATTATGAAAACATCAAGCGGCACCCGAAAATCCTTTGCGGCTATTCAGATATTACCGCTCTTGGCCATGCCATTTATCAAAAAACCGGGCTTGTCACATATTCCGGCCCCCATTTTTCTTCATTCGCCATGAAAAAAGGATTGGACTATACGATTGACTCTTTCTTAGCCTGCTGCGCTTCTGATAAGCCGTATGAAGTAAAGCCTTCGGCCGAGTGGAGTGATGATAAATGGTATATGAACCAGGAGGACAGACGTTTTTATCCGAATCCGGGTCCGCTCGTTATTCAACCCGGTTATGCTGAAGGAACACTGATCGGAGGAAACCTATGCACCCTGAATCTTCTGCAAGGCACGGAATACTTTCCGGAGATGGAACAAGTGATTCTGTTTATAGAAGATGATCATATGTCTGACATTCATATGTTTGATCGGGATTTGCAGTCACTCATTCATCTTCCCGCTTTTTCAGCCGTGAAAGGAATTGTCATCGGACGGTTCCAGCATGCTTCAAATGTGTCTGAAGAGGCTCTCTGCGCCGTCATCCGTACAAAAAAAGAACTGTCGTCTATGCCCGTTATCGCAAATGCTGACTTCGGCCATACTTCTCCTCTGATGACTTTCCCGATCGGAGGAACATGCAGAATAGAAGCCGGCTCAGAAGGCGGACGAATATGGATCGGCCGGCATTAACACAAAAAGACGGGAAAACAGCCCCGTCTTTTATTATTTCGGTGTCTTATGCCCCGACGTGCGCGGAGCGATCATGAACCGGCCGTCAGCCGCTGCCGTCACCCATACGGAAGCTCCTTCATAAAAACGGCTGATCTCTTCATTATATACGGCAGTTGACAGTTCACGTTTATCATGCGTTCCGTCTTGGTTTTTTACGTTTAAAATAAGTACAAGCTCGTATCTGCCATTCTTCATCACGCCAGTACGTCTCACCTTTTCAATAACGGCGGGCCTTCCCTTCCCTCTTTCAAGCGCCTGAAACAGCCTGACAGCCGGCATAGACAATCCGATGACCAGCACAATGGCACAAGCGGTGTACATCCCTGCTTGAAATACCGGTGATTCTGTGAAGGTATTCCATAAAAATATAAGTTCGGGCTCCATTCAATTCATCCCTTCAGATGCCGCTTTCAAACTCATTCTCTCTATATCATATTCGGGGAACGCTTTTTCTTTTTCAGCATATAACGATTATGCACAGACAAAAAAGGGAAGAAAAAAAGAACACAAAGCATTTAGCCTTGTGTCCTTTACTCTCTATATGAAACTAGTCTAACACTTTAACATTTACTGTTCTGACGCCCCAGTTGTTAGCGTCACTTTTCTTTGCAACAAATACGTCAATTTTATTTCCTTTAATTGCGCCGCCTGTATCTGCTGCTGTTGCCACTCCGTAACCTTCAACATAAACCTTAGAGCCAAGCGGAATGACACTAGGGTCTACCGCGATGACTTTTGCATCAGGGTTTTTGTTTAAGTCAACACCGGTTGCCGTTACACCGGAAATGCCGCCGTCGTTAGCGGAGTAAGCAGTTGCAGTCATTGTCAGCTGCTTTTTAGGCTCTTGTTGGTTTGTATTTGATTGAACAGGCTGCTGTTTTGCTTCGACAGCCTTCACTTCTTGTTTAGGTTGTTGTTCTTGAACAGGTTCTTGTTTAGGCTGCTCTTTTTGGACAGCTTCTTGTTTCGGCTGTTCTGTCTCGGCAGCTGGTTTTTGTTCAGGTTGCGGCTGGCTGGCTTGAGCCGGCTGTGCAGCCTGCGCCTGACCTTTCACCTTTAATGTTGTGCCTGCGTAAATGATATCTGATTGCAAGTTATTCAAGCTTTTCAGATTACCGACTGATGTTCCGAATTGCTGAGCAATTTTCCAGAGGCTGTCGCCCTGCTTCACTGTGTACTGCCCAGATGTGGTTGTTTCTACTGAAGAAATAGTCAGTTTCTCTCCTTCAATGATTAAATCAGAAGATAACTGATTCCATTCTTTTAAGTCCTTTAGGTTCACTCCGTTTTTTTGCGAGATCCCCCAGAGCGTGTCACCCTTTTGCACCGTGATTTCTTTAGCAGAAGCGTGAGCTCCGAATGCAGTTGTTGAAATTGCTGCAACTGCGACAAAGGACATAATCGTCTTCTTCATAAGTAAATCCTCCCTTGTTAGCTTTTTATTGGCGGCTAACAGGTGATATCGTAACATATGAAAATGTCAGTTCAATAACAAAACGATTTGAATTAGATTACAGTTCCTTTACATGAAACATTTCTCTCACTTGGTAAGTCTTGCTGAAACCTTGATACAGCAAGGGTTTTCAAGCTTCTGATTTTTCCGGCGCGGCTGTAAAACACAATGTGCAAATTTCTATAAAAACATTTGTTTCACTCTGTTTCTCTTACATAATTTCGGATTTCTTCTAAAAAAAGCGCTCCGTATTTCAATCGTTTTTGTTCCCCTACCCCTTTTACAGAAAGAAGATCATGATCCGTTTTCGGAAGTTTCGCCGACATATCTTTTAACGTCTGATCTGAGAACACGACAAATGGAGGCACGCCCTGTTCCGCTGCGATCTCTTTGCGGAGACGCCGGAGAATCTCAAATAATTCATCATTTTCGGTGACGGCGGCGGCCTGTAAGGCTTCTTTTCTCGCGACTGCGCTCTTTCCAAGCAGAACGTCCCTTCCTTTTTGGGTGACCATAAGCGTCGGAAAAGTCCCGTCTGCCATTCTGATGTATTCATCTGAAATAAGGAATTCGATAAAATCACTGATTTCAGATGCGGTTTGATGCTTCATAATGCCGTAAGTGGACAGGCTGCTGAAGCCGTTTTCCAGCACTTTTTTATTTTTTGACCCGCTAAGCACCTGCGCCACCATCGTTTTTCCGAAACGCTCATTCATTCTGATGATGCATGACAATACCATCTGCGCTTCTTTAGTGACGTCATGCGCGCTTCTTGTATCAGTGCAATTGCCGCATGCTCCGCAAGCTTCCGCCTCATTCTCGCCGAAATATTTCAGAATAAACCGCTGCAGGCAATCTTCGGTATGACAGTAATCCACCATCTGCCTCAGTTTTTTGAGATCCTGCTTTTGTTTTTCTTCTCCGGCAGCCGATTGATCTATCAAAAAACGCTGCACCATAATATCCTGCGCCGAAAACAAGAGCACGCACTCGCTATTGAGGCCGTCGCGCCCGGCTCGTCCGGCTTCCTGGTAATAGCTCTCCATATCTTTCGGAATCTGGGCGTGCAGAACGAACCTGATGTTGCTCTTATCGATTCCCATTCCGAAAGCGGACGTAGCAACCATCACTTGTATCTGATCGTTAAGAAACCGCTCCTGCTGATCTTTTCTGTCACCATCCGCCAATCCGCCGTGATAACGGCCGGCATTGATGCCGCTGCGTTTTAATTTCTCATATAAACGGTCCGTTTCTTTTCTGGTCGCTGTATAAATAATGCCGGCTTCGTGTTTATTTCTTTCGAGGTACTGCTCGATAAACCGGTCTTTGTTTTCGCCCTTTACGACTTTGAATGTTAAATTCTCTCTGGCAAAACCGGTATACACAGTTTGTTCTTTATTGATGTGAAGCTGCTTGCAGATGTCATCATGAACCTCAGGCGTAGCCGTCGCCGTTAGCGCGATGATGACGGGCGGTTCTTTTAATTCATTAAAAAGAATTTCGATATTCCGGTAACTCGGCCTGAAATCATGCCCCCATTGCGATATACAGTGAGCTTCGTCAATGGCGACAAGAGGAACCGTAATATTCTGCAGGATGTGAATGAATTCAGGAGAAGTCAAACGCTCCGGCGTGATGTAAAAGAGCCGGTAAGCCCCTTCCTTCAAACCGTTCAGGCGCTCATGAATGTCACGGCTTGTCTGAGAGCTGTTAATATAAGCTGCCGCGATACCCGCTTCTTCAAGCGCGTCGACTTGATCTTTCATTAAGGAAATAAGAGGGGAAATAACGATTGTGGTTCCTTCAAACAGCAGTGCGGGAATCTGATAGCAGATTGATTTTCCGCCCCCTGTCGGCATAATGCAGACCGTGTTTTTTCTCTCCTCTGCAACTGATTGTATCGCCTGTTTTTGCCCCGCGCGAAGACTGTCGTAGCCAAAATAATGCGCCAGAAGGGATTCGGCTTGATCCAGCATATGTCGTAAAACCTCACTTTGTCTTTGATTCTTTTATTTTATCATACTGATAAAAAATTCTGCTCATAGGCAGACCAAAATAAAAAGCCATCTCCGCAAGGGAAATGGCTTTCGCTACGTATGCCGTACGCAAGTAAGAAAGTTTTAAACCACCACTCCTCAAAGTGGGTGTTTGCAGAAGCGTTCCTGTCGTCCTCTGCAATGGAGGCATGACATTCCGGCTTCGATATAAAACTCCCTATTACAGCTTAAAGGTTAAAACTTAATTAACAATACGAACAATGTAGCTTCTCTTATATCCTACACCATCAGTCGTATTTTGGCAAGGGGGTTAATTCTTTTACAGAAAACCTTTTTTCTGTGCAAAAAATGCTTTTTTCTCCATAAAAGTTGTTTTTTCGACAAAATATCAATATATCAATATAAGATTGCTGCGAAAGCTGTCACCAGTTTCTTCTATATATAATAGAAAAAACTCTCACACCCTATAGGGGTGCAAGAGTTTTCGGCAATTAGATTAGAATTTTGCAGCCAGATCTTTCGCTTCTTGCAGTCCTTTTTCAATGATCGCTTGAGCGTTATCAGGCGCAGCATTGTGGCCTTCAACGACAACAGTGTGAAGATCTTGAACTCCCCAGAAGCCGAGAACAGTTTTCATGAAGTTTAATGACATTTCAAGAGAAGCCATCGGTCCTTCAGAATATACGCCGCCGCGTGCGTTTAAGAGCGCTACTTTTTTATCTCCCATCAGACCTTTAGGGCCTTCAGGCGTGTATGTGAAAGTAACCCCTGCGCGAGACAGGTAATCAACATAAGTATGAAGCACAGCAGGCACTGTGAAGTTCCAAAGCGGGAATGCAAACACGACTTTGTCAGCTTTGACAAATTGGTTTAAGTAAATGTCAGCCGTTGACGCTTGTTTTTTCTCTTCGTCTGTCATTTCAATTCCTTTTGAAGCTTTGAATGTTCCGTTAATCATATCTCTTCCGAGGTAAGGAAGGTTTTCTTTATGAAGATCAAGTTCGATCACTTCATCATTCGGATTGTTTTCTTTATAAGCAGCGAGAAACGCTTCGTATAATTTTACGGATACGCCTTCTTCAGCCGTACGGTCACTTGATTTTACAAATAATACTTGAGACATTCTAAATTCCTCCCGGTAAACTTTTAATATTTACTTACAAATAGTATGTTACTTTCTTTTTTATATAAAGTCAATGATTTTATTTCGATTCTGAGATTCTTTATGGAATAAAAAAACAGGTACATATGAATGTACCTGCTGATATTATTGTGAATCCTGCTCGCGATCCAGGATTTCGTAAGTTTGTGAGCTTTTTTGATCAACGGTTTCTTTATTTGAGAGGTCTTTCACCTGCTCGTGAAATTCCCTTTCATATGAAGGGGCGTCTGTTTCCACATCCCCCTCTGCTTCCCGCTGCGCTTCAACGGTCATTCTGGCGTACGGAACGGCTTCAAGCCTTTCATAAGGGATTTCTTTTCCCGTTTTTTCGCATATCCCGTATGTTCCCTTATCCATCCGCTCAAGTGCGGCATTCACCTCATCTAAAAGATTCTGATCGACTTCATCCAAAGTCTGATTCGTAACCCTGTCCAAATAAATGCTTCCGTGATCAGCTAAGTGATTATCTACTCCGTTTGACAGTTCTCCCGTGTCTTCGCTCATTGAATGTTTTTCTTTTGATTCTCCTTGAAGACCGTCCTTTAAATCGATTAATTTATGGTAAAGGCTGTCCCGCTGTTCTTTTGATAATGACATATTCAGCATCTCCTTTTTCGTCTGTATTCCTGTTGCTTTCAGTTATTACATACCCTCGAAAAAGACCGCTGAAACAATGGGTCTCAATGTGTTCTCCCCCTGATGTTGACACTCGGTGTCTGCTGTTTTGTCTGTCTTTTTTCTCTCACAGGATCATTATCCTGGTTGTCCCTAAATTCTTCAGCGCCGGCTTTTTTAAGCTGGTGCTCCGGCGTATGGTATGTGGCGCCGATATTCAGCACACCGCTCATCTCTGTTATACTCAGCTTTTCAAAGTCAATGTTGTATTCCACTTTGTCCACTTTGACGCTCTCGATATGGACATACGTTTTTTCCCCTTCAGCCGTTTGGGGTTCAGAATGACATTTATTCTGAAGCTCATCAAGCTGCTGTTCCACTTTCTGAAGCCTGTCTAATTCTTCTTCACATACTTTTTTGAAAAGCTCTTTCATTATTTTTTTCAAAGAAAATCACTTCTTTCCCCGTCACTCTTGGAAAGTTCTAGGCGTCCCGTATTGCGAATATATAAACATGGTATACAAAAAGGAGGTGAATGATGATGTTTTTTCCATCCGTTATTAACTTTGAGCATATAAAAATGAACGGAATCAGCAGCGGAGCGACTTTTAACACCGGTTCTTCCGTTATACTGAGGCGCACTGCCGCTAATAAAAGAAATGAAGGATATGGTGAACAAAGCGGAGATTTCACTGTGGTCGCTATCCCCATCATGAGTATTGATGATTCAGATCTGATAGACGGCACCGCAAATAAGGTCAGCCTTCGATAATAATATGGTTTGCATCCCCCAAATGTTTAGCAATTGATATATATAAAATTCCGTCTTTGAATACCGCCTGCATCCCCTTCGTTCCCTGAGCGGAATGAGGAAGATCGAGTTTTTTTTCGAAATCGCCGTATTTTCCAGCCTTCTGTTTAAAATCCTGTTCATTGAAGTAGGATTTTCTCGTGCCTTTTACGACAATGTATTCTCCGTAGGACAAAAGCTGAACATCTTGTTTCCGATAGCCGGGCAGATACAGCAAAAATTGGAGTTCATCATGGGTTTCCACTATATCTATAAGAGGAAAAGCATCCTCATTTCTTCTCATTTGCCCATCTCCCTGTTGAAAGGGAAAATGAGAATGACCGTTTTGAAATGTTTTCAATTGCTCATCATCAAAAATGTTTTTCCAAAAATCACCGCCGGACATGTTTTGCGCCATTTCCATCCATTGCTTCATCTTATCGAAATCCATTTTTTTATCGCCCTCCTGTCTAAGCATACGGTCATAACAGCCGGCATACACCTGTATTAAAGGAGGTTTGCCTGTGGTTCAACCAACTCCATATATCAATATTAATATTTTCATGTTGAAAATTAATTCCTTTGAAAATGCTTCAGCGGTGAATGTCGGACAGAATTTACTGGCGGAATGGCAGAATTCCGATAAAAAGAATCAAGGATACGGACAGAACTTCGGGGATGCAAGCGGCTTCATCGGCACGAACGGCAAAGTGGATGACAGAGATCAAATTGATTCTCCGTCTGCCTTCGAGTCAGCATGCGGCAAAATCCCCGCCGGGAAAGGAGACCCATTATGATGTTTTCGCCGGTTTTGGTCAATGTAGGAGGCTTTAAAGTGAATGCGGTCGACCGGGGCTCTTCCATTACGATCGGCCCGTATCAGCAAATCGATTATTTTTTATCAAATAAGATTAACTATGGATTCGGTGAAGAAAATGGTGATTTGGCGCCGATTTATATCCCCATCAGTTCTATTGCTGATCCGGATCTCATTGATTCGAACTCCGGAAAAACAAGCATTATCTAATAAAAAAGCCATCCGCCTGCATTCGGATGGCTTTTATGTCATATTTAGCTGCATAAGTATTTTGTTAAAATGGCTTGAACCTCGGTCAAGTCCGTTTCTTTTGCAAATTCCAATTCGAATGTTTTTCCCCTTGTCATTAATACGAGGCCCGTATCAGGATCAAACATCCCTGCTTCTTGAATGGCGAAGCTTTCAATTGTTTTATATGGAAGGAAGACGCGCACTTTCTTTTTGGAGAACATTTTATTATCAAAGAAAATCACTCGTTTATTTGTAAAGCATATTTGGTCAACCCGCAGTTTATAAATCGTTTCAATCCGTTCTCCCTCAACGAGCAAAGCCTCCAGCTTTTTTGTGTCGGTTGATCTGCTGACAGAAAAAATTCCCAATGAAGAACCCCACTTTCTGCTTCTATACTATATTTTATCAAATACTTAAAAAAATAAGTTCTTTATCCCTATATAAGAATACGACATAGACAGCATTTAAACCATTACGAACAGATTACATTTTCAGAACGTTCATCGGATAAGCCTTTTCGCGAAAGGTGCTCTGTTATGAAGTAATACGGTTTTGCAGAAGAAAAGGTTTCAAGAAAACCATATTTTTTTCGAAAAGTCAGTTTTTTCTTACCGCTGTAAAAAACCGCGGCCTCTGAATGCCGCGGTTTCAACAAAACATCAACGATCCGTATCTTCAATTGTTCCTTATTTGTCCGTGGCTTTTTCCGAACATGCTGAAGCAAAATAAATTCATTCAGCTTTAGACTTCTTCAAAATACTCTTTGTAGAAGCCGCCGACTTTATTTGTATTGTCCACGACAAAAATAAATTCTTCTGTTTCATTTTTGACTTCATACTCTTTGCCGGGCGTCAGTACGTTTTTGACAATGTATTTTTTCGCATCTGTATGTACGCATTTTACCTTTTTAACGCTTTCTTTTGTCTGCCAATTATTATGAATCATCTGTAAAACTCCTTTTCTTCATCGATAAGCTTATTGTAGCCGTTTTTTCTTGTGAATTGCAATAACGGTTATCAATTGATTTTACCTGGGTCTGTATTATAGAATGACTGTATGCGCTTACTTTGCGCGGACATCAAGATGCTCAAAACAGACCATAAAAAAATTCGGGAGGTTTGTTACGAATGAGTTCTTTAACGATGCAGATCACAAAAAGGCTGGAAACATTTTTGCAAGGCACGAAGAAGCTTTATATTGACGGAAAATTTGTTCCGAGCGCTTCAGGATCAACCTTTGTCACACCGAACCCGGCAACCGGAGAAACTTTGATGACGCTTTACGAGGCACAGGCAGAAGACATTGACAGTGCAGTGAAAGCGGCACGCAAAGCCTTTGATCACGGCGAATGGCGCACTATGCCGGCCGCTTCCAGAAGCAGGCTGATGTATAAGCTTGCCGATTTAATGGAAGAGCACAAAACTGAACTCGCGCAGCTTGAAACACTTGATAACGGAAAACCGATTAATGAAACGACGAATGGAGATATTCCGCTGGCAATTGAGCATATGCGTTATTATGCCGGGTGGTCCACAAAGATAACCGGACAAACGATTCCGGTCGCCGGCTCATATTTTAATTACACCCGCCATGAGCCTGTCGGCGTCGTGGGGCAAATCATCCCTTGGAACTTCCCGCTCCTTATGGCGATGTGGAAAATGGGCGCCGCCCTTGCCACAGGATGTACAATCGTTTTGAAACCGGCGGAGCAGACACCGCTGACCGCCCTCTATTTAGCTGAATTAATTGATCAGGCGGGCTTCCCTGACGGCGTTATCAATATTGTTCCCGGGTTCGGCGAGACGGCCGGGGAAGCGCTGACCAACCATGACGATGTCGATAAACTCGCTTTTACCGGTTCTACAGAAATCGGCAAAAAAATTATGGAGAAAGCCGCGAAAAGTATCAAGCGCGTAACGCTGGAGCTTGGCGGTAAGTCACCTAACATCATTTTGCCTGACGCCAACTTGAAAAAAGCCATTCCCGGCGCTTTAAACGGGGTCATGTTTAATCAGGGGCAGGTATGCTGTGCCGGCTCCCGTGTCTTCATTCACAAAGATAAATATGATGAGGTCGTAAGCGAAATGGTTTCATATGCGAAATCGCTTCGGCAGGGAGCCGGTCTTCACCAAGATACGCAAATCGGTCCGCTCGTCAGTAAGGAACAGCATGAACGCGTGCTTTCTTATATTGAAAAAGGAAAAGCAGAAGGCGCCAAAGCTGTTACAGGCGGAAGCTGTCCGTTTGAAGAAGGGTATTTTGTCTCCCCGACAGTATTTGCGGACGTGGATGACAGCATGGCCATCGCAAAAGAAGAAATTTTCGGCCCGGTTTTAGCCGCTATTCCGTATGATACAGTAGATGAAGTCATTGAGCGTGCGAACCGCTCGGAATACGGCCTTGCAGCCGGACTTTGGACTGAGAATGTGAAAAACGCCCATTACATTGCTGACCGTCTCCAGGCCGGCACCATCTGGGTCAACTGCTACAATGTATTCGACGCGGCCTCTCCTTTCGGCGGCTATAAGCAATCCGGCCTCGGACGGGAAATGGGCTCTTACGCACTGGATAATTATACAGAAGTGAAAAGCGTCTGGATCAGTCTGGAAGATTAATAAAACGAGAAACTGCTGCCTGCCAGCAGTTTCTTTTTTGTGTCATGCCGCCTTTTGCATATGAATATATATGCTTCTGAAGGAGTTGAGCGAGTGTGAGCACAATTCGTGAAAAAGTCAGAAGCCGTCAAAAGAAAACCATCTCCCTATTAAGAGAAAAGCAAAATGCTGACGGCTCATGGTCATTTTGTTTTGAAGGTCCGATTTTGACAAACGCCTTTCTGATCCTCCTTCTCACTTCTCTCGGAGACAATGATAAAGAACTGATCGCTGAGCTTGCAAAAGGCATCCGCGCAAAGCAGCGTCCGGACGGAACATTTGCCAATTATCCCGATGAACGGAAGGGAAATGTGACCGCCACTGTACAGGGCTATGTCGGCTTGCTGGCTTCCGGCTTATATAACCGTTCTGAGGCGCATATGATTCAGGCCGAACGTTTTATCATCTCTAACGGCGGCTTGCGGAACGTACATTTCATGACAAAGTGGATGCTTGCGGCAAACGGCCTTTATCCGTGGCCCGCACTGCACCTGCCATTATCTTTCTTAGTGATTCCCCCCTCTTTTCCGCTGCATTTTTATCAGTTCAGTACATACGCGCGGATCCATTTTGTGCCGATGGCTGTGACGCTTAATAAAAGATTTTCACTGAAAAATCCAAACGTCCCGTCTCTCGCGCACTTAGATCGGCATATGACCAAAAATCCGTTTACATGGCTTCGTTCCGATCAGGAAGAGGACAGAGATCTCTCTTCTCTATTTGCGCATTGGAAACGGCTTTTGCAGATTCCCGCCGCTTTTCATCAGCTTGGTCTCCGTACGGCCAAAACGTATATGCTTGACCGGATTGAAGCAGACGGCACATTGTACAGCTATGCGAGCGCCACTATTTTTATGGTGTACAGCCTGCTTGCTCTTGGTGTATCACGCCACTCCCCCGTTATCAGAAAAGCGCTTGCCGGCACGAAAGCTTTACTCACGTCTTGCGGCAATATACCGTATCTGGAAAATTCAACGTCGACCGTTTGGGATACGGCGCTTCTCAACTATGCGCTCATGAAAAGCGGCATTTCAGATAACGATCAGATGATAACCAGCGCCGCCCGCTTTCTGCGTGAACGGCAGCAGACGAAAGTGGCGGATTGGGCCGTCCACAACCCGCATGCAGAACCGGGAGGATGGGGTTTTTCAAACATCAATACGAATAATCCTGATTGTGATGACACAGCAGCAGTGCTCAAAGCCATCCCGCGAAAACTTTATCCCGGCTCGTGGGAACGCGGACTGAGCTGGCTTTTGTCCATGCAAAACAGTGACGGGGGCTTCTCTGCTTTTGAGAAAAATGTCAATCATCCGCTGATCCGCCTGCTCCCGCTTGAATCGGCTGAGGAAGCTGCCATTGATCCTTCAACAAGCGACTTAACCGGACGGGTGCTTCACTGTTTAGGGGAAGCGGGGCTTTCTTCTGATCACCCCCAGATTGAAAAAGCCATCCAATGGCTGTTCCGCCATCAAGAAGAGGACGGTTCATGGTACGGCAGATGGGGTGTCTGTTATATTTACGGAACATGGGCTGCGCTGACGGGCATGAAAGCTTGCGGTGTCAGCCAAAACCACCCGGCCGTAAAAAAAGCGATCCGCTGGCTGAAGTCTATTCAAAACGAGGACGGAAGCTGGGGAGAATCCTGTAAAAGCGCAGAAATCAAAACGTATGTCCCCCTTTCTTACGGAACGGTTATACAGACGGCATGGGCTGCGGAAGCTTTGCTGCAATACGAAAAACCGCATCACCAGGCCATCACAAAAGGCATATCTTTTCTTATTGAAAACCGGCATTACGAGGGAGCTCCTTTCAGCTATCCGACTGGAATCGGCCTTCCGAAACAATTTTACATCAAGTATCACAGCTACCCGTATGTCTTTTCTTTGCTTGCGCTCAGCACTTTTATGAAAGTGAGTGAAAAGGAGGAAGAAAAATGAAACGGCACGCTTATCAAACCGAGATGCTGAATTGGTGTGAAACCTTGAAGGAACAAGTCATTCAGCAAGGCCGGTTCGATCGCTTCGCGGCACAAATCGACCGGATTTTTCACACTCTTCAGGATGATGGATTAACGGAGGCGGAATGGTACGAACAGGCATCAGGACTTTACCGGGACATTACCCAATCGGAAGAGCCGGATGAGCGCAGAGCTTTTGTGCCGATCGGCAAGCATGTACTGCCTAAACTGCCTTACAGTTATTCCGCACTAGAACCGTATATTTCAAGGGAAATCATGAAACTTCACCATACAAAACACCATCAGACCTATGTTGACGGCCTGAATCATGCTGAACTGGAGCTGAAAAAAGCGCGGCAGATGAAACAGTACGACTTAGTGGCGCATTGGGAGCGGCAATTGGCGTTTCACGGCGCCGGCCATTATTTGCACAGTATTTTCTGGTTTTCCATGAACCCAAACGGAAAAAGACGGCCGACGGGGGCGCTCTTTCAAATGATTGATGTGTCATTCGGAAGCTACTCCGCTTTTAAAGAGCAATTTTCTCAAGCGGCGAAAAAAGTCGAAGGAGTCGGCTGGGCTATCCTAGTCTGGGCGCCGCGCGCCGGGCGGCTGGAGATTTTGGCCGCTGAGAAGCATCAGCTCTACAGCCAGTGGGACGTCATTCCTTTGCTTCCGCTGGATGTGTGGGAACACGCTTATTACTTACAATATAAAAACGACCGAGCGGCTTACGTGGATCAATGGTGGAATGTCGTTGATTGGCGGGAGGCGGAGAAACGGTTCGAGCAAGCGCACCGCGTAATGTGGCCGCTTTATTAAAAAAGCCCCCGTTTTGAACGGGGGCTTGCTTCTTTTCATTTAAAAAATACCGAGCACGTGCAGAAAAACGATAATAATGGCTACAGGAGACACATAACGAATTAACAGGAGCCAGACTGCAAACCATTTCCGTTTAATCCCTGAACCGCTTTTCAGTTCATCAAACAGCGCCTGTTTCGGAATTTTCAGCGGGACGAAAACGGCAATTAAAAGCGCGCCCAGCGGCATTAAGACATTGCTGACGAGAAAGTCCGCGGCGTCAAAAATACTGCGGTGAAAAATTGAAACATCACTCAATATTCCGTACGACAGCGCAGAAGGCACCCCGACAATAAAGATGGCAAGTCCCCCAATCCATGCATACCGCTTTCGTTTTGCCGAATCGCCTTTTGACAAAACGGCAACCAAAATCTCAAGCATTGAAAAAGCCGATGTCAGCGTCGCAAATAAAAACAGCAGCAAAAAGGCGAGTAAAAACACGATGCCGAACGGCATATGGTTAAAGACGGTCGGAAGCACGTTAAACAAAAGCTGCGGGCCCTGATCCGGCTTTAGGCCGAATGAAAACACCGCCGGAAAAATCGCCACGCCCGCCATCACGGCAACAAGGACATTTAATACCGTCACTGATACAGCGGATTGAACAATATTTTCTTCTTTTTCTAAATACGCACTGTATGTAACCATTACGGATACTCCGACGCTTAACGAGAAAAATGACTGTCCCATCGCATATAAAATGGTATTGGCGTCCATCGCGCCGAAATCGGGCATGAAGAAGAATTTTAATCCCTTCGCTGCATCATGAAGCGTAACTGAGCGAATCATTAGAAGAATAAAGAGAATAAACAGAGCCGGCATCAGCACCTGGCTTACTTTTTCGATGCCGCTGCTTACCCCCTTTGCAACAACTAAAATCGTCAGCACGATAAACAGCAGCTGGCCAAAAACCGCTGCATAAGGGTTTGAAATGGTATCGATAAATAACGTATCAAATCCGGATGTGAGCGATAAACCGCCTGTAAAGCCCTTTATAATGTAGATTAATATCCATCCCCCCACTACGCTGTAGAAGGATAATAGAATAAAACACGTAATGATTCCGAGATATCCGATCCAATGCCACTTTTTCCCCGGCGCAAGCGCCTTATAAGATTCAACGGCGTTTTTTTGCGTTTTTCTGCCGATAATAAATTCAGCAAGCAGAAGCGGCAGTCCGATTAAAACCGTAAATAAAATAAAAACGAGCAGAAAAGCGCCGCCTCCGCTGGTTCCCGCTACGTAAGGGAACTTCCATATTGCGCCGAGCCCGATTGCAGAGCCGGCAGTAGCTAAAATAAATCCCAGCTTAGATGACCATTGATTAGCTTCTTTCACTTCAGCACTCCCAATTCATTTCAGTATAAAAATCAATTGTAAGAATATATGTCTGAATAGTCAAGAAGATATTAGTTGACATAATATAATTATAAAAAACTTATATTTAATATTGAATTATTCAGAATATTATTTATAATGGAATACAGAAAAGTCAGTCAGATTTTCTGACTTGATTGATTGGATGAAAAAGGAGCTGTGTTTATGGAATGGATGAAAAAAATAAGCGGGTTTGCGGGACAAACTTTCGGCTTATGGGTGATCGTCTTTGCTGGTTTAGGATTTGCCTATCCTGATTTGTTTTCTTGGATCAGTTCTTATATGACGGTTTTTCTAGGTATTATTATGTTTGGAATGGGGCTTACTCTTCAAACAGACGATTTTAAGGAATTAATCAGAAAACCTTGGCATGTCATCATCGGAGTCGTTGCTCAGTTTACGATTATGCCGCTTACGGCTTTCTGTTTATCAGCCGGGCTCCGCCTCCCCGCAGAAATTGCAGCGGGCGTCATTTTGGTCGGATGCTGTCCGGGCGGTACCGCCTCAAATGTCATGACCTTTTTGGCAAAAGGCAATACGGCGCTTTCAGTTGCGGTCACTACAATCTCAACATTGCTTGCTCCTATTGTAACGCCGGCACTTATTATGCTGTTTGCAAAAGAATGGCTCCCTGTTTCTTTCGGCTCACTTTTTGTTTCCATTATGCAAGCCGTGCTTTTACCGATCATCCTCGGTATAATTGTGAAGCTGCTCTTCAAAAAACAAGTCGGCCAAGCCGTTCACGCGCTTCCTCTCGTGTCGGTAATCGGCATCGTAGCGATTGTTTCCTCTGTTGTAAGCGTAAATCGTGAACATCTGCTTCAATCAGGACTGCTGATTGTGACAGTCGTCATCTTACATAACGGAATCGGATATTTGTTAGGATTCCTGACTGCAAAGCTGTTCAAAATGGATTATGCTTCGCAAAAAGCGATTGCGATCGAAGTCGGGATGCAAAACTCCGGACTGGGCGCGGCGCTTGCGACAGCACACTTCTCCCCTCTGTCAGCCGTACCTAGTGCGATTTTCAGCATATGGCACAATTTGTCAGGATCTGCTCTTGCCACCTATTGGTCTAAGAAAAAAGGAAAAAACAGCGCAGAAGAGGATGAAACGGCAAAGATTCCGCTTTCATAACTGAACAAGGATAGGGCGGCTGCCGCTCTATCCTTGTTTTTTCTGCAGATCACGAAACAGGCGCAAAAGCGCTTTTTTTACATTCCCCTGAAATAAACCTCCATGATAACAAATCAATTGGCGGATATCGTAATCGAGCAGCCGCTCTACGGAACGGACCGCATCTCCCATATGTAACGTATAGCCGGGATGAGCAAGATTCAGCTTTCCGTCTTCAATAACGACCGCATCGCCTGTGATCATTATTTTTTCGGCAGGCAGATAAAGGCTGATATGGCCGGGTGTATGACCCGGCGTGGCCACAATGCGAATGCCTCCGCACCAAGGCAGCAGCTCGCCGTCAGTAACTGTCCGGTGAATCGGAGCGAATTCGGCTGATTGAAGCGAGCGGATGAACTGTTTTGCATGAGGTTTTGCTTCCTCTGGCAATGAACAAAACGTTGATTCAGCCTGCTCAAGCCGTAAAGATTTTTTGGAGCCGTCAATATACGGCGCTTCATGTTCGTGTGCTGTCACGCTGATATCCGGATACAAACGGTGCAATGCAGCGAGTGAGCCGATATGGTCTATGTCGTGATGCGTTACAATGATTTTCGTCAATGAATGAAGCGGCATACCGCGCCGGGCAGCAGCATGTTGAAGGTGTTTTGTAAAGCCGGGATATCCGCAGTCTATTAAAATCGTGTCATGTTCGTCTTGCAGAAGAACCGGCGTGATAGAATGCCATTCTCCATTATGTTCAAATTTAATCTCAAGCGGATAACAGTTTTTCATCTGCATTTCTCCCTTTCCTCAATAAAAAAAGTACACCGCTTGTAAAAGCAGTGTACTTTTCATCTGACACAAATTACCCTTCCAGCAACAGCTGTTCCGGATCTTCAAGCAGGTTTTTAATGGTGACAAGGAATCCGACCGCTTCTTTGCCATCTACAATTCTGTGATCATATGATAAAGCGATGTACATCATCGGACGGTTTTCAGAGCGCTCGGCATCAATCGCTACAGGGCGCAGCTGAATTTTATGCATACCTAAGATCCCAACCTGAGGGCTGTTTAGGATTGGTGTTGACATAAGCGAGCCGAATGTACCTCCGTTTGTGATCGTGAAGGAGCCTCCTTGCAGCTCACCTAATGTTAATTTATTGTTTCGCGCTTTCTTCGCGAGTTCGCCGATTTCTCTTTCTATGCCGGCGAATGTCAGACGATCAGCGTCACGCACGACTGGGACGACAAGCCCTTCTTCAGCCGCGACAGCGATACCGATATCATAAAACTTTTTCACGATCAGCTCATCGCCTTGAATTTCAGCGTTAAGGAGCGGATATTTTTTCAATGCTGCCACGACGGCTTTTGTGAAGAACGACATGAAACCGAGTTTTACTTCATTTTGCTCAAGAAATTGGTCTTTACGGCGTTTTCTTAAATTCATAACCGCCGTCATATCCACTTCATTAAACGTCGTCAGCATCGCAGAAGTCTGCTGCACTTCAACCAATCGTTTCGCGATCGTTTGTCGGCGGCGGGACATTTTTTGCACTTCGACAGGTTTGTCAAAGCTTTGCTGTGTTTTTTGAGCCTGCTGTTTCGGCTGTGCCGCAGGTTTTGGAGCCGGCTTTTCATAAGCTTCCACATCATGTTTGCGTACGCGGCCGAGCGGGTCCCCCGTCGGAATTTGTGAAAGGTCAATTCCTTTTTCCCTTGCCAGCTTGCGTGCAGCCGGAGACGCAACCGTTTTTGATTTTGTTTCTGATTGTGCTTCCTGGCTGACTTCTTGAGCAGCCGGTTCAGCTTTTGCTTCCTCTTTCGTTTGTTCATTGGCTGGAGCACTTTCTGAAGGGGCAGGTGCAGAACTTTCGCCAGCGCCTTCTGTAATGGTGCCGATAATTTCTCCTACTTGGACGGTATCACCCGAATCTTTCAATACCTCTTTTAGAACACCCGATTCTTCTGCTGTCAATTCAACATTTACTTTGTCCGTCTCCAGTTCAAGCAAATACTCACCCTGTTCTACATAGTCACCGGGCTGCTTTAACCATTGGGCTATCGTTCCTTCTGAGATTGATTCTGCTAATTCAGGTACCTTAATTTCCGCCATTTTTACATTTCCCCCTTAGTTTTTGCGAGTCAAGCTATCAGATACAATGCGTTCCTGTTCTTTTTTGTGGATTGTCGGATCTCCTTCTGCGGGACTGGATCGTCTTCTTCGGCCGATGTATTGAACATTTACTCCTTTCGGCGCGATTTCCGTCAGATATGGGCTGATATAACTCCAAGCCCCCATGTTCTGCGGCTCTTCCTGAACCCAAACGATCTCTTGCAGGTTCGGCAGTTTGGCGAAAAGTTCTTTCGCGTCTTTTGCCGGGAACGGATACAGCTGTTCGATTCTGGCAATATGAAGCCAATCTTTATCGCCTTCCATTTTGTTAAAGTGATCGCTGATGTCAATTGACACTTTTCCGCTTGATAACACGACGCGAGTCACTTTTTCGTAAGCGTGGGAAAGACCGGATTGCTCATAGACCGGCTTGAATCTGCTTTCGCTCAGTTCCTGCACTTCAGATACCGTATTCGGATTGCGCAGCAGGCTCTTCGGCGTCATGATCACAAGCGGACGGATTTCCTCACGAAGCAGCATTTTCGCTTGTCTTCTTAAAATATGGAAATATTGAGCCGCACTTGTCAGGTTGGCCACCGTCCAGTTGTTTTCTGCCGCCAGCTGCAGGAACCGCTCGACGCGGGAGCTGGAGTGTTCAGGCCCCTGTCCTTCGTAACCGTGAGGGAGCAGCATGACTAATCCTGATTTTTGTCCCCATTTTGCCCGTCCTGCAGAGATGAATTGGTCAAAATAGACTTGAGCCGCATTGGCAAAGTCCCCGTACTGCGCCTCCCACATCACAAGCGTTTCAGGCGAATACACGTTGTACCCATATTCAAAGCCGAGAACCGACCCTTCAGAAAGCGGGCTGTTATGCACCGTAAATGAAGAAGCACAGTCGTCTAAATGATGGAGCGCAACAAATTCTTCTCCTGTTTCGCTGTCATGCAAAACAAGGTTTCGCTGAGCGAACGTTCCGCGCTCTGAATCCTGTCCGGTCAGCCGGATCGGCGTGCCGTCTTTCAAAATGGAAGCAAACGCAAGCGATTCAGCCAATGACCATTCCACTTTACGATCATCATCAAACGCTTTGGCGCGTCTTTCCAAAATTCTTTTCAGCTTGCCGAACACGTTAAAGGATTCCGGCCAGTTGATGAGTTCGCCGTTCAGCTTGCGGAGAACATCAAAATCAATGGCTGTGTCAACGTCAGGAAAACCGTTGGACACCGGTTCCGGCAATTCGATTTCCCGTACGGCGTCTTCTTTTTTGGCGGGCACCTTTTTATAGGCGTCTTCGATTCGTTTTGTCACTGCCGTTTCAATGTTTTGCGCTTTTTCCTCGCTGATCAGGCCTTCACTTACGAGTTTTTCCGCAAAGATCCGCTTGACAGTCGGGTGTTTTCTGACGGCGTCATACAGCATCGGCTGTGTCGTGGACGGCTCATCCATTTCATTGTGACCGTACCGTCTGTAACCGATTAAATCGATTAAGAAATCTTTATTGAAACGCTTCCGGTATTCGACCGCAAACTTAACGGCTGACAGGCATGCTTCAGGATCATCCGCGTTGACATGAACGATCGGGATTTCATAGCCCTTCGCCAAATCACTGGCATATTTAGTAGAACGGGATTCATCGCTTTCAGTTGTAAAGCCGATCATATTATTGGCGATGATATGAATGGCCCCCCCGACCTGATAGCCTTTCAGAGAGCTTAAGTTCAGCGTCTCAGCGACAATTCCTTCTCCCGGGAACGCTGCGTCACCGTGAATTAAAATGGCGAGCGATTTTGTTTCTTCTTGAACCGGGTACCCCTTTTGCGTTCTTGTTTCCTGTGCCGCCCGCGTGCTTCCTTCAATAATCGGATTGATGAATTCCAGGTGGCTCGGGTTATTCGCGAGCGTAATCCGCGCGCTTTTGGTTTCAGCATCCTGAAGCTGTCTGTCTGCACCGAGGTGGTATTTTACATCTCCCGTCCAGCCGTAGCTGATTCCGGTTGAGCCTTCAGACGGTACAAGATCTTTATTCGGCGCGTGCTGGAATTCTGAGAAAATAATTTCATATGGTTTTCCGAGCACATGCGCGAGGACATTTAAACGGCCTCTGTGCGCCATTCCGATATTGACATTGGTTGTGCCTGCTTTCACAGACTGGGCGATAATGTCGTCAAGAACCGGCACAAGCGCGTCTAATCCCTCAATTGAGAAACGTTTCTGACCGACGAATGTCCGGTGTAAAAATTGTTCAAATCCTTCTACTTCCGTCAGTCTTTCTAAAACGGCTGACAGTTTTTCCGGTGAATTTTTCCGGAACAGTTCTCCGGATTCGACCATTTTTGTAATCCATGCGCGCTCTTCGAAATCATGCACATGGTCAAATTCAAAGGAGATGGTTCTTTTATACGTATTGCGTAAATGCTGGATGGCTTCTAAGCCGTTCGTTATATTGGCAGGTGCGTCTTTACAGATGACAGACGCGGGTATTGCTTTCAGTTCTTCTTCTGTAAGCCCGTACTCGGATAACGGAAAGAGCTCGCTCTTTATTTGATCCTTTCTGAGCGGATTGACGGAAGCGTTCAGATGGCCATAGGTTCGAATATCTTCTGCAAGTTTAACTGCTGCTGCGATCTTTTGAATCAGATCTGCGGTGATGCGTCCCTGTTCCTTTGTTCCCGATGCCTCTTTTATCTGGCTTGGCGGAGCGCCGAGTTCGTCAAACATGTCTTTCAGATCCGGATCAATGCTGTCTGGATCTTCAGCATATTGGTCGTACAGCTCCAGTGCGTAGCCGAGGTTCGGTCCGTAAAAATCTTCCCAATTCATTCTTTGTTTCATATTATTTTGAAACATTTGAATATTACCCCCAACCTAGATAATCAAGTGATCATTTCACTATCTTGAAATAACTTTTGAACGCTGTGCCCAAAATTATGTAATAAAAACGCTTCCAAGGATATTTTACCACTGATTGCGTTTGGATTCTACCTTGATTGTTCACAAAATAGTAAAAAAAACAGATCCATAACGAAAAAATTAAATCATTTTAAAATAAAAAGCGAAAAAGCATAGGAAAAAGCTTATCCTATGCTTTTATGAAGCAGTTTTTTCAAGAGCGGATACAGCACATCGGGGAGCTGATCGACGTCCGGAACAAAAATACTGTACTTTCCGTACATATCCTGAATGGTTTTCATCTGGGATTCTTCTATCGCGGTATTGGACAGAAAAACATTTATGACTTCTATCCCTCTTTTTCTCGCTTCGATGACAGCCTCGCTCGTATCGACGATGCCGTTTTGTTCGTAGCCGAACGCTGCGGGCTCCCCATCTGAAAACACGATTAAAAACTTTTGTGCCTCACTCCGCCTCATCAGCTGTTTTGTCATTTGTCTGATGGCATATCCGTCTCTGTTATCTTCCTCCGGCGCAAGCTGCATGATCAAAGGACCCGCCGCCTGCAGCAGCGACTCTTCAAACGGAATCACCGTATTGAAGAAGTTCGGCTGGCTCGTTTCGGTCGCTTCGTTTGTATCCTCCCAAAAACCGACGATCTGGTGCGGAACGGACACTGATTTCAATGCTTCATGAAAAAGGACGATTCCTCTCTTTGTTTCATCCATTTTGTCGAACATGCTGGCCGAACAATCGACAAGCAGTGTAAACACAGCGTCAATTTCTGAAGACGGGTCCTGCTTTTTATAGAAAAGGCGCGGATTCCGTTCCGTAAAGTAGCGGAGCAGCTTGCGATTCAGCCTGCCTGCATGAAGATCGGTCCGCGGGAGCGTTTTTTTGTGCTCAAGTGTTTTTTGTATCATCTGCTTCAGGCGCTTTTGATATGATTCTATCGTTTTCGCCTGCTCTTTATAAGACTGTTCATCTTCCAGAGACGCTTTGTGCGGTGTTTGGTAAACCGGGAAGGCAAATTTGTTTTCTTTTCCGTCAGCCAGTCCCGCTCCCCTGTGTTCATCCTGCCTGGATTCAAGCGCTTCCAGCTGGGAATAATCCTCTCTTTTTGTCTGGCGTGCTGAGCCTTGAACGGAGCCGAGCGCCTGATCACCGTCATCGCCTTCTCTGGCGGCGTCATTCCCAAGGTCTGATTTCGCGCCGTGTTCAATATCAAATTGAAGGAAACTTTTTGACGGCGCTTCAGTTTCCCGGTGCCACGTATTCATTTTCTCTTCATGGATATCTTCATCTCCGTCGGAAGACTCAGGGAGCGTGATATCGTCGCTTAATGACGGCGCTCTTTTGATGCTCTCGAATAAAGGCTCTTCAGCCGCTTTCTCGTAATCAAGTTCAGGCAGAAAGAAGTAGGTGTTCAGCATATCTTTCTCCAGCACTTCATCAAGGCCTTCCATGAGGTCTTCTGTTATTTTTGCGATCTGTTGCGTAGATTCGGCCTCATACACCCGGATGAGCTGGCGTTCAATATACGGTATCATCATATCAATATCTTCCTGCATGGAGGGAATGCCTTCAAGCGGAGACTCAGCCGTCAGTTTGACAAACATCGCGCAATACAAAGCGTCGGTGAAAATACTCCGTTCCAAGTTCAATGTCAGCTGTGTTGTGAAGTATTTCCTGTACATTTCTCTCCGCTTCTGAAATACACGTTTCGTTCCCGGCCGCTCTTTCTTGATCAGCTCTTCAATTCTGATATCTTCAAGCAGCATGAACAGCTGCTTTGCAAAGCTTTGGCGGGTGAAGTGCCGGCGGACGTCATTTAAAAACCCGGCAAATTCACGGAATGAGCTGCTGCGTGTTCCGACAGCGCGCAAATACACATCGCTTTTCAAGCCGGCTTCCATATCCCCGGCTGATCTGTCTTTCCAAAAGTGGCTCATGTAAATTTTCTTTTCAAAGGGATTGTAGTAAGACTGCACGCCGTATTCCACTTCCACTTCACTGCTCCTGGTCAGTGTTTTGGCCAGATCAGTCAGCATCATGAACAAAAATGAATCGATCGTGCTGTCGTTAAATTTGATAAACTTCATTGTATATCCCTCATTCGAACAGCGTTTCTGCAATATTTCTGACAGCGGCTTTCTCTCTGTCATCATCAAGCTTTTCCACGATGCCTCTTTCAATCGCCCGTTTCGGCGGAATATACGCAGCCAAGTCGCACGTATCAATGAGAGCCCTGATTGACGCCGCTTCCTCTGACACTTGTCCGTTATGCGCTTGTGCGATTAAATCAGAAGACAATGTCATGAAACGCTCAATTAATTTCTCATCTTTTAAGACAGACTGAGAGGTAAGAACCTGCTTCAGAAGGCTTCCTTTAATATACGGAACATCAATAATGACAAAGCGGTTTTTAAGGGCTTCGTTCAGCGGCACGGTGCCGACGTAGCCTTCATTAATGGCGGCGATTACACCGAATCCTTCGCTCGCCTTAATCACTTCTCCTGTAAACGGATTCGTCATCATTTTTCTGTAATCAAGCACGCCGTTTAAAATCGGAAGGGTTTCAGGCTTTGCCATATTGATTTCGTCAATGTATAGAAAATGCCCCTCGTTCATTGCCTTTGTTACCGGTCCGGGAACGAATTCAATTGTCGCCTGCCCGTGTTCATTTTCAATCGTTTTATAACCGACAAGCGCTTCTGCATCAAGGTCTACAGAGCAGTTGACGCTGTGCATCGGTTTATGAAAATAGTTCGAAAGCGTTTCCGCCAATTTTGTTTTCCCTGAACCTGTAGGTCCTTTTAATAAGATATTTTTTCCCATTGTCAAAGCGATGATCGCATCAAATATAATTGCTTTATCTTCGGCCTCATAGCCCGATGATCCGATTAACTCCTGAAATTCTTGGGAAACGGGATGATTCTGATAAGCTTGCAGTTTGTTTTGTATATCTTGGGGCAGTGATAAGTGCTGTAATTCTGAAGTCATAGGTGATGTTTCCTTTCCATTCATATTCCATAACCGAGTATACTAAAAAAGCCCTTGTATACTCAATACAAAAGGGCTTATTCCCTGCGGGCGCTTTTTGTCAGAGGAGCGCAGGCGATTCTGGCTCCGGAATTTCCGCTCGGGTTTGTTAAATAATCATCCGTATGTTCATGAATGACGAACGCGCTCCCGTCCCGGTCAAGCAGGCTGAGTCTGCTTCCTTCTTTTAAAGAAGTCTGCGGCGCGTTCATAATGACATCCACTTTACCGTCAGCCCCCACTTCAAGATTGGGGAGATCCCCGGCGTGATGCCCCATCGGATTGTTGAAGCCGTGCTCTTTGTTCAAAGGGTTGAACGGACCGCCGGCTGATTCGAAATCAGGTGTCTGGCATACCCCTTTTTCATAAATATGAAACCCGAGAGAAGCGCCCGGCGGCAGATGTCCTGCTGATATATGGATGTCTGACCCTTCCTCATCAGAATCTCTCACTTCAATATATCCGATGTTTTTACCTTTTTGATTGATGAGTCCGGCATGCTCGCGGTATGCTGACGCTTCCAATGCGCGGCTTTCTTCATGTTTTTTGGGAGGAACTGGATCGGTCCTGCCTCCGCAGCCGCCAAGCGTGATTGATGCGAGCATGAGAAAAAGCAAGAGACGGTTCATGCTTTCTCCCCCTTATTTTTACCCATCAGTCTTGTCAAAACATAAATATAGTAAACAAAAAAAGCCCCGAAAGGCTTTTTTTAAAAATAACTGCGCGCTCCTAAATAAGCTTTTTTCCAATATGGATTGCTTAAGTTTGAAATTTCAACCCCGGAGGAACTTGCGTGAATGAAATCTCCTCCGCCCAAATATATTCCCATATGAGAAGGGCCCGCTTTATATGTCGTAAAGAAGACGAAGTCGCCTGCTGACGGCTGGCTGATTTGTTTCATTGTATTCCAGTATCCGGCGGTGCTCAGACGTGAAACAGAGCTTACCTTATTTAAAAGGTAATAGATATAGCCGCTGCAATCGAATCCCGCAGGCGTATTGCCCCCCCATCGGTAAGGCACGCCGACGTATTTTTTTGCTTCGCCTATCATTCTGTCAATCTTTGACCCTGTCACCGGAGGTTCTGGAGTATGAGGTTTGTTTGGCTTTGCCGGGTTGTTTTCCGGCTGGCGCACAGGGTCTTCTGTTTTTTCCGTCCCGTTTATCACGAGAACTTGTCCGATTTGCAGCACATCAGTTGTCAGTTTATTTTTTTCTCTGATGAGCTGGGCGGTGATGCCGAACCGATTGGCAATTTTCCAGAGGGAATCGCCTGCTTTTACTTTGTATGTGGACGGCTTCTCAGAAGGGTTTGGATGAGATGGCGGTGTTGTGCCGCTGTTTCCGTTATGTGGAGAGCCTTTGGTTTTTAACACTTGGTTCGGATACAGCAAGTCTGACGTTAATTGATTCAGCTTTTTCAGTTCAGCGATGGTGATGCCGATTTGATTGGCGATTTTCCAAAGCGAATCACCCGGTTTTACAGTGTAAGTCCCTGATGCGGCTTTATCAGGTTTTGTCTGTTTGCCGCCTCTGTCCGTGCCGGGGGCAGACCCTTTAATTTTCAGTTTTTGGCCCGGATAGATGACATCTGAGCTCAAACGGTTCAGGCTTCTCAGCTCCGAAACACTCATGCGGTATTTTTTTGCGATCACCCATAAGGAATCTCCGTATGTAACCGTGTAAGCGCCCGTGCTTCGTTTTTCCTTTTGATTTGTTTTATGTGTGCTGCTGCCGTCAGGAATGTTCAGCCGCTGTCCGGGGTAAAGGATCGTTGATTTCAATTTGTTTTCCGCCTGGAGGGCTGAAATGCTTGTATGATATTGTCGGGAAAGCTTCCAAAGAGAATCGCCGTTTTTTACTTGAATGGTTTTTGCTTCAGCGGGATGCACCGCGAAGGTTGAAGTCATTACTGCAGATACAGCCAGACCGGCTGCGATTTTTTTCTTCATATAACGAAAAACCTCCTATTTATCATTGCTGAAAGGGGCGTTCCTTTTCTTCAAACGCCGCCTGTTATACAGGATTCATGCAGAAGTCGACATCATTTCCGTTTCATTTACACCCTAAATCATCACTAATGCCACACATTTTACATAAATAGAGACCATTTCACAAAAGACTTTGGAATCATTTTCATAACATAGCTTTTTTCCGCGACATTCCACCTTTCTTGTCTGTTTTTCATACAATTCTCTTTGCGGCAGGAAAAATCCTTCCCGAAAAACAAGCAAAAAAAAGCCCGCTTCCTTTAAAGGAAGCAGGTAATGGGCGATTACAGCACCCGGGTCACGGCAGTTTTCACGTCTTCTAATATCAATTCCGCTGCACGCTGTGCTCCGCCGGCCGCTTTCAAGGATTCTCCGATCTCATCAGCTTTTTTCTGATATTCAGGATTTTCACTCAATTCTTTTATTGCTTCAGTAAGCAATTCCACTGTCACATTTTCTTTTTTAAACATCTTGCCCGCTCCCGTGTTTTCCACTTGGCTTCCGACGGCGAACTGATCTGCGCCCATCGGAATGACGATCATCGGGGTTTTGTAATAAAGCCCTTCGCTCGTACTGTTCATTCCGCCGTGCGTGATAAATAAGTCCGCTCTCTTTAAAATCTCAAGCTGCGGAACATAAGGCTTTACAATGACATTCTCCGGAATTTCATCCAGTTCAGCCGGGTCAAGATGTTTGCCGATTGACATGACGGCTTTCCCGTTAAAGCTTCTGGCTGCTTTTAAGCATTTATTAAACAATTCCTTCTGGTTGTTAAAAATCGTTCCCATTGAAATAAACAGGACGTTTTCCCCTTCTAGCTGTTCAAACGGGAAATCATGGGACGCCGCCCTGTCGGTAATGGACGGACCGACAAAGAGATAGGAATCTCCGAACTCTTCTTCTTTCGGCTGAAACGCTCTTGAAGTAAACACGATGGTTTTTCTGCCGTCATTTGAGAAAATATCATACGGCGTTTTAATGTCTGCACTGAATTCTTCATTGAGCTGGCTGACCGCTTCAGTATAAGCCGGATAATGGGATGATTCTTCTGATACAAGGTTTGTATTTGAGAAGACTTCTTTAATAAATGCTTCATTCATCGCAAATGTCGTACAAAGTGAATATGCCGGCAGTTTCAGCATGTTTCTCACAAGCCTGCCTGCCAGAAAATGATGATCGTACATGATGTAGTCGTAGGATTCATCTTTTACATCCTCAAGAATGCGGAGCGCGGCTTTTTTAGAGGTCTCAATCATTAATAGTAAAAACTCTGTAGCGTCCCGATGTTCATCACCCGTTGCGTTTTTTCCGAATTCATCTTTTCGGAAATCTTCGTATTCACGGAATTCCGCTCCGCTTGACGCGATTTTATTCTCATATTCCTTCACGCCGTAATATACGACATGTTCGCCCTTCGCCTTTAATTCCTTTACAACGCCTAAAGAGGGATTGATATGGCCTTCTCCCGGAAAGCCGATCATCAATACATTTGCCATCTTCCCACTCCCTGTTCTTTTAAATTTTATGTATATTTAAACAATAACATCGATACAGAAAAAGGTAAAGATGTTCACCTTATTAATATTAAATGGGTACAATATTCCCATTTTCTTATTATTTCGTATGAAGCGCCCGCGGCGAAACAAGCGGATACAGCCCGCCGTCTTTAGCAAAGGACATTTTCCCCGTTTCTTCTGAAACAACGAGCACGAGCGCATCAGTCACGGCCGAAAGACCCATCGCGGCTCTGTGGCGCGTCCCGTATTTGACGCCGACATTTTTTGTTGTGAGCGGAAGCACATTGGCCGCCGATACAACCCGGTTTTCTCTGACCAATACGGCTCCGTCGTGAAGCGGATTGCCGGGGTAAAAAATACTCTCAATTAAAGCTGAACTGATTTCAGCATGAAGACTTGTCCCTTTTTGTATCATTCCGTCCAGCGGATCTGCCCGTTCAATCACAATCAGCGCTCCGTGCTTCTCTTCTGCCAGATGCTGCACGGCTCTCGCCAGCTCTGTATAAGAAGGTGTAAAATGTTCGATATATGTCTGCAGGTAAAATGACGAAGCGACAGCCTGCATTTCCTGAAACGTATGTCCAAGTTCATCTAGTTCGCAAAGCAGGCATTGATCTTTTTCATCCAATGTCCGCAGTATCATTGCGGCATCCTCCGTAATTTGTTTCAGATACGTTTGAACGGCAGCGGTAAACGCACTTTCCGTCATTTGAGTGTGGCGCATGTCACATCAGCTCCTTTTCCTTATTTTCTGCATCGCGCGCATGGATATGCGCCGCAATGCGCACGATAATCAAGAAAGGAGGCGGGATTTGTATGGAACTCACAAGGCTGTTGCAGTATATCTGCACCTTTTTAGGTGTCATTTCACTTTCATTTATTTACGCAAAAATGTTTAAAAAGCCGAAGCCGGATAAAAAAGAGTAGGCCGGGTTTCATTGCTTTTTATACATAAAATGTTATAATTTCTCTCGTTAAAATAAAGAAACGGGGAACCTAACTTGAGAGAAACGAACACGATCGGCCAAAAGGTCAGACAGCTGTTACATATCTTCATTCCGATTTTGATTACACAGGCCGGTCTTTCTTTGATTACCTTTTTGGACACAGTGATGTCAGGGAAAGTGAGCGCCGCGGATTTAGCCGGCGTTGCAATCGGTTCAAGCCTGTGGACACCGGTTTATACGGGACTGGCAGGAATTTTGATGGCCGTTACGCCCGTTGTGTCGCAGCTGTTAGGAGCAGGCAGACAAAAGGAAGCGCCGTTTTCCGTCATTCAGGCCGTTTACGTAGCGGCCATTCTCAGTGCGGCGGTCATCCTTATCGGCTTTTTCACTGTTGATGTGATTTTGGGACATTTGGGCCTGGAGCCTCGTGTCCGGACGATCGCCAAACACTTTTTAGGGTTTTTATCCCTTGGCATTTTTCCTTTGTTTGTGTACGCCGTTTTGCGCTCGTTTATTGATGCACTGGGCAAAACGAGAGTCACTATGCTTATTACGCTCTGCTCACTGCCCATCAATTTTGTCTTGAATTATGTGTTTATTTTCGGGAAATTCAACATGCCGGCATTGGGCGGAGTCGGTGCGGGGCTTGCTTCCGCCCTGACTTACTGGTGTATTTGCGCTATCAGCTTTTTTATCGTCTCAAGATATGAGCCGTTTGCCGGGTACTCTGTATTTCGGAAACTGTACCGGTTTTCTCCGTCTGAATGCAGAAAGCTTTTGAAAATCGGTTTGCCTATCGGTTTTGCCGTATTTTTTGAAACGAGCATTTTTGCGGCTGTCACACTGCTTATGAGCCATTTCCAGACGGTGACGATTGCAGCCCACCAAGCGGCAATGAATTTTGCTTCCCTCTTGTATATGCTGCCGCTCAGCGTATCCATGGCGCTGACCATATTAGTCGGCTTTGAAGCAGGGGCAAAGCGCTACAGGGATGCCCGGTCATACAGCTATATCGGCATTGTGATGGCCCTTTGTTTTTCTTTATGCACGGCTGCTTTCATTTTGCTGTTCAGACCGCAAATCGCCGGAATGTATACATCAGAACCGGACGTGCTTATGTTGACGCAGCACTTTTTAATCTATGCTTTGTTTTTCCAGCTTTCTGATGCCGTGGCAGCTCCGATACAAGGCGCTCTGAGAGGATATAAGGATGTCAATTATACACTCGGTGCGGCTTTTGTTTCGTATTGGATCATCGGGCTTCCTCTCGGTTACGCAGTCGGCACTTATACGAGCCTCGGGGCCTACGGCTACTGGATCGGTTTAATTGCGGGACTCGCCGCAGGAGCTGTCGGATTATTCTTCAGACTGCTCAAGCTGCAAAAGCGTGATGTGAAAAAAATGATGATTTCATAGAGGAGGAACAGAAATGCCAACACATAAACTGCTGTACGATTATTTAACAGAACGGGCGGAAGAAATCAGTCAGACATGGTTTGATACCCTTCATGATACGGATCCTGATTCTGTTTATGCTTCTTCTGACCCGGCGGTAATCATGAATCTGAAAAAACAAAATCTGACGTTTAATTATCAAATCAATCGGATTTTTTCTGAGAAGAAGGAAGTTTATACAGCGGCATTGGAGAAGTGGGCGTTCGAAGCCGCACAGGATAAAGAACATTTAAAAACTCCTATCCATTACATCATTCGCGAGTTTATCAGAGTTCGTGATTTGTATGTCGGCCATGTAAAGCAGTTTACCAAACTGCATTCAGACACCGTCACAGAAGAAGATGCTGAAGATATATTCCATACGCTGATTAAATCATTTGATGTGGTCATCCATATTTTCATAGAAGAGATGTATAAAAACACACACATTCAGCTTGAAGCGCAAAAGGAGTTGATCACCGAGCTGAGTTCGCCTGTCATAGTGCTTTTTGACAATGTCGGACTGCTGCCGCTGATCGGGGATATTGACACGGCAAGAGCCAAAATGATCTTAGAAAATACGCTGCACCGATGTTCAGAGAAACGGATCACGCAGCTGTACATCGATTTATCAGGTGTGGCCATGATTGATACGATGGTTGCCCAACAGCTTTTCACTTTAATTGAATCACTCGGAATGCTCGGCGTGAAAGCGACATTATCCGGAATCCGGCCTGAAATTGCCCAAACCGCGGTGCAGCTCGGCCTGAGTTTTTCAAATTTATCAATACGGTCTTCGCTTGCGGAAGCGATCGCTTCCGATCTGACATAAAAAAAGGATAAGGCTGAAACGCCTTATCCCTTTTTTTATCAGTCTTTCCACGGATATGTCCAATACACTTCTTCTTCAAACCAGGTTTGGAGAACCGGCTCGTTATTTTTTATTTTTTCTTCCAGCTCTCTCAGCATACCTTCTGTTTGAGTGCGATGCGCTTTTAAGGCATTCATTTTAATATCGGCGACCTCTTTAATATCAAGAATGACATCAGGCTTGCCGACGGCTTCCTCCCTGTTGCGGGTGATTGCCATGCAAAGCGTGCGCGGGCGGTCCTCTTTTTTCTTTCTGTAAAGCGCTCTGATGACCGCTTCGCCGCATGCATCATGATCCGGATGGACGCCGTGTCCCGGATAGAATGTGACAATCAGACTCGGTTTTACATCGTCGATAATCTCTTCCATCATATCCGCGAGCCACTCGTCATCTTCAAATTCAAGTGTTTTATCACGAAGCCCGAGCATTCTCAGGTCAGTGATGTCCATTGCTTTACATGCGTCAATCAGCTCTTGCTTTCTTAACAGCGGCAGTGTTTCACGGTTTGCGAAAAAAGGATCCCCCATGTTTCTGCCCATTTCTCCAAGCGTTGCGCATGCATACGTAACGGGAATATCTTTTTGTCTGTGTAAAGCAATCAGCCCTGCCACTCCGTATGATTCATCATCAGGGTGAGGCAGGATGACGAGTACGTGTTCTTTCATGATTTTCACCCTTTTCTTTAAACTGTAAACGGCTTTTCGCTGATTTGAAGCGAAATCGCCAATTTTCCGCCCGGCAGATGCCCTGCCATTAACAGACGGTCTTCGTCATCTACTGTATATTCAGTCAGGCCTTCTGCATAAATCCAGCCCTCTTCAGTTTTCAAACCGACGCGGTACGGGCCGTTCCCTTTGATTTTCGCCTGATGGTACGTCACTTTTGCATTGCGTATATAGGCTACAACCGTCATGTTTTTCTCATTCAGATGCGCTGAATAAGAACCGGTCGTTGTTTCCAAATGGATATATACAGGACGATCGGCAAATCGTTCTAAAGAAGTTTGCACATCTTCTTTTATGATCGCTTTCATAGCTGCTCCCCTCTTTCTTCTTTTAAAAATTGCAATCGCTTCGTATGTAGTTCAACCAATTCATATTTCTCAATCGGCTGCAGCCGGGAATCTACAATTCGCTGCACCGCCAGAGCAAACTTTTCCTCAGGCGTCTTTCGGAGCCTCGGATGTGTTCTTTGATCAAGCAGTTCCAGATCAATTGCCTTCTCCGCTTCTTCAAGGGTTGAAGCCGGGAGTGTGCGATTGTTCCACAGCGCCTGATAGGCTTTTGCGATGTCTTTATCAGTGCCCATTGTACAGCTCCTTTACATACTCGTAATGATTATACATAATTTAAGCTATCACTGGAAAGCGAAAGGCTTAGCGGCTTTTTAACGGCCGTTTCCATTTTATCTGTGAAAAGGTAAACAAGAGCAACGCTGCCCATATACAAATGAAGGTAAACGCTTTTTGCCCGGAAAACGGCTCATGATATACAAACACGCCGAGCATAAGGGTAATGGTGGGCGATATATATTGCAAAATGCCGACTTGATACAGCGGCAGTCGCTTTGCCCCCTCTGCAAACAGTAACAGCGGCAGGGCTGTAAATACGCCTGCGAAAAAAAGGAGCGCCCATGTTTCTGCACCCAAGGACCCGGAAGCGCTCCCGTCAGACGCATAACCTAAGTAAATAAGAGCAGCCGGAGTAATCAGAAGCGTTTCCAATGTCAGACCGATTGTACTGGACATGCGGGTTCTTTTTTTGCATAGGCCGTACAGGCCGAAACTGAACGCAAGCAGCAACGCGATATAAGGAACTGCGCCATACTGAAACGCCGATATGATCACGGCCGCTCCGGCAATCGAAACGGCTGCTGTTTGCAGTCTGTTCAGCTTTTCTTTTAAAAATAGGATGCCCAAAAGAACGGAAACGAGCGGATTAATATAGTAACCGAGACTTGCTTCAAGCAAAAAGCCGTGGTTAACTGCCCATATGTACACAAACCAATTAATGGATATTAAAACAGAAGCGAAAAAAAGCGCCAGCAGGCCCCCTTCAGATTTTAAAAGACACAGTTCACGCCATCCGGTTTTCCACTTTTTTAGCACAGTTAAAAGCACACACATGAAAACAAACGACCATAAAATCCTGTGAGCTAAAATGTCCAATGCGGGTATATGTTCAAGCAGCTTCCAATAGACCGGAAACAGCCCCCACATGGCAAATGAACAAGCGGTATAAATGATTCCTTTTCTTGCGGTATTCCCTTGCACGGCCTTCCCCTTCCTTTCTGTAAACAGATTATATTATATCACGGGAAGGTTATGGCGGGCATATACTATGTTGTCCGTTAAGAAAGGGTGAGATGCCGTGTTTGATTGGAACAGATATTTTCCCTTCCAAAATCAGTTCTCTAAAGAAACGTTTAAAAATGCAGATCCGAAAGATGTCGAGACATATGTCAACCGAGTAATGGAAAGCGTATTCGGCGCCGGTTATGCCGGGCAGTTCCCTTTTCGCGACCCGATGTCCCAAAAGGCCGAGCCGGTCGAAGCAGAACCGCCCAAGCCGGAAATTGACCTGTTTGAAACATCCGATCATGTTTTTGCAAAAATTCCCGCTGAGCAGGATGAACTCGACCGGATCAGGATTAAGCATACGTCACACAGCCTCGTGGTAGAGAACAGCAGTCTGGCGGAAGGAAAAAAAGAAATTGTTCTTCCGAGCCTCGTCAAACGGAAAGGAACAAAAGCAGTCTATAAAGACGGGATGATTGAAGTCATGTTTTCAAAACTGGAAGACTACAATTTATCGGAAGTGGAGATTTTAAGATAAAAAAACGGCCCGCGTGATGCAGGCCGTTTTTTCTTTAATAAAATGGCGGGTAACCGCCGACTCCCGGCCCGAAACCGCCATATGGGCCTCCGTATCCGTAACCGGCGAAACCGTACGGATACCGGGGTCTCGTAAAACCTGTGGCAATGACGCCTCCGAGAAGACCGCCTAAAAAACCGCCGAATAAAGGAGCGCCGAACAGAAAAGGACTTCTCACCGGAAATCCGGCAGGTCCGAAATTCCCGCGATACAACGCATGACGAGGGTACATGTTTTTCCTCCTTTATGTCTGCCTATTCTTAAAGGTATTCATAAAGCGCAGAAATTGATTGGGCGATAGTAAAAGTGATGGATGTTGGTTAGTGAGTTGTAATGCGGATTTAAAGGATTAGATAAAAATCCTGTTTGCAATAGCGAATATCATAAAACATTTGATATTTGCTCCTGCTGCGGGTTTGAGTTCGGCTACAGTGAGGACCATGATGTAAGATTAGGGTTTATGGTTTTGACAAAGATTGACCATTTCATTAAGAAAAGGCTGCCTTGGGCAGCCTTTGTTATTCATGACATGATTCGTCTTTGACAGGCCCCCCGGGCTCGCAAAAACTGTCTGCCCATTTTTGCATTTCCTGAAAAACGGCTTGTAGGGCCATGCCTTTATCAGTCAGCTTATAAATGACTTTGACAGGCGTTTCAGGCAGCACCTGGCGCTCGACGATTTCATTTTGTTCCAGCTCTTTGAGCCGCTCCGCGAGCATTTTTTGGCTGATCGTCGGTATGGTTTCGGTCATATCTTTAAAACGTTTCGGCCCGTCCATCAGTACATGGATAATGAGGCCGTTCCAGCGCTTTCCCAAAAGAGAAAAAGCGGATTCCATTTTAGGACACATTGTATATCCCACGTGAGTTCATCCCTTCATCTATGAATTGACAAGTTTGCTGTAATCCATTAAAATTAGTTCCCGAGTTACATTTAGTAAGCTTCTAACTTTTCTATTATAATAACACGTTTATCCGAAGGAGGAAACAAGATGACATCCGTATTAGACGTTTTGAAAGAACGCGCATCCGTTAAAGAATACGATAAAGATGCGGTTATTACTAAAGAGGAATTAACAGAACTTCTGGACATTACGACGCAAGCCCCTTCTGCCTGGAACCTTCAGCATTGGCATTTCCAAGTATTCCACAGTGATGAAGCAAAAGCTGCCCTTCTTCCGGTTGCCTTTAATCAAAAACAGATTATTGAATCTTCAGCTGTCATTGCCGTATTAGGCGACTTAAAAGCAAACGAAAATGGTGAAGACGTTTATGCTGAACTGACTGAGCAAGGCAATATTACAGAAGAGATCAAACAGACGCTGTTAAGCCAGATTAACGGTGCATACCAAAATGAACAGTTTGCCCGTGATTCAGCATTTTTAAACGCTTCTTTAGCGGCGATGCAGCTGATGATTGCTGCAAAAGCTAAAGGCTATGACACTTGCGCGATCGGCGGATTTAATAAAGAGCAATTCGTGAAGGAATTCGACGTGAGCGAACGTTTCGTTCCCGTCATGCTGATTTCAATCGGTAAAGCCGTTAAGCCTGCGCACAAAAGCAACCGGATCCCTGTATCACAAGTGTCAACTTGGCTGTAAGATGAAAGAAACCCTTAGTCCGCTTAAGCAGACTAAGGGTTTTTTTTATAGGAATCGCTCACTGTACCAGGTTCGTGCCTGCTCGGCTTCCTGCTGTGTGAGCTGATGGCCGCCCTCCTGCCAAACAAGAGAAACAGATGCATCAGCAGCAGTCAGACACTGATAAAGCTCCTCCGATTCTTCTTTTGTACAAAGCGGGTCCCGCTTCCCTGCACCGATAAAAACAGGCAGCCCTGCCATATCTGGGAGCTTCACTCCGCGAATCGGCACCATCGGATGATGAAGAACCGCCCCTTTCAGTACGTCTTTATAATGAAACAAAAGACTTGCCGCAATGTTGGCACCGTTTGAATAGCCGGCAGCAATCACGTTTTCTCTGCTGAATCCGTACATTTGCGCCGCTTCATCAATAAAATTCTTTAATTCTTCCGTCCGTTCAATTAAATCTTTCTCATCAAATACGCCTTCTTTCAGCCGCTTAAAAAAACGGGGCATGCCGTTTTCAAGCACTGATCCTCTGACCCCGAGCAAACTTGCTTTCGGATCGATAAAACGTCCGAGCGACAGAAGATCGTGTTCATTCCCCCCCGTTCCGTGCAAAAGCAGCAGAACATTTTCTGACGTTCCCTGTTCAAATACATGTTTCATCATCATTCTCCTTTCTCCATTTTGGGAAGAATAGCGGTAATTTGACCGCGGTGCTCTTCCAGCCATTCCGGAAGTTTCAGCTCTGTACCGAGATTTTCAAAGGATTCATCCGTCATAAATCCCGGTTCATCGGTTGCCATTTCAAATAAAATGCCGCCGCTTTCTCTGAAATAGATTGATGTAAAGTAAGATCTGTCAAGAATGTCAGATGAAGCAAGATGAGAGTCAGCAAGAATATTCTTCCATTCCGCCTGCTCATTCTTAGTAGTGCGGAATGCGACATGATGAACTGTCCCGTAACCGCCGACACCTGCTTCTTTCGGCGCAAGGTCAACATCAATGATATGTCCGATCCGTGCCTCCGATTGCAGTCTGACAATCTGATTTTCTTCCCCTGTCTTTGAATAGCCGAAGCGTTCCATTAGAAATTGAATGGTTGCTTCAGGACGGTACGAGTACAAAAGAACACCTCTCATGCCTGTAATCGCTTCTTTTTCAGTAATGCCCGAAGGAGTCCATTCACTCTGTCCGCTTCTTTCATCTTCCATTATGGCAAGCGGCAGGTCTTCTGTATCATCAAAGAGAAGCACTTGTTCAGAAAGCACAGTCTGCTCTTTTACAGGTATGCCGTTTTCTTCAAGCCGGCGCTGCCAAAACGCGAGTGCCCCTTTCGGCACAGAGAAATAAATTCTTCCGGCCTGCCCTTTTCCCACGGTTCCCGGGCGGCTGCCCTGAAAAGGGAAAAATGTAATAATCGTGCCGGGTTCTCCGTTTTGGTTGCCGAAATAAAAATGATATGTGGCCGGGTCATCAAAATTAACGGTTTTTTTAACGAGCCGCAAGCCCAATACTTCAGTATAAAACCGCAGATTTTCAGCAGGATCTTTCGCAAATGCGGTAACATGGTGCAATCCTTGAGTATTCATTGTATTCACTCCTAAATATCTTGATTTCGAGATATTAACTATTCTAATTTACTATGAAAGAAGTTGCAACTAAAGTGTTTCGGTTAAAAAAGTAATAGAATTCTTTTTTTTCTGAAAAATATCTTGTGATCTTATCTGACAACTGCTATGATAAGGAGCATTATCAGGTTTCAGGAGGAAAGTAAATGGTCAGAAAAGCACTAATTTTCGTTCTTATTTTAATCCCTTTCAGCCAGCTGGCCCTTTTGTCAGTCGCTAATCGGGTTCATCCGATCATCATCGGGCTGCCGTTTTTTCATTTCTGGCTGCTTTTATGGATCGCAGTCACTCCATTATGTTCGTTTCTTATTTATAGACTGCAGAAGAAACAAGGAGGACTGGACTGATGCCCGCAAATATAACAGCATTGATCATTACAGCCGTCATCGTTTTAACCGTTGTCTGCATCGGCTTTATAGCCGGGAGAGACAAATCATCACGCACTTCTGTTGAAGAATGGTCTGTCGGGGGCAGACGGTTCGGCGGGCTGCTCGTCTGGTTTTTAGTCGGCGCAGACCTCTATACGGCTTATACGTTTTTAGGCTTGACAAGCACCGCCTACACAGGGGGAAGCGTAGCTTTTTTTGCAATTCCGTATTCTGTTTTGGCGTATTTTATTGCTTATTTCTTTCTGCCGAAGCTGTGGAAAGTGGCAAAAATCCATAAATTAACGACGCTTGCCGATTATGCCCGTGAGCGTTTTGACAGTAAGCTTTTGGCCAGTCTTGTCGCCATTGTCGGCGTTCTTATGCTCATTCCTTATATCTGTCTCCAGCTGAGCGGCATTCAGGATACGCTTCAGGTGGCCGGAACGGGTGTCATTAATGTTAATATGGTCGTTATCATCTCCTTTATTCTTGTAGCGCTGTATACCTTTTTCAGCGGAATTAAAGGGCCGACGTTTACAGCAATTATTAAAGACATTCTGGTATGGGTGATTATGCTGTTTATGGTCGTGTCGCTCCCGCTGATCCATTTTCACGGGTGGACACCGATGATTCACACCTTGGCGGAAAAAGCGCCGCAAATGCTGACGATCCCAGACTCGGGGCCGAAAGGAATTCCTTGGTTTATCACCGCTTCCATCGTATCTGCCTTGGCGCTCTTTATGTGGGCGCATGCGGCAACTGGTGTATTCACGGCAAAAAGCGCGGATGCCGTCCGCAAAAACAGCATGTTTCTTCCGCTTTATAATATTGTTTTGATTCTTGTTATTTTTCTCGGCTTTATCGCATTTCTTGTCCTGCCGGAAGATACTAACCCGCGGCTCGCTTTATTGAAGCTGATTCAAACGTCATACGGCGGGGTCGCCCAAGGCTTTGCTTATTCCACGATCGCTCTTGCGTCTTTGATTCCCTGCTCTATTATGGCGATCGGAGCATCAAACTTATTTGCGAATAACTTATATCGGGATTTGATTCACCCGAATGTGTCACCAAACAAGCTGACGATGATCACCCGTTCAATGGTATTTGTCGTCATCGGTCTCGCGCTTTTATTCGGTATGCTGTTCCCGACTGCGCTCGTTACGCTTCAGCTTCTCGGCGTTTCCGGCATGGTGCAGATCTTTCCGGCGATCGCCGTCAGTCTGTTTTGGAAGAATCAAACGAAAGAAGCGACAATTATCGGCCTTCTCGTCGGTCTTATCGTAACATTCACGGTAAATATCACCCAATCCGCCCACGGTATATATGAAGGCTTTTGGGGTTTGACCGCTAACATGGCAGCCGTTATTATCCTTAACCCGTTTTTTGTAAACAAAGCAGCCTCAAACGCCGTCAAAGACGGTTTATTCAAAAAAACGCCCTCTGATAAACTGAATCAAAAAGGCGCTTAACCAAAAGCCGGCACATCGATGTGCCGGCTTTTTTACTTTTTGTGCTGCCATTTGTAGGTGGCGACGGTTTTTGCCGGGATGACGGCTTCGAACTGCCGGTTCCCTGAAACAACGTGGAATTTTTGGTCGGCGGATGTCTGGTTGATGACGACTGTTACAATAGATTGATCAGGATTAAGGAACGAGACATTCGTGACGGTGTTTTTGGAGCCGTAATTACTTTCTATCCGTTTGGCTCCGCGCTCGACAAATTTTGAAAAATTGCCCGTCATATGATAGATCGGGATATTCCAATAGCGGTCGGGGTTTTTAGCATCCTGAATAAATAGCGTCGGGTCCGGGGTGCCTATCCAATGGTGCGTCTTGATTTGACTGTCGAGCATCGTCACCCACGCATTGTAGCTGGACGTGCCATTGCGGAAATACTGCGCGATCCGGTCCGCCCCTGCCGTCCCCCAGACGGACCGCTCCGTTAAGTGAATTGATTTATCGGGGTATCTTCTTCCGATTTCCGACATAACGGAAAGGTCTCCGTCATAATCATGGAAAGCAATGCCGTCTGCCGCCTTATTTCCTTTTTTATCATCTAAAATCGGCGGAATGTAGTTCCACGCCCCGCTTGCATTGTGATCATAAATCCAAATTTTCGTGTCAATTACGTGTTTTTTCAATTCCTTTTTCACGGCTATCGCCAGTTTGCGCTGCTGAGACGGCGGCATGTACATGCTCGGATAGTCGATTTCCAGCAAAGGTTCATTTTGAAGGGTCATCGCATAAATCGGGATTCCCTGCTTTTCGTATGCTTCAATAAATTTGCGGAAATAAACGGCCAGCTCACCGATATATTGATCTTTCAGCTTTCCCCTCTTGAGGTTTTCATTCGTTTTCATCCATGCCGGCGGGCTCCACGGTGAGGCAATGATTTTCAGCTTCGGATTGATCGCCAGCGCTTCCTTGATGGTTGATGTAATGTGTAAATCAATATCCTTTTGAATCGAGAAATTTTTGAGTTGTGGATCTTTTTGGCCCTCAGGCATATCGTCATATGTGTAAAATTCCTGTGCCGTAAAATCTGATGTCCCTATCGTTATGCGCATGACGTCCATGCCGATGCCTTCATTGGGATCAACCAGTTTTTTCAACACTTCTTTTCTTTTTCCGGGAGACATTTTCGATAAATTATGAATGGTCGATTCTTCCAAAGATGATCCTATGCCTAACACACTTTGATAACGGTGCGATGGATCAATATACACGGCAGCGGAGTCAGAAGGCTTCTTTTTTGTCAATGTCAGGGATTTTTGTTCGTCTAAGGCGTATTTCACTTCTAGCGGCCCGTCATACCACGTACGGGAAGCCGGATCTTTTTCCGAGCTGTACCACACCCTGACTTTATTTTTGTCCGGAGCCTTCCGATCAGCCGCATGTGCTTCGGTTTCCAAGCTGCTTGAAAATAGAAAGGAAAGCAAAAGAAAAGCAACCGTAATGGACAGACCTTTTTTAATAAACATTATCGTCATTCCCTTCCTGGTTTATGAATGCGCTTTCAAATATACTGTTAAAAAGAAGGCTTTACACAGTTGTGAAGCCTTCTCTTTTAACATACACCTTTAGGATACAAATGAGCCGTTTGTTTCAATCACTTTTTTATACCATTCAAATGAGTCTTTCTTGAATCGCTTCATTGACCCATTGCCTTCATTATCCCGATCAACATAAATCATACCGTAGCGTTTTTTCATTTCACCGGTTGTAAATGATACGATATCGATAATTCCCCATGGTGTATATCCCATTACATCCACACCATCATATGTGACCGCTTTTTCCAAAGCTTTTATATGTGACGCTAAATATTCTATTCTCGCTGTGTCATGGATTGAACCGTCCTCTTCTAACGTGTCAATAGCGCCGAATCCGTTTTCCACGATAAATAACGGAATCTGATAGCGGTCGTATAAGCGGTTTAATGTGTACCGTAAACCGGTCGGATCAATCGCCCATCCCCAATCACTCGCTTTAATATAGGGATTTTCCACACCGTTTGGCAATCCTCCGTTTACGACATCCCCGGTATTATCGTTTATCACGTCACTTTTTACGGTAGTGGACATGTAATAACTGAATCCGAGATAATCCACCCTGCCGTTTTTCAAAATCTCTTCATCACCGTCTTCAAAGCGGATCCGGTAGCCCTCTCTTTCAAACTCTTTTAACGCATAGCTCGGATAATATCCGCGAACCTGCACATCCGGGAAGAAAAAGCGCTGCCTCATCGTTTCCTCAGCCAGCATCACATCTTCCGGATTGGATGAGTAAGGATAAATCGGGACATGTGATACCATGGCTCCGATCCTGAAATCGGGGTTGATTTCCTTTCCCTTTGAAACAGCCAATGCGCTTGCCAGCAATTCGTGGTGGCCGGCTTGGTACATGACTTCTTTTGCGTTTTCGTTTTCTTTGACGGCGACACCTGAGTTCGTCCATAAAAAGATCGGATTATTCACATCCATCTTGTTGTTGATTTCGTTAAACGTCATCCAATACTTCACTTTATGTTTATAGCGTTCAAAACACACTTCAGCGAACTTTACAAAAAAGCCGATTGTGTTTCTGCTTCTGAAACCCCCGTATTCCCTCGCCAAATGCAGCGGCATCTCAAAATGAGACAACGTAATCACGGGTTCAATCCCATACTTCAGCAATTCATCAAACACCCGGTCGTAAAAAGCCAATCCTTCCTCGTTAGGCTCCGTTTCATCACCTTTAGGAAAAATTCTGCTCCAGCCGATAGAGGTTCTTAAACATTTCAGTCCCAGCTCGCTGAATAATGCGATGTCCTCTTTATAACGATGATAAAAATCGATGGCTTCATGATTCGGATAAAATTCCCGCTCTTCAATTGTATCTGTTATTTTCCGGGGCACACCATGCGCGCCCGCCGTCATAACGTCCACTACACTCGGCCCTTTGCCGCCTTTGTTCCAGCCACCTTCGAATTGATGGGCGGCTAGAGCGCCTCCCCATAAAAAGTCTTTTGGCAATGTTCCCATCGTTCATGTCCTCCTTTTTTGACCGCCGCTTGTCAAACCGAATGAATCCGCTTTGCAAGATTGGAAGAATGCTTTGCATTTACATGAAAAGTCAGTTTTCTTATTATACATAAACATTATAATTGTACCGGCACAATTTATCAATGCATAAACAATCATATTTATTTCACAAAATGGCTTTTCAAAACGATTATGCTATAATTCTGAAAGAAGCGGGACAATAAATGAATGAGGAATGTATATGTTAAAATACCAGCAAATCGCGATGGATATTGAAAAATACATAGAAGAGCATCAGCTTCAGCAAGGGGATAAACTGCCTGTGCTGCAAACCTTAATGACCCAGTTTAACGTGAGCAAAAGCACGATCACAAAGTCCTTGGATCTATTAGAAAAAAAGGGAATTGTGTTTCAAGTCAGAGGAAGCGGCATTTTTGTCAGGCGGAATAAAAGAAAAGGGTATATCAGCCTGCTTTCTAATCAGGGATTTAAAGAATCGCTTGAAGATTTTAATGTCACCTCCAAATTATTGGCGCTGGAAGTGAGAAAGCCCACACCTGAGGCTGCGCAAAATCTGAATATGCCGTCTGACGGCGAGGTGTATTATGTCAAACGTATCCGGTATATTGACGGGAAGACATTATGTATCGAGGAGTCATTTTACAACAAATCGATTATTCCGTATTTGAATAAAGAGATCGTATCAGAATCAATATTTGATTATATTAGGGAAGGTCTCGGATTGAAGCGCGGGTTTGCGGATCTATACTTGTATGCGGGGATGTTAAATGATGAAGAAGCGGAGTACTTAGGACTGTTTACAGGAGCGCCTAAACTTTGCGTTGAAACGATTTTTCATTTAACTAACGGCCAGCCGTTCGACTTTTCAAAAGTCACCTATCACTATGAACAATCACAGTTTTTCATCCAGGCGAACAGCTACCTTTTTGAACAGGAAACGACGTAAGCAGGATTGCAAACAGAAAACACCCAATGCGTGACAGACGCACTGGGTGTTTTTTTTACTTCTTCATGTTCTGATTTAATGTTTCAACGGCTTTTTTCATTTGTGTATCGTTGTCTGCAAGCTGTTTTTGCAGATCTGTCATCAATTTTGCCGTTGTATCTCCTGTTAAAATGCCTGTTTCTTTCAGTTTCTTTTTTGCCTGAAATTGTTTGACGGCCTGTTCAAATGCTTTGTCATATGTGCCGTTTACATTCACGCTGTATCCCAGCGCTTTCAGCATTTTTTGCGCATTGGTGACGTCCGTTCCGGAATCGCCGTATTTGTACGTTTTTTTCGCATCTAAAAACGGCAGGTTCGCATAATCAGGCAGCTTAACCTGATATTGCGGTTTAATGCCTTTTTTATGAATCCACTCTCCGTCCGCTGTCAGCCATTTTGCGATTGTCAGTTTAACGGTTGAACCGTCGCTGTAATCTTTTGCCGTCTGAACGGTCCCTTTTCCGAACGTTTTCTCTCCGATCAGCGGAATCCCTGATGATTCATGCAGCGCAGCTGACATGATTTCCGCGGCGCTCGCGGTGCCGTCATTGACGAGGACGACTGTCGGTTTTGTCACTTTGCGCTCTTTCGTTGCTTTCATGACCTCTTTCGTGCCGTCTTTGTATTCGACCTGCATAATATTTTTCCCTTTATCGATAAACATGTTGCTCATTTTGATGGCTTCGTCCATCAGGCCGCCCGGGTTGCCTCTTAAATCCAGAATGTATCCTTTTGCTCCTTGTTTTTCGAGTTTGTCAATGGCTGAATTCAGCTCTTTTGCCGTCGATTCGGAGAAAGATGTGATTTGGATTTCGCCGATGTCTCCTTTTTTCATTTCAGAGTACACCGTTTCAACCGGAATGGTGTCACGTTTGATCGACAGGTTCAGATCGCCGACACCCGCTCTGTGCAGCACAAGCTTGACACTTGTCCCCTTTTTGCCGCGGATTAACGCGACGGCTTCGTTTACATTCAAGCCTTTGACGCTTTTGCCGTCAACCTTCAAGATCTGATCATTCGGTTTAATCCCCGCTTTTTCCGCAGGAGACCCTTTGATCGGTGATACGATCAGAATGCTGCCGTCCTTTTCTTCCACTTGTGCGCCGATACCTTCAAACGAAGCGGAAATTGTTTCTTCAAACGACTTTCCTTCCTGAGGGTCCATATAAGAAGAATACGGATCATCCAGGGAACTGATCATGCCTTTTATCGCTCCGTCTACTAATTTGCTGTCATCTGTTTTTTGATAGTAATCACTTTTAATCTGCTCATAGGCTTTATTGAATTTCTCAAATTTGCTGTTCGTCAAAGCAGCCGAGCCTTGTCCGAAAATGGTCGTATTGCCCGTAATAAACAGCGTAAGCGCCGAGGCTGCGACCGCAGTGATCAATATGATAAAAAACAGTTTAAATTGCCGCTTCAAGAAAACACCACCTTTTTATTCTTACATTATTATCATAGACGAACGCTCATTCGTCAACTTCAAACGTGAGGCGCCCTTCTTTCCCGTTTACCCAAACCTATGCTTTTCTCCCAACATATGCTGAGGAAGAAAGGAGGATTCGGACTTTGAGCAAATATTTAGAAATGCTGTCCTTATTCGGAGTCGGAGGGGCTCACCCCGGCGGACTCGCTTTTTCTAAAGCCGTTCTCGCAAAAGCGGCTCCTCCTTCTGGCGAACCGATCCTTGACGCCGGCTGCGGAACGGGACAGACGGCCGCTTATCTCAGCCACCTGCTGTATCCCGTCACCTGTGTTGATAAAGATCCCCTTATGCTTGAAAAGGCAGCAAAGCGATTTGCCGCTGAAGGCTTAACCATTCAAAGCTATTTGGCTGAGCTTGAGCGGCTTCCGTTTACTGAAAATCAGTTTTCTGCCGTTCTCTCTGAATCAGTTCTCACCTTTTCAAAGCTTGATTCAGCGCTGTCTGAAATACTGCGGGTCCTTAAACCCGGGGGCATGCTGATCGGCATTGAGGCAGCTTTGAAAAAACCCCTGCCGGAAAACGCTGTCACGCAGTTAAAAGACTTCTACGGTTTTACTGTATTGCAGGATGAAGCGGCATGGAAGCAGAGATTGCTTCAGCAAGGCTTTCAAAAAGCGGATTTCATTCCCGCTTTCTATGAAAACAATGCGCAGGAACCGACTACAGAAATGGATTTATCGCCCGTTATCCAGCCTGCTCACTACGATACGCTGACGGCTCATTACGATCTTATGCAGAAGTACGGTGAATATATGGGACACTGCGCTTTTATCGCTTACAAGTAAAACGGCGATTGTCCTCCTGTTTTCGTCCAACCTTTTTTGCGCACTCTATCATAAGCTGACATAGAAAGATAGGTTGGATAGGAGGAGAAAAGATGCAAAACTATTATCATCTTTGCCGGCAGCACCATGGAAAAGTAGCAAGAATTACAGAACGAAACGGCAGAGTCCACGTCGGTAGAATCGTACGGGTGACAAACACTAAAGTGTATATCGCCCCTGTCGGCGGCCGTCACAGAGGGTACGGATTCGGTTATTGGGGTGGAGGCTGGGGAGGCTGGGGAGCAGCCTACGGTATCGGCCTTGGTTTAATTACCGGATTTGCGCTTGGAGGTTTGCTCTTCTGGTAATAAAGAAAGCCCGCTAAATCTTTTTTAAAAGCGGGCTTTTTCTTATTATACTTTCTTTACTTCATTAAAATATTCTTCAAGTGTTAACTGATGGTCATGGATGGCTTTTGCCGCTTTTTTGCCTACATAACGCAAATGCCATGGCTCATACTCATACTTTGTTACATTTTCTTTGCCTTTAGGATAGCGGATGATAAAGCCGTATTCATACGCATGGTCTTTCACCCATTTGCCGTCAGCCGTGTTTCCGAAGGCTTCATTCAGCTCATATCCGTTGCTTTTGCTGGAAATATCCATGGCAAGCCCCGTCTGGTGTTCACTTTGCCCGGGGTATGCGACGGCTTCTTTCGCTTTCTTTTCACCTTTCAGACTGACTTCATTATCGAAAATAACTTTTTGTCTGTCATAAGAGCGATATCCAGAAACGGCAACCAGGTCATAGCCTTCTTTTTTCCCCGCGTTGAACAATTCCGCCAAAGCATCGGCAGCAGGTTTGCGGATATATCGTTTCTCAATTTTCTCAGTGAAAGAAAATTCAACTTTCGGGATGACGAGATCCTTCGGTTTATAATCTCCCGGCAGCGTGTATGTCTTATTCACGAGCGCAAGTGTATTTGTCGGGTTTTGAATGGTTTCAAGCCCGTTCACTTCTTTAATGTCATTAAAATATTTGCTCTCCAATACAAAATCGCTGTCTTCTGTCTTCGTTGTTTTTTTGTTTGATGTGTCATCTGATTGTTTTGTTTGAGCCGTTGTTTTTGTGTCCTTATGGCTGTCGCCGCCTGAAATGCTGCAGCCGGTGCCCACGATTGCGGTTACGCTGAGAGCAGCAGCAAGCGAGAACCATTTAGTGGATTTCTTCATTTTACCCGTACCTTTCTTTTTTTGAATCAGAGCGTTGCATAAAGAAGAGGGCTGCTTTTATCAGCATGACCCTCATCTCAAGTTTACGATACAGTATGCAGCGCCAGTTTTATCATATCATGAAAAGTCGTTTGACGCTCTTCTGCCGTTGTCTCTTCTCCGGTTAACACGTGATCGCTTACAGTCAGGATAGACAGCGCTTTTTTGCCGTATTTTGCGGCAAGCGTATATAAAGCAGTCGTTTCCATTTCTACGCCGAGGACGCCGTATCTCGCAAGCTTTTCGATTTGCGAGTCTTCATTGTAAAACTGATCGGCGGTGAATACGCTTCCGACGGCTACAGGAAGGTTATTTTTTTGCGCTTCCTGGTACGCTTTATGAAGAAGGTCGAAATCTGCGCAAGGCGCATAATCTACACTTCCGAAAGCGACACGGTTCATCTGTGAATCGGTTGAAGACGTCATAGCCAAAATTACGTCCCGCACCTTCACGTCATTACGGATGGCTCCGCATGAACCGACTCTGATCAGGTTTTGAACATCATAGCTTTGAATCAGTTCATTCACATATATAGAGATAGACGGAACACCCATGCCGGTGCCTTGCACTGATATTTTTTTACCGTTATATGTACCCGTAAATCCGTACATTCCTCTGACTTCATTATAGCATTCCACATTTTCAAGGTAAGTTTCCGCAATAAATTTCGCTCTCAGCGGATCTCCCGGCAAAAGCACTGTATCCGCAATCTGACCTTTTTCTGCGTTTATATGTACACTCATTTCCATTTCCTCCTGCCTATTCAAACTCCCACCCATTGTACACTGAATAACGGTAAGAGACAATCATCAGCATTGATCAGAGCGATCTTGGGCAGAATATGCGGGATGACAGCCTAAGAAAAAGGAGTGAGCATAAATGGGCAAAAAACAGCGCAACCGGGTGACCGGTCAGAAAAAGAACAATCACGTACCCGTTTCAGACGTGATTGCGGCTGATGAAGCGCATGGAAAAGAGCATTCCGCCGCTAAACGGAAGCCTTAAAACAAAACGGAAGCCGGCTGAACATTCAGCCGGCCCCGTCTTACCTCGGCTGGACGAGCAAACGGTTGATTTTGCTCCATCCCGCAGGGTTAAGCCTGTAATAGGTCTTTCCTTTTCTTCCTTCGTCTATAAGTATGACATCTCCGGTCGCTATGAATCTGGCTTGATAGTCGTTTGGAACCGTATCAGGCACATTAAATACAGAAAATGCCCTTTCCAGTGCGTCTTGATGATTGTCAGCGGCCAGCTCTGTCCGATAGACGACCCTGTATCCCTTTTTCTCGCCGTAGCGGGGTGTTTGAAAAATCGTCACATCATAGGCACAAGTCTTTTTTTTAAACACGGGCAGCGATAACAGCATCAAGATCCCTCCCTCTTATTTCTTAATAGTATTAGCGTTTTTTCTCATTTTTCCTGTCTCTATTTTTGTCGAAACGGGTGATACTTTTCGTCAAAGAGCGCAAATAGAGAGACGAGGCAAAGTCCGAGACTGAATCCGGCAAGAACATCCGTCGGAAAATGAGCGCCTAAATAAATTCTGCTGAACCCGATCAGGATGACGAGAACTCCGGTAAAGACGGAGACGGCCCGCTTTCTTCTCGTGAAGAAAGGAACGTGCTTGATTAAAAAGTAGGCGATGACGGGATATATCACTGCCGAATTCATGGAGTGGCCGCTCGGAAAGCTGTATGAGGTTTCATGGACGAGCGGCTCAAAAGCGGGTCTGGCTCTTTCGATCAATTCTTTTATTTTTATGTTTATTATTCGTTCAATGAGGAAGAGAAGCGGCAAAAACACAACATCCGGCGTTTTTTTGTACATATACAGGGCTGCTCCCGTCAATAGAAGAAGCGGTAAAAGCACCGCGGTCGTGCCGAGCTCTGTTATCCATAACATCCATTCATTCAGCCAGGCAGCCCTGATGCTGACCGCCGCTTCTATCACCCTCTCGTCAAAAACCCGGACAGCATCGATCCGGATGGCTGCTGCGAGCAGAATAAACAATGCGAAAAGACCTGCTGGCTTGTACAACGTTTTCCCCCCATTTTTCATTCTCCCGAGCCGATTGAAAAAACCGAAGCTTTTTTCACTTCGGTTCCGCAGTTTCAGTCTTCATCAAGCTCTTCGTCTATCATACATTTTTCTAATAAATAATCAAAGGTGATGTCGGCTATTTCAAAGATCTCCTCTTCACTCGGTATGTACCCGCGCATAGCAAGCTGACTGTAAAAAAAATCGGCTATCTCTTCTGTGTCAATCACAAGATCTATTTCTTTCATGCAAACACCGCCTCCTTTTTTATGTTTTATGAAAAAACCCTTCAAATTATACCCGAAAGTTCTAATCGCTTTGTCCGCTCATATACTTTTTAAAAAACAAGCCCCCGGAGGGAGAAAAGATGATGACGAAAATGATGGCTTTTTTGGACGGAGATGGATTTGATATCGTATTGGAAAAAGTGCTGAAAGGAATGTCGTTTGTCATCTTTGCCGGCTGTCTGCCCTGGTTTTTATATGTCACCGTCCGTTTTTTTGCCGGCTAGCTGAAATGCTCCCGCAGGCTTTCCAGCACAAAATTCATCATATCTTTATATTCTTCGTCACCGAACATATCATAAAGAATCTTATAATCGTTATAAATATCAAGGAGCTCATCTACAATCGATACCGCCAGCACATGCAGGGTATCAAGATCATCAGCATCGCCTTCAAACTGAAGAAGAGCGGACGCGGCGGTATCCTCGCCGATCTCATGAGATGCTTCCCCAACATAGTGGACAAACAGCAGCTGATGCACAAACTGATCCATTTCATATTTTCTCAGAACCAGCGTGAGATCCTCTTCCTCCGTTTCAAGCCACTCTCCGTCTTTCAGCCGAGTCAGCTCATAAATAATATCCTCCCAGCCATCCTCTAAATATCTCCATATTTCAGTTCTGTGGCCGATGATACGGAATAATTCTTTTCCGTAGTCCTTTACATATACGACGTCGCCGATCAGAAACTCATATTCAATATCCAATTTTTCCATATCGACGATTACACCCTCATAATCTTTATAAAGCTGGATGGACGATTCAAAATAAAGCACTTCATTATGGTTGACTTCGTAAAGATAATGTTTATCAATTTGATGAACCTTCGTAATGGTGCCGACGGTTCCGTACATCACGACGACCACGATATCTCCCACTTGAAATTTCGGTTTATTTGGCTTCATGCTGTCTCCCCCTTGCCGCGGACTGTCATACGCTATCGTATGCCGGCCGTCATTATTTCGCATGGGCATGAAAACTACAGGAAATATCCATTTCTGCACCTGTTCAACATGTCAAAAAAACCGCACAATGTCATGTGCGGTTTTTCGTCAGGCGTGATGCACCTCGGTCTCATATTTTTCCCAAGCCTCATCAAATGTCGACATCGTTTCTAAATAATCGGCGCTCAGTTCTAAATACGAACTGAGCTCATGATAATCGCTTGACGTTTTCGGAAAGCCATGGTCTTCGTATGCCTGATTCGCAAATCGGCTGATTGCGTCCTGCGGCTTAGGATGCCTGTATTTCATTAAATAGTGGTAAAAGGATTTCATGGGTTTCCCCTCCTGATGACTGTCTTTTGTTGTACTATTATACATTTCAAAAGTGAAATTACAACAAAAGAAGACTAGGAGAAGTCAAAATAATTCCGTTTCAATATCCGTTCTGTCTGCATCAGCTCTTGATATGTGAGTGTTTCCGGTAATTTTTTGGCGTCGACTAAAAAAAGCTGATTTTCGATTTCGCCTATGACCGCTTCCTCCTGATACGTCATGCCGCAGGAAGAACAAGCGAACGCGGGTGTGTCTGTAATTTCTATGGCCCTCGTACCGTCAGGAAGCTCCCAGTATACAGCCGACTGACAAGCTGACGCCTTCTGATTGCCGCACCACTCGCATGGCTTCACGGCGATTCACCTCCGACTTCCGAGCCTTCTTTTTTCTGCTGTGCTATAAATTTCTTTTCTTTTAATTCATCTCTCTTTTCCCTCCGGTCTTTCAGCGTTTCATGATCAGGGTTAGAAGTAAACGCTTTCCTCCTGCTGATTCTCGATACATTTTCCGGTGTAAAAGAGACCTCTTTATCCGCGAAAATAGCGCTTAGTCCGACCGGTTCGCGTTTGGCCATCGTTCCCGGAAAAACAGATTCAAAATAGTCGTCGGCTTGATTCGGGATATAGTTTTCCGGTTCGGGATAAGATGTAATCACCCCTTCAAAGTTTCTGATCACAACTTTCTCCGGACTTTGGGAGAGCAAATAGTTCGGCTGCAGGGCAATTTTTCCGCCTCCGCCTGGGGCATCGACGACAAAAGTCGGCACGGCAAAACCCGTCGTATGCCCCCTCAGCCCTTCAATGATTTCCAGACCTTTTGACACGGGCGCTCTGAAATGACCGATTCCCTCTGACAAATCACATTGATAAATATAGTACGGGCGGACGCGGATTTTCACTAAATCATGCATGAGCTTTTTCATAATCGGCACCGAATCGTTAATGCCCGCCAAAATAACGGCCTGGTTTCCGACCGGAACACCTGCGTTGACAAGCTTTTCACACGCCTCAACCGATTCTTCCGTCAGTTCGATGCTCGTATTAAAATGGGTGTTCAGCCAGACCGGATGATATTTTTTCAGAATCTGACAAAGGTTATCCGTTATCCGCTGCGGAAAAACGACAGGCGCTCTCGTTCCGATCCGGATAATTTCGAGGTGAGGAATGTCGCGAAGGTTTTTCAAAATATATTCGAGAATCTGATCGTTAATTAAAAGCCCGTCACCGCCGGAAATGAGACAGTCACGTATTTCAGGCGTTTCCCGAATATAAGCGATCGCCGCATCAAGCTGTTTTTTCGGCACGCCCATCCCGATCTGCCCGGAAAAGCGCCTTCTGGTGCAGTACCGGCAGTACATCGAGCATTGGTTTGTCACGAGAAAAAGAACGCGGTCGGGATAGCGGTGCGTAAGGCCGGGCACTGGCGAATCTTCATCTTCAAACAGCGGATCTTCGAGGTCATATTTCGTTTTGTGCATTTCTTCTGACAGCGGCACGGACTGCATGCGGATCGGACATCTCGGGTTATCGGGATCCATTAAGGAAGCATAATAAGGCGTAATGTTCAGAGGAATCGTTTTTACAGACATTCTGACGCCTTCTTCTTCCTCCTCTGTCAAATGAATGACTTTTTTCAGGTCATCGACGGTTCTTACAGTATGAGTGAGCTGCCACAGCCAATCATTCCACTTTTCTTCCGGCACATCCTTCCATAATTCAATCTCCTTCCAATGACGCTTCGGCTGAAACCATTTATTTGTCAAACGAATTCCTCCTTATGAATGGCTGAAACGTAATGTCTTGCACCATATATTCATATTTTCGAGCCCTTCTGAAATCCGGCAGTTGTTCACAAGCCTGCCTCTGTAGCCGTATCCCGCATGATACAAAACGGCATTCATCCCGTAAGAGGCTGCACGGGCCAAGGAAAAAAGATGAATGGTTCCCCGGCCCGAAAGTTCCTGCTCCAAGGCTTTGAACAGGTGTGCCGTTACGGAATTTCCTCTGTAATCTGACAGAACTGCGCAATCGGTCATTTCAGCGTGCCCCAATACGGGATTGAGATCCGCGCTTGCCGCGCCGATAAGACGTTCCTGATCGAAGGCGGCATAATAGATGGTGTTTTCTCTCATTGTTTTTTTTATATAAAGGGGGTTAAAGACAGGAGTAGGATAGGTGAGAAAAACATGTTTATATAAGTGCGATAAGCTGTCTGCATCATCTTCATCCGCTTTTCTGAATATGAGCTTGCTTTCTGTCTGGGTCAGTTCCCGCCGCGGTGTCTCATATAAACGGTCAACAGTCGAATCTTCCGATACATATGAATCTGACTGTCTCCGTTTCTCTGATAAATAACGCACCATCACAGCAGCCTCATGTCCATTGTAATATCCGTCTATAACCCCCTCATGAATAAAGAGATGCTTGACAAGTTCCGGCTCATCGCCGCGCTTGGCAAAGAAAATCACCTTTTGGGCCCCTTCTTGCTTCGCTTCTGCCAAAACAGCCGGAATAAGCGCCTCGGGCTGCCCGTCATAACGAATGACCCTGAGCCGCTCGTTGAAACGGTCTGCATCAATCTCGGCCGATCCGCTTTCAGCCCTCAGTTCCTTTTTCAGCTCTGCCACCTCCATCTGCCACCCCGCACCATTCCATCATAAAAAGAGAAATGATTTTGATGGCATCAATTAACGCCCGGACTTCAATATATTCATTTGCCTGGTGCGCCGCTTTGACTTCTCCCGGCCCGAAGACAATGACAGGCGTCTGCCCCGCATGATGCAAAAGCCCCCCGTCCGTTCCCCACGGAGACGCTTCACGTATCGGTTTTGCCCCTTTCATTTTCTCAAAAGAAGATTCCAAAGCGGAAATCAGCGGATGGTCATCCGGGAGATCGTTCGGAAGCCACTGAGCTCCAAACCATTCAACTTCCGCCGGATGGTGTTTAAACCACTCATCCCGGTATTCCAAATCTTTGAGCCAGCTTGCGAGCTCTTCTTTTACGGCTTCAGGCGTTTCATCCGGAGCTATCCCGCACCTGCCTTCTATCACGACACGGTCAGCTACCGAAGATGGCCACGTTCCGCCTTGGACGGTGCCGATATTAATGGGAACCGGAATCGGAACATCCCGGTAGAGCGGGTCCGTGATGCGGGCGTTGCGAACGTGTTCCAGCTCTTTGAGCGCTGTGATGACATGCAGGCTTTTTTCAATCGCGCTCACCCCTTCATAGCGGGTGCCGCCGTGTGCGGACAATCCTCTTACCGTAATGCGGAACCACATAGACCCTTGCTGCTTCACAAACAGCTTTAAATTAGTCGGTTCCGGAATAAGCGCCCCGTCAGCCTTATAGCCTCTCATAACCGTCGAAAGCGTTCCTGCGCCGCCGCACTCTTCATCTACGACACTTTGAAACAGAACATCTCCTTTTAACGTAACCCCGCAGGCTTCAAGTGCTTCTAATGCAAACAAGAGAGCTGTATTTCCGCCTTTCATATCCGTTGAACCGCGGCCGTAAATTTTGCCGTCCTTTTCAACAGCGGTAAACGGTTCATACGTCCATGCGGCGGGATTTCCTTCCGGGACAACATCAATATGTCCGTTCAGTATCAGTGATCTCCCGCCGCCGGCTCCTTTCTTTATGGCGGTAATATTCGGGCTTTCATGAAAGTCTTTACGTTCCGATACAAAATAAGGATGCTCTTTCAATTGTTTGACATTCGGTTCCCACACATCAATATCCATGTCAAACTGTCTCAGTTTTTCTAAAACGACTGCCTGTGCGTTAAATTCATGTCCAAACGTGCTTTTTTCCCCGATCAGCCGTTTCAGCAGACTTACCGCTTTTGCCGCGTTTTCTTCCGCCCACTCAGTTATTTTCTTTTCTAATTGATCCATGGACAGGCCCCCTTTTCAGAAAACATTCTCCCAATCTGATTTCGGCATCCGTTGTTTGGATGACATCGTCTATCGTCGAGCCATTCAGCAGTTCCTCAAGAACGAAAGTCCCATCCTCTATACTGATGACGGCTTTCTCTGTAATAATGAGGTCTGCACAGCCCGAGGCCGTAAGCGGCAATGAACAGCTTTCGACTAATTTCGGCCGGCCCTTCTGATCGGTGTGGCTCATGACGACAACCACTTTTTTCGCACCTTGGGCAAGCTCCATCGCCCCGCCCATTCCCGGCACTTTTTTCCCCGGGACGAGCCAGTTGGCGAGATCACCTGTCCGGCTGACCTGCAATGCGCCTAAAATGGTAATATCAATCAGCCCTTTTCTGATCATGGCAAAAGACAGCGCTGAATCAAAATATGAGGCTCCCTTTACCGTACTGACGGGAAATCCGGCGGCATTGCATAAGAGTTCATCCTCCGCTCCGGGCTCAGGACTTCCTCCTATCCCAAGAACGCCGTTTTCCGCCTGCAGCATCACCTCCATGCCGGCCGGCAGAAAGTTCGGCACTAAAGAAGGAATGCCGATCCCCAGGTTGACAATCATACCTGAGGTAATTTCACTGGCGGCCCGCCTTGCGATACTCTCTCTTTCCGCTATTCCCAAGCCCATTTCCATTTCACTCCTTCACTTTGCACGACACCCTCCACAAAAACGCCCGGTGTTACAATATGCTCGCTGTCAAGTTCGCCGGCCTGCACAATTTCCGCCGCCTCAGCAAAGGTTCTTTCGGCCGCAGCCGCCATCAGAGGGTTCATGTTGCGCGCCGTTTTGTCATACGTCAAATTCCCGAATTCATCAGCAGTATGTGCCGACACAAAAGCAAAATCAGCCGTCAGCGCTTTTTCAACTAAATAGGGTTTTCCGTCAATCGTTACAGTTTCTTTGTTCTCGCAAACGGTTGCGTTATCAATCCCGATATCCGTTAAAATACCGCCAAGCCCCGCTCCGCCTGCGCGAATCCGTTCGGCAAGCGTCCCTTGAGGCGAAAATTCCACCTCCAGCGTTCCGTCAGTCATTTGTCTGCCCGCTACTGGGTTTGAGCCGATATGGGAAGCGATCAGCCGTTTCACCCGTTTATGAACGATAAGCGGGCCAATACCGATTTCCGGAAAGCCGGCATCGTTGCAGATGACAGTCAGCTCTTTAACGCCGCTTTCTAAAATCGCTTCGATTAATGACGGAGGAGACCCCACACCCCCGAAACCGCCGAACATGATGACAGATTCGTCTTTGACATCGGCAATTGCTTCATGAATATCGATTTTTTTATGAAAAATAGACATGTCAGTTCAATCCCTCTTCATCATTTTTTCTGCTTCTTCTGCAGCTAGTGAAAATAGATCTGACAGTTCATCCAGCTCAGCATGGGAAGCCGTCAACGGCGGCGCGATGATAACGGCATCTCCTTCTCCGCTGTCAATGCCGGGCTTTGCAGGATAAATCAGCAGCCCCCGTTTTTTTGCTTCTGTTATCATTTTTTCTGTAAACGCCTGTTTTTTCGAAAAAACTTCCTTTGTCGTTTTATCTTTGACGAACTCCACCCCGATCAGAAGGCCTTTACCGCGGACATCCCCAATCACTCCGCTGCGTTCTTTGATATGTTCTAATTTCCGCCTCAGTATTGCGCCTTTTTCCTCTGCCTGCTGAAGCAGCCCATGTTTCTTGACATAGCGAAGCACCTCAAGCGCCGCTCTTGCACAGTATGGATTGGCGCTGTACGTATGCCCGCTCATAATGACCCCGGAGCCCCGCTTGATCGTATCAATGATGTCATCAGAGGCAACGGCTGCCGCAATCGGAGCGTAACCGGCGCCTAACCCTTTTCCGAGCACCGCGATATCAGGCACGATTCCCCAATGCTCAGAAGCAAGCATCCGTCCTGTTCTTCCGAGCCCCGTCATGACTTCATCCGCGATAAACAAAATACGGTGCCTGCGGCAGACATCCTCAAGCGCTTCATAGTAGCCTGCCGGCGGAGTGATGGCAGCCCCGGCTGCTCCGACAATCGGTTCTGCGACAAAACCGGCGATAAATGAGGCGCCGATCCGTTTAACAGCCGTTTCCAGCTCATCTGCCGCAGCTTTTACAAATTCCTCTCCCTGCAGCTCAGAACGGTACATATTCGGCGCTGAAACGGCAGGAAACCGTTCAAGCATCTGGGTGAAACGGTATCTCCGTTCATAAAACCCTGATAATGAAAGCGCTCCCAAAGTAATTCCGTGGTAACTGCCCCATCTTGATAAAAAGACGGATTTTTGGTATTGGCCTTTTTCCTGCCAATATTGAACGGCCATTTTCATCGCTGTTTCAACTGCCTCTGAGCCGCTGTTTACAAAAAATGACCAATTCAGCCCGCCCGGCAGATGATCAGCCAGAAATAAAGCCAGCTCCTCTGCCGGCGCACTGGTGAATTGCGAGCGATACACAAACGAAACGGAGTCAAGCTGCTCTTTTAAAGCTTGTATAATATCCTCCGTCCCGTGGCCGATATTGCAAGTGACCGCTCCCGATGCCCCGTCAAGATACTTGTTCCCCTCCAGATCATACACATATGATCCTTTTCCATGGCTGACTGTCGGATAGATCCCGTCAAGCTCCGGTTTGATTAAATAACTCCCCATATCTTTCCACCTCAAAAACCCATTTGCTTCATTGTATGAACAGATGAATAACGGCATTCTTATCCTTCAGAAAGTTTTTTTTGCAGAAAATACCTTTTTGTAAAACAGGCTGCCGGAGATGTCCCGACAGCCTGAAGAGCGTTCTCAGTTCTGCTATTTATCTGCTCAGCTCATCATCACAGCAATTTTGATCGGAATCGGCATAAGCAGAAGGCGAAAATTCCCGTCTTCTTTACTGTATGGGAACCAATATTTCACACAAATGATCATTCACCTTTTGTAAGGTGTACCTTTCGATAATGGGCTGATCTCTTACGATTAGATTATTTTTTTCGATCTCTGAAAAAACAGTTTTCCAAAATCCACTGACTGCCTCTTTCGTATGATCAAGCAAGAAAACAGCGTACCTGCCTCCGGAAAATGTACCGATCCGAGCTGGTTCAGGCACATGATCTAGATGAATAACAGCACAAACATCATAGCGGCATTTCTCTTTAGGCGTACGATTCGGATGATCTTGCGGAATTCCTAAAATGACAGAATGATCAAGCAGGCCATTCAATTGCGCCCAATTTTTAAAAGACTCCATAAGTTCTTTATTTTGCTTTCCGCCATACTCCCCGACGTTTCGGAAATAAGCAATTCTTGATTCAGGCAATTCTTCAATTGTTATTTTCACATTTTCGCCCCCTTCTTCAGAAAGGTAATATGTATTAAAATGTTTTTCAAGCTGACTTTGAACATAACAAAAAGCCTGCAGGAAGTGATGTTCTCTGCAGGCTGATTTGCATGATAGGATTTTTTCAGTCTAACAAATAAAAGCCGCACCGACAATGATTAATAAAATAAACAATACCACGATCAGCACGAATGTACTGGTTCCGCCTCCGCAGCCGCCGTATCCAAAGCCATAACTGCCGCATCCCCCATATCCGTATCCGTACATACGAATCACCCTTTCTTCTTACGATATACGGCATTGTATGCGGGCCAACTCCCAATTGTTTTATGCGAATGCCCATCTATGTAAGAAAATAATGAAAAATTGTATGCACACGCCGAAATCTTTTGAAGCCGAGTTTCTCATAAAAGCGGTTTACACCGTCCATCCCGGACGCCACAAGGTATACGGTTTCCATGCCGTTCAGCTTCGCCGCAGCCATCAGCTCGTTCATCAATATCGTTCCGTAGCCTTTCCGCTGAAATTGATCCAGAATTGCAACTTCTTCAATTTTGGCGGTTTTATCCGCTTTGTTGATGAAAAGCTCTCCGCAGCCGATCGGAATCGTTCTGGAGGCATCGCTGTAACACACAACAAGCAAAACCGTCCCGTCCTTATACAAAGGATATTTCCGCTCAAGCTTTTGTTCGGCCGCCGCCTCGCCAATGTAAAGGGCATCATAAATGTTCATAATAGATGACCCGTCAGCAAGACTTTTGTCCGTTCCCCAAGCGGTGAGAGGATGTCCGGCCTGCCGGTCCCCATTTTCCAGCTTCCTTGCGAAAAACAGTTCATCCTCCACTACGTATCCCTGCTTTACCAATGTTTGTTTCAGAAGAAGCGGAAATGTGTGCTCCGGTGACGCTTTCACATGAATATAATTGGTTTGAAGCATGTTCGGAACAGACGCAAAAAACGGAAGCAGTCCGTCTAACGGAAATGTACGGTGCAGCTGAACAAAGTTATGTGAAAAAATCTGCGGCAGCAAAGGGTCTCTATACACACTGTAATGCTCGAACCTCTGCATGCCGGAAGTAAGCTCAATATATTGTTTCTCGGTTTTAGCAAATTGATCGGTCATAAAAGCTCTCCTTTTCCTTACACATCCAACTGCATCTCTCATCCTTTTGTTATATTAAGATTTCTTATAATTTCATCGTACATCGGATAGAACGGCTTTCCAATTGGTAATTGTTTAATTTGCTGAAAGGAAATGGGTAGCGCCTTCTGATTTGCAAAAAAGCGTTTCACTACATCCTGACTGATCGGATGGAGAACCCCTCTCAAATAAACATAAAATTCACGTTCAATGCGAAACAGCATTCTTCCGGGAAGATGCTGAACACAGCCCGATCTCTCCCATCTGATCGGCGGACCGTCCGGCAGCGCTTGGATTTCATCCTGTTCTAAAGCCAGGATGCCGCGGCGTTTAAATTGGTAAAAGCGTAAGGCATTAAGATCAATCAGCCTTTTCGTTCCGTCTTCTACAAAATAGATATGACACTGATCCGTGACGAGCTGAAAATTCGGAATACCGGCAGCGTTCTCTTCCTCGTATTGAAATAAAAAAGGATCCGGAATGACGACGGCTCTTCCTTCATATAGCGGTCGCCAGCGCTCATTGACAAGCTTTCTTTTATTCCGGTCAAGCTGGTATACTTTCTGATCCGTCCCCTTTACAAAAGACCCGTCAACCAGCTCTGACGGAAGCGATTGATACGTGTTCTGGAATGAGTGGGGTGTTTTATAGGTCGTATCCAACACTTCTTTTATCGGCAGAAATGATGTAAATGTGTTGAGCCTGCTCCAAAAAACAGAGTCTCCGTGATTCCAATGCATGACATCTTCGTCCCAAAAACTGCCGTACTTCTCCTTCACACGCCGAAGCAATGACTTCCTGTGCATCACTGAACAGTGATCAACGATAAAAGCAGCCTGGTCAAGCACGTCATCAGCAAAACGATAAAAGTGGAATTGCTCTGTTCCGCGCTCGTTTACATGCACCACCTTCTGACTGGAATAGACGGCATCAAATTCGGTGCATTGATTAAGCGTTTCCGCCATGCGGCTGAGTCTATCCGGATGATATACGGTGTCATCCGTCAGATAAGTGACGTATTCACCTTTAATCCGTGAAAGCGCATCATTAATCAAAACGGCATACCGGGTCGATTTCAGCCGTTCAGCCGGATTGATAAAACTGTTGTAATAGTATATGCGGTGATCTTTTATATACGTACTGATGGCCGCCGAGGTTTCTTCATTTGAATGATCATCCATTACAAACAGCTCCCAATTGCTGTAGGTCTGTTGCAACACACTTTCAATCGCCTGTTTCACGAGATCCGGTTTGTTGTAACTCGTTAAGATAATCGAGATCTTCTTTTCCATCCCATCACCCCTTCTGAACACATAAAAAACGGCTCCGAAAATGACAGAGCCTGATATCTGTTATTAAAAAGCCCCCCAGCTGACGATGCTTGAAATCGCGACATTTGATCTCGTATTATTGAGAGGATTTTGAAAAACGGCCAAATCTGACAGCACTTCTTTGACAATCACGTTCTGCAATGTGCTGCCGTTAACCAGATTGACACGTGAAACAGGAACTCCAAGCTCTTTTGCCATCACAAGCTGACGCCGCAAATCTGATTGATCTCCGGACGGCTGACGCGATACCAAAAGAAGAAGCAGCAGTAAAAGATGAAATTCCTCATCAAAACCCCCGTGTTTTACAGTTTCTTCTGAATCCAAAATAATTCCTCTCCTTCTTTTTTTCATCTATACAACGTATGTCGCACGCTTGCAATCTGCATAGACAGATAAAGCCTGATTCTAAATTCAGCGATTTTATTAAATATGAAAAAAATACGGCAAAACGGCATTCGACTTATACCAATCACATCAATCAGGAATATGAATAAACGTGAGGTTGAAATCGTTAAAGGAGGTGTATGATCCCATGAGCGAGGATCGTTTAGAGCTTAAAAAGAAGCTATTGAAAACTCTTTTGAACCCTATATTTGACAACAGCGCTATATCTAGCGGCACAGATGGAGGAGATAACGTGGAAAACAATATAAAAGATTTATTAGAATCTGCAATTGATGCAAAAGTGGATGAAGCAGCTGCGCAAGACAGTCTCAGCGCTCAATCTGTTTTAGGAAGCGGCATTTCATTAGCGGCGAGATGGATTTTTGCGAGAGTTCAGCCCGGCACTGTTATCAGCATTGTGATGGATTCAGGAGACATGATCGGTCCGGTTCAATTTGTTTTCTTTGACGAAGTTCACGGAATTGTTTATGTTACGCAGGAAAATTCCGTTACACCGGCAGGCTCTGCTACAACATTGCTTGATGTTGACAAAGTCGAAAGTGTCACCTTCACTTCGTAACAGCAGATGAACGTTCTATATATCCGTTCAGGATATAAAGGCATTTACACGTATTTTGACCGCTGGATTGAGGAAAGTTTTTTACAGTCCTCCGTCCGCTTTTTTTCTGTTTCTGAGCTTCAGGAAGATACAATCAGCAGCATACGGGCATTCAAACCCGACATCAGTCTGATGATGGCGGGCGACCGTATTCCGTCAGAATGGCTTCAATGGCTGAGAACAGAGCAGATTCCCGTCTATCTATGGCTGACGGAGGACCCTTTTTATTTTGATGTGAGCGCGAAAATCGCCCCGCTCGCCGATGCCGTTTTGACCATAGAACAAAACGCTCTTGATGCTTACCGGCAAATGGGCTTACAGCACGTATATTATGTCCCGATTCCCGTTAATCAGCGGATTTTTACGAAACAAGCGCCTGACGCTTCTCTTCACACCAATCTGCTTCTGATCGGATATCCGTATCCGAATCGCGTTGAGCTCGTGAAAGCAGCGGCGAAGCTTCCGTATACGCTTCGTATCATCGGGAAGGGATGGCGCAGACATCTGCCTAAAACAATCGCCAGACAGAAAAATGTGCTCATAATGGATGAATGGATTGAACCTGAACATGCCGCATTGTATTACAACAGCGCAGACGTGGTCTTAAACCCGCACCGTTCTTACCGGTTTGCGCTCAATCAGAATGGACACGGCATCCAAAATATCAGTTTAAATACGAGAAGCTTTGACATTGCGGCCTGTCAGACATTTCAGCTGACAGATCTATCTCCCGCGCCCCCTTTTTCATCCTTTGTTTCTTACAGCGGGCTTGCGGATTTTGCGGATAAGATCCATTTTTATATGACAAACCCAACTGAACGTGAACGAATTGCGGCGCTTAATTATCAAGAGACAGTGCCGGCTTACACGTATGACCAGCTTCCGGCCGTGCTTACGGCTATTCGCTCCGATACTTTCTCATGAAACGCTCTTCACATGAAAAAGCAGCTTATCCAAGCTGCTTTTTGTATGTTTATTTTCCGCTTCTGTCGGTCAGTTTTCGCGGGTCAACCTGTTTATTGACCTGCGGGCGGAAGCCGATTTTATCAGCAATTCTTTCCCATGGCACTATTTTAAAATTTTGATTTGCCTTTTGACCGTGATCTATATTTTCCCCATCCTGTGCGACAAAAAGACCGAACGGATATTTTGGCCCAAGCCCGAAGCCCAGCACATCAATTCCGTCCGTATCGCTTGTGCCGTCTGTTTCAGGCCCGTCTGTAATGCGAAAATCCGCCACATATTTGTTCTGTCCTTGTCTGTCATAAATGGCATAGCTGCTGTTTCCCTGACTTGATGCCAGCAGATAGCCTTTACCGTCAGCAGCGTAGTAAATCGTCAATCCTTCAATATCAGGCGTTAAATGCCTGCCGTCGGCTCGGTCGATAACCGTTCCGTTACTGCCGCCGTGCGGTTCGGCGCTGAACTTCCAAATGGCTTCATCTTCTTCCGCGATATAAAGACTGCCGTATTCATCGTCTGCTGCCATCCCTTCCGTCTGAGAATTCATTTTAAATGCCCTTACCTTCTTGCCGGATATGTATCCATTTTTGTCCGCCTTTAATTCATATTGCTCAAATTCGCCCTCTTTTCCTGTCACCATCGCGTAATATTTTCCCGTTTTTTGACTGTGGTACAAGCTGAAACCGTATACTTCATCAATTGCTGATGCAATTGGATTTTTTGGATCTGTAATGCTTTGCAATGTGCCGTTCTTTCCGTCAATGGCGTAGATCTCAACTGTATTTTTCCCTTCAGACCGGTTGGATGCTGCCGCAATATCAACTTTTTTTCCGTTCAACTGAAAATCATAGCGGATATCAACATTGTTCAGTTTCCCGGTATTATAGGCATGAAGCATCTTACCATCAAGGCTGTAAACGACTAAGCCTGATTTTTTATTGGTCGTAATCAATTTGCTGTTCTGAGGAGTTTTGGGGTCCAGCCAAATCGCAGGATCGTCCGCCGCATCACCGGCTGTATCAACAGGTTCCGTTTCCGCCGCCGCATTGACGGTAAAATGATAAGGATCAGACAGCTTATGCTTGGCCTGAGAAGAAACGGCACCGCATGTGAGCATCAGTCCGGCGGCCGCGGTTAACAAAAGTGTTTTTGAATGATTCATTTTACTTCCTCCTTTTTTTAAACCTGCACTTCAATTGTAAAATACATACAGAACCATCAGTGTTAAGTTTCTGTGAAAAATGTAAGAAAGTGAAAATTCGTGGTGAGAGAAGAAAAAAAGACGGGAGCAGAATTAAAAGTGAATATTTAGTACAATGATTTGTTAGTAATTCTTTTTCTATTAATCGGATCAAGCGAAATGAAAGCGCATCAGATTAATGATTTCCTCTAATTTTTGATTTATTGGTTGCTTTCATTAACTCGCTGAAATTGTTCAACATATGATGCATGGTAGAGAAACGAGAGTTGGAGGATAAGCCATGCCTAAACAGCAAGCAGTAGAGCTAAAACCATTTTTTCACGATAAAACTGTTCTCGTCACCGGCGGGACAGGGTCAATCGGAAGCCAAATTGTTAAACGCCTTTTGCTCTTAACGCCTAAAGAAGTCATTGTATTCAGCAAAGATGACAGCAAACAATATGTGATGAAACAAAAATACGCGGATGAACAAAGACTGTCATTTGTGCTCGGCGATGTACGTGACTACAGAAGAGTAAACCAAGTGATGAAAGGTGTTGATATTGTCTTTCACGCCGCTGCGCTGAAGCAGGTTCCGACTTGTGAGGATCATCCGTTTGAAGCCATTCAAACCAACCTTATCGGCGGACAAAATGTCGCAGAAGCCGCTTTGCTGCAAGAGGTGGCGCATGTGATTAATATCAGTACCGATAAAGCCGTTTCTCCGGTGAACACAATGGGAGCTACGAAGCTGTTGTCCGAGAAGCTGTTTCATCAGGCTAATCATCATGTTCAAAACCGCGGTACGTTGTTTTGTTCGGTCCGCTTCGGCAATGTCCTCGGTTCACGCGGTTCTGTTATTCCTATATTATTTGAACAGATGATGGATGGCGGCCCGCTCACCATTACGGATAAAAATATGACGAGGTTTTTTATGTCGATTGATGACGCAGCAATGCTTACCCTGCAATCTGCAGCGATTACAAAGGGCGGAGAAACGTTTATTTTTAAAATGGAGTCCCTGAGGCTTAAAGAACTGCTTCACGGGTTTGAGGAATATGCGATCCGGCACGGACTGCCGCGCCCCGCCGCTGTTGAAGTAGGAAAACGCCCCGGGGAGAAACTTCACGAAGAACTGACCTCTCCTCATGAAACGGAATCTTTATATGAATGGGGCAATCTTTACGCGATATTGCCGGACCCCGCTAAACACCCTGAATTCCGGAAGGTCAATCTCCCCAGATATCAATCCGATCAAGCGCCGCTCATCACAACAGACACAGTCGTAAAGATTATTGAACGATTACATGAAGAAAAAAAAGCATAGAAAAAGGCCTGTCCAAATCGGCAGGCCTCATTGCTGAGCTCTATTTCTCAAATAAATGCTGATAGGTTTCATAGCCTTCTTCCTTCAGCTTGTCCTTCGGAATAAAACGGAGTGCCGCAGAGTTAATGCAATAACGGAGACCGGTCGGCCCCGGGCCGTCATTAAATACGTGGCCCAAGTGGGAGTCCGCTGTTTTGCTTCTCACTTCCGTCCGGATCATCCCGTGGCTTGTATCCAGTTTTTCGTCAACCTCTTCTTCCTCAATCGGTTTGGTAAAACTCGGCCAGCCGCAATGAGAATCGAATTTATCCAGAGAAGTAAACAGGGGTTTTCCTGAGATGATATCAACATAAAGCCCCTCTTCTTTGTGATCCCAGAATTCATTTTGAAATGGCGGCTCTGTTCCGTTGTTTTGCGTGACTTCGTATTGCATGCGGTTTAATGATTTGATTTTTTCTTCTTTATTTAGAGCCATCCTATCTGTCCCTCCAATGTTCATCCAGAAATCCTTGACGTCCGGAGCCTACACGGTAGCGCCCGTAGTGATCAGGATTTTTCTTATAAAAATGCTGATGATAGCCTTCCGCTTCATAAAAAGGCTCAGCCTTTAAAATGTCTGTCACGATCGGCTTTTTAAAAATGCCGCTGTCTTCAAGCTGTTTTTTTGAGGCTTCAGCAATCTCTTTTTGTTCATCATTATGGTAATAAATCGCCGCCCGATATGAACTTCCGCGGTCCGCAAACTGGCCTCCTGCGTCAGTCGGGTCGATCTGCTGCCAAAACAGCTCAACAAGCTTTTCATACGGGAAAATGTCTGGTTGAAATGTGATTTGAACGGCTTCCCTGTGACCGGTCGTTTCACTGCACACTTCTTCGTAAGTCGGATTCTCAGTATGGCCTCCTGTATAACCGGACACCACTCTTTCAATTCCGGGCTGTTCGTCAAACGGCTTCACCATGCACCAAAAACAGCCGCCTGCAAATGTGGCGATTTCTTTTTTTTCTGACATACGGGTGCCCTCCTTTGTTCATACGTGGTATTATTATATTATAGCATGTATAAACAGAATAAAAATAATTCTGCTTTCAGGGGAAGCTAAATGAATGCCGCGCTGACTACATATTGGAGGTTCATGTTTTGAAAGTAAGAACACAAATGATGTATGATATGGAAGCTTTGCTTCGAAAAGTGTTTAAACAAATCAGAAATGAAGTTAATGAAATTCTAGATAAAGAGCTGTCCAGGAACGAATTCACCATTTTGTGGATTCTCAGTGAACAAGGACCTAAAAAAGTAACGGAATTCGCTCCCATTCTTGAGGTCTCCGCAAGCCACATTACCGCAGTGACTGACGCTTTAGTAGAAAAGGAATGGATCACCCGCATCCGTTCTAAAGAGGACAGACGAATTATCAGAATCCATATTACGGAAGACGGGGAGAAAATTGTCGATCATTTCAACCAGAAAAAAACAGAATACTTTTTTAAACGGTTTGACTGCTACTCTGATGAAGAGCTTGCAACGTTAATCAAACTGTTCAGCAAGCTGGATAAAAAACGCTGAAACGTAAAAAACACAAATCCCAGAAAGGATCTGTGTTTTTTTTATGAAAACTTATTGCTTCGGATGATAATAGGAAAATTCAATTTCATCCGTGTCGAGATTGATTTTATCAGCCTTAACATACATACCGTTGTCTAATGGCATTTCCGACAGACGGACCTCAATGCTTTTATCACTTGGATGAACGTGCACAAATGACGGCAGTTCGTAAAAGCTGTCCATATAATTCAGTACAAAGCTGATCGGAAGGCTTAATTCACCTAATGAAAACTTCGTCACTTTCAGAACCACATCTCCGTTCTTTTGTACGGACGGTTCAAATGTGACAACCGCATTAATAGATGTTGAGAACGCCTTGATTTTACCGGCTACGTGCACGTCGTTATTGATGTCCACTTTGTAGTCAAGCTGATTCGATGCCTTCTCTTTTAAGTACGAATTCACAAACCTGGCAAGTGATTCTTTGGAGCTGGTAATGTGAAAGCCGTACTCGCTTTTTGTCTCATCTTGTATTTTCGCCTGTTCTCCCGGCATAACCATCAATGTCACGATGACCGCGGCGGCAATCACATTGAGTGCAAGAAGAATAAAAAACAGCGATTTCCATTTCTTCATCATTTCACCCTATTCTGCTGGTAACCCTTGTTTTTCAATAGTGCCGTACAATCGATCGGCGATGAGTGTATACCCTTTTGCATTCGGATGAAAATCATCATCCTTTGAAATCCGGCTGCTGCCGCTTTTTTGACTGAACAAGTCTTCCACATTCACCGCAGCGGCGTGAGGATCTTTTTTCAGCTCTTTTGCGGCGATCTGGTTCCAATCAGTCACAACCCCGTTAATCTCTTTTAACTCAGGCAGCGTAAATGTGAACGGATTGTACATGCTGACATACACCAGCTCAGCGTTTTGATTGTATTTGCGTATTTTTGAAATGATCGCCTTGAACCGTTTTTCAAAAGGTTTCTCTTCCTTTTGGAACGGCTGAACCGTCAGCTGCATAACGTTCTGGCGGAGCACCTTCATTAAATCATTACCGCCGATGGTAAAAAAGATATAGTCGGCGCCCTTCAATGATTTCTGCACTTTTTTATCATCAAGCTTTTTAAGCAGGTCAGACGTCTTGTCGCCCTGCACCGCATAATTTTTAATATCTACCGTTTTCACATGTCCCTTTTTCTTAAGGGAATCCGCCACCTTGCCGACGTATCCTGAACCGTCAGAATCTCCTACTCCTTCAGTTAATGAATCTCCGACCGCAGCTATGACAATATGATCTTTCGTTTTCGGTTCTTCAGCATCAGAACCGGTGCGCTGGACAGAACAAGCTGATAAAAGCAAGGCCAGTCCGGCGATCAATGAGAACATTCGCAGCTTCAATCTGGTTGCTCCTTCCACGTCTACTAGTGGAAAGTGTAACATGTTTTTTCAGATTTGAAAATGTCTAATCTGCCAGTTTACTTGAGCTCCTCAGCCGCTTTGACATCTGAGAGGATGTCATCATACGGAACTTTCTGCACGCCGTCATAATCTTTAAGCACCTTGCCGTCAGGTCCGACTAAATAAAAAGAAGTTTTATGTATGACCTGATCTTCCCCCTTCGGCTTGTTGACAATTGCTTTAAAGCTGTTCAGCGCAAAATCTTCAATGTCCTTTTGGCTGTAACCGGTCAGAAAATCCCAGTTCCGAAGTGAGAGCGGATATTTGGAAGCAAATGCTTTCAGCTGTTTAGGCGTATCATTTTCAGGATCTACACTGAACGACACAATCCGCACATCCAGGTTCTCAGCCTTCAGTCTTTTTTGCAGTTCAGTCATATGGGCTGTCATCGGCGGACAGACGGAATTACAATTTGTAAACATAAAATCCGCAATCCAGACATGCCCCTTCAGGCTTTTCAGTGACACTGTTTTTCTGTCTTGGTTCTGATAGGAAAACGGCTCAATCTGATAGTTCAGCGGGTCTTTTATCGTCTTTCCCCCGCAGGCGCACAAGAGCAGCAAACAGATGACGGCAGCGAAGCTTTTCATTTTTTTCATTTCCATTCCCCCCATGGATAAAACGCTTACAGCATTCATCATAAAAAAATCCCCGCACCCTCCCTTATCAAAAGGAGGGCGCTAAGGAATGCGCGCCGTCATGCGTTATGTTTTAATATCTCTTGGTTGAAAACGGCCTCGTAATCTTTCCACTTCATACGGCGCTTAACATATTGTCGGAATGAATACACTGTTCTCACACTTCGTGAAGCAAAAACTTCTCTCAAATAAAGCTCAAGGTGCCGATGAATTTGAAAAAAATAATGTTCACCTTTCGTGACAACCGGTATTTCTGTCACTTTCACCTGAATCCCGTCCTGTCGTTTGAACTCTAGGCTTTTGAGTAACAAGATATCAATCCTTCTTTTTCGATTGTTTTCTTTTTATTATATACAATCTGAGAAAGCGTGTCTGTCATTTTGCGCGGCCGTTCTAAAAAAAGTCAGATTAACAGGTGGAACAGGTCCTGATCTTTATTCACTTCTACGTAATGAAATCCTTTTCGGTCCATCCGGGCAATGAGCGCGCCGTAATCTTCCCGATGTTTCAGCTCAATGCCGACCAATGCAGGTCCGCTGCTTTTGTTATTTTTTTTCGTATATTCAAACCGGGTGATGTCATCATCAGGCCCGAGCACTTCATCAAGGTATTCGCGAAGCGCTCCCGCCCTTTGCGGGAAATTAACGATAAAATAGTGCTGCAGCCCCTCATAAATCATGGAGCGTTCCTTCATCTCCTGCATTCTGCCGATGTCGTTATTCCCTCCGCTGACCACACAGATGACGTTTTTTCCTTTAATCTCTTCCTTGTACAGATCAAGTGCCGACACGGACAATGCACCCGCCGGCTCAGCTACGATGGCGCATTGATTGTATAATTCGAGAATTGTGCTGCACACTTTTCCTTCCGGGACAAGAAGAATGTCATCAACTACTGTTTCAAGCGTCTGAAAAGTTTTCGCGCCGATTTTTTTTACAGCCGCCCCGTCGACAAATTTCTCGATTTTCTCAAGTTCAACGACTTGTCCGGCTTTTTTCGATTCAAAATAGGAAGCTGCGCCCTTCGGCTCCACCGCTATGATTTTTGTTTCCGGCGAAATGTTTTTCATGTACGTGCCGAGGCCGGAAAGGAGTCCTCCTCCCCCTACACTCGCAAAAAGGAAATGCGGCTCAACGTCAATGTCATTTAAAATTTCAATGGCAGCCGTTCCCTGCCCGGCCATGACGTCCGGATCATCAAACGGATGAATAAACGTGCGGTTTTCCTTTTCACAGCATTCCGCAGAACTCTTATATGCATCATCGAAAGTGTCACCCGTCAATATGATTTCAACAAATTCTTTTCCGAACAGCTCCACTTGAGATACCTTTTGTCTCGGTGTGGTTGACGGCATAAAAATCTTGCCGTGAATGCCGAGATGTTTGCATGAGAACGCAACCCCCTGTGCGTGGTTTCCCGCACTGGCGCAGACAATTCCGTTTTCAGTCTGCTCTTTTGAGAGCTGTCTCATTTTATTATAAGCCCCTCTGAGCTTAAATGATCTGACCACCTGAAGGTCTTCTCTTTTCAAATAGATATTGCAGTCATATCTCTCAGAAAGTCTGTCATTCCTCTGCAAAGGCGTATGTATCACAACGTCCTTTACGTTTTGGTGCGCTTTTAAAATGTCTTTTACCTGAATGAGAGAGTCTTCTTTAAGCAACGGTTTCATTTACAGAGTCCTTTCTTATTTAAATCCCTATTTAATATGCCATTATAACATGAATATTCAAATAATAAGATAATTATTTGAATTTCGTAAATAAAATTAAATAAACCGATTCACGAGAAAAAGATATTTTCAAAGGTGAAAACATGTTATACTTAAACCAATTAGAACCAAAAGGAGCCAATTCATGACTGTAATTGTACAATCTGATCCCTTTCATCAGCTAGCCGGCGAACATAAATCCTTTTTAGAAACGAAACGATTGGCCGCCAAATTCGCCTTATCGGATCAGCCGGTCTTCATCACGGGTGAAGTCGGAACAGGAAAAAAACAAATGGCCGCAGCGATCCATCATAAATCCCGCAGAAACAGCGAACTATTTATTACCGTTCACTGCAGCCAAAGCGAAGAGCGGCTCAATCATGAACTGTTCTGTGCTGAAGGTGCATTAAATAGGGCCCGCCGCGGAACATTATTCTTATATGAAATCGGAGACATGCCGCTTTCGGTACAGGCCCGCCTTCTTTCGGAGCTGGATGCCGGGCTTTCCGCCCGCATCATTGCAAGCAGCACGGCGGATCTTGCCGATGCGGAAAACACGTTCAGCAAAGATTTATTTTACAGGCTTCACGTGTTATGCCTTCCGCTCCCTGCTTTATCTGAACGAAAAGGCGATATACCGCTCCTTCTTCAGCATATTCTGGCAGCCTCTGGGCAGCATTTGCATCTCGATCCGTCCGTTTATCCGCTGTTTGAGCGGCACACCTTTAACGGCAACATCAGAGAGCTTCAAAACGCGGCGCATTATATGGCTGCGGCAGCCTCCGGCAGTACGATTTATCCCGAGGATGTCCCGCCGTATATCAAAAACAGCCAGAAAGCGAAAACCGCCAAGAAAAAAGAAAAGCGCCTGACATTGATGGAGAAAGAAGAATTTTTGTTTATTTTGGAATCAATCAAAGACTTAAATGCCAAAGGCGTACCCGCCAGCAGACGGAGCATATCTGAATTAAGCGAAAACGGCACAATGACATTGACGCCTCAGCAGGTCAGAAACAGGCTTGATTACTTAGAAAAGATGAACTATGTCACAAAAGGCCGGGGACGCGCAGGAACAAAAATCACAATAGAAGGGTTAGGCTTTTTGCAGTCACTGCAAAAACAAATCCTTTAAAAGGAGGACATTTGATTGTTCACGATTAAAGAAGAAATCGCAAATGCCATCACACACGGAATCGGTGTATTGCTGTCGATTCCGGCGCTGATTTTTCTCATTATCTTCGCGGTGAAATACGGATCGCCGACAGACATCGCCAGCTTCTCGATTTTCGGCGCCTCAATGCTGCTTCTGTATCTCAGCTCGACTCTTCTGCACAGCATTCAGCATAAAAAAACGAAAGACATTCTTGAGATTGTGGATCACTCCGCGATTTACGTCTTAATAGCGGGGACATATACGCCATTTTTATTAGGACCGCTTAAAGGCGCACTCGGCCTGACTCTTTTAATTATCGTTTGGTCGCTTGCCCTCGGAGGCATCGTGTTTAAAATCTTTTTCGTGAAGCGGTTTATCATTTTTTCAACGCTTGTTTATTTAATGATGGGGTGGCTGATTATTGTCGCCATTAAACCGCTGTACGCTTCGCTGTCAGGCCCTGGATTCGGCCTTCTTCTTCTCGGCGGCTTATTATATTCCGCCGGCACCGTTTTTTATATTTGGAGAAAGATCCCGTTTCATCACGCCATTTGGCACAGCTTTGTTTTAGGAGGCAGCGCCTCAATGTTTTTCTGTATTTTATTTTATTGTGTCAAAGTTCCCTTTATCTGAAATAAAAAAGCACAGCCTCTGGGACTGACCCCCGTTTTTGAGACAGGGATCAAAACACCTTTAAGCAGCCAGCTGTCGGTATGTGACCGGCGGCTGGCTGTTTAGTTTCGTTTGAATACGAATGTTGTTATAATAGTGTATATAGGTTTCGACAGTTTGTTCTACGATGGTCGTCGTAGTGCTTTCCAACCTGTCGAGGTAGAACGTTTCAGACTTTAGTGAGGAATGAAACGATTCGATGGAGGCATTATCAGCGGGCGTCCCTTTGCGGGACATGCTCATGGTAATGCCTTTTGTTTTAACAGCTTTCTGATACTCATAAGATGTATAAACAGAACCTTGGTCACTATGTAACACGCAGTTATCTGGCAGTGCGGGCAGCTGATCAAGTGTGTGTAAGACAAAATCTGTGTCCTGTCTATCGCTAATCGTAAAAGCAATCACTTCTCCATTGTATAAATCCAATATACTGGAAAGATACAATTGTTTCTGCCCATAAGGCAAATATGTGATATCCGTTACTAGCTTTTCCAGAGGGCGATCAGACTTAAAGTTCCGATCCAATATATTCTCGGCCACGGCATATGGCTGCCCATTCTTCTTGCGCTTTTTCACCTTAACCCGGCATTGCCACTGATTCTTCTGCATAATGCGCTGAACCGTTTTATGATTCATACGCATTCCCTTTTTTAATATGGCTGTGATTTTCCGATAGCCATATCGATACTTGTGTTCTCGGCACAACGTGCCGATTTGTTTTTCTAAATGGTATTTAGGGTTATCTTTCATCAACTTCTTCTTCCAACGATAATAAGATGCTCGTGAGATACCTAAATGAATACAGATATCCTTTATGGTCATTGTGCCGCGCAATCCTTCTACAAGCTCGACTGGCGTTTCGCTATCAGCTTCCTTTCCAATTCGTTGTACTTTTTTAACACTTCATTCTGTTGTCTCAGATAACGATTTTCTGCCTGCAGTTTCTCTAATTCGGAAGAATACTCTGGACCTTTTCCATAAGAATATTGCTTTCCGACAGGTTGTTCGAATCGATGTGTATCCCCAGCTTTATACCACCTGACCCATGTCTGCACCTGCGTCTTATTCTTGATATTCAATTCCTGCATGATCTCCTTCACAGGCACGCCCGCCAATCTCATTTCTACAGCCTTCTGTTTGACTTCAACCGGATAACTCACTCTTGCCCTCATAGAAAAACACCTCCAAGTCTAATTTCGGATAACAACGATCCGTTTTCAAACTTGAAGGTGTTTTTTGTTTGTCTCATATTATGGGGTCAGTCCCTCTCGTAAAGAGACTGTGCTTTTTTTATGCACGGAGCCGTTTTTGAACGGCCGGATAATAAGCGGGCTTGACATGCAATTCAATGTCAGCCGGTTTCAGCCGTTTCAATAATCTGCCCCGAAGCAGCCGGTCTGTTCCCGTTGTGCTGACCGGAACAATCGGAAGATCAAACCGCAGGGCCAGTTCCTCCGGATTGATTTTGCCGTCTTCAGAAAGAATCAGGCTTTGTCCTTTTTGCAGGCGGACTTCCGCCTCCTGACGCACGTCCCGGCTGTCTCCGTCACAAATGACACCCATCAGTCTCAGCCAATTCCCGAGAAACGGCATCCGGAAAGCTTTCTTGCCGGCGATAAAACCAGCCGGATCTTCAAGATGTCCCGCAAGCAGCACAAGATCACCCGGACCTAATCTGGGATGCACATACAATACAGGTCCGTCCGGTATCGGCCGATCATGATGAATGCTGATTACCGATCCCGACACGTCAATGCATCCCCTCATAAACGCTTTGGGCTGTTCGTACACCCGTTTCATCTGTTTTTGAAAAGAAAGCCGCGGGTCAAGCTCTTTTTGATTGATATATTCCTGAATATTTTTCATGAACATAAATACAACGTACATGACAAGGCAGCCGTAACGAATCAATTCTTGTCCCCCTGCTCGATCTTAATTCTTTTTCTCGTATACAAGGTACTCATAATCGTAAGGGTTTTTTTCATCTTTTACTCCCTGTCTGCGGGATGTCAATTCCCATTCAGCTTCATTAAACTCCGGAAAAAAACGGTCACCTTCAAAGACATGATGAATTTTAGTCATGTAGAGTCTGTCCGCATATGGAAAGAGCGCACTGTACAGCTGGGCGCCGCCGATTACAAAGCATTCTTCATTCCCCGGGATCAGTTTGAGCACTTCCTCAGCCGAGGAAGCGACAGTACAGCCTTGAAATAAGGATTCGTCCCGTGAAGTTACAACGATGTTACGCCGATTCGGAAGCGGACGTCCGATTGATTCAAACGTTTTCCGCCCCATCACAATGGTATGTCCAGTCGTCACTTTTTTGAAATATGCGAGATCATCCGGAAGGTGCCAAGGCAGATCGTTATCTTTTCCGATCAGCCGGTTTTCATCCATCGCAAAAATAAACGAAATCATACGCTGACAGCTCCTTTTATATGCGGATGCGGGTCATAATCCTCAATGATAAAGTCTTCAAACGTAAAATCAAAAATAGAATCAACGTTGCGCGCAAACCGCAGTTTCGGCAGCGGGCGGACATCTCTTGTCAGCTGCAAATTCACCTGTTCCACATGGTTTTGATAAATGTGGACGTCTCCGAACGTATGAACAAACTCACCCGGTTCAAGACCCGTCACATGCGCGATCATCATTGTTAAAAGCGCATAAGACGCGATATTAAACGGCACGCCGAGAAAAACATCCGCCGACCGCTGGTAAAGCTGGCACGACAGTTTTCCATCTGCGACATAAAACTGAAACAGGCAGTGGCAAGGAGGAAGCGCCATATGATCAATTTCGCCGACATTCCACGCGCTGACGATTAACCGCCGGGAATTCGGATTGGTCTTGATGTCATGAACCAGCCGGGAGATTTGATCAATCGTCTCGCCGTCCGCTCCGCGCCATGAGCGCCATTGAGAGCCGTAAACCGGTCCGAGCTCTCCGTTTTCATCGGCCCATTCGTTCCAGATGCGTACTCCGTTTTCCTGAAGGTAGCGGACATTCGTGTCTCCTTTTAAAAACCAAAGCAGCTCGTGCGCGATTGATTTAAAATGGAGCTTTTTCGTCGTAAGCATCGGGAAACCTTCCTGAAGATTAAACCGCATTTGGTAGCCGAACGTGCTGATCGTCCCCGTTCCCGTACGGTCTCCTTTTCTTTCTCCGTTTTCTAACACATGACGGCACAAATCTTTATATTGTTTCATCTTTTTTCATCCTTTTAACGTAGTCTTTTAGTAGTGTAACACAATAAAAAATCATTTCTGCAAAATTTCTCAGAAATGATTTTTTTATTTCTTCACGTTATTACACGCTCATCCAGTCAGGCGGCGTATTCCGGTCCCAATAAATGCTGCCGAGTTCATGGTGTGATTGGAATCCGTCTTCAGCGGTATGGTAATGAAAATTAAACCAGTAGCCGTCTTGCGGAGGATGATCCCGGCGGACGTGGAATCTTAAAAGATCTTCACCCGTCAGCCTGTTATACACATGAAAAATTTTTTCGGTTTTTCCGGCTGACGGCTTGCTGGAAATGACCACATCCTGATACGCTTCATCATCTTGAAACTTGGCTAAATGCCCTGTGATCACATCTTCGATTTTCGGCAGAATTTCACTTCTGTAATCATCTTCAATGACCGGAGAGATTTTGCTGCCGAATTTTAGAAGTGATTGATTTTCAGCATCACCGAGAAGCTGCTGCTGATACGATTGAAACTGTAATTCAGGCTCCCGCCCTGCCTTCTCTTCCCCCGGCAGGGAGTGTTCATCATAAAAAGCGGTGTAATCATTCTGCTCAAGACTGCTCGACTGTCCTGAAGGCTTGTCTGTCATCAAAGCAGCCGGAGGAGACACGAGCCCGAACGTTACAATGGTAAACAGAACCACAAGGGTCTTTTTCATCCACAATTTCATGATAGATAGTTCCCCTCTGTTTTATTGTCCTCTTGTCCCTATATTCTAGCATAGATCAAAGCGCGGCGTCATGTCCGGAAGCGCCTGATCATACAATATGGGAAATTGGTAACTGTGACCGAGCGGCTAAACCGCTTACAATAAGATAGAGAAAAAAGGAGGGGATGAGATGATTAACGCTTTATTTGCGACTGTATCACTTCTCACGCTGCTTTATTTTATCGTGATGGAAATCACTGATTAACGAAAGAAAAGCTCATGATATCATGAGCTTACATGAATGACACCGAAGTGGAAAAGCGCCGTTTTTCTTGTCAGCACCTTGAAGCCGTATCGTTCAAACCGCGGGCTTTTCCAATGGTCTTTAAGCACTACGGATTTTTTCGCCGCCCGAACGGCTTGCGTGATGCACTCTTCATTAAAACCTTCTTCTGCCAGCGCACGGAGCGGCGCAATGCCGTCTGACGTTTCAACAGGTTCGTGAAACATCGGGTCAAAATAGATGACATCTACCGATGAATCAGGAAGCTCCCGCAAATAATCGGCGCAGTCGGCATGCTTGACTTGAATGCGATTCATGGCGGCTTGCAGCGGTTCAATACCGGTTTCCCACGTTTGAAGGCCTGTTTTAACGAGCAATGAGACAAGCTCATTTTTCTCCAGGCCGATTACTTGTCCGCTTTTTCCGACAGCCATGCTTGCCAAAATCGCATCGGATGCCAGGCCGAGCGTGCAATCTAAAAAGGAGTCCCCTTCGCGTAAACCGGCTGCTTTTAACATCGGCTCGGCTTCCCCTCTCAAAAACCGCTTTGCCCGGAACATCGCTGTATTCGGGTGAAAAAAGAACTTTTCCCCTTGCTTCGTGTAAAGTTCGAACCGTTCCTTTCCGATGACCAAAAGATCGTTTGCCGCTCGTTCTAGCATTTTTTCAATGGGCTGTTTATTGCGGCTGCAATAGGTGTCACCCAGCCTGTCACTGAGTGACTGTGCTGTGTGTATCGTATATTCACTAGGTCTGTAACTGGTTGTGATCATTTATTTCTCCAAAAAGAAAATGCCCGGAATTCGGGCATTTCAGCAGTGTGCATCGAAGGCATTCGTCAGATTTTTCATAATTTCCTCCATGTCATGCCCTTCGATTTCGTGGCGGGGAATAAAGTGAACGACCTCTTTCCCTTTTAACAGCGCCATTGATGGCGAGGAAGGTTCCTGCCCCGTAAAATATTCACGCATTTTTGCAGTCGCATCTTTATCTTGACCGGCAAATACGGTAACCGTATGATCAGGCGCTTTTTCATGCTGTAAAACAGCCTGAGTCGCAGCCGGACGGGCAAGACCCGCGGCACAGCCGCACACGGAGTTGACAACGACCAATGTCGTGCCCTCAGCTTGTTCCATAAAGCTTTCCACTTCTTCCGCCGTCGTTAATTCCTGAAAACCCGCGCCCGTCAGCTCGCGGCGCATCGGCACGACCAGCTGGCGCATATATTCTTCATAAGCCATTGACATAAAAACAGCCCCCTCTAAAATCCTGATATGATGTCAAGGATACTATAGAGGGAGCCGGAATTCAATTGTTCAGGCCGCTGATTTAAATTTTCATGATTCCGCCCGTATTGGCGCTTGTCACGAGTTTGGAATACCGTGCAAGATATCCTGTTTTGACTTTCGGCTCAAAGCCTTTCCAATTCGCCTTACGTTTTTCCCATTCTTCTTCAGGCACTTGCACATCCAAAATCCGTTTTTCTATGTCAACGATGACATGGTCTCCGTTTTCGACGAATGCGAGCGGGCCGCCCTCAGCCGCTTCAGGGGATACGTGGCCGATTGAAAGGCCGCGGGACGCCCCTGAAAAGCGTCCGTCTGTAATAAGCGCCACTTTCGGGCCGAGCCCCATTCCGACAATCTGAGAAGTCGGAGCGAGCATCTCCGGCATGCCAGGGCCTCCTTTTGGACCTTCATAACGGATAATGACAACGTCTCCTTCTTTTACTTTGCGGTTTATAATGCCTTCAAGCGCGGCATCCTGTGAATCAAAGACGACAGCGGGGCCTTCGTGTCTTGTAATCCCGTCTTGTACGCCGCCTGTTTTGATTATAGCGCCGTCCGGAGCCAGATTCCCAAACAGCACGGCCAAACCGCCTTTTTCGGTAAACGGATTGTCAAGCGGATGAATCACGTCATAATCCTTTACTTCATGACCTGCTATTGTTTCTCCGAGTGTCCGGCCTGTTACAGTCAGCGCGTCAAGATGAAGCGCGCCTTCTTTTTTCGCCAATTCATTAAGGGCCGCAGAGACTCCGCCCGCTTCGTGCAGATCTTCAATGAAGACATCCGAGGCTGGCGCCAATTTCGATAAGTGAGGTACTCGTTCAGCCACTTCGTTAATGCGTTCTAATGAGTACTCGACTCCCGCTTCATTGGCAAGCGCAAGCGTATGAAGCACTGTGTTGGTTGAGCCGCCGAGAGCCATATCTAACGCAAACGCGTTGTCAATCGCTTTTTCTGTGACGATATCGCGCGGCTTAATGTCCTTTTTAATGGTTTCCATCAATTGGGCTGCTGATTTTCTCACAAACTCTCTTCTTTCCGGAGAAGCCGCAAGAATTGTTCCGTTGCCCGGAAGCGCCAGACCGAGCGCTTCAGACAGACAGTTCATCGAGTTTGCCGTAAACATGCCTGAACAAGATCCGCACGTCGGACAGCCGAACTGTTCCAGCTCCTGCAGTTCGCCTTCACCGATTTTCCCGGCTTGATAGGCGCCGACGCCTTCAAATACTGAAGAAAGCGAGATCTTGCGGCCATCGCTTGTGCGGCCGGCTGCCATCGGCCCTCCGCTGACGAAAATGGTCGGGATATTAATCCGCATAGCCGCCATCAGCATTCCCGGCGTAATTTTGTCACAGTTCGGAATGCAGACCATTCCGTCAAACCAGTGCGCCGAGACGACCGTTTCAACTGAATCGGCAATGATTTCACGGCTCGGCAGCGAATATCTCATTCCAATATGCCCCATTGCGATTCCGTCATCTACTCCGATTGTGTTAAATTCAAAAGGGACTCCGCCCGCTTCCCTGATTGCTTCTTTTACGATTTTTCCAAATTCCTGCAGATGAACATGTCCGGGAACGATATCGATGTATGAATTGCAGACCGCGATAAACGGCTTGCCGAAGTCTTCTTCTTTTACGCCGGCAGCGCGAAGCAGGCTGCGGTGCGGCGCTCTGTCAATTCCCTGTGTGATCATGTTGCTGCGTAATTCTGCCATGGTGATCCCCCTACTGTTTTTAGACTGTGCGATATTTTTAAAATTTTCAGTTTATTTAAGGGCGCATTCTGTATATATCTCCAGTTACAGCGTTTCCGCCCTGTCCGCTTTCGTATTCTTTTTGTATATCGATAAAAACCCTCCAACAATTAATATTGTACTTACTATATAGAGTTTTGAATCATTTTTCAACAATATTCTAAATAATTTTTATAAAAAGTGAATTCAAATAAAAAAGGTGCATGGCGCACCTTTTTATTACTGCTGTTCTTTTTTTCTGCTTTCAGTCATTTGTTTCCAGACTGAACCTTTTGCCTCTTCTCCGTGCTCAATCCGTTCAATCGCCATTTTGACCTGCAGGCTGACTTCGAATTCCGGATCGTCTTCCGCCGCTTTTAATGCTTCCAGCGCCGTTTCATCGCCGACTTCATATAAAAACATGGCCGCGCGCCAGCGCACGAGCTTGCTTGAGTCACTGAGCGATTTTATCATTGCCGGAATTGCGCTCGCATCGCCGATATCTGACAGGCAGTCACCCGCCGTCCTTCTGACCGTCACCGTTTTGTCTTCAAGCGCTTTGTATAAAAGCGGAAGCACAGACGGCTTTTCGATCATTCCTAAATAGACGACGGCTTGTCTTCGGATCGAGGTCTTCGGATCATGAAGCGCTTTTTCCAATACAGGTAAATCGTCTTCATCCGGGTCCATTTGCTCAAGATGGGCATAGCGCTGTTTCCAGTCTTCATCATCGAGCATGTCCGGAGTCACTTTATAAGCTTTCCGCTGCACTGCCGGCTTGGCCTCACCCTTTTGCTGTACGGCCGCTTCGGTCAGGCGTTTGAGCCGCTCATCACTGTAAGCAGCCTGAAGCTCTTCTGTGACATCGTGTCCGATTTCGGTAAAATCCCCGAAGCGGACGCCTTGTTCTTTCCAGGAGCGCTCAAATACGACATTTGAGGCTTCCGAACGCAGCTTTAATATGGCTTCTTGAAAACGTTCCGGAAGGCCGAACCGTTCTTCACGTTCGCCGTCCGTCAATTTGACCTGCATCGGGATTCCGCTGAACATTTGGACGAAAACCTTCACTTCTCCGAATGATTCCTGTTCAGAACGGCTCTCAGACTGCTCTGTCTGTTCCATTCCGAAGGCTGATCGGACTTGCGGCAGAATTTCCTTCCAGTCAAAACGGGCGTTTCTCTCCACAGCCAAAAAATCTGCAACATGATAAACGCCTTTTACTCCCTCAATCTTTAAAATATCACGTACGACGGCCGGAGCATCTTCTGCCTGATCCGGCTTGTAATTGTTGCTTTTGCCTGCCGGAAGCTCTTCGGTCAAGATCACTTTCATCGTGTTCGGACTCGGCGTCGGTTCTATTGATTTAATCTTCATTTTGGTCCTCCTATGCACAATCTGACACTTATTCTAACACAGCCTGCACAAGCGTTCTATTGCCCCGCTTAGCTTTTTATCATGCCGGCCTCTTTTTGAATGCTGGCGGCAAACTGCAATAGAAATTGATGCCGCTCCCCTGCCAATCCGGCCCCTGTTTTTGTATTCATTAAGCCGAGCCGATACCCGCAGCGCCGATCGCATCAAGCATGTCTGCATCCTGAAACAACTTTTCCTTCCAATGAAAGCGGCTGTTTTTTCAGCGGTTCCCTGTGCAAAAATGACATCCCTGTGATCATATCCGCAATCTCCCGAACGGAGTCATGCGCGATGTTGAAAGAGCAGCCAGCCGTTCTGTCACTCCGCCCGCCGTCAGCCTTTCTTCGGGCTTATCATCAATTAGATCATGAACCAGCGCGGCCGCCTCGGTGCGCCTTCTTCTTTTGCAATGCAAACAGAAAGTGTTGCGATCCGGGAAATATGAAGCCAGTCATGGCCCGTTCGTTCATTGATAAGCTGTTCTTTTCCGTTCACCGTGACACCTCTTATAGAGCCAAAAGCCTCTGTACTGTATCTTCAAGCTCCTTCGGGTTGACGTTTGGAGAAAAACGCCCGGTGACCTCGCCGTTTCGGTCCACAATAAACTTAGTGAAATTCCATTTGACCGCCTTTGTGCCGAGCATCCCCTTCGCCTTCTCCGTCAAATATGTGAAAAGAGGATGAGCGTCTGCTCCATTGACATCCACTTTCGCAAACATCGGGAATGTGACGCCGTAATTTTTCACACAGAATTCCTGAATTTCCGCCTCGTTTCCGGGCTCTTGGTTCATAAATTGATTGCAGGGAAATCCTAATATTTCAAGCCCTTCCTCCCGGTATGTATCATAGAGCTCCTGAAGCTGCTTGAGCTGGGACGTGAACCCGCATTTGCTCGCTGTATTCACAATGATCAACACCTTGCCCCTGTAAGCCGATAGCGTCATGTCTTCGCCGGTTATGGTCCGTACGTTTATGTCGTAGATTGTCATCTGCGCCCCTCCTTCTTTCATTCTTCATTTATTTTAACTGTTTTACAATGCAAAACAAACGGAAACCGCTTTTCCCTTCCATTTACCGGTAAACATTTTTTTCGAGGAACCAAACGGCTCTTTGCCCGTCATAATAAAGAGCCGCCCCGAATTTATGCCCATTTGCCGTTTTCATCTTGTCTTTATGTATTAATTGCGGCTTATTACGCCGGGATGGATTGAAAAATGGCTTAAAAATTTCTATAATGAAGAAAATTAACGGGGAATAACGGAGGTGGCATGTTGCCTATTAATATACCAAATCACCTGCCCGCTAAGCAGGTGCTTGAAAGTGAACACATCTTTGTAATGGATGAAAGCCGGGCTTTTTCTCAGGATATCCGGCCGCAGAAGATCGTGATTTTAAATCTGATGCCGAAAAAAATCCAAACGGAAACCCAGCTCCTCAGGCTGCTTGGGAATTCGCCTTTACAAGTTCACTTTACATTCCTAATTCCGAGCACACATACTCCAAAAAATACAGCAAGGCAGCATTTGGATGAATTTTATACGGAATTTTCCAGCATCCGCCACAAACGGTTTGACGGAATGATTATTACCGGCGCTCCGATTGAGCACCTGCCGTTTGAAGATGTTTCTTACTGGGAAGAATTAAAGGAAATTATGGAGTGGAGCAAAACGAACGTCACTTCAACGCTCCATATCTGCTGGGGAGCTCAAGCCGGTTTATACTACCATTACGGCATTGAAAAAACGGAGCTGCCGAAAAAAATCTTCGGCGTGTTTGAGCATACCGTTCTTAAAAAACACGAGAGATTGGTAAGAGGCTTTGACGAGCTATACTATGTGCCCCACTCACGGCATACAGATATTAATACGGAGCAGCTGAAATCGGCTTCAGATTTGGATGTGCTGAGCGTTTCAGAAGAAGCCGGTGTCTGTTTAATCGTTTCAAAAGACGAAAAGCAGATTTTCTTAACGGGTCACCCGGAATACGATACTGATACGCTTCTTCAGGAGTATGAGAGGGATATAGAAAGAAAGCTTTCAAACGTAGAAGCTCCTAAGCACTATTTTGCACCCGGCGGGAAAGAACCTGTAAACCGCTGGAAGGCTCATGCGACGTTATTGTTTATGAATTGGCTGAATTATTATGTATATCAGGAAACCCCGTATGAATGGGATTAATTTTTGTTTTGAGTGATACGGTGACAAAAATATGATAAAATACTCTTGATTCAGTATGGGTATAACAGAACTTTAAAATACTGGAACATATCAATTAAATTTAGTTTAAATATGTTGCCGCGCTTATTATAAAATGATGTACTTGTGTTATGTTTATCTATAGACAATAACTCCTTACGATGCATGAAGCTTGCTTGTTGTTGATTACATTGAGGTGAATTTACTTGAATACCAATAAAAAAGTATTAATTTTGACTGCAAATTACGGAAACGGACATGTTCAAGTGGCCAAAACGCTCTACGAACAATGTCTGCGTCTCGGCTTAAAAGTGACGGTTTCCAATTTGTATCAAGAGTCAAATCCGATTGTTTCAGAGGTTACTCAATACCTTTATTTAAAAAGCTTCTCAATCGGGAAACAGTTTTATCGTTTGTTTTATTACGGAGTTGACAAAATCTATAATAAACGCAAATTCAATATTTATTTTAAAATGGGAAATAAACGTCTGGGCCAGCTCGTCGAAGAGCATAAGCCAGACATTATAATCAATACATTTCCGATGATTGTCGTACCGGAATACAGACGGAGAACCGGAAAAGTGATCCCGACGTTCAACGTTATGACCGATTTCTGCCTTCACAAAATCTGGGTTCATGAAAATGTGGATAAATACTATGTCGCCACGGATTACGTGAAGGAAAAACTGATTGAAATCGGCACTCATCCGAACAACGTAAAAATCACAGGCATTCCCATCAGGCCTCAATTCGAGGAAACGATGCCGAAAGAACCGATTTATAAAAAATACAATCTTTCTCCCGACAAAAAAGTGCTTCTTATTATGGCGGGAGCGCATGGTGTGCTGAAAAACGTAAAAGAACTGTGCGAAAACCTCGTTCATGACGATCAGGTCCAGGTTGTAGTGGTATGCGGCAAAAACGGCTCGCTGAAAGAATCACTCAGCAGCTTGGAAAGCGGCAATACCGACCGCCTGAAAGTGCTCGGCTATGTAGAAAGAATCGACGAGCTGTTCCGGATTACGGACTGCATGATTACAAAACCGGGCGGCATCACGCTGACGGAAGCGACAGCGATCGGCGTACCGGTTATTTTGTACAAACCCGTGCCAGGACAGGAAAAGGAAAATGCCATTTTCTTTGAAGACCGCGGTGCGGCTGTCGTGGTCAACCGCCACGAAGAAATTTTAGAGTCTGTCACCTCCCTTCTTGCGGATGAGGAAAAGCTGAACCGGATGAAGGACAATATTAAAAGCCTTCACCTCCCCAACTCTTCTGAAGTCATTTTGCAGGACATTATAAAAGAATCTGAACTGATGGCCGGGAAGGCAGATATGGCAATGTCATAACAAAAAGCACACGAATGATTCGTGTGCTTTTTGTTCGGATAAGTGTTGCCGCTGGAAAAATAAAGATAAAAAATAGGGAGCGGCCGCTTGACGCCCGCTCCCATTTGGTGTATAGTTGAACCATCATTTAACAACGTTTACATACGTACGGTTGGATGATGACAAAATTTTTTTTAGCACGAAGGTGCTACAGTACTAGGAGGAATTAAGCAATATGCAAAACGGTAAAGTAAAATGGTTCAATAACGAAAAAGGATTCGGCTTCATCGAAGTTGAAGGCGGAGACGATGTATTTGTTCACTTCACTGCTATCGAAGGAGAAGGATACAAATCATTAGAAGAAGGACAAGAAGTTTCTTTTGAAATTGTCGAAGGTAATCGTGGACCTCAAGCTTCTAATGTTGTAAAACTCTAAACTCAATACATGTTGATCAGATGACAAATAGAGGAGAGGCGCATGCCTCTCCTATTTGATTGCCGTCTGAATCTCGATTGCTACAAGATTCTGCTTGCACCGCTGCTCGATTTCTTCAATTTGTTTCTCCATTGACGGCATTCCTTTTTTCGCCATTTCCGCTAAACTTCCCAAATCACCGTATATTTCTTTAAATGTCTGCTGAAGGATTGTTTTTAAATCTTTATCATTCACGGCTGGTTTTTCCCTTCTCTCCCAAGATACCCTGAATAATAGTAAATAAGCCCTAATTATCAGGTTCAATAGTTATATCGGCTTATTTTCTATATTTTTTTCTATTTTCCATACATATTTCTAAAAAAAATCTCCAAACTATTTGCGGAGGTGTTTTTTATGGACTCTGAATTTTTTCCAAACGGACTGACGGATAAACGCCAGCTTGAATTAGCGGTGGAAACGGCCCAGAAAACAACAGGCGCGGCTACTCGGGGTCAAAATTCAACTTTGGTTGAATCTGCTTACCAGGCGATTCAGGATGCGAGAACGATGTCACAATCCAGTGAACTGCAGGCACTCGATCAAGATTTCCTGCAAAAGCAGCGAATGCTTCTGGACGATTGCCAGCACCAGCTCGATGAATTCAAAAAATAAAACCGCAAAAGCTGCGGTTTTATTTTTTATTGATTTGTCAGCACCTTGCCGTAGGCTTTCAGTTTCTCCCCCACTGTGCATTGATTAATGCAGAAAGAATGGGCGTGCGTTTTTCCGAACTCCTTGCGGAAATGCTTTTTAACAAAGCAGTCTTTGCAATATTCATCCTGAAGCTCTGTCAATTCTTTATAAATGCTTTTTTTATCCAATATCAGTCATCTCCGTTACCTTCTAGTATAATGCGGCTTTCAATCTGCCGGTCATCCGAAAGAATTTTTCTGGCAAGGTCATCCGCTTCTTGATTTTCCTTTCGGTTTACGGCTTCATATGTCGGTGTCAGCTGTAAGGATTCGAGCAGCGCTTCAATTTTATCGAGCCAGTCGTTTTGCGTATCATCATAGCACGGCCAACTGCCGTCAAGCTGATGCAAAACGACAAGGGAATCCCCTTTTATCGTGATTGAATTTCTGCTTGCGCCAAGTTCCTGCACTTCCTTAAGCGCTTCGTACAACGCGGCATATTCCGCCTCATTGTTCGTCTGAAGCGTTAAGCTTTTGTTTTTTCGTATGCGGTGGCGCTTGCCGCCGAGAGAATAATACACGACAATTCCGAGTCCGGCTAAGCCGCTTTTTTTGTCAAAGCCGCCGTCGAAATACACCGTAATGTCGTCAGGTTCGTGCGCAAGCTCTTCCGTAAGTTTTTCCAGCTCTTTTAGCGTCCAGCTTGCGCCTTTTTCATCCTCAAAATAAATGTCTTTTATATATGGAAAGCGGCTGACTTCTCTTGCAAGCATGCGCGCTTTCGGAACGGTCAGCCAATCTTCAGAAAAAAACGCGACTGGGCCTGTTCCTTTTGCTTCTATTTCGATATACGGCTTAAGATTCATTGAAATCACCTTACCATTCATTAGTTGACGGGCGTGTGCTATAATCAAACCATTCTCAAATTGAAAGGAAGTCAGCAGGTTTTGTTTAATGATGTGTTATGGATTTTATTTGCGATCATTCATTTTATCATTGTTCTTTTGTTTTATAAAGGATTTGGCAAAACGGGCCTATTTGTATGGATCGGTTTCGCCACGGTGTGCGCCAACTTGCAGGTCGTCAAAACAGTTGAGCTGTTCGGTCTTACGGCGACACTCGGAAACATCATGTACGGCACCGTTTTCTTCGCAACTGATGTGCTGAACGAAAAATACGGTCCCCGGGAAGCGCGCAAAGCCGTCTGGCTCGGCTTTTCCACTTTGCTCGCTTTGACATGCGCCATGCAGGGGGCTCTTTTATATAAACCGGCTGCGTCAGATATCGCGCAGCCTGCCCTTGAGACGATTTTCGGTTTTCTGCCGCGTGTTGCGCTCGGAAGCCTCTTGGCTTTTATTTTCAGCCAAACAATAGATGTTTATGTATATTCCGCCATTCGGCGAATCTTTCCTTCTGATCGGCTTCTCTGGCTCAGAAACAGCGGAAGCACGGCGCTCAGCCAGCTGCTGGATACATTTATCTTCACTGCCGTGGCCTTTATCGGTGTTTATTCTGCGGGAGTGTGGTTCAGCATTTTTATTTCAACTTATCTGATTAAATTTGCGGTATCACTCATTTCTGTCCCATACGCATATGCGGCAAAACGAATGACACCGAACGGAGAGTGACGGATGATGCCCGCTGAAATTTATGTAGACGGCGCAAGCGCCGGAAACCCGGGTCCGTCCGGTATCGGTATTTTTATTAAGCATGAGGGGAAATCAGAATCTTTCTCAATTCCGATCGGCGACCATTCAAATCAGGAAGCTGAATTTCTCGCTTTAATTGAAGGAATGAAGCTGTGTGCCGCCCGCGGATATGATTCCGTGTCATTCCGGACGGATTCAGATATCGTGGAGCGGGCCGCTGAACTTGAAGCGGTTAAAAACAAGGCTTTCCAGCCGTTTGTGGATGAAATTGTCCGATTAAAGGCCGGGTTTCCATTGTTTTTTATTAAGTGGATTCCCGGCAGACAGAACCAAACAGCCGATCAGCTCGCAAAAAAAGCGGTTCGGCTGAATAAATAACCGGAATGAAATTGCGTCATACTGTTCATCCTACAAATGAGGTGAACAGCTATGAGAAAAGAAAATAAAGGCCGGCTGACCGGAGGCGTGAATCCTCAGGGAAATATGGAGGGAAATGCGCACAAAGACCCGAAATCAGCCCTTGAAAACAATGCAAAAAAAAGCAATACAAAACGCTAGAGGGATCAGCTGATCTCTCTGGCGTTCAGTTTTTCGAGCATCCTTTCAATTCCTTTTATCTGATGGCGTCTGAGCATTAAGGATGCTTCTTCCATCTTCAATGAAAAAATCGCTTCTTCAAGCGTACAGACTAACGGCACTTCGCAATGTATTTCAGCAAGCTGCCTTGACAGCTCCAATTCTTTTAAGCTTTGCTGAATTTTCGTTTGCTGGCCCTTCGGCAGTAAAGCGAGACTTTCTAATAACCGTTCTATGTTTTCGTATTCACGGATCAGCTTGTACGCCGTTTTTTCTCCGATTCCTTTAACGCCGGGATAGTTGTCGCTTGTATCTCCCATCAGCGCCTTTATGTCAATCAGCGCTTTTGGAGGAACTCCCATTTCTTCTCTGAATATCTCATCTGTATATACCTTATAATTGCCGATGCCCTTTTGCAGCAGGGCCACCTGAACTTGTTCATTCAGCAATTGAAGCAGATCCTTATCGCCCGTTACGATCGTAATTTCCGCTTCCCCGGAAAATAAGGCAGAGAGCGTACCGATACAGTCATCCGCTTCATAGCCTTTTATACCGATGTTTAAAAACCCAAGCTCACGCGCCGCTTCTTTCGCTAAATCAAATTGCGGAATGAGCTCAAGAGGCGGTTCGCTCCGGTTTGCCTTATAATCCTGAAACAAGTCATTGCGGTACGTTTTGCTTCCCATATCCCAGCAGCAGACGACATGTGTGGGCTGAAAAGTATCAACCGCCGTAATGAGATGCTTTAAAAATCCGTTGACTCCGTTTGTCGGAATTCCGTTTTCATTTATCATAAAATTGCGATGCACGGCCGTGGCGAAAAACGAACGGAATAAAAGCGCCATGCCGTCAACGAGCAGTAATTTGTTATTCATATATCGAAAACTCCTTTTTTATTCAATGCTCCTATTTTACCATAGGAAAGCCGTAAAAAAACAGCATCCTCCCGTTTGGAAGATGCTGCCGTCACGTTACTCGCCGTGTCTTTTATTGCTTGCCATCAGCTTTTCAGCTTCACGGCCGGCATAGGAATCAAATGTCTGTCCGAAGCCGTTTTTCTTTTTGGCATTGTTATTCTGCTGTGCATTTCTGTTTCCCAGCTTTGTTCTGCCCATTGTCATATCCCCCCTTAGAGAAGATACGGATAGTATGCGCAGCAAGCGCTGACGCCACACACGGCAGGTTCAACCATTACGGTCTGCTGACGAATTCTTTCACCATTTCTTCACTTACGAATCGCCTTTGCGGCACTATTCCCTTTTCAGCCAGCTGGTTCATTTTTGCGGTGATGCCGTTGATGACATCTGTCGTGAACGGTTCATTCCGTCTGCATTTTACAATGGCTTCTTCAATCGCCTGTTCACGCTGATAGTCAAGCTGCACAAATGTTTTGACGTGCTGATGCTGATTTGCGGAATGTGCTGAAATTGCTTTATGGACTTCTGACATAAAAGGTTTCATCTCGCTTTTTTCATTTTAGTCTACCACGACTGTTATCTACCCGCCAACCGGATTTTTAAATTTTCAGCATTTCATCTTTCTTTTTCCATGCTTTTCCGGCTTCGTAAAGGCGTTCAATTTCTCCGGCACCGGTATTTTCCGCAAGCCCCCGTATATAAGTGTCACGCTGCTCGCGGATCTGGGACAGGCTTTGAGCCGCCATTTTTTCCTGAAGCCGGCGCACCTGCTCAGTATAGCGCGCTGAAAGGCTTTCTTTCTCCTGCTCAAGCCATCTTTCTGTCACTTTTTGCAGGCTGAGCCTGAGTCCCTCCACAAATGACGTTTTTCCGTTCTGTTCAAAAAACTGTTTCGGCGATTTCACTTCTTTTACGTGATGTGTGAATGCTGAGACATCAATGACCGGCGCGACCTCTTTCAGCTGAACGGCAAATTCGTTTTCAGCGCTGACATAAATGGAAAAATCCCCGTCTTCCATGAGCTTTTTCCGGCAGTTCTCCATCCACTCCTCAGTCATATGGCGCTCAATAAACCCTGTCATCCGGATATCGAGCGTCTTCAGCTCTTGAATGTATTCAAAACGGAATTCCTTCAGCGCCTCCTTCAGCGCCGCTGATAGATTTCGTTTCCAATCGCCATTTTGAAGGCCCGGATGGAAAGCGGTTTTCAGCATATCATTCGCATAAAACGACAGACGATGTTTAATGTGATAGAGCTGTTCTTCCGTATCTTTCATCACTTTTCGAATGATGACCTCAGACGTACGGCGCTTTGAAACATCAGCGAGTGCTTTTTCATAAGAAGATTCCAGTCGCTGTTTCTTTTTTTCTTTTTCTTCTGCCGACTGGTGAAGAGATTCATGAAGCTGTTCCACCATATCGCACAATTTGTCCGCCTCTGTTTGCAGCTGCGCGCAGCTGGCCCTCATTACATCTTCCTCAATAAAGTGTGCAAGTCCGGTTCTTACATCAGAGAATCCGTTATAGAAAGCTTTATTTTTCCCCGCAAGCTCTTCTTTACTTGAAACATGATATAATTTCGGCTGTTTAATTCCTTCTTTTGAGAGTTCAGAACGGACATAGTCTTTGACAGTTTCCAGCTCGCTTTCCGTTTTGGCAAGATCGGCAGCGTTAATGACAAAAAACATTTTATCCATGCCGAATGATTCTTTGACGAGGCCGAGTTTCTTCAGAAAAGACCTGTCTCCTTTTGAAAAAGAATGCTGATAGTACGTCATATAAAAGAACGCGTCAGCATCTTTTATATATTGAAAGGCAAGCTCTGTATGGCGCTTGTTTATACTGCTTGCTCCCGGCGTATCAACAATGGTAATGCCTTTTTGCGTGAGAGGCGAATCATAATACACGGTGACTTCCTTCACGCAGCAGGCCGTTTTTTCTTCAGCTGCGTACGGTTTTACATCTTCAATCGGAACCGTCAGTGTCAGCCTCTGACGGATCTGTTCTTCGTACGTATTAAACGCCTGAAGCATCGTTTGAATCACCGGCGTAAGATCATCAGGCACTTTTCCCTTTTTAATGGCATAATTCCATCTCTCGTTCAGTGACCGCCCTTTTATGTCAGCATCTTTCAGCTCTGTCAGCTGAAGCATTTCAGCGTCCAGCTCCTCTTCCGTTTTAAAAACGATTTCCGCAGATTTATGCGGTTTGCCGTCTTGCGGTTTCGTTATTTTGTTGATCGTGGCCGTTGTCGGCGTCGGTGATGAAGGAAGCACGTATTCCCCGACCAGCGCGTTGGCGAACGATGATTTCCCCGAGCTGAAACCTCCGAATAACGCCAATGTAAATTGACTGTTTTCAAGCCGCTCAATCCTGTTTCGAAAGGCTTCTGCCTGTTTTCCTAATAGGCTTGATGAGTCAAGAATCCCCGCCAGTTCATAGAACCGATCCACTTGCTCTTTTATAGAAAGTTCCTTCACCCCAATTTCCTCGGGCTGGTTTACTTCATGCAGTACAGTCTCTATTGGTTTCTCTTTTTGGACGGGCGCTTTCGCAAGGCGTTTTTTTCGTGTATACCAGTCGCTGCTTTCCGTATCATAGGCTGATTCTTCTTCCCACAAAGCGCGGACGCGGGAAGCTTTTTCTTCGGCATTGCGCTCTTCTTCTGCCGATTGCGCAAGTTCATCTCTTATTGCTCTTTCTTTCTCAAGCCGTTTTTTCAGGCTCTCTATAAGCGGTCCGTTTTTTGCCTGCACAAAAGCGGTCAGTTCCTCAATGAGCTCTGCTGTCTGCCTTTTCGCTTCTCTTCGGATCATGTCGGCGAGATCTTTCGAATAGGTTAATACGTATTCAGCTGAAAAGGCCGCTCCCTGCTTTAGGGCCTGTGCGGTGATATCATCAGAAAGCGTTGTGCGGTACGCCTGTATTTTCTTGATCAGTTTATCAGATTCCGCTTCATAACGCTTGGCCGCTTTCGTAAATGTGTCGATAATATGCCAATCCGCTTCCCCTTCCGTTCTTTTTTTAATATCAGCAAAAAATTCAGCCTGCCTTCTCTCTTTTTCCGCTGCCGTTTTCGCTTTTGAAAAGAAAAATCCTGTTTTGAACGAGGGCTGCTGCGATTCAATATAAGCAGATGCAAGCTCCCTCATCTCAAACGGTGTCAGATTAGCGTTTTGCAAGATGTTCTGCACGTCTTTTCTGATGTCTTTCTCTGCTGTTTCAGCCTGTTGAACGGCATTTTCAAGTTCAGCTTCGACAGAACGGACGAGTGTTTCCTGTTTCTCAAACCGCTCCCCGCTGCCGCTCTTAGCATCTTTTACGAGCATGTCTGTATGCTCCTTGACCAAGTGTTCGACTTTTTTCTCCGTTAAGAGCCATAGATTCGTTTTTGCCTGCCGTTTCAACTGCTGCAGATGTTTTTTCAGCTTTTCAATGCAGTTTAACGGATGATCAGGCTCGGTGACAGATGTAAAGAAAAGCGATTCCTTCGGTATTCCAAGGCCTTCGAGCATCTCTTCCACCTGCTTGCGATACTCTTCAAACTTTGTTTCGGTTTCATCATGCCTGTCAATTTGGTTGACGATCAAAAACAGATTCGGAACACGGTCCTTGACGGAGCTGAGAAACAGCATATTTTCTTCTGAATGAACATGATTATAATGAACGACGTAAAATAAAGCATCAGCCTGGTGAAGAATTGATGCGGCTGATAAAAAATGCGCTTCGTCGGTTGAATCAATCCCCGGTGTGTCAATGTAGGCCGCATGGGGCTCTGACTCCTCAAAGCCGGCATAGACTTCCACCGTCTCAATCTGCTCACCGTCTTTACAAAATTGCTGCACTTGTTCTTTATCGTAACTTCCTTCTATTTCTGCATAAGCCCCGTCAGTCGTATGAAGCACGACTTTATCCGCACCGTGCCGGATGACAACGAGGTTGGCGCTTGTGGGAATCGGACTTGTCGGCAGTATGTCCTCACCGAGCAATGTGTTTAATAAAGAGGATTTTCCTGCCGAATAATGCCCGGTAAATGCGATATAAACCTCTTCATCAGCCGCTTTTTTCATAATGGCCGCAAGCTGATCGGCCCGTTTTTCATCATGGTGATCCAAAAATTGTGCGTATAAAGCTCCCGTTCTGCTGAATATCTCCCTGTTACGGCGTTCTTCTTCTGTCATGTGTCTTTACCCCTTTGTGTCTGTCGCATCAAATGACGTTTTCGTTTTTAGAAAGCTCTGAAAAAACCTCTCCCCCATTTTACACAAGAATGGCTTACTTTTCTTCAGGAAACGCAAAAAAGCCGCCGATATCGGCAGCTGATAAAGAAAAAACACCCGCGGCCGGAAAAACCGCAGATGTTTAAGAGGACATTGATTTATTCGAAACTTTTTTCAAAACAAAACCAATTAAAACACTGTATGTACAAACGGCTGCTAGTAAAAATAACATGGTCATTTTCCGCACCACCTTGAATGAGAATCATTTTCATATTTACATCTTATCACGAGTGAGAATGATTTTCAATCCTATTTTGCGGTGTTTTCTTCTAAAGCCTTCTCTTCGGCGCGAATTCTTACAGTGAGCATGCATGCATTCAAGATTGAAAAGAGAAACAATGTCCAGTACGCTCCGTATAACAGCGGCAGCAAGATAAATTCTAAAATGACGACCGCATAGTTCGGGTGCTTCATCCACCTGTACGGCCCTTTTTTGACAAGCTCCGCATCCGGCACGACAAGAATTTTCGTATTCCAATATTGCCCTAATGATAAAAGCGCCCAATACCTGATCCCCTGCACAAAGAAAATGATACATATAATAGCGGCCCACCTTGGAGAAGGCGCTTTATGGAATGCCGCCACCTCGGCTGTAAGAGAGACAAAAAAGAGCACGTGCATCAGGACGAGAAAGGGATAATGCCCTTCTCCGTATTCGACGGCGCCTTGCTTTTTCACTTTCCGCTCATTGCGCCGGGCTACGATCATCTCCGCAATCCGCTGGACCGCAAGCAGCATGATAAACAGCCAAAACATTAAGATGCCCCCTTTTCCCAGCTGAACAGCAAAAGCTCAGACGAAAATCCCGGCCCGAGAGCGCCGATCAGCCCTTTTTCGTTTTCTTTCTGCATCCCGTGCAGCAGCTGCTCTTTTATGACATGAAAAATAGTTGCGGAAGACATATTCCCGTGTTTTTGCAGCACCTTCTGAGATGCAGCAAGCTGTCCGGTGTCCATTGAAAGACTCGTTAAATAGGCGTCAATGACCTTTTTCCCGCCGGGATGGGCAAGAAAGGTTTTAATGTCGTGAGACAGGATTCCCTGTTCTTGTAAAAATACATTAACATTGTCTTTCAGCCAATGCGAAACAAGGGTAGGAATGTCTCTTGAAAAAATGACTTGAAACCCGCTGTCGGTGAATTCCCAGCCCATCACATCTTCCGCATCGGGCATCATCACCGATTGAGTGGCGAATATCCGCGGAACGAGCGGCTGTTTGACGTCTTTTCGGTTCGCCTTCTCCCCTCCGATCAGCACGGCGGCAATTCCGTCCGCAAACAGGGAGGTTCCGATTAAGTTGCTTTTTGACTTGTCCTCAGGCTGAAATGTTAAGCTGCAAAGCTCAGCCGCGATGACAAGCACGTAAGCTTCGGGATAGGCGCGGCAATATTCGTACGCCCTGGACAGGCCGGCCGCTCCGCCTGCGCATCCTAGTCCCCAGATCGGAATCCGTTTTGTTTTTGGAGAAAACGGAAGCTGATTCATCACTTTCGCTTCAATGCTCGGTGTCGAAAGCCCGGTGCTGGAAATAAAAAAGATCGCATCCACTTTTTCATATGGAATCGGGTTTGTTAAACATCGGGGGTTTGTCAAACAATCAACCGCCGCATCCACACTGTGCTTAACGGTTTCTTCCGTATACAGCCGGTTTTTTTCTGAAAAACCCCGTGCCGTTTTATACCATTCAATCGGCCGGACAAACTGTCTTGATTCAATTTCGCCGTTTTGAAAAGCTTTTAACAGCCGATCAATATCCTTAAATGAATTGGCAAACATCCCTCTCGCAAAATCCGCCGCCGTTTCTTGCGAGACATGATATTCCGGAATGCTGGTTCCGACCGATAACACATATGCCATGCCCATCACCTCTTCACATAAAGGTTTCCGCTTTTTTCCTGAATGTATGCATAAGTTTGAATCGAGGATTTCACTGACATGCCATTTTAATTTAAAATTGGCCCTTTTGAATGATAAGCCGTTCGACTATACTTGACCCATTCATGAAAAAAGGTTGTGATTGGGAATGCTGACACCTGTCATTCTTAAAGGGGCACTCGTTCAGTTAGAGCCGCTGGCGATTGATCACTCTCAGGCACTTTGCGAAGCAGCTTCAGAAAATAGGACGACTTATGCTTACACCCATGTTCCTGACGGCATCGAAGAAACAAAGCGTTATATTGAGCGTGCGCTTTCCGATTATGAAAAAGGAATTGCATTGCCTTTTGCAGTACGGAGCCTTGAAACCGACCGAATCGTCGGAAGCACGAGGTTTATGGATGTGGAGGTGTTTACGCGGCCGGCGGAGGCAGTTCTGGAAGTGTGTGAGATCGGCAGCACATGGTATGCCTCTTCCGTACAGCGGACCGGTGTCAATACGGAGTGTAAACTTTTGATGCTGACCCATGCGTTTGACGTGTGGCAGGCTGTCAGGGTGACGCTGAAAACCGACGTTCGCAATCAGCGCTCACGGACTGCGATTTTGAGGATCGGTGCCCAATTTGAAGGAATCCGCCGCGCGCATGTTCGGGCTGTCGACGGCGGCCTCAGAGATACCGCCTACTACTCCATCCTCCGGGAGGAATGGCCTTATATCCGGCAAAACCTTTCTGACCGGCTCGGAGCATATAACTGAAAAACCTGCCGATATACGGCAGGTTTTTTACATATTCGGATCATAGACGTATAAATTGAGATCGATCCGTCCGTCTGACGTGACCTCTACCCCCTCAGCCTCAAGGGACAGCTTCTGTACAGAAAACAGCTCTTCATCTTTCAATCCGATTTCCCCCTTCGCATTGATGACCCTGTGCCAAGGAAGACGATGCTTTTTACTCATGGAGTGAAGAATCCTCACAACCTGCCTCGCTCCCCGCGGACTTCCCGCAAGACCGGCAATTTGCCCATACGTCATCACTTTTCCTTCAGGTATCTGTTTGATAATGGCTAACGCCCGTTCCGTAAATGTCATGGAACTCCTCATTTCGCAAGAGCAGATGATTTTTGAGAAATCAGCCGCTTCCTGATCTTATTTTTATAGATGATAATTGCTTCATCATCATACTTATTTCATCTCTGCGTTTAAATAGATTATCTGTTTGTTCACAAAAAATTAACAAAAATAGTCATGTACATATTTAACATAATACGTAATAATACAATTGTATTAAAAAAGAAAAGGAGTGTTTACAATGAAGATGAAAAAAGTTTTAGCAGGATCAGCCTTGTCACTCGCTTTACTCTGTTCTGCCGCCCCTGCTTTTGCCGCAGGTCCTGCTGATACACCTTCTGCAGATAGTAAAACGAAGGAAGTATCTGCTTTGGCGACGTTCATACTTAATGGTTCTGGCCCTGATTATCCTACTTCAATTTACCGGAATGGAATCACCTATTATTTAGACAACATCACCTTCCATGGTGCTGATGGGACTTGGACAGCCGTCTATAAAAGTTGACGGACAGAAAGCTTGGCTTAAATAACAAATAAATATAATCAGTATATTACCTTTTCGATGAAAGAATAATTGATTGCCAGTATTCTATTTTTCAACCAGATATTATTTTTTTCAATCCTATTTTAAAGGGAGTGTCAAAAGTGAAATTAAAAAAAGTATTGACAGGTTCTGCATTATCTGTAGCTCTACTTGTATCAGCGTCTCCTACTTTTGCAACTGCTGCTCCGGCTGCCAGCACAACCAATGAAACAAAGGCGTTAAGAACATGTGTGGCAGATCAATTTGGTCCATGGTTTTCCCGAAATGAAGTTCCGAACATCTATTTTGACGGCGTTAATAACTGGTATCTAAAAGGAGTTTCTTCCTGGAACGGGGTCTGGTATGGGAATTACGAGCGCTGTTACTAATATATATGCGGGGGCTCTGCCCCTTCTTCCAGTTTCACTTTTCATTGCCTTTTATAAAAGATCAAACATATTAATATCCCTGTGCTATTTTCATTTCACCCGATGATTATTATTGGTTTTCCTTTTATCGAGGATTAATCCGGAATCTTCAATCATTTCTCGGGCGCTTGAGTTCCCCAACTACTGTTAAGGATCATCCTATATCTTGATATATGCTGACGTGACCAAAGGATATGGAATGTTTTCTTCCCCCTTAGGCAGTTCAATTATCAAACCCTCTTTTGCTCGAGTTGAGCGCTGCCTTTTTTGTGTGTGCACCCTTTTTTCGTTCCCAACCATGTCGCTTTTCCCACACTCCCTTTTAAAATTCCGGAAGAACCTCGCCTGCACAAGATAAGTTCCCCGATCAGGAAAACACCTAAAATGAATAAAATTAAATGTAAGGGTAATAATTCTTCGTGAGCAAGTACCCCATAAAACCTCTTACTTGCTCTTTTATTTTTGATAAAACACAATCCAGGGTGATAACATGAAATTTGCTTGGGAAGAATTAATTATAATTGCATTCGGAATGATTTTACTGAGAATTTCAGGGAGAAAATCCATTGCACAAATGACCATCGCACAGACAATGGTGATGATTTCAATCGGTACGATTATCGTTCATCCCATTTTAGAAACTAGTTTATTGAAAACATTAATCGCTGCGTCTATCCTTTTTAGTGCTTTGATTTTGATGGAATGGTTTCAAGTAAAAGTAAACTGGATTGAATTTTTTTTAACCGGAAAATCTAAATTCGTTATAGAAGACGGCCAACTCAATATAAAAAACTTAAAGAAGCTGAGACTGACAGCCGATCAACTCGAAATGCGTTTAAGGCTTCTTGGCATTTCAAATATAAACACAATTAAATATGCCACTTTAGAAGCTAATGGACAATTAGGCTACGAATTAAAAGATGACTGTAAGCCTTTAACCATCAAAGATCTTAAAAATGTGATCGACCCAAAATTCCTTAACAATGAGCCTCCATCTCCAACAGAGGATCAATCCAATATATTTGAGGAAATCAAAAGACACCAAACTCAGCACAAGCCAAAAAAGCTTGAATGATTCGCTGATTAGTAAAACCTTTGGTTATTCAAAACCGAAGCCGAATCAGACCGTTAACCGCCGATCATTTTTTACCGAAACCGGTTACAAGAAACAAAAAAAGCATCTGAAGCAGATGCCTTTTTTCAATCGATATTGCGACGATGAAAAGAGTCGGTAATCCCTGTATTTTCCGACGAGGTCCTTGTATGCGCCTGAATATGCTTTTCAGCCGCATATCCCTACCGCCGGCCTTAGCCATAATGTTAATCAGTTTGTTTTTATAAAATCATTGATTAATTGATCAGTCGTTAATATTGTGGCAAATTCATCATGCAATGTAGCCAGAGATATATTGTGAATAGCTGCCGCATCATAATATGTACCATTTTGGTCTCTCATACCGAAGGCTGCTGTTGCATCTGAAATGAGGTATGTATCAAATCCTAGGTTACCGCTCATTCTTGTGGTTGTTGAAACACAGTGAGGCGTAGTCAAACCCGTTATTACGACAGTTGTTATACCATTTGATGTTAAGAATTCTTCCAGATTAGTACCAATAAAGCTGCTGTTTACTTTCTTCGTTATGATGACTTCTTCATCCATAGGCTTAACGATTTCCTTTATCGCAACTCCCTCACTTTTCGGATAAAATAAAGAACCGGGTTTATCAGAAATGTGTTGGATGTATATGACTGTCCATCCTTTTTCTCTCCATAATTTCAGTATTCTACTGATATTTTCTTCTGCCTTTACGTTATTTCGTTCTCCCCATTTTTTATCATCAAAAGCTTTTTGTACATCCACAATGATTAAAGCTTTTTTCGTCTCTTCCAAAAGATAACCCCCCACATTGAAAATTCGTATTTATTATAACATTTTAAATAAAGATTTTACTTTTGTACAATTGGTTCAGTGTTAAATTTCATATCGCACCTTCCCCGTTGGAAAAGCATTGAAATATCTAAAGCATGCACTCACTCAAACGCTGCAGATCACCAGAGGCCAGCAATATTCAACTCTTTTTCTCTATATAGTTATCAATATCCTGAAAAAAGTCCCAATATTGAATGAAAGAATTGCTCCTATCGCCATCCACTCCCCTAACTAAATTCACACTCACAAAATATTAACAATAAATCCCTTGGTTATTTTTGTATTATGTGTAATAATACAAGTGTATTAAAAAATAAAGGAGTGTTTAAAATGAAATTGAAAAAAGTTTTAACTGGTTCTGCCTTGTCTCTCGCTTTACTCGTTTCTGCCGCCCCTGCTTTTGCATCTAGCCCTGGCAATACAAATAGCGACTCAACACAAACAAAATTTTCGACACAAGCCACCAAAGATTCTTTTACAATTGATTACCTTCACAGATGGGATATCCCAAATACAACTGTTAAGAATGGTGTTACGTATTACCTTAAGAAAGTAGAGATAATCGAAGGGTTCTATCGTGCAACTTTTGAAGGATGGATTAATTAAAAGAAGGGGCTTTCCCTTCTTCTTCTTTTGTAAGGATTCGGGCACAAGACATTCCCCTCAGTGCCCATCCTGCAGTTAAAATTTCAGGCATCAGGCATTTCATTGCATGGTCTAAACCGAGTTTCGTGTCATCACAGTCCGAAAATGGTATTCGTTTATGATATAACCCCTCCATTCTCCTTTTTTCTATTACATTTGGTCATATGTTCACTTACATACAGTTTCGGATAGTTTTCAGCGAAGTAAGGCGAATCCCGCATCGCTCAATTTGTTTCTATTTCAAACAATAAAAATAATAAAATGAAAGAGGATGCCTCACAAAAAGTTCAGCAAACTTTCGGAAGCATCCTCGATCTCGGGATTACATAAAGAAATGTTATTTTTTTAAGAAAAACGGGTGACTAACCCTCTTGAACCCTTGTCACATCAAGGGTTTTTTTCGTTTTAGGAATCATATTATAAACAATATTCAAAAGGACGGCGGTAAAGCTGCCGGCGACGATTCCGTTTGTGGTCAAAAGATTTAAGTAAGACGGCAGGTGTTTAAACATATCGGGAACGACGGTTACGCCGAGTCCCAATCCGACTGAACACGCGACGATCAGAAGATTTTCCTGCTTTTTGAAGTCAATTTGGCTGAGCATTTTAATGCCGTAGGAAATGACCATGCCGAACATGGCCACCATCGCTCCGCCCAGTACCGAAGATGGGATGATGGTCGTGAAAGCTGCGATTTTCGGAAAAAGACCGAAAAGCATTAAAAGTGCGCCCGTAACGCCGATGACCGCATTTTTCTTAATTCCCGTCAGCTGCACGAGGCCGACGTTTTGGGAATAGGCCGTGTACGGAAATGCGTTGAAAATGCCGCTGATGAATACCGCAAGGCCTTCAGCGCGGTAGCCTTTTGCTAAATCACGTTCTGACAGCCGCCGGTTTGTCAGATCACCTAAAGCGAAATAGACGCCGGTTGATTCCACAAGGCTGACAATGGCAACGATGGACATCGTAATAATCGGTGCCGCATGAAATGTCGGCGTCCCAAAGTAAAACGGTTTAATCATTTGAATTGCGTCAGCGTTCGCCACATTGTCAAATTGCACTTTGCCCATAAAATAAGCGATGGCCGTCCCGATGACAATGCCGATTAAAATCGAAATGGATTTCATAAATCCTTTTGTAAACCGATAAAGCAGCACGATGATGACAAGCACCGTAAATCCGAGGGCAAGGTTAGCCGGATCACCGAAATCCTTGCTGCCTTCCCCGCCGGCAATATGATTCATTGCAACCGGCATCAAGGTCATCCCGATAATCGTGACGACAGATCCGGTTACAACGGGCGGAAAAAAGGCGACAAGCTTGCCGAAGAAAAAAGACAGCAGAATGACAAGCAGACCCGATGCCAAAATGCTCCCGTAAATGGCAGAAATCCCGTATTCCTTGCCGATAGAAATAATCGGCGCCACCGCAGTAAACGTACAGCCTAGCACAACGGGCAGGCCGATGCCGAAACATTTATTCCTCCATACTTGAAGCAGCGTAGCCGCCCCGCACATAAAAATGTCAATTGAAACGAGATATGTCAGCTGTTCTGCATTCAGTCCCAGCGCCGCTCCTACAATTAAGGGAACGACAACGGCGCCGGCATACATGGCAAGGACATGCTGGATACCGAGGGAAAGAGTTTTGGCATAGCTGTTTTTCATGAACGGACCTCCTGTACAAATGTCACTTTTCCGTCTTTAAGCGATTGAATTCTCGCCAGTGATTCGACACGGCATCCTTTTTTCACAAGCCCGTCTCTTCCCGGCTGAAATGACTTCTCAATGACAATGCCGATCCCGCAAACCGCTGCGCCCGCTTGTTTTACGATGGATAAAAGCCCTTCTGCCGCCTGTCCGTTCGCTAAAAAGTCGTCAATGATTAACACGCGGTCATCTTTAGAAAGATGACTGCCTGAGACGGCAATCTGACTTTCTGTTTTTTTCGTAAAAGAATAAACGGACGCCGTCAGCAGATCATCCGTTAACGTGAGAGACTTCCTTTTTCTCGCAAAAATGACGGGAACGCCGAGTTCAAGGCCGGCCATCACCGCAGGCGCAATGCCCGAAGATTCAATTGTGACGATTTTTGTGATACCGTCTTTTTCAAAACGGCGTGCAAATTCACGGCCGATCTGCTGCATAAGAACCGGATCAATTTGATGGTTTAAAAAAGAATCAACTTTCAGCACTTGGTCAGAAAGAACGATTCCGTCTTCTTCTATTTTTCGTTTTAATGCTTCCACAATGATTACCCCCGCTTATAGAAAATAAAAAAGCATTGCCCGCTCTCAATAAAAAGAGCAAGCAATGCCGAATGTCTACACGTAACGGCCGAATAAAAGCCGTTCCATTGCTCACTCATAGTCGGACATTTACGGTGACCGGTAGAAACTTGCGTGCCATATCCACGCGATTATATGAGTGTTCGTATGATATTAATCAAATTATAACAAGACCCGCTTATTTTGCATAGAGAAATTTTAATAATCACGAACTTTTTTCGAACAATTAATCTCCATTATTCGTCTTTTCGGTTTAGAAAAACACCCGGTGTATACCGGGTGTTTCGTTTATAGATATAAATTCGAATATTTGCCGACAAGATACTCAATGAGGTATTGAACGTTCAGCTCTTCTCCCGTTGCATCTTTAATAATGTCAAGCGGCAGTTTGCGTCTTCCGTGCTGATGAACCTTTTCTGTCAGCCATTGTTTGATCGGCTCAAAATCGCCCCGTTCGATTAATTGATCAAATTCAGGCAAATCGTCAAGCATGGTATTCTTCAGCTGAGCCGCATACATATATCCGAGCGCATAGGAAGGGAAATAACCGAAATCTCCGCCAGCCCAATGAACGTCCTGCAAAATGCCTTTTGCATCAGATGGCGGCGTAATGCCTAAATAATCATGATATTTTTGATTCCACAATGCAGGCAGTTCCTCCACTGACACTTCATTACTGAAAATCGCTTTTTCGATTTCATAACGGATAATAATGTGAAGCGGGTATGTCAACTCATCAGCTTCAATTCGGATAAAGGACGGTTTCGCCTCGTTGACGGCGCGTACAAAATCCTCTCTTTTTACATCTTGAAATTGATCAGGCGAAGCCTCAATCATTTTTTCATAATATGCGGTCCAGAAATGTTGATTTCTGCCGATAAAATTTTCATAAAATAACGATTGGGATTCATGAATTCCCATGGATGCACCGTCAGATAAATTTGTCCCGCTCAGCGCTTCGTCAATATTCTGCTCGTAGATTGCATGCCCGCATTCATGAATCGTTCCGAAAATCGCGGTGCGGAAATCGTTTTCGTCATATCTGGTCGTCACCCGCACATCGCCGCGGTTGATTGTCGTCATAAACGGATGCACCGTCTCATCCAGGCGGCCGCCGTCAAACTCATACCCGAGCTCTTTTAAGAAGTACAAGGAGAGATCTCTTTGTTTTTCTTTCGGAAACGTTTTTGTTATAAAGGCAGTGTCCGGTTTATTGCCGGATGCCGTCACTTTTTTGACTAAGGGAATGATGGCTTCCTTCAATTCAGAAAACAGCTGATCCAGCACCTTTACCGTAACACCCGGTTCGAAAATATCGAGCAATGCGTTGTACGGATGATCCTCATAGCCCCAATAAGATATAAACCGCTTATTAAAATCAATCAGCTTCTCAAGATAAGGAGCAAACATGGAGAAATCGGAGGCCGCCCTTGCTTCCTCCCAAGCCGTTTCAGCTTTTGATGTCAAAATGACATATTCTTTATACTCTTCTTCAGGAATTTTTTTATTATGGTCATAATCTTTTTTTGCCAGTTCCGCCGCTTTCACTGTATCTTCAGAGAGCTCTTTTGCATGCGCAAGAAGGATGTCAATCAGCTCTTTCATCCGGTCGGATGTCTGGATTTGAAAAACGTCAGCCGACAGCTGTCCGATGCTTTCCGCACGGTCATCGGAGCCTTTTTTCGGGGCTCCCGTCCTTGAATCCCAATGCATAAGCGCAATGGCTTCTTCATAATGGGATACTCTTTTTAACAGATCAAAAAACTCTTTTTCATATGTATGTATATCCATATCCGTTCCCTCCCTTTTCACTATCAATTACAGGCTAATGGAACGCTGTGATAAAGTCAACTTGTTGGTTTTCCAGAATTTAAAAAAGCCGCAGGATAAAAATCCTGCAGCATTTGTTTTTATACGATTTTCGGTGTAACAGGCAAGACCTTTTTGATCTCGGACAAGACCCGTTCACTTTCTCCGCCCGCATAAATAGATATGGTTCCGCTGTCCTGATTGGAGCGGATCAGGCGGCCGATTCCCTGCCGGACTCTCAAGAGCATGTACGGCAGATCAACCTCCTCAAACGGATCTTTTTTCGCCCCGTTCCGCTTTGCGGTAAACACGGGATCATGAGGCGGATACGGCAATGCCCAAATGGTCACATTTCGAAGCGAGTCACCGGGAATGTCAAGACCTTCCCATAAGTGGACGGAACAAAGCACGGATTTTTCATCCCGCTGGAATTTTTCGACCAGATTACTGATCTCTTCGTCACCTTCGTAATATATCGGATACGGCAGCTCCCATGCGGCAGCCTGTTCTTTAAATTCCTTCATGTCTTCAAAGGAAGGGAAAAGAACGAGGGTGCGGCCTTCATTCTCCTTAATCGTATCAATCGTTCGGGCTGTTTTCTGCTCAGACGTCATATCACCGTGAAGAGAAACAGACATTTGCTCCTCGTAATCGTACGGTGACTCAACAGTAAAGGATAAAGGATCGCGGATTCCGAGACTGTCTGCAATATAATCAAATGAACCGCCCTCAGAAAGAGTGGCTGATGAGAAAATATAAGGGATCTTTTTAGAGAAGACCTTTTCTCCAAGCACTTCGGCTACAGTTCTCGGCATAACGACAAATGTTGAGTCCGTATCCTGCGTTTCAAGCCAGCTGATGGCGTCCTTTTGATACAGTGAAAGTGAATATGCCATTTGTTCGACGTATTCTTCTACGACTGACAGCTCGTACTTATCGATCGTATACATTTCCGATTCAAATACCAGCGCTTCGCCGATTTTATCGAGCAGACGGCACAGTTCATCAGCCGCACGCTTCACGCGCTGGTCGTTTTGGATGTCCAATCGGTGAGAACCGGCGATTTCCTTCGATTCCTCTGAAAGCACGTAGAAAAACTCATCGTTTGCAGCAAGGGAATCTTCAATCAGTTCGGCAAATTCTTCTCTGATGTCATTTTGAAGCAGGCGCTCTAAAAACAGCTCAAGCGTCGATTGCTTCACGCGATAGGTTAACGCTTTTTGCGCGGCGAATTCCAGAAGATGCCCTTCATCAAACACGACGGCGCTGTGATCCGGCAAAAGCGGCAGCTGCCCTTCCCTCTTGCGTGATTCTTCCGTCCATACATGTTCCATGTAAAAATCATGGGAGCAAACGATCAGGTCCGTTGATTTTCTGTAATGATCTCTTGAAAGTGTTAAACCGCATCTATGTCTCATATCACATGTTAAACAATCCTGGAAGGAATCATAGCTTACGCTTGACCACTCTTCATTCGTCAGATCAGCGTACTGCTTGCGGTCTCCGTACGGATAAAAGCGCTGCATCGCTTGTGACTCGTGCACGAATGAAGGCAGCGACTCATAAAGGTCCAGCCACTTTTCATCATCAGAACGCTGCATCGTTTTTTCAAGCTTTTTCAGACACAGGTACTGCTCGTGGGATTTTGACAGCCGAGTATCAATCTGTAAATCCAAATGTTCTGTCAGCTTGGATATGTCGCCTTCTTTTTTGACAAGCTGTTCAATTAACGTTTCATCGGCGCATGCAATAATCGCCGGTTTCCCCGTATATCTGGCATAGCTGATGGCAAACAGCAGATACACCAGCGTTTTCCCCGTACCGACTCCTGCCTCAGCGAACATGACCTTTTTTTCTTTAAATGCCCGTTCAAGCTGAAACGCCATAAATACCTGCTCATCCCGAAGGTCAAAGCCTTTTTCGGGAAGGATATCGTAAAACACGTCACCAATCCAATTGTTCAATTCTTCGTAAAAATTCTTTTCTTTTGTTAAAGCAAAAGGCAAACGTGATGTTGTCACCCAACTCCAACCCCTAACTATTCGGCATTCAGACCATCTATAATATCATTTAACCCTTCTCAATACAACAAAAAAACTTGGCCGCGCCAAGTCTTTTGATTTTCATTTCCGATTAAAGATATGCAAACATAAAAACGGATGGTCTGTTGAATGTGTATGTTTTACTGCATTTTCAAGATCTTCCTGTGCGTGAGTCATGGCGGAAGAATCGAACTCCGCTCCAACTTCCTGCAGCTGGGAAGAAGTTGCGGCTAGCGCCTTTTGTATCTTACTGAAGTGCTCGCTGTTCAGCATAAAATAGATCACCTCTCAAATAGAAATAATCATCATTCTATGCCGATGCTTCACTTTCTATACATGCCTTCCTGAATGATTGGCACATGACCTGCACAAACTACAACAGATATTCGATCGAATATCCATCTTCACAAATTTATTCTATCCGGGAGTGATGGTTACATGAGTTATAAAGATCGATTAGATCAGCATTCTGAATTGTTTCATCACAATTGGACACGGCCGAAACGCTCTAAATCACAGGTGAACGGCCACACCGAAATGTCCCAGACCAACATTATTTTACGGAGCAATGCAAAAGCGCACCGCTGGTAATGGCAGAATAAATGTAAAGATGCCGGAGAAGACGCTGTTTCAGGCGTCTTCTCTTTGTTGCGGCTTTTTCCGCTGCGGCCGCACTTTAGCCCAGTACTGATAATAATCCGTTTTGATAAAACCGTTAAAGAGCTTGCGTTTTTTTGTCGCTTTTCTTCCGTAAACCTCTTCAAATTGTTCATTTGACGTTAAGATGTAGATAGACCATGTATCAAGAGATTCGAATGCCCGGCCCATTTCTTTATACATCCGCTCGACTTCTCTTTTTTCGCCGAGCCGCTCGCCGTACGGAGGATTTCCGACGATAACGCCGAATTCGAGTTTCGTCGTGAAGTCCTGCACCCGCATTTGCTTGCATTCAATCAGGTCTCCAAGCCCCGCTTCTTCAGCATTTTCTTTTGCGATGTTGACCATCCGATGATCCACATCACTTGCAAAAATCTGCAGCGGCTGATCATAATTCGCCTTTTCTTCTACTTCAAGACGTGCCTTGTCCCACACTTCTTTTCCGATCCATTCCCAGTCTTCTGAGACGAAATCACGATTAAAACCGGGCGCAATATTTTGCCCGATTAAAGCGGCTTCAATCGCTATCGTACCGGAACCGCAAAACGGATCGACGAACGGACGGTCAGGTGTCCAGTTCGTTAACAGAACTAAAGCGGCAGCGAGCGTTTCTTTTATCGGGGCTCCGCCCTGGTCAACCCTGTATCCCCGTTTATGAAGGCCTGTTCCCGATGAATCCAGTGTGATGACGGCTTTATCTTTTAAAAGCGAAATCTCCACTTTGTACTCGGGACCCGTTTCTGCAATCCATTCATTTTGGTTTCTTGATTGCAGTTTCAGCTTTTCCGCTATCGCCTTTTTGACGATCCGTTGGCAGTCAGGCACACTGGCAAGCACTGATTTCACGGACTTTCCGATAACGGGAAATTTTGCGTTTTCCGGAATGTATGCGCGCCAGTCAATCGCTTTTGTTTTTTCAAACAGCTCATCAAACGTTTTTGCCTGAAACTCGGCGACCTGTACTTTGATGCGGTCAGCCGTCCGCAGCCATAAGTTAGCGCGGCAGATCGCAAGCGCGTCCCCTTCAAAAATGACTTTTCCGTTGTCTACTTTGCATTCATACCCTAAATCACGCACTTCTTTGGCGACAATCGCTTCAATTCCCATCGGCGCCGTCGCGATTAGTGTGTACTTCTTCATCGTATCACCCTGTCTCTTTTCAGCTTTCGTTTCATTCAAGATAAAAGCTCCCCTTTAAAGGAGAGCTCTAATTTGTCATATCAATAAATGTTTAACGTTCTGTAAGCCATGTTTTGTTCCGTCGTACTGCAATCGGCTCATCACCTCGTACTCGGGCGGCAATCATCTATCTACAGAAAGTATTCTGTCCTTCTATCTGTTCAGTTCCTTCAAGAAGGTTCCCCTACCAAAATTTGGGTTTCTCGCTCGAGGGGTTTACCGCGTTCCACTCTCAACATTTCTGATGAGACTTCGTCACTGTGGCACTTTCAAGGATACTCAGCCATATCCGGAGACTTAGGCTTTTTTCCTGCCGTCAGCCTATCAAGGCTGCCCTAGCTTATTTCTTCGCTAGGCACGAACACTACGGGCATCTCAGCACCGTGCGAGCATGGACTTTCCTCTACAGATTCAAAGATCTGCAGCGATTACCCGAACGTTAAGAACACTTGTTCATTATAAAGCAACTTGTCTCATTTGACAAGTGCATCTGTCTTATTCGTCGTAAAGCTTGCTGCCGAATACATGTTTCTCAAGGTTGGACAGTCTTTTCAGAATGTCAAAGTTGGTCGTATTCGACTGCACCGGCTGTTTTTTGCTTGCTTCTTCAAGCTGTTTTTTCAGCTGCAGATTTTCCTGCTGAAGTTCTTCAATTTCTTGATGGAAGGTTTCATAATCCTTAATAATCATATCTAAAAATTTGTCAACGTCTTCTTGTCTGTAACCTCTAACGCCTGTTTTAAATTCTTTTTCCAAAATGTCTTTCGCAGAAAGCTTTACTTTATCAGCAAGCATCTTTTTCACCTCGTATCGTGAATCATCATGTTATATTTTATTCAGAAACACGTCCCGTTGTCAAATGTTCTCTGACATGTTATGTAAAGAAGTCTTCTTCTTCAACGGCAGCCCGGAGATCGTCCATCGTAATCGAATAAATCGGATAACCGTCTTTTTCACGGCGTTTTTCCGCCTGCTGCAGCATATATTTCGGCGATCCTTCCATTTCAGGATCATATAAAAGCAAAAGCGCATCTGACTTTTCAATAAAAAACGCGTTTTTCTGCCGGAATTGAAGCGGGCTTTCATATGGCCGATGCGTCAGGCTCTCCTCATAATCTGCCTGTGCAAGCACAGATTCATACATTTCTTTATTCGGTTCCTTCCACTTTTCTTCCTGGCCGTAGAACGGCGTGATTACAGCAACCTTTAATTCCGGATACTCTTCCCTGAGATCGTACGCCGTTTCTGCCGCCCATAGTTCCGTCCCCAGCTGTCCGGATATGAGAATCCATTCCAAGCCTTCGTCAAGAAAGCTTCTGAGTCTGGCTTCTATCGCCTTTTTTATATAAACAAGCGCCCGGTCATCATGTTTAAAGATACCGAGTTCAAACGGCTTGTACCCCGTTACGGCTAATACTTTCAATTGATCACCTGCTTTAAAAAATGGGGCTCCCATCGGGCCCCATTTTAATTTGCTGATATCCTTACCGACCATGCTTAAACGTTCAATACTAATGATCGCAGCAAGGGCTCCCGCACTGAAAATGCTGGTGAGTTGTCGGGTCAACATTTGAAAAAGTGTGCGGAAAGTAATGAACGTGCTCAAAGTTGTGGTGATTTACGTTAGTTGTATGTTGCGGATGAATATGCGGCACAACCGTGTTAGTAAAACAATGGTGTTCACAGCAATTAGTCGGATGAACAATCGGCGGCATTACGTTTGGTCTGCAGCAATGATGATGATGATGATGAAACATGCTAAATCCCCTCTCCATTAACTTTTATTACACTGTTAGGTTATGAAGATAAGCGGGTGCATGTTCTAATTCAATCACCCAATTTAGAAGTGCATCAGCAGACTGTCTTTAAAATTCGAAAATACAAACGCAATCAAAAAAACCACGACAAAGAACAAGTAAAAAACACCTTTATACATACCAACTCTCCCCTATAAATAACTAACGCTATTTTACAGGATGCGGCACCATTCTACAACAAAATCGATGCTGATTCAGAAAAAAATATTTTTGGCGAAACAGCTCGGCTTTTGCGCTTTCCCGGGCAATATTTCAAGAGGAATATTTCCTCTTCAGCCGGGCAATTCTCACATGGAGTTTCTCGGCTTCTTTTTCCGATATTTCCCCGTCTTTTGCGGCTAGCTGCGCGGCCTGCAGCGCTTTTTTGAAATCTTTTGCATGATGCTCAAAATAGATCGCCAGCTCAACCGCTGATTGATGTCTGCATATGTGAAGATCAGAGCCCGTCAGTTCCTCCCAAAGGGGCACTGCGTCTTGCCTGCGGTTTTGTTTTTTATAAAGCATCGCTAAGTCAAAAAGGGCCCGATCCGAATCTTCAAAGGCTTTGCCTCGCAGCGCTTCCAGCTGTGAAACAGCCCGATCGGTTTCTTTATGGGCGATAAACCACTTCGCCATGGCGTAGGCTTCCTGATGTTCTGACGTCTGATCAGCGGAAGCAAAAATCTTTTTTGACATATGGATGTAAAGAGCAATAAGGGAGAGCACGTCTTGTTCATTATGCAGGAGCACTCCCTTTAAAAGATCGGGATCTTCCGCCTTTAAAAATTGGAAATACAGCATCGGCGCCAAATACCCGGGCGTGTCTTCGCCCCTTTTAAAGGCAAGCTCTTCATTTTCAACCGCCGAAAGCGATACTCGCTCCAGTTTATGTTTCCAAAGCCGTCTCGCCCCGTGCAGAAGATCAAAGTGGCCGAATTCAGGAAGTTTCGGAAGCCTGTCCCGCAGCAATGTGTGTCTTGTTTTGACCTGAGGCCAATCAAAGGCTTTGCCGTTATACGTAACAAGGGACGTAATGTCAACCTCACTTAAAAAGCTTTGGTAAAGAGCCGCCTCGTTTCCCGGCTTGGGAAGCAGATGCTGTTTGACTGTGACACGGTCTTCATATACCCTCGCATGGCCGAGCAAAAAGATCATATTGCCGGCCCCGCCGCCGAGTCCGGTCGTTTCAGTATCAAAGAAAAACAGCTGGCTCTTTTCGTATCCTTCGGCTGATAAAGTATGCGTCAAACCGCCTTTATTCCATAACGCCATGACGTCATCAAGTTCACTGAAGCTGTACCGTCCGTGGCGGTGCGAAAGCGGATAAACGGTTTCGCGGATAAGACAGTATTCATCCTCAAAGAAGAAAGGCTTAACTCCGAATGCCTCCCATTCTTCTCTAAACGGGACTTGAATATCCGGGTCCGAAAGCGAAGAAGCAGCAGGCTTTATTTCAGCTTCCGGAATATTCAGGTGGTTTTTCATCCGCTTTAATTTATTTTTCAAGGACATCTTTCGTCCCCCTTTTCTTTTACACGTAATTCAAGAGCCGGAGAATCGCTTTCTTTGCATCTATTCCCTCTATTTCGGAGCCGATGCAGGAAGGACATCCGTCTTGACATGGACATTGTCTGATCAGACGCATAGCCCCTTCATTGATTTCATCAAATCGTTTATATACTTCATCAGCAAGTCCGATTCCGCCCGGATAATGATCATACAAAAAGATTGTCGGCAGTCCCGTATGAGCCGCTTTGATCTGCGGCACGACATGCACGTCATTTCGGTCGCACATGACGTATACAGGCACGATATGCCGCAGGACGTGAGCAATGCCTAAAAGCAGCTGCTCAAGCGTTTTTTCGCCGATCTCAGAATCCGTCTCTTTTAATTCAAGCCAGGCTGCACTTGTATGCAGCTCTTCTTCAGGAAGATGAATCGGTCCTGATCCTATATTTTCAAATGTCGTCATTTTTATTTTTTTAAATATCGTCGGAAGGGCATTCACGGTCACGTCCCCGAAATGGATGGCCGTTTCCCTTCTGCTGTCCGTTCTGTCGATTTCCAGCACTTTCAGCTGAACCGCTAAATTGGCATCCGTATAATATTCGACATCGACTTTTCGCACGTATGCTTTTTTGTGCTCCCAATCAAGCTTTTCAACCTGATACTGCACCCCTTCATGAAGATAAATCGCTTCATCATGAAGAAGCGTCATCGCGCTGAAGCGGTCCATTTCTCCGATAATTTTCACATCGGCCGTCTCTGATTGGTCCACGATGACCACGTTTTCCTGCGAGGCCGAACGGAGACTGATGTTTGAAGCGGGAAATGAATCGCTTGCCCAGTGATATCGTTCACGATTTTCATGAAGCACCCCTTCTTCTTCTAAATACTCGAGAATGTCTTTTGCCTCATTTTCTCCGAATGTTTCATCGGCTCTGAAAGGCAGCTCATACGCCGCGCATTTCAGATGATCGACCAGTATAATGAGGTTATCAGGATTAATCCGTGCAGATTCAGGCGAGCGTTTAAAGAAATAATCAGGGTGGCGCACAATATATTGGTCAATCGGATCAGAGTTCGCGACCATCACAATCAGCGACTCCCCCTGCCGCCGTCCGGCCCGGCCCGCCTGCTGCCACGCACTCGCGACACTGCCCGGGTATCCCGTCATCACGCAGACCTGAAGCTGGCCGATATCAACGCCGAGCTCCAGCGCATTTGTGCTGACAACACCGAGAATACTTCCGTCTCTTAATCCCCGCTCTATTTCTCTTCTTTCTTTCGGAAGATATCCGCCGCGATAGCCTCTGACAGACTTCGCGCCGATTTCTTTTTTTACGATTTCCTGAATGTGGCTTAAAATAATTTCAACCCTGACGCGGCTTCTTGCAAAAACAATCGTCTGGATCTTATTTTTCAGAAATGTTTTGGCTAGCTCGTTCACTTCCACGGTGGCGCTTTTTCGAATATGCAGCGGTTTATTCACAATCGGCGGATTATAGAAAGCAAAGTGCTTTCTTCCGCTCGGAGCGCCGTTGTCGTCAATCAGCCTGACAGGATTTCCCGTCAGCTGCTCCGCCAATTCCCTCGGATTGGCGATTGTTGCGGATGTGCAGATAAATGACGGCGTGCTTCCGTAAAAGGCGCAGATTCTCATTAAGCGGCGGATGACGTTTGCCACATGGCTGCCGAATACGCCGCGGTACGTATGTAATTCATCAATGACGATATATTTCAGGTTTTCAAACAGACTCACCCATTTTGTATGATGGGGAAGAATGGCTGAATGAAGCATATCGGGATTAGTAATCACAATGTGTCCGGCCTTTCTGACCTTCTGCCTGATGGCCGGAGAGGTATCGCCGTCGTAAGTAAAACTTTTGATGTCCATGCCCATCTCATCTATGATTTCGTTCAGTTCGCTTTTTTGATCCTGCGCAAGCGCCTTTGTCGGAAATAAATAAAGCGCGCGGCTTGTGGAATCTTCCGCAATAGACTGGAGAACCGGAAGATTATAGCACAACGTTTTTCCGGAGGCCGTCGGTGTGACGGCCACGATGCTTTCTCCGTTTTGAACCGTCCGGAAAGCGGAGTATTGATGGGTAAAGAGCCGTTCGATTCCCCTCTTTTCGAGAGCCGCCCGGATCTTCGGGTCCACTTGATCGGGCATTGGCATGGTTTTAGCCTCCCGCGGTTCCTCTTCATGCCAATGCACAATATTTTCGTGATCTTTTAATTCCTGAATCAGTTCGCTCAGTGATTTTTTCTTCATCGTTCACACCTCTTTGAGGTACAGTTTACCGAATATTTGTTTGCCTGGCTAGATGAAAATACTGTACAAGAAAAAAAGCAGGGAATCAGCCCCTGCCTACTTCATTTTTATTGTAAAAAGCTCTGTTTGTCCTTTTTTCGCTTCATTTGCGCCTGCAAATTGCAAAGGCTCCGCGGCATCGCCGTTCATAATGACCATAGGGATGACGGTGCTGCTTGCTTTTTCTTTTATTAAATCCAGATCGCAGGTTAAAAGCAGGTCGCCTGTCTTGATTTTGTCCCCTTCTTTTACGTGTGCTTCAAAGCCTTCTCCGTTCATGTTGACGGTATCCAAACCGACATGTATCAAAAGTTCCGCTCCGGAAAGGGTGCGGATGCCGACTGCGTGTTTTGTATGAAACAGCTGAATCACTTCACCCTCAGCCGGTGAAACAATATCTCCGTTTGCAGGTTCGATGGCGATCCCGTCCCCCATCATTTTTTGTGAAAATACGGGATCCGGCACTGAAGCCAAATCCATCACCGCTCCGTCAGCCGGAGAAAAAATCACTTCCTCGGCCGGCTTTTTCCGGCTGTCTCCCAATCCGAATAATTTTTTCAGCAATGTGTTGTGCTCCCCTTCCTAAATGTGAGTCCGTTACCAGTTTATTCTCCACTATTTAACCATACTTTCTTTTTTCCTTCAATTCTTAACCATACGGGATAACAGTGCATAGTCTGTTGTAAAAAGGCGGTGATCCTATGGAACAAAATGAAGACGATAAACGTTATTTGGAAAGAAATGAAGACATCCTCAGCCATGCGATGGATCAATTTTTTCACTCAGGCCCCTTCTCAGAATTGATGCAGGGTTTTCAGCATCTTGTCAATTCTGCTTTTACTGAAGCACAAGTAACGATTGACGTCAGAGAAGAGCCCTCGGGCCTTGCGGTTGACATCAGCGTCCCTCCGACGTTCCGTGACGGGGATATGCTGGTGGAAACGAAAGGGTGCTACCTCCACGTGACAATCCGGCACGATCACAAGCAAGCCCATTCATCCCATGTGTCTTCAAGCATGACAAGAACCGTCGTCCTCCCTTATGAGGTGCGTGAAGAAGATATGGAAACATCCTGGAATAAGCAGACGCTTACCATCTTTTTACCTAAAAAATAAGCATGAATGATGGATATCATTCATGCTTTTTATTTAAAGATACTGGTAAATCCTTTCACCAGCGATCCGACCTGGTTTACGGCGCTTACCATCTGCCCCGTCGTATCTATCATTTTATTAAAGTCAAACTGTCCATTTGTCTTTTTAAACTGTGAGAGTATCCCTGAGAATTGGGAAGGCTGCTGCTGATTCGGTCTGGGAACGGGGTAAGGATTCACAAATCCCGGCGGCCCCCCGGGCATGCCTGCCTGAGGCGGGGCGGGAGTGTACGGCTGCTGCATATGACCGTATTCCTGATTCGGATAAAATTGCGGCGGAAACTGCCCTTGCTGATGATACGGCGGCTGCTGCAATGGCTGTATTTGCTGCGGATACGGCTGCGGCTGTAATGGCTGCATCTGCTGCGGATTCGGCTGCTGCAGCGGCTGTATCTGCTGCGGATAGAAATATCCCGCCGGCTGCTGGTACATATTTTGATACGGCTGCGCTCTCCATTGCATATGACATTCCCCCTGTGCCTCTCGCTTAGTTTCTTCTATATATGTATGAATCCCGCCTTGGTTATGTGCTTTTGGAAAGCCTCACCTTTGTCAAATGCTGTCGAAAGTCTTAATTTTTTAAAAACAGAAAAAAGTCGAATCGTTATGTTAACATAATCTCAACATACATGAGAGGGGATGCACCATTATGAACGTATCATACTTAAGAAAGCGTTTTGCAGAAGTGAAAAAATATGAAACAGATTGTGCAGATAAACTGATGGACTTTGCCAAGTTCCTCTATATTCAAGGCCATCTCACCGCAACCGAATTTCGTAACAGTATGAAGGTTCTCGAAGCAAGTGGAGCAGAAAACCCGGCGTATGAATAACATACCCGACCCCTTTATATAAAAGAAGGCAGCTGTTTCAGCTGCCTTCTTTTTCAATTTCATCCCTCAATATACGAAGCGTATATAAAACAGATTCAGTTAGGTCCTTGTATCTTTTTTTATGAATATGATGAACATATGATTGGAGCATCAGCTCTCCGAAATTTTCTGAAACGGCCTGAATTTGGGCGTGATGAACGTATTTTGGACGGTTTTCCTGAATAAACGCAAGCGCTGCTTCAGTCCAAATCGCGCAAAGCCGGTCTTTTTTTTCAACATCGGGTTTAATCACGTCAAAAAAATCATATGAACGGCCGGTTTCTTTTCCTTCCTGATATCTTCTGTCGGCTTCAAGAGCCGCCTCTATCATTTGTACTGTCAGTTCCAATAACGACTGTGTCTGCAAACGGACTCACCTCAGTACATATCGTACCAAAGTTTTCACATAAAATCAGCTGATCCGGCAGGCTCTCGGTAAATCCTTTTTGCGACGGTCAGTCAAAAACAGATCATCAATGCAAACATGAAGCTCGCGGGCCTCTTCTTCAATGCGGGCAAGCCGGTCCTGCCTGATTTCTTCAGCTTCCGCCTGACAGGACTTAACTGCCTGTGTAAGCGTCTTTTCAGCGGCAGAAATCCGGACTTCGATATCAGAAAGCAGACGGAGAATATCAGCCTTACTCGTGTAAACAGACATTCATGTTCCTCCCTTTTGTCACTTGCGTCTCTCCTGATATAATTCTCGTTTTCATACCGCTCTCCTCCGCACCTGACAAAACTAGAAGCAGTTCGGCAAACAAACAGAGATTAACCTAAAAGACGGACTTTTCGACAAAAAATTGCCGCAAACTTTGTATGAACCGGCACGTTAATGCAAACGATACAGTTGAGGAGGTGCCGTATGAAAACGAGACCGAAAAATGCAGGTAAACAGCAAAAAAACGAATCAAAAACGACTGATACGCTTGATAAAAAATTAGGCGGCCCAAACCGCCCTTCTACGTAAGACACCACCCGAAACCGCAGCGAACGGTTTCGGGCTTTTTATTTTTTAAGCCACTCTTTAACCGCAAACAGCGCGTGGAGCTCCCGCCTTTTCTGTAAATACCAGTCCGTCAGTTCAAGCTGTTTCGGCATTTTCTCCTGTAAAAAAGCCCCTTTCCTTAACCTTTTTTGAAACCAATCCGCCTTTTTGCCGTCTAATGAGTGGGCAACAATCGGATAAGTTGTCCTCAGCATCGGTGACGTTCTTTTTTTGATGCCGATCATTTTCTCCATATCAAAGCGCGAGCCGGTATGTGGAACGGTATCGAGAAAACGGTAAAAAGAAGCGTGAAGATCAGGACTGAATAAAAGACGGGCAAGCTGTTTTCCGAGCGCAATTCTTTCTTCTGTTTTTGAAAACCGTTTGACGGAAATTCCGTATAAACATCCGTCAAATGAGGGGAATATCACCGTGTTAAAGTGAAACCAATCACTTAAATAAAAAGGAATCGTACCAAAAACATTCTTTTTAAACGAAGGATTTTGTATAATAGGTGCTTGGATAGTGTTTTGTTCATTTATAATAAGAGCATACATGAGCCGTTCCGTATCTCCGTCACGCCAAAAGCGGAGCCATTCTTCCTGCATGAAAGCCGAGACGCGGAAATAAGGAAGATGACAGAAAAGAGGTTCGCCGATCTGTTTTGACCACTGGTAGATCAGAAGCTGAGGATAGGCATCAGAAAAAATCAGCCAATTCGCCCTCTCATACGAGAGGAAAAACCAGTTTTTCTGCCTGCTGTCAAGACCTTCCTGATAAAGGACGCCTCTTAAATCAGTCATCGACCAGCCCGCATTACGGGACACAAAAGATGCCAAAAGCGGCCATTTGATCTCAGGATGGCGGTCATAATATGCTTTATAGGCATTTGTCCGGGAAATGTTATCGGCATTTTTTATTTTCGTCTCTTTTTCGATCTGATGAAGAATGGCGGTTACGGTCTGTCGTTTATGCACGTTCATTCACTTCCGTCACTATGAGTTTGATAAGGAGGATGGAAAAAGTGATTCGGTATCCGAATGGAAAAACTTTTCAGCCGAACAAAACGGTTTCATCCCAAAACAGCCAGAAACGGTCCCATTCATACAGTAATCGCGGCATGACCCTCGAAGACGACCTGAATGAAACGAATAAGTATTATCTGGCTAACCAAATTGCGGTCATTCACAAAAAGCCGACACCCGTCCAGATTGTAAACGTCCATTATCCGAAAAGAAGCGCCGCAGTCATTAAGGAGGCTTATTTTAAGCAGTCTTCGACAACCGATTACAATGGGATTTATAAAGGGCGCTACATTGATTTCGAAGCAAAAGAAACAAAAAACAAAACGGCATTTCCCCTGCAGAATTTTCATGACCATCAAATTGAGCACATGAAGCAGGTGGTCAGGCAAGACGGCATTTGTTTTGTTATTATATCCGCTTTCGAAAAGGTTTATTTCCTCGAGGCCGACAAGCTGTTTGTCTTTTGGGAGAGAAAGGAGAACAACGGCAGAAAGTCGATTCGCAAAGACGAATTAGAAGATGCTTCCTTTCCGATTTCCCTTGGATACTCACCGAGAATTGATTATATTAGTATTATTGAACAGCTTTATTTTTCGCAGGGACAGTAGACTGAGCGAAAGGTTGATTAACGAAAGGTTGAGATGTTATGTCAGATCAATTTAAGAGCCGTGAAGAACGCCGCAAGGCTAGGCAGACGAAAAGCCCCAAGTCTTCTTCACCGAAAAAAGGAAAGAAACAGCGTAAAGGCGGTTTATTCAAAAAGATTGTGCTGTCTTTGGTTATTCTGTTTGTCCTCGGCATAGTCGGCGGAGCCGCGGCATTTGCCGTTTTAGTTTCCGGTGCGCCGTCTTTGGACGAAGCCAAGCTGAAAACGCCTTATTCTTCAACAATTTACGATAAAAACGGCAAAGAAATCGCGGAAGTGGGCGGCGAAAAACGAACCTACGTCCCGATTAAAGATATACCCGATGTTGTGAAAGAAGCATTTATCGCAACAGAGGATGCCCGTTTTTATAAGCACCACGGAATAGACCCGATCCGGATCGGCGGCGCCTTGGTCGCCAACTTTACGGATGGTTTCGGTTCAGAGGGAGGAAGCACGATCACCCAGCAGGTTGTGAAAAACTCGCTTTTGACCCATCAAAAAACGATTAAACGGAAAGCACAGGAAGTGTGGCTTTCACTGCAGCTGGAGCGCCATTATTCTAAAGATGAAATCTTAGAAATGTATTTAAACAGAATTTATTTCTCACCGCGCGCCTACGGCGTCGGTAAGGCGGCTGAAGAATTCTTCGGCGTAAAAGATTTGAGCAAGCTTACGGTTGAACAGGCGGCCACGCTTGCCGGAATGCCGCAAAGCCCGACCGGATATAACCCGGTTAAAAACCCGAAGGCTTCCGAAAAACGCCGGAACATCGTTCTCAGCTTAATGGAAAAACAAGGATTCATTTCAAATTCTGAATACCAAAAAGCGAAGAAAGTGTCCATGAAAGATGAAGGCGTCGTCAGCCAAAAGGAATACGATAAAAAGGACACAAATAAATACAGCGCTTTTGTCGAAGAAGTCATGAAAGAAATTGAGACAAAAGAAAAGAAAGACGTCGATATTTCAACTGACGGATTAAAAATTTACACGACCCTTGATACGAAAGCACAAGATTATCTTGACCAATTGATGAACGGCGACACAGCCGGCTTTACCCAAGGCATGCAGGGCGGCGTCACGCTCCTTGATACGACAAACGGAGAAATCCGCGCCATCGGAGCAGGACGAAACAGAACTACCGGGGGATTCAATTATGCAACACAAGGTAAAACCCAGCCAGGTTCAACGATAAAACCGATTCTTGATTACGGGCCGGTCATTGAAAATAAAAAATGGTCGACGTATGAGCAGATTAATGATTCTGCATATACGTACTCTGACGGCACACCGATCCATGATTGGGACAATGATTACAAAGGTCAGATATCTATGCGTCAAGCTCTCGCAGACTCACGTAATATTCCGGCTCTGAAGGCATACCAAGCAGCCGGTAAAGATAATGCGGTCGACTTCGCAAACGACTTAGGACTTGGATTAAACAAAGACAGTGTAACGGAATCTTATTCTATCGGAGGATTTGGTGAGGATAACCGCGGTGTTTCTCCTCTGACCATGGCAGGCGCCTACAGTGCGTTCGGAAATAACGGAACGTACAATGAACCGCACGCAGTCACGTCGATTGAATTCAATGACGGCACTAAGCTTGATTTAACGCCTAAGCCGAAGAGTGCTATGAGTGATTACACGGCGTTCATGATTACAGATATGCTGAAATCAGCTGTCGAATCTGGAACGGGTAAACTGGCTCAAGTACCGAATGTGGAAGTCGCCGGTAAAACGGGTACAACAAACTTTACTAAAGATGATATTCAAAAATATAACATTGCTCCAGGCGGAGTCCCAGACTCATGGTTTGTCGGCTACACCCCTCAATATACAGCGGCGGTTTGGACCGGTGTTGAGCCTGGCAACAAAGCAGGCAAGAAATCACTGTCTTCTGCAGACCAGCAAGTTGCAAAACGGATTTTCCAAAAGCTGATCTCATACGTTGATGACGGTAAAGGAAGCTTCAAGCAGCCTGACAGCGTCGTAAAAGAAACAGTTGAGAAAGGCTCGAATCCTGCCGCTTTAGCCGGACCGAATACGCCGGATGATAAAAAAGTGACGGAGTACTTCGTGAAAGGAACAGAACCTACTGCCGTTTCTAAAACGTACGCGAAAGAAAAAGCAGATAAACCGACTGGCTTGCAAGTGAAATACGACAAAGATAAAAAATCATTAACTTTAAGCTGGGATTATGACGGCGATGCAACATTCAATGTCAAACAATCCGTTGACGGCGGAAGTTACAGTGACATTCAAAACAGTTCGGCAAAAGAAGCCGTCGTCTCAGATGTCACCACTGGGTCCACATACAGCTTCCAGGTGACAGCGGAAAATGATGACGGAAAAAGCGATACGGCATCAGCATCTTTCAAAGTTCCGAAAGATGAAGAAGACAATGCAGATAAAGATAAAACGACTGACGATGAACAGAAACCTGATGATAAGGATAAAGACAAGACCCAAACCGATGATTCGAAAACAGACGATAATCAGACAGATACGTCAGACGGATCGGATCAATCACCAACCGATGACCCGAATAAAAATCCGGATCAATCCGATCAGGATCAAACGGATAATAACAATCCGAATCAGCCTGGTAACGGGACGGATAACAACGGACAGCAAGATAACGGCTCTGATAATGGTTCCGATACCGGTTCAGACGGTTCGAAAAAACCTGACAGCGGCCAGAAGGACAAAAACCAAGATTCATCTTCAAATGTCAACGGGCAGTCCAATTCGTCAACCATCCAGTCAAACCCCGCTCATTAGCGGACGAAATCCTTCACCTGTTTGAGGTGAAGGATTTTTTTCATACAAAAAAACCTCCTTTTCTTATAAGGAGGTTTTTATGATTTGTTCATAGCTTCATATTTATGATATTGTTTTGTCATCTCCGTCATCAATTCGTCAAGCTGAATAAACGAGTGAAATTGAGTCGGTTTTGTTAGAATAAACGCCACTCTCTCCGCCCAATTAATCGGCTCCGCGGGAAAATGCTTGGTTTCAAGCACAGACCAATCAAGTGAGGTGACCCGCTCCCCTGCCGTCCAATGAAACGCGGCAATCAGACAGGCAATCCCCTTCAGCATATCATTTTGATCACATCTGGATTTTCTTGTTTGAAAAACGGGAAGCAGCGCTTCTTTCGTTTCGTTCCAAATCTGAAAAAGAAACGGAACATATTCGCTCTTTTCCCTCCATGGCTGCACTTTTGGCTGACTGCTGAAATCCATATACAGCGGATGCCGGCGCAAAGCCGCTTTAACCTCTAAGCTATCCAGATCCGTAAGACTGCGCAAGTAAGTTTCATAGCCTGCCAGAATATTAATCGCCGTCACCGTTTCACCAGCCCTTTTTTGTCACGCTTTTGCCCTTCCCTGCATAACGAAAGCAAAGGACATTCCGCACAGCGGGGAGATTGCGCTTTACAATGATACCGCCCGAAAAATATTAATCTGTGATGTGTGACAGACCAATCCTCTTTGGGCACTTTTTTCATTAATGTTTTCTCTACTTCCAATACAGAGTCCTTCCAGCGGCAGATGCCGAGCCTTTTCGAGACCCGTTCCACATGAGTGTCCACAGCGATTGCCGGTACGCCGAAAGCAACGGATACGACCACATTTGCCGTTTTCCGTCCGACACCCGGCAGCTTCACAAGCTCATCCCGGTCTTTCGGCACTTCTCCGCCGTACTCTTCGATGATCATTTTGCTCAGTTTTTGAATATTTTTGGCTTTATTTCGGTACAGGCCGATTGATTTAATATCCTGCTGTAATTCTTCCAGCGGGACGGCAAGATAATCTTCAGGCCGTTTATATTTTTGAAATAGCGTTTTTGTCACTCTGTTGACGAGAGCATCCGTACATTGCGCAGATAAAGCGACTGCCACAACCAGTTCGAAAGGATTTGAATGGACAAGTTCACATTCTGCGTGCGGAAACATATCACCGATTTTATCAAGACAATATTCAATCTGCTTTAAATTTAACACGTTTCTCCCCTTCTCAAGTTACTGTTCCAGCCAATTGTAAAAAGGCACCTGTCTCGTATACTCTTTTTGCGGTTCATTTTGTTTCGTCTGAACACGCCGGAATTTTTGGCTGTGCGCCTTCGCCTGCTCAACCGTTTTGAAGCCGTTCTTTTTCCATTCAAATAAAATCCGGTCAATATAGCGAAAACTGAGCTTTCCTGATAAGACAGCTTCTTTTAGCGCATGTTTAATCAGAATCGCGTCATGCTGATCCTGATCCTGCCATATGGCCAGCGTCTCACATTCAAGCGGAGACAGCGGCCTTCCAAACTCTTCTTCAAAGATGGTGTACAGGCTTTTTTGTTCTCTTTCTGACGTTCTTTCCTGCGTTTCATTTTGTGAATGCTGCATGTAATCATACAGCTTCGCCCATAACGGCTGCAGAGAATATTTTTCGAACTTTATGCCGTTATGGTCTTCACATTCTTCAATAAACAGAAAACCTTTTTGAATGAACATTCTCAGGCAGCTTGTACATTCTTCAGCAGAAATGGACATCCCTGACTGCAGTTCAAACGGCGTCGGAAAATAAGAACCCTTTTCCAAATGCATTTTAATCTTTAAAAGCAGAATCAATTCGGTTTCATTCAGCCCGAGCTGCCGGTAATGTGTCAGCAGCAGGTTGGGAATGCTTGAAATGCCGAGTTCCTGCATATCTATAAATTGCTGTTTTTTCATCCTTACACCTCTTACTGTAAAAGGTTATCTCCGGGAGCTTTCCCCTTTACTTAGAAAAAGTCTCCCTTGCAGGAGACTTCGTTTTTTAAAACTATTACGGATACAGACGGTTCAGAAGTCTCGGGAACGGAATTGTTTCACGCACGTGAGGCGCTCCGCTGATCCAAGCCACTGTCCGCTCAAGTCCGAGGCCAAAGCCTGAGTGCGGAACAGAACCGTATTGTCTGAGTTCAGCATACCATTTGTAAGCATCTGAATCCAGACCGTGTTCTTTTAATCTTTCTTCCAATAAATCCATATCGTGAACGCGTTCAGATCCGCCGATGATTTCCCCGTAGCCTTCCGGAGCAATTAAATCGGCACATAGCACGACATCGTCACGATCTTTGGCAGGCTGCATATAAAACGGTTTTAATGAAGTCGGATAATGAGTGATAAACACCGGTTTGTCATAGCTTTCTGCAATCGCTGTTTCATGCGGCGCACCGAAGTCATCTCCCCATTCAATATCGTCGAATCCTTTTTCTTTCAGGAACTCGATCGCTTTATCGTACGTAATGCGCGGGAAAGGCGCTTTCATTTGTTCTAATTTGGACGTGTCTCTTCCCAGTGTGTTCAGCTCGATCTTACAATGTTCCAGCACGCTTTGTACGATGTAAGCAACATAATTCTCCTGAACTTCAAGGTTTTCTTCAAATTCAACAAATGCCATTTCGGGCTCAATCATCCAGAATTCGATGAGATGGCGTTTCGTTTTTGATTTTTCCGCTCTGAATGTCGGTCCGAATGAGAATACTTTTCCCAGCGCCATTGCAGCAGCTTCCATATACAGCTGGCCGCTTTGAGACAAGAAGGCGTCTTCATCAAAATATTTTGTTGCGAACAGCTCAGTCGTGCCTTCAGGAGCGCTTCCCGTCAAAATCGGCGGATCAACTTTCACGAAACCTTCTTTGTTGAAAAATTCATAAGTCGCACGGATGATTTCGTTGCGGATTTTCATAATCGCGTGCTGGCGTTTCGAACGGAGCCACAAATGTCTGTGGTCCATTAAAAATTCTGTGCCGTGCTCTTTAGGTGTAATCGGATAATCGGTCGCTTCGTGAATGACTTCAATGGATGTGACTGCAAGCTCATAGCCAAGCGGTGAACGCTCGTCTTCTTTCACAATCCCTTTTACGTAAAGTGACGTTTCCTGCGTCACTGATTTCGCGATTTGGAAGATGTTTTCTTCAACTTCAGCTTTGACGACAACTCCCTGAATGAAGCCGGTACCGTCTCTCAGCTGTAAAAATGCGATTTTACCGCTTGAGCGTTTATTTGCGACCCAAGCTCCAATCGTTACTTCCTCGCCTGTGTGTTTATACACTTGGTTGATTGTTGTTTTCAAAATCTTTCCCTCCAGAACAAGAAAGACATTCAGGAATCTGCCTGAATCTCTTTTTTCATCACTTTATTATACCCGTTCTACTCTTACGGGGTCAATGCAGGTGAAAAGCGGCTTCAAAAGCCGCTTTTTCAGAATCAGCTATGTTTTTCCGTGAAGCGGCGGATTCTTTCGACCGCTTCTTCTAAAAGATCAAGTGACGTTGCGTAAGATAAACGGACGTTGTCCGGTGAGCCGAAGCCCGAGCCCGGTACGATGGCGACTTTTTCTTCTTCCAGAAGCGCCTTCACGTATTCATCAACATCTTTGAATCCGCAGTTTTCTGCTGCCGCTTTGGCGTTAGGGAACAAGTAAAATGCCCCTTCAGGCTTGACACAGGTAAATCCGGGAATTTCGCTGAGCTGAGCATAGATGGTATTCAGTCTGTGCTCAAATGCCTGTCTCATCTCTTCCAGCGGTTCAGCAGGCCCGTTATATGCCGCAATGGCGCCGTATTGAGCGATAGACGTCGGATTTGACGTGCTGTGGCTCGCAAGGCTCGTCATCGCTTTAATAATCGTCTCAGATCCCGCCGCATAACCGATTCTCCAGCCCGTCATGCTGTGGGATTTCGACACGCCGTTGATGATGACCGTCTGCTCTTTCAATTCATCGGAAAGCTGTGCGATTGAGACGTGTTTTTTTCCTCCGTATGTAAGCTTCTCATAAATTTCGTCAGAAACGATCAGAATGTCATGCTCCAGACACACTTTTCCGAGTTCACTAAGCTCTTCTTTCGTATACATGACACCTGTCGGATTGCTCGGTGAGTTGATAATGATTGCTTTTGTTTTCTCAGTGAGCGCCTGCTTCAGCTGCTCCGGTGAAATTTTAAACTGATTAGACTCCAGTCCTTCCACATAGACGGGACGTCCTCCTGCCAATTTCACCTGCTCAGGATAGCTTACCCAGTAAGGAGTCGGTATAATCACTTCGTCTCCTTCATCGAGAATGACCTGAAATAATGTGTACAGGGCGTGCTTCGCTCCGGTGCAGACAATGATTTCTGACGGTTTATATTCAATTCCCTGGTCGTTTTTGAACTTTTCAGCGATGCTGTCTTTCAAGGCCGGCAGACCGCCTGAAGGCGTATATTTTGTGTGGCCTTCATTCATGGAACGCACCGCGGCATCTATAATGTGCTGAGGCGTATTAAAATCAGGTTCTCCTGCTCCGAGGCCGATGACATCATGGCCTTCTGCTTTCAGCTCTTTCGCTTTTGCGGTAATTGCAAGTGTTGCAGACGGTGTTAATGCGGATACTCTTTTTGCCAATTTCAACTTGAACTCCCCCTAATACGTCTCACGGTGTGATGTTTTTGAGAATCTTGCCGCTTGTAAAGTCCACATAGCTAAAACTATACTGCCCGTTTTTGTTGATGTAGGTCACTTCCCACAGCAGGACATCGTTTTCTCTCGCCGGGTGAACGTCATTCAGCTTTGAAACAAGCCCTGCGTCTTGAACGATTTTGGCAGCCTTGCTGCTTGAAATGCCGTCACTGGCTTTTTTCGAGAGAATTTTTGCTTTTTTGCCGGCCGGGACCCATACATACATGTCTTTTCCATGTTTATCCGTTCCGGACACAACGTAATACTTCTGTTTACCGACAAAGGTTTCCACTTTCTCAGCATCTGTCAGATCCGTTTTTTCTTTAGCGGCTGCGGCTGCTGTGTCGTGGCCTTCCTCTTTTTGAGCCATTGCAGATTTAAAAATGCCGGCCGAAAATAAAAGAACCGCTAAAAAAATAATACCAAATACGGCTGTAAATATTAACGCTTTTTTTCTCATCTTTTTCACCTATGTGCGATAAATGGTGAAGACCGCTTCATTTTGATTTTCTTCGTCAAGCGCCAGTCCGAACATCAGATTATCTCTTTTCAAAGTCCGGTTTAATGTATCGACGATTTTATATAAATCATCTGAATGCTCCACATTAATTGTAGAAAGAATCTCAATTTTGCTTTCCATTTTTATACCCTCCATCGGTCGAACAAATTTTGTTAGTCATAACGGGATGCACGCGCGGCATAATAAAATCACAAGGCGGCATGAACCCGCTTTTACCATATAAACAATTCCTCATCCCACACCACGAAAGCCGCGTTTATGCGGCTTTTATTCCGTTTGGCTGACGTAATCCCCGAGTTCGGCATCCGTCAGTTCCAAAAGGGATGAAGTCGGGAGCGCATCAAGAAACAGCCGTCCGTATCCCGCCGTCTTTACACGCTGATCTAAAAGAACGATTGTTCCTTTGTCTCCCGCCGTACGGAGCAGGCGCCCGATTCCCTGCCTGAACGTTAACACGGCCTCAGGCAGAGAAATCGTCTGAAACGGGTTTTTCCCCTGCTTCTTGGCGAATTCACATTTTGCGGCATGAAGCGGATTATCAGGCGCCCGGAAAGGAAGCCTTGCAATCATGACGGTTGACAATTCATCCCCCGGAAAATCAACGCCTTCCCAGAAATGATTCGTCCCGAGCAAAATCGCCCGGCTTGCCGTTTTAAAGGTTTTCATTAATTTACCGGGACTTCCGCCCGAGATGCCTTGGCCGAGAAGCTGAATGCCTGAGATCTCCATGCTGAGTTTCAATTCCTGATACACTTTTTTCAGCATATCATGAGACGTAAACAGGATAAGAATCTTCGGCTGTTTTCCCTTTGACATGATTTCAGCATACTTGGCAATATGCTCAATGACTTCCCGCTCTCCGTCATATTTGAGGGATTTCATCTCTTTCGGAATGATGACGTTCATCTGATCATCATAAGAAAAAGGAGACGGGATGCTTTTGGTGCGCGGATAAAAATCCGACAGTCCGAGCCTTTCAATCATAAATTGAAAAGACTGCTCCACCATTAAGGTCGCTGATGTTAGCACTACGCTTTTTTTGCGGGCGAAAAACTGATCTGCCAGCATTTCACCGGGCTCCAGCGGCTGTGCATAGATGCTGACGGCGTTTTTTGCGCCTTTGGCATCAATTTCAATCCAAACGGCTTCTTTCTCATTATTTTCAAACAACAGTCTGCTGAACGTATCGCGATATTCTTTCAGCCCCCTGATGCATTTTACATACTCGGCCGCTAAAAAAGCCGCTCCGCTCTTCATCTCATCAAGCTTTTGATGCAACAGTTTCTCCTGTACTGAAAACACATCGAGCAGCTGATCCAGCATCGCGCAAAGCCGCTCCGCTCCGTCCGTTATCATGTGAAGGCCTTTATCCTGGCTTTTATGATTCAGACTATAGACGAGACGGTTCAGATCGTCTTTAGGTTTTCTTCGTTTGACAAAAGAATGCACCGAACTGAAAAATGCGTCACTTTCAGATTGAATATGCTTCATCCACTCATCGGCGTCAAAAAAACTTTCGGCCGGCAATTCATACGTATAAAACAGTTTTCTCATCCGCTTTAACAGCCCGTGTTCTTTTAATATTCCGATTCGGCTGAGCTTTGTGTGCAGCCCGATGTACGAAGCTCTCCGCCCCAGATGCTCGCTGGCGGCCCGTTCGAAATGATGCGCTTCATCAATGATGACCGTTCCGCTTGGGGGCAGTTTTTTTGTTTCACTGCTTTGATCCGCAAACAGCAAAGCATGGTTGGTGATAATCAGATCTGCGGCCTGCGCTTTTTCTTTTGCCCGTTCATAAAATTCGGCGGCGGAGTTGTTCCCTTTTTTCAAAAAAGATTCCTCATCGTAAGACATGCGCTCCCACAGCAATCTGCCGCCTGAAGGAAGATTCAGCTCGGCGGCGTCGCCCGTTTCAGTCTCTGTCAGCCAGACGAGAAGCTGTGCTTTCGTCAGAACCGCATCATAGTTGTCATCTTCCTCATGCAGAATATGTTCAAACTTGCGCAAGCACAGATAATGCGATTTCCCTTTTAAAACAGCGGCCTTAACCGGCCATGGAAACATACGCTCCAAAAGCGGAATATCTTTAGTCATGATCTGCTGCTGCAAAAGAGTAGAGTACGTGCTGATAATGACGGAAGTTTGTTCCGCTTTGGCAAATAAGAGAGCCGGAACGAGATAACCGATTGTTTTTCCGATGCCGGGCGCCGCTTCTATCAGCGCATGCTCCCGGTTGCAGAAGGCGCCAAGCACTTCATCCATCATCGTAAGCTGCCCTTTCCGCTTTTCGTAGCGGGGGATGATGTCAGATAAGAGCTGTTCTTTTTCATCGTTCCATTTTTCAAGGTCAATGGCAGCACTCACCGGACGGGAAGCCGGAATTTGATCGGGCTCTTTAATTGAAAAAGACCCGTATGGAATGCAGCTTTCTTCTGCCGCCGGTCTGCTTTCATGTATAAAAGAATCCAAAAGCAGCGTCAAATCGCTGATAAAATGCTGTGAAAGCCTTCTAAGCTGCTTTAACGTCGGCAAAGGCAAATGTTTCAGTTTATGTAAAATGTCTAAAAAGATCAGCCCCGTAACCTCCGCATCACTGTCTGCGCGGTGAGGCCGGTCATGTACAATATTCAGCTCCGTGCACAATTCACCGAGCTTATACCCTTCAAACCCCGGAAAAACAATACGTGAGAGCTCAACCGTATCAAGCACTTCACAATCCGGCAGCTCATAGCCCGCTTCGCTCAGTTCATGCCGGACAAATCCGAGATCAAAATGAATATTGTGGGCAACAAAATACGCGCCGTCAAGCAGATGAAAAACCTCTTCTGCGACCGCTTCAAACGGCAGTTCATTTTCAACCATACCGGATGAAATTCCGGTCAGCTGTTCAATAAACGGCGGAATGGCCTGATTCGGATTGATATATTTTGAAAACCGCTCAGTTATTTGTCCATTTTCAATGACAACCGCTGCGATTTGAATGATTTTATCGCCCTTTTTCGGCGAATTTCCTGTTGTTTCGACATCTATGACAACGAACCGTTGCTTGTTCATTAAAATGGACACCTCAATTCTTGCATACGAGAAAAGTGTAACACGTTTTGCTGAGAAATGGAGCGGAAAAACAGCTTTTGCCCCTGAATCTTAAAAGAAAACCCCCATGAAGGGGGCTCTTTTACAAAATCGTGTGCGCCGGCTCCTGGCCCAGCATCTGCTCGATTTTATTCTGATCGTCCAAAACCGCCACCTTCGGCTGATGGCTTTTTGCTTCCTGATCAGACATCATTTGATAAGAAATAATAATGACTTTATCTCCTGGTTGGACGAGGCGGGCGGCAGCTCCGTTTAAACAGATCACGCCGCTCCCCCGCTTACCGGGAATAATATACGTTTCAAGTCTCGCTCCGTTGTTATTATTCACAATTTGAACTTTTTCATTAACGAGCATTCCGACGGCATCCAAAAGATCTTCATCAATCGTAATGCTGCCGACATAGTTCAAATTGGCTTCCGTCACGGTAGCGCGGTGCAGTTTTCCGGCCATCATAGTGCGGTACATATTATAATCTCTCCCATTCATCAATATCAATAATGATATTATCAATCAGTCTAGCTTTAGAAAATTGAACGGCACAGGCCAGAATAATCTTGCCGTTTAACGTTTTAAGCGGAGTCAGTTCAGGATAAGCGTACAATTCGGCATAATCAATGACGCCGCTAGTGTTTTCGATGACGCTGCTGACGGCTTTTATGACGGCTTCCGGGTTTCTTTCACCGTCTCTGATCAGTTCGGCGCCTTTTTGTAATGCTTTATAGATCATCGGCGCTTCTTTTCGTTCCTGCTCAGTCAGATAGACATTGCGAGAGCTTTTAGCAAGTCCGTCTTCTTCTCTGACCGTATCCACCGCAACCAATTCGATATCCATAAAGAAATCCTCAATCAATCCGTCCACAACCGCTGCCTGCTGGGCATCTTTCAGCCCGAAGTAGGCGCGGGTCGGTTTAACGAGATTGAAAAACTTCGTCAGCACAGTGGCCACTCCGTCAAAATGACCGATGCGGGAGGCGCCGCATAACACGTCAGTTCTTCTTTTTACATGCACGGCAACATTTTGCTCGCCTTTATACATGTCACTTGCAGACGGCGTAAACAATACATCTGCCCCCGCCTGTTCTGCAAGCCGGGCATCGCGGTTTAAATCACGCGGATATGCTTCGTAATCCTCGCCCGGTCCGAATTGAGTCGGATTGACAAAGATGCTCATCACGACAATATCGTTTTCTTTGGTTGCTTTTTCAACCAGCGTCAGATGCCCTTCATGAAGAAAACCCATTGTCGGGACGAATCCGATCGTCCGGCCTTCTGAGCGGTATTGCGCAATCAGTTCTTTCAGCTGTTGAGTTTCTGTCAGTTGTTTCATCGCTTACTTTCCTCCGTACAAGCCTTGCAGCACAGTTTGGTTGATCTGAAAAGAATGCTTTTCTTCCGGGAAAACCCGTTCTTTCACATCACGCACATAACCGCTGAGCGCAGATTCAATCGCGCCGTCGATTTTGGCATATTGCTTCACGAACTTCGGTGTTCTGTCCACGCCGTGGCCGACGACGTCATGGTAAACAAGAACTTGGCCGTCAGCTTTTGAACCGGCTCCGATTCCGATGACGGGAATGGATACTTCTTCTATTATTTTTGCGGTCAGTTCAGCAGGCACACATTCAAGCACGAGCATCATCGCTCCCGCCTGTTCGCATTTCACGCTGTCTTCGATGAGCTTTTTCGCGCTTTGCTCATCTTTTCCCTGCACTTTATATCCGCCTAACACTCCGACAGACTGCGGTGTAAGGCCTAAATGGCTGACGACAGGGATGCCCCCGAGTGTCAGCGCGCGGATGGATTCGAAAACGCCGTCTCCGCCTTCAAGCTTTAACGCGTCTGCGCCGCTTTCCTGAATAATGGCCGCGGCATTTTTCAATGTATCTTCTTTTGAAAGGTGGTAAGACATAAACGGCATGTCCGTTACGATAAACGTATTTTTCGCACCTCGTTTTACCGCTTTTGTATGGTGAATCATGTCACTGACCGTTACGCCGACGGTTGAATCGAGCCCGAGCACGACCATTCCGAGCGAATCCCCGACTAAAATCATGTCGACTCCAGCCTGTTCCGCCAGTTTTGCCTGCGGATAATCGTAAGCGGTCAGCATCACGATCGGCTCTCCGTTTTCCTTCATTTTCATGAAATCCAGTTTTGTTTTCATTCTGTTTCTCCTCCTCTAAACGGTGAGGAGATGATCCGCCAATTCTTCGCAAGCAAAAAAGCCTTCTGTAAAATAAGAAGGATTCCCACTTGTTTAACGTTCAGCGAATGTCATCCCTCTGTCCCAGTCCTTTTTTGGATCAAGGCAGACTTTTCGTAATCTCTGTTCTGCTGATCAGGTGCAGTTCATTATGATACTGCCCATAGGAAGTATACCAAATTCACGAGGCTTGTACCAACTAAGATTAATTGAGCTCAATATCGGCAGAATAGATCTTCTTTATTCCGTCTTTCGTTTCCAAAAGAAGGACCCCCTCATCATCAATGCCGAGCGATTTCCCGTAAAACGTCCCTTGCAGCGTTCTCGCTCTGAGCTCACTCGCCAATCCGACCGCATAGCTTTCCCATAACAGCTTAATCGGTGTAAAGCCGTGCTTCAGATAATCCTGATAGCGTTTTTCAAAAGTCAGCAGAATCTCTTGTATCAGACCCGCTCTGTCAATTTTTTCGCCGGCTTCCAGGCTGAGGCTTGTCGCAATGTCCTGAAGCTCGCCGGGAAAATCGGTTTCCCGCTGGTTCACGTTGATTCCGATGCCGAGAATGACCGAACGGACACGGTCTTCTTCCGCCTGCAGCTCAGTTAAGATTCCGACGGCCTTTTTGCCGTGAATCATTAAATCATTCGGCCACTTAATTGCGGGCTGTACACCGGTAAAGGATTCGATAGCCTGAACGACCGCAACGGCAGATAACAGAGTGAGCTGCGGCGTTTTTTGCAAAGGAATTTCCGGTCTCAGGATGAGACTCATCCAAATCCCGGTTCCTTCCTGAGAATGCCACACTCTGGACATTCTTCCTCTGCCTGCCGTTTGTTTATCGGCAACTACGAGTGTTCCTTCCGGCGAGCCGTCATTGGCCAGTTCATGGGCGGTTTTTTGGGTGGACGGCAGGACGTCCCGGTAATACAGCTGTTTGCCCATAACCTCTGTTTTCAGCCCGAAGCGGATTTCAGATTCGCTGAGTTTCCCCGGTTTTTTAATGAGCCTGTACCCTTTTCGTCTGACCGCCTCAACCTCATAGCCCTCTTTGCGGAGCTCTTCTATATGTTTCCAAACGGCGGTTCTCGAACAACCGAGCGCGTCACTTATTTTCTGCCCGGAGATGAAGCCGTCACCCGCCTCAGAAAATAAATCAATTAATCGGGTTCTTAATGTTGATCCCATGATGCGAGCCACTCCTTTATGTCATGTTTTCGGTTGGAGAGCTTCCCTGCCAATACCGCTTCTTCAATCCGGCTAAGTTCTTCGGCAATCCATTTACCCGTACGGCGGTTTCTGAGCTCCATCAGATCAGCGCCTGAAATGTCGAGGTCACGAAGGCTTTTGATCGGCAGCTGCTCATACAGGCTCCGAATCTCTTTCAGCTTTTGTTCATCAACCGTCTTATGCTTTTTCAGCATTTCGATTTTAACGGCTGAAAACAGCGCATCTCCAGCCCGGTACATCGCCTGTGCTTCAAGCTGCGCCGGATAAACGCTTATGATCTGCACTGCTTTTTTTATGACTTTTCCCGGCAGTTTCCATTGTTTTAAAAACGGTTCGGCGCTTTTCGGACAAAGACCGAGAAATAATAACAGCGCTGCCCAGCGTTCTTCGCGCGCATCTAAGAAGGAAAACGGATATCCGCTCGCTTCAAGCATTTGCTTCTCATAACCGGAAAGGCCGGGCAGCTCTTGTATCAGTCCTGTCTGCACCATTGTTTGAATCGCTTCTTTTGAAGATGCGCCAACGAGCAGCTTTTCAAACTCGACGGTCTTTCGTTCTACTGATACGTGCGCCAAAAGCTCCCTGTCTTTTATGACGGCCTCTTTTGTTTCTTTCTCTAACAGAAAGCCGAGCTGGCTCATAAACCGGACGGCTCTCATCATCCGCAGAGCGTCTTCCCGAAAACGGTCTTCAGGGTTCCCGACCGTACGGATCAGCTTTTGTGCGATATCATGAGCGCCTCCGAAATAATCAAGCAATTCTCCTTCGGCAGACATCGCCATTGCATTAATCGTTAAGTCTCTCCGCTTTAAGTCTTCTGATAAAGATGTAATGAACCGGACGGCTTCAGGGCGCCGGTAGTCCTTATATTCTGATTCGGCGCGGAAGGTGGTGACTTCATATGTTTCATCTTCCCATAAGACGATTACGGTGCCGTGCTCCTTGCCGACATCGACGGTCCGCTCAAAGAGACGCTCCACCTCATCCGGCGAAGCGCTTGTCGCGATGTCCACATCACCTATTTTTCGTTTCATATAGCTGTCTCTGACGGCTCCCCCGACAAAGTAGGCCTGATGGCCCGCCTTTATCAGATGTTGAAGGATGGGGAGGGCTTTGACAAATTCCTGTTCCATAAGATCACTCCGGTCCTGCCAATTCGGCATAAATCCGTTCGTACTGACTGACGATTCTTTGCGAAGAAAAGGCGGTTTCCACCATTTTCAGCGCATGGTCAGTCAAACGTTTGCTGAGCTGTTTGTCTTCTAAAACGGCAAGCGCTTTTTCAGAAGCCGCCTGAATATCGCCGACTTCCACCAGAAAACCGCTTACTTGATCTTTAATCACTTCCGGTATTCCGCCGATATTCGTTCCGATGCACGGCACGCCGCAGGCCATCGCCTCCAGAAGCACGAGTCCGAAACTTTCTTTTTCAGAAAGAAGGAGCTTAAGGTCACTGATGGAATACAGCTCTTCCACCCTGTCTTGGTTTCCGAGGAGCAGCACTTGGTCCTGCAGGCCGTATTTCTCGACAAGCTGCCAAGCGACGCACTTTTCCGGTCCGTCGCCGACAAGCAGAAGCTTCGCCTTTGTTTTGGCTGCGATATTACGGAAAACACGGATAACATCCTTCACGCGTTTTACCTTTCTGAAGTTGGAAACATGGATGACGACTTTCTCATCCGGCAAAATACCGTGCTTCTCTTTTATACTCTCTGTATTTTTCTTAAGATAAACACGTTCATCAATAAAGTTGTAAATGGTCTCAATTTTTTTATCCGGCTTGATTAAATCATATGTTTCCCCGGCAAGTGCGGTTGATACAGCGGTCACTCTGTCGGACGCTTCAATGGCAAACCGGATTAAATCTTTTAATGACGGATCATACCCTAAAACGGTAATGTCCGTACCGTGAAGCGTCGTAACAATGCCGATGTCGCGCTTCAGCATCTGTTTGGCCAGATAAGCGCATACTGCATGCGGGAGCGCATAGTGCGCGTGGATGATATCAAGATTTTCCCTTGCGGCAACCTCGGCGATTTTGCTCGCCAATGAAAGGTCGTAAGGCGGATGTTTAAATACCGCGTATTGGTTGACCTCCACTTCATGAAAATGAATATTCGGATGATATGTATTTAATCTGAACGGGATGCTTGATGTGATGAAATGAACCTGGTGCCCCTTTTCCGCAAGCAGCTTGCCGAGTTCCGTCGCAATAATACCCGAGCCTCCGACACTCGGGTAGCATGTAATCCCTATTTTTAATGGTCTCATTGTCCGCCCCCAAAAACATCATCATTCAAAACGGGAAGCTGTTTTGAAAAGAAACCTTCGGCATACCCCGTCCCGGCTTCTTTGCCATACAGTCTTTCCCGCGCTTCCACCATTTCGATATAACCGTTTGTCAGCGGTGTGTTCACTGACTGCGCCGTAGCAATAAACTGACTTTGATAGGCGTGCAGGCTTTCTTTTTTCAGATCGATGGTTTCCGTTATGTCGATTACAAAGTCCGGACGGTGAAATCCGTTAATCATATAATAGTAAACTTTTTGAGCCTTGTGAGCCGGCAGTTCCCGGTGATCTTTATATTTATGAATTCCCGCTGAGAATACCGCCTCTTCAACTAATGCCGCCGCATTGCCGTGATCCGGATGGCGGTCTTTCGGATAAGGCATGAAAACGGCTTTCGGCCGGCATGCTCTGATGACACTGACAATCCGGCGGATGCTGTCCTCGCTTTTCAATAGCCCGCGGTCAGGAAGCGTAAGCTGGATTCTCTCTTTCACGCCGAGAATTCGGGCGGCCTCCGCCGCTTCTTCTTTTCTGATACTTACCGTTCCGTTAGATGACAGCTCGGCCTCGGTCAGATCGCATATCACAGCGGTTTTTCCTTGACCCGTAAATTTTGCGATTGTGCCGCCCATACCGATCTCGACATCATCGCTATGGGCGCCGAACGCAAGAATATCAACATGTTCAGACATTCGGCTCTCCTCCGCGCACGAGATTGCGGAAATCAAACGCCCCGCCGTCCAGCGTACGGACGAGAATCTCCGCTGTTCCCATATTTGTCGCCAGCGGGATCGCATATACGTCACACAGCCGGATCAGCGCCGATACATCCGGTTCGTGAGGCTGCGCAGTTAACGGATCCCGCAGAAAAATGACGAGATCAAGAGCATTCGCCGCAATTAACGCCCCGATTTGCTGATCTCCGCCGAGCGGGCCGGATTGAAAACGTTCAACGGACAATCCGGTCGCTTCCTGGATTTTTAAGCCTGTCGTGCCTGTCGCGTATAACTCATGGCGGCTCAATATATCTTTATATGCGGTCGTAAACTGAACCATATCCTGCTTTTTTTTATCGTGAGCAATCAAAGCGACTTTCATTTGATGTTCTCCCCCTTGCCGATTCAGTCGATAATATTTTCGAGGCCGTACACAAGCTGGTCGATTTTCATCACTTGCTCCACTGACAGCTTCACTCCTGACATAAAGGAAGCCCGGTTATAGGAATCATGACGTAATTTCAGCGTCTGTCCGTCCATGCCGAACATGACTTCCTGATGGGCGATCAGACCCGGCAGACGCACGCTGTGAAGGCGGATGCCGTTTAATTCAGCACCGCGGGCGCCCGGCAGGATTTCTTTTTCATCAGGATGACCCTGCTGCTTTTCTGTACGGACGCTTGAGATCATTTCCGCTGTTTTCAGCGCCGTTCCGCTCGGTGCGTCCAGTTTTTGATCATGATGAAGCTCAATGATTTCTACATCTTCAAAATAGTTGGCGGCCATTTGTGAGAATTTCATCATCAGCACCGCGCCTAATGCAAAGTTCGGAGCGATGATGGCGCCGATTCCTTTTTCTTCAGTCAAAGCTTGAAGCTCCTCTAAATCCGCTTCGGAAAATCCGGTCGTTCCCACAACAGGACGGACGCCGTGTTCAAGAGCCGCTTTCGTATGTTTTTTGCCGATTTCAGGCGTTGTTAAATCGATCAGCACATCCGGTTGTGTTTCTTGGAAACATGCGCGGATATCCGTATAAATAAGGGCATCTGAATCAGCTGACATCACTTCTCGCAATGTTTGCTGATCGTATGTATGGTCAATGGCGCCGACAAGCTCAAAATGTGGCGTACGGACGGCAAGTTTTACGGCTTCTTGGCCCATTCTGCCTCTCGGTCCGGCGATTACGACTTTAATGGTTTCATTTGACATGGTTTCTCCTACTTTCCTTCTTCTTTTCTCGTCCAGCGGTCTTTATCCCGTGTATTAAATTTATGCATCACGCGGTTATGAGCTTCCTCCAATGAAATATCAAGGGAGTTGGCGAGGCAGATCAGGACGAACAGCACGTCGCCCATTTCCTCCTCCATGCTTTTCTCATTTTCCGTCGTTTTCTTCGGCTTTTCCCCATAGTAATGGTTGACTTCTCTTGCAAGTTCGCCCAGTTCTTCGGTGAGACGGGCCATCATGGCAAGCGGGCTGAAATAGCCTTCTTTGAATTGGCCGATATATTCATCGACCTCAGCTTGTAAGTCTTTCATCGTTTTGTCACTCACTGTGCGAATACCTCCTGTCATCTCTTCCATGTTAGCTAATTCAAGTACATTTGACAAATGTTAAAAACGGCAGTTTGCTGTTTTCTTTTGTATCCACTATAATATTTACGCAATCTAATGGAAGGAAAAGGGGTTTGATGCAATGCTTGGAGAAATCAGAATCAAAAACATTTGCTTTATTTTAATCGGCGCCGCTGTTTTTTCATTCGGACTGGTTCACTTTAATATGCAGAACAATTTGGCGGAAGGCGGATTTACCGGCATTACGCTGCTCTTATATGCGTTATTCCACATCAGCCCTTCTATTTCCAACCTGGTATTAAACATTCCTATCTTTTTCATCGGCTGGCGCATGCTCGGCCGGACGATGTTTGTCTATACCCTGATCGGCACCGTCTCTCTTTCCGTTTTTCTGAGTATTTTTCAGCGTTACGAAATTCATATGCCGCTGTCGCATGATTTAGCTCTGGCGGCCTTGTTCGCGGGTGTATTTATCGGCGCGGGTCTCGGCATTATTTTTAAATACGGAGGCACGACGGGCGGAGTTGATATCATCGCCAGGCTGATTAATAAATTTTTCGGAATCCCGATGGGCCGGACGATGTTTGCCTTTGATGCCTGCGTCATTCTGCTTTCTTTGTTTACGTATCTTTCTTACAAGGAAGCGATGTACACGCTTGTAGCCGTTTTTGTCGCTGCGCGATTGATTGATTTTATACAGGAAGGCGGTTATGCCGCAAAAGGGGCAACGATTATTTCCTCGAAAAACGATTTGATCCAGCAAAAGATCATAGATGAGATGGAACGCGGCGTCACCGTTTTAAAAGGACAAGGATCATACACAAAAGAAGACAGAGACGTTCTTTACTGCGTCGTTCCGAAAAACGAAATTGTGCTTTTAAAAAGCGTCATCACTTCTGTTGACCCGCACGCCTTTGTTGCCGTAAGCGACGTCCATGACGTACTCGGAGAAGGATTTACGCTTGATGAAAATAAAAATCCGATCAGACGATAATAAAAAGGCGGCTTTTGCCGCCTTTACTGTTCGTGTTTCCATTTGACAACCGGTGATTTTTTCTTGTTCAATCGGCGGGCGAATGCCGGACTGACATTGAGCGTCTGCTCGACGAAGCGCTGCGGCGTCAGTGCCAGCCATTGGTTTAGGGAGACGTCTTCGAAACGGTCGCTTTTGAAAATTTCCAGAAAGCGAAGCACGGTGTCACCGATATTCTGGACATAATGCCCCATCGCAAAAGGAACATATCCTACGTCACCCGCTTGATAGTTAAATGTCCGCGCTCTTCCCTCCGCCGCAAACACCGTCATTTTCGCTTCTCCCGAAAGATAATACTGCCACTCGTCCGTATTCGGATGCCAATGCAATTCTCTCATGCCTCCGGGTTCGACTTCCACAAGAGCGGCGGCAATTGTTTTTGACACCTTAAACGTTTTGGAATCGACGATCTTGACTCTTCCCCCGCTGGTAACAAGAGGCTCCTGCCGGGAGAGCTTGTAGCTGAACGGCTCCAAAACGGTGCCTTCCGGGGAAGAAACGGCTGCCTGTTCAATCGGGGGAGGCGGGTCCAGCTGGAACATGTAACGCTCTTTCTTGTGAATGTAGGCCAAGTCATATCCGGGAACACCGAAGTTCGCCTCCAGCACGCTGCGCGGGGTGTGGGCAAACCAGTCCGTTACTGAAAAGGTGCTGTTTTCTGAAAATGAGCCGTCATCAAAGACAAGCAAAAACTCACTTCCCTGCTCCATCCCTTGAATGGAATGAGGGATGCCGGAAGGAAAATACCACAAATCCCCTTCACTGACGTTGTCAATAAAATTCCGCCCGTTTTGGTCGACTGCGGTTAAACGGACTTCTCCGTTTATCACGTATCCCCATTCGGCTTCTTTATGCCAATGAAGTTCCCGCACAGCTCCCGGTTTCAGTCTCATGTTCACCGCCGCGATGTTTTTGGACACCGGCAGTTCCCTGACCGTCACTTCTCTTGACCATCCGCCGTCTTCAAGCCTCATATGCGTATCAGAAAAAGAGAATTTCAAGTTTTGAACCGTTCCCGCATCCGTTGAAGGCGGAACGAGCATGTCAGGATTCTGGAAGTCACGCGCGAGGTTCCGCGGTCCTTCATCAGTCGCCCCTTTTCTGCCTCTGATCGGCTGCGGGAGGTGTTTTGAAGCCAATTGCTGGATGAGTTTTTTCACTGGCTTTAGCTCCTTTACAGCAATTTGTGTTTATTTAGACTTAGGATATTCGCGCTTTTTCTCTTTCTTTTTTTCCGCTCTGTATTTTCGGTAGCCGACATATGTCAGCGCAGTAATAATGATACCGCCTGTTGTCAGAATGACCCAGAGCAGCGAAGGATCAGCGTCATCCCGCTCCACCTTGTCAAATACACGTTTTAAATCCTGCTGCAGGAGCGTCAGACGCTCAAGCTTTGTTCCTTTTGTCATCTGCTGAAACCCTTCCTGCTCAATCACCTCGATATGTTTCGCCACCGTATCAAGCTGGCCGGCCGACACATCCATTGTCAGGCTGGGATAAATTAAATCATATAATGATATAAATTCATTCCACTTTTCATTGAAATTCTCACTTCCGTTCCCGCTGACATCTTCTTTTAAGGCGCTGAATGTCGCCATAATCGGTCTTTCAAGCGAACCCCACAGCGGATCGGAGTGGTCTTCCATCGCATCCATTACAAGCCTGAACTGAGCGGCTGCGCGAATTTTTTCGGAATCTGAGGCATCCGCCTGCTTCAAGGCGCGCTCTAAATCATTACAGCCCAGAGTCACCTGCCTGACTTCGGCGCCGGTCAGTGAGTTTACGTGTGTCATTTTTTTCTTAAAGTAGCCAAGCACTTGCAGGGCCTCATCATACTGCGAATGCCTCGTCATCTGGAAAACGGTATCCGAAAGGTCGTTCAGTTCCTTGAGACCGCCCTCACCTTCAGCTTTAGCAGTTGTGATGAAACACATAAGAGCAAGCAAAAGACAGATTGTCAGCTTTCGTTTCATAGAGGTCCCTCCCACTCCTTCTCTTTACAGAATATGAAGAGCGGGACAAGGTTAGACCAAGATTCTATCAGTGTAAGTCAAGCTTTATCCGCCTTTTGGAAATCACCAAAACGTATGCAAGGTCGAGTGAAAACAGGCTCAGCCAGAATGTGGCATAGCCGATCTCTTGCATATAAGCACTGAGCATTGAATAGCGGGGCATCATGCCGAAAAGATAATCAATGACGTCATTATGAAGCGTCCAAACAGCGGCAACGGCAAGATGCCATAACCGGAACCGAAAATACGGGCTGTATAAAACGCCTTGAACGGCCATGGCGAAATGTGAAGCAATCAGCATATACCCTTCCCAAGGCATCTGCCCCATTTTAATCAGCACAAAGATATTCATTCCGACCGCCCACAGCCCGTATTTTACAAGGGTTACAAGCGCAAGCGCTTCAAACAGCGGCGCATTTCTTCTCATAAGAAATGCCAAAAGCACGAACAGGAAGAAAAACGTCGCCGTCGGGCTGTCAGGCACAAATATCAGAAAACGGAACGGCGTGTCCGCAAGCTGCGGCAAATACCAATAATAGCCGTACACGGTACCGATAAAATTAACGGCAAGAGCAAGCAGAAGCATGCCGCGCCGTCCTAAAAGATAAGAAATCCACCTCATACCATCAACTCTCAGTCCTTAAAAAATATGTATCATGCAAAAAAGCTGACATCCGGTCAGCTCTTTTCATAAAAGTATATCCTGCTATTGTCCGCTTCACAATACGTTATTTCGAGGTCGTTTCAGAAATGAACTTCGCCAGCTGATCAAGCTGTTTATCATTCCCTTTAAAAATACCGGCAGGCATCTGCCCTTTCCCTTTGACGGCGATCTTTTTAATTTCTTCCGGGCTCAGCCCGTTATCGACCAGGGACGGACCGGCGCCTCCGCCTTGAAGATTATCCCCGTGACAGGAAATACAGCCTTGTTCTTTAAATACTTTATAACCGTCTGACTCGGTATCAATGGCGGCTTCTTTTTTGATTTTCCCTTGCTCCTCCGCCTTCGCCCAGTCATGCGTCGCGACTGACTGCCACGTTAAAAAGACCGTAGCGCAAAGCGCCAAAAGCATCATGCCGACCGCAACCGGACGCTTCCACGGCCTTCTTTCAGAGCCCCTGTCGAGAAACGGAGCCAAAAGCAGCGACCCAAAGGCAAGCCCCGGTATAATCATCGCGCCGATAACGGTGTAGCTCCCCGCGGCATATTCATATTTTAAAAGCTGGTATAAAAATAGAAAATACCAATCCGGCAGCGGAATATATCCCGTATCCGTCGGGTCCGCAACCCGTTCTAAAGGCGGCTCGTGCACAATCGTCAAAACGAGAAATCCGACGAGGAAAACGGCTCCGACCATCCATTCCTTCAGCAGGAAGTTCGGCCAGAATGCCTCTGTCTTTCCCGGATACTCTGAATAGTCTTTCGGTATATTCGGTTTTTTTTCAGCCGGAATCCTTGAATCTCCTACAAACTTCATTCCTTTCCCCCGGTGCATGTCATCCCCTCCCTTTTATATCAGATCTGTATTAAAGCGGTCCTGAAATTCCCTGCTTGCGGATCATGACAAAGTGGGCGCCCATGAGCGCAAACAAAGCGGCAGGGAGAAAAAACACGTGAATCGCAAAGAATCTCGTCAGCGTTTGGGCTCCGACAATATCGTGGTGGCCGGCAAGAAGGGTTTTCACCTGCGCTCCGATCAACGGCGTCGCCTCCGCAATCTGAAGACCTACCTTTGTCGCAAACAGCGCCTTCATGTCCCACGGAAGCAGATACCCTGTAAAACCGAGACCAAGCATCACAAAAAAGATCAGAACACCGACGATCCAGTTCAATTCCCGAGGCTTTTTATAAGCTCCCTGAAAGAAAACCCGCAGCGTATGTAAAAACATCATCACAATGACTAAACTTGCCCCCCAATGATGCATACCCCTTACAATCTGTCCGAAAGCGACTTCATTCTGCAAATAATACACAGATTCCCACGCGTTTTTAATATCCGGCACATAATACATCGTTAAAAACATCCCGGACAGCACTTGGATAACGGTTACAAAAAACGTCAATCCGCCGAAACAATAGACAAAAGCCGAGAAATGGTGAGCTGGATTCACATGTTCCGGCACTTCATGGTCGGCGATATCCCGCCACATCGGCGTAATATCGAGACGTTCGTCCACCCAGTCATAAATTTTGTTCAGCATGTCACCCTTCCCCCCTAGGCTTTGCTTTTCCAAGATACAAAAAGCCGTCCTTTACTTTTTGCTCATAACGGTCAAGAGGCGCGAGCGGCGGCGTGCCCGGAACATTCGTGCCGTCTTTTTCATACAGCCCGTAATGGCAGGGACAAAAGAATTTGTTCGGATTTTTAGGATCATTGTTCCAGTTTACGGTGCAGCCCAAATGCTTGCAGATCGGCGAAAGCGCTATAATTTCATCGCCATGCTTATAGACCCAGGCTGACCTGGATTCTTCCGATTCGTACCAGGCGTCGACCTGATGAATTTTAAAGTCAAACCGTTTCGGCTCCTTTGTCAGTTCATCGACGCTGACAACCTGCACCATTTTTTGATCTCCGGTCGGTTTTAATACCGGGTCCAGCGCAAAACGGACCATAGGCATAAGCGCACTGGCGGCCATAAATCCCCCCACGCCGGTGAGCGCATAGTTTAAAAATTGCCTTCTTGATATATCTTGTTTTCCGCCCATCTCTTCCCCCCCTAAAAGATTGACCAAAAATTAACTAAAATAGAAAATAATTCTGATATTTGACACCCTCATAATATATGAATCTTTCAGCAAGGTCAACAGAGGCAAAATGGCTGTTTTGCGGGATGTCTGGAGTTTTTAAGAATTGTTCCACTTCTGTAACAAAACGTTCAAAATTTCCCCGCACTTATCATCCGCTATTTTTCTCTTTAAAGAGTCTTTCATATGTTCAAACGGGACTGCTGGTATGTATATGACATCAGATCCTATTTCAGAGTCCTTCCATTTTTCGTCTGCCGTCAGAAACAAGGCATGCCGGAAGCTGGTCATCACCTCTTCTTTGAATTTTTGCAGCAGGGCGATCTGTGATTGATCTATATCAACATATGTATAAGAGGGGAATAAATATACCCGTCCCTTCAACTGGCGCTCAAGCTCTTCAGAAAGCAATTGGGTGCTCTCCCCCCGTTCAACTGCCTCTTTTAAGCCGCCTGCAGACGTTATGGAAATTAACGGAATGATAGCGGTGTCAATGTAATCCGCAGATTGTAAAAAGACCTCGGCATCAGCGGCCCTCCATCTCATGTCTGGTTCCTCCTCCTTACGCAACAAGCCTTGCATATTCTGCAAGGCTGTCATTTATGTGAGCTGATTCAATTGGCGGGAAAGCTTTTCAAATGTTTCTTTATCGTGGCGGTCCAGCGCCTCGTCGATATCTTTAAGCAGCTTTTCCCGCTGGAAAGTGGATATGGCCTGTTCTAATATTTTTTCGGCCATCCCCTGATCCTGTTTATTTTCAAACAGGTCTTTCGGCAGATGCGGATTTAATTCAAGAACAGCAGCATATTCAGGCGAGCTGTAGGCCGAACGGAAATTCAGCTGGATAAATAAATCCTGCTGCTTATTCAGCCGGATGTCGTGAAAAGATTTTTCTGCGTCCGTGGTCATGACATTTTCTTTGTAAAACCTAAACGGCACCTCATCAACGCAATGAGTAGACATGATAATGCCTCTCGGGCAAAATTCAGCTTGTTCTACAAAATGGACCTTCTCCATTAATGTATCATGACTCATTAAATAATTTAAAATCCAGACGCACTCCCGGCGTTTAAGCTGATAATGATTTAAAAACCAACGGATAAAATCCTTTTTTTCATTGACAGAAACAGGGGTCTGCATGTAATTCCCTCCTCTATCGATCGTATAATCTGACATCACTTATACATTCAGCAAGCATGGTCCAAAATCCTGCTTATCTCAAAAATTCGTCCTCTATCCGTAAGATTGTTTCTTCAAGCTCTTCGTTTGTTCCATCCATTGAAAGCACTTGTTTTAAAAGCGGCAGCGCTTCTTTCTGGAGACCCTCTTCCAATAAGAAGTGAGCGTATTCATATAAGAAATCCCGATCCTCCCGGTAATGGAGGTACGCAGCTTCGAAGCTTTTTTTCGCTTCGTCATATTGCTCCAGACCCGTATAGGCGCCCGCCAAATACCAATTGTATTTCGGATCTTCTTCGCCGTAGCCGCGGACTTCCTGAATCAGATCAATAATCTCTTCAAAGCTTTCTTCTTTATGATAGACGGCTAAAAGCGTATGGAGCGCTTCCACATAACCCGGATCGAGCGCCAGCGCTTCCTGAAGAAGCTTTTTGCCTTCGTCTTCGTTCCCGAGCTTTAACGCCATTTTCGCCGCATAGAGAAAAAGCTCTTTATTGTATTCATCGTAAGTAATACCTTCTTTAGCGGTTTTTAATGCATCTTCATACATGCCCTCTGCCTCGTAGCTTTTTGCAAGCGGCATATAAAGCGATGAATAAGAAGGATCAAGCCCTTTTAAATCAGAAAGCTGCTTAATGGCGGTTTTGACCATCCCCGCCTGATAGGCTGTGAAGCCGTACCCGAAAATCGTATTCGGTTCTGTATGTTCTGCTGCCGCTTTTTCATACCATGAAATCGCTTCTTCAAATTCACCCGCCGCGCTCAATGACTCGGCCAGCCTTTGATGAACATTTACACCGCCGATTTCGTTCCGCTCTTTTGCCGTCTCTTCGTAATAGGGAACGGCTTTTGCGTATGACCCTTGGGTAAAGTATAATTCTCCCAGAGCGAAATCAATAACAGGTTCATCTTTTAACATCGCTTTCGCCTGTAACAGCTTTTGCTCACTTACTTCAAATAAGCCCTGCATCTGATACAGATCAGCCATCAAAAGAAGGCTTTCCGCGTAAGACGGGTCTTCTGGTGATATCGTCTCCAGCACCTCAAGAGCTTTTTCTTCTTCATCAATATCTATTAACAATTCGGCGTAAAAATTCGTCAGCTCAGACTCATCCGGATAAAGGTCATGCAGATCACTGATCAGCGTTAACGCTTTCTCTGCGTTTCCCCATTCATAGTAGAGCTGGGCTGCAATGGCTTTGTCTTCGTCATGAAGCTGCGATTCAGCTTTTGAAAGCGCTTTGAGTCCCTTTTCGGTTTCACCTGCTTCAACTAATTTTATGGCATCTTGAATCAATGTATTCAAATCAGACCGGTCCTTTCTTTTCCTATACCTCATCAACCAATGAAAAGGGTTTATTCGGGTTATTCTTATCATAATTCAGACAGGGTCTGCCCGCAAATAAGATGCTTCACCCGGCATTATAGTTTATCAAAAAATGGCGAGGAGGAAAACGGCAAAAAAGGGGACGCCATCTTTATACGCAAACAGCGCGGTTTGATCCGGCTGTTTCTGTAACGAAAACGCATCCCCCCTTCCTGTTATTTTTCCTGTTTAAGACAAGCTATGTCAAAGCTCAAGACTTTATGACACACGAAGAAAAAAGCCCGAAGAATCGTCTTCAGGCTTTTTTGGCTAATTGATCTAAATGCTCAAAGAATGTCGGATAGGAGACGTGGATCGCATCTGTATCACGGATGTCAATCGGCTCTTCCGTCAGACATGAGGCGATACCGAGCATCATGCCGATGCGGTGGTCGCCGTGGCTTGATACACTGACGCCGCCCGCGAGTGTCTTTTTGCCGCGGATTTTCATGCCGTCTTCAGTCGCTTCAATGTCTGCGCCGATTTTCCGGAGCTCTGATACGACGGTGTCGATCCGGTTCGTTTCCTTCACTTTCAGCTCCGCCGCGTCTTTAATGACCGTTGTGCCTTCAGCCTGCGTTGCCAAAAGGGCGATAATCGGTATCTCGTCAATTAAACGGGGAATGATTTCTCCGCCGATTTCTGCCGCTTTCAGAGCTGACGCTTCGATAACAAGATCTCCGTACGGCTCCGCGCTGTCCGCTTCTGACGGAATCACTTCAAGTGAAGCCCCCATCTGCTTTAAGACATCAATAATCCCTGTGCGCGTCGGGTTCAGGCCGACGTTTTTCAGTACAATCCGGCTTCCGGGAACGACAGCGCCTGCCGCGAGGAAAAAGGCCGCTGAAGATATATCCCCAGGCACGAAAATATCAGCTGCCCGAAGCCGCTGACCGCCCGTTACGGAAGCGCTCGTCTCTGTCTCCGCAAGCTCAGCGCCAAAAGCGTTCAGCATCCGTTCTGTATGATCTCTTGATTTATGAGGCTCGGTAACGGTTGTCGTTCCTTCTGCCTGCAATCCGGCAAGCAGCACGGCAGATTTGATCTGCGCGCTTGCGACGGGAGACACATAATCGATGCCTTTTAATTGTCCGCCTCTTACAGATAACGGCGTAAATTCTCCGTCCGCTCTTCCGTCAATCACGGCACCCATCTGCTTTAAAGGCTCCGTCACCCTCTTCATCGGGCGCTTTGCAATACTTTCGTCGCCCGCTACCGTACTGTGAAATGGGCGTCCGGCTAAAATGCCGAGCATCAGGCGGATAGTCGTGCCGGAATTTCCGACATCAAGAAGGCTGTCAGGCTCATAAAGTGCGTCAATGCCGTTCCCGTGTATCGTTACATCACTTCCGTTCTGTTCAATGGAGACACCCATTTTTCTGAAGCAGGCAATCGTGCTCAGGCAATCGGCTCCCGGCAAAAAGTTTTTTACCGTTGTCGTTCCTTCTGCAAGCGCTCCGAACATAACAGAACGGTGGGAGATGGATTTATCCCCCGGAATGTGAATTTCACCGTTTAAAGATGTCACTTTTTCTCTTTTCAATGTTTTCCACCTCAGTCAGCGTAAAATGTGTCATATTTGGCGCGGGATTGAATGCAGATTTCCGCCCGCTTGCGGTCCTCATCCGTCTGGAAACTGATTCTCAGAATTCCGTTAATATCTTCTCTCGTTTCGATAATACGGATGTTGGTGATGCTGATTTGTTCATCAGCCAATATCGCCGTAATCTCCGAAATGACCCCCGGATGATCGGGAACATCGACATAAAGGTCATAAAAGGACGGGATCGCCCCTTTTTGACGGATGGGCAGGCCGTCGCGGTAATCCTTCGCTTTTTTAAAGTAACCGAACAGGTTGTCCGCATCTTCATTTTCTACGTAAGATTCGATCGTGTCAATCTCCCGTTTCCACTCTTTGAAGCGGTCAAGCAGTTTATCTTTGTTGTGAAGGAGAATGTCTCTCCACATCGCCGGACTGCTGGAAGCTATTCTTGTAATATCCCGGAAACCGCCGGCCGCGAAACGCTTCAAAAGCGGGTAATCTTCTTCAGAACGGTGAGCCTGATGTACGAGGCTGGCAGCAACGATATGAGGGAAATGGCTGATGACGCTCGTCACGCCGTCATGCTCCTCAGGCGTCATCTCCACAAAGTGGGCGTTTGCCGCTTTCAGAAGCTCCTTCAGATGCGTTACTGACTGTTTAGAAGTTGATTTTCCCGGTGTTAAAATGTAAAACGCGTTTTCGAATAAAAATTCTTTTGCGGCAGCTGCCCCTGATTTATGAGACCCCGCCATCGGGTGGCCGCCGACAAATTGATAGTGAGCCGGAAGCACTTTGTCGGCGTAGCTGACGACTTTCTGTTTTGTGCTGCCCACATCCGTAATCAAGAGTTCATGGGTGATGCCCGAGGCGGCCAGCATATCAAGCATTTTCAGCGTTTGGGCGACGGGCGTGGCGATAATGATAACTGATGCTTGCTGCGCCCCTTCCGTAAATGAGCCGGCCCGCTCGTCAATAATTCCGAGCTTCAGCGCGGCAGTGAGCTGTTCTTCCGAAATATCCACACCGATAATCCGTTTATGCGGATGCTCCTTTTTGATGGCCAATGCGATCGATCCGCCGATCAGCCCGATCCCCGCAAGCAATATAGTATCCTTCATTTCACTCATTTCCTTTTTCATCTAGTTTAATAGAGCAAAGAGGTGATGCTTGATCACCTCTTATAATATTTCAGCTAAAATTGTCAGAATTTCCTCATTCTGCTCTTTCGTACCGACCGTAATCCTTAACGCTGTCGGAAATCCGAGCGCCTGTCCCGAGCGGACGATATATCCTTTTTCCAGCAGGGCCTGAAACAGTTCATCCGCCGGGCGGTTAAAATCAATGAGCACAAAGTTGGTTTGTGAAGGATAACATGTTAAACCGTGGGTTTCGGCAAAATCATAATACTGCTTAAGACCGGCTTTATTTTTTTCGACACATTCCTTAATAAATGCCTGGTCATCAAGCGCAGCCAGTGCCGAAGCCTGGCCGATTCTGCTCGTATTGAACGGCTCTCTCGCCGGCTCAATCTGGCGGATCAGCGCTTCGTCCGCAATGCCGTATCCGACGCGCAGCGCGGCAAGTCCGTACGCTTTAGAAAATGTGCGGAGGATCATGACATTCGGATATTGCTTTAAAAGCGGAATGCTTTCAGGGTAATCTTCCGCCGTGACATACTCATAGTACGCTTCATCAAGTACAACGAGGATTTCCTCGGGAACTCTGTCTAAAAAGGAAATTAATTCCCGTTCGGAAGTATACGTCCCCGTCGGATTATTCGGATTGCACACCCATATGACTTTCGTCTTGCCGTCAATTGCTTCCAGCATCCGCTCCAAATCATGAGCACCGTCACTGCGGAGCGGCACCTCACGTACTTCAGCGCCCTCAATCACCGCATTGTGTCTGTATTGCGGAAAAGTCGGAGCGGCGGTAATCGTGTTTGCCTGATCATTTAATAAAGAACGGCAGATAATCTGCACAAGCTCATCTGAGCCGTTGCCGAAAATGATCGAAGATTCACTGACCTGCAGATGCTCACTGAGCCGCGTTCTCAAAGCCGCACTGTAACCGTCTGGATACAGCGCGAGCTGCTCAATCTCCTGATGCAGCGCATCTTTAGCTGCCTGTGAACAGCCGAACGGATTTTCGTTAGAAGCGAGCTTCACTACTTTCTCAAGCCCGTATTCCATTTTCACTTCTTCTATTGGTTTGCCCGGCTGATACGGTTTCAGCTGCCGCAGCTGTTCTTTAATCTGCAAATCCAGTCACCTCATTTTACACTGTACAGTCGTCCGAACGTCTTTGCGTAGTCTTCAAATTCAAGAAGCGCATCGGCTCTTGTTACGGGGTTCACAAGCTTTGTTTCAAGCTCTTCTACTTTTTTAACGAGCGCGCTTCCGACAACGACACCGTCTGATATTTCATTCATCTCCTCAACCTGTCTGCGGCTTGAAATGCCAAAACCGACCGCAACCGGAACGGAGCTGAATTCTTTCACTTTTCGGATAAAAGAGTATACAGACGGATCGAATTCTCTGCGTACGCCTGTCACTCCTAAAGAGGATACGCAGTACACAAAGCCGCCGGCCTGTTCAGTAATTATTTTCAGTCGGTTTTCACTTGTCGGCGCAACCAGCGAGATATAAGCGATGTTCTCCTTTTTGCATGCCGTTTGTAAAAGGGCGCTTTCCTCTAACGGAAGATCCGGAACAAGCAGACCGTCTATGTCGTTTTCCCGCAGTAAAGCGAAAAAGTATTCTTTCTCTAATTGTAACACAGGATTATAATACGTAAAGAGGATAATTGGAATATGAACGCCGTTTTTTTTCATTTTGCCGCCAAGTTCAATGGCTTTTACGATATTCATTCCGTTTTCCAGAGCCCGTTTTGAAGCCCGCTGAATAACCGGGCCGTCGGCGAGCGGATCTGTGTATGGGACGCCGATTTCAAGGGCTGAGGCGCCTGCATTCTGCAATGACTTTGCCAGCTCAACAGAAATGTCAGGAAGCGGATCGCCAGCTGTAATAAAAGGGATAAATAGTTTTTCAGAATCATGCAGATTAAACATGTGTCTCCACCTCGTTTTCCAAAACATTCATCAGCGTATGAACGTCTTTATCTCCCCTTCCCGACAAACTGACGAGAATGATTTTATCTTTATCCATGTCTTTTGCCATTTCAAACGCTTTTGCCAAAGCGTGTGCGGATTCAATAGCCGGAAGAATGCCTTCTGTTTCAGAAAGCAGACGCAGCGCGGCGATCGCTTCATCATCTGTCACACTTTCGTACGTTACACGGCCGCTTTTATGCAGATAGGCATGCTCCGGCCCGATCCCCGGGTAATCAAGGCCTGCTGAAATGGAATACGGTTCGATAATCTGCCCGTATGCATCTTGTATTAAATAAGTCATCGAACCGTGAATCACCCCGAGCCTCCCTTTTGCGATCGTTGCCGCATGCAGCGGTGTATCAATTCCTTTTCCGGCAGCCTCGACGCCGATCAGCTCAGTATCATCTTCTAAAAAGGCCTGAAAAATGCCCATCGCATTGCTTCCGCCGCCGACACAAGCAACAACCTTATCAGGGAGCGTTCCTTCGGCTTTGCGGAGCTGTTCTTTCGCTTCCTTGCCGATGATTCTCTGAAACTCGCGAACGATGTAAGGATACGGATGCGGACCTACAACAGAACCGATTAGGTAGAAATGATCTTCACAATGCTGGACCCAATATCTGATCGCCTCATTCGTCGCATCTTTCAGCGTGCCGTTTCCGCTTGAGACCGGCACCACTTTTGCGCCGAGCAGTTTCATGCGGAATACGTTCAGCGACTGGCGCGCAACGTCCTCTTCCCCCATAAAAACCGTGCACTCAAAACCGAATTTTGCGGCGGCTGTCGCGGCGGCAACACCGTGCTGTCCCGCACCAGTTTCGGCAATGATTTTCGTTTTGCCCATCTTTTTGGCAAGCAGAATCTGGCCTAACGCGTTGTTTATTTTATGGGAACCGGTATGGTTTAAATCTTCCCTTTTCAGATAGATTTTTGCCCCGCCCAAATACTCCGACACCCTGTCTGCAAACGTTAATGCCGTCGGTCTTCCGGAGTAATCAAACAATAGTTTTTGATATTCGGCATGAAAAACGGGATCATTCTTTAATTCTTTGAAAGCCGTTTCGATTTCTTCGAGGGGCCGCATTAATGTTTCAGGGACAAACTTGCCGCCAAATTCGCCGTATCTTCCGATTTCATTTGGATATGGATACATAATGGTTCATCCTTTCTTCTAAAAGCCGGATCAGTGTTTGATCCTTTTGTCCGTTTTTTTCAATTCCGCTGGCAAGATCTATACCGCACGGGCGTGATCTCAGTAAGCCGGTAATCGTTTCAGGATTAACGCCGCCCGCAATAAAACAGCGCTTGTTTGCTTTTTGAGCCTGCTCCCGGTACAAAGGGACACGCTTCCACGAAAACGCGATTCCCGTCCCGCCCCTCATGCCTTTGACTGAAGAATCAATGACATAGCCGTCGATGGCAGGTGCAAATTGAGCCATCTGACGAAGCGTGCTTTCTCCGTGATGGAGCGCTTTCCATATCTCAGAACGCACAAGAGGACGGAGACGGCGGGCATCCTCTGGCGATTCATCACCGTGAAGCTGGATAACGTTAAGGGACAGATCAGAAGCGATTTGCGCGATGTTTTCTATCGTTTCATTCACAAAAACTCCGACATGTTTCTTGTCTGTCCGGATCTCTTGTTTCCATTTCCGGACGTCATCCGGGGTGACCTTCCGTTTGCTTGCGGCAAAAATAAATCCCAGGTAATCCGCTTCTGAGGCTGCCGCAAGCTCATAATCACGCTTCGATCGTATTCCGCAGTACTTTAATTCAGGCTTTTTCATACCCTCACTCCCCGAACAGCCCGCGGATCGCCTTTTGCTGTGAATCCTCTCTCATTAAGGATTCTCCGATCAATACAGCCTGCGCCCCGTGCTTGTTGACGAATTGCAGGTCAGCCAAAGAGCCGATCCCGCTTTCACTGACCAGCAGACAGCCGTCCGGCACAAGCTGCGCTATTTTTTCCGTTTGCGAAACCGAAGTACGGAACGTTTTTAAGTCCCGGTTGTTAATGCCGAGAATGTCCGGCTGAAACACCTGTAAAATCCGTTCAAGCACGGTTTCATCATGGACTTCCACGAGAACGTCCATGCCCTTCTCACGTGCTTCCAGGTAAAGCTCATGAAGCTTTGAAGGTTCCAGCGCTTCACCGATCAGCAAAATCGCATCAGCACCGAGCCGGTACGATTCCTCCACCTGCAGGGAGTCAATAATAAAATCCTTTCTTAATACGGGAAGAGAAACGCTTTTTTTAACATCTGTCAAAAAGTGATTTCTGCCCTGAAAAAAACGGGTATCCGTCAGAACAGAAAGGGCGTCGGCTTTGGCTGCTTCATAATCTGCCGCAATCTCTTCCGGAACAAAATGCTCTTTAATCAGCCCTTTAGACGGCGAAGCTTTTTTCACTTCAGCGATCAGCCCGATAAAACGGTTCGGATTCAGGAGCGCTTCCTTAAAAGATCTCCGTTCAATTTGACAGGTTTCCGGCAGCACAATGGATTTGATTTCTTCTTTTTTCTGCTGAATGATTTGATCAAGCATATAATTCTTCCTCTTTCTGTTTCAGACGTTCGAGCTGCCTTTTGGCATCTCCGTTTTGAATCGTTTCTAAAGCGATTTCGGCTCCTTCTTTCAGATCGTTCGCGAGACCCGCCGTATAAATGGCCGCTCCCGCATTTAAGGCCGTAATGTGCAGAGCAGACGACGGAGCTTCATTTGCAAAAATATTCTGAATGAGACGCGCGCTTTCTTCCGCTGAGCTCACTTGAATATCTTTCAGCAAACCTTCTTTAAAACCGAATTGTTCAGGTGATACCGCATATTCCAGACGTTCACCATTTTTCAGCTCAATGACATCGGTCGGTGCTGTGACGGAAAGTTCATCTAACCCGTCACGCGCCGACACAAGCATGACGTGCCTGACTTCAAATTGTTCCAAAGCGCTTGCCATCAGGCGCGCTTTTTCAGATGAATAGACACCGATCACCTGCCGCTTCGCCTGCATCGGGTTGCTGAGCGGGCCAAGCAGGTTAAACACGGTTCGGAAGCCCAGCTCTTTTCTCACAGCGGCGACGTGCTTCATTGACGAATGAAACAGCGGTGCAAACAAAAAACCCATTTGCTTCGTCTCAATACTGTGTTTGACACTGTCAGGAGTGGATTGAATGGAAACACCCAGTTTTTCCAGCACATCCGCGCTGCCGCTCTTAGACGACACGGAACGATTTCCGTGCTTGGCAACTTTGGCTCCGGCGGCAGAGGCTGTAATCGCTGCTGCCGTTGATATGTTAAACGTAGAAATCCTGTCTCCGCCTGTTCCGCACGTATCAACGACATCCTCCAGGCCTTCTGCCGTCTGCGCACGGGCCCGCATCGCTTTTACAAATCCGGCGAGCTCCTCCGCCGTTTCGCCGCGGTGGGCTAATACCGATAAGATTCCGCCGATTTCAGACTGCGACATGTCTCCGTTCATCATCATTTCCATCAGCTTTTCGGCTTCTCCGGTTTTCAGCGTGCCGCCATTAACGCACGATTGCAGAAATTTGTTCATCCGTCTTCTCCTCCCCGCCAGAAAAGATGTCTTCTGCGATTTGAATCGTTTTTAACAGCGCCCCCGCTTTGTTGCAGCTCTCTTCATATTCGGCTTCCGGGACGGAATCAGCGACTATTCCCGCGCCCGCCTGCACCGAGGCCGTACCGTTTTTGACACTCATGGTGCGGATGGTAATACACGAATCAATCGAACCGTCAAATCCGATATAAGCGATACATCCGCCGTAAGTTTCTCTGGAAGTCGGTTCTAATTCATTTAAAATCTGCATCGCGCGGATTTTCGGAGCGCCCGAGAGTGTTCCTGCCGGGAATGCCGACATCAGCGCATCAACCGGATGGACGCCCTGTTTTAAACGGCCGGTTACAACGGAGATGATGTGCATCACATGTGAAAAAGAAACGATCTTCGTGAATTCCGGAACGGTTACGGAACCATACTCCGCGACTCTGCCGATATCATTGCGCGCCAGATCGACGAGCATGTAATGTTCAGCTTTTTCTTTTTCGTCATTCATCAGCTCTTTTTTCAGGCGTTCGTCCTCTTCTTTTCCGGCTCCCCTTTTTCTCGTTCCGGCGATCGGATGTATTTCCAGATGCCTGTCATGCACACGGATCAGGCGTTCAGGCGAACTCCCGACAATGTCTCTGTCCGGCAGTTTAATATAGTACATATAAGGTGAAGGGTTGACGATGCGGAGCACCCTGTACAGCTCAAAGGAATGTCTGGATACCGGGATCTCAAATTTTTGCGACAGCACTCCTTGAAAAATATCTCCCGCTTTTATATATTCTTTCAGTTTATTAACGCCGGCCATAAACTCTTCTTTCGTATTATTGGATGTCACATTGGCAAAGCTCGGTGTTTCAAATGTATCTTTGGAAAAAAACGGCTCTTTCATATCCTTAGGTTCTGTCAAAATACCGATAAGCTTGCGAAGCTCAGCGCAATTTTCTTTAAAAACGGCCCGTTTTTCTTCTTCCGTCTCCCGGCCGTTAAGCGCCGCATATTGAATGAAATGCACTTGTTTCGTTTCATGGTCGTACGCAATGATTTTCCGGCAGACAAACAGCATGCATTTTTCTAAATCTGTTTCTTTTGCGTGGCTTGGCACGGAAGGCTCAATTAAAGGAATCATGTCATAGCTCAGATAACCGACCGCCCCTCCCGAAAACGGGATATCAAGATCGGGCGTTTTAATACGGAAGCTTTCATTCATCCAGTCAAGCACGGCTTTTAAATCTCCGGCTTCAAACAGCGTAACCCCTTTCGGATCAGCGGCAGTGAATGTGTGATGACTCTCTTTAATCGTGATAAAAGGATCGAGACCGATAAAGGAGTATCTTGACCAGCTTGACGACTCATCCTTGCTTTCCAGCAAATACGTAATGTTTCTGTCCAGTTTTTCAACCATCTGAATGGGTGTGATCGTATCGACCGTAAAAGTCTCTGCGATTGGAATGGTGCGGTGTGTCAGACTGTCCTTTAAAAATAAAGAAACATCCGATTGTAAATTCATGATTCTCCTCCTTACGGTAAGGAGAATGAGATGAGGAGTGAGAGGGGTCTTGCATATAAGAAATAAACCCAAAAGAAAGGCTTCTTTTGGGCAGAATAAAAACGTGTTTATCTCAGCTCAGCTAAACTCATTCTCTGCTACCCTATTCTAAACTCAACTTTTCATCATCTGGCTTCTATGCTTTATACACACTCTTGTGTATTTCTAAGCTTTTTTTATCGTATTACATGTCAGTATTTTTTGTCAATGATAAATCCGGTCTTAACACAACGGCTTTTTCTAAATAGACATGCTTGATTTCATCTTGAGGCGTATCCGTCTGAACCGTCATCAGGACACGGATACATTTTTTCAGAGCGCCTGCGACATCCATTTCCTGCATGCATGTTACCGGGACGTACTGCCACCCGGAAAGGCGGCGGACCGCTTTTGCCGGAAATACGGAATGGATGTCAGGCGTGGCGGATAACAGGATCTGCACGACGTCTTCCGGCTTGCATCCATTTTGTTCAATGATTTTTTCAAGCAGCTGCTGTGTTTTTTCTAAAATTTCTTGTTCGGTGTCTTGTTCCACCGTTGTTGCTCCGCGAATGCCGCGTATCATCATGCTGTTTCCTCCATTCGCCATTTGTTCAGCAAATTTTCAAGCTCATCTTTTGAAAGCATACAGTCCTGCGCTTCGCCTAATTCCTTCAATACGATGAACTGAGTCATGCCTCCGCGCGTTTTTTTGTCATTCATCATCCGGGCGGAGAGAACCGGTGTTTCAATATCTTGTCTGATGCTTCCCGGGTAGCCGAGCCCAATCAGCCATTGCGTGAGTTCTTTTCTGTTCATCTTGCATCCCGCAACTTGTTCACTCACGTAAAGGGCAAACTGCATGCCGAGGGCGACTGCATCTCCATGTGTAATCCGGCCGTAGCCGTATTCCGCCTCAACTGCGTGGCCGAGCGTATGTCCGAAATTCAGAAAAGCTCTTATCCCCTCTTCCTTTTCGTCCTCACGCACAACGGCCGATTTGATCGAGATTCCTTTATAAATCATTTCATTCAGCTCAGCGCTTGTCAGTCCGTTTAACGTATCAAGCGTGAGAAGCTTTTCTAAAAAAGCGTGATCGGCGATAAACGCATGTTTTATCACCTCAGCCATACCCGATCTCAGCTCTTGTTCCGGCAGGGTTTTCAGAAGCTCCGTATCATAAATCACCGCTTTCGGCTGATAGAACGCTCCGATTAAGTTCTTTCCGAGTTTATGATTGACGGCCACCTTGCCGCCGACCGCGCTGTCATGGGCAAGCAGTGTCGTCGGCATTTGGATGAAATCAATTCCGCGCATAAAAGTCGCTGCGCAAAAGCCGGCCAAATCACCCGTCACACCGCCTCCGAAGGCGATCATACATGAAGAGCGGTCCATATGGAAAGCGATCGCTTCCGATTGAATCCGTTCATACTCTTTCAGAGACTTCGCTTCTTCTCCGCTCGGGACGATCACTTTTTTCACGGGCCATGTTTCGTTTAGAAGCCGGAACATCTCATCACCGTAAAGCCGGTCGACTTCAGCGTCGATGACGAGCAGGATTTTTGTCAGCGGCCTGTTCAGTGAAGTCAGAAGGGCAGCGGCCTGTTTCCTGATGCCTTCACCGATATACACGGGATATGCGGAGGAAGCCGTCCGAACCTCAAGCTCCTTCATTAGAATTCCCTCGATAGTTTCTTCATGTTTTCAACATTTTCTTTAATGCGGTCGATCTGGTCGAGGCCGAATTGTTCTACGACGGCATTTGCGATTTCCCAGGCCACTGCCGCTTCAGCCACGACGCTTGCCGCAGGAACCGCGCAGCTGTCTGAACGTTCAATGCTCGCTGAAAATGGCTCTTTCGTTTCAATATCAACGCTTTTCAGCGGCTTATATAAAGTCGGGATCGGTTTCATAACACCGCGGACGACAATCGGCATACCTGTCGTCATACCGCCTTCTAATCCACCGAGCCTATTTGTGGCGCGTGTGTAGCCTTTCTCTTCATCCCACACGATTTCATCATGAACATCACTGCCGTTTTTGCCGGCCGCTTCAAAACCGATGCCGAACTCGACCCCTTTAAAAGCATTGATCGACAGAACGGCAGCGGCGAGCTTGCTGTCCAGTTTACGGTCATAATGGACATAGCTTCCGACACCGACCGGCATGCCTTCGACAATCACTTCAACGATTCCGCCGATTGAGTCGCCGTTTGCCTTCGCTTCATCAATGGCTGCCATCATTTGCCGGCCTGCTTCTTCATCGTAGCATCTGACCGGTGATTCTTCCGTTACCCGCTTGAGATCTTCAATGGATGTGTAGTCGGTCTTCTCGGCTTTTACCCCGCCGATTTGCAAAACATGTCCGGCCACTGTAATGCCAAGCTCCGCTAAAATCTTTTTAGCGACGGCTCCGGCAGCCACGCGAACCGTTGTCTCACGCGCGGAAGATCGTTCTAACACATTTCTCATATCGCGGTGATTGTACTTAATGGCGCCGTTTAAATCCGCGTGCCCCGGTCTCGGTCTTGAAATCTGGCGTTTCATTTCACTTTCTTCTTCTTCTGTAATCGGTGCGGCACCCATGATTTTTGTCCAGTGGGTCCAGTCTTTATTTTCTACAACGAGCGCAATGGGTGAACCGAGTGTCCGGGCATGCCGCACGCCGCTCGTAATCTTCGCTCTGTCCGTTTCAATCTGCATGCGCCGTCCGCGCCCGTGCCCTTTTTGGCGTCTGGCAAGCTCAAAATTAATATCTTCCTCAGTTATATAAAGCCCCGCAGGCACACCTTCTATAATGGTCGTCAGCTGCGGACCGTGTGATTCTCCGGCTGTTAAGTATCTCATTTCGTTCTTCTCCCTTCATCACATTAACGCTTTTAAGTAAAACTATAACACAAGTTTTCATAAAATGTCTTCTATCTTTTTTGATAAAAAAATGTATCAGTGCTTTCAAGGCCGAATTTTTCCGGGCTGAAAATTTGTTCTGTGCTTCCGACAAACAGAATTCCGTTCTTTTTCAGACTGCCCGCCATTTTCACATACAGCTCTTCTTTCGCTTTTTCAGTAAAATAAATAAAAACATTGCGGCAGACGATCAGATCAAAATCCTGTTCATAGCTGTCGGCAAGCAGGTTATGCCGCTTAAACCGGATGTTTTTCTGAATCTCTTGTTTTACTTGATAGCTGTTGTCAGCCTGCTTGGTGAAATAGCGGCTTTTTATGGAAGCCGGCACCTCTTGCAGGGACCGCTCCTGATAGATGCCCCGCTTGGCTTTGCCGAGCGCCTTTTCATCAATATCTGTCGCCAATATATCAAATCCGGCCAAACCCGCCTGCTGATTGAGAATCATGGCCAAGGTATAGGGTTCCTCCCCCGTTGAACAGGCCGCACTCCATATTTTTAACGGTTTGTTATGCTTTATTAACGGAAGAATTGAGGTTTCAAGAACTTCCCATCGTTTATAATTTCGGTAAAATTCAGAAACATTGATTGTCATCCTGTCCAATGTTTCATTTAATAAAAGCTTGTCTTTCTCCAAAGCGGCGGCAAATTCCTGAAAATCTTTGAATCCCTTTTTTTCATAAAGGGACGTCAGCCGCCTTTTCATTTGTGCTTCTTTGTATAAAGATAAATCAACACCGGTTATTTTCTTCCACTTGGTGATAAAAATGTCGTAAGGCTCCATTGCTTCTCTCCCAATCTCGCTGTCTTTTGTCCTAGTATAGCCTGTTTTCTTTCTAATTTGTACGATTTCAATAAAAAAATCAGCCCGCAGGCTGATTTGTGAGAAATGAAAAGACAGGGCAGAGAAGCCTCTGTCTTTCTTAAAATATGTAAACCTTTTCATAACAAGAGAAAAAGAAAGGCTGACGGCTTAGTACACCCAGTCGGCCATTAACTTTTGATACGGTACAAGCTCTTCCTGTTTAAAGAAAATGTCAATTTCCCGTTCAGCGCTTTCTAAGGAGTCTGAACCGTGAATGATATTTTTGCCGACAAACATGCCGTAGTCACCGCGAATCGTGCCTGGCAGTGCGTCTTTCGGGTTTGTTTTTCCGATCAGCTGTCTTGTGATCTCTACTACATTTTCCCCTTCCCATACCATTGCAAATACGGGTCCTGATGTAATGAATTCCACAAGCTCACCGAAAAACGGTTTCCCTTTATGTTCAGCATAATGGTTTTCAGCCATCTGTTCTGAAACTTGCATCAGCTTGGCTCCTGCCAATTGTAAGCCCTTACGCTCAAATCTCGATAAAATCTCTCCGATCAGCTGGCGCTGTACGCCGTCCGGTTTTACCATGATAAAAGTTTTTTCCATAAGATTCTCCACCCCATCATTATGTATAGGCTTTCAAGTTGCACACCGAAATCGTAACATCTTTCTGACAATTAATCAATCCAGGGCGGAGAATGTTCACATCTTGTTCGTAAAAGGATTTAAAATTTCCGTTTGCCGATATATTTGGCAATGGCGGCCAAGGATGAACGCGCACGTCCTCTCGGCAGCGTATTCAGCTTTTCAAACGCTTTTTTTAAGTATCTGTCACTGACGGCCATTGATTTTTCAATCGCATCTGTGCGTTTAATATTTTCAATAATGGGGGCGAGCTGCTCCTGTGTTGTTTCGCTGTTAATTAATTTCAGCTGATTTTTCAATTCAGGCTGACGCAGCGCGTACAAAACGGGCAGAGTGACATTTCCTTGCAGCAGATCTCCTCCGACCGGTTTTCCCAGCTCCTCTTCCGTTGAAGTGAAATCAAGGATATCATCAATAATCTGGTAGGACATGCCCACGTAATAGCCGAACCAATATAATGCTTTATGAATCTTTTCATCAGCTCCCGAAGCGATGGCGCCGAGCTGGCAGCTGACGGCGATAAGAAGCGCCGTTTTCCGTTTGATGCGGCGTAAATAGGTTCTGAGGTTTTGTTCCATATTATATTTATCTTTGATCTGTTCAATTTCTCCGAGGCATACTTCTACGATGGTTTTGGACAGGATCCGGTGGGCTTTCGGCTCATCCAGTCTCGTCATCATCTCAAGCGAGCCCGCAAGCATATAATCACCGGTATACATGGCGATGCGGTTGTCCCATTTGGCTTTAATGGTCGGTTTTCCTCTCCGCAGCTCGGCGTCATCAATGACGTCGTCATGCACGAGGGACGCCATATGAATCATTTCCAGCGTCACCGCAACATATTTTATTTTATTAATGTCATAGTCGCCGAACATGCCGGAAAGCAATACGAAAACAGGGCGGATCCGCTTGCCTCCTGCCTGAAGCAGATGGAGCCCGGCTTCACTCAGCAAGGGATAGTCAGACCGTACCGTCTGCTCAAGCTCCCTTTCGATCACATCAATATCATCATTTAAAAAAGAATAGGCCATTTTAAATTTCATATCATTCACCCAAACATCTGTATATTCATCATTTCCAGCCGATATGCGTAGCGGCCACTCCGCCGGTAAACGAATGGTATTTGACATTCGTCAGGCCCGCTTCTTCAAACAGACGCGCAAGCTCTTTCATACCGGGAAATTCTCTTGCTGATTCTTGAAGCCAAGAATATTCTTTATAGCTCTTCGCAAACATTTTTCCGAAGAAAGGCATGATGTATTTAAAATAAAGGAAATATGCCTGTCTGAAACCGATCATTTCCGGCTGGGATGTTTCCAGGCATACGACCTGTCCGCCCGGTTTGACGACGCGCCGCATTTCTTTCAGCACGGTCAGATAGTCGGGAACGTTCCGGAGTCCGAAGCCGATGGTGACAAAATCAAAAGAATCATCAGCGAAAGGAAGCTCCATTGCGTTTCCATGCAAAAGCTCAATTTGGCTGTAACCGCCCTCTTTTACTTTTTTCTCGCCGATGCTCAGCATATTTTTGCTGAAATCCAGCCCTTTGATTTCGCCGCTTTTTCCGGCAGCTTCTGCGAGGGCAATCGTCCAGTCAGCCGTCCCGCAGCAGACGTCAAGCGCTTTTGCGCCTTCTTGCACATTCATGATCTGCATCGTTTTGTCGCGCCATTTTTTATGCTGCTGAAAACTGATGACAGAGTTCATTTGGTCATAATTTTTATAGATTTTTTCAAACACGCCGTGTACGCGCTGTTCTTTTGACTCCTGCATGTTGATTACCCTTCTTCCACTTTCTGATGATATGTTTTGTCTTGGCTGATCGCTTTAAGCCGGTTCAGCATTAGATTTTGGATTGGTGAATTGAGCGGCAGCAGCGTTTCAATGCTTTGCTTCGCCTTTCGGAAGCTTTCTTCCAGTATTTCAGCCTTTGATTTCCCTGACTTTACAATATTGCCGATGACATCGAGAAATATAGCATTGCCGTTCATCAGCCGCTTATACACAAAAAAATCACTCGCCAGCTCTTTCCAGCGCGGAAGATTAAAGTGGTCTGACACTCTGTGAAACAGGGCCGCTTCCACAATCGCCATGCTTTCGATCAATTGGTTCAAGTCATTGACAGACCGATCGTACAGACGGATTTTATGCTCATTAATTTCTTTAATTGCCGTAGCGAGCGTCCGGATCATATAGATATCCTTCATTTCAGATAAAAGCGAATAATACAGTCCGCTGAAATAGTCGCCGGCAAGCACGGTGAGCTGCCGGTTTTTATTTTCGTCTCGCTTTAACGCTCTGGCTGTTGTCACTTCATCGTGGGTATCAAGGGCGCTTTGGACAAGCATCGCAGTTACTATGTAATTTTCTCTGTCGTTGTTCTTAATGTCCGCCTCTTCAAACAAAGCGTGAAAAAGAAGAAGCTTATCCTCATCGATTTTCGGCGCAGAAATATGTTTCGCTAAATAAGGATGAGACAGCTTTTGTTTTAATTTCGTATTTAAATTCGCTAAAGTTCCGTAGATGTCTTGCAAAAATATCACCCTTGTCCCCAAATTCACATTTATTCTAATATGTATGAGATTTACTCGTCATTATTATACGCAGGTATCATTATAGCATAAAAAAAAGAAATTGGCTGTATTCTCCCGCCGTTTGCGGGCATTTGGCAAAAGCGGGAAACAGCCGGCTTATTTTTTTTCGCTGTTCATTTCTCCGTAAGCGGTCTGGATGAGGGCGTTGCCTCTCACTTTGATGGCTGAAGTATGCTCTGTAAACTGAGCGATAATCACTTCACCTTTGTCCAGCTTTTCAGAATGGTGGAATTTCGTATCCGTTCCTCTCGTTAAACCGATGACGTTCACACCGTCCTCGACCGCTTTAATGACGACAAAATCACTTGAATGCTTTGAATTCATATCTGCACCCTCTATCATAATTAATCCGCACGTTTAATATGTTCTAACACTTCGGAACGCGCCGCAGCGTCCTCTTTAAAAATACCTCTTACAGCGGAAGTTACCGTTTTTGCCCCCGGCTTTCTTACGCCTCTCATCGTCATGCACATATGCTCAGCTTCAACGACAACCATGACGCCGTGGGGATCTAAGGTGTCTACGATGCTTTCTGCAATCGTTGAAGTAATGCGCTCCTGCAGCTGCGGGCGTTTTGAAACGGCTTCCACTGCACGCGCCAATTTACTCAGGCCTGTCACTTTACCGCCGCGCGGAATGTAGGCAATATGCGCTTTTCCGTAAAAAGGAACAAGATGATGTTCACACATAGAATGAAACGCGATATCTTTTACAAGAACAAGCTCCTCGTGGTCCTCGCCGAAAACGGTTTTGAAATGCTTTTTCGGGTCTTCATTTAACCCCGAGAATACTTCCGCGTACATTTTCGCCACACGTTTCGGTGTATCTAAAAGACCTTCCCGGTCCGGGTCTTCTCCTATCGCCTCTAAAATCTGGCGAACTGCCTGTTCAATCTGTTCTTTATTAACTTCTTTCATTGTCTGTGTCCTCCACCATTGAATACATTTAATTTCGATTCTAGCACATTTGACGCGCCAAAAGCAAAACGAAAGTCCTGCCCGGAGACCGAGGCTGCTTAAATATGAAAAGCCCCTTTATCAAGGGGCTTTTCTGTGAAGAAACAAAGTGTATGTATCAGATGCATACACGATCTATATTCACAATTATTTTCCTGCAACAGCGTCTTTAAGAGCTTTACCTGGTTTGAAAGCAGGTACCTTGCTTGCAGGGATTTCGATCTCTTCACCTGTTTGCGGGTTACGTCCTTTACGTGCAGAACGCTCGCGCACCTCAAAGTTACCGAAACCGATCAGTTGGATTTTATCACCATTTTTAAGTGCATCTAAAATCGTATCAAAAACAGAATCAACTGCTTTTGTAGCGTCTTTTTTAGACAATTCGCTTGCTTCTGCAACCGCATTGATTAGTTCTGTCTTGTTCATGCCTTTCACCTCCTCCCAAAAGGGTATCAATTCAGCAGTTTATTATCATTTCTTCACAGTTCAGCCTGATTCTAAACCTGTCTTATAAAAAATCAAAGCAGGGAAGAACAGACAAGTAAACGGCTTTCAAAAGAAAACAGACACTTTGAGGAATGTTTGTCCAACAAAGTGAAGATTTTCTGTAAGTAGAGTAACACATATAAAAAGCCATATCAAGCATTTTAAAGCCTCAATCCCTTGCTCGTCAAGGTTTTCGCGTGTTTTACCGAACAAATATTCCTTTTTTTGCTTTTTTCCTCCTAATCCTTGATTGATTTCCAGTATCTAAAAGACAAAAAAAGACCCCCCGTTTCAGGAAGAGGTCCTTCAGCTTACAAAATAATGGCGATCAGGCCGCCTGAGCCTTCGTTTATAATTCTCTCAAGCGTTTCTTTCAGTTTATATCTCGCATTTTCCGGCATGAGTGACAGTTTCGCCGAGATTCCTTCTCTTACGATCGAGCTCAATGATCTTCCGAAAATATCGGAGTTCCAGATCGAAAGCGGATCATCCTCAAAGTCCTGCATTAAGTAGCGGACAAGCTCTTCGCTTTGCTTTTCCGTCCCGATGATCGGCGCGAATTCACTTTCCACATCCACTTTGATCATATGAATGGACGGGGCGACCGCTTTCAGCCTTACTCCGAATCTTGATCCCTGTCTGATGATTTCCGGTTCATCAAGGCTCATATCCGTTAAGGCCGGGGCTGCAATGCCGTAGCCGGTCTGTTTCACCATTTTCAGCGCGTCTGAAACCTGATCATATTCCTTTTTCGCGTGGGCGAAGTCCTGCATTAATTCAAGCAGGTGGTCTTTCCCGCGGATTTCGACGCCCACTACTTCTTTTAAAATCTGGTCGTATAAATGATCCGGCGCGTATAAATCAATTTCTGCGACACCCTGGCCAAGTTCAATTCCGGCCAATCCGGCGCTTTCAATAAACTCAAATTCACTGAAGTGGCCGACAACCCGGTCGACGTCGCGCAGTCGTTTGATATCTTTTACGGTTTCTTTCACTGATTCCTGGTAACTCTCTCTGAGCCAGTGATTTTCTTTCAGCACCATGACCCAGCTCGGAAGGTTGACATTCACTTCCAGCACAGGGAACTCGTAAAGCGCTTCTCTGAGAACGCTTAACACATCTGTTTCCCTCATGCTTTCAACACTCATGGCGAGAACGGGGATATCATATTTCGCGCTTAATTCAGCTCTGAGCGCTTCTGTTTCCGGGTGGTACGGCTTCACCGAGTTGATGACCATAATAAACGGTTTGCCGACTTCCTTCAGCTCGTCAATAACTCTTTCTTCCGCTTCTACGTAATCGCCCCGCACAATATCACCGATTGAGCCGTCCGTCGTAATGACGACCCCGATTGTGGAATGTTCCTGGATGACTTTTCTCGTACCGATCTCCGCCGCTTCATGAAAGGGAATCGGTTCTTCGTACCATGGTGTATTGATCATTCTCGGGCCGTTTTCATCTTCATATCCCTTCGCACCGGGAACCGTGTATCCCACACAATCCACAAGACGGATATTGACGTCAAGCCCTTCCGCCACATGTACGGACATGGCTTGATTCGGAACAAATTTTGGTTCTGTGGTCATAATCGTTTTTCCTGCTGCGCTTTGCGGAAGCTCATCCTGCGCCCGCGCTCGGTCGGCTTCATTGCTGATATTCGGGAGCACCACAAGCTCCATAAATTTTTTAATAAATGTAGATTTCCCTGTACGGACAGCGCCGACGACTCCTAAGTATATATCGCCTCCTGTTCGTTCAGCGATATCCTTGAAAATATCGACCTTTTCCAAGTGATCCCCTCCCGGACTTCCTATCCTTATCATTTTTCATTCACCATTCTTCAATCAAATACAGGACACTATATGTGTATGACGTTGTCCTATTTCAATATGACATCTTTAGAAAATTTTCAGGCAATCTTTTCTATCGGAATCAAAAAAACCTTTCTCCCTATTTGTATGCGCGGGAGAAAGGTTCATTCCTGTTTCGTTTTACTTTCTAAAAAAACGGGTTCCTGTTTTTCATTTACGGTGTATGTGACTGAAAAGGCCGGGACGAAAGGCGTCTCTTTCCATAAAATATCCTGAATTTCCGCGCCCGGTCTGATTTTCTTTTTGTTTTCTTTCAGGCAGCGGGCGAGATCGACGCGATAGTCGGCATAGATTTCTCCGTCAGCGCCGATTAAAAGCGGAAGAGACGTGCCTGAAACCGGACTTTTGACTGAAGGAGTGTCTTTCATGCCGAGCTTTTTTTTATTTAAAGTGAACAGCCCTTTTGAAACGGCGCCCTCATAGGGCGGATATGTATGTTTTTCCTGATACATTTTAACACGCAGCTTCATGTCACGGATTGCCTCCGCCATTTGGAGATCGATCAGCTTCACGGTCGGCTTATTTTCCACATCGACAAGCACGTATTGGTACATTCCTCCGCTTTCAAAAGCTGATGCCGGCGGCTCCTCTATATATCTGGGCGCGAGCCGCTTAAAATCTATCGGATATTTTTGATAGATCGGTGTTTTCATATCTTTTGTCTGAATCGGCAGAAGTCCGCCGTTCGCCTTTTTAAACTCATCCACTGCCGCTTGAACCTGCTGAAGCTGATGCTTGTAAGATACTTTATTTTCGGTTTTTTCCGCTTCAGGATACAGACAGCCGGACAGCAGAAGCACCGCAAATGCCGTTATGACGGCCATTTTTATCTTATGCATGCCGCGCCCCCTTTTTTGCTTATTCATTGACAGGCCCGCTGAAAACGACCATTAACACGATCAATCCCGAGATGACCATGCAGGCATAAGCGAGCGAAGAAACTGCTGCTTTGATCAGCTTGTTTTTCACTTTGTACCTGCTGACATAAATAGAGGCCACCGCAACAAACATTAATCCCATAGCACCAAGCGCAAACCACATTTTCATCAATGCCACACTCACGTCCGTGCCCCCCATCCAATCATTGTAAGCGTTATATTTCATTTTAATATACAAATGTTGAAAAGATCAACAGGTTTTCCATCTATTGAAAAAACAAAAAAACTGAAGCAAAGAGGGGGACTTTGCTTCAGTCAAGTTGACTATATTCACCTATACGTCTGAGATACACTCTCTTGGACTTCGATGCTATAGTATGCGTAGATGCGTACGTCTGCATCCTCTTCTGCCTAAATCAGCAAATGTTTTAAGCGATTTCAGCCGGAGAGTTCTGCGTTTTGGACTTTCGTCATTTCAGAATATGCAGACGGCAAGTTATTGTCACTTCACCCGGTTTTCGAATGTGTTGACCAAGTCTTCCATCTCATGGGTTTTCACTCTGGCCATTAAAGATTCTACAGCCGTTTCTACCTTCTGCCCGTTAAATAACACTTGGTGCAACGCCTCTGTAATCGGCATTTTCACTTGGTATTTTTGAGAAAGCTGATACGCCGCTTTCGTCGTCCGCACCCCTTCAACAACCATTCCCATCTTGTCAAGGACAGCCTCCAGCTTGTACCCTTTACCGAGCAGGTTGCCGGCGCGCCAATTGCGGGAATGAACGCTCGTACACGTCACGATTAAGTCGCCTACGCCAGTCAGGCCGGAAAAGGTGAGAGGGTTTCCGCCCATCTTTGTGCCGAGTCTGGCGATTTCAGCAAGACCGCGGGTGATCAGGGCCGCTTTTGCGTTATCTCCATATCCCAATCCGTCTGTAATTCCCGCTGCCAGAGCGATGATGTTCTTTAACGCTCCCCCTATTTCAACACCGATCATATCCGGATTGGTATAGACACGGAAATGCTGGTTCATAAATAGATCCTGAACCGCTTCTGCAGCCTCGATATTTTTTGAAGATGATGTAACAGTCGTCGGGTGTCTCAATCCGACTTCCTCAGCGTGGCTCGGCCCTGAAAGAACGACGATGTCTTTTCTGTACTCCTCAGGCAGCTCCTCTTCCATTAATTCTGAAATGCGGAGAAGCGAATCCGGCTCAATTCCTTTGCTGACATGAACAAAAATCGACTGTTTCGGGATGTAAGGCAGAGCCTTTTTCAGCACTTCCCGAATGGCTTTTGTCGGAACTGCCACAATGATGAAGTCAGCTCCTTTTAAAGCCTCGCTTAAATCAGTTGTGCCGATGATAGAGCTTGACAGCTCCACCCCCGGCAGATAATCTTTGTTTTCATGCAGTCCGTTGATTTGATCGATCAATTCGGCTCGGTGTCCCCACATCATGACCTGATGTCCGTTATCAGCCAGCACTAAAGAAAGTGCAGTGCCCCAGCTTCCCGCTCCAAGCATTGCCACTTTTTTCATCTCTGTATCACACCTTTTTATTTTCTTGCTCTTGCAAATATTTTAATTGGCGTACCTTCAAATCCGAAAGCATCACGGATTCGGTTTTCTAAAAAGCGTTCATAAGAAAAATGCATCAGTTCCGGATCGTTGACAAAAACAACGAAGCTCGGCGGTTTAACAGCAACTTGAGTCGCATAATAAATTTTCAGACGGGAGCCATTGTGCGTCGGAGTCGGATTCATGGCGACCGCATCCATGATGACGTCATTTAAGACATTTGTCTGCACGCGGAGAGAGTGGTTTTCACTCGCTTTAATAATCGCAGGCATGAGTGTATGAATCCGCTTTGTCGTCAGTGCCGACATGAACAGTACCGGCGCATAGTCGAGAAATTGGAAATGCTCTCGTATATTCTGTTCAAATTCTTTCATCGTGCGTTCGTCCTTATCAACGGCATCCCATTTGTTTACGACGATGACGACGGCTTTTCCTGCTTCATGGGCATATCCGGCGATCCGCTTGTCCTGCTCAAGGATGCCTTCTTCAGCGTTCAGTACCACGCCGACGACGTCTGAGCGGTCAATGGCTTTTAATGCCCGAAGTACGCTGTATTTTTCTGTTGTTTCATATACTTTTCCCTTTTTTCTCATGCCCGCCGTGTCAACAATCACAAATTCCTGCTGGTTATAAGTGAATGCCGTATCTACAGCGTCTCTCGTCGTTCCCGCCACGTTGCTCACGATAACCCGCTCTTCGCCGAGCATCGCATTGACAAGAGAGGATTTTCCGACATTCGGACGGCCGATCAGGCAGAATTGAACGACATCATCATTATACTTCGTTTCGGGAATGTTTTTAAAATGCTCGGCACAAGCATCGAGCAAATCTCCCAATCCCAAACCGTGAGTACCGGAAATCGGATAAGGCTCTCCAAAACCGAGCGCGTAAAAGTCATAGATGTTCGCTCTCATTTCGGTATTATCTAATTTATTAACGGCTAATACGACCGGTTTTTTCGTCCGGTACAATATTTTTGCCACTTCTTCATCCGCAGACGTCACACCTTCGCGGCCGTTCACCATAAAGATGATCACATCAGCCTCGTCCATGGCGATTTCGGCCTGCTGGCGGATCTGTGTCAGAAACGGTTCGTCTCCGATGTCAATTCCGCCCGTGTCTATCAGGTTAAAATCATAATTCAGCCATTCCGCCGAACTGTATATCCGGTCCCGCGTCACTCCGGGGGTATCTTCTACTATTGAAATTCTTTCACCCGCAATCCGGTTAAAGATTGTGGATTTTCCCACATTCGGTCTTCCGACAATGGCTACGACAGGTTTACCCATAGTACCCTTCCTTTCAATCCAGCCGCTTACATTTTCACAAAAATTGTTCAACCGGTTATTAAAAATCATCTTCGCTATGAAAAGAACCCTTCAAACAGAAGGGCTTAACTCATTTATTATATCAGTTTTTACCGAGAGCACAATGTATTCTTCGAAATGTTTCGCATTCATGCAACAGTCTCCGTCCGTTTTCAAGACATTTTGGTGGCCCCTTTGCCCTGCTTTTTGCTTTTTTGGCCGATGCGTGCGGCAAGCTGTTCATAGGTAGTCAGCCCGATAAGCAGAATCACTCCCGCCGAGCAGCCTGAAAGCCATTGATAGCCGCCGACGGCTGCCGCGCCTGCAATTTTGTGAATGACCGCCGAATACAATAACTCTCCCTGGCACATGCCGAGAACATAAAGGCAAAGCCTCTCAGGAAATCGCCCCTCAACAGAAACCGTAATAACGGTAAGCAGTATGACAGCCGCCCACTCAGGTTTTATGATAAACCAAACGGGATCATATAATGCAAAAAGAAAGATAAAGCCGTACGCTGCAGCAGCCGTCAGATGAATCAGGACATAACGGAGCCGCTTATGCATGCCGAGGCTCCCCGCGTAAACAAATGCCGCAGCAAAAAACATGACATATGCCGCGTTCAGTGTAAAATAAGCGGTCATCTGATGTATGCTTGCCATCATATTAGTCAAAATAAAGACTGATACGTAAAAACGGCTTTTCGTTTTGGCAAAAATAAAAGTCGCAAGTATCCATAAAAACCACATCGACCAGTAATAATAAAACGGTTCCATAAATCGCTCCTCCTTTGATCAGTATGGAGCGGGAACGCATTTTTTAAACCAATTATCCTGAAAGGAGCGGATGATGATGGGAAAAGACAGACAGGAGAAAAAACTGAAAGCCTCCCGCCGGGTGGAATCGGACCGCGACGATTCGATTCACCATAAAGGAGCGACAAGCCTCGAGCAAAACGGGGAATTCCGAAAAAGAAAATCGTAAAGCAAAAAAGGCATGCGGGTCCGCATGCCTTTTAACGTCTGCTGAAACGGGATGTGTCAATTCCCCGTTCAGAAAGCCAATGATGTGTGTCACCTTTTATAACCAAAGGCGCCTTTTGCAATTGGGCGACCGTTTGACACCCAAGGACCGTCATAATCATTTTCAGCTCTTGCAAAAGCGCCGTCATCTCGTCAAAAAGGGCCTCTTCTCCTTTTGAGGTGAGAGCTTTCAGGAATGTGCCCGCCATTCCCGCGCAGCATGCGCCGAGAGCAATCGATTTGGCGACATCCAGCGCACTTTGCAGCCCTCCTGATGCGATAATGGATTGATCAGCGGAAAGCGAACGGATTTCCGCTAAACTTGCGGCTGTAGAAATTCCCCACGTGTTAAAAAATTGAAGCGCCTTCTCTCTGCGCAGATTTTCAATTTTAGAGAAATTTGTTCCGCCGTATCCGCCGGCATCAACAGCCGCCGCCCCGGCATCAAATAACCGCCGTGCCGATTCCCTGCTCATGCCGAAGCCGACTTCTTTGACAAAAACGGGCACTCCCGCTCCATCGGCAATCCGCTCAATGCGGCTGAGGGCGCCCGTAAAGCTTCTGTCTCCCTCAGGCATGACGATCTCCTGAATCACATTCAAATGAATCTGGAGGGCGTCTGCTTCAATCATATCAACTGCCCTTTTCGCCTGCTCGGCGTCCGCCTCGCTGCCTAAATTCGCAAATATTAAACCGTCCGGATTCTCTTTTCTGACGATTTCGTAGGAATACCGCTCAGCGGGATCTTTCAGTGCCGACATTTGCGAACCGACAGCCAGCGGCATGCCGGATTTGCGCGCGGCTCTTGCCAGTGACCTGTTAATTTCGTATGTAAGCTGTCCGCCGCCTCCTGTCATCGCATTGATAAAAATCGGCGAACTGCTTGTGAGTCCGCCGATTTTCGTTGAGATATCCACTTTTTCCAATGCAAGGTCTGGCAGGCTGACATGAACAAACGTAATATCATCAAACCCCGTTTCCCGGCTTTGACCGGTAGACAGCGCATGATTTATATGTTCTCTTTTTCGTTCTGCTCGTGTCACGTTTTATCACCAATTTATTTTAATTTATTAAGCTTGTCCCCGATTAAATCGCCAAGCTGGAAGCCTGTGCTCGGCTCTTCTTTCGCCTGGTATTGACGGAAGTCCTCCTGATCGGCTTTCGGCGCTTCTTCAAGCTCACGCATGCTTAAGGAGATGCGTTCTTCGCTTTCGTTAACGTCAAGGACTTTCACTTTAACAGTCTGTCCTTCTTCAAGCACTTCATGCGGCGTTCCGATATGTTTATTGGAAATTTGCGAAATGTGCACAAGTCCTTCCACGCCAGGAAGAATTTCCACAAAGGCGCCGAAGCTTACAAGGCGCTGCACTTTTCCTTCAAGCACATCCCCCTGCTTCACCTTTTCGCCGATCTGGCTCCAAGGTCCCGGCAGCGTTTCTTTAATAGATAAAGAAATACGCTCGTTATCGCGGTCTACGGACAATACTTTCACTTTTACGTCCTGTCCCTCTTCCACGACGTCAGACGGTTTTTCGACGTGTGAATGAGACAGCTGCGAAATATGAACAAGTCCGTCGATTCCGCCGATGTCGACAAACGCGCCGAAATCAGTCAGGCGCTGCACTTTTCCTTCAAGCACGCTTCCAACTTCAAGCGTTTGGAGAAAATCATGCTTTTTGGCTGTCTGTTCTTTTTCCACTACAGCCCGGTGTGACAGAATCACACGGTTTTTATCACGGTCAAGTTCAACGACGATAAGAGAGAGAGTTTTCCCTTTATAGTCAGTGAAATCCTCGACGAAATGAGCTTCGACAAGTGATGCAGGAATGAAGCCGCGAACGCCGATATCAACGACGAGACCGCCTTTCACCACATCTTTCACTTCAGCTTCAAACACTTCTTTTGTTTCGAATTTTTTTTCAAGGTCTTCCCAAGCGCGGTCAGCATCAACGGCACGTTTAGATAAAATCAAAGCATCGTCTTCCACTTTTGTTACTTTCAGGTCAAGCTCGTCGTCAACTTTTACGACATCCGATGCTTTCTCTACATGAAGACTTGATAATTCACTGATTGGAATGATCCCGGATTGTTTGACATTGATAATTTCGACATCTACATGCTTGTCCTCTACCTTTGTCACAATCCCTTTTACTACATCTCCAACCTCTGGCACTTGAACATCAATTTGATTCATTTCCTCTGTCATTTGAATAACCTCCTTGGTCCAAACCTACACAGCTTAATTAAAACGGTTTGAAAGCTGAACATGTGAATGTCCGCTTTTCAGCCGAATATGTATTAAAGAATCATCCAAAAAAAGATTTTGAATGATCAATAAAAAGTTTTATTAGTATTAACTTCTAATAAAAGGACTGGTTTGTCAAGCAATAACATCTTGTCTTTTGAAAAAAATTAAAATGAGCTCCGCCCGATGTTAACGTGATTTCTGTTCAACGATCTCCAGAATTTTTCCTGCGACCTCAGGAATGCTCAGTGACGTCGTATCGATTTCAACCGCGTCGTCCGCTTTGCGCAGCGGGGAAACTTCCCTCTCTGAATCGAGTTTATCGCGTCTTGCAATTTCTTCAATGAGCGTCTCGTAATTCACGTCATAGCCCTTTTTCTTATTCTCTTCATATCGGCGCTTCGCTCTTTCTTCAACGGACGCCAAAAGGAAAATTTTCACTTCCGCATCAGGCAGCACGTGAGTTCCGATATCACGGCCGTCCATGACGACGCCGCCCTTTTCTCCGAGCTGCTGCTGTCTTTTCACCATTTCTTCTCTGACGCCTTTATGCTTGGCGGCGATTGATACTTGGTTGCTGACTTCGTCTTTTCGGATTTCTTCTGTTACATCTTCACCGTTTACCAGAACGATTTGTCCTTCCGGAGCGGATACAAGCTCAATTTCCGTACGCTTCAAAAGCTCTGTGAGCGCGGCTTCATCCGTTAAATCGGCATTTTGCTTGAGCGCCGTATATGTAATGGCACGATACATCGCTCCCGTGTCAATGTACACATATGATTTTTTCTCAGCCACTATTTTAGCAACGGTGCTTTTTCCGGCAGCCGCCGGACCGTCGATTGCAATTGATAATTTCTTGTCCATAATCTCTCTCCTTGCTCTTTACTCCTCTATGGATTGTATCATGAACTGTCCGAAAAGGGGCGAAAAAATTGAGACGATTTACCGCTTTAACGTTTCAATCCATTCTTTTTTCTCCATTTTATCCACTCCTTCATATTTCACAGCTTTCGAAATATAAGGTTCAATAGGCTGATAATGAAGCAAAAACTGTACGGCGCCCAAAATAACGAGCTGAATGCAGACCAATTTGACCAGCAGACGTTCAAATGTTTTCATACACGCGCACCTCCATTAGGATTAGTATGGAAAAGTGCGCTTCAGTTTATTCCGGCAGACGGTTTCTTCTCTGCTGCAGCTGCATGCGCATACAGTATCGGAGTATATGCTGCTGAGACGCGGGGTCGATGTCTGTAAATTCAAGCGTCATTTTTCGTTTCGCCGCCTTTTCATCATAAAAAACCCGCTGGGTAACGGCCTCGGCCGTTATATCCGCTGTATTTTCCTTTTCGGAGAGAGTGAACGAAACATACAGCTTTTCACCCGGTTCCGCGGAAATATATTCAGGCAGCACAACTGCAATTCCGCCGGCGCTCATATTAGAAGAAACCGTTTGAAAGGCGTTTTTTTCCGCTTTCATTTTGACGGCTACATCCAATACAGCGTCTGCACGGACGTACCGGCGTCTTTGAATCCGCTTCATTTCTTCCTTTGGAGGAATATCCAGTCCGATCATCGGGATGGGATCTTTTTTCTTTCCTTTGATTATGGTTTTAAATTGATAAGGCACTTGGCCGTTCCCCATACATTCAGCTGTTATCTCCAACCCTTTGTGCAAAAAGACCGTCCGTCCCGTATCCAGATCGACGGGATATGAGATGTACAGTTCACCGCTTTCAATACTGACTGCTTTGCTCCTCGCTTTTTTGCACTCATTGTTCTCTATGTATTCAATCCAAATATAATTTCCGACAGCTATCATAGGCCTTCACTCTTTCATTATTTATGCTTTTATTAAAGCATGTAATGAAAAAAAGGAAAAGACTTTTAGTCCTTTCCTCCTTTATTTTTATAGGTCTTTGTATATAGGTTCTGCACTTTTTAATTTTTCTATTTTTTCTTCTTTTCCGTCGTCCGCATTGATGAACATTTGATATGTGTCTTTCCCGATCGTCCCGAGCATTTCATAGCAAAGCACTTCCTGTCCGAGTTCATTCGTGATCAGTGCCTGCCGCGTCTCCCGGACTTCAACATTTTTATTCAGCTTCGCTTTCGCTTCATCAGCCGATATAGCCGGAGCCGGAATTGTTCTCGTGCGGTGCGCCGCCAAATAATCACGCGCGGAGAAGCCGACGACTTCACCGTCATCCAGCGCCACCTTCATCCGGATGGCTTCCGGATAAATACGGACGTTTTTCTCAATGGGAATAAACGAGAAGACGCCGATGTTGTTATATTGCGCGCTTTCATCAATTTCGAGATTTTTTGTTTCATAACCGTTTTTCTTTAAAAACGCGACGGCCCGGTTAGATGCTTCATTGAGGCTGATCTTTTGTTTCTTCACGGCCCGCTTTTGAATTAAATAGACCGGATGTCCGCCTTTTTGGGTAATATCCATATAGATAAAAGACTTGCTGTCGGCGTCTTTCATGCGGATGCTGTATACGTCCCGATTCGTCTTCCGGCCGCTTTTGACCACTTTAATTGAATAATTATGATCAGGCGCAAACCGTTGCGCGATTTTGACCGCTTCTTTTTCTGTAATTTGTTTTCCTTTCAGATGCGTAAAACCTTTTCTTTCTGTATTTGCGCTTGTAAACGTAGGGCTGGTGCTGTCTTCAGAAAAAGCGCCTACATTTTTTTCGACTGTTTTAAAGCTGTCGACGATCGTATTATCGCTTTGTTTTTTGTCAGAGGCGAGCGCCATCTCAACATCCATCCACCGCAGATTTTTGCTCATGACGAGATGCTGAACGCTGCGCAGCTGGTTTTGAATGTTCTCCGCCTGTTTGTACAGGCTGTTCAGTGTTGTATATTCTTTCTTATCGAGCGGTTTTTGATCTAAATCCCGGACAGATGTTTTATAGCTGAAATCTCCTATGTTGGATAAAAATTCTTCCGTCTTATTAAAAGGCATGAGAGTCAGCGGCAGCTGGCTCACATTGTTATGAGCTTCAGATGTTATTCTCCATACATCAATGAGCGCCGGAGACAGAGATTTTTTACTGTTCATAGCAAGCGTCGTCCCGATTTTGTCGTGAAGCTGATCTACATGGTATGTCAGTTCATGAAATGCCCTCTGATAATTATTTTCCGCATGCAGAAGGACCGCATCTTTTTCCTGATGCTCTTTATATCCCCAATACCCGGTTGCGGCGATCGCGACACCGAGAACAGCGATAATGATTCCTCTAATCATGTTAACACCTCATTTTTCGTACTTTTACTCACAGAAAATGTGTTTTCCGATCTGTTTAATCTGCGGACGTCCCCAAATCCATTTGCTTGTCGCCGTATCAGGATTGAAATAATAAAGCGCGTTTTCAGAAGGGTCCCAGCCGTTAATCGCATCAAGAACCGCTTCTTTTGCTCTTTCATTCGGCTGCATATATATTTGGCCGTCGGCAACAGCGGTAAACGCGAGCGGTTCGAAAATGACGCCGGCCACCGTATTCGGAAATAACGGACTTTTAATACGGTTTAAAATAACAGCGGCGATGGCAACCTGTCCTTCAAACGGCTCACCGCGCGCTTCCCCGTACACAGCCTGCGCCAGAAGATTGATGTCGTTGTTTGAGAAACCGCCCGGCATATTGGCCGCTGTCGTATTTTGCTTTTGATTTGAATGACCGCCTGTATTGTTTTGCGGTTTTTGAGCGGGCTTATTCGTTCTAGCAGACTTCTGGGCGCCGGCTGACGGTTTCGTTTGGTTTTTTAAAGGAACGTTGCCATAATGGGTGAACGTATTTCCTTTTTGAATCTGCTCCATTACATATTCGCGGTAGTATTTTGATTTTGAAATCAGCACCTGCTTGGTTTTCGCGCCGACGAGGCCGTCAACCGGCTTCATGCCGAATTTCTCCTGAAAATTCCGTACGGCCCAGTATGTCGTCCAGCCGTAAACACCATCGATTTTCCCGTTATAAAATCCGTTATATTGCAGACGGGCCTGCAATTCTATAACATCATCACCCGTTGCGCCTCTTTGAATCACTTGATTTGAAAACGCATGGGCCGTTTCATGATCGAAGATAGCGGCGGCGAATGAAAATAGAATAAGACAAGCCATAAGCGCTCCTTTACACTTCATCTTTTCAAGCCTCCTCCAGCAAAATTTAAAGTGTACCCGTATTGTCTGTCACGAGGTTATTTTTATGCACGTTTCCTTCTTATCCCCTGTCAAGGCATAAAAAAGAAACCGCACGCGGCGCGCGGTTTCTTCATACTTGGATTATATTGACGGAACGTGCTTTTTTTGCCTTCCTCAGCCCAAACCACCATAAAAACAGCATAAACGGCAGCATATAATATACCCAATGATTGAGGGCGGTAAGAATAAAATCGTAAGAACCATGCAGACATGAAGGCACAACCAGTGAAATCACTAGCCACTTCACGCGGGCTTTTTTCTGCGAAAAGCGGGCTTTTCCAAGATAAAACCCCATGATCACCCCGATCAGCGCGTGGCAGGAGACCGGCAGAATCGCCCTGATGAAAGCATGCTCAACACCGTGGCCGAATAAATAAAGGATATTTTCAAGCGTCGCAAAGCCTAATGACACACTTGCCCCGTAAACGATTCCGTCATAATGCTCATCAAAATGAGCATGCGGGTACACACTGATCATCAGAACAAACCATTTCACCGACTCTTCCAAGAAGCCCGAAGACAAAAACGAAACGAAAAAGCTTCCTCCCCCTACATGCTCTTTTTCAAGAACATACTGGATGAACATGGTCGGAAACACAAGTACAACTCCGAGAAAAAAAGACCTCAGCACCATATGTACGGGTTCATTATCATATTGATCTTTTAAATAAAAATAACTTAACAGCGCAATGCCGGGAGCAATTCCTGCAGAGATGATTGCAAACATCAGGCAACCTCTTTCCTGTATATTCCTATATCTATCGTACCATGTTGTTTATATTTTTACATCTTCCAATTTCTAAAAAAGAGCATATGAATGATCATATGCTCTCTGCACCCAGCCGTTTTGAAATTTCGTTTGCGATCAAGCCGCCGTGAAAACGGCCGTTCTCGATAAAAATTTCATTGGCGTTATTTCCCGCTGCAATAACCCCGGCAATAAAAACACCATCAACATTTGTTTCCATCGTTTCTTCCCGGAAAAACGGCCGGCCTGATTCTGCATCAATCTGCACACCGATTTTTTCAAGAAATCCGTGATCGGGATGATATCCTGTCATGGCAAATACAAAATCGTTTTTCAGCCTGACCGTCTCATTCCGGCCGGAGCGGAAAATGATCTCATCTTCCGTCACTTCTTCAAGACAAGCGCCGAATTCCATCCGGATTGTTCCGTTTCTGACGAGGGCCTCAAACTCAGGCAGAATCCACGGCTTGATGCTCGGGGAGTACTCATTTCCTCTGTAGAGCACCGTAACGCGCGCGCCGGACTTCACCAATTCCAAAGCCGCATCTACACTCGAGTTTTTCCCGCCGATCACCGCGACATCTTTATCAAAATAAGGATGGCCTTCTTTAAAGTAATGAAATACCTTTGGAAGCTCTTCACCCGGTATGTTCATATAATTCGGATGATCATAATATCCTGTCGCGATAATACAAAACGGAGTGAGATAGCGGTCTTTTGACGTTTCGACAAGAAAACGGCCGTCTTCTTGTTTCGTGACGCGCTCCACCGTTTCAAAGGCGTTTACACGAAGCTCTTTTCTTCTGACAACCTCTCTGTAGTACGAGAGAGCCTGTATTCGGACCGGTTTTCTGTTTTCCGTTATAAAGGCGACATCGCCGATCTCCAGTTTTTCACTTGAACTGAAAAAAGTTTGATGTGTCGGATAGTGATAAATGCTGTTTACGACATTTCCTTTTTCGATAACAAGGGCGTTTACGCCAATTTGCTTCAGATGTATAGCCGCCGATAATCCGCAAGGACCTCCGCCTATTATAATTGCTTTTTCTTCTGTCATGTCCTTCAACTCCTGCGATTTGGCATTTCCATCATAAGTTTCCACTCATATAAAAAATCTCCTATATTATCATAGGAGATTTTTTTTGTTTATGCAAACGATTGGTTTATATCCAGCCTCTGAAACGCGAAGCCTCCGCCATTTTCCGCACGCCGACCATGTAAGCCGCAAGCCTCATGTCAATCCGGCGGTTTTGGGACATTTCATAAATATTATTAAACGATTTTACCATCATATTTTCCAGTTTTTCTTCGACTTCTTCTTCACTCCAGTAGAAGCCCTGGTTATTTTGAACCCATTCGAAATAAGAAACCGTCACACCTCCGGCACTCGCCAGAACATCGGGAACCAGCAGCGTTCCTTTGTCTGTCAGGATTTTCGTTCCTTCCAGTGTCGTCGGTCCGTTTGCAGCTTCTACTACGATTTTCGCTTTGATGCGGTCAGCGTTTTCTTCTGTAATTTGGTTTTCGATCGCTGCCGGGACCAGTATATCACAGTCAAGCTCAAGCAGCTCCTGATTCGTAATGGTGTCATTGAAGAGCTTCGTCACTGTGCCGAAGCTGTCTCTGCGGTCAAGCAGATAATCAATATCAAGACCGTCCGGATCGTAAAGGCCTCCGTACGCGTCAGAAATTCCGACAACTTTCGCGCCGGCGTCATGCATAAATTTTGCCAGATAGCTGCCCGCGTTTCCGAAACCTTGTACGACGACGCGCGCGTTCTGAATATCGAGGCCTTTTTTCTTGGCCGCTTCTTTAATGCAGATGGTGACGCCTTTTGCCGTAGCTGATTCCCTGCCGTGGGATCCGCCGAGTACAAGCGGTTTTCCCGTAATAAAGCCGGGTGAGTTAAATTCATCAATTCGTGAATATTCATCCATCATCCAAGCCATAATCTGCGAGTTTGTAAATACGTCAGGCGCCGGGACGTCTTTAGTCGGTCCGACAATCTGACTGATTGCTCTGACGTATCCTCTGCTCAGTCTTTCAAGCTCTCTGAATGACATATTTCTCGGATCACAAACAATTCCGCCTTTACCACCGCCATAAGGAAGATCAATAATGCCGCATTTTAAACTCATCCAGATAGAAAGTGCTTTCACCTCTTTTTCAGTTACATTCGGGTGAAAACGAATACCGCCTTTTGTCGGACCTACGGAATCATTGTGCTGCGCACGATAGCCTGTAAATATTTTCACAGACCCGTCATCCATCCGAACCGGAATTTTAACCGTTAATAATCTGAGCGGCTCTTTCAGCAGTTCATACACTTCTTCTGGATACCCCAATTTTTCCAGAGCTTTATGTATTACGGTTTGGGTTGATTTTAATACATCATGTTTGTCTTCTTCATTATGACCGGTGAATCGATCGGCTGCCATTTGAGTTAACCTCCTAAAATCTTCTGTTTCTCTCATGCTCCCTTTCAGTGACTAGTATACACCTTCAATATCTCCGTGCATAGGAGAAAGACAATGATTTTTTCCATAATTTCGCTCAAAAAAAAACGGCCGCTGAAAACAGCAGCCGTTTCATCTTTTTTATGAAAAATGTTTCTGGATGGTCTCTACAGCATTGCCGTCCATGATGAGTTTTCCGTATTCATGGAGCCTGTAAATCGTGATCGTCGCCGGATGCCCGTATTCGGCCAGCACCGAGACAACGCCTTCGGCAGAACGGGAGCCGAGGTCTTCAAGACTTACATAGTATTGGTTCTCATAGTGGTAGACGGTTCCGCCGGTAATCCCGATGCGATGAAGGCTCCCGGCAAGCTGAATGATATCTTCAAACGAATGGAACTGATAAATAATATCCGGGCTTTCGTCAAGTTTGACCTGCATCTCGATATAATCATCGTCATATTCGTCATCTTCTGCGTCCGCGTCATGATTTTTCGTTACAATCACAACCATGCCTTGTGCCTGAAGAGAATATACTTCCACCGCGATCGGACCATTCGCTTCAAAGCCGAGCTCTGTATTTGCTTCATTCATCATATCTTTAAATAACTGGTGGACTTTAAACGAGTCCTTCCAGAGGTCTTCTTTTGTCAATCCCCGATCAGTGAGATCGTCGAGGGTTAAAAAGATTTTAATCTTATTATAGTTCAGACGCTCAAGCCGCATAATGTTCCCTCCTGCCTCTTCTTGCACACAAATCATATAACACAGTATATGAATAAATGAGTCATAGGTTCTTAATTTGTTATCAGTTTACACCGTGTACAGCGGGAAGACAAGCAGAATGCCGTTTTTTATCGGAACGGCCGGGTTTGTTTCAGGAAAACGGCTCATCAGGTCCGCACAGCGTAATGATATGCGTCTCCGGTTTCGCTCCGAGTCTCAGCGGAACTTTTGTCGTGCCGTAGCCGTTGCTGATCAGGTAATGCGCTTTCTTTACCGTGCCCGTCCCGCCCAACTCATACGGCCCGAACCGGCCGAAACGGATTTGGCCGCCGTGCGTATGGCCGCTGAACACGGCATCAATTCCGTCAGACTCATTCATCTGTTCATGGATTTCCGGGTTATGGCAAAGCAAGAGATTTACTTGGTTTGCATCCGTATGTCTGACCGCAGATTCGTAATCATCCATCATCATCCGGATATCATCCACGCCGCAGATCGTAACGGTTTCCCCTTTATAAGCAAACTGAACCGATTCATTTCTCAGCGGAATCACTTTATATGCCCTTAAAAGAGAGAGCAATTTTTGCTGGCTGACCTCGTAATCATTATTTCCCCACACATAAATGACAGGCGCAAGAGCCGTCAGACGCTTGATGTTTTCTTCAATTCTGGCGTAAGGAACTCCGCCCTCCGCCAAATCACCGCCGAGCAAAACCGCATCCGGCTTATAAACCGATGCTTCCCAGAGAAGCTTTTCATCAATTAAACGGCGGTGCACGTCAGATATAAAGAAGATGGTGAGCGGCTTCATCCCTTTCATTTTATCAAGCGTAAATGTATGTGTTTTCAAATGGCTGCCGTTTGCCGTTTTGTACATGACGGCCGCCATAACTGCAGCAGCTCCCGCCAATGAGCCGAGAATTCCCGCTGTAAGCTTCATAAAATGCACTCTCCATTCTGTCATTGTCTTACATTAGACGGACAAACAAAAAAAGACGTTTCTATCCTTTCCGGAAAACGCCTCTTTTTATTTGCTTTCAAAATAAAGATTGATATCATACCGATGTTTCATTAAGTGAAAAACGGATTCTCTCGCCCGCCATTTTTCCGGCTGGGGCCATAAATCCGTGCTTTTTTGGATAATTTCACATCTCAGTTTATGAAATTCTCCCTCAGCTTTTTCTTCCTTTTTTTTAAAATAATAAGAAGTGCAATACGCAAAAGCGGAAGCCATAATCCAGCACAAATAAACCGTATGGCCTAATATTTCCTGCAGAATCAGCTGCGGAGAAGCTTGAGGGGCATTAAAGCTTTTAAAAATCAGCAGTACGCACATCAGGGAAAAGCAAACAAGGGACGCCCACTGCCATCTTCGGCATTGCGCGGCATAATTTTCGTATTTTAATTTCCTTTTAACCAGTGCCTGAAGCATTTGTTTCGTCGGTCCGTCAGCAAATCGGTCTAATTGCTTCCATAAAGAATCCATGCGCTTCACACCTTGTCCGTTTTCATTGATACACTATATGAAAGCCGCGGTGAAAATATGTATTTATTCGGACAGCGGAATGTTCAGAACCTGGCCGGTATACACATCGTTTCCGTTTAACCCGTTGTAGCTGCGGATTTTTTCTTCGCCCGCCCGGCTTTTATAATATTTCATTGAAATGCGGTAAAGCGTTTCTTTCGGCTGTACAGTATGCTGGACGGTCCGCACTTTTTGCCGGACGGTTCCGGCTTGATCACTGCCGGCAGCCGGAACCGCTTTTTCACGGACAGCCGGCGGAGACTGCTGTTTGGCCTCCGCGTATTCGGTTTCTGTCGGCGTCACCACCTGTTTTTCTGAAGCCGTTTCCGTTTTTTCCGGTGTTTTTTCAATCGGTTTTTCTTTCGTTTTTTCAGATGCGGCCGTTTCTTTTTTTTCTTTGGCCTCAGGCTTTTTTTCCAGCTCTTTTAAAAGAGCGGTTTTGGATGTTTCTTTCTGAACGTCCCCTTTCGGAGTAACGGCAGGCGCGCTTTCACTGTGATCTATGAAGACATCTTCATAATCCTTCGGGTCAAATCTGCTGCTGTTCGTCATATACAGAAGACCGAAAAAGACACCGATTGTCACAATAATAAACAGAACGGTCAGGAAAGTGAACAGCGGTGTTTTTGTTTTGGTTTTTTCCTTCACCTGCTCTTCCTTTTTTTTACGCTCCTCTTTTACAGATTGTCTTGTCGGGAGGCTGTCTTCAAGATATTCAATTTGTTCATCCGCGGCCGCGGCAACCTGCTGCTCGGCACGCAGCTGAGCTTTTCTTCTTTCAACTCTTGACATTTCCGTCATGCAAACCCCTCCTCACATATTGAAAACGGATTTGACAGGCAAATACCGCATCAATAATAAAATGCGCTGTAACCGGAACGAATAAATTGCCGGTCCATTCATAAATAAGTCCCAGCAAAAGACTGATGCCCGCAACCATAATAAACAGAAGCCACTTCGCCAAGTATCTGAAATGAAGCACGGTGAAAATCAAGCTGGCGGCCCATAAACCGATATGTGTCTGCAGGACGCCTCTGAATAAAATCTCTTCGCTGAACGAAATGAGAAGCGTCAAAAACAAAATGTGCAAAACCGGCCTGTTCTTAAAAAGCAATGTATTAATACCGCCGTCATCATATAAATGCGAAGGACACCATTTCATCACCGCCAGATCGGCAAAAATGACAAGGACGGCAAGAGTTACACCGTACCATATGATTTTATCGTCACGTATATGCCACAGCTTTAAAAAATCGTGAACATCGGTGAAAAAGAAAAAGCCGATAACGGCTGAAGCCGCCAATATGAGCAATTGGGTAACATAAAGCTGTATGACAATCTCCCGGTCTGAGAGCTGATGGATCAATTCGCTTTGCCGTCTCAGCTCAACTCACCCGCAGACTCTAAACCGAAAATCCGGCCTAATTCCATCTTCCAATCTTCAAACCGCTCCATGTTTTTCCGTTCTCCTTTTTGCTCGTACGGGGCCAGATCAACTCCGCAGCTGCTGCAGCATTGTCCTGTTTGATCTTCAGGCTCATACGATTCATCAAAGTAAGCCAACAGCGCTTTTCTTATGCATTCTTCCCGCTCCAATAACGCCGAAAAGCGGTTCATTTTATGCAGCTTCTTTTCCACGCGGTATGTCAGTTCTTCCTGCAGCTGTTCTTTTGTGGTTTTTCCCTGCAGATACAGGTGGATGGCCGTTCGCGCCTGCGTTTCCTGAACGCCCTTACTTATAAGAACGTCCCGAAGCTTTCGCTCATCGCTCGTACCGGCGTCCCGGATGATGGCCAGAATGCCTTCCAGATCATAATCAGACAAGCTTTCTGTCTGAATAATCTGCTGCTGAAGCTCTGTATCGCCAGGCGCTCTCAGCAAAATACTGACACTCGGGCTGCCGTCGCGTCCTGCTCTGCCGATTTCCTGCATAAAGGCCTCAGCCGTTTGGGGAGGATAAAAGTGAATGACAAAGCGGATATCAGACTTGTCCACACCCATGCCGAACGCATTGGTGCAGCAAATGCAATCAAGCTGGTTATGGATAAATTGCTGCTGGATTAAAATCCTGTCGCCTGTATCCATCCCTCCATGATAATAATCCGTCCGCTTTCCCGTTTTTTCATTCAGCTCAGCCGCAAGCTCTTCCGCCCACTTTCTGGTCGGACAATACACGATGCCCGGGCCTTCAAGCTTTTTGACGAGATCCGTGATCCTGCTTATTTTTTCGGCATTATCAGCCAAATGTTCAACCGTCAAAAGAATATTCGGCCGGTTGACAGAATATAGATGGCGCACTGCATGCTCAAGTCCGAGCACGTCCGTCACATCACTGAGCGTTTCTTTTGTCGCTGTTGCGGTCAGCGCCAATACAGGCGGCTTGCCGAGTGCTTGCCTGAAGGGCCCGAGCTTTGAATAATCAGGCCTGAAATCATGCCCCCATTCTGATATGCAATGAGCCTCATCAATGACAAACAAACTGACCGGGACGTTTTTCAAACGGTTCAGCACATAAGGTGACGAGAGGGCTTCAGGGGACATATAAAGAAATTTGTACCTGCTGATGTTGCTGAGAATAAAATGCCGCTCGGCAGCATTCAGCATGCTGTTTAATGCCGCAACCCGTTTTTCTCCTTTCGCTTTCAGCTGCTGCACCTGATCTTCCATTAATGAAAGGAGCGGCGAAATAATCAGCACGAGTCCGTCCATTATGTAACCGGGAAGCTGATAGCATAATGATTTTCCCCCGCCGGTCGGAAGCATGGCGATCGTATCCTTTTTTTGGAGCACGCTAGTCATAATCTCTTCCTGCCCTTTTTTAAACGAATGCAAACCAAAGTGCCGGTATAAAGCTTTATGGAGCTCAGTCATGCTGTTTCACCGCCTTTGCCAGCGCGAGCCTGATCTGAAAATAGCTGAAGCGCATCTGCATTCCTTCGCGAATCCGTTTAATTTTATTCGTTTGATGCTGTTTTGCAAATGCCGTTATCATACGCTGGTCCTCTTCAGAAATGTACTGTTCTATAAAAAATGCAGGCTGATGCAGTGATATTTCTACGATATGATCTTCGATGGTGGCGGTTTTTAAATTTCTGACCGCGGCGATCCTTTCAATCGGAAAACCTTTTTCCAAAAGCTCCAAGGTTTTCCTGGCAGACTGTGTCAGCGCGCTTTCCGCCCGCAAATCGGACAACAGCTCGCCTAGAGCCGGATGTGCACATTGCGGAAGCGATTGAATAACATAATGTACCGCTCCCCAAAACTGGACGGACACATACCATTCATCTTCGTTCAGCTGAGAAGCGAGCTGCTTATTCGTTTTGCCGATTCTGTCGAAAGATGTTAAAGAATAGACAAAAATAAGGGCCTGCCGTTCACTTACGCCTTGCAGAAGCTGAAACAGCGCGTCATGCATTTGGACGGAGAGCTCTTTGGCGTCTCTGTTTTTGCGCATGAACCGTTTGACCCATCTCAGCGCCTGCACATCGTTTGTAACCGGGATATATTGACTGCATTGGCGCTCTTTGTTTGACAGGACTTGAATGAGCAGGGAAAGCCGCTTCCACAAGGTAACGGCCGGCGTTTGATAATTCGCGCCGTGACAGTGCTTCGGCCAAGGCCGCTCGGCAAATGCCCGTTCGAGCTTTTGAACGCCGCGTGCAGTCACTTTACACGTTCCCTCTTCTTTTCCGGCTGTAATGTATGAGTCCCCGGCGAGTTTATGCATAGAATCCGCAATGTCGCCGCGTTCACACTGAGAAGCCATGCCGAAATATTTAGCAATCTGAAATAAGCCGGCATCCTGAATGGTTTGAGACGACTTTTTTCCTTTTAATAAATGAAACACAGCACTCGGAGTCCGTTCGCCGTCTATTTTGTCCAGACAGTCGAGAACCACGGTATCAAAGTAGTTTATCGCCAATCTAAACACACCTACATTCCTTCTGTGACAAGTTTCGTTTTTTGGTTCTTTTTATTTTAACAGATTTTCATATAAATTTGACGTTTAAAGTCATCTTTTGGGGGGAAGTGCTAAAGAGAATCCCTTATGTGATAAGCATTCTCAATCATTTTTCTGTTGAAATTTGACACTAACATCATTACAATAAGTAAGAGGAATAGGTGTTATATTTAAAAAATATATAAGGTAAACCATTTGTTCCAACACGAACAATCTGGGAGGTTTTTTTTCATGGCAAAGTACACAATCGTAGATAAAGATACGTGTATTGCATGCGGCGCCTGCGGAGCTGCAGCACCAGACATTTATGATTATGATGATGAAGGCATTGCATTCGTTACACTTGACGAAAATAAAGGTGTCGTCGAAGTTCCGGAAGTGCTGGAAGAAGATATGATTGACGCATTTGAAGGATGCCCTACTGATTCAATCAAAGTTGCGGATGAGCCGTTCGAAGGCGACCCGCTGAAATACGAATAAAAAAGCCCTCCCCGTGAGAGGAGCTTTTAGTTCTTGAATAAGACTCCGGCTGTTATCGGCCGGAGTCTTATTTTTTTGCGTGATCAAACAATCAAAAAAGCGCCCGGCCTGTGTTTTACAGAGCGGACGCTTTGGCGTGGTTATTGTGTCTGGATGCTGCGTTTTTGTTCAATCCAAGGTTTAAGCTTCGTAAAGATGAATGTAAAGACGATGGTGATGATAACGCCTTTTACAATGTTAAACGGCAGAATTCCTGCCACAACCGCCGTTTTTAATTGGCTGTTTGACAATGCCGGTGAATGTAAAAACCAAGTATACGCAGGCAGGATGAGAATATAGTTTAAAATACTCATCAGCACAGTCATTGCTGCGGTTCCGGCCAGCAGGCTCACTGCAAGTCCTTTAGCAGATTTGAGCTTTTTAAACATAAACGCCGTCGGCAGAATAAACAGCGTCCCCGCGATAAAATTGGCTGCCTGCCCGACAGGCACGCCGGCCATGCTTCCTTGAATGATATACTGCAGAATATTTTTAATTGCTTCAACCGCAATCCCCGCCGCAGGCCCGTAAACCAAAATGGCAATAATTGCAGGAACGTCACTGAAATCAATTTTCAAGTAATCCGGCAGACCCGGAAACGGGAAATTTAACAGCATAAGCACAAACGCAATGCTGCTAAGCATACTGATGACAACTAATTTTTTTACTTTCACAATGCTCTCTCCTTTTCGATCAAATCTCTCGAAAAGAGGAAAGGTTCTTTTGCACCTCAATAAAAAAACCGCTTTTAATAAAAAGCGGGAGCTTACTAAGGCTTGGCAAAGAAACGTTAGATATAAGCATCAAAACGTCTGCTGAACCTCCATCTTCTCCCATCCAGACTATACTGTCGGCTCCGGAATCTCACCGGATCCTGCCGCCAAAGCAGCTCGCGGGCTTAGAGCATGACGCTCATCACCGCCGGTAGGGAATTTCACCCTGCCCCGAAGATTGATCTTATGAATTTATTCACATTATATATGATCAAATTGTAATTGTATAGAGAACTGCTCAATTTTATATAAAATATTGATAAAGCCCATTTTAACTGAATTATCGGCTTCCTTTTCTCCTTTACTGCGTCAATACACATTGACACTCAATTAAGAATATGATAAATTATCAGATATTTAGTCAGCTAAACTAGGAGGAAATCTAACAATGTTTCGAGTTTTGGTCTCAGATAAGATGAGCAATGACGGCTTAAAGCCGCTGATGGAATCAGACTTTATAGAAATTGTTCAAAAAAACGTCGCGGATGCAGAAGATGAATTACATACCTTTGATGCCCTGTTAGTCCGCAGTGCCACAAAAGTAACCGAAGAATTGTTTAAAAAGATGACTTCTTTAAAAATCGTCGGCAGAGCCGGTGTCGGCGTAGACAACATCGACATTGATGAGGCCACAAAACATGGAGTTATCGTGATTAATGCGCCGAACGGAAACACCATTTCAACGGCAGAGCATACATTCGCGATGATTTCTTCATTAATGAGACACATTCCGCAAGCCAATATTTCAGTCAAATCAAGGGAATGGAACCGGACGGCTTTTGTCGGAGCGGAACTTTACGGAAAGACTTTAGGTATTATCGGTCTGGGCCGGATCGGAAGCGAAATCGCCCAGCGCGCCAGAGCATTCGGTATGACTGTCCATGTATTCGATCCGTTCTTAACCGAGGAGAGAGCCGGCAAAATCGGCGTGAACAGCCGGACATTCGAAGAAGTGCTTGAAAGCGCGGATATCATTACCGTTCACACGCCTTTAACAAAGGAAACAAAAGGTCTGCTTAACAGAGAAACCATTGCCAAAACAAAAAAAGGCGTCCGCCTGGTCAACTGTGCAAGAGGCGGGATTATTGATGAAGCTGCGCTTTTGGAAGCGCTGGAAAGCGGGCATGTCGCAGGCGCTGCGCTTGATGTGTTTGAAGTGGAGCCTCCTGTTGAGTCAAAACTCCCAGATCATCCGTTAGTGATCGCCACACCTCACTTAGGCGCATCAACGAAAGAAGCACAGCTGAATGTCGCGGCGCAGGTTTCTGAAGAAGTGCTGCAGTTTGCTAAAGGTCTGCCTGTCATGTCGGCGATCAATCTGCCTGCGATGACGAAGGATGAATTCAAAAAAATTCAGCCTTATCACCAAATTGCCGATAAAATCGGAAGTCTCGTGTCACAATGTATGAAAGAACCCGTCAAGGATGTTGCCATTCAATATGAAGGCACTATCGCGAAACTTGAAACATCATTTATTACAAAAAGCCTGCTGTCCGGCTTTTTAAAACCGCGTGTAGACTCAACTGTCAATGAAGTGAACGCCGGCGGTGTAGCAAAAGAACGCGGAATCAGCTTCAGCGAAAAGATTTCCTCCAATGAAACAGGATATGATAACTGCATCAGCGTAAAAGTGACCGGTGACCGGAGCACCTTTACGTTAACAGCTACGTATATCCCTCACTTCGGTGAACGAATCGTTGAACTGAACGGCTTTAATATTGACTTAAATCCTGCCGGCCACCTCGTTTATATCCAGCATCAGGATACGACCGGTGTAATCGGACGCGTCGGACGCATCCTCGGCGATAACGATATCAATATCGCTACCATGCAGGTAGGCCGTAAAGAAAAAGGCGGAGAAGCCATTATGATGCTTTCTTTTGATAAACATTTAGATGACAAAGTCGTCAATGAGCTGACTTCAATTCAGGATATTGTCTCAGTTAAATTGATTGACCTTCCGTAACAAACAAAAAACCCAAAACATTCATATGTTTTGGGTTTTTCACATTTAATGGTTCGGAAGCGGATTAGGCGCGGCGGGCACAGCGATCGGTTTTGTCACATCATAATTGCCGATTTTCTTTGTAGGCGCATGTGTGAACAGCACCTCAGAATAACCGAATTCCTTCGCAGTTAACAGAAGCCCTTCAATCATTAAAATGCCTTCCAACGAATCTTCAACTTTATGTTTTTCGGACAACTGGATCCGCAGCTGCTCGCCGCTTTCCCTTTCCGATACCGATGCAATCGCATCTGCTTCTATAATGCTCGCGGTCTGTGAGTCTCCGTCTGTTGTTTTCATCCCGTCAATGGCCTGATAAACTGAATAATAGGTTTGTTCAGACGGAATGAGATACTCTTGTCCCAGACTGTCGCGATAAGAAAAATACGCCCGGTTGGCCTGCTTATGTACGGACATCTCAGCCGAAAGGCCGGAAGCTTTAAAAAAATCCTGACCGTCTCCGTTTTGAATCTTTGTCAATTTTATCCGCTCGTAAGGACTCCAGGTCAAAGTCTCTTCCAGCATCTTTTTCAATAAATCAGCTTCGGCAGCTGATTCGATTGAAAGCCGTCCGTTTACCTGCACAAGCAAATCCTTCTTAACCGCGGTTACTTGCACACCGTCCAAAAGCTGAGGAACAGAGAGGAAAGATTCGGGCACTTCTAAGTTTTCTGCATCAGAGAATGCCTCTGAAACCGATTCGTCAGGCTTCTTTTTTTCAAAACTGACCGGAATGACGGCGGATGTATCTGAATCGGCAAACGCCAAAGTAATGTAATTGTTTTTGTTTTCGTTAGAAACGACAAACGTCTTCTGATCCGGCTTAACAGCAGCTGACTGACTGGCTTTTTCAGCTTGACCGCTGTCAGCTGTAAGATCACCGGCAGATTCGTTTTTTGTCATCAGGTGAGGAGATATAATCAGAGCGATGCACAATGCGCAGATGCCGGCGGCGGCGGGGCCAACCCAGCTTCGGGCCGGTTTTTTTCTGTCCTGTCTACCCGTTTCAACATTCCGGTAAATGGCCTCTGGTGAACGATGATCTCTAACCGCCGGAAGTTGTCTTAACAACTCCTCTACCCTTTCTTCGTTCCAATATGACTTCATCATCCATTAGCTCCTCCCTCAAAAGCTCCATCTGTTTCCGAAGTATTTTGAGCCCTCTGTGTTGGGTCGTTTTGACTTTGCTTTCCGAGAAGCCAAGAGCGGCGGCTGTTTCCTGAATGGAATATCCCTGAATAAATCTCAGGATAATAACAGCTCTTTGATCTATAGTGCAATGATCAAGCGCGGTATAAATTTCCCGGACATTTTCATGCTGTACGGCGAGTTCGTCCGGAAGCAAATGCTGATCTCTGACATCTTGTGTATCCCAATCAAACGTACCCATAATACGCTGTCTGATCGTCTGCTGCTTGCGGAACCAGTCAATCGCCACATGGCGCGCGATGGACAACAGCCATGTTTTTTCACTGCTTCTTCCTTCAAAAGTATGATAAGAATTCAAGACGCGGATATACACTTCCTGCGTCAGATCCTCAGCCTGAGTCTTATCTTTCACCATATAAAATAAAAATTGGTATAAATCTTGATGGTATGAATCATATAATATCTGAAAGGTTTCTTCCATGGGAAGCCCCTCCGTTCACTTTTTTGTCGTAAAAATGCGTTGAAAAGTTACATTACAACTATATTACGAGAAACTGGAATTTGGAAGGGAATTTATATTAACATATTCTTAAATTTTTAAAGGAGAAATAAACAAAAACACCCGCATGTTCTGCGGGTGTTTCGTATGGAACAAGATTGTTCGTCAATTTCAGACGCCATCCTGCACTTTTGTCGGAATATAAAATGTAAATGTCGTTCCTTTGTCAATGCTGCTGTGCACCGCAATTGAGCCGCCGTGGGCTTCCACGATATTTTTTACGATGGCAAGTCCGAGTCCGGTTCCTGCCCTGCCCCTTGTTCTCGCCTTGTCCGCTTTATAAAAACGTTCAAAAATAAAAGGCAGGTCCTCTTCAGGTATTCCCGAGCCGGAATCTTTAATATCGATTTTCAAACCGTCTTTCACGGTCTGAACCGCGATATGAACGTTTCCGCCTGACTCTGTGTGACGCAGCGCATTATCTATAAGGTTGGTAAACACCTGCTCCATTTTGTCTTCGTCAAAAACACACTCCGGCTGAGACACGGCAATATCTTCTGTGAGCGAAACCTCTTTTTCTTTCGCTACACCGGAGAATTTGCGGGAGATCTTCTCCAGAAATTCATGCAGATTCACCGTCTCATAATGCAGGCCCGTATGTCCGGATTCCATTCTGGCCAAATCCAGCAAATCATTGACGAGCCGGCCCATGCGAAGAGATTCATCATAAATGATCTGTGCGATTTCTTTTTTCTCCTCTTCGGTGCTTGCAATGTCGTCCACTATTGCTTCGCTGTATCCCTGCAGCATAGAAATCGGGGTCCTGAGTTCGTGACTGACATTGGCAATGAAATCTTCACGCAGCTTATCAAGCCTGCGCTCTTCGGTCATATCACGGAGCACGGCTACGGCGCCGCGGACGTGTGATTCCGCATAAAGAGGCGACATTAATAAAACCCATGACCTTCCTTGAAGCGTCATCTCAATCATTTGCTCTTTTTCTGTGCTCACGGCATTTTGGAAAAGCTCTTTCGCCTCAGGCGGAAGATTGTCTCCTTCTTTAATATTCATATTCTGCTCATAATACCAGGCCTGCAGAAAGCGTTCAGCCGGCGGGTTTGTCACCAAAATGGTGCCGTCGATATTGATGGTGATAACTCCGTCTGCCATACTGCTTAAAATATTGGACAGCTGTTCTTTTTCCTGATTCAGCGCGTTGATATGAAAATTGAGCTGCCGGCCCATCTGATTAAAGGCGATGGCAAGCTCCCCGATTTCATCTTGAGTAAGAATCGGAATCTTTGTATCAAACTTTCCTTTCGCCAAATCCTGGGCGCCTTCCCGCATTTTCCGAAGCGGGTACGTCACCCTGCTGGACAAGAAGAAGGCGAAAAACGTTGTCAAGACAATGGCGATGCCCGCCGCAAGAAAAATATAGCGTGTCGTATGTTTCGTCGTATCTTTGACGGCAAGCAGCGACTGAGATAAAAAGACCATGCCTTTTTTGCCGTCTTTTTCATACGGCACTCCGACGATCAGCCGTTCGTTATCGGAACCGGCATTGTTGGGCACCGCGCGTTTGCTTACTTTTTTTCGGTCTGTCAGCGCCTTGTGCAGATCCCGGTCGTGTTTGATCTGTTCCAATGTAATAGAGGATAAATGATTATCGTCATTGGGCGAATACCAGACATGCTTATCATCCTGAATGATCGCGATGCTCGTTAAATTGTCCGCCAGCTCCCACGTGATGGATCTGGCAAGCGGCTGATCTTCATGATTTTCTATAATGACCGCAATTTTATCGGCAAGCTGCGTTAAATCTTTTTCCGCTTCTTCTACGTGGTAATTTTCTATAAACTCCAGAAGCAGCACCGTTAAAATAAATAAAACAATTAATACGAGTGAAAGAATGGTAAACCAAAGCTTTCCTACTACGCTTTTCCAAAACTTCATTCAGCGCCTACCTCAAATTTGTATCCGACTCCCCATACGGTGACGATTTTTTTCGCCGCTCCCGGGGATACTTTGTTTAATTTTTCACGGAGCCGTTTGACATGGGTGTCAACCGTTCTGAGATCACCGAAGAATTCATACTGCCACACTTCTTTTAAAAGTTTTTCTCTGTCATACACTTTGTCAGGCGTTTTTGCCAGAAAGTACAGCAGTTCATATTCCTTCGGCGTCAGGCTCACCTCTGTGCCGTCCGCGGTCACTCTGTGAGCATCGTGATCGATGGAAAGGTGTGAAAAGACGAGCACATTTTTTGTCGGCGTATTGGCTGACAGATAGGATGTTTGGGAAGCTCTTCTTAAGAGCGCTTTTACCCGGAGCACCACTTCTCTCGGGCTGAAAGGCTTCACGATATAATCGTCCGTGCCTGCTTCAAACCCTTGGACGCGGTTGGCTTCTTCCCCTTTTGCCGTCAGCATGATAATCGGCGTTGCTTTTTTTTCTCTAAGCTGCCGGCATACTTCTATTCCGTCCGTTCCCGGCATCATTAAATCCAAAAGCACCAGATCATAATCTGATGCCAGCCCCATTTTAATGGCCTCATCGCCGTTTTCCGCTTCTTCAATCACATAGTTTTCCCGTTCAAGGTACATTCTTAAAAGGCGTCGAATTCTGGCTTCATCATCTACTACTAATATTTTAGTTTCATTTGTTTGATCCATCGTTTTCCCCCTGCTTTCCTTCTGTTACTATCATTTTAACAAACTGTACGGCTGCTTGAGAACTGTATCGGCTTTCGGCTCTATGCGTACGAATGAAGTCCGGCAAGCACGAGATTCACAAAAATTAAGTTAAACATAATAATGGCGAAACCGATGACGGCAAGCCACGCGGACTTTTCGCCATGCCAGCCTCTTGACAGCCGCAAGTGCAAGTACGCTGCGTAAAATAAAAAGGTGATCAGCGCCCATACTTCTTTCGGGTCCCAGCCCCAAAAACGCGTCCATGCAAGCTGCGCCCAGATCATCGCAAACACAAGCGCGCCGAGCGTAAATACCGGAAAGCCGATAGAAACCGCGCGGTAGCCGACTTCATCTACCAAGTCCAGATTCACATTTTTGACGAGCGGGCTTAAAAGAGCGCTGATTCTCTTTCTGAATATCAGCCTGAGGGCGCCGTATAAGACGAGGCCCGCGCCAAACGACCAGATCACCGTATTGACCTTTCTGCCTGAAAAAATAGCCGGAAGCTCAATAAACGGCTTCATTGCGCCTTCTGTAAGCAGTTCTCCCTCATGCGGGCCGACAAGAGCAGGCATATCATATATCATGACGCTTTTGGCGTCTTTTTTATCCACCCAATTAAATTCGGCTTTGTAGTCCGCCAGCCGGAATGCCGACGTCACAGCGATAAATGCCACCGTCGTCACAATAATAAACATGATGACCTCGAGCCAGAACGTTTTTTTGCCCGGTCTGGACTGGTCGACATGCTTTAACAGGAAAATGACACCGGCTACAAAGCTGATCGCAAGAATTGCCTGCCCGAGCGCCGCCGTCGTGACGTGAATGTACAGCCAATTGCTCTGCAATGACGGAATAAGCGGCGTAATATCAGCGGGAAACATGCTTGCGTACGCGATCAGCAAAAGTGCGACAGACAATGTGAACATGCCTAAAGACGGCAGTCTGTAAATAAAGTAAATAATAATAAAAGCGAGAACAAGCATCATGCCGAATGACGTTGTAAATTCAAACATATTGCTGACAGGCGCATGCCCGCTTGCCGACCATCTCGCAATGAAGTAGGCGAGATGGCATAGAAATCCGACAATGGTTAACGTGATTCCGATAGCCGACCAGCGGCCCTTCCCGTCCTTTGCGCCTTTTGTTCCCCGGATGGCGCCGCCGAAAACCGGGACGGCAATTAAATAAATCAAAAAGGCAGCATAAAGAAAATTTGCGCTCAGCTCCGCCATGACACCACTCCTTTTTCATTAGGCCTGATTTTTGACCAGTTCTTTTTGATCGGCCGGTTCTTTAATCTCCGTCCCGCTAAGAACATATCCGATATCCTTTTTTAAACCGAACCAGTTTTTGTTCGTATGTCCTGCCACAAGCACTTCGCTGTCACCGGGTTTGATCCAGATCCTTCTATGCTGCCAGTACATCCCTTGAATGACGCCGATCATAAAGATCGCGCCCCCGACGGCAAGCACCCATAAGGTTAAATCTTTTCTGACGGTGAGACCTGTAATGTTTTTCGTTTCCACATGGTCGAATTTTAATTTGTACTTGTTATTTGCGGAACCTTCAACAGTCTGCTGAATCGCAACAAAGCTTTTCTCCCCTTTCGGCTTGTCAGGAGCCGTGACTTTAAAGACGAAAGCCGGATTGTTTGGGACCTTTGTTTTCGTGCTCGGTTCTCCGTCCTTATTAAAATAAAAATCGGGAAGATAACTGGCGATCTGCACTTTGTAACCGTTACCAAGATCATAGTCCGTGTCGGGATCAAGAAGATTGATCTTCAGTTTGCCGAATGACCGTTTTGTTTTTTGGTCGATCAGCTGGAATACCATCTGATCGAGCTGGTTTTCTTTATAGTCCACCTGATACACAGAATAGGAGTCAAACCGCAGCGGTTCATTGACGCGGATATCGTTTTCTTTGACTCTTTTAAGCTTTGGCTTTTCACCGAATACGATGTCGCCCTCCCTCTTGTACAAAACCGCATCCGTTGTGAAGGATTTTGCGACTTTGCCGTTTCCGGCTCTGTCAATGGCATCGGCGAATACTTTTTTCTCAGTGTTTTTATTATACGTCTCCATGGTGAACCGGTTGTTTTTTAAGTAATATTGGCCGTCGGTGCCGGGAATCTGGGCGGTTTCGCCTTCACGGACCCAGAGCGTTTCATCGACGTACATCCCCGGGACGAATCTCAGCATGGCTCCGATCAGAAAAATGATCAGGCCGATATGATTAACGTAGGGCCCCCACCTTGAAAAACGGCCCTTTTCTGCGAGAATACTTCCCTCTTGTTCCCGCACTCTATAATGCTTTTTTTTCAATCGTGTTCTGATGCCATCAGCCGTATCTCCGCTCAGCTCAGTTTCTGTCCGGCTGTATAGACGCTGCCGCCTTAAAAAGACCGGATTCCGCTGAACGCCTTGATTTTTCAGCGCCCTGTACAACGGAATCACCCGATCCAGGCTGCAGATGACAAGTGATACGCCGATTGATGCGATCAAAAGCATATACCACCATGAGCCGTACAGGTGATGAAACCCCAGCAGATAATACAATTGGCCGATTGTGCCGTACTGCTGTTCATAGTATGTATCCGGCTGAGCGCCCGGCGGCAGATAAGCTTCCTGCGGAAAAACCGTGCCGAATGCCGACGCCGCCAGAGTAATGACGATCAGCCATATTCCGACTTTAACGGAAGAAAAGAAATTCCATACCTTATCTACAATTGTTTTGTTATATGTTTGCGAACGTCTTGCGCTGCCGTCGTACCGCATATCGGCAAGCGGCGACTTTTGATCATCAAGCGGCTTTCCGCATGACTCGCACAATACCGTCCCGGCTGGATTCACGTGTCCGCATTCACATTTAGCCTTTTTCATGAAGACGCCTCCGGCTTAATTAAATTCATATAGTCATGAACCATGCGTTCTGTTATCGTGCCGGTCACCACTTTCACGACTTTTCCGTCGGGATTGATCAAAAATGTCGTCGGGATAGGCGATACGCCGTACGCGTCCAGCACTTGCCGGTCAGTATCAAGCGCAACAGGGAAATTGACGCCGTATGTTTTCATAAAATTATGTACTGCAATTTTTGATTCGCCGACATTTACCGCAATCACCTCGACACCGAGGTCTTTAAAATGCTTGTATTGATTCTCCATATAGGGAAATTCCTGCTTGCACGGCTCGCACCACGTTCCCCAGAAATTCAGAAAAACACCTTTTCCTTTTAACTGACTCAGTTCTATGAGTCTGCCCTCTGTATCTTTCAGCGCGAAATTCGGGGCTTTGGACCCCTCAGATATACGCTCGCCGTTTGAGTAAACAGCATTATAGACGGTATATCCGAGCGCGCAGAGTAAGATGAGAAGGATGCCGGTCCGAATGAATAAACGCCGCCGTTTTTTGTTCATTGTACACTGCTCCCCTCCCCTGCCTGCAAATCCATTCAATTATATCATCTTCGCGTTTTGTAATTTTTGAAGGTTATGTGAAAATTAGAAAGCGTTTTTACCGTGTTCAGCTAAAGCCCGCAGCCTTTTCACCTCATGCGGCGTCAATTCTCTTGCGTCTCCTGTGTGAAGGCCCCTTAAATCTAAAAAGGCGTATTCTTCACGTTTGAGCTTCAGCACGTCATGACCGATTGCCTCAAACATACGGCGGACCTGTCTGTTCCGTCCTTCATGAATTGTCAGCTGAATAATGCTCGTCTGCTTTCTTTTGTCCAGAGAAAGCATTTTCGCTCTGGCCGGCGCTGTCTTGCCTTCTTCAAGCTGAATGCCGCGCTCAAGCTTCCGGAGAAGTTCCTTGGAAGGAATCCCCTTCACTTTGGCGACGTACGTCTTATCAATTTCGTATTTCGGGTGCATGAGTTTGTTGGCAAACTCGCCGTCATTTGTCAGTAATAAAAGACCGCTCGTATCATAATCAAGTCTGCCGATCGGATAAATACGCTGCGGCACTTCTTTGAAAAAGTCGGTTACCACTTTCCGCCCTTTATCGTCATTAGAAGCTGAGATCACTCCTCTCGGTTTATAAAGCAGAAAGTACACGGGTTCTTCCCGCTCCACCTTTAATCCGTTTACTTCAATCTGATCAGAACCGGTCACTTTTACGCCGAGCTCTGTTATTACTTTTCCATTCACCTTTACTTTTCCTTCTTTTATCAGCTCTTCTGCCTTTCTGCGTGATGCCACGCCGGCATGAGCAATAACTTTTTGCAGTCTTTCCATGTCGTTCACCTCAAGTATAATCTTACTTTTTTCCCCTTGAACAAACAAGCTTTTTCAAGGAGCATTATTCTGATATATAAAAAGCGCCTCAATCAGGCGCTTCCAAATAATAACGTAACTATGATGATTGATGCAACCACCCCGATCAGATCAGCAAGAAGACCAACCTTTAAAGCATCCCCCATTTTTTTGATGCCGACCGCCCCAAAATACACAGTCAGGACATACAGCGTCGTGTCAGTCGATCCCTGCATGACCGAGGCCAGTCTGCCGATAAATGAATCAGGCCCGTACACGGCGATCAAATCCGTCGTCATGCCGAGCGCCGCCGTACCCGAAATCGGACGGATCAGAGCAAGCGGCACGACCTCTGCGGGAATGCCGAGCGCCGTAAAGAAAGGCTTGCACAGCCCCATGACAAAATCAAGCGCGCCCGAGGCCCGGAATACGGTTATCGCCACAAGCATCCCGACCAAATACGGAATGATGGAAAACGCAATCTCAATTCCTTCTTTTCCGCCTTCAACGAATGATTCATATGTCGGCACTTTTTTGATCGTGCCGTATATCAATACACCGGCGATAATAATCGGAATCATGGCTAAAGACAGCCAATTCACCATTTCCATTCGCTTACCTCCCTTTTCTTTTGCGGCGGTACCAGAAGTAGCGGTCAATGAAAATCGCGCCGATACCCGAAATTAAAGTCGCTAAGATGGTCGGTCCGACGATATCGGTCGGTGATTTCGCCGAATAAGCCATGCGGACGGCAATGACGGTTGTCGGTATCAATGTAATGCTCGAAGTATTTACCGCCAAAAAGGTAATCATGGAACGGCTGGCCTCAGACTTGCCTCCGTTCAGCTTTTTCATCTGCTCCATGGCTTTAATGCCGAGGGGCGTCGCCGCATTTCCCAATCCGAAAAAGTTTGCCATGAGATTTGATAAGATGTATCCCATTGCCGGATGATCAGGGGGAATATCAGGAAACAGCTTAGAAATAAACGGACGGCACATTTTGCTGAATATATCCAAAAGGCCGGACTGCTCCGCTATTTTCATCAGGCCGAGCCAGAACACGAGGACGCTCATTAATCCGAACGAGATCGTAACCGCTTCTTTCGCTCCTTTAAAAACTGCTTCATTCACATCCTGCAAGGTTCCGTTAAACATCGCAAAGACCAGTCCGATTACCGTCAGACAGACCCAGATTAAATTGACCATGCTGAACCGCCCGCCGCGCTCATAAACAGGCTCGTAAATGTTTCAATGAAATGCTTTTTCGGTTTTTTAAGGTGCTCGTTTTCATAATAGACGGGGACCTTGGCGATCACTTTCCCATCATGCATAACAGTCATCCGGCCGACGACATCAGGAATGAGAGAAGCATCCTTTTTCCAGGCTTTTTTCGGTTTTATTAAGGTTGTGCTGATTTTCACATCATCGATCTCATCCTCTTTTAACAAATACTTGACATCCCGGGAAATAAAAGCGTGTTTTCCGTAAAACGTCTTTTTCAGCTTCGGGATGCCGCCTTTTTTGGCGACAACATAGGTTTTATAGTGCTCAAAGACATAATTAAACATATTCATATGGTCATCCCAGTCATCCGGATCATTTATGGTGACTGCGATCAGATCCGTTCCGCCTTTTGAAGCCGTCGAAACGAGCGTCCGTTTCGCGATTTTTGTGTACCCCGTTTTTCCGCCTGTGCTGTAACGATAAAGCCCTGTCAGAAGCTTGTTTTTATTTTTCCATACCCGGTCCATCGTTTCCGCTTTATACACTTTGGTGCCCGAAACAGTCCGGTATTCCTTGATCTTCATCGCGTATTTAGTCAAAAGCGCCATATCATACGCCGTTGAATATAAATTTTCATGGTCGTCCAGCCCGTGCGGGTTTTGAAATTTTGTATTTTCCATTCCGATTTGCTCGGCTTTGTGGTTCATCATAAATACAAAACCGTCAAGACTTCCGCCGACATATTCAGCAATGGCCGCAGCGGCGTCATTTCCTGACCTCAGCATAAGCCCGTAAACGAGGTCCTTCAGTTTTACTTTCTGTCCAGGCTGAAGATAAATGGCCGAGCCTTCCGTTTTTACGGCATTCGGCGAAACCGTCACCATCTCTTCCATCTTCCCAGATTCAATCGCCAGCACCGCCGTCATGATTTTCGTAATGCTCGCGATCCGCCGCTTATGGTGTTCGTCCTTAGCAAACAACACCCTGCCTGATGCACCGTCGATTATAATCGCGCTTTTTGCGCTGACATGTATTTGGGCATGTGCCGTATTTCCGTCTGTAATAGAAAACAAAATAACAAAAATCAAAAGAAATACGGCAGCTTTTTTGAGAAAGCGCATGAATGCTCACGTCCTTGTTGTGGGTTTGTACAAGTTTATGCGCATGTCCATGACTTATGAATACCAATTGCATCTCTTTTACGTAAAAAAACTCTCCCTTTGGGAGAGTTTTTTTATCTGGATGATACCATATTCGAGCCTGATGCTTCATATTGCGCCAATTCTTCACGCATGCGCAGAAACTCACTGCTCAGTGAAAGCAGAAGGCTCCGCAGCGAATCGGGCACATGCTGATAAAATTCAATCGCACTTTGGCCTGTATAAGCGGCGCGGCTGTTTTCGTACCACGTATCCTTTTTCGGCATGAAAAATTCTTCCACGCACTGATGATACACTTTATACAGCGTTTTTTCCGCTCTCGCCTCATGAAACGGCTCCTGCATTAAGAGCCGGCGGCAGGCTTCCTGGGCGCCTTCGCAAAAGACGGTCATCCTTCTCAGCACACTGAGCACATCGCGGCAGTATGCCTCATCCGCCTTTCCAGAAGCCTGCATTTCCGGTAATGTCGTATGATTTAAATAACTGTTGACCATCGTGACAACCTCGGCTAAAAATTCACCAGTTTCTTCAGTATGGGCCCTCACAATCGAATTTCCCATTTCCGTCCGTTTCCTTCCTCTCTTGTACTTCGTCAATTTGCGTTATTCATCAATGGCCTTTCCCTATTATCGTATGATGAAAAACCGTTATTATTTAATATCCTCAAAAGTTTGGTTGAAGTTTTCAAAGAATAAGTCGGCTTCCTCCTGGAGAACGTCTTCTTCCGCATTTTCAGGAAGAGGCGGAAGCTCGTCCAGTGTTTTTAAGCCGAATTGTTCAAGAAATACCGGGGTCGTGCCGTATAAAATCGCCCGGCCGGGACCGTCGGCGCGTCCCACCTCACACAGCAGCGCTTTTGACACGAGACTGTGCAGAATCCGCTCAGACTTCACGCCCCGAATATCTTCAATTTCCGCCCGTGTGATCGGCTGCTTGTATGAAACGATCGCCAGCACTTCTAAAGAAGCCTGTGACAGTCCCTTTGACGGCACCTCGATTAATTTTTTCAAATAAGGCACGAATTCTTTTTTCGTTGCAAGCATATACGTATCCGCATATTCGGTCAGCTCAATGCCCCTGCCGTCTTCCTTGTACTGGGCGGCCACTTCTTCCATGATTCCGGCCAGTTCCGCTTCTTCTATTTCAAGCACCGTCACCAATTGCTTTTTGGTCAGCCCTTCATCACCCGCCGCGTACAGCAAGGCCTCCACAATCGCTTTCCAATTCACGATATCAAGCGCCATGAATGGATTCACTCCCCGTAATGTATATATCTGAAAAGTTTTCTTCTTGTTCGATGATAATCTGCTGATTTTTCATCAGCTCCAGAACGGCTAAAAACGTCACGACGAGATGGTCTCTTTGCCGAGAAGGAAAAAGCTCCGTAAAGTTGATTCTTCTTCCCGCCGTCTTTAAGCTTTTTACGATTTCGTTCATTCTGTCTTCAATCGGTATTTCCTGTCTTGTAATGGTCGTTTCTTTCGGCCGCGAGATTTTTTTACGCTGAAGCACCTTTTGAAACGCACCGATCATGTCATAAACGGTCACCGACAGCCTCTGCTCCGTCTGTTTGATTTCTTTTGCATACTCACTTAAATCACTCGGCGGCTTTGTAAATGACTTTTGTCTTTCTTCTTCCCGCTCTTTTAAATCATTCGCAGCGGTTTTATATTTTCTATACTCAATCAGCTTTTCAATCAGCTCGTCCCGAGGGTCTTCCTCTTCAAGCATTTCATCTTCAAACAGCTCTTCCTCTTGTTTCGGAAGCAGCATTCTGCTTTTAATGCTGAGAAGCGTCGCCGCCATGACCAGATATTCACTGGCGACATCAAGTTCAAGCACTTGCATTGTATGTACATATAATAAATATTGTTCAGTAATGGTTGCCACGGGTATGTCGTATATGTCGATTTCAAGACGGTTAATCAGATGAAGCAGCAGGTCCAATGGGCCTTCAAACGTATCAATTTTCACTTGATATTCTACCATTATCTCACCATTTTCAATATCACTCTCATTGCCGGAAAAACTGGCTACCCTTTAGTATAATCCACCGAAATGCTCTCGTCCAATACTTTTCTAATTGTGCTTCGTTATTTAGAAAATACTGAAAAAGAAGGTATACGCCTATACCTTTAAAGGCGGATGCACATATGATAGCCGTGTAAACATGAAACAAAGGGAGGCTGATTTCAGATGGGCGGAGCTTGTTTCGGCGGAGGTTTTGCATTAATTGTCGTTCTGTTTATTTTGCTTATTGTCGTAGGGGCATCTTATATCTGCTAGTTCTTCACGTTTCAGACACCAAGCCGCTCTTTTTTTCCTTTTCATAACGCTGTGGTACACTGGTTTTAGCAAAAGGAGGAAGCGGCTTGTATCCAAAAGCTTATATCGGCTTTTTGGCCGAATTTCACGCATCAAGAGATTATTTTGAGTGTCATGAACTGTTAGAGGAATATTGGAAAAAAAGCCCGCCTGAGGAGCGGAGCATTCATTGGGTCGGCCTGATTCAGTTAGCCGTCGCTCTGTATCATCAGCGGAGGGGAAATGAAGCCGGGGCGAAACGGCTGATCGCCAACAGCTTACGCATTCTGAGGGCTGAAAAACAGGCTGTCAGCTCTCTCGGCCTCAGCCATCCAAAGCTGATAGAGCTGATAGAGTCGCTGTCAGACGATATAAAAGCCGGCCGCCCGTACAAAAGTGTTATGCTGCCGATTACAGATGACACTCTGAAAGAAGCGTGTCTTGCCGAATGCCGCCGCAAAGGCTATACATGGGGGCAGGCCGGCGTATCAGACACCTTTCTTATTCATAAACACCGCCTGCGGGACAGGACGGATGTCATTAAGGAACGCGAACGGGAAATGGAGAGAAGAAAAAAAAGCAGAGGCTGACGGACAGCCCTGCTTTTTCTGCATAAAAAACAGCTCCCGAAACCGTGAAGATTCCGGGAGCATTTGTCAGTTATTATATGAAATATCCTGATCTTTTTGATGTTGACAGCGTTCAAAAAAGCTTTGCGTTAATTCATTCGGAACGAGTGCCTCCGTTTTGAACAGACGTTTTAAGGCGTCCATCATTTGCTTTCCGATTCCTTGATGGCGGTGAGAAGGATTCACGCTGATATGGCGGATTTCAACCTCTGAGTCTTTTTTTTCAACTCCGATCGCTCCGACGATATCTTCATCCTCTTTCCAAAGAAAGAGCTGGCGGCCAGTATCCGTTTCATAGTCCTTTATTGTCTGCTGAAGCTGCTTGAGATCTTTTTCATTCGGCATAAATGACAGAAGACCCATTGCAATCTTTTCAAACGATTTTTTATAACGAATTAACATAAAAACCCCTCTATATCCAAAATGTCCATTCATGTCCTAGCAAACGGATGAATAAAGGCGATCCGTTTCCTCACATTATATCATTTTCGCCGCTGTTTTAAACGCTTTTCAACAAATTATTCAAATGAACGGTTTAGATTCGCCATTTCAATGGCGGATACTGCGCAATCCGCTCCCTTATTTCCGGCTTTTGTTCCGGCGCGTTCGATCGCCTGCTCAATGGTTTCAGTCGTTACGATACCGAAGATAACCGGGACGCCCGTCGCGGTGCCCGCTTGAGCGATGCCTTTTGCCGCTTCGTTGCAGACATAGTCATAATGCGTTGTCGCTCCTCTGATCACCGTGCCGAGTGTAATAACGGCATCGTATTTTTTCGTTTCCGCCATTTTTTTTGCCGCAAACGGGATTTCAAACGCTCCCGGCACCCAAGCAACGTCAATGTCATTTGATTCTACACCGTGGCGAAGCAATGTATCTTCCGCTCCGCTTAACAGCTTGCTCGTAATAAATTCATTAAATCTGCCGACGACGATTCCGATTTTAAGTCCTGTTCCTACTAAGTTTCCTTGTATGATATTCATATGTTATCCATCCTTTTTTGTGAGATTTGTTTTTAGAAATGAAGCAAGTGTCCGAGTTTGTTCATTTTGGTTTGTAAGTAATTCCTGTTATGCTCACCCGCTTCCATTTGAAGCGGCACCCGTTCTGAAATGCTCAGTCCGTATCCTTCAAGGCCGGCGATTTTCCGGGGATTATTGGTTAAAAGTTTCATATGCTGAACCCCCAAATCGCGGAGAATCTGGGCACCGATCCCGTAGTTGCGCAGGTCAGGCAGAAAGCCGAGCGCTTCGTTCGCTTCAACCGTGTCATACCCCTCTTCCTGCAATCGATACGCTTTCAGCTTATTGATTAAACCGATTCCTCTTCCTTCCTGACGCAAATACAATAAGACGCCTCGGCCTTCTTCGGCAATTTGCGCAAGCGCGGCATGAAGCTGAGGCCCGCAATCACAGCGGTGGGATGCAAACACATCGCCCGTCAGGCATTCTGAGTGCACTCTGACAAGAACGGGTTCGCTGCTAAACGGGACATCACCCATAACAAAGGCGAGGTGTTCTTTTCCGTCAACCTCGTTTGTATATCCGTAAACCCGGAACGTGCCGAAATCAGTCGGCAGCGTAATGTCAACTTCTCGGTTCACAAGTGTCGTAATGTTGTAGCGGTATTCTATTAAGTCTTTTATCGTAATCATTTTCAGCTGGTGGCGTTTGGCGATTTCTGATAACTCAGGCACTCTGGCCATTGTGCCGTCTTCATTCATAATTTCACAAATGACGCCCGCTCCTTGAGAGCCGCATGCTTTTGCAAGGTCAACGGCTGCTTCCGTGTGGCCCGCCCGCTTCAGGACGCCTCCTTTTTTTGCGATTAAGGGAAAAATGTGGCCCGGACGCTGAAAATCGTCAGACACAGATTCCTCATTCAACAGCGCCTGAATCGTAAAAGAACGTTCTTGAGCGCTGATACCTGTTTTTGTCAGTCTGTGGTCAATGCTGACCGTAAACGCGGTTCCATGTGAGTCCGTATTATGATCGACCATCGGGTGAAGATCCAGCCGGCCGGCAATATCTTCAGAAAGCGGCGTGCAGATCAGGCCCCTCCCATGGGTCGCCATAAAATTGACCACTTCGGGTGTGGCATGCTCAGCGAGCGCTACGAAATCTCCTTCGTTTTCTCTGTCTTCATCATCGACAACGATGATGACTTCACCTTTTTTCAGCGCATCTAACGCCTCTTCTATTGGATGAAACATATTGATCTTCCTTTCTAAAAGCCGTTCTCGCTTAAAAAAGCTTCTGTGATCGTTTGATTGCTTTTCGTTTGTTCTGTTTTGTGCAAAAAGCGGTATAAGTATTTGCCGATCATGTCACACTCAATATTTACGGTCGAGCCGACTGTTTTCGTCTGAAAAATCGTTTCTGAAATGGTATGCGGAATAACGGATACCGTCACGCTTTCGTCTGATAAACCGAAAATTGTCAGGCTCACGCCATCTACCGTAATCGAACCTTTCAAGACGAGCGTTTTCGTCAATTCAGGCGAAAGTTTTAAATCGTAATAAACCGCGTTGCTTTTTTTCTCAATCCGGGTAATTTCCGCCGTTCCGTCCACATGCCCGGATACAAAGTGGCCGCCGAAGCGTCCGTTGGCGGACATCGCTCTTTCCAAATTGACTTTGCTGCCTTTTGACAAGCCGTTCAGCGAAGTGGCTTTTACGGTTTCCGGCATGACATCAACCGTAAATTGTTTATCAGAAAATCCGGTTACGGTCAGGCAGATGCCGTTTACGGCGATGCTGTCGCCAAGTTTTACATCGCTTGTCACTTTTGAAGCGGCGATGGTTAATGCCATGGAAAGGCCTGTCTTTTTGATTGCTTGGATCGTGCCTGTTTCTTCAACGATTCCTGTAAACATCGTCACCATCCTTTCCGTCTTTAGGTATGGCCGTCAGTTTTATATCCGGCCCGATTTGGGTGATTTGTGTGAATTGTAAATGGGGGACATCTTTCATTGATTGAAAACCTTCACCGGAGATCAAGCTGGGAGCAAGCGTTCCTCCGATTAATTTAGGGGCGAAATAGAAATGAAGCTCCTCGAAACAGCCTTCCTTGACAAAACTTCCGTGTACGGATGCGCCGCCTTCCACATAAACGGACATTATGCCGTTTTCAGCTAGAATGCTGAGCACCTCAGGAATGTGAATGCGGTCTGTTTCAAGCGAAAAGACTTTTATTCCGAGTGCGGTCAGCCGCTCTTTCTTTTGCACGTCAGCGCCTTTGGCCGTAAATATCCATGTCGGCGCGGCGCCGTCAGTGACCACATTTGCCGTTTCCGGAATGGTCAGCTTTGTATCAAGAATGACTCTGACCGGCTGCTTGACCGCATCGGGCAGCCTGCAGGTCAGGCTCGGATTATCGGCTTTGACTGTGCCTGCTCCGACAAGAATGCTTTGATGCGATTTCCTGTATTGCTGGGCATCAAGCCTTGCCGCCTCTGAAGTAATCCATTTGCTGTCACCAGTTTCAGTCGCTGTTTTCCCGTCAAGGCTTGCGGCCGCTTTCAAGGTGACATACGGAAGTCCGGTCCTCATGAAGTGAAGAAACATTTTATTCAGCTCTTCTGCCTGTTGCCTGAGAATTCCGGTTTTCACTTCGATGCCCGCTGCTTCCAGCATTCTGATGCCTTTTCCGGCGACTAGCGGATTTGGATCTGTCATAGCGACAAATACTCTTTTTATCCCCGACTTTATCATCAGTTCGGCGCATGGCGGTGTTTTTCCGTAATGGCTGCAAGGCTCCAGCGTCACATACATATCTGCGTCTTTTGCGTGACTGCCTGCCATATTGATCGCGTGCACTTCCGCATGGGCTTCCCCGTATTGCAAATGGGCGCCCATTCCGACGATCTGGCCGTTTTTGACGACGACAGCACCGACAAGAGGATTGGACTGCGTCTGCCCTTCACCGCGTCTGGCAAGCTCTATTGCCGTATTCATATAATATTCTTCCATCGTTATCCCTCCCTTCTTCCACGCAATTTGGCGTCAAAAAAGCCCCGAATGTTTACACAGTTCGGGGCTTTGCCAGTTTTAATCCATAGGAAATAAGACTATACAGTAAGATTATTTTTTGCATAGCTTCTCTCATCCTTCTCCCATCCAGACTTTCACTGTCGGCTTCAGCTTTTCACTGAATCCACCGTATACAAATGCATACGGGTCACGGGCTGTAAAGCGCAAAACGCCTTATTACCGCCGGTCGGGATTTTCACCCAGCCCCGAAGGATACAATCAATATTTTTTTGTCCTTATCCGCTATTATAACATCCTTTGCGGCAGGCGCAATGAATTTGCACCTGATTTTTCAGAAAAAATAAAAAGCGCCCTTGTTCCAAAAAAGGCGCCTTTATTTATTCGTTTACTTTAACAACCTTCAATAAGCCGTCAATCCGGTTTGATTTGCTGAAATACGCTTTAATCTTATCTCCTTTTTTCACATCGGAGAGATCCTGCTTCAGCTTGTCGCCGTTAAAAATGATTTTTGTGCCGTTTGCTGCCGTGCCGTGGTATTCGGTTCCTTCTATTTTCGTAATTTTATATGTTTTCACTGTATATTCTTCTTTTTCCTGAGACAGGGTTTGTCCGATAGCCGTCGGCACGTCTTTCAGCTCAATATCGTTTATGACCATAAAACCGCCCGCCAATAACAGCAGCAGTACAAGTAAAATGGCTGCTTTTGTTTTAATACTTCCCATTTTTCTACCTCCAGCCCGTATCAATCTATTCATTACTATGTCATATTCCTTTTTTTCATGAATAGAAAACCGTTCTTCCCTGCGTGAGTTATTCATATAACGTTTCGTCAAGGGAAGATGTTTCATGTATCTGTAAAACTTTCTATCTATTAAATAGTTATACGAATTTATGTTCTGTTTTTGTGGGTAGGGAGATTAATTTATATAAAAAAAGCAGTTTTCTCATAAAGAAAACTGCCGTACGGTTTATTTCGTCTTGCGGATTTCGTTAAACGGGAAGAAGACGAATTTTGATGTGCCCGCGATTTGTTTTTTCGTAAAAAGACCGAGGCCGTTACGGCTGTCCATAGATTCTCTGCGGTTATCACCCATGACGAAATATTTGTCGTCCGGCACTTTCACCGGGCCGAAGTCTTCCGTCAGCCGGTCATAGCCGTCTTGCTTCGCTTTTTTCTTGTTTGCCGCTAAATACGGTTCGGACACTTTTTTGCCGTTGATGTACAGCTGGTCGTTTTTCATTTGCACCGTGTCGCCGGGAAGTCCGATAATCCGTTTGACATAGTGTTCGTTTTCTCCGTTCAGAACGACGATCTGGCCGCGTTTGAAGTCGCTTATGTATTTGACCGTCATATTAACAAAGATTCTCTCGCGGTCATGCAGCGTCGGTTCCATTGATCTTCCGTCAACGAGATAAGGAGCAAATAAAAAGTTGCGGATGAGCAATGCGAGAACGACAGCGATGATAATGGCTTTCGCCCAATCAAGTACGGCGCTTTTTTTAGAAGTTTTTTCTTTTTCTGATTTCAAGTGATTTCCTCCCATTAGCCATGGTCGTTTTTATTTTACCATGAATCCCTGCACAGAGGGCAAATAAGCCCCGCACCTCATCCATTTTTTTCATTTTATAAGCCGGATCTGCTGATTTTACGGTATTTTACGAAGCTTCCGATCCGCCAAATGCACAAATACACAAAAGCAAGCTCCATTGTTAAAACGGCAAATTCCGTCGCGTCAATGTTTTTGAAATATTGACTGAGCACGATACGGATCGCAATAATCGCGATAATGACATATTTAAAGTTTTTATTCCGCTTAGAGTACACAAAGCCGTCTTCCCGGATTTCATATGCGGTTTGCGACAGCATGATGGCGCCAAATACCGCGCCTAACAGCCCGGCGATGGCGAGCTCCCAAACAGCGGGAAGATGAAACGGCTTTCCCGGGATATTCATGAGCTGGCTGATGCTCAATGAAAAAATGACGGCGATAATCAAAAGCGGGAGAATGATGCCGAAGCCGCCGCCTTTAATCGGCCTGTTTCCCTTTTTCAGTCTGAACCAAAAGATAAGTGCGATAATAATAATGACAAATAAAACGGTTGCCAATTGAACCAACGTTTTTACCTCTTTTCATTGTTGTAATCGGTCTTTTACACTATACCAGAGTGACCGCGGAAGTTCATATATGTATTTTTTCATGATTTACACATGAGAATTTTCATATACATAAAAAAACCCGCCTCCAAAAGGCGGGTTTTTCGGTCATTATCCTTCTACACGGACTTCTTTCATTTTGTCTCCGTTAGACATGTTTTTCGCATGCTCTAAACCGCTTGTCACTTTTCCGAATACAGTATGAACGCCGTTTAAATGCGGCTGAGGCTCATGTACGATGAAGAATTGGCTTGAACCCGTGTCTTTACCGGCATGCGCCATTGATAAAGAACCGGCTTCGTGCTTATGCGGATTGCCTTCTGTTTCACATTTGATCGTTTTTCCGCTTCCGCCCATGCCTGTCCCAGTCGGATCTCCGCCTTGGCTGACAAAGCCCGGAATCACGCGGTGAAAAATAACGCCGTCATAAAAACCTGTATTCGCCAGGTTTTCAAAGTTAGCGACTGTATTAGGCGCTTCATTAGGGTAAAGTTCAAATTCGATTCTGCTGCCGTTCTCCATTTCGATGTAACCAGTTTTCATTCTCATTCCTACTTCCATATGTTTTTTGTCAAAGCCTTCTTCAATATGAATTTCAATTGTAAGCCGGCTTTCTTTTTGATATTCTTTTGAAGGAAGATGCGTCTGCTCTTCTTTTCGCGGCTATTATACCACACCTTCAGCCGGAAAACGAATCTCCCCGCTTCCAAAGAAAGAAAATGAAACCAGAACAGCTTCACAGCCGTCTATGTAACGGAACTGCTTCACGCAGTCCCTCACAAACCGCTTCAAAACGGCATTTGTGAAAAGAAGGAGGTTAACCGCTTTGAAAAAAATGTGGATTGGATTGCTGGCGGCGGCCGCAGTATTGTGCACAATACCGAAAATCAGCCTGGCCGATGCCGCAGTCGGAGATGTTATCGTCACACTGGGGGCAGATCTGTCAAACGCAGACCGTCAGAAAGTGCTTGACGAATTAAATGTCCCTGATAACGCGACAAAGGTGACGGTCACTAATAAAGAAGAACATGAATATCTGGGAAAATATATATCGAATGCCCAAATCGGCACAAGAGCCATTTCTTCATCATCCATCACGGTGGAAAAGAAAGGGTCCGGACTTGACGTCCAAACCCATAATATTGATTCCATTACGGATGAGATGTACTTAAACGCCCTGATGACAGCAGGCGTGAAAGATGCAAAAGTATACGTGACGGCGCCGTTTGAGGTATCAGGAACCGCCGCATTGACGGGAATCATTAAAGCGTATGAAGTTTCATCAGACAAAGCGATTTCAGAAGACGTAAAACAGGTCGCCAACCAAGAGCTTGTCACAACTTCAAATCTCGGGGAAAAAATCGGAGATAAAAACGCCTCCGCGCTTATCGCAAACATTAAAGACGATTTCGCGAAAAACGGTGTGCCCGATACAAAAGAAGGAATCGAGAAAAAAGTCGATGATGCGGCATCAAACCTTAACATTACACTGACTGACGCTCAAAAAGACCAGTTAATTTCATTGTTTAATAAAATGAAAAATGCCAAGATTGATTGGGGCCAAGTCGGCAATCAGCTCGATAAGGCAAAAGACAAAATCACAAAGTTCATTCAATCCGATGAAGGCAAAAGCTTTATTCAAAAAGTCATTGATTTCTTCGCTTCAATTTGGAATGCGATCGTGTCTGTATTTACAGGAGACAGCGGATCAGCTTCTTCAAACAGCTGAGACAAAAAAGAGACCGGACTCCATTGTTCCGGTCTCTTTTTTTTATTTATTGTTTGACCCCCGTCTTAAACGGCAGATCCAGCTTTACGATGTCTTCATAAGTTTCCCTTTTAATGACAAGATGCGCTTCGCCGTCTTCCACAAATACGACGGCAGGCCGCGGAATGCGGTTGTAGTTGTTAGCCATACTGTACCCGTATGCTCCTGTGCAGAAGACGGCGAGAAGATCGCCTTCTTTCACTTCCGGAAGATCTATATCCCAGATGAGCATATCTCCGCTTTCACAGCACTTACCTGCGATGGACACCGTCGTGTCGTGGTGTTCTCCGATTCTGTTTGCCGAAACGGCTTCATATTTGGCCTGATAAAGCGCAGGACGGATATTGTCGCTCATTCCTCCGTCAACCGCTGCATATTTACGGGTGCCGGGGACTTCTTTTTGCGAGCCGATGGTATAAAGCGTCGTTCCGGCGTCGCCGACGAGCGAGCGCCCCGGTTCAATCCATATTTCCGGAATGTCAAAAGCATGCAGCGCTGCGTTTTCTTTTACCGCTTCGATTATTTTTTCAACGTAGACGGCAGGATGAAGAGGTTCATCCTCTTCCGTGTAACGGATGCCGAAGCCGCCCCCTAAATTCAGCACTTCAGAAACGAAGCCGAAAGATTCTCTCCATTCACTCAGTTTTGCGAAGATTTTTTCTGCGGCCAGCACAAAGCCCGCCGTATCAAAAATTTGTGATCCGATGTGGCAGTGAACGCCGAGAAGATGGATATGTTCTGACTGCAGCACTTGCTCAATCGCCTTTTCTATTTGCCCGTTATGCAGATCAAAGCCGAATTTGGAATCTTCCTGTCCGGTCGTAATATAATCATGCGTGTGCGCCTCTACCCCCGGAGTGATCCGCAGAAGCACATCCATGGTGCGCCCTGATTTGCTGCACAGTTCCGCGAGTAAGGATATTTCATAAAAATTATCAACGACGATGCAGCCGATTTGATGATCGAGCGCCATTTTCAATTCTTCTCTGCTTTTGTTATTGCCGTGAAAATGAATCCGGTCAGCCGGAAAACCAGCCGAAACCGCCGTAAACAGCTCTCCGCCGGATACAACGTCCAGTGAGAGCCCCTCCTGCTCAGCAAGCTGTATCATTGCAACGGAGGAAAACGCCTTGCTCGCGTATGCGACCTGCGCTTTTAAATCCGCGTCAATGAATGCCTGTTTAAAGCTTTTAGCGCGCTCACGTATTAAAGCCACGTCATAAACATAAAGAGGCGTGCCGTAATGCTCCGCTAAATACAGCGCATCCACACCTCCGATTTCCAGATGACCTAGTTTGTTTTGTCTGCTTGTGCCATGTAAGAACAATGCTCATTCCCTCTTTCTGATCCGCATATGGGTGAAAAGGACAGCTTTTTTTGAGCTGTCCTTATACAAGTCCCGCATAAGTTAAGACATACAATATCATAATCTTCTGTCGGTTTCAATGCGATTATGAACCGCTTGGCTGTCTTTGACGGTCTTTCGGGTGAACAATGCTCGGTCTGACTTTCGCTCCCGGCACTGTCGTCCTGACGAGCACCTGCCACAGCGCCTTTCCGTTAAACGGTAAAAACGGCCATAAATACGGTGTATGAAACGAGCGGATACCCGCCATTAAAATCAGCAGCAATGTAAAGCCGATAACAAAGCCTTTTACTTTAAAAATGGCCACGAGCACCATTAAGATGAGACGTATCATTTTATTGGCGAGGCTGAGTTCATAGCTCGGCGTGGTAAATGATCCGATGGCGGCGATCGATACGTACAGAATGACTTCGGCTGAAAACAGCCCCACCGCTATGGCAATTTGTCCGATCAGCACCGCCGCTATCAGGCCCATGGCAGTCGATAAAGCGGTCGGCGTATGGATCGCGGCCATCCTGAGAAACTCAATCCCCAAATCAGCCAGAAAGATCTGCAGAATGATCGGAATGTGCGTATTTTTATTTAAGCCGATAAAATCCAATCTTTCAGGCAGAAGTGACGGGTCGAGAACAAAGAGGAACCAGATCGGAAGCAGAACAGTTGAAGCGATAATACCGAAAAACCTGATCCATCTTAAAAATGTTCCGACAGAAGGGGCCTGTCTGTATTCTTCCGCATGCTGAACGTGGTGAAAAATCGTTGTGGGCGTTATGATCACGCTCGGTGACGTATCGACGACGATAATGACGTGCCCTTCTAAAATATGATTGGCGGCCACATCAGGACGCTCCGTGTATCTGACCATCGGAAACGGGTTGTAGCCTTGTTTGACGATAAATTCTTCCACCGTTTTATCAGCCATCGTCAGTCCGTCAATGTCAATCGCATTCACTTCGTTTTCGACGATGCTGACAAGGTCCGGATCCGCGATGTCCTCTATATACACAATGGCAAGATCCGTTTTAGAACGCTCGCCGACTTTCGTAATTTTGACGCGGAGCCTTTCGTCTCTGATCCTTCTTCTGATTAACGCTGTGTTAATGACGATACTTTCGATAAATCCGTCTCTGGCCCCGCGAACGACCTTCTCTGTATCCGGCTCTTCGGGTGTGCGTCCGGGGTAATTTCTGACGTCAACGACGAAGGCGAAACCGGCGTCTTCTACGATAACGGCCACAAGTCCGGAAAGCACTTGATCCGTCGCTTCGTCGAGCGTTTTGACTTTTTGGACCTGCTGGTTCACAAGCCTGTTTTCAACAACATCAAGCGCTTCATCCGCGTTCTCGTCATAATTATTGACATCGACGAGCTGTTCTATTAAATGAATGATAAACAATGTATCGGTTAACCCATTGACAAAGTAAATCTGGACTTCCCGGTCTAATACTTGAACTTTGCGGACTCCGATATCGTAGCTCGTTCCCATACCGACGCGGTCTTTAAAAAATTGTTCATTTTTTCTAGGATCCCGGTATACTTTTATCATGTTTTCCGGTTTTTCCGGCATGATATTCGCTCCTTTCTAAAATGAATTCGACAGCCTTCATCGTAATCGGCGAGCCTTTGGATATGTCATCTTTTCTTCCCATTTTTCCTATATCGCCGATGCCCACAACGAGAGGAACGTCCAGTTTGTCAAGACAATACACCGTATCTCCGTTCATTCTGTGCTCGTCCATTTCTCTCATTCCGGTTTTATCGACGCCAAACTCCGTCACTTCTCCATCACGGTCAATGGAGACATCGACTTTTGTCCATTCAGCCTGATGGGTTTTAGAAGCGACCGCAATTACCCCAAGCACTTCAATGTCTTGATGTGAGGCGACATATTTCAGCGCCGTTTCGCCCGGCCCTTCCCCTTGCAGGCCGGAATCGTCAAACATGACAAACACCGGGTCATGCGGCGCGGCTTTAATCAGCTGAACGAGTTCCGGACCGGTTCTGGTTGACGGATTGCCTTTTGATTGGGAAATACATCGTCCGCCTGCTTTTTCCGCGGCATATTCAATCGTTTTGGCGGCGTATACGTCTCCGTCTGTCACAAGGATGACCTTCCGTTTCGTCATCAGACATTATCCTTTCGGTTTAAAAATAACGGCTACAAGAAATGCGAATAAAATCGCTGAAGATATACCGGCGGAGGTCAGTTCAAAAATCCCCATGCCGATCCCGATAAATCCATGCTCGTGAGCCTGATGCATGGCGCCGTGCAATAAGCTGTGCCCGAAGCTGACGATGGGAACCGTCGCGCCCGCGCCTGCGAATTCGATAAATTTATCATAAATTCCGAACCCGTCTAATAAGGTGCCGATGACGACAAAGGTTGTCATCACATGGGCGGGTGTCAGTTTAAAAATGTCCAGCAGCAGCTGACCGATAATGCATATGATTCCTCCGCAAACAAAAGCCATCAGATATTCCATTTATGATGCACCTCCCGCTCGCTCAAATACCACACCGTGGGCGATGGTCGGAATGGTTTCCTTCTGCTGAATCATTGTCGGACTTAAAAGCGCTCCTGTCGCGACAACGAGAACCCTGTTAAGAGAGCCCGATTTCAGTTGATTAAAGATATGTGTGTACGTAACGAGCGCGGAGCAGGCGCAGCCGCTTCCGCCCGCAAACACCTGCTGATCCGGCGTATAGATGAGAAGACCGCAGTCATCGTGTTTCGTTCCCGCGGGATAGCCTTCTTCCTTAAGCAAATCTTTTAAGATCGGCGAGCCTACGCCTGAAAGGTCTCCCGTTAAAATCAGATCGTAATCATCCGCCGTGCGGTTCAAATCCTTCAGGTGCTGTTTGATTGTATCGGCCGCAGCGGGCGCCATGGCTGAGCCCATATCAAACGGGTCTGTAATTCCGAGGTCGCTTACTTTTCCTACTGTCGCGCTTGTAATCCGGATATCAGAAGGGTTTTGGCTGATGATGACCGCCCCGCCCCCCGTGACCGTTGACGTGGCGGTATCCGGTTTTTGCCCGCCATACTCCGTCGGATTACGGAATTGTCTTTCAGCCGTCGCATTATGGCTGCTCGTCGCTGCAATCGCCCGGTTCGCAAAACCGCCGTCAATAAGCGCGGATGCGACGGCGACCGTTTCCATTGACGTCGAGCAGGCGCCGAACAGGCAGAGGAACGGAATTTTCAGATGTCTTGCGACGTAATTGGCCGTCACGTTTTGATTTAAAAGATCGCCAGCGAGTAACAAATCGATGTCACTCTTTTTCAAATTCTGTTTTTGCAAAGCGGAGTTGATGGCATCTTCCATTAATTGACGTTCCGCCATTTCCCAGTTTTTCTGATTGCAATGCATTTCATCGTATGTTTTATCAAACAGCGAGCCGAGCGGGCCGTCTTTTTCTTTCGGTCCGGCTGCCGTTCCCGCCGCATTTATAAATAACGGGTTTTCAAACACCCAGGTTTGCTTTCCGGTCAATTTCATTTTTTCTCCTCCTATGAAAACAGTTTTTCACAAGCAAACCGTATCAGCCCTACGATATAGGCCGCCACGACGCCGAATACAATGACGTTTCCCGCCAGTTTAAACATGTTTGTCGCTACACCGAGCACAAGCCCTTCACTTCTATGTTCCAGAGCCGCGCTTGTCATACTGTTTGCAAATCCCGTCACCGGCACGGCTGAACCCGCTCCGGCAAACTGACCGAGCCTGTCATAAATGCCGAATCCGGTCAAGAGGGCTGAAATTAAAATAAGAGTGGCGGACGTCGGGTTTCCCGCTGTTTTTTCATTAAAATTAAAAAAGTGGATGTAAAAGTCTTGAAGAGCCTGCCCGATCAGACAAATCAAACCGCCGATCAGAAAGGCTTTGACACAATTCCAGACGTATGGCGGTTTCGGCTGATAGTCTTTCACTTTTGTTTTGTAATTTTCTTTTAAGTTTGTCACGTCTGTTCCTCCTTATGAATGATGGATAAAATACAGCCAATGAAATAATGAGCCGGCTATTTTGCCGAACACGATGGCCATCAGCAAAATGATGATTTTGCTCCCGAAACCGATCCGTTTGGCAAGAATGGGAAGCACGTTCAGCACTTCTGTAAGCGCCGCGGCCAGCATGCCGACAAACATGCCGGCCAGAAGCCCGACCGGAACGGCAAGCCATTCAGATAAAAAAAAATGATTCATATTTAAGGTTTCCCAGCCGCCGAACACCGCCCCGGAAATAACAGCCCCTTCGTAGGCCTGTACAAAGCGCATGGTTTTTGTCAGCTGCATAAGGCGGGGGATGATTCCCATAACGGTTAAAAAAGCCACAAAGCCCGCTCCCACGGTCAGCCCTCCGCCAAGCCCGACAAACATAACGAAAAGAATGCTAACGATCATGCAGATCTTTCATCGTCTCTTCGTTTTCGTGTATTGCGACATAATGATCGAGATCAAGCTGATAATTAAACATCTCGACCTCCAGCGGGCTTGGCTCTTCATTCAGGCGTTTTTTAAAGATGTGATTAAAAAAGACGATCATCCCGAGACCGAGGCCGATGCTGTACGGAATCTGAAGCAGGTACGGATACTCATTCCGCCTGCCCGTTATGATTTCATATAAGGCGATATGAACTTCTCTCATGCTGACATCTTCATGAAAATTCATAATGGCGAGACATGAACCGATAAAAAGCAGCAGCCAGACACCGACGAACAAAACGGCTGACAGCTGCTTTTTCTGGTAATGGATTTCCACTATCGTCTCAGCGCCGCCGACGGTCTGCACATCAAGAGCGGGAAAAGCGGTATGAATGGCCTTCAGCACTTTTATGATGTCCAGCACGACGATATTTTTGTCTTTTTTCGTGATCTGATACAGCGGCAGTGCCGACAGTTTTTTTTTCAGCTTTTGCTGTCCTGCGATCTGGGCGGCGTCACCGACTGTGATGATATCTCCGGTATGAGCCTTCACGCGGTGGCGAAGTCTGAGAAATATTCGTCTTTCCATCTTGCATCACCATCTTTCGGGTGGTTATATATGTAGTATGTGGTTCACTTTTGTTCTCATTCATCAGCGGCAAAAGACCATAAATTACCATTCAGGTGCAAATAAAAAAAGCCGGCCTGTAAAAGGTCAGCTTTCCGTATGATCCATCTGCACTTTAATCTGCTTCAATATTTTTTTCTCCAGCCTCGATACCTGGACTTGTGAAATCCCGAGCCGTTCGGCTACTTCCGACTGCGTCTGATCCTTGTAATACCTCAGATAGACAATGAGCTTTTCCCGTTCTTCCAAATCACTGATCGCTTCCTTGAGAGCGATTTTGTCAAACCATTTCTCTTCTGAATGATCGGCGATCTGATCGAGCAGGGTGATCGGGTCTCCGTCATTTTCATACACCGTTTCATGAATGGACGAAGGCGCCCGCACCGCTTCCTGCGCAAGCACCACGTCCTCCGCCTCAATCTCCAGGTGGTCAGCGATTTCCTGGACGGTCGGCACTCTTCCGTATGTTTTTGACAGTTCATCTTTCGCCCGGCGGATTTTATTGCCGAGCTCTTTTAAAGATCTTGATACTTTGACGGTTCCGTCATCCCGGATGAAGCGCTGGATTTCTCCGATAATCATCGGCACGGCATAAGTTGAAAAACGGACATCATAGGACAAATCGAATTTATCAACGGATTTTAACAATCCGATACAGCCGATCTGAAACAGATCGTCCGGCTCATAGCCCCTGTTTAAGAACCTTTGCACGACGGACCATACAAGACGCATGTTTTTTTCTATGAGGAGGTCTCTTGCCTGCTGGTCGCCCTCTTGGCTCTTTTTGATCAATTCTTTGACTTCATGGTCCTTGAGCTGCGCGTTTTTGCTGTTTTTCTTAACCTCCACATCCATAACAAATCTCCTTAATTACAAAGCGCTTTGCTTTTTGATAGGTGTTTTGTTAAGCGTATCGTCGTCCCCATCTCCGGCGAGGAATCAATCGAGACATCATCCATGAAGTTTTCCATAATGGTAAAGCCCATTCCGGAGCGCTCAAGCTCGGGTTTTGTCGTAAAGAGCGGCTGGCGCGCTTCCTCAAGATCCGTGATCCCGAGGCCTTCGTCACGTATGGTCAGATAAACGACATGATCCTTTAAGGTAACGGAGATGTACACCTTTCCGTCGCAGTTTTCTTCATAGCCGTGGATGATTGCGTTTGTTACCGCTTCTGATACGACGGTTTTGATTTCTGTCAGCTCGTCCATCGTCGGATCGAGCTGCGCGATAAAAGAAGCAACCGTTACACGCGCAAACGATTCATTCTGACTGAGGGCTGAAAATTCAAGATGCATCTCGTTTTTCATGATGCCACCCCCAGTGTTAAAAGCGCTTTTTGTTCTGATTGTTCGAACCTGATGATTTTAAACAGGCCCGACATGTCAAACAGACGTCTCACCGCAGGCGAAATCGCGCACACGACCATTTCTCCGCCGAGCTGTTTAATTTGTTTATAACGTCCTAAAATCACGCCGAGGCCGGAGCTGTCCATGAAGGAAAGATCTTCAAGGTTCAGCACGATGTGACGGATGCCGTCAGCCTCCAGCGATTCAGCAACCTTTTGTTTTAATGATTCTGCCGTATGGTGATCGAGTTCACCAGTTAATCGAATACAAAGCACGGATTCTTTGACATGCAAGTCAATTCCAAGGCTCATGCTCATTCCTCCTTGATATGATCGGATAATGAGTGTTTCGATTTTCGGGAATGCAATTCCTTCACCATGACAAAACTAGTGCCCGTTCGCCACGATTATTTAAATTTTGTCCAATCTCCCATCGTCCGCTTCAGAAAAGTGAGAAAACCCGCTTTTTCCATGTCGTCTTTTGCCGTGACCGGGCTTTCAACGAGCACTTTTCCGTCTTTTTTCAGCACGAGGCTGCCGAGCACCTCCCCTTTTTTAACCGGGGCTGTTATATTGCTGTTGATTTTCACTTCTTTTTTTACTTTGTCCATGTTCTCTCCTTTTTTCGCTAGGAGGGAAATCGGTTCAGATGTGGTCAGCTTGATCAGTTTCTGTTTTCCTTTTTTCACTTTTACCGTTCCGATGATTTGATTCCGTTTATACAGCGGGTGTGTTTTGAACTGGCTGAAGGCATAATCAAGCATTTTTGTCACTTGGGCATTTCTTTCTTTCGGAGTGCTGGCTCCGAAAACGACTGCGATGACCCTCATATTTCCTTTTTTAGCGGTGGCGGTTAAACAATACTTTGCTTCGCCTGTAAAACCCGTTTTCACGCCGTCAACACCCGGATAAAATTTGATCAGCCGGTTTGTATTGACGAGCCAGAACTTTTTGTCTGTGTTTTCTCTTAAATAATCTTCATACGTTCCCGTAAATTGAGTGATTTTATCATACTTCAATAATTCCTTCGCCATTTTCGCCATGTCATAAGCAGAGCTGTAGTGGCCTTTTTCAGGCAATCCCGTCGGGTTTTTGAAGGAGGTATCTTTCAATCCCAATTCTTTTGCTTTTTTGTTCATCTGATTGACGAAATCCTCTTCCGAACCGGCGATATACTCTGCCATCGCGACGGATGCGTCATTTCCGGAAGCTATCGCAATTCCTTTGAGCATTTCTTTTACCGTCATTTCCTCACCGGGTTCGAGGAAAATCTGCGATCCGCCCATGGATGCGGCATGCTCACTGGTCCTGACTTTATCGCTCATCTTAATGTTTCCTTTGTCAAGCGCTTCCATAATTAAAAGCATGGTCATGATTTTTGTCATGCTTGCCGGCGCCAGACGCTCCCGGCTGTTCTTGTTGTAAAGAATGTTTCCCGTATCGCGTTCAATCAGCACGGCGCTTTTGGCTTCATGAGCGAGCTCCGATGTATGTTTTCCGTCCGGCTTTGCAAAAGCGGACGGTGCTGATGCGGTTATTAAAATGCCAATCAACAAAGTGGATATAAGACGTTTCATCTCCAAAGCCCTCCATTTCATAATCCTTTTTATTTTTTCCAAGCCCGGTGGTTTTATACGCCTCATATGGAAAATGTTTCGTTTTGAGGACATAAAAAAACAGCTGCTTCCGAAGAAACAGCTGATCTATGCTGATTTAGTTTTGAGATCGTGCGACTACGGCTTTTACAAGCTTTAAAAAGCCGCCTTTTACTTTTTCCGTCATTTCCATTACTTCATCATGGGATAACGGCTGGTCAAGAATGCCGGCTGCCGCGTTGGAAATGCAAGAGATGCCGAGCACGCGCATTCCCGCGTGGTTGGCGACGATGACTTCCGGCACGGTCGACATTCCGACAGCGTCAGACCCCATCGTTCTTAAAAACCGGACTTCAGCCGGCGTTTCGTAAGATGGCCCCGTAACAGCCGTGTACACACCTTTTTGAACAGGGATGCCAAGCTCAGCCGCCGTTTTTTCAGCCAAGCCTGAAAACTCTTTGTCATAGGCTTCTGACATGTCCGGGAATCTGGCTCCGAATTCCGCTTCGTTCGGACCGATTAGCGGGTTGGTGCCCGTAAAGTTGATATGGTCGGTAATAATCATCAGATCACCGGCGCGGAAGTCAGTGTTGATACCGCCCGCTGCGTTCGTCACGATGAGAGATTCAACGCCGAGCGCCTTCATCACGCGGACCGGGAACGTTACCTGATCCATTGAGTAGCCTTCATAATAATGAAAGCGGCCCTGCATCGCGATGACCTGCACACCTTCAAGCGTTCCCATCACAAGCTGGCCGGCATGGCCTTCTACCGTTGAGACCGGAAAATCAGGGATCGTTTCATATGTAAGCTTGACGGCTCCTTCAATTTCATCGGCCAATACGCCGAGCCCTGAACCTAAAATCAGACCGATCTTCGGTGTTTCTTTCACGTGTTCTTTAATAAATGCAGCAGCACGTTCGATCTTTTGTTTCAAAAAAAGTCCCCCTACTGTAATCTTGATAAAAAGCTTTTTCCGTATTCCGGCTTTTCCGTTTTGAAATTGTCCGCAATGGTTGCGCCGATATCGGCAAATGTATCCGCAAGCGGCAGCTGTTCGGTGTGTTTATGCTTTTTGCTGTAGACAAGAAGCGGCACATACTCCCGCGTGTGATCCGTCCCGTGATGGACAGGATCATTGCCGTGATCCGCCGTGATGATGAGCAGATCGTCCTCTTTCATTTTTTCAAACACTTCCGGAAGCCTTGCGTCGAATTCCTCAAGCGCTTTTCCGTACCCTTCCGGATCACGGCGGTGTCCGTACAGCGCATCAAAATCAACGAGGTTGGCAAAGCTCAGGCCCGTAAAATCTTCACCGAGCGTTTCAATCACTTTGTCCATGCCGTCCATGTTAGATACCGTGCGGCGGGAAGATGTGATGCCTTCTCCGTCGTAAATATCAGAAATTTTACCGATGGAAATGACGTCTAATCCGCTGTCTTTCATTCCGTTCATTACCGTGCGGCCGAACGGTTTGAGCGCATAATCATGGCGGTTCGGCGTGCGTTTGAAGCTGCCCGGTTCTCCGATGAACGGTCTTGCGATAATCCGGCCGACCATGTACTTCGGATCAAGCGTCAGTTCTCTGGCTGTTTCACAGATGCTGTACAGCTCGTCAAGCGGAACGACATCTTCGTGAGCCGCAATCTGCAAAACGGAATCTGCTGATGTATAAACGATCAGCGCACCCGTTTTCATATGTTCTTTTCCGAGCTCGTCCAGAATCGCCGTCCCTGAAGCCGGCTTATTCCCGATGATTTTGCGTCCGGAACGCTTTTCAAGCTCCTGAAGAAGCTCATCCGGAAATCCTTCCGGGAACACTTTAAACGGTTTTTCAATGTAGAGGCCCATAATCTCCCAGTGCCCCGTCATCGTATCTTTTCCGTTTGACGCCTCCTGCATTTTACCGTAGTACGCCAGAGGCTGCTCCGTTTTTTCCACACCCTTAATATCCCCGATCAGTCCGAGACCGAGCTGTGCCATATGGGGCATATGTAAACCGTTCATGTGCTCTGCGATATGTCCGAGCGTATTTGCGCCTATATCATTAAAATCGGCGGCGTCCGGCGCTTCGCCGATTCCGACCGAATCCATTACGATCAAAAACACACGTTTATATTTGTATTCAGACATCATAAAAGCCTCCTTTTCTTCCATCTGTCCATTTTAGCTTACAGAGGTCAGACAACTCAAGTATAAACCGTTTACATTCTTGTTGACAATGCCTATTCAAATAATAAGAACCTTCTCTGTATTCCGCCAATCGGACAGAAAAAAGCCGCGGCACCTTTGCCAGCGGCTCCTAGGCGCGCGGATGATACTGCTTGTACACGTCCTTCAGCCTTGTTTTCGTCACATGCGTGTAAATTTGCGTCGTGGAAATATCGGCATGTCCGAGCATCTCCTGTACGGCGCGCAGGTCCGCCCCGTTTTCAAGCAGGTGCGTTGCAAAAGAGTGCCGGAGCGTGTGCGGTGTCAGTTCTTTTTTAATGCCTGCCTCAAGGGCGATTTTCTTCAGGTTTTTCCAAAATCCCTGACGGCTGATCTGCCTGCCGTGATGATTCAGAAAAAGCGCTTCGGTCACATTTTTCTTTAATAATTTCCCTCTGGCTTTTTCGATGTATGCTTCGATCGCATGGGAGGCGGCTTCACCGATCGGCACAATCCGCTCTTTCCGGCCTTTTCCGAAGCAGCGGACAAATCCCATCGTCAAATGAACGTCAGATAATTTCAGCTCAATCATCTCGCTGACCCTGATGCCGGTTGCATACAGCAATTCGAGCATGGCTTTATCCCTGAGACCGAACGGGCTGTCAAGCTTAGGCGTGTCCAATAACCGCTCTACTTCGTTCAGCGCAAGCACTTTTGGGAGGGCCCGCTCTGTTTTTTGTGTTTCAATATGTACCGAAGGATCTTTATCCGCGGCTTTCTCCCTTAACAGAAATTGATGAAAAGACCGGATTGACGCCAAATGCCTGGCAGACGTCTTCCCTGATTTCCCCGAATCCTTCAAATGCTTTAAATATTGAATAATATGAAGACGGGTCACATCATTCCATGAAGTGATCTGAAGGGTTTCAGTTAAGAAGAGAGAATAACTTTTCAGATCACGCTCATAAGACATCATCGTATTTTGGGACAGCCCTCTTTCAACCCTCACATAATGGATGAAATCCTTAATTTGATCCTTCACTCTTGATCTACTCCCCGTTTTGGTAAAAAAAGATCAACCGGCCGAACCAGCCGTCCTTCTCCTCATGTTCCGTTTTGGCCACTTTGACGGCGGAGCCTTCCGGTTTATCGTACCGATGATAGTTTTCATACTCTGAATTCACCCATATCATAGCATAATAGAACAGCGCGGTAAAACCTGTGAACAGAATAAACACTTTGATCGTATCCGCTGCTGTTTTTAGGAATCTGCCCATCTTTCGATCGATCCTTTCTTTGGCGGCTGTTAGTACACCTTATGCCAATTTCAAAGGCTTTTATACATAAAAACAGCAAAAAACCCTTTCCTGGCAGAAAAGGTTCATAGGCTTTTATTCTGTTTCATTCCCGCCGCAGCGGTGGCAGATTCCGTGAAAAGTCAATCTATGATCTTTAATTTTAAATTTCCAATCACGTTCAATCACTTCTTCAACGTCTTCAAGCAGATCTTCTTCAATTTCATCGACGGCTCCGCACTCCATGCACACCAGATGATGATGGAAGTGGGCCGCGCCCTCTTTGCGAAGGTCGTAGCGGGATACGCCGTCCCCGAAGTTAATTTTATCAACGACTTTTAATTCTGTTAATAATTCTAATGTACGATATACTGTAGCGAGACCAATTTCAGGAGATTTCTCTTTTACGAGGAGGTATACATCTTCTGCGCTTAAATGGTCTTCTTCATTTTCAAGCAGCACTCTTACCGTTGCTTCACGCTGTGGCGTAAGCTTGTAGCTTGACGAGTGCAGTTGCTTTTTAATTCGATCAATACGGTTTTCCATGTCTTTCCCTCCTACGCCGCATTCCATGACTCATTATAACAAAATACGCGCAGAGTTCCAACTATAATTATTATAAACTGATAAATAAAAGTATTATTTTGTGATAATCATTCTAAAAGATCCGTGATGAAAGCTTTTCCATAAACAGCGGAGACACATATGCTTCCAGCAGTGAAGCGATGACCGAGAAGAAAATGATGAGAATCAGCACGAAGGCGTAGCGTCCGAACCATTGGATCGGCGTGTCGTGGAGGCTGCGTTTGACAAACAGCTGCCGGATCAGTTTCAGCGAAAAAGCGATAGAGCATGTCCCCATGATAAGGTATGCCGGAATGAGAACAATGTTTTGCGGCAGCACCGAGATGAAGGACAGGAAAAATCCGTTCATCCCCATTTGATTCACTAAAAATCCGACCGTAAAACCGACGACGATTCCTTTCAAAAACACCATGATGAAAATCACCGGGAGACCGATTACGGAAATACCCAGAATCCACATCAGCCCCAAATATTTTACATCATGAAAGACGGCCTGCCAAAACATGTCTGAGGCGCCGGCATGTTTTCCGTCAGACAGCTGTCCGAAGAATTTGCTTAAATAGTAATACAAATCTTCTTTCTGCGTGATTGTCATGCTGTTGACAATGATCGCGCCGAAAATGACACCCATTAAAAACAAGACAAACACAAATATATAAAGTGACAGATGATCCTTCATATGGCGAAAAAACAGTTCTTTGTACGATTGTTTCCTCATACCGCTTTCCTCCCGCTAATCTATTGACTTGATTTAGTAGATTGTATGAAAGAAAAGAGAAAACATGACAGAGAAATCATAGAAAGGCTCCGAGATTCCGGCAAAAAAAAAGAATCCCCGCCATCACTCTTGTGACCATGGGGATTCCTTTTTTTATGCTTTATTCTCTCCAGCCTGTCTTTTTTAGTTTTTGTCACTCTTTCATGCGTGCTGAAAGACGGGGCCATCCCCCTTGATAAGACTGCGTCACGCATCCCGTTTCTTCTGAGATGCTCCCGCATTTTTTTCGCTTTGCTTTTCGCCATGTGCCGATCGCTCCTTTTTTGCCTTTTCTCTATCATAACAAAAAAATCCAGGTGTGTTCATGAATACGGCTCATGTTTCTTCCGGTAGGCGCGCATAGATGTTTTGGCAGATGAAAAACTCCCCATTGCGGCGTATCCGTAAAAGAATCCCATAAAGCTCCCCTCATACACGTGTTCGTGGTGACCGAAAACGATAGACACAATATTTCCGACAACAAGGGCAATCGTGGGGACGAATATGCCGGGAACCCTGCAGAACACTTTGATCAGCTGTGTGACGCATAAGACGACCGGCACGCCGATCACAGCATCCCAAATATTTGTATGGATCAGCGGAAAATAATCCACATTGACACCTCTTTATTCCGTCTTTTGCTATTTGTTAGCCTGCCAAAGAATTCCGCTTCCTATTCATGATAAAAAAAGCACCGGATACATATCCGGTGCTGTGAGCGTTATTTATTTTCCCGCCGCGGCCCGCTCTACAGCTGCCGATACGGCCTGATGCACGTCCGCGTCCAAAGGCTGTGGCACGAGATCACCGTGTTTCGTACAAGAAGCGATGGCTTCAGCGGCCGCCACAAGCATTCCATGGTCTATTTTCTTGCTTTTGGCGTTCAGCGCGCCGCGGAAAATACCCGGGAAGCCGAGAACATTATTGACTGAACGGCCGTCGGCTGCATAAGCGGCTCCGGCCTGCAGCGCCTCTTCCGGTTCAATCTCCGGCTTCGGATTAGATAAAGCCAGAATGACTTGTCCTTTTCTGACATCCTCTTTTTTAATGAGCCCCGGAACTCCTGTGGTGCTGATCACAATGTCACACGTGTCCATTAAATCTTTAATGCTTTCAAGCGGCTGACCTCCGTATTGAGCGAGGCGGTTCATTGCTTCTTCTGACTTGTCCGTTCCGCAGACCGCTTTGACTCCGTATGCCATAAACATGCGGCAGATGGCGACGCCCGCCGCGCCGAGACCGATCTGGCCGACTTTCGCTTCTTTTAAATCAAGACCTGCGCTTTTACAAGCGGAAATGGCGGCGGCGAGAGTGACGACCGCCGTGCCGTGCTGGTCGTCGTGCATAACCGGAATGTCCAATTCTTCCTTCAGGCGGTCTTCAATGTCAAAGCAGTGAGGCGAACCGATATCTTCAAGCAGAATTCCGCTGAATCCCGGAGAAATATGTTTTACCGTGCGGATGATTTCTTCCGGATCAGAAGTGTCGAGCAAAATCGGAATACCGCTGATGCCTGCCAGCTGGTCAAAAAGCGCTGCCTTCCCTTCCATTACGGGCATTCCGGCGACAGAGCCGATGTTGCCGAGACCGAGAATCGCCGTTCCGTCGGTGACAATGGCGACAGAATTGCTGATGGTCGTATAGATGGATGCTTTTTCAGGCTCGCTTTCGATCAGTCTGCACACATCGGCCACGCCCGGCGTATAAACACGGCCAAGCTCAGCCAGTGTCCGGATCGGCATTTTGCTTTTCATCTGAATTTTTCCGCCTTCATGAGCAGAGAGCACTTCATCTGAGACGGTATGAAGGCGGATGCCTTCACCGAGAGCTTCAATGGCTTGAATGATTTCCTGCAGCTGCTCATCATTTTCGGCCTGCACCGTAATGTTGCGCATGGTGTAGTTCGGGCCGACTTTAACGGTTTCAACTTCTCCGATATCTCCGCCCATCACTCCGATGGCCGTTGCCACTTTTCCCAGATTTCCGGGAACAGTCGGCGTTTCTATCATTAACGTCCGAATCATATGCTTTGTAATCATAAAATAACCCCCTAACCCAGTTTTTGAGATTGCAAGGATTTTTCTTTCGTGTACCAAATGAATTTACCCGTGTATCCGTACAATATGGCCAGTCCGATAGATACAAAACTGAGCCACATGAACGGCAGATAAGAAAACGTTGAGACGCCGAGAATGCCGGCCATATAGATGCCGTTGTCAGACCATGGCACCATCCCTGAAGTAAGCGTGCCGCCCACCTCGGCATTCCGGGATAAAATTCTTCTGTCAAGTTTCAGTTTATCATAACTGTTCTCCATAATTTTCGGCGTCAGTATCAATGACACATACATCGCACAGCCGAAAATGTTTGCTAAAAGGGCGACGATCAGCGTCGAAAGCGTTACATTTCCCGGTGTGGTCAGTTTTTTCTCAAAAGTTGAGACAATCACTTTTAATACGCCGAGCTTCTCGAGAATTCCTCCAAAACCGAGACCGAAAAGGATAACGACCAACGTATCCAGCATGCCGGTCATGCCTCCGCGGTTTAACAGGCCATTTAAAAATTCGACGTCCGTTTTAATGGAAAAACCATTGTAAGCAGTCGCGATGGCACTGGCAAAATTCATTCCCTGAAAAACAGAAGCCCAGATTGCGCCAAGCAAGGCACCGATGACAATGACGGGCATAGACGGCTTTTTCAAAATCAGAAGGACGACGACGACAACCGCCGGGAAGAGCATCCATATATGAATATCAAACGTTTTCTGCAATGCAGACTTTAAAAATTCCACTTTATCAAGATCAATATTTTTTCCGCCGTATATAAATCCCGTTACGGTAAAAAGAATGGCCGTAATGATATAGGACGGAATGGACAGATACATCATCGCTCTGACGTGTGACAGCACATCCACCTTAGAAAGCGTGGAGGCAAGCACCGTACTGTCAGACAGCGGTGAAAGCTTGTCCCCGAAGTAAGCGCCGGACAAAACGGCCCCCGCCACGATCGGAAGCGGTATGCCCATTCCCTCTCCGATGGCAATCATGGCGATTCCCGCCGTTCCCACGGTTCCCCAGGACGTCCCGGTCGCAACGGACATAACCGAACAAATAACCAATGTAGCAAGCAGGAACACATGAGGATTAATAAACTCTAAACCATAATAAATTAACGTCGGCACAACGCCGCCGGCAATCCATGTCCCGATAAGCGCACCGACCGAAACTAGAATCAGAACGGCTTCAAGACCGTTTGATATCCCGGTGACAATGGAGGACTGCAAGTCTTTATATGAATATCCCAGCCTGATTCCGAGAATAATAGCGATAAACCAGGATATAAAGAGAGCAAGCTGGATCGGCAGGTCTAAAAACACTGTGAATGACAAAACAAGCGCTAAAAACCCGAATAATAAGATAATAATTTCCAATAAATTTGGCAATCTGACCTCTTTCACAAAAAAATCCCCCTAGAAGAAAAAGCTAAAACGCTTTCATCAAATGATATAACAAATTACACTATACTTCCTCATCCCTTTGTATGGCAACCGCCTATTCACTGAAAAACGTGAAAAGGCGGCTGTTGTTGCTTCAAAATTTATTTTTCTAAAAGATCTTTTCCGGCAATCCCCGGTTTTGTCATTTCATACGGATTCAAAATGATATCCAATTCTTCTTCTGTCAGTACATCGTTTTGGAGACAGAGATCTCTTACAGATTGCCCCGTCATGATTGCTTCACGGGCAATTCGCGCAGCTGCCTCATATCCAAGGTGCGGGTTGACCGCTGTAATGACGCCGACGCTTTTTTCCACGTATTGCTTCAGGCGTTTTTCGTTGGCTTCAATCCCCGCCAGACAATGATCGGTAAATGAGCGGAAACCGTTGTTCATAATGCTGATGGATTGAAGCAGGTTAAATACGAGCACCGGCTCCATTACGTTAAGCTCCAGCTGGCCCGCTTCTGAAGCGAGGCAGATCGTATTGTCATTCCCAATGACCTGGAAGGCGATTTGGTTGATCAGCTCTGCCATTACAGGGTTGACTTTCCCCGGCATAATGGATGATCCCGGCTGACGGGCGGGCAGTGAAATTTCCGCAAGTCCCGCGCGCGGACCTGAGGCCATTAAGCGCAGATCGTTGGCGATTTTAGACATATTCATCATGCATACCTTCAACGCGGCTGAAACTTCCGTATAAGCATCAGTGTTTTGTGTGGCATCAACCAAATGGCCGGCGCCGACAAGAGGCAGTCCGCTGATGTCAGCCAGGTGCTTTACAACCTGTTCTATGTAGCGCGGATCAGCGTTAAGTCCCGTACCTACAGCCGTTGCTCCCATGTTTACTTCATACAGATGCTGGCGGGATTGTTTAATTCGCTTTATATCACGCTCAAGCACGCGGCTGTACGCTTCAAATTCCTGTCCGAGACGGATCGGCACAGCGTCCTGAAGGTGTGTGCGCCCCATTTTAATGACAGAATCAAATTGTTTCGCTTTATCTTTAAAGACACTCAGCATATGCGCCATTGTATCAAGGAGCTTATCCAGAAGTTTTAAGGTAGAAATATGAATCGCCGTCGGAAACACGTCGTTTGTCGATTGTGACATATTGACATGTGTGTTTGGGCTGAGATGAATGTATTCACCTTTTTTATGTCCCATGATTTCAAGCGCTCTGTTGCCGATTACTTCGTTGGCATTCATGTTCATGGACGTTCCGGCTCCCCCTTGGATCGGATCGACGATGAATTGGTCATGCCATTTACCTTCAAGAATCTCGTCTGCGGCCTGGACAATCGCGTTGCCGATTCCTTCATAGAGGCGCTTTACATCCATATTGGCAAGCGCCGCCGCTTTTTTGACGATGGCGAGCGCATTAATCATTTCTTCATGGATGCGGTAGCCGGTAATCGGAAAATTTTCTTTCGCGCGCAGCGTTTGGATTCCGTAATACACATCAGCTTCAATTTGTTTTTCTCCGAGGAAATCTTTTTCCTGACGATATTCTTTTTGCGCGTTTGTCATGCTAAAACCCTACTTTCTCTTTGATGGTGGTCTTTTTTACAGTACAACGTCGTCTGCGATCGGTGTCTCCATTATGTTTTTGACTTCGGCCAAATTGTGAGACTGGCCGAGCGCCCACATTAATTTCGGCACGATGGCTTCTGTGTTCATATTTCTTGAACGGATGATGAGATCTTGATTGACTCTCCGTCCGACTTCATAGACACTCATGTCTTCTCCTTCTTCAAGACATTGTGTCGTAATGACAACGACAATGCCGCTTTCAATCATTTCATTGACTTTGGCGAGAATGTCTCTTCCTTCAAACGGCACGCCGCCGCTGCCGTAGCTTTCAATGACGATTCCTTTGTACATCCCCTTTAACGCGTCAAACATTTCCGGTTTAAGCCCCGGATGGAGTTTGAGCAGGCACACGTCCGTGCAAAGTGAAGTGTTCACCGTAAAGGCGTCATCTTTTGGCATGTGCACGTGTTTGTTGTATTCAATTCCGTTTTCGGTAATAAACGCGATATACGGGTAGTTAATGCTCTCAAATGCGTCATAGCTTTTCGTTCTTAATTTAATGGCGCGGGTGCCTTGAATGACTCTGCCGTCAAATACAACGTATACGCCGCCCACCCCTTCACATGCGAAGCGGATCGCGTCTGTGATATTTTTTTTGGCATCGGTTTTTTGAAATGTAATCGGGATTTGCGAACCCGTAATGACGATCGGTTTATCGGCATGCTGAAGCATATAAGACAGCGCCGCTGATGTATAAGCCATTGTGTCTGTGCCGTGCGTGATGACGAACCCGTCGTACGCGTCATATTTTTCTTTGACAGCATCAGCTATTTGGACCCAGTATTCAGGCTGCATATTGGTGCTGTCGATGTTCATTAACGAATGGGTCTCCATCGTGTAATCGTTATCAAGTTTTGATACGTAGGTTAACAATTCGTCTGCTTTTACCCCGGGTGCAAGCCCGTTTTCTCCTTCGACTGAGGCGATTGTTCCTCCGGTTGTTAACAGCAATAATTTTTTCATACCCTGCACCTCTTCATCATTTCTCAAGATGTTTAAGCATTCGCTTTTCGCATACTTTTAATCAAATTATAGACAGACGAATGAAATTAATCAAGTGATTATTATTCAATTCGCGTACACTTTTACACATCGATATGATATAATTTTGCTCAAGTGAAAAGGAGCGGTTTTGAATATGAATTTAGATCGTTTAACTGAACTGAGAAAAAAGAAAAATTGGTCTCTTCAATATACGGCTGACCGGCTCGGCATCGCAAAAAGCACATACGCCGGGTATGAGTCAGGCTACCGGCGCCCGTCATTCGAAGCGCTGGGCACGCTTGCCGATCTGTTTGACACGACGTGCGACGATTTACTGGGGCGCACTGAAAAAAAGGCGGAGCCGTTTGCCCAGACCATCGAATTAACAAAAGCCGCACAAGGCCGCGGCACACTGACCGTTGACGGGGAGCCGCTTAATCAGGATGAAATCATCGAATTGATTGCGTTTGTCCGCACGAAAAAAAAGGTGCAGGAGGAGCTCCGCTAAAAACCGGCTTTACGGCTTGATTCGGCCGTATGTTCCTCCGCCTCCGGCCTCAAGGGCGAGCTGCCCGGTGCGCGCTTTATGAATGACAGCCGCTATTTTAGGCTGCACGACGCGTGCCAAGTCCTCTTCTTCTGCCTGATGAAGAATCGCCATTTCCGTCCCGAAAGTCCGCTTTAGTTTTTCCAATGTTTTCGGCCCGACCCCGGGAATGAACTGCAGAGGGATTTGATGAATATACGGAGGCCGCGGCACGCGGCTTTTTTTCGGTCCGCTCAGTTCCTCCAGCCGTTCACTGACCCCTTTTGTCATTGTTTTCCCGCCGCATTCCGTACATTTTAAAGCTCCTTTTTCAGCCGGGCTGCCGCAGCGGTCGCAAGCCGTCCTGTAATACTTCCCGAGCTTCGGGTTCAGTCCGTAATTCGCCGTGATTTTTCTTCCGCCCTTCCCTTTTAGAGCCAGCGAAAATTCCGTAAAGTTCGCTTCCTTCAGAAGCATTTCATTATATTCTCTGCCGATTTTCCCCAAGGAATGTGCATCAGAATTTGTTAAAAATGTATACGGATCAAGTTCCGTTAACCGTGAAGCCATGTCAGTGTCGCAGCTTAATCCGAGTTCCGCCGCGTCAATAAGCGCCGGGTCGAAAACTTCTGTCAAAGAAGATCTGACCCCTTTTCCGTACAGGCTTTTATGCGGGGTGAACATGTGGGCGGGGATAAACAGCCCGCCCAATTCCTTTGTTTTCTTTTGAAGATTCAAACCGGTCTCGTAAATGCGCTGGGAACTGAGATGGATATTTTTAAGCCTTTTTGCGAGCCACTCAGAAAACATCTTCATTTCGGCAAGAGCCGGCATAAAGACGAGAACGTGAATCGGCCCGCGGCATGTGTGGTCATAAATTTCAAGCTCACTGCCCAACAGAAGCGTCGTATTCCGATAACGGATGCCGCCTTCTTTCAGCTCACGGTATCTGCCTTCATCAATTCCGTGCTCGATTTCTTCCATGACTTCCGGGGAATGGCAGTCGATGATGCCCAAAAGCTCAATTCCCTTCCCCTCGCTTGCTTCTTCCAAAATCCGCTGCAGCGTCAATGTTTTAGCCCCGGTGATTTTGACCGGTCTCCCCGTATAGGTGCGCCCGATATGAATATGCAGATCCGCATAAACGGTTTTCATCATTTTTCCTTCAGCGCTTCTTTCAGCTGGAGATACTGAATCGCGTATGCCGTTTTAGCGTCATACACCTGGCGGGATTCAACCAGCTTCACGGCCTCTTCAAGCGTGACCTGCATCACTTCGACAAATTCATCCTCATCCAGTTCGCGCTTTTCTTCAAGCAACGAAAGCCCTTCAGCAAGAAAGAGATGCACAATTTCATCAGCAAATCCGGGTGATGTATAAAAAGCGGTGATTTTCGTCAAGGTTTCCGCCGTATATCCCGTTTCTTCTTCGAGCTCTCTTAATGCGGTATGTTCGGGCTCTTCTCCTTTTTCCAGCTTGCCGGCCGGAATTTCAACGATTGTCCGTTCCAGCGGTTTTCTGAACTGGTTCACCAAAATGATTTTTCCTTCTTCGGTTATCGCAAGTACGGCCACTGCTCCCGGATGTTTGACGATTTCCCGCTTGCTTGTTTTTCCGTTCGGGAGCTCTACATCCTCTAAGTAAAGATCTATGACTTTCCCGTCATACAGCTTTTTCTTCGCAAGTGTTTTTTCTTCTAAATGTTTCATCATGTCATCTCCCGTTCTGTCTCTCTATTATGCCTCATATATTTTATCATACATGCATAAGAGGGAGGTGCTTTTCGATTGAAGGTGTACCGGAAGGATAAGAGCATCGTATTGGTCGGAAAGGCTTGGGAAGTGCGGGCTAAATTGAAAGAGTACGGACGGACATTCCGCTATGTCGGAGATTGGATCACCGGGCCTTAACAGTTGAAAACTTCGCGCCTTTATATTACGGTCAATAAAAGACCATAAAAAGGAGCAAAATGATGAGAAAACGCAAATTGGGACGTTCTGATTTAGAAATAAGCGAAATCGGGCTCGGCTGTATGTCGCTCGGCACGGATAAAGCTAAGGCGCTGTCTATTTTGGATGAAGCGATCGAGCTTGGAATCAATTATTTAGATACCGCTGATCTTTATGATTTCGGCAGAAATGAGGAAATCGTCGGGGAGGCCGTCAAAAACCGCAGACACGACATCATTTTAGCCACGAAAGCCGGAAACCGCTGGAATGATGAGAAAGACGGCTGGCATTGGGACGCTTCCAAAGGATACATAAAAGAAGCGGTCAAAAACAGTCTGCGCCGGCTGAAAACGGACTATATCGACCTTTATCAGCTGCATGGCGGCACGATGGAGGATCAGATTGATGAAACGATCGAAGCGTTCGAGGACTTAAAACAGGAAGGTGTCATCCGGTATTACGGCATTTCCTCGATTCGTCCGAATGTCATTAAAGAATATGTGAAAAAATCAAATATCACAAGTATTATGATGCAATACAGCCTGCTGGACCGGCGTCCCGAGGAGTGGCTTCCCCTTTTAGAGGAGAACGGAATCAGCGTCGTTGCCAGAGGGCCTGTCGCTAAAGGGCTTCTTACGGAAAAACCGCTCGATCAAGCGGCCGCAAGCGTAAAAGAGAACGGCTATTTAACATATTCTTTCGAAGAACTGGCAGAAACCAAAAAAGCGATTAACGCTGCCGTGCCTGATCTGAGCATGACGGAGCTTTCTCTTCAATACTTGCTTTCACAGCCGGCCGTTGCTTCTGTCATCACCGGAGCAAGCTCGCCTGAGCAGCTGAGAGAAAACTGTTCGGCTCTAGAGGCCCGGCGTTTAAGCAGTCAGGAAATCAAAGCCCTGCAATACCATACAAAACAGGACGTATACGAAGCCCATCGTTCTTAAACAATAAAACCGGCACCTTGTCAGATGCCGGTTTATTTATATTTGTGCCAATCGAGACTGCTTTCATTCAGCAGCTCTTCAAAGCTTTTATTTTTTTCTTTTTCTTTTCGTTTTCTGATTTGTTCCGCCTTTTGCTGCGCTTGTTTTTTCTCGTCTTCTTCCTTCAGCTCACTTTTCATTTGCAAAAGCCTGGCCTTCAGATCTTCCTCCAGATTGTCTTTTAAGCTGTGTTTTTCTTTAGGCAGCTGCTTTTTCATCAATTATGCCCCCCGTATCTGAATAATGGTGAAGCAAGTGTACCATGGAGCGCGGAGGCCGGCAACGTTCAGAGGGAAGGATTTTTCATATTAAAGGAGGGTGTCTGCATGAAAAAATGGCTAGCGGTGTTCGGTTCGGCTTGCGCTGTCTTTTTGGCCGCCGGATTTGCTTTTACGAATCTGATCATGTTTATGAAGAAAAAGACGGATGAAGACATCATGAAAAGAGAAACGGCAGACTGGCGTGGGGTATTTGATTCCTTTCAGGCCATGGAAAAAGAAGAGGCCGTCATCTTGTCACGCCACGGGTATGAGATCAAAGGCTTTTACATCGCCCCGCATCATACGGCAAACACGATGATTATTTGTCACGGTGTTACCGTCAATTTGTTTAATTCATTGAAATACATGGATTTGTTTCTGGATTTAGGCTGGAATGTGCTCGTGTATGACCACCGCCGGCACGGAAAAAGCGGCGGCCGAACAACGAGCTACGGTTATTTTGAAAAAGATGATTTGGAAGAAGCCGTGAATTGGGTGAGAAACAAAACCGGGGACGGCGGTCAAATCGGTGTCCACGGCGAATCAATGGGAGCGGTGACGGCCTTATTATACGCGGGAGATCATCAGAATGGAGACGGCGCTGATTTTTATATTGCGGACTGTCCGTTCGCAAGTTTTCACGATCAGTTAGCCTACAGACTGAAGCGGGAATTCCGGCTGCCTCGGTGGCCGCTGCTGCCTTTGGCTGATTTCTTTTTGCTGGTGAGAGAAGGATACCGCATCCGTGATGTCTCGCCTTTATCGGTTATCAGCCGCATCCGGCAGCCCGTTCTGTTTATCCACAGTAAGGAGGATGATTATATACCTCCCGCTTCCTCCGAAATGCTGCACCGCAGAAAACGCGGCCCGAAGATGCTGTATCTGGCCGAATCGGGCGGGCATGCCATGTCGTACACCAAAAATCCGGAGAGCTACCGCAAAGCCGTGCAAACCTTTTTAGATACCGTAACGCAAACGTAAAAAAGCGAAAGAACGTATACTGGTTCTTTCGCTTTCCCATCATAAAACGTCGGTAATCCCGTCCATATTTTCTCCGATCCAGTCAATGGCGAGGTCGATTGTCGTAAACTCCTGCGCTTTGAAGGTCATCTCATCCTGAAGCAGCCAGACATCCTTTTGTACGGATTCAGCGCCCCCGATGGACCAGTGCAGCAGACTGTACGGATGGTTGTTGTTCAAAAAGGATACCCACGTTTTATGCTGTGCCGTCTGTTTAATGGCTTTCAGCTTTTGATTCACTTTCAGTTTCTCCCTGCTTTACTAATATGCTCATTCTCGGGCTCAGCATTTCTGCCGGGCTTTTTAAGACGAGCGTTTTTGCCTTTTCATTGTAATCGATTGTCATTTCCTCGTCAAAAAACACTTTTTGAGAGGTCTGGATGTAAAGCGGAAGTCCGTTGGTTTCAATGCGTTCGCATTGTCCCGTTAATTCGTCCGCCAGCCAGATGGCCGGCACGCCGCTGACCGCGCACCCGCAGCCTTCTGCGTCATAGCGGAGCTGCGCTTTTTTCTCCGGGTTGGCGTCCATCGCCTGCAAAAGCGTGTGTTTCGCCGCATCCGTCACATGTATTTGCATAGGTGATCCTCCGTTTTTCATTTTCGCCATTGTAGCATACCGGACCGCTGTATGCATTGTTTCTGCTTTCTTTACAGCAGCCCGCTCTCCCAGTCCTTTGCCTCTTGTTCAGCCGCCTTGATCCAGTCCTTTTTCCCTTCAATATACTTTGCCATATCGTACGGGTATGTCTCAGCGAGCCGCTTTTTCAGCTTCATGTATTGAGCCGCTTTTTCAGGCTTTGCGGTGAGGTAATCCCGGAACAGCAGATGACGCCCCGCGTCCGGATGGCCTGTTTCGTATATGTGGACGTGGTGTGTGCGCCTGTTGCCGCCTTTTTGAAAGAAACGCCGGCCTTCTATCCCGTTTTCTCCTTTCGCCTCATAGCCGAGTGCTTCCAACTGCGGACTGAATCGGTCAGCATCCGAAATATTGTTGACCTCCGCCAGTATATCGATGACGGGTTTTGCGGCCATCCCGGGGATGGAGGTGCTGCCGATGTGGCTGACCGAATGGAGTGCGCGGCCGAAGATTCGGATCAAATCCGCCTTTTCTCTTTCAAACATCTCTTTCCATTCCGGCTGATGCGGAATCACTTCCGCTTTTCTCTTCGGATAAAGATGAAAAAATGAGAGAGTCAGCCCTTCCGGCGTCTCAGTCTGTCCGGCTTCCGTGAACCCTGCTTTTAAATAGAGAGAGACTGCCGGAACGTTTTGGCTGGCGGTAGCCGTCTCTATTTTTTGGGCGTCCCGGTTCTCGTCTAACACAAATTGAATGAGCGCCCGTCCGATTCCTTTCCGAAAGCCGGACGGGTGCACCGTCAGCCGGCATATGACAAGATCATATCCCTTTTTTTCATACGAAATGACGCCTGCGAGCCGATCTTTTACTCTGAAACCGGCAAACGTCTCCTGTGACCGCTGTATGTCTTCGGCTGTTTCATGCAGCCCGGGAATGCCGAAAAAGCCGATCAGCTCGGCTTCTTTTTGATAAGAGCAGCGCTGAACCGCCGCAATTTCCCGCGCCGTCTGTTCTTCTTTATGCTGTAAAAATGCAATCAATCTTCCGCTCCTTTTGACGCAAACATCCGCTGCGGCTCCGTCCTCGTCATGCGGACCGCGTACGCTTCATACCAGGCGATTTTTCCTTTTTGTTTTGCCGCCCGGTCTTTCCACCGTTTAATCGCATCCATGCTGTCCCAGCAGGAAACCGTGATGCGCTCTGCCGTTTGTTCATATTCCTCATCATATTCTCTCTTGATTGATGAAAAAATGACCGCATCATAAGGCGGGTTGGGCGTGTCAGCTAAAAAACCCATTTTCGGCCTCCTCTATATGTATTTCACAAACAGAATCCGATCCTGGCCCGGACCGTCATAATTCGCAAAAACAGGGATTCCGTTTACGGTTTTGGTTCCTTTTTCAGCTTCAAAGCCTAACTTTGTATGATAGGCGATTGATACTTTATTGACAGGCGCCGTCACGCAATTGACTTTTGTGCAGCCCCTTTCTTTCACCGTCTCTATAAATCGGTCATAGAGCTGTTTTCCAATTTGCATTTTTCTGAAATCCGGATGCACACCGGAAAAATGAATATATGCCGTCTCAGGGTCTGATTGTGACTGAAACCCGATTAAAAAACCGGTCATTCCCTCCGGCCCGAACGTAATAAAGCTTGTGTCCTGAAAATGTTCAAAAAACAAGCGCGGCAGTTTGTCTTTCATCTGCCTGCCGCCCCACCATTCATTCAAAACAGACGTAACCATTTCATAGTCTTCAGAGGTAATTGTTCGAATATCCATAATCGATTGACTCTCCTTTTCGTCCGGCAAAATGAATGTCAGCTTCTTTCATTGGAATATAAAAAATTATATGTGGGTTGTTTGCAATTGTAAATGATTTCTTTTCAAGCGGACGAATCAGCCCGTCTTCCAACCGGGGAATGATTTACCAGTATAAACGCGGTCATTGTTCGGGTAAAATGAAAAACAGAACAAACGTTCCCGGAGGTTTTTTATGGCTGATATTCTTCTTGTTGATATGCAATCGTTTTATGCGTCTGTGGAAAAAGCGGAAGCGCCTCATCTTAAAAACCGGCCCGTCATTGTCTCGGGAGATCCCGAAAGACGCAGCGGCGTCGTGCTTGCGGCTTGTCCGCTCGCCAAACGATACGGCGTAAAAAACGCTGAACGGCTGGGGGAAGCGCAGGCCAAATGTCCAGACGCCGTTATCGTCCGTCCGCGGATGCAGCGGTATATTGATGTCTCCGTTATGATTACCGAGCTGTTCGAGCGGTATACCGATCTTGTAGAACCCTACTCCATTGATGAGCAGTTTCTCGACGTGACCGGGAGCAGGCGGCTGTTCGGTGATCCTTTTACAATCGCCAAAAACATTCAACAAGCGATTATGCGTGAATTCGGTATTTATGCCCGTGTCGGCATCGGGCCGAATAAGGCGCTTGCGAAAATGGCTTGCGACCATTTTGCCAAAAAAAACGCATCCGGCATTCACAGATTGGATATGTCAAATATCAGGCAGGATCTGTGGCCGCTGCCGGTCGGAAAATTATTCGGCATCGGAAAACGGATGGAGCATCATTTAAGGCGGATGGGCATCAGCACAATCGGCGGGCTTGCCGGGCATCCTCCCGAACTGCTGAAAAAGCGCTGGGGCATTAATGGCGAATTGCTTCAGCGGACAGCCCGCGGCATCGATCCCTCTCCGGTCACCGTCAACACGCACAGCCGGCAAAAAGCGATCGGCCATAACATGACCCTTCCGAGAGACTACAGCCGCTTTGAGGATATCAAAGTCGTATTGCTGGAGTTAAGCGAAGAAGTGGCCCGCCGCGCCCGTTTTAAACAATACATCGGCCATACGGTTTCAGTCAGCATCAGGGGCGCCGATTTTGATTTCCCTTCAGGTTTTCACAGACAGAGAAAGCTCGTCTCTCCGACCAATTTCGGAATGGATATTTTTAAAACGGCGGTCAAGCTCTTTAAAGAGCATTGGAACGGGGAGCCCGTCCGCAGCGCCGGCGTCTCCCTTTCCCAGCTGGAGCCCTGTGATTATGTTCAGCTGAGCCTGTTCGATGCCCAGGAAAAAAAGATCAGTCTCGGCAAAGTATTGGATGATATCCATGAACGGTACGGCCCGGCGTCGCTCCTCCATGCCGCGTCGCTGACAGAGGCCGGCCAAGCCTTTCACCGGGCTGAAAAAATCGGCGGGCATTACAAATAATTGAGGTGATATACATGAATCCGAACAAATTAACACCCGGATATAATGTCATGTGGGAGTCAAGCCGGATGATGCTCCCCGAACATCGGGAGCAGCTGCTTGCAAAGAAACGAAAAGAACGGGAATTCCGGCCGCCGGAACTGAGCGAAGAGCAAATGAACGACATGAACCGCATCATTGCGGCGTCGATTGAAGAAGACAGGGCCATCTCAGTCACCTACGCTTCCGCACACGGCCCCCGCCGGTTTTGGGGATGGGTAAAACAAGTGAAGCATGACGAAAAACGTTTAAAAATCATAAACGATGAAGATGCGTTAACCCTGCCGTTTCATCTTATTCTCTCAGCTGAACTGGAATAAAAGAACCTAAATCGTCCTGACAGAAAATATGATAGAAGAGTGGGAGGATCACATGATATTTAGTAGAATAAAGATGAATGATAAGAATAGGAGAATATACGATGGATCAATTTATAGAAAAAATGCTGGGACAGGCCCTCCGCCAGTATGGACGGAATGTGTCGACAGATCCGCTGAGCCCCTATGAAAAACAGAGTTTGAAAAAAGCTTTGGAAGAAAGAAGGAACGAAGAACCCGATGAGGACCTCCATGCCCATGTAGAAGATATTATCTACGATTATGTCACCAATCAGGGGCAGTTCTCCTGACACGGACGTTTATGCGCCGGGCGATAAGGGAAACGATCGAGAGTAAACCCTTAAAGATTGCGTGGTGCAGAATATGCCTGTCGGGCCTTATTTCAAGATCGGCTATGCCGTTCTTCTGTTATTTCTCATCATTTATCTCGGAACATTGATAGACTTTTTGTTCCAGCCTGTTGTGATTACGGTTAAAACCTTGTTTCCGCCCATTGTATTATCGGGCGTCCTTTACTATTTGTGCCGCCCGCTCGTCAAAGTGCTGCATGCGAAATTAAAGCTGCCCGAAGGAATCGCGATTTTAGCGATTTATGCGGGAACAGCCGGCCTTTTTGTCCTCTTCCTTTACACGGCGGGCCCTGCCGTTCAAAAACAGTTTACAGCCTTCACAGATCACATTCCCGAGCTTTCCGCAAAAGCTGAAAATTGGATCGGGCATCTCCAGGACAGTAAATGGTTTTCCCGGCTTCAGCATGAGGATTCCTTCAAAAAATTAGCAGACAAAGCCGCAAATTATTCCGGTTCAATCGCTGATTCTCTCAGCAGCCTGGCCGGTGCGGCGGCCAATGCCGCCATCACCGCCGCCATTATTCCGTTTGCGCTGTATTATATGTTAAAAGAAGGAAATAAAGCGCCCCGGCGGCTGCTCCGGCTTCTTCCGGAAAAACATCAAAAGGAAGGAAAACAAATCCTTCGGGACATGGATGAGGCTCTCAGTTCATACATACAAGGACAGCTGCTCGTCAGTTTCTGTGTCGGCGTTCTCGTCACGATCGGCTATTTCATCATCGGGCTCGATTATCCGCTCGTTCTGGGCGCGTTCGCCATGGTGACAAACCTGATTCCGTTTATCGGACCTTGGATCGGCACATTTCCCGGAGTCATTGTCGGATTGTTCGACTCACCGACGCAGGCGGTGCTTGTGATTACGGTTGTCGTCATTGTCCAGCAGCTTGAAAGCCAGCTGATTTCCCCGCAAATTATGGGCCGGAAGCTGGACATTCACCCGCTGACCATTATTTTTCTTCTGCTTGCCGCCGGCAAATTCTCAGGAATTGCCGGGATGCTGCTGGCCATTCCGGGATATGCGGTTGCAAAGGTGATCATAAGCCACATGCAGAAACTGTTCATACTGAGAAAAAAACAAGGCTAGAGAGACACTAAAATGAAAAACGACGGGCTGAGGAAGCCCGCCGCACACGGAGGTAAAAAGATGAACATCGGTGATGTCATTTTTCAATTGATTTCATTCGCCGCAGCCGCGGTTTTCCTGTTTGCCGTGATATATGTATTCAGAAGCTTGAACAAGCGCCGCATACAATTGGACAGAATCGAAAAGAAACTCGACGCGCTGCGCGAAGAAAAAAACGAAAAGGTATAGTTCATTCAGAATCAGAGGCAGGAGCAGCCAGCTCTACCTTTATCCGATCCGGGTCTTCCGTGAATACGGCGTAATGCGTGCTTCCGCCTGCATATGGATGGCGGTCCCTGTAAAGCACGGTGCATCCTCTGGCAAGCAGCTTTTCTGTCATCTCGTCAACCTGCTCTCTTGATGCAGCATGAAAAGCCAGATGGTTCAGCCCGACCCGGCATCTGTGGTACTCCGGTGTTAAAAAACGCTCCTTTGTCTGAACAAGCACAACATAAAATCCTGCGTTTTTCCAGCTGATGCCGGAGTCCCAATTTTGAAATTCCGTATAACCGAGCTCACCTAAAAACCATCCCCAAAACCGGGCGGAGGCTTTCAAGTCAGATACATACAATTCAATATGATGCATCATCATATTCGCTTCCTCCTCACATCACACACGCCTTACCAGCACCTCTTCAACTTTATGGCCGTCACCTTTTCTCAAAATCAAATCCGACCTGAATTTTGTCGGCAGAATATTTTCATACAGATTCGGACGGTTGACGCTCTCCCAAATGGAGGCGGCCATGGTATCCGCTTCTGCATCAGATAAATCCTTAAATTTATGAAAATAAGAGGCCGGGTCCTGAAAAGCGGTTTCCCTCAAAAGACGGAAACGCTCCAAATACCACGTAAAAATCCGACTTTCTTCGGCATCCACATAAATTGAAAAATCAAAGAAATCCGATACAAAAATCCGCGGATCTTCCCTGTCGTCCTCTAAGGTCGGCGACTGCAAGACGTTGATTCCTTCGATAATAACGATATCCGCACCTTCGACCACTTCGACGGCGCCCTCTTCCCTGTCATACGTAAGATGGGAATATACGGGCGCCTCCACTCTCTCTTTCCCTGATTTTATATCATTCAGAAACTCTAGCAGCGCTTTCACGTCGTAACTTTCTGGGAATCCCTTTCTGGACAGAAGGTTTTTCCTTTTTAATTCCGCCGTCGGATACAAGAAACCGTCAGTTGTCACCAGGCTCACCTTCGGCCTGTCAGGCAGACGGGAAAGAAGCTTTTGCAAAATTCTTGCGGTGGTGCTTTTACCGACGGCGACGCTGCCCGCGATTCCGATGATAAACGGGATTTTCGCTGAATGCGGATGCTTCAAAAACACGTTGACATGCTGATTCCGTCTTGCAGCAGACGTGACATGAAGATGGAGCAGGCGCACAAGCGGAATATAAATCGTTTCTACTTCTTCCACCGATAGGTAGTCATTCAGCCCCTCTACGGCCTTGGCTTCTTCTTCTGAAACGGCAATGGAAAGATGACCGCCGAATCCGGCCCAAGACTCGCGGCTGTGCTGCGTGTACAATGTATGTAAGTTCAATTCTTTACTTTTCACAATTCACACCAATCTCTCTGTATGGCTTTCCGGTAAAAAAACAAACGCTTACAAAGATTGTAACGGAAAACCGATCTACTGTCTGCCCATTTTTTTCGCAAATGAGGAACCGAGCTTGCTGTACTCTTCCATTTCCTTCTCCGGAACCATGCTCCCGCCGGTGCTCCACACAAGGTGCACGGCATTTTCCATCTCAAGCCCCCGCTCTTTTATGTAACGGTTACCCGCTTCAGTCTGAACGAACTTGACAGCTCCTGCCATGCCGGCGAGGGCAGAAGGCTCAAGGCTCTTATTCTCGGCGGCTCTTAATTGATAGAGCAGCGAAAAAAGCGTGCCGTCATCGGCGGTATAACAGCCGCTGAGTATAGGTTCCATCAGAGGGCCGGCCAGTCCGGACGGCCTTCCCACCGCAAGTCCGTCGGCGGCCGTTTGATTATCAAGACCGATATCCTGCACGCTGATTCCGTCATGCAAGCCGGAAAACAGGCCTAACAGCATACACGGTGAATGCGTCGGCTCACCGAAAAAAATATGGACATGTTCGCCATAGATCAGCTTTAGGGCGAGCGCGACGCCGCCTGGGCCTCCTCCGACCCCGCACGGCAGATAGACGAAAAGCGGCTCATCTGCAGCAGGCTTAATGTTCATTTGATCCAGCTGCTTTTTTACACGGCTTCCCGCAACTGCATACCCTAAAAACAGATCCCGGGAATGCTCATCATCAATAAAATAACAATAAGGGTCCTGCTCCGCCTGAATGCGCCCTTCTTTGACAGCCAGACTGTAGTCTGCTTCGTATTCGATGACCCGAACCCCTTTTTCCCGGAGCAGCTCTTTTTTCCACTGCTTGGCGTCACTCGACATATGCACGGTCACACAAAAACCGAGCTTCGCGCCGATTATGCCGATACTCAAACCTAAATTGCCCGTAGAACCAACGGCTATAGAATATTTCGAGAAAAAAGCGGTAAACCGTTCCTCAGTCAATATGCTGTAATCGTCGTCTGCTGAGAGCATTCCCGCTTTTACCGCGAGATCTTCGGCATGCTTCAGCACTTCGTAAATCCCGCCGCGCGCTTTAATGGAACCGGAAATCGGAAGTTGATGGTCGCACTTCAAAAGCAGGCGTCCGGGAAAAGCCTGAGCGGCGCTGTGTTCCAGACGCTTCTTCATTTCATTAATCAAGACAAGCGGAGATTCAATGAGGCCCCCCGCCTCTTCCGTCTCCGGAAAAGCCGACGCGATATAAGGCGCAAACCGGCGCAGCCTTTCTTCCGCTTCGGCAATCTCCTTTTCCCATTCAGCGCCATGTATTACGGGATCATCGGTTTTATGCGGGTTGATCCAAAATACTTCCCGCGCCTCCGCCATTTGTCTGACTAAAGGCTCTTCCATCAATGCCGTGCGTATATCCCGATTGGACATTTGCTGTCTCCCCCTTGTTACTTTTTCTTTAATGCGCGGCCGGCCAGTTTTTCTGTAAACGATGGGAAAAGCTGATACAGCTTCGTCCCGAAACTCATCCATCGCGGAAGATTCATTTCCCGTTTATCCGTCAAAATCACGGACGTAATGCGCTCTGCCACATAGTCGGCATCAAGCATCCACCTGCCGACGCTTTTCACATAACCGCCCTCTTTATCTGCAATTGTAAAGAAGTCTGTTTTGATCGGGCCGGGATTAACCGTTGTCACAGCTACACCCGAACCGGCCAGCTCAAGCCGCAGCGCATTGGAATACCCTAAAACGGCGTGTTTCGTAGCGGAATAAAGGCTTGATTTCGGCGTCGCCAGTTTGCCGGCCTGTGAAGCGATATTGATAATATGGCCGCTTTTGGCGTGAAGCATCACCGGAAGACAGGCTTTCGTACAGGCAATTAATCCGAATACATTGACTTCAAACATCGCCTTCATATCATCCAAAGATGCATCAGCGGCAGTTTCAAAAATGCCGAACCCGGCGTTATTGATTAATACGTCAACATGACCGATCAAACGCCTTACGTTTTCAGCCTCTTCTGCATGCCGGACGTCAAACGGAATGACATCACACTGTCCGCCCCGCGAAGTAATCGTTTTTTTTACTTCCTGCAAGCGGTCCTCCCGCCTTGCGGATAAAAAAACATGAGCCCCTTCTGCCGCGCAGGAATATGCAAGCCGTTCTCCGAGTCCGCCGGATGCCCCGGTGATCCAAATCCGCTTATCCGTTAATCTGCCCATTACCTTCACCCCTTCACAGCTTTAAACATCAGAGTATTTCCCGACTGAAAGGATTCGGCCTTCCCTTTTGCAGCCAGCACGTCAAGATGGCCGATCGTTTCTGACATCGTTAAAAACAATTCATTTTCGTACACAGCCGGAAACAGCCGCCGGCATACTTGGAAAGCCGTCAGCGTTTCCTCTGACAGCAGGTGCAGCACATATTCCGCCCGGTTTCGCTGTTTTTCGAGCCGCCTGTCAGCAGCAGACCTAACGTCTTTCAGCAGCTCGCCGTGTCCCGGATATAAAAGGGTCGGGTTGATATCATACAGCCGCTTCATTGATTTCAAATAGTCCAGCATCGGAGACGTGCGCACGCTCCCCTTTTCCGGAGCCTCCAAAATCGGATTTGTGGAGCTGTTGGACAAAAGCAGATCGCCGCTGAACATTTCACCGTTTTTTTCATGATAAAGCGCAATGTGAGACGCGGCATGCCCCGGGATTTCGAGCACCGTCCAGCCGTCCAGCCCGTCAATTTTTCCGCCTTCGCCCACTGTTTTCGTTAACGGACGGTTTGCAGAAAATAAGTATGACAGCTTAACTGTTTTATGTATGTCTTCATATGTCAGAGGAATGCCCATCTCTGTCATAAGCGACAGAAAAAAATCCTCCTGCCGGGCGATATACGACTGGTTCTGAGTAATATACCTGTCATTCAGCGGATGCCCGATTACTTCCGTATCATCGGAAAAAAGGTGCAGCAAACCTGAATGATCTGCGTGATGATGAGTGAGCACCACCTGATCTATATCCGCCGCAGAAACGCCGTGTTCTTTAAGCTGCATGAAGAGCGATTCAGCCGCTTCCTTTGTATTCGGGCCGCAATCAATGAGGGTTAAGGCTTCATCTTTTACTAAATAAACGATAACGTCGCCGACTGCAAAGGGAGTCGGTACACGTATCGGAATGATCTTTCTCGCTGCCATATTTACGCTCCTTCGTTCTTTTCATTCCTGAATACTCATATTTTAGCCTTTTCTCTTCCCTGTGTCATTATTGCCGTATATCAGAAAAAAAGATTGACATCCCGCTCTGCCGCATAGCATAATGAACAACAAACTAGAAAACACGGAACGCGATGACGAGGAACTAGTATATAAACAACGGCAGCAGAGAGCAATGTCCCCGGCTGAAAGACATTGCGGCCCTCTTGTTTACAGAACCTGCCCTCAGAGCGGTTAGGAAAACCTAAACGTATCCCCTCGTTACGGGATTTGAGCTGAGCACGGCTGATTCGTGCTAATGTAAGGTGGTACCGCGAAACCTTTTCGTCCTTTTTGACGGGAAGGTTTTTTTGTGTTTTGGAAAGAAGGAGGATTTATATGAAGAAAATCGGGTTTATCGGAGCCGGATCAATGGCGGAAGCAATGGTGAACGGACTGCTGCAAAGCGGACTGACAGCCCCCGGGCATATATACATGACAAACCGGTCAAATGACAGCCGGCTTGAAGAGCTCCATAAAACGTACGGAGTGAAACCGTGCCGGGATAAAGAAGAGTTTTTCAGCAAGACCGACATTATCGTTCTCGCCTTTAAACCGAAAGATGCGGCAGAAAGCATTGAAAACATTCGCGAATACGTGAAAGATCAGCTTGTGATTTCTGTCATCGCAGGGCTGACGATTCACACCATTCAGCAATATTTCGGCAGAAAGCTCACCATCATCCGCGCGATGCCGAATACATCCGCGGCCATTCAGCAATCGGCGACCGGTTTTTCCGCAAGCTCTGAGGCGAGTGAGGCAGAAATCCGGACGGCAAAAGAGCTGCTGGAAACAATCGGAGAAGCGACGCTCTTTGAAGAAAAACACCTTGATGCCGTCACAGCCATCGCCGGGAGCGGCCCCGCCTATGTGTACCGGTATGTCGAAGCGATGGAAAAAGCCGCCCTTCAAGTCGGTCTGCCGGAAGAAAAGGCAAAAGAGCTGATTTTACAAACCATGGCCGGGGCGACGGAAATGCTCAGAAAAAGCAGCAAACGCCCTGAGCGCCTGCGCAAGGAAATCACAAGCCCTGGCGGCACAACTGAAGCAGGCCTTCGCGCATTAAACGAGCGCCGCTTTGAAGAAGCCATCATTCACTGCATTACAGAAACCGCAGCCCGAAGCGCCGAAATTAAAGAACAATTCGCAGGCTCCGTGCTGCAAAAGACGGACCAATCATAAAGCATGGGGGCTCCCCATGCTTTTTTCATTCTGTTTAACTGCCGTATAAGCGGCTGATTCTCTCTTTTACTTCTGGAAGATGGAATGTGGCTTCGTGCATGTTCACCTCTTCCTCAACCGCTTTTGTCAGCTCTCTTTTGATCCGTGCGGTCACATTGGTTTTCAGCGCAACCAGTGAGGCTCTCGGTTTATCCGCCAGCAGCCGGGCCAATTCGCGGCCTCTTTGAAGGACGTCTTTTTTCGGCAGCACTTCAAACGGAACTCCCCTTTTTTCCAGAGCGGCGCCGCTGAAATTCGCGGCCGTAAACAGCATTTCTTCCCCGAGGACAATTCCCAGTTTTTCAGGCACAATATACGTCGCGCCCATTCCCGGTGTAAATCCGTACTTCATATAATTACAAGAATAAAAACTCTCTCTGCTTAAAATCACGAAATCCGAGCTCAGACCGATCGTAAAGCCGGCTCCGATCGCATGCCCCTGCATGACGGAAATCACGGGAATCCTGCAATCCAATAAAAGACTGTGAAGCTTTAAATCTGTAAATTGGAGCTTTCCGCTCTGAATGGTCAAAAGCCCCTCCTGCGTTCCTCCCGTGCAGAAATAATTTCCATAACCCGTCAGAAGGACCGTTTTATAGGACGGATGGGCATTGATGTCTTGGAATACCCGGTGCAGCTCTCTTACAAATTCTTCTGACAGCCCGTTTTTCCCGGCCGTATCCTGCATTGTGACCTGCACAATGCCCGGTTCTGTTTCCTGTACATCAATCATTGGATTCATGTTTATTCTCCGCTTCTTAAAAAATATTCAAGCCTTTCCGGCTCTGAGTGTTTCTGATATTAGGTCGCCCATTCATACTTTCTGTGAAACTCTTTTATTTCAGTCAGCACCAATCGCGTTTTTCCTTGATGCGCATTCGGGATGTCTGCTGCGGGCGCGGCATTTCTTGTGCCGAATTTTACGATGCCGCTGTCTTGGAGCAGCCGATCATAATCAGCCATCGATAAACGGACGCGTTCATCCAAATGCCGGCTGATCTGAAATTGATTCTGCCGCGTCCGGCTTTGCGGCATAACGACACCGCTGTAAAATTCAGAGCAGCAGCCCGAACCGTATGAAAAACAGCCGACGCGTTTCGGCGTTTCAAAAGAGCCGTTATCAATCGTGCTGGCAAGAGATAAAAATACGGTGGCCCCCATGATGTTGCCGACGCGCTGACAGTATTGAATCCCAGGCAGCACGCGTTGCTGAAAATCCGCTTCAATGTCTTGCGGCTTAGTCTTTGCCAATTTTCTCATCATCGTCCGATGCGCTCCTTTTACCATTCCGCCAAACGGAGTATGAAAAGAAAGGTATTGAAATGTACTCTTATAATCCGCACCGCTCACACGCTTTCGGTATTCCTGAAATGATTTTTCACAGCAGTCCAAATAAGACATGAGCGACAGATCAGCATCCCCCGCTTCACTATCCGGAATCGGGCGGCAGGTATCCATGACTTCATACCCGTAATACCCGCTTGCGCCTTGATCAAGCAAAAAGACATGAGGGGTGCTGCTGACTAAAAGCGCCACAGCTCCCGCCCCCGCACTCGGTTCGGCATAGGACCATTCCTCCGTCAACGCGTCACCGCCTTCAGCCACTAAAAAACGGGAAATATCCGTTCCGATGATGAGCGCTTTCGCTCCCGGTGATGTTTGCGATAAGATGAAATTCACGCCCATTTGAAATCCGGCCGTTAAAGAATAGCAAGCCTGTTTCACCTCAAATAACCGGCAATTCCGCTTCAGCTGCAAATAATCATGGACGTATGTACTGATGGATTTGCCAAAATCAATCCCGGATTCCGTACAGGTAATGACCATTTCAATCTGATTCCGTTCCTTTTCTGACAGAGAATCGATAATCGGTTTTGCGGCATTTACGGCGAACGTAATCGGATCTTCAAACGGAAGCGCCACCACTTTTTCTTTCATCAGCAGGTTCTCAAACCTTTTTTTATCCAGATTCCGATGTTCCGCAAGCTCCATGACGTCTACATACGCGGTTCCGCCAAACACGTTCATTGCTTCGATTCCTACATTCATTTCTCCAAGCCCCCAGAGTAAAGAGGCTTCACGTGAAGCCTCTTTTATTTTTTCGCTCAAAACTCAACAAGCAGCCTGTCAACGCCGTGAAATACAGGGCTCGGAACCAGATTCGGCTCTTGATCCTCAGTAAAACGCCATGCGGGCATCTGTTCAAAAAAGTGAGAAAGCGCAATGTTCGCTTCAAGCCGGGCCAGCGGCGCTCCTAAACAATAATGGCTGCCCTGACCGAATGACAAATGCTGATTCGGCTTTCGTCCCAAATCAATTTGATCGGCATTTTCAAACTTCTTTTCATCTCTGTTCGCCGATCCAATCCACGCATACACTTTTTCTCCGGCCGGAATCGTTTTTCCGCCAATCTCGCTCTCAATCGCAGTATAGCGGGTTACCCGCTGAATGGAAGGTCTGAGACGGATGACTTCCTCAATAAAGTCAGGGAGGAACGCCTTATTTTCAAGCAGCCGGGGCAGAATATGCGGAAACTCCTTGAGACTGAGAAATGAATTTCCGATCACATTTTCCGTCGTTACGTGCCCCGCGACGATCAACAAGCCGCAAAAACCGATTAATTGCTTGTCTGACAGCGGCTCTCCGTCTAAATCAGCTGAAATTAAATGGCTGATTAAATCATTTTCCGGCTGTTTTCTCCGCTGTAAAATAAACTGCATGAAGTATCCGATCATCTGCTTTTGCACTTCATTCATTTTCTTTTCATCTTTTACATTCTGGCTTTGGTCGACCCAGCTTTTAAAGATATCCCTGTCTTTCGGAGGAAATCCTAAAAGCTCTGCGATCACGATAATCGGAAGCGGAAATGCGTAATCTTCAATAATGTCCATCCTGCCTTTTGAACGGACGGCCTGAAGCAGGTCATCAGCGATAGCGGCTATACGCGGTGTAAGAGTCTCAACCGATTTCGGCATGAACGGCTGATTGACCAATTTTCTGAAGACGGTGTGTTCAGGCGGGTCCATTTTCAAAAGGCTGTCTTTGTTAATATGCCGGATCATTTTTTCCTGCTTGTCCGCACTTAAGTATTTATGATCGGAAGAAAAATGACTGTAGTCAGAAATCACCCGCTTCACTTCATCATAGGTGAAGATTTCCCAGCAATCTTCCTTTTCATTGTAATGAACGGGAGAGGTTTCTCTCATCGTTTGGTACCACTTGTACGGCTGCTGCTGTCTGATTTTTGTTAAACTGGTCATTTTCATTCCTCCAAGATGTGTCCAAGATTTGAAAAGACCCGCCAAAGCTTACGGGTAAACCCGGCGGGCGGATATGTGAATTTACGGTCTTGTTTTGGCGGGCTGCTTTTGCATCTCACCATGCACGTTCATTATCTTTTCCTGCAGCTGCAGGAAGCTGTGTTCTGTCATTCCGTCTGCCGAATATAAAACGCCGCAAAATTCAGAAATCGTTTCGGCTGCGCTGTCTTCAGCCAATAACGTCATATGGTTGGATACTGCCACATCCATGATGGCGATATTTGTCATATGCTCTTCCCACTGGCTCCAGTAGTTGACGAAATCAGCAGATAAAATATCGGCCCTGATCGTAAAATACGGATCAAGCTCACCCAAGAAAATACCGTTTTTATTTCGGAAATAATAGCATGTCACCCCGTTCGGATCCGGAAGCGGCAGGAGTTCGTAATCAGTGATTTCGTAAGCGTCCTGAACGTTTATATTCTGCCTGATCAGATTTTTCACCAACGCGTCCGTCTTCGTTAACCCCCGCTGTTTGGCTTTTGCTATTAATTGCTCTAAAAATATGTCTTCATGAAGATCGGCATCTAGTTCATCACGGTGAATCAAGGTTTCAGAAATGCGTTCCGGATGTTGATAAATTGGTGCAAATAAAGCCATGTTCACCGTCTGCAGCATCATATTTTTATCAAATAATTCATCAGGAATGTTTATTTCCCGCGCACCCGCCGCGTCAAAGGAGTCGAGCATGACGATTGATTCAACGGTTTCTCCAGCCAGCTGCAATTGCCGGGTGACTTCATAAGCGAGCATGCCCCCTAATGAATAGCCGCCTACATCGTAAGGACCCCGGGGCTGCACGGTACGTATGAGCTTAACGTAATATTCCGCCATGTGTTTAATGCCGCGGATCGGTTCCCGGTCTGTCATCCATCCTCTTGCCTGAATTCCGTAAAAAGGACGCCCGGTCCGTTCGGCAACAGGCTGGTACAGCTCCACTGCCCCCAGCGCGGAATGAAACCAGAAAATCGGTCTTCCCTTTCCTTCCGGGTTAAGACAGATCAGCTCGGGCGGCTCTTGATCATCTGTCTCTTCTGATATATCGTTTTGTTTCATATGTTCCCCATGTACTTCCTCAGTGTCTTTTTGGACAGAACCGGTCAGATACCCGGCTAATTTTGCGATTGTCGGATATTCATAGACCAGATTTGCCGTAATAGACGCTTGATAGGTTTTATTAATGGACTGAACCCATTCCACACCGATAATAGAATCCAGCCCCATATCAATGAATGCCTCATGCTCATCAATATCTTCCGGCTTCAGAAACAGGATGTCCGCAAGGCTTTCTTTGAGCTCTTTGCGCAAAGTGCCGTCAGAGATGCCGGCAAGGAGGGTTTCTGCTTCCGGGATTTGCGGACGTACCGCTGTTTCCTCCGCTTCAGCATACTCGGGTTTCTTTATTTGCCCCGCTATATATTCCGCAAGCTCCTCAAGCGTCGGGTGTTCATACACCTTATTGGCTGTAATCTCAGTGTGGTACGTTTTATTTACTGTTTGTATCCATTCAACCCCGATAATGGAGTCAAGCCCCATATCGATGAAAGGCTCTTCAGCATCAATATCTTCCGGTGACAAAAATAAAATATCTGCCAGGCTTATCCTCAATTCTTCCAGCAATGTTCTATTGTCTTCGGAAACGGCTTTTTCTGGCTGCTGGACAGAACCAGTACAATCCAAAGGCTGTAACACGATCGGTTTTTGCAATGTCTCCGGTTCAAACGCTGTCATTTCGATCTCAGTTAAAGGACTCAGAGAAATCAGTCCTTCATGTTCAGGCTGTGGCGAAGACGGGAGAACGGTTTGCGTTTCAGACTTTTTCATGGCTTGACCTGATAAAGAACTGTTTATATCAGCCGCCCAATACCTTTCTTTTAAAAACGGGTAGGCAGGCAGCGGCGTTTTATAATATTGCCCTCCATCAAAAAGCCGTGTAAAAGGAAGGTCATATCCTCTGCAAAAAAGGTCAGCGATATGTGCCAGGCTTTCTCTGTACTGTGCGGGCGAAGCCGCCGAGCGGCACTGTTCAATGCACTCCATTCCGAATGTTTTCATTCCGGCTTCTTCTGCCGGCTTCTGATCCTTCAAATTGGACACAAACACACTCGGAAGCTCTCTTTTTACAAGCCACTCCGATAATACCCGCTTCAGTTCGTCCGCGCTGCTTACGATACAGGCAAACCGGTGATGCAGATGCTTTCTGCCGAGGAGGAGGGTATAACTTATATTTCCCAGATCGCTATCTTTGTTCTTACTGAGAACATCCAGCAGGCGTTCTGCCTGAATTTCCAGCTGACGCTCCGTCCGCGCAGATAAAGGAATGAGGCAGGCCGGTTTTGCCGGTGACCGGCGCCCGGTTTGCGGCGCCTCTTCAATAACAAGATGGGCATTTGTTCCGCTGAATCCGAATGAACTGATGGCGGCTCTGCGCGGTGCATCCGGATTCCGTTCCCACGGTATCAGCTTTTCATTAACAAAAAACGGACTGTCCGCAATTTGAATATGCTGATTGGCTTGATGAAAATGCAGGGAAGCCGGAATCTGCCGATGCTTCAGCGACAGCAGGATTTTAAACAGTCCGGCCATCCCCGCGGCCGCAGCGGCATGTCCGAGATTGGTTTTCACAGAGCCGATGGCGCAATATCTTTTTTTATCCGTATAGCGGCGGAAAGCGCGCGTTAAGGCGCCGAATTCGATCGGGTCGCCCAGTGCAGTGCCCGTTCCGTGAGCTTCCACCATTTGAATGGTTTCCGGATCAATGTGAAAAGTATCATAGACATGCCGCTCCAATCGTTCTTGAGAAAGCGCGCTTGGAGCGGTTATTCCGTTTGTAGTGCCGTCCTGATTCATTGCAGAGCCTTTTATGACGCCGTACACATGATCTCCGTCACTAACGGCGTCGCTAAGACGTTTCAGCACCACGGCTCCCACGCCTTCACCCGGCACGAAGCCGTCCGCGCTTTGATCAAACGTATGGCAGCGTCCGGTCGGTGACAGCATATTCGCCTTATTTGACGACTGATAAAAAGCGGGAGTGGATTGAATGAAAACCCCGCCCGCCACCGCCATTTCCGTTTCTTTCGTCCAGAGCCCCTGACATGCCAAATGAATGGCTGTCAGCGAACTGGAACATGCTGTATCAACAGTGATCGCCGGACCTTGTAAATTAAGGTGATAGGCGATCCTTGCCGGAGTGACAGAATTATGATTGCCCCAAAAAGCCTGCGCGGGCCCCTGCTGTTTAAAAATGGCCTGGTAATCTCCGCCGCAGGAGCCTGCATACACGCCGCATTCCCTGCCTCTTACCGAGTCTCCCGCATATCCCGCATCTTCAAGCGCTTTCCATGTTTCTTCCAAAAACAGCCTCTGCTGAGGGTCCATATAGGTCGCTTCACGTCCCGATATATTAAAGAAAACGGGGTCAAAACATTCAATGTCCTCTATAAAACTGCCATACTGGCATTGGCTGTCAGAGACATCCCATCTGTCTGCTTTTTTAATCAGATCCCGTCCGGCGGCTAAGTTTTCCCAAAACTCATGGACATTCTCCGATTCAGCAAACCGCCCGCTCATCCCGATAATCGCGATCGGTTCTTTTTCAGGTAACACAGCTGCTGATTTTACTGTATCGGCCGGATCCTTTTGTTTGGGGCGGTACGTCCTTTGATACGGTTCAGAAACGCTGATGACGATTTTCCCGATATTTCCGCGGTCATCCAGACAGTGATACGCTTCTTTTATGTCTTCAAAGGAAAAGATTTTTGAGATGACAGGCTGAATGACTCCCTCTTCCGCCAGCCGCTGCAGTTCCAATTGATAGTCCTTGACCTGATCCGGATTTTGAAGGGACAGCTTCCGCAAATCCACGCTGTGAAACGATTGATTGTTATGAAGGACGGACAAGTCGACTGATTTAGCGGATTTCAGCGCAGTCATGGCAATTTCGATATATCTTCCGCCCGGCGCCAGGCAATTCATTCCTTTTTGCATGGCATCACCGGCCAGGGTATTAATGACTACGTCCACCCCGCGGCCGCCGGTCATTCGCATGATTTCCGTTTCAAAGTCTTCTTCTAAATAGCAAATGGTATTGCGGATCCCGAGCGAATGCAAATACTCAATTTTTTTCTGTGATCCGGCCGTGGCATATATTTCCGCGCCGATATGCCGGGCCATTTGCACCGCGATCAGTCCCGTTCCTCCCGTCGCGGTCTGAATTAATATTTTTTCGCCTTTTTTAAGTCCGGCTTTCCGGAAGGCGTCTATCATTGTCACCGCCACGGTGGGAAGAGCGCATGCTTCTTCAAAGGTCAGCCGGGCCGGTTTATGATAGACTTGATGTTCTTTACATGTGATGAGATTCGCCTGAGATCCAAATTCCTCTCCCATGCCGACAATCACTTCATCACCTGGAATAACGGATGTTACATGCCTCCCTGTCTTGATCACGACGCCGCTTGCTTCAAATCCCGGAGTGAACGGATAAGGCGGCATCGTCGGGTACAGCCCTCTGACACAAAGCAAGTCTCCGAAGTTTAAAGAAAAGGCGCGGACGGCTATTTGAACTTCGTCATCTTTTGTCTCGGGCACTTCACTGCGGGCAATCGTCAGATCTTCAATGCCGCCCGGACGGTCAATCACAACCCGGAACATTCCCGAGTCATCGGACTTTGCGAAAGAAGGCGGCATACGTTCTTGTTTCGGTTTCTGATAACCGTTTTCCTTTCTTTCCGTCTGCAAAGGTTTTTCAGCAGGCCGTTCTTCCTGAAGCGCCGGGCGGATTTTCGCTCTTTCGGTCTCCAGAGATGAGGCTATGGTGGTTTCATATTCTGCCGAGATATAACCGGTCAGCAGTTTCACATGATAATAATCAAATAAAATCGTTGTCTGCAGTGTAAGATTCAATCGCTTATTAATCTCGTTAATCACATTGACGGCCAAAATGGAATCAATGCCGTATTCAGAGAAATTCAGTTCTTCCTGAATATCCTCTTCTTTCATTTTTAATACATCGGCAATACTTGTTTTGATGACAGAGCGGACATGGGAAGCGACCGATTCGCCATCAGCCTTAACAGCTTGATGCTCCTCTGGCGCGCGGCTGCGGGAAACAGGCTGTGCGGGCTTTCGAAAAACTTCGGCCGGGGCGGCGTATGGCTTTCTGCCGTCTCTGATCCCTTGCATCCGGACGAGTCCGTCACTCTCAGCTGCGATAATCTGCTGACCTAAATCATGAGCCGTTTCAGCAGGGAAACAAACCGCTCTGTATCCTTCCGAATGCAGCACACGCTCCCACGATTTTGGATATAAGCCGGGACTTCCCGGAATCCGAAGCTCAGCATCCTCATAGGACCACCAGCCGTCAAGCAGCCCGAAGGTTAAATGGGTAAAAACAGAACGATCGCTGATTTCGTTTATCAGAATCATCCCGTTGTATTTCAGGAGCGCTTTCAGACGGCGCAGTGTCAAACCGATATTTTTTGTGGCGTGAAGCACATTGGCGGCGATGACAATATCGTAAACACCCGTTTTGATATTTTGTGATTCGCAAGGCTCCTCCGCATTAAACAAGGCTGTTGTCAAATACGGCACATCAGGTCCGTATTCCTGTTCGGCATGCATTAAAAAAGCTTTAGAAACGTCCGTATAACAATATTCCGCAATCTGTCTTGCAAATGGTTGCAGTTTTGTAAACAGCATGGCGCTCGTTCCGCCCGTCCCGGCCCCTACTTCTATCAGCCTGATGCCGGCATCGGGGTGTTCTGTAAGATAGGCTTTCAGGTAAGCGGCCGCGGAATCTGCTAACACTTCATTAAAATAATCCGCAACGGGATTATGCTTATAAACACCTTCAACGAGCCGCATTGATGAATCGGGAAATACGATATCCGTAGCCGGACGTTCCCCTTTTAAAATTGAAGGCATCGATTTTATCGTCGCCTCGGCCAATTCAGCTTGCGCAAGCTCCCCATTTGGAAGCAGGCGTTTATGGGCATTCCACTCATTCCAGACTGTGCGGCCGTCCGGGCGCTGATCCGTGAGAAGAGTGATCGTGTATCCGTCATACGCAATATATCCGTTTTCTTTTAATAGATTCAGGCTTTCTTCCAGCCATTTTCCGTATGTGCCGATCACGCCGGCGTTCCGCATGGATGCTGCAGCTGTGGTGACAGGCTCGCTGAAAAAACCGAGTGATTGTAATTGGTAAAATAGCAGTTTGCAAAGAAGGCTGTTCATATGCGCAACTCCATTTCTCGTTTTAAAGTCTCAAGCCGTTCATTCCGATCCGGATTTTGCCGCTTGACGCTTTCCATAAATGAAGGCTCCGGGCCGGATACAACCGTTATTGCATCTTGATTCGTCAGTGCGGCTAAGCCGTGCGGAGCAGCTTTGATGAATGCCGCTTGGCTGAACGGTTCTGATAGTAAGACTTCCAGCGCCTCCATTGCTTCATCGGGTTCAATAGAACCGATCCCTGACGCCTCCATCCGTTTTCTGTAAGATGGGTCTGAGACAACGCCCAGACTGCCCCAATATCCCCAATTCATGACTTTCACTTCACAATCAACAAAGGAAGCGATATGGCGGGCAAAGGCGTCTTGAAATGTACACCCTGCCGCATAGTTGCTTTGCCCGGCATTTTTTGTGAAAGAATTAACGGATGAGAAAAACAGCACAAAATCAAGCGGTTCTCCCTTAAAAGCTTCGATCATTCGGACGCTCGTATTCACCTTAGCTGAAAAAGCGTTTCTGAAAGAAGCTTCATCCATATTCGCCATACTTTTGTCGGCAAGCGTTATTGCGGAATGGATGACTCCCGTTATATTGCCGTACTGCTCTCTTACGGAACGGACGGCCGCTTTAAGCGCGGCGGCATCTTGAGCATCAGCCTGTATATAATGCGGCGCGGGGCCTGATAGCGCCAGCCTGTCTATTTTGCTCTGAATCTCCTGATCCTTCGGCCGCCTGCCGATCCATATAATCCGTGCCTTGTAACGGGTGATCATGTATTTGCTCCATGCTTCTCCGATGCCGCCCGCTCCGCCGATGACAGCATAAACGCCGCCTTCTCTGTACGACATACGCGGAGCGGAACTTGTCAGCACCCGGACTGTTTTTTGCTTGTGCCAAGCTCCGTTACGGTACGCGGCAGCATTTCCGTCCGGATCTGGAGGAAGGCTCCAGATGTTTTTCATCTCAGACGAATCACTGCCTTCTTCTGCATCAATCAGCCTGATGTCCCAGTTCGGATATTCTTTTGCCAATGAACCGATCAAACCGTGTACGCCTGCATGCTCAGGCTGCGGCAGATCACCCAGATACACGGACTGTGTCTGCCGGGTGACCGCCGTAAAGCTGATGTTTCGGTTTCCATACCCGAGTGACAGCAGCGCTTTGATGAAACGGAAACATTGAATCACCCCATTCTCCTGCTCATCAAGCATTTCCTGACTGACGGATGCGGGTGCGAAACGATCGGGCGCAATCCATAAGAAATGGCGGATATCCTGATACCCGGCTGTCAATTCACGTAATGTTTGCTCACTTGAATGATCCGGCGTCTCCTCCAGATGGGCGCGGGGCCACATTTTTGCCGCAGCCTTTATGGTATTTCCCGGCTTACCGATGATCAGCAATTGTTCCTGATCAACCGCTCGATTTTCTTCCAGAGTAAAGAAAGTTTTGTCCCAAACAGGGGCAAGCATCGCCGTCTGAACTTCCTGCCGTTTGCTTTCGGTTTGGTTTGTCTGCCGGACAGCCCGGCAGGAGAAGCCTGTCAATCTCATACAAACAGCACCGTTTTCATCACATAAATCAATATCCAGCGTCAGCGCTTCGTTACCTGACCGATCGCTCTGTTTGCGGACAAGCGCCCACACCGTTTTCTGAGTCGGCTGAAATATTTCTGCCTGCCGCAGGGAAAACGGCAGCATCGGAGTGTCTCCGGCAGTATCTGAACCGGCACCCAGTGACGCCTGAAACGCGGCATCTAGAAGGCTCGGATGGATGACAAACTGATCGGCGGTACTGTCTGCCGTTTCCGGCAGCGACAGCCGGGCTGCAGCACCCCTCTCTCCGATCATCAGCTGGTCAATTCCTTGATGGCTCGGCCCGTATATCATACCCGCATGCCGGAAAGCCTGATAAACCTCATCAGACGTCATAACCGATTGGCTGCAGCCGGACAGCCAGCCCTCTAAGTGAACTGAGGGAACCGCTGCTATCTCTCCTGATACCGCGGTGCCTTTACTGTATAACAGCCGTTCTCCCCCAGGTTTTTCCGATAGGCTGTAAATCGTAAATTCAATGTCTTCATTTTCCTTAAGGATAAGGCTGATATGGACTTCTACATCTGTCCCCTTATGAACAACAGGCCTCATCCATATGAGATCTTTCAAATACATTCCTTTACGTTCGTCCGGCACAGCGTATGCGGCACGCTCAACGGCCGCCCTGACCATTTCGATCATGGCGGCTCCCGGGAGCACCTTCTGCCCATTGACTGTGTGATCAGTGAAAAAGAATTCCCGTCCGGTAAAAACAGAGGTGAATTTCAGCTCCCAAAGATCGGATGTGTTTTCATGAAGCAGCGGATGGATCACCGTTTTGCCGTCATCCCTTTTTGGAACCGCCTCGGCTTCATCTTGAATCCAGCACCTGACCTTTGCAAACGGATAGGCGGGAAGACTGATTCTCCGGGGTTTTTGTCCCGAATATAACAAGTTCCAGTCCACATCGACTCCCTGCACCCACATGTTCAGCAAATGACCGTACTTTCTCTTTTTCAGCCATTTGACCATGGCTTCCTGCAAATCTTCATCAGATTCAAACACAGCCACTGTCTCATGATTTCGCTTCGCCCGCCCCCTGTAAAGATGCGGTGCGTTTTCATTTTCCAAGTACGATCTGAGCTTGTCCTCCAGCTCCTTAAGGGAGTCCGCAATGAGAGCCAGCCGCTCATCCATCGCTTCCCGCCCCGCTTGTAAAGTATATGCGACATCAAATAAGTCCGGCTTATCCGTATGCTTCTTTTGAAGAAAAGCAAGAAGGCGCTCCGCATATTCTGTCAGACGCTCCCCATTTTTTGCAGACAGCAGAATGACAGCCGGCTCTTGGCTGCTGATTGCTTGTTTTACAGGAGCCTCATATTCTTCAATAATGATATGCGCGTTAGAACCGCCCGCACCAAAGCTGCTGATCCCCGCCCTGAGCGGCTGTTCTTCTCCGTCTGCTGAAATCCGTTTCCAATCTGTTAATTCACGGCAGACGGAAAACGGTCCTTCATCAAATTGGATATTCGGATTTAAAATATCTGCATGCAAAGATGGGGCGATTTGTTTGTGCTTCATCTGCAGCAGCACTTTTGTGACAGCAGCGATGCCTGCTGCCGATTCCCCATGTCCGATATTTGATTTGACAGACCCGATGAGACATGTTTCAGGAACATCACCGAATGCATCGGTTAAAGCCCGGATTTCAATCGGATCGCCTAATTTCGTCCCTGTCCCGTGCGCTTCCACATAGCTGATCTGGCCCGGAGATACCGCCGCCTCCTGTAAAGCAAGAGATATGACTTCGCTTTGCGCCTTGGGGTTCGGTACGGTGTAACCGCTCGCTCTCCCGCCATGATTGATGGCAGCTCCTTTAATGACGCCGTAAATCCGATCTCCGTCTTGTACGGCGTCTTCTAAACGTTTAAGAAGCAGCACTCCGACCCCTTCTGCCGGAATATAGCCGTCACCCCCGGCGCCGAAACTCCCGCAATGTCCTTTAGATGAGATGAACTGCCCTTGGCTCAGCATGAAGTACTTGTTAGGATGAACGGTGAGATTCACTCCGCCGGCAAGCGCCGCGCGAATCCGATGATCCCGCAGATCCCGGCACGCCATGTACAAAGAAGTCAGCGAACCTGAACACATCGTATCGACCGAAATGCTCGGCCCTTGAAAATCACAAAAATAGGAGACACGGTTAGCAATGGATGAAATCCCGCCTGGGAGCCCGATATGCCGTCCTTTCACTCCCACTTCAGCCGCGAATAGCGGGTATTCCTGATACATGACACCGGCATACACACCTACCTGACGGCCCAGTTCAGGTGATGTCCTCGTATATCCCGCATCCTCCATGGCCATCCACGCATGCATTAAAAACAGCCGTTCCTGAGGATCAAGGTGTTCTGCTTCACGGGGGGAAATCTTAAAGAACTCAGGATCAAAATCGGCGATCCCGTCAATGAATCCGCCCCATTTGCTGTAGATCGCTCCCGGCGCCGTCCGGTCCTCGGAAAAGTAATGTTCCCATTTCCAGCGGTCTTTCGGAATTTCGGTAATACAATCCTTTCCTTGTTTGAGATTATCCCAAAACGCATCGATATTATCTGCCTGCGGATACTTGCCGGAAATTCCGACAACGGCAATATCCAGCGGGTTTCCTTTCGTTTTCTGACGGCTTTGATTCCCGGACGGGGCAAAAGACGCATTTTCAAGCCGATTTGGCTGAAGCACTTCTTTCACAGACGCATTTTTCAATTCCGCCAGCTGTTCCCCGGTATGACTGAGGACTGCGGCATCAAATGAGAGAAACCCGTCTTTTTTATGTTTGATTGTATTCACCACATAGACGGTATCAGACATGACTGGTCCGTAAAGCGTCAGCCTCTCAATCATGAGCGGGACGTGAATCCGCTTTTTCAGCTGCAACTCTTCTTCACCGAGCGACATATAACAAGAATTCAATATAAGCGGGTCAAATGCAAAGTGATGCAGATCGCCTTTTTCTTTTTTTCCTGATAAGTCCAGCTGCAATAAAAAAGAGCTCTCACTCATTTTGTATCCCGCCGTTACCGTTTTCAGCATCGGGCCTATCATGAAGTCGGCAACCGAATCGTACAGACGGGAAATGACATCCGGCGCCACCTTTTGTGCATGCGACTTCATTTGTTCAACGTCATATGATTTTTTTATGGGTGCCTCTGTATATCTGCTTATTTCTCCTTCGGCACATGTCTTCCGGCTTTCTTTACCGGAGACAGTGCAGCTTGCGGTAAAGCGTTCGGCACTCTTTTCTGCCGTAATTGAAATGTCAATCTGTGCGGCCTCTCCCGGCTCCAGGGTGACGGGCCCTCCCGTAAAACGGATATCTTTCAGCTCGGCGGGATACGTGCCGGAATGAGACGCTCCGGATGCTTCAAGCACCAGACACGGATACACTACACCCATCAGTGCCGGTTTGCCGAAAACCAGATGATCCTGAAGGAATGCTTCATGTTCATAGAAAGTAAATGTCTGACTGCCCGATTGCGTTTCAGAAACCGGTGCTGCATCCGCGACAAGGCCGGAAGATTCATCTGTTCCTTTTGTTTTTATGTCTTCAAGCAGTTCGGATATGCTGCTGCACTCAAATAACAGAGTCGGATTCAGCCGCAGTTCAAACGCCCCTTCGATGTCTTTAATAATGGCCAGAAGCTGTGACGATTCAAGCCCTAATTCAAAAAACACGGTGTGCGCATCATTTCTTGTGACAGGACGGCCTGCGTATGTCGAGAAAATGCGGTATAAGGTTTCCTCCATCTGCTGAACGCCTGGTATCAGCTGCCGGTCTGTCCGCACCTTTTTGGCTGTCAGGCCGAGCAGTGAAGCAATATGCACACCGCTGGGGTTGTAAAAGTCAATATCCATTTTCACCATTTCTGAAGGTGTGCCGGATTTTTTCGAAATCACCGCATAACAGCGCTCCGTAACGATCTCAGCAGCAATAAACGACTCATAATAAATCGGTAAAAACAAACCGGCGCCTGCAGCTGTCTGCAATACGCCGGAGGCCATAGCGGCACCGTCCATCAGCGCGGGGTGAAAGAGAGCGCCGGGGAGATTTTCCTGGCATGAATCAGACTGCCGAATATCAAGGAAACATTCCTCTTCATTTGCATAGATCTCTCCCTCCGGTTTCATCAGCCCGTCATGCGACAGTCCGCGGCTTCTCGCGGCTTCGTAAACTGTATGCAAAGAGACTGACGGAAGTGCGGCTTGTTGTTTTTTCTCCCCTGCGTCAAGGCGCCTATCTGATGAGAAGACTCCTTCATGCACCTCCGCTGATAAGAAAACCGTCCCGGAATCCGCACCGCAAATCGAGGCTGTCCAGAACTCCTTTTCTTTACTGAATATGACACTCACATCAAGCCGCTCTGACCGTTTCACTGATAAAGGATGATAAATGGTCACTCTTTTCAGACAGATGGAACGGAATGAAAGATCAAGGCATTGCTTTGCCAGCTGATACAGCATATCAATGTAGGCCAGACCGGGCATGACAGATTCACCGTGAACAAGATGGTTTTTCATAATGGGATGTTCTGCCGTCAGGCGCAGATTCACTGTTTTTTTCATGGTTAGTCCCCTTTTAAAAACGTCACGTTGTCACCTGCCAAAACGAGTCTGCAGGTGCAGTGCTTGTCTCTGCTTTTTTCTCATATCTCTTTAAAAGATCCGCAATGTCCGTTTTTTCATTACTTGTTTTTTCCGCTTCATTCTCCGTGCTGTTCCAGCCGCCCAAAAGCGGGTAGTGTTTTTTTCTGAATTCCGGCGGCTGGGGCGTTCGGTGATGTTCCCGCTGCCTTTCACCTCTGTATTCTTCAACGAGGATATGAGCATTTGTCCCGCCGTCAGGAAATGAACTCTGAGCTGCGACGCGGGGTTTCTTCTCTGAATGCCAATCAACGGGTTCACGATTAAAATGAATACGCGACGCTTCAAAGTCATAATGTTCAAATGGCTCACGCGCTGATAAGAAAGGCGGAATCCGCTTATGGTAGACGCTCAGCACACATCGGATGAAGCCCGCAAGACCTGAAGACAGAAGCAAATGCCCTACATTCGGTTTCACCGATCCGATCCGGCAGGGCAGAAGCGTTTTCCGGTTCAGCTGATAGACATCTGAGAGCGCCTTGATTTCCACTGAATCAACGATTGGGGAACCGCCTCCGTTCACTTCTATATATCCAATGTCTTCGGGCGACTTTTCCGCCATATTAAGCGCAGTTTGAATGACGTCTCTCTGCGCTCTTATATTCGGTGAACCGGGACCGAGCGTCCGGCCGTCATTGTTTACCGAGACGGCTTTTATGACGCCGTAAATGCGGTCTCCGTCCCGCACCGCATCGCTCAATCGCTTGATAAACACCGCCCCTGCTCCTTCTCCGAGCACTTCTCCCGCTGATTCACGGTCGAATATATGAAACACGCCGTTCTCATTTAAAATATGGCGCGCTCCGAATAACCGGTGCGCGGACGGAGATAAGAGCAGACTCACTGAACCGACTAAGGCCGCGTCAATCCTTCCGGCCAAAAGGGCATCTTTTGCAAAGGACAGCCCGATCAGACCTGAGGAACATGCTGTATCCACGACAAGGCTCGGCCCTGTGACATTAAAAAATCGTGAAATATTGGCCGCCAAATAGTTTTGCCCCGCTCCCAAAATCGGGTTAGGCGCCTGCAGGATATGTTCCATACCGGCTGAAGGCTGCGCCCTGCCGCCGATGTACACGCCGACTTTCCGGCCCGACAAATCGTTTTGGCCGTACCCGGCATCATAAACGGAATGAACCGCTTCTTCTAATATGATCCGCGCCTGCGGGTCCATAATTGCCGCGTCTTTTTCAGAGATGCCGAAAAAGCCTGCATCAAACATGTCGATATCATCTATCCACCCCGCATAATCCTTTGTATGTGCTGTTGCATGCCAGCGCGATGCGGGGACAGGCCGGATGGCGGTGTTCCCTTTCATCAGCAGCTCCCAAAAAGCATCCGTTCCGCCCGCCCCCGGAAAACGGCAGGACATGCCGACGACGGCAATATCGTCTTCGGTATCCGCTTTCGGCTTCATGGATGTTCTCTCTTCAGCGGAGGCGGTTAAATCAGGCTGGAGGTCCCTGTCTTGAACGAAACCATTTTCTTTTGTCACAAAATCGGCTTCATGATGCACTGCGAAATAGTCAACCATTTCTGTAATCGTTTGATATTGAAGCATTAAGGACGGTGTTAACTTTATGCTGATGCGTTTTTGCAATGATTGAACCAATTCCGCAAAGAGTATTGAGTCAATCCCGTATTCATCAAACGGCATATCATCTTTTATCTGCTCATCCGTCATTTTCAGTTCTTCGCTGAAAACGGTGCGCACCCATTGGCGAATCGTATCCTTCACCTTTTGGTCACTGGAAATGCTTTTTTTCACGGGAGCTTCAGATTTCTTCACCTTCAAAAGATCACCAAAATCAGCCTCACTGTCTTCGGGAACACAAGGAATTCCGCAGCTTTGTCCGTTTAATATGATGTAATCTAAAAACTTCAGTCCGTCCTCGGCAGACAGTCTGGAAAGTCCTGATTTTTGATAAGCAGGTGTTTCCGGCAGGCCTTCAGCCATGCCGGTTTCTTTCCAGACGGGCCATTGAACGGCTTTAACAAACACGTTCCCTTTACCTGCTTGATGATTTGCAAATGAGTCCATAAATGAATTAGCCATCGCGTAGTCACTTTGCCCCGCAGCAAGCGAAGGGATCTGCCCCGAAACGGATGAGAACAAAATAAAAAACGACAGCGGCTCATTCTGAACGGCTTCATAGAGACCGCGAAGCCCTGTTACTTTCGGCACGCAAACGCTTTCGATTTCCGTTTCGGTTTTGTTATAAAAAGCGGGGTGTTCTCCCATTGCACCCGCGCAATGAAAAACGCCGGTAATCGGTCCCATCGTGCCGCGGATGCTGTCCGTCATTTTCCGGAGGCCCTTTTGATCCGTAAGAGAAACGCTGTAATAACGGATCTCCGCGCCCCGCTCGGCTAACCTCTGCATCCGCTCGGCTTTTTCCGGGAGAATGCCGTCCTTTTTCATGTCTGCCCACTCTGAGGAATCGGGAAGCAGCTCCCGCCCCATGATGACCAGTTTCCTGCATCCGCGTGAAACGGCATGCTCCGCCGCAATTGCGCCGATCCCGCGCGATCCGCCCGTTATTAACAGCACATCATCAGACGAATAGGAAAGCTCAGGCGCCGCCGAAACATTCATACCCTGCTTCAGAAACGGCACATAACGGCGATTCAGCCTGTAGCAGCATTCACTGCCGCTTTTGGCCCGCGGCTGTAAAAATTCAGTCTCAATCTGTCTGCTTAATTCTTCTGTATGCTCAATCTCACAATCGCTATCTATCGTAAAAGAATGGATGTTGGTATACTCAGCGCCCAGCATCCGGTACAGCCCCGCCGTTTTCGCCCCTTGCATCAGAGGTTTACTTTCCTTGAAAGGCTGGAGGCGGTGTGTCACTTGACTGAACACAGCGCCTCTATGACGGAATGATTCAAGAGCCTGCTGTAAAAAGGCAAGCTTTCCGTGTTCTATCTCTTCCTGCCGTTCATATTCCGCATCATATGCGGTTATGTCGATGACCCCGAGTATCTGTTTGTTTTTAAGAGACTCCCGCACTCTGCCGTAAAGGTTTCGCCCCGATGCGGCAGCGTAATAATCGGCGCCGTCTTTTGCCTGATGGATGAAGCGGATCGTTTCAATATGGCCGTTTCCTTTAAAAAGAGCATCGGCCAATCGTCTCGTCTTATCAGTTGCAAGTATCATTACTGTTCCTGATAATGCTTCAGATTCCGCCGGATCTTGCTGCTTCCAGTCTTTTTGCAGAATGATCTTTTGGTTTTCTACCGATTCGTCTGTCTGTTTCCGGATATCCGCAGGCACAGGCACCCAATACCGCTCCTTCGCGAACGGATATACAGGAAGGCTGACCCGTTTCGGCTTCTCTCCTTCGTATAACTGGCTCCAGTCAACGGCGGCTCCTTTTGTCCACTCAGTGAGCAATCCGGAATATTGCTTGTTTTTCAAAAGCTCGGCCATTCCACTTGATGACATATCATCTTGAGCACGTCCGCGGAAACACCCTTCAATTTCTGTTTTCCGTTCAAGCACATCCTTCAGTTTCGCTTGCAGGCCGCAAACGGATGTAACGATAAATGCCAGCCGTTCAGGCATCGCTTCTCTGCCAGCTTGAAGCGTGTAGGCCAGGTCTTTAAGGTCGACTTCTTTTTCCCGTAAAAAGCGGTCATACCGTTTTATATATTCCAATAGGCGTTCTTCATTTTTTGCCGAAAGCAGAAACAGAACCGGCTCGTCTTCCCGTATACTCACCGATTTCTTTTCAGCCTGCGGCGGCAGATATTCTTCTATGACAAAATGGGCATTGCTCCCGCTGGCGCCAAAAGAACTTAAACCCGCTCTTCTCGGCTGGTCAGGATGTAACGGCCGTTCCCATTTTACCAGCCGGTCCGCCACATAAAACGGCGTGTCCGAAAATGGAATATGGGGATTCAGCGTGCCCGCGTGCAATGACGGAAAGATTTCTCCATGCTTCAGCTGCAAAAGCACCTTTGTTAATCCGGCGATTCCGGCGGCTCCTTCTAAATGGCCGATATTTGATTTGGCAGAGCCGATGGCGCAAAACCGCTTCTTGTTTGTCCATTTGCGGAATGCGCGGCTCAGCCCTTCAATTTCAATCGGATCACCCAGAGACGTGCCTGTTCCGTGGGCTTCAATATAGCTCAGTGTCTCCGGATCAACGCCGGCACTCTGAAAAGAATCTGTAATGACTTCCGCCTGTGATGCCGGATCAGGCACTGTTAAACCGGATGTTTTTCCGACATGGTTTAAAGCGGAGCCTTTTATGACGCCATATATCGGACAGCCCATTCTTTCCGCTTCTTGAACGGTTGTCAGCAACACCGCGCCGACGCCTTCTCCCGGCACATAGCCGTCACCGCCGGCGGCGAAGCTTTTGCAGACGCCTTCTGAAGACAGAAATCCGGCATTCGCCAAAAACGCATATTTATGCGGATGTGTGACCGCATTAACACCGCCGGCAATGGCGAATTCGCACTCTCCCCTTTTAATGCTTTCACATGCCAAATGTATGGATGTGAGCGAAGAAGAGCACATCGTATCAACAGCCATTGACGGTCCTGTAAAGTTCAGGCAGTGAGACACGATATTCGGAACAGAGGCAGGCGTCACGCCCATAGACAGCTGTGTGCCCCGCTGTGTGATCTCAGCGCCGAACAGCTCATAATGGCTCCAAAACACACCTGCGAATACCCCGACGCGTTTTCTCTTTTGTGAAGATAGCCCGCGCACCGTTCTGTCCTGATAAAAACCGGCATCTTCACAAGCTTCCCAAGCCGTCTCTAAAAAAAGCCGTGCCTGCGGGTCCATCATTTCAGCCTGGCGCGGAGTCAGATTGAAAAACAGCGGATCAAAGCAGTCTATGCGATCTAAAAATCCTCCGTAACGATAGAACTGATCTGCTTCATATGTGAAAGGATAACCTTTCCATCTGTCTTTCGGCATTGTTGTGATGCTGTCTTTACCTGAGCGCAGATTTTGGTAAAATTCATCGATGCTTCCCGCCTGCGGGTATCTTCCCGCCAATCCGATGACCGCAATATCGTGCTCTTCTGTGTGTCTCTCTTGTTTTCGGCTCCTTCTCTTGACAGCTGCATGGGATAATGAAGAGCGGTTCTTGTCTGCCATCGGAACCAATCGGGCCATGCTTTCAGTTACAGCCGGCTCCTTCCCGTATAAAATAACGGATTGCAGCTTGCCGAGACGCAGCATATATTCAAGTGAAGCCATCCCTTCCCCGGCCGGAATCGGGCTGGTGCCAGTTGCATCATTTATGATCTCTTTCATCAAGCTGTCAACCTGCATGCCGCCATCTTCCCAAAGCGGCCAGTTGATCGTCATAGAAGCCCCGGCCCGTTCGCCTTTTTCCGCTTTGCAATCGCGATATTTCATATATTCATCCATAAAAGCGTTCGCTGCGGCGTAATCTGTCTGGCCCGCATTTCCGGCCAACGCCGAGAATGAGGAAAATACGGCGAAAAACTCAAGCGGTTCATGCCGTGAAGCTTCGTCCGCATGAATCAGGCCGCTGATTTTCGGCAGGAACACCCGCTTAAAGTCAGAACTGTCTTTTTGGATGATAAATTGATCTTTTAAAACACCGGCGCAATGAAAAATGCCCGTCAGCCGGCCGAAAGTTTCTGTAATCAGAGCAAATGCCCGCTCTGTTTCGGCTTTGCTGCCGATGTCCGCTTGAACGTAAAGAACTTCTGCGCCTAATGCTTTCAGTCTGCTGATCTTCTCAGACTGTTCCGGCGAACGGCCGATGAGTGCCAGCTTCACCTTTTCTTTTTCTGCAAGGTGACGGGCAAGCAGAAATCCAAGACCGCCGAGGCCTCCTGTAATGACATATACGCCGTTTTGTTTCCAAGGAGACTGTGTCTGGCCGCCCGGTTTCTCAATACGTTCGAACAATCTGATCTGCCGCATATTGTCTTTATACCGAATGTCTGTGCAGCCCGCATAAGAGCAGTCTGCTTCTGTTCTAATGATTGCGGCCGTCTCACTTGGCAATCTCTCATTCTTGTTACAGAAGGTGATCACCTGAGTGCGAAAAGCCGGATTTTCAAGATGTGCCGTTTTCAGCATAGCCCCGAGAGCGGAAGACAATGCCGCTCCATTCTCAGCGGCGCATACAAGCTGAATCAATGTATGTTCTTTCGGATGGTCTGTCAGTTCCCGTTTGAGCATACGAAATATGCGCTCGGCATCTGCTTCAAACTGCTCATCTGCAACCTCATGCTCCCTTTTTAGTTCTATCACTTCCGCTTCCGGGCAATATGTGCCGAGTTCATCGGTGAGACGGGGTCCTGCATCGGCAGCGATAATGAGATGACGGGTGTGTTTTTGCCCGTTCCGCACCGCCGTTTCCAGCGGCTGATCTTTCCAGGCGGGTTCAAAAAACAGAACCTCATCAGCAATGTCAGCGTCTGATGTATGCCGTTCTTCAGCTGAATCTTTCAGCACACAGCCCGCTTCATTGATAAGGTAATCCGCAAGGCGGCGGACAGACGAATATTCAAAAAGCAGTGTCGGATAAAACTGCTGCTGAAAAGTCTGCTCTAATATCTTTACAAGCTTCAGCAAATGCGCCGAGTCAAGCCCCATATCATAAAAGCCTTTCCGCACATCAATATCCTGTGCCGGACGATTGATCAACCTGGCGATTTCCGACTTTATGTAAGTCACCATGTTTTGTTCCGGCGTTTGCTGTTCAGACACGTCTTCTGCGACAACAGGACTTTCGGGCTCGCCACGGCCGCTTCTGTTCTGCTGAGGCGGCTTCTCTTTGTCTATCAGATGGGTAATCATATTCGCTTGTCTGACCCTTTTTACTGTCAGTTTCTCACATTCAGCCAATACGTTCCCTGCCCTGTCGTAAATCGTGAAGTCGGCCGAATAAAAATCAGGTTCCCTATCTGATGCGCCGCTTTCAGTGCGGCTGTTTTTCGCAGAATAAGTGTAAATCGTTTTCGGAAACGGCTGATATATGCAAAAACGATTGATCATAAAAGGAATATAAGGTGTGTCATTCTGCTTTTGGGCTGACAATGCAAAGGAAGAGCCGGCAAGGGTGGACGCATCTAAAAAAGCCGGATGCGCCTTAAATTTCTCCCGGAATCCTTCAGCCAAATCACTCAGACTGAGCTCCATTAATTCTTCTTTATCCTGAAGCTGATAAACGGCCCCTTCATTTTTCATAAACTCGCCATGCTCAATATGGCTTCTTCTTGCAATTCCGTAAATGTCATGCATATCCCATTTTCGGCTTGCGTTTTTTATGAATGCTTCAATATTCAGCTCTTTTGCCCGGGGCGTGTTTTTTTGCAAATAAAGCTGACATTCCATATTCTCATCCCGTTTTCCGCCAAGCGGTGTGCCGTTTTTTGCTTTTTCGCTTGTGATCTCAACTTTCCAGCTGTCACGCGCCGGCGTAAAGGTGACATACAGGTGTTTATCAAACTCTTCAGATGTTACAACAGGCTGCTTAAAAATAATCTGTCTTAATTCTATAGGCCGTTCACCGAGATACCCGGCGGCGAGCCGATACAGCATATCTATTAAAGTCACGCCCGGGAGGACGCGGATTTGATGAACGCGATGATCCCGGACGATATAATTCGTATGGCTGATTTTCTGCAGGAACGTTTTGACCTGATCGGTAGCAACTGCCAATCTATCACACCTCGCTTATTTCAAACATTGCTTCTGTGCCCGCCTCATTTTCTTCCGCATCGGACAACTGTGCTTTTTCAGGCCAATACCGCTGTTTTCGGTATACTGTCTGGCCGCCTTTCGGTTCCATGGCCGCTTTTCGTTCTTTCGGAATTCCTTCGTTGCTGACAATAATATGAGCGTTATTCCCGCCCAAACCGAACGCGCTGACCCCGGCCCTGAGTATCTCTTTTTTTCCGTTCCACCGCTTCAGCTCAAGCACAGGATAAAGCGGCGAATCATTAAATTGAAAGCGGGGGTTCGGTTTATGGCAATGCAAAGTCGGCGGCAGTTCTTCATTGGCAATCGCCAGCAAAACTTTGATGATTCCCGCCGCACCCGCCGCACTCAGCAAGTGGCCGATATTGCTTTTGACGCTTCCTACACCGCAAAATTGTTTTTCATCGGAATAAGCAGACAAGACATTGGTTAATCCTTTTAATTCAATCGGGTCGCCGATCAATGTACCGGTTCCGTGCGTCTCTACGTACGTCATGGTGTCCGGATCGATTTCCGCCGATTGAACCGCCTGCTCAATCAAGTCCTGCTGCGCCCGGGGATTCGGCGTCGTCACGCCCATTGTGCTGCCGTCATTATTTATCGCAGATCCGTCAATAACGCCGTATATTTTATCTTCGTCTTCTATCGCTTTTTCGAGCGGCTTCAGCATCAGCACGCCGCAGCCCTCTCCGATTCCTGTTCCGTCCGCATCGGCATCGAAAGATTTTGAACGGCCATTTGGCGATAAGATTCTCGCCGCGCTCATTGTGAGAAAAGGTTTTTCATCAAGCAAAATGTCAACCCCGCCCGCAAAGGCCGCCTCCGCTTCTCCATTTTGAATAGCCTGCACGGCCAAATGAATTGCCGTAAGCGAACTGGAGCAGGCCGTATCTACGACCAGGTTGGGCCCTGTAAAGTTATAAATGTGCGCCATATGTGCGGTAATAAAATTTTGCCCCGCGCCGATAATCGCGTCTTTTTGCAAATATTGAAATTTCTGATGAAACGCACCTGCCCTTGCACCGGCAAAAACGCCGATACGGCGGCCCCAGAGATCCTCTTTTTTATAACCGGCATCGGCCAAAGCTTCCGCGCTCACTTCGAGCCACTGCCTTTGCAGCGGATCTATCATCGGTGCCAGCGTTTCTGAAATATTAAAATACCCCGGGTCAAATTGATCAATATCGTGAATAAAACCGCCCCATTTACTGATGCTTTTTCCTTCTTGATATTCACCCGGCCGATAATGTTCCCCGGCGTTCCATCTGTCCGACGGAACTTCAGTGACGGCATCCGTTCCGCTGCGGAGATTCTTCCAAAATTCTTTTATATCCCCCGCTTTCGGAAAATGACAGGCCATGCCGATGATCGCAACCTTTCCCCGTTTCCCGGGCTTATCTGCCGTTTTTTTGCTCCGTTTCGGTGTCTTCTGCAAAGGGAACTTCTCCGCGGGAACCGCTGCATCTGCCGAAAAAGCTTCCGGACAATGTGCGGCTAAATAATCCGCGAGCTGTTCTATAGTAGGGTGTTCCAGAAGGACAGTCGGATCAATTGAAACAGACGGCAGTTTTTGATCAATCTTTGTCAGCACTTGCGCCAGAAAGATAGAATCCATTCCGTATTCCTGAAAAGGCACATCGATATCCATATGCGTTTCATCGATACTCAGCTCTTTTGCCAAAAGCGACTTCAGCCAAGATTGAATATCAATCCGGTTATGTTCCCGTTTTTTTGTTTCAGGAGGTTTGGCAGCTGTTCTCATTCCTTTATGGGCGGCTGGCTTGGCGTTTTCCAGCGATTTGATGTCCCAATCATGTTTCACTTGTGCCGGCAGCACGACAGCTCCGGGTCTTTCTCTTAAAATGTAATCAAGCATCTTGAGACCTTCCGCGTCAGAGTGCCGCAGCAATCCCGTTTGCTGATACATTCCGCTTTTTGTATCCCTGCTCATGCCCGTCTCATCCCATGCCGGCCATTGTATGCTAATGATGCCGCTCTCATTGTTTTCTGCAAAATAGTCCATATAAGAATTAGCCATCGCATAATCGCTCTGACCCGCCGCAAGAATCGGGACGGCTGCCGAGACAGATGAAAACAGGACGAAAAATGCCGGCGCATCATCCTTTACACTCTCATACAGACCGTGGAGGCCGTCTGCTTTCGGGGCGAGCACCCGAGCGATACTGTCTTTGGATTTGCGGAGAAAAGCAGGGTTTTCACGGTCCGCAATTCCCGCGCAATGCAGAATGCCTCCGACAGGTCCGAGCGTTGAGGTTACCTCTTTTATAAGCCGTCCGACGGCCTGCTTATCCGTCAGATCAACTGCTGAGACGCACACTTTTACGCCTTGTGATTCCAGCTGCCGGATAAGCTGTATTTTTTCCGAAACAACAGGGTCTGTTTGCTCAAGATCCCACTCGGTTTTCGGCGGCAGCTCCTTTCTGCCTGTCAGAAGCAGTTTCTTCACACCGTATGCGGAAACGAAATGCTTGGCGCATAAAGCGCCGAGTCCGCGCGTTCCTCCGGTTATCATCAGGACGGCGCCTTTTGGAAACACAGTCCGGTCTGTTTGCACGGCTTCTGGTTCAATCTGATCAGTCTGCCGAAGAACATAGCTGAAGCGCATGCCGTCCCTGTAGCAAACAGCAGACTCCGTTAAGTCTGATTCAATTTCTTTTTTAATAAAAGCGGCTGTCTGCTCCAGCGGCTCTTCAGGATCAATATCGGCGTGACAGGTGAGAATATGGCTGTATTCATGCCGCAGCATGCGATAAAGCCCCGCTTTTTCAATACCATGCATAGCGGCAGCCTTATTTTTGAAAGATTCAAGCCCTTTTGTAAGATAAAGCATTTTCATGTTTTCTTGTCCGCGGCCGTATTCAATCAGCTGCTGCAGCGATGCCGCCCAGCTGATGTCCTGCCACTTTTGCCGGGAGCCGCAGCCGGTGAAGTCAATAAACCCGGAATAGATGGCCGCATTCGGATCCTGTAAGAAAGAGATGAGCTGATTTTCCTGCACAATGTCAGCATCATTCAGCTGTTTTTTCACCTCGGCGGCAAGGTCTTTTGTATCCTCGGAGACGATGAGCGCTAATTTGCTGAACGGCTCGGATGAAGACACTGCCACGCAAGGCTCCCATGTTTTCTGCAATAATACTGTTTTTTGATTCGAAAGCGGCAGCTGCTCCAGTTTCGGCACCCAATAGCGGTCTGCTCTGAACGGATAGGAGGGCAGGCTGATGCGGCGCGGCTTACTGTCCGTATACAGCTGCTCCCAATCCGTATCAAATCCGTTTGCCCAGAGCCGCAGCACTTTCTTGTATTTCTTTTTCTCAATCCAGGCGCTGACGAGGTCAGCAGCGTCTTCATCGTCTGAGAACATGGAGATCGTGTTATTCTCGCGTTTTTTACGGCCGCTGATGATATCTTCGCTGTTTTTTCCCAACAGAAACGCGTTCAGTTTTTCAGTCAGTTCCTCTGCGGAGTCTGCAATGATTCCCAGCCTCGCTTCCATCGCGTCCCGTCCGGTCTGCAGTGTGTATGCGGCATCTGCAAGATCGATATGGCGGGATGATCCGTTTTTGATAAAATCGCGAAGGAGACGCGCTCTTTCTTTCAGCCGCTCTTCATTTTTAGCCGACAAAACAAAAAGAGATGACGCTTTCTCACGGGTTTCCGGCTGTTCCGTCTCACTTTTGCCCATGTATTCTTCAATAACAATATGCGCATTGACACCTCCGAAACCGAATGAGCTTACACCCGCCCGGCGGGGCAGGACCCGGCCGTTTTCATCACGCAGCGCTTCCCACTCCTTTGTTTCTGTCACAATGTAAAACGGACTGTCCTTCAATTTGATATGGGGATTAATGTTCTCGCAATGCAGACTTTTGGCGAGCGTCTGATGTTTCAGCTGCATCAATACTTTGATAACGCCCGCAATGCCTGCTGCGAGCTCCAAATGTCCGATATTTGTCTTCACTGAGCCTATCCCGCAATACCCGCCCGGAGCACCGTCTGTTTGGAAAGCTTTTTTCAATGCATTGATTTCAATCGGATCTCCGAGTGCCGTTCCGGTTCCGTGCGCTTCTATATAAGTGATCGTTGACGGGTGAATACCGGCTTTTTGATAAGCGCTTTTCAGCACATCCGTCTGAGCCTGCGGGTTCGGCGCGGTAAGTGACGCTGAGCGTCCGCCGTGATTTTCCGCTGTACCGCGGATGAGACCGTAGATGTGATCCCTGTCATGCTCAGCCTCTGAAAGCTTTTTCAAGACAATCATGCCGGCACCCTCTCCTCTGACATAACCGTCAGCCTGGTCAGAAAATGTTTTGCAGCGCCCGTCTTCACTGAGCATGCCTGCTTTTTGAAAACCGATATGCCCTTCAGGCGTGACGATCGTGTTGACGCCCCCTGCGACCGCCATATCACAATCTCCCGTTTCAATGGCTTTTACCGCTCGGTGAATGGCGACTAAAGAGCTTGAACAAGCGGTTTCTACCGGCTCGCTCGGCCCGTGAATATCAAGAAAATAACTCATCCGGTTCGGCCCGACGGACGGCACGATTCCAGTCATCGTATACCCCTCGACAGGAAGACCCGCCTTATTGATTAAGGTTTGATATCCGCTTCCCAATGTGCCGGTGAAAATGCCGGTTTTTGTTCCGGCAATCCGTTTTGCTGAGTACCCCGCGTCTTCAATGGCTTTCCACACATACATCATTAATAGACGCTGCTGAGGATCCATCATTTCAGCTTCTTTCGGAGATATCCCGAAAAACAGCGGGTCAAACCCGGCGATTCCATCTATAAAACCGCCCCATTTAATTGACGTTTTATTTGCATCCGCTGCCGGATCGCCGTCATATTCACGCCAATCCCAGCGATCTCGGGGAATTTCTGTGATGCAATGCTCTCCTTTTGATAAACGTGTCCAGAATTCATCTATGTCTTTCGCTTGCGGAAAAATACCGCTGATTCCGATAATGGCTATCGGTTCGGTTTTTTCTTCTGATTTTCCTTTTACGGATACGGGCGTTTCCCGCTTGACATGAACGGCCGCCGGAGCTTCAGCTTTTCTTTTTCCGGCTTTTGGGGCGGTTTTTAAACTCTCTCTTTCTAAGCCGCTGAATGCTTCTTTCCATTCTGATATCAAATGGCCGCTCAGTTTGCGCAATGTCGGAAATTCAAAGAAGATAGTCGGGCTGAGCTCAAGCTGGTAAGACCGATTTAATAGATTTGTAAATTCAGTGAAGATGATCGAATCAAATCCGTATTCCGTCAGTTCGCTGTCAGCCTCAATATCTTTAATGCTTACCTTTAAAAGATCTGATACATGCCGCTTTAGTTTCTCTTGAACCCGATCTTTCAGATCTCTTGCATCTGTCTCTGCCGCAGCTTGTCCGGCGGCGCTTTGTTCTTCGCCCAGATCGAAAATATGGCTGCGAATCCGTTTTTCGTCGCCCTCTGCCACCATGACCTGGTGTTCTCCGGAGGCAAAAGCGGTATAAAGCGCTTGGATGCCTGAAGCCGATCGCATGGCTTTCATTCCGGTCTGTTCATACATCAGCCGTTCTGTCTCTTTGTCCACGTGCATACCGCCCTCTTCCCAAAGCGGCCAGTTGACGGACAGGGTCTGCCCGCTCCGCTTGTTGTCCCGCACGAGACGGTTTCGGCGGGCTGCATAAACATCCATAAATGCGTTGGCTGCCGCATAACCGGCCTGCCCCGGATTTCCCATGCCTCCCGCCAAGGAAGAAAACAGAATGAAAAAGTCCAGCCGCACATCTTTCGCTGCTTCATCAAGATTGATAAGCCCTTTCACTTTCGGCGCCATGACGGTCTTCCGTTCGTTTTCTGTCTGGTTCAGAATGTAGTTGTCAGCGATCACGCCGGCGCCGTGAATGATCCCGTCGAGTGTTCCGTGCTCCTCCTGTATGCCGCGGACGAGGGCGATGACCGCCGCTCTGTCTGTCACGTCAACCGGTTGATACAATACGCGGGCACCCGACGCTTCCAAGCGCCGTAAGCGGGCGGAGCGGTCTTCATCAAGCGCTTCCGCCCTTCCCGTTAATACGAGGACGGCGTTTTTGACGCGGGAGGCTATTTCTTCAGCGAAAATCAGTCCGATGCCGCCCGCTCCCCCGGTGAGGAGGTAAACCCCTTCGTCTTTCCACGGAACGGCGCCGCTTTGAGAGGCCGGCAGATGACGCCAGTTTCTGACGAGACGTTTGCCGTCTTCATAACGGATTTCCGCTTGTTCAGGATGCACCCGGTTTTCTTTCAGTTTGGCAAGAAGCGATGATGCTGGCTCGTCCGGATCGGCTTGGATGACTTGGCCGTACAGCTTCGGATGTTCAAGGTGAGCCGTTTTCAGGAAAGCGGCCAGCCCCGCCAATACATTGTCTTCCCCCCTGTCGGGGACAAGAAGCTGGATCAGCGTTTTTTTCTTCTGTTTTTCTTTGATAAGACGCGTGACGATCGCTGACAGCTCCGCCGCGCAGGCGTCATAACGGTCCTCAAGCGGACCTTCGCCGTCAGCCGCACGTACGGCGCCGCTTATGTCTTCCGCATTCATTCCGCCATACAGCGTCACGTATCTGAAAGACTCTTCTTGTCCGCCTTCACCCGGCGGTGATTCCTGCCACTTTGGCTGAAGCAAGAGCGGTTTTTCCTCCGTTTCCTCTTCCAGAAAACGGGCGGTGAGTCCCGTCAATCGGACACATACCGCGCCGTTTTCATCACACAGCTCAATATGATAGGCGCCGTCCGCTGAGGAAAGCACCGCCCACATCGTCTCCCGGCACGGAGAAAATACCTGCATATCCTGCAGGGCAAACGGCAGAAACGGCCGTCCGGACGCGGAACCGTCTGAGAGCACGAGACCGATAGAAGCCTGAAGGGCGGCGTCCAGCATGCTCGGATGCAGGATGAACGGTTCCTTTTCTTCGCGGGCGGACGGCGGAAGAGTGAGCTTCGCGAGCACTTCTCCGCTCCCGGCATAGACGGCGTCAAGCGCCTGATGAGACGGTCCGTAGGTAATGCCGAGGCTGTCGAATGCTTCATAGCACTCAGCCTTTGACATGCGCCGGCCACAGCAGCGCGCCTGAACCGCTTCCACATCGAGTACCGGAGCACGCTCCGTCTCTTTGAGCACGGCCTTTCCCTGGAAAAAGACAAGCGGCTCTTCTCCTTCGGCATACGCTTCAAAAGCGATGTCTCCGTTTTCTTCCGGCTGAAGCTTTACATGAAGCGTCACTCCTTCAGAAAGCGCCGTCACCGGACGGAGCCAAACGATCTGTTTGAGCCGGACACCCGCTTTCCCGCCCGGCAAGTCTTCAGCGGCAAGCGTAACGGCAGCCCGGGCCATTTCTAAAGCAGCCGCGCCCGGAAGCACCGGTTTTCCATGGACGATATGATCGGCAAAAAACGGTTCACGCCCTGAGAAAACAGAAGTAAAGCGCTGGGCGGTAAAGGTCGATGTATTCGCATGGAGCAGCGGGTGAAGCTTTTCACGTTCAGCTGAAGTCCGGCTTTCTAGCTCTCTCTGAAGATCGGACGCCCAATACGTCTGCCTGGCAAACGGGTAGCCCGGCAGATTGCCGATTCGCGGCAAAGGTCCGCCATAAAGCAAGTCCCCTTCGATTTCATAACCTTGACAATAAAAATCTGCCAGCACGCATAACAGCTCCTGATGTTTTCTATGGTCAGAATATGAGGCGCTGCACTTGCCGAGCACTTCTATTATGTGCTCCTGAATATGCTGACGGCCTGCAAAGTGCTGCGGTGCTTTTCCCGAAAACGCATAAGGGTGATGTTCATTAAGCTTTGCCTGCTTCCATACATACACTGCGTCATCAGCATCTTGAACCACGATGGCGGCGCGATGGTTAAAGTGATGCCGTCCTTTTAGCAACGTATAGCTGAGCTGGGCTAGATCATTTTCTTTCAGTCCGCCATTTCCCGCCCAAGTGATCATATCTTCGATTTTTTCCTGAAGGGCATCCTTTGTTTTTGCAGACAAAGTCAGTAAATATGCAGGGGCATCCCGATGAGGTGAAACGCTGCGCTTATAGCTTTCCATAACGACATGGGCGTTTGTTCCGCTCATCCCGAATGCGCTGACTGCCCCCATTCGGTTTTTATCCGGCAGAGAAGGCCACGGTTTACCCGTTTTATTCACATAAAAAGGACTCTTCTCCCAGCTGATATAGCGGTTTTCCCCGCTGCAATGCAGACTGGCGGGAATCATTTCACGGGAGAACGCCTGTAAAAGACTGATCAAACTGACAATGCCTGACGCGGCAAACGTGTGGCCGATATTGGTTTTAATTGATGTGAGCGCGCAAAATGCTTCTTTGTCTGTATAGGCAGAAAACGCGTCATAAAGCGCGTTAATTTCCACCGGATCACCGAGTTTTGTCCCCGTGCCGTGTGTGACGATATATTCGATATCTTCAGGGTTGATACGGCCCCGGTCATATACGGAAGTAAGCAGCCGGGTCTGCGCGACGCCGCTCGGAGCGGTAATTCCGTTTGTTTTCCCATCATAATTGATGCCGCTCGCCCGAATCACCCCGTAAATCGGATCACCATCCGCTTCCGCCTCTCTCAGCGGCTTAAGAACAACCGCCGCGGCCGCTTCCCCCGGAACCATGCCGTCAGCCCTTTTATCAAACGCGAAGCATTTCCCGTTTTCCGACAGCATTCCGGCTTTATCTATCGTTTCAAAAAAGTCCGGGGTATTCATGATATTCACCCCGGCCGCAACAGCTGTTGTGCACTCTTTATTCTGCAGGCTTAATACCGCCTGATGGACAGAAACGAGCCCCGAAGAACATGCAGTATTTATCGCCATCACAGGACCTGACAAATTCAAGTGATAAGCCAGCCGCGCCGCCAAAATACCGTTATGATGAGACGTGACATTGCCTTTGTCCCGTGTTAAAAGGTGATAATCTCCTTCTTCCGCCCCCACAAACATACCGATCGTCTGCTGCCTGATGTGACTGGCGCCGTAGCCGGCGTCCTCAAGGGCCCTCCACGCTTCCTGAAGAAGCAGCCGCTGCTTCGGATCCATCGTTTCAGCTTCCCTCGGCGATATTTCAAAAAATAAAGGGTCGAATTCGTCCGCCCCCGGTACAGCGCCGAGTTTCCATTTTGAACTTGTGAAGCCTTTTTTTGCGACCGGTGCGACAACGTCCTTTTCCTGAAACAGAATGTCCCAGAGCTCGTCCGCCGTGCGCGCCTGAGGAAATCGGCCGCTCATGCCGATAATGGCAATGGAATCAGCTGCCTGAATGCCCTCGGTTCCGGCGTTCAGCTTATTTCTTCCCCTCTGCTTCTTTCGCTTTTCCGTTCCTGCCTTTTCAAAGACAGATTGATCTGCGGATTCAGGTTTCTTTTCTTCATAGACATGCTCCATGACGGACTTGTGTTCCGTCAGAAAATAGCGGACGACCTTCTCCAGTGTGGAATGTCCGAAAAACAGGGACGGTGTCACTTCAATTCCGTAATGAGCGGACAAAGAAGAGGCGAATTCCGCCAAACTGATAGAATCAAAGCCGAAATCAGCCAGATTGTCAGCGTCCGTCAGTCTGTTCTTGTCTATTTTCAAAAGCCCCGCCGCCAGTTCCTTCACATCCCAGCTTACGCATTCTTCCAGTGTAAAGCCTTTCATTTCACTCCGCCTTCCTGAAAACGGGACGTTCCGGTTTACAGAACCCGAAATCGGCCGTTCGCCTTGATCTATCTGCAGGAAGCGTTTGGCCCTCGACGGAAAACCGGCCAGGACGAGATACTGGCTGGACGGCTGGACTAACAATGTTTCAAAAGCTTCGAGTCCTTCCTCTGTGTATAAATAACGCTGTCCGCTTGATTTTAAATACATATCGGTGCTTTCCGCCGTGCCGACATGCATCCCTCCTTCTTTCCAAAGCGGCCAATTGATGGCAAGTGACTTGCCGCTTCTGAGTCCGCGGCTCACAAGTTTATCCCGATGACGGACAAAAGCCATTTGGAAGCGGTTCCCCATTGCGTAGTCACAAGAACCGAAGTCTCCTAAAATCGCTGAAGAAGAAGAGAAACAACAGAAGAAGTCAAGCGGCTCCCGTGACAGAACCTGATCTAACACCGCGGTGCCGTCCGCTTTTGGCGCTAAGACTTGCTGAAAGGTTTGCAGATCTTTCTCCAGAATGCTTTCAGTGCCTTGAAGACCTGCAGCGTGAATGACACCGTGAATCGGCCCGCATCCTTTCTCTTTAGCTTCTTGCAAACCTTTCTCCATCTGAGCCTGGTCTGCGGCATCCGCCTGCACGTAAAACACCTTGGCGCCTGATTCTTCCAATCTCTTGATCTTGTTCAGCACCGGGCCGCCTGCCGCTGATCTCCCCGTCAAAATGAGCGTAACCGATCCTTTTTCAGCAAAATACCTGGCAAATAACAAGCCTAATCCCCCGCATCCGCCGGTAATCAAGTACGTTTTTCCGCTTTTTATCACACGCTTCTCAACAGGGGCAATATCCGTCTGCTTCATTTCCATGACGTGACGGATTTCCCCGCTGTACATGACACTGCGGAACGACTCGCTGTGAAGCTCTTCACATGTGTTATGGATCAGCTTTTCAAACGGTCCTTTTTGTCCAAAATAAACCGCGGCCGTATCCGTCTCCGGCAGAATCAGTTTCAGCGACCGTTCCAACCCGATCCATGACTCGGCGTAACTGATATCGGTACCGGTCCCGCACTGAGCGGAAAGAAGGATTCGCCTCGGTTTAGAACGCAAAGAAGCAGCTGCGCGGATCACATGATAGAGAATAGAAAAGTCTTTCACGGCCTTTTCATCTTCAAGCGGCCATCCATATAAAACGGCATCCGCTTTGCCAGCAGCCGTTTCAATATGTCGAAACGTTTCTTGATATGCTTGTCCGTCAGTGATTTTAATTTGATAATGCGTGTTTGAAAGCTTTTGAGTTTCCTCACCCTGTGAAATAAAAAACACGCCGGTTCCCGGATAAAGGGATTGTAAAGACCGATAAGCATGCTTTCTGGCAGCTTCTCCCGTAAGAAAACAGATGACCGTTTTCAGCTCTTCATGAATGGATTTCATCAGAGGCTGCTGAGTCCACATTTCTTCAAATATCATCATCTCGGATTGTTCCTCTTGCCCGTGATCCTGCTGAGACGGCTGTCTCATTCTCACCCCTTTGATTTCTGCGCAGACAATGCCGGTTTCATCACAAAATTGAATGTCACAGCCGGTTTGATTCTTTTTATTAATATACATCCACATGCCCGATGAACACGGACGCATGACGCGCAGTTCTTCAACTGCTTCAGGCACGATATGGACTGACGGCTCCGTTTTTGCCAGGACATGAAAAGCTGCGTCCAAAAATTCCGGCGGTATATGATATCCCGGATTACGGCTGCCGCTTTCATCTATAAGAGCAAGCTTCGCCCAAACCGCATTTTCTCCCGCATAAAGCTTTTCAACGGTGCGGAACTCCTTACTGATGGTTACACCTGATGTGCCTGGTGTTTCATAATCGAATGACAGCGGGCGGCAGTCTTTTTGTAAGGAGACAATATCAAGCACGCGGGATGGCTGTATGTTCCCTTGTCCGACGATTCCATAATGATGCAGCTTCTCTACGTCACTGTATATTTCATAATGGATGCCTTCCTCGTCTTCAGACAAAAGGGAGAGATTGACGCCCGCACCTTGATGTCCTCCGGTAATCGGGTCAGTCCATGCCGCCGTTCGGATCCATATCTCTTTTTCTTCAGAGCTGTCTGCCGCATGATGATAAGCTGCTAGCGCCATTTCTAAATAAACGGCTGCCGACAGAACCCGCTCCCCTTTCACATTCTGGAAAACGTGTTCCCGGCCTGTAAAAGATGTATGATAGCTTTGCTCCGCCAAGGTTGACGTATTTTCATGCAGAAGAGGATGCACATATTCAGTTGTTCCTGTTTTTGGTTCTTCCCGCTTCATCCAGTAGCTTTCTTTTGCAAATGGATAAGACGGCAGACTGATACGATGCGGCAGCGCGCCTTTATATAAAGATGCCCAATCGACGTGGGCCCCGTGAACCCAGGCATTCAAAAGACTGTCAAATTGACGTTTTTCCATCCAATCACTGACTGTGCCTTCCGTCTCTGTGACAGCATCATCACCCCGGCCTGTAAACACCCCGCTTACGGAACCAGCATTATTCAGAAAAGCAGTCAGCTTCTGTTCCAATTCAGAAACAGAGTCCGCTGTCATCGCCAGCCGTTCCTCCATCGGGACTCTGCCGACTTGAAGGGTAAATGCCGCGTCAAGCAGATTTGCATCTGTAATTGTTCCGTTTCCGGCGGCATCCGACAGCAACAGAGCCCGCTCGCGCAAGCGGTCTTTATCTTTTGCCGATAAAACAAAAAGCGCCGGACGGCCGGAGTCTGCCGAAGTCATTTCAGCCGGTTCATACTCTTCTATCAGCAGGTGGGCATTCGCTCCGCCCGCTCCGAAAGAAGATGTACCCGCGATTCTCGGATATTCCTGTGTTACTCCTTCAGATTCTATGACCGGCCGTCTCCATTCCGCCGTTTCCTGCTGCACGATAAAAGGGGAAGTTTCAAAATCAATTTCCGGATTCAGCTGCTTTGAGTGCAGCGACGGCACCAGATATCCATGTTTCATCTGAAGAAGAATTTTAGTGACCGCAGCAACACCCGCCGCACTTTCCAGGTGTCCGATATTGGATTTAACAGAACCGATGGAACAAAATTGCGCTGCATCCGTATAGCGGCGGAAAGCCTTGGTTAACCCTGCGATTTCAATCGGATCTCCTAAAGAAGTGCCGGTGCCGTGGGCTTCCAGATAGCTGACTGCTCTCGGGTCAATCCCTGCCCGCTCCATCGCCTCTGCGATCACTTCCCCTTGTGCATTCGGATTCGGAACGGTGAACCCGTTCGTTTTGCCGCCCGCGTTCAGAGCGCTTCCTTTAATGACACCGTATATATGATCATGATCTGCAACAGCCTTCTTCAACGGCTTTAACACGATACAGCCGACGCCCTCTCCGTCAACAAACCCGTCAGCCTTATCACCGAACGCTTTGCACGCGTTTGACGGTGACAGCATTCTCATAGAAGAAAGTCCGATATAATGAACCGGATCTGTAATCAGATTTACGCCGCCGGCAATCGCGCATTCTGATGCACCTGTTCTGATGCTTTCTGCGGCGAGATGAATGGCGGTTAAGGATGAGGAGCATGCGGTATCGACCGCAATGCTCGGACCGTGAAAATCAAACACATAGGATACGCGGTTCGGGATAAAGTGGTAGTGGGCCCCTGTCGGATAGTTGCCGTTCATGACACCCGCAAAGACGCCAACCTTTTTACCGGCGCATAGTGAATCAGGGGTATATCCGGCATCCTCAAGGGCCGCATAAGCGATTTCCAGAAACAGTCTCTCCTGCGGATCCATGCGCTCCGCTTCTTTCGGGGAGATTTTAAAGAACAGCGGGTCAAATTTATCAATATCTGTTAAAAAGCCGCCCCACTTTGTATACATCCGGCCTTCCTTCCCTTTTGTCTCATCATAGTAGTCCCGCCAATCCCAGCGGTCTTTCGGAATTTCGGTGATTCCGTGTTCACCGGTCTTTAACCGTTCCCAGAACTCATTAACATTTTCAGCTCCGGGATACCTCCCGGCAAGACCGACAATTGCCACTTCAAGGTGTTTTGACGGCGGCTCGGAAGCGGGCGGCGCTTTTTCAGAAAAAGATGCCGCTTGGCGCTTCGTCAATCCGGCGCTTTTTTTGCGGCTTTGCTTTTTCTGTAAAGTGTGCGGCGTCTTTTCGGCTTCTTTATTTGTCTTGAAAATCCCAGCCATATCTTCCTGTCTTGAGCTGACGAGATATTCCGCTAATCCGCCGATTGTCGGATACTCGAAGAACAATGTGCTGCTGATATCAGGAACGTCTTCCCGCAAGCGGTTGGTCAGCTGTACGATTAAGATGGAATCGATTCCGTATTCTTCAAGGGGCGTATGGGCTTGAACGTCCTCAATCGGCATCTTTAAGATGGTGCTGACGATCTGTTTCAGGTACTCTGTGCTTTTTTCAAGCAAAGAGCCGGATGATACCGCTTCAGTATGACGGACTTCTTCAGAAAATTGCGCATGCAGTTCGCGCTCCTTCGTTTCAGTCAAGTATGCGGCAAGCTCTTCTATCGTCCGGTATTCAAAAAACAGCGTGCTGCTGATATCAGGGACGAGATCCCGCAGCTCATTCGTCAGCTGAACGATCAGAATAGAGTCAATGCCGTATTCATCCAGAGGAGCCAGCGGATTTATCTCTTCTGCCGGCATTTTTAATACTTTTGCCGCAACCCTTATCAGAAAAGCCGCTGTCTTTTCCGAAAGCCCCTCTCCCGCTTGTTTGATGGGGAGCTGACGATCAGAGGATGTTTGCGGTACGTTTGATTGGCGCTTTTGCGCGGTGTAAGCTTCCCTGCTCTGCCTGATGACCCCGTTGCTTTTCGCCGTGATAATCTGCTGGGTGTGCAGACGTTCGTTTTCAGCCGGAAATTGAATGGAATGAAAGCCTTCAGCCATTAAAACGGATTTCCATGTTTCCGGATAAAGACCGGGGCACCCCGGAATCCGCAGCGCCTCGTCTTCGTACAGCCACCAGCCCTCTAATAAGCCGAATGTAACATGTGTAAACGGCGTATGCCCGCCCAGTTCATTAACGAGCAGCAAACCGTCCTTTTTCAATACGGCTTTTGCCGTCCGTAAGGTTTTCCGGATATTTTTGGTGGCATGCAGCACGTTTGCGGCAATAGCGATATCGTAGGTTCTCAGATGTAATCCCTGGCCCGCCGCAGGCTTCTCCACATTAAACAGCTGATACGTCAAATACGGATTGTCCGCGCCGTATTCCTTTTCGGCATGCATTAAAAAAGCTTTTGACAAGTCGGTATAACAGTATTCCTGAATATGGTTTTGATAGGGGCGGAGCTTTTTAAACAGTGTGCTGCTCGTTCCGCCGGTGCCCGCTCCGATCTCCAGCAGACGGATGTTTGCATCAGGATTGTTTTTAATTACATTTTCCACATACATACACGCTTCATTTGCCAGCACATCGTTGTAATAATCAGCGAGAATGTTATGCTTATAGATTCCTTCAACAAGCTCCATTGAAGAATCGGGAAACATCACGTCAGTCGCTTTTATTTTGCCTGTTAAAATGTCAGGCAAAGCTTGAATGACGGTATCCGTCAGCAGAGCCTGCGCTTTCATATCCGGATCTTTCAGCCATTCGTTTTTCTTCTTATGCCACTCTTCCCAAACCGCGGCCGTTTCACCGCTGTTAAGATCGCTGTCTAAAAGACGGATGCTTTCTTCCAGCCAGCGCTCATATAAAGGCAGACAGGAAGCCGCCGGCGCTTCGCCGGTCAGACCCATTGAACGCAGCGTCACCCGCAGCACTTGCAGCAAAAGCCGATTCAATTCTTTCATTTCATTGCTTATTTCTGTTCTTAAGGATAACTGTGTACGGTCTTTTTGTTTGTCTCCCTTACCCAAAACCTTATCCTCCTAAGAAAATTAAATTTGCTCCGTCATTTTGACAGGCAATCAGATAGTCACAAATTCATGAGGGTTCATTCCCTCGATCGGAATCGGCTTGGTCAGCTTCATCAGCCCCATACGGGAGATCGGCTGCGTCAGCAAAGTTTCCAGCGCCTGCATCCCTTCCGCCCGGCTGATCAGCCCTAGACCGATTTGGCTCAGTCTGTCAAACTCTTCAGAAATGTGATTGTCAGCCCGCTCCCAATAACCCCAGTTCATCACTTTGACCCGGCATGACAGCCGTCCGGAAAGCTCATGGGCAAATGCGTCTTTAAATGCGCACCCCGCCGCATAATGACTTTGATTCGGATTCTTAATATATGAAATAACCGAAGAGAAAAAAAGAATAAAGTCCAAAGACTCTTTCGCAAATACTTCGGCAATGTTGACGGAAATATCCACTTTCGCCTTAAGGCCGGCGTGAAACTGTGATTCTTCCATATCTTTTACGCTTTCATTCGCAAATACCATCGCTGAATGAACGACGCCGCTGATAGTGCCGTATTTGTTTTTAATCTGTTCATAGGCGCGCTGAAGCGATGGAAGATCAGAAGCATCTGCGGATATATATTCGGGAGCCGGGCCTGATGGCCGGTACCGGTCTATTTTTTGGCGTATCCGGCTGTCCAGCGGCCGCCTCCCGATCCAGACGATTCGGGCTTTATACGTCGTCACCATATAATCTGTCCAAACCTCTCCGATGCCTCCCGCACCGCCGATGATGACATATACGCCTCCATAGCGGTAAGGAACACTTTCAGACGGCTCGCTTTGGACCGGAAGCAATTGAGGCCGGTACCATTCCTGATGTCTGCGCACCCATGCTTTACCCGTACGGTCGCGGGGCAGGCTGAATATGTCTTCTGCGGGGAAATCCCCCCCCTCTTCAAGATCGACCAGACGGATGTGCCAGCTCGGATGTTCTTTAGCGAGAGACCCGACAAAACCGTGCACACTGGAATGAGCGGGACGCGCCTCATCATATTGGGTGATAGGCTGTGCTTGGTGCGTAATCACCGTAATCCCGAGCTGCTCTTTTCCATACCCGAGACCGATAAGAGCTTTGGCCGCTCTGAAAATTTGCAGTACCCCGCTTTTTTGATCATGGATGTCAGCTGGCTGAGGGGCAAACCAGATCATATGCTGAATCTCACCGAGACGGCGGAGCCGATCAGATATCACTTCAACGGAAGCACTTTGTCTGCTGTCAAATCGCACAGCTTTAGGAAACAATCGTAAAACCGCGTCGGCCTGCCCGTCTGTACCGCCTATAATGAGAGCTTTTGCTTCAGAAATGGGGAAGCCGGTTTGGTTGTCTATCGGTTCCGCGTCCCATACCTGCATCAGTTTGACGGCTCCGGTAAGGTCACCCGGCAGATCGTATTGCTTATTATCGGTTACGGGCGGCGCACTTTCGGCCATCCGGGCAGAAAACCCTTTTATCCTTACACACACATTGCCGCGTTCATCACATATATCAATGTCCATTCTTCGCACGGCTGGTGTTTCATGCGTCACAAACACGGCCGCCCACATGTTTGGACTGCACGGATGAAAAACGGTCAGTTCATGCAATTCAAAAGGCATTAACGGCTGCTCCGGATAATCCGCTTGATCTTCATTCATAACGCCGATGGCCGCCTGAAAAGCGGAATCAATCAGACTAGGATGGAGCACAAACTGTTCGGCCTCATCAGAAACGGAAGCAGGGAGCACCAATTTAGCCAAGGCTGCTTTTTCCCCGCGATAAATGTGATCAATTCCTTGATGTGAAGGTCCGTATACAATTTCCGCCTTTGCAAACGCCGCATAGCAGTCTTCTTTTGACAGCACTTTTTTGCGGCATCGCGCTTTCAGCTGTTCAATATGCAAGACCGGCGCCTCAGACAGCGGCTCAATCACAGCACTGCCTTCACAATAAATGTCTGAATCGTTTTCATTGCTGTACACTTGAAATGAAACATTGCCGTTATCCTCCAAGGAAAGCCCTGTCGTCATTCGCAGCGGCTCTTTTTTATGAACGGCCTGGCGTATCCAGCTGATATACCGCAGCGAAATGCCGGTTTTAGCCGTGTATTCAGCGGCTAACGGCGCGGCAGCCAGTTCAGCCGCGGCTCTCGCCATTTCAAGATAAGCCGCCCCGGGGAGAACACGCTTGTTTTGGACGATATGATCGGCTAAGAAGAATTCATCTCCGTTCAGTACCGTGCTGAATTTTTGTTCTAACAAATCTGATGTATTGCGGTGAAGCAGCGGGTGAAGCCTGCTTTCTGTATTTACGGAAGTAACGGGATGATCAGGCTCCGGTATCCAATATTGTTCCTTTGCAAACGGATACGTCGGCAGACTCATCCTGCGCGGTTTCTCCTCCTGATACAGCCGCGTCCAGTCTATCTCAAATCCTTTTGACCACAGCTCCGCAAGTTTTTTGTAAGTGCCGCTGTCCATCCATTTTCGGATCAGCTCCTCCGTATCCTGATCATCATTCAGGAAACCCCTGATTTCCGTTCCGCTACCAGACCGCCCTTGAAAGCAGCCGTCAATCTGCCGTTTTCGTTCTGTAAATTCGGTTAATTTCCTGATCAGGTCCGCTTGATCGTTCACTAAAAAAACAAGCCGTTCTTCCATTGCCAGCCGTCCCGTTTGCAGCGTATACGCCAGTGACCGCAAGGAAAAAGGTTCATCAGGCTGCTTATCTAAGCCGGACTGACCGAAAAGATTGGAAAGAATATTCTTATGTTTCTCATCTTTTGTAAGACATTCTGCTAAAGTCCGGACGGAAGTATGCTGTATGAGATCAGACATGTCTATTTCCAGCTCATATTGATCCGTCATCAGCTCAGAAAACTGAGTCAGCTGCATGACATCCAAGCCGTATTCCTTCCAATCGTGTTCACCATCTACCGAGCCGGCCGCTACATGCAGAACTTCCGCCAGAACACCCCGCAACGCATTTTCCAGCTGATTTTGCATTGTATCTATTTTGTTATGAAGCGGACCGCTTCCTTCAAGCGCTTTATCTTTGAGAAATATCAGCAGGCGGGCAGCGTATTCCTTCAGCCGCTCCGGATTTTTCGCTGATAGAGGCACGATATACGGCCTCTCTTGATTCTCTGTAATGCCGGGGTTTTTAGGCTTGTACTCTTCTAAAATGAGATGAACGTTTGAACCCGTCGCCCCGAATGAACTGATGCCTGCGCGTCTCGGACAGAAATGTTCACTGCCGTTCTCTGTATACGCCGGCTTTTTCCATGACTCGGTTTTTTGCTGCACGTAAAATGGCGAGTCCTCTAAACGAAGATACGGATTAATCGTCTCTGAGTGCAAAGAAGGGACAAGCGTTTTGTGAAACAGCTGCAAAACCGTTTTATGAAGCCCGCTGATCCCGGCGGCTGATTCCGCATGTCCGATATTCGATTTAACGGAACCGATCGCACAAAATTGCCGATCCTCCGTAAACGTGCGGTAAGCTTTAACAAGACCTTGTATTTCAATCGGATCTCCTAAAGAAGTTCCGGTTCCATGCGCTTCCACATAAGAAATCGTCCGGGGATCGATCCCCGTTTTTTCAAAGCATTCAGCTATCATATCCCCCTGCGCCACGGGGCTCGGCACGGTAATCCCGCTGACGGTTCCCACGTGATTGACGGCGCTGTCTTTTATCACCGCATAAATATGATCCTTATCTTCTTCGGCTTTGTGAAGCGGCTTCAGCAGCACTGCCCCGATGCCGTCAGCTGAGACATAGCCTGTGCCGCCTTCGCCGAACGTGCGGCACAGCCCGTCACTCGAATGCATATCCATCAAGCCGTATGTGATATATTTTGTCGGGTGCAATGATAAATTGACGCCCCCGGCAAGAGCTGCTTCACATTCACCGCGTCTCAGACTTTCCGCCGCCATATGGACGGCCGTCAGAGATGACGAACACACCGTGTCAACCGCCATGCTCGGCCCGTGAAAATTGCAAAAATATGAAACCCGGTTTGCGATCGGCGCATAGTTCAAGGGATAAGGAAAGACCAGCCCTTTGGCTGCAGCTTCAGCGCCGACGAGAGAATAATCCAAATGCATCACCCCGGCAAACACACCGACGTTCATTCTCTTATTCGGCCCTTTCGGCTGAACGATTGTTTCCGGGGTGTAGCCCGCATCCTCAATCGTTTCCCAGCATGTTTCTAAAAACAATCGTTCTTGCGGATCTTTAGCTTCTGCCTCCCGCGGAGAAATCCGGAAAAATTTCGCATCAAAACAATCCGGATCGTCTATAAAACCGCCCCATTTGGAAATCGGCTTGCCGGACGGCGATCGCAAATGCTCATATTTCCTCGTATCCCAGCGGGAACGAGGCACTTCCGTTACGCTGTTTTCTCCATTTTTTAAATTTGCCCAGAATTCACGAAGATTTTTGGCGCCGGGGTACCGTCCCGCCATCCCGACGATGGCAATATCTCCATTCTGCGTTCCGGCTGACGCCGATTTTTTCACGCGGATTTGGGTCGTCCTCTTTTTTTCCCGGTGCAAAGGTTCAGCATTTGAATGTCCGCTTTGAGTATGGCCGAAACCGGCTCCGTAATGTTCGCACAAATACCCCGCCAATTCCGTGATTGTCGTGTATTCAAATAACAGCGTCGGCAGAAGCTGCGTTCCGATTTTCCGTTCAATTTCCTTTACCATGTCCAACAGCCCCGGAGAATCCAGCCCCATTTCATAGTATCCGATAGCCGGGTCAATCTCTTTCACAGGTTTGTTCAATCGGGCGGCAAGCAATTCTTTTAAATAAACGATGCACTGTTCAGTAAGACCGGCGGAAGCCTCCGCAAATCGGGGCTCGGAAGGCGCCGGTTCCGCTTGCGGAGCCGGGACGGCATTCCGCCCGTCAGGTTCTTTCTTTTGCCGTTTCTGATTGATCAGTTCCGGGTCCCTCACCAGTTTATTGGCGAAGTTTTTCAGTTCGCCGACTTTTCTGCCTTCCTCATTGAAAAACTCCATTGTCACGTAAACGAGATCTTTCTTACGGGTGACGGATTCTTTTTTTATCTTGGTGATACATGTCGTCTGCAGCAATTCGGCGCAATAAAACGATTCATAAAACAGCGGCAGAAATAATTGCCCCTCCTCTCTCGTCAAAGGAGCGAGATATACATTGGAGCCGATGCTGCTCGCATCTATCAATGCGGGATGAAACATCGCCTCTTCTGCATGTTCCAGCTGATCCTTTTGCACCGACAGATCAATATAAATCTCTTTTTCAGTTTGGTAGACGCTTCCGCAGCCTTTCATCATTCCTGAATGAACCAGTTCTTGATCCCTGCATTCCGCGTAAATGTCCTCAAGCGGTATTTCTGCCGCCGTTTGTTTTACGGCATCCATCCGGACGCTCTCTTGGAAGCCGGCGGGCTTGACGGAATGCATGTGCGCCGCGGCATATACCTTTGTCCCTGCTGCTTCGTCACCTTGTTTTTGCCCTTTCACCTCCACCTTCCACTGCTCTTCGCCGCTCACTGTACAATCAACGGAAAGCAGGATTGATTCTCCCTGTTCAGGAGCTAAAGGGTGAAAAATCGATAAGTGCCTGAGTTCAAGGCCGGCATGAAATAAACCGTTTTCTCTGAAAGTCTGATAGATCAGGTCAATATAAGCCAGACCCGGCAGCAGTTCCTTTCCATAGGCTTTATGATGTTTCAGAACGGGATGCTGATTGTTAATAAGAAGCTGCTCTTGCATATGAACTTCCTCCATATCGACGTTCAATTTTCAGCGCAATCAGTAAGTCTTCATTTGTTTCCAAAACGTATTCGGGCGGGACTTATGTGCGTTTTCATGCAGGCTTTCGGCTTTGTCCGGACGAATGGGCCGGCGTTTTAATTCCTGTCTCGGCAAAGGCTTTCTAACCGGGGTATACGCCTTTTGTTCCCAAGCTTCCACTATGACATGGGCATTCGTCCCGCCGTCAGCGAAGCTGCTGACAGCGGCAATCCGCGGTGAATCCGTCCATTCACGCAGAGCGTGCGAAAAATAAAACGGCGAGGCGGACAAATCGTAATGCGTCATCGGCTCTTTGCCCGAAAGGAAAGGCACACGCATTCGGCGCGAGAGCATAAGCACTGTTTTAATGAATCCGGCAATCCCTTCAGCGCATAACGGGTGTCCAATATTCGGCTTCATCGACCCCAATTCGCAAGGCGCGCTGTTTTGCATACGGTACACCGCTTCAATCGCCCTTAGTTCCAAAAGGTCTGTTACTTCAGAGCCTGAACCGTTTGCTTCAATGTAGCTGATATCCTCCGCTTTTCTGCCGCTTTTGGCAAGCGCCTTGGCCATCACTTCTTTTTGCGCCTGTATATTCGGTGTGGCAGGCCCCGCGGTTCTGCCGTCATTGTTTACGGAAATGCCTTTAATGACCGCATGAATCCGGTCCCCGTCTTTTACAGCTTGGGCCGCTGTTTTTAAATACACCATTCCGACGCCTTCTCCCAATACGATGCCGCCGGTGCGGCGGTCAAAAATATGAAACGCAGGCTCTTCGCTTAACAGATTGCGAAGTTCAAACATCCGGTGGGTTTGACCGGATTCCAGCAGACTGACTCCCCCGACCACCGCTGAGTCGATTTCGCCGCAAGAAAGCGCCTGTATCGCCATATTCATACCGACAAGCGCTGAAGAACAGGCCGTATCCAAAACGAGACTCGGCCCCTTCAAATCAAAGAATTGAGAAAGATTGGCCGCTAAGTAATTCGGGCCGGCGGCGACTATCGGATTTTTTGCATGCTTCAGACGGTTTTCGTCAGGCATACTGCCGCCGCGTCCTCCTAAATAGACACCGGCTGACCTGCCTTTCATTTCTTGTAAAGAGTAACCGCTGTCTCTGAACAGATGGAGCGCCTCTTCTAATATAAGAAAGGACTTGATATTCATTGCCTTGATGTCTTCTTCGGGAATAAGGAAAAACCCCGGGTCAAAATGCGTTACATTTTTTAAAAGGCCCGCATAATCCGCCTTCTCCGTTTTCCAGCGTTCTTTCGGCACCCTTTGAATGGCCGACGTTCCTTCAGACAGCAGCTTCCAATAAGCTTCAATTGATTCAGCTCCCGGAAAACGGCAGGACATTCCGACAACAGCGATGTCTTGCGCCGCTGCAGCACCAGAAGGCTGAATGACAGCGGCTGCTGTTTGTTTGGGAACGTACGGGATTACAGGCTGCACCGGTTTTGAAACGGCAGCTTTGATTTCCGGATATGCTGTTTCAAGCCATCCCGCCAGCGCAGCAACCGTAGGGTATTCATACAGCACCGCCGGGTCAAGGTCAGCTTTGATCCTCTTTCCGATCGCTCTGGACACTTGGGCAAGCATGATGGAATCGGCTCCGTAATCTTGAAAAGGTGTATCAGATTCAAATCTTGACGGCTCCAGTCTTAATTCCCGGCAGCAAATGCCCGTCAGCCATTCCTCAACGCTTTCTGTATCGGCCTGTTCCTGCTGCTTTGTTTCGGTAAGGCCGGATGAAAGCAGCAGACGGTCAGGCTCCCATTTTTCCGGGTGAATGACGGCCGGCATAATAACAGATCCGCAATCGCCTGCCATAATGGCATCAAACAGGCTCAGTCCTTCTCTGTCAGTGATGCTCTTTAAACCGCTTTTCTGATAGACCCGGCTTTTTGATTCGCCCATACCCGTTTCTTTCCAGCTCGGCCATTGAATGCTCAGCACCGGAAAACCTTTTGCGGCCGCAAAATAATCCATATAGGCGTTAGCCATGGCATAATCGCTTTGTCCCGCTCCTAATTCCGGCATCACGCCGGACACTGAAGAAAACAGCGCAAAAAACCGGAGAGGTTCCTTGTGCAGCGCTTGATACAAAAGGTCCAGTCCGTCTGTTTTAGGTTCAAGCACGGGCATCATCTGCTCTTTTGTTTTGCGGATAAAGGCGGGATGATCGAGATCTACGGCTCCCGCTGCGTGTATCACGCCTCCTATCGGCCCCATCTTCTCTTTCACCCGGCTGACGGCCTGCTCATATTCAGGGCCGGAAGATACAGACAGCACTTCCGTTCGGACACCTTTTTGTTCGAGCTCTCTGATTCTCCTCACTTTATCGGAAAACGGGGAATTCCGTTTGGTATGGTCATCCCACTCCGCTTTCGGAGGCATTGTTTCTTTTCCGGTAAGCACGAGTTTCGTGACTCCGTAACGTTCGGCAAAATGCCGGGCGAATAAATATCCGAGTCCTTGGGTCCCTCCGGTGATCCAGAGCACATGGTCTTTCGGAAATGAAAATTCTTTTTCAGCTAAGCTGTTTGTTTCCTTTAACCGCGCATGATAGCGCACACCGTTTCGGTAACACACTTCGATGTCTTCAGAATCGCGAAAAAACTCCTCTGCGATCTGGTTTGCCAGCTCAGGAGCTTCAGCAGTCCGTTCTGCATCCATATGCCGCGAGCGGATATCCTTATACTCACTTTGGAGCATCCGGTACAATCCGGCCTTTTTTGCACCTGAGAGATTTATCGTTTCATTTGCAAAAGGTTCAAGCCCCTTTGTTACACAAAGCAGCTGAAGCTTTCGGCCGCGGTTTCTGTTGTCAATGAGAGACTGCAGACGATGAATCCAGCCGTCATCATGCTTGATTTCCATCCCGCATCCGGTCACATCAATCAGACCGCCAAACCGGGCCGCGTCCCCGGATATTTCCGATGATGCAGCGTCAATGATTTCAGACTCGTGGAAATAACGGGACAGCTCAACGGCCAAATTTCCTGTCTGGTGATCAGCAGCTATTCCGATGACGCCCCGCACTTCCTTAGCCGGAACACGGCTGCTTTCTGCCCAGCTTTTCTGTAAAAAGCGGATTTCACGAAATGTTTCAGCATGTGTTTCAGCATCACGAACATTGTCCGGCGCTGCATCGTCCGGCCAATAACGATCCTTTATAAATGGATAACCTGGAAGGCTGATGCGGTGCGGCAGGCTGCCGTTATAAAGCTCTGACCAATCAATCTTCAGCCCTTTTACCCAAAGTTCCAGAAGCTTTGCGAATTTTTTTCTTTTCATCCATTTACGGACGGCTTCCTGCATATCTTCATCCTTAAAAACGGCTAGAATGTCTTTATACTGTTTGCTTTTTCCCCTGAAGCAGCCGTCTGTCCCGCCGTCAATAAAACGCTGCAGTTTTTCCGCTAACTGCTCCGTCGACGTCACAATAAACGCCGCACGTTCTTCCATCGCTTCTCTTCCGGTTTGAAGGGTGTAAGCCGCATCCCGGAGGCTGCGGTCTGTGACGTCATTTTTTCTGATCGCTTGAAGAAGCTGCTGCGCCCGCCGCTTCAGGCTGGCCTCCTGTTTGGCGGATAATAAAATGACTGCGGGGTCTTCATCTGTGAATGGCTTAGAAATCTCCCTATCAGGTTCAATATATTCTTCTATCAATATGTGGGCATTTGCCCCGCCCGCGCCAAAAGAAGAGATTCCCGCGATTCTCGAAATTTCTTTCTGCGCTCCGTTTTCCTCAATGACCGGCCGTTTCCAGTCTGCCAATTCACGCTGCACCACAAACGGCGTCCGGTCGAATGCAATATTCGGATTCAATTTCCGGCAATGTAAAGAGGGGGCCAGCTTGCGTTTTTGAAACTGGAGCAGCAGTTTCGTTACACCGGCAATGCCTGCCGCAGCTTCCAAATGCCCGATATTGGATTTAACTGAACTGATGGCGCAAAAGCCTTTATCTGACGTTTTCGTTTGAAATGCGCGAGTCAAACCGTCAATTTCGATCGGATCTCCGAGTTCAGTGCCCGTGCCGTGGGCTTCGATACAGCTTATCATCCGCGGATGTATTTCTGATTTTTCAAGCGCGCCGGAAATCACGTCAGCCTGGGCGCTCGGACTCGGCACTGTATACCCGTTTGTTCTGCCGCCGTGATTGATATGAGTGCCGCGAATCACCCCGTAAATATGGTCCTTATCAGCCATCGCTTTTGACAGCGGCTTTAACAGCACAGCCCCGACGCCTTCACCGGGAACAAATCCGTCTCCGCCTTCACCGAAACTTTTGCACGTTCCGTCTTTTGAAAGCATTCGATAGGCGCTGAGCTCCGCATAAGCCGAAGGATGCGTATACACATTCACACCGCCGGCAATCGCCATGTCACATTCGCCGCGAAGGATGTTTTCACACGCTTCATGAATTGCAGTCAGCGAAGACGAGCACATCGTATCAACCGGCATGCTCGGCCCTTTCAGATTAAGAAAATAGGAAACTCTGTTGGCCGCTGAACTGAACGACGTTTTCGGCTGCAGGGTGCCGCCGTTTTTCCAGTACATTCCGTACCCGTTTTTCGTAATGCCAGCAAAAACGCCGACCCGGCCGTTATACAGATTTTCAAGCTGTTCCTTCGTATAACCGGCATCCTCCAGTACTTGCCAGCACATTTCAATAAAGAGACGCTCCTGCGGGTCCATATTCAAAGCATCACGGGGTGAAATTTGAAAAAACAGCGGATCAAAGAAAGCGGCATCTTTCAGAAACCCGCCCCGCTTACTGTAACTTTTCCCTGCTTTCACGGCCGCTTCGGGATCAGGGTTATAGTATTTGTCCTTTTCCCACCGCTCTTTGGGAATTTCCGTCACACAGTCTTTTCCGGCTGCTAAGTTATCCCAGTACTCTTCAAGTGTTTCAGCTTGCGGATAACATCCGCTGACTCCGATAATCGCAATCCCTTCTTTTGTCTGGTTCTCATTGGAAAAAGAAGGCCGTTTCTTTCGCTTGATAAACGACGGAAGCACCGGAAAATCTTCATTTGCCAAAACCTGTTCTGATATGCCTGAACGGTGCTCATCATCATTTGTCCATTTTCGGCATTCTTTTGGATAATCCGTGACAAAGTGAGCTGCCAGGGAGCCCAGTGTCTTATATTCGTAAAAAACCGTTTTGGAAAGGTCACCGAAAAGCAGAGACAATTCGCGGTTCAATTTCGTCACAGTGACTGAGTCGATTCCGTAGGTTTCCAGCGGCTCTTCAGTGTCTATGTTGGAAACAGCCATTTTTGTAGTCAGGGCAAATAGCGTTTTGAGCTGAAGAAGCGTTTGTTCATACAAACGTTCACTGTGGTGTTCGGCATTGGTTTTTTCGGGAGCGCCCGCCTTGATGACAGGCTGCAGCTTCAACCCCGACAGGGAAGCCCATATTTTTCCTTCTTCGTCACATAAATCAATATAAAAGCTCCCCGCCTTCTCTTGTATCTCGGCCCATACCTTGTCAGGACAAGATTCATAAAACAAAAGCTCGTCCAATGAAACCGGGGCGAGCGTTTTATATTCTTTGCCGCCAAGCAGCGCGCATGCCTCTGTCACACTTTGCATCACACAGGGAGGGAGGCCGAATCGGGAGGATTCTTTTTGGTTTGTCAATGGAATTGATATGTCTGCCAGCATCCGTCCTGCTGAGGCGTAAATACGCTCAATTCCTTTCATGTGCTCACTGTATTGAACAGTATCGTTCTGAGTGATGGCTTCAATTTGCTGCTGATCCATCAGGGAACCGCTGTTTTCCTTCAAGCGGCTGATATCCAGCATGCCAGGCGCAGCTTCAACTGGCTGAATCGTCCCTTGGCTGTACACATCATGATGACCGGAATCGGCAGAAAACGGATTATAAATCTCAAACCTTTTGGCTTCACCCTCTGCGGGTATCAGCCTGATTTCGATATGGAACGGCTCAGCCTCAGTCAGAATGGGCTTTGACCACACAATATTCGTCAGCCGGACAGCCGCAGTCTCCTTTACTGTCAAAACAGCCGCAGCTCTCGCCATTTCCAAAAGAAGTTCTCCAGGCATAAGCTTTTTATGCTGTAAAGAAACATCAGCGAGAAAAAATTCCCGGCCGCTGAAAGCTGCCGAGAATCCCTGCCCCGTTTCATCGGAAATATGCTGCTGAGCAAGCGGATGAAGGGAAGCCGCTTGGCGAAGTCCCATCCGCATATCATAATCGCGCAAAATGCCGATCGCATCCTGTTTTGTCATTTTTTTATTTTTGACGTCAGAAAAAACCCGGTGCAGAAACTCTTTCATATGGTTTCCTCCATTACGCTAATCCCTGTAAAAACCGATCGTTCTTTTTACAGCGGTTTCTATGCTTATTTCGTTTTTCTCCAATTCATCAAGCAGGCGCTCATAAGTCTCAAGCGGGGACGTATCAGTCTCGTAAGTCTCCCGGTGCCTTATATGCTGCGCACTGTGCGGTATCCAGCAATGTGTTTTCGCAAAAGGATAGACGGGCAGGCTGACTTTTTTTGGCCTTTCGTCCGGATATAATTTATTCCAGTCGACATGTAAACCTTGCACCCATAATTTTGCAAGCATTGCATACTTTCCTGCTTCAATCCATTGATCTACGGTCCCGCTCATTTCTGCGTTGTCCGTCATCTCTGTAAACAGCTGTTTCATCGCTTTGTTCCGGCCTGTAAAGAAATTCTGCCCCGTCTCCTTGCCGCTGAGGAAATCATTCAGCGCGTTCGTAAGCTCTTCTTTTGTTTCAGCAATGACGGCAAGGCGCTCTTCCATTTCATCCCGGCCAAGCTGAAGCGTATAAGCGATACCCGCAAGAGCTCCGTCAGCTGAATGTGACTTTTCCAAATATCTGCGCAGCTGTTCCGCACGTTCCTTCAGCTGTTCCGCACGTTCCTTCAGCTGTTCCGCCGTCTTTGCCGAGAGAATGAATAAGGACGGCTGAAGTTCACCGGCCGTCCATTGTTTCTCTTCAACAGGAGAAACATATTCTTCGAGCACGACATGAGCGTTGACACCGCCAAATCCGAACGAGCTGACACCCGCTCTCCGCGGCAGTTCATTTCCGCTATCATCTGTCGCCGCTTTCCACGGCTGAGTGTCGCGGACGAAATAAAACGGGCTGCCGTCGAGGCTGATATACGGATTAACGGTTTCACAATGCAGACTTTTAACGAGCGTTTTGTGCTGCATCTGCAAAATAATTTTTAAAAGACCGGCCATGCCGGCGGCAAGCTCTGTGTGGCCGATATTCGTTTTGACGGAACCGAGGCCGCAATGGGGCTGATCGGGTGCCGTTACTCCGGCTTTCTGATAAAGCGCTGCAAAAGCCGCTTTGAGTCCGTTGATTTCTATCGGATCTCCGAGCGCCGTTCCCGTGCCGTGGGCTTCAATATAACTCACTGTACGGGGGTCGATGTTCGCTTGCTGATAAGCTTTTATCATGACTTCTGTCTGTGCTTTCGGATTCGGCGATGTAAGGGAAGCCGCCCTTCCGCCATGATTTTCCGACGTTCCGCGAATAACGGCATAAATACGGTCGCCGTCACGTTCCGCATCGGATAATGTTTTCAAAACAATCATGCCGGCCCCTTCAGCTCTGACATACCCGTCCGCTTGATCGGAAAATGTTTTGCAGCGCCCGTCTTCACTGAGCATTCCCGCTTTATTAAAGCTGATATGCATATCCGGCGACACAATAGCATTGACGCCTCCTGCAATCGCGATGCTGCAGTCTCCGGCCTGAATTGCCCTGACCGCACGGTGAACAGCGACCAATGAGCTTGAACAGGCGGTTTCAATCGGTTCGCTCGGCCCATGTATATTCAGAAAATAGCTCATGCGGTTCGGACCGATTGACGGAACCGTTCCGGCGGCGGAAGAACCCTCAATCTCTATATGGAACTTTGAAGCTTCCTGAGCGTAACCGCTGTTTGTCGTGCCTGCAAAAATGCCTGTATTTGTACCTGACAGGCTTTTGGCAGAGCAGCCGGCATCTTCAATCGCTTTCCATACATGCATCATTAAAAGTCTTTGCTGAGGATCCATCATTTCGGCTTCATGCGGAGAAATACCGAAAAATAAAGGATCAAATTGAGCGGTTTCATCAATGAAGCCGCCCCACTTTACATTGCTCGCATTTTTATCTTTCTGCGGATCTCCGTAATACTGTCTCCAGTCCCAGCGCTCCGGCGGTATTTCAGAAATGCAGTCCTTTTCTCCGGCTAAATTCTCCCAAAACATTTCCGGATTTTCAGCCATTGGAAATGCACAGCTGATTCCGATTATCGCCACGGGCTCTTCAGGTGCAGCTGCGGTTTTTGTTTTAGGAAGGCGGGACGGAATCGAGAATGGCTCCGTCTTCATTTTTTTACGCACAACCGGTTTCTCCGTTTCTGTTTCTGCCTGTGAGCCGAATGTATTCGGATGTTCCGCCAGCAAGTATTGGGCAAAACGAAAGACTGTCGGGTATTCAAAAAACACGGCCGGTGTCAGTTCAAGCCCATACATTTTATTTAGTTCATTTGCAAACTGCGTGAATGAAACCGAATCAAAGCCATAATCTCTCATCTCTGATTCAGCATCTATTTCTTCTTCTTTCACCTTCAGAATGCCTGATATCATATGTTTGAGTTCTGCTTGTACTTTATTTGGCAGATGGACGTGCGTCTTCCTTGACACATGAATGCTGCGGGACGGTTCCGGCGCTTCAGGCATCAGGTTTTTTCGAATCCGTTTTTCATCGCCCTCCGCCACCATGACCTGGTGTTCTCCGGAGGCAAAAGCGGCATAAAGCGCTTGGATGCCTGAAGCCGATCGCATGGCTTTCATTCCGGTCTGTTCATACATCAGCCGTTCGGTCTCTTTGTCCACGCGCATACCGCCCTCTTCCCAAAGCGGCCAGTTGACGGACAGGGTCTGCCCGCTCCGCTTGTTGTCCCGCACGAGACGGTTTCGGCGGGCTGCATAAACATCCATAAATGCGTTGGCTGCCGCATAACCGGCCTGCCCCGGATTTCCCATGCCTCCCGCCAAGGAAGAAAACAGAATGAAAAAGTCCAGCCGCACATCTTTCGCTGCTTCATCAAGATTGATAAGCCCTTTCACTTTCGGCGCCATGACGGTCTTCCGTTCATTTTCTGTCTGGTTCAGAATGTAGTTGTCAGCGATCACGCCGGCGCCGTGAATGATCCCGTCGAGCGTTCCGTGCTCCTCCTGTATGCCGCGGACGAGGGCGATGACCGCCGCTCTGTCTGTCACGTCAACCGGTTGATACAATACGCGGGCACCCGACGCTTCCAAGCGCCGTAAGCGGGCGGAGCGGTCTTCATCAAGCGCTTCCGCCCTTCCCGTTAATACGAGGACGGCGTTTTTGACGCGGGAGGCTATTTCTTCAGCGAAAATCAGTCCGATGCCGCCCGCTCCCCCGGTGAGGAGGTAAACCCCTTCGTCTTTCCACGGAACGGCGCCGCTTTGAGAGGCCGGCAGATGACGCCAGTTTCTGACGAGACGTTTGCCGTCTTCATAACGGATTTCCGCTTGTTCAGGATGCACCCGGTTTTCTTTCAGTTTGGCAAGAAGCGATGATGCTGGCTCGTCCGGATCGGCTTGGATGACTTGGCCGTACAGCTTCGGATGTTCAAGGTGAGCCGTTTTCAGAAAAGCGGCCAGCCCCGCCAATACATTGTCTTCCCCCCTGTCGGGGACAAGAAGCTGGATCAGCGTTTTTTTCTTCTGTTTTTCTTTGATAAGACGCGTGACGATCGCTGACAGCTCCGCCGCGCAGGCGTCATAACGGTCTTCAATCGGACCTTCGCCGTCAGCCGCACATACGGCGCCGCTTATGTCCTCCGCATTCATTCCGCCATACAGCGTCACGTATCTGAAAGCTTCTTGTCCGCCTTCACCCGGCGGTTTTTCCTGCCACTTTGGCTGAAGCAAGAGCGGTTTTTCCTCCGTTTCCTCTTCCAGAAAACGGGCGGTGAGTCCCGTCAATCGGACACATACCGCGCCGTTTTCATCACACAGCTCAATATGATAGGCGCCGTCCGCTGAGGAAAGCACCGCCCACATCGTCTCCCGGCACGCAGAAAACACCTGCATATCCTGCAGGGCAAACGGCAGAAACGGCCGTCCGGACGCGGAACCGTCTGAGAGCACGAGACCGATAGAAGCCTGAAGGGCGGCGTCCAGCATGCTCGGATGCAGGATGAACGGCTCCTTTTCTTCACGGGCGGACGGCGGAAGAGTGAGCTTCGCGAGCACTTCTCCGCTCCCGGCATAGACGGCGTCAAGCGCCTGATGAGACGGTCCGTAGGTGATGCCGAGGCTGTCGAATGCTTCATAGCACTCAGCCTTTGACATGCGCCGGCCACAGCAGCGCGCCTGAACCGCTTCCACATCGAGTACAGGAGCACGCTCCGTCTCTTCGAGCACGGCCTTTCCCTGGAAAAAGACAAGCGGCTCTTCCCCTTCGGCATACGCTTCAAAAGCGATGTCTCCGTTTTCTTCCGGCTGAAGCTTTACATGAAGCGTCACTCCTTCAGAAAGCGCCGTCACCGGACGGAGCCAAACGATCTGTTTGAGCCGGACACCCGCTTTCCCGCCCGGCAAGTCTTCGGCGGCAAACATAACGGCGGCCCGGGCCATTTCTAAAGCAGCCGCGCCCGGAAGCACCGGTTTTCCATTGACGATATGATCGGCAAAAAACGGTTCACGCCCTGAAAAAACAGAAGTAAAGCGCTGGGCGGTAAAGGTCGATGTATTCGCATGGAGCAGCGGGTGAAGTCTGGCTGCTTTCTCACTTTCCGCAGAGCCTGTTTTATCAAGTGACACATCAGCTTTTGTGACCCAATATCGGTCTTTGGCAAAAGGGTAGGCCGGGAGACTGATGCGGCCCGGGTTACGCTGATAAAGAGCTGACCAATCGACGTCAAGTCCTTTAACCCAAAGGTCAAGCAGCTTTGCGTATTTCCCTTTTTTCAACCAGGCATTTATGGTAAGCGCCATATCTTCATCAGAAGTAAGCGAAGCCGCCAATGAATGATGTTTGGCTGTCCTGCCCCGCCAGATATGAGCATGTTCGATATTATGATCGTTTGAGAAACTCATAAGCTTCATTTTCAGTTCTTCTATCGACTCGGCCGTAAATGCAAGCCGCTCAGCCATCGGTTCTCTTCCCGCCTGAAGCGTGTAAGCGATCTTGGTCAAATCCCCGTCAGTACGTTTTTTTCTTATGACATCATCCAGAAGCTGGCGGGCGCGCTCTGTCAATTGCTGCTCATTTCGCGCTGATAAAATAATAACAGCCGGTTTTTGCGGAGAAACAGACGCGTTTTCCATTGGTTTCAGGCTGTCAGACGGCACATATTCCTGAATGATGACATGTGCGTTTGAACCTCCTGCTCCAAACGAGGAAATACCGGCAATTCGCGGATATTCCTTCATTTCACCCGTGATATTCAAGACAGGGCGTTTCCATTCCGTTTCTTTTTGCTGTACGAAAAACGGAGTGTGCTCAAACTCAATATTCGGATTCAATTCCGCCGCATGCAATGAAGGGGCAATCCTCTTATGTTTCAATTGCAAAAGCAGTTTGGTGATCCCCGCAATCCCGGCAGCGCTTTCTAAATGTCCGATATTTGATTTAATTGAACCGATGGAACAAAACTGCCTGTCTTCTGTTGTCAGGCGAAAAGCTTTCGTTAACCCGTCGATTTCAATCGGATCACCGAGCGCAGTGCCCGTTCCGTGGGCTTCCAAGTAACTGACCGTTCTCGGGTGAATGTCTGTCCGTTTTAACGTCTCTGCGATCAGATCAAACTGCGCTTTCGGATTCGGCACCATATAAGCGTTTGTCCTGCCTGCTGCGTTCAGCATGCTTCCTTTGATAACACCGTAAATATGATCGCCGTCTTTCTCCGCTTGAGCAAGCGGCTTTAACACAATCGCCCCTACTCCTTCACCGTCAACAAAACCGTCCGCACTGTCTCCGAAAGATTTGCATTTATCACCGGGAGACAGCATTGAAAAAGCAGACAGCCGCTCATAGTGGGCCGGATCAACGATAAGATTGACTCCGCCGGCAATCGCTGTTTCACTCATTCCGCTCCGCAGGCTTTCTGCGGCGAGATGGACAGCTGTTAAAGAAGAAGAGCATGCTGTATCCACAGCCATACTCGGCCCTTGAAAATTGAACAAAAACGATACTCTGTTTGCGATAGACCAGTCGCTGGGAACTGTCGGGTAATTGCTGTTCATCACACCGACAAAGACTCCGATTTTCCGGCTGTCACAAAGCGTGGCCGGGGTGTACCCCGCATCTTCAATGCTTGAATAAGCAGTCTGCAGAAACAACCTTTCCTGCGGATCCATCCTTTCAGCTTCCGCGGGAGATATACGGAAAAACAGCGGATCAAATTTATCAATGTCATCGAGAAAACCGCCCCATTTTGAATAAATGGCCCCCCATTTTCCGCGTTCCTCGTTATAAAACGTTTTCCAGTCCCAGCGATCTTTCGGCACTTCAGTAATAGAATGCCTGCCGGCTTTTACATTTTCCCACAGCTCATCAACGTGATCGGCGCCCGGATACCGGCCTGACAGACCGATGACAGCGATATCCTGGATATAGGGATCTCCGTTTGTCCTGCTGCCTTCCTCGTTTTGAGGAATCTTGTTTTGTTTTACATTCAGGTTATCTGTGTGATCAGACAGCTGCTCCTCACGCACACCCATCGCTTTCATAAATGCTCCCCGCTGAGAAAGAAGCAGGTAATCCGCGATTTCTTCTATCGTCTGATATTCAAAAAAGAGGGTGCTGGTCATTTGGTCAAACACGTTACGAAAGGCATTTGTGAGCGTGACGACCAGAATAGAATCCAAACCGTATGCGGTTAAGGAAACCGACGGATCCATTCTCCCGCTCGGAATCTTCAGCGTTTTTCCTATTAATTCCGTCAGATATGTGATGCCCCGTTCTCTTACGTTTGGAATCGGCGCGGCGCTTTCCGCGGGAGCCTCCACCCGTCCGGCGTTTTCGAAATGAGCCCGTCCATTCCCTAATTGCCGCTCGAGCGCTTCTTTACGGGAAGACAGAAAGTAATCAGCAAGCTCATCAATGGTTTGATATTCAAAAAACAAAGTGCTGCTGACAGAACCGAAGACGTCTTTTAACGCATTGGTCAGTCTGACGACCAGTATGGAATCCAATCCGTATGCGGTTAACGGTTCATGGGATAAAAGACGATGCGCCGGCACTTTAAGCGCTTCACCGATTAACTTCTTCATCAGTTCAACGCTTTTTTCTCTCAAGCTGAAATGCAAGGTATCATCCGAAAGACCATCTGCGTCATACGGACGGCGCTCCGGTTTTTCTTCTGACGCCTGCGGGAGGGCAAGCCTGACCATTCCGTCACTTTCAGCCGCTATAATCTGCTGGCCTAAGTCGTGTGCGGCTTCGGCCGGAAACAGAGGATGGACGAATCCTTCAAGCGAAAGCGCTTCCGTCCAGCCGGCCGGCTCAACCCCCGGACAGCCCGGAATCCGTAAATCATGATCTTCATACAGCCACCAGCCTTCAAGAAGGCCGAACGTCACATGGTTGAATATGGTACGGCTGTTGATCTCATTTATAAACAGCTGGCCGTTTTTCTGCAGCATTGCTTTCGCATGGCGCAGCGTAGAGCGTATATTTTTTGTCGCATGAAGCACATTAGTCGCGATCACTGCGTCATACGTGCCGATGTCCGGCGCTTCTGTTGATACCGGCTGCTCAGCGTTGAATATTTTATAAGTGACATAAGGATATTCCGGACCGAATATGTCTTCTGCATGTAAAAGAAATGCTTTAGAAATATCCGTGAAACAATATTCGGCAATATGCGCTTCATACGGTTTCAATTTTCTCATGACCGCGGCGCTCGTCCCGCCCGTTCCGGCCCCGATTTCTAAAATGCGGATTTTCACCTGCGGGTCTTTTTCCAGACGTTCCCGCAAAACTGCAATCAATGTGTCAGCAAGCTTGTCATTGAAAAAATCAGAAATGATATTATCGCGGTAAATGCCTTCCACAAGACGGAAGGAGGAGTCAGGGAACATCACTTCCGTTGCCGGAAGCTTACCGGTTAAAATGTCTGGAAGCACACGCAATGTCTCTTCTGCCAATCTGACATGCGCCCTCATGTCTTTCTGGCGCAGCCAAGTCTCTTTTTTCCGCTCCCATTCCTCCCACATCTGCCCTAGATCCGTTTTTTCCGGAGCAATCGCTAATTCAGTCAGGAAGACAAAGCTCTCTTTCAGCCATCTGCTGTATTGTTCCGTTATGCCGGCAGCTGATTGAAATAACGGCAAAGTCTCATCAAGCCTTGCGCCCATCTCATAAAGGGTTGATACAAGCATTTTTTTAATGAGGGACTCCATCTCTCTCATGCAGCTCATGACACTTGATGCTTTTAACCGCTCAGCTTCGTTATTCTGCGTGATGTTAACCGCTAATTGTCCGAGTGCGGGAGGAATCTTTTCCGGATAAACCGTTACTTGTTCTTTCAGATCGTCTTTCATAAAAACCGGATCTGTCATTTTGATCAGCGCCAGCTGGTCATGAGGTCCGGAAAGCAGGGTTTCCAGCGTTTTCATCGCTTCGGGCGCCTCAATAGAAGCGATTCCGTCCCGCTCCATCCGTTTCCGGTATTGTTCTGAAGCGACAACGCCGACACTTCCCCAAAAGCCCCAATTGACAACTTTTACAGCATACGGCGCTTTTTGTGAGATCCGCTTAGCAAAAGCGTCTTTAAACGTGCACCCGGCGGCATAATTGCTCTGTCCCGGCGCTTTTTGAAACGACATCATCGAAGAGAAAAACAACAAGAAATCCAGCGGTTCCCCTTCAGCTATCCGGGCAATCTGCAAGCTGACATCAGTTTTTGCAGAAAGTGAAGCGCGGAACTGATCCTCTTCCATATTGGCAAAGCTTCTGTCTGATAACACGATGGCGGAATGAATGATTCCGAGGACCTGTCCATTTTCCTTCACAATGGTGTCATACGCCCGCTTGAGAGAATCATAATCCGCTGCATCCGCGCTGAAATATTGCGGTGCGGGACCTATTGCCGCAAGTCTTTTCAGCTTTCTTTCAATCTGTGTATCTTTTTTCCGTCTCCCGATCCAGACAATTTTCGCCTGATAGGTCTGAATCATATATTCAGTCCATACTTCTCCTATTCCGCCTGCTCCGCCGATAATCACATAAACCCCGCCGTGCCGGTATAACGAAGGCTCATCTGCATGAGGCTGGCAGACGGCCAATTGCTGGCGGTGCCACTGACCTGCACGAAAGACCCACGGATTTCCCTCGGGGTCCGCCGGTAAAGAAAAGACATCAGGAAGATGCCGGTCTCCCCTTTGAGATTCCAAATCAAGAGGCCGGATGCTCCAATTGGTGTATTCTTTTGCGAGCGATCCCGCTAATCCGTGTATGCTTGCATGAAGCGGATTGACCTCATCATGTTCATGAATCGGCTGTGCTTGAAACGTGCAGATTGTCAATGATAGTTGTTCCGTGTCAAAATTCAGAAGCAGAAGCGCTTTTACCAGCCGGAAAAGCTGCATGACCCCGTGCTCCTGTCCGCCGGCCGTATCCGCATCATAAACGGATGGAATGGGATGATCCGGTGCCGCCCATATCATGTGTTGAAAAGAGCCTTGCGCTTTCAGTGTTTCAGCCATTTGTTCCGCGCTGTCCAAAGAAGTGATGTCCGGAAAACGGACATCGGAATACATCTCTTTCAAAGCCTGCTGAAAATCCGGCCCGGCCCCGATGACGATTATTTTTTCTTCACGCATGAAAGACATGCCGGTTTCCGGAATGGTGACGGTGTTCCAAACCGGTGTCATAAGCAATTCCGTTTCACAGCTTTTCTTCGGCGTGACGCCGGCTTTTTGGTTAAACCCGGCGCTTTCCTGCACCTCTTTTATGATAAAATCTTTCACTGCCGCCAACAGCACGCCTCGCTCATCACAAATATGCAGATCAAATTGGTGAACGGAGGCCGCTTTTACTTCCGCATGCACAAATACGGTTTTCGCTAACGGTTCAAGCAGCTGTATTTCTCCGAAGGAAAACGGTACGATAAGCGCAGGCTCTTTTTGAAATTGCAGCACATGCGCCATTGCAGTTTGAACAGCGCCATCCATTAAGGACGGGTGTAGGATGTACTGTTTAAAATCGGCTTCCAAGTGTGACGGGAGCGTTAATTTGGCCAGTGCTTTCCTTTCTGTATAAGAGAATTCGCGGATGACCTGAAAACTGTCCTTTTGCACGATTCCCGCCTCAGAGAACGAGTGATAGATGTCTTTCGGCTCCGTTCTCTGCGTAAATGGCGCCGGGAGCTGAAAGACCGGGGCCTCAAAAGGCGCTCCTTTTTCTTTACAAATCACTTCTCCTTGCGAAAAGAGGGTGCCGGCCGCTCCTTTTTCTTTAATGACATAGCTTATACGCTCTTTTTCTGCTTCAAACTCTACCATGACGGATGTTGGGTCTGTCCCTGTCACAATCGGCTCCATGTACCACACACTTTGAAGAGAGACGACCGGGCGTTCTCCCCACAATCCCGCGCCGTATGCCGCCATTTCCAGATGACAGACTCCGGGAAGCACATATTTTTCGTTCACTAAATGATCTTTAAAGAAATATTCATCCTTGGAAAATATCTTTTGAAACGTCCCTTTCCGGGCGGATGAAACATTCTCATCAAGCAGAGGATGCAGCGCTTCACGCCTTTTGGTCTTTTGGGGCTTTTTTGTATACCGCTTTTTTTGATCGGTCAGCCAGGACGTTTCCTTTAAAAACGGATACGTAGGAAGCGGAACTTTCTGATACGGCGTTTCCGGCTTTTTGCAATCTTGAAAGCCTTTCACCCATAGCGCGGCAAATTTCTCAGGATCTGAAACGGATTGGCCTGAAACGTTCGGCCGCCCAGGTGACGCTTTTCCGAAGTAAATATACCTTCCGTCTTTGTGACCGCTTACAAATCTGTTCAATCGCTGTTTCAGCTCAGAAAGGGATGATGCAATGACAGCAAGCCGGAAGGAGAAAGGCTCTCTGCCTGACAATAGGGTGGCAGCGATATTTTCCAGGCTGTATCCGCCGGCAGAAGGCAGGTTTTCCAATCGGGCAAGAAAAGAGCTTAATTTCCCGGCATATTCTTTCAGCTGCTGTTCGGAATGTGCGCTTAGTACGACCGCATGCGGTTTTTGCTCAGTATTCCCGTCCGCTTGCCGTTTTGGCTGATAAGCACCTACGATCAGATGAGCATTAGAGCCTCCTGCGCCGAATGAACTGATTGCGGCGATTCTCGGTTTATCTCCTTCAGCCGGCCACGGCCGGTTGTTTCGGACGACATAAAATGGCGAATCAGAAAAAGAAATCTTGCGGTTCAGTTCCTCGGAGTTCAGACTGGCGGGAAGCGTTTCATGTTTCATGCTTAAAAGCACCTTGATTAAACCGGCGATCCCTGCAGCCGCTTCCAAATGTCCGATATTGGATTTCACTGAGCCGATTCCGCAGTAATTTTTCTCATCGGTCTGTTTATCAAATGCCATAGACAGACCGCGTATCTCAATCGGATCGCCGAGTGCTGTGCCGGTTCCGTGAGCTTCAATGTAGCTGATATCCGCCGGACTTACCGCGGCTCTGTTTATAGCGGATAAAATCAGGTCCCGGTGCGCTTCCGGATTCGGCACCGTATACCCGGTCGTTTTACCGCCGTGATTAGTGGCGGACCCCTTAATGACACCGTAGATGTGGTCGTTGTCCGCAATCGCTTTTTTCAATGGTTTTAATAAAACGGCTCCCGCGCCTTCGCCGGGCACGTAACCGTCCCCGCCTTCACCGAAACTGCGGCATTTTCCTTCAGAAGACAGGAAATGCGATTGGCTTAAAAACATGTATTTTTGCGGATGTAAGCTGAGGTTGACGCCTCCGGCAAGCGCCATTTCACAGTCGCCCGACATAATGGCCTGACAAGCCTGATGGACTGCGACAAGCGATGAAGAACACGCCGTATCAACAGCGATGCTCGGCCCATGGAGATCAAGGAAATAAGAAACCCGGTTCGGAATGCCCCAATATAAGGAGCCGGGGCCTTTATACTGACCTTTGAGGAAACCTTCTTCGTGTGCAATTAATGAATATTCATTCCAAGTCACTCCGGCGAATACACCGATTTGATCCGTCGGCCTCGCCGCCGGGTTCCCGTAACCGGCATCCTCCATTGCTTCCCAGCAGCACGTGACATACAATTTTTGCTGAGGGTCCATTAAATCAGCTTCCCACGGGGAAACAGAAAAAAACAGCGGGTCAAATTGATCCGGATGATTAATAAAACCTCCCCATTTACTGTATGACGCGTATTCTGCTGTTTTCTCTTCCGAGTAATAAGAGCTGTCCCATCTGTCCTCAGGGATTTCGGAGACACAATCTTTATTTTCCATTAAATTGTTCCAAAAATCATGCTGGTTTTCCGCTTTCGGAAACATCCCGCTCATTCCGATAACCGCAATATCAGAGCTCCTGTCCGTTCCCGGTTCAGGCACCTTTTCAGCCGCCTGTACAGGAAGCAATTCTTCTTCCTGCCGGCTTCCCGTATCAGGCTCCGTTTCTTTGAATTCAAGAACGCTTTCGGGGTTTCGTTTCTGCGCACTTAAAAACTCACTCAATTTCTCAATGTTCGGATATTCAAACAGCAGCGTTTCAGAAAGGCCGGTAAATTCTTTATGCAATATGGTCATGATTTCTTCACTGATGAGAGACGTCACGCCAAGAGTAAAAAAAGCGGTTTTATCTTCTGCTTCGGTCACCTCGGCACCCAGCTTTTGCGCTATTACCGTTCTTAAAAATTCGTTAATACATTTCATGAGGATACCATCCCTTGTACAAAAGAATTTTTCTGTGCTTTAACAAGTTAATCCGCCGTCTATTGCTATTGTCTGTCCGGTCATAAAGGACGATTCAGGAGAAAGCAGGAAACGAACGAGTCCGGTCATATCGTCTGTTTCGCCTAAACGTCCCATCGGCGTCCTTCTGATAATCTGCGATTTTTGTTTTTCCGGCATATTTTTCGTCATATCGGTGTCCACAAAACCGGGCGCAAGTGAATTGACACGGATTCCTTTTGACCCGAGCTCTCTGGCCAGGCTTCGCGTCAAGCCGTCAAGAGCCGCTTTGGATGCGCTGTAGACAGAAGTGCCTTTAAATCCTCTTGAGCCGATAATGGAGCTTATGTTAACGATTGATCCGGAATTTTGTTTCAGCATGACCCGGGAAACATTTCGGGTCAGCTTGATGACTGAACCGATATTCAGATTAAGGATGCGGTCAATGTCTTCATCATTGGTCAGGGGCAGCAGCTGATCAAGGTTCAAACCGGCGTTATTGACCAAGCCGTCTATTCTGGAAAACTTGCGGTATACTTGAAGAACAAACTGTTTCATGGCGGCATCATCCGCCGCATCCGCCGCTTCCCAATAAAAGCGGCCGCGGTACTTTTCACTCTCTCTCAATGTGTTAATAAAATCAGATTCACTGCGGCTGAAAGCGGCTACTTTGTAATCCTCATCCAAAAGCGCCTGTACAATCGATTTTCCGAGTCCCCGGCTTCCTCCGCTGACTACCGCTACTTTTCCGTTATTCATATGTACCTCCTGTTTTACACGTTTCTTATTTTTTTAAATCGGTCATTAGACAGTTTCCGATCTGTAACAGAAATGATCTGCGGTATCTGATATGGCTGCAGCTTCTGTCTGCAATGAGCTACGGCCCGCTTTCTGAAAGATTTGATATCTTCCTCTTTTTCAAGTACGGCCTCTGCCGCGACAATCTCGCCCGTAATCGGATTTTTTCTGCCCGTTATGAGAACGTCCCGGACATTCGGTATCTCCAGAAAAACGCTTTCCACCTCTGCCGGAAAAACTTTCTCTCCGCCCACATTAATGATTTCACTCTTTCTTCCGAGAATTCTTATATATTCGCCGTCTGTTTCCACCTGGTCACCGGTGTCGTACCAGCCGTCTTCATCGAAAGGTGACGGTGCATTTAAATAGCCGAGCATCGCCGACTCAGAACGGACCCAAAGCGTGCCTCCGGTAATTTTGGTCTCTGTTCCGGCACCGCCTACTTTCATCCAAGTGGATTGGCTGTCTTTTGATTTCGTTGAGAATATACCCAGTTCAGTTAATCCGTATGTTTGTTTCAGCCGTACACCCGGAAACAGCCGATGAATGCCGCGCAGCGTTGATAGGGGCATCGGTTCTGTGCCGTAAGTGATCAGCTGGAGTGAAGAGAGGTTATAGCCGGCATCCGCATTGGACATCAGCAGCATGTTTAAAAAGGTCGGGGTGGCGGGGAGTACTTGGACAGCATGTTTGTCGACCGCCTGATAAACGGACTTCGGCGTTCTGCTGTCTGATGTGACGATCGTTCCCCCGTTAAACAGAATCGCAAACAGCGTATTAATGCCGCCTATATGATCCAATTTCAGAAAAATGAGCGTACGCAGCGGTTTTCTCTTCGCCATTTTGTATTTTTCAAGCAGCCGGCCGGCGCTTAACACGGATGCTTTGCTTTTGCCGGAGGTTCCCGATGTGAAAATAATAATGCCTGACTCCCCTCTCTCTCGCAGGTCATCAAGCAGAGGGTGAGAGGCGCTTTTAGAACCTTCACGAAGCGTCCAGCTGTCATTTTCATTTATTTCAATGATTTGATTCACTTTCGCGTCTTCAAACATATCGAGATGCTTTTCCCTTGATTCATTGCTGAGAGGGACAACGATATTTCGGTTTAACAGAAGCGCCAGCAGCAAAAAAATGGCGTTCGGGGAATAATCCCCGATAAGCGCCACACATTCACCTTCACGTATTCCGTTTTGTTCAAGTTCTTTCTGAAAAAAGCTAATTCGTGCCAGCAAATCATCATACGTAAAAGTCTGCCCTTTAAAAATGAGAAACTCACTGTCTTGCGTTTCCCTAAGCTTATCAGTCACCCAGCTGATATCTCTCCCGCTTTCTGTTTTCATGATTGAGCACTGTCCATATATTTTTGATAAATATCACAAATGCTGCCGACGGTTGTAATGCTGGAAATTGTTTCTCCTTTGGAAAAAGGATCTACTCCGGTTTCCATCTCCATCTGTGCGACTAATTGAGCGATATCCAGTGATGAGAAGCCCAGATCCTCTATGACTCTCACATCATCTCCCGCTTCGACGGCCCGATATGACTGCTGTTCTTGAATGTCCTGGATGATTTGAGCGATGATCTGCTTCATTTCCTTGGTTTGTTCCATTTGCTTTCAGCTCCATTCTTCATTTTATAAACTTCTGATGACCCGTTTATAATCCGGAATATGATCTTGTGAAGAGGTCGGCACCGCCAGCAGCTTATCCACCTTGGAAATGGCCAGCAATGTATGATTTCTTTTCATATAGACTTCAATCTGATAGCTGATTTTCGCCACTGAGATCATACCGAGGGACTCACCGTGAAAGTCGGGATCGCATTCTTCAATGTGTCCCGTCATATAAATATCAAGCTCTTCATCTGCAAAACAATTTCCGTAATAATACGTCTCTCTTTCAAGCAAAAATAAATGCCGCGCGATTGAAACCGGAAAACCCGGCTTCGACCGGCGCGTCATCCATTCAAATTCCGCCGCATCCATTATCTTGCTGAATTTCGCAAACACCATGGCATGCCCCGGCGCAGCATCCTGATCAACAGGAACCCGATATGAAACGGGGTCTGCTGTTTTGAGGTTGCCCGGCTTCATACCGAAAGCATCTGTTCTGATTTTCTTTGACCGCATCAGCGCGTAAGGCGGCTTGGCTAACTTAGAAAGTTCCGCAATGCATTCAGCCTTAGGCGCTGAGACTTTGCGGGTCGAACCTTCTGTTTGTGTGACGTCGACGACAATTAAACTATTGGCTTTCATAGAAGGAAACCGCCCGGGGTCCCACTCGCTTTTATCAGAGCTGACCGCTCCTTTCGGCCCGAACAAATAATCAGATTCTAATATGGTTTCTCCAAACCGGGAGATATCGACTCCGACGGAAACCTCGTCCCATAATCGGTACTGATCAAGAGGCTTATCTGAAGGAACTTTGAGATGTGTCATAAAATAAGCCGGATACAAAATCAGCCCTTGGTGATCGGCCATCTGATCAGGCCGGAATCCCGTTCCGTCCGTTAAATGGTGACTGTGTGCGTTGCCGAATAACAGCAGCAGCGCGTACTCATTCAAATTCCCTAACCCGACATGGCTCATCGTTAATTCATGATTTTCAATCAGCATGGTCTGTCCTCCGCAGAAAAAATGTAATGTCCGGTCATACTCAGCCTGTAATCGATACCAGCCTTTGCGCAAGAAGGCCGGCTGTTTCTTCCATGAGCTGTTTGCCGATCAAATCGACATGCCTGTTTCTCCAATTTTCAAGCGGGGTTCCTTTCACCCATTGATTAAATGCGCCGAGTGCAGGGCCGCAATGAATTTGGTAATCTATTTTACTTTCGCTTTTTCCTTCCAGAGCGAGCCTCGTCGTATGGGAAAAATACCATTTAAATACCATCGCCATTTTGTGTTTCGGATTCTGTTCAGCTTTGGCGATCTGTTCAGGAGATTTATCATGTTTCAACTGCTCATACACTTCTTCAAAACTGCGCTGGAAATACTTATCTTCAATTAATGTTTTCGTTTTTTCATCTATTTCATCTAAAGAATTGTATTGTCTGTACAAGTCAAAGAGTTTATTGGCTCTGGCCGGGAAAAACAGGCCTTTTTTCAGCACCTGCACCCTTGCTCCCGCTTCAAACATATCTCCCGCGGGAGCGTATGACGTATCCTGCACGTTCGCTTCCTGAAGCAGATCTTTCACTGAATCACTTGTCCCGGCTTCGACCGTGCATTGATTAATAGAACCGGTTCCGATAAATTCGGCGCCGAGCAGAAACGCGGCAGCAGCCGCTTCCGGAGTGCCGATTCCGCCGGCTGCGCCGATTCTTACTTTTTTCGCATACCCGTGCTTCTCCATCATGCGGTCTCTGAGTCTGATCATGGCAGGCATTAATGTATACGGAATCCCTTGGTCGGTATGCCCTCCTGAATCCGCTTCAACGCAAATGTCATCAGCCATCGGAATTTCTTTTGCAAGCGCCGCTTCCCCGGCTGTCAGCCGATTGTCAGACACAAGTCTTTCCAGCATATGAGCCGGAGCCGGATTCAGAAAGGCCTCAGCGACTTCAGGCCGGGATACTTTCGCGATGATTCTGTTTTGAACTGACACCGATCCGTCATGATTCCTGCTTAATCCCTTTGCTCTGTATATAACGAGAGCGGGGGTTATGCCCATAAATGCCGATGCTTCAATAAGATGAATGCCGTTTTTCAAATATAAATCTATCATTCTGACTTCCTTGTCAGGTGACATCATATGATGAAGAAGGTTCATTCCGAATGTTTCCCCTTGCCGCAGTGCAGATCTGATGGTTCCGATGGCCTGTCCGATCCGTTCGATACTCAATCCGCCCGTTCCGTAAAAGCCCAGCATTCCCGCTTTTGCCGCTTTAATGACCATCTGTTCCGAAGCAATTCCCCTGTACATGGAGCCCGTCATGTAAGCATATTGGATGTTATAATCTTTTTTAAAATCTTCGTTCCCTAATCTCATTCCCGCCGTTTTTTGTGAATCAGCTGCCGATGCTTTGACATCAGCAGTATCAGACTCTTCTTTCGGCATAGGTAATGGGACGGCATCTTTTTTAATCTGCCGCGTCAGTTTTGTCAGCACTTCCCCGGGCCCGACTTCTGCAATTTCATTATTTTCAATTCCCATCAGACGGCGTATCGTGTCCGTCCACTTTACCTGATTGGTCATTTGCAAAGTCAGATTTGTTTTGATTTCATCATTCTTATAAGGTGCGGCATGAAGATTTGAGATCACCGGAAAACGAAGAGGCAAAAACGCCGTTTCTTCTAAATAATCTGCAAACTCTTTTTCAGCATCTTTCATATAGCGGGAATGGAAGGCGCCGCTCACATTTAAAGGAAGGTACATTCTCACGCCGGCTTTTTCAAAGACGGGGCCCGCTTTTTCAATGTCTTGTTTCGTTCCGGCGATCACAATTTGCGAAGGTGAATTGTGGTTAGCAATATCAATGCCGGTCAGATGATAATCGGATAGAACCTCTTTTACTTGTTCAGCCGTAACCCCCAAAACCGCCGCCATGCCTCCGGGAGCTGCCTTGCTCATGAGCTCCCCTCTTTTTTTTACAAGCTGCAAACCGGTCTCAAAATCAAAGCAGCCGGCCGCAAATAACGCATTATATTCTCCTAAACTGTGCCCTGCGGCGTAATCAGGCTCTCTGCCGGACTCTTTCATTTTCTTTAAATAACTGAGTGCACTCACCGTATATAACGCCGGCTGGGTAAATTGCGTTTTCCCCAGCTGGTGATTCGGATCCTCCAGGCACAATTCTTCTATAGAGTAGCCTAATATGTCATCAGCCTGCCGTGTCAGATCTTGAAATTCATCAAACAGTCCGGCTCCCATTCCTTTAAATTGAGAACCCTGCCCCGGGAAAACAAACGTAAGCATCTTATCCTCATCCTTTCCGCATCGCCAATTTTGTACATCACATGTGGTTCTCCATACAAAAACGTCTCTTATATTCATATATTGACTGGTGTAAACACCGGCATAAAAATAAAAACACAAACGCGTTTGCGATTCAGCACAGGTTTAAAAATCGCAAACGCATTGTGTTTTCCTTTTCTGACATAATTTATATTAAAACATATTACTTGTTTACTGAATGTTTCTCATGACAAGCTGCAGTGCCAATATGCCCGAAAACAGCCATGACGGCACACTTCTCCCTTATCATGTATATGTAGATATATACACTGCAATCATTTTTATAATCCCTATTTCCTCTTCAACGTGCCGAAACAGCGATTGAAATTTAATAGGTGCTTTACATCAATTTAATAAATTTAACAAATAGTTGCTATTTAAAGAGAATAATATCAATTTATAGATAATAATGTCAAGACCTTTTTTCGTTATTTTCTGACATTTATTCCACAGTTTTATGTTCGGCGGATAAAATGTCAGACAATTCCCTGAACCCTTTTCATGTCAAAGAAAATTCATCGCTTCTCTGTCAATTGGGTCTATACTTATTTTTCATTTTCATATATTATGTAAAAAAAAGACGAATTAGAAAATTTTTTAATCACTTTAAATACTATCCATTAAATACTTTCTTTGTATAATAATTTCTTATTATTCTAAGGAGGACCCAGTCATGAAATGGTACGCACTTTTTGTAGAGTCCGGAAAAGAAGAAGCAGTGCAAAAATTTCTGCGTCTGCAGTTTGATGAGCAGGCTCTCTACTCAATCATACCCAAGAAAAAAGTCACAGAACGAAAAGCCGGAATCAAATACGAGGCACTCAAAAAAATGTTTCCGGGATATGTGCTGTTTAAAACAAAGATGACAGAGCGGACATTTCATAAAATCAAAGAACTCCCCATTTCATGCAGAATCGTGAATAACGGCGCATATTATTCCAAAGAGCGTAAAACCTATTTCACGACAATTAAGGATGAAGAAATCCTCCCTATTATCAGGCTGATCGGAGAAGGAGACACTGTAGATTATTCAAAAGTCTATATTGAAAATTCAAAAGTAACCGTTGCCTCAGGACCTCTTAAAGGAATGGAAGGCATTATTAAAAAGATCGATAAAAGAAAAAGACGCGCCAAAATCTGCCTGTCTTTTATGGGACTGGACAAAATGGTCAACGTCGGAATTGAAGTGCTCTCCAAACCCTAGCATTTCAAAAAAAAAGCATCAACAGCATGTGCCGTTGATGCCCTTTTTATATAAACAGACGAAAGCCCGACATCAAAATAACCCCGCTCACCACCGTCACGGTCAGACTTTTTGTTTTCAAGGCAGTATTTTCATCCTGACAAACTGCTTCAAAGGACGCCGCGCAGTCATCGGTGCGTTTCTCATCTATATTTGCTATATGATCGGCTGTAAATGCCTGTTATGAAGATACGGCCCCGATGTGTATAAGAAAAATGCCCGTTCACAACAATAAGAACGATGTGTTCGGCTGTGAGCAGTTTATATGACTGAATGATCGTGAGTTGTTATAATTAATGTCTACAAACATTCCGGGAGGCGAAATAAATGGCCAGAAAATTATTTACACCATGGACCGTTAAAGATGTAACGATCAAAAACCGTATTGTTATGGCACCGATGTGCATGTATTCCTCACATGAGAAGGACGGAAAGCTGCAGCCTTTTCATATGGCGCACTATATATCTCGCGCAATCGGTCAGGTCGGTCTGATTATCGTTGAAGCGACAGCCGTTAATCCGCAGGGACGAATTACCGATCAGGATTTGGGCATTTGGAGCGACGATCATATCGAAGGCTTTGCCAAACTGACAGAACAAGTGAAAGCGCAAGGGTCTAAAATCGGCATTCAGCTCGCGCACGCGGGACGTAAAGCAGAGCTTGACGGAGACATTTACGCTCCTTCAGCCATTCCGTTCGATGAGCAGTCCAAAACACCGGCTGAAATGACGATAGAACAAATTAAAGAAACCATTCAGGAATTCAAGCAGGCCGCGGCGCGTGCGAAAAAAGCCGGCTTTGACATTATCGAGCTTCATGCGGCACACGGCTACTTAATGCACGAATTTTTGTCACCGCTGTCCAATCACCGTACAGATGAATACGGCGGCTCACATGAAAACCGCTACCGCTTCTTAGGCGAGACCATTGAAGCCGTCAAGGAAGTCTGGGACGGACCGCTATTTGTCCGTGTTTCCGCATCTGATTATACTGATAAGGGGCTGGACATTGCCGATCATATCGGCTTTGCGAAGTGGATGAAGGAGCAGGGAGTCGACCTGATTGATTGCAGCTCAGGCGCACTCGTTCAAGCTGATATTAACGTCTTCCCCGGCTATCAAGTGAGCTTTGCGGAGAAAATCCGTGAGCAGGCCGAAATCGCAACAGGCGCCGTCGGTTTGATAACGACAGGAACAATGGCCGAAGAAATTCTGCAAAACAATCGCGCTGACCTCATTTTTGTCGCGAGAGAACTTCTGCGCGATCCGCATTTTGCAAGAAGTGCAGCGAAGCAGCTGAATACAGAAATACCGTCGCCGGTGCAATACGACAGAGCATGGTGACAGAAGAGACAGCCGGAAATTTTTATCATCGGCTGTCTCTTTTTTTATTTTTTGAGAAACGATCGCCGAAGCATCTCCGTCTTCCTTATAGAACCAATTAGAGGGGATGACTCCAATGAAAGCAGCATGGATGGAAAGGACATACCTGATTGACGGCTGTCCGTTTTATACAAAACACCGTAAAGGTGCCGGCGAAGTGACGATCGTCTTTGAAGCCGGCTGCGGCACTTCTTCTGAAACATGGACACCATTACTCACTGACATAGATGAAGAATTTGGGGTTTTCACATATGACAGAGCCGGAATCGGCAAAAGCGGCCAAAGCAGAAACAAGCGAACGGCAGATCACATGGTACAGGAATTAAACGCCCTTCTGCTGAAGGCGGGCGTCAAGCCTCCTTACCTTGTCGTCTCGCATTCATACGGCACGATTATCAGCAGACTTTGGGCGAGCCGAAACCGACGGGATATTCTCGGAATGGTGCTCCTTGACCCGGTTTCTGAAGATCAGGAGACGAAAGTGCTTCCGCTTCTTCCCGCGGAAATGAAAGCGGCCTACCTGAAGCAGTTCAGATTAGAAGGATCACACGCGGAATTTTTGACGAGCCTTCGGCAGATCAAGCACCAGCAGATTCATTTCGGCGATATGCCGCTGTTGATTTTATCATCGGGAGAGCGTGATGAGCGCTTAAAGCACGCTCATAAAGAATGGATGAAACTGCACAGAAGCATGCTCGATGTCTCTTATCAAAGCGGATGGATTCAGGCCAAAAACAGTTCTCACGCCATTCATCACGATGAACCGCATATCGTCCACCTTGCCATTTATGATGTTTGGTGTGCGGCGCGCCAGCAAATGAATGCTCCGGCCTATCAGGCGGTAAACTCATAAAACAAAAGCCATTGTGCCGGAGCACAATGGCTTTTTTATCGTGATCTACTTCGTCTCACGATGTAAAGTATACTTTTTCAACCGGGGTGAATACTTTTTCATTTCTAATCGATCCGGATTCGTTCGTTTGTTCTTCGTCGTGATATAGTTTCTGTCCCCTGTCTCTGTGCAGGCCAATGTTACATTCACACGCATCATTTTCACCTCTCAATTAAATCGTAATAATTACGTTTTATTATATACCCTCAAATTAAAATGTCAAGCGTCCATTTTTTAAGAGCGTTCCACGGTGACTTCCATGAAGTCAAATGCGATCCTGCTGTTTTCAAATACCGCTTTCGCCTCATGTTCCAGACGCTCTATCGGCGATTCGCCTTGATACCTTGCGCTGATATGAGTTAAGATCAGCTGTTTGGCGCCTGCTTTTTTTGCCGTTTGTGCGGCCTGTTCTGTCGTCGCATGATAGTAATTATGCGCAAGCTTTGCATCTTCTTTGGCAAACGTCGCTTCATGAACAAGTACATCGGCATTGCGCGCAAGCTCCGTTACCCGCTCTGATGCCCGGGTATCCCCTGAAAAAGCGACGATCCTCCCCTTTTTCGGCGGCTCCAAAAAATCCTGTCCATCAATAATTCTTCCATCATCAAGCGTGACTGTTTCGCCTTTTTTGATCTTCTGATAGACGGGACCGGGCGGAATATTCATTTCCTTCAGTCTGCCGGCCTGCAATGCACCGGGAATATCTTTCTCCTGTACACGGTAGCCGAACGCTTCTACACCGTGAATGACGGATGCTGCGGTAACGATGAATTGCTCATCTTCAAAAACCGTTCCCTCTTCAATTTCATGTACGGTAAGAGGATACGTCAAATGAGTCGCCGTCACATTCAGGCTTGTTTCAATAAATGCTTTTATGCCTTTTGGCCCGTAAATCGTCAGCTCTTCTTCACCGCCCTGAAATGACCGGCTTCCCAACAGACCCGGAAGACCGTAAACATGGTCCCCGTGAAGATGGGTGATGAAAATCTTTTCGATTTTCCTCGGTTTGATTGTTGTATGTAATATCTGATGCTGAGTGGCTTCTCCGCAATCAAACAGCCATACGGAACGCCTTTCTTCAAGAAGCTTCAGCGCGACGGACGTTACGTTTCTCACCTTTGCCGGCATGCCGGCCCCCGTCCCTAAAAATAATAATTCCACAATGCTTCCTCCTAGATCTTTGTACTACTAAGGATACAGGATCAGGCTGAAAATGTGAATTCACCCGGGGCTTCTCCGGCCTGATTAATTTTTTTCTGCAAACCTCAAAAAACAGGCTGAAACATTTGCTTTCAACGAATTTTAGATTTAAAATGAAGGAAATATGCGGGGTTTTAAACCATGCTTCAGATAAAGTGAGGTACTCTAAGTGAAAACAAACGACAAACCAAAAGCAGTAATTGTAATATTTGGTGCCACAGGGGATTTGGCAAAACGAAAACTTTACCCATCCATTCACCGTTTATATAAAAATGGTCAGATTGGTGAAGAGTTTGCAGTTGTAGGTGTTGGAAGAAGACCTTGGTCAAACGAGGACCTCCGTGAAACCGTTAAAACGTCTGTTTCTTCGGCTGGGCAAAAAGACATAGATGATTTCACATCTCATTTTTATTACCATCCGTTTGATGTAACGAATCCGGGTTCCTATCAGGAGCTGAATGTCCTGCTTGATCAGCTTGAACATACATATGAAATCCCGAATAACCGAATGTTTTACTTGGCAATGGCCCCTGAGTTTTTCGGCACTATCGCAAAATCGCTTAAAAATGAAGGTGTCACAGCCACAAAAGGCTGGTCCCGTCTCGTAATTGAAAAACCGTTCGGCCATGACCTGCCGAGTGCGAAAGAGCTTAACAAAGAAATACGGGAAGCTTTCACAGAAGATCAAATTTATCGGATCGACCATTACTTAGGCAAGCAAATGGTTCAAAACATCGAAGTCATCCGTTTTGCGAATGCACTGTTTGAACCGCTTTGGAATAACCGCTACATCTCAAACATCCAGATTACGTCAAGTGAAGATCTCGGCGTTGAGGATCGTGCGAGATATTATGAAAAATCAGGCGCACTCCGCGATATGGTTCAAAATCACATTTTACAAATGGTCGCTCTCTTAGCAATGGAACCGCCTATTAAACTGAACACAGAAGAAATCCGCAGCGAAAAAGTGAAGGTGCTGAGAGCTCTCCGCCCTGTCGCTCCAAATGAAGTGGGCGATTACTTCGTCCGCGGACAATACCAAGCGGGAACGATCAACGGAAACTCTGTACCGAGCTATACGGATGAGCAAAACGTAGCACCGGATTCCAATACGGAAACATTCGTATCCGGAAAGCTGTTAATTGACAACTTCCGCTGGGCCGGCGTTCCGTTTTATATCCGAACAGGGAAACGGATGAAAGAAAAATCAACGAAAATCGTCGTTCAATTTAAAGACATTCCGATGAACCTATATTACGGCAATGAAACGAATGTAAATCCGAACTTGCTTGTCATCCACATTCAGCCGGATGAAGGCATCACTTTATATCTGAATGCTAAAAAATTAGGCGGAGCCGCACATGCTCAGCCGATTAAGCTGGATTACTGCAGCAACTGCAGTGACGAAATGAATACACCGGAAGCTTACGAAAAATTGATTCACGACTGTCTGCTCGGCGATGCAACGAACTTTGCCCATTGGGACGAAGTGGCGCTTTCTTGGAATTTCGTCGACGCGATTTCCGAAACATGGGCAGCCGACAAAACCCTTTCCCCGAATTATGCAGCCGGATCAATGGGACCTAAGGCTTCAGACGACCTCTTAGAAAAAGACGGCCTTCACTGGTGGAATATATAAGAAAAAATCAAAAAACCGCGGCGCTGTTCATAAGGCCCGCGGTTTTTACATATCAGAAAAGCCCCCGCAGTTATTGCGGGGGCTTCTTCATTACTTCATCCATTCAGTATGGAAAATGCCTTCTTTATCCGTGCGTTCGTACGTATGCGCGCCGAAGTAGTCACGCTGCGCTTGAATCAAGTTTGCAGGAAGCACTGCCGTACGGTAGCTGTCGTAATATGCAAGTGCGCTTGAGAACGAAGGTACTGGCACGCCTTGGGCTACGGCAAGTGAAATCACTTGGCGAAGGGCGCCTTGGTAGCTTTCTGCAATGTTTTTGAAATAGCTGTCTAACAGCAGGTTGTCAAGCTCCGGTTCACGGTCATACGCATCTTTGATCTTTTGCAGGAACGCCGCGCGGATGATACAGCCTCCGCGGAAGATCATCGCGATTTCACCGTATTTCAGATCCCAGTTATATTCTTCAGATGCAGCTTTCATTTGGGCGAAACCTTGTGCGTAAGAACAGATTTTACTCATGAAGAGCGCTTTTCTGACCGCTTCAATCAGCTCTTCTTTGTTTTCAGTGACCGGCTTAACGTCAGGTCCGGACAACAGGCTGCTTGCTTTCACACGCTCTTCTTTCATTGCGGAAATGAAACGCGCAAAAACAGATTCAGTGATAATCGGAAGCGGCACGCCTAAGTCAAGAGCGCTTTGGCTTGTCCATTTACCCGTTCCTTTTTGGCCTGCTTTATCAAGGATGACATCAACAAGCGGTTTGCCCGTTTCTTCATCTTTTTTAGTGAAAATGTCAGCCGTGATTTCGATCAGATAGCTGTCAAGCTCTCCTTTGTTCCACTCAGCGAATACTTCATGAAGCTCTTCGGCAGACAGTCCGAGCACCTGTTTCAGAATGAAGTATGACTCAGAGATCAGCTGCATGTCACCGTATTCGATACCGTTGTGCACCATTTTTACATAGTGCCCCGCTCCGTCCGGGCCGATGTATGTCGTACAAGCTTCTCCGTCCACTTTAGCAGAAATGGCTTCCAAAATCGGCTTCACGAGTTCGTGCGCTTCCTTTTGGCCGCCCGGCATAATAGAAGGCCCCTTAAGCGCTCCCTCTTCACCGCCTGATACACCCGTTCCGATAAAGTGAATGCCGCTTTCGGCAAGCTCTTTGTTCCGGCGCTGTGTATCTTTATAGTATGTATTTCCGCCGTCAATCAAAATATCGTCTTTTTCCAGATGAGGAAGAAGAGATTGAATCGTCGCATCCGTTGCAGTTCCCGCTTTAACCATTAATAAAATTTTGCGGGGTGTTTCAAGAGACTGGACAAACTCCTCAATGCTGTATGTACCGACAACATTTTTGCCTTTTGCCTCTTCTAAAAACTCTTCCGTTTTGCTGCTTGATCTGTTGTATACAGACACAGAAAATCCCCGGCTTTCAATGTTAAGAGCCAGATTTTTACCCATTACCGCAAGACCGATAACTCCGATTTGTTGTTTTGACATATTCTAACGTCCCTTCTTCAAACGTTTAACCATTTTAAAATTTAAATTAAAATAAAATGATATTTATACTAAAGAAATTATCATACATAACCCCTTTTTTCAAGTTATTCACCTTTTCTTTTCATCCTGAAAAAAGTCTCTGTTAAAGCTCGTTCCCCTTGTTTTGCTTTCTTCTTTTTTCATGACGGCGCCTTTTCGGATCATGTGTCGGCCGTATTTTTCATTCAGCTCGTTCATCATCTGAACAATCGGCTCGTCCTTTGCATCCTCCTTGAATGAAAACAGGTCAAGCTGTTTATACGCCTGCTGTTTTTCGACCAGTTCCGTTCCGGTGATGCCGAGAAGCCTCACCGGTTTTTGGTTCCAGTGCTTGTCAAACAGTTCCATCGCCGCATTCATGATGTCTTTTTTCTGATCAGCCGGATTGCTGAGAGTCATGCTTCTTGTGACCGTTTTCCAATCCGCATAGCGGATCATGATGAACAGCCGGCAGGCCATGACCTCCTTACGCTGAAGCCGTTCGCTTACAGACAGCGCGAGCCGGTCAAACACGCCGGTTAATTCATCCCAGTCAGCCGAATCATGCGAAAGGGTGGATGAGTTGCCGACGCTTTTAAATTCATAAATCCGTTCGGGATCGACTTCTGCGCGGTGGATGCCGTTCGCCTTATCCTTCAGCCTTGGCCCGTTTATGCCGAGCAGCATTTTCAGCGCCCGTTCATCTCCTTTTGCCAAATCACCGATCGTTTTGATGCCGAGCGTTTTTATTTTTTCCGCAGTTTTCGTTCCTATACCGTGCATCTCTTCGATCGGGAGAGGCCACAATATGTCCGGCAGCTCTCTTTTTCTTAAAATGGTGATGCCGAGCGGTTTTTTCATTTCAGACGCCATCTTGGCGAGAAACTTATTCGGAGCGATGCCGATGCTTGACGGAAGCAAAAGCTCTTTTTGCAGCCTTGCCTGAATGTCTGCGGCTGTCTCATACGCCCTATGTCCGTGCGGTGTGTCCGTAATATCCATGTATCCTTCATCAATAGAAACAGGCTCGACTAAATCCGTATACTCCCTCAGAATGCTGAACATTTCTTTTGACGAACTCCGGTAGCGGTCAAAATTCGGAGGAACGACGATGAGTTCCGGACAGAGGCGCTTCGCCTGCCACACCGGCATGGTGGTCTTTACGCCCCGCGCTCTCGCTTCGTAGCTGCAGGTGACGATGATTCCTCGCCGTTCCTTCACGTTTCCGGCAACAGCGAGAGGTTTTCCCTTTAAAGACGGATCATACGCCATTTCTACAGAGGCATAAAAACTGTTCATATCGATATGAAATATAATTCTCCCTTTTCCGGCCACTCCCGGCGCCTCCTTTCCTTTCATAGACAACCTTATATATATGTAGTAAAATAAGAGCTGAATGGATGTGATAAAATGATTCTTGAGTCAATGAATGACTTTTTATTTTTAGTCGATTTTTTCACAATTATTCTTCCCGCTCTGACCGCGATCGGCATCGCTTTTCTTTTGCGTGAGCGCCGCGCAGGCGAGCATTGGAGAACGAAACGAATAGATGAACATCAAGCAGTCGTTCAGCTGAACCGAACAGACTTTCTTATTATTATATATCATCGCATTACAACTTGGATACGTAAAGTCATCCGCATGAATTCACCGGCGAATGATGATGAAGATGTCAGCTTCCTCCTTTTATAACGGCAAGTGAAGATAAAAAGGAGGAGACATAATTGTCTAAAACATATCAAAAATGGATAGCATTCGGATTATTTTTTATCGTACTGTGCACAGGCCGCTCGGCTTTTGCAGCGACATCTCAGACTCAGACGGGGGGCCTCGGGAATATCGGGTTTTTCCACGATTACCTGATCGAGCCGTTTTCGGCACTTTTAAAAGGTGTGGCGGGCCTGTTCCACGGTGAGTACGGACTGTCTATTATTCTGGTGACGATTATCGTCCGGATCGTTGTATTGCCTTTGTTTGTGAACCAATTTAAGAAACAGCGGGTGTTCCAGGAAAAAATGGCTGTGATCAAACCGCAGGTCGACAGCATTCAGGCTAAAATAAAACAAACGAAAGATGCGGAGAAACAAAAAGAACTGCAAATGGAAATGATGAAGCTTTACCGTGAGCATAATCTGAATCCGATGGCAATGGGATGCCTTCCGATGCTGGTGCAATTCCCGATTTTGATCGGTTTTTATTACGCCATCCGCTCAACGCCGGAAATTGCTTCACACTCATTTCTGTGGTTCAGCTTAGGGCATTCTGATATTCTTGTATCACTGTGCGCGGGCGCCATGTATTTCTTACAGGCTTATATTTCCCAAAAATTAAACGAGAAATATTCACCGGCCGCTCAAAATCCGGCCGCGATGCAGTCAGCAAAAATCATGGTCTTTATTTTCCCTGTCATGATGACCATTTTTTCACTTAACGTACCGGCTGCGCTTCCGCTTTACTGGTTTACAAGCGGACTGTTTTTAACAGTGCAGAACGTGCTTTTACAGCAGACGCATCATAAAAAGAAACAAGCTGCGGCTCAGGCAGAGCCCGCAAAATCATAATATTGAACCTGCCGTGTGAATTCCGGCAGGTTTTTTCATGTGGATCTTACGAAAAAAAGCACCCAATTCATTGGGTGCTTCGTTTTTAGTTGGCTGCTGTTTCGATAATGGCAACGACCATTTCCGCCGTTTTGACGAGCTCTTCAATCGGCATTTTTTCATTTTTCGTATGGATTTGTTCATAACCTACTGACAGGTTGACTGTCGGAATGCCGTGGCCGGCAATGATGTTCGCATCACTTCCGCCGCCGCTCGTCTGCAGTTCGCTCGGCCGGCCGATTTTTGCCGCCGCTTTTTTCGCGACTTCCACAACCTGATCGCCGTCCTGGTATTTGAAACCCGGATACATGACTGCGATGTCCACTTCTGCGCGGCCTCCCATCTCAGCTGCCGCAGATTCGAAAGCTTCCTTCATTTTCTGCACTTGCGCTTCCATTTTTTCAGGCACTAACGAACGCGCTTCAGCCAGAATATCAACTTGATCGCAGACGATATTGGTTTGCGTGCCTCCTTCAAAACGTCCGATATTAGCCGTTGTTTCTTCATCAATACGGCCGAGCGGCATTTTTGAGATTGCTTTTGATGCGATTGTAATCGCGGAGATGCCTTTTTCCGGTTCTACTCCCGCATGAGCCGTTTCTCCGAAAATGGTTGCTCTCACTTTCGCTTGTGTCGGCGCGGCTACAATAATGTTGCCGACTTTTCCGTCTGAATCAAGCGCAAAACCGTATTTCGCGGTAATATCGGAACGATCCATTGCTTTTGCTCCGACTAATCCTGATTCTTCCCCGGCCGTGATGATGAATTCAATCGTTCCGTGCTCGATGTTTTGTTCTTTCAGCACTTTAATGGCTTCAAACATTGCGGCAAGGCCCGTCTTATCATCAGCGCCTAGAATCGTCGTGCCGTCGGTTTTGACATAGCCGTCTTCCACAATCGGCTTAACGCCTTTTCCCGGAACAACAGTGTCCATATGCGATGTGAAATAAATCGTATCCGCATCTTTTGTGCCCTTTAACGTACAGATTAAGTTGCCGGCTCCATGCCCCGTCACTTCTTTTGTATCGTCTTCTTTTACGCTCAATCCTAAATCAGTGAATTTTTGTTTGAGCACCTTGCTGATTTCCGCTTCGTGTTTTGTTTCTGAATCAATTTGAACAAGTTCCAGAAATTCTTCAAGCAGGCGTTTTTCGTTTACCATTTTCAGTTCCTCCGTTTAAAGCGGTATATTACCGTGCTTTTTTTTCGGTCTTTCCTCTTCCTTATGCGCAAGCATGTCAAATGCCTGAATCAATTTTTTCCTCGAGTCTTCCGGCCGGATGATGTCATCCACCATACCGCAGGCAGCCGCTTTATACGGACCGGCGTTTTCCTTTTCATATATGGCTTTTTTTTCGCACTTCGTTTTTTCCGGATCGTCAGAAGCCTGTATGTCTCTGCGGTATAAAATCGATGCCGCGCCTTCTGCTCCCATCACGGCAATTTCCGCATTGGGCCAGGCGAAAACAAGATCAGCTCCGAGCCCTTTTGAATTCATGGCGACATAAGCGCCTCCGTAAGCTTTTCTGATGATGAGCGTCACTTTCGGCACCGCCGCTTCGGCAAAAGCATACAGCAATTTTGCTCCGTGACGGATGATTCCCGCATGCTCCTGCTGAAGGCCCGGCAGAAATCCGGGAACATCAGCGATCGTTAACAGCGGAATATGAAATGCGTCGCAAAAACGGATGAATCTCGACGCTTTGTCAGCGGCATCAATCGTGAGGCTCCCCGCCAAATGTTTCGGCTGGTTTGCGACAAAACCGACAGTGCGACGTCCGAGCTTCAGAAAACCGACAGCAATGTTTTTGGCAAAATACGGCTGAATGTCAAAAAACGTTCCGTCATCCGCCAGTTCTTTTATCACCTGTAACACATCGTAAGGTTTCGAACTGTCCGCGGGAACGAGGGTGTTTAATAACGGCCTGGCGTCTTCCTTTTTAACGGGCAATGCCGTCTGACTGCCGTGCGGGAGATAAGAAAGCAAGGTTTTCACCGCGGAAAGAGCCTCTTTTTCCGTTCGTGCGGAATAGTGGGCATTTCCGCTTATCACATTATGTATTCCCGCACCGCCTAAACTCTCCGCGTCAATCTGTTCACCCGTCACCTGTTCAATGACTTTAGGACCTGTAATAAACATGTGCGACGTCTGTTCCGCCATAATCACAAAATCCGTCAGAGCGGGTGAATAAACAGCACCGCCGGCACATGGCCCGAGGATAACAGAAATTTGCGGAATCACTCCCGAGTAAAGGACGTTCCGCCTAAAAATATGACCGTAGCCATTTAATGATACCACACCCTCTTGAATTCTCGCACCACCTGAGTCGTTCAGTCCGATGATCGGGGTTTTATTTTTAGCCGCCAGATCCATCACCGCCGCGATTTTTTCGGCATGTGTCTCACCGAGCGTCCCGCCGAGAACGGTAAAGTCATGAGCAAATAAATACACGGGCCGTCCGTCAATTGTGCCGTATCCGGTAACGACGCCGTCTCCCGGAGCATGTTGGCATTCGGGCATGCGGCTTTTGGCAAACGGCTGAAGCTCTGAAAAACTGTCTTCATCCAATAAATAGGCAATTCTTTCTCTTGCCGTCAGCTTGCCTTTTTTGTGCTGTTTTTCATTTCTTTCCGCACCGCCGCCGTTTGTAAAAAAGGAACGTCTTTCGTTTAAGTGTCTGATATGGTCACTCATGCTCATCAACCAGTTTCTCCTTTTTCAATTGTTTCACAAAGCTCAATCAAAACCCCGTTCGCCTCTTTCGGGGAGAGAAATGCGATCTTCTTCCCGCCTGCTCCGCTTTGCGGTTCATGATTGGTCAAAGTCATGCGGCTTGATTCAAGCTCCTTGATCGTTTCCTTAAGATCGGCGCACCGGAACGCCAAATGATGCAGCCCTTCGCCTCTTTTCTGTAAAAAGGAGCTGACGGGAGATGCTTCGGACAGCGGCTCAATCAGCTCAAGTTTTGTGCTTCCCGCTTCTAAAAAAGCAACTTTCACATTTTGGCCGTTTACCAGCTCGTCTCCTATATACGTAAGCCCCAGCATCCGTTCATAAAATCCTCTTGCGGCATCAATAGAGCTGACGGCAATACCGATATGATCAAGTTTTTTCATTGCGCGGCCACCTGCTTTCTGTCATAGGATATGGCTTGTTCATACAAGCAAAACACGTTAAAATGATAGACAGTAATCTTAAGGAGTGAAACGATGTCTCAGAAATTCATGAAAAGCGCTGTCATCGTCATTTTAGGCGTATTTATACTGTCAACAGTCCTCTCAGGCATTATGATGTATTTGCGATAAAAAAGCGGGCGCCTCATTGCACGGGGGTTTCCTGCTTTTTTATGAGGGCTTTCCGCTCTTTTGCAATGTCCTCAAATGAGCGGTTTTCTTTTGTAATCAATACTTTCGTTCCGGGAGGGATAATCCGAAAAATATGGATGACATCCCGGTTTTTCATGCGGATGCAGCCATTTGATACAAACCCTCCGATCAGCTCTTCTCTGTTTGTCCCGTGAATGCCGTATATCCTGCCGTCGGTTCCTTTCGCATCAAAACCGATCCAGCGGACGCCGAGCGGATTTTCCGGCGCGCCTCCCTCTACATTTTTCTTCCGGTAATACGGATTTACAGCCTTGACCGTTACCGTAAATTCTCCTTCAGGCGTCAGATCATCTGTTTTTCCCGTCGCCACCTGATAAATGCCTTCTATTCGATTATCCTTCACAACCGCAAGCGCATTTGTGGTTTTATTGACGATAATGTAAGGGTCACCCGGCAAAGGATTCGCGCCAAGCGGCCAAAGCGGAGACAGCAGCAGGATTGCTGACAATAAAAAAAATCGCATGGGCTCCCCTCCTTTTTTCATTAGAATGACCAATGAAAGGAGGACTCATGCGATGATCCATATGTTTTTTACAGCTTGATGCCTTTGAAATAACTTTTAATCACGAGATATTGTTCCATCTCACCGAGCAGGTGGAATAAAGCCGCCCGCGCTTCAAATTCCTCGCGTGTTGCCGGAAGCGGCATTTCTTCAAATTCCGTTCTCATTTCCGCCAGTCTTTTTAAAAATTTATGGGCGGTATTGCCGGGATGAATGGCTTCCCTTAATTCATGGATAAAATGGGCAATCATTTTTCCCTGCTCCACCGTTATTGAAACAGAGGTAATCTTCGGCAGCAGCCTTTCGATAATTTCAAATTGTTTCTGTCTCATTTTAAAATAATGATAGTAGAGATTTTCATGGCGCAAAATATGATTCTGCACGTCCCGGTACGCGAGGTTTTTCGCCTCTTGAATCATCTGATGCGTCTCCGGTATTTCTTTCCCCGTCCAATCTTGCTCACCTGTTAACAAATACCGTTCGATTTCGGCGAAGATGACGGCAAAGTTGTCCTCGATTTTTTTCCGGTACGCCGCAAGTTTTCTGTCGAGGCTCGGCATATACAGATTCATTAACAGCGCGACGCCGATACCTACGGTGATCAGCTGGAACTCATTCCAGATAAACGCCGGCGTAATGCCGCCGGACATATATAAATGAAGAATGATAACTGAGCTGGTGACGATCCCCTCGTTTATTTTTAAAACGACTGTAGTCGGAATGAACAGCACGAGCAATATTCCGATCACAAACGGATAATAGCCGATCAGTCCGAAAAAGACATATGAAAAGACGATCGCCAATAAACAGGCGGCAAATCGGGCCCACGAGGCCTGAAGCGACCGCTTTTGCGTAATTTGGATGCACAATATGGTGATGATTCCTGCGGATGCGAAGTTTTGCAGATGCAACAGCTGGGCTAAATAAATGGCCAGCGCCGTTCCAAGTGCGGTCTTTAGTGTGCGGTAACCGATTTTAAACATTGCTTGCTCCATTCTGTTTGTTTCGTTCTCAAAAAAAAGAAGAAGAGCATTCTTCTTCTTTTCTTACAGTTATATTTTATAATATTTTTTCTAAAAAGTCCTGTGCTCTTTTTGACTTCGGAGAAAGAAAAAATTCTTCCGGCGGCCCGTCTTCCACTATTGTGCCTTCATCCATGAATAATACGCGGTCTGCGACTTCCTTGGCAAATCCCATTTCGTGCGTGACGATCACCATCGTCATGCCCGTCTGCGCGAGCTCTTTCATCACCTCAAGGACTTCTTTGACCATTTCCGGGTCAAGGGCTGAAGTCGGTTCATCAAACAGCATGATATCAGGATTCATGGCAAGCGCCCGCGCGATGGCGACACGCTGCTTCTGCCCGCCTGACAAGCGGTTCGGATAGTCCTTCCGTTTTTCAAGCAGCCCGACTTTTTCGAGGAGCGCGCACGCCTTTTCTTCCGCCGCCTTTTTGGACTCTTTCTTCACACTGACCGGCGCGTATGTGATATTATCAAGCACCGTTTTATGAGGAAACAGATGAAAATGCTGAAATACCATGCCGATATTTTCCCGCACTTTCAGTTTATTCGTTTTAGCGGCGGTGATTTCTTTTTCCTTAATGGCAATCGTTCCGCCGCTCGGGGTTTCCAGCAGATTTAAGCAGCGCAGAAACGTTGATTTGCCCGAGCCGGAAGGCCCGATGACGGCCACGACTTCACCTTCTTGGATCTGTGTTGAAATGTTTTTCAATACTTCGTGTTTCCCGAATGATTTTGAAAGGTTGTCGACCTTAATCATTGGCTTTCAGCTTCCTTTCTACGCCTTTTCCGATGAATGCTAAGATCAAAACGAGCACGTAATAGATTAAGCCCGCCACAATAAGAGGCTCTAAATAGTTGTATGTTGCGGCGCCGGACTGGTAGGCCCGTCTCATGATATCGCCGAGACCGATAACCGTGACGATCGCCGATTCTTTCGTCAAAGTGATTAATTCGTTAATAATGGCCGGAGAAATGTTTTTGAACGCCTGCGGCAGCAGCAGATCTTTCATCATTTTTCCGTACGGCACGCCGAGAGCGACGGCCGCCTCTTTTTGTCCTTTGTCAATCGCGTTGATTCCCGCTCTGATAATTTCAGAGACGTAAGCGGCAGAATTGAGCGATAAGGCGGTGACCGCCGCCCAAAATTGGTCGATCTGAAAGCCGAGGAGCTGCGGCATACCGAAATAAATGATCATCAGCTGCAGCACGAGCGGCGTGCCGCGGAAAATTGAAGTATAAAAATCCGCAATCCATTTCAGCGGACTGATTGTGCTGATTTTAAACAGACTGAGAATGACGCCTAATACAAGGCCGATGACCGCTGAAACGAGCACAATTTTTAATGTGACGGCAAGGCCTTCCAATATAAAAGGAATTTGGGGTATTGTCGCTGAGAAATCCAAATTCATACGTGTGATCTCCTTTACCTATATTCAAGATAAAAAGCTCAACGAAAAGTTGAGCTTTCTTTTATTTCTCGTTGGTGAACCATTTTTTCTTCAGTTTTTCGATTTCTCCGTTTTTCTCCATTTCTTTCAGCGCTTTGTTAAACTTCGCTGTCAGATCACTGTCTTTGCGGAACGCAATCGCGGAGCCCGATTCGTCTGATTTCGCATCTGCTGAGACAAAGCCCTGCAGATCATGATTTGAACTGAAATAGCCCTGTGCCACGATGTCTTCAATAATTGCGGCATCAAAGCGTCCGGATTTAATCTCTTCCGTTAAGTCTGAAATGCGGTTGCGGTCTTCGAGCTGAAAACCGTATTTTGAAGCAAGCTTCTTGCCTTTTTCTTCTTGAATGGAGCCGAGCTGAACACCGACGGTTTTGCCTTTCAGATCATTCAGAGATTTAATGCTGCTTCCCTTTTTCGTAACGATCATATTGTTAGCAGTATAATAAATATCTGAGAAATCTACTTGCTTTTTCCGTTCCGGCGTAGGTGTCATTCCTGATAAAATCATATCAACCTGCTTAGACTTCAGCGATGTAATCAGACTGTTGAAGTCCATGTCCTGCACCTCAACGTCATAGCCGGTCTTTTTGCCCAAAGCTTTTGCCAGATCAACGTCAAATCCGACGATCTGATCGCCGTCTTTATATTCAAACGGTTTATAATCAGCCGATGTACCCATAATCAGTTTGTTCTTTCCGCCTTCTGAGCCTGAATTGCCTGATCCGCAGGCGGACAGCGCAAAGGTGATACATGCGGCAGTCAATACCAACAGCCATTTCTTCATGATTATTTTCCCCCATATCTGCTTATCTCTTAAACTTGAATATTTATTCGTTAATCTGTATTTTAAACACTTTTTACTAGTTATGCAATACTATTTTCAAAAAATATAATTCCCTTTCTTTATTTATTATAGTCATTGTTTTTCGAATGAGTGACAGCTGATTGCCGGTGCATAAATATTTATATTTATACAAACACCATATAAAAAAACCCCGCAAGCGCTCGGCTCCGGGGTTTTCCTTTTTACTTATACTTCTTCACAATATTCTTCAAAGGCTTCCTGCAGTTTTGTCACGACGGCCATAGGCTCATGCCCTTCAATTTCATGGCGTTCCACCATTTTCATGATTTTCCCGTCTTTTAAAATCGCAAAGGACGGAGAAGACGGCGGGTAGCCTTCAAAGTACTCTCTCGCTTTTGCTGTCGCTTCTTTGTCCTGTCCGGCAAAAACCGTCACAAGCTGATCCGGGCGTTTATCATAATGTACGGAATGGTACGCCGCAGGTCTTGCAATTCCGCCTGCGCATCCGCAGACAGAATTGACCATAACAAGTGTCGTTCCTTTTTTCGAAAGCGCTTCGTCCACTTCCTCAGCGGTTTTCAGCTCCGTATACCCGGCGGCTGTGATTTCCTGGCGGGCTTGACGCACGACATCATTCATAAATAAATTAAAATCCATATTCAACTGGGACCTCTCCTTTTTGATCATCTTCTCTTATGATAGCAAGGAACCTGCCCTATCGGCAAATGACACCGCTCATCTCCGATTGATTTTTGTCCCTTTTATGTTTTCGATGTAAGTTTATGACCTTTTAAAAACGGGAAACTTGTTAAAGAGATTGTCTGAAATAAAGGAGCAGTCGTATGAGCCAACGGAAAGCAGTATTAATTTATAACGGAAACGCCGGTCAAAAACAGATTGATAAAACCCTCGGTACGGTCGTCCCCATTTTGGCCCAGTCAGCTGACGAGCTTTTGATTAAACCGACCAAACATCAGGATGATGCCAGTCAGTTTTGTGAAAATCTCGACAGCTCGGTTGACCATTTATACATTTTAGGCGGAGACGGCACGGTGCATCAATGCATCAACAGCATCAGCAAGCTTGATCACAGACCCGCTGTCGGCATTTTGCCGGGGGGAACGTGCAACGATTTTTCACGGGCGCTCGGCATCCCGCAAAATCTTCAAAAAGCCGCTGAAGCGCTCGCAGCCGGGCATAAACGAATGATAGACGTCTGTAAATCGGATGACGGCTATTTTTTGAACTTCTGGGGGATCGGGCTGATCACTGAAGCATCGAGCCATATTAATGAAAAAGAAAAAGCATTGCTCGGGAAAATCAGCTATTTCACGAGCGCCTTAAGGACGATGACAAGCGCGAACCCTTTTCCCGTCAGATTGACGATCGACGGTGAGGTGAAAGAAGACGAAGCCGTTATGGTGCTTGTCATGAACGGGCATTTTATCGGGACAAACAGAGTTCCCCTGCCTGATGCCAGCCTTCAGGACGGGTTAGCCGATGTGTTAATCTGCCGCAGCACAAGCCTTGCCGCTTTGCGGGAGCTGATGACGATGGAGCAGGGTTCATTTGATGATTTTAAAGGGGAGCTTTCGTATATTCAGGCTTCCAAGGTTGAGATCGAAACCGGACGTGAGATGGACGCGGATACGGACGGCGAGGTATATGGAAAGGCGCCTTGCACTATCGAAGTGAAAAAACATCATCTCACTATGCTCGTTCCCGAAGATTCAGAATGAAACTGAAAAAACTCCCTTTGCCGTCAGGGCAAAAGGAGTTTTTTTTAATAGACTGAAGTATTTTCGTCAATGTTTTCTAAGATCTCTTTGACGCGTCCGAGGAAACGGCCGCATACGAGCCCGTCAAGCACTCTGTGATCTAAAGACAAGCAAAGATTAACCATATCACGCACGGCAATCATCCCGTTATTCATGACAACCGGACGTTTGACGATTGATTCTACCTGAAGAATGGCCGCCTGCGGATGATTGATAATGCCCATAGACTGAACCGACCCGAAAGATCCTGTGTTATTGACGGTAAAGGTGCCGCCCTGCATATCATCGGCGGCAAGTCTTCCGTCTCTCACTTTTTTCGCAAGATCCGTTATTTCTCTGGCTATGCCTTTAATCGTTTTTTCATCAGCATGCTTAATAACCGGAACAAACAGCGAATCTTCTGTGGCAACGGCAATGGAGATGTTGATGTCTTTCTTTTGGACGATTTTGTCCCCCGCCCACATGCTGTTCATTTGCGGGAACTCTTTAAGAGCCTGCGCCGCCGCTTTAACAAAGAAAGCGAAGAATGTTAAATTGAAGCCTTCTTTTTGTTTAAACGAGTCTTTCATGCTGTTTCTGTACGCCGTCATGTTCGTGACGTCGACTTCCATCATCGTCCAGGCATGCGGAATTTCTGTTTTGCTTTTATGCATATTGGCTGCAATGGCTTTTCTGACGCCTGTAACCGGAATTTCAATATCACCGGCTGACAGAGCTGGTGCCGGCGCTTGTTTTTGCTGCTGTTTGGGTGCTTGTTGTGTTGTTTGGACGGCAGCCGGTGCCGGTGCTTCCGTCTTCTGCTGCATTCCCGAATCAATGATCTTTTGAATGTCTTTTCGCGTAATTCTTCCGCCTGCACCCGTTCCTTCAACTTCTTCAAGCTGAATGCCGTGTTCTCCCGCTAATCTGAGCACGGCCGGCGAATATCGCGCTTTATTTGACTGATCTTTACCTGCACGGTTTGAATCGGTGTCTGCAGGGGGATTTTGCACTTCTTCCCGCTTCGGCGCCTCTTCGGCTGCCGTTTCTTCTGTTTCAATTTTGCAGATGATCTCGCCTACTGCAAGAGTCTGCCCTTCTTCCCCTACTAGTTCTGTAATCGTACCGGTAAAAGAAGACGGCACCTCCGCATTCACTTTATCTGTCATGACCTCCGCGATGGGGTCATATTTATTCACTTGATCACCCGGGGATACCAGCCATTTGCTGATCGTCCCTTCCGTCACGCTCTCTCCGAGCTGAGGCATAGCCATTTGTTCAATCGCCATGTCAAAAACCTCCTTACGTCTTTAAAACTCCGCTAATTCTCTCATCGCGGCTTCTGCTTTGTCAGGATTCATCATGAAGTATTTTTCCATTGCCGGCGCATAAGGCATCGCCGGAACGTCAGGACCCGCAAGCCGCTTGATCGGTGCGTCTAAATCAAATAAGCAGTTCTCAGAAATAATGGCGGCGACTTCGCTCATAATGCCGCCTTCTTTCGTATCTTCTGTGATCAGCAATACTTTACCCGTTTTAGATGCGGCTTCAATGATGGCTTCTTTATCTAACGGATAGACCGTACGCAAATCTAATATGTGCGCGGAAATTCCGTCTTTTTCAAGACGCTCGGCAGCCTGCAGAGCGAAATGGACGCATAAACCGTACGTAATGACAGTAATGTCGCTGCCTTCGCGTTTTACATCCGCCTTTCCGATCGGAAGGACGTAATCGTCAGCAGGGACTTCGCCTTTAATCAGGCGGTACGCCCGCTTATGCTCGAAAAACAGTACGGGGTCTTCGTCACGGACAGCAGCTTTTAACAGCCCTTTTGCATCATAAGGAGTTGAAGGCATGACAATTTTAAGGCCCGGCTGGTTGGCAAAGATGGCCTCCACAGATTGGGAATGATACAACGCCCCGTGCACGCCGCCGCCATAAGGCGCTCTGATGACCATCGGACAGCTCCAATCATTGTTTGAACGGTAGCGGATTTTTGCCGCTTCTGAAATGATTTGGTTGACCGCAGGAAGAATGAAATCGGCAAACTGCATCTCCGCGATCGGACGCATGCCGTACATGGCGGCGCCGATACCGACGCCGGCAATCGCTGATTCCGCAAGCGGCGTATCCATCACCCGCTCTTCTCCGAACTGCTCATAGAGACCTGCCGTGGCTTTAAACACGCCGCCTTTTCTCCCGACGTCTTCCCCGAGAACAAAAACACGCGGATCTCTTTCCATTTCTTCTTTCATTGCTGCATTAATACTGTCAATATAAGACATTACAGACATAAGTATTCCTCCCTACTTCGCATAAACGTGATCAAGCGTTGATTCAGGAGATGCATATGGCGCTTTCTCCGCTTCGTCTGTCGCTTCGTTTACGATAGCCATGATGTCATCCAGCATGGTCTTTTCTTCTTCTTCACTAAGAAGCCCGGCTTCTTGAAGGTATGTTTTGTATATAAGAAGCGGGTCTTGTTTCTTTGCTTCTTCTACTTCTTTGCGTTCTCTGTAGCTGCTGTCGTCGTCGTCACTCGAATGCGGCGTCAAACGGTAGGAAACCGTTTCGATTAATGTAGGGCCTTCGCCTTTAGACGCACGATCGCGCGCTTCTTTCACAACACGATAAACTTCCAGCAGATCGTTTCCGTCAACAGTGACGCCCGGCATACCGTAGCCTACCGCCCGGTCGGAGATATTCTCGCAGGCCACCTGTTTGTCATACGGAACAGAAATGGCATACTTATTGTTTTCACACATGAAAATGACCGGCAATTTATGCACGGCGGCAAAGTTCGCCCCTTCGTGAAAATCTCCCTGGTTGGAAGAGCCTTCTCCAAAGGTCACGAAAGAAACGATATCCTTTTTATCCATGCGTCCCGCAAGCGCAATCCCGACTGCGTGAGGGACCTGCGTCGTAACAGGAGAGGAGCCCGTTACGATTCTGTTTTTCTTTTGACCGAAGTGTCCCGGCATCTGCCTTCCGCCTGAGTTCGGGTCAGCCGCTTTCGCAAAACCGGACATCATCAAATCCTTTGCAGTCATACCGAATGCAAGCACAACCCCCATATCTCTGTAGTAAGGAAGCACATAGTCGGTATCGCGGTTTAAAGCATAGGCCGCGCCTACTTGTGCCGCTTCCTGTCCTTGACATGAAATAACGAACGGAATTTTTCCCGAGCGGTTTAACAGCCACATTCTTTCGTCGATTTTTCTGGCTAACAGCATGGTTCTATACATTTCAACGGCTTCCGCGTCAGAAAGCCCTAATGCTTGATGGCGGTTTGTAGTCATTCAAACCCCTCCTTCTTTCCTTTTAAAAATGAATCGCGTTTCCGTCTGCGGCTAGTGCAGCTTCTCCAATTGCCTCTGAAAGCGACGGGTGCGGGTGTATGGACTGGCCGATTTCCCACGGCGTCGCATCGAGCACCTTGGCAAGCCCCGCTTCAGAGATCATATCGGTGACGTGCGGACCGATCATATGAACTCCGAGAATATCATCTGTGTTCCGGTCGGCGACGATTTTGACAAAGCCGTCGCTTTCCCCGTAAACAAGCGCTTTTCCGATCGCCATGAACGGAAACTTTCCGATCTTAAGTTCGTGTCCTTTGCGTTCGGCTTCTTCTTCTGTCAAACCGACACTCGCCGCTTCCGGATTTGAATAAATGCATTTTGGCACAAGAGCGGCATCAAGAGGCGCCGGATTAAGACCCGCCATATGCTCAACGGCAATGATGCCTTCACGGGATGCCACATGTGCAAGCTGCAGTCCGCCGACAACATCACCGATCGCATAAATATGCGATTCCTTCGTCTGTCCGGCTTCATTTACGACGACAGAACCGTTTTCCGTTACAATGTCCGTGTTTTCAAGGCCGATTCCTTCAATGTTCGGCTGGCGGCCGATGGAAACAAGCATTTTTTCTGCATAATACGTTTCGCTTTTTCCATTCTTTTCAGCGTCAATTGAAACACCGTCCGCTTTTTTCAATGTATCCGGAAGCACTTTCGCACCCGTCACGATCTTAATCCCTTTTTTCATTAACAGTTTTTCCATTTCGCTTGAAATATCACGGTCCTCAGTCGGCAAAATGCGGTCCGCATATTCGATCACAGTGATATCGACGCCGAAATCGTTCAGCATGGATGCCCATTCAATACCGATGACACCGCCGCCGACGATCATCATGGATTGGGGCAGACGTTCAAGCTCAAGCGCTTCATCTGACGTCAGAATATATATACCGTCAGCTTCTAAACCCGGCAGCATTTTCGGTCTCGAACCGGTTGCGATAATCAATTGTTTCGGTATCAGCATGTCGTTTTCTTCGCCATTTGCGTACTCAACGGAAACTGTACCTGGAAGAGGTGAGAAGATGGAAGGGCCGAGCATACGTCCGTACCCGTTGAATACATCAATCTTCCCCTTTTTCATCAGGTGGGCGACACCGCCGGCCAGCCGGTCAACGATTCCCTGCTTTCGTTTTTGCACACTGTCAAAACGGAGGGAGACACCTTCCGTTTCAATGCCGAACGATGCCGCTTCCTTTGCGGTCCGATACACTTCCGCGCTTCTTAACAGCGCTTTACTCGGAATACACCCTTTATGCAGGCATGTTCCGCCGAGTTTTTCTTTTTCTACAACGGCCGTTTTTAAGCCGAGCTGGGCCGCTCTGATGGCGGCGACATAACCGCCCGTTCCGCCGCCCAGAATGACCACATCATACTCAGTCGCCATCTGTTTTCACTCCTTCGCCGATCTGATATTGTTTTGCCTGCTCCTCACCGGCTAAAACCCGAAGCGCGCCTTGCGCGAGAGATTGCAGTTCATTTTCTCCCGGGTACACCAGTACATCCGAAATCCAATCTATGTACGATCTGATGGCGGATACGAAACGTTTCCCGTACGCTAAACCGCCCGTCAGGACGATAATGTCTACTTTTCCTTTTAAAACGGCGCTTGCCGCCCCGATTTCTTTTGCTACTTGATAAGCCATGGCATCATAAATGAGCCTTGCATGCTCATCTCCGTCCTGAATTCGTTTTTCCACTTTCAACGCGTCCGTTGTTCCCAGGTAGCCGGACAGTCCGCCGGTGCCGACAAGTTTTTTCATCATATCGGCTTTTGAATATTTGCCGGAAAAACACATTTCCACCAGATCTCCGGCCGGAACGGTTCCCGCACGTTCCGGACTTAAAGGTCCTTCACCGTGAAGCCCGTTGTTGACATCCGTCACCCTTCCGCAGTCATGAACACCGACTGTGATGCCGCCGCCCATGTGGGTGACGATCATCTTCATCTGTTCATACCGCTTGCCGAGGGACGCCGCCGCCTGACGGGCAACGGCTTTTTGGTTTAAAGCGTGAAAAATGCTTTTCCGCTTGATTTCAGGCATCCCTGATACTTTAGCGAGCGGAGTCATCTCATCCACCACGACCGGATCGACGATATATGCCGGGATATTTAGTCCGTCAGCAATTTCCCTGGCAATAATTCCGCCCAGATTGGAAGCATGCTGGCCGTTGTAGCCGTTTTTTAAATCAGTGATCATGGCGTCATTCACTTCATATGTGCCGCCCTCAATCGGTCTGAGCAGGCCGCCTCTGGCGCAAACGGCATCAAACTTTGAAATGTTGATGCCCTGTTCGTGAAGAGACTCAAGTATGCTTATTTTTCGAAATTCGTATTGGTCGATAATGCTGTTAAATGTTTTCAGCTCTTCTTCGGGGTGCCGCAGCGTCTTTTCAAATATACAGCGTTCATTGTGAAAGACGCCGATTTTCGTTGATGTTGAGCCTGGATTCAGAATGAGAATGCGTTTTTCCTGTTCGAACATTTTCATACCTCCAGATCAAATTCCTACCGTCTGCTTAATATGCTTTGGCCGTTTTGCAAAAACTGGCTTCTTGAACGGCGCATGCGCTCAATTCGTTCCTCAGCAAGACGGTCAGCCGCTAAGTATGTCGGAATGCCGTCACGCGCGGAAATATCGAGCACCCGTTCAATGTTTGCATAGATGCCTTCAACCTTTTTCAAAGCCCGCTCTGCATTGTAGCCGTAAAGTTCATCTGCTACATTGATGACGCCGCCGGCATTGATGACATAGTCCGGTGCGTATACGATTCCCATCTCATGAATGGTATCACCGTGACGTGTTTCTTTCAGCTGGTTATTGGCCGCTCCCGCAATGACTTTCGCCTTCAGCTGTGTAATCGTGTCATCGTTAATGACGGCACCGAGAGCACATGGGGCATAAATATCGCACGCCTGTGAGTAAATGTCGTCCGGATCGACTGCACGGGCGCCAAAGTCCTCAACGGCACGTTTAACAGATTCTTTATTGATATCCGTCACGATTAGAGAAGCACCTTCTTCGTGAAGGTGGCGGCAAAGATTGTAAGCCACATTTCCCACGCCTTGCACGGCAATTGTTTTTCCTTCCAGTGAATCAGTGCCGAACGCCGCTTTAGCGGCAGCTTTCATCCCTTTGTATACGCCGTACGCCGTAACCGGAGACGGATTTCCTGAGGAACCGAATGCAGGAGAAATCCCTGTTACATAGTCTGTTTCATCATGAATAATATCCATATCTTCAACGGTGGTGCCGACGTCTTCCGCCGTAATATATCTTCCGTTTAAGCCTTGGATGTACCGGCCGAATGCGCGGAACATTTCTTCATTCTTATCCTTGCGCGGGTCCCCGATAATAACAGTTTTCCCGCCGCCCAGGTTTAGCCCGGCAGCCGCATTTTTATAAGTCATGCCTTTTGCGAGTCTTAATGCATCTTCAATCGCAGCTTCTTCACTGTCATATGTCCACATTCTTGTTCCGCCGAGTGCAGGACCGAGCGTGGTATCGTGAATCGCGATGATCGCTTTTAATCCAGATTGTTCATCTTGGCAGAATACCAATTGTTCGTAATCATAAGTCTCCATATATTTAAAAATTTCCATAGGTTCGTTCCTCCTACTGTTCTTGTGATGCGCAAATCGCAAGCGCAATTGAATACAGTTTATTTTCTGCGGTATCCGCTCTACTCGTTAATGCAATCGGCGCCTTCGCACCGGCGATGACGGCAGCAACATTTGCTTTCGCAAAATAAATCATTGACTTATAAAGTATATTTCCGGCCTCAATTGAAGGAACCAAGAGAATATCCGCCTGGCCCGCAACGCTTCCGGAAATTCCTTTTTGGAGCGCGGCCGCTTGGGATACGGCATTATCCAAAGCGAGCGGTCCGTCCGCAATGCAGCCCGTAATCTGTCCTCTATTGCACATTTGGACGATTGCAGCGGCGTTCAGCGTCGCCTCCATTTTCGGGTTGACCGTTTCAATTGCGGCAAGGACTGCAGCTTTCGGCATAGGGTTCCCTACTGAATGCGCGACATGAACCGCATTTTGCAGAATATGCCGAAGCTCTTCAAGAGACGGGGCAATGTTCAGCGCCGAATCCGTTACATACATCAGCCGGTCATAGTCCGGCACCTCAAAAACGGCTACATGTGATAACACCTTCTTTGAACGCAGCCCTTCCTGTCGGTTTAACACTGATTTCAGAAGAGTTGAGCTCGGCAGATTCCCTTTCATTAAAATATCAGCCTCTTGTTCACGCACTGCTCGCACTGCTTTTGCAGCAGATTCTTCGGGTGAATCGGCGTGGACGATTTCAGCATTAAACTTCGGCTCGTTTGCCAGGAGTTCTTTCAGCTTTTCACTGTCACCCGTCAGTAAAAATCGTGCCGATAAATGTTCTGCCGCCATTTTGACAGCTTGGATCACTTCTTTATCTGCTGCGTGGGCCACTGCAATGGTTTTTGCGTTTTTTGCCGCGGCTTTTTCAACTAGGTCTCTCAGCTTCATTTTGTACCACCTTCCTTGTGCGAATCCGCTTTTATCAATGCAAGTTCCGTGCCAAATATGCGGGAGGGTTATTCCGGCCTTTTTTCAAGAAAACATGCAGCTGGTTGCGCTGTTTCTGCAATTTATTGCATGCCGTCATTTGCAAGGCCGTACTTGTCCATTTTGTAGTACAGATTCCGAATGCTGACACCAAGCGCTTTTGCCGTTTTGGTTCGGTTGAATTTGTGCTTTTCAAGCGTTTTTTGAATGACATGCGCTTCAAATTTTTCAACGGCTTGAGAGAGTTTTTCTCCTTCCACATCCGGAAAATCACTCTGGGCGCCGTTTTTTTCATTCAGCTCTGTTTCAAAAACAGGCAGATGCTGCTGTTCGATCCGCTCCATGTTCGGCTCTAAAAATATCATCGCCCGGCCGAGCACATTTTCGAGCTCTCGTACGTTTCCAGGCCAGCTGTAGGCTGATAAAGCACGCAGCGCGTTGGGCGAGAGTCCCTTTACGTTGCGTCCGTAATCCTGATTGATTTTTTCAATGAGCCTAATGCTCAGCGCTTCTATATCTTCTTTACGCTGCCGAAGCGGCGGGATGGAAATCGGATAGCGGTTAATCCGGTAATACAGGTCTTCCCGGAACGTCCCTTCCGCCATGGCTTTTTCGATATTGACATTTGTCGCTGCGATAATTCTGACATTGACAGAAATCGCTTTAGCGCCGCCGACTCTGATAATTTCTTTTTCCTGCAGAACCCTGAGCAGCTTCGCCTGGGTGCTTTGGGTCAGCTCCCCGATTTCATCTAAGAAAATGCTGCCGTTATTCGCTTCTTCAAAAAGCCCTTTTTTGCCCCCGCGCCTCGCGCCCGTAAACGCGCCTTCCTCATAGCCGAAAAGCTCGGATTCAAGCAGTGATTCAGACAGGGCCGCACAATTGACCCTGATGAATTTATTGTATTTTCGGTCGCTTTCATTATGGATGGCGTGGGCGAAAAGTTCTTTTCCGGTGCCGGATTCTCCCCGCAGCAGAATCGTCGCCGGCGTTTTCGCCCCGAGCTTCGCCTGTTCAAGGGCGACCAGCATTTGTTCACTCGTGCCGATAATGTCATCAAACGTGTATTTCGCTTCAAGCGTGCGGATGATCTGGCGCGCCCGGTTCAATTCAGCCGTCAGCGTTTTAATTTCTGACACATCGTGAATGACGCCGACGCTGCCTTTTAAAATACCGTCAACAATAACGGGGGCAACATTCACGATGACATCCTTTTTATTGGGGCCGACTTTCATCCTTACCCCCCGTACGGGCCGCCTTGTCCCCAATACTTTCAGATGCATGCTTTCCCCTTCCGAAATATCGGTGGAGGCGGGTTTTCCGATGACTTCGCTTTCTGCCAGCCCGGTCATTTTTGTATACGCTTTGTTGATTAACATTCCGATGCCGTTTTCATCAACGACGGAAATGGCTTCGTCTGACGATTGAATAATCGCTTCAAGCATAGTGCGGATTTGTTTTAAGTTCGTGACCTCTTCTGCCAGCTCAACCGCGTCCGTGATGTCTTTAAACACGCATAACGCCCCGAGAAGCTTCCCGCCTTCATCAATGATCGGCAGTCTTGTCGTGACAATCTGAAGGTGCTTTCCGAGGAGCTGCTTCTGGTTATACTCCGGCTCTCTCGTTTCCAAAATCCGCGGCAGTTTTGTGTTCGGCACTACGTCTTTAATTTGGCGGCCGATGACATCTTCCCGTTTTTGACCGACCATTTTTTCAGCCATCTGATTAAATAAAATGATCGTTTCATTGACGTCTATAAAAATCATGCCGTCGTGCGTTGAATTAAAAATCCGGTCATGCTTATACGTCTGGGACTTCAGCATTTGAATAAGCTCCTGTTTTTCCTCCATCAGCTGAAACATCATGTACGCCAATTTTCCCGGCATGACGATGGTTTGCTCTTTTTTCTGTTGGAGCAGCTCATCCATGACCGCTTTGTCGCCCGTTGTATGGATGATGATATCTATATCTTCGGTTATGTAAGATTTCCAATCTGATGAGGTTGCAATTCCATATTTCCGGGCTTCTTGCAGCCCTTGCGCCTCCGGATCTTGATCAACCACCGCAATAATTTGGATCAGCTTTGTTTTCATCAAAATCTGTAAGAGCGCCGTGCCTCCTTTACCAGCACCTATAATCAGCACCTTCTGCATCCCGATACCCCTTTATATGAAAAAATTTGCACACCTGTATTTTCCGTTGCAATAATTTGCACAACCCCTATGTTACCATGTTTTCATCTCTTGACAAAATATTTTTTCGATTGGACAATAAAGGAAATCACATCGTAAAGGGGTTTTCTGAATATGAGCCGGCTTGTTGCGCTTTTGATTCTCGTCCTCCCCGGCGCTGTCGCGGCGCTCGGCATTAAGTTGATGAGAGATGCATTATTCGGGCATGTGTTTGCCCCGTTTCCGTCCCTTTTTCTTCAGGGAGCTGCCGGACTGGCGTTTTTTTTATTCGGCCTTTATATTCTGGCCGGGTTTATTCTGTACAGAGATCGGAAACGCAACCAAGTCAGCCCGCGGTTCAGGAAAAAAAAGCTGTAAAAAAAGCCCTTGTAAAAAAGGGCTTTTTCAGTCGTCCGGCAGTATCGTTTTGGCAATGGATTGATCCAGTTCTTCATAGTCATCATAAGCGATCGTTTCATATAATTCTTTTCTCGTCTGCATATCGGAAAGCCCCGCTTTTTGCGAGCCTTCTTCTTTTATAAGGCGGAAAATACGCTCAAAAGCCTTGGCCGCCGTTCTGAGTGATGTGACCGGGTAAATGACCATGTGACAGCCCATATCGGAAAATTCTTCCGCACTGTAATACGGCGTTTTCCCGAACTCGGTCATATTTGCGAGAACCGGCACACTGGTTTGTTTGGAAAACGCTCTAAATTCGCTTTCTGATTGGAGCGCTTCCGGAAAAATAGCGTCAGCCCCCGCTTTTATATAAGCGTCCGCTCTTTTTATGGCGCCCTCCAGCCCTTCCTGCTGTCTGGCGTCTGTCCTTGCAACAACGAGAAGAGTCGGCGCGGCCTGCTTGATCGCTTTGATTTTCTGCGCCATTTCTTCAATCGGCACGAGCTGCTTTCCATTCAGATGCCCGCATTTTTTCGGCAGGCGCTGATCCTCCATCTGCACGGCGGCTGCGCGCGCTTCATACATTTCTTTCGCCGTCCGGGCAGCATTCAGGATACCACCGAAACCCGTATCAATGTCCACTAGGACGGGCAGATCAGACGAGCGGACCAAATCTTTAACCCGTTCAGCCATTTCCGCCGACGTGATGATGCCTAAATCGGGCAGCCCTCTGCTCGCCGTGTAAGCCGCGCCTGATAAATAAAGAGCCGAAAACCCCGTTTTCTTGGCGATAAGAGCAGCCATCGCATCATGAGCGCCGGGGATCTGCAATATATCCGGCGCTGTCATCAGCGTACGGAACCGCTCTGCAAGCTCCTCTTGAGACGACTGCCTGCTGACGATCCACGTCATGTTTGTCACCCTCCTATTTTATATGAGAAATAAGTCCATAAATTCAATAACGCTGAGCTGCTGCATCCGTCCGCTATGTCTGCAGGCTTCTTCTATTTTACGCTGCTGCTTCAATGAAAAATGAGTGCTGATGTTTGCTGAAAACTTGGCAAGAATATTCGGTACGGCTTCGTTTCTGCGGAACCGGTGCCCGAGCGGGTATTCACATTCGATCCGTTCCGTAGCTGTGCCGTCTGTGAAATGCACCTGTACGGCATTTGAGATAGATCGCTTATGCGGGTCTAAGTAATCCTTTGAGTACGCTTTGTGTTCCGTCACCTCCATTTTACCCCGCAATGTATCAATTCGCGGGTCAGACGCCGTTTCCTCTTCATAATGATCTGCCTTTATATCTCCGAAAAGAAGCCCGATTGCCGTAATGTACTGCAGGCAATGATCCCGGTCTGCCGGATTGTGAAGCGGCCCTTTTTTATCGATAATCCGGATTGCTGATTCATGCGTCATAATCGTGATCCTTTCGATTTCCCCGATGCGGTCTTTCACCTGCGGATGGAGCCGGACCGCGCATTCCGCCGCTGTCTGGGCGTGGAATTCTGCCGGATAGGATACTTTAAACAATACATTCTCCATCACATAGGACCCAAGCGGGCGGGCAAGCTTTATTTCCTGCCGATTAAATAATACGTCTTGAAATCCCCACACCGGTGCGGTCAGCGCCGTCGGGTACCCCATTTCACCTTTTTGCGCCATCAGGGCCAAATACACACCTCTGCTTGTCGCGTCACCGGCCGCCCATGATTTGCGCGATCCGGTGTTCGGCGCATGCCGGTACGTTCTGAGGCTTGAATTATCAATCCAGGCGTGAGATACGGCGTTATTGATTTCCGCTTTTGAGCCTCCCAACATGTGGGCGCAAACAGCCGCAGTCGCCACTTTCACAAACAGCACATGATCAAGCCCGACTCTGTTTAAACTGTTTTCTAAAGCGAGGATTCCTTGAATTTCGTGCGCTTTGATCATTGCGCGAAGCACATCGCGTATGGTAAGCGGTTCTTTCCCTTCTGACATTCTCACTCTGGAAATATAGTCCGCACAAGCCAATATGCCTCCGAGATTGTCAGACGGATGACCCCATTCAGCCGCAAGCCACGTATCATTATAATCGAGCCACCTGTTGATGCATCCGATATTAAAGGCGGCCGTGACGGGGTCTAATACAAAAGGCGTGCCCGGGACCCGGCTGCCGTTCGGCACAGTGGTTCCCGGGACAATCGGGCCGAGCAGTTTTGTACATTCGGGATAGCTGAGTGCCAAAATGCCGCAGCCTATCGTATCAAGAAGCACATGTCCTGCCGTAGTGAAAGCTTCTGAACTGTCAATCTCCTGATGGAGCACGTAATCAGAAATCTCTTCGATCACGGCGTCCATTCGGCGGGTTTCTGTCATGTTTTCATCTTCCTTTCTTGTCTGTTTACAGGCGCGCTCCGGTATAGCGGACACGCGGGCGGAAAAGCCGGTTTCTGCTGTGCTGTTCAATGACGTGCGCGCACAGGCCGACGGTTCGTGCGCTGAAGAATATAGGCGTGTACAGCGGTATCGGAATGCCGAGCATGTAATAGACCGGCGCTGCGTAGTAATCTAAATTCGGATAAAGGCCTTTTTTCTCCCGCATGACGGTTTCGCCGGCTTCACACATGTGATAGAGACGGAAATCCCCAGAGAGATCAGACAGCTTTCTCAGCGCTTCTTTCATCATGAGCGCCCTCGGGTCCATTTTTTTCATGTAGACACGGTGGCCGAAGCCCATGATTTTTTCTTTGTTTGCGAGTTTTTGAGTTAACAATTGAATAAACCCGTCTGTATCCTTCGCTTCTTCAAGCATGTACATAACCGCTTCGTTCGCTCCGCCGTGAAGGTTTCCCTTAAGCGAGGCGACGGCTCCGGTGAGAGCGCCGTAAATATCCGATTGCGTCGAAGCGATGACACGGGCCGTAAATGTTGAGTTCGGCAATTCATGCTCACTGTATAAAAGAAGCGACCTGTCGAATATTTCTTCTTCCAAGGAGGACGGCGTTTTTCCGGTAATCATATATAAAAAGTTTGCGCTGTACGATAAGGTTCCGACAGGCGCTAAAGGTTCCTGACCGTTTATGACACGATAGCTGTTGACGGTCAGATTGGGCATTTTGCCTATCAGCCCGCGGACACGGTGCCGATTTACAGAAGAGGTGCGGTCATTAATATCCTTGTCAAAGCCGCCAAGTGCGGACAAGCCTGTCCTCAGACCGTCCATCGGATGAGTATGTTCAGGCAGCAGACGGCATATATGCAAGATTTCCTCGGGAAGGTCTCCGCCGCGCCGGATGTCATCTTCAAGCGCCGCCTTCTCTTTCGCATCAGGAAGTCTGTCTTCCAATAAGAGATGGACAATGTCCATATAGCCGGCCGTTTTAGAAAGCTCGATCAGATCATGGCCTTTGATTAAAATCCTGCCCTGCTGTGTATCCAAAAAAGAAATTCCCGTTTCCACCGCAATGACGCCATCTAAACCGGGAGAATAAGATTCCATGGTTTCGCTCCTTTTCCGCGCTTTTTATTGAAGAAGATACTTAGAAATAATCAGCCTTTGAATCTCATTGCTGCCCTCATAGATTTGCGTGACCTTCGCATCCCGAAATAAACGCTCCGCGGGATACTCTTTCATATAGCCGTAGCCGCCGTGAATCTGCACAGCCTCCACTGCCGCTTTCATCGCCGCATCAGACGCGAATTGCTTTGCCATCGATGCTTCTTTTCCGCACGGAAGCCCGCGCTGATACAGATCAGCGGCATGATAGACTAATAGTTTGGCAGCTTCCGCATTCGTCGCCATGTCAGAAAGTTTAAAAGAAACGGCCTGATTCGAGGCAATGGGCCTGCCGAACTGGCTGCGGGTTTTAGCGTATTCCGCCGAGCAGCCGAGCGCCGCTTCGATAATTCCGAGCGCCTGAGCTGCTATGCCGATCCGTCCGACATCTAGGTTTTTCATGGCGATTGAAAAACCCTCGCCCTCTTCGCCGAGCCGGTTTTCAATTGGAATTTCCGCTTGGTCAAATTGCAATTCGACAGTATTGGAACCTAACAATCCGAGCTTTTTTTCTTTCTTTCCGACAGAAAAGCCGGGTGTGTTTTTTTCAACGATAAAAGCGGAAATCCCCTTTCTCCCTTTATCCGGGTCCGTTAAGGCAAATGTCAGATACAGATCTGCCGCTCCGCCGTTTGTAATAAAGATTTTTGAACCGTTCAGAATATATGAACCGCCTTTTCGCACAGCCGTTGTTTTCAGGCTTCCCGCATCAGATCCGGATTGAGGCTCAGTAAGCGCAAAAGCCCCGACGTATTCGCCCGCTGCCAGCTTTGGAATATACCTTTGTTTTTGGTCTTCTGTCCCGAAATGGAGAATCGGGTTTGTCCCTACCGATGTGTGGACGGATAAAATGACGCCGACAGCCGCGCTGACTTTTGATATTTCATGAATCGCTAAAATGTAAGATGTTGTATCAGCCCCCGCTCCGCCGTATACTTCCGGGACGGGGATGCCCATTAACCCCGCTTCTCCCATTTTTTTAATCAGCCGGTCCGGAAATTCATCGGTTGTTTCCATGATCTCAACCATCGGTGCGATTTCCTTGCGTGCAAAATCGCGCACCATTTTTCTCATCATGATGTGCTCTTCTGTAAAATGCACGGCTGCAGGCCTCCCCCATGATTTTTATGTCATCTGTTGTACTCATAAAAACCGCGCCCGCTTTTTTTGCCGAGCCAGCCGGCGCTGACATATTTTCTGAGCAGCGGGCATGGGCGGTATTTCGAATCTCCGAACCCCGCATAGAGAACCTCCATGATGGAAAGGCATGTATCCAATCCGATGAAGTCGGCTAATGTTAAAGGCCCCATCGGATGACGCATGCCGAGCTTCATCACTTCATCAATCGCTTCCTTTGAAGCCGCCCCTTCGTAAAGGCAATATACTGCCTCGTTAATCATCGGCATTAATATACGGTTAGATATAAAACCGGGAAAATCATTGACTTCGACAGGCGTTTTTTTCATCCGGACGGCAAGCTTCTTTACTGTTTCCGCCGTTTCTTCCGACGTAGCAAGCCCTCTGATGACCTCGACAAGCTCCATGACAGGAACCGGATTCATAAAATGCATGCCGATTACTTTGTCAGGCCTTTTTGTGACAGCGGCAAGCTCCGTAATAGGAAGAGAAGACGTATTGCTTGCCAATACGGTATGAGGGGGACACATTTTGTCAAGTGTGCCGAGTAATTCAGTCTTTGCTGTTTTGTTTTCGGCAATGGCTTCTATTACAAAATCAGCATCTCCCGCTTCTGTGAGCGCTGCCGGGGAGATGCGGCTGAAAACGGATTCTGTTTCATGCCGTGTCTTGCGTCCTTTCGCCTGATCTTTCTCCAGATTTGTCTTTATGCGGTAAAGGCCTTTTGTCACCGATTCCGGCTCCACATCATATAACCTGACGGAAAACCCAGCTTCTGCAGCCGTCTGTGCGATACCTGCTCCCATCTGACCCGCACCTGCGACCATGATTGTTTTCATTTTCATCTGACGCTCCCCTCGTTATATCAGTACACCTCGAGCAGGACGGCGTCTCCTTGGGCCGCTCCGCTGCATATAGCCGCTATGCCTAAACCTCCCCCACGCCGCTTTAATTCGTATATCAAACTCATGATGATTCTGGCGCCGCTTGCGCCGATCGGATGGCCGAACGCGATCGCTCCTCCGTTTACATTCACTTTCTCCCGGCTGAATCCGGCAATCTTTTCGCTTACGAGCACGACGGACGCAAATGCTTCGTTTACTTCAAACAAATCAATATCGTCAACGGACAGACCGGTTTTTTTCAAAAGCCGGCTGATCGCCTCTCCCGGTGCGCTGGCAAGCTCAGACGCTTCCAGTCCGACAGACGCAAAGCCAAGTATCGCAGCGAGCGGTCTGACATGCTGCTTCGCGGCCTTTTCCTCTGACATCAGCACAAATGCTCCGGCGCCGTCATTTACACCGGGAGCGTTTCCCGCTGTTACCGTTCCGCCGGCTGTAAAAATAGGCTTAAGCTTTGCGAGCTGCTCAAGGCTCGTATCAGGGCGCAGCCCCTCATCCTGCGTAACAGTATGCTGTTTGCCCTTTTTGCCGGTCCAGGTGACGGGAACGATTTCTTCTTGCAATTTGCCCGTCTCAGCTGCCTCAGCCGCGCGTTTTTGGCTTAAAAGAGCGTAATGATCCTGTTCATCTCGGGAAATGCCGTACTTTTCGGCCGCAGCGCTTCCGTGGACAGCCATATGCACCTGATCGAACGCACAGGTCAGCCCGTCATGAATCATTAAATCCTGAAAAACCCCGTCTCCCATTCTTATACCCCAGCGGCCGGCCGGTATGGCGTACGGGATGTTGCTCATGCTTTCCATTCCGCCTGCAATCAGCACGTCCGCATCATTCGCCCGGATGATTTGATCACAGAAAGTAACGGCTCTGAGCCCCGATGCACAAACCTTATTAATGGTTTCAGCCGGAACGGACCATGGAAGCCCGGCATACCTTGCAGCCTGCCGTGCCGGAATCTGCCCCGCACCCGCTTGGACGACCATTCCCATCACAGCTCCTTCTGCTTCACTTTCACCGATGCCGGCGCGCTTGATTGCTTCTTTTATGGCAATGCCGCCAAGCTCGGCTGCTTTTACCTCTTTTAATGCACCGCCGAATTTTCCGAACGGTGTTCTTGCCGCACTGACGATAACCGTTTTCCCCACACTTTTACCTCACTTTCAATAAATTAAAAGATAACGCTTACATAAAACGCCCTGTTACACTATATGAACCTCCTGATCATGTTATGATCGCCCCTCCGGTTTCTGCCCATAAAAAAAAGACTGTCTGAACAGTCTTCTTAATGGCGGCATTCTTCTTTTATTGAAACAGCCAGCTTTGGATAATCGGTAAAAAATGCGTCTGCTCCCGCTTTCATCAGCTGCTTCATATCTTCCGGACGATTAACGGTGAACGGACGAAGCTTCACTTGGTGTTTTATTAGATGTCTGACGGCTTCAGCGCTGACCGCCGGCGTACCAAGCTTCGGATGATAACCTGAAGCAGGGATTGAAGCGAGATACCGTTCAGGCCGGTACAGCACATCCATCGTCAGCACCGCCCGTTCAATCTCAGGCGCCAAGGCATGGCAAAGCGCGAGGCTCTCATGATTAAATGAAGAAAAAATAACGCGTTTTTCCAATCCGTAATACCTGACTTTTTTGATCACTTCTTCTTCCATTCCCTCGTAGCGGAATACACTGTTTTTCAGCTCAATATTGATCAGAAAATCGGCGCGCTCCGCAAAACGCAGCACGTCTGACAAAAGCGGAATTCTGACTCCTTTAAAAGAATCTTTCCATTTTCCGGCGGCATCGGCGGTTCTGATTTTGTCATACGCCGTATCTTTCACAAATCCTTGTAAAGACGTCGTTCGGTCAAGGGTTTCATCGTGAATGACCACGATACGGCCGTCTTTTGTCATCTGTACGTCAAGTTCGATTCCGTCCGCCCCGTCCTCAATCGCTTTTGTGAACGCGGGCATCGTATTTTCGGGATAGTCGCCCGACGCCCCCCGGTGGGCAAAAATAGTCGTCATATGTGTCACCTCAGGTGTTTGTCATCGGTTTTCTCTATTATAATCGTTATGCACGTAAGGAGGGCGCTATTTACACATATTTTACGATTATTGGCCGCTGTAATAGGTCTCGATCCCATTTACAATAGCGTCGGCAGCGTGTTCTTGCCCGTTAGCGTTTTTCAGCTTGTCCGCATCTTGAGGATTTGTGATAAAGCCTAATTCAGCAAGCACACTAGGCATTTTTGAATATGTAATGACATAAAAAGGGGCTTCTTTTACACCTCTGTCCCTCATCTCTAGAGACGAAACAAGCTGCTGTTGGATATCAGAAGCAAGCCTTTCGCTATCTGCTCCTTCATATGTTGAATTAAAATACGTTTCTGTACCCGATGCTGTCGATACGGCTGAGTTCGTATGAAGGCTGACGAATAAATCGGATTGGCTGGCGCTTGCTTTCGCCACCCGCTCGTCCAAACTTAAAAAAGTATCGTCAGTCCTTGACGCAACAGGTGTTGCACCTTCTGCTTCCAATTTGGCGGCTACCTTGTTTGACACCGCTAAATTGATGTTTTTCTCCAGCAGTCCATTTCCCCCGGCCCCGCTGTCTTCTCCGCCATGTCCGGCATCAATATAGATGGTCTTCCCTTGCAAAGGTTCGGCTGCATAAGCGGACGGCGCAAGCAGAAGCAGGGCGGCACCGAAGGCAGCAGCGCTTTTTGTCAGTAAGCCCACGTTTTTTCCTCCCCGTTTTTCACATATCTGTTTCTTTTTTCAGTTCTTCAAGCCGTAATTGTCCGTTGCTCTCTTTTTTATAGGTGATTTGCACCGCCGTATGTTCAGGCAGAAACTGACATTCAAACCGCTTAGCAAAAGGCACCTTCACCTCGTGCCGCTCTCCGTCAATTTCCAGTGCGATCGTATCGTTTCCGGCCGCTTTTATAAATGTTCCTTCCTGTGTAAATGACGGCGCCGAATCCGCCTCAGCGGTATACTCGCAGCCTGATAGCAGCCATGCAGTGAAGATCAGAAGTATGACAGACTTCACACAGATCACCTCACGTTTTCTCATTCGGCTTTATCTTTGTACAGAATGGCGGATTTGTAAAGGGCGCCTTCGTCCCTCCAGCGATTTTCCATATTTGGAATAAAGGCTTTCTGACCCGCTGATTACCTGAACTTAGAAAGAAAGCGAGCTGATCCGTCTATGAAAAAGGTTCTGTCTGATGGCCGGATATGCAAAATTTAACGGAAACGGCCGACTTTCTATTCATTTTGAAAAAATGACAGATCGGCAAAAAAAGAGAGCCCGTCATGCGCTCTCCCGAATAGAATGATTCATATTTATTTTGAGCTTTTCATAAAATGAACGGGACAACTTAAAAGAGCAGCGTATTGACGGCAATGATGAGAATAATCACTCCGCTCAGCACCGTGCTGAACTGTCCGACATGGAAAGAACCGATGCGCAGTGACGCAGCTTTTTTCCCAAGCAGGCAGCCGATCCATATGGTCAGAAAGCTTCCGATCGCCGCAGTGATAGAAATGGCAGCGGGAGAAAGCCCGATCAGGCCCGCGCTTAATCCGTTGGTCAGCGCATTTGCGGATACGGCCACCCCGAGAACCATGGATTCCAGTATACCGATTTCTCCCGAACCGTCAGCATCCGCTGTCTCCGGATTTTGCAGCAGACCGGCGAAACGGCCTTTTTTTCCAGACGTGTCAGCAGGCGCTGTATTTCCTTTTTTTCTCGGCACAGCCAGCAGGATGATGCGGATGCCGATCACAGATAAAATAAAAGCCGCCAGCAAAACGGGGAAAAAGCCCGGTAAAACGGCTGAAATCCATTTGCCGAAATAAATTCCGATATAACTGAATAAAAAACAGATAAAAGCGATCATTGTATTTGATGCGTGCGATATTTTGATCTTTCTGATGCCGTATGACATCCCCACTCCTAAATTATCAATGCTCGAGGACACTGCCAAACCTAAAATCAATAACCAAGCCATGTTATGTTCTCCCCATTCTTTGATGTCTTTTCAACATGTTGTGCTGTTCCAATCTACACTATCCTATTCATCAGCACAGAAAAGGTACCTTTTCTGCAAAAATTATTGACTGATTATCATCATTCCGGCGGAAACGAGGTGACACCCTTGGCAGAAAATGAACATAAGACATTGGGCCCCCTTTTAAAATCACTGCTTGATAAGCACTCTCTCTCCATGAGAAAACTCGGCGCATTAGCCAACATTGATACGGCCACCATCTCCCGGATTATAAACGGCAAGCAAAAGGCCAATTTAAAGCATCTTCAGGAATTTTCAAAGCACCTCCGCACCCCGCTGGAGGAATTGCTTGAAGCGTCAGGAATAGACATCGGCCATGAAAAAGAGACTGCGCCGCAAGATCCGATGCACGCGATTCAGGATATGCTGAACATGGCGGAGATGTTTGATCAGCCTTTTTCCCGTGAACAAATTGAACGCGAGCTGACCAGATATGAACAATATGCCAAAACCCAGCAGGGCCATCGCCTGATTTGTGATGAGTTTCAAAAGAAAATGAATAATGAAGAAAGTGTCGGCCCTTTTATTGATCACTTGAAAAACATGCATCATCAATATATGGATGAATCAACACCGGCTGAAGACCGCCCGATTCTCGGGAGTGCGCTCCTGTATTATATTTTAGCGACAGACGTGATTCCGGATTACATGTTTCCGATCGGCTATCTGGATGACGCCATCGCCGTTCAAATCGCTTTGCATCGGCTGAAAAAAAAGTAAAGGCGCCTAAAAAGCGCCCTTTTTTGTTGAAAAATATGAAACACCGCATTACAGTTTTGTCAAAACAGAGACAGCTGTCATATGATACATTAACCTAACAAAAAGGAAGGTGTCTTCTATGGACAGCAACACAGTTGTGGCAGTGTGCGCTCTGTTAAGTGTTGTGATTCAGATCGGAACGATATTCGCCGCAGGAAAGTGGAAAAAAGAATAAAAAACAAATTTGACGGTTTTTTCACACAAGCGTATGCTTATAAATAACCTTGTAAAAGATAAGAAAGAAGATATGCATATGAAAAAAATCATTCTCCTCTTCGCCGCCGCTGTCATATTCAGCTCGATCGGCCATCAAATTTCAGGCGGGTATAAAGATCCTGAAAAGGAACGGAGAAAACCGTTTCAGTCGTTTAAATGGTTCGGCCGGTCATAACCCTCAGGAAGAAGAACAAGCAAAATAATTGCACACAATTAAAACATAAGCTAGAATACGGACGAGTTAAACTTTCAAGGAAGAAGGCGAAATCATGAAGCAAACATATAAACCGCTGTTTGAACCTTTTACGTTCGAAAGCGGCGTTACCATACCAAACCGTATTTCCGTTGCGCCGATGACACACTATTCATCAAACGATGACGGAACGATTTCCGAACGTGAATTGAGCTACATTACTCCCCGTTCAAAAGAAATGGGCATGGTCATTACGGCATGTGCAAACGTAACGCCTGACGGCAAAGCGTTTCCCGGCCAGCCCGGCATCTATGATGATTCTCACATTCCGGGCTTGAAAAAACTCGCTCAAGCGATCCAGTCTCAAGGAGCGAAAGCCGTTGTGCAGATTCACCATGGCGGATTGGAATGCCCTCCTGAACTCGTGCCGAATAACGACGTCGTCAGCCCAAGCGGTTCAGAAGAAGACGGCAGACAAACTTCCCGGGCTCTCACTGAACAAGAGATTGAGCACATTGTAAAAGCATTCGGCGAAGCGACACGCAGAGCAATTGAAGCCGGCTTTGACGGTGTTGAAATTCACGGGGCAAACGGATACTTGATTCAACAATTTTATTCTCCGAAAACAAATCAGCGCACAGACCGCTGGGGCGGAAGCGATGAAAAGCGCCTTGCGTTCCCGCTTGCAGTCGTTGACGCTGTCAAACAGGCGATTGATGCACACGCTGAACATCCATTTGTTCTCGGCTACCGCCTGTCACCGGAAGAGCCGGAAACGCCGGGGCTTACAATGAAAGAAACATTCATGCTCGTTGATGCGCTTGCGGAAGAAAACTTGGATTATCTGCATATTTCACTGATGGATGTCAATTCCAAAGCCCGCCGCGGCGCAGATACTTCACGGACACGGATGGATTTATTAAACGAACGAGTCGGCCACAAAGTGCCGCTGATGGCGGTCGGTTCCATCTATACCGCGGACGAAGCGCTCGCCGTATTAGAAAGCGGGATTCCGCTGGTGGCTCTGGGACGTGTCATTTTAATTAACCCTGAATGGGCGGTGCTGGTCAAAGAAGGCCGCGAACAGGAAATTGAAAAAGCCATTAAAGCATCTGAAATTGAGAAATACCGACTTCCTGAACCGTTATGGGAAATGATCCAGAATACAGGCGGCTGGGTGCCGTTTGAAAAGTAATCAAAAAACTGCCGGATGTCCGGCAGTTTTTTTGTTTCATAACTTTTTACCGCTTTGTTTACTCCTATTTCTGATACGCAGCGTACATATAGTAAATAGATTAATAGAAAGGAGACCGTATATGATGGCTGGTTTTCCTATTACGATTAACAGTCTTTCCGGGAACGGGGTTCTCAATGTCGGCGGTGCGTTTTCGATAAGCCCCTTAACCGTATCAAAAACCGTCTACGGCTCAGGAGGAGGAAATACAGGGATTGTTCTGCAATTAAACCAATCCAGCACGGCTCAATCTTTAAACTCGCAATTCTCTGATCAAAATGTAACGAAAACACTATGATATCTGTATTTCCCTCCCTTTCCGGCTCACAGCAGCCGGTTTTTTTTGCCGTTTTGTTTAATCTTATTTCATATTACAGCGTACATATAGATAGTAGATTGTGAGAGAAAGGAGAAAAAATAGAATGAGCGGTTGCCCGATTACGATAAACAACGTATCAGGAAACGGGGTTGTCAATGTTGGCGGCGCCATATCCATCAGTCCGCTGACTGCATCAAAAACCGTTTTCGGTGCCGGAGGGGGAAATATCGGCATTGTCATTCAAAACAATGCTGTAAGCCAGTCCAAAATGTTTGAACACCAATTTTCAGATCAGAATATTGTGAAGTCAATTTAAGGGCTGCCATGCAGCCCTTACTGCATAAATAAAGCAGGCGCACTGATTTCCCGAGAACTTGATTTTAAACATCAGCGGTCACCTTCTCATGTTTTGAATGATTTCAGTTCGGTGTGAATAAAATGCAGATTGAAAGCATGAAAACACGTCAGTACTGAATCTCATTAAGGAAAGAAGGAATCGCGATGAAAAAACTTTGCCGGGAAGTTTGGATTGAAGTTGACCTTGATGCGATCAAAAAGAATGTACGGGCGATCCGCCGCCATATTCCGAAGAAGTCGAAGATTATGGCCGTCGTAAAAGCAAATGCCTATGGCCACGGCTCTGTGGAAGTAGCGCGGCAGGCACTGGAAAGCGGCGCGAGCGAGCTCGCAGTTGCCAGCGTCGAAGAGGGAATTGTGTTACGGAGAGCGGGAATTAAAGCACCTATCCTTGTGCTCGGCTTTACAGCTCTCAGCTGTGTGAAAAAATCTGCTGTTTGGAATATAACATTATCAGCGTTTCAAGTCAGCTGGGTCAAAAAAGCAAATCAGATATTGGAAAAAGAAGCTGATTCGAAACGGCTGTCCATTCATATCAATGTGGATACCGGAATGGGCCGGCTGGGTGTACGCACAGAAGAAGACCTTTTAGCAGTTGTAAAAGCGCTCAAGTCGAGTACATACCTGTCATGGGACGGGATCTTTACCCATTTTTCAACAGCGGATGAACCTGATACTGAATTGACAATGCTGCAGCATGAAAAGTTTATCAGCTTTCTCCGCTTTTTAAAAAATCAAGACATCCCGCTGCCTACTGTCCATATGTGCAACACAGCCGCCGCTATCGCTTTTCCCGAATTCAGCGCCGATATGATCCGTTTAGGCATCGGTTTATATGGACTATACCCGTCCGCTTATATAAAGGATCTCAACCTCGTAGATCTCACGCCCGCACTCAGCTTAAAGGCGCGTATCGCTTATGTGAAAGCCATGGTGACAGAGCCCCGGACCGTCAGTTATGGCGCCACATATATCGCCGAACCGGGTGAAATCATCGCGACAATTCCGATCGGCTATGCTGACGGCTACTCGCGCGCCCTTTCCAACCGCGGGTTTATTCTTCACCGCGGCAGAAGAGTGCCGGTGGCAGGGAGAGTGACGATGGATATGATTATGGTCAGTTTGGGTGATAGTGAGGGCAAACAAGGAGAAGAAGTCGTCATTTACGGAAAACAAAAAGGAGCCGAGATTTCCGTTGATGAAATTGCCGAAATGCTCGGTACGATTAACTACGAAGTCGTATCTGTGTTAAGCCGCCGCGTCCCCCGCTTTTATATCAGAGACGGCGAAATCATCAAAGTATCAGCTCCCGTGTTATATGTGTAGATGCCGTAAATCCCGCTTTTATGCAGCTTCAAGGTTCCTCGGGCCGGAGGGATCTTCGTCATCAAAAACTCAAAACGCCTTCTCTTCCGCATTCATGCACGGAAAAGAAGGCGTAAAACGTCATCTTGCCATAAAGCTTGCGTTACGAAGCTTTATGCTCCAATCTCAGCTTATCAGCAACCATCGCAATGAATTCTGAGTTGGTTGGTTTTGCTTTTGTCATGCTTACGGTATACCCGAACAGCGAAGAAATGGAATCAATATTTCCCCTGCTCCAAGCGACTTCAATCGCGTGGCGGATGGCCCGTTCTACACGGCTTGCGGTCGTGTTGAATTTTTTGGCGATGTCGGGATAAAGGACTTTTGTGATGCTGCCGAGGAGTTCAATATCGTTGTACACCATGGAAATGGCTTCCCGCAAATAAAGATAGCCTTTAATATGGGCAGGCACACCGATCTCATGGATAATGCTTGTAATGCTGGCATCGAGATTTTTCCGTTTCGGCTCCGGCTGGCTGCGGATGATGCTGCTTTGTGCAGACGGCGCACGGTGTGTGACGCTGCTGACATTTCCGCTTACCTGGCGGATATGGCCGACAAGGTTTTCCATATCAAACGGCTTCAGGATGAAATAGGACGCGCCTAAATCGACGGCTTTTTTCGTAACGTCTTCCTGACCGAATGCCGTCAGCATGATAACGTTCGGCTGTTTCTCAAGCTCTGATTCACGGAGCCGCTCCAAAACCGCAAGTCCGTCCAGATGCGGCATAATAATATCTAAAACGAGCACATCGGGATTTTTATCTTTAAACAAAGAAAGACATTCCTGTCCGTTATAAGCAACGCCGATTACTTCCATATCATCCTGTCCCTCTATATATTCACTCAACAGGCTTACAAGCTCTCGATTATCATCAGCAACACAAACTTTAATTTTCTCCACGTTTCTTCCTCCCCCAATGTATTAACAGGACACAACCTATTTGACTGCTACATGTTACATTCGACAAAACCACTACTTCCCCTTTTAAAAAATCCATATTTACCAATAATAGTGGAATATCTTTGTTTTTCTAGCATTTTCTAGGTTTTTCGACTAAAAATTAAGTTTGACAAATCAGGAAACGTGAATTTGTCGAAAAATCTTCATGTCTTATTTTACATGAATCCTGGAAAGAAGTGAAGAACGCGCACATAAAAAAACTGCCGGATGATCCGGCAGTCAGCTTGCTTTGTCTTTTCCATAAACATCAACACCCGCTTCAGAAAGCATCCATTCGATATGAACGCCGTAGCCGCTTGTCGGATCATTGACAAACACGTGGGTTACGGCTCCGACGACCTTCCCGTTTTGGATGATCGGGCTTCCGCTCATTCCCTGAACGATTCCGCCGGTTTTTTTCAGCAGTTTCGGATCGGTCACTTTTAACACCATTCCCTTAGTCGCCGGGAATTTTTGCGGAGTGGTGCTGACGATTTCAATATCAAATGTCTCTACTTTATCGTTTTCAATAACCGTCAGCATTTTCGCCGGACCTTTTTTCACTTCATTTGACAAAGCAATCGGAAGCGCTTTGTCTGAGATGTTGTTTTTAATCGGCTGATGCAGTTTCCCGAAAATGCCGAACGGACTGTTGCGGTTAATATCGCCGATCGTTTTCCGTTCTGACGAAAACCTTGCCAGTTTTTCGCCGGGATTGCCGCCTTTTCCTTTTTCAATTGATGTTACAGTTGAACGGACGATTTCGCCGTCCTCCACAACAATCGGTTTTTTCGTATCCATATCAGAAATGACGTGGCCCAATGCGCCGTATTTTTTTGTTTTCGGTTCATAAAATGTCATCGTGCCGATGCCGGCTGCCGAATCACGGATATAAAGGCCGATTCGATATTTTCCCTCAGCTTCGTCCTTTGTCGGAATCAGCTTTGTCTTGATTTTTTGCTTATCGCGTTTCACCAATAAATCCAAAGATTCCCCGGTCTTACCCGCTTTTTGAATAAACGGGGCGATGTCGCTCATTTTTTCAATTTTATGTCCGTTCATTTTAATAATGATGTCGCCAGATTCAATTCCCGCTTGTTCTCCCGGAGACTTTTTCCCATCCTTTGTCATCACTTGGTGAAAGCCGACGACCAAAACACCGACTGAATGCAGTTTTACACCGATGGACTGTCCGCCCGGAATGACCTTCAATTCAGGAAGGACACGCACTTTCGTTTTTTTTATGGGAAACCCGGCAAGATCATATACTACTTCTGACCGGCCTTGTTTTTGCCCCGTTATGTTTGCATGACCGTGCTCTTCTTTCAGCGTAAAGGCTTCTGATAATTCGCCCTTTTCAGCGCTTATTGATGCATTGACCGGAACGGCTTGTGTCTGTTTTTCAAAGACGCTCATTTCTGACGGTATCAGTAAATATTCTTTAAACGGCTTAAAAAAGCCTACACTTAGTAAAGAAACAAGGAGAATTACACCTATTGCTTTCCTCATGTTATCGTGCATTCATTCCTTCACTCTCCTCGCTCCTATCCCACACCACTTTCTTTTTCTGCTACATCTATACTTTTGCCTTCCTGCGCTTGATTTATAACCGGCATACGAAGAAAAACATTGGATACACTGTTAGAGAAATGGAACAAAAAAATAAGCTGCCTGTATCAGCAGCTTATCCTGTCGTTTTTACCTGTCCGGCCTGTTTTAAAAGCTCTTGCGCATGCCGTTTTGTCAGATCAGTCACTTCAACACCCGCAATCATGCGGCCGATTTCCGCTACCTTATCCTGCTTGGAAAGCGGCGTGACATGCGTTGTCGTCCGTCCGTCTTTGAATTCTTTTGCGATCAAAAGGTGCGTATCCGCCATAGCGGCAACCTGCGGAAGGTGTGTAATGCAGAGCACCTGTGAACCGGTCGATACTTTATGGATTTTTTCCGCGATGGCTTGGGCAACCCGCCCGCTTACGCCGGTGTCCACTTCATCAAAGATGATGGAGGTGACATCCTGCTGAGAAGAAAAAATACTCTTCAGCGCCAGCATCACCCTTGAAAGTTCGCCGCCGGATGCGACCTTTGACAGCGGTTTTAAGGGCTCACCGGTGTTCGTTGAAATTAAAAATTTCACAAGGTCAATCCCCTTTTGGGTAAGCTGCACAGGCTGTCCGTTGACAACCGGCGCTTCACTGGCAGACGGATCGGTTTTCACGAGGAATTCCGTATCAAACGTTGATTTGCCCATATACAGGCTTTTTAATTCCTGATGAATTGCTTCCGCCAGTTTTTTGGCCCAGGCTTTTCTGATTTTTGATAAATTGGCGGCTTCTACGGCCACATCTTTGCCGACGGACTCCAGCTCCTTCTTCAGCGCTTCAAGGTGGCTGTCGCGGTTTTCGATTTGATCGATTTCCTCTTCTATTTTGGAGCCGTATTCCAGAATGTCTTCGACCGTCGCTCCGTATTTACGCTTCAGCTGTTTAATCTCATTTAAACGGGTTTCAATAAAATTCAGCCGTTCCGGGTCATACTCCAGATCATCCAGCAGATTGCGCATTTGAAAGGTTGCATCCTCCAGCAGATAATAGGAACTTGACACACTTTCTGACAGCTTTTGCAACGGTTCATTGATATCCGAAATGTCTTCAAGCTGGGCAGAGGCCATTCCGACCCAGTCAAGCCCCCCCTGTTCGCTGCGGAGCGCATTATAGGCGTTTTGCAATGATTCATAAATTTTTTCAAAGTTGGATATCTGCTTCCGCTCTTCTTGAAGAAGCTCGTCTTCATTCAATTCAAGCTTCGCTGATTCGATTTCTTCAAGCTGAAACTGGATCAGATCTAACCGATGCGCCATTTCCTGTTCGCTTTCCGACAGCTTCTTCACTTTTTTGAGCAGCTTCATATAACGGTCGTAGCCTTCTTGGTATGCCTGAAGCGCTGATTCGGCCTCAGCACCCGCAAATTTATCCAAAAGCTCTAAATGCTTGTCATCTTCCATTAACAGCTGGTTGTCATGCTGCCCGTGAATATCTAATAAAAGTCTGCCGATCTCCCTCAAAGCCGCAATCGTTACTAATTTTCCGTTGACACGGCAGACGCTTTTTCCCCCGGCATTAATGTCTCTTCTCATGACAATCATGTCGTCAGATACGTCTATTCCCTGCTCACGGCACACCTCAAAAACGGGATGGCCGCTGTCCAAAAGAAACAGTCCTTCAAGCTCGGCCTTTGTTTCACCGTAACGGACAAATTCAGACGACCCGCGGCCGCCGACTAACAGGGAAACGGCATCTATAATAATTGACTTGCCGGCCCCTGTTTCTCCCGTCAGGACGGTGAGCCCCCGTTCAAACGAAATCGTCAGTTCCTCTATAATGGCAAAGTTTTTTATTGATAGTTCAGCTAACAAACAGCATTCCACCTTTTATCTGATAATTACGCTACAGCAGCTCCAAAAGACGGCTTTGAACGCCCTCCGTATCTTCAGGCGTCCTGCAGATGATTAAAATGGTGTCATCTCCGCAGATCGTGCCCATGATTTCTTCCCATTCGAGATTATCCATCAAAGCGCCGATTGCCTGCGCATTCCCCGGCATCGTTTTTAGTACGATCATATGGCTTGCTGAGTCAATTTTTACGAACGCATCCATTAATGAACGCTTCAGTTTTGACAGCGGGTTGAACCGCTGATCCGCCGGCAGGCTGTATTTGTAGGAACCGTTATTGGTCGGCACCTTTACGAGATGCAGTTCTTTAATGTCCCTGGAAACAGTCGCCTGGGTTACCTTATACCCTTCTTCTCTCAGCATGTCAACTAAGTCATCCTGCGTTTCAATCTCATGGCTTGTAATAAGCTCTCTGATTTTTATATGCCTTTGGCCTTTTGTCATGTAAGCACCTCTGTTTTCAAGCTGTTCTTGTCATTATGTTAACCGCTTCTTGATAAAAAGTACATGATGGCAGAAAAAAGGAATAATAGCCCCCTATTATTCCGGTACATCTGTCTTTTTGGCTTTTAATGTTTCATGTGCTTCGCGGACGGTACGGAGAATATCTTCTTCCGGCAGTTCAGCGCCGTTTCCGCCTTCTCCCTCCCACTTCAAATGAAGCAGAAACTCGATATTGCCGTCTCCCCCTGTAATCGGTGAGAAGGACAGTCCTTTCACTGTATATCCTTCAGAAGCGGCAAACTGATTCATACGGCGGAGAACGTCAGCATGAACGCCGGGATCTCTGACAATGCCTTTTTTTCCGACTGATTCACGTCCGGCTTCAAATTGCGGCTTCACCAGGGCGATACAATCGCTTCCCGGCACAAGCAGCGTTTTTAAAACCGGCAGAATAAGACGGAGTGAGATGAAAGAAACATCAATCGTCGCGAATTCCGGCAGACCCTCAGTGAAATCGGAAGGCTCGGAATAGCGGAAATTCGTCCGTTCCATGACGACGACCCTCTCATCCTGTCTCAGCTTCCAAGCGAGCTGATTATAGCCGACATCTACTGCATAGGAACGTTCGGCGCCGTTTTGAAGGGCGCAATCTGTAAATCCTCCAGTAGACGAGCCGATATCAATCATTATTTTGCCTTTTACTGAGACGGGAAACACCTCAAGAGCTTTCTCAAGCTTTAATCCGCCTCTGCTGACGTATTTAAGAGGGTTTCCTTTTACCGTTAACGGAAGATCCCGGGCGATTTTTTCACCCGGTTTGTCCAATCGGTTTTCATTTGAGTATACGATGCCCGCCATAATGGCGCGTTTCGCTTTTTCCCGCGTTTCCGCAAGGCCTTTTTCTACAAGAAGTACATCTAATCGTTCTTTTTTTGCTGTCATGATCCAATTCCTTTATGTGTCTTCGGCGGCATCAGCAGTTTAATCCGGTTCATAACCTCAGCCTTTGTGAGACCGATTTCTTCAAGCAGCGCGGTTACGCTTCCGTGCTCAATGAACCGGTCAGGAATGCCCATTCTGTCAATCGGCGTATGATACATGCCGAGGTCATGAGCGAATTCAAGAATCGTGCTTCCGAATCCGCCTTCAAGCACGGCTTCTTCAATCGTTAAAATCGGCAGACCTTCATTAAGAATCGCCTTCATCATTTGTTTATCAATCGGTTTTATGAACCGCGCATTGACGACACGCACGGACAGCCCTTCTTTTTGCAGTTCTTCAGCCGCCTCCAGCGCCATTTCAATGGTCGTTCCGAACGTTAAAATTACCGCGTCTTTTCCGGGACGGAGCACTTCCCATGTTCCGATCGGAATGGTTTTCAGCTCTTTATCCATCTTTACGCCGAGCCCGTTTCCGCGCGGGAAGCGCATCGCGATCGGACCCTCCTCATAAGCAAGAGCTGTATTGACCATATGGCGGCCTTCATTTTCATCCTTCGGCATCATTAAAACGAGGTTCGGTATATGACGCAAAAAGGCAATGTCAAAGACGCCTTGATGCGTCTCCCCGTCAGCGCCGACCAAACCCGCGCGGTCAATGCCGATAAATACATTCGCGTTTTGACGGCAGATGTCATGGACGACCTGATCATACGCCCGCTGCAAAAAGGTCGAATAGATCGCGAGAAACGGCTTCATGCCTTGAAGCGCCATTCCCGCGGCCATCGTCGCCGCATGCTGTTCTGCGATTCCGACATCAAACATGCGCTCCGGAAATTCTTTCGCAAACCCTTCCAGCTTAGAACCGACCGGCATGGCCGGTGTAATCGCGACAATTCTGTCATCCTCGCGCGCCAGCTCCTGGACGGTGCCGCTGACGAGCCCGCTCCATGAAGGCGCCGCGGCTTTCGGCTTGACGAAATCACCCGTATTGATTTTATACGGGCCGGTCCCGTGCCATGTCCCGATTGTGTCGGTCTCTGCCGGTTTATAGCCTTTGCCCTTTTTCGTGATGACATGTAAAAGGACTGGGCCTTTTGTTTTTTTGGCGTATTGCAGGTTTTCAAACAGCTCGTGGTAGGAATGACCGTCTACCGGGCCTAAATACGTAAACCCAAGCTCTTCAAAAAACATGCCTGACACAAGCATATATTTTAAGCTGTCTTTTATCCGCTCAGCCGTGGCGGCCAATTTTCCGCCGACGGCCGGGATGCGCTTAAATAAATATTCCAGCTCGTCTTTTACCCATTGATATTTGCCGGCCGTGCGAAGCCGGCCGAGCATAGAATGAATCGCCCCGACATTCGGCGCAATGCTCATCTCATTATCATTCAGGATGACAATCATATCTTTTTTCTCATCGCCGATATGGTTCAGTGCTTCAAGCGCCATTCCTCCGGTTAAAGCGCCATCCCCGATAATCGGAATGATATATTCTTTCGTCCCTTTAATATCGCGGGCGGCAGCCATTCCCATCGCGCCTGAGAGCGATGTTGAGCTGTGGCCTGTTTCCCATACGTCATGTTCGCTTTCGCTGCGTTTCGGGAAACCGCAAAGCCCTTTATATTGGCGCAAGGTTTCAAACTCCTTGCCGCGTCCGGTTAACAGTTTATGAACATAGGACTGATGTCCGACATCCCATAAAAATTTATCTTTCGGACTGTCAAATTCTTTGTGAAGCGCAATCGTCAGCTCGACAACCCCGAGGTTCGGCCCGATATGGCCGCCTGAGGCAGACAGCGATGTGATGAGAAAATTGCGGATTTCCTCACCCAGCTCTTCCAGCTGTTCAATTGACATCTTTTTAAGAAATGACGGGTCCTGTATTGATAAAAGATCCAAAGCGGATCAACTCACTTTCAGCATGAATTTCTGCAAATTAAACAGTGTCTTTTTGAAAAAAGAAAAAGACTCTCTTTTTATTTTCATCGAAACTGCTTACATTTTACCATAGGAGCGGCAGCCCCTTCAAATCAGGATCGTTTTAATGATCTCTCGCCGCTATTAAATCGCAGAGGTCATGCAGCAGTTCTTTCTGAAGAGATAGGCCGCTGATGATCCGTTTCGCCTCGCTGATATGGTATGAAAGCTTCTCTTTCGCACCTTCAAGCGTTAAAAGCGACGGATACGTTGACTTTTCATTCGTCGTGTCTGAACCGACCGGTTTGCCGATCTTCTCCTCATGTCCTTCAATATCAAGGATGTCGTCTCTGATTTGAAATCCGATGCCGATATGGCTGCTGAACAGATGCAGCTTTTCGATTTCATCCTCCGGCGCATCTGCCAAAATAGCGCCTGCCGTCACGGAAAAGCCGAGGAGCTTGGCCGTTTTCCGCTCATGGATGGATTCCAGCTCCTCAAGCGTTACCTGCTTTTGTTCCGCTTCCATGTCGGCAGCCTGCCCGCCGACCATTCCTTCCGTTCCTGCCGCTTTGATCAGCTCCTCGACGAGGCGGAGCCGTTTTTCCGCTGAAACCGCGTCAGACACGTGAGATGTGATTAATTTAAAGCTTTCTGTCAGAAGCCCGTCTCCGGCCAATACGGCTGCCGCTTCTCCGAAGACTTTATGGTTTGTCGGCTTTCCCCGGCGCAAATCATCATCGTCCATGCAAGGCAGATCATCATGGATTAAGGAATACGTATGAATCATTTCAACAGCGCATCCGACCGGAATCCCGTCTTTTTCATCTTTTCCGTAAGCATTCAAAACGGCTAAGACAACGAGGGGGCGCAGCCTCTTTCCGCCCGCTTCCAAAGAATACAGCATAGATTTTTTGAGGATTTCCGGCATGGCGAGCCGTTCTGTATACAAGGAAAGATTCCGTTCAATCAGTTGTTTGCGCGATGCTAAAAATGCGTCCAGTTTATTTGTCACCTTCGTCTTCCTCCTGAACGCTGAAAGGCGCAAGTTCTCCGTTATCTTTTAAAATAAAGTCCATTTGTTTTTCGACATGCTGAAGCTTTTCATGGCACATTTTTGAAAGGGCCATTCCTTCCTGAAAATAATTAATCGCCTGCTCCAGCGGCACGTCCCCTTCTTCAAGCTTTGCGACAATGCCTTCAAGGCCTTTCATCGCCTCTTCAAATGTCAGCTCTTCACTTTTTTTGGTTTCTGTCATTATCGTTCGCCTCTCTTTTGCAATACTTCACACGTCAAAACGCCGTCTGTCATCTTTACTTCAAGCGTATCATGTTGTTCCACTTGATCAACGCTTTTGATCAGCTCTTTGTCTTTATAGGCCAGACTGTATCCTCTCTCCATAACTTGAAGGGGGCTTAATGCATTCAGTTTACCAAGAACCGTCTGAAACTGCGAATGAAGCTGCTTCAGCTGGACATTCATGCTCCGCGTCAGCTGATTTGAGCGCTCTTCGTACCGTTTTTTCGCCTGTTTCAGCTGGGTTTCAGGGTGAAGCGCCGTTAATCTGTACGTATTCCGCTCCAGCTGCCTTTCTTTCCGCTCCGTAAGCCCTGTGAGCTGTGCTTGGAATTGCTGATACAAAAGGTCAAACTGCTGTTCTTTTTGGGTATACAATCGTTTCGGAAAACGGAATGCGTAAGATGACTGGAGCGATTGAACCCGTTCTTTTTTCTTGCCGATATGCTGCTGCATCGCTCTTGTCAGGCGGACTTCCGCCGTTTTTGTCCGTTCCATTAAGTCCGTCGTGTGAGGAACGGCGATTTCTGCCGCTCCCGTCGGCGTTGCAGCCCGGATATCCGCGACGAAATCACTGATTGTAAAGTCTGTTTCATGTCCGACAGCCGATATAACCGGAATGGCGGAAGCAAAAATCGCCCGGGCGACGATTTCTTCGTTAAACGCCCACAATTCTTCGATCGAGCCCCCTCCCCTTCCGACGATCAGAACGTCACACATCTTTTGCGAATTGGCTTCTTCAATGCGCTTCACAATCGATCTGCTGGCGTTTTCACCCTGAACGAGCGCGGGAAGCACAATGACTTTCACCAGAGGGTATCTTCTTTTGAGTGTGGTAATGACGTCTCTGACGGCCGCTCCCGTCGGTGACGTAACAACCCCGATTGTGGCTGGAAATGCGGGGATGGCCTGCTTATGCCGGTCATCAAACAACCCTTCGCCGGCAAGTTTTTTCTTTAATTCTTCATAGGCTAAGTAAAGCGCCCCAACACCGTCCGGCTGCATTTCTTTCGCGTACAGCTGATAGCTTCCGCTCGGTTCATAGACGGAGATGCCGCCTCTTACGATGACCTTCATTCCGTCCTCAGGCTTAAACGCAAGCCTTGAACTTTGCCTTTGAAACATGACGGCCTGCATGCGGGCATGCTCATCTTTTAAAGTAAAATAGATGTGGCCTCTTGTATGGATTTTAACGTTGGACAGCTCACCTTTAATCCAAATGTCTTCAAGATGAGGGTCTACATCGAATTTTCGTTTAATATATTTGGTCAGTGCGGAAACCGTGACATATGCCGCTTCACTCACATCCTGCACTCCTTTCATAAAGGCTTTTTGCCCTAAACTAAGAAAACCCGCTCTGGCTGAAAGGAGCCTTAAGAAGCGGGTATCGTGCTCATTGTCACACTTTTTGTGACTGCCTCCGGTTATCTATGATAACGTACGTCTGGCAGATTTAACAGTATTATGCGCAAGCATCGTGATGGTCATCGGACCTACTCCGCCCGGGACCGGCGTAATGAAAGATGCTTTTTCTTTCGCTTCATCAAACTGAACGTCTCCGCAGAGTTTTCCGCTTTCGAGACGGTTGACGCCGACATCAATGACAATGGCGCCCTCTTTGATTTGATCAGCTGTGATAAAGTTCGCTTTACCGACCGCAACCACAAGAATATCTGCTTTTTTCGTATGCTCAGACATATTTTTTGTACGGGAATGGCAATATGTGACGGTCGCATTTTCGTTCAGCAGCAGCTGGCCGACCGGTTTACCGACAATATTGCTTCGTCCGACTACAACAACTTCTTTGCCGGAAAGATCTACGTTCGTCTTTTTCAATAACTCGACAATTCCGTGCGGTGTGCAAGGCAGAAATGTATCTTCTCCAAGCAGCATTTTCCCGACGTTGAGAGGGTGGAAACCATCAACATCCTTATCAGGGGAGATCCGCTCGATGACGGCTTTTTCAGAAATATGATCCGGGAGCGGCAGCTGGACGAGAATGCCGTGAAATTCCGGATTTTGATTGTACTCATCAATCACTGTTAAAAGCTCCGCTTCGGTTAAGCTTGAGTCAAAGCGGTCAAGCTTAAACTTCATCCCCATTGTTTCAGCGGCTTTTTTCTTGCCTGTCACATATGAAACAGAGGCGGGATCGTCGCCGATTAAAATGACCGCCAAGCCCGGCACTACGCCTTGTGCTTTCAGCTCTTCTACTTCTTTTGCCAATTGTTCGCGTTTTTCTTTAGCCGTTTCTTTTCCGTCGATGATTGTTGCAGTCATTTTCTTTCCTCCTATGATTCAATATCAGTTTTGATGTTAGAAAGAACCCCGTTTACGAATTTTGCAGCTTTATCGTCGCCGAACCGTTTTGCCAGCTCGATGGCTTCGTTTAATGACACGTTAGCAGGAATGTCGTCAGTATAAACCATTTCATACACCGCCAGACGGAGGATCGCGCGGTCTACGTTTGCAATCCGGTCAAGCTTCCAATTGACGAGATGGCCGGAAATCATTTCATCAAGCTGCACCTGATGTTCAAGCACTCCGTACACCAGCTGTTCAAAGAAGTCATCTGTTTTTCCGCCATCAAGCGCGTGCTCGATGGCCTCGTTCGGTGCAATATCGCTGACATCAATCTGAAAAAGTGCCTGCAAAGCTTTTTCTCTAGCTGTTCTTCTTTTCATTTTCTTTCTCCTTCAGATCCGCTTTATCCGCTTGTCGTTAAGCCTAAAGAGATCATAACATATTTTTTTCCCAATCGCATGTCGAAATTTAGGTTTTTTCACCCTAATACCGAATGTTTTCACAAACCCTTTGAATTTCATTCGGATTTCACAGCATGAAGAAACTCGGCTGCCGTTTGTAAGCCGGCTTTCTTCATGCCTGAAAAGAAGGGAAACGTATAAAAAACCAAAGGGCTGCCCATCCCCTTGGTTTTTATACGCTCATTACATTTCTTCGTCGATTTCGACTTCTTGGGCTTTCGTGTCAAATTGAATGCCGACGATATGAATATTGATTTCATTGATGGTCAGAGACGTCATATTTAATAAGGTTTGGCGGATATTCTCCTGAACGCTTGCCGCCACTTTCGGGATCGAAATCCCGAATTGAACGACGCAATAGACGTCAATGGTAATCCCGTCATCGGCTAAATCGACCTTTACGCCTTTGCCGTGATTGATTTTGCCGAAGCGTTCTACGACGCCCGTGGCGAAATTGCCGCGCATTTCAGCTATTCCTTCAACCTCGGAAGCGGCGATGCCGGCAATGACTTCAATGACTTCAGGAGCAATTTCAACTTTGCCTAAATGACCCTCATCATGATCCATTTTAAGCACACTGTTGTCTTCCATTCAATTCACCTCCCGCAAAAATTATGAGCCCATTACATCATATGTTTCTAAAAACTTTGTATTAAACTCTCCGCTGACAAATGTTTCATGTTCAAGCAGTTTCAGATGGAACGGAATCGTTGTTTCAATACCTTCAATCACAAATTCGCTCAGCGCGCGTTTCATCCGTGCGACCGCCTCATCACGCGTTGTTCCGTATGTGATGACTTTGGCAATCATGCTGTCATAGTACGGCGGGATCGAATAGCCCGGATATGCGGCTGAATCCACGCGCACGCCGAGTCCGCCCGGCGGCAGGTACATGTTAATCTTACCAGGTGAAGGCATGAAGTTTTTCGCAGGATTTTCAGCGTTAATGCGGCATTCAATCGCCCAGCCGTTAAATTCAACGTCTTCCTGTCTGAGCGAGAGCTCCTGTCCGGATGCCACTCTGATCTGTTCTTTGATCAGATCCGTTCCCGTCACCATTTCTGTGACAGGGTGCTCTACTTGAATACGCGTATTCATCTCCATGAAGTAATAGCGCTGTTCTCTGTAGTCATAAATGAACTCTACTGTACCGGCTCCCGTGTAACCGACGGCCTTCGCTGCTTTTACCGCTGCTTCACCCATCTGCTCCCTGATTTCAGAGTCAAGCGCAGGTGACGGCGACTCTTCAAGAAGTTTTTGCAGACGTCTTTGGATAGAACAGTCACGCTCTCCAAGATGGATCGTGTTTCCGTAATTATCGGCAAGCACCTGAATTTCAACATGGCGGAAATCTTCTATGTACTTCTCGATGTACACACCCGGATTTCCGAATGCCGTAGCGGCCTCCTGCTGGGTGATTTCGATGCCTTTAATCATCTCTTCTTCTGTGCGTGCGACCCGGATGCCTTTTCCGCCTCCGCCCGCAGTGGCTTTTATAATCACAGGATACCCAATTTCACCCGCAAGCGAAACCGCTTCTTCGGTATTTTTTATGATTCCTTTTGAACCGGGCACAATCGGCACGCCCGCCTGCTGCATCGTGTCACGTGCGATATCTTTTGTCCCCATCTTCGAAATGGCGTCAGCCGAAGGGCCGACAAACGTCACGTTTAATTCCTCGCACAGTTCGGCAAAATCGGCGTTTTCAGCTAAGAATCCGTATCCCGGATGAATCGCATCCGTACCGGTCAGCTTTGCGACGCTGACGATGTTCGTTACATTTAAATAGCTCTCTTTTGATGTTTTCGGCCCGATACAAAAAGCCTCATCGGCCATTTGGACATGCAGGGCCTCTTTATCTGCCTCAGAATAAACGGCTACAGTTTCAATGCCAAGCTCTTTGCAGGCCCGGATGATTCTGACGGCAATTTCTCCTCGGTTGGCGATCAATAGCTTTTTAATCATAATAGCAGGTCTCCTTACTCAGCTTTTACAAGAAATAGAGGTTGTCCGTATTCGACCAGCTGGCCGTTTTCAACTAGCACTTCAACGATTTCTCCTTTTACTTCCGCTTCAATCTCGTTAAAGAGTTTCATTGCTTCTACGATACAAACCACTGTATTTTCGTTCACTTTTGAACCTTGGTTTACGTAAGGGCCGGCTTCCGGTGATGAAGAAGCATAAAACGTTCCGACCATCGGAGACGTAATTTTGTGCAGGTTTTCATCTTGTTTCGGCGCTTCCTGAACAGGATCGGCTTCGCGCGCTTCCGGTTTTGCAGCCTGCGGAGCAGGTGCGTAAGCGGCGGGAACAGCTGGAGCTTGTCCCGTTATATTCACTGCCGGCGCTTCATTTTTTTTCAGCTTCAGACTTACGCCTTCCATCTCGTAAACAAATTCGTCAATGGAAGATTCATCGATTCTTTTTATCAGTTCATGAATTTCGTTGATTTTTAACATCAGTTCCACTCCTATGTATAAAAAATAGAAATTTATGGGTTGCTACTAAAAGTACATACTATGTTTATCTTACAGGAGCGGTTGTGTAAATTCAACACTGATCTAAAATGACAGCAAAAAAGCCCGCAGCGGGTGCGGGCGGTTCAGGCTCTTATTTTGTCGGTTCAAACGTAACGGCGACGTCTTTCATATTCTTGATTTCTTTTTCCACCAGGTCAATGATGGCGGAAGCTTTTGCGTTTGAATGTTTGTCAGACATGACCGTAATGTTGATTTTGTCACCTTCAGCATCCACGAGCGCATCTTTGTAGCCTTGCGTTTTAATGAGCGTTTCCAGCTGTTTTTCTGTCCCTTCCGCTTTGCCGAGCGCCGTCATTTTATCGTAGGCTTCGCTTTTTTCTTTTGCTGTCGCATCATCGCTTGAAACGATGCTGTTTAACTGTTCTCTTTCTTTGCTTCTCGCGTCTTCAAGTTCCATGCGGTATGCGGTAAATAAATTTTCATCAGCTGTTTCTGTGGCGACCGATCCGTCTTTTTCCGATGCTTCGGCTGACGTTTCTTTATCCTCTTTTGTGCCTTTAGAATCTTTCGTTCCTTTTGTTCCGTCTTCTTTTTCTGTGCCGCTTTCGCTCTTTTCTTCCGTTTTAGGAGCCGGCGTTTTTTCTGTGGCGATTTCCCCGCTGCTTTTTTCGGTTTTCATCTGCACGGCATTTTTGCTTTCCGGCGACATAATATAATAAACACTTAATACCACGACGAGACTGAGCATTGTTAAAAGCCAAACCGTTTGTTTTTTCAGCATGATTTATGAATCCTCCTTGATTTTTTTAGGGGCAACCGCTACACGGTAGCTCGGGACATCAAGCACCCTTGTGACGGCATCAATGATGGTTTTTTTTATTTGAACGTTGTCCACTCCTTGAGCGACAACGAGTACACCGCGGATATCGGGCTTTTTCGTCTGGACGACGACCGGGGTTTCCTGATCCCCGTTTCGAATCATGACAATTTGTTCTTCAGAGGTTTGATCGGTTACGCTTCTTTTGCCGCCTTCTTTATCGGTTTCTTCAGTGGTGGTGTCTTTTTTCGTTTTATTTTTCTCAAACACTTTTAAAGATGTGGCGTCTACGTTTACGACTATTGATACATCCTCCACGCCGATAATCGTTTCAAGGATCTCTTTCAGCTGGTTTTCATAGTCTCTCTCGTAATCATCAATCGTGTTTTTGGCGCTGCTGTCTTTTGATGCTTTAAAAACGGGTGCGCTTTTTTGCCCGCTCTTATCGTCCGTACGGCCGGACATGACGGTCTGCGCCGTTTCGCCCCTCCCGGTTTTTTCCGGTGAAGAGAACATCTGGCTGACCAGCATAAAAGATACGCCGAGCACAAACACGAACAGAAAGTAATGATATTTTGTCAGTTTTGGTTTTTCTCCGTCTTTCGCCTGTCCGATCATCAGCTGTTTTTTGAGTATGGTCCATAGTCCGTTTTTATTCATGGCCGTTTTTCTCCCCGCCTTCCATATAAACCGTAATTTTCTCACTGCCGATTTCCCATATATCCGCAAGTTTTTCTTTGATGACTGCGGCCTCCTTTTTGTCGGCTGCGCCTTCGGGTTCGTATTTGCGGTCTGTGCGGATGTCGATCGGTGCGACGGTTTGCACGGTTTTTTCAGAAGATGGGGCCATATACACGCTGATCGTTTTTACATCTTCTTCTGAACGAACCTGTTCTTCCGCTGTAAGGCGGATGTCGTCTATTTTGTATTCGTCATGACTGAACATCTCCTCCGCTTTCTTTTTTAGTTGGACAGCCATTTCTTCTAAAACATATGCGCGGTTTGATGCTTGTATTTCTTTTTTTTCTGATTTGATTTGATTTTTTATGTCAGCGGAGTGAGATTGCTCTTGTTTTGTCAAATAATCGAAGATGATCTCCGGGTCTGTTTTGAAAAGTTTGAATATCGGGTTGAGCATGACAATGATTAACAGCAGGCTGACAACCATCTTTGCGTATTTTTGCATACTGGAGCTGGGCAGCAGCATGTCGATGACGATGGCAAATAAGATAAACAAAATAATGCTTGTCAGCCATTCTGTTAAAAAGCTCATATCCAATGGGCCTCCTTTATTTCATCATCATGGTGAGATTGCCTGCTGTAATAATGACTGTGATGCTGAGGAAAAACATGAGAGAGACAATGGCGAGCGCCGCAAAAATATAGAGCACGCTTCTGCTGATGACGCCGAGACACGTAATGACGGGCCCGCCTCCGAGCGGCTGCAGAATGGCGGCCGCGAGCTTATAAATAAAAGCGAGAGAAAGCACTTTGATCGCCGGAAATGCGGAGATGCAGATCAAAATTCCGACACCGAGGATTCCCACAGTGTTTTTTAATAAGAGTGAGGCGCTGATGACCGTATCGGTCGCATCCGTAAACATTCGGCCGAGCACGGGAATAAAATTGCCCGTTATAAATTTTGCAGTCCTGAGGGTGATCCCGTCTGTCACGGCAGCCGAAGCCCCCTGAACGGAGATGACGCCGAGAAACACGGTGAGGAATACGGCAAGCGCGCCGATCGCGATATTTCTGAGGAGATTGGCAAGCTGTGTGACTTTATATTGATCTGTCATCGTGCTGACGATGCTTAAAATCGCTGACAGGAAGATAAGCGGCATGACGATGTTTTGAATGAGCAGGCCGCTCGTATTCATCAGAAATAAAATAACGGGGTGAAAAAAGGCAGCAGAAACGGCCCCCCCGGAAGATGCCAAAAGCGCGAGCAAAAGCGGGATCAGCGCGAGAATGAAGCTTGTCATCGTCTGAATCGCTTCACTGGCATAATTGACGGCAACATGAAAGCTGTTTAAAGCGAGAATAATCAGTACCATATAAACAATCGCATAAGCCACTTTGCTGACGGTGCTCTGCTGGAACGCATTTTGCAGCAGCTGAAGAATGACGCAAAAAATGGTGAGAAGGATCAAAGTTCCTAGAAGTTTTCCGTTTGCGAGCACTTCATGAAACAGATAGGAAAATAAGGCCTTCAGCCACGCCTCAGGCGAGAACGTTTTTTCTCCGTTAATAAAGTCGATGATGCTTCCCTTTTGGCTTTCCGGCAGAAGGCCGCCGTATTCTGTCATAATGTCGTCCCAGAATTTTCCGATGCCTTCTGTTTTCAGCGCTTCGGCCTGCTTTTTCGCCACTTCATCAGCCGTTTCTTGGTGAACTGCGGTTTCCTGCGCCGCACCGTCTGTTCCGGCAGCTTGTACACATTCAGTCTGAAAAATTAAGAGGAGGATGAACAAAAAAGCCCCCGCCCACCGAAAGCGCTTCATTTTTTGCGCCCCCTTTCCCTTTATGATTAAGAAGGAATAAGTCCGAGAATCGTTTCAATAATAACGGTCAGTATCGGCACGGCCATCACGAGAATCAAAATCTTCCCGGCCAGCTCTATTTTCGAAGCAATCGCTCCCTGGCCCGCATCTTTTGTCAGCTGTGCTCCGAATTCAGCGATGTAGGCGATGCCGATAATTTTTAAAATGGTTTCCACATAGACCATATTGACATTTGCATTGACGGCTATTTTTTCTATCATTCTGATAATGTCGTAAATCTGGTCGACGAGATAAAGAAAGATCACGCAGCCGCTGAAGACGACAATCATAAACGCGAAAGTCGGTTTCTGTTCTTTTACGATCAGGGAGAGAAACGTGGCGATCAGGCCTAAACCTACAATTTGAACAATCTCAATCTGTAAGCCCCCCTATCCTTGGAATAGAAACACAGCTTTGATCTTTTTGAACAGGTCATCGACAATCGTCGCCACCATAAATAAGATATAGATAAAGCCAAGCAGCGTCACCCATTGGGCGTATTCTTTTTTTCCCATTTGGTCAAGTATGGTGTGCAGAAACGCAACCACGATACCGACTCCGGCGATTTGAAAAATGACATTTACGTCGACTCCCATTTTATGTTTGCTCCCCTCATGTTTACATCAATAGAAGAATGAGTAACAGTCCGGCTAAAAACCCTAAACTTTTCACCATTTTTTCATTTTTCGCCTGCGCCCGTCCGGCATCCGCTTCCGCCGCTTCCAAATGTGTAAGCGCAAGCTTGATATGTTTCTGCTGAGAAACGCGGTCATGGAGCCCGAGCGTCTCTCCGAATTGCTTCAGCACATCGTATTCGCTTTTTTTCATCGCCATGGAGGGCCAGTTATGTTTCAAGCTCTGTTCCCAGGCTGTTTTGGCGGAATCGCTTCCCTGCTCAAGCCTCCTGCTGAAAGCTTGGAACAATGACGATACAGGCTTGGAAAGCTGTGCGGCGATTTGTCCCGAAGCTATGTGCAGCGGCGTATGCCCGAACATAATTTCCGCTTCAAGCGATTGCAGCGCCGCGCGCAGCTGACGGATCTGTCTCGGCCTTTCAATATAGATTTTGGCGATCTCAAATCCCGTCCATGTCGTCGCCGTCAGAATGAACACGGCACCCAAAAGCTTCAGCATGTCATCACGCTTTCAGCATGCGGAACCGGTTCCCCGTCCTTTCCATACATCCTGCTGATCGTTCCCGGACCGCGGCGTCTTGACAGCTCAACATACCGGTCAAACACTTTTTCCTCCCAAAGCATTTTAAGCGACGGCCTTTTGACCAAGTCTTTCATATTCCATCCGTGCGCGGATACGATAACGGTTACGCCGGCATGGAGCGCCTCCATCAGCGCTTTTGAGTCTTCCATTCTCCCGATCTCATCCGCGATCATGACATCGGGACTCATAGAGCGGATCATCATCATCAGCCCTTCCGCCTTCGGACAGGCGTCAAGGACATCCACTCTGCGGCCGAAACTGTGCTGGGGAATGCCCCGCAGGCAGCCGGCAATTTCTGAGCGTTCATCTACGATAGCGGTCTTTTTCGCCGGAATGCGTTTCGATCCGGTGCTTGAAAGCCGGGCCAAATCACGAAGCAAAGTCGTTTTCCCCGTTTGCGGAGGGCCGATGATCAGCGTATTCAGCCAGTTTTCTTTCCATAAGAAAGGGATGAGCGGTTCTGCAATGCCAAGCTTCTCCCGGGCGATTCGAATATTAAAGGAAGTAATATCCCGGAGTCCTTTGACGGCTCCGTTTTCAACGATGACTCTTCCGGCGAGCCCCACACGGTGGCCTCCTCTGATTGTGATATATCCTTTTTTCAGCTCTTCTTCCAGCGTGTACATACTGTAATTGCTGAGCCGGCTGAGGATCAGCTGTGCGTCGCCGGCTGTACAGATATATGACAAAAACAAAGGTTGTCCTTTTCGGATCAGTTCAACCGGCCTGCCGACGCGGATTCTGATTTCCTCTGTATCCCGGCGCGTTTCTTCAGACATGGCGGAGATGGCATCTCTCAATAATTCAGGGAGAACCTCTGTAATTTCATTCAATAGAGTCTCCTCCTTTTTTACCGATTGGCTTCTTTAAAATGTATGATCCGGGACAGACTTTATGACACCCGGACCCCTATTTGTGAACACCGGCTAGAATCAGCACAACCCCCGCGAAAATCAAAATCAATTTTGCATATGAAAGCTGTCCGGCAATCTGATAAATGCCGATCGTCATCGTGATGATAAAGATCAGCGGGCCGACGATTGCCAAAATACTATTCACCACAACCGCTTTTCTGATGTCATTTGTAACAAGCATGATAATGGCGGCCGATAATTCAATGAGAGAGGACAAAACTCGTAAACCGGCCATCGTTAAAACAGTAGAATTGATTGAACCAAACAAAAATTTCATTGCAATAATCCCCCAACTTCAAGCATTTTGTTACACTATATGCTCTAGCTGACGGAAGTAGTCTCACTATTTTCATATAGAAGAAAGATTCTGTTTCAGAACGCAAAAAAAGCCTGCCCCTTAAAAAGGAGCAGACTTCGTATGTCTTTGACTACGCTCTTGACACGTAAGAGCCGTCTGATGTATTTACAACAAGCGTATCGCCTTCGTTCACGAAGAACGGTACGTTTACGACAAGACCTGTTTCCGTTTTGGCAGGTTTTGTGCCGCCTGACGCCGTGTCGCCTTTAATTCCCGGTTCTGTTTCAACAACTTTCAGTTCAACTGTGTTCGGCAGTTCAATACCGAGCGTTTCAGATTGATACATCATGATATGCACAGACATATTTTCCAAAAGATATTTTAATTCTTCTTCGATTTGGTTTTCGTTCAATTCAAGCTGTTCATATGAGCTTGTATCCATGAACACGTGCTGATCTCCGTTGGCATAAAGATACTGCATCGTTTTTGTTTCGATTTGCGCTTTCGCCACTTTTTCACCTGCACGGAATGTTTTCTCCTGAATAGCGCCCGTGCGCAGATTGCGAAGTTTAGAACGGACAAATGCCGCGCCTTTTCCCGGCTTTACGTGCTGGAAGTCAACGACGCGCCAAATGCCGCCGTCTACTTCAATCGTTAATCCTGTACGAAAATCGTTAACTGAAATCATGTTTGATGTCCTCCTATATTCCAATCACAAAATAATTAATTCTTTAGGGGAATGCGTAATTGTCCGGTTGCCGTCCTCTGTGATGATGATATCATCTTCGATTCTTGCGCCCCCAACTTCCGGTATGTATATGCCCGGCTCAACCGTTACAGCCATGCCCGGCTCAAGAACGGCCGATGACCTGAAAGACAGCCCCGGTGATTCATGGACCTCCATTCCGAATCCGTGTCCTGTTGAATGGCCGAAATACTGTCCGTAGCCTTTTGCGGTGATGTGATCCCTCGTCAGGGCATCCGCTTCTTTTCCCGTCATGCCGGGTTTAATATGCAAAACGCCAAGCGCCTGGGCATCGTATACGACCTGATAAATTTCTTTCAGTTTATCACTTGGCTCTCCGACCGCGATGGTGCGTGTGATATCAGAACAATAGCCTTTATAATACGCGCCGAAATCGAGCGTGACCAAGTCTCCCTTTTCAATCAATTTGCCGCTTGCCACTCCGTGCGGAAGGCTGGATCTCACTCCCGAGGCGACGATCATATCAAAGGAAGAACCGTCTGCTCCCTGACGTCTCATATAAAATTCAAGCTCATTTGCAACTGAAATCTCTGAGATGCCCGGTTTGATAAACGTCAGAATATGTTCAAACGCATCATCCGCAATCTTCGCAGCTTCCTCTAATATCTTAATCTCTTCACTTGACTTAATCAAGCGCAACTTTTCAACGGAATCCGCGACGGGAACCATCTCCGCTTCCTGCAGCACCGCTTGGCAGGATGCATATGTTCCGTACGTCATGCTGTTTTGCTCAAAGCCGAGTTTTTTAATGCCGTACTCAAGAATCGTATCCGCAGCCGTTTGGATTAAGCTTCCGCCGTGCTCGATTATATCAAAGCCCTTTACTTGCGCCTTCGCCTGCTCGGTGTAACGGAAATCCGTGATAAATGCCGCGCGTTCTTTCGATATGACCGCAAGGCCTGACGAACCCGTAAATCCCGTCATGTACTGCAGATTGGCGGAGCTTGTCACCAACATTCCGTCTATATCCAGCTGACCGAACAGATTTCGCAATTTCTCAAGTTTCATTCCCTTTCTCCTCCTCGCCGATTCTTGACTGCCGCCTGACACCGCGGGAGCATCCCCATCCGGTTTTCAGCATAAAAAATGTTCACTTCTCGTGAACATTTTACCATACCGGACAGGGATTATACACTTATTCACTTGTTGCCGAGCGCCCTGGCAAGCTTGTCAGATGTAAGTTCATTGTAGTTGAAAGAAATTGAGTAGCCGACAAACAAACCATACAGAATGTAAAGGCAAATCGTCGTCACGATTGTATCTGATTTCAATTCAGTGACAGATTTCACGTCTTCGAAAATCGGATTGAATAAGAAAAAAACCGCACACCATAAAATGACACCGTATACCATCCCCGGCCACATCGTTTTAAAACGCTTCAGACAGACGAAATATATAAATGCCCCGGCAATCGAAATGAATCCGATGACAACGATGCTGACCATCGTGCCGAGCCATTGTTTTTTCCATTCTCCGATCATAAACGGCTGAAGAATCATGTTAGGACTGATCTCTGAAAAATGAAAGATATATCCGAGATAGCCGATCAAACTCCAAAATACACCGCCGGCAAATCCGATACCGCAAATTCTGCCGGTAAATGAAACAGGCTGCTGATCATCATCCTGCTTCTTTTTTCCTTCCTGTTCTGAATGTTTTTCGCTGGTCATCATGGCACCTCCAGTCATAGAATGCCCCAAAATTGAAAAGTCATAAAAAGTTCCGCCATATTTTCATTTAATGAGTAAATTCTAGGAAACCGGGTATACTGCTTGTAGAAAAAGCATTGATTTTCCGGCTGTCAAACTAGAGGTTTACCGCTGTTTCCTGTACAATAGAGTGAAAGGAAATGGTTAGTAAATCCTAAGAAAACAGGCAGGTTGATAAACAATGTCCAAACACAAAACGCCGCCCGCATACGGCGGTCAGGCTGTCGTTGAAGGGGTTATGTTCGGCGGCAGAAAAAATTATGTTACCGCCATCCGCAGGAATGACGGAAGCATTGATTTTTTCAAGCTTCCGAGAGTGCCGAACCCCAAGCTTTCGGTTTTAAAAAAGATTCCTTTTTTACGGGGAATCGTCGCAATTATCGAGGCAAGCGCCAACGGCACAAAGCATTTAAACTTCTCCAGCGAGCGTTACGGGCTTGACCCCCAAGATGACGCCAAGCTGGAACAGGAAGATAAGAAGGGTTCGGGATTATCGATGTTTTTCAGCCTGGCGGTGATCGGCGTTCTATCGTTTTTGTTCAGCAAATTCGTTTTTACGCTCGTCCCGGTCTTTTTAGCTGAGCTTGTAAGGCCCGTTTTTTCCTCAGACGCCGCGCAGATCGGCATCGAAAGCCTGTTTAAGCTAATCCTGCTTCTCAGCTACATTTATTTTTTATCAATGACGCCGTTAATTAAAAGAGTGTTTCAATATCATGGAGCCGAACATAAGGTCATAAACTGTTATGAACAGAATTTACCAATTACGATAGAAAATGTTCAGAAACAGTCGCGGCTTCATTACCGATGCGGTTCAAGCTTTATCTTATTTACGATCATTGTCGGCATGTTTGTCTATTTACTCGTTCCGACAGATCCGCTTTGGGTGCGGATTTTAGACAGGATTGCGCTTATACCGGCCGTCCTCGGCATCTCCTTTGAAGTGCTCCAGCTGACGAACAGGGTTCGGAATATCCCCGTTTTGAAGGTGCTCGGTTATCCCGGCCTGTGGCTGCAGCTTTTAACGACAAAGGAACCGGAAGATGACCAGGTCGAGGTTGCCATAGAAAGCTTTAACGAGCTTCTCAGACTGGAAGACATTTCAGAACAGAGCGAAAAGCCGTCTCACAACGCAATCTGAACCGTTACCTGTTATTATTTTCGGAGGTGGGCAGTTATGAATCATCGTGTACAACCTTTTTTTGCTGTATTAATAGCGCTTGGCGCATTCGGTTTCATTTATGCGGCGGTCACAAACCCCGGGCAGATGATCTCAAGAGCGATCACCGTCATTATCGCAGGCATCATTATTTATTTTATCGTGAGATCGGTCCTGAACCGCCGCACCGGACGTGACGGAACCGCTTTCAGAAAAGCGGCCAAACAATCGCGGCTCCGAATGAAGGAGCACAAAGCGAAGCACCGCGCCGGCCACAGGGGGCGGGTCAGCCATTTGCGGAGCGTGCCGAGCAGCAGCAGACCGAAGCCGATGATTCTGAAGAAAAAAAGCCAGACCCAGCTTACCGTCATAGAAGGTAAAAAGAATAAAAAGAAAAACAGAGCGCTTTTTTAATAGCTCCATTGCTTCAAAAATTGCTCTGTTTTGCTTTTTCCTAGCTCAATGAGAGCTAGTTTTTTTTGCGGTGTGAGGTGAAACTCCGTCGCCATCACATGTTCCACGGGAATAAAAATAATATTCTGTTCGTACTTTGTCGCGATATGTCTGGCATCATGAGCGTCTTTCATCGTTTCAAACAAAGCGCCGAACAGCTCAAAAGCGTTCCGGATTGATTTCTTCGGACGCTCTTTTTCATTAGGGGAAAGCGAAATTCCGATGACCGGCCGCTTGCGCTCTTTTGAAAACAGCCAAATCGGAAAATTGCTTAACACGCCGCCGTCAACAACTGTTGAAATGCCTTTTTCGGTCTTCAGTTTAATCGGTTCAAAAAAATAAGGGATGCTGCAGCTCATTCTGACAGCTCTGGCAACCGGGAACACCTCCGGATTTAATCCGTAGCGGGGAAGGTCGTCGGGAAGCACGATCATCGTTCCGTTCGTCAGATCTGAAGCGATCAGACGGAGCGATCCTTTTTTCATATCGCCGAACGCGATGATGCCCTTCGCTTTTAATTTATCCGCAATCCACTTTTCCAGCACATCGCCTCTGTACAATCCGAGGCGCCAATATATCGACACCCACTGCAGGATTTTCAGCGGGAGGAATGAGTATCTCTGATCAAGCAATTGCCTTCCGTCCACATCATCGATGATCGCATGAACCTCTCTGCTCGTGTAGCCCGCAGCGATCAATGCGGCAATAATCGCGCCGGCGCTTGTTCCGGCGAGCCTTTCAAAGCGAAAGCCCTTTTCTTCCAGCGCTTCATAAGCGCCGGCAAGCGTCACCCCTTTTATTCCCCCGCCCGAAAATACGCCGTCAATCTGCATAGCGCGCCCTCTCCCTTCCATCCAAGGTGTATTATTATTTTAAGAAACGGCTTGGGGAAATAGACCAAAGAATGAAGACATTAAAAAAAGGGCGCCCTATTTGGGCCGCCCTTTTATTCACCGGGATTTTCGGTTTTTTTCTGTACGGATTTCAATTCTTTTTTCCGGCTGTCGTCATCTTCAAAATACTGGACGAGATCGCCGATGCGGTCAATGCTGTTCCAGCTCAGATGATGTTCGATTCCTTCTACATCATTGTAAATCTTCTCTTCATCAACACCAATGATTCGTAAAAACTGCTCAAGCAATTCGTGTCTGTATACGAGCCGTTTGCCGATCTTTTTACCTTTTGACGTCAATACGAGCCCGCGATATTTTTCATAAATCAAATACTCGTCTTTATCTAGTTTTTGAACCATTTTCGTTACAGAGGAGGGATGGACTGCCAAAGCTTCCGCGATATCAGAAACCCGCGCATATCCTTTTTCTTCTATCAGCATATAAATCTGTTCAATATAATCTTCCATACTTGGTGTTGTCATCGTACCCCTCCCAAAAAGCACCTTAACTTAATAAACCATTACAAGTTTACACTAACGGTTATGAAAAAACAAGGATGCTTCCGGTCTGTCAAGCCTTAATCAGCGCTTATAATTCCATTCGTCAGACGCGTATTTCGTCTCGGCCAGATCATTGACAAACGCAAGCTCTTCAGGAGTGAGCGTGTAAGGTTCAAGATGAATGTTCAGGCCTTCCTCAAAACCGGCTTTAAAAGCGGTTCTGGCCTCATCCATCGTAACCGGTTTTTGGGCTAAGGCGTTGATGGCTACCGCTTTGTTTTTGAAATTCCGCTGCATGCGCTCACGGACTCTGTCGCTCGGATATAAAAACAGATCAAACAGCTTGTCCTCATCAATGTCAAGCAGGATGGAGCCGTGCTGAAGAATAACGCCTTTTTGGCGTGTCTGGGCGCTTCCCGCAACTTTCCGTCCTTCGACGACCAGCTCATACCACGAAGGCGCATCAAAGCAAACGGACGAGCGCGGATTTTTCAGGCTTTCTTTTTCTTTCTCCGTGCGCGGAATCGCAAAGTAGGCATCAAGCCCAAGATTTCTGAATCCCTGCAGGATGCCTTCTGAAATGACCCGGTACGCCTCTGTCACCGTGGCCGGCATTTCCGGGTGATCCTCTGAAACGATGACGCTGTATGTCAATTCTTTATCATGCAGAACACCCCGTCCGCCTGTCGGTCTTCTGACAAACCCGAGGCCGTGTTTATGTACTTCGTCAAAGTTAATTTCCTTCTTAATATTTTGAAAATATCCGACAGACAATGTTGCCGGATTCCACCCGTAAAAACGGATCACCGGGGGAATTTTCTTTTGGCTGTGCCAATATAAAAGCGCTTCATCCAGCGCCATGTTAAATGCCGGGCTTTCGTTCCCTGAGTCAATAAACCGCCATGTTTCTTTTTCCATAAACTGAACCCTTCTTTATCGTTTTAATAAAATCAGTTTATCAAACTGCCGTGAAAATGAAAAATATTTCGTTTCATTAAGGATGACAATCGCTCCATGCTTTACTATAATAGTATTTGTCCCAAAACGTCCGGTAAGCCTTGTTTTCAGAAGCAGGGTTTTGATTTTATAAGCTAAAGGAGTAGAATCGCATTGTCTAATATGATTGCTTTAATTATTGTTGCGGCGTTTATCGTTTATATGATCGTGTCGTATTTTTACCAACAGCGTTTAATGAAAACACTTACGGAAGAGGAATTCCGCGCTGGCTACAGAAAAGCGCAGCTGATTGACGTCCGTGAACCGAATGAATTTGAAGGCGGCCATATTCTCGGCGCGCGCAACATTCCGCTGTCACAGCTGAAACAGCGCAAAAGCGAAATCCGTCCTGATAAACCCGTTTATCTGTACTGCCAAAACAATGTCCGCAGCGGACGCGCAGCACAGACGCTCCGCAAACACGGCTGCAAGGATATTTACAACCTGAAAGGCGGCTTTAAAAAATGGGGCGGAAAAATTAAAGCAAAGAACCAATAATGAAAAAGAGCTTTCCGTTTATACGGAAGCTCTTTTTTTTACACCCCGTCAGCGGCTGCCGTCAGATGTATGTTCGTATTTTAAAACCGGCTTTCTTGCGGCCTTGGTTTCATCCATTCTTTTAACAACCGTAGTATGCGGCGCCTCCTGAACGATTTCAGGCGATTCCTCCGCCTCCCGCGCAATTTGAATCATCGCATCTATAAACGCATCAAGCGTTTCCTTGGATTCCGTTTCCGTCGGTTCGATCATGATGCTTTCCTCAACATTCAGCGGGAAATACACAGTCGGCGGGTGATAACCGAAATCTAAAAGCCGTTTGGCAATATCAAGCGTTCTTACGCCGAGCTTTTTCTGCCTTCTTCCCGATAACACAAATTCATGCTTGCAATGACGGTCATACGGGAGATCATAATAAGGCGCGAGTCTTCTCATCATATAATTTGCATTTAAAACCGCGTTTTCGGTCACAGCTTTTAAGCCGTCAGGCCCCATGGAACGGATATACGTGTAGGCTCTGACATTAATGCCGAAGTTGCCATAATAAGGCTTTACGCGTCCGATCGATTGCGGGCGGTCATCGTCAAAAGTCAAACGGCCCTCTTTTTTCGTGAGAACGGGTTTCGGCAGATATGGAATGAATTCTTTTTTTACTCCGACCGGCCCCGAACCCGGTCCTCCCCCGCCGTGCGGCCCGGTAAATGTTTTATGCAGATTAAGGTGAACAACATCAAATCCCATATCTCCCGGTCTTGCTTTACTTAAAACGGCATTTAAATTCGCTCCGTCATAGTAAAGTTTTCCGCCGGCCTGATGGACGATTTCAGCCATTTCCGTAATGTTTTCCTCAAATAATCCGAGGGTGTTCGGATTCGTCAGCATCAGTGCCGCTGTTTCTTCATTTACCGCTCTTTTCAGATCCTCAATGTCAACCAGTCCGTGTTCATTCGACTTGACGGTAATTGTTTCAAAACCGGCGACCGTAGCGGATGCCGGATTCGTGCCGTGGGCTGAATCAGGGACAATGACCTTCGTCCGTCCGAAGTCCCCGCGCGCTTCATGATAGGCGCGGATCATCATCAGGCCGGTCCATTCGCCGTGAGCCCCCGCGGCAGGCTGCAGCGTCACCTCGTCCATGCCCGTAATTTCCTCCAAATGTCCGCTTAAATCGTATAAAAGCTCAAGCGCTCCCTGGACCGTGTCCTCGTCCTGAAGCGGATGAATGGCGGAAAAGCCTGGGAACCGGGCAACTTTTTCATTTAATTTCGGATTGTATTTCATCGTACAGGAGCCGAGCGGATAAAAACCTGAATCAACTCCGTGGTTTCTTCTGGAAAGAGCGGTATAATGCCGCATAATATCAAGCTCTGATACTTCCGGCAGCTTTGCGTCTTCATCGCGGATGCAGTCACCGGGAAGAAGGCTTTCAAGCTCTGTTTCCGGCACATCAAGCTCCGGAAGGCTGTAACCGATACGCCCTTCGCGGGACATTTCAAAAATAAGCGCCTGATCTTGATTATTCATGTTGATCCCCCAATCCCGCAATAAGCGAATCGATCTCTTCTTTTGTTCTCAGCTCTGTGACGGCAATGAGCATATGCTGATTCAATTCCGGATACGCAAGGCCTAAGTCATATCCGCCGATGATGCCGTCTTGCAGGAGCCGCCGGTTTGCTTCTTTGACGGGGAGGTTCAGCCTGACGGCAAATTCATTAAACATCGGGCCGTCGAATGCTACGTGCAAGCCGGCTTTTTCCGCTTGGCGTCTCGCGTAATCGGCTTTCAGTATATTTTGGCGGGCCATGTCTTTGACGCCGTTTTTTCCGAGCGCCGTCATCGCGACTGAAGCTGCTAACGCATTCAGCGCCTGGTTTGAGCAGATGTTAGAGGTGGCTTTGTCTCTTCTGATATGCTGCTCGCGTGCCTGAAGGGTGAGAACAAAACCTCTCCGCCCGTTTTCATCCTCCGTTTGGCCGACAAGCCGGCCCGGCACCTTTCTCATCAGTTTTTTCGTTACTGCAAAATAGCCGCAGTGCGGGCCGCCGAACGCCGCAGGTATGCCGAAAGGCTGCGCGTCCCCGATGACGATATCAGCTCCGTATGCTCCGGGCGGAGTCAAAATACCGAGAGCGAGCGGGTTAGAAGAAACAATCAGCTGGCTGTTCCCTTTATGTGCGAGCGGCTCAATGTCCTTTAACGGCTCAATTTGTCCGAAGAAGTTCGGATACTGGACGATCACTGCGGCCGTTTCATCACAGACGGCATGTTCTAATGCGTCAAGGTCTGTGACGCCGTTTTTTGCAGGCACCTCTACAACTTCAATATATTGGCCTTTTGCGTATGTTTTCAGGACATCCCGTGCTTCCGGATGCACGGCGGCGGAAATGACGATTTTTTTCTTTTTCGTATGTCCTGACGCAAGCATCGCCGCTTCTGCCAGCGCCGTTCCCCCGTCGTACATGGAGGAGTTTGCAATATCCATACCTGTTAATTCGCAAATCATCGTTTGAAATTCAAAAATTGCCTGCAGCTCTCCTTGTGAAATTTCAGGCTGGTAAGGCGTATATGCCGTGTAGAACTCTGACCGGGAAATCACATGATCGACGATAACCGGCTGATAGTGATCGTACACTCCTGCCCCCAGAAAAGATGCATATGTAACAGCGTCCTTATTTTTCGCCGCAAGCTTTGTCAGCTCTCTCGTCAGCTCTGTTTCTGATTTTGCTTTTTTAATTTGGTAGTCTTTTTGAAACCTCACATCTTCCGGAATATCGGCAAACAGTTCATCAATTGAATCTGCGCCGATGGCTTTCAGCATTTCTTTTTTATCCTGTTCTGTCGCGGGCAAATATCGATGCTTCATATGACTCTCCTTTTTCAGCTCTGTTTTGGGCGTTTATAAAACGGTGTGCGGACAATCTTTGCTTTTACCGTTTTTTTGCGGATTTCCACTTCGACTTCCGTTCCGATTTCACTGAATTCCGTTTTGATTAAGGCAAGGCCGATATTTTTCTTTAAAGTCGGAGATTGTGTGCCTGTCGTGACTTCACCGATCGGAACGCCGTCTTTTTTCACGGCGTATCCGTGTCTCGGAATCCCCTTTTCAATCATCTCAAGCCCGACCAGCTTACGCGGTGCTCCTTTTTCTTTCTGTTCACTCAATACAGACTTCCCAAAAAAATCGGAATCTTTCTTATGTTTTACGGCAAATCCGATTCCGGCTTCAATCGGCGTAATGTCTTTCGTCAATTCCTGACCGTATAAAGCGAGCTTCGCTTCAAATCTCAGCGTATCACGCGCACCGAGACCGCACGGAACGATTCCTTCATTCTCTCCCGCTGTAAGAATCTCCTTAAACAGATGCACCGCATCTTCATTTTTGCAATAGAGTTCAAACCCGTCTTCACCGGTATAGCCTGTTCTTGAAAGCAGAACTTGGCGGCCGGCAACGTCAGCTCCATCAATAAACGCAAACGGTTTTAAGGAAGACACATCACGTTCAGTCAGCTTCACAAGAACCGCCTGAGCATTCGGCCCTTGAACGGCTAGCAGTGAAATCCCGTCAGACTGATTCGTCAGCGTGACATCCCCTTCCGCGTGTTCTGTCAGCCAAGCGATGTCTTTTTCAATATTGGACGCGTTAATCACGAGCAGATAGCAGCTCTCGCTTTTCTGATAGATCAGCAAATCATCGACCGTACCGCCGTCAGGATAACACATGGCGGTATAGAGCGCGCTTCCCGGGTTTAAATCGGCAACGTCATTTGTCATCATTTTTTGCAGAAAAGACAGGGCGTCTTTACCGGAGACTTCGACTTCTCCCATATGAGATACATCAAACAGACCCGCCTTTGTGCGGACGGCTTCATGCTCCTCTTTAATAGAAGAAAATTGAACCGGCAGCTCCCATCCTCCAAAATCAATCGTTTTTCCGCCGTATTCTTTATACACGTCATAAAGCGGTGTTCGTTTCAGCATCATCTTCCCCCTTCAGTCATTGGCGCATTGTAAAGACATATAAAAAAGGACAGAGAAACACCTCATAAAAATGAAGGTTTCTCTGTCCCGGCACCTGAAAGTTTACTTTATGAAAACATCATAAAGACGTCCCCTTTGGTGGTCTGCTGCTTCAAACCGCAGACACTCTCCAGAGTTGCGTCGAGCAAGAGTTCTTTTGCCTGAGAGATTCACTCCGCAGTTTGCTCCTTCGGCGCCCGGATGCACATTTTTCGTCCGAGTCTCTCCCCTTGCTGTCATTCGCTCATATTTACCAATTGTTATGGACATACTAAAGCAATATCTTAGGTGAAATGATTACTTATATCCTACCACCCTCACATACGTCCGGCAACAAAAATGATGATAAATCAGTTTTTTAAAAGAAAGGCGGTTTTGTTACATATGACAGCAGAGATCATATTTGATGCAAACTGGCCGGGAGAGTTTTCTGAGCGGCTGAAAACCGACGGTCCCTGGTCAAATTGGGAGATGTACAAACTGTCGGCTGAAGTCCAGCAGACCCTTGCCATTCCTGAATTCGAAGGGTTGAGGGCTCCTTTATACCTGCCCGATTTCACTCCGCTTCCCCATCAGCTTGAAGTCGCGCAGAAAGTCGTTGAAAAAATGAACGGCAAAGCGATTTTGGCTGATGAAGTGGGGCTCGGAAAAACAGTCGAAGCGGGACTGATTTTAAAAGAATACATGATTCGCGGGCTGGCCAAAAAAATCCTGATTCTTGTGCCTGCATCACTCGTTTCCCAGTGGGTGAAAGAGCTTCAGGAGAAGTTTTTAATACCCGCTGTTGAACAGAAGAAAAGCTATGTGTGGGAACAGTGCGACATCGTCGTTTCTTCTATTGATACGGCAAAACGCTCGCCACACAAGGACATTGTGCTTTCGATTCCGTATGATCTCGTCATTATTGACGAAGCGCATAAGCTCAAAAACAGCAAAACGAAAAATTATGAATTTGCGAGAAGTCTTGTGAAGAAATATTGCCTGCTTCTGACGGCGACCCCGATTCAAAACCGGATCGAAGAAATTTTCAATTTAGTGTCACTGTTAAAACCCGGCCACTTAGGAAATGAAAGCGGATTTCAAGAAACGTTCAATCAAAAGGACGGGATTGACGCTCATGAGCATTTGAAAGAGCTCGTCAATAAAGTGATGATTCGCAACACGCGAAGCGACACAGGGCTTACATGGACGAAACGCCACGTGGAAACAGTGCCTATCACCTTTTCACCGACGGAACAGGCGCTCTACGATGACATTAACGCACTGAAAAACGGCACGGAAAAGCCCGCAAGCGCATTTTCCATTATGACGCTGCAACGGGAGTGCTGTTCAAGCAGGGAAGCCGTGTATATGACGCTAAAAAAAATGCTTGATCAAAAAGACAAACAAGCGCCCGCTTTCGATGAACAGACGATTGCCAATTTAATGGACCGCATCAATCAAGTCACGCAAAACTCAAAAGCGATTCAAGTTGTTGACTTGATTAAAAAGATTAATGACAAGGTCATTATTTTTACTGAGTATCGGGCGACACAGATTTATCTGCAATGGTTCCTCCAGCAGAACGGCATAAGCTCCGTTCCGTTCAGAGGCGGATTTAAGCGCGGGAAAAAAGACTGGATGAAGGATCTCTTCCGCGGCAAAGTGCAGGTCCTGATCGCTACAGAAGCCGGAGGGGAAGGAATCAACCTGCAATTTTGCAACCATATTATCAACTATGACCTTCCGTGGAACCCGATGCGGCTTGAACAAAGAATCGGAAGGATTCACAGACTCGGTCAGGAAAGAGATGTCCACATCTACAATATGGCGACAAAACATACGGTGGAAGAGCATATCTTAAAACTCTTGTATGACAAAATTCATTTATTTGAAAATGTCGTCGGAGAACTAGATGACATTTTAACAAAAATCAAAGTGAGCAATTTTGAAGATCATTTACATGACATTTTATGCCACTCGCTGACAGAGGAAGAAATGCGGATCAAAATGGACAACCTTACCTCTTTCTTATCGTACGGTACGGAAAAACCCGCCAGAAAAAAAGGCTCTTAATCTAAAAGGAGGAAGCGCGACATGAGACAGCAGGAGGTTCACCAATTTTTACTGCGCTTTTTTGAAGCGAACCACTGCCCGATTACTGAACACGGGCCGGGTTTTATGACGGTTCAGTTGACGGTCGAGATGGACAAACAAATTATGAACCGCCCGTTTTATTGGCATTGGCGTGAAAAAACGGGCGGCGAACCAAACCCGATGAAGATCACGTTCATCACTGATAAAGAAACGGCTCCGGAGGATATGGACGGCGAGTTTATTTACTTTGGAGCCCCGCGCCTCTTTCAAATCTTTCAAGCAGTTAAACAAAATGGGAGATTTACAAGAATATATGAGAAAATTGTATCAGCCGGAGCCAGAGTGCCGCTTCAGCCCTGGCTTGGATTAAATGTAGTGATTTCATACCAATCCGACATGAAAAAAGACAGACTTTTGTCTTTAGGCCTGCATCTTGTTTCTGGAACAATCGTTGAAGGATTTCAACAGAAGCTTGCACCGCTGCCGATGACATCACAAATATCAGACTATTGCTTTACCATATCGCCGATGATTAAGCCGGAAAGCGGGATTAAAAGGATGGAGCATTACTTAAAAAACGCCGCCGCCAAAGAACCGTCAGACTGGGCCGACAGCGCGGTCGCCAGATGGAAGAAGGATCTCAGGCTGCTCGATCAGTTTTACGAGCAGACAGAGGAAAAACCTGAGGAATACCACTTGGAAAAACAAGCGCTGAAAGCCTTATATCAGCCGAAAATCCACATTCAGATCGAAAATGGCGGTTTATTTTTCCTGCAAAGTAATTTTTCTGGATAAGCGTTATCCATTCGACACCTTTCCCGTTTTTTCTAGAAATTCTATATTATAATAAAAGTATACAGAAAAAATTTCTGGCGTTTCGCATGCGATGAATCACTTCCAGACATGTAAAGATAAGGTCATGGGCGGATTGGCTGAAATACATAAACAAGTATTTTAGGAGGAGAAAATGCATGAAAAATGCAAAAATGGAATTTTCGCAATTAGATAAGGAATGGGTTGAGCTGATATTAGAAGCTCAAAAAGCAAATATCAGCCTGGAAGAAATACGCAAATACCTGCATTCGCATAAAAAGTCTTCTCAACATATCCAGGCCGCCAGAAGTCATACCGTAAATCCTTTCTGAATGTGCTATAATATCACAAGGAAGGTGATGACATTGATTGGCCAGCGTATTAAACAATACCGAAAAGAAAAAGGCTACTCACTATCAGAACTAGCTGAAAAAGCTGGGGTAGCGAAGTCTTATTTAAGCTCAATAGAACGAAATTTACAGACGAACCCCTCCATTCAATTTCTAGAAAAAGTCTCCGCTGTTCTGGACGTCTCGGTTCATACTTTACTTGATGAAAAACATGAAACCGAATACGATGGTCAATTAGATAGTGAATGGGAGAAATTAGTTCGTGATGCGATGACATCCGGGGTATCAAAAAAACAATTTCGTGAATTTTTAGATTATCAAAAATGGAGAAAATCGCAAAAAGAGGAGTAGTGCCGCCATATGTGCACAACTCCTCTTTTATCTGCCCGACGTTCGGATTAGTTTTTATCCTCACTGTGAGCCTTTTCGTTTTCCTTCACGTAACCGTCTTTATCCGTATGATCTTTTGTAATGGTCAAGCCGTTCCATTGCGTCGCTTCAAAAGAGAATTGAAGAGAAATCGCATTGCCTTGGAATTTGTTTTGGACACTCAGTCCGTCCGCACCTTTTGCAGTATCATTTTTAAATTGGATTTCCATCCGCACCTGATCATAATCAACAGGCGTTTTCGGAACTCCGTCATACTCAGGCGCCGTCTTGCCGTTAATGGTTGCCACATTGACTTTTCCGCTTGCACTCAAGAATTTCGGATCAATGTGTTTGCTGATCGCTTCGGCAGCTGCTTTATCCTGTTTTGTTGACATTAAGTATAAGTCTTTCAGGCTGGCTGCCTTCAAAATGATATTTTTAGGATAGCCGTTACCGCCTTCTTTGCCGACTGTCAGAACCGTAATTTCAAACTGGCTGAGGAAATCTTCCGCAGATTCGTTTCCTTTTTTCGCTCCTTTGAAGTCAGTAAAATTCAAAGCCATCAGCACTTCTTTAATGGCAAGTGAGCCATTATTTCTAAATTCAAAATCTTTCGTCAATTTATCACCTGGTTTTAAGTTTGACAAATTGACATTGGCTGATTGTTCTTTAGCCGATAAATCAAGCGTTCCTGACGCAAATGTGGCGTCCGTCGACTTCACATCATTAAATGCGGCCCATGTGCCTCCTCCCACTAATGCTAAACCGAGTGCGGCTGAGGCAACGCCCAAGCTTAATTTCTTTTTCATACCCATGTTTGTATTCCCCCTACTTTTTCTTTTTTGTTATCAAATCCTGTCGCCAGGTTGCAACCGTATTCATGTGGACATCGTCCCGTTTTTAGCATGTTCTTCCAGCGCTTTCGTCTTCCGCTCGATATCGCGGAGAGCGCTGACAATAACAGTTATTGAGTAAATCAACAGCATGACGCCGGGAACGATTAGCAGAATCGCCGTTCCGATCGGCTGGCTTGCCAAATGTATGACATATCCCGCATACGGAAGCTGATATCCCGTATACTGAGCCACCACGTTTTCAGCTTGAACAGGAGCGGCATCCGGAGCGGCATTATGGTCTCCTTTTGTCTCAAACATCAGGTGCCCGCCCTTTTTTGTGATCCCGATAATTCTGTGTGTTACGGCTGATCCGTCATTTTGTGTAAAAGTGATGACATCGCCTTTTTTTAAATCATTCACGTCAGAAATTTTCTTTACCGCTATGAGCGAACCCGTCTTAAATTCCGGGTCCATTGAACCCGACAGCACGGATTTAAGCGTATAGCCGAAGATTGCCGGCTCACCGCCGGAAGCCCGGGTCGAGATCACCGTTAAGGTCAGCACAATAATCAAACTGAAAATGACGGCATACAAAATATTACTGATCAGTTTCAGCGTTCTTTTCATGTTCTTCCCCGCTTTCTTTTACCGGCTCAGCCGGTTGTTTTTCTGTTTTCATCTGATCGGAAGCCGTCGCCTTTTCCTGGCATTTGACAAGCTTCATCGGTTTTGACCACTCATACTTTTCATCATCCGCAGGATATCCTTCAGGCTTGTAAACCTTGAATGCGTATATGCCTGGCTGCAAGGCCCGCTTTGACTCAATTTTATAAATCGTTTTGCTTTTTTTATCAGTAATAAGCCCTTTATCCACAACATTTCCGTTTTGCAGAGGCTGTTGCTGAGAGGCGATTTTATGAAGTTCCCATTTCCAGTCAGAAACAGTCCGCTCTTTTCCCCTATTCTCCAGCTCAGCATAGAGTTGAAGCGGCGCACACACGGCGCCCGACGTATCAGTTTGATTTGTTATATGTAAATCACTTTGATCCCAGCGTTCGTCATAACGGCAATTGTCATCTGTATATCGAAAATCTCCGCACGTTTGGACCGGAAGACTGTAGCTTTTCACATCATTAAAGGAGGAACTCGTGTCACCCGTAAACTGAGCACATATCGTCACGGACAGACAGAAAATGAATGAAAGCCGCAAAAACAGCATGATCCTCCATCTCCCCTTACCGCTTTTCTCCATTCGCAACAATCGGAACATGCCTTACCCCCTGTAAAACTGTTAATAAATATAACAATCGTTCTTTTTAAAGAACTGCACAAACAAAGTATAATCAAGGTTTATCATCTTGAAAAATGTCAAAAACGGTCAAATTGTTCGTTTTTAAGAATATAATCTTTTAAAAACATCGTTTTGCTCCAAATTACACACCTTTTTGGAATTTTTTCTAATAAAACGTGAGAAAATAATGAAGTGTTCAAAAAAAATTGGGAATAATATACAGCGAAAGGACGAAGAATGATGATCAAACAAAGTCTGATTTGCCTTTCTCTTCTTGTTTTCGGGGTTTCAGGAATGGATCAGGCGGAAGCGGCGCCTTATTATGCTGTTCACCATAAATCAAAATGGGAAAAAATCGCGGAAAAAGAAGCTAAAAAAAGATATCCGCTTTCGCAAACGTTATTTATTCAAAAGGTGTGGGACCGTAAAAGAACAGATGAAGCGGTAAAACAATACCACCTGACATTGCGGGAAGGCGCTAAAGAATTTGGTGTGTTTGTTACGATTTCTTTTAATCCCTACAGCCAAAAAGTAAATAAAATTGCCGTCATTGAGGAATACCAATAAAGGCCCTCCTGTATCAGGAGGACCTTTCGTGTGCTACACTTTATTTTTTCCGCTGCATCCACAGCTTAAAACTATACGGCAATATTCCGAACCAGTGCTGGGAAGCCGGCACTTTCTTTTCTTTCCGCACTTCTTTTCGCTCTTTCCGTTCCTGTTTCGGCGTATCGAAATATTTAACGAATTGCTCAGTCATATATTTTACATAATCGTTTGTTTTCACGGCTCTCACCTCATATTGCTGTCTTACTATGAAGTGTTGTCCCGCCGCCTCTTTTTTATACTTCTGTCCATTGAATCAGCTGTTTCTTCTTCTGATTGAACAAAAGGTGAACCTCCCGTCTCGTCCCTGACGCTGTTTCCGCCTGAATTGTAACCTGAACCGTTTCCCGCTTACCGCTTTCGGTGATCTGAAAGGAAACGGTTCCGTATGGAAAACGATGTGTACCGGTTCGGCCCTTTTGTCCCTGTATCACATGACGGCTTGACAGCAGCGCGCCGTTTTGAAGCAGGTTCTCACCGATCCAGTACTCCCCGGCCTCTTTTGCAAAGGTTTTTCGGGTGATGAAATCAGATGAAGTATAGCTGATGACAAGTAAAACCGCGGCAGAAACAAACAGAACCGCGGGATATATAAACCCGTCAGATTTGTACATTTAATCACCTTTTAAAGAGCTGTAAATCGGAATGGCCGACTGATTCTTTTTACCTGTATCGCTTGAGACCTCTAATAAAAGCAGGCCGTTTTTCACACCAGCCGTTAAAGAAGCCGCATGATGCAGGATCGGCACGTGGCCTTTTCCGTTCACTCTTTTCCTTATCATCGTATGGTAGATTTCAAAACGCACTTCTTCGCCTCCTGCTTTCCGGCAGCTTAATGCCTGTCCGCCGTCCGCCGGCTTTACAGTCTCGGCCTGTTTACATTCATTCATAATCTGCTGAACGGCAATATGATACTCCCGGCTGTCTATTCCGCCGTGATCGCTTTGGACGGATAAAAACAAATGTAAAATCGGGCTCAGGGTGCTTGATAAGAAGAGACAGACTGCCAAGGAAAACAAAACATTAAGAAGCGTAAAGCCAGTCTGTTTTGAGAATGCTGAGACACATTTCTTTTTCGCCGCGGACAGCCGCACAGACTTTGTAATAATCACCTTCCTCCTTCCACGTCACACCGGGAGACGGCTGCTTTTTTCCGGACATCATATAAGCGCTGATGTGTTCCTGGAGAAGCTGGCGCGCTTTTTGGCGTTCCTCTGTTTTCAGATTATCCGTCAGCAGGTCCGTCCAGACCGGAACGATAGAAATCATAAGAAACAGCCAAATGGCCATTGCTGATAGTGTTTCAATAGTAGAGAATCCTTTACTTCCGTTCTGCATGGACATTTCCGCTCCCTAGGTAAACTGTTATTTCATAAGTGACCCCTGCGTGCTTCAATTGAATCTTTCCGCCGGAATTGGGATGGCCTTTTTCATTAAATTCAAGGCTCTCCGGCAAGGTCATAAGTGTCATATGAAGCGAATCAAATGAACGCTCGACTGCCTTTCCGGCTGACTGGAACTTGTATTTATGCTCTTTGGGGAGAAAAATGATTTTTGTTCTTTTATGCTCTGCGACAGCCGTTTCCTGAACAAGCTGAATATCTTTTTGGAGCTGTTCTGTTTTTTGCCGAACGGCCAGATGGGTATAAACCGGAGGAAGCGCCGTGAACAAGACCGTCAGCAGAACGGACGCCAGGCTTAACACAATCAGGCTTTCAAGAAGCGTGAATCCGCTTTCTGTCAGCCTGTTATTGTTCAACTGTAACTTCCCCGCCGCTAATTAAGATCTGTTTTCCATTCGGACAGGCAGTATTCTTTTTGATATATCCCTCTGACTGTAAGTCTTTCATATCCGGCATTTTTCCTTCATGGTCGATTTCGTACGCCGTCACTTGGGCTTTCACCATATTCTGCAGTCCTTCACAGCCTTTATGCTGTATGCTTTGATTATGTTTTGTAACGTTAGGAATCGTTATTAAAAGCAGAATTGAAACGATAAATAACACAATCAGCATTTCAATTAAAGTAAATCCATCTTGATTTTTCAGACGAAGCACTCCCTTACATTTGGTTCATCATCTGGTACATCGGCATCAGCATTGACATATAGACAATCAGAATCATACCGGCTACGACGCCGTAAATGACAGGCTGGAGAATGCCTGTATACTTCTCCGCGTTTTGTTCAAGGCGCTCCATCATAAACTGACTGTACGTATAAAGCTCGCGATGAAGCCTGCCGTTTGCCTGTCCGTGGCTGACTGCAGCCGCTAGATCTTTTTCATAACACGGATGCCCGGAAAGAGCGGATTCTATTGTCTCACCTGCTTTCAAACGTGTAATGAGCATCTTTGCTTCTTCACGATAAAAAGGCAGAAAAGATTGTTCCTTAAAAGCCGTTAAACTGTCATAGATAGAAAGACCGGATTTCAGAAGACTGCTGAGCTGTAAAGAGAAAAAGTAGCTGTTAAAAAGAACGGCTGCTTTTCCTATTAAGGGGATTTTCACAATAATAAGCATTTTGTCTTGCGGGGATTTTTTTTTACATAAGAACCAAACGTACAAAAACAAGCAGAAAGCGGCGGACAGCGCCAGTGCGCAGGCTTCATGAAAATGCTGAAAAAACGCAAAGATGAAAGCAGTCGCACCGGAAGTATTCATATTCATTGATTGATAAATCCCAGAAAACTGCGGAATAATTAAACTTTGCAGGATATAAAACATGACACAGACGGAGCAGATTAAAAACATCGGATACCGGAGCATTTTTTTGACTTGATTCGTCTGCATGAGCTTTCTCTGTAACAATTCGCCGCTTTGTTTCATTGCCCCGGGCAATTCTCCGTGTTTTTCCGCAAAATAGCAGATAGAGACGGCTTCTTTATGAAAAGACAATGCCTCAAGCACTTCGTAAAACGCATCGCCCTCCCTCAGCCGGCGGATTCCGTCCGTCAGCTCTGCAAGCTGGCGTTTATGAAGCTGGAGTTTCAGCAGTCTGAGCCCTTCGATCAGACTGTACCCTTTTTCGGCCATTTCACCGAGCCTTTTCAAAAAAGCCGCTTGATCTTTCAACGGCCAGGTTCTTTTAATCCGCTTCATGATACACCCACCGATCGTAGTTGTCAGTCGTGACATAGCCGAGCGCGATTCCTTTTCGGATCAGCCTGCGGAGCGTCTGATATTGAAAATTGGCGTGCTCTCCTTTTGCTTCCTGAAAGCATTGGGTGAGATTTTTCCCGTAAAGCAGTTCATAGATTCCCGCACGGCGCGTCTGCCTGTAAAGCCGGCAGTACACGGAGCAGTTTTCCGCTTTGCAAAACGGACACGTTAAATCAACCAGACGCTGAGCGGCAATGGCAATAACGGTTTGTTCAATTTCCGTCATGTTCACCCCAAACTCCAGCAGCCTGTATATAGCGCCTTTAGCATCTCTTGTATGCAGGCTTGAAAGAACGAGGTGCCCCGTCATAGCCGCGCGGACTGCAATTTCAGCCGTCTCGGCATCCCTGATTTCCCCTAAAATGATCATATCGGGGTCATGTCTTAAAATCGCTTTCAAACCGGCGGAATATGTGACTCCGGCTTTTTCATTCACCTGAACTTGTAAAACATCTTCATCCCTCGTTTCTACGGGATCTTCAAGTGTGACAATCCGCCGGTTGAAATGACGTTTTGCATAATTGACAAGCGAGTAGAGAGTGGTCGTTTTTCCAGATCCGGTCGGACCGGTAAAAAGAATCAGGCCGTGGGAATGCTTCAGAAAGGACAATAGTGCGGCGCCTGCCCCCGGAAATAAGGACAGTTTATCCAGAGGGGGAATCTGCCGCTTAGGCAACAGCCTGATGACAAGACTTTCATCATTCATTGTCGGTAAGGTTGACATCCTTAAATGAACGGTTTCGGATGGAAGCGGCAGAGACAATGATCCGTTTTGCGGCTTTCGTCTTTCTCCTATATCCATCGCCGATAAAAACTTAAAATGAGAAATAAGCCTTACGCATTCCTCTTTTTTTAAGACTCTTTTTTTCACAAGAGCATGACCAATGCGAAAATGAATGAAAGCATCCCTTTCACGCGGCACAATGTGTATATCTGAAGCTCTTGCCGTATAGGCCTCGTTTATAATGTTCCTGCTGTATGTTTCAATATTCTCCATAAGATTTCCCTCCTTCCGACACGTATTGTAAATCAAATAGACAAGAGCCGGCAAAAGAGAAATGATGCTTTTTACACAGTGTAAAACGTAAAAAAATCAAAAATCAGCTGCATGATATTGATTTACTGAATGAAATTGGGAACCATTCAGTCATTTTCGGCCGCCAAAAAAGCAGGCGTGTGCCTGCTCTTCTTAGCGTTTCTTTTCTTTCCGCAAATATTTCTTTTGATTCTCCCGCAGAATATCCCCTGTCCAGCCCTTCTGCCGCAGATAAATGTAAATCAGCAGGGTTGATACGATAATAATCAGGATGGAACAAATATACGAATATTTCCAATGAAGCTCCGGCATATTATCAAAGTTCATCCCCCAGAGAGCGCCAAGCGCCGTCATCGGTGTAAAGAGAGTTGTAAAGATCGTCAATGCTTTTACAATTTCATTTCCTCTTTGAGAGGTAATGACTTCCTCGGCATGCAGCAGATTGCTCAGCTCCTGATCGAATTCATTGATATATGTAATCCCTCTTTCCATCTTTTGATGAGCCCTGAGGTAATCTTTTTGCCTGTCATTTTTCGGAAGAAACGCTTCTTTTAAAGCCATTTCCACTTTTTTAGCCCCCAGTATCAGGCCTTTCCAAATGAACAGCTCGTGGCGCAGCTTATGCACGTTTTCCAAGATTCCTTTGCTGTTGTCATCATGAATCTGCCATTTGAGCGTCCGCTGCTTGACTTCAAATTCATCCAGTCCGATCAGATAGGAATTCATCAGCTCTCCCAGCAGAACAAAAAAGCCTTCAATCGGATTTTCACAGGTTTGAATCTGCTGTGTGGCATGCTTTTCTTTTACACCGCGCAGCAGCGAAAAATCAAAATTAATCGTAAAAAAGAAGTCTCTCGTAATATAAAAGTGAAATACGGTATGGTTTTTTTCATCATCTAATCCTTGATGATAGATTAAAGAGCCGAAAACCGCTTCATTATTCTGATCATTTGTATCTGCGCGCAGAAAGTTTATATGATTTTCATGTTCAAACCACTTTTCGCATTGCGGCCAGTGATTGTGGTGGATCATTTTTTTTGCTTCTGCTTTTTCATGCGGACCGAGCTGGTACCAAAACCAGTCCGTCCCTGAATGTACCTTCATCTCTTGTCAGCCTCCAGTTTCGCTTTCTTTTTTAATTACCGTAAATGAAGCAGGCTAAACCAGGTTTGATGTTTGAGCAGCTTTCCAGAGTGGTATTATTCCGAAAAAAGGGAGGTGCAAGCCTTCCTTCGCGGAAGGCGTTACATTGTATATCATCAAACTGACTGCCATCGTACTATTTATTTTATTAACGGCGTGTTTTGTCGCCATCGAGTTTTCAATCGTTAAAGCAAGGCGCTCCCGCGTCAATCAGCTCATTCAGGAAGGTGTGAAAGGGGCAAAAGCAGCCAAGCATGTTATTACACACCTTGATGAATATTTATCGGCGTGCCAATTGGGCATCACTGTAACCGCCTTGGGACTCGGCTGGCTTGGTGAACCGACAGTCAAAGCAATGCTTCAGCCGTTATTTTTAAAAACCGGGCTTCATGAAGCGGTTTCCCATATACTGTCACTGATTATCGCATTTCTGCTTGTTACATATGTGAATGTTGTCATCGGTGAACTCGCGCCGAAAAGTTTTGCCATTCAAAAAGCCGAGCGGATTACGCTTTTGTTTGCCAGACCGATCATTTTGTTTTATAAGTTAATGTTTCCGTTCATCTGGCTGCTTAATCATTCCGCCCGCCTGATTACAGCCCTGTTCGGCTTGAAGCCGGCTTCAGAACATGAAATGGCTTATACGGAAGAAGAATTGCGGGTGCTGCTTGCTGAAAGCTATCGAAGCGGCATGATTAAAAAAAGCGAGCTGCATTACGTAAATAACATTTTCACATTTGATAAGCGCACAGCGAAAGAAATCATGGTGCCGCGGAATGAAATGGTGAGCCTGCCGTTAGACAGCGGATTAGGACATATGCTCCGCGACATTATCAAAACAAATAAATATACCCGGTATCCTGTCGTAAAGGGAGATAAAGATCATGTTGTCGGCATCATCAATATAAAAGAAGTTTTATTCAGATTCCTGTCTGAAGGGGCATCATTTACAAAACACGAGCTCACCCCTTACATTCAGCCGGCCATCCACGTGATTGAGACGATCCCGATTTATCAATTGTTCGTTAAAATGCAGCGGGAACACGCCCATATGGCCATTCTCATTGATGAGTACGGCGGAACCGCGGGATTAGTAACCGTGGAAGACATCATTGAAGAGATCGTCGGCGAGATCCGGGACGAATTTGATACGGATGAGACACCTTCCGTTCAAAAGCTTGGAGACAGCCGTTATCTTCTGAACGCCAAATTGCTGATCAGTGACGTCAATGACGTACTCGGAACTGAGATTACGGCTGATCAAGTCGATACACTCGGGGGCTGGTTCCTTACTCAGCATATTGATGCAAAACCCGGAAGCACCATTGATTTTGAAGGGTACACATTTACGGTAAAAGAAATCGACAGCCATCATATCATTACGATTGAAGCTGACAAAGCTGAATAGCTGAGGGGGGGAATCCCCCTCGGCCATTCAGCTTTATATCATCTTAATGATTCTTTTACGACAAAACCGTTTTTTGCCAGCGCCTTCGCCAGACTCTGCTCCGTTTTCACATGAGAAAAGTCGATGCCAAGCTTCACGACGGTTTGGGCGATTTCCGGCCGGATGCCTGAGATTGTCGTTTCTATGCCAAGAAGTTTTGTGCTGTCAATCACTTTAAAAATTTGATAAGCGACCATCGTATCCACAATCGGCACACCTGATATATCTAGAAATAAATAAGAAAGCCGGAGCGAAGAACATTGGTCAAGCACCGATTCCAAAATCATTTTTGCCCGGTAAGTGTCAATTTCGCCGACAAGCGGCAAAATTCCAATACCGTCGGCAATCGGCATAATCGGCGCGCTTAGTTCGTTAATCATTTCTTTTTGGGCGTTTAATTGCGTTATTGTCACTTTATGATATTCCTCTGTAAATACTTCAATCATATGGTCAATTGCTTTGTTCAGCTTCTCTCCCCATGTAAATACCGCATTTGTATCAGGCTTCTCAGACATCGTTTCACTGCATGTCTGTATGCGGTTCCAGACCAATCTCCGGAATTCTTTAAAGCTTGCGACGCTTTCATAGACATGGATTTCATGCACGGCCCGGTCTCTTGCAAACTGCAGCGCCCACTTTGTCAGCTCCTCTTCTCCGCCGTCTTTCCCTGATAAAATGCCAGCAACGATTTCAATTAACAGGCGCTGCTGCGTTTCCGCTTTCTGATCCTCTGAAGGCCGCCCCGGTTCGGGGATGAGCAGCCATTGACGTATGATTTCGCCTGATTCTTCAATTAATACTTGAGATAATACTTCATTTAAATGTTTCACGGGTTTCCTCCATTCAAATCTGACTTGTATGTATAAACCGGCGCCGGATGCACATACTGTAATTAGCATTCGATGGGCTATAGCCAAGCGGTAAGGCAATGGACTTTGACTCCGTGATCGTTGGTTCGAATCCAGCTAGCCCAGTCCTGGAACCGCAAAAAACGAAGATTAGCTGATGATATTTGATCAGCGGATCTTCGTTTTTTTCTTATGATACAGATTGATGCACCGTTTTTTTCTTCGTCAGCTTCATCAATTCTCCTGGATTATATCCGATAACGAGCTTTTTGCGATCGATCAGGATCGGACGCCGCAGCAGCTTCGGATTTTCAGTCAAAAGCTTCAGCACTTCATTTACAGTCATTTCTTCAATGTTCAGGTTGAGGTTTTTAAATGTTTGGCTCCTCGTCGCTAATATTTCATCAATTCCTTCGGTTGTTAAGGATAAGATTTGCTTCAATTCATCAATTGACGGTGTCTCCCTGAATAGGTGGCGCTCTTGAAAGTCAATATTGTGGGCTTTTAACCAATGTTTCGTTTTTCGGCAAGATGTGCAGCTCGGGTATGAATAAAAAATAAGTTCTTTCATTTTTAAAAATTCCTCCCTCGGATAATCCGTCTCTTTGTTAACATAAGTACCCTGAACTTTTTTTCGCTAAACGTATTTCAAAAAGATTTTTCGGATCTTTTTTAGAGAACGGCATAAGATATAAAACACAGGGAAAGACATAAATTCCACAATAAATATAATCATGAAAATGTTTACATTTTAACTGCCGATCTATTATAATAAACTTCAGATAGACTCTCGGGAGGGGATAAGGAATGAATCGCATGTTCCGGGTGTTAGGATTTTGGACGGGGATTTTTGCAGTCATGTTTTTTTTAGGCGGCATGAAAGACGCATCTCTTTTGTTTTTTGGACAGACGATCTTCTTCGTATTTCTTTCTTATTTGAATCTGACTGAGCGGATGTATATTTATATTTTCGGAGCGTACTTAACCGTATTTTTCGCCGGATTTACATATTACTCTATTTTTATTATGACACCGGGCGGCGGAACCCACTGACTGAAAAAGACAGACCGATTACGGTCTGTCTTTTTTCGTTTACAATGAAAATCCATTAATAAACGGATTTCGCTCTTGCTCTGTCTGGATGTCCGTTTCCGCGCCGTGACCGCTTAACACAAGTGTATGCCCGGGAAGCGTGAGCAGTTTTTGATGAATGGAATCAAGCAATACGTCTTGATTTCCTCCATGTAAATCCGTCCGGCCGATGCCTCCCTGAAAGAGCACATCGCCTGAAATCACCAAATCAGCGTCCTTCACATAATAAGAAACGCTTCCAGGCGAATGACCCGGCGTAAACAGCGTCTCCAAATGGAAAGGACCGATGTCTAAGATGCCGTCGCCTTCAATCAGCCGATCGGCGGGCCGTGCCGTGACAGCGATGCCGCGCAATATGCCTGATCCGTTTAAGGAAGAGTCCTCCAGCCACTTTTCTTCATTTTTGTGAAGATATACGGGAACATCCCATCTGTCTCTTACCTCGTCAAGCGCGCCGATATGGTCAAAATGGGCGTGCGTCAGCAAGATCGCAAGCGGCTTCAAATTGTTTTCTTTTATGTAATTGTTGAGTTTGTCCGCTTCCCCGCCCGGATCGAAAATCAGACAGGACTGATCCTCACTGACGAGAAAATAGGCGTTTGCCTGAATCGGACCGGCCGGCATTCGTCTCCATTTCACTTTCATCACCTCTTTATGTATATGCCCTTATTATGAAGGTTTTCTGCCGAAGATTCAATGAATGCGGCTGGGAAAACACTATCGACAAACAAAATGAAAACGGTTAAAATAAAATGGAAAGATTTTCAGGTTCCAATGACAAAGGGGGAGCATGATGTTACTTGTTGTAATCTTCGGCCTTGTCGCATTATTAGCTGTGTTAGGAGTCCTGCGGGCTGTCAGACAGAGAAATATCCTGGGATTTTTGTTAGCCGCCGCCACACTGGGCGTGTTCGGCTGGTTTACCGTAATGACCGTTGTTACAAGCGGCTATCCGACTGCACATTAAAAGCCTGTATCCATTAGGATACAGGCTTATTTTTTATTGCTACAAATGTTTGCTGACACTTTTGATTTTGCTCTCCAGCGTCGTTTCTTTATCACGCCTGTCATCAATGCGGATATTGGTCGCCACTCTGTGCAGCCCTTTTTGGAACGGGGCTTCGTGAATCTCCTGAATGACCGCGAACAAGTCGCTCAGCTCTCCTTCAATCAAAGTGTTCATCGGTGTGAGCTGAAATTTGATTTTGCCGGCTGCTTTGTAGCCTTCCAAAATCTTTTGCACATCCGCTACATACTCACTGACGCTCGGTGTTTTTGTTCCGATCGGAATGATTGTCACATCTGCAATTGCCATTTGATTCAAACTCCTTTTTCATTTGTTATGATTGGTTCTGTCAGTCCTGTTTTCAGAGATATCAGCCGGTCATACGTAAAGCCGTATAAAGCGTATTCCCCGTTCGGAGAGATCTGAATCGGTTCCATTTCCGTATTGTTAAGCACCGTCCGCTCCTGTTTGTCCCCCAAGTCAAAGCTGATCAGCCTGTATAACCGGCCCTCCGGCTTAAACGTGTAAAACCGCTTGTGGGTCTGATCGTAATCATATTCCATCGGCGCAAAGCTCTCATACTTTTTTTGAAGAGGAAAACGGTGTGTCACGGATGCCGGCTTTTGGAAAAGGAACTCGCCGTCGCCGTCCGGTTTATCCGCTTGTCTGACGGCAAGCGTCATACCCGGGCGGGAATCTGCCCAGATGACATGCTGAAGCACTCTTTTTTCTTTTGCCGTCTCCAGATCATAGGAATATAAAGGGCCCTCTTCCTCCGTTTTTCCTTGCTTAATATATTGAAATTCATCGGAGGACATCCAATGGACAAAAGGGGCCTGAACGGGACTTATTTTTAAAATGCCGTGTTTCATATCGGCTGTATAGGTTGTGAAGTCCCATGTTTCAGAAAAAACGGTAATCATCATTTTGTACGGGTCATATGGATTCCAAGCCGTCTCCAGCTCATAAGAATTAAAGGCTTTGTGATAAAGTCTTTTCCCCTGCTTGTTCATGAGCACAAGCTCAGTCTGTCCGCTGTTTGTCACCTGAACGAGAATCAGCTTTTTTTTCAGGCTGATCTTTACATTGACAATATGGCCCTTTGTTTCGCAGAGCCGTTCGGATTTTCCGCTGAAAAGGTCATATTTCATCAGCTGATCATGTGCTGTATACAAAATGGTCCTGTTATCCAGCCATCCTTCCGTTTTCTCCGCTTCATTTTTACTGAGCGGAACGATTTTCTGTTCTGCTGCTTTTGCTGAGACGTCTGTGTCAGGCTGCTGATGAGATGGTTCACAGGCCGCTAAACACAGAACGAATGCGGACAGCAGAACACAACACAAGTATCTCACCAGCCTTCCCTCCATTCTTTTCTATTGTCCCATATTTGTTAATATAAACAAATGAGAAATTTCACAGATGTCTCAAAAAATAAGCGCCCTCCACAATATTCCTTCCGTCGCTTGATAGATATCAGAAAACTGATGAAAAGGCAAAGGATTTTTTCCCTTTCCGAGCTCAACGGTATAGCCCTCTTTTCCGTATTGCTGTATAAACCAATCCCTGAAACCGGCATGGCTGTCAATGGTTTTTACACCTTGATAGCGGTTTCCGCTTATCGCTTCAAACTCCCGGATGACCTCAGATGATTGCTCCGGTTCACATCCTTCGTACCCCCAATAAATCTCTTCTCCCTGTGTATGAAGCGCGATCAGCCTGTCAGGCGGCTGCTCCGTTATCAGCCGGTGCATCGCCTGCGCCTCCGGTTCAGTGAGCGGCGCCGTGCCCGGAAAATCACGGTACGAGGGAGCCTTCGGTTTGCGCCTCTGTTCAATCTCCCAATTCGATGGGAAATGTTTATTTAAATCAACGCCGTTTATATTCGCCTTCCATTCGCGGAAATCCGGGCGTTGCTCATTTAATCCGTTGAGAAATTCATTTTTTTCTGATAAATCTGCACATCCGTAAAGTACGAGATCCACACCGTCGGGATTTACGAGCGGAACGAATGATAAGGATGTCCGGCTGAATATATCAATGGCGGAATGTCCGAAAACGGTTTTATTTTCGCATAATGCCGCGCAATATTCTTTGCACCATTTAATCGCAACCGACGTGGTAATCCATTCATTGGCATGAAAAGAGGCGTTTACATGCACGTTTCTCTCGGCCTTATCCGCGCCTATTCTCAGCTCATAGAGCGGTTTTCCCAAAACGGAACTGCCGATTTTACGGCACGTGACAAATGGAAAGACATCGATTATTTTCTCAATTTCTTCATAGAGCAACTGAGCGCCGTACACCTTTTCTTCCTTCACCCATTGATCAGAAGAAAGAACGCTCTTACACTGCCGGATGTATTGCGAAAGCCCGTTAAGCGTTTCTATCGGACATTCTGGCTGACCGCTCACGAGGAGGCCGGGACAAAATAATTCATCGCTTTCCGCCGTTTTATTGGCTTCTTCCAACAGTTTTTCATCAATTGAAAGCACCTGTGCGACATCTTTCATATGCCTTTTTATTTCAGGTTTGACACGAATTCCCGCCATGTTCATCCCCCTTTTTTAAAACTATATGACAGGGGAGATAAAAAAAGAAAGCCGCCCGCTATATGGGCAGGCAGACTTTCTCAGCAGTTTTGATATTTAAGCCATTCATTTTTGGCAATCCACGCTCCGCCAATGACTCCGGCGTCATTTCCCAGTGCCGCAATCGAAATATCGGCCGCTTCCGCAGAACGCGGGAACGCGGTGATTTTGAAGGTCTCTTCCACTTTTGACCGCAGTATTTCGCCTGCTTTAGACACGCCTCCGCCGAGCACGATTTTCGTCGGATTCATAGCGCTTGCCAGATTTCCGAGCACGAGGCCTAAATGTTTTGCGACATAATCAACGACTTCAAGCGCAGTTTTATCCTGCTGTTTTGCCGCATCGAACACGTCACGTGCTGTCAGATCACGCACCTGCAAGAGCGAAGAGTCGGAAACCGACGCAAGTTTTTCTTTTGCGATGCGGACGATGCCGGTTGCGGACGCAATCGTTTCGATACACCCGGATTTTCCGCAGTTGCACGGAGCTCCGCCTTCCGGAATGCTGCAAATATGACCGATTTCTCCGCCGGCCCCGTTTTTACCGTGAACGATTTCGCCGTTGACGATGATGCCTCCGCCGACACCGGTTCCGAGCGTCACTAAAATGACATCTTTGGCTCCGTCACCTGCGCCTTTCCACATTTCTCCGAGCGCCGCGATATTGGCATCGTTTTCAATAACGGCCGGAATACCCGTTTCCGCCTCAAGATGGTCTTTCAAAGGATAGTTTTTCCATCCCATATTAGTCGTCTCATAAACCATCCCCGTCGCTATTTCCACGGGTCCGGGCGCTCCCATGCCGATCCATTTCAAGATTCGTTTCGGCTTGTTCAATTCTTCCAGCTTCTGGTCAAGCGCTTTTGCAATCGTGACCGTTATAGTGTTTCCTGTCTTATCGGTCGGAACCTCCCATTTATGCTGGATTTCACCGTACATATTGATAAAGGCCAGCTTGATAGTTGTTCCGCCAAGATCAATCCCCGCAAACCATGTCTCTTCCATAATGATCTCCTTTTCTTATTAAATCCTGCTGTTGTCTCTTCCTTTGATCCTCTCTGATTCCTGCTGTAGAACTCCGGAGGCCTTCAGCCATAAGTCTCTTTCAATCACGTTTGACAAGTACATTTCCTTTAATTCATCTTTCATAAAGTCAATTTCAGCTTGTCTGTCACCGAAATACACGATATGTCCGAATGACTTAAACAGCTGCTGTACGTCATAAAATGAATTCATCTTTTTCACCATTTCTTTTCTTCTCAGTATAAGCGTATTTCATCTCTAAAGCAGGCGTCAAGCAAAAAACAATTGGATAAAATATCCTTGTGTCATTTTGGTAAAATCTATATTCATAATTGTAAAAAAACACTCATTTATGCGTTTTTCTGTTACAATACTTTCGTGCCCAAAAGCACAAAAGGATTAAAGTTTGATGGGGTGTTGTTTTGAAACAAGAAAAAAGGCTGACATTCATTTCAGCCATCGGTTTATTTGTTTTAATGTTAGCAGTCATTATTTCCTGCCTGTTTTTCTTTCATACGGAGCCGCATATGCCGCTGTTTTTTTGTGTCATTATTCTGTCTCTGGCAGGTTTGCGGCTCGGTTTCTCGTGGGGCAGTCTTGAAAAAGGAATTGTCAGCGGATTGAAAAACGGTGTACAGCCGATTATCGTGCTGGCTTTGATCGGTGTGCTGATCGGCGCTTGGATGTACAGCGGGGCCATTCCCGCCGTCACTGTTTACGCTTTATCGATTATACAGCCGAGTCAGCTGCTATTGACCGCATTATTTTCATGCATGATTATCAGCACGCTTGTCGGCTCAAGTCTGACAACTGTCAGTACAATCGGCGTCGCGCTGTTAGGGGTGGCAAGCGCGGCGGGAGTTCCGCTCGAATGGACGGCGGGAGCAGTCATTTGCGGGGCCTGTTTCGGTGATAAAATGTCACCGATGTCCGACACGACGAATTTTGCCGCCGGTATCGGCGAAATTCCGATTTTTAAGCATATCCGCCATATGATGGGCACGACCGTTCCGGCCCTTTTGATCACAATCGTTCTTTTTTATATTCTCGGTTCATCCGTTTCAATAAATGCCGCTTCAACGCAAAATATTGAGGCGGTCATTTCCGGAATTAAAGAGGCCGTGCACGTTACGCCTTGGTCGCTTCTTTCACCTCTTTTGGTGATCATTTTGGCGGTCAGACGGGTTTCTGTTATTCCGGTGCTTACCGCTGGTATTATTTCCGCAGGGCTTCTGACTGCCGTTTTTATTCCTGACAGCAGTATTCAAGGATTTATATCCGCCCTGCAAAGCGGCACGGCTTTTAAAACCGGAGACCAGGCTGTAGCCAGCATTATCAACAGAGGCGGACTCCAATCCATGATGGGGTCAGTCTCTCTGATCATGATCGCCTTTGCGCTCGGCGGCCTGATGGAAAAAACAGGCCTGATCGCAGCGCTGCTTCAAGGATTGATAAAAGGCGTGCATACGAAAGGACGTCTTGTCATGGCGACCGTCTTCTCAAGCATTGGCGTAAACCTTGCGACAGGCGAGCAATACTTGTCGATCTTAATTCCGGGTCAGTCTTATAAACCTTTATATGACAAGCTCAGCATTAAGCGGCTTCACCTTGCACGATCGATTGAGGACGGCGGAACATTAATCAATCCGCTGATTCCTTGGGGAGTAAGCGGCGCTTTCATGGCAAGCGCGTTAGGGGTTTCTGTCATCGACTACCTGCCGTTTACCTTTTTCCTGTACATTTCACCGATCATTTCAATCCTTCTCGGTTTCCTGAAAAAAAACTGATATTACGAGAAAAACCTGCCGTCATTACAGGCAGGTTTTTTCATGCAAAAAATCCCGCTGAAAAAACGGGATTTGTTTAAAAGGCCTGCTGAATGAACTTATTTCTGATAAACGGTATTTTTAAAAAGAAATGAATAAATGGCCGTCTGATCCCTGGCTGGCTGAGCACGGTGTTCATCAGACGGTAGCGGTTTTGGTAAACGGCTAAAACAGATACGGCGCATAATGAGTAGATCAACAATTTTTTCATTTTATCCCTCCTGCCCCTATCGTTTGTCAAACAGCGAGAATTATTCGGGTGCAAGAAGTTTTTTATGCGATGGTTTCAGATTCAGTCACGATCATATCGACCGGGATATCGTGGGGCATGCGGGGAATGCGGTCTGTCAGCTGGCAGTCGAAGAGAAGCGACACGGTACGGCCTTCATAATCTGTCAGAAACCGATCATAATATCCGCCGCCGTATCCGATTCTGAAGCCTTCCCGGTCAAAAGCCACACCGGGCACAATAACAAGATCAATGTCTTTTTGAGCCGCTTTTTCAGTCAGGCTTTCGATCGGTTCACTGAGACCGGCATATACGGTTTCCAGCTGATCATCAGCAGAAAATGTACGGAATTCCATCGCTCCCGTCTGGGGGAAACATTTCGGGATACAGACTTGTTTTCCCTCTTTCCAAGCCTGTTCAATAATAGGCCGTGTCGGAATTTCCAAGCGTTTCGAGATGGTGACGGCAATCATGCGGGCTTGTTTCCATTCTTTTAAAGAAAACAGCGTTTTGTGCATGCTGCGGCTTTTTGCCTCCCATTCACTTTCTGTTATGCCGGAAAGCTTTGCTTTTATATCGGTTCTGATTTGTGCTTTCACGTTTCTCAAACCTCCCTGAAAGACAAAAAAGCCAGAACTTTATTGAAAGCTCCAGCTTTTTCCGCCGTTTGAAACAGCTTATTTTGTTTCACGGTGTAACGTAGATTTTTTATCACGTGGGCAATATTTTTTAAATTCAACGCGGTCCGGATTGTTGCGTTTGTTCTTTTTAGAAATATAGTTACGCTCACCACATTCAGTGCAAGCCAAAGTAATATTAACGCGCATTATTTTCCCTCCAAACTAAATATCATTTACTTATTCAGACTTATACATAATACCACTATAATGCACGGAATGCTAGAGCTGATTTACATGAAATGTTGTTTAAATGCAGAAAACATCAGTTTATGTTTCTGATCCTCTGAATGGTCTTGCGCAAGACGCATACAAAAAATGACGAAACAGGACAAAAAAGGGCTTTCATATGCGAAATCTATAGAGAAATATCCGTTTGCCCCCCGAATAAAAAAGATTTTCCGACAAAATTCTGTTTTTTTCTCTATTTCCTTTAGAATGGCGGCGTTTTATGGTATAAAAAAGAAGGGCAAATTAATAATAGAAGGTGATGAAACGTGGAAATTGCTATTATTGCGTTGTTTATCGTCAGTATAGCGCTTATTGCATTCTCATATTCTCAAAGAGATCCGATGAAAGACGTGGAACAGGAGCTTGAAACGCTTCAGCTTTCCGCCATGCAGGAAATTTACAAGTTAAAAAAGAAAATGACGGTGCTTGAAGAAGAATTGCTGGAAACCAACCTCGTCATCCGCAAAACCAAAAGCAGCGGCATTAACCAAAAAATCGCCAAACAAATCATTTCAAAATATAACAACGGGATGTCTGCCGAAGCCATCGCAAAAGCGGAACACGTGTCTGTCGAGGACGTCAATACCATTATTAAAGATAATGAGAAGGTGCTCGTATGACAAAACGGGGCATTCAGGCTTTTGCAGCAGGTATGATTTTAGCGACGGCCGTCCTCGCCGCTGTCTTCTATTTGACTGACCATGACCGGGCAGCTGCCGTTAAAACTGAAAAAACAGCATTGACAGAAAAAGAAGTAAACAGCTACCTCGACTCTCAGCAAAAAGTCTCCGTCAAACGGGATGACTATCAAAAACTGCTTGACGCTAAAGAAAAATCGTTAAACAACGATCAAAACACGGACGCCAAAAAGAAAAAGGTCACATACAAACTGACGATCAAAGACGGAATGAGCACGGCTGATGTGTCATCCATCCTTGAAAAAGAAGGAATTATTCCTTCAGCGAAGGACTTTAATGATTACGTAATCGACGCAGGCTACCACAAAGAAATCCGCGCCGGCCATTTCAAAGTCGACTCAGATATGAGCTTCAAAAAAATCGTCAAAACATTAACCCGCTAAAAAAGCTTGCAGGCATCGTCCATTCATGGATACGGCCGGCAGGCTTTTTTAATAGACAATATAAAACGGACCCGGTCAATGGCCGGGTCCGTTTTTTCATCCGAATTTTCCGCTGATATAATCATGTGTTTTTTGATGATCCGGCTGGGAAAAGATTTTGCCCGTGTCGCCCCGCTCTACAAGTTCGCCCATATAGAAAAACGCGGTTTGATCAGAAACTCTCGCAGCCTGCTGCATGTTGTGCGTCACAATGACAATGGTATACTTCTCTTTTAAGGTCAGAATCAGCTCTTCTATTTTCCGGGTGGACACGGGATCAAGAGCAGACGTCGGTTCATCCATCAATAGGACATCCGGTTTTGTGGCGAGCGCCCTTGCGATGCACAGCCGCTGCTGCTGTCCGCCTGACAGGGAAAGCGCCTGCTGATGGAGACGATCCTTCACTTCATCCCAGAGCGCTGCTGCCTTTAATGATTCTTCGGCGATTTCAAGCAGTTTCTTTTTATTTTTTTCGCCGTGTATTCTCGGTCCGTACACGACATTCTCAAATATGGACTGCGGAAACGGATTGCCTTTTTGAAACACCATACCGATCTGCTTTCTTAATTCTGCCGCATCCGTCTTTTCTTTCAGCAGATTGCGCCCGTTATAAATCATATCGCCTGTCACTTTGACATTCGGAGCCATTTGCAGCATTAAGTTTAATGTTTTAATAAACGTGGATTTCCCGCAGCCGGACGGACCGATGATGGCAGTGACCTTCCGCTCCTCAAATCCGATCGTAATATTTTTCAAGGCCTGATGAGCTCCGTACCATACGTTCATGCCTTGAATATCAAATAGATTCTGTGTGTGCACCGCTTCTTTTACAACGCTCACGGTCCTTCCCCCTATCCGAACTTTCCGTTAATATAGTCATCCGTCTTTTGCTCTTTAGGACTTGTAAAAATCTGTTCTGTCTGTCCGTACTCCACCACTTCTCCGTTTAAAAAGAAAGCCGTGCGGTCAGACACTCTCAGCGCCTGCTGCATGTTATGCGTAACGATAACAATCGAATAATCTTTTTTCAGTTCTGTCAAAAGCGTCTCGATTCTGGCGTTTGAGATGGGGTCCAGAGCTGAGGCCGGTTCATCTAAAAGAAGCACGGCAGGTTTCATCGCAAGCGTCCTGGCGATGCAAAGGCGCTGCTGCTGGCCGCCTGATAATGAAAGAGCCGATGAATGAAGACGGTCTTTGACTTCATCCCAAAGCGCAGCTTTCGTTAAGCTTTCCTCTACGGCTTCGTCCAAAACGGCTTTTCTTCGTTCACCCGCATACTTCAGCGCATGTGTGATGTTATTGTAAATGGATTTGGGGAACGGATTCGGTTTTTGAAACACCATACCGATCTCCCGTCTGAGAGACACGACATTAATCTCTTCCCCCAAAATATTCAGTCCTTCATAAAGGATTTCCCCCTCGCTTCTTGCAGAAGGGATGGCATCGTTCATTCTGTTAATCTGCCTCAGAAATGTTGATTTTCCGCAGCCGGACGGGCCGATCAGAGCCGTCACCGCATGTTTTTCAATATCCATATTCACACGCTTAACCGCTTGTTTGTCTCCGTAGTAAATGGACAAATGATTCACTTCCAAAATCGACGGCCCCGGCGAACGCTCTGTCTGTTCCGCTTGTTCCCTGACGATGTGATCAATCATATTTTCGCCTCTTTCCGATTAATTTGCCGTAAGCTTTTTATAAATAGCAGATCCGATCCATCTTGCACAAAGGTTAAATAAGAGCACTGAAATCACCAGCACTGCCGAGCCTCCGTTTGCTATTGCTTCTGCATCGGGAATGATCCCCTGGGTATTGACACTCCATATATGAACCGCCAGCGTCTCAGCCGGCCTGAAAATATTTAAAGGAGATGCTTCAGAAAACGGGTTTAAATCGGTAAAATTCAGCCGCGGCGTTGTCAGCCCCGCTGTAAATAACAATGCCGCCGCTTCTCCGAACACTCTTCCTGATGCCAAAATGGCTCCGGTTAAAATTGAAGGAATCGCGCTCGGAATCAGCACCGTTTTGACAGTATGCCATCTCGATACGCCTAAAGCGAGAGAAGCTTCTTTCAGTTCTTTAGGAACTGCAGTGAGCGCGCCTTCTGTCACCCGGACCATTACGGGAAGGTTAAAGACTGTTAAGGCGAGTGCGCCCCCGATAATCGTGTATCCCCACCCCGTCAGGTTCACAAACATCAGCATGCCGAACATCCCGATGACAATCGACGGAAGCGACGACAGAACTTCAATACATGTTCTGATAAAATCAGTAATTTTATTTTGCGGCGCATATTCAGCCATAAAGACGCCGCCCCCCACACCAAGCGGTATCGTAATCAGCATGGTGATGAACAGAATGTAAAAGGAGTTAAAAAGCTGATCCCGTATCCCGCCGCCTGACGCGATAGCACTTGATTTTGACGTAAGAAAATGCAATGTGATTTCTGAGACGCCGTGAATCAGAATATACAAAAACAATCCTGCCAAAATCGCCGCAATCACAGCGGCGCATAAACCGAATACACCGGTGGCCAATTTATCCGTTATTTTCCGGTTCATTATACTTTCCTCCTAGATGACAAGTAGCGTATGAGCAGTATAAACAGAAACGACATGATAAGAAGAACAAGCCCCATCGACCACAGCGTGTTATTTTCGATACTTCCGTATGTGGTATGGCCCATGTTTAACGTGATAATCGTCGTTAATGTCCCCGCCGTATCAAGCAGGCTTTCCGGGAGAAGCTTTGTATTTCCGATAACCATCTGTACGGCGAGAGCTTCTCCGAACGCTCTTGCCATTCCAAGCACGACAGCGGTCAGCAATGTCGGAGACGCCGCCGGAATAAGCACCTTCCTGATTGTCTGCCATCTCGTCGCACCGAGCGCATATGAACCGTCACGAAGATGTTTCGGTAATGACGCAAGCGCATCAGCGGAAATCGACGTAATGGTCGGCAGAATCATCACCGAAAGTACGATCGTTCCCGCCAGAAGACTGTGACCCGTTCCGCTTGATTTAAAAGATCCGATAAACGGAACCAATACTGTAAGACCTATGAATCCATAAACGACGGACGGAATGCCGACAAGCAGCTCGATTACCGGCTGCAGCACCTTTTTTCCCCAAGTCGGCGCAATTTCCGTCATAAACACGGCACCCGCAATCCCGAGGGGCGCCGCGATCAAAGCGGAAAGAACCGTGACCGCGAATGAGCCGAAAATAAAAGGCAGCACGCCGAACTCAGGCTTTGCCTGGGTTGGATTCCAATTCAGACTTGTTAAGAATTCAATCGGGCTTACACCATTTACAACAAAAGATTGCAGCCCCTTTATGCCGAGAAAGATTGTGATTGCCGCTGATGCCGCAATGATAATCGCCGCACATACAGACACAATCACTCTTCCGCGGACTTCATCCAATTGCCTGTTTTGTTTTGAGCTTATTAAGCGTTCGCTTACAGACTCTTTTTCTCTGTGATTTATCATTTGTTTACACTCCTATAAAGAAGAAGGACGGGGAGCCCGCCCTCCCCTCAGCTTTGCTTGCCTTTTGCGTCACGTGTGACTTTCATATCAGAGATCGGAATGTAGCCCTGATCTTTCACGATACTTTTCTGTACTTCATCGCTGTTCAAATAGTCAAGAAATGTTTTGGTCAGGCCAGATGCTTCGCCTTTCGTATAAGAGTGCTCGTAAGCCCAAATCGGATATTCGCCTGTGACGACATTTTTCTCTTCAGGTTTGATGCCGCCGATTGATAAAGGCGTTACTTTGTCATCGTTTATATAAGAGAAAGCCAGATAACCGATTGCTCCCGGTGTTTCCGCAATGATTTTTTTGACTGTATTGGAGGAATCCTCTGTGATGCCCTCTGCCGGCTCCGCTCCGTCAAGCGCGTATTTGACGAACGTAGCGCGTGTGCCTGATGAATCAGGACGGTTGACGAGTGTAATCTTTTGATCTTTGCCGCCAAGCTCTTTCCAGTTTTTAATTTTGCCTGTAAAGACGTCTGCCAGCTGTTTTTTGGTTATATCCTTTACGCCCGCACCCGGGTTGACCGCAGCCGCCATCGCAACTACCGCTACACGGTGATCATTCAGGGCTTTCGCATCAATGCCTTCTTTTTCTTCAGCAAAGACGTCTGAGTTGCCGATTTGCACTGCGCCTTCAGACACTTGCGAAAGACCTGTTCCTGAACCTCCCGCTTGCACCTGCACATCAGCATCCGGATGTTTTTCCATAAACTTTTCCGCCGCTGCCAGTACTAGCGGCTGCATGGCTGATGAACCAGAAATGGTTAAAGAACCTGATGCTTTTTTATCCTCACTTGCAGATTGGCCGTCCGTCTTGCCGCTTTCCTTTGCATTTCCGCATGCTGCAGCGACGATCATAACAGCAGCCATCAGAAGCATAAGCATCCATTTGTTTTTTTTCATTTCCTGAATTCCCCCTGCGTTTAATGTGTAATTTGTCCTACACGTATAGAGTAAAGGGTTCGTGTAAAATGCGTATAAATCGAATGTTAAGGTTTTGTAAATCCGGATGTTTTTTTGTATAAAAAAAACGCCCACAGACTGTGAGCGTTTCATCTATCAGTTATTTGTATTGCCGTTAGCAGCGTCTTCCTGAATTTTATCTTCGTTTTTCTGCTTCGTATTATTATCTTCTTGTTTCTTTTTCAGCTCGAAGTATTTGTCCAGAGCTGCTCTTCCTATATCATTCGTAATCGAATATCGATCGCTGTAATCAATATAGGCCCAAGGAACGACTACAGAAATAGCCACTTCCGGATTATCAGCAGGTGCATAAGCGACAAGAGTCGTATTATACGTTCCTTCACCCGTCTCTGATTTGTCCGGACCGTCATAGAAAGATTGCGCCGTACCCGTTTTACCGGCAGGACTGTATTTCGCCGTCGCAAAATCAGTTGCGGCTGTCCCTTTTGTCATGACACGTCTGAAACCTGCCTGCACTTCTTTAATGTCCGCATTATTCATATCAATCTTGTTCAGTACTTGAGGCTGAACAGACTCTACAACTGCTCCGATTCCTCTTTTTGAATCAGGCTGTCTGACCTCTTTTACAAGCTGAGGTTTTAAACGATAGCCTCCATTGGCGATTGTTGATACATACTGTGCCATTTGCAGCGGTGTGAACGTATCATACTGTCCGATGGCAAAGTCTAACAGAAGACCGGAAATCCGCTGTGTCCCTTGATACCCGGTCGCTTCATTCGGGAGATCAATTCCCGTCTTCACTCCTAGACCGAACTGACTGAAGTAGTATCTGAATGTATCAAATGCCTTCATATCAAGCGGCAGAGACTGGCCTTTTTTATATTCCCCTTTACCGACGGCGATCGCCGTTTTAAACATGAACACGTTTGATGATTCCTGAAGCGCTTTTTGGATATCAACAGGACCTAAATTCGTCCATGATTTTTTCGGGTTTTTACTACCTTTGAAATACAAAGGCTCATCCTGAAAAACGGTGTTCAAATTAATCGCGCCCGTCTGGAGTCCCGTCAATACCGTTGCTCCTTTGACCGCCGATCCCATTGCATAGGAGGACGTCATTGCGCCAAGGGCGTAATCATTAATTTTGTACTTTCCATGGTCATTCGTAATCTGTTTGCCGGCCATCGTCAGCACTTCGCCGTTTTTCGGGTTCATCATGACGACAAAGGCCCGATCAAGAAGCTTCGTGCTCGGTCTCGCTTTGGCCGATCTTAAATTTTTCTCAATGATTTTTTCAACGGACTTCTGCAGGTCCATATCAATGGATAACACAAGGTCTTTGCCGGCCTGTCCTTTAGAAATCACTTTGCTGCCCGTGACATTTCCAGATGAGTCGGTTAAGTTCTGCACTTTCTCTTTTTGTCCCTGCAGCAGGCTTTCATATTGATATTCTAAATAGCTTTTTCCGACCCTGTCATTCCGGCTGTATCCGAGTGACAGATAGTGATCCAGCAGGTTGGACGGAAGACCTTCGTTCGAGCTGGATACACTGCCGAGCAATGTCCGGATCAGACTTTTGTAAGGATAAGACCGTTCCCAGTCAGACGTCACGTCAACCCCCGGCAGCTCATCTAAATGTTCGCTGACGACGGCCATTTCTTTTGCCGACACTCCTTCATTTTTGATGTATTGAGGCGTCAGTGAGTAGCCTGAATCCATCTGCCTTTTGATCGCGAGGATCTGCATATCTTTTGAAGTGAGTTCATTCAGCTGTTTGTCCGTAATGCGTTTCAGCTGGAGCTGGTATAAATCATCATCAGACAATTTTTTGTCTTCAGCTTTTTGCTTTTCTTTGGCCGTAATCAGTTTTTTCGCTTCATCAGGCCTCGTTAACATCCAATAGTCTTTTTTATCCCGTTCAGTCACCTTTTTGGTGCTTACCTTAATCATACCCGACAGTTTTTTTGCGATTTTTAAACGCTGTGCCTGGGTGGTTGAGGCTGAACGTGTATATGTAATCGCATTTAATGCTTTATTCGTTACGATGGGATTAAGGTTCCGGTCGTATATTTTCCCTCTTGGAACCGCCGTGCTGACATCAGATTCTTCTTGCTTATTGGCGGCGTTTTTATAGTCATCACCCTGAACGATCTGCTTGATGCCAAGCTCGACGATAATCCACGTGAAAATAAGAAACGCGGCCAAAAACAAAAAATTAAGCCGGATCGGCAATGATTTTTTCTTTTCTTTGCTTACTGCTATTTTCTTTTTATTTCTCCTCATGACATCACCTTTTCTTATTTACAGAAAGAAATGACACCTTTTGTTCAGGTGCCATTTTTCATTCTAAAGGTTTTTTCGATAATTTTCTACAGATAACCCTTTTATCTTTCTCCTTTTATAAAATTCGGTTCACCCGCCTGTTTTTGTCGGTCCTCTTCCACTGTTTCATCAGAAGTTTCCGTATCCAGTTTAACGTCTTTAATAAAGTAATAAATCAGCGGATGGCCGGCTCCGAGCAGCACGAGCGCCGCCGGTATTCCCACTTTTTCCTTCAGCAAGGTAACGATCAAAAGGAAGCACAGGATGGAAACGATCCGGCCTGCATTTAAAAACAATTCCCTGAGCACGATGTACTCAATTCTGGCCTTTCTGGCAAGCCGCGCCCGGCCTATTACATCATATGTAAGCGAGACATACGGCACGAGCAGAACAGGATAGCCGATCGCAATAAACACTCCGTATATAAGAAGCGTCGTAAAGCTCATATGAAAAATAATAAGAAACAGGGCGCCGTACACAATCAATCCGCCGATAAGAATCGCCTTTTTACGCGATCTTTTTTTGATGAGCCTTGATGCAAAATAGTAAGCAAAAAAAGAAACAGCGGAATTGACGAGACCGAATGTCCCGAGCGCCAGCTCACTGTTTGTCGCAATGAACACAAATACGCTGATTAAAAAAACAAAAATCCCTTCTCTCAAGCCTTGAAAAAAGTGCGCGTTTGTAATCCGGCGCCAATTCAGATTCGTGTGACGCTCATCATAAACTTTTTTCAGCATAAACCGGCCTTTCGACTCTCTCCGCTTGAGAAAAAAGCTCATGACCACGGCAAGGGCAAATAAGCCGAGCGACAGGCTGAAAATGACTGTATAACCCGTATTGTTTTGAAGTCTTGAGATGACAAACCCGGCCACAATCGGGCCGATCATCCCTGCCGACGAAGATAAAATGCCTAAAAAGCCGTTGAAAAAATCTCTCGTTTCAGGTTCCGTAATTTCGAAAGTCAGCACATTAAAGGCCAGCCAGTAAAAACCGTATCCCACTCCGAGCACGGCACCGATCAAAATGAGGCGGGAAGCCGCATTGTCCCCGGCAAGGAGCACACTTAAATAAAAAGCCGCCAAAAAGATAACACCGAACCTGAGAATAAACACCCTGTCAATTTTTTTAGCCAGCCGGCCCGCCAGAAGAAAGGTAATCGGCTGCATCGTCACGACCGATAAATTGTATATGGCCAAATCAATGAATTTTCCTGACTGTTTCCATAAGTACACATTGACAAATGTATTTGACAGCGCGATGCCTAATGAGTAAAGGCCGCCAATCGTCAATAACAGCAGCAGACCTTTATTTACTTCGATGTCGCCGATAATTTTTTTTATTTTGCTCATCATTGACTCCCCTTTACTACACATTAGTCTGTCTCACTCAAACTGAGATATGTAAAAAGGAATCAAAGTCAATAAAAAAACAAGGCCTCCCTCGGGAGACCTTGTTTGATCAGAACTATTTATTTTGCTTCGCTGTAAAGGCGGGCAACTTCATCCCAATTTACAACATTCCAGAAAGCTGAAATGTAATCAGGACGGCGGTTTTGGTAGTTCAGGTAGTAAGCATGCTCCCAAACATCAAGACCGAGGACAGGCGTTTTACCTTCTGAAAGCGGTGAATCTTGGTTTGGCGTGCTTGTAATTTCAAGTTTGCCGTTGTTTACAACAAGCCAAGCCCAGCCGGAACCGAAACGGCCGGCAGCCGCTGCAGCGAATTTTTCTTTAAATTGATCGAAGCTTCCGAACGTGCTTTTGATCTCTTCAGCAAGCTCACCAGTCGGTTCGCCTCCGCCGTTTGGAGATAAAAGAGTCCAGAATAAAGAGTGGTTTGCATGTCCGCCGCCATTGTTGCGGACAGCTGTGCGGATATCCTCCGGCACTGCGTTTAAATCAGCGACAAGCTCTTCTACAGATTTCTCTGCAAGAGCTGATCCTTCGATCGCTTTGTTCAGGTTTGTAACGTATGTGTTATGGTGCTTCGTGTGGTGAATCGTCATCGTTTCCTTATCGATATGCGGTTCTAAAGCATCATAAGCGTAAGGCAGTTCTGGAAGTTTGTAAGCCATAATTTTTTTCCTCCTTTAAATATATGTACTGAAATGCCGCTTTAAGCGAACTTTTCTAATCTCAATGTAACAAAAGAAAGCATGGTAATCAATGAAAAAGCTCACAATCCGGCGATTCCAGCAGACATATTACACTTTATCCGTTCACGGCCTAAATTAAACCTTCTAAAGCACCGTCCATAAGAAGTATCCAATCATAAAGAGCTGAATGACTCCTTTGGCCGCGACGCTTGTTAAAAAGCCGATTAACGACCCCAGTCCCACTTTTGCCGCAGACTTGATATCCTTTTGATGAACAAATACCTCAGCGCAGACAGCACCGATAAACGGACCTAATATAATGCCTGCCACGGGAATAACAAAGGGCCCGATCAATAATCCGATCGTGCTTCCCCAGATCGCCGCCCTGCTCCCTCCGTACCTTTTGATGCCAAGTAAGTTTGACACATAGTCAGCTGCGAATAAAACGGCCGCAAATACCGCCTCGATGAGCCAGAAGAGGTAAGAATACGGACTGAAGGAAAACAGAAATCCGTAGAGGAGAAAACCGGCCACGATAAATATAACGCTTGGGATCACCGGATACACAAGACCGATGAAAGCAATGACGAAGACCGCAATAATAATCAGCCAATACAAAACACTCATAACCTAAACAACCTCCTTTGTTTTACGGAGCATTACCGCTTCCGCTTTTTCTTAATATGTATGATTCCTTACCGCCGCTTTAAATACTCTCACTTGTGTTCATCTCCGGTGAACGATACAATAAGCAACATATACCAGTTTAGGCTAGGAAGTGAAGATGTTGAACATATTTACGGCTTTATTGAAAAGTACATACTCTCCGGCAGATATTGCAAAAACACGGTTTCAGGGGATAGGAAAAGCGATCCTTTATGTATTTTTGCTGTCTGTCCTTTTTACGCTGCCGAGCGCTTATTACCTTTGCTCAGGCACCGTAAACTCAATGAACGGTTTCAAAACCGTGTTAGAAAAAGATTTCCCTGATTTCAAAATTTCAAACGGTGAATTGCAGACGAAAGCTTCCGCCTCTAAGGAAACGGAAGCGAACGGGTTTGTCATCGTGTTTGATCCCACTGATGCGTACGGCGCTAAACAAATAGCGGCGAAACAAAACGCAATCGGCATTTTGAAGAATAAAATGGTGCTTGCAGTAGACGGACAAGCGACAGAAATGAATTATTCATTAATGCCTGCTGATATCACTAAAAGTGAAATCATATCAGCTTTAAACCAAAATAAAACGATGATCGTCGCCGTCCTTTCCGTTTTGCTGTTCATTATGACGGCGGCCGGCAAATTCATTGAAGTCTCATTTCTCGCCGTCATCGGCCTGATTATAAAAAATGCTCAAAGAAAGACATTGAATTATCAGCAGCTCTGGAAGCTTTCGGCTTATTCCATTACGCTCTCCACCATATTCTTTACGATTATGCGTGCGCTTGTCATTACGGTGCCGAGCGAATTTTTAGTGAATTGGTTTGTAAACTTTATCATCCTTTTCCTCGTCTTAAAAGAGATACCGCCAAGAAAGACTGCTGTGTAACAAAGACCGCCCCCCGCGGTCTTCTTTTTTTTGTCATGAACAAAATGGGACAAGCATACAATGAAGTAAACATGTATGCGGGAGGCGGTTGGAATGAAGCGGCTTACTTTTGTATTCGGCAGTTTATTTGTGATATTTATTATCCTTTACGATCTTAAAATCGGCACGATCCCTTCTCAAGGCCTTCCTGCATACGCTGCGGCGGCTCAGCCTGCAAATCAGGAAACATCATACAGAACGGTTACGGTCAAAAAAGGTGAAACGGTGATGTCGATCGTCGGCGAACATAAAGCGCCGGATGATATTGTACAAGATTTTGAAGCGCTGAATCCGAATGTGAAAGCAAACGCCATTCAGGCGGGCACCGCTTATAAATTCCCCGTCTACCGTAATTAAACGTTAATTTCTTGTCAGTTCGGCAAATACACTGTTACAATATAATATGTAAATAGAAGTTGCCTGACATGTAAAAGGCTCAGCCTGCAGAAGCGGTAACTACAATTAAGGAGCGATTGACAAGTGAGTGAAATCACACATCGTACAAAAACGCGTCCCGTCAAAGTGGGACCTTTAACAATAGGCGGAAATAACGAAGTCGTCATCCAAAGTATGACGACGACCAAAACACACGACGTAGAAGCAACAGTGGCGGAAATCAACCGTTTAGCTGAAGCCGGCTGCCAAATTGTCCGGGTGGCATGCCCTGACGAACGCGCGGCGAACGCAATTGCCGACATCAAAAAACGAATTTCCATCCCTCTCGTTGTCGATATTCATTTTGATTACAAGCTCGCATTAAAAGCAATTGAGGGCGGCGCCGACAAAATCAGAATCAACCCCGGTAATATCGGCCGCCGTGAAAAAGTGGAAGCGGTCGTAAAAGCGGCTAAAGAAAAAGGAATTCCGATCCGGATCGGTGTAAACGCAGGATCATTGGAAAAACGAATTCTTGAAAAGTACGGCTATCCGACTGCTGACGGCATGGTTGAGAGTGCGCTTCATCATATAAAAATCCTGGAAGACCTTGATTTTCACGATATTATCGTCAGCATGAAAGCGTCTGACGTCAATCTCGCCATAGAAGCATATGAAAAAGCGTCAAAAGCATTTGATTATCCGCTCCACCTTGGGATTACAGAATCAGGCACGCTGTTTGCAGGAACGGTAAAAAGCGCGGCCGGACTCGGAGCGATATTAAGCAAAGGAATCGGAAACACACTCCGGATCTCCCTGAGCGCCGACCCTGTTGAAGAAGTAAAAGTAGCCAGAGAGCTGCTGAAATCATTCGGTCTCGCTTCAAATGCGGCTACGCTTATTTCATGCCCGACATGCGGACGGATCGAAATTGATCTCATCAGCATCGCAAATGAAGTCGAAGAATACATTTCTAAAGTCAAAGCGCCGATTAAAGTAGCCGTTCTCGGGTGCGCCGTTAACGGACCGGGCGAAGCAAGAGAAGCCGATATCGGTATTGCCGGCGCCCGCGGCGAAGGACTTCTTTTCCGCAAAGGCCAAATCGTCCGCAAAGTCCCTGAAGAAACAATGGTCGAAGAGCTGAAAAAAGAAATCGACAAACTGGCAGAAGAACACTACGCAAAGCTTGAAGCAGAAAAAGCAAAAGCAGAACAAGACACACAAAAAGCTTGACGGATAATCCGCCAAGCTTTTTTTTGCGTGTTAGAAAAACGGTGTAATGAAGATGCCCAGCACAAGGGAAACAATACCGATTCCCATCGCCCAGCCGCCTAGAGCGCCCGCTCCTCTTCTTCTGGCGATATAGCCGACGATAATGCCGCATGCCCCTAATAAAACTGGGAGTACGAACAGGGAGATGATAGAAATAGCCAATGCTGCATACCCTATACCCCGGCCTTCGCTTACTCCGTCCCGGTTATCATCGCGGTCTGCTGCTCGGTCAGAAGCACGATATGGCTCTGAAATTTCGGCCGCTGTCTCTTCTGAATAAACATCACGCGTGATATCCGTTCCTTCCGATCCATGATCCACATAGTAGTCGTTGTCTTTTCGATTTTCGTAATCGTATGCCACCTTCAATTCCCCCTTTTTCTTTTATGAAAGGAGCTTTTTTAGTTTCCGCGTTTTTTACGGAATCATGTTTGCTAAACTTTGCTGGTATTGTCAATTGTTTATGTTACACTTGAAGGGATGAAAATATAGGAGTGTGGACATGTTACGGTTAGGTATAGATATTGACGGCACGGTTACGGCACAGGATACATTTGTCCCTTATTTAAACCGCTCATTTCATCTTTCCATTACCTTGGATGATATGACTGATTATGATCTGACCAAGCTTTTGAACATTACAGCTGAGGAGTTTTGGGAATGGATGAATGTTCATGAAGCAGCCATATATAAAGAAGCAAAGCTCGCGGAATTTGCGAAGCAGGCGCTGGACGGACTGAAAGAAGAGCATCGCCTCATCTACATTACGGCAAGACGCAGCCACTTAGAAGATGTCACGCTGGACTGGTTTGCAAACCGGGACGTTCATTACGATCACATTGAGCTTGTCGGGAGTCATCACAAAGTGGAGGCCGTCAAAAAACACGGCATTGACCTGTTTTTCGAAGATCACCACGGCAACGCGACAATGATCGCAAAAGAAGCAGGCATTCCGGTTATCCTTTTTGATTCCCCTTATAACCAGCTCCCCACCGATTCCAATATTATCAGGGTGCAGAATTGGCTTGAAGCCGTCGCCTGGATCAATAAAAACAAACACAGCCTTCAGCATGTCAGAAGCTGAAAAAACCTCCTGCTTATACAGGAGGTTTTTTATCGGCACGCCGGACAGGTGCCGTAAATTTCAAATTTATGACCGGTGATTTCATACCCTTCCAAATCATCGTAAAGCTTATCCATCGGACAGGACTCAATTTCCTTCGTTTTCCCGCAGGTTAAACAGATAAAATGGTGATGGTGATGGGTATAAGAGCATGTAAATCGGAACAGTTTTTCCCCGGACAGCTCCGTCGTTTCTAAAATACCGAGTTCTTCATATAACGAAAGATTTCGGTATATGGTATCAAAGCTCAAACCCGGATAGTCGTCGTTTAATGCGGCAAGCACGTTTTTGGCCGTCAGATATTTATCAGAATCAGCAAAAAGCTGCAGCATGTCTTCTCGCTTACTCGTATATTTATACCCTTTTTCTTTCAGCAGGTTCAACGCTTCTTGTACGTTCATGAGGACCTCCCCTTTACAACACGGTATCGCTCCAAAAAGAAAATGGCAGCTGAATGAACAGCAGGCCATTTTCTTATGCTGTATAAAATTATACCTATAAAATGACGAAAAGTAAACGAAAGCCTAGTGAATCGCGGTTTTGAACTTACCGCCCCTCGTTTCATGGGTATTCATGATCGTAATAAATGCGTTTTTATCAATTTCAAACACAATGGATTTCAACTTTGTCACTTCAAGCCTTGTCACGACCGCGTAAATGACTTCTTTGGTTTCATCCGTATATCCGCCTTTTCCCTGAAGCTTGGTGGTTCCCCTTCCAAGCCGGTGCAAGATCGCGTCTGAAATTTCCGCATACTGGTCTGCCACAATAATGACCGCTTTTGTTTCATCGAGCCCCTGAATGACGGCGTCAATCGTTTTCATGGCAATATAATAAGTCATGAAAGAATACATCGCCTGCTCCGGACCGAACACAAAACCGGCCCATATAAAAATAAACACATTGATGAGCATAACGAATTCTCCGACTGAAAAGGGCAGCTTTTTTGTGAGAAGGATACCGAGTATTTCAGTACCGTCCATCGAGCCTCCGTTTCGGATGACAAGGCCTACCCCGAAACCGAGCAAAAGCCCGCCGAATACCGTCGCCAAAATAGGCTGGGTCGTAAAGGCCTCCACATGGTGCAAGGAGGATTCAATCAGCGCTAAACCGACGATTCCGATAACCGTAGAGATGAGAAATGTTTTTCCGATATATTTATATCCGAAAATCATAAATGGAATGTTGAGTAACACAACGAATAAGGCGAAATTGAGGAGGGGATTGGACATAAAGAGGTGGTCTAAAATTAATGAAACACCGATAATGCCTCCGTCGATAAAATTATTAGGGACCAGAAACAATTCAATACTTACGGCGGCTGAACCCGCCCCGATCAGAATCATGATGACCCTGAAGATAAAGTGTAAAAATGATTCTTTTTTGTGCTGTTTATTTGGGGTCATAAAATCTCCTTTCCTGTAATAACTATTTTAAACAGTAAGCAACTTCATTTTACCATTAAAAGCTGTAACATTTTAATAATTTGCTCAATACATTATGTCTAAAGAGGTGAAAGTATCGATGATTTTAATACAAAGAATCATTTTGCAGCGGCTCAATCAAGCCACTGCGGACGACCTGCTGAAATATTCAAAGCAATACGGAATCAGCATTACGAGAAGTCAAGCGGCTGAGGTAGCGGCTCTGATGCACGGAAAAAACATCAATATTTTTGATGAACAGGAGCGGCTTCGCCTGCTGAAAAAAGTGGAAACGATTACCTCAAAAGAGACGGCTCGGAAAGTTGACGAACTTTTCAATCAATTTTCAGGGTAAAAAAGGAGGGGCAATTCCCCCCCCTCCTTTTTATTGAGCTGATATTTTTTCAAGAAGCTCCTTGTCAAACTGCTTTTCTTTCAGCATTTCGATTTCAAAACGGTACGGCGGCTTCTTATTTTTCTTGTCTTCGCCTACATACGGTGTTTCGAGGATTTTCGGAATATCGGCAAGCTGCTCATGATGAACAATGTACTGCAGAGCGTCAAAACCGATCTCTCCGAACCCGATGTTTTCATGACGGTCTTTACGGGCTCCCCTGATATTTTTGCTGTCATTCACATGAAGGACTTTTATCCGGTCGATGCCGACGATTTTATCAAACTCATTAAGAACGCCGTCAAAATCATTGGCAACATCATATCCTGCATCATGGGTGTGACAAGTGTCAAAGCAGACGGAAAGATGTTCATTATGTGTGACGCCCGCAATGATCTCGGCAAGCTCTTCAAAACTTCTTCCGCATTCTGACCCTTTGCCCGCCATTGTCTCCAGCGCAATCTGGACGCTTTGGCCCGGATCAATCACTTCGTTTAATCCTTCAATGATCTTTTTGATGCCCGTTTCAGCACCGGCTCCGACATGCGCTCCTGGATGAAGCACGATCTGTTTCGCTCCGATCGCTGCCGTCCTTTCAATTTCAGAACGCAGAAAATCAACGCCCAGCTCAAACGTTGCCGGGTTTGTCGTATTTCCGATGTTAATGATGTACGGCGCATGCACGACAATGTCACCGATGCCGTTTTCCTTCATATGGGCGCGGCCCGCTTCAATATTCAAGTCTTCAATTTTTTTGCGGCGCGTATTTTGGGGAGCGCCCGTATAGATCATAAATGTGTTCGCCCCGTATGAAACGGCTTCCTTGCTTGCGGCAAGGAGCATATGTTTTCCGCTCATTGATACGTGTGAGCCTATTTTCAGCAACCCGATTCCCCCCTACTTTCCTCTGTTAGATTGGTTTCTCCTCTGCTTCTTTCTAATTTTCTCCATTTCGTAGCTCATTTTCTTTTTATAGCCCGGCTTTACTTTTTTCGGCTTTTTCACAAGGCGTTTCGCCATTTGGTCAGCCTCATTTGCCGTCTTTTTGCGATTTTTACGGCGGTGGCGGTCATCGCCTTTCTTCCATTCCCCGTTTACAAGCTCCGCATAGTCAAACACAATGCCCATCTTTTCGAGTCTTGCGAGCGCATCTTCGTCAGAAAGCTCGTATATAGTCAGTGCTTGGCCTGATGAACCGGCGCGTGCGGTTCTTCCGACGCGGTGAACATAAAAATCCAGATCGTCCGGAAGCTCGTAGTTGATGACATGGCTTACGCCTTTAATGTCAATTCCTCTTGCCGCAAGGTCTGTCGCAATGACATAAGTGAATTCCAGATCATTAATCTGCTTCATTACCTTTTTACGTTCACGCGGCGTTAATCCCCCGTGCAGAAGGCCGATTCTCATGCCTTTTTCGGTCAGGTATTTTGCAATATGGTCAGCCGTATTTTTCGTATTGGCAAACACGATGCCCAGATAAGGATTCAGGTTCGACATCATATCAAAAAGCAGTTTGTCTTTATCACGCTGTTTAGAAGGAACCAAAACATGTTCGATCTTTTCGGCTGTGATCCTTTTCGGCTCAACATGAGCGTATTTCGGATTTTCCATATACTTTTTCAAAAACGGCTTCAGCTTTTCCGGAATCGTAGCTGAGAAAACAAGCATCTGCAGTTGTTCCGGCATACGGGATCCGATGTAATCAACGTCTTCTAAAAAGCCCATATCAAGCATCAGATCAGCTTCGTCAATGACGAGAGACTGCGCTTTATAGACGTTCAATGCCTGCGCTTTAATCAGATCCGCAATCCGGCCCGGCGTTCCGACGACGAGATGAGGCTGTGTTTTCAGCTTATCAATTGATTTTTGCTTGTCCGTTCCGCCGATAAAGCATTTTGTCCGGATCGGCCCGTCTTCGGCACCCTGTGTGATTTTGAGCGCTTCCTGATAAATCTGATTGGCAAGCTCTCTCGTCGGCGCCGTGATAACCGCCTGCACCGTATCAGAATCCGGATCAATCCGATTCAGAATAGGCAATAAATAGGCGTGGGTTTTTCCCGTCCCCGTCTGGGACTGCCCGATCACGCTTTCGTTTTTCAATACAGCGGGTATCAGCCGCTTTTGAATATCTGTCGGTTCATAAAAACCAAGGCGGTGAACTGCATCTATAATAAACGGTTTTAAGTTGTATCCATCAAATTTAGTTTCTTTCATTTTTCCCAGCTCCTTAAAGCGGCACATTCTGTGTCCATCATCACATTATAACCGATTTTACTTAAAAACACCATGTCTTGGGGGAATCCTGTTTTCCGGACAGAAAAGCAAATGCCCCCTCCGATGCATATTGTAATAGCAGAGAGACAGAAAGGAGGTACAAGTATGTTTCCACAGCAGCCGATGAGAAATATGGCGCAGCAGGGCCGGCCGTTGATGAACCCGCGGATGATGATGAGAGGCAGACCGTCATTGCCGGGCCGGCAGATGATGCAGCAGGGCCGGCAGTTTTTCCCTCAGCAGCAGATGGCCGGAGCAGGTTTGAGAAACGCAGGCACAGGCGGAGGAGGCTTAAAAGGAATGCTTTCCCGTTTTTTACCCGGATCAGGGGGAAGCGCTGCCGGGTCCGCACCGGCAGCGGCCAGCGGAGGAGCAGGCGCAGGCCTGCAGGGATTGCAGGGAATTCAGAGTCTGGCAAGTCCGGCATCCCTGTCGAGCATGCTCGGCAATGTTCAGAAGGTGCTCGGCGTGGCGCAGCAGGTTACGCCGATGATCCAGCAGTACGGCCCTTTAGTGCGGAATCTGCCCGCCATGATGAAGCTTTACAGTCAATTAAGCAGCAGCGATGATGAGAATGAAGATAGCGAATCCGGCGAGACAAAAGAAACAGCCGAACAGGACAAAAAGGATGAAGATGAAAAAACGGACGAAACTGAAGGTGAAAACAAATCAGACGCCTCATCTAAAACATCAAAGAAGACGTCTGAAAAAGCATCCGCTTCACAAGAAAAAGACGAAACTGAAGCAACATCAGCGGAACAGCCGCGTCCAAAAAGAACATCGGGCAGATCAAAGCCGAAATTATATATTTAACATTCTTTGATATCTCACGAAAGATTAGCTATAATGAGATCAGAAGAATGCAAGATTTGAGCCGTTTAACTACGGCTTTTTATATTGCCTCTACACTCACTTTTGATAGGAGGACATCTACATTGGACGTTATCAAAATCTCGCCGCGCGGCTATTGTTACGGCGTTGTTGATGCCATGGTCATAGCCAAAAACGCGGCACTCGATAAAAGTTTGCCAAGACCTATATATATACTCGGAATGATCGTTCATAATAAGCATGTCACAGATGCGTTTGAAGAAGACGGAATTTACACGCTTGACGGCACTAACCGTCTGGAGATTTTAAAGCAGGTGGAAAAAGGAACCGTTATTTTCACCGCACACGGAGTATCTCCGGAAGTAAGAAAAGCCGCTGAGGAAAAAGGGCTTGTTGCGATTGACGCCACATGCCCGGACGTCACGAAAACACATGACTTAATCCGAAAAGTAAAAGCAGAAGGCTACCACGTCATTTATATCGGCAAAAAAGGCCACCCCGAGCCAGAAGGAGCCGTCGGCGTCGCCCCTGAAATCGTTCATCTCGTTGAAACAGAGGAAGACGTGAGAAACCTCGATATTCAGGCTGAGAAATTAATCGTTACAAACCAAACGACCATGTCCCAGTGGGACGTCCATGATATTATGGAATCAGTCCAAGAAAAGTACCCGCACGTGGAATATCATCAGGAAATCTGCCTGGCTACACAGGTTCGTCAAGAAGCTGTCTCAGAGCAGGCAAAGAAAGCGGACTTAACCATTGTTGTCGGCGATCCGAAAAGCAATAACTCCAACAGGCTGGCTCAAGTGTCAGAAGAAATCGCCGGAACAAAAGCCTACCGCATCGGAGACATCAGTGAATTGAAGCTCGAATGGCTCAAAGACGTCAATACCGTCGCCGTTACCGCGGGCGCTTCAACACCGACACCGATTACAAAGGAAGTCATCCGGTTTTTAGAGCAGTTTGACCATAACGATGAATCGACATGGCAGCTTGAGCACAATGTGCCGCTCAAAAAAATCCTTCCGAAAGTAAAAATAAAAAACTGAGGCCCCGGGCCTCAGTTTTTTTATAGGAAGGTAAATGGATTTGTGTCTGTTTCGGAAGCGAAAATACGCACGTCGTAATTTTTCTCCCCGGCCATTGCCGTAAGCTTCTCAGCAGTGCCTTTTCTCATGATCTTTTCAGCATAATGCCCCGGGTCTACGACGTTTAACCCCATCATCATCGCGTCATGCGCTACATGGAAATAAAGGTCGCCCGTCACGTAAACATCTGCACCCTTCCGCTTAGCCTGGTAAATATATTTATTTCCGTCACCGCCAAGCACTGCGACTTTTTTCACCTTGCTGTTTCGCTCTCCGACCATCCGGACTCCGTTGACGTCAAATTTCTCTTTCACAAACAGCGCAAACTCTTCAAGCGTCATGTCTTGCTGAAGTTTTCCGATGCGGCCGAGTCCTTTTTCAAGCGGGGACTGCTCCACCGGATAAATATCATACGCCACCTCTTCATACGGATGGCTTTTTTTCAGCGCTTTTACGATGTTTTTCTCCATACTTGCCGGAAAAACGGTCTCAAGTCTCACTTCATGGACGAGTTCCAGCTCTCCTGTCTGTCCGATAAATGGGTCTGCCCCGTCCAGCGGTTTAAAGCTGCCGATTCCCTCAGAAGAGAATGCACAATGGCTGTAATTGCCGATATGTCCCGCTCCGGCATTGCCGAGTGCGGTTCTTACAGCTTCTTCATAGTCTTTCGGCACATACACGGCAAGCTTTTTCAGCGGGTCCGAATATGTCGGAACGAGCACTTCTGTGTCTGTCAGGCCGAGAGCTTCCGCAAGCAGATCGTTAACACCGCCGTCCGCCACATCGAGATTCGTATGAGCCGCATATACGGCAATATCATGCTTTATACATTTCTCAATCAATCTTCCGCCAGGCTGATCAGTGGTGATCTGTTTAAGCGGCCGAAAAATCGGCGGATGGTGAGCAATAATTAAGTCAACCTTTTTTTCAATGGCTTCATCCACCGTCTGTTCCAGAACATCCAGCGTGACCATGACATTTTTCACCGGCTTATTCAATGTGCCGATCTGCAGACCGATTTTGTCTCCTTCCACCGCAAAAGCCTTCGGTGAAAATTGTTCAAACAGCTGGATGATTTCCTGTCCGTTCACATGTTTAGGCATGTCCGATTACCTCCTTCAGCAGTAAGATCCGCTCTTTCAGTTCAGCTAATTTTTCATGGTTTTCATTCTTTGCGCTGCGGCTGATCTGTTCATAAATATGTTCAGTATGCTTAAGTTCCTGGGTCCATTTCCGAAGAAACACTTCACTCTTTTCTTTTAACAAAAACGGACCGGCAAGCATTCCGGCAGCCATCGTGGTGTCCCGGTACGGCGCATCACGGTCGCCGGTTTCCGCGACGAGTATTTCATAACACTTACCGTCTTCTTCGAGAATGACTTCATCAATCAGTTCATAGCCTTCCTGATAAAGCCACTCTCTTATATGAACGGCATGAATATTCGGCTGCAGAATCAGCCGTTCACGCCCCGTCAGTTTTGTTTTTCCGGACTCCAAAATATGAGCGATCAGCGCTCCGCCCATGCCCGCGATTGTGATGGCGTCCGCTTCTCCCTTTTCAAGGACGCTCAGCCCGTCACCTTTCCTTACGGAGATAAGAGCGCTTAAGTCCAGTTTTTCCACCTGCTGTTTGGCGGATAGAAACGGCCCGTCTGTAATTTCACCGGCGATTGCGCGGCTTGCCAGATGATTCAAAACGGCATAGCAGGGAAGATACGCATGGTCTGACCCGATATCAGCCACCAGGGCACCTGGAGGGATATATTCCGCTACAGACTGCAATCTTTTAGATAACTTCATTTCATTCACAATATCACAACTTTTCTCAGGTTCTTTTTCCTTTACTATCATATAAAAAAACCGCCCGGAATCCAAGCGGCGGATAGAGTTTTTCATATGTCTTTTATATAGGGACAGGTAAAGCTTTATTTAATCTCAGAAACCCATTTTGCCATGTCATCCAGCTTTTCGGCCGGGACAAGGCCGGCTGGCATCCCGTTGCCGCCTTTTTCAATTCTCGTTTTAATCGCAGCGACATCTTTTCTTTTGCCGACGCCTTTTAAGCTCGGCCCTGAGACACCTTCATAGTTTTCCCCGTGACAGGTGATGCAGTTCGCTTTATAAATCTCTTCAGGTGAAGCGTTTGCAGTTTCCTTTTCGGCATTTTTGCTTTCACCGCCGCTTGCGATCTGATGCGCATCTCCATTCCCTTTTACTGACAGAAAGAAAGTCAGCCCTATTCCCAGAACTGCGATGAGCAAAAAAGGAATCAGCGGATTCCACTTCATATCTCCATCCCCCTTTTTCATTCTCCCCCTATGTAAACACTTCTAATTCTAACTTATTTTTACAAAATGTAAATGGTCTCATTAAGCAATTTCTTTGATTTCACAATTTATACATAAACAAAAATAACTGTTTTGTTTACCCAAAATTGTCTTTATTCTATTGTATAATGAATTGTATACGCTTACAATAAGGAATATAAATTAACTTATCTCGCTTTCCCTCTATTCAGGACATGCCGCATTTTTTCCGAACCCATTTGCAAAACACATGCTTATCCAGTAAAATAAAGGTATATTATCCATATATCTTATACGTAAAAAAGAACGGATCAACAGACCCGTTCCATTCTATTCGAGAAAATCCTTCAGACGTTTGCTTCTGCTCGGATGTCTCAATTTACGAAGCGCTTTTGCTTCAATTTGGCGAATACGCTCTCTCGTTACTCCAAACACTTTGCCGACTTCTTCAAGCGTTCTTGTGCGTCCGTCATCCAGACCGAAACGGAGACGCAGCACGTTTTCTTCACGATCCGTCAACGTATCCAGCACATCTTCCAGCTGTTCTTTCAAAAGCTCATATGCCGCATGATCTGACGGAGACGTCGCTTCCTGGTCTTCAATGAAATCACCGAGATGTGAATCGTCTTCTTCACCGATCGGCGTTTCTAAAGAAACAGGCTCTTGGGCAATTTTTAATATTTCACGAACTTTTTCAGGCGTAAGATCCATGTCTTCAGCAATCTCTTCCGGTGACGGCTCTCTGCCCAGATCCTGAAGAAGCTGACGCTGCACACGGATTAATTTGTTGATCGTTTCCACCATGTGAACCGGGATACGGATCGTTCTCGCTTGGTCAGCGATGGCGCGTGTAATCGCCTGTCTGATCCACCAAGTCGCATACGTACTGAATTTATATCCTTTACGGTAGTCAAACTTTTCGACGGCTTTCATGAGACCCATGTTTCCTTCTTGAATCAAGTCTAAGAAAAGCATGCCGCGGCCGACATACCGTTTAGCAATGCTGACAACTAAACGAAGGTTTGCTTCAGCCAATCTGCGTTTAGATTCTTCGTCACCTTCTTCAATTTTTTGAGCATAGGTGATTTCTTCTTTAGCAGAAAGAAGATTTACCCGTCCGATTTCCTTAAGGTACATGCGGACTGGATCATTGATCTTTACGCCAGGCGGTACGCTGAGGTCATTAAGGTCAAATTCTTCTTCGGCTTTGGCAAGCTGTTGAATATTAGGATCTTCCGTTTCTTCATTTTCACTAATTAATTCAACACCTTGTTCTCCTAAAAATTCATAATACTCATCCATTTGGTCTGATTCAATTTCAAAGCTGGACATGCGTTCAGCAATTTCTTCATATGTTAAAACGCCACGTTTTTTTCCGGTTTCAGTAAGCTGGTCTTTTACCTGATCCAGTGTAAGTTCTGTTTCTGTCTCGTGGGTTTGTTTATCAGCCATTATGGATCCCTCCTTCCAAAGCTTGCAACGAATTCTAAAAGCGGTATGTTTCTTATCCGTCCCGGGAGCCTTCTCTCTTTTTCAGCATGCAGGGCTGCGGATAATAAGTGACAATTCATGATGAGGTCAAGCGATCTATTTGCTCCTCCGCAAGGAATCATTGCCAAGAGAACGCAAGCCTCTTTTTTGATGTTATTTTAATGATCGGTTCAATGCGACAATTTCTTGAGCCAGAGACGCAGCTTTCACAAAGTCTTTCTGCCTCTCTGCATCCGCTCGTTCTGCTTCTTTTTCCTTTATCATTGACCATTTTCGGTGATCCAACACTTTTTTTACATAATCGGATAACTCGGCCTCTGAGAGCTCCTCGTTTATTTGGAGCATCCCTATATCTGAAAGCAGCTGGCTGATTTCATCATCCTGCATTCTCGCCATAAGATGCTGCGGCGTCATTTCAGCGCCCTCTTCATAAACAGCGTACAGATACGCTGCCAGCGCACGATGTCCGTCAATGTTAAATTCAAAGCCGACACGCTCAATCACTTTCTTTATGACGTTTCGGTCTCTCAGCATATGAGCGAGAAGAAGTCTTTCCGCATTCTCATAGGCGGGACGGAGACGGCGCCGTTTCGCTTTTGTCGTCACACGGGCCCGCCTTGGCTGCGGTTCGGCGTTTTTGCCGCCGGAGACGCTTTGGGCGGCATAGATGGAAAGCTGTTCCGTCAAAGATTCTACCGAAAGAGAAAATTCGGAGGCGAGCTGCTTCACATACATTTCCTGCTCAAGCGACCCCGAAAGAGCGCTGATTTCTTTCAGCACTTCTTTCATGTAAGCGAGCCGGTCTCCTTCGTCAGATAAGTTTTTCCCTTTGCGGTAATATTGCATTTTAAAAGCCATGACCGTAACGCTTGCATCAATGATATCTGTCCTGAATTTTTCTCCGCCCTGAGTTCTGACATAGTCATCAGGATCAAGACCGTCAGGCATCATGCTTACTCTTACCTTACAATCAGCTTTCTGAAGCAGGTCGGCCGCTTTCAGCGTAGCTTCGTACCCGGCTTTATCCGAATCATAGCAGAGAATGACCTCCTGAACATTTCTTCTCAGGATTTTCACATGCTCTTCGGTGAGCGACGTCCCCATTGTGGCGATACTTTCTTTTACGCCTGAGCTGACGGCGGAAATGACATCCGCAAAGCCTTCAAACAGAACGGCTCTCTCCTCTTTCCTGATCGGCAGGCGGGCCTTATGGAAGTTGTACAGCAGCTTAGATTTATGAAACAGCGGCGTTTCCGGACTGTTCATATATTTCGGCTGCTGGCTTCCGAGCGCCCTTCCTGAAAAAGCCGCCACGGCTCCGTGATGATCATGAATGGGAAACATGATTCTGTTTCTGAAACGGTCAAAATACCCGCTGCCGTCTTCCCTTCTGATCAGCAGACCCGCTTTCTCCATCAGTTCTTCCTCAAAACCGCGCTTTTTCAAGAATTTCGTCATGAAATCCCAGGAATCCAGCGCGTAGCCGATTTCAAACTCATCTATGAGCTCTTTCGTAAAACCCCTTGATAAAAGGTAATCTAACGCTTCCTGGCCTTCCTTTGTATTCATTAACAAATGATGGTAAAATTTCTTCAGAAGCTCGTGAGCTTCCGCCATCTTCTGGTCTCCGGAAGATTCAGGCCTGGATGCAGAGTGAATCGTTATATCATCAGGGAAATCAATCTGATATTTATCAGCAAGGTGAGAAACAGCTTCCGTAAATGAATAGCCTTCCATCTGCCGTAAGAAAGAGAAAACGTTCCCGCCCGCTCCGCACCCGAAGCAATGAAAGATCTGCTTATCACTGGAGACGGAAAACGAGGGCGTGTTTTCACCGTGAAACGGACAGAGCCCAAAGTAGTTGCGGCCTTGCTTTTTCAATTGGACATAATCACCTATGACTTCAACAATGTCTGCTGACTGCTGCACCTGATTAACTACTTCATCTGGTATGCGGTTTCCCATCTTATAACACTCCGTCGTACATTATTCGATGTTTTGATTTGAAATCCCTTCATCATTCGACAGGATTTTTTTAAGCAGGGTAACAAATCGATTCCGATCTTCTTTATTTAATTTTTTAGGTCCTTTGGAATAGATGCCGCTTCTTCTCATTTTGCCTGACATATGACGGCTCATCAGAGCGAAGTCAATCGTGTCTTCAGTGTAAGAACGGCCCCTTTCCGATAAGACGGCGATATTTCTGTTCAGCAGAAGAGATGCTAAACCGATATCCTGCGTGACTACGACGTCTCCCGATCTCACATGGTTTGCGATGTATAAATCCGCCGCTTCTTTATGAGGATCAACGTATATCCAGTTCTCGTCTTTGCTTCTGGAAAGCTGGTAGTGTTCAAATGATGCGACGAAAATAACACGGACGCTGAATTGCGATGCAATGAGCAAGATTTCCTCTTTTACGGGGCATGCGTCTGCATCGACAAAAATCGTCTTTTCTTTTTCATTTAGAAGACTAATTCTCCATCCCTCCATCAATCTCCTGCATAAAAACAAGCGAAATCGCATATGCTCCATGACTGCGGATCTATTTTGAGTCTTTGTCGAAAAATTTCCGGGAGTTAATCTTGACATCTTACCCGTAATAGTTTATTCGTATCACACTAAGCTTAAACCTAAAAATAAACATTTTATCACAATTTTTTATTATAATACAAACTTCGCGAAGATGCCATCCTTTTTGTTTATTCCCTATTTGCATACCCAAAAACCCAGGATAAAGCGTCCTGAGTTATCGGCCCTTTGTTTTCAGATGATGAATGATGTTCGCTGTTTCCTCGACCGCTTTGTTCGAAACGTCAACGACTTGGCAGCCGATCCGATCCACGATTTTCTCAAAATACTCCAGCTCTTCTTTAATTCTGTTGATGTTGGCGTAAATGGCTTTGTCATTTAAGCCGAGAGATTTTAACCGTTCTTTTCGAATATGGTTCAGTTTATCAGGGCTGATTTTTAACCCGATGCATTTTTTCGGATCAACGCTGAACAGTTCTTCCGGCGGATCGACTTCAGGTACGATCGGCACGTTGGCCACTTTCAGGCGCTTATGGGCAAGATATTGAGATAATGGGGTTTTAGACGTTCTTGATACGCCGAGCAGGATGATATCGGCTTTTAAAATGCCTCTTGGGTCCCTGCCGTCGTCATATTTAACGGCAAACTCGATCGCCTCGACCTTTTTGAAATAATCTTCATCAAGCTGGCGGACGCGGCCCGGTTCATATTTCGCCGTCAGACCGTAGGCTGTTTCCATTTTGTCGATGAGCGGACCGATAATATCGTAGTACATCACATTCGCTTTTTCCGCTTGTTCAACTAAGTATTTGCGCATTTCAGGAACAACGAGCGTAAAACAGATAATGCCGCCGTCCGCTTTGGCGAGAGACACGACTTCATTAATGGTGCCGATATCTTCCACATAAGGTATTCTTCTGATATGCGTATCATCGGCTGAGCCGTTAAACTGGCTGAGCGAGGCTTTTACAACGAGTTCGGCGGTTTCTCCGACTGAGTCTGATACTACATAAATGATGCGATTGTCCATGTTATCCCCCCGTTAGTTTTCAAGCTTATATGATTTCATTCTCTGATAAACTGACAAGTATCTTGGTCATATTCGTTTTGGTAAAGCGGCCGATGACCTCAAAGCCTTTATCCGTATCTTTAATAACGGGCAGGGCATCGATCTGTTTCTCAATCAAATATTTGGCGATGTCCATCACATAATCGTCACGCCGGCAGACGGCGATATTCGGCATTCTGGTCATAATAATATGAACCGGTATTGAGGCAAGTTCCTGCTGGCCGATGCTCGCCCGCAGCAAATCTTTGCGTGACAGCACACCGACTAAGACAGCATCACGATCTACGACAAATAACGTGCCGACATCTTCTAAAAACATGGTGCAGATGGCATCGTATACCGAGACGTTTTCATTGATGACGACAGGGATCGATTGAAAATCTTTCACTTGCAGCTTTTTCAGTTTATCCGCAAGCAGCTGATTTCCCGTTTTTCCGGTATAAAAATAACCGACCCGCGGACGGGCCTCTAAGAAGCCTGACATGGTGAGTATGGCCAAGTCCGGCCGCAGCGTGGCTCTTGTTAAATTGAGCTGTTCTGCAATATGCTCTCCGGTAATCGGGCCGTTTTCCTTTACAATTTGTAAAATTTGTTCTTGCCGTTTATTTAATTCGATCGTACTCACCACCTTTATGGAAGGGTTTCTTTATCTATGTTTTTCATTCTGTGATGTTTATGTAAAAGGGGAAAAGACGATTGCCGATCACACAGCAACCGTCTTTTTCTTTATTTTACAATAAGATGATTCATATTAGCAAAAGACTTGATCACATCTGCAAGTGCAGTCATTTGCGCTAAACGGTTGGTTTTTAATGCTTCATCGTCCGCATTTACCATCGTGTGATTAAAGTAATCTTCGATCGGCTTCTTTAATCCGCTGAGCGCGGCCAGCGCCTGTTCATAGTTTTTAGAGGCAAAGCTTTCAGCGACGCTGTCTTTTGTTTTTTGATAAGCGTCAAACAGGTTTTTCTCCTGTTCATTTTCAAACAGATCCGGCTTGATATCACGGCTCTCGCCTTTCTTACTGATGGAGATGACCCGCCCCAGTGATTCAGCCGTTTCTTTAAATCCAGGTGTGCCGAGGTGTTTCTCAAGCACTTTTGCTTTAGAAACAGCTGCATACGGCTCAAGCTCCGTGCTGTCCAGAACGGCTTCAATCACGTCATGACGGATGTCTTCAGCGTTTAAGACGTATTTCAGACGCTGTGTAAAGAAATCAAGAAGCTCATTTTCTTTTTCCGTTTCTGTCAATGACAGCAGTTCTTTAAAAGAGATGCCCCAGTTGCGGTCGATCAGAATGGAAACGATGCCGCTTGCCTGACGGCGCAATCCGTACGGATCCTGAGAACCTGTCGGGATCACGTCAATGCTGAAGAAGGAAGCAATCGTGTCCAGTTTATCGGCTAATGCCACGACCGCACCGGTAAAGGTTGAAGGCACCTCTCCCCCGGCCGCTCTCGGCATGTAGTGCTCATTTACCGCGGCAGCGACGGCTTCATCTTCACCGAGCATGCGCGCGTATTTTTCTCCCATGACGCCTTGAAGCTCAGGGAACTCATAAATCATATGTGTAACAAGGTCAAATTTAGAAATCTCTGCGGCGCGCTTCACATGTTTTTGCGTCTGTTCATCAGCCTTCAGGCGGACCGCAAGTTTACCCGCAATGGTGACCACTCTTCTTACTTTATCCCCGAGGGAACCGAGCTCTTCATGGAAAACGATATTTTCCAGTTTCTTCACATTTTCATCGATGTTCAGCTTTTGGTCTTCCTTGTAGAAGAACGCAGCATCTGAAAGTCTTGCTCTCAGCACTTTCTCGTTTCCGCGGGCAACATTTTCAAGGGCATGGCTGTTCCCGTTTCTTACCGTAATAAAATGAGGCAGCAGATTCCCGTTTTCATCTTTTACCGGGAAGTAGCGCTGATGCTCTTTCATAGTTGTCACAAGCACTTCTTCAGGTAAAGAAAGAAACTCGGGTTCAAAAGAGCCGTAAAGCGCTGTCGGATATTCCACCAGATGATTGACTTCGTTCAGCAGATCTTCATCTATCGGAATATTCCATTTCTTTTCGTTTGCAAGCGCGTCCAGCTGCCCCTGAATCATTTGTTTGCGCACTTTCGGGTCGGCAATGACGTGCTGTTCTTTCAGCAGCTCTTCGTATGATGACGGTGCATCAACAGATACTTCTTGACCGAGAAAACGGTGTCCCTGTGTGTTCCGGCCCGTCTCTACATTCGTGATTTCAAACGGAATGACGTCTTTTCCGAAGAGAGCGGCAATCCATTTGATCGGACGGATATAACGCAGATCCTGTGTGCCCCAGCGCATGTTTTTCGGGAAATGCATTCCGGTAATCAAGTTTTCCAGCTGCGGTAAAAGTGTTTTCGTCTCTTGTCCCGCCTGGAATTTTTGGACGAAAACATATTCCGTGCCGTTTACGTCTTTTATATACAGGTCATCCACTCCGGCGCCTTGGCCTTTGGAAAATCCGATAGCGGCTTTTGTCCAGTTTCCGTCAGCATCCAAAGCGATTTTTTTCGCCGGTCCTTTTGCTTCTTCCTGAATATCAGCCTGTTTTTCTGCTACGTCTTTTATATATACTGCCAGACGTCTCGGTGTATTAAAAAGTTTCACTTCACCGTGGGCAATATTTTTTTCAGTCAGCCAGCCGGTCAGTTTGTCACCGAGCTGCACCATGCTGTCATGTAAAAAACGCGCCGGCATTTCCTCGAGTCCGATCTCTAAAAGCAAATCTTGTTTACTCATGGGAAGAGCCCTCCTCTTTAAGCATTGGGAACCCTAATTTTTCCCGTTCTTCATAATACGTTTTGGCTACTTTTCTAGCTAAGTTGCGGACCCGTCCGATATAACCCGTCCGCTCTGTCACTGAGATTGCGCCTTTTGCGTCAAGCAGGTTAAATGTGTGAGAGCACTTCAGCACATAATCATAGGCCGGATGCACAAGGCCGTTATCCATTTGTCTGATCGCTTCTTTTTCGTAAGTGCTGAACAAATGGAAAAGCATATCCACATCTGATGTTTCAAATGTATAAACGGAATGTTCATATTCAGCCATCATAAACAAATCTTTCACTGTGAATCCTGATGTCCATTCAAGATCAAAGACGTTTTCTTTATCCTGAATATAAGACGCAAGACGCTCAATGCCGTACGTAATCTCAACAGACACCGGTTTACATTCAATTCCGCCCACCTGCTGGAAGTACGTAAACTGGGTGATTTCCATACCGTCAAGCCATACTTCCCAGCCAAGGCCCGCACAGCCTAAAGACGGGTTTTCCCAGTTGTCTTCTACGAAACGAATATCATGCTCGAGCGGATCAATACCGAGGGCGCGCAATGAATCCAGGTAAAGCTCCTGGATGTTATCAGGCGACGGCTTGATAATGACTTGGAATTGGTGATGCTGATAAAGTCTGTTCGGGTTTTCTCCGTACCGTCCGTCCGCAGGCCGTCTGGAAGGCTCAACGTAAGCCACTTTCCACGGCTCAGGTCCGATGCTTCGTAAAAATGTATACGGGCTCATTGTGCCTGCGCCTTTCTCCACATCATACGCCTGCATGAGCACACAGCCTTCATTAGACCAGTGTTTCTGCAAGGTTAAAATCATATCTTGAATGTTCATTTCAAGCACCTCCACTTTCTCCATTCTTTTACAAGTGCGGCGGCAATCAAAAAACTCCCGTCTCTATGCTTGCCAGCCGCAAACATAGGGACGAGAGTTCTCCCGCGGTTCCACCCTAGTTGCTGAGGATGTGAATCGCTCAGCCTCTTTTTAAAGAGTTGCTCAAGAATGCCTTTCGTTGCGCGCTCATCCCTAGCTTACACTGTCCTAAGGTCGCTTATATGAGTTGGACGCAAGTACTTCTTTCTGTCACTGCAACATATTTTATAATAAATGATCATATAAAAAGATGGGCAGAATGTCAACTTTTGTTTTCATCCAAAAGGTTCTTCATGCTTTCCATCTGATCTAAAAACCGCTTTGACTTTAAATAAAGCCCTGAATATTCCTCGTAATACAGATCAATGACCTGTTTTATTTCACTTTTGGTTTCGTGCTTTAACGAGACGCTGCCGAGCCTTCCGATATCAAAGTAATAAAAAAGCCTTAGCAGCCTTGCCGTTTGCGGCGAAATCGGAACTTTGTACGGATCCTTTTCAAAGCAGCGATGGCAGATAAAACCGTTATCTCTTATCGAAAAATGAAACGTCCCGTCCCGGCTTTTACAGTGGACACAATGATTCAGCTCCGGATACAGCCCCATGACGCCAAGCATTTTCATCTGAACGATGAAGGTGATTACGTCCGGGTCAGTCCCCTCATTCAGCCTCTTAAAGGATTCGAGAATCAATTCGAATAAATAGGGGTTCGGTTTCTTCTCTTCCGTTCCTTTGTCAGTGAGTTCAGCGATAAAAGCGGCATATGCCGTCAAAAACAAGTCTTCTCTGATCGTTCTCATGCTGAGAATCATTTCACCCTGCTGGAGCGTGCCGAGTCCGGATGTTCTTTGCATTAAAAATGACCCGTACAAAAAAGGCTGGCTGACTGCTGACAGCCGGCTGGCTGACTTCCTGGCACCCCTTGCCATGACGCCGATTTTGCCGTGTTCCCTCGTCAGCAATGTCACGATTTTATTCGTCTCTCCGTAGTCATTCGTACGGAGCACGATTCCTTCACATTTTGTCAGCATTTCCGCACCTTCCAACAATGGGAGGGGCCAAGAGGTTTACAAAATTGGAAAATCAATACGGGCTAGCTCATCTTCCGGTTCTTCGGGTCTTTCCAGGTTCTCTTTTTCCAGTTCTTTAAAAAGAAGGTACGTATCAACACTTCCTGTTTGAGAAAATACGTTCCAGGTAAAATTCAACACAAAAAACCCACCTTTCATCATTAAACTAGCTTGCCAATCCAAATTCTTACCCTTATCTTGACCTGATGTCCTCCTTTTCATGTTAAACAAATTTTGCTAACGAATCCCTGTTTCTGTGAGGTAATCCCACACATCAGGCATGCGCCTCAGATGACTTAATATTCATCCTCTTTGAAGCCGAAATCACGCAGCTGAGACATTTTATTCCGCCAGTCCTTCTGCACTTTCACCCATAGTTCCAGGTAAACGCGTGAGCCCAGCAGCGCTTCAATATCAGCCCGCGCTCTTTTGCCGACTTCTTTCAGAAGAGCTCCTTTTTTCCCGATGACGATTCCTTTTTGAGAATCCCGCTCGACCACGATGGTGGCCGCGACATGGATGGAGCCGTTCTCCTGCCCTTTAATGGACTCGATAGCGACAGCGATGCTGTGCGGCACTTCTTCCCTTGTAAGATGGAGCACCTTTTCCCTGATCAGTTCAGAAATAATAAACCGCTCAGGATGGTCAGTCACCTGATCGCTCGGATAGAACTGAGGCCCTTCCGGTAAATACGCTTCAATCTGCGTGAGCAGGGTCTCGATGTTGTTTCCTTCCAAAGCTGAGATCGGCACGATTTCCTTAAACGGATAGCGCGAACGGTACTCATCAATTAAAAGAAGGAGCTGGTCAGGGTGGATCTTATCAATTTTGTTTACGATCAAAAAGACCGGCGTGGACGTCTGTCCAAGCTTTTCAATGATAAACTCGTCGCCCTTTCCGTACCCTTCCTCGGCGTTAATCATAAATAACACCAAGTCAACTTCTTTCAGCGTGTTCTGCGCCACTTTCATCATAAAATCGCCAAGCTTGTGCTTCGGTTTGTGAATGCCCGGTGTATCAATAAAAATGGTCTGCGATGTGCCTGTTGTCAGCACCCCTTGGACTTTATTTCTTGTCGTCTGGGGTTTGTCGCTCATGATGGCGATCTTTTGACCGATGACCCTGTTTAAAAAGGTCGACTTTCCAACATTCGGTCTTCCGATGATTGATACAAATCCTGATTTAAAGCTTTCGTTCGTCATGTAAATCCTCCGATGAAAATGCGCCCGGCAATAATTCTTCCGCAGTCATTTCTTTTATTTGTCCTTGTAAGTTGGTCAGAATAACAAGCATATCCTTTGAGCACAGCTCGGAAATTACTTGTCTGCAGGCTCCGCACGGTGAAACCGGTCCCGGAGTGTCCGCAGCCACGGCGAGCATCGCAAATTCCGTATCCCCCTCGGAAACAGCTTTGAATATCGCCGTGCGTTCAGCACAGTTGCACATGCTGTATGCCGCATTCTCGATGTTGCAGCCTCTGTACACTTTTCCGTCTTTGGTAAGAAGAGCGGCTCCCACTCTGAAGTTTGAATACGGCACATACGCTGTGTCCCGTGCTGTTAATGCTTCTTGAATCAATTCTTGTCTGTTCATGTGTACTTTTCCTCTCTTACCTTAATCCTGAATGATACCGCTGTCACTTTTATTTTACATAATTATGATTGGTTTTTCACGCCCATTTTTGGCAATGTAAAATAATTGTAAGAATCTTCTGCTAACATATCTTCGGCAAGAAGATGAGTAAACCAATAATACACGAAATCACGGCAAAGACGCAAACGGCTCCGGCTGCTGCATCCTTTGCCGCTTTTGCGAGCGGATGATACTGATCGGTAACTAAATCAACAACATGCTCTATCGCCGTATTTACAAGCTCAAGAGTAAGCATTCCGCCGATCAGGATCAAAATAACGGCCCATTCGGCCGTATTGAGCCCGGTGAGAAAACCGCAAAGGATAACGGCGCAGGCCGCGATGATGTGAAATTGAAAATTCCGCTCTGACCGCGCCGTTTTCCAGATTCCCCTCCATGCATGGACAAAGCTTTTCAGGAATCTGCTCCACTCGTTTTTATGATCTCGTGAGTCCATACTCATCCAGCAAATCCTTTTGCTTTGAAAACATTTCTTCCTCTTCTTCTTTTGTCATGTGATCATAGCCCAGCAGATGCAAAAAGCCGTGGACGGCCAGAAAGCCAAGCTCTCTCATAAACGAATGGCCGTACTCTTCAGCCTGCTCCTTCGTTCTGTCGGCACTGATGATAATATCTCCTAAAACAGGCGGCATGTCAGCGCCCACGATTTCAACCTCGTCTTCGCCTTCTTCCTCAAGTGCAAACGAAATGACGTCAGTCGGGGTGTCTTTTCCCCGGTAGTCTCTGTTGATTTCTCTGATTTCCTCATTTGTCACAATCGTAACGGATACTTCAGCCTGATCCTGAACGCCTTCTTTTTCCGCCGCAAATTGAAGCAGCTTTTCTACTTCTTGGAGCGCGTCGGCTGAGACGCTGTTTGTTTCATCAACAATATCTATGAGTAAACCCATTTATTTCACCTTCTTCGTAGCCTCCGGATATTCAATCCGGGAGTGGAAAATTCCTTTTAAAGTCGCACATAGTGTTTTTGCGATCGTATCCAGCTCTCGGAACGTGAGATCACATTCTGAGAACTGCCCGTCCTGAAGCTTGTCGGATATAATTCCCCGCACCAGTTTTTCAATCCGTTCGGGATTGGGATTATGCATGGAACGGACGGCAGCTTCGACGCTGTCGGCCACTGAAATGATTGCGGCTTCTTTTGATTGCGGCTTCGGCCCCGGGTAGCGGAACTCTTGCTCTGTAATCTGGTCGCCCTTTTCCTTCGCTTTATAATAAAAGAATTTTAAAAGAGACGTTCCGTGATGCTGCTCTGCGATATCCACGAGCTCTTTCGGAAACTTATAGCTTCTGAGCATATTCGCACCGTCTGTCGTATGCGCGATGATAATATTTTTGCTGAGCTGAGGAGACAGCTTGTCATGCGGATTATCCATATTCATCTGATTTTCAATAAAATATTGCGGGCGTTTCGTTTTGCCGAGATCGTGATAATACGCTCCGACCCTTGCCAAAAGACCGTTTGCCCCTACAGCTTCACAGGCCGCTTCCGACAAATTCGCCACCATGACGCTGTGATGATATGTACCGGGTGTTTCCGTTAAAATCTTCCGAAGCAGGGGATGGTTCGGATTAGACAGTTCAATCAGCCTCATTGTAGAAAGAATGCCGAATCCCGTCTCAAAAAACGGCATCAGACCGATAATCAAAACGGATGAAGCCAGTCCCGAGACGACCCCCATCAGCATCAGCGTTCCGATTTCAACGGGCGACAGCGCCGTGTTTTGTATTAATAAAAGCGACAGCACGATAATCATATTAATAAATGAGACGAACAATCCCGCCTGCAATATTTTTGATCTCACGTTATGTTTCCCCAAAAACAGAATGCCTGAAATGCTGCTGATTAAATAGTAGATACCGATCACATAATTAAATGTGCCCGTCACACCCTGATTAAACATCATACTGCCGCAGATCGCCAGAATAATGCTCCCTAAAATGGCAAGCCTTTCATTGAGCAGCAGCCTGAACAAAATCGCGCCGGCGGCGATCGGAACCAGATAGCCGATGTTGGTGTATTCAATCTTCTGAAAGAGACTGACGACTTCCATTATGACGAGAATAAGCGTTGTAATGATAGAAAACAGCAATAGGGATTTATTTTTCAGCTTAAGCTCCTGCTGCTGTTTCTCGAAATAGTAGACAAGCGTGGCAATAAACAGCCCGATCATCAGAAGAAGACCGCTGATCGGCTTTAACAGGTTGGAATTATTCAAAAGCCCCGTCAGTTCGAGCTTTCTGTATACTTCCCGGTCGATCAGGTCATTCTCTTCCACGAGAACCTGTCCTTGTTTTATCTGCACCGGCTGAACGCTGTCTGACGCTTCCTGACGTTTTTCATCGGTCGCTTTCGGATCAAACACGTAATTCGGGATCACCGCATATTTTCCGATTTCAGTCGCAGCCGCTAAATATTTTGACGGCACGGAGGCGCTTTTCAGCTCTTTGGCGACCTTATCCTTCGCTTCAGCAAGCTTTTCAGAAGGAATTTCACTGCTCATCACCGTGTTCACCGCGGTTATGACAGAATCCCTCACAAATGAAAAATCTTCATTGTTCGCATGGAGAAGCGATTTAATGGCATCTTCCGAGATGGATTCATTGACATCCTGTGTCAGCTTGCTTTTCACCGATTTGACCAGCGATTTTTCCGAAGGTGACTTTTTGTCTTTATCCGCATCTGTTTTCACTTCTCCGATGCTGTCAAATATGGAGGTGATCAGGTCAAGCCGGTTGTCAGTATAGCCTTTTTTCAGAGTGTATTGATCTTCTACTGCATCTTCGGCCGCCTGTTTTTTCGCTTCCGTCGCCTGCTGATCTTCCACTGTGGCGGGCGCGTAAATCGTCTTATCACTGACTGAGAACAAATCCAAATTAAGTGATTCAGGTTTTACATGAATAAAGAGCAAACCAAACATGATCGCTGAAAGCAGCAGATACAGCAGCACATGGGCTGAGCGGGCATGTCTGAAAGTGCGGAACCGTTCCCGGGCGCTTTTACCCTTTCCCTTCTTTTTCAAAACAAGAACCTCCTCCCTGAAACATCAGGAACACATCATATAAAAATGACCCGATAACGGGAGATCGGGTCATTTTTGCATTACTTTTGCTTATCATAAGCTTCAATAATCTTTGCAACAAGCGGATGTCTGACCACATCTGTCTGGTCAAGTTCAATCACGGAAATGCCGTTTATGTCATTCAGCATATCCCTCGCTACTGCAAGTCCCGATGTGACGCCTTTCGGCAGGTCAATTTGGCTTACGTCGCCCGTAATGATCATTTTAGAGCCAAAACCCAATCTCGTCAAAAACATTTTCATTTGAGCGGGAGTGGTATTCTGGGCTTCATCAAGAATCACATATGCGTCGTCAAGCGTCCGCCCTCTCATATAGGCAAGCGGGGCGATTTCGATAACCCCTCTTTCCATCAGACGCTCCGTATGGTCGCTTCCGAGCACATCGTGGAGCGCGTCATACAGCGGGCGCAGATAAGGATCTACTTTTTCCTTTAAGTCTCCGGGCAGAAAACCGAGGCTTTCGCCGGCTTCCACAGCGGGTCTTGTTAAAATGATTTTTTTAATGTGGCCGTTTTTTAAAGCATGCACCGCTTTTACGACCGCCAAATATGTTTTGCCGGTTCCCGCCGGCCCGATACCGAACACCATGTCGTTTTTCTTCATCGCCGCGACATATTCTCTCTGGCCGATGGTTTTGACACGGATCGGTTTGCCTTTTGCCGTTTTCGTTATTTCCTCTTCATACATGCTTTCAAAATAGTCCAGTTCATCTTTCTTTGCCATTTTCACGGCATACAGCACATCACGTTCCGAAATCTCGATCCCCTTGCGGATTAAAGTAAGGAGCGAGCCCAATAATCTGTCAGCAATCTCAAAAGACTCATCATTGCCGGAAACGTAAATGGTTTCACCGCGTGTGATGATGCTTACGCCCAGATCCTTCTCCATTAAATGTAAAAAGGCATCTTGGCTGCCGAACAAAGAAAGTGCTTCATCCGGGCTTTTCAGTTTGTGATTAATCGCAAGTAAATGTTCTGCCATTCTTTAGTCTCCCTGAACAATAGGTGTGGTTTGCACGATATCTTCTATAACTTGGTAGAGAATAATCAACTTTACTTTACCATTCTCAACGGATTGGTGCAAAACTTTTTCACTTTCCACCTCTCCGCTGCCGCTTAATCGCTTCTCTACGTCTTGTCTGCCCATTTTGATGCCGGCCTGAACCGCTTCGTCCTTCGTATAAGTCCGCACGGAGGTTTCGCTTTCTCTTGTCTGTTCTTTGACGTAAGATACCGGAAGCTTCAGCCCCAGAAATTGAAACGGATGCTTTTCTTCCTCTGTTTTCGGATGTTTCAGCGGCTCCTCATTAAACCCGAAACCCCAAAAAGGCACGCCCCATGATCCGAAAGACAGCTTGTGCTTCGTCCTTACTTTACCCGTATATAGCGTAAATGATGTTTCAAGAGGCACAGTTACTTCTGACTTGTACCATGTTTCTCCGTAAATTTCCGCTTTTGAAGCGACTTTCCGGTCTTCATTTCCGATCAGTCCTGAGACGAGGAGCTGTCCTTTGTCAACATGATCGTTCACAAAAGCCATCGGCTGCCCCTTTTGCACGAACATCCTTTTGATGACCGCCTTCTTTTTGGCAACGATATGGCGGGGGCTCACGTACTTTTCTTTTGTCGGTTCATTTTTTTCAACCACTTTCATATGAAGGGCTGTCCCGTTCAATTCCACACCCACCCACGTAATATTATCGATGCCGTTTGTTAATGATTTTTGAATTTTCTCCGGCGTCATCATCAAAAATTGCAAACGGCCTTTTTTTACACCGATTTCTTCCAGATGCTTCATCATCTGATGCTCGGTTTCGGGCTTTGCCCCTTTAATATCAATGTCCCAAATCATGTTGGACAAAAGAAACAATATAACGAAAAATATCACAAATCCCGCAGTGAAGCCCAGGTTTATTTTTGATTTGAGAAGCAGAAAGGGCAGGCCCTTTCTTTTTGTAAAGCTTGCTTTGCATTCATGTTTTCTGATGACTCTTCTGAAAGCATGTACATCTTGAAGCTGAATCATCAGCAGAACACAGTCTTGCTTTTTTTTCACCGCAAAGATGGCGATTCCGTTTCTCGTGCATTCATTCAGCAGCCGTTCAATCCCTTTTCCTTTGACTTCCATTTGGACTTTACCCGAAAAAAATGACAGCCATTTGTTTTTCACATTATTTCCCCCCGGCTTTATGAATCGACATATCTTACGTGATCTATCGTGCCTTCCAAAAGAATTTCCTCAGGAAGGATTGCCTTAATGACCAAGTTTTTTCCTGATATGATACATTGCCCCTGCTTGAGCATCAGCCTGACTTCTTCTTCGCTGAACAGCAAGAGGCCTCTGTGATTTTCTATGTAGATATGAAGTCTGCCGACCATCGTAATGCGAGGCAGATCCATCATAACGTCCGGGGGAATTTCCAATGCTCTAGTCAGCCACGCCTTTACACGATTCTTTCTTTGCCCCATAAAAAAAGAACCCCCTTTCATCTCATATGTATGATTTGAAAAGGGGTTCTAACACTTTAATTTTTACCGATGCTCCGCATGGTCCGGTGCGGTTTTTTTGCACGGGGCGGACCTAAAATCTCACTGAATATGATGCCCTGCACGGCAGTTTCTTTCTTAATCTTGAGGGCTGATTTCTTCAGAGACGCATTTCGTGTGCGTTGAGATGTCAGCTTATGATCAAGCCCATTGAACATCTGCTCTGTCTCCGCAAGGCGCTTTTCAGCTTCCCTTCTTTTTTGCTCAAAAGGGTTCTCTTTGGAAACACCTGGCATTTCTTCCGCTTCCGGCTTTTGCTCTATCGGCGGCTGTGTGTGATCCTGCTTTTTTTTCTGATCTGCGGGACGTCTATTCGGCGGGCGTTTTTCATCTTTGTTTTTTTTGCCGAATATTGCCGATATAATGCCGATGACGGCGGCAATGACGAGCGGATTTGTCAGAATCTCGTGCATATAGCGGCTCCCTCCTTAATAGAGAGGTTATTGTTGGTCTTCATCTTGCTGGTCATTCGTCAGCTTGCCGATAGAATCCCTCATGTCCGTGTCAGCGTCGATATTTTTTATGTTCATATAATCCATGACACCGATGTTTCCTTCACGTAAGGCTTCAGCCATCGCAAGCGGCACTTCCGCTTCAGCTTCCACGACTTTCGCACGCATTTCTTCTACGCGCGCACGCATTTCCTGCTCTTGGGCGACGGCCATGGCGCGGCGCTCTTCGGCTTTGGCCTGCGCAATGTTTTTGTCTGCTTCCGCCTGGTCTGTCTGAAGAATCGCTCCGATGTTTTTGCCGATATCCACGTCGGCGATGTCAATCGAGAGAATTTCAAATGCCGTGCCTGAATCCAGCCCTTTGCCAAGTACGGTCTGCGAAATCATATCAGGGTTTTCAAGCACTTTTTTATGATTATGCGAAGAACCGATTGTCGAGACAATCCCTTCTCCGACACGGGCGACAACCGTCTCTTCTCCCGCTCCTCCGACAAGGCGCTCGATATTGGCTCTTACCGTGATTCTGGCTTTTGCTTTTACTTCAATTCCGTCCATGGCGACACCCGCGATAAACGGTGTTTCAATGACCTTCGGATTGACGCTCATCTGTACGGCTTCCAACACGTCACGCCCGGCCAGGTCAATGGCTGCGCAGCGTTCAAATGTCAGCTCAATATTGGCGCGCTGTGCCGCAATCAGGGCATTGACCACCCTGTCGACATTACCTCCGGCCAGGTAATGGCTTTCGAGCTGATTTGTTGTTGCGGACAGGCCGGCTTTGTGCGCTTTAATTAACGGGTTGACAACGCGGCTTGGAATGACGCGGCGCAGCCTCATCCCGACCAAAGTGAAAATACTGATTCTGACTCCTGCTGCAAGCGCCGAAATCCATAGCATCACCGGTACAAAGGTGAAGAATATGGCTAACACAATTATGGCAGCTGCGACTATTGCTAAAATCGCCAAACTTGACAGTTCCATCTAATTCCTCCTCAAGATTATCATCTATATTTCTCTCACGACAATGCGTGAGCCTTCCGCTTTCACCACTTTCACCTGTCTGTCTTTTTCAGTAAATGATCCTTCTGAAACGACATCAAGGCGTTCATCATCAATAATAACGGTGCCTGACGGTCTGAGGGCTGTAGCGGTAACACCGACTTTCCCCAGCAGCTCCGTCCGGTTCTGATTTGAAACATAACCGTTCTCCGTGCTTGTTGAATCAGTTAATATCAATTTCTTAAAGAATTTCATTCGTTTCCCCAACACCCTTGTTAATATGATAAAGGCAGCAATAGACACACTAAAGGCGATCAAGAGAGAAACCGCCATTACAGTAAAGCTGCCCGCAGCGAGAAAGAGGCTCGCGATGACGCCTGCAACACCGATAAGACCGATTATGCCTCCGGGCAGAAATATCTCTAAAAGGATAAAAACCAAACCGGCGCAAAATAAGAATACACTGTCATAGCCGGCGAATCCGGCAGCGATATGCCCGGTGAAAAACAGCAGCATGGCCGTCAGTCCGACGGCGCCCGGTATGCCGAGGCCCGGCGAGAACAATTCAATGGTCAAACCAAGCAAAGCGAGCGTTAATAAGACGGGGACAACAAACGGATTTGTCAGCCATCTTCCCAAATTTCCGACAAAACCCTCTTTTGCATGGTGAACATCGGCTTTGTCAAAACCGAGCTTTGTATATAAAGCATCGAGGTTTGAAACCGTTCCCTCCGAATATCCGACTTCCTTGGCTTTTTCAGCTGTCAGTGTCAGCAGTTTTCCCTTCGGAGCGCCCGCTTCTTTTGCATTGATGGCGGGGTCTGCCATGGCCAGGGCGTATTTCGGGTTTCGGTTGTTTTTAGCCGCTGCGTCCTCCATTTCTGCATGCCACAGTGATTGGGCCTTTTTGTCTGCCGCGTTTCCTTTGCCGTCGATGATGGCTGCGGCACCCATTTTTCCGCCCGGCGCCATATAAATGTCATCTGCCTGAAGCGCTATATATGCCCCGGCAGAAAGCGCCCGTTTATTCACGTAAGCGGTAACAGGCACATCCGCGCCGCCGATGACATCTGCAATATCCAAAGCTGATTGAACGGCGCCTCCCGGTGTATTGATGTCAAGAATAATGTGTGACGCGCCGGATTCCTTCGCTTCTTTGAAAGAACGCGATAAAAAAGCGGCAAGCCCCTGTTCGACATTTTTCTCAACCGGGATGACATAAACCGATGGACGATCAGCTTTTGCGTTCAATTGAACTCCTAATAAAGATAATACAAATAAGCCCAATAGAGCAACAGCAATTCCGGTTTTTTTTCGGAACAAGGCTGATATACCCTCCTTCCCGTTTCATTCTTCTTTATATACGTAACAAATGTACTTTAGTTTCATTTTTTTATGTATAAAAAAAGACATCTCTCGAGGAAAGATGTCTTTTTCTTCGTCAATTAAGATAATTGACTGCTGACAAGCCTGTTAATCACGCTGCCGTCAGCTTTACCTTTTACTTTAGGCATAATAGCACTCATCACTTTGCCCATGTCCGCTTTCGAGCTCGCACCGACTTCAGCGATGGTTTCATTTACGATTGTCTGCAGCTCTTCTTCAGAAAGCTGCTTCGGTAAATAAACTTCTAAAATGTCCAGCTCTTTTTGAACTTTATCTACTAAATCTAAACGATTAGCGTTTGAAAATTCATGGAGGGAGTCTTTACGTTGCTTAAGTTCACGAGATAGGACAGTAAGTTCCTCATCCTCGGTCAAACTGTCTTTCTTAAGCTTAATTGCTTCGTTTTGAAGTGAAGCTTTCACCATTCGAACGACAGTCAGTTTGTCTTTCTCACGGCTTTTCATATACAGCTTCATATCTTGGTTAAGTCGCTCAAGAAGACTCATAAATCCACCCTCTTTTAGAATTTGCGTTTTCTAGCAGCTTCTGACTTTTTCTTGCGCTTTACGCTAGGTTTTTCATAAAATTCGCGCTTTCTTGCTTCTTGCAAAGTACCTGTCTTTGATACACTGCGTTTGAAGCGACGAAGAGCATCTTCAAGCGATTCGTTTTTTCTAACGACCGTTTTTGACATTCTCTTTCCCTCCCTCCGAATACACCAATCGACTACCTTTAAAAAGATACACATATAAACATGTACTTTGACATTATAATATAAGCCATGAGTCAGGTCAACTAAGTGAGTTCACTTTTCCGTCATGAATAACGCGGCTTGTCTATATAATGATAGAAAGGGGTGTTTCGTTTGCTGATACTGATTCTCTTTACCGCACTTATCCTTGTTTTTTTACTCGGAATGAGCCTGCTCAGACAGGGGCTGATTGCTTTAACGTATTCAAAAATTGAGAAGAGCCTCCTCTTGTTTACCGACCACCCTTTGAAAGCTTTTCTCATCAGCATTGTATTCACGGGTTTTCTTCAGAGCAGCTCAGCTTTTATGGTTATTGTGATTGGCTTTGTCAGTGCAGGCGCTTTGCCTTTTAAACGGACCATTCCGATGATTCTCGGCACGAATGTCGGCTCCACATTTACGACGGAGTTTTTGGCCATAAAGATGGATGTGCTCATTTGGGTGCTTTTGATCGGCGGCCTTGTGTTTATTCTTATCCGGAAATATCCGTTCAGGCAGATCGGCGTAAGCTTTCTCGGTCTCGGCATCATCTTTTTTTGCATCACGTGCTTCAGCCGTCTTGCCGTTCCGCTGACAGAAATGAAGGCGGGGGCGGAGGTTTTGCGCCATGTAAATGATTCAAGCTGGTCCGCTCTTTTGATCGGCATGATATTGACGGCCATCATTCATTCAAGCTCCGTCTGCATCGGCATTTTAATGAGCTTTATGAACGAAGGGATGATCGGCATTGAACAGGCGGTCAGCGTCGTTCTCGGATCTAATATCGGGACATGCGTCACGGCCGTCATGGCTGCTGTTTCAGGGGGTTATGCCGCCAGACAGACCGCCGGTGCTCACGTTGTCTTTAATATACTCGGCGTACTTCTTGTCTTTCCCTTCCTGTCCGCAGCAGCAGGTTTTACAGAGCGGCTGTCTGACGATCCCGCGCAAATGATCGCGCATTTCAGCCTTTTGTTTAATGTTGTCACCGCGTTATTATTTCTGCCGTTCACGCATTTATTTTATCGGCTGATTGACAGGCTGATCCCTCCGAAACCGTAAAAAACCGATGCGTGAAAGCATCGGTTTTTTATCTGTTACGAAGACATACGCATGTTCTGAGTCATTTCTTCTTCAACAACGCGGACGAATTGTCCTTCATTGTACGGATAGCCCGCTTTTTGAATTTTGACTTTGACAAGTTTGCCGATTAAATCTTCCGTGCCTTTGAAGACGACTTTCATGTAATTGTCTGTATAGCCGACGAACATGCCGTCTTCATCAGACTCTTTAAACGTCTCTTCCGGAATGATTTCAAGAACCTCTCCTTCATAATCGGAGGCGTATTCTTTGGCAAGCTGGTCAGACAGAGCAATCAGCTTGTGCACCCGTTCATTTTTCACATTCTCGTCAACCTGATCTTCCATTCTGGCCGCAGGCGTTCCGGTGCGTTTGCTGTAAGGGAATACGTGAAGCTCAGAAAATTTATGTTCTTTAATGAACCGGTATGTTTCCATAAATTCTTCTTCCGTTTCACCCGGAAAACCGACGATAACATCAGAAGTGACAGCAAGACCCGGCAGCGCTTCTTTCAGCTTATTTAAACGGTCCGCGAAAAATTCCATCGTATATTTGCGTCTCATCCGTTTCAGAACGGTGTTTGATCCTGACTGAATCGGGATGTGAAGGTGGCGGACAATTTTATCAGACGCATCCAGCACTTCAATCACTTCATCAGTGATTTGGCTTGCTTCAATAGATGAGATTCTGATTCTTTTCAGTCCTTCTACACGTGTATCCAATTCACGGAGAAGCTTGGCGAAATTAAAATCTTTCATATCTTCGCCGTAGCCGCCCGTATGAATCCCCGTCAGAACGATTTCTTTATAACCGGCATCCACCAGCTGCTGCGCCTGTTTAATGACCTCTTCAGGACCGCGGGAACGAAGCAGGCCGCGCGCCCAAGGGATGATGCAGAACGTACAGAAGTTGTTGCAGCCTTCTTGGATTTTCAATGACGCTCTTGTCCGGTCAGTAAAAGCGGGAACATCCAGCTCTTCAAACACACGTGCTTTCATAATGTTGCCGACGCCGTTGATCGGCTGGCGCTCTTCTCTGTACTGCTCAATGTAACCGAGCATTTTTTCGCGATCCTGCGTGCCGACGACGATGTCAACGCCCGGGATGGCCATAATTTCTGCCGGAGATGTTTGCGCATAGCACCCCGTTACGCAGATGACGCCGTCAGGATTTTGGCGGATCGCCCGTCTGATGACTTGACGGCTTTTTTTATCTCCCGTGTTTGTTACCGTACATGTATTAATGACATATACATCTGCTGTCTGCTCGAATTCTTTTCGTTCATAACCCGCATCTTTAAACAGCTGCCAGATTGCTTCTGTTTCATAATGATTGACCTTGCAGCCAAGGGTATGAAAAGCAACAGTTGCCATTACTGATCACCTCTTAATAACTCTGTATGATAGGAAACTGCGCTTAACGCGTAAAGCGGCGCAGTTTCAGTCCGTAAAATTCTAGGTCCGAGGCCGCATAAGACGGCGCCTTTTTCTGAAAGCTGCTGAACTTCAGACTCAGTCAGACCGCCTTCAGGGCCGAATACGATGAGAAGAGACGAACCTTTCGGAAGGCTTTTGAGCTCCGCGGCGAAAGCGCCCGTTTCTCCCTGTTTTGATGACTCCTCGTATGCAACGACACATTTATCGACATTCTCCGCCATTTCAAGCAGCTGCCGGAACGTATGAACGGCTTTCACTTCGGGAATTTCATTGCGGTACGATTGCTCCGCCGCCTCCTTCGCGATTTTCGCCCATCTCTCCCGCTTCTTCTTTGCCTTTTTGTCGTCAAGCTTAACGACGGATCTGGCGCCTTGAAAGGGGATGAACATATTTGCCCCGAGCTCGGTCCCTTTTTGAATAATCCATTCAAGCTTATCGCCTTTCGGAAGGCCGCTGGCGATCCTGATTTTTAACGGCAGCTCACGGTTTTCTCCCGTCCATTCAGCAATGCTGCATGAAATATGATCTTTAGAAACCTCTTTGAGCAGGCATAACGCTTCATGGCCGTCTTTCGAACAGCAGATTATCCGGTCTCCTGCACTCATTCTCATGACGTTTGCAATGTGGTGGACGTCCTCTCCCGTAATTTGAAAATCGGGGGTTTCGTCCATCTCCTGCTTCGTGAGCTCGATAAAATATCGTTGCATACGCTGTGACACCTACTAACTGTTATTTTTTCGCGATGATGCTGACCCAATCTTCCATAGACAGAATTTCTGTAATGGTAAAACCGGCTTTTTCCAACGCTTCTTTTACTTCCTGTTTTTTCTGGCCGATAATGCCTGAAGTAATAAAGTGGCCCCCGTCTTTTAGCAGGTCATACGCCTGCGATGTAAAGCGGAGAATCACTTCCGCCAAAATATTCGCGACAATGACATCGTGTTCGCCTGTAATGCCGTCTAACAAATTGTTCTGTTTCACTTCGGCCGTATCGCTTACTTTGTTCAATTTCACATTCAGACGCGCGCTTTCGACAGCGACCGGGTCAAGATCATACGCATGAACCGATTCAGCCTCAAGCATGGCGGCTGCAATGCTCAAAATTCCTGAGCCGGTGCCGACATCAATGACACGGTCGCCTTTTTGAACGATACGCTCAAGCGCCTGAATGCACAGAACGGTTGTCGGATGCGTTCCCGTACCGAATGCCATGCCCGGGTCCATTTCGATAATCAGTTCATCGGTATTCACGGGTGTGTACGTTTCCCATGTGGGTAGGATCGTGAATTTTTCAGAAATTTTTACCGGATGATAATACTTTTTCCAAGCTGTCGCCCATTCCTCTTCATTAACTTCAGAAATGGTGATTGTGTTTCTGCCTAAATCAATGTCGTACAAAAGCAGATTATTAATCGTCTCTTTAATGCCGTCGACCGTTTCGCCAAGGAAACTGTTGATCGGCAGATACGCTTTGACAATGACACCCTCATCGGGGTAATCATTGGGGTCGAGCTGGTAGATTTCCCCGTAAACATTCTCACGCTCTTTCATTAAATCAAGCGGATCTTCGATGACAACCCCGCTCGCACCAGCTTCATGCAAAATATTTGAGATGGGTTCGACCGCTTCATGTGTTGTGTGAATGCTGATTTCGGACCATTTCAAAACTACCAACTCCTATCCAATCATTACTCGCCTTTAAATGCGCGTTTTACTTTGTCAAAGAAACTCATTTCTTGTTCATCCGGCAGGTTGCCGCTGACTTCAGCGAACTCGCGGATGATGTCTTTTTGTTTATCTGTCAGATTCGTCGGCGTAACGACGCGGACGACAATGTGCTGGTCGCCTTGTCCGTAGCCGCGGACATTCTGCACGCCTTTGCCTCTTAATCTGAATTTTGTGCCGGTTTGTGTGCCGGCAGGAATTTTTAATTTCACTTTTCCGTGAAGCGTGGGCACTTCAACTTCGTCTCCGAGTGCCGCTTGGGCAAACGTTAACGGCATTTCACAGTAAATATCATCTCCGTCACGCTCAAAGAACTCGTGGGCGCGCACATGGAATACGACAAACAGGTCTCCCGGAGGACCTCCGTTTACACCCGGTTCACCTTGACCCGGAACGCGGAGCTGCTGTCCGTCGTCCACACCGGCAGGGATCGTAACGTTGATTTTTTTCCGTTTTTTCACTTTGCCCGTGCCGCCGCAGTCAGAGCACTTGTTTTTAATGATTTTTCCTGTTCCTTCACAGTGGTGGCAGACTCTTCTGTTAACCACTTTGCCAAACGGCGTGTTCTGTTCGACATTCAGCTGGCCTGAACCGCCGCAATGCGAGCACGTCTCCGGCTTTGTCCCCGGCTTCGCGCCTGAGCCTTTGCATGTTTCACAATTCTCTTCGCGAGGAATTTCAATGATCGTCTCTTTTCCGAAAGCCGCATCTTCAAATGACAGTGTCATTGTATACTGCAGATCCGCGCCCTGCCTCGGCGCGTTCGGATCACGGCGTCTCGTGCCGCCGCCGAAGATGCTTGAGAAGATGTCATCGAAACCGAAGCCGCCGAAGTCTCCTCCGCCGCCGAAACCGCCGCCGAAGCCCTGATTAGGGTCAGTATGGCCGAATTGATCATATTGAGCCCGTTTTTGGTCATCTGAGAGCGCTTCGTATGCTTCTTTTACCTCTTTGAATTTTTCATCTGCTCCGGATTCTTTATTGATATCAGGATGATATTTTTTTGAAAGCTTCCGATAGGCTTTTTTGATTTCATCCTTTGAAGCGCTCTTACTTACTCCAAGCACTTCATAGTAATCACGCTTACTCATCTCGCTTCACTCTCCCGAATTTCTCACATAAATTAGATTGTATCATTTTGAATTATGTTTTTTCAATTCCTTTTATCCCGGGCAAGAAAAAAAGTCAAAGCCAAGAGATGCCTGACTTTGACTTTCTGTCTGTTGAATCAGAATATGCTGTGTGTTCTTTTGCGTTCTGCGGAAAGAACTTATTTTTTCGTTTCGTCGTCTTTTACTTCTTCGTATTCCGCATCGACAACGTTATCGTCCGCTTTTTTGCCTTCAGCGTTTGCTGCGCCTTCAGCCTGCTGTGCTTTTGCCGCTTCTTCATAAAGCTTCATGGAAAGCTCTTGAACGATTGTTTGAAGCTCATCTTTTTTCGCTTTGATCTCTTCAATTTCGTTTTTCTCGATAGCTGCTTTCAGCGCGTCTTTCGCGTCGTTTGCTTTTTTCACTTGGTCTTCATCCACTTTGCCTTCCAGGTCTTTTAATGTTTTTTCCGTTTGGAACACAAGCTGGTCAGCTTCGTTGCGGACTTCGATTTCTTCTTTTTTCTTCGCATCAGCGTCAGCGTTTTCTTCCGCTTCTTTCACCATGCGTTCGATTTCGTCATCAGAAAGACCTGAAGAAGATTTGATTGTAATGTTTTGTTCTTTTCCTGTGCCTAAGTCTTTCGCTCTTACGTTTACGATACCGTTTTTGTCAATATCGAAAGAAACTTCGATTTGCGGTACGCCGCGCGGTGCAGGCGGGATATCAGTAAGCTGGAAGCGGCCGAGTGTTTTGTTGTCGGCAGACATCGGGCGCTCACCTTGAAGCACGTGAATGTCAACGGCTGTTTGGTTATCAGCAGCAGTTGAGAATACTTGTGATTTGCTTGTCGGAATTGTCGTATTGCGGTCGATCAGTTTCGTGAATACGCCGCCCATTGTTTCAATACCGAGTGACAGCGGTGTAACGTCAAGAAGGACAACGTCTTTTACGTCTCCTGTGATGACGCCGCCTTGAATTGCAGCACCAAGCGCTACAACTTCATCCGGGTTTACGCCTTTATGCGCTTCTTTGCCTGTTTCTTTTTTGATTGCTTCCTGTACGGCAGGAATACGTGTAGATCCGCCGACAAGGATAACTTTGTCGATTTCGCTTGCAGAAAGATCCGCATCTTGAAGAGCCTGACGGACAGGAGCCATTGTGCGCTCAACGAGATGAGCGGAAAGCTCTTCGAATTTAGCGCGGGTCAATGTCAGCTCAAGGTGAAGAGGACCTGCGTCTCCCGCTGTGATAAACGGTAAAGAAATTTGTGTAGATGATACGCCGGAAAGATCTTTTTTCGCTTTCTCAGCCGCATCTTTCAAACGCTGAAGCGCCATTTTGTCTTTTGACAGATCAATGCCGTTTTCTTTTTTGAATTCTGCTACGAGATGGTCGATGATGACTTGGTCAAAGTCGTCCCCGCCAAGACGGTTGTCACCGGCAGTTGAACGGACTTCAAACACGCCGTCGCCAAGTTCAAGCACAGATACGTCAAACGTACCGCCGCCAAGGTCGTAAACAAGAATCGTTTGGTCTTCGTCCGTTTTATCAAGTCCGTATGCAAGCGCTGCTGCAGTCGGCTCGTTGATAATACGCTCTACTTCAAGACCGGCAATTTTACCGGCATCTTTTGTCGCTTGGCGTTCTGCATCGTTGAAGTATGCAGGAACCGTGATAACAGCTTTAGAAACTGTTTCGCCAAGGTAGCTTTCAGCGTATGCTTTCAGATGCTGAAGGATAATGGCTGACACTTCTTGAGGCGTGTAGTCTTTTCCTTCGATTTCTACTTTATAGTCAGTACCCATATGGCGTTTGACAGACATGATTGTGTTAGGGTTTGTGATAGATTGGCGTTTTGCCACTTCCCCTACTTGGCGCTCGCCGTTTTTAAATGCAACGACTGACGGAGTAGTACGGTTGCCCTCAGCGTTAGCGATAACTGTCGGCTCGCCGCCTTCAAGCACTGCCACACATGAGTTTGTCGTACCCAAGTCAATTCCGATTACTTTACTCACTTTGAATTACCTCCTGCTATGTAGTTATTGATTCACTTTAACCATTGAAGGACGGATGACGCGGTCCTTCAGTTTGTAGCCTTTTTGCAGTTCTTCGATAACAATATTGCTGCCGAAGTTTTCATCTTCCACCTGCATGACGGCTTGGTGAAGGTTCGGATCAAATTCCTGACCGACAGCTTCGATGGCTTCAACGCCTTCTCTTTCAAGAGCGTCCATCAGCTGGCGGCGGACCATTTCCATACCTTGCAGCAAGCTTTTTGTCTGCTCGCTTTCAGCTTCTACCTGTAAGGCCCGTTCAAAGTTGTCGAGAGCCGGAAGGATTTCCGTTACGACGTTTTGAGAACGGTATTTTTGAGCAGCTTCCATTTCAAGGCGGCTGCGTCGTTTATAGTTTTCAAAGTCTGCTTGAACACGCAAAAGCTTATTTTCTTTTTCATCAAGCAAACCCTGCAATTCATCAATTTGGTGCTGAAGGGCTTCTTCCTGACCTGCCGTTTCTTCATGCTGTTCTTGTGAAGCGGCTTGTTCTGCCTGTTCTGTCGTTTCTTCTTGTTCTGCTGCTTCAACCTGTTCTGCGGTTTGTTTTTCTTCTGACATTGTGTTCACCTCCCTCAAATGCTGTAAAAAGATGACTGAAAATGATTGCCAAAATTCCCTTATTCATCATACAAACTTGTGAATGCTTTTGACAAGTCCGAAGTCACGTGCTGCAGCAGGCTGACGACTCTTGAATAATTCATGCGTGTCGGCCCGATAATAGCGATTGATCCGATCTGCTTCGTGTCAACCGTATAGGTGGCCGTGATCAGGCTGCAGTTTTCCATTTCTTCGTAGTCGTTTTCTTTACCGATTTTGATTGAAATCCCGGCTTTTGACGACTGAAACAGCTTCAGGACATCCTGCTCTTTTTCAATTAAGGATAAGAGCGAGCGGACCCGTTCAATATCATGGAACTCCGGCTGATTCAGCATATTGATTTTTCCGCCGAAAAATAATTTCTCAACATGGCCCGCCGGATGGAATGTGGAGCGGAGCGATTCGAGAATGCTGTCATAGTTGGCGATATGCTGCCTTAAATATGTGACAACCTCTTTAAAAATACGCTCATTCAGTTCGTCCATCGGAACGCCCGCTAATCGGTCGTTCAATATATTGACCAGTTTTTCAATATCGGCCAAATCCACTTTAGCCGGGAAATTGATCGTGCGGTTTTCGACATGCCCCGTATTCGTAACGAGGATGGCGACCGCCTTATCCGGCTGGATCGGAACGATTTGAATCTGTTTAAGATAATTCTCGCTCAGCGTCGGCCCGAGAACAATCGATGTGTAGTTTGTCAGTTCGGACAGGATCTGCGCTGATTTTTGGACTGTTTTTTCAAGCTCGAAGATTTTTTCTTTAAATATCGAGTGAATTAAATCCAGATCGGTTTTTGTCAGCTTGACGGGTGACAGCAAATGATCGACATAATACCTGTACCCTTTTTCCGACGGAATCCGTCCTGAGGATGAATGGGTTTTTTCAATAAAGCCCAATTCCTCCAAGTCAGCCATCTCGTTTCTGATCGTTGCAGAGCTGAATGTAATCTCGTCTTTTTTTGAAAGAGTTCTTGATCCTACAGGCTGCGCTGATTGTATAAAATCATTAATAATCACTTGCAGGATCAACAGCTGACGATTTGTTAACATCATCATCACCCCTGTTAGCACTCAAGGTCAGCGAGTGCTAATTCTATATCAAAAGTAACAAACGAAAAGAAAAATGTCAATTATAACTCACCCAAAAAAGCGCCAAAAACCTCATTTCCTAATAATTTGCCTTCATGCGTTAATGCTACCGATTTTTCCGAGTCACAGATCAGGCCTTTTTCAGTTAAATCTTTGAGAATATCAGGAAACAGTTCATCGACTGAACGTCCGAATTTATCCAGGAAAGCTTTTTTTTGCACGCCTGACATTTTTCTGAGACCGAGGAACATTTCTTCCTCAATCTGCTCTTCACGTGTCACCTCGTGCGTGTCCCGGTAAGGCAGCCCTTTTTCTTCGATGAGCTGAATATAATGTTTCACGGGACCGGCGTTGACGGTGCGGGTGCCGCTGATATATCCGTGAGCCCCTGCGCCAAAACCGAAATACTCTTCATTGCTCCAATAGGTCAGATTATGCTGCGACTCGTACCCGGGCTTTGCGAAGTTGCTGATTTCGTATTGGCGGATGCCCGCTTCACTCATCTGCCTCATGACCGTTTCATACATCTGAGCCTCTTGTTCTTGCGCAGGGAGATGCAGGCGGCCTTTTTGCATCAAATTATAAAACACTGTTTTCGGCTCGACGATCAGCGAGTAAACGGAATAGTGCTCCGCATCCAGCGACAAAGCCGTTTTAACAGAATTGTCAAGGTCAGCCAGCGTCTGTCCCGGCAGGCCGAACATTAAATCGAGACTGATGTTGTCAAAACCGAGCGCCCTCGCCCGTTCAAAGGAGCTGAACACGTCCTTTTGTTTATGCACCCTGCCGATTTTCTGCAAAAGCGCGTCTTCGAAAGTTTGAACACCGAAGCTCAGCCGATTTACACCGGCATTTTTCAGGATTTTTAATTTTTCCGAGGACAAGTCATCCGGATTCGCTTCCGCGGCAAATTCAATGAGTCCGTCAGAAGGCTTCAGCACGCGGTGAATGGAATCCATCAGTTTTTCAAGCTGGGCGGGCGAGAGCGATGTCGGCGTGCCTCCCCCGATAAAAATCGTGCGAAGATCAGGGCGGCCCGTACGTTCTATCGTATTTATCATTTCCTTTTCGAGTGAGTTTAAGTACTCATCGACAGGCTGGCTCTGAATAAAATATTTATTGAAATCGCAATAGTGGCAGATATGCTCACAAAACGGAATATGAATATAAGCTGATTTCATTTGAAACACCTTCTTCTTTACAGAAAGAAGCCGCAGTGCGGGACTGCGGCGGCTTCCGTTATTTTTTCGGGCTGTCATCCATTTTAAGGACGGCCATAAACGCTTCCTGCGGCACTTCGACTGAGCCGACCTGCTTCATCCGGCGTTTTCCTTCTTTTTGTTTTTCAAGAAGCTTCCGTTTCCGCGATATGTCTCCGCCGTAACATTTTGCAAGAACGTTTTTCCGCATGGCCTTAATGGTTGAGCGGGCCACGATTTTCTGTCCGATCGCCGCTTGAATCGGTACTTCAAAGTGCTGGCGCGGAATAAGCTCTTTCAGTTTTTCCACAATTACTTTTCCGCGTTCGTACGCGTAATCGCGATGCACGATAAATGAAAGGGCGTCGATTTTTTCTCCGTTCAGCATAATGTCCATTTTGACAAGTTTAGACGGCTTGTAGCCGATCAGCTCGTAATCGAAAGAGGCGTACCCTTTCGTACTGGACTTCAGCTGATCAAAAAATTCGTAAACAATTTCCGCAAGAGGCATCTCGTATACAATGCTGACCCGGTTGGCGTCTAAGTACTGCATATCGATAAAGTTGCCCCGTTTCCCCTGACAAAGCTCCATAACCGCTCCGACATAATCGTTCGGAACCATCATCGTCGCTTTGACATAAGGTTCTTCCACCCGTTCTATTTTTTGCGGGTCAGGCATGTTTGACGGGTTATCGACGACGATCTTTTCACCGTCCGTCATATATACGTCATAAATAACGCTCGGCGCGGTCGTGATGAGATCAATTTTAAATTCCCGTTCAATCCGTTCTTGAATGATCTCCATGTGAAGCATTCCTAAAAAGCCGCAGCGGAAGCCGAAGCCGAGGGCTTGTGACGTCTCCGCCTCGTATTGAAGGGAGGAGTCATTCAATTCAAGTTTTTCCAGAGCCTCGCGCAAGTCATTATATTTGGCTGTGTCAATCGGGTAAAGTCCGCAATAGACCATCGGATTGAGTTTGCGGTATCCCGGAAGCGCTTCTTCCGCAGGCTTAACCGCGCTTGTAATCGTATCACCGACACGGGTGTCGCCGACGTTTTTAATAGCGGCTGTCAAATAGCCTACATCACCGACTGTCAATTCGTCAGCCGGCTGCGCTTTCGGCGTGAAGACGCCGACTTCGATGACTTCAAACTCTTTTCCGGTCGCCATCATTTTAATTTTCTGGCCAGGTTTTACCGTTCCTTCTACGACTCTGATATACGCGACGACTCCGCGGTACGCGTCATAAAGGGAGTCAAAGATGAGCGCTTTCAGCGGAGCTTCCGGATCTCCCGCGGGAGCAGGCACTTTTTCTACGATCTGCTCTAAAATGTCTTCGATGCCGATACCAGCTTTCGCTGAAGCGAGGACGGCGTCTGAAGCGTCAAGACCGATAACGTCCTCAACTTCTTGACGCACACGTTCTGGCTCTGCGCTCGGGAGATCGATTTTATTAATGACAGGAAGAATCTCAAGGTCATTATCAAGCGCCAGATAGACGTTGGCCAATGTCTGCGCTTCAATTCCCTGGGCTGCATCAACAACGAGAATCGCGCCTTCACAAGCAGCCAGGCTTCGTGATACTTCATATGTAAAGTCGACGTGTCCGGGCGTGTCGATGAGATGGAATATATATTCTTCTCCGTCTTTTGCTTTGTATTTCAGCTGAACGGAATTTAATTTGATGGTAATTCCCCGTTCGCGTTCAAGGTCCATTGAATCAAGCAATTGTTCTTTCATTTCCCGCTGGGTGATCGCCGATGTTTTTTCTAAAATCCGATCCGCCAAGGTCGATTTGCCGTGGTCTATATGGGCGATGATCGAGAAATTCCGGATTCTTGACTGCCTCTCTAAACGCTTTTCTTTATCTGTCACAATCTATCACTCCTACTATTAAACGCAAAATACACTAGCTTAGATTATATCAATAGGATTGTAAACATTCAATTAAAACAAGAAAGAGAAAAGCTTCCTATTTGGAATCGTCCGCTTTTCTCCTTAAAATGCTATCGGTTCAGTTTCGAAACCCACTCGTACATCGCCTGGGCCGAGTCCGTCACGGTATTTGAAAGGGTTTCCCCGGCTTTTGAAAACAGGTTGAAGGTTTCCGCCTGTTCCAGCTGTTTTTGTTTTTCTTCCAGATCTTTCGCCGTAACGGTTTGGCCCAAAATGGATGCCTCTTTTTCCTGACCCTCTCCGCCGCTAAGCGTGAATGCACCTTTTAAGGAGGGGTCTTTGTATCCTTTCATATCAAGCATTCCGCTGTTTGCCTGCTGCATGCCGAACAAAACGCCGACAAACATGACAATGGCGATCAGCAGGCATTTGCCGGTAAATCGGATCATTTGCATCACCTGATTTCTATTGTTTTTTCTTCTCTCCTGATTGCGAGCTGACTTTTTCAGCATCCCAGTACAGTTCGCTGAATACATCGGCTACGGCATCGGATGCGCGTCTCAGTTCTTCAAGGTTGTTATCCACGCCTCCGAATTCCAGCAGAAGCGACCGGTCGTTTAAATCCTGGTTGTATACTCCATTATCTCCCGGAGAGCCTTTTGATAAAACACCGACGCTTAAGCCGGGATATTTTTTCTCCATGAGCTTATGAAGTTCACTTGCGAGCTTATAGTTTTCTTCAAAATTGGCGCTTTTTTTGCCGACAACGATGGCGACTCTGGCATAGCTTTTTCCTTTAATATCGGCTGTCGTATTTTTCTTGCGGCGGGAATCCCGGTGAATATCTATGGTATATTGCAGATTTTTATTTTTGGCGAGCGCGCTTTTTACAACCGGTCTTGATTCGTCATAGCTACGCGCATAATTTAAACCGTCTTTGTTCAGGCGGCCCTGAATGTCGGTTTTATCTACGTCCGCTCCTACGCCTTGCGCTTCCAGCGCTTTTCCGAACATATCTCCGACAAGCGTGACATTGGCCTTCGAATGGCGGGCGTTATCCGGATTTGTTTCCCCTTTTAACAGAGGGAGATAGGATTCGGTATTGTGAGTGTGATAAATAAAGACGACTTTTTTGCTGCCGGTCGAATGCTTTGGCGGCGCCGTTTCTTCTTTTTTCGTTTTGTTTTCGATTTCTGCAAGATTCACTTCTTTTTCTTTTTCCATCACCTTTGACGGCGGCGGAGATTCAGCCGGCATATTCGTATAATCCGTCCCCTGCCCCGCCAACAGGATCTCCGTATCGTATTGAGCGAATCCCGGCAGCTCGCGTCCCAAGAAGCTCCGCGGATCTTCCAGATTAATGCTTGTCGCCAGTTTTAAGGAAAGCCGTGACAGCTGAAACGAGTCTTTTTCAGGAAGCTCTGATGCGAAATAATGATTTTCCATGCCAAGGAGGTGTGCAAACGCGTCACCCGGAAGCTCTCCGGCAATTCCGTGAAGAGAATCGGAAGAAAGCCTCAGTTCAGGGCGAAGCGATGTGAGCACACCGGATAATACGAAAATAACGATAAGGCTTGTCATAAACAAAAACATGCCCTTGAGCGCATTTCCACCGTTTACTGCAACGACAATTTGACGGTTTCTGCGTTTTTTTCTCATGATTTGAATCCCTCCAGCGCTTGTCTAGTAATTACTCTATGAACAAGCTAGAGGAGGTAGAACCATTTTAATGATTATAAGAACCTTTGTTATCTTGTGAGACCTTTTCATGAAGGGCGGTGTTTAACCCATTTGCAAGCACGTTCGCCATATCATCAATAAAGGTGTCAATCTCCTTCGGCGTGACCATCAGATTATGGCCGAGCGGAGAAAGCACTTCATGAATCAGCTGGCGTTTTTCGTTTTCGTCCAGCGTGCCGACAATGCCTAAAAAGGATTGGCGCTCTTTTTCTCCGGGAAGATCTTCATCTGTGAGCACCTTCTTTTTGCCGAAGTTCATTCCGGCGGGCACCAAAGACCTCGACGGGCTGTCATCTTTCATTTCTCTGCCGAAATGCTTTAATATGTAGTCCACTGTATCACTTGCGATCGTCACCGCATCAACGACAGTCGGGACACCGATTGCGATGACTGGGATGCCGAGCGTCTCTTTGCTTAATTCTTTTCTCTTATTGCCGACGCCTGATCCCGGGTGAATGCCCGTATCAGAAAATTGGATGGTCGTGTTCACCCTTTCAACGGCTCTTGCCGCAAGAGCGTCTACAGCAATCACAAAATCCGGCTTCGATTCTTTGATCACGCCTTGAATAATATCGCTCGTTTCAATTCCCGTTAATCCCATCACTCCGGGAGCAAGCGCGCTGACCGGCCTGTACCCTTCCTGCACATTTTCCGGCTGAAGCCTGAACAAATGCCGCGTCACAAGCAGATTTTCGGTCACGAGAGGGCCGAGTGCATCCGGCGTCACATTCCAGTTGCCGAGACCGACGATCAAACAGCTTGCATCCTTTGGAATTTTTAATGCCGCCAGATAGGCGGAAAATTCCTCGGCAAACACTTCCGTTACTTTTTCCTGCATTTCAGAGTCGTGCTCCCTCACACCCTGCGCTTCGATCGTGACATAGCGCCCCTGCTTTTTGCCCGATAGCTCGGCGCCTTCTTTTGTAATATCCACAGTTCTGACTTTAACGCCGCCCTTGTCGCGTTCTTTTTCAATAAACCCGTTTATTTCTTTTTTCTGACCGGCTTGTCCGTCTTTTACCGCCTGTTTTGTTTCTACCGCTAAATCCGTCCGTATCAGAAATTGATTGACATCCAGTTCGTTGTTTTTCACGGGGAAGACCTCCTTCAATCATCGTGGTACATAGTGTGGCCATTTGTAAAACGAATCATGCGAATTTACCCATCAACGAAAAATACTTTACATTTATATTGCAATCTAAAGTTCTGTTTGATAGAATACAATTTGTTCTATTGTGAAGAAGATTTAACCTTAAGACACTGTGCTACAGGTTGTATCTTAGGAGGTGAAACACATGCCAAACATTAAATCAGCGATTAAACGTACAAAAACAAACAACGAACGCCGCGCTCATAACGCGACAATCAAATCTGCTATGCGTACTGCAATCAAACAAGTAGAAGCTTCTGTTGCCAACAACGAAGCGGATAAAGCGAAAACTGCTCTTTCTGAAGCAGCGAAACGCATTGATAAAGCAGTGAAAACAGGTCTTGTACACAAAAATGCCGCAGCTCGATACAAATCTAGACTTGCGAAACAAGTGAACGGACTTTCTGCATAATACAAAAACGATCCCTGGTAACGGGGATCGTTTTTTTCATTCGTTCCGGAGAAGTTCAAGGAGAAAGAGCTCCAGCAAGAGCTGCTTGTCCTTTTTCCCGGTTTTCATTTCGTAATCCATCACTGCGAGTTTCTCTATAATACGCCTGAGCTCTTCTTCAGAAAAAAGCCTCGCCTGGTCCATCGCCAGCTTTACCCGGAAAGGGTGAACCTTTAAATTGGATGCGATTTGCTTTTGACCGTATCCTTGTCCGGCAAAATACTTCGTCTGCATAATGAGACGGAACTGGTTGGCGATCAGCGCCATGATTTTGATCGGTTCTTCGTTTTGTTTTAAAAGATCATAAAATATTTGAAGGCTTTCCGTCCGTTTTCGGTTCACGATTTTGTTGATCAGCTCAAAAATATTCTGCTCCAAACTTCTCGCGACAAGCTCCCGGACATCTTCAAGCGTAATCTCATGTCTGTCTCCGGTGTAGGCGGAGAGTTTTTGTATTTCCTGATATATGGAAGACAGGTGGCCGTTTGCAAGCAGAACCAAATGCTCGGCAGCTTCTGCGTCGATCGTTTTATTTTCGGATTTTGCCAGATTAATCGTAAAGTCAGTCGTTTCCTTTGCATTCAGCTCCTTAGCTTCAATCATCAGAGCTTGCTGCTTCAGCGCCTTCGTCAGTTTTTTCCGCTCATCCAGCTTCTCATACGGAGCCACAATCACAAAAACCGTATAAGGCGCAGGCTCCTTCAGATAAGTCTCAAGAGCGCCTGTATTGTGCTCTATTTTTTCTTTCTTTTTTTCCCCTGTTAAAAAAGACGGGTTTTTCACAATGACCAGCCGCTTCTCCCCCATAAACGGAAACGTTTCCGCATCGGTTATCGCCTGATCAAGCGGATCCTCTTCAAGATCAAAAACAGACAGGTTAAAATCTTTTGTCCCCTCATCAACGACAGCTTGTCTGATCCGGCTGACAGTCTCTTGGAGAAGATACGTTTCTTTTCCGTATAAACAATAAACGGAGCGGACATCCCCTTTTTTCAGGGCTTTCCAAACATCAAATACCATGATCGTATGACTTCCTCTCTTTCTTGATCCCCTTCTATCCTAAATTGAGTTAGGCAAATAGTAAAGAGGAAGCTTTAAAAAGGACAGCTTCCTCATTTATAATAAACGCCTGATTCACAAGCTCCCGGGGCTGCTTGTAAAAAGGCGATAATCACAAGAACAGAAAACGTTACCATCACTTCTAGATTTTTCAAAACAATTCCAGTATACTTAGGGAAGTCAGGAGGGATGAAATTGAATGATTTTGAAAAAAACGTTCAAAGCAAACGAAATGATGCTGTTGACTCAGCTGTCGGTTTTGTCGTGTCCTTCGGATTTTTCGCCTTTTTGTTCGTGATGGCAACAGCCATCCATCTTATCGGCTCTTAGCCGCATTCCGGGCTGCTGTCAATCGGCAGTCTTTTTTACTTCCTGCGCCCTGGTTTCTTCTATATCATATGGAGGAAAGACAGAAAACGTTCCGGCGCCTTTTTTAAATCTGTATTGAATCGTTCCGCTGAGATCGGTGCGAAGCACATTGACAGAGTACGCTTTCAAACGATCCAGCACCTCTTCATGCGGATGATGGTAACGATTATCTTCACCTGCTGAAATCAGTGCCGCTTCCGGCTGAAGCTGTTTCAAAAAGGCTTCACTCGTAGAGCTTTTGCTGCCGTGATGACCGGCCTTCAATATATCAGCCTTCAGATTCGGATACGCTTTCAGCACTTCCGTTTCGCCGTCCGATTCTAAATCTCCCGTCAAAAGCCAGCTCACTCCGCCTAAAACCGTCCAAAGCACCAGTGACGAATCATTTTTACTCTTTACATCAGATGACTCCGGGGACAGCACCTGAAACTGAAGATGACCGGCTGTAATGATGTCGCCCCGCTTTGCTTCAGCAACGGGAATGTTATTTTCTTTCGCCATCTTCAATATGTCCTGATCCTTCGGTTCCTTCACGAATCCCATGGGAACAATCAGCCGTTTGACTCTATGTTTTTTGATTAATACTCCGGCTTCCCCGATATGATCCTGATCCGCATGGGTTAAAATCAGCGCATCCAGCTTTTTCACCCCTTTTCCGTTCAAAAACGGAATCAAAACCTTCTCACCGATAGAATACGGGTGGCGTTTTTCTTTCCATGATTCTCCCGGATAAGCCACCACTCCCCCTGTATCAACCATTACGGTTCCTTTGCGGTGCGGCGCACTTATAAACAGCGAGTCTCCCTGCCCGATATCAAGCATATCCGCTTCTCCCCAGGGACTGAAATAAGGACGGAACATTAAATAAACCAAAACCGCGCAGAAAAAAAGAGGCGATGTCCTGAGTTTCAAAAAACCTCCCTTTTCCAAAGCTGCAAAAAGCGTAAACACGGAAACCGCAAGCAGAAGAAGGGAAAGAAAGTCAGGCTTTGACACAATCATTGTAAATAAATCAACGGATGCCGCATATGTCATGAAATCATGCACAGGCTTCATTACAAGGTCAAACATATAAAACAAACATTCCCCGACCTGCCTTGAAAGTAAGAGAAGAAGGAAACCGATGACCGAAAATGGAATGACAAATAACGTATAAAAAGGCACCATCACCATATTCATCGGAAAACTGACAAGCGAAATCTGCTGGAAATGATAGAGCAGAAACGGAAGCGAACTGAGCTCCGCAATGAATGAGGCCATCGCAAGCCCGGCAAGTCTTCTTTTCCCTGCTTTCTTTAAAATGGAGGATGATAGAATTAAAGCGGCGCTTACCGCAAAAGAAAGCTGGAAGCCCGCCTGCCAAAGGAGGTAAGGATTAAACATGAGGAGCAGCAGATAAGACACAGACAATGCAGTCGAGGAATGAATTCTGCGTTTAAAAAGAGTTCCGGCGATATAAAATCCCAGCATGAGAGATGCGCGCAATACGGACGGGGCCGCACCACTTAACAGCGTATACACCGGTAAAAAAAACAGCAGCAAAACCCCCGCCTTTTCTCTTGTCAGCCCGATTCTGATCAGAACATAAAATATTCCCGCGGTAATCAGACCGACATGCATTCCGGAAATGGCCATTAAATGAACGACTCCCAGATTTTGATAAGCGTTCAGTATATCGTCCTCTATAGAAAATCTTTCTCCTAAGTTCAGCGCTTCTACAATTCCGGCAGAGGATTCAGGCACGTGATTTTGAATGATCGAAATCAAATTCTTTCTGATGTTGAGCAGTTTATACAGCGGCATGCCGGATTTTTCACACTGCTGAATGGAAGTCACGGAAAATAACCAGTGAATATGCTGAGAATTAAGATATTCCTTATAATCAAAACCTCCGGGAATCGTCGCATGTCCGGGCTGTTCCAAAGAGCCGGTAAACACGCAGCGCATCCCCGGTTCCAGCTGTTCAATGAGACTTTTTTCTTCAAGAGACCGGATTTTGTATGAAGCGGCCCATTTTTCTTTGTCATGCGTTCGGATAACGGCAGACATTTTCGCCCCGTCAACCTTCGGAATATTTGTGATGACGGCCTGTTCAGTATAGCTCCCGGCCTGATACCGGGATACATTCGCAGCGTCACAAACCGTATACAGAAAGAAATAAAGACAAAAAGAAACGAGGCTGACGATAAACGGTGTGTACTGCTTTGTTTTTACAAAAATAAAGAGAAGATACAGAAGGAAAAAGAATAGAACCCAGAAGAAATTTGCGGCGGCAATTCCCGCGGTTGCAGAAACCGCCGCCAGAGGCAGAAGAAGGTATTTATATTTCATTTATACGTAACTGGTAAACAGCTCATTGGCCTGTTCATGAATTTTTTTCAGTTCATCCGCCTTAACTCCCGCATCAGATAATTGCTGAATCAAACCCGCTACAAAAGACAATTTTTCGCGGTTTTTCAGATCAATGATCATTTCATCAAGTTCAACCTGTTCCACCTTGACTCCTGCTTGGGTGAACAGCTCTTTTGCGTATGGCTGTGTTTTGTAATCTTCGGCATAATAGACCGTTTTGATGCCCGCCTGAATAATTGATTTACAGCATTGAATACAAGGATAATGCGTCACATAAATTTCGGCGCCCTCAGTCGGCACACCGAACTTAGAACATTGCAGAATTGCATTCATCTCTGCATGTATGGTCCGCTGGCAGTGATTATCTATTAAAAGACATCCTTCATCAGCACAATGGACGCCGCCGGCAATTGAACCGTTGTACCCGCCGGCAATCATCCGCTTGTCTCTGACAACGGTTGCCCCGACTGACAGTCTCGGACATGTGCTTCTCAGCGCCAGCAAATGGCTTTGCGCCATAAAATATTGATTCCATGAGATTCGTTCCACAAGTGTTCCCTCCAAAAGTCTTGTTGCTTTTCTAAGTTTACATAGTTTTGAGCAAAACCGTCAATTCACTTTACCGTAATGGAAGTTTTTATCCGCTCAAATGACTTTTCTCCAAAGCCTGATACCTTCATCAAATCTTCAGCAGTCTGAAACCGTCCGTTTTCTTCCCGGTAGGCGATGATTGCTTCCGCTTTTTTCTGCCCCACACCGGAAATCGCCTGAAGTTCGTCCAGAGTTGCCGTATTGATATTGACAGGCGCATCCTCCTTCTCACCTGCTGCGGTTTTCGGGCGATTCTCCTCTTCGCCTTCGCTCGGAATATAAACGACCGTCCCGTCTTGCAGCTGCTCTGCTAAATTAACATTCAGTTCATCCGCCTTTTCCTTCAGGCCGCCGGCTTTTTCAATGGCTTGTGTCACTCTGTCTCCCGCCTTCATTTCATACACGCCTGGATTTCGGACCGCTCCCTTAATATCAATCATAATCTTATCGTCTGCGGTGTCTGTTTTGTCCGTGCCGGATGCTGAGGCTGTTTGGCCGAGCACGGACTGCTGTTTGACCAGTTCTTCTTTTTCAGGACGAAACAGCCAAATGCAGATAATAACCGCTCCTGCCGTAAGACAAACACCCAGAATTTTCAGGTTCCGCCGCATCTGCTCCGTCATCATCGCTTTCGTCATATTGCATTGCCTCCCCGCATAAGGTTTAGAGGATTAAGGGAAAAAGGAGGGGAATTCATTGAAAATAGGCTTTATCGGCACCGGAAACATGGGAACGATCCTGATTGAATCGTTAATTGAATCAAACGCTGCCGATCCCTCACATATCACCATCACAAACAGAACAATCGAAAAAGCATTAAAACTAAAAGAGCGTTTCAGCGGCATCCATGTCACCGAGGATCAGGAAAAGCTCGTACAGGAAAATGAAATGATATTCATTTGTGTAAAACCGCTGGATATATATCCTTTGCTGAAGAAGCTCACACCTCATTTACTAAAAGATCACATTTTAATCTCCATTACCAGCCCTGTTCAAACGGAACAGATTGAACATACGGTTCCGTGCCAGACGGCCCGTGTCATTCCGAGCATTACAAACCGCGCCTTTGCCGGTGTCTCGCTTGTTACGTTCGGCAATAGCTGCAGTGAGGCTGCAAAAGCGGATATCCAAACGCTGATCACTCATATTTCAAAGCCTGTAGAAATCAATAGCGGTATAACAAGGGCGGCGTCAGACATTGTCAGCTGCGGCCCTGCTTTTATGAGTTATCTCGTTCAACGCTTTATTGACGCGGCAGTGGAAGAAACGGACATCACCAAAGAAGAAGCCGTCATTATGTCGACGGAAATGCTTGTCGGTCTCGGAAAGCTTCTGGAAACAGGGCATTACACCCTTCCCGCCTTGCAGGAAAAAGTGTGCGTTAAAGGCGGCGTCACCGGAGAAGGACTGAAGGCGCTTGAAAGCGGTGTACAGGATATGTTCAACCGTGTCTTTCAGCGTACACATGACAAATACGATGAAGATATATCTTTAGTGAAGAAGCAATTTCACGTGTAAATGAGTATGCCATAAAACGCTATAACGTGCCAATCGGCAAAAATGCATTTTAAAAACCATCGTTTTGTTTAAACGATGGTTTTTGGTTTGCCTGCCGTAAAGAAAAGACGCTCGGACTCTCTTGAAGGAGGCCGGTCTGTAAAATCAGCCGTCACTTTCTTCAGTTCAAATCCTGTCTCTGCAAGCATTTGTTCATATTCTTCAATGTAAAATGTTTTTTGCTCATGCGTCTCGTCATAGCGGTCATAAGTTTGTCCGTTCCACACGAAAAAGGACATATCATGGATGACAGAAAGCTCTTCATCGCCGGCAAAACTTTGCCAAATATAGCTGATCTGCTCATCCTGGTCCGCATGGGTGCTGTCCGGAAAAAGCTCCGTCATTTTATATGGGGAATGGACGTCAAACAGAAGCAGGCCGCCCTCCTTCAAAACTTGAAAAACACTTTTGAAGGTGCTCAAGACATCATTTTTCGTTTTTAAGTAATTGAGGGAATCACAGCAGATGACTACGGCATCAAACTGTTCATCAAAACCGGAAAGCTCTCTCATATCCTGCTGGAGAAAAAGAATCGGCTTTCCCGTTTTTTTCTGCTGGGCACAGCTCAGCATGTCTTCACTCAAATCAATCCCCGTGACTTCGCAGCCTTTTTCGGCAAGCCTGATGGATATTTCTCCGGTTCCGCAGGCAAGATCAAGCACCTTTCCCTTTTCCGGAAGAGACGCTTCGATCCAGCCCGCCCATTCATCATACGGCGCATGGGACATTAACTCGTCATATACGCCGGCGAAGCCTTGGTAAATCATGAGTTCAAGCCGAGTTCAAGCTCTGCGAGCGGCGCGTCGCCCCATAGCTTTTCAAGATTGTAGTAGCTTCTTTCATCTTTATGGAAAACGTGGACAATGACGTCGCCGAGATCAACTAAAATCCAGCGGGCCTCATCAAACCCTTCCATCTTTTTGACATCAATGCCGTTTTCTTCTGCCTGATCTTTAATTTCACGCGCAATTGCCTGAACCTGTTTATCAGAATTCCCGTGGCAGATTAAAAAGTAATCCGCTACAAGTGAGATTCCTTCCATGTCGAGCGCTAAAATATCCTCTGCACGTTTATCGTCGCATGCTTTTGCTGCGATTTTTAATACGGAAGCTTGATCCATTTCCATATTCCTCCTGTCAATTTTGAGACACCAGCCAGTTATAGGTTGCAAATGTCTCCGGGAAGACCGGCTGGTTTTTTTTCATCAGAAATATCATTGTATTTTTCAGCGCTTGTATAAGCGCTTCGTTCAGATCCGTTTCCGCCAGGCGGCGCACATCTTCCACTCCGGGGAAATGGCGGCCGGGTTCAATGTAATCCGCCACGTAAATGACTTTGTCTAAAAGGGTCATTCCGGGACGCCCTGACGTGTGATAGCGGATCGCGTCTAAGATCTCCGGGTCAGTGATCCCCGCTTCTTTCTCAGCCAGATACGCCCCCGCAGGAGCATGCCAGAGCTCGGCATTGTAATCCAAAAGCTCAGCCGGCATTTTTTCCCGCACGATGATCTGCTTCATTTCTTCTTTCGGCCGGAATTTGGCGTAATCATGAAAAATAGCCGCCATTTCCGCTTTTTTCGGATCTGCTCCGAACCGGCCTGCGAGAATAACCGCCGTATCTGTCACGCCGATTGTGTGGATGTAGCGATGCTCGGTCAGCTGTTCTTTGACGCAGGCAAGTGCTTCCTCACGATTCATATAAATCATTCTCCTCTATATACTGCCTCACTTTATCCGGCATTAAGTATTGCGTCGTTTTTTTTGCTTTGAGACGTTCTCTCAGCATCGTTGACGATACGTCAAATTCCGGAACGTCGGCAAAAAGCAGCGGATACGGGGTCTCAATATGATACCCCGGGCGCCGCACTCCGATAAATTGAATGAGTGTAAGCAGTTCGTCCAGTTTGTACCATTTCGGCAGATATTCAATCATATCCGCCCCGATAATAAAGAAAAGCTTGTCGTTCGGGTGCCGCTCCTTCAGTAAACGGACGGTATCATAGGTATAAGAAGGACCTTTCCGCTCCATTTCCGCAAGCTCAAGCTTAAAACCGGGATTTGAGCTGATGGCAAGCTTCAGCATCTCAACCCGGTGCCGGCTGTCGGTAAAGTCTTCATTCTGCTTATGCGGGGGAATTTTATTCGGCATAAACCAAATCTCATCGAGCTCCGCCTGATGAAGGACTTCATTAGCCATCAGAAGATGACCGTTATGCGGAGGGTCAAATGTGCCCCCGAATATTCCGATTTTCTTCATGTCAACCACCTTACGGAAGCTCGATTTGTTTATTTTCCTTTGATTCCTTATACAATACGATCGTATTTCCGATCGTCTGTACCAATTGAGAACGGCTGCCTTTCACAAGGGCTTCTGCGACATCGTTTTTATCGTCTTCGCAGTTTTGAAGCACGCTGACTTTAATCAGCTCTCTTGCCTCTAAAGCCTCGGCAATCTGTTTCACCATGTTTTCGTTGACTCCGCCCTTTCCCACTTGAAAAATAGGCGTTAAATGATGCGCTTTTGAACGCAAAAACCGTTTTTGTTTTCCTGTTAACATTGTGTTCCTCCTAGTTTTCCTTCAACAATTGCTCTCATCAGGCCGCTGTCAGGCTCCTGTTCCGTCCACAGCTGGAAGGACAGTGCGGCCTGTTCTACAAACATGCCGACGCCGTCAAGGGTTTTCAAACCTCTTTTTTCAGCTTCTTTTAATAACGCCGTTTGAATCGGGTTGTATACGATATCACAAACGATGGCGCCCGCTTTGGCCCGTTCCAATGAGAGCGGCACGGCATCCGTGTTCGGATACATGCCGACAGATGTTGTATGAATAATGACGTCATATTGCTCAAGCTGATTTTCAGCTTCTTCTAATGTAAGAGCGCGTTTCTGCTGAAAAGAGGGAGCGGCCGCAATCAGACTTTCTGCTTTTTCCGGCGTGCGGTTGCAAACGTCAAACTGTTTCGGCTCTTTGCGGACGATCGTCGTAAAAATTGCTCTTGCCGCCCCTCCCGCTCCTATCATTAGAATGGAGAGCTCTGATATCGGTTTGTCCAAAACTTTGACTAAGGATTTATAAAATCCATCTCCGTCAGTATTATACCCGATGAGCCTGTCTCCCTCTCTTTTGACGGTATTTACGGCCCCGAGTACTTTTGCGCTTTCATGTATTTCATCCAGATGCTCCATGATCGCGACTTTATGCGGGACTGTTACATTAATTCCGCAGATGCCCAGTGCTTTAATTCCGTTAACGGCGTCCTTGAGGTTGTGAGGTTCCACCTGAAACGCATAATACTGCCCGTTGATGTTCTTATCTTTCAAAGCCGCGTTATGAATATCGGGTGACATTGAATGCCCGATCGGATTTCCGATTACTCCGTACAATTGTTTCATGCTCCCTCTCCCCTTCTCTCTATATTAATGAACGGCGGACAAATACGTGTACGCCTTTCGGAGCGTAAGCCGTTATTTTTTTATCTGCATGCTGCACCGTGACCCATCCGAGACCGGAAAAAACGATATCCGTCTTTCCTTCTTTAATCGTAAACGTGTGAGCCGTAAGCTCCGGAAATTCATCCAAATGATCTTTCCCGGGCGGGGTGAGCAGTTCACCCGCATGCTTTTCGTATAAGGCGTCAGCATTTTCAAGCTTTGTTCTGTGAATCATCAATTCATTCGGCATATAGCAGACAAACGCCGATTTATCGCCTGAAACATAATCAAACCGGGCAAGCCCGCCGAAGTAAAGCGTTTGTTTCTCATTCAGCTGGAAAGTGCGCGGCTTCAGTTCTTTTTTCGGTGTCAGCACCTTTAAGTCACGCTTGTCTACGTAATGCGCCATCTGGTGATGGTTAATGATTCCCGGAGTATCATAAAGCGCGGACCCGTCATCAAGCGGGATTTCAATTGCATCAAGCGTCGTGCCCGGAAATTGAGAGGTGGTAATGATATTCTCTTCCCCTGAGACCTCTTTAATAATCCGGTTGATAAACGTTGATTTGCCGACATTCGTACAGCCCACCACATACACATCGCGACCTTCGCGGTAATGTTCTATGGCGTCAATGACTTCTTTCATCCCTTGTCCGCGTGAAGCGCTGATTAAAAAGACATCAAGAGGTTTTAAGCCGTATTCTTTCGCTTCGCGTTTCATCCATTGAACGAGCCGTTCCCGTTTTACGGATTTCGGAAGGATATCAGCCTTATTGCCGACAAGGATGATCGGATTTCCGCCGACAAAGCGGTTCAGTCCGTTTATCCAGCTTCCGTTAAAATCAAAAATATCAACGACTTTGACAATAAGAGAGTCAGTATCGCCGATTGTGTGCAAGATATTTAAAAAGTCATCGTCCGTTAATGAAACATCTTGAATTTCATTGTAGTTTTTCAGTCTGAAGCAGCGCTGGCAGATGACATTCTCTTTTGTGAGCGATGCCTTCGGCGCATACCCAAGACCTTGTTTATCCTCGGTCTGGATCGCTACTCCGCAGCCGATGCAAACAACCTTTTCCATTTCTAATCCTCCCACTGAATATGGCCTTTACGTTTCAAAGAACTCAATATTCTCCGTTCAATCCGGCGGTTAAAGCGCGTCATGACCCCGTCAGAGGAAGCGACCGGCACGACAAGGATCGTATGATACCCGTGTCTGTTTCCGCCGAGAACATCAGTAAGCAGCTGATCGCCGATGACCACACAGTCTTCTTTTTTCAGATCCATGCTGCTGACGGCTCTTTTAAAGGCGCGTCCCATCGGTTTTCTTGCCTTATAAATAAACGGTATGCCAAGCGGCTCCGAGAATAATTTCACTCTTCGTTCATTATTATTGGAGACGATCGTGACTTTAATGCCGTGCTCCTTCATTTCTTCAAACCACTCGATTAATCGAGGTGTCGCACTCGGTCTGTCCCACTCCACAAGCGTATTGTCAAGGTCTGTAATAATCCCTTTCACATTGCGCTCCTTGAGCTTTTCCGGTGTGATATGAAATATATTTTTCACAAATTCGTCAGGTAAAAAAAACTTTTTTAACAAAACCCGCACCCTTCCCTTTTTTCTTTCTATCATCTATATGTCGAAACCTGTCGGATTTAAAAACAAAGTCGGACTCAGCAAAAAAATTTCGACAAAAATTGGGTTTCTTCACCAGTTGTGGATAAAATTACACACATTATCCACTCTTATTACATCCGGATTTATCCAGATTATAAACAAGATACTAACAAGTTATCCACTTATGAGTGTGGATAACAGAACGATTGTTCTTATTTGTATTTCATGGTAGATTAAAGATAACCTCACCATGATTGAAACGCAACCTTCCATCATATGCTCGCGTCTGATGATTGATTACAACTGTTAAGGAGGTGCCACTCCCATTAATTGGGTCCCCGGCATGAGAAAGCTTTCTGATGAATTACTAATAGAATCTTATTTCAAAGCCAATGAAATGAATTTGAGCCGTGAATTTATCGAGTTAATTGAAAACGAAATCAAAAGAAGATCGCTCGGACACATTATTTCCGTTTCTTCTTAAACAGAAAAATTTTCCGGGCGAATTTCCTTTTTTTACTCAGATGACTGATATTATATCACTTCGGTTATACGCTTTACTACCACTTTCAACAAAAAACACCCCTTACAGAGGTGTTTAAGAAGACTGCTGTTAAATTTTGAACCAATACAGGCCGCCCAGAACGAGAAAAACGACGAGCAGCACAACAAAAAATGCGTACCAGTACCCCGCATTCACCCGAGGAGGCGGGCATACAGGATATGGCGGAGGGAAACCGCGGTTCATAGCAAATCGCCTCCAAAAAGATGTTTTTCTACAGCCTATGATGCACGAGCAAAACGGCTTAGGCAGCTGACGGCGTCAGCGTTCCAAAATCCGCCCATTTTTTATGCCTTCAATTAAGATTCTGGCCCCTTTTGGCGTCATGTGATTTCCGGAAGGATCTATCAGTCCGGATTGGATGAGCGCCCGGTCTGTATCTTTGCCGCCGTCCGCGCGTATAAAGTGTTTCCAATTATCCACCAGAGGCACTTTTAACTCTTTTGCAACCTGCCTTGTAATGCCGTTATAGGAATTATGCCATTTTCTCGCTCCGCCTTTTTCTTTAAAGGCTGAAGCTTTATATCTTGAATAGTAATAGAGATGATGCGTTCCGTTTCCTTCTATAACTGGAATGCACGTCATTAAAATCGGCTTTATACGGTGCTTTCGGCTTTCGTTTACAAAATAAGTCAGGTTTTCTTTAAACCGTTTCTTTGATACTCGCGGCTGTTGTCCCGTCAAAATGCCCGCATCATTTGTTCCGAACATGATAAATAAATATTGGGGCTTGCGGTCAAGCACGTCGCTTTGAAATCGCAGGCGCGCATCCTCAGTCGTCTGACCGCCTATCCCTGCATTTATAACCGTAAGACGGCCGCGTTCCGTTGTTTTTAACATGTTTACCCACTGCTGCGCCTTTGGATAATCACGATAATCCCAATTGGAACCGCGCGTATTGCTGTCACCGAAAGCGACAGCGCTTTTCTCTTTGCCCGCGGCGCATCCTGATAACAGACAGGCTATCGCAATAAAAAGAACAGCAAACTTCATTTTTTCTCCCCCCAAACCTTACATCCTATATGGTACACGTCTCTTTTGCGGCTTTCAACGCGGCACTCTCTTTACTGGATATGAAAAGGGCCGGCATCCTCTCCGATCAAATCCGAAACTTTAACAAACGTGTAGCCCTGCTTTTTCAGCTGGGGAATGATTTCTTTCAAAGCCTCAACCGTCTGGCGCCGGTTGCCTCCGCCGTCATGCAGAAGAATAATATCTCCACCTCTGGCATGTGAAACAACGTGTCTGACGATTTTTCCTTTTCCGGGCCTTCTCCAGTCCCTCGGATCTTGGTTCCAAGACCACATGATGATATGATAGCCCTCTTTTAAGATGCTTTTGAAAGCCGTACGGTTCAGCGATCCTCCCGGCGGGCGGAATAACTTGTCCCCTTCCGGCTGAAGCGATGTAATATGGCGGGCTGAGCTGTGAAGCTCTTTTAAAATGTCTTTGCGTTTCAGACGGTGAAAATAAACATGGTTCATCGTATGGTTGCCGATTTCATGTCCTTCTTCAATAATGCGCTTTGCCGTTATAGGGTAATTGTCTATACGGCTTCCGATACAAAAAAAAGTCGCTTTAACATTGTACTGTTTCAGCACGTCTAACACAGCCTCTGTATAGACAGGGTGGGGGCCGTCATCGAAGGTTAAAGACAGTTTCTTTTTTTCAGACCTTATGTCCCAGTACACGTTTCCCGTCTTCTCCATGTCACTTCTTTTTAATGATTTCGCATCGGCGGACACGGCAGTGAGACTCGTGAGGACGCATATCATAATGATCAGATGAAAGCATTTCAACGTTTACACCTCCAGTAAACACTACTGTTAACGTGTCCCCTTTTTTAAAAATCATTCTGCGCGCAACTAATGTACATCACCCGCTTTTTCTGTAAGAAACAGGTAATTCCGAATTATGACAGCACTGCTTCCGGCTTGTCTTTCGTTTTCGGACCGTAAATCCCGTCAGCCTGTAAGCCGTTCGTGATTTGGAACCGCTTTACGGCATTGGCGGTTTTGGGTCCGTATATTCCGTCAACTCCATGATTTTCCGTATTTTTATCAGAATAAAAATCAGCGGCGGCAAGGACTCTTTGCACTTGAGTCACCTTTTCGCCCTTTGTATAAGGGGTCGTCAGTTTAATGATTTATTTGCAGAGCCGTTAATGCCTTTTTCAAAAGGCTTCCCAGCTGTTCAGCAGCCTGCCGGGGCAATTCTTTATGGGGAACAGCGCGTTCAAGAGGTATATTTTTGCACAGCCTTATCAAAATTACCGTCGGCGTTTTCACAAATTTCAATTCCCATTCCCTGTCCCATTTGTTCCGTCTCCGGCGTGCCAGCCGTTCTCATCGAGCGGCAAATGCTGATAAACCACTGAGTCATCCACTGTAAAGTGCCAGCTGATAGCTGTGTCCGGCTGTTTCACGTCATTTGCGCGCATCTTTCGCGTCTGCGCCCTCGTCCGTGTTGGATGTATGATGGGCGGTAATATAATCCGGGTCCATTGCATATCCCGGCCGGTTGCCGTTTGATTTCGGTATCGGGTCTTTTTTTCGGATACCATTTTATCCCTCTCCTATTAAACAATGCAAAAGCACGCTTATCGGACACCCTTTTTTAATAGAAGGAGATAGATTTGTACTGTATACTATTTGAAAAGAGGTGAACGTACAGATGATAAAAAAAGGATTCAGTCTTGCCGTCATCATTGCTGTTGTGATGATCGGTTTTATGCAAAAAGACGTCTGGCTCGGCATGATTCGTGCGGGCGGAATGTACGCCGTGCTTATGAGTATCCTGCTGGTCGCAGCTGACGTATTTTTTCCGATTGTTCCATTCGCCATTATCGCGGCCTTAAACGGAGCGGTCTTCGGGATTGTAAACGGGGTGTGGATTACATTGTCAGGCGCGATGCTCGGGACAATGGCCTTGTTTTTCCTCGTCCGGTACGGATTCAGAGACTGGGCCAGAAAAAAGCTGCGGTCTTACCCGGCCGCGGCCCAATATGAAGATTCATTTCATCAGCACGCGTTTACCGCGGTGCTTTTCGGGCGGCTGATTCCGATTATACCGTCGCTTGCCATGAATACCGTATGCGGGCTGAGCAACATACGATGGCCGATCTTTTTTTCCGCATCGACGCTCGGCAAAATTCCGAACATTGTGATCGTGACAGTCGCAGGCGCTTCATTTACAAGCAACAAACTGCTGTCTTTCGGAATTTACGGAATGTATATGCTCGTGTTAATGGCGGTCATTTATAAAAAGTTTCCCGGCCTTTTAAAAACGACGAAAAAATGAAGCGCGTACCGCCCCCTATTCCGGCGGTACGGCTCTCTCATTCTGAGAACCTATCCGTTTAATTCTGAACCGAGCACTTTCAGGTTTTGCTTTTGTAAAATGACAGGGCCGCTTTATTGTCCGGAGAAACTCTAAGATGATATTCCGAAACACCGTTCGTTCTGAAAAACTGATTCGCGTATTGATGGAGCTTCGTCCCGTACCCCATTCCCCTCTGCCGCTCAGTAATATAGTAAAGGTGCACATAACCGATTTTTTGATCGCGATAAAGTTTAATGGAGGCTTCAAGCTGTCCGATCGGCTGCCCGTTATGAAAAAGCAGCACAAAACCGTCGGGAAAGCTCTTGATTTGAGATGACAGCCATCTGAGATACTCATCCTTATTAAAATGATCCGCCGTGCCAAAGCTGACGAGAAACGAATCTTTGCGAAATGAAACGGCCGTCTCTTTATGTTTGTTTAAATTGATTCGCTTGAAATCCATCAAGTGTCCTCCTTTTTGCGGCCGCAAGTAAGAATGAGCATAAAACGGCTGCCAACATCAGCATAACGGCTGCGCCTGTGATGACGATATGGCGGACGGAAGAACTGACTGCCGCGGCTCCGAAAACTGCCGTTATCAATATAATGAAGACAGCTTCAACTAATGAATAAAAGCTGTCCACCCTCCCCATAATGTCCACCGGAACATTTTTTTGATAAAACGTCTGAAATCCCGTATTGGCAAATGCCAAGAAAAAAGCCAGACAGAAAAACCCGCAAGCAGCCGTCCAAAAAACGTGAGAAAACGCATAAATCATATATCCCGCCGCTGTGAAAAAAGAGCCCATTCCCATCAATAAAGAAGCCGGCATTTTTTTATTAAAGAACACATTGGCAAGCGCCCCCGCTATAACCCCTGCCCCTGACACACTGACGAGAAAACCGTAATCAGCATCAGTCAGCTGAAGAACCTCTTTTGAAAAAGCGACTTCAAGCGAATCGAGTGCAGACAACATCACGGTCATGACCAGACTGAATAAAAAATAAATGATCATGACGTTTCGCGCCGTTCGGCTGAAGCGATATACGAGCTTCCAATCTTCTTTGCACACTGCCAAAGAAAGCTTCTGCCTGGGAGAATGTACGTGAGGCTCACTTTCAAGATTCGGCAGCATCATCGTGATGAAACCGGACAGCATTAAAGCAGCCGCATTCACCCAAATCGCAAAAATCGGCGTGCCGACGATAAAAAGCAGCCCGGTCGCAGCCGGGCCGAGGAGAAAAGCCCCTGATTCCGGCAAAGCCCTTAGTGAATTGAATCGTTTTCTCTTTTCAGCCGGGATAAGCATCGTCACATACGCCATGGAAAACGGACGAAACATCGCATTAGCCATATGAATCAAAAACACGATACAATAAACGGAATATAGAGACCATGCAGTAAACATCAGCGGCAGAACGGCAATGAATCCAGCCCGGATGAAATCAAGCGACATCATCATACTCCGTTTGTTACACCTGTCGATGATGCTGCCCGCCCACCCATTTGTCATCAAAACAGCCGCAGGCCTGATTAAATAAAGAATGGACACTGCAAAAGCAGACCCCGTTTCTTTTAAGACAATAAGGTTAAGAGACAAAAAATAAATCCATTCACCAATATTCGCCACCCCGATTCCGGTTAACAAAAGCACCGGGTGCCGCCAAGACTTCCAGTTTTTCATCTTATCCCTCCCTCAGAAAATAAAAAACGCCCTCAAGACAATGAAGTCTTGAGGACGGGAAACAGCCCGCTATGCCACCTCAATTCGGTTTGGCGCCGGCCTTGCCGGTACAAAAGCTTACTCGGTAACAGGAGTATCCGCCGCATCATCCTCGTTTTGCATGATTCCGATGCGAAGCTAAGAGGTTTGTTTCAACACATCCATTCATACTCCTTCCCAGCTCCCGGAGCTCTCTGTCATGAATGATATCTGTCTACTCTTCTCTTCAGCGCTTTTCAATTTATATTCTTTTCGATTTTACTTTTTTTAACAATATACAGGCTAAATCAGAAAAAATCAAGAGGCTGTAAGAAATAAAACTTGCCTTTGATTAATTTCCCTGTACAGACACAAACAGCCTGACTGCCACATACAGTTACATATAGGCTTTTGCCTACATAACTTTGTGGAGGTGAGGATGGTGACAGGTGTTTTTGCAGCGCTCGGGTTTATTGTGAAAGAACTCGTGTTTTTAGTATCATACGTGAAAAATAATGCCTTTCCACAACCGCTCTCAAATCATGAGGAGAAAAAATACTTAGACCTTATGGCCGAAGGAGATGAACACGCCCGCAATATGCTGATCGAACATAATCTCCGTTTAGTCGCCCATATTGTAAAAAAATTCGAAAACACGGGGGAAGACGCAGAAGATCTGATCTCCATCGGTACAATCGGGCTGATTAAAGGCATCGAAAGCTATTCAGCCGGAAAAGGCACGAAGCTTGCGACATATGCCGCACGATGTATTGAGAACGAGATTTTAATGCATCTGCGCGCCTTGAAAAAAACAAAAAAAGATGTTTCCCTTCATGATCCGATCGGCCAGGATAAAGAAGGGAATGAAATAAGCCTGATCGATGTGCTCAAGTCGGAAAGCGAAGATGTGATCGACACCATTCAGCTCAACATGGAGCTTGAAAAGGTCAAAAAATATATCGACATTTTAGACGACCGCGAAAAAGAAGTGATCGTCGGCCGCTTCGGCCTTGATTTAAAAAAAGAAAAGACGCAGCGCGAGATCGCGAAAGAGCTCGGCATTTCAAGAAGCTATGTGTCGCGGATTGAAAAACGCGCATTGATGAAGATGTTTCATGAGTTTTACCGGGCGGAAAAAGAGAAGCGTAAGAAATCTAAGGGAAAATAAGCGAAAAGCCGGATCTGACATTCCGGCTTTTTCTGTTTTACGAAGACTTTTTGAAAAAGAGATGTGACAGTTCCTTACATATACTCTATCAACCTGGATCAAAAAGCTGAATATCCCCCTGTTTATTCACCTCCACATGTAGCTTGATATCTCATCATTTATATGTTCAATCATGTATAACGAACGCGGCATGATCAATACAACATAAGAGGCATTTCATTTCCCTCTTATCGTTAATTTATTTAACCGTCACAATTACTCATTTATACTTAAGTTATTGAATTATTTCCCTTTAATATCCGCACATTGTTATCAATAAAATATATTCATTTTATAATCATAATTTGACTATTTTAGAAAATTATTCGATACTAAAAGGAACCAAGGGGATAAAAAGTAACTAAAAAAAGAGATATCAACCTTTTTAATTCAAAGTACCCAAATACATTTCCATTATTTTTGTTACAATAAATGCATAAGTTATTTTTCATCCATATTTATTGAAGGAGGACATATAATATGGGCGAGTCGAAAAATTTACAACCTAAAGTAGAAAAAAGCTTCGAAATAATTGGGAAAAAGTGGACAGGTTTAATTATTTATGTGCTAATGAGTGGTCCTAAGCGCTTTAGTGAGTTAAGTGAGAGCATGCCTTCCTTAAGCAGAAGGATATTAACTGAACGGATTAAAGAATTAGAAGAACAGGGAATTGTTGTTCGAAATGTAATCCCCGATCGTCCGATACGTTCTGAGTACTCTTTAACTCAAAAAGGAACAGAATTAGGAAAAATATTAGGGCCGATTAGTCAATGGGCGGAAAGCTGGGTCAAGGATTGACCATTCTTTTAGTATCTATGCCAATAAACACAGCGCTGTTTTTAATTATCTAATAAGGAAGGAAGATCTCCATGTCTAATGTTCTCTATATCACAGCACATCCTCTGCCTGAAGATGAATCACTCAGCATGACCGTAGGAAAAGAATTCATTGAAAGCTATAAGCAAACACATCCTGAAGATGATGTTGTCCATTTAGATTTATACAAAGCTGATATTCCGTATCTAGATGCAGATGTATTTAATGGTTGGAAAAAACTTCGCTCTCAAGCTTCACTTCAAGATTTATCAGCGGATGAACGGTTAAAAGTCGCCCGTTTAGCTGAATTAGGCGGACAGTTTTTGTTAGCTGATAAATATATTTTTGTAACACCTATGTGGAATTTATCCGTTCCAGCCATCATGAAGACCTATATTGATGCAATCGCGGTGTCAGGCAAAACCTTCACGTATACAAAAGAAGGCTCAAAAGGCTTACTAGAAGGAAAAAAAGCTCTCCATATACAATCGCGGGGAGACATCTACTCACATGGTCCTGAAATGGAAAGAGAGATGGGAAACCGATACTTAGAAGTGATCATGGATTTTTTTGGTATCAAATCATTTGAAAGTATTATTATTGAAGGGCAAATGAAGTTTCCAGAACAAACTTCTCAAATTAAAGATAAAGCAATTCGGCAAGCCAAAGAGATGGCTAAACAATTTTAATCCAACACATCATAAGGCCTTGAACCTTATCAAGGCCCTTCAATTTTGTTTTATACATCTTCTATACTGATTCCTCTTTTTCTTTAAACATAAATAGCTGTCGCACACCTCCAACCTGCATGATTTATACGACTGTGCCCTCAATAAACACTTTCCCAGCAGATATTAATTTTTCTGCCATTTTTGAGTTTCACCTTTCTTTTTTATATGTTAGTTACAACCCACTCATAACCTATACGGTAAACTAACCTAAGTAACCAATAGTAACTTAGGTTAGTTTTTTTTCGTTACGACTGATTTTTTCTATTGATATCAGATTTCATATAAATGAACCATTTTTATTATTCCAGACCCGAAACATCAAGAAAGGTCTAATTGAAGAACTAATCAGAAAAAAAGAAATGCAAGATGAAACCATTGACTATTTTAGTTACCTAGGTTACTATTAGTAACGTAAAGTGACGAAACAAAACTAGCCACTTTCAATACATCAAGGGTTTGGGAAAGAAGGTTTGCATCAAATGGATATTTTCTTAGCCATTCTTCCTGCAATATTTTGGGGAAGTATCGTCCTCTTCAATGTCAAGTTAGGCGGAGGACCTTATAGTCAAACACTTGGAACAACGATTGGAGCACTGATCTTTTCAGCTGTTATCTATCTCGTTATCCATCCTGTATTGACGCCTTTTATCTTTATTGTAGGAATCGTTTCAGGGTTGTTTTGGGCTGTTGGACAAAGTAATCAGTTAAAAACCATTGAATATATTGGTGTTTCTAAAACGATGCCGATTTCAACAGGTATGCAGCTCGTATCAACAGCTTTGTTTGGGGTGATTGTTTTTCATGAGTGGTCAACAGTCACTACAGTTCTATTGGGAATACTAGCCCTCATTTTTATCGTGATTGGGATTGTGTTAACCTCACTTGAAAGCAAAAAAAATAAAGAGCAATCTGGGCAATTTAAAAAGGGCATTATCACACTCATCATATCTACGATTGGATATTTAGTATATGTTGTCGTTGCACGTTTGTTTAACGTTGATGGCTGGGTGGCTTTATTCCCTCAAGCAATCGGTATGTTTATCGGCGGACTCATCCTCACTTATAAACATAAGCCTTTTAATAAATACACAATTCGCAACATTATTCCCGGTCTTATATGGGCTGCGGGTAATATGTTCTTATTTATTTCCCAACCTAAGGTAGGGGTAGCGACAAGTTTTTCACTATCACAAATGGGAATCGTCGTGTCAACGCTTGGAGGTATCTTCTTACTAGGCGAAAAGAAAACAAAGCGTCAGCTTATTTCGATTTCAATTGGCATTGTGCTCATTATTTTGGGCGGAGTGCTGCTGGGAATAGCAAAAAGTTAAAATACATTAAACTAAACAGTAAGAATATCTATTAAAAAAATAATCGTTAGAACCAGGAGGAACTTATCATGTATAAAGATTTAAAAGATAAAGTAGTCGTAATTACAGGCGGATCTACAGGCCTTGGACGTGCAATGGCTGTTCGCTTCGGTCAAGAAGAAGCAAAAGTTGTTATTAACTATTACAACCATGAAGAAGAAGCTTTAGATGCGAAAAAAGAAGTAGAAGAAGCAGGCGGACAAGCAATCATCGTTCAAGGTGACGTAACAAAAGAAGAAGACGTTGTAAATCTTGTTCAAACAGCTATTAAAGAATTCGGTACTCTAGACGTAATGATTAACAACGCTGGTGTTGAAAACCCAGTTCCTTCTCATGAGCTATCTCTAGATAACTGGAACAAAGTTATTGATACAAACTTAACAGGTGCATTCTTAGGAAGCCGTGAAGCAATCAAATATTTCGTTGAAAACGACATTAAAGGAAACGTAATTAACATGTCCAGCGTACATGAAATGATTCCTTGGCCATTATTTGTTCACTATGCAGCAAGTAAAGGCGGAATGAAACTTATGACGGAAACATTGGCTCTTGAATATGCGCCAAAAGGTATCCGCGTAAATAACATTGGACCAGGTGCGATGAACACACCAATCAACGCTGAAAAATTCGCAGATCCAGAACAACGTGCAGATGTTGAAAGCATGATTCCAATGGGTTACATCGGTAAACCAGAAGAAGTAGCAGCAGTAGCAGCATTCTTAGCATCTTCTGAAGCAAGTTATGTAACGGGTATTACACTCTTTGCAGATGGCGGTATGACGAAATACCCTTCTTTCCAAGCTGGAAGAGGTTAATAAAAATAAGGCCTTAAGGCTTTAGAGAAATAAAAAATAGAAGTCTGCGGACACTGAACTTATAGCACTGGTGCTGTTGGTTTGGTGTCCTTTTTTATATACTTTCAAAGCAGCTGATTGTATTGAACAAATAGGTTCATTTTATCCACTTGTGCGTTTTTTATTAGTCATGCGCTTTGCGGTATTTTGTCTGCATATCATTTTATATTCATTTTGGCCAGAGAAAGAGCACTATTTTAGTCCGTCCAAGTAAAAAAGGAAGGGTTCTTCCCTTCCTCTAGCCCTGACTTAATCTCCTGCAATTTTGAAACCGACATTTGAAGCTGGATCACGCTTTATTGCCGAAATTTTCACAACACACTTAGTATATCAGCTTTCTAATGTCAATAATTGAAATTTCCATTCACCCTCTGTACGTCACCGACAGCAGCAATTCTGCTATTATCTTAGCAAATAAATAGATGATCAATTTACAGATCGAATTTCATGGCGCCTATCGTTTTTACAATTTTCGGATCTTGGTGCGAGCCGAAAAGACTTTCTCCTTTATCAAGGTCGGAAATTTTTTCGATATCCTCTAAGCTCAACTCAAAATCGAAAATGTCAAAGTTTTCGACAATCCGTTCTTTGCGCACCGATTTTGGAATTGTAACGACTTCATGCTGAACAAGCCAACGCAGCACGACCTGGGCGACGGATTTATTGTGTTTTTCCGCAATGGAAGTCAACACTTCGTTGCTGAACATGTTATTGCGTCCTTCAGCGAACGGTGCCCACGACTCGTGTTGTACTCCCTGCTCTTTCATAAAAGCAGCACTTTCTTTTTGCTGATAGAATGGATGTGTTTCGACTTGATTGACGGCTGGCACGATTTCATTATGCATGATGAGATCCATAAGACGGTCGGGATAGAAGTTGCTGACTCCGATTGCCCTGATTTTGCCTTCACGGTACAAGTCCTCCATCGCACGCCAAGCGCCGTAGTAATCGCCGTATGGTTGGTGAATAAGGTATAAATCAAGATAATCCAGCTGCAGCTTACTCAATGATTTGGAAAATGCTATTTTGGCGCTTTCATAGCCGGCATCCTGAATCCAGAGCTTGGTCGTAATGAATAGCTCCTCACGCGGTACGCCGCTCCGCTTGATTGCACGTCCGACTGCTTCCTCGTTTAGGTAACCGGAAGCGGTGTCAATCAGGCGGTAACCGGCCATCAGTGCTTCATATACTGCGTTTTCACATTCTTGAGCATCGGGGACTTGGTATACACCGAAGCCGATAATTGGCATTTTCACTCCATTGTTTAATGTTACGGTTTGCATTGTAATTCCTCCTATTGTTCAAATGTAGAATGACAAACGGCACGCATCCCGAAAATCGGGCACTGCAGAATGAATTCCGCTGCGGCTGGTTTGCGTTATAATAAGCTTATTATCTTCGTGTAACACGAAGGCAAGCACTTTTTTTAAATGTTTAAAGGAGGATTACATATGCATACAGTCAAAGAAGCAGCGATAATAACCGGACTCACCGAGCATGCGGTGCGCTTTTACACGGATAAAGGCCTGGTGCCGAGCGTACAACGCAATAAAAACAATATTCGTTTGTTCGACGAAGAATCAATCAACTGGCTGTTTGGCGTCAAATGCCTCAGGCAATCCGGGATGCCGATTGAAGTTATTAAAACGTACGTGAATCTCTGTCTTGAAGGAGATTCGACCATTCCACAACGGTACACACTCATGATGGAGCATAAAGAAGATGCACTCGCTCAGCTTGAAGAAGCCAAACAGCACATTGCCCATTTGGAACAAAAAACCGCCCTATATCAGGCCATCATGGAGCACCGCTCTTTTGATACAACCAATCCCGCCAACTGGGAAAAAATACAGCATATGCATAGTGACGTATTTTACTCGCCGGATGCTCGGAAAGTGTGAGAGATATTTATGAGCACATCAATGGCTCTTAAACTCCTAAATTGGAATCCATATTGAGTATGCTAAGTTTGATGACATATTATGAGGGATTAAATTTGTTTATACGGCCATAGGGCTGCAAGTCCTTAAATTTTTTCTTAAGGTTACTTTTCGTTAATTGGAAATTGATAGAAGTCGCATCTGTATGCGACTTCTTGTTCGATTTTGTTTTCAAGTGTGTCATAGGTAATGTTAAACTTCAGCAATTACTTCTTTTGTGCTTAAGTTAACTGTACTAGTTGATGGAACAGACTTTTGATCCTTAGTCAGCGGTCTCCCTGTTGTGCTGCTCTTAAAATATGCTGATCAAAACCGATCTACTCGATTTTCTGTGTGTCATGATCCATTTGGATAACTCGCGCATCTCTTAAAATCGTTGGCGTGTCTGGAACCATTCGGATAACTCATTAATAACTGCTTTTTAGAAAGAATCCCCCACTTGCTCAAAACTGCTTTTCATACAGTCTTAAGAGCCATCGCATGCCAGTCATTTTTCCACCCAAACTCAGACAGACTTACTGAATTTCTTTTTGTGCTTTTCTGCTTGTGCCTTTGTCCAGTACATTGTTTTTTCGGAAGCCATTTATCAACTCAAAATAAGCTGCATAGCCAATTACCGCATCTGATTCTCGTTTTTCAAAGTCAATCTCTCGTCAGCGGATTCCACTTCTGCAAATCGCCTTCATGAATCGGTATGCAAATGATGGATTTATATTGGCCTGTTCGCAAAGCAAGCTGTATGTACCCTTTATATACAAGCTGGAATTGAACCTATCCAGGCATACCCTAAGTTTTTATCTATAGGCAGGTTGAGTGTAGCTGCCACTGGAACGTTTCTCATACATACTAATAAAACCTTGTTAAAACTTTACAAGACAAACTGAATTGACTATAGTCTAATTAGACTAAATATTAATGTAAAGAAGTGAAAAATTAGATGATAAAGTCTTTTTTAATGTTGGGGCAGTCGAATATGGCAGGCCGTGGATTTTTGAATGAAGTAGACCCTATCTATAATGAAAAAATAAAAATGCTGCGCAATGGACAGTGGCAGATGATGACAGAGCCGATTAATTACGACCGTCCGGTTTCCGGCGTTGGTCTGGCGGCATCTTTTGCAGATGCATGGTCGAAAGCTCATCCCGATGAAGAAATTGGCTTGATCCCTTGTGCGGAAGGTGGCAGTTCATTGAATGACTGGCATCCGGAAGGCATCCTTTTTCAGCATGCTTTGTCCGAAGCCCGCTTCGCCCTCCGATCCAGTCAAATTTGCGGAATCCTTTGGCACCAGGGTGAGAGTGACAGTTATCGTTCGCTGCATGAAACTTATTACGAGAAATTAACCCTTATCATCGAGACGCTAAGAAACGAGTTGGAACTTGATGAGGTACCGTTGATGATTGGAGGGCTTGGTGACTTTCTTGGGAAGACTGGTTTTGGACAGCACGCGATTGAATTTCGACAGGTTAATGAACAATTGCTGCGATTCGCTAATGAACAACCGAATTGTTATTTTGTTACTGCAGCAGGTTTGACTGCAAATCCTGATGGCATTCATTTAGACGCAGCTTCACAACGCAAATTCGGTTACCGCTATTTCGAGGCTTTTTCGAAAAAGTGCCATATCCTGAAACCTATTTCGGGAGAGGAGCAATCACTGAAAGTGAAGGGTGGCTATTCTAAAACAGAACAGATTTACCTTCATAGTATGGATTTGGCTTCGGGCAAAATCACGTACGCGGAATTTGAGGCGCGGATGGCGAAGGTGATGAAACCATAATTCCCTTACTTATCCTTGGTCTGCTCATCCAAAACCCCGGCGCTCATGGCTATGAACTTCTGACCTTAATAGAAAAACGTCATTACAAATACATTGTTAACTTCACGAAAGGTTCATTCTATTACAATCTTCAGCAACTTGAAGAAAAGTGTTTTATTGAACAGATTCATCAGAAACCCTCAACCAGCGGGCGTGAAATCCGTCACTTTAACGTCACAGAATCGGGAAGGGCAGAATTCGAGAAATTAATGATCAAATACGGCACCAAATCGGAATATGTGAACCTGCAATTTTATGGGGCGTTACTCTTTGCCGATGAATTCGACAAAAATAAATTACTGGATCTGATCCAATCACAAATCGATCAGACTAAAACTCGAATCGAGCTCCTTGATGAATACCTGTCTGTCACTCAAGAAATTCCCGGCACAATCAATTACTTTCGCCGTATGAACGAAAATTCCCGTTCACATCACTTGGTTAATTTAGAGTGGTTCGAAAAATTGAAAGCAGAAATAGAATGAACTATTTCATAATAAAAAAATGCAATGTTAAATATATAAGAAGATGAGTTACCTACATATAAAACCTGTGTCGCAGATATCTCGTAACATCATTGACACAGGTTTTATACTCCTTCTTTAATTAAACCAGTAATAGGGTTGTCAACACTTGCCCCCCAACAAGAGCAAGTGAATCTGCTGCGTGTTCTTCTTTTTCAATCCTTCGTATGAATAACCACTTTTTACACCTATTTAGTATTCAAGGAAGTCAACTGTTTCTTCTCCTTCTTCCGCTAAACTGCTGCTTTAGTCGAATAAGCAAAAGTGATCTCCCTAAAGGAAGAATCACTTGCGAAAAGCCGGATCTGACATCTTCTTATTTTCTTTTTAATATAAAACAATGATAACTTTCTTTCATCTTATGAAACCCAATCAGTTATGAGGTGTTTTCATTAGCTGTACAAATACAGGGGAATAACTTAATTTATTACATATAAGTTATCCTGCAAAACTGTGCACGGAATGTCGGGTAGATACATTTCGCTCCTGTTATTCTTTTGTTAAAGGAGGTCAAATAAATGGATACGCTTAAAAGGATGAATAGCGCATTAACGTATATTGAAGAAAACCTCACGAACGATATTGATTTCAAAGAAGCAGCAAGGCTTGCTTTCTGCTCTGAATATCATTTTAAAAGGATGTTTTCCTTCCTTGCAGGTATTTCATTATCGGAATATATTCGTCGCAGACGTCTTACTCTTGCAGCTTTTGAACTTAAAGACAGCAGCGTAAAGGTGATTGATCTTGCAATAAAATACGGTTATCACTCACCAGATTCTTTCGCAAGAGCATTTAAACATTTGCATGGCATAAGACCATCAGAAGCTAAACATAATGGCCATTCACTTAAAGCTTATCCGCGAATGACTTTCCAGTTATCAATCAAAGGAGGAAATGAAATGAACTATCGCATTGAAGAAAAAGAGGCATTTCGCATCGTCGGCATAAAAAAAAGAGTCCCTATTTTGTTCAAAGGAGTGAATCCTGACATTGCATCGATGTGGGAAAGTTTAGATGAAGCAGCAATCAATCAACTAAAAGAGCTTTCTAATGTAGCGCCTGTAGGACTCATTAGTGCATCCACGAACTTTTCTGAAGGCCGGACAGAGGAAAACGGAGAGCTTGATCACTATATTGGCGCAGCCACAACGAAACATTGCCCAAATCATCTATCACAGCTTGAAGTCCCTGCTTCAACGTGGGCTGTATTCGAAGCAGCCGGATCATTTCCGAATGCACTGCAGGAAGTATGGGGGCGGATTTATTCCGAATGGTTTCCATCGTCAAATTATGAACAAATTGAAGGCCCAGAAATACTGTGGAATGAGCATAAAGATGTAACATCACCATCTTTTAAAAGTGAAATTTGGATACCCATTTCAAAAAAGTAATATATCTTACAGGAAGGGGGCTCATCCCTTCCTCACTAACCCGATCTGCGGCAATATTGATGCCGCTAAATCTACGAATTGAGTTTTTTAATGAGCAGAGCCGTTCTTACAGAAAATCTAAATTGAAGTGTCCTATTGCGTTTTGATGCTCTGCATCGCGCCTCTTATTTTCCGCTTTAACGTCCGATCCTTTCTGCAATTGCTTCTGCAAAGTCTGACGTTGATGATTGACCGCCAAGATCTCCCGTTTTGATTCCTGCCTTCACGGTTTCCCGAAGTGAGTTTTTTATGCTTCTGTTCGTTTAATTAGAATTCAAATAATCCAAGACACGATCAACTCTTTCATTGACTGAGTAATCTCCTTCAATTTTTAACACTGGACAAGATAAATCTGCCATCCAATGTTCGTGTAAAGCTTTACTTCTAACTTCCATACCAGCATTATCATATAAAGAAGCCCACTCTAAAAATGTTTTTGATTCTTCATATTTACTGCCGCCGGCTAACACTTCGTTTCCATAACGTTGAAATTCCCTATGCCTTAATCTTTCAAGCCGGATATCTTGCGGAATCCATAAGAAGATGACAAGGTCAAAATCACTTTTTAGATCATCGCCCCAGCGGCACACTGCGCCAGAAAGAATCCATTTCTCATTTATTGTTAAGTCTTTTTCAAGCAGCTTTCTTCTTTCAGGAATTTCTCTTTTTTTAGTGAATTTATCTGTCCAATAGTAATCATCAGTATCAAGATGCGTATGAGGCAAATGCTTTGATAATGCAGCACCCAATGTTGAAGTGCCGACTCCAGAGGCTCCCAGTATGTGAATCTTATTTTTCATAGTTCCCCCTCCTTATGAAGCAACGAAACTCCCTGTCCGCTGCACAAGGTTCTGACTGTTATTTTAACATAAATCCCCAAAATCTTTGCTTTTCTAGGGGAATCCAGATGTGTGTTAAAACCATACTGCTTACGAACTTCATGATCATTTTCAAACAGAATGATTAACTTTCTCTCCGGCCTATTTTAATATCTTCATACACTTTCTCAAAAGTCTCAATTGGCAGCGAAAACTTAGTTGTTTTCTCGTTACGCTCATTGACCACGATCTCAATTTGATTATTTTTTTGTTCAAACTCAATAAGTGCATTCTCCAATTTATCTCTGATTGAAATAATACAATTTCCATTTTTCTTTTCCTTTTTCTTATAAATGTAATTCACCTTAACTCTCCTTTCATTGATCGACAAAAGGTTTCGGAATAAGGAAGCTCCTCAAAAAAGGATCAAACCTTTTATCAAGTTTGATCCTTTTCCCTTTACAGTCATCTCACCGGCCAGCTCATTTGTTCATTCGAGTATTTTTTAGTAGGTTACTTCTTTAAAAGTTTGGTTACATTTCCGGAGCTTCCAACCCAAACTTTGTCCATTCCTCTTTTGCCGGGCCATAAATACCTGGAACAGGTAAACCTGCCTGTCTCATAAGAACGGTCATTTGTCCCCGATGATGACTTTGATGTTGAATTAAAAACAGTAAAAGTGAACCATTTGGCAACTGCTGACCCATAAAGCTGATACGTTCTTCAAGTGTATCGTCAGTCCATTGCATTTTTAACGCCTGCACGAACGCATTGCTTGCTTGATGATAGCCGTCAGCTATCAACTGGGCCGAAGCGGGAACAGGATAATCTTCAGCTGGGGCGTGAAATGTTAAATCTGTGTTTGATGTAATGATGCGAATAGCAGCAACAGTATGCCAAGCAATACGGCCTAAAGTCCAATTTTGTGAAGTGATTTCTTGTTTTAGTGATTTATCAGTCAGAGTATTTAATAGTTTCTGTGTCGCATCGGCTTCGAACTCCCAAGATTTCAAAAAATGGTCTAAGGTTTGAAACATAAAAATCCTCCTTTTTTCCATGCGCCTCGCGTTCAATAATCATGCTCCGTTAAGTTAAAACTTTAAACAGACCTGTCTAATGACATTCTTAATAGAATGCCCGATCTGACAATAACACCCAAAACAAGAATCCGACAGATCACTCTATACTTCTTTTTCTTCAATCGATAAAAAGAAGTATAGCTGTTCAAACAGGCTAATAGTTTCGCTTTGCAAAAGTCGATATCGTCTTAGTGATTGAACCGGAGATAAAACAGCTTCCCGTCATCATAGCCACCCAAATCAAAAATGTCGGCTCGGCACCTATTACAATAAACATAAATATCAAGGACAAAATGAAAACAATAACAACCATCATCCATACTTTTTTGAAGATAAAATATCCTAAAATCCCCAACAGAAAAGAAACTGCCGGAAGAATGATGAGAATGATATACGCAGGACTCAACAGCGGACTCATACAAACACCTTCTCATGATTTCAAAACGGGAAATTTCCTGTTTTGTTCAGCGCTTTGTCTAATATCAAGTGATATGAAATGATTTTCCCATAAGTTCCATTCCATTTATTACATATTACACCAATATACTCAATCATATATAGATATTTATTTATTATTGCAGAAAAAAAGCAGCCTTCGGATAGTCTGCTTTTTTCGTCCCCTAGTAAGTCCTGCCGCACCGACTTCAGCACACGCGATTTACCCATGGGATGTCTTCATGTTCTGTTTCTGCAGCGCTAATATTCTCATAATCGTGTGCATGACGCCGCTTTCCTCATTTGATTTAATGACAAAATGCGCCGCATCTTTTATTTCGTCAATGGCGTTTTTGACCGCAAAGCTGTAGGATGCCGCTTCCATCAATTCTTTGTCATTGCGTCCGTCTCCGAACGCCATTGTTTCATCGGGCGAAACCCCTAACAATCGCTGCAGTTCCTGTACGGTTGTTCCTTTGTGTATTCCGATATTTGAAATGTCCATCCAGGTGTCTTCTGATGCTACAATATATAATTGGTGAAAAAATGCATGCAGTTTTTCTCTCGTTTCCTGGCAGTTGGCGTCGGGGTCATGAACCGTAATCTTGATAAAGTCGTCTTTTATCTCAGTGAAATCAGCTATTTTCGTTACATGAGCATAAGAGGCATTCACGAATTTCATTTCACTTTCAGACAGGTTCTCTTTCACCATCGCGCTTTTTTTGGTGCACGCAATAATGCTGTGCCCGCAGCTGATTTTTTCCAAAACCTTTATAATTGACAGTCCCGCTGCATTGCTGATCAAAGATTCATATACGAATTTGCCGTTCTTTTTCATACGCGTGGCACTGTCTCCTAAAATCCAAAAATCTTTCGCATCTTCTCCGAATAAAGCCTCCACCCTTTCACACTGCTTTCCGGTACAGAGGGCGAAAGCGACATGCTGTTCCGCCATTACTCGTTTAGTCTCTTCAAATAATGTTCGGTCAAAATCGCCTTGATTATTTAAAAATGTGCCGTCTAAATCCGTAATCACTAATTTAATCATCGTTCAGCACCTCCGCAGTTAAAACGTCTTTTTCAGACAAACGGTTTTTCATCTTTGAGAATGGCATCAATCGCGTTTAAGACCCCTTCTTCATTGTTGGATTGCGTGATATGCGCGGCAGCCTGTTTAATGCTTTCATGTGCATTGTCCATGGCCACTCCGTATTTCACGGCGGACACCATCTCCAAATCATTCCCGCTGTCTCCGAAGGCCGCGCATTCTTCATCATTTATCCCCCATTGTTTCTGGAGAAGCTTCATCCCGCTTGCTTTATGAAGCCCCGGCATGATCAGATCTATGTCACCGTGCCCGCTTGATACAGGCGTGACGAAAGATCCGATGGCGTTTTTCAATTGGCTCAGAAGTGCGGAACAATGTTCGGCGGGAAAGCTGATGGAAAATTTAAAAATGTCATCATCGATGTTTTCAAAATGCGGCACCCTTTTTAACACATGATAATACTTACCGGCATGCAGATATTCATCTTCACCGGCATTTTCATGAATATACGCGCTTTTTTTTCCGCAGACAATGACGTTTTTCACATCATACCGCTTTAAAGCATCGAATACCGCTTGAATTGTATCTTCAGACATTTTACCCGCGAATAATTCTTCTCCGGCATTCACGACAAAAGCGCCATTCTCAGCAACGAAAGCGATTTCATTTTCGATTTCCGGAAAGAAAAATTTCAGCTGGGCATATTGGTTGCCGCTTGCTACGGCAAATTTAATTCCCCGCGCTTTTAATTCACGATACTGGTTCATAAAACGCTCTTTGTTATATGCCATTTCATCATTCAGAAACGTCCCGTCCATATCAACGGCTATCAGCTTAACACCCATATTGTCCTCCTTTTTTCAGACCCTTGAAGAAATGATTCGAATAGCGTATGAACGAATTATAGCCGCAGTTTATTCGTCCCGTAAATCATTGGGTGACGTCTTGTTCTGAATGACACAATAAGTGATTTGTCACGTAAATATAACGCTATGTTTCTTTTAAAATGATATGTTACGATTAGATGTACATTCACCATTCTCATGAAAAGGAGAATCCCCCTGCATGTTCACACACGAGATGATTGCTTCATTTAACGAGCTTGAAACTTCTTTATACAACTACATCTCTCAAAACAGCGAGAAAGTCGTCTATATGCGGATCCGTGAGCTGGCAGATGAAACCCATGTATCTACGGCTTCTATTTTACGTTTCTGCAAAAAAATAAACTGTGAAGGGTTTTCAGAATTTAAGGTCAAGCTGAAAATGTATGCGGAAGCAAATAAAAAAACAAATGTAAAAAGTCCCCATCATTCCGTTGCCGAATTTTTTGAGAGAACAATGAGCGGGGGCATGGAAGAAAAGCTGAAGAAAGCCGCAGCCCTTGCGGCCGATGCAGAAAGCGTCATTTTTATCGGAGTGGGAAGTTCGGGAATTCTTGCCGAATACGGAGCCAGATATTTTTCATGCTTAGGGAAACTCTCCATGTACATTAAAGATCCTTACTTTCCGGTCCATTCCCATTTCCGCCAAAACAGCATAACAATTGCTCTGTCGGTTTCAGGTGAAGGCCACTCTACGGTCACTCATCTGAACCAGCTGAAACAAGAAGGCAGCCAGGTCATCAGTATTACAAACCATAAACACTCGACCATCGCCAAAATGTCCGATGTAAATCTTTCATATTACGTGACGGAGGAATGGGTTGAAAATGCGAATATCACCACCCAAATCCCCGCCATGTACATACTTGAATCCATGGCACGGGAAGTATACAAGCTGAGAGAATAAACATTCATGCAAAATACCCCCAGCAAGAGAACTGGTGGGCAGGAAAATCGATATGTTAAACAGCTTAGGCTGAACCAGAAACTTTAAACAGCCGAACAGCGGTTTTTCGTCCCGGAATTGGCTTCTTCTATTCTGAAAAGGGCAGCCGTTACAGCCAAAATGTTTCTCCGAGCGCTAATGCTTTCAGTTTTTCCGGAGGTAGTACAAGTCGGTCCCATTCGCTGTGCAGTCTGCTTAATGCTTCCGGGCCTGTATCATCAGCAAGCCGGAATGCCCCGTAATGCATGGGAATGAAGCTGTCAGCCTTCAGCTCCAAAAACGCTTTCACGGCATCTTCCGGATTGATATGTGACACTTTCATCAACCATTCCGGTTCGTACGCGCCTATCGGCATCAGAGCCGCCTTAATATGAAACCTTTCTCCGATTTCTTTAAAGCCTTCAAAATAGCCGGTATCTCCTGCAAAATAGATGGATTCACCGTTTTCGCTTTCTATGACCCAGCCTCCCCAGTGAGAGGTATCGGTATCCCAAAGCGTTCTCCGTGTCCAGTGCTGGGCAGGCACAAATGATATGTTCACTCCCCGCATCTCGAAACGATCCCACCAATTCATTTCAAACACCTTTTTGCAGCCTTTTTTGATGAACAGCTTTTTCAGTCCCGCAGGCACGTAAAAATCCGGGTTTCCTCTCAGTTGTTTTATACTCGGAAAATCAAGATGGTCATAATGCCCGTGTGAAATGAGCACAGCATCAACCTCAGGCAGTTCGCTCAATTCGTATCCGGGATCTGTCAGCCGTTTTTGAAAGCCCATCCGCCGCGCCCATACAGGGTCGGTGATCATGTTAAGCCCTTGTATTTGGATCAGAAATGAAGAATGGCCGATCCATGTAATGGCCGTTTTTGTCCGATTGACGGCAACATCATGAATATCCCTGCCGGCCGCTTTCGGAATGTTCTCGCTTAAGTCTTTACTTTTCTCTCGTCGTTCCTTCATCCATTTCCACATGTCCCTGAATCCATGTTCATTCTTCACGCCATTCAAGTTTTCGTATCTTTTTCTCATGATCATTCTCCCTTGAAACGTGTATTTCGTTCGATTCATCGGACATTTATACAATGTCTGTAAAGGATGCCCGGCTTGCTGCGGCTAAATCTTGAGGCGCTAATTTCACCTGCAATCCGATTTTCCCCGCACTGACAATCATAAACTCCAGTGTTTCGGCGGAATTATCAATAAAAGTCGGAAACCATTTTTTCATGCCGATCGGAGAACAGCCTCCGCGCATATAGCCGGTGATTCTCAAAAGGTCCTTCATGGCAATCATTTCTATTTTCTTCTCACCTGCTGCCTTTGCAGCCTTTTTCAGATTCAGTTCCTTTGCAACGGGAACAACAAAAACGTAATAACGCTCTGTTCCTGCCGATGTTACTAGCGTTTTATAGACATTTTCGGCGGGATATCCGATTTTCTCCGAAACCGAAAGGCCATCCGCAGGCTGTCCCCCATCTGTTTTGTAACTTAATAGCTCATAGGAAATGTTTTGCTGTTCAATGATACGGACGGCATTTGTTTTAACTGTTTTTTTCGCCATGACGCTCCTCCGTTACCTGTAGTTTTTTCTGTTTTATATGATCTTTTTTAGCCGCTGCAATGAAGCTGTCAATTTGATGATGAAGGTTCATTTTCTGCTTCTCTCCTTCCTTCATAACCTATACGCATTAATTCCATAGTTATTATAAATTAGACACATTGAAATGAAAAGCGTACGATACATATATAAGCAACAGTGAGAAAAGAGGGACATTCATGACGTTTATTCAGCCTCATACAAAGGCGTACAGAAAGGCCAGCTTGGCTCTGTTTATCAGCGGCTTTGTGACATTTGCCACGCTTTACACGACACAGCCGCTTTTGCCTTTGTTTTCGGAAGAGTTTCATATTTCCGCTGCGGCTGCCAGCTTAACTTTATCCATCTCAACAGCCGTTTTGGCATTTTCATTATTGGCCGCCGCTTCGTTATCTGACGGATTCGGAAGAAAAAAATTGATGGTGCTGTCGTTAACAGCCACTTCTGTTTTAGGTCTATTAACAGCGTTCAGTCCGGCTTTTCCGGCGCTTTTGGCGATGAGAGGTCTGCTCGGTATTTTTCTGGCAGGCGTTCCGGCTGTCGCTATGACATATGTAGGCGAGGAGTTTGATCCGAAGGGCCTCGGGAAAATGATGGGCCTGTATATCAGCGGCACAAGCATCGGGGGAATGAGCGGGAGGCTGTTAACAGGGCTTCTGACCGATTTATTCGGCTGGCGGCCGGCGCTTGCCATCATCGGCATTCTTTCTATAATGTTAAGCTATTTGTTTTGGCGTTTTCTTCCGGCTCCGCGCCACTCATCTCAGCGGCATGCGGGCGTAAAAGCGGCATTTAAAGAATATGGAGCGGTCATACACCGCAAGCGTCTGCTTTTATTAATATCTCTGGGATTTATATTAATGGGGAGTTTTGTCACTTTATATAACTATATCGGTTTTCATTTAATGGCTGCTCCTTATCATTTGTCGCAGACTGTGATCGGCTTTATTTTTATCGTCTATCTCGCGGGAACGTTCAGCTCTGTCTATATGGGGAAAAAAGCGGACCTTTTCGGAAGTTCAAAAATGATTAAGATTGCGATTTTGATTATGCTGGCCGGTGCAGCGGTGACACTTTTGCCCCAGCTTGCCCTTAAAATTGCGGGCATTGCCGTGTTTACCTTCGGCTTCTTCGGCGCACATTCAATTGCAAGCGCCTGGGTCGGCCGGGCAGCCGGTGATCATCGCGCGCAAGCTTCTTCATTATATCTGCTTGCATATTATATCGGTTCAAGTGCGGCTGGGTCTTGCGGCGGTTTCTTTTGGACGCATTTTCATTGGATCGGCATCATTTCTTTTATTTCGGCTTTGCTGGTGTTGTCTTATCCGGTTTTATTTATGGCGGAATTCAAAAAAAGAAAACATAGCCGCCTGCATATAAATCAATAAAAACATTAAAGGTTTGTGTCTTTTGTCCGATAATAAAAATAAGGCCGGCACGATACTCCCTATAACTATTCCTTTTGATTCAGTAGATTTCAAATATCGTGCCGGCTTTCTTCAATTAAACAACATTCCTCATTTGCCTCACGCTTCTGTTACACACCTGCCCAAACATCTTTCGCATATCTTCCTTCCGCTTGCAGCTGTTCAAGCCAATTCAAGGAAACTTTTGAATCAGTGTTATGCACATTTTCATACGCCTGAAGCAGTACGTTTTCCACAGCCGGAGCCATTTTGCTTCCGTCACCGCATATATAGAGATGGCCGCCTTGGTCAAGAAGCGCAATAATCTGTGCAGCCTCGCGAAGCAGGACATCCTGTACATATACTTTACAATCCTGATCTAACCTGGAATACGCCCGATGCACGGTAACAAGGCCGTTTTTCTCCGCCTGGTCGAATTCATCTTTGTACAGATCGTCTTCTTCAGGATGCCTGCAGCCGAAGTATAAATGAGCTTCGCCCAGGCTGTGACCGGACATTTTTTCGGCAGCCCGCGCCTGGATAAACCCTCTGAACGGCGCAATTCCGGTGCCCGCCCCGACCATAATGAGAGGTGTTTTCGTATTTTCAGGCAGTGAAAAACCGGACTGCGGTGAGCGGATGAAACATACGGCATGATCGCCATTCTGTAATCCGGCTAAATAGTTCGAAGCCACGCCCCGGTATTCTCCCCGGCCGCTCCACGCCGGAGCCGTCACAACGCCGACTGTGATACTGAGCTCTCCGCTTTTTGCCTTCGGTGAGCTTGAGATTGAATAATAGCGCGCCTTCAATGACGGCAGAAGTTCTAAAAAGCGTGCAAACGGCAGTTCACAAGCCGGATATTCTTCCAGCAGATCCAGCATGGTCATTCGTTTTTTCAGCACGTTTTCTTTATATGCCGCGTCATCAGAATAAAGATGCTCCAATTCTTTTTGGTGCGGCGGGCATACCGTATGAGCCGCAAGTTCGCGAAGCTGGGCTCTCGTTGCCGGCTCCTGCAGCTCTACATATGACGCCAAAATCTCCGGCGCATTAACTGCCCGGTCCATTGGCAGATGAGGCAACTGCCGCCCCTTGATCTTAAAAGGCTGATTCGGATCAAGACCGAACCGGCGAATAACACGGCTGATCAGTTTCCCGCTGTTTTGCGGAAGCACCCCAAGATGGTCTCCTTCCTGATAAGTTTCTGTTTCCGGAAGACGCAGTTCAATATGCCGGACTGAGCGCTTGCTGCTTTCGGTATGAAGCTCTTTGTTTGTAATCACTTCCGCCTCAAATGCTTTATACGTTTTGGCAATCGGCGTTTCAGCTGCTTCACTTACGTATTCTATTGATAACTGTGATTTATTCTGCTGTTTTGGAGCGGCTTCTATATGAAAAGCCTTGATGATGTCCTGCCAGAATGAGTCTTCCCAAGCTTCCTGACTGTACTCAAAATCATCGGCATTGTCGCCCTCTCCGAGAGAGGTCAGCCGTGCTGCGCCTTTTTCTTCAAGCACTTTGTCTATAAGGCGTGGGATTCTCTGGTAAGTGGCGGCCCAGTTGCGGTCTCCGCAGCCGAAGACGGCGTAAGAAACACCCTTTAATTCCTGGTCTTCAAGGGTTTCCATCCATTTCACAAAACCCGCCGCATTATCAGGCGGCGCTCCGTTGTAAGAAGCCGTAACAATAACGACAGCGCCTTTTACAGGCAATTTCCCGGCATAATCATCGAGCGGGCCGGTTTCAGTTGAAAAACCTTTACTTCTGCCGATGTCAGCCAGCTCTTCCGCGATCCCTTCCGCAGTTCCTAAATTTGATCCGTAAAGAATGAGAAGCGGAGTTCCGTGGGACGGTATTTCTTCCGTTTCTTCTTTGTGACCGCTGTTTTCAGCTTTACAGTTCTGTGCGGGCTGCTGATTGGACACGTCCTTGTTTTTCACACGGATTTTAAAATCACCAGGCTTAATGGTTAAAGCTTCTTTAATCGTAAGCTCATAATCCGTGTGATCAATCAGTTCAAAGTGTTTAAGGACAAGCCCGAGCACCATTGTCGCTTCCTGAAGGGCAAACTGCATCCCGATGCATGCGCGCTGTCCGTTTCCGAACGGCTTATACGCATCGGCCGGAATTGCCGCGGGATCACTGAACCTTTCCGGGCGGAATAACTCGGCATCCTCTCCCCACGCACTTTTATCCCGGTGCAGCTGCGGAGTCAGAATCGTCACCGGCTGTCCTTTCTCAATCGGATATTTTCCGCCGAGAACCGTATCTTCCTTCGCGTAGAGGGAAAATGCCGGGGCAGTCGGATAAAGCCGCAATGTTTCGTTTAACACCATGCGGATATATGTCAGCTGCTGAATCTGCTTATATTCAGGTGTCTCTCCCGTCAGCACCCGTTCGGCTTCCTCAACGGCTTTTTCCAATTTATCTTTATTTTTCAGCAGGCAGTAAATCGCGAATGAAAGCAGTCCGCTTGTGGTTTCATGCCCGGCGATCAAAAAAGTAATGATTTGATAGCGGATATTTTCATCATCCAGCCTTTCACCCGTTACAGGATCTTTCGCTTCAAGCATCAATGATAAAAGGTCAGACAGATTCTCATCCGGATTTTCCCTCCGCTCAGCAATAATCCGGTCTACGAGTTCATTCATCACTTCAATATCCTGCTGGAACTGATGTCTCGTTTTGATCATCAGCTTGTCCTGCAGGCTGTGTCTTTGTGATTGGCGCATTGCCTCCTGCAGCGCACGAAGCATGCTCGTGATAAAAGGATGCTGTGTATCGCGGTAAAAGCTGTTAAAGCGGTAACGAAATCCGCACAGGCCAATTGTATCCAGCGTCAGGCGCGTCATATCTTCAGCGACGTCAATTTCTTCGTTCGGATTTAATCTGCTCCACTTCTGCACGAGCTGCATGGCAATATCAAGCATCATTGAGTGATAGCCTTTCATTGCTTTCTGACTGAAGCTCGGCAGTAAAATCCGATGCGCTTTCTGCCAATTCTTTTCGTTTGTCCAGCTCGTAAATAATCCGTCACCGCCAAATTCACGGACTTTGAGCAAGGCTTTGCTGAGGTTTTTGTCAAATCGCTTTTCATCACACACTTCTGCTGCAAGTTCACGGCCTGATACGAAAACCCCGACAGAGCTCGGAAATTCAAAACGAAAGATCGGGCCGTATTCTTCGGCAATTTTCCAAAGCGATTGTGAAAGTTTTTCTTTTTCCAGGTGAGGGAGATTTTTCAGTGGTCCGTATGTTTTCGGCTGCGGTATAGCGTTTAGCTGTTTCATATCGATCTTCCTTCCTTCTGCGAATAATTAATGAGTTCGGATGGCGTCCCAAGAGCATTGCTCCAATTCTTTCAGAAACGGTTTTGTGATCTCAACGCTTCCCGTCCGGACAAGCTGATAGAGTTTGAGATATGCCCCTAGCAAAATCGCCATCAGCACATCGGACGGCAGATTCCGGAGCACGCCTTCAGACTTGCCGCGCTGAAAAAAGACGTCAAGCATCTGTGTGATTTCATCAAGAAGCTTACGGCTCGTTTCATTCAGAAAGTAGGCGTCCTTATTCGTTTCAAGAAAAAACAATGCATACTCGCTTTCCTTCGTAAAATCAATCAGGCAGTAAAAAAGGTGATGGAACCCTTCTCTTACAGATATTTTCGAAAAATCAGTTTTGACTTTTTTCATAAAACGCTGCGCACTTTCCTGATACAGCACATTAACAAGCGTTTCTTTACTGTCAAAGTAACGGTAAATTGTGCCGGTTCCGACATCCGCCTGAGCGGCAATCATCGGAATCGTCGTTGCGTCAAATCCTCTCTCTGTAAACAAAGTAAGCGACGCTTTCATAATGAGTTCAACTTTGTTTGAAGCTGTCATCTAATCCCCCTTTTAAACGCGGAATGAATATTCATTCCGTTTGTTCAAAAATAATGTACGGTCATCTGATCATTATTGTATAAGAAAAAAACTTTTTTTAATATAAAACATGTGTGAAATAGCCAAAAATAAGGAAATATGCCCAATTTATAAAAAAGAGCTGCCGTGACTTAAGCAGCTCTTTTATTTCCCAAGAAATATTCTATTTAATGGCAGTGATAAAATGGAATGAATCTCTGCTGACAACTGAAATGTCTCTGAAATGCTGATCACGCAGCACCTGAATTACATCATTTTCGCTCATTCGTGAAGGCTTCAAAACCATATAAAAGGACCCGTCAATTTGAAGCACGCGGTACACTTCTTTACATGCTGTCCGGTAATCGCTGACCGTTTCAGCAGTATGTAACGAGAAGACTTTATGAAAGCTGCGGTCGTCGAACGGAATGCTTTCAGGCCGCCCATGCTGAATGTTTCCGAGTCCGGCTTTTATGGCTGAACGGTTTGCGCGCTGTGTTTTCCGTATTTTACGTTTTGATGTTTCTATACTTTTAAGACTGCCCTTTTCAAGCTGTCCGATGATTTGTTTAAACATTGAGCCGTTTCCGGTTCCGATTTCCAGAATGCGGTCGTATTCCTGTATATCCATCATGATTTGCCGAATGACTGGTTGTGCCGGTTCTGATGTAGCAAAGTATTTCGCGCGCATTCGTTTTAATGCTGAAGATGTATGTTGCAACATTGTATAACACCCGCTTTTCTATTTCTGTGATTTATTATTCAGAAATAATATTACCTCCTATTAGTACGAGGTGCTAATTAGACGCACTTCTCTTCATAAATGTTTCGATTTAATTGAAATTTATATCAGTTTTCATAAAAAAAAGACGGAAAACGTAGGTTTTCCGCCTGCTCTAGTACCAATAATACGGTGTTATATATCTTGTCTGCCGGGAAAGCGCCGCCATTCTCTGACGGCGATACGGGTTGCCGTAGCCGTGTTTAAATGAATGGGGCATTGACGCATACCCGTGTCCGATAGATGGAATTCTGTTCTGTCCGTCCTGCATGCTATCACCCGCTTACCGATTTTTCTTTACCATGGTATGCAGGCCGTCTGCGCGGTGACAGCAAAATTCCAGCTAAACCTGGTCCTTCTCCATTGTGTAATGATTCAGCAGTTCAATTCTGAACATGATGATCTCCTCCTTCTTCTCCATTTTGGCTCTTTTTGTTCACTCAGTTCATATAAAAATGTTTCATCTGGCGTTCTTTCGCTTCATTGTAAAACTCTTCGACCTGCTGTTCTCGTTCATATTCTTCAGCACTTTTAAAACGCTTTGAAATGGTCAGTGTCAAAAAGAAGAGATTAATGGTCATTATCGCTCACCCCCTTTCAATATCCGCACAGGCGAAAATAACCCGCAGCAAACTTCATATGTGCTGCGGGCAGACTAAATCCGCAGACAAAAGAAGCAGGTGCTTCTTTCCCTGCGGGGAGCTGCGAATGTCCTAAACTCCGAAATTAACGTGCTTAACAGGCAGAGGTTAAGGAAGGACACGAACTCTTCCACAGGCTGAATCGGTTCAATTTTCGGTTTTGCTTGCCGTTTAACGTTGTCATGTGACTCAACCTCCCTTTGCTTTTTTTCTTACTTTGTAAGTATATCCACCGTCTTCCAATTTGTAAACATTATTTTCAAGATTTGGACGGAAAATGTGTTGGAATTCCGCTTCAATTGTCCATGTTTTCCGGCATCTTTCTTACCTCAGGAAACTCTTTTCATCCCTTGTTTATTCTGATCCTTTTTTGAATATGCAATAAAATAAATAAGGCCGACAAACACTGCGCCGCCGATCACATTCCCGATAAAAGCCGGAATGAGATTAAGAATCAGATCCCCCCATGAAAAAGAGCCTGCAAAAATTGCAGCCGGGATGATAAACATATTGGCGACAACGTGCTGAAAACCGATTGCGACAAACGCCATAATCGGAAACCATATACCCGCGATTTTACCGGCTCCGTCTTCTGCCCCGAAAGAAAGCCAGACGGCTAAACAGACAAGCCAGTTGCAGCCGATCGCCGACACAATGACTTTTCCAAACGGCATATCCAATTTGCCTTGTGCGACCGCAATCGTTTTTTCCAAATACGGTCCCGTTTCAGTTAATCCGACAACATGTCCGAAAAAGTAAGCGACAAACAGCGCGCCGACAAGATTCATTAACGTCACGATCATCCAATTTTTCACTAAAGAACCGGCGGATATTCTTCTGGAAAACAGCGCCATGGATACTGACATCATATTTCCCGTAATCAGCTCCGCGCCGGCAAGAACGACAAGCACCAGTCCGACGGGAAACACAGCCGCGCCGATTAAGCTTGACAGGCTGCCCCATTCTTTCGGAAGATCTCCGATGACACGGATATCAAGCAAATAACCGAGTGCGATAAACGCTCCTCCTAAAAATCCTAATACGATCAGTGCTGAAAGCGGTGATTGCACCTTTTTTACCCCTGATTCGACCGCAAGCTCCGCTATTTCGTCCGGTTTACGAAAAGCCATCATTAAACCCCTCCATTATCAATTCATCCGGCAGTTTTCAAAAGGAACTTAATAAAAAAGGCAGCATTCAAACAGCCCGTCTGAAACGGGTTTGAATGCTGCCTAACTTGTATGCATACCCATACAACAATATCAAGCAGAATGAAAATGTTAGCTATAGAACATGTACAGTTCATGCACACATTCCATAAAAAATCGTCCTTAAGCCACTGCTGGCAGTTCATATCATATCAAATGTGACAATTTCGTGTCAATTGAATTTTTTTCAGCTTTTGATTTCTTCTCGGCGCTCTTCAATTGTTCGGTCAAATACGAATACAGACACCGCAATATTCTCTTCGATCTTGATGTCTGAAAACAGATGCACGAGCTTTGCCCCGATGAGCTCTTCCATTCCTTCAGGCGTTTGTTTTGAATACAGCTCCTGAATTAAGCTGGTCCGCGCTGCGTGAACCATTTCTCTTCCTTCAGGTGTGCGTGCGATAAACTGCTCACTTGCGCTTAAATTGCCGTAAAGCGTAGATACCGCCATGTTATCCACAAAAACGGTGTGAATTCGTTCCGGCCCTTTTCCAAATAATTCTTTGCGCAATTTCCGAATAATATCGTTAAATTCATGGATTTTTTTAGACATATTGTCCCCTCCGATTTCAGCCTATGAAAGACATTCCCGGTTCCCCTTTGTAGCATTTCACCTGGTTAAAGTTTTCCTTTCGTATTGTATTATAATAAATATCACCTTATAATAAAAGCAGTGAAGATGGATTCGTAATAGGAAACGTGTTATGAGTCTATCGTTTTATACAGATAGGATTGGTCTGTTAGTAAGACTTGCTAGTGAACTATTCCGCCATGCGTATTTATACCGATCTCTGCACAGGAGGCCGGTATCTATGTGCATGGCTTTTTTCGATTTTAAAAGATGGAGGGGAATTGGAAGTGACAGACGTTCAGTCTATCCGTGTCACAATCGACGGCACGGAGTATGAAGCACCAGAGGGGACTAAAATTTTAGATATTTTAAATCAAAACGGAATTGAGATTCCGCAAATATGCCATGTACCGGAAGTGGATCCGATTCAAACATGCGACACCTGTATTGTTGAAGTAAACGGAAAATTGCAGCGCTCTTGTTCCACCGCAGCAGAAAACGGAATGTCAATCTCGCTTACGTCGGGAAGGGTAAAAGAGGCTCAGACAGAGGCCATGGACCGCCTGCTCGAGAATCATCTGCTTTACTGTACAGTCTGCGATAACAACAACGGAAACTGCACGCTGCATAATACAGCGGAAATGATGGGAATTGAGCACCAGAAATATCCGTATACGCCGAAAGACGATTCAAAGTGCGCGGTGGATATGTCTCACCCGTTTTACCGCTATGATCCGAATCAATGTATCGCCTGCGGCCAATGTGTGGAAGTATGCCAAAACCTTCAGGTGAATGAGACCCTTTCCATTGATTGGGAGCGCGACCGCCCGCGGGTCATTTGGGACGAAGGCGTCGCCATTAATGAATCTTCTTGTGTCAGCTGCGGCCAGTGTGTCACTGTCTGCCCTTGTAACGCACTGATGGAAAAATCAATGCTTGGCCAGGCCGGATTTATGACCGGCATCAAAGAAGACGTCATGGAGCCGATGATTGATTTAGTCAAAAATGTGGAACCCGACTATACAAGCATCTTCGCCGTGTCAGAAGTGGAAGCGGCTATGCGCGATAAACGGACGAAAAAAACAAAAACAGTCTGCACGTTCTGCGGTGTCGGATGCTCTTTTGAAGTATGGACAAAAGGACGTGACATCCTGAAAATTCAGCCTGTTTCCGATGCTCCGGTTAATGCGATTTCCACTTGTGTCAAAGGAAAATTCGGCTGGGACTTTGTGAATTCGGAAGAACGGATTACAAAACCGCTCATCCGGAAAAACGGCGCATTTGTTGAATCGTCATGGGAAGAAGCCCTTGACCTTGTCGCTTCAAGACTCGGTTCGATCAAGGCTGAGCACGGCAGCGGTTCTGTCGGTTTTATTTCTTCTTCTAAAATTACGAATGAAGACAACTACGTCATCCAAAAATTAGCGCGCCAAGTATTTGAAACCAACAACGTGGATAACTGCTCACGCTACTGCCAGTCACCGGCAACGGACGGCTTATTCCGCACCGTCGGTATGGGCGGAGACGCCGGCACAATTAAAGATATCGCAAAAGCGGGCCTCGTGCTCATCGTCGGCGCTAATCCGGCGGAAGGACATCCCGTTCTGGCCACACGCGTGAAACGCGCGCATAAGCTGCACGGACAAAAATTAATTGTTGCCGATCTGCGCAGAAATGAAATGGCTGAACGGTCCGACCTCTTTATCAGCCCGAAACAAGGAACTGACCAAGTCTGGCTCATGGCAGTGACGAAATATATGATTGACCAGGGCTGGCACGATCAAGCGTTTATTGATGAGAATGTCAACTACTTTGAAGATTATAAAGAAACGCTGAAAAAGTATACATTAGACTATGCGGAGCGCATCACCGGACTTTCTCAGGATACGATCATCCGCATTGCCGAAATGATTCGTGATGCAGACGGCACTTGTGTTCTTTGGGGCATGGGCGTTACTCAAAATACAGGCGGCTCTGATACATCAGCGGCGATTTCCAATCTGCTGCTAGCCACAGGAAACTACCGCCGTCCGGGTGCCGGAGCTTATCCGCTGCGGGGACATAACAACGTTCAAGGCGCTTGCGATATGGGAACTCTCCCGGGCTGGCTTCCGGGATATCAGCATATTACCGATGATGCGGCCCGCGCTAAATTCGAAAAAGCTTACGGTGTCGAGATTGACGGCAAGCCGGGTCTTGATAATATTGAAATGCTCCATGCGATTGAAGAAGGAAAGATGAAGGCGATGTATCTTGTCGGTGAAGACATGGCGCTCGTCGATTCAAACGCCAACCATGTTCATGACATTTTATCCAGCCTTGATTTCTTTGTTGTGCAGGATATTTTCCTTTCAAGAACGGCGCAATACGCGGATGTCATCCTGCCTGCGGTTCCTTCTCTTGAAAAAGACGGAACATTTACAAACACAGAGCGGCGTGTGCAAAGATTGTATCAGGCGCTTCCGACGCTTGGTGATGCAAAACCGGACTGGTGGATTATTCAGGAAGTCGCCAACCGTTTAGGCGCTGATTGGAATTACACGCATCCAAGCGATATTTTCTCAGAAATGGCGAGCCTTTCTCCGCTGTTCGGAAAAGCAAGCTACGACGTTCTTACCGGCTGGAACAGCTTCTTATGGGGAAGCTTTACGGGAGAAAGCACTCCGCTTCTTTATGAAGACGGCTTTAACTTCCCTGACAAAAAAGCCCGTTTTGCCCTGAGCGATTGGGTGGAGCCTGCCGTATTCCCTGAAGAATATGACTTGCACATTAATAACGGGCGGATGCTTGAACATTTCCACGAAGGAAATATGACAAACAAATCTAAAGGCATTCAGTCTAAAGTGCCGGACGTATTTGTTGAAGTATCGCCGGAGCTTGCGGCTGAACGCGGAATTTGTGACGGAACAATGATCCGCCTCGTCTCTCCTTTTGGAGCGGTTAAATTGAACGCGCTTGTAACAGACCGCGTCCGCGCAAATGAGCTTTATCTGCCGATGAACTCTACAGATAAAGATTCGGCGATTAATTTCCTGACCGGGCCAGCGTATGATTCACGGACACATACGCCTGCCTATAAGCAGACAAAAGTCCGCATGGAAGTGCTCGGTTCCTGTGATACTCCGCCGCTTCCGAAAACGAATCCGCGGAACAAAAAACGTCATCCGCAAAATGGTGTGGAAGCTCAGCGAAAATGGAACCGTCCGGGCTATGTGCACTTAACTGATTAAGGAAAGGAGGAAGCATTATGGCAAGCCCAATTACTGAAATTCAAAAAGAAACAAAAACGGAGGAACAGCTGAAAGCAGAAAAGCTGGAAGAGCTGAAGACGCTTCTCGCAGAAAATGAAGAAGCCGTCGCGAAAACGATGTCTATTATGGCTGAGCTGAATGGCTTGGGCATTTTTGATGCCGCCGGCTATATGCTCCAGGCGAAAGAGGAAATTGCCAAAATCGCACTCGGACAGATTTCCCGGGAACCTGTCACAAATCTCCTGAATACGATGATGGCAGCGGGAGGCGCGCTGTCAAAAGCTGATCCTGAATTTATGGGCAGACTTTTAGAAAGCGTCATGGCTGGAACGGAACAGGCGCAAAGCTTTTTAAAAGAAGACCGGAAAGTCAGTATGTTTGAACTGATGAAAGCCGCCGGTGATCCCGATATTAATCGCGCGCTCGGCTTCGGTCTGCAGTTTTTAAAAGGAATGGGAAAAGAATTACGGGAAACGCCGTCTGAGTAAGCAACGAAAAAGCCATTGTCTTTTGACAATGGCTTTTTTTTATTCCTCGGCTTCTTCCAGCCTCTTTTTATAAATAAGTGAACGGTCCACGCAGAAATAAGCGCCCGCTAAAAATACACAATCCGTTACAAACATCAGCATTTTCTGGCCCGCAGTCAGCCCTTGTCCAGGAAGAACCGCGCCGATATAAATGAAGGTGCTGACTGCAAGCAGAATAAATGCGTAATGCTTAAAATCTTCTATTAATGATTTCAGTCTTTTCTTCTCCATATAAAGTCACCTGCCAGTTTTATAGTCTAACAACATTATAATATAAGCTGGCAGCCGACAGAGAATGTAAATCTATCCAATCTTTATAAAAGTGAATCAAGCGCCTGTTTCACATCCGCCGTTAAATCCTCAGTATCCTCAATACCGACTGAGATCCGGACGAGCCCGTCTGTTATGCCAAGTGCAAGCCGGCGGTCGCGCGGGATTGAAGCATGCGTCATTCTGGACGGCACGGAGATTAAGCTTTCAACCGCTCCTAAGCTTTCCGCGATCGTAAACAGGTTCAATTTTTCTAAAAATGCGTCCACGCGTTCGCTGCTGCCAATATCAAAGGAAATCATTCCGCCGAAACCGGAGCTTTGCGCTTTTGTCAGCTCATGGCCCGGGTGTTTCGCTGATCCCGGATAGTAGAGCGTCTGAACGGCATCATGCGCTTCAAGCAGCTCGGCGATTTTTCCGGCGCTGTGATTGATAGCATCCATTCTGAGTCCCAGTGTTTTAATGCCTCTCATTAAAAGCCATGAATCCTGCGGTCCTAAAACGCCGCCTGTTGAGTTTTGCACGTAATGGAGCTTTTCACCGAGCTCTTTATCCGCCGTCACGACTAAGCCGCCGACGACATCGCTGTGGCCGCCGAGATATTTTGTCGCGCTGTGCAGCACGATGTCAGCGCCGAAGCTGAGCGGCTGCTGGAAATACGGCGTGTAAAACGTATTATCGACGATAAGCAATACGCCCGCTTCTTTTGCGATGTCAGACATCAGTTTGAGGTCAGTCACTTTCAAAAGCGGGTTTGTCGGCGTTTCGATATAAATGGCTTTCGTATTCGGACGGATGGCTTTTTGGACTTTTTCTTTGCTGCTCGTATCGACAAAGTCCGCTTCAATGCCGAAGCGGTTCAGCACGCCTGTCATCACCCGGTAAGTGCCGCCGTATACATCATCCGTCAAAATAACATGATCGCCGCTGTCAAACATCATCATGACGGCTGTAATCGCAGCCATACCAGAACCGAATGCATATCCCGCCGCGCCGCCTTCAAGCTCCGTAATTAAACTTTCAAGAGCCGTCCGCGTCGGATTGGCCGTTCTTGAATATTCATAGCCCGTGTGCTCGCCCGCTTTCGGCTGCTGGTACGTGCTTACTTGATAAATCGGTACGGAAACCGCTCCGGTCTTTTCATCTCCCGTAATTCCTCCGTGCACCATCAGCGTTTTTTTCTTCATCTTACTGACCTCCTTGGAAAATGTTTTTGCTTATATAACGATCGCTGCCATCTGGGAAAATGGTGACGATATTTGAGCCGGCGGGCGCTTTTTTCGCTTCTTCCAGCGCCGCATATAGAGCCGCCCCTGATGAGCTTCCGATTAAAAGGCCTTCTTTCTCGGCCGCTTCTCTGACAAACGAAAACGCCTTATCGTCTTCCACCGTGTAAATGGCGTCAAAATGGCTCTCGTCCATATAATCCGGGATAAACTCCATACCGATGCCTTCCGTTTTATGGGCGTGCGGTTCTCCGCCGTTCAGGATGGAGCCTTCGGGTTCAACGATCACCGTTTTGACGGCAGGATTTTTTTCTTTTAAATAAGCTGCCGTTCCGGCAAATGTCCCGCCGGAACCTGCTCCGGCGACAAAGGTGTGGATATTGCCGCCGAGCGCGTTCCAAATTTCGGGACCGAGTGTTTTATAGTAAGTCAATGGATTTACTCGGTTTTTAAATTGCAGAACGGCATAAGAATTATTAATCTCTCTCTCCAGCTCAAGCGCTTTTCGGATGGCTCCCTGCATGCCTTCTTCTCTCGGCGTATGCACAATGTCCGCTCCGAGGGCTTTCATAATCTGCTGCTTTTCTCTGCTGAAATGCTCCGGGACGCAAAAAACGGCGCGAAGCTGATGCTTTCTGGCGCACAGAGCGAGTCCGATTCCGGTGTTCCCGGCTGTCGCTTCAATGATAACGCCGCCCGGTTTCACCTTGCCCGTGCGAAGCGCATCTTCAATGAGCATCTCGCCCAGCCTGTCTTTAATGCTGCCGCCCGGATTCATCATCTCAAGCTTAGCATAAACCGCTGTTCCCTCCGGTATATCAAAATGCTTGAGACGGAGCAGCGGTGTATTTCCGATCAGTTCTGTAATATCTGTTATCACGTTCAATATTGTGTCCTCCCCCTGAAAGCGGAGGAGAACGAGAATCCCCCGCTTAGTGAATTCGTTTGATGACATTCAGGACAAGCTCAGTTGAATGAACGGCTGCCTGTTCTAAAAATTTATCAAATGAAACGTCAGATTCTTTTCCGGCAATATCAGATAGAGCTCTGATGACAACAAAAGGCGTTTGGAACTGGTGGCACACCTGTGCGACAGCTGCAGCTTCCATCTCAACCGCATACAAATCCGCAAACTTGGCGCGTACGTCTTCAACCCGCTTCGGATCATTCATAAAAGAATCTCCAGTAGCGATTGTGCCTTTTGCGACTTGAATGCCGTTCAGTTCAGAAACCGCTTCCTCGGTAATGCTGATCAGCTTTTCATCAGCCTTGTATGCTGCCGGAAGACCCGGCACCTGTCCGTATTCATAGTCAAACGCCGTCACGTCCACGTCATGATGGCGGACATCTGTTGAGATGACGACGTCTCCTACATTCAATGTATGATGAAATCCGCCCGCTGAGCCTGTGTTAATCACATAATCAGGTTTGAAACGGTCAAGCAGAAGCGTCGTGCTGATCGCCGCGTTGACTTTTCCGATGCCCGATTTCAGCAAGATAACTTCGACGCCTTCATAGCTGCCCGTCGTAAACTCACAGTGAGCGATCATTTCTTGTTTTGCGTCTTTCAGTTTGCTTCTTAAAATCGTAACTTCTTCTTCCATTGCTCCGATGACTGCCAGTTTCATTTATACACAATCCCTTCGATTTACCGTTTAATCGCCTCCATTATCCAGACAAAGTCGTTTTGCTGCGTAAATCTTGCGGCAAATCCCTCAGCTGAAAAGATGTTTTTCATTGTCCCGAGTGTCGGATAATGTTCCGTCTTTAAATCGTCCGCTAATTGGTGATAGCCGTTTCGGTTTGCTTTTCTGACGGCTTCCCCGTATGCTTCATGGTCTTTAAAGACGGTATCGGCAAACACTATTTTATCATGCTTCTGAAGGATTGTGCCATATTGCTTTACAGCCGCGTGCTTTTCTTCATCGGTTAAATGATGAAATGCGTACGAGCTGACGATGGTATCTATTTGGAAAGGCGGAGCAGGAAACTCCAGAAAATCCCCGTCACTGAACACAGCTCTGTCAGAAAGCTTGTCAGCTGCCAGTTTTCTCATTGACGGTGACGGTTCTACACCAAACACTTTTTTGTTCGCGGCGGCTAATTTCGCCGTTAAATTCCCTGTGCCCGGTCCGAACTCTAAAACGTTAGAACCCGAAAGTGCGACGATGCTGTCAAGAATCTTGTCATACCCTTTAAAGACATCAGCATATTGTTCGTCAGCTCCGTGCACCGTGGCGTCATAAGTCGCTGCCCAATCTTCAAATAAAGGAATAAATTCACGGCCCATATTTTTCACTCTCCATAATTTATAATTCCTATGAGTATAGTATGGATTAATCATGGAACAGTTCCTATCCTATCACAAAAAAGAGCGAAAGGGTACTAAAATACTTTGGGATTATTGCACAATTACAGCAGAAAGGCTTATACTTTCATTGACTCAGAAGAAAAATCAGGAGGATCTATACTGATGAATTTTCAATTGGATTTAATAAAAGATAAAGTAGAATTTTTTGAAGCGGCATCTTTGCAGGAGCTGGAAAAGAAAATAAACGTACAGATTGAAAACAACCAGGCGATTATGCTTCGCGTCCGTTCGGTATCCCATCAGGTGACGGCCGTTGACGGCAGAATTCTTTACAGCGCGTCGGTGCATTTTTCAGCTGACGTATGACAGAAAAAAAGCAGCTGAAGAGTCAGCTGCTTTTTTGCGGTTATTTTAAGGTTTCTACTTTTGTCGGCTTCCAGCCTTTTTTGTCTTCCCAAGTGATAGTGACCTGATACTTTTTGCCGTTCGTTTTGTCTAAAACTTTACCCTTCGCATCTTGCGGGCTTCCATTGTTTCCGAGCCACAGCACTGTCATGTGATCTTTTGACACGCCGGTTGCGTAAGAGATGGCGTCAAGCATTTCGGACCAGTCTTCAGAGCTTGAGTCATACGTCGCCGCATGTTCTCCTGTCTGCTTTGTGCCGACCGGTTTCCATTTTGAGTTAACAATTGTTTTATCGACATCGCTGGATGAGCCGCCCTCTGTTATTTTTGCTCCTTTAAAAGGATCGCTTGAATCAGAGGCTTTTTTGCTGTCATCACTTTTCGATGAATCATCGTCTTTTTTGCTGTCAGAGTCTGAAGATGAATCGGATTTGTCCTTATCCTGTTTATCTTTTTTGTCATCGTCTGATGCCGTATCTTTTTTGCTGTCTTTTATGTCCTCATCTGATGTCTGCTTCGTCTTGCTTGATGCAGGGGTTTCCTGCTTCTGGCTCACGTCGCTGGACGGACTGTTGATGAAGAGGCTGACTGCAACGACGACAATAAGAATAGATACGATAGCAATTAAAATGTTAAGCACCAAATTTGCTTTTCTGCGCTTATCACGGTTTTCAAAACGAGATTGTTTATTGCTCAATCATTCTGCACTCCTTTATCCCTCTTGCTCAGCATATATTTTAACATGGGCTGAGCGGTTGTTCTATGTCTGATTTGTTTCATTTTCATGTACCTTTTTAACAATATCATAAAACACTGTATTTGTCAGAGCCTTATCTCCCGGCGTGTCCATGTGCAGCACAACGAGAGCGTATTTCGGCTTGTCCGCGGGAAAGTATCCCGCAAACCATTTGTTGTAAAGCGTCTGTTTATCTTTTGTAAACATTCCCGTCTGGGCCGTTCCGGATTTTCCCGCCACCGCATACGGCAGATCCTGAAATCTCCTGCCGGTTCCTTTCGGTGAAGTGACGACTTCTCTGAGAATTTTTTGAAGCTGCTGGGCCGTATATTTATCGATCGTTTTCCCCTTTAACGGCTGATCTTTGAATGACGCCATCGTCGTTCCGTTTTTGTATTCGATTTTGTCCGCGATTTTGACTTGTTTTTTTTCGCCGCCGCGCGCGATCGTCGCCATCATATTGGCGACTTCAAGCGGGATGACTTTCACGTTTTTCTGTCCGATTGCCGTCTGGGCTACTGCTTTTTTGACGGTTTTGTCTTTGGCATCTCCCCAAATGACGCCGCTTTTTTCATTATACAGCTGCCTGAATCCGTCTTCCCGGTACAGCTTGCCTTCCCAGCCCGCCCGCTGTGTGAGACCGAGTTTTTCCGCCATGTTTTCAATAGCGGAGTCATCTTTTTTGACCAATTTTTCCGCAAGACTTGTAAACGTATAATTGCAGCTTTGGGCAAAGCTTTCTCCAAAATTGAGCGTGCCTTTGTCGTCACCCGGCTCTCCGTACAGGTTGAGACTGCAGTTAAAGGATGTGCCCGGCTTCACTTCATTTTGTTCAATTGCGGCTGCGGCGACCACCGTTTTAAACACGGATCCCGGATAAATCGGCGTCAGCATGTAATTTTGCAGTGTCTGCTGCTTTGACATGTCGGCGTCAGGCTTTGATACCATTCCGAGCACACTGCTTTTTTCAATGTCTAAAAGGACGGCTCCCCCCTTTTTTAACCCGCGGTCTTTCAATACATCTTCCATTGCTTTTTGAATGTTGCGGTCGATGGAGGTTTTGACTTGCAGCGGATAAAACGCGTTTGCTTCTGCCGTATATTTGACGTCCATTCCGAATAAAGGGTTTCCCCTTCCGTCGACATGATACAAAAGTTTTGTGTCCTGATCCGCCAGCAAAAACTCATCAAACGTCCGTTCCATCCCGCTTGTCCCGATTTTTGCCGTGATCGGCAGTTCCTTACGGCCGGGATATTTCTTTTTCAAAAGCTCCGGGTCCTGATTTGTCGCGCCCAACAGATGAGCGGCTATGTTTGTTTCTTTGCTGTCTTTCATATATACGCCGTAAATGCCGGGATATTTCAAAGAATTGATATTTGACACGGATTGTTTCGTCAGATGTTTTATTTTTCTGCTGTTTAGGATCACCGGTTTTTTCGCTTCCGTGAGAAGCTGCCTGAGCTCATCCTGTTTCATCCCGAGAATGGCGGATACCCGGTCAATCGGCCAATCCTGCGTCACGAGAAAGGGAAACAGAACGACGGCAGGCTGCTTTTTTCCGGTCAGCTCTTTGCCGTTCCGATCAAGAAAAGAGCCGCGTCCGTCTGAAATTAGGACTTCTTCCGTCCGCTGCTTGACGCTTTCCTGAATCAGATTAATATTAGATTTTGAAAAAGATTCTGTAAAAAACAGCTGAATTTCAGCCAGCCTGGCAAGCAAAAAGAAAAACACGAGCAGAAAACAAATCACGGCCGTTTTCAGCCTTTTTGATACGATCATAAAAAACACCTCATCCACATTTTGGACGAGGTGTTTCATTGTTAAACGGATCTTATGAAATTTTCACAATTTTCACGAGCATTTCTCCGCCCGGCGTCTGAACAGTGACTTCGTCGTCCACTTTTCTGCCGAGCAGGCTTTTTGCGATCGGCGAATCGTTTGAGATTTTTCCTTCAAACGGATCAGCTTCAGCACTTCCGACGATCGTGTAAGATTCTTCTTCACCGTCAGGCAATTCGATGAATGATACGGTTTTTCCCAAACCGACAACATTTGAACCGCCGTCATCCTCAATGATTTTCGCATTGCGGATCATATTTTCAAGCGTCGTGATGCGCCCTTCCACAAATGCCTGTTCTTCTTTTGCAGAATCATACTCAGAGTTCTCTGACAGATCTCCGAAGCTTCTTGCGATTTTGATGCGTTCTACTACTTCTTTACGTTTAACCGTTTTCAATTGCTCTAATTCTTGTTCAAGTTTTTGTTTTCCTTCTTGAGTCATCGGAAAAACTTTTTCTTGTGCCATGTTCCTTCACTCCTTGGTGGTTGTCCCTCAACAATAACGTGTGATTATGTATGAGAGCATAAACGAAAAAATCAAGAATGAGAACACAGGGCAGTCCTCGTTCTTCTCTCCCATATAGGTACTGTTTATCTTAAACTGAATGTGTGTTTTCTGCAAATGTTTCGGTTTATAAACAGGGAAAGAAGGGAACTGTCTCATTCCCTTCCAGCCTATACATAATATGGTCTGAGTTATTTATGTCTATGCTATGGTATTACAAAATTGCATTTTGTTCAAGGATCGTTTGAATCTTCGTGACCATCAGATCAATCGCGACGTGGTTTTGGCCGCCTTCCGGAATAATGATGTCCGCGTAGCGTTTCGTCGGTTCAACAAACTGATTGTGCATCGGTCTGACGACGGATACATACTGCTCGATGACAGAATCAATAGAACGGCCTCTTTCGTTAATATCTCTCATAATCCGTCTGATGATACGGAGATCCGCGTCCGTGTCGACATAAAGTTTTATGTCCATGAGGTCGCGAAGCCTTTTATCTTCAAGAACGAGAATGCCTTCCAGAATAATGACATCCTTCGGCTCAACCGGAATGGTTTCCTCAGAACGCGTATGGAGTTTATAATCATAAATCGGCTTTTCTATCGGCCGGTAATTCAAAAGCTCTTGAATATGCTCGATTAAATAGTCATTATCAAATGCGAGCGGATGATCATAGTTTGTGTTGAGCCTTTCTTCAAACGGAAGATGGCTTTGGTCTTTATAATAAAGGTCTTGCTGGATCATTAAAATCGAGTGTCCTTTAAACTGTTCGTAAATGGAACGAGTGACGCTTGTTTTTCCTGATCCGGAACCTCCGGCGATACCTATAACTACAGGACTCTTACCCATTGGGATTACTTCCCCTTTCTCATCATGTTGCTCGGATAAATCTTTTTGTCTACTTTAAATGTAACGATTTGCAGGGGATGGCGGGCAGCATCAAGCTCGTTTCCGTCTTCGTCCCAAATAGTGCCGATGGTGAATGTGAAATTGTCAATTTCAGGACCGAAAAATTCAACTTCGTCACCTTGTTTAAAGAAATTGCGCTGCTGGAGCGTCACCATTTGAGTTTCCTCGTTATATGCGAGCACGAGACCGGCAAAATCAAATGTTGTTTTCTTTCCGTGTTCGCCGAACATCTGCTCCTCAAAACCGGGCGTGCCTTCAAAGAAAGCAGGCGCAGTATCCCGGTTTGCACATTTGTCCAGCTCATCAAGCCATTCTTTTTGAATGACAAAGTTTTCAGGATCAGCGCAGTATGCGTCGATGACTTTGCGATACACGCTGACAACCGTCGCTACGTAATGAATCGATTTCATCCGGCCTTCAATTTTCAGGCTGTCGATGCCCATCTCGATCATTTGCGGTATGGATTCAATCAATTTTAAATCTTTCGGGCTCATCGCAAACGGAGCGTCTTCTTCGTCATAGAGCGCGACCGCATTTGCACCGTCTGTCTGATACAGGTCATAATCCCAGCGGCACGACTGACAGCAGCCGCCGCGGTTGGAATCACGGGCCGTCATGTGATTGCTCAGCACGCATCGGCCCGAATAAGCGATACACATGGCGCCATGGATAAAGGTTTCGATTTCAATATCCACCTTTTCCTTCATTTCTTTAATTTCCAGTCCGCTCGTTTCACGGGCAAGCACCACACGGTCAAGACCTTCTTCTTTCCAGAACTGCACCGCTTTCCAGTTGGAAAGGGACTGCTGTGTGCTGAGATGAATCTCTACGTCCGGGGCGACTCTCCGGCATGTTTCAATAATCAGCGGATCAGCGACGATAATTCCGGCAACTTTTGCGTCTCCCAACGCTTTTAAGTATTCTTCCAGACCGTCCATATTTTCATTATGGGCGAAAATGTTTGTTGTCACATATATTTTCGCCCCGTATTTTTTGGCAAATTCTACGCCCTCTGCAATTTCTTCTATAGAAAAGTTATCCGCATTAGAGCGGAGCCCGTATTCCTGTCCTCCGATAAAAACCGCGTCCGCCCCGTAATGAACGGCAATTTTTAATTTTTCAAGGTTTCCTGCCGGAGCAAGAAGTTCAGGTTTTTTCGTAATGACGCGTTTTCCGTTTACGACTTTGGAAATGGTTTGATTTACGGCTGTCATCCGTTGCACCCTCCTTTTTAATAGACCGTTTCTTTAAAGAAGAATCCTGTGTCGATGCTTCTGTTCACAGGCTGAATGCTTTCAATCCGCTCTATCCAGCTCTCTTTTTTCTCTTCGTATGTCTCGCGGCTTTCGATGCACAAATCGATTGCCTCTCTGTACATGCGGGTCACTTCGGTTAAGTATTCAGGAGACTTCAAAACTCCGTCGATTTTGAAAGAATCAATGCCGGCGTCTATCAGATCCTCTAATTCATCAATCATGCACACATCGTTCGGACTCATGATGTGCGTGCCGTTTTCGTCTTCAAAAATCGGGTATTTATTGCCCCGTTCTTTGTCATGCAGAAACATGCCCGCTTCTTTTTTCTTCTGTTCGATGTCCATGACTTTTCCCTGGTATTCGAAGTAATGGCCCACTAATGAACGCTTAGATTGGAACATGCACGTCATGCCGTGGATTTGAATTTCAATTTCCACTTCGGCGTTTTCTTTTATGTCAATGACGCTGTCCATATTTAATTCCTTTGCCAGCACTGCGCGCCGTGCGCCTTTGCGTCCCCAGTAATTGCAGGAATAGTAGTTGGTTCCCGTTGTTTCCGTGCTCCAGTGCAGTTTGAGCCCGGGAGCCGCTTCACGCGCCGCCATTAAAACGGCCGGATCACCGAAAACAGCCGCATCCACGCCGGCTTTCTGCAAAAAGGCAAGATAGCCGTTCAGCTCGTCCACTTTTTCATTGTGAAAAATAGCATTGACGGCAGCGTACACTTTCGCGCCTTCCTGATGAGCTGTTTTTACGGCTTCTTTAATATCTTCTCTTGAAAATTCCCCGGCCAGTCTCAGGCCGTATCTTTGTTCTCCGACTAACAGCGCCGTTGCCCCCGCTTGAATGAGCGGAAGAATATCCTGTACGGAAGTCGGAGTCACCAAAAGTTCAGGTTTTTTCATGATCATTCACCTCTTCTTTTTACTGATGGCGATGCCGTCTCCGACCGGCAGTATGACCGTTTGATAGTCAGGCCGGTTCATCAGCCATTGGTTATATTGATCAATTTTTTCAACAAGCTTCCGTCTTCTTTTCGGCTCAATTTCCGAGTGATCTTGCGCCACCAGCCCTTTAAACAGAACATTGTCTGTGAAAATGACCCCATCCGGCGCAAGCATCGGTTCATAGAGCTCAAAAAAGTTCGTGTACTGGCCTTTTGCCGCATCGATAAAAATGGCATCATAAGGAGCCGTGACACGGACAGACTCAGAAAGTTCAAGCGCATCCCCGTAAAGTACGTGAATCCGATTTTCCATTTCAAAGTCTTTTATATTGTTCACAGCTTCTTCATAGCGTTTGTCGTCCCGTTCAATCGTGTAAATATTCGCATCCGGAAGTTCAAGCGCCATCCGTATAGCCGAATATCCGATTGCCGTGCCGATTTCCAAGATGTTTTTCGCCTGTTGAATCGACAGCATTTGAAGCAGCACTTCAATGCCCGCTTCTTCCATAATCGGAACATGGTGCTCTTTTGCATAGGCTTCAAGCTTTTTCACTTTATCAGGCCGAGGCTTCAGCATCGCGTTTATATACTCGTTTATTTGTTCATACCGATCATTCACGGCAAACAGCCTCCGTTCTAAAAAGGAGTGCCCCTGACGAATCCGCGGGGACACTCTCTTAAGACACTTCTTTATCCATAAGTAAACAACCCGATATATTTTATCATAAAACCTTTCAGAATGGAATAAAAGGAGAGCTTTTGCCCTCCTTTATTCACTGTCTTTTTTGGAAATATACTTTTCCTTCGCTTTATTATGATCTTTTAATGTTTTCGTGAATACGACCTCACCGTTAGATTTTGCCAGGAAATAGAGATAATCCGTTTTGTCAGGGTTAAGAGCCGCTTCCCACGATGAATCCCCGGCGTTTGCAATCGGTCCCGGCGGCAGCCCCTTATGTTTATACGTGTTAAACGGAGAATCAATTTTCAGGTCTTTGTAGAAGACCCGGCTCTTATGCCTGCCGGCCGCATATAATACCGTCGGGTCAGTCTGCAGTGGCATTTTTTCTGCAAGTCTGTTGTAAAAGACGCTTGCGATTTTGTGACGGTCGGCTTTGGCAGTGGCTTCCTCTTCGATAAGCGATGCCATCGTCAGGGCGTTATGGACGGAAAGTTTCTTTTTTTCCAGTTCAGATTTATATGTTTCGATACGGGTGTTTGTTTCCTGAACCATTGCCGTCAAAATCTTATCAAGCGATGCATCCGGATCATTAAACGGATATGTGGCCGGGTATAAATAGCCTTCGAGCGGATGCTTAAGCTTCTTGTTTGAAAGGGCGTCCGTTATTGTATCAGGAAACTGTTTTTTCAGTTTGTCGATAAATGTTTTGTCGTCCAATTTTGCCATGATCTCTTCTTTTGAATATGATGTTTCTTTTGCGATCGCGTCGGCAATCTGTGTCAGCTGTTTTCCTTCGGGAACGGTGATCTGAAAGGCATACCCCGCAGATCCCGCGGTCAGTTTTTTGATAATCGCATCCGCGTCCATTCCTTTATTCAGATGGTAAAATCCCGCCTGAAATCCGGAAGCGCCTTTATACTTCACATACAGCTGAAATGCTTTTTTGCTTTTGATGACATGCTGATCCTCAAGAATTCCGGCGATTGCCGAAACCGAAGAACCGCTCGGAATATTAATATTGACTGTCGTTTTGCTGCCTTTGTCAACCGGGGACAGCAGAGATTTTCCATAGAAAAAAGCACCGCAAATGATGATGATCAGAGCGATCACGGAGGACAGTATTATCGTCGTTTTTTTGTTTTTGCGCAGAAATGAATGTTTAGTCTGATTGATATTCATACAAGTATTTTCCTCCCAACAGCTCTTATACTACATGATTCGCAGGCATTCGGCAATTTATTACAAAAAAAGCCGAAGCGGCATATGCGCTCCGGCTTTTTCTGTTCATTTTATTCTTCGTCTTCTTCCGCTAAAAACGTATTCAGCGTTTCTTCGATCATTTCCCACTCTTCATCAGTTTCAATCGGCATCAGTTCGCCGTCTTCGCCGTTTTCGTTCGGCTCGAAGCTTGAAGCGTGAATTTCGATTTCATCATCGTCTTGAGCATCAATCGGATAATAAAGAACGTAAGATTTGTTGAATGTGTCGTTTTCAAATGTAAACAGCACTTCGCAAAGCTGTTCGTTACCTTGATCATCGACAATTGTAATGTGTTTTTCGCCGTGTTCCATTTCTTTCACCTCTTAGTTTAAACTGTCCAGATATCCTTGAAGGATCATGACAGCCGCCATTTTATCAATGACTTTTTTTCGTTTTTGCCTGCTGACGTCAGCCGCGATCAGCATTTTTTCAGCCGCCATCGTCGTCAGACGCTCGTCCCACAGCACAACAGGGACATTGTACGCTGTTTCAAGCAGTTTCGCAAATGTTTGGCTGGCTTCGCCTCTCGGACCGATCGTCCCGTTCATGTTTTTCGGAAAACCGAGCACGACCTTCTCTACATTATAGTCTTTCATCAGCTCGGATAAACGGTTCAGACCGTAATCTCCTTCAGCTTCGTTTATTTTTATCGTCTCAATGCCCTGAGCGGTCCAGCCCATCTCATCGCTTAAAGCGACGCCGAGTGTTTTCGTTCCCAGATCAAGTCCCAATATTCTCATGAGTGTATTTACGCCTCTTTATGCTGTTCTAGATAGGATTTTACCAATTCCTCAATTAATTCGTCACGTTCCAATTTGCGAATTAAGTTCCGGGCGTCGCGATGCCTAGGAATGTATGCAGGGTCTCCAGACAGCAAGTATCCGACAATCTGGTTGATAGGATTGTACCCCTTTTCCTGAAGCGCATCATATACTGTAATCAGCACTTCTTCGACGTTTGTTTCAGCAGAATCATCGGAGAAATTAAATTTCATCGTTTTATCAAACGAGCTCACCGTTTTGCACCTCTTTCCCAAATTCGCAGGCAAAGTTCAGCCTGAGGTCCTCATCTTATCATCATTCTACACTAGTTGAAAGGATTATAAAACGGATTTTATCCAATCTTCCGCAGATGCGAGCGCCTCTTCCAATTTCTCAGGCTGCTTTCCGCCGGCCTGCGCCATGTCCGGACGGCCTCCGCCTCCGCCTCCGCAGACTTCTGCCGCTTGTTTGACCATTTTGCCGGCGTGAAGGCCTTTTTCGATCAGGTCTTTTGTTACGCCCGCTGACAGGTTGACTTTGTCATTTTGCACGGCGCCGAGAATGATGACCGCAGAACCGAGCTTCGCCTTCAGGTCATCCACCATTGTGCGAAGGTGGTTCATGTCTTTCGCGTTTACTTTTTCAGCCAGCACTTTTACGCCGCCGATGTCTTTTACTTTAGACAGAATGGCTCCGGCTTCCACATTGCCGAGTTTGCTGAGCAATGATTCATTTTCTCTTTGCGCTTCCTTCAGCTCCGCTTGAAGAGACTGGATTCGCTTCGGCACGTCTTTTACGTTTGATTTCAGCTCGTCCGCAGCGTGCTGCAGAAGGCTGAGCTGGCTGTTCATTTCCTGATAAGCGCCTTTTCCCGTTACGGCTTCGATTCTTCGCGTACCTGCGCCGATCCCTGATTCGGATACGATTTTAAACAGGCCGATTTCAGCCGTATTCGTAACATGGCATCCGCCGCAAAGCTCAATGCTGTAATCTCCGACTTGTACGACGCGGACGATATCGCCGTATTTCTCGCCGAACAGGGCCATTGCGCCCATTTCTTTTGCTTCATTGATCGGTTTCAGATCAATCGCTACCGGAATGCTCTCCCAGATTTTTTCGTTGACGATTCCTTCAATGCGTTCAAGTTCTTCTTTAGTCACTTGACCGAAATGAGAGAAGTCAAAACGCAGACGATTATCGGTAACAAGTGAACCCGCTTGGTTGACATGTGTGCCGAGAACGTCTTTCAGCGCCTGGTGCAGAAGGTGGGTTGCCGTATGGTTTTTCACTACGCCGCTTCTCATTTGGTCCTCCACTTCAGCGGTGACGCTTGCGCCTTTTTGAATCGTGCCGCTATCCACTGTGCCTTCGTGGACATGCTGGCCGTTCGGAGCTTTTTTCACGTCTTTAATGGTTACGACAGCCTGCGCGCTTCTCAGCACTCCTCTGTCACCGATCTGTCCGCCGCTTTCAGCATAGAAAGGCGTTTCATCAAGTAGAATCTGAACGGTATCCCCTTCATGCGCCTCGCTGATTAATTGCCCGTCATGAAGAAGCTCGATCACCTTCGCTTCAGCTTTTACGGAACTGTAGCCGACAAACGTGCTTTCTGCAGTAATGTCGCGCAATGCGCCGCCCTGCACCTGCATGCTTCCTACATCTTGGCGCGCATTTCTCGCCCGTTCACGCTGTTTTTCCATTTCGGCTTCAAAGCCTTTATGATCAACCTTCATTTGCTCATCTTCCGCGTATTCCTCCGTCAATTCAACCGGGAATCCGTACGTATCGTACAGTTTGAATACGTCTTTTCCGGAGATGATGACGCTGCCTTTTTCCTTTTCTTTCTTTATCACGTCAGATAAAATGGCAAGACCTTCGTTCAATGTTTCATGGAAGCGCTCTTCCTCCGTTTTGATGACTTTGGCGATAAACTCTTGCTTTTCTTTCACCTCCGGATAGAAAGCGTCCATAATTCCTGCAACAGTCGGTACCAGCTCATACATAAACGGACGGCTGATACCGATTGTTTTCGCGTATCGCACAGCCCGGCGAAGGAGGCGTCTCAGAACATACCCGCGCCCTTCGTTTGACGGCAGAGCTCCGTCGCTTACCGCAAATGCGACTGTTCTGATATGATCGGCAATCACTTTAAAGGCCGTGTCCTTCACTGCATCCTTTCCGTAAGCATCTCCGGAAATGCGCTCTGCCGCTTCAATAATCGGCATAAACAAATCAGTGTCAAAGTTTGTCGGAACGTCTTGAATAACGGAGACCATCCGTTCAAGCCCCATGCCCGTATCAATGTTTTTCTTCGGAAGCGGTGTGTACGTGCCGTCCGGATTGTGGTTGAACTCTGAAAATACCAGGTTCCACACTTCAAGATAACGATCATTTTCGCCGCCCGGATATAATTCAGAATCTGACGGATCATTGCCGTATTTCTCGCCGCGGTCATAGAAAATTTCCGTATTCGGTCCGCTCGGGCCTTCGCCGATATCCCAGAAGTTCCCTTCCAGGCGGATGATTCTTTCTTCCGGAACGCCGATTTTTTCGGCCCATAGCGTATAAGCTTCTTCATCCTCAGGATGAACCGTTACAGACAGCAGCTCCGGATCAAAGCCGATCCACTTTTCGCTCGTTAAAAACTCCCATGCCCACGTGATGGCTTCTTCTTTAAAATAATCGCCGATGGAAAAGTTTCCGAGCATCTCAAAGAACGTATGGTGGCGCGCCGTTTTTCCCACATTTTCAATATCATTTGTGCGGATTGATTTTTGCGCGTTCACAATTCTCGGATTCTCCGGCACAACGCGGCCGTCAAAGTATTTTTTCAGCGTCGCAACGCCGCTGTTGATCCACAATAAAGACGGATCTTCATGCGGAACCAATGAGGCGCTCGGTTCAACGGCATGGCCTTTTTCTTTAAAAAAATCTAAAAACATTTGACGCACTTCAGCAGAAGTTAAGTGTTTCATCTATATTCCTCCTTATCACTACCCGAAATTCTCTTTCGCGACAGCAAAAAAGCCCTCTCCCTATGCAAACCATGCGTTCACACAGGGACGAGAGCTGTCTCGCGGTACCACCCTGATTACAGGCCGAAAAAGGCCCGTCACCTTTCATCCCGTAACGCAGGACTGCGGCAGCCTTTAACTGCACTCAGGATTAGCTTCGGCCGATCTTCTGCTGAAGCTCCTTTCAGCGTATCGGAGCTTCTCTCTTAAACAGGGCTTCGGCGTACTCATATCCGTCACTCGAGATTCGTATGTATTCTACTCGAAATTATAGACAAGCAGAACCCGAATGTCAATGTTCCGTCCTGATCCGCAAAAAGTGAATGGCCGTCACTTTTAAAACGGCTGCTGCAGGCACAGCGAGAATCATGCCGGGAATGCCCGCAAGCTCTCCTCCGGCAAGAAGTGCAAGCATAATCACGACGGGATGCATTCTGAGACTGCGCCCGACAATAAGCGGGCTCAAAATGTTTCCTTCTATAAATTGAAGAATAAAAATCGTGACGATTACGATGATCACAGCTTTAGCAGAAATCGCCAGCGAAAGGAGCAGCGCCGGAACAGCGCCGATAAACGGACCGAAATACGGTATGACATTCGTAATCCCGATGGCAAGACCTAAGATCAGCGGATAAGGAAGGCCGAACAGCCAGAAAGAAACGCCGGCTATTAATCCGAGCAAAAAACAAACGAGAAGCTGCCCGCGGATATAATCGCCGAGAGAGTCGTCCACATCCCGCAGAAATTCACTCCCCCTTTTCCTCCAAGACTTCGGCGTCAAATACCAGACCGTCTTTTTCATGACGTCTATATCCTTCACCATATAGAAAACGAGAAAAGGAATCGTCGCCGCGATCAGGATATAATCAAGCACGAAACGGATGCTTCTGATTGTACTCTCAATCGTGCCGGCAAGAAACGTTTCTGTCTGCTGAATCATTTTATCCATCCGATGGTGCATGCCGTCAGGCCAATGATCTGTATGATTATGCAGATGCCTCAGCATGATGTTGTAGTTTTCGGCAAGACCGGGAATGCTCTCAGACAGATCCTGCAGCTGTTCAATTAAAACAGGAACCCCTTTATAAGCCCCCCAGCCGATTCCGCCGAAAAACAGGCAATAAATCAGAAGCAGGCTTAAAGTTCTAGGCATCCCTTTCTTATGAAGCCATTCAGTAATCGGAAGCAAAAGATAAGCAATAAATACTGCAATGAATATAGGAATAAAGAGAGATTTTATAACAAGCCATATGGGTGACCATAACATATCGAGCATACAAAAGACATACACTGTTAACAAAACGAGCAGCCATACAGCCGTCCACATTAAGAGCTGCAGCGGTTTTTGAAGCATGATGTTTCACCTCTTGCTTTATCTTTTGACAGAAAGCCGGAATTATTCCCGTTTCCTAAAGTCCGCCTTATGTCGCAGACCTCATGACGGAATTAATTATCTGAAATTACTAAAAAGTTTGAATATATTTTCCGGAAATTTGTATAATCATCGTAACGTTATAGAAATTTCCATAACTGTTAGTTAATATGACGCATGTTTTTCTAAGGAGGATGACCATGATCTCATTTCAGGATGTCAATAAGCACTACGGACAGTTCCACGTGCTGAAGAACATTAATCTGCACATTAAAAAAGGGGAAGTCGTCGTTGTCATCGGACCATCAGGATCCGGAAAAAGCACGCTTCTCCGCTGCATTAATCAGCTGGAAACGGTTGATGGAGGCGTTTTAACGGTAAACGGCGCCTCCATCCATGACAAAAAAACGGATATGAATAAAGTCCGCCGCAATATCGGCATGGTGTTTCAGCATTTTCACCTGTATCCGCATAAAACCGTTCTGCAAAACATTATGCTCGCGCCGATCAAAGTGCTCAGGCAATCAAAAGAAGAAGCAAAAGAAACGGCCTTATATTACCTGAAAAAAGTCGGCATACCCGACAAAGCGGACGCTTACCCTTCACAGCTTTCAGGCGGCCAGCAGCAGCGCGTCGCCATTGCCAGAGGGCTTGCGATGAAGCCTGAGGTGATGCTGTTTGATGAACCGACATCCGCGCTTGATCCGGAAATGATCGGGGAAGTGCTGGATGTCATGAAAACACTTGCAAAGGAAGGAATGACCATGGTGGTCGTCACACATGAAATGGGATTCGCCAAAGAAGTGGCGGACCGCATCGTGTTTATCGACGGCGGCTCCATCTTAGAGGAAGCTGCACCGGCTGCGTTTTACGAAAGCCCTCGTGAAGAGAGGGCGCGTTTATTCTTAAGCCGTATTTTAAATCACTGAAAAGAAACGGGGGAACGCTTATGTCACGCGTAACAAAATGGTTATCTTTCGGATTGATCTCACTGCTGGCCGTCTTGATGCTGGCCGCCTGCGGAGGGAAAGAAACGTCCGGGGATTCAAAGGGCACAGGAAAAGACACATTAGCTTCTATTAAAGACAGAGACAAAATCATCTTCGGCGTTAAAACCGATACGAGATTATTCGGACTGAAAAACCCAAGCTCCGGGGATATCGAAGGGTTTGATATTGATATCGCCAAACAGATTGCAAAAGATATTCTGGGAGATGAGAAAAAAGCGGAGTTTAAAGAAGTGACGTCAAAAACGAGAATTCCGATGCTGCAAAACGGCGATATCGACGCCATCACGGCCACGATGACGATAACGGATGAGCGGAAAAAAGAAGTTGATTTCTCAGACGTTTATTTTGAAGCCGGGCAGTCCCTCCTCGTCAAAAAAGGAAGCCGCATCAAAAGCACCGAAGACCTTGGAAAAAGCTCAAAAGTATTGGCGGTAAAAGGCTCCACTTCCTCACAGAACATCAGGGAAAAAGCGCCTGACGCCTCAGTGCTGGAATTTGAAAATTACGCCGAAGCGTTCACTGCGCTTAAAGCGGGACAGGGAGATGCGCTCACCACGGATAATGCGATTTTATACGGCATGGCAGATGAAAATAAACAATATCAGCTGACAGGCGGCACATTCACCGATGAACCTTACGGAATCGCCGTTAAAAAAGGCCAATCCGGACTCGTCAAAGAAGTCAACGCCTCTTTGAAAAAAATGAAAGCCGACGGCAGGTACGGAAAAATCTACAAAAAATGGATTAAAGAAGAACCGGCAAAATAGAATCGACCGCGGGATGAGCAGACATGCTCATCCCCGTTTTATAAGGAGTGACAAAACATGAACTTTACAATCTTAACGGAAAACTTCGATATGTACCTGGACGGTTTCCTGCACACATTGCTTGCGAGCTTCATCGCGCTGGCCGGCAGCTTCGCTCTTGGCGTTCTGATCGCAGTCATGAGAATCACGACGTTCAAACCCCTCCAATGGATCGGCACTGCGTATGTGGAATTTATCCGGAACATTCCGCTTCTCCTCATCACATTCGTTTTTTATTTCGGACTTCCGAACGCCGGATTGAGACTGGACGGCTTTCAGGCGGGAACGATCGCACTGACGATTTACACGTCCGCCTTTATCGCAGAAGCCATAAGAGCCGGAATTCAGACTGTCTCCAAGGGGCAAATGGAAGCGGCCAGATCGTCAGGCTTCACCTACAGTCAGGCGATGAGATACGTGATTCTCCCTCAGGCTGTTAAAATCGTGATTCCCCCGCTCGGAAACCAATTTCTCAACCTTGTCAAAAACTCATCAATTCTCGGAGTGGTGGCGGGACTGGATTTGATGTATCAGGCCGATCTCGTTTCTTCAAGCACTCTCGTCGTGTTTGATGTTTATATCTTTGCGGCGCTTTTTTATTTGATTTTAACGATACCGCTCAGCATCGGGGTTCATTATTTGGAAAGACGCCTCGGAAAAAGTGATTAAAGAAGGAGAGTGAAAAACATGGATTTTAGCGGCGCCTATACACCTGACCATCTGCTGTTTTTATGGAACGGCTTTTTGATCACACTTTATGTTGCGCTTATTTCTATTATCCTGAGTTTTATTTTCGGGCTTGCCGCCGGCACTTTGCGCTATGCGAAAATCCCTGCCGTCTCTGGCATTATAGCCGCCATTGTCGAAACCATCCGCAACCTGCCGCTGTTATTAATCATTTTCTTTACGTTTTTTGCCCTTCCGGAAATCGGCATCAAACTGGAAATGACCGCAGCCGCCATCACAGCGCTGACGATTTTTGAATCAGCCATGCTGTCAGAAATCATCAGAAGCGGTCTGCAATCCGTTGAGAAAGGCCAGATTGAAGCGGCGCGTTCTTCAGGACTGACCTACACGCAGACTCTTTTTCTCGTCATCATGCCGCAGGCGCTCAGGCGTATGGCTCCTCCGATTGTGAGCCAATTTATTTCTTTATTAAAGGATACGTCACTTGCGGTGGTCATCGCTCTGCCCGAGCTGATTCATAATGCGCAGATTTTAAACGGACAAAGCGCTGACGGGGGTTATTTTTTCCCGGTTTTTCTGCTGGCGGCCCTGATGTATTTTGCGGTCAATTACAGCTTATCTCTTCTAGCCAGGCGGCTGGAGGCGAGACAAACGTAAAAAGGATACTTCCGAAGAAGTATCCTTTTTTCTGCTTAGAACATTTTCATAACTCGTCTTCTCATCCGTTTCATACCTTTTTTATTCAGCATATCGGACTGAGAAGCCATACGATACATAACGGCTCCAGCTCCTAAAGCCAATAGAGAAGTCATTGTTCTGCCCATCGCGCGTATCTCCTTTCAACATTAAAAATTGATACTGCGTTCGTCTTCAGAAAACAAATCATCAAGACTGCTTAACGTGCCGTCTTCCTCTACTTGATGTGTCGCAATTTTGCCTTTGGCCACCGTCAGCTCTATGAAGCAGCCCCAGCAATAGTATTGGTTTACTCCGATTTTGCCGATATCTTTACTTTTGCAGTTCGGACATACAAGCACAGACTACACCTCTTATCCGTTCAGGACGATGCCGTCTTTCCCCGCTTCAATAAGCGTATCGGCAGCGCGCCGCACTTGGCGTCTGCCTGCCAGATCTGAAAAGAAGCCGTCCGAGAGTTCATATGCTACGATTATGCCCTTGTCCAAACAAAAGTATACATCTTCCAGCAAACCGAACATTTCACCATCAGGCGATTTCACCGGCTGCATCTTAATCTGTTCAAAGGTGAAACAGCTCTTCGGCAAAGGCTGCAAGTGAGCTTCGGCGGCAGCTACGGCTTCTTGTTCCATCTCTTTTATATCACTGGCTGCTAAAAAAAGATGGCGGTTGTGAAACAGGCGTTTCTGCTCAAGCACGAAACCGAGAAACCGGCCGTCAAGAGAGAAACACACATCCGATATTACCCCCAGGCTGCGCCGGGTGTGTTCGTCATATACGGTTCGTCCTTCAGCTGCATGGCATGTTCTCAAAGTGTGATCAACCACCTTTTGTTGAACACGTATAGGTTTTGCCAAGAAGCCGGGCGCCATACTTTGAAATGACTTCCACAGGCGAAAACCCGGCGCATGAACATACGCCGGGTTTTCTTTACGCTTTTTCTTCCATAAAGTCAAAAGGCGTGATGCCTTCCATTCCGATATTTGCATCGTAAACACTGAACGGCAGCTCTTTTTGCAGGGCGGCCAGTTCTGCATCCATCTCTTCAGTCTGCTCTGTGAGCCTGTTTTTAAGTGACGTCTGTCTGACGGTGGCATCATTGTTTTTGACGCCCCATTCAAGCGCTTCTTCTTCTCCGCAAAGAATCAGAAATTTTTTGGCTCTTGTAATGGCGGTATAAAGGAGATTTCTCCTGAGCATTCGATAATAGCCTTTAACGACAGGCAGGACGACAATCGGAAATTCGCTGCCCTGCGACTTATGAATGGAACAGCAGTAAGCGTGGGTAAACTGGCTGAAATCCTTTTTCGTAAAGGTGATTTCGTTCCCGTCAAACGAGACGACGACCATGTCTTCTTTTTCCGTATTTTCTTTGGCATAAAAGATAGACACGATTTCGCCGATATCTCCGTTAAACACATTGTTTTCCGGCTGGTTGACAAGCTGTAATATTTTATCGCCCGTCCTGTAGACGACATCTCCGAATTTCAGCTCCCGCCTTTTTTCTTTCGGCGGATTCATGATGTCTTGAAGAAGCACGTTCAGTTCGTTAATTCCCGCTTTTCCCCTATACATCGGCGCGAGCACTTGAATGTCTTTAGAAGTATACCCCTTTTTTAGCGCATTCGAGACGACTTGATCCACGACTTCTTTAATTTGTGAAGAATTACAGCGGATAAACGAGCGGTCCTTTGTCGGCGCGGTCAGCCCTTTGGGAAGCAGTCCCTTTTTCATATCATGGGCAAGTTCAACGATGGATGACCCTTCAGCCTGACGGTAAATATCTGTCAGACGCACGGTCGGCAGCACCTCAGAAGCCAAAAGGTCTCTCAGCACCTGCCCGGGCCCTACGGAAGGAAGCTGGTCTTCATCACCGACGACGATAAGCTGAATGTGCTTAGGGAGCGCCTTAAACAAATGGCTGGCGAGCCAAATATCGAGCATACTCGCTTCGTCTATAATAATCAGTTTCCCTTCAATCGGCTGATCTTCATTGTAGGTAAAGCCTTCAGCGCCATTCCAGCCGAGCAGCCTGTGAATCGTAACAGCCGGCAGACCCGTAGATTCGCTCATTCGCTTTGCGGCTCTTCCGGTCGGCGCGGCAAGCAGCACCGGAAAGGCTTCATCTTTTTTATAATCACCAGGGTCAAGCGATACTCCGTGCAGTTCACTGTACAATTCCACGATGCCTTTGATAACGGTCGTTTTTCCCGTGCCCGGTCCCCCGGTCAGTAAAAGCATCGGCGAGGACAGCGCTTTTTGAATCGCATCCTTTTGGCTCGGAGCGTATTGGACATTCATCCGTTCTTCCAGTTCACCGAGCGCAAGAAGAAATTCCGATTCAGGAAACTGATCGGCATACTCCGTCTGGGCCGCAATGTCGAGCACGCGTTTTGCGACGTTTTGTTCCGCGTAAAACAAGGACGGAAAATAGCAGCGTTCTCCTTCTATGACGATGTCCTTACTCTCCCCGAGGGCGATGATGCCGTCAGCCGCATCCATTTCCGTGACGCGGCCGCCTTCAGCTGACTGATTCAGAAGCGTTTGCGTATTGATAATCAGCTGCTTTGTCTCTATGTACGTATGACCTTCTGAAAGACACGTTGATTCAATCGTATATAAGATAGCCGCTTTGACCCGCTCGGGGTGGTTTCCTGACAGCCCCATTTTCCCGCCCAGCTCGTCGGCTTTCACAAAACCGATGCCTTCCACGTCCTTTACAAGCTGATAAGGATTTTCCTGAATTTTCTCCAAGGTGTCCGTTTCGTAAGCCTGATAAATTTTCATGGAAAGCTGAGGTCCGAAACCGTATTGGTTCAGAGAAATCATAATCTGTTCAAGCCCCTGATGCCGCTGCAGCTCTCCCGCCAGTTTGTCCGCTTTCTTTTTTGACATTTTCGGCACATCATAAAGCACCGATGCATCAGCCAGAATTTTATTGAGCGCGCCGTCTCCAAGCTTTTTGACGATTTCTTCCGCCGTTTTTTTTCCGATTCCTTCAAACAGATCACTTGATAAATAGTGAATGATCCCTTCTTTTGTGGTCGGAATTTCTTTTTTAAAGTGTTCAGCCTGAAATTGCAGGCCGAACTTAGGGTGTGTGGCGGTTTTTCCGTAAAATGTGTAAGTCTCATCTTCTTGCAGCAGAGGGAAGTAGCCCGTTACGGATACGACCTTGTCTTCGATCGCCTCAGACGTTTCTGCAACCTTGACTTTCAGCACTGTATACAGGTTGGTGTCATTGTGGTAAATGACCGTATGAATGACGCCTTTTACATACGGCTGTTCCTCGATGTTCAGCTGATCCACGAGCCTTCCCTCCTTTTGTTATGACTGAGTGATAAGCTGTTTCGCATGAAGCGCGAGCATATGATCAGGCTGTATGCCGATTGCGCCTTCAAGCATCTCAAGCGCCTTTTCACGATTTTCTTTGTAAGCGTAAGCGACTCCGGCATTATAAAATGCGTCCGCATGGCTTGGGTCCTGTTCAATCACCATCTCAAACTGCGCCAATGCTTCATCCAGCATTTCTTCGTTTGCGAGACACATTCCGAACTGGAAGCGCGCTTCCGTGTCATTTTCGTTTAATTCAACGGCCCGCTGCAAATACGGCAGCGCAAGCTTCGGCTGCTCTAATTTGACGAGAACGGTGCCGAGCATATAAAACAAGTCTCCGTTTTCCATTCCGGAGCGAAGCGCTTTTTCAAACATATCCTTCGCTTCGGAAAACGATTCCTTCATCACGTATACGTTTCCCGCTCCGTAATAAGCGGCTGCCGCTGAATTGTCCAATTCAAGCGCTCTGTTGTAAAATGCAAGCGCGCGTTCAAGTTCGTTCACTGAAGAAAGCAGATTTGCGAAGTTGATGTACGGCACCGGATCTTGGCCGTTTTCCTCAATCGCTTTCGTGAAAGCTTCTGCCGCTTTTTCAAAATCGCCCTCCTGCATGGCATCAATTCCGATTTTATTATAATCCATTTTTAACTTCCTTTCGCTAAAAAACCCCAACATGCGAGTTGAGGTTTTTTACATGTGTTATACGTACCACAATTTTGTTCCGTCTTTATAAACGTCATCTATCGTTCCGCCGCCGAGGCACTCTTCTCCGTCATAAAAAACAACGGCTTGTCCCGGCGTTACGGCGCGGACCTGCCCGTCAAAAATGATTTCCGCTTCATCGGCACCCGTCATTTTCACCGTTACTTTGTGATCTTCCTGACGGTAGCGGAATTTCGCCGTGCATGTCATTTCGCCGCCGTCCATCAGACCGGGACGCGTCCAGCTGACATTTGTCGCCGTGATCTTATCGGAATACAGAAGCGGATTGTGGAATCCCTGATCGACATACAGAATGTTTTTCTCGAGATCTTTACCGACTGCGAACCACGGCTCGCCGCTTCCGCCGATTCCTAAACCGTGGCGCTGTCCGATCGTATAATACATCAGTCCGTCATGACGCCCTTTTACTTCTCCGTCCATTGTCATCATATCGCCCGGCTGAGCAGGGAGATATTGGCTGAGAAACGTTTTGAAGTTGCGTTCGCCGATAAAGCAGATTCCCGTGCTGTCTTTTTTCGCAGCTGTCGCAAGTTCCGCTTCTTTGGCGATTTCCCGCACGCGGCTTTTTTGCAGATCACCGATCGGGAACATGACTTTGCTGAGCTGTTCCTGATTGAGCTGATTCAGAAAATAAGTCTGATCCTTGTTTTCATCCAGACCGCGGAGCATGCGCACTGTACCTGCGCTTCTGTCCACGCGGGCGTAATGGCCCGTCGCAAGGTAATCCGCGCCGAGTGATAAAGCATGATCCAAGAAAGCCTTAAACTTAATTTCTTTATTGCACATGACATCCGGATTAGGGGTTCTTCCGGCTTTATATTCATCAAGGAAATACTGAAATACCTTTTCCCAATATTGCTTTTCAAAATTGACGGCATAATACGGAATTCCGATTTGGTTGCAGACCCGGATGACGTCTTCATAATCTTCCGTCGCCGTGCAAAAACCGTTTTCGTCCGTATCATCCCAGTTTTTCATAAAGATTCCGATTACATCGTAGCCCTGCTCCTTCAGCAGAAGGGCCGCCACAGAAGAGTCCACTCCGCCGGACATGCCGACTACGACTCTTGTATTCTCCGGCCGTTTTTCCATTTGCATTCACTCCATTAAAAACGTAAGTCCGCCGTTTTAAGCAAGCCGTTTAACGACGTCGGCAAGCTTTTCGGCGGCTGTTTCGATTTGTTCCGCCGTATTGCCGAGGCCGAAGCTGAGACGGATTGACGAGGTCAGTCTGCCGCTTTCACTTCCGAACATGGCCGTAAGCACATGGGACGGAAGAACGGATCCCGCCGTACACGCGGATCCGCTGGAGACGGCAACGCCTTCCATGTCAAGATTGACCAGCAGCGCTTCCACCGGCACACCGGGAAAGTAAAGGTTTAAAATATGAGGCAGGCAGTTCTCGGCATCTCCGTTCACCTCCGCTGTCACGCCGGCTTTTTCCAGCGTGCTCATGATGATGTTTTTAAACTCCTTAAACTTCGCTGTTTTCTCTTCCCGCTCACGGTTTGAAAGAACGACCGCTTCTTTTAAGCCGGCGATGCCCGGTACATTTTCCGTCCCCGCGCGGCGCTTTCGTTCCTGCTCTCCCCCGAGAAGAATCGGTGACAGCTTCACCTCTTGATTTACATATAAAAAGCCTGTCCCTTTTGGCCCGTTAAGCTTATGACCGGAAACAGACAGCATGTCAATTCTGCTTTTTTTCACGTCAATCGGCATATAACCGAATGCCTGGACGGCATCTGTGTGAAAATAGGCCTGATGCCCGCTTAACAGCTCTCCGATTTCGTCAATCGGCTGAATGGTTCCGACTTCGTTATTGCCATACATGACGGTAACAAGGATTGTATCATCACGGAGCGCTTCTTTCACCTGATTTGCACTGATCCGTCCTGAAGGGCCGGGGATGAGGTATGTCACCTCAAAACCGTCTTCTTCCAGCTTTTCGCAAGCGTGCAGTACGGCATGATGCTCAACAGCGGTCGTAATGATATGCTTTCCTTCATTCTTCCGGGCGGCAGCCGTTCCGAAAATCGCTAAATTATCAGCCTCCGTGCCGCCGCTTGTGAAAATGATTTCCTGTTCTTTCGCACTGATTTCACGGGCGATGTCCGCTCTCGCTTCGTCGACCCATTTCCGGGACTCTCTTCCAAATGAATGGATGCTTGACGGGTTTCCGAAGCTGCCGAAGAAATGCGGCTTCATTTTTTCAAGCACACGCTCATCCATCGGGGAAGTCGCGGCGTGATCTAAATAAATCCGTTCCATTGTTTTTTACACCTCTGGTTTAAATATAGAACATATAGGCTTCCTGCTCGCCGTCCGTGTAGCTTGCAAGGTCTTCTAACGTCGTGCTGTCCAACACGTCTTTTACAGCGTCGCGGATGCGGATCCATAGCTCCCGCTTGGCAGGCTCTTCATCCTCAAGAACTTCCACCGGGCTGATCGGTCCTTCCAGCACTCTGATAATATCTCCGGCCGTGATCTCTTCAGGCTGCCCGCCGAGCACATAACCCCCGTAAGCGCCTCTGATGCTTTTTACGAGTCCGGCGTTTCTGAGCGGTGATACAAGCTGTTCCAAGTAATGCTCAGAAAGGCTGTTTGTTTGGGCGATGCTTTTGAGCGACGTCGGACCGTCTCCATGCTTTTTCGCCAATTCGATCATAATGGTGAGCCCGTATCTTCCCTTTGTCGATATTTTCAATATGAACACCCCAGTCAATTCTAATTGTTAATTTATACAAGTAAATGGATATGAATAATCTGTTTAGTATCTTATAGACCAACTGTTATTATAACATAACTTATCCTAATTTTCATTGAAACACGGGGCCTGCCGCAATTCGCTTTTCTAATCGTCCGTTTTCCGTTACCCTGTATATGTAAGGAGAGATGTTCATGAAACCACTGGCGTATCGGATGCGGCCTGCCAATATCGAAGACATTATCGGCCAGGAACATCTGGTCAAAGAAGATAAAATCATCGGCAGAATGGTGCGTGCAAAGCACTTATCCTCCATGATCCTGTACGGTCCGCCGGGCATCGGAAAAACGTCCATCGCCACGGCGATCGCAGGATCGACAAGCATCGCATTCAGGAAATTGAATGCCGTCATTCATAATAAAAAAGACATGGAGATTGTCGTACAGGAAGCGAAAATGTCAGGCCAGGTCATTTTAATCCTTGATGAAGTGCACAGGCTTGATAAGGGGAAACAGGATTTTTTGCTGCCCTATTTAGAAAACGGCATGATTATTTTAATCGGCGCGACGACCGCCAATCCTTATCATGCCATTAACCCGGCCATCAGAAGCCGGACTCAGATATTCGAGCTCGAACCGTTAACACCCGATCTGATCAAGCAGGCATTGAAAAGAGCGCTTACAGATGAACACCGCGGACTCGGTTCCTACAGCGTTTCGGTGGACGGCGATGCGATGGATCATTTCGCGCAAGGGTGCGGAGGAGACGTCCGCTCCGCTTTGAACGCGCTGGAGCTTGCCGTGCTCTCCACAAAGGAATTAAGCGACGGCACGATCCGGATTACACGGGAAACAGCGGAGGAATGTCTGCAGAAAAAAAGCTATACCCATGATAAAGACGGAGATGCGCATTATGACGTCTTATCCGCGTTCCAAAAATCAATCCGGGGCTCTGACGCAAACGCAGCCCTTCATTATTTGGCCCGTCTGATCGAAGCCGGCGACCTTGAAAGCATATCAAGAAGGCTTCTCGTGATCGCCTATGAGGATATCGGCCTCGCAAGCCCGCAGGCAGGCCCCCGGGTGCTGAGCGCGATTCAGACCGCAGAACGGATCGGCTTTCCGGAAGCGAGAATTCCGCTGGCCAATGCGGTCATCGAATTATGCCTCTCGCCAAAATCAAACTCCGCCATCTCAGCCGTTGATGAGGCGCTTAAAGATATCAGAGCGGGTAAAATCGGCGATGTGCCGAAACATTTAAAAGACGCCCACTATAAAGGGGCCCAAGAGCTCGGACGCGGGATCGGCTATCAATATCCTCACGATTTTGAGAACGGATGGGTCGAACAGCAATATTTGCCCGATCCGTTAAAAAACAAGCAATACTATAAACCGAAACAAACGGGGAAATTTGAAGCCGCCATAAAGCAAGTGTATGAAAAACTGATGAAGAAAAAATAACCGGGCAAGGACACCCCATGTGTTCTTGTCTTTTTGTTTGATACTGGCCAGACCGTCCGCACAGGCGGCGGATTCAAATAAAAAAACAGCCTTTCTTAATGAAGGCTGTTTTTCTTTTTATTTATCTTTAACCCGTTTAATCTTGATGTCCTTTAAGAGCTCCATCACGACATGTCCGCCCATAATCAGGCCGGCCACTGACGGAACCCAGGCGTTGGAAGACGGCGGCATTTGCGCTTTGCGGATTTTCGCTTCATCATTCCCGACTTCTTTTCTGACGTCTTCACGGATGACGATCGGGCTTTCATCAGAAAAAATGACCTGTACGCCTTTTTTAATGCCCTCTTTACGAAGCCTTGTGCGGACGACTTTGGCAATCGGATCAGTATGGGTTTTTGAAATATCAGCAATCTGAAAACGTGTCGGGTCTGTTTTATTCGCCGCTCCCATGCTCGAAATCAGCGGAACATCCCGTTTCAGACATTCTTTCATCAGATGAATTTTATAATGAATCGTATCCGACGCGTCAATGACGTAATCGAGCGGATACTCAAAGAACTGCTCATATGTCTCTTCTGTATAAAACATTTTTAAGGCGATGACATCGCAATCCGGATTAATATCCGCGATCCGCGCTTTCATCAAGTCCGTTTTCGGCTGTCCCACCGTCGACAAGAGCGCATGCAGCTGGCGGTTTACGTTTGTAATGTCAACATCATCTTTATCGACAAGGACGATCCGTCCCACTCCGGACCTCGCCAGTGCTTCGGCTGCGAATGAACCGACTCCGCCGACGCCGAGAACGGCCACCGTGCTGTTTTTTAACGTGTCCAGCCCTTCTTTTCCAATCGCTAGCTCATTTCTGGAAAACTGATGTAACAAGAACCTCACTCCACATTCTGGTTTTATAAACTCGGCTTGTCAAAAAGCCGCTGGTTTCAGCGCACAAAAAATAAAGTCCCAATTGTGCCGTTGCAGCTTTCCTTCGTTTTGAACCCGCTCTCAGCAGGTGGGTGCCCTTTTTCAAATCTTGTAAGTCCTCTTTACCGAATGAAAAGAGGCATGTACGCCATTTAAAAATACGGGCTCCCAAAGCAAAAAAATGTTCGGTCAAAACTAGGTGTACAACTAACACATCAGGACTTTATTTAACTTGTCAAAATCATATCACAGCAGATTTTGATTTTCAAGAAACAAACTGCTGATCTTTACTGTTTCACTTTTCTTTTGACAGAAAGGTGAAGTTCTTCAAGCTGGGCGTCGCTCACTTCGCCGGGCGCTTCCGTAAGAAGACAGCTTGCGCTTGCCGTTTTCGGGAAAGCGATCGTATCTCTTAAGTTTGTGCGGCCTGCAAGAAGCATAACGATACGGTCCAGACCGAGCGCGATTCCGCCGTGCGGAGGAGCGCCGTATTCAAAGGCTTCAAGAAGGTATCCGAACTCCTCTTCCGCTTCTTCTTGTGTAAAGCCGAGAAGCCCGAACATTTTTTCCTGAACGTCCTTTTCAAAAATCCGGATGGAGCCTCCGCCGAGTTCATAACCGTTTAAGACAAGGTCGTAAGCCTGCGCTTTCATATCTTCAGGCGCTGTTTCAATCAGATCAAGGTCTTCACGGACAGGCATAGTAAACGGATGGTGAGCCGCATAGAAACGGCCTTCTTCCTCGTCATGCTCCAATAACGGCCAGTCCACAACCCACAGGAAGTTGAAGAGGCTTTCGTCAATCAGGCCGCGTTCTTTACCGAGCTTTAAGCGCAGCGCACCGAGGGATTGAGCCACAACGTCAAACTTATCAGCGCCGAACAGGAGCAGATCGCCTTCAGAAGCATCCAGCGCTTCAGCCAGTTTTGCCTGCTTCTCATCATCAAAGAATTTCGCAATCGGGCCTTTTACGCCGTCAGCTTCAACTTTGACCCAAGCGAGACCTTTCGCGCCATAATTTCCGGCGAAAACGCCGAGCGCATCAATATCTTTTCTGGAGTAGTCGCCGGCAGCGCCTTTAACATTGATCGCTTTTACAACACCGCCGTTGGCTACAGCTGATGAGAACACCTTAAATTCAGTATCTTTCACAATGTCTGATACGTCCGTCAGCAGCATGCCGAAGCGTGTGTCAGGCTTGTCGGAACCGTAGCTGTTCATCGCTTCTTCATATGTCATTCGCGGAAGCGGCAGCGATACTTCGACGCCTTTTGTTTCGAGCACGACTTTCGCCATCATCTTTTCCGCCAGAGCCATGATGTCTTCTTGACTCATAAAGGACATTTCGATATCAATCTGCGTAAATTCCGGCTGGCGGTCGGCACGCAGGTCTTCATCGCGGAAACAGCGGGCCACTTGATAATACCGCTCAAAGCCAGAAACCATCAGAAGCTGTTTAAAAATCTGCGGCGATTGCGGAAGAGCATAAAATTCCCCTTCATGCACACGGCTCGGCACCAAGTAATCACGGGCGCCTTCCGGAGAGCTTTTCGTTAAAATTGGGGTTTCAATATCAAGAAATCCGTTTTCATCCAAGAAATGGCGGATGGATTTTGTGACTTGATGGCGCATTTGCAATGTTTGAAACATCGCCGGGCGGCGCAAATCCAAATAGCGGTGTTTTAACCGGACGTCTTCAGAAACGTCAGCCGCCTGGTCACTGATCGGAAACGGCGGCGTTTTCGCCGTGCTGAGCACCGTCACTGCTTCGGCTTTAATTTCAATTTTACCGGTTTTCAGGTTAGGGTTCACCGTGCCTTCTTCACGGGCAGAAACCGTGCCTTCGATATCAAGCACATATTCGTTTCTGATTGCTTCTGCCGCGGCAAGAGCTTCTTTCGAGACGTCAGGATTGAACACGACTTGCACAATACCCGAACGGTCGCGCAAATCAATGAAAATCAAGCCGCCGAGATCGCGCCGTTTCTGCACCCACCCTTTCAGTTTGACAGTTTCGCCAATCGCTTTTTCAGTTATCTCGCCACAATAATATGTTCTTCCAAACATAGCGTTCCTCTCCTTCACTGCTTTTGATCTGCCTTTAACACTTGTATCAGCTCGTCTAACACCACTTCACGCTGCTCGCCTGTTTCCGCATCTTTTACATTGATTTTATTTTGGGCAAGTTCATCTTCCCCTAAAATCGCGATAAAGCGTGCGCCGAGACGGTCAGCCGTTTTGAATTGGCCCTTCATTTTTTTGTTTTCATAATCGATTTCACTTGAGATGCCCGCTTCTCTCAGTTTGTACACGAGGGAAACGGAATAATCCTTCGCTTTTTCTCCGAGCGTCACGATATAGCAGTCAATCCCCTGATTGACGGGAAGCTCTGCTTTCTCAGCGTCAATGGCTGCCAGCAGACGTTCGATGCTCATCGCAAATCCGATACCCGGCGCTTCAGGTCCGCCGATCTGTTCAACAAGCCCGTCATAGCGGCCCCCTCCGGCAAGTGTTGTAATCGCTCCGAAACCTTCCGCGTTGCTCATGATTTCAAACGCGGTATGATTGTAGTAATCAAGCCCTCTGACAAGGTTCGGATCAATTTCAAACGGGATGCCGAGATCGTTTAAGTATTGTTTGACTTTCTCAAAATAAGCGGCTGATTCTTCATTTAAGTAATCAAGAATGGATGGTGCCGATTTCATCAGTTCATGTTCTCTGTCTTTCTTGCAATCAAGAATTCGGAGCGGGTTTGTGTGCAGGCGTGACTGGCAGTCTGAGCAAAATTCTCCGATGCGCGGTTCAAAATGTTTGACGAGTGCTTCACGGTAGGCTTTGCGGCTCTCCTGGTCACCGAGGCTGTTCAGCACAAGCTTGACATTTTTCAAACCGGCTTTACGGTAAATGCTCATCGCAAGCGCAATGACTTCTGCATCCACAGCCGGATCTTTGGAGCCGATCGCTTCAATTCCGAATTGATAGAATTGGCGGAAGCGCCCCGTCTGCGGACGTTCATAACGGAACATCGGTCCGACATAATACAGCTTCGTCGGCTGCACCGGGTTCGCAAATAATTTATTTTCATTGAACGCGCGGACTGCGGCGGCTGTTCCTTCCGGCCGAAGCGTCAGGCTTCTCCCTTTACGGTCTTCAAACGTGTACATTTCTTTCTGCACGATATCTGTAGATTCACCGACGCCTCTTGCGAACAATTCCGTATGCTCGAAAATCGGCGTGCGGATTTCTTTATATTGATAAGTGCGGCACGTCTCTCTCATAATTTGTTCGACGAACTGCCATCTGTCTGATTCACCCGGCAGTATATCCTGTGTGCCTCTTGGAATGTGATATGCCATGTAACAGGCCTCCTTAATGTCTTTCTTCAAATAAAAAAACTCCCGCTCCTACTATACATGTATAGTAGGGACGAGAGTTATACCCGTGGTGCCACCCTAGTTGGAATGCTGAAGCATCCCCGCTCTGACCGTTAACGCAGGTTCACGTCCGCTGCCTAATGACTCGCTAAAGCGTTCAGCAGGGAACCTCCGGAGTGTTGTTTCGAGAAAGATGCAGTGCGGATCCGCTTTCAGCCCGGGACGGTTCCTCTCTTCTCCATGCATTCTGACCTACTCTTCTCCATTATCGGTTCAAAATCGTTATTTTGACTTATGTACATCAATTTCTATTATAATAATGGGATTGCACTCCCCTGTCAAGTTTTATTCCGTCTGTTTTTCCTTGCGACTGCATCTTTCGATAAAAGACCGAACTCCGTCGCCGTCTCTTCAAGAAAACCCGCCTTCTCTTTATCGCTCTGATCACTGAAGTGCAGATTTCCTTCCGCATCGTGCAGCGCGCGTCCCATTTTTGGTTGATATTTCATGATTTGCACACCTTTTCGCTGTATTTACAACTAGTATAAACAAACCATTTTATTTTTATTTAACATTCAACAAGGAAAATACGATATTATACAAGAATGTATTTTAGTTAGTTCAGAAAGGAGGACAGCCATGAATAAGAAAACTCTTGCTCTTATTTTATGCGGCGTCATCATCACGGCACTTCTTCCGTCATTTCATACCGCAATCGCCGCTGAGGGAGAAGCGGTTATCGCGACAGACAAGATCAATGTCAGAGGCGGTCCCGGCCTGAGCTATGGAATAAAGGCTGAAGTGAAAAAAGGGGAAAGATACCCGATCACAAAAGAAGAGGGAGACTGGGTACAGCTTCAGCTGAGTCCCGGTAAGACCGGATGGGTCGTTTCCTGGCTGATATCAAAAACAGCCGGAGGAGCAGACCATTCATCCGCAACAAGCGGAACGGTCACTTCCAACGACCCTGATCTCCGTATCAGAAAAGGCCCGGGGACATCATATGAAGTCATCGGCAAACTTCCGCAAGGCGCACATGCTTCTGTGCTGGACAAGAACAGCGGCTGGGTGAATATTTCTTATCAAGGCACAAGCGGGTGGGTTTCTTCCGAATACGTCACCGCGGACAGCGGCGGATCGGATTCGAAAGCAACTTCGTCCCAAAACGGTTCAAAGAACGGGACGGTAGGCGTTTCTTCATTGAATGTCAGAAGTGCAGCGTCACATGATTCAGCGATTATCACTAAATTATCACGCGGAGCAAAGGTTTCCATCTTAAGCGAAGACCACGGCTGGCTGAAAATTGAAGCAAACGGGCAAAAAGGCTGGGCAGCAAGCCACTACATCATAAAGGATTCCGACTCATCGGACACCCCGTCCGAATCGGGAGACGGCTCTGAGGGCTCAGGCTCCTCGAAAAAAGCGTATATCGTTTACGGCGGCACCAACCTAAGAAGCTCAGCCTCGACTTCCGCTTCTATCGTAAAAAGAGCGGATAAAGGCGCAGCCTATCCGATTGTCGGTTCAAGCGGCAAGTGGTACGAAGTCCGGCTGGAAAACGGCCAAACAGCATATGTGGCAAACTGGGTCGTACAAACGTCAAAAAGCGGTGAAGAAACAGGAGAAGCACCTTCTCCCAACACGTCAAGCGGCAGCGGGTCGCTCAAAAACAAAACGATCGTCGTTGATCCCGGACACGGAGGAAAAGACAGCGGAACGATCGGCTACTCCGGAAACTTTGAAAAAAACGTAACGATTAAAACAGCTAAGCTGTTAGCCGGAAAATTGAGAGCAGCCGGGGCAAACGTGTATATCACAAGGCAGGATGATACATTTATCAGCCTGCAGGCCAGGGTTTCAACGTCCCATTACCGGAATGCGGATGCCTTTATCAGCATCCACTATGACAGCTATGCCGATACGTCAACGAGAGGAAGCACGGCTTATTATTACAGTCCGTCTAAGGACCGCCAGCTTGCCTCAGACGTCCATTCTGAAGTAGTGAAGCGTTCGCCTATTCCTGATCGCGGCGTTCTGTTTGGAGATTATTACGTCCTGAGGGAAAATAAACGGCCTGCCATGCTGTATGAGCTCGGCTATCTCAGTCAACCGCAAGAAGAAACAATCATACATAGCGGCTCTTACCAGGAAAAAGTGACAGACGGAATTGAAAGCGGATTGGAACATTATTTTCAATCATAAAAAAAGCTGCCGAACGGCAGCTTTTTTATTGTTTAGAATCCATAATCAATGTAACGGGCCCGGAATTCGTCAGCTGAACATCCATCATGGCCCCGAATATTCCCGTTTCAACTTTGACTCCCTTTTCCCGAAGAAGTTCGTTCCACTTTTCATAAAGGAGCAGAGCCTGATCCGGTTTGGCCGCATTCATAAAATTCGGACGTCTCCCTTTCTTCGTTTCGCCGTAAAGCGTAAACTGGGAAACTGATAAAATCTCTCCGCCCGTATCTAAAAGCGATAAATTCATCTTACCGCTTTCGTCCTCAAAAATCCGGAGATTCACGATTTTATCCGCCAAGTAAGCGGCATCTTCCTCTGTATCTTCATGAGTGACACCGACAAGCGCCATAATACCGGGTCCGATCCGGCCGGCGACAGCGCCGTCAACCGTCACACTCGCTTCTGTTACACGCTGAACAACTAATTTCATAGCAAGCTCCTTTTAGTTCATAACCCGTCGGACTGAATAGATGTCTCTGATCTGCTTAATCCGCTCGACCACTTTATGCAGATGATTGATGTTCTGAATAAAAATCGCCATATGAATCGTAGCAACTTTATTGCGGTCGGATTTGCCGGATACAGACGAGATGTTGGTTTTCGTTTCATTTACGGCCTGAAGTACTTCATTTAACAGCCCGAGACGGTCATACCCCAAAATCTCAATCTCAACGTTATATTCCTTGCGTCTTTGAACCTGTGATTCATGCTCCCATTCAACAGGGATCAGACGTTCCTGCGCTTCATTCGTTTTTACATTCGGACAGTCATCACGGTGAACGGATACACCGCGACCTTTTGTAATAAAACCGACAATATGGTCTCCGGGCACGGGATTGCAGCATTTCGACAAACGGACGAGAAGGTTGTCGATGCCTTTCACGCGCACACCCGCTTCCCGTTTTCTTCCTTGCGGATACTGTTTCGGCTCGGAAGCGACTTCCTGAACGATTTTTTCCTGCTCTTCCTGATCACGCTGCTTCCGTTCTTTTTCAGTGAGCCTGTTGGCCACCTGCAAAGCGGTAATGCCGTTATACCCGACAGCCGCGTACATATCCTCTTCATTTGAGAAATTAAACTTGTCGGCAACCTTTTGAAGGTTTTCGAGCGTTAAAACATCCTTCACTTCAAAATCAAGGTTTTTAATTTCTTTCTCGACAAGTTCACGGCCTTTTTCGACGTTTTCTTCACGGCGCTGTTTCTTAAAGAACTGGCGGATTTTGTGTTTGGCCTGCGACGTCTGAGCGAGTTTGACCCAGTCTTGGCTCGGTCCGTACGAATGCTTGGACGTCAGGATTTCAACGATGTCGCCCGTCCGGAGCTTATGGTCAAGCGTCACCATTTTCCCGTTCACTTTCGCTCCGATTGTTTTATTGCCGATTTCCGAGTGAATCCTGTAGGAAAAATCAATCGGCACAGAGCCTGACGGCAGTTCAATGACATCACCTTTTGGCGTAAATACGTATACCATGTCAGAAAACAGATCGATTTTCAGCGATTCCATAAATTCTTCCGCGTCGGTAGACTCGTTTTGGAATTCCAGAATTTCGCGGAACCAGGACAGTTTTTTCTCAAATGTCGCTTCTTCGTTTGCAGCCTTGCCTTCTTTATATGCCCAGTGCGCGGCCACCCCGTATTCAGCGATCTCATGCATCTCAAATGTTCTGATCTGCACTTCCAGCGGATCGCCTTTAGGCCCGATTACGGTCGTATGCAGGGACTGATACATATTCGGCTTAGGCATCGCAATATAATCCTTGAATCTGCCCGGCATCGGCTTCCAGCACGTATGAATAATGCCGAGTACGGCGTAGCAGTCTTTAATGCTTCCGACAAGAATACGGACGGCGAGCAGATCATATATTTCATTAAACTGTTTATTTTGCAGCGCCATCTTGCGGTAAATGCTGTAGATGTGCTTCGGACGGCCTGAAAAGTCCGCTTTGATATTCACTTCTTCGACGCGTTTTTTCACTTCATTGACAACCTCATCGACATAAAGTTCGCGTTCCGCGCGCTTTTTCTTCATGAGGTTGACGATTCTGTAGTATTGCTGAGGATTCAAATAACGGAGAGCGGTGTCTTCAAGCTCCCATTTAATTTTCGAAATCCCGAGCCGATGTGCCAGCGGAGCGAAAATTTCCAGCGTCTCATTTGAAATTCTCCGCTGTTTTTCCTGCGGAAGATGCTTTAACGTCCGCATATTATGAAGGCGATCCGCCAGCTTGATCAATATGACTCTGATATCCTGAGCCATAGCGACAAACATTTTTCGGTGGTTTTCCGCCTGCTGCTCTTCTTGAGATTTATACTTAATTTTACCGAGCTTCGTTACACCGTCGACAAGCATCGCCACTTCTTCAGAAAATGCTTCCTTCAGGTCATCGAGGGTGACATCCGTGTCTTCTACCACATCATGCAGAAAACCGCCCGCAATCGTGGAAGGGTCCATTTCCAGATCGACGAGGATTCCCGCCACCTGAATCGGATGAATGATGTACGGCTCACCTGATTTGCGGTACTGTTCGCGATGCGCGTCTTGCGCATACAGGTAAGCTTTCTCAACAAACGCAATCTGCTCCTCCGGCAGATACGTGCGCGCTTTATCTATTACTTGCTCGGCAGTCAATACTTGTTCGTTCGCCATGGAATCACCTTTTTTAAATGTAAACTGTATTAGTTTATTATCAAGAAAAAAACGAGAGATGTAAAGGGCAGAAGTTCAAAACACCTAAAGAATCTGTCAGGATGATGAAATAATAGGAAAAAAGCACCCTGACACGAGTGCTTTTTTCCATATGCGGTTAATATTTCATTAATGTTAAAATATCGTAATCGTCAAGCTTGTCTCTGCCGTCAAGGTAAGAAAGCTCGATTAAGAATGCAATACCGGCTACGACGCCGCCCAGTTCTTCGACAAGCTTAATCGTTGCTTCGATCGTGCCGCCTGTTGCAAGCAAGTCATCAGTAATCAGCACGCGCTGTCCCGGCAGGATCGCATCTTTATGAATCGTCAGTACGTCTTTTCCGTACTCCAAACCGTAATCGACTTTAATGACTTCACGCGGAAGTTTTCCTTCTTTCCGAACCGGCGCAAAACCGACTCCGAGAGCGTATGCAACCGGACAGCCGATAATAAAGCCGCGCGCTTCAGGTCCGACAACTAAGTCAATTTCTTTTTCTTTTGCATATTCAACAATTTGGTCAGTGGCGTAACGGTATACGTCGCCTTTGTCCATCAATGTCGTAATATCTTTAAATTGTACGCCTTCTTTCGGGTAATCGGGCACAATTGTTACGTATTTTTTAAGATCCATCTGTTCTATGTCCTCCTCGTACTTTCATAAGCCTCTGAACCTTGGTTCATCAGCTTATTCAGCCATTCCTTCAGCTCATGGGCCGCGGAATAATTGAGCTTCTGGTCTAATTCCATCAGCTGCTGTTTTACCTGGTAGGTTTGCGAATCTGAAAGGTCGCGTTTTTTCGCGCCGCTCACGACAGACAGCACACCATCTTCTATTTTAACAAAACCGAGATCAAAAAACACCTTTGTCATGAAATTGATTGTGTCAATTGACCATCCTTTGTGTCTCGCGAGCTCCGAACCATGCTTACTTAAGTCAAAATTGCCCCTTTTCAAGAGAAATGCGTAAAACCACTTGAAATCACTCCGCGATGGAAATGAGGACAGAAAATGTTCTTCATGATTGATAAAAACAAAATAAATCCGTTCCGGCTTCTTCCCGTCAAGCAAACGCTTGAGCCGCTCCTCTGACGGCGGCACATCCAGAAAGACGGCATACTTTCCGTCAAGCGGAAGAGCCTCCGCCTCGGATTCCGACGTGATCTGAGCCAGCTCGTCCGGCAGCTCTTCGCCACGAAGTTTTCGGACAGTTTTTTCGTTAAAACTGATGAGCACCCGTTTTTCCTTCGGCAGCGCAGCAACCGTATCTTCCCACGTCCGCTTGCCTCTGATATCAAAAAGCTGCCATTCCAGCACCGCAGCGTCTTTAATCATCAGCTGGGGTTTCTTTCTGTTGTTCCATTCATTAATGGACATTTCGCCGACAATGGAAATCGCTGATCCGGGGACAATTCCGGCTTCCAGCTCTCCTTTGTTAAAGCCGACGCAGTCGAGAACGGCGGCATCATTTTTCACCGTCATTTTCACGTGATTTTTATTCGCTCCGATCAGGCGCACTTCATCAAGCACGGCGTTTTCCACCATGACATGCGGTTTAGGGTTAAGCATGCCGAACGGCGAGAGCATATTCAATTCTGTAATGCTTTCAACGGTTATGTCTTCGACGCCGCAGACAAGATCAACCTCCTGAATCGGGATAAAATCCTCTTCCGTAAGGGTTTCTTCAGCCAATTGATTCAGCCTGTCTCTTAAATCCGGCACATCTTCAGCCTTTAAAGTCATTCCTGCGGCCATCGGATGCCCGCCGAAATGAGGGAGAATGTCTCTGCACTGTGAAAGGCTCGTAAAAAGGTTGAAACCCCTGATGCTTCGCGCCGATCCTTTAGCGATTCCCTGCTCCTCATCTATCCCCAGCACAACAGCGGGGCGATAAAAACGTTCAGCGAGCTTCGATGCGACAATACCGACAACCCCCGGGTTCCAGCCGGCTTTTGCCACTACAATGGCAGAAGGGTTTCCGTCTTGCTGCTGAACCATTTCAACAGCCTCTTCGGTCATGGTTTTCACCATTTTTTGGCGTTCCTTATTCAGCCTGTCAATATCCGAAGCCAATTCCTCCGCTTCAAACTGGTCTTCGGTCATCAGCAGGTGCACGGCGGGATCAGCCTGTTCTATTCTTCCGACGGCATTCAGCCTCGGTGCAACCTGGAACCCGATCGTTTCCTCATCAGCTTGTCCGATATCCCCGCCGGAAAGCTTAATCAGAGCTTTGAGACCCGGCCGATTTGTCGTCCGAAGCTTTTCGATCCCAAGTGACGCAATTAGTCTGTTTTCATCATGCAGCGGCACCAGATCCGCAATCGTACCGATGGCCGCTAAGTCCAGCATAGCTTCCGGCAAAGAACCCGTAAGCGCGTGGGCAAGCTTAAACGCCACACCGACGCCGGCCAATTCTTTAAACGGATAGCTGCAGCCCGGCTGCTTCGGGTGGATGATCGCAAATACGTCGGGAAGCTCGGGTCCCGGCTCATGGTGGTCGGTAATAATGACGTCTAGACCCAGCTCTTTTGCGACTTCAGCTTCATGAACGGCGGCGATGCCCGTATCCACTGTAATGATAAGCGAAAAACCCCGCTCTTTTATGGAGCGGAAAGCTTGTTCATTCGGGCCGTAGCCTTCTGTGAAACGGTCGGGAATATAAAAGTCAACGTTTGCTGACAGCTGTCTGAGTGCCGTCAGCATCACTGATGTGCTTGTAACGCCGTCTGCATCGTAATCTCCGTAAATCATAATCGGTTCCCCTTGAGAAACCGCCAGCTTTATCCGATCAACTGCTTCCCGCATTCCTTTTAATTCATACGGGTCATAAAAGTCTGCATCCTTTGTATGTAAAAAATGCCTTGCGCTTTCGGCAGTATCAAAACCTCTTTTTACAAGCAGCGATGCCACAAGAGGTGTTATGTCCAATTGTTCTGTGAGTGATTTGACCTTTTCCTGATCCGGCTGCTGGATTTCCCAGCGCATTTTTGACGCTAACATAAATTCACCCCTCAACCACCCTATTATACTAGAGCGGACTGAGGGGTTTCAAATGTTATTCTGATCCTTTTTTCTCTTCCAATATTTCTTCCGGCGGTGCGGCCGGTTTTCTGCCGTCCGGATCAGCCGGCAATTCAGCAGCGGATCTGTTTTCTTTCCGCAGCATTTTAATTTCCCGCTTCAGCTTCATCACTTGAAATATACCGGCTGAAAATACGATCAGCGCTCCCATTAACACAGAGCCCAAAATGACTAAAATCAGCGGCCATTCAGCGGTGCCGAACAGATAATCAACCTCAACCGCCCGCACGTTAATGACAGCAAAAATGGCGACAATCAGAGTAAATAGTAAAGCGAATATAATAGTCCATTGTTTATTCATACGTCAGCCCCCAATTATTAATTCTTATCTTTTCCCTCATTTTCCAGAGATTAAACCCCGGTCTCAGGAAATCCGGGCCGTTAACTGCTCACGGACCAACCTTTTCAATCCGCTTCTTTCCCCGGATAAGACGAGGGTGTCCCCTTCTTCAATCACAGTATCAATGCCGGGACTCAGCTGTTTTTGCCGGTTTTTCTTAACGATCGCAATAATCTGGACGTTGTAATGCTTCTTGATATCCAAATCTCCGATTGTGCGGCTGACAGCCGGTGCGCGGGATTCGGCTTTAAACCACTCAATAATGAGATCATCAAGTGCAACTTCCACAGATTCCAGCGCTTTCGGCTTATACGTCATCCCGCCTAAAATAGCGGAAATCTGCCTTGCCTCTTCATCGTTAAATTCAACGGATGCCAAGCATTCGTCATGGTCTTTCTCATCGAAGTAATAGAGCTCTCTTCTGCCGTCATCATGGAGAATAATACTGATTTTATCATGATTTTTCGTAATGATTTCGACTTTCTGGCCAATGCCCGGAAGTTCCGACTCACGAACATTCATAAGAACCCTCCTACATGTTTTTACAATGATGATTGATTATGTAAGCGTATGTCATTATAGCAAATGCAGGTTTTAAGTTCAACGCAGCCTAAAAAACAGGCTGCCTTCTGCAAGACAGCCTGTTCCCATTTTACTCTTCGATTGATTTTTTCCCTTTAAATTCTTTTCCTTTCCATACAAGCCACAGCTGTGAAGCGATGTAAAGAGAAGAATAAACACCCGTCAATAAACCGACCAATAAGGCGACTGAGAAGTTCGTAATTGACGATGAGCCTAAAATAAGCAGCACGACGACTACAATCACAACAGTCAAGACTGTATTAATCGAGCGTGTAAAGGTTTGCTGCAAACTCAGATTCACGATGTGTTCCAGATCGGCAAATGACTTCGGCTTGCGTTTTTTCATCTGCTCGCGTATCCGGTCAAATGTAACGATCGTATCATTTATCGAGTAACCGATTATGGTGAGAATAGCGGCGATAAAGGTTACGTCAACCTCCAGCCTTGTAATGCTGAAAAACGCGACGATAAAGAAAGCGTCATACAGCAGGGATACAATCGCAGCGATAGCCATTCTGTACTCAAAACGGATTGACACGTAAATAATGATGCCGATTGATGCAATGGCGACAGCATATAAGGCATTACGGGCCAGCTCTTTTCCGACTGTCGGCGATACCGTGCTGACATTCGGTTCAGCTCCGTATTTATCCTTAAAGTACGTTTTGATTTCAGCGATCTTTTCTTTAGATGGCTCTCCGACAAACCGGGCTGCGGCAACATGGTTCTCTTTACCCGAGAGCACGATGTTTTCCGGATCCATGCCGAGAGAGTCAAAGTCTTTTTCAACCTGCTGCGCCGTCAAAGCATGATTGCTCTGCACGTCAATCCGCGCACCGCTTGCAAAATCGATTCCCAGGTTGAGCTTAAAGATCAGCAAGATGATAATTCCCGCAACGGTTACAGCGCTTGAGAAAATAAAGAAGTATTTTCGTTTGCTCGTGAAATCCCATTTCTGGAATGCCGTATGCGGTTCAGTATTTTCGTCGGTCTTCTGAATATCCATAATGTGTTTTTTCTTGACGCCGAACCAGCCTTTTTTCCGGTCAAGCCATCTGCTTTCCACAAGAAGGCCGAGCAGGAATCTTGAAAGGAAGACAGCTGTGATAAAGCTTGTCAGTATTGACAAGATCAGCATCGTCGCAAACCCTTTTACAGAACTTGTCCCGAAAATAAAGAGCACGACCGCTGCGATGATCGTTGTGATATTCGCATCGAAGATCGTCGCAAATGACCGTCTGTTTCCTGAACGGAAAGCCGAGCGGACGGATTTGCCGAGTTTCAGCTCTTCTTTTATCCGTTCATAGGTGATAATGTTGGCGTCAACCGCCATCCCGACACCCAAAATGAGCGCCGCAATACCCGGCAAAGTCAGCACAGCCTGCATCCAGTCAAACACTTGCAGCGTAATATACACGTATACAGAAAGCGTAATGACCGCTATGAGTCCCGGCAGTCTGTAATAAAGCAGCATAAATAAGAAAACAATTGCAATCCCGATGATGCCGGCCTCGACCGTATCATGTAAAGCCTGCTGTCCGAATTGTGCCCCTACTGAGGTAGAGTATTTTTCGGTCAGTTTCACAGGCAGTGCGCCCGCGTTTAAAATATTGGCCAAGTCCTTTGCTTTTTGAACGGTGAACTGGCCTTCAATCGTGACATCCTTTGTATTTAATTCCTGGCTCACATTCGGAGCGGATACATATTTCGGATGTTTTTTGCCGACTTCTTTTTTAAATGAATCGCCTTTTTGATAATCGAGCCAGATGACGAGCTGATTATTAGGCGCCATTTTCTTGACCTTTTTCGTCACTTCTCCGAACTTGTCCGCATCCTTCAGTTTCACGCTGACAATCGGTTCGTTCGTTGTCGGATCGAAAGTTTGCTTCGCGCCGTTTTCCACGAGATCAGAGCCGTTTAAAAGCTCTTTATCATTCGTGTCCCTGAATGAGAGCTGCGCTTCCGTTGACAGAATTTCGCGCGCTCTGTTTTGATTCGTGACGCCCGCCAGCTGTACGCGGATGCGGTTGTTCCCTTCAATCTGAATGTTCGGCTCGCTTACGCCGAGAACGTTAGCCCGGCGGTTCAGCGCCTGCACCGTGCTGACGAGCACGTCTTTTGTGATTTTATCGCCTTTTTTGACGGGCTGCACGTCGTACAGTACTTCAAACCCGCCGCGTAAATCCAATCCTAACGTAATATTATTGGCAGCCGGTTTTGTAAAATACCCCAGCCCTGTGCCGATTAATAATACGATCAGGAAAAACGCAATCAAGCGTCCTTTTTTCATTATGTATTTCCTCCTTAAACCTATGCCGTCAAATCATTATCTCAGCAGTTCATCCAAAGCTTCCTGACCTTCATCGCTTTCCAGCCAATTAGACGACTTAAAAGCTTCAACGGTTGCATAGTTCATAAAATCGCCAATTTTAACTGATAAAATATCGCCGGCCAATTCATACAGCGGCATTTCCTTTTTCTGTTTCCACTTTTTATGTATGAGGTATGACCATAAACTCTCGTGTTCAACATCATCGTATCCGAGGATTTTGAACTCTTCAAGTTTACTGTACAAAAAAGGCCGCAAATGATCCTTATACATTTCGGCGGGATGCTTCTCCATGGGCGCTCGCTCCTTTTTCCCTTTTTCTCGAAGACTTGTCATGCTCGGACGACATCGGCGCATATCTTTATTGTATATGATTCCAGGTAGTTTGAGAAGGCAGGGGTTATAAAATGGCAAAACAGACTTTTTTAAGGGGCACTCTTATTCTCATCGCAGCCGGGATGATTACAAGAATGCTCGGCTTTGTCAATCGGGTGGTCATCGCCCGGTTTATCGGTGAAGAAGGGGTCGGATTGTACATGATGGCTGCCCCGACATTTTTCTTGGCCACCACTTTGACCCAATTCGGCCTCCCTGTTGCCATCAGCAAGCTCGTCGCTGAAGCAAGCGCCCGGGGGGACCGGCAGAAAATGAAACACATTTTAGTGATGTCGCTTACCATCACCGGGGTATTAAGTCTCATCTTTACGCCGCTGTTTTTATGCTTTGCGCCGATTATGGCGGAAACGATGCTGACTGATCAACGCACGGTTTACCCGCTTCTGGCGATTACGCCCGTCGTGCCGATTATCGCAATCTCCAGCGTGCTGCGCGGTTATTTTCAGGGCAGGCAGAATATGAACCCGCTGGCATTTTCCCAAGTGCTTGAGCAGATTGTGCGGATTTCACTTGTCGCGGTCTGCACGACAGTGTTTCTGCCGTACGGGATTGAATATGCCGCAGCCGGAGCCATGATTTCATCTGTCATCGGAGAGCTCGCCTCTCTTATTTATTTATTCATTTGTTTCAAAGCTAAAAAAACAATCAGAATCAGAAAACAATTTTTCAAATCGATTGCAAATGGAAAAGAGACCTTTCGTCAGCTGATGAGCGTATCGCTCCCGACAACCGGAAGCCGATTCATCGGAAACTTGTCTTGGTTTTTTGAGCCTATTGTCGTCGCGCAGAGCCTTGCAATTGCAGGAGTCGCCACCGCTGCTGCCACCAGCCAGTACGGGGAGCTGACCGGATTTGCCATGACGGTTTTGACGCTGCCCAGCTTTATAACTTATTCTCTGTCAACGGCCCTTGTTCCTGCGATCAGTGAAGGAATGGAGCAAAAAAAGCTGCAGGTTGTCGAATACCGTCTGGAACAGGCGATGAGGCTGTGTCTTTTAAGCGGGGGCATTTCGGTGGTTATTTTATTCTCTTTCGCTGATGAGCTGATGTCCGTCATGTACGGATCGACTAATGCGGCGGTTTTTATTAAAGTCATGGCGCCGTTTTTTCTGCTCTATTATTTTCAGGGACCCCTTCAAGCGGTGCTGCAGGCGCTAAATTTAGCCGGAGCCGCCATGATGAACAGTTTTATCGGCGCCGCTGTTAAAACTGGCCTTATTTTTGTGCTGGCGACCAGGCCTTCTTTGGGCATTATGGGCGCGGCATTGGCGATTGTGACGGGAATGGTGCTCGTCACCCTTCTCCATGCGGCCACTGTAAGCAAAGTGCTTCCGATCAGCATTAAAATAAAAGAATACGCGCTCTGTTTTGCGGTCATATTCATCTGCGGTTATGTGAGCCGACTCATAAAGCGCGCCGTTCATTTTTCAGGGTCAGAGGCTGTTAATCTTACAGGCTGGATTGCCATGACCGTCATACTATACATTGTGCTTCTGCTGTTATTCAGGCTGATTAAAAGGGAGGAGCTGATCCGGATTCCGGTCATCGGACGGTTTGTGACGCGGTGAATCTGGTTTAAGGCTCCCCTTTTTCATTTTTGATATCAATAAAAAAAGCCCCGTCTGTAAACGTGCAGAATGATATTTCCGAAAGATCCTGATATCCTCTTTTCGCTAAGTTTTTTTCGAGCCAGTGTTTGTCTTTCCCGATTCTGTCTAAATGCTCGTTTTGAACGACTCCATCGACGATGAGCGGTGTTTCCATCTGCTTATCCTTATTGTTTTTCTTTTTGACGATTGACAGCTTTCCCGACGACTCTAATATGGCGTATGACACGTCAGAGATTCTCTCGATGTTATTTTCCCTCAGCTGCATAAGAAGATCATCAAAATTGTAGCGCTGCGACCTCATCGCACGTTCGTCGATTTTTCCCTGTTTAATGATAATAGTGGGTTTGCCGTCAAGCAGCTGCCGTATTTTTTGGCTTTTGAGCGAAATAAAAGCAAGGCTTACTTGAATAATCATTAAAATGACAATCGGCACAATGGTATGCAAAAGCTGATCCTCTACATTTTCAATTGCTAACACCGCTATCTCAGCAATCATAATGGAAACGACAAAATCCAAAATGCTCAGCTCTCCGATTTCCCGCTTTCCCATCAGCCTGAAAATCACAAGAATGATGATATAAAGCACTATCGTACGAATCGTAATAATGAAAATATCTCCCATATCGCACCTCCAACGTTCATAGCATTTGCGATCCGCTCTGTTTTATGTAAGAAATGAACTGAACATGATGCTTTTACGTCTAATCCGAACATTCAGAGAATACATTTAGAAAAAGACGGGCTCCGGCTTGTCATATGTCAGGCCCAGAGCGGAGAGGAGATCAAAATGGAAGAAACAAAACAAGTGGGTAAAGGCGTCTTATACGGCTTAGTGGCTATCTTTGCAGTGATGCTTCTTACGAGTCTGGCGATTTCACTGCTGCTGACGGTTACCTCAATGGAAGAGTCATCTTTCAGCTGGCTGGTCACCGCGCTTTCTTTTCTTTCTTTATTTGCCGGCGGTTTTATTTCCGGCGGCAAAGCAAAAGAAAAAGGCTGGATGATCGGAGCGTTAACCGCCGTTTGTTTCTCATTAATCATCTTGCTTTTTCAATATTTAGGGTTCGGAAAATCATTTACATCCGGTCAGCTTTTGTTTCATCTCGGCTTTTTGGGAGTCAGTATGCTGGGTGGGATTTTCGGAGTGAATTTGAAGGGCAGCAGATCAGCGTAATAAAAAAAGAGCGGATTCTCCGCTCTTTTTTAGTATGTATGAGCTTCGCTGTTATTCAGCAGAAGCTTCTCTGATTGCGCGGCGGTCAAATGTTAAACGGGTGTTATCACCTGTTTTAATGACGACCTTGCTTTCATCAATTGACTCAACAGTGCCGTGCAATCCTCCGATTGTCACCACTGAATCTCCTTTTTTCAGCTCTTCCTGCATCTGGCGTACGGCCTTCTGCTGCTTTTGCTGCGGACGGATGAGCAGGAAATAAAGCACTGCAAACATCAAAATAATAGGAACGATTGTGCCTAAAGTACCCATCTGTTTCCCTCCTTTCAAAAATGGTTTTTATTTAGAAGCTTTTCGCATTTGGCTTATTATAGCCGTAACGCTCAAAGAACTCTTCTCGGAAATCACCAAGACGATCCTCTCGGATAGCTTGTCTGACCTGCTCCATTAAGTGTAACAGAAAATGAAGGTTATGGTAAGTTGTTAATCGAATTCCAAACGTTTCATTGCAGCGGATCAAATGTCTGATGTAAGCACGGGAGTAATTTTTGCATGTATGACAGCTGCACTCTTCGTCAATCGGTCGGAAATCGCGCTCATATTTGGCGTTTTTCATGTTCAGGCGCCCTTCATTCGTAAACACCGTGCCGTTTCGGGCAATCCGGGTCGGCAGTACGCAGTCAAACATATCCACGCCGCGGATGGCGCCGTCAATTAAGGCATCCGGTGAACCCACACCCATTAAATATCTCGGCTTGTCCTTCGGTAAAAGCGGAGTTGTAAACTCAAGCACTCTGTTCATGACGTGCTTTGGCTCGCCGACAGATAATCCGCCTATGGCATAACCCGGGAAATCAAGTGAAACCAAGTCTTTGGCACTTTGTGTCCGCAAATCTTCATACTCTCCGCCCTGTACGATTCCGAACAGCCCCTGCTCATCAGAGCGCCCGTGCGCCTCCAGACAGCGTTCCGCCCAGCGGCTGGTCCGTTCCACAGAGCGTTTCATGTAATCATACTCTGCCGGATACGGAGGACATTCATCAAACGCCATCATGATATCAGAACCGAGGGCGTTTTGAATTTCCATCGCTTTTTCCGGAGATAAAAACAGCTTGTCTCCGTTTAAGTGATTGCGGAAATGTACGCCTTCTTCTTCTATATTACGAAACTTGCTCAATGAAAAGACCTGAAAACCGCCGGAATCCGTTAAAATCGCGCGGTCCCAGTTCATAAACTGATGAAGCCCGCCCGCTTCTTTTACAATGTCATGTCCGGGGCGGAGCCATAAATGGTACGTATTGCTTAAAATAATACCCGCATCCATAGATTTCAGCTCGTCCGGAGACATCGTCTTTACCGTAGCAAGCGTGCCGACCGGCATAAATACAGGCGTTTCAAAGGAGCCGTGGGGCGTATGAACTCTGCCCAGACGCGCTCCCGTTTGTTTGCATTCCTTTATAAATTCATAACGTATCGGTTGTTCAGCCACTTTGTATGAGGCCTCCTGTCATTCAAATTAGATAATCAGCATGGCGTCGCCAAAGCTGAAGAAACGATATTCCTCTTCTACCGCATGACGGTAGGCGGAAAGTACATGCTCTCTGCCGGCAAGCGCAGAAACAAGCATGATAAGCGAAGATTTCGGCAGGTGAAAATTGGTGATCATGCCGTCAATCGCTTTAAATTCATATCCCGGATAAATGAAGATCGACGTCCAGCCGCTTGAAGCGGTAAATACGCCGTCATGCTCGCCGGCAATGGTTTCAAGGGTGCGCGTTGATGTCGTCCCGACCGACACGATGCGCCCTCCCGACTTTCTGACCTCGTTTAAAGAGGCGGCGGTTTCTTCCGTCATTTCATAAAATTCCGCGTGCATGTTATGCTCTTCCACATCATCCGCACTGACTGGGCGGAATGTGCCGAGTCCAACGTGCAGGGTGATAAATTCAATCCGCACACCCTTTTGCTTCAGCTCGTCCAGAATCTCTTCCGTAAAATGAAGTCCGGCAGTCGGAGCTGCGGCGGACCCGATTTCTTTTGAAAAGACGGTCTGATACCGTTCTTTATCATCAAGCTGCTCTTTAATGTAAGGAGGAAGCGGCATTTCACCGAGTGATTCAAGCACTTCGTAAAAAATCCCGTCATACCGGAATTCTATTTTCCGGCCGCCGTGATCAAGTTCCTCCGTGCAGACCGCTGTCAGCCGGCCGTCCCCAAATGTCAGGACCGTTCCTTTTTTTACGCGTTTCGCCGGCTTTACAAGCGTTTCCCATGTATCATTTTCTTCCTGTTTTAATAACAGGAGCTCCACTTTCGCTCCCGTATCTTCTTTTGTGCCGAATAATCTGGCAGGGAGCACACGGGTATTGTTCAAGACGAGGCAATCCCCTTCTTTAAAAAAGCTGACAATCTCTTTAAATGAACTGTCCGTCAGCCCGCCCGTCTGTTTGTCAAGCACCATCAGCCGCGATGCGTCACGCTCTTTCAGCGGCACTTGGGCAATGAGGCGTTCAGGCAGTTCAAAATCAAATAAATCGACTTTCATCATTTCACCTTTATTCTGTCTATTGTTATTTCATTCTGCCGAAAAAATTGAGCAGGATGGATAGTATCACACTGATTACAATACAAGTAACAACGGGAAAGAAAAATGTGACATTTCCCTTTTTAACGAAAATATCTCCGGGCAGCCGTCCGACAAAGTGCCAGACTGCGCCGGCAATAAGCAAAACAGCACCGAGAACCATGAGAACCTTCGGAAAATCAGTCACAGGCGGGCGCCTCCAATCGAAAATGCTCATACACAGCCGGGGTCACGACCCGTCCCCTCGGCGTCCTCTGAAGAAATCCGATCTGCAGCAGATACGGTTCGTACACATCCTCTATTGTATGCGGTTCTTCGCCGATTGTCGCGGAAATCGTATCAAGGCCGACCGGACCGCCGCTGAATTTTTCAATCATGCCCATCAGCAGCTTATGGTCAATATGATCAAGGCCGAGCGCATCGACTTGAAGACGTTCGAGCGCGTCGTGAGCGATTTCTTCCGTGATGCGGCTGTCGCCGAGCACCTGGGCAAAATCTCTCACCCTTCTGAGAAGCCGGTTTGCAACCCGCGGCGTTCCCCTTGACCGTCTGGCAATTTCCAGAGCCGGCGCTTCTTCGATATCCACTTCAAATACTTCAGCCGTTCGTGACACGATATCTGTCAGCTCTTCCTGCGTATAGTATTCAAGGCGCGACAGCACCCCGAACCGGTCTCTGAGCGGTGCGGTCAATAATCCCACTCTGGTCGTCGCTCCTACCAGCGTAAAAGGCGGAAGGTCAAGACGGACGGAGCGGGCGGACGGGCCTTTACCAATGACGATATCAAGGCAGAAATCCTCCATCGCCGGGTACAGCACTTCTTCAATTGAACGGTTCAGCCTGTGAATTTCGTCTATAAACAGCACATCTCCGGGTTCAAGCGCCGTCAGAATGGCTGCCAGGTCTCCCGGCCTTTCAATGGCCGGCCCTGACGTCGTCCGCATCTCTACACCCATCTCATTGGCCACGATCGACGCAAGCGTTGTTTTTCCGAGACCCGGAGGCCCGTATAAAAGAACGTGGTCAAGCGTTTCCTGCCTCATTTTCGCCGCATCGATAAACACGCGCAGATTTTCTTTCACCTTCTTTTGGCCGATGTACTGGGCGAGATTCTGCGGCCTGAGGCTTTGCTCGATTATTGATTCATGGCTGTCTGCTTCACTTGAAACGAGCCGTTCATCCATGAACATCACCTTACTTTAATAATTTTTGCAATGCTTTTTTCACATATTGATCTGTTGAAAGCGCCGTTTCCTCTTTTAAGTGAGGAAGCACTTTTTTAATTTCTTTTTCGGCGTAGCCGAGAACCCTGAGCGCTTCAAGCGCCTCGTCAAGCGCCGTTTCAGCCTCTTGTTTTTCAATGCGCGCTTCATGATTGAACAGATTGTCAATCATTTCAGGCACGACATCGGCCAGTTTGCCTTTTAAATCAAGAATAATCTGCCGCGCCGTCTTTTTGCCCACACCCGGAAATTTCACTAAAAAGGCTTCATCTTCCTGTTCAATCGCTTCGATGACGGCTCCCGGATCACCGGAACCGAGAATGGCGAGCGCCCCTTTCGGCCCGATGCCGGTGACGTTCAGCAGCTTTGTGAAAAGCGCTTTTTCTTCCCTGGTTGAAAAGCCGTACAGAGAAAAGGCGTCTTCTTTTATATGATGATACGTAAAAATGGTCTCTTGATTGCTTACCTTATAAATAAACGGATTCGGGGTGAAGACCTGATAGCCGATTCCGCCGTTTTCAATCACGATGTATTGGGGAGATACGTAATCAATCGTCCCCTTCACGAATTCAATCACACCTATTCACCTCTTTGACTGCTTATCATTGTAACACAAAAACAGCCAAAGTCTTATAGAAAAGTTAACGTATGTTCGCTTTGACACCTTCCGTTCAGAAAAAAAAGACATGTGTCACATGTCTTGCGTCAAAGTCAGCCGCTGTAAGTCTTAATATGATCGATCACGCTCTCAAACTCCGCTTTTGTCCTGTACGGTATGCCGTGTTCCAAATGCTTTTGCAATCGGCTTTCCAACCGCTCTAAATCAATTTGGAAGAAAGACTGGATCGGCTCCGACAGCGATCCGGGACGGCCGTGAAAAGTGGAAATCACCCCTCCGTCCGTGACACCGATATAACCGTTTACCTTACTGAGCGGAGAAATATCATCAACATGCTTACGGAAAAGAACGAAGCCTTTTTTCTGCTCAACGAGCGTCCAGCCGGCGTATGCGGCCCAAAAGTCTTCCATCGCCAAAACGGTTTCATCCGTATGTTCGATGCCGACATCACCGTCAAGATAGACCTTTTCCAGCTGGACGTGCACCCGAAGCGGCCCGTAATGCTCGACCTCTGCCCCGTATGCATCGTTTCCTCCGCAAATCAGGACTGCAGCTGATAAGATAAACATAAATAAAAGACGCCCACCGCAAATTCGTTTCACCAATAACACCTCTTTATTCAATCAAACTCTTGATGCTAGTTTGACCAAAGATACCGGTGCTTAACCGTTTTCTTTCTTTTGACTGCTTCGCCGAAAAAAAAAGCAGCCCTCTAATAAAGGCTGCCCCGCTTTATTATGCCCGGCCGGCTGATATCAGTTTCATCTGTCCGGGCGTCAGTTTGAGTCGATATCCTCTTACGGTCAAATACACAGTTTTTGTCCCGCGGCTTTTGTCGCGCTCCGTTTTTTTCATCCCGGCTCCTCCGTTACGTTTTATTTAGCTTTTATGTTAACAGCGCAATATAAAGAGCGTTTTAAGACTATGTAAAGAAATGATGAAAAAAATACTGCCGGATGAAATCATCCGGCAGTCCCGTCTAACGGCTGTTTTTGTTCATGTCTTGAAGCTTTGTAAAAGTGGCGTTATCAGTAAATACTTGAATTGCGCGGCCGTCCGCGAATTTTTTGGCTGCATGTTTGACATGTTGATCATCATTTTTCGTAAAAGGATGATTTGTTCTGACAGCAATGACGACTCTTGTGTCAGTCACGACGACCTGACTATCCTGTACGCCTTTTACTTTTTTCACGCGGTTTGCAATTTTCGCCGCCATTCTGATGTTTTCGGCATTGTCATACCCATTATAAGACATAGCGGCCGGCGGCGTATTGGCGTTGCGGCCGTTATATGTGCCGTCCGTTGTTAACGGAACCCCGTTATTCGGCGTATTTCGGTAAGATACGTTTGTCGTATCCCGGCGGCCGTTTCGGTTCTCCATCATTTCGGAAACAGGTCCTTGATGGTCCATTCCGTACTGGCGTCTGCCGTTATCATTGTCATTTGAATAATACCCGACCGGACGTGTTGTCTGATTGTAGCGTCCGTCATTCATGGCATTATTTGCTCCGCATGCCGTTAAACTTGCAGTTACGGCTAAAACGCCTGCGATTGTCATCAGTTTTTTGCCCAATGGAAAAACCCCCCGTGGATTCATCGCTGTGTGAGCGTTTCCGCTCATGTTTAGGATGTGCGGCCGACGGCGGGTTTAAGCTTGTCAGTTATGTCCAGTCTTCTTCGGACATAAAAAAAGGAACGACATACATCGTCCCGATACATTAGTCTTCATCTTCCTCCGGCCGTCCGAATACTTGATTTGGACTCGGCTGATTCGGCGCGGCATTGGGATTTGCTCCGCCGTAAGGCATAAAATATCCGGCACTTGCGCCCACATTCGGATATGGCTGCACAGGCATATTGGCGTGATGGTGATGTGAACCATGATGATGTGAACCGTGGTGGTGATGATGGTGATGATGCGAATCATTGCAGCCGCAATCATCGTCCTTAAATTTTCCATCGTGATGAGGCTCGTTTGCGTAATGTGATGAATATCCGCCGTAATACGGCATATGTCCGTACGGAGCACCGCCGAAACCAGATGCAAAACCATCAAAATGCTCTGCATTTTCATGGGCCAGGTTTTCATATTCACCGTAACCCGCTTGCGGCCCAAATCCCGGATGATGGAATCCGTACGGTAACGGCATCGGCATTACCGGAAAGCCTCCAAAACCTCCTCCAAAACCGCCGAAACCTCCGCCTACCGGGAAGCACGGATGGCATAATCCCGAACCCGGCAGCATCGGTGTCACCGGAACCGGACAAGGACAAGGCATGCACGGAATCGGGTAATGCATAAAAGGCGGTTCAACGGCCGGCATATTCGGAAATGGGACATTCGGGATGTTTGGCATGTTCGGCAGATGATAAGCTGCGTTTTCTTCTTCCATCTTTCCGGCTTCAGGCGCCTTTGGCATATTCGGGTAATTCGCGTTTTCCATGTTGATCATTTCCTCCTGTTGTGGAATGTTATTGTCATGCTCTTTTTCTTTCGGCTCGACAAAATGTGTCACCGGTTCCTCCGGCTTAGGAGGCGACCACGGCTGAAACAGCTGATTGGTCGGATAATACTGATTCATATCAGCTTCCGGCAGCACATTTTCATGCTTTTCAGGGATCGGCGGCACATACGGAATTGACGGCTTTGGTTCTTCCGGTATGGTGTCTTCGATATCCACAACTGATTTCGGTTTTTCTTTAGCATATGGATGCTCATGCTTATGCGCAGACGTTCCGAAGTTTGCCTTTGGTTCTTTTCTGACCGGAACGGCTTCTGAAGGCACCTTTATCTTCATTCCAGGCATAATTAAGTCTGGATTGCTCAGCTGATTATTCAATTTCTTTAATTCTTCAAAATCAACTCCGTATTTTTCAGCTATTTTCCAGAGCGAATCGCCTTTTTGAACGATATGAATTTTCAACGTTTTCCCCTCCTATGCACAAAACGTGAACGGTACATTTGTCATTACAATACGTTTCTTCACACTATATGCAGGCGAGCTGGGCATGATGATAAAAAATTTGGAAAGGAGGGGAGTTTTTTATTTTTACGTATGGCTCAGCATTCTGTTCAACGCACGAAGCGCTTCTGTCCGAACCGCTTCCGGAACCTTAATGACACCCTTCGGCTCGCCTTTTTCAAGCTGCTCAAGCGACCACAATAAATGCGGAAGGTCGATTCTGTTCATTGTCAGACACGGACACATATCCGGATTCAGTGATTCAATCTGTTTATCCGGGTGCGATTGAATGAGGCGCTGCACAAGATTCATTTCCGTACCGACAGCCCACTTGCTTCCCGGCTCAGCCTGTTCAATCGTATCAATAATGTATTTGGTAGATCCGCTGTCATCACTTAGCGAGACCACTTCCCGCGAACATTCCGGGTGAACGATAATCCGGATGTCAGAATCCCGCTGCCGCAGCTGAGAAATATTTTCCGCTGTGAATTTTTCGTGTACGGAGCAATGTCCTTTCCAAAGGATGACCTTAATGTTTTCCGGGTGGTCAGTAAGCAATCGGTTCTGAGCCGGGTCCCATACAGCCATTTCTGTCAGCGGAATGCCGAGGTCATATGCTGTATTTCTGCCTAAATGCTGATCCGGCAAAAATAAAATTCTTTCCTTTTGTTTAAAAGCCCATTCCAGCACGCTCCGGGCATTCGAAGAAGTGACAGTCGCTCCGCCGTGCCGCCCGACGAATGCTTTAATTTCCGCCGTCGAGTTAACATATGTTAACGGAATGATGGTGTTACCGTACAGCTCCTGAAGCTCTTGCCATGCTTTATCCGTCTGCTGTATATCAGCCATATCAGCCATCGAACAGCCGGCGCGCATGTCGGGCAAAATGACGGTTTGGTTATCATCAGTCAGCATATCAGCCGTTTCCGCCATAAAATGCACGCCGCAAAACACAATATATTCCGCATCTTTATTTTTTTCGGCTACTTGGGCAAGCTGCAGGGAGTCACCAGCAGTATCGGCAAATTGTATCACTTCATCTTTTTGATAGTGATGTCCCGGAATGAACAGACGTTTTCCGAAGGACCGTTTAATCGCGGCGACCCGCTCCTCCATTTCTTCAGTACTCAAGTTTTTATAATGGCTCGGCATCATGTCAGCTGATGCAGTTAATACGTCAAAGATAGACATTATGAAAAATCCCCCTGTTCCGCCGCCGCAACATCCATACTGATATCGGCGCTTTTTACTGAATGAGTCAGAAATCCGAGTGAAATATATTGTACGCCTGTTCCTCTATAAGCAGGCAAAGTGTCGAGCGTTATGCCTCCGGATGCTTCCGTTTTGATATGGGCCGGTGTCATGGCTGCAAAACGCCGGACGGTCTCAGGCGGACAGTTGTCAAACATAATAACGTCTGCGCCCGCGTCTATTGCCTCCAGCAGCTGCTCTTCGGATTCGATTTCGACTTCTGCCGCAAGCATCTGCCCCGCCGCTTTTCTTGCCCGCTCCATGGCCGCCTTTATCGATCCGCAGGCGGCAATGTGATTATCTTTAATCATGATGCCGTCGTATAGGCCGAAGCGGTGATTACAGCCGCCGCCGATCCGGACGGCGTATTTTTCCAGCATCCTGAGCCCCGGTGTCGTTTTTCTCGTATCGCAAAGCTTAATGGACGGATCATCAAGACGCCTTTTGGCCTCATCCGTCATTGTCGCAATGCCTGACATTCTTTGTATAAGATTCAGGATGACACGCTCCCCCGTAAGAAGAGCCGCCGCCGGGCCTTCCATTTCAGCAAGCACGTCTCCTTTTTTCATCCGTTCTCCGTCTTTTTTCAGGGAGCGGACGCGGATATCGTTGTTTAAAAGCTTCCACCCTTCTCGGATAACGGCTTCTCCGGCAAACACACCGTCTGTTTTGGCGATAATCTCCGCCTTACATTGCTGATCCGAAAAAATCGCTTGTGACGTTGCGTCACCCGTTCCGATATCTTCCTGAAAAAAATGTGTCAGCATTTGCTTTAGCTGCAGAATGTCCATATTTCCCCAATCCCTTCGTTTTTTCTGATAACTGTTCCTGATGCTGAATGAATGATTTGTTTTCCATGCCACTCTTTCTCTGTCCCGGGAAAATCAGCGCGAAAATGGGCGCCTCTGCTTTCCTCCCGGATAAGAGCAGAAGATACGGCGAGTTGTGCGGTCTGCCATAAGCAGGACAGCTCGGCTTGTTCCGTTGTGATATCCTTCACATTCATATGATGAACAGGTACTTTGTGAAGCCAGGATGCCAGCGCCTGCATGTTTTCTTTATCTCTGACGATGCCCGCTCCGGCTGTCATTTTTGCTTGGAGCATGTGAAGCGTTGTGTCCGGCACTTGTAAGATGACGTCAGATTTTCTCGAAGCTTTTTTATATCTTCCGTTTAACGGCGTTTGAATGATATGTTCCGCACACCTTTGTCCGCTTGCCAAAGCTTCCAGCAGCGAGTTGCTCGCAAGCCGGTTTGCCCCGTGCAGGCCTGTGCAGGCGGTCTCGCCTATGGCGTAGAGATCAGGCACAGACGTTTTCCCCCATGTATCGGTTTTTACTCCGCCCATTAAAAAATGCATCCCCGGGGCTACGGGAATTCCGCTTTCAATATCAACGGCGGCTGTTTTACAAATTTCTGTTATGGTCGGAAAACGTTTGTTAAAATCGGCTATCCGGCTGCAATTCATGTAAACTGGATTTTCTTTCATTATTTCTTCGAAAATCGCCCGTGAAACGACATCTCTCGGCGCCAAATCTTCAAGCGCGTGTCTGCCCGTCATGATTCTGCGCCCTGAACGATCCGTTAAATATCCGCCTTCCCCTCTCACAGCTTCAGAAATCAGCCCGTACACAGTTCCGTTTTTCACAAGGAGGGTCGGGTGAAACTGGGTGAACTCCATGTCCGTGATCTCTGCTCCCGCACGTAAAGCAAGAGCGATGCCGTCACCCGTTATGGCGGAATCATTTGTATGATACTGATACAGACTGCCGCACCCGCCTGAGGCAAGCACTACGCAATCCGCTCTTCTGTAAGAAACGGAGCCTGAAGCATCCTTTACGGCAACGCCCGCGCATCGTCCGTCTTCAATCAGCAGCTCAACAGCCGTTTCGTGTTCAATGATCCGTATGCCGTCCCTCAGCTGCCGAAGCAGATACTCAACCAAAATCCGCCCGGTCGCATCTCCCCCGGCATGCAGAATTCTTCTTTTAGAATGAGCGCCTTCCTTGCCGAGACAAAATGTTCCGTCTGATTTCGTATCAAATGGAAATTGACTTTCTATCAGCCTGTTTATCATGCTTTGTCCGCTTTGCAGCAAATCCCGCACGGCTGTCACGTCATTATGGCCGCAGCCCGCATACAGTGTATCGTTCACATGGGAGTCAATGGAGTCATCTTCTGCATATGAAACAGCAATCCCGCCTTGAGCATAATGCGAATTGCTGTTTGTTACGTTTCTTTTCGTTATGACGGTCACTTGGTATGACGGAGGAAATGCAGAAGCACAGGCGAGGGCCGCCGTCCCCGAACCAATGATGATAATTGTTTTTCCAGACATAATCACCCTCCTGTTATATTTACACCTGTCTTGACACCTATATTTACACAAGGATAAAATAAACTCAAGCTTTTTTTAACATAAACGGATAGGAGACGGCCTGTATGATTTATCTTGATTATGCGGCGGGAGCGCCTTTAAGCCAAAAAGCCGCGGAAGTCTTTCAGCATCTCAGTACAGAAGTATTCGGAAATGCAAGCAGCCTTCATGATGCCGGAGGGAGAGCGGCGGATGTGCTGGAATATTGCAGACAGTCTGCAGGAAAATTGATCGGCGGAGCGGCAGACGGCATTTATTTTACAAGCGGCGGCACGGAAGCGAACATTCTGGCCGTCCAATCATTGCTGCATGGTCTTCCCCCTCACAAAAAACATTTTATTACGACCGCAATGGAACACCATTCGATCCATAATGCCGCGGCGTTTTTAACGGATCAGGGAATTGAAGTTACTGTCATTTACCCCGACAGAAACGGCCTTATAACCGAGGACATATTGGCGGCTCATATCCGTCCTGACACAGGGCTTGTTTCTATACAGCACGCCAATTCAGAAACCGGTCTCATCCAGCCATTGGATCGCCTGGCCGCTTTTCTTCACCATCGAAACATTTTGCTTCATTGCGATTGTGTTCAAAGTTTCGGCAAACTGCCGATTAATGCAGATCAGACGGGTATCGATGCCCTTTCCGTCTCCGGTCATAAAGTATACGGCCCGAAAGGCACCGGGGCTGTTTACATTCGGCCCGGCGTCAGCTGGAAGCCGGTTTATCCGCATACCGTACATGAAAACGGGTTCAGGCCGGGTACTGTGAATGTACCGGCCATCGGCGCTTTTACCGCTGCTGCGGAGTATGCAGTGAAACACATGGCGGAACACCGTGAGCATGCAGAGAGGCTGAGGAAATATTTTTATGAACAAATTCGGCTTCAGGGCCTCCCTATTACATTTTCGGAGGAAGAAACCGACGGTGAATGCCTGCCCCACATTGTCGGGTGTTTTTTTCACTCCTTTGAAGGACAATATGTTATGTTAGAATGTAATCGTAATGATATTTGCATCTCAACCGGGAGCGCATGTTCCGCCGGCAGTCACGGCCCTTCTTCAGCTATGAAGGCGCTGAGAAAAACCGAACGGGAAGCGCGGCAGTTTTTCCGGATCTCATTCGGAAATGAAACAACATGTGAACAGCTCGATATGCTGATACATACATTTACGGCGCTATGGGAGCAAAAGAAAGGAGAATCAGCAATTTGACAGAAGGAACGAAGCTTACGGGGGCGAAAAGACGCGACATGCTGCTTCAATGGCTGAAAGAAGCCGGCTCACCATTAACAGGGAGCGAATTGGCCAAAAAAGCAAATGTCTCAAGACAGGTGATCGTGCAGGATATATCCCTCTTGAAAGCAAAAAGCGAACCGATTATCGCAACGAGCCAAGGCTATTTATACATCAGCATGAATGCCGGCGGCGAAAAAAACGCCGAACGGATTGTCGCCTGCCTGCACGGCCCGGAGCGGACGGAAGAAGAGCTTGAACTCATCGTCGATGAAGGGGTCACCATAAAGGACGTCATCATTGAACACCCCGTATACGGCGATTTAACCGCTGCCATAAGAGTCAGCACACGGAAAGAAGTCAAACAATTCATGGATCACATTAACTCGACAAATGCCGCTTACCTTTCACAACTGACAGGAGGCGTGCATCTCCATACGTTAAGCGCGCCGACGAAAGAGCGGATTGATCAAGCCTGCCAAGCCTTGGACGACGCGGGTATATTAATAAAAGATTAAAAAAAAGCCCCCAGAAGGGCTTTTTTTATATCGAATAGGATTGATATGTTCCCAGAAGCTTGACCCGGCAGCCGAGGGCTTCCATCTCTTGAACGGCTCCGGGAATGAGCACCTGATCCATCGCCTGTTCAATATCAATGATAAAGAAATAGTTGCCGAGACCCGTTTTTGTCGGGCGCGATTCGATCTTTGATAAATTCAGGTTTCTCCATGAAAAAGCGGACAGCACCCTGTGCAGTGCGCCTGATTGGTCATCTTGGGGAAGCGTCACCATCATCGTCGTTTTCGATCTTGATGACAGTTTTGCATTCACTTCAAATGAGACGTCTTTTTCAGGCGAAAGAATGACGAATCTCGTGTGGTTATCCTGATAATCCTGAATATCCCGCTTCACGATGCTCAAGCCGTATGTAGCAGCCGCCATTTCATTCGCAATCACGCCGATCGGAAGTTCCGGATGCTCACTCACATACTTAGCAGCCGCACCTGTTGACTTCGCATACTCATAAGGGACGGACGAAAAATGCCGATGAAGAAATTTGTGGCATTGCGCAATCGCATGTGAATGAGAAAAAATTTTCTCAAGCTTTTTCCACTCATTTTCTCTCGAAGGGTGAACGAGCAGGTGCTGGTAAATCGGCAGCGTCATTTCCCCCACAATCGCAAGAGGCTGCTCATGAATCAAATAGTCAATCGTTAAGTTAACCGAGCCCTCCAGCGCGTTTTCCAAAGGAACAAATGCAAGATCCACTTCTCCCGCAACCGCCGCATCCATGCATGCCGGTATTGTATGATAAGGTGCTTGTGTCACGCTGTTTTGAAAGCAGGAACTGACTGCTAGATGTGTAAATGTGGCTTCTGGCCCTAAATAACCGACTCTCATGTTTCTCTTCTCTCCTTACGCGCCTGACCCTAAGATCTCAACTTTTTCTATAAAATCAAATTTTCTCAGTTTATTCATTAACGTATGAATGTTTTCTTCCATTGCGGATGTGCTGATTGAGAGCGTGACATTCGCCCTGCCCTGAAGCGGAATCGACTGGTGAATGGAAAGCACGTTGCTTCCTGAGTCAGCCACCGCCTGCAAAAGCTGGGACAACGCGCCTGACCGATCCTCCAAATGAAAGAAAAGTGTGATTATTTGTTCTTTAACCATCGTGTAAAAAGGGAAAACCGCATCTCGGTATTTGTAAAAAGCGCTTCTGCTCAAATCAACTTTCTGCACGGCATCTGCAACCGATTCAGCCTTTTTTCTGTCCAGCAGTTTTTTGACTTCAAGGGTTTTCCGCATCGCATCAGGCAGAACGTCTTCACGCACTAAATAAAATGTCTCTTCTTTCACCTGCACCCCTCCCTCTTACATCAGAGAGCCTGCATCGCAAGCTCTCCGTCTTTTTAATCAATAAATTCAAATTCAAATTCCAGAAGCCGGATGATATCGCCATCTTTAGCCCCACGTTCTCTGAGCGCTTCATCAACGCCCATTCCGCGCATCTGTCTTGCAAAACGCTTGACGGATTCGTCACGGGAGAAGTCAGTCATTTTAAAGAGGCGTTCCAGACTGTCACCTGAAAGCACAAACGCACCGTCCGGATCACGGGTAATGTTAAATGGAATTTCTTCATCTTCCATCGTGTACATCACGCGGTTTTCCGCCAGTTCTTCTTCATCATACAGCGGGAATTCAGGCGTTGTTTCCAGCTGGTTGGCGACTTCAAACAGAAGATCGCGGAGCCCTTCTCTCGTCACCGCGCTGATTGGGAAGACAGGATGGTCATCCTGAAGCTTTTCTTTAAACGCTTTAAGATTTTCAGCCGCTTCGGGCATGTCCATTTTATTCGCAACGATAATTTGCGGACGCTCCGTCAGCCTCAGATTATATTCACTGAGCTCCTGATTAATGGTCACATAATCTTCATACGGATCACGGCCTTCCATCGCTGACATGTCAATGACATGAACAATGACGCGCGTCCGTTCGATATGGCGGAGAAATTGGTGGCCTAAGCCGACTCCTTCGTGCGCTCCTTCAATCAGGCCGGGCAGATCCGCCATGACAAAGCTTCTTCCGTCTTCCGTTTCCACCATGCCCAGATTCGGAACAAGCGTTGTAAAATGATAATCGGCGATTTTCGGCTTTGCCGATGAAACGACAGACAGAAGCGTAGATTTTCCGACGCTCGGGAAGCCGACGAGACCTACGTCTGCAAGCACCTTCAGTTCAAGCACGATATAGCGCTCTTTTCCGGGCTCTCCGTGCTCTGACAGCTGCGGTGCCGGGTTGGCCGGTGTCGCAAAGCGGGTATTCCCGCGTCCGCCGCGTCCGCCTTTTGCGATGACGGCGCGCTGTCCATGTTCAGTCAGATCGGCAATGACCTGTTTTGTATCGTCATCCGTAACGACTGTGCCGGGCGGAACTTTAACAACCATATCGTCCGCGTTTCTGCCGTGCTGGTTTTTAGACATGCCGTGCTCGCCGCGTATCGCTTTGAAATGGCGCTGGTACCGGAAGTCCATAAGCGTGCGCAATCCTTCATCAACCTCAAAGACGACGTCGCCTCCATTACCGCCGTCACCGCCGGCAGGCCCGCCTTTCGGCACATATTTTTCACGGCGGAACGCAACCATTCCGTTACCGCCGTCGCCGCCTTTTACATATACTTTCACCTGATCTACAAACATAATATCCTCCGTTCTAAACCGTAAAAAACCGCTAGTTCATTCCAATTTCGGCCACACATTCATGGCCGGTCAGCTCAAATTGCATGACATCAAAGTCCTCATACCGCGATTTGCGAAATTCATCAAACACATCTGCATTTGCAATCGTTCCATGAAAATCGAGATATACAATAAGCTGTCTGTCAGGGTGATCCGTCTGCAGCGATACGGTCAGATGATTTTCACTTTCATTGCTTACCGCCAGACCGAACAGATGAAACAGTTTTCTCATCAGGTTCGACAGCTTTTGATCATATGCCGATAAATCTTTAATTTCTCCGAGCACTTCGTATTCGAGCCTCATATAACGGGACTTCCAATTAAATGTAAGAAAGTCAAACGCCAAGTGCGGGGTTTTCAGGTTTGAGAGCTTTGACTCGTGCTTTGCATCTATGACCATTTCGTCGATTATTTCAACGACCCTGTCATACTTCTGCAAACTTAAGTTTCCTTTTATCAGCTGCAGCTTATTCATCCAATCATGACGGAAATGGCCCATTAATTGGATCAGCTCATTAATCAGAGCCGCATCGCTTACAGGTTCTTCTTGTTTCTTCGATACATCCTTCATTTTCGCACTCCCAATCGTTTAATTTCTTTTTAGGAGTCTTGATAAGTGTGTACTATGAATTATAACAGAGAAGGCTTTGTTAGAAAAACACTTGTTTTTCCTGGTTCATCATGTTCCTTTTTCGGATCGCATGCACTGCGGATGCCAGGCAGAAACATTTTTGGTATCACTGCTTGGGGAACATATCCAGTGGGTATGAGAAGCTGATGTCCTCATTCAAGGCGGGGTTCACTCACGCGTCCTCTGCTTTTCATTCTTGATGTTACTCCGCTTACTGCAAAAAAAACTCCAGTCAACGACCGGAGTTTTTTGTGTCATTATTGAGCTACAGGATATACGCTCACTTTTTTGCGGTCACGGCCGAAACGTTCGAATTTAACAGTTCCGTCGATTTTAGCAAAAAGAGTGTCATCTCCTCCGCGGCCCACGTTTTCACCTGGGTAGATTTTCGTTCCGCGTTGACGGTAAAGGATAGATCCGCCTGTTACGAATTGACCGTCTGCACGTTTAGCGCCTAAACGTTTAGATTCAGAGTCACGTCCGTTCTTTGTAGAACCTACACCTTTTTTAGAAGCGAAAAACTGAAGATCTAATCTAAGCATGTAACTCACCTCCTATATTTGGTTTGCAGTCAACTGTAAGTGTTCACTGTAATCCCGCTCGATCGTTTCAAGAGAAACAATCATGCCTTCAATCAGCAGCTGCGCTTTTTGCAAAGCTTCCTGATCAGCGGCTTCAGGGAATTCAAAGTAGAAATAACCCCCGTCCTCGCCTATATCAAGAATCGGTTCGAGAGGAGCCAGCGCGATAACCGCATTGACCGCCCCGAAAACGACAGCCGTAACCCCGGCGCAAACGAGATCTCGTCCATGTTCAGCAAAATCGGCATGTCCCGTCATTTCAAAGGACAAAATGCCCCCGTCATTTCGGGATCTTCGAATTGTTGCCTCAATCATGCTTACGCGTTGATTTTTTCGATTGTCAATTTAGTATAAGGCTGACGATGACCTTGTTTTTTATGAACATTTTTCTTTGCCTTGTAACGGAAAACAGTGATTTTTTTCGCACGGCCTTGTTTTTCAACTTTAGCTGTAACTGTCGCGCCTGCAACTGTTGGGTTGCCGACTTTCACGCTGTCTCCGCCAACAAACAATACGTCTTCAAACGTCACTGTTTCACCTGCTTCAGCAGCAAGTTTTTCGATGTAAACAGTTTGACCTTCTTCAACTTTGATTTGTTTTCCGCCTGTTTTAATGATTGCGTACATTCTCTGCACCTCCTATTAGACTAAGACTCGCCAGCAACAGGGGGCTTTAAAGCTCTTATCACCTGTCCCGAGCGGTTGTAGCATTGGTGCTACATCCATAACATTAAAAAATATATCAGAACCAAAGAGATATGTCAATCTATTTCTAGTAAGGCAGCAGCAGGTCTTCCATGGAGGAATCTGTCCGTTTATCAGCAAAATATGCATGAAGCACTTCATTTTCATCAAGCTGGCTGAGCTTCTCGCCGGCTTTTTCAATGATAATGGGATGTTTGCAGCCCCGTTTGAATTCGGCCATGACATGCTTTACTTTGGCATCGGCTGCGACAGTCAAAGGATGCAGCATGGCGACATCGCGGTTTTTACCGTAATATCTCTCTAAAAGAAACCTCAGCTGAATATAATGCCGCTTGCGGTATTCATCCCATAAAGAAGCGGCGAGAAAGACGAACAGCACCCATGCGCTGACCTGGAGGGGGACGGCCAGCACAATCCAGCAGCAGAGCAAAAGTGCAAAAACGGCTGATGTCTGCAGGCTGAGGAGATGCGCTTTTTGAAAAGCCATTTGTTTAGAGAAGTATAAAAACACAAACTTTCCGCCGTCAAGCGGCCAGATCGGCAAAAGATTGATGAAAAGAATGGAGAGATTATAAAAGGTAAACATCTCAAATGTCTGCTGACTTGTAAAGCCGGACATAAAAAGGAGCCAGGCTGCCGCCTGAAGCCACACATGCTGGAACGGGCCCGCCAGAATGACCGCGAATTCCTCTTTAAGCGGCCGGTTTCCGTGCTCCTCCACCTCAACCGTCCCGCCGAAAGGGAGCAGAAAGACGCGTTTAATGCGCCACGAAAAAAACACAGCCAGAGCAGCATGCCCCAGCTCATGAACGGATACGACCAGCAAAAGACACAGCAGCGCTTTAATGTGCCCCGTCAGAAGACCAAGCCCCATGATAATCCAAAGAAAAGGGTGGACATGAATTTTGAAGAGAAGGCTGAGCCATTTATTCATCAAATGTGATCACCTGAATCGGATCTATGAATTTATCGCCATCCTGAATCGCGAAATAATACTGTCCTTTACTTTTATCGTTAAGCTTGATCGAACCGATCTTTTTTCCTTTATCGACAAAGTCATACAATGATACGTCAACATCTTTGAGCCGGCCGTAAATGCTGCTTGTATTGTCGGCATGCTGCACCTTCACCGTCAGCCCTGTTTTTTCATCTTTGCTCACTTCCGTAATGTAGCCTTCTTTTACGCTGTCAATGGCTTCACTGGCTGTTTCAACAACGACGCCTTCTCCGTTATTCTGAAAGTTCTGCTGGATTTTCCCCGCGGCGGGAACGGCCATATCCTGGCTGACCGCTACCTGACCGTCCTTCTTTTTCGTTCCCGGGGTGAGAAAAGCAAGCGGGTTTCCGAATGAGGATACAAACCAATGATTCACGGCAGCAAACTGAAATTCTTTTTGAAAGGTTTGTGCAATCGCCGGTTTAATCTGACTCAGCGGCAGTTTGTCAGTTTTATAGGCGATAGCGGAAATCAGTACGAGACAGGCGGCCAGCAGGCATTTCAAAATAATAGAATGAGCGTTGATCAGCGGATGCCGTCCGTTAAATTCGGGCGGATGTTCCGTTTGATATTCATAGTCCGGAAGGAGCCTGTGCTTTTCCTGCTCCTTGACCGTCTGCCATGCGGGAGGCTTCTGCGGTCGGGAGTTTTGAACGAAAGTCTGTTTTGATTCAGGGCGCGGTTTTCTCCTTTTGGCCAGTCTTTTTCTAATTTCATCAGCTCTGTGACTCATCGCCATCATCCTTTGCAATCGTTGGGTTTGTACATCCTATGCCTTGTCCATTGCAAATATGCGCCCTGTTGAACAACAAAAAAGACCTGATAAGCTGGGCTTTATCAGATCTTTGTATTCCAGTATATTTATGAACGCACGCCGAAAAACGACTTGATTTTCGCCATCATCCCTTTTTGCTGCTCTTCAAGCACCTGCAAAGGAACGGATTCTCCCAAAATACGCCGGGCGATATTGCGGTAAGCAATGCTGGCGCGGTTTTTAGAATTCATGGCAATCGGTTCGCCGATATTTGAAGCTCTGATCACTTCATCATCGTCGGCAACGATTCCGAGGAGATCAATAGACAGATGATGAACAACCTCATCCACATCCATCGTGTCACCGTTTTTCATGAGGTGATTTCTGATGCGGTTGACGATGAGGCGCGGCGGTTCAATATCTTCCTGCTCTAAAAGTCCGATAATGCGGTCAGCATCCCGAACCGCTGATATTTCCGGCGTCGTCACCACAATCGCCTTATCAGCTCCGGAAACGGCATTTTTATAGCCTTGTTCAATTCCGGCCGGACAATCGATAATGACATAATCAAATTCCTGCTTGAGCTCCTGCACAAGCGATTTGATCTGCTCAGGGACAACAGCCGTTTTGTCGCTTGTCTGGGCAGCCGGCATTAAATGAAGCAGATCATCAAAACGTTTGTCCTTGACAAGCGCCTGATGCGTCTTGCATCTGCCTTCAATTACATCTACTAAGTCGTAAATAATTCTGTTTTCAAGACCCATTACGACATCAAGGTTGCGCAGTCCGATATCTGTGTCTACCAGACAGACGCGCTTCCCTAAAATGGCTAAGGCGGTACCGAGGTTTGCAGATGTTGTTGTTTTACCTACTCCGCCTTTTCCCGAAGTTATTACGATAGCCTCACCCAATTTCACATTCCTCCCTCAAGCCTTGTTAGATCAGGTCTTAAATGAGCCAATTGTTGAAGGCGTTCAATGACCATATTTCCGTCAGTATCTAAATAAGCACATTCCATGTCGTTCCCTTTTTGAATGTGGTCTGGGGAGCGATTTAACACATGATTGATCCTCAATTGTGTCGGCATCATTTCGGATGCGGCGATCACAGCCCGGTTATTTCCGTTATAACCCGCATGGGCAATCCCTTTTAATGAACCGAGAACAAATATATTTCCTCCGGCTTTGATCGTACCGCCGGGATTCACATCTCCGATTAAAAGCAAATCTCCCGTTACGTGAAGCACCTGACCTGAACGGACGATTTTAGAAACAGAAACAATTTCCTGCTCCTCTTTCATCCGCTGCGCTTCTTCTTTGGCGATGACTTCACTGTCAATTGAATGCACGACTAAATCTTTCTTTGACGCGATCAGATCAGTCAGCTGCTCTGCCTGTTCCTGATACAGATACCGATGCCCGAGTTTGATATGAACACTGATTTTTTGGCCTTTGCCATCAGTATATTGTTCAATCGACAGCATATTTTGAAGACCATCGAGAAGCTCATCAAAAGAACACGCATCATCCAGATGCAATGTTAAGCCGTTTTTTGTTCCTTTTATTGTTACATATTGCTGCTTTTTGGTCTTCATCAATGTTCACCTCAACAACATACTCTTTTCGTCAAAAAAAGATAAAACCCTTTTTACTCATCTCTTAATTCTTTCTTCAGACTTATATAAAACAGCCTAAAGGGCAGGACTAATATAATGGCTCCCGCAATATTCAGCACAGCGGTCGGCAAAAACCGCTGAATGACAAAATCGTTAAACGTCATTGTGCCGCTGCGGATTAACGTCTGAATGCCGTAAACGTAAAATTCAAGCAAACATACGCTCAGCACAGCGACCAGAATGACCATCAGGGCATTGGTCTGCAGCACTTTAAACGCTTTGGCCGCCAGGTAGCATAAACCGGCAAAACCAAACATATAAACGCCTAAAACACCCGTATAATTGATGTCATAAAGAAGTCCGAAAATGAGACCGTAGATCACCGCATGCTTTTGGTTGACATAAGCGGACATAAAAATCAGCGCGAGCAAAAGAAAATGCGGAACGACCTGCTGCTCGTCGGAAACGAAAGGAAAATGCACCAGATCTGTATAGATGCTTTCCGCACAAAAGACCAAAATCATAATCAAAGGGAGAAGGAAACGTTTCACGATCCTTCCTCCCCTGTTGCTACGCTTCGGTTGACAACGATGACATGGTCAAGATCATACAGGTCGGCAGCCGGTTTCACGTAAGCGATTTTCGTCAGGCCGTAAGCATCTGATTCGACATCGGTTACTTCGCCGACCGTCAGCCCTTGAGGAAATACGCCGCCCGTTCCGGAGGTCTCCACAAGGTCGCCTTTTTTCACTTCGCGTTTTTCATCCGGTTCAAGGATAGTCATTTTCAGGGTCTGTTTCTTTTTATCATACCCCTCAATTAAACCGTAGCCTTTGCTTCCCTTTTTACCGGAGATTTTGGTGGCCACTCTGTTATTGCGGTCAACATCGCTCAGCAGCTGAACGGCGGATGTGAAACTGTTGAGTCCGCTGCTTTTGATCTTCCCGACAAGCGCACCCTTTTCGTTTGTGACCGCCATGTCCTTGGCCACTTTCTGCTTCGTTCCCTTATTGATCATGATCTGCTTGTACCATTGATCAGGATTTCTGGCGATAACGGTCGCTAAAATCGGATCATAGTCGGAAATCGATTTGACATGCCCGAGTTCATCACGCAGCTTCTTGTTTTCATCTTTGAGTTCTTGGAGCTTCGCTTCATATTGTGTCTGTCCGTCCAGCTTTTGTCTTAAGCGTTCGTTTTCTTTGTACGTGTTTTTCAGGTCTTTTATGTCCCCGAAGAACCCTGCAAAATACTCGGCAGGCGTGTGAAAAATATTTTGAAATACTCCCGTCGTATCACCGATCAGCTTTTCAGGCCAGGTGGTATTACGGCCGTTCTTCAGCGAGAATCCAATCATAGCCACCAATATGATAATACACAGAAGTAATAGCATTAACCGTTTGTTCGGCATCGTGATACACCTCTTCTATTTAACTCCTGATTATCTTGTTTTTCCTTTGAAAAGATGGATGTGCTCCAGTGCTTTTCCAGTGCCGATCGCAACACAATCCAGCGGATCTTCAGCGATAAGTACAGGCATTTTCGTTTCGTCGCTGATGACTTTATCGAGATTGCGGAGCAGGGCGCCTCCCCCGGTTAACACAATACCTCTGTCCATAATGTCAGCGGCCAGCTCAGGCGGTGTTTTTTCAAGCGTGCTCTTCACCGCATCAACGATTGCAAGAACTGTATCACGCAGGGCATTTGCAATTTCCGTTCCCGTAATTTCGATCGTTTTCGGCAGACCTGTCAGAAGGTCGCGGCCGCGGATTTCCATTGACGCATTTTCTTCACCGGTTTCTGCTGAACCGATTTCCATTTTAATGGCTTCCGCCGTACGGTCACCGATCATCAGATTATATGTTTTTCTGATATAGCTGATGATTGAGTCGTCCATTTCGTCACCGGCTACGCGGATTGACTGAGACGTGACAATGCCTCCTAAAGAAATGATCGCCACTTCAGTTGTTCCGCCGCCGATATCAACGACCATGCTGCCCGTAGGCTCCCATACAGGAAGATTCGCGCCGATTGCTGCCGCAAACGGTTCTTCAATCGGATAAGCGTCGCGTGCGCCCGCTTGTCTTGTCGCGTCAATGACCGCCCGTTCTTCAACGGCAGTAATACCTGACGGCACACACACCATAACATACGGCTTTCTCGCAAATAACCCTTTATTTTTCACAGCCTGATTAATGTAGTATTTCATCATTGTCGCAGTTGTTTCATAATCAGCGATAACGCCGTCTTTCATCGGACGGAGCGCAACCACGTTGCCCGGAGTTCTTCCGATCATGTTTTTCGCATCGTTACCGACCGCCACGATCGATTTCGTATCCGTTTGCAGAGCAACGACTGACGGCTCTCTCACTACAATTCCTTTACCTTTAACAAACACAAGCGTATTCGCGGTTCCCAAATCTATACCAAGGTCTCTTGTACCAATTCCGAACATATGTATGTATCTTCCTTTCTTAAAGCAAAAATACCCTAAAGGGAAAAACTCATAAAATCTATTATATCTTAAATCAACGAAAAAAAAAGTGTTACAAATATCCTTTTTCCTTTAAACTCACAAATTTTTTGTCACCAATGACCAAATGATCGAGCAGCTCGATGCCGATTAGATTTCCGCACTCAAAAAGCCGCCTGGTTACTTCTATATCTTCCCTGCTCGGTGTAGGATCTCCTGAAGGATGATTGTGAACGCAAATGAAGGACGCGGCGGATCGTTTGAAAGCTTCTTTAAACACCTCCCGCGGGTGGACAATAGATGAATTCAGACTTCCGATAAAAACGGTGCGTTTATGAATGACTTGATTTTTAGTATTTAAATATAAACAGACAAAATGCTCCTGGGATAAAAAGCGCATGTCCTCCATCACATACTTCGCCCCGTCTTCGGGAGAACGGATGACCCGGTGCTCCCCGGCGGCAGTCTTATGAATACGGCTGCCCAGCTCAATTGCGGCAAGAATCTGAACGGCCTTCACCGTGCCGATTCCGGGAATGCTGGAAAGCTCCTGGGCAGAGGCGCCTTTTAACAGGCGCAGCCCGTCAAACGTCCGCAGCAGCCGGTGAGAGAGGTTCATGACGGACTCGTGTTTCGTTCCCGTCCGCAGCAGGATGGCAAGCAGTTCATTGTTAGACAGATGTTCGGCTCCGAAGTGCAGAAGCCGCTCTCTCGGTTTTTCATTTTCGGGGAAATCTCTTAATTTTAACGGCAGATCACGGATGATCAACCCCTCCTTGTTCCCCTTCCCGGTTTGAACATCAAGCTTTTATATTAAATTCTTTCAGGGCTCTCATTGTTTTAGCGACAGGAAGCCCGACGACAGAATAGAAATCACCGTCTATTTTTTTCACTAAAAGCGCGCCTTTTCCTTGGATGCCGTATGCACCTGCTTTATCCATCGGTTCTTTAGTTTCAATGTAGAGCTGTATTTCGTCTTCACTGAGCGGCCAAAACGTCACTTCCGTCGTGTCACAGAACGTTTCTTTCCGGTCATGCGTCTGAATGCTGACCGCCGTAATGACTTGATGGCTTCGGCCGGAAAGCCTCCGCAGCATGTGTGCCGCTTCTTTTCTGTCACGCGGTTTGCCGAGGCACTCGCCGTCTATGCACACCATCGTGTCAGCGCCGATAACGGCTGCATCGGGATTTTCGGCCAATACAGCACCGGCTTTTTGCTCAGCCAAACATTGGACGTTTTCTTCCGGCGAAAGGTTTCGATTTAATTTTTCATCTGTGCGGCTCGCAATAATGCTGTAAGGAATCTGAAGAAGATTAAGGAGTTCTTTTCTTCGCGGAGATTGTGATGCGAGTATTAAGCGTTTTGTCATGATTGTCATCCTTTCAGGGTTTGCTTAAGAAAAAAAGATACTTGTCTATCCTACCAAATCAAACGGGCAACCACAATTTCAGAAAAATAACTTTTTGATGACAAAATAAAAAATCCCGCCGGATGACGGGAATTGAGAGATTATTATTTCACAACGCTTAGAAGCTCTTTTTGGGCTTTCCAGCCGGATTCGGAACCGGACGTTTCCAGTTCTTTCAGCGCTTGAAGCACGGCCTCTTTCTGTTTTTTGTCAGCGGCGTCTGCGCCGTCTGCCGATTTGGCCGCTTCAGCCACATCCGCTTTTGAAATGTCTTTGCCGGTAATCGCTTTCGCCGAGAGCTCAGATGCTTGTTTAAAAGAGCCTTCCAATCCTGAATCGACCGCAAAGCTGAGCTCTTTTCCGCCCCAAGCCTCAAAATCATGGTCTATCAGCGTCTGGCCCAATTGCTGTGATAAGCTTTTTTCCGCTGCAAGACCGGCGATCACGTATGTGTACCCGTCTTCTTTTGCCAGAGAGACAGCCGAGTATCCTTTTTCAGTCAGCTGGTCAACAAGCGTTTGCGCTCCTTTTTCTGATGAAAATTTTCCGGCCTGCACCGCAAATGTTTTATAGTTTCCGTCTGACTGTTCTGCGTTTCCTGTGCCGCTTGTTTCTGGTTTGTCTTTTGAAACGTCTCCTGCTTTCACCGTCTGTCCTTGTGAACCTTTGTCAGCGGATGCGGGGGCGGAGGCTTCTTTACTTCCCGACATATTTAAGGCGACAAGGCCGAGGCCGGTGCCTAAAACAGCCGCAACGGCAATTGTCGTGACCGCTTTTTTAACTGGAGAAGACGGCTGCTTCTTTTTCGGAAAATGAGGACCCGTGTTTTTCTTCTGGTATGGCGGGACGACTTTCGGATCGTCTTCAAATACCTCATGATTCTTCTCATCATCCCAATTGAAGTCTTCTTCTTTCGGATCTTCATGAGATGCTGCAATCTCCTGCTCCGCCTTCTTTGTTTCTTCCCAATTTGAAAATGTGACGGTTTTCTCCCCGCCTTCATTCACATCTTCTTGTCCATACATCGTTTCTTCTTTTCCGTTAATCGTTACTTTAAGGGCTTCGTTTTTGGCTTTGCTGTTCTTTTTGCTTTTCCTTTTTTTCAACGTCTCTTCCCCCTTGCATTCGTCTTGGCCGTACCTTGAATTGATCATGGTTCACACTTTAGCATAGGCGTAAAAAAAAAGAACAAGACTTTTGTCGTCTTGTCCAAAAAACGTTCGCCAAATTTTTCAAGCCCCGCCTGAAGCGAGTGTGATGTAAAACGCGAACAGCTCTTCACCGTATAAGTAACTCAAAGCGCTCCCGGCTGCGATGGCCGGCGCAAACGGGAAAGGCTGCTTTTTACCAAGCCTGCCTCCCGCTGCGGCGCACATACCGTATACAGCTCCGATTATAACGGAAAGAAAGAATGCAATAAGGACGAGCTTCACGCCGAGCGCAAGTCCGATCACTCCAAACAGCTTCACATCACCTGCGCCGATGCCTCCTTTACTGACAAACATGATAAAAACAAGCAGAGCAAATCCGCAAACAGCTCCGGCAAACCCCGCATACCATGAATCCAGCGGAGAAAAAATACGGCCGGCGATGAAAAGCGGAAGAAAAAACAGCAGAACCTTGTCAGGAATCAGCATATATTGCAGATCCGTCACAGTCACAATCATCAGCAGAGACAAAAATAACAGCGCGATTAGCAGCTCTTTTGAGAAACCGAAATGGATACCGGCAGCAGTGAATAAACATGCCGTCCAGCATTCCGCCGCCGGATACATCACTGACAGCTTCGCACGGCAATTTCTGCACCTTCCTCTTTGCAGGATATAGGAAACAACGGGCACAAGCTCCCCCCAGGAGAGCGGCAAGCCGCAGAACGAACAGGATGAACGAGGCGAAATAACCGAGATTCGAAGCGGAATACGGCATGCGACTGTATAAAAAAAAGAACCGAAAATCAGACCGAGAACAAACAGAATGAAAAGCACTCAGACCACACCTTTTCTATCAATCTGGTTCAGATTGTAGCATAGAAAAACACCATGCCTGAAATGGCTGAAAATGTGTTTTCCTCATAAAAACACCCGGCAAAACCGTAAAATGGCTTGCCGGGTGTTCCAGGGGCTGTCAGATCAGCCGCTTTCTCATTTCGGAAATAAAGTATAGGGAACCGGTAATGATGATGACATCATCCGCTCCGTCTTTTTGTTCTATCCACTCTTTCACACTGTCCGGGTTCTCATCAAAGCTCTTATCCGCAAGGCCGCTTGCATTGTAAAGGTCTTCGGCGCTTGCGGCACGCGGAAAGTCAAATGACGCAAAATGAATGGAATCTGCTTCGGTTTCAAGCTTTTTAATCATTTCCTGATACGGTTTGTCTTTTAATGCGCTGAATACGACATGGACGCTTTTATCGGCAAATCGCTGCCTGATCGTTTCTGTCAGCGTATCAACGCCTTCTTCATTATGGGCGCCGTCCGCAAACACTAAAGGGCGGCTTTGAAGCCGTTCAAACCGGCCCGGCCATGAAGCTTTTTTCAGACCGTTTCGCAATGCTTCTTCAGAAATGGCTGTGATTTTCAGGCGATTCAGCCATTCAGCAGCCAATATCGCCAAGGCCGCATTCTGCCTTTGATGAATGCCGATCAGCGACGTTTGAACGTCCTCATAACATTTCGTTTCCGTTTCCAGCGAGAAGCTTTCGCCGGACGGAAGCGCCGCACCATTAAACAGTCTGCATGTTTTATATAGCGATTGGCACGGAGCCTGCTTTTCTTCGGCCTCCGCTTCAATAACGCCGAGTGCTTCCGGCTGATTGACACCTGTAATGACCGGAATAGCTTTTTTAATAATACCGGCTTTCTGCCCGGCGATCTCCTCAATGGTATTGCCTAAAATCGCCATATGGTCATGTCCGATGCTTGTAATGACCGACAAAAGCGGTTTCACAATATTGGTTGAATCGAATGTGCCGCCGAGCCCCGCTTCAAAAATGACAAAATCGATATCATCCCGCTTCGCAAAATATAAAAATGCACACGCTGTAATGATTTCAAATTCTGTCACCGTTCCGGCATCGGTTTTATCAATCTCATCGACTATCGGTTTGATTTCATTAACGAGCGCTCTCCATTCCTCATCAGAAATCGGCGTGCCGTTTACGCTGATACGCTCATTGAACGTAATGATGTAGGGAGATGTGAATGTGCCGACCGTATAACCGGCTTCTTGAAGCACGGAACGGATAAAAGAGACGGTGGAGCCTTTGCCGTTTGTGCCCGCCACATGAATGGCGCGGATATTCTTTTCCGGATGTTCTAATTTTTCCATCAGCCTTTCCATACGGAGAAGGCCAGGCTTAACGCCGAACTTGAGTCTGCCGTGAATCCAGCTGATCGCTTCTTTGTACGTATTAAACAATGAAATCCCCTCTTTTATACAACAAGGCGGTTTCTTAGGAAACCGCCCCGCTGTTTTATCAGCCTTTCAGCTCTGCGATCCGCTGCCGGACAGCTTCGCGTTTTGCCGTGTAGTCTTTCTCTTTTGCGCGTTCTTCTTCAATGACTTGCTCAGGAGCTTTTTTGATGAATCCTTCGTTGCCGAGTTTTTTCTGAACGCGTTCGACTTCTTTTGTCAGCTTGTCGAATTCTTTTTGCAGACGGGCGATTTCCTCATCGATGTTAATCAGCCCTTCAAGCGGCAGAATCACTTCCGCTCCGGTGACGACCGCTGTCATCGCTTTGTCTGCCGCGGTGATATCCGTCCCGATTTTCAGCGTGCTCGGATTCGTGAAACGCTCAACGTAAGAACGGTTCTTCTCAAGGCGTCCGGCAATTTCTTCCGTAGATGTTTTAATGTAAAGCTCAACCTGTTTGCTCATCGGTGTGTTAACTTCGCTTCGGATATTGCGGACAGAACGGATTAATTCAACAAGCAGTTTCATATCCGCCGCTGCCTCTTTGTCCGTATGTTCCGGAACCGGAACAGGCCAAGAGCTGATCGTGATTGACTCGCCTTCATGAGGAAGGTGCTGCCAGATCTCCTCTGTTAAGAACGGCATAAACGGGTGCAGAAGACGCATCGTCTGGTCAAGCACGTAAGCAAGAACAGAGCGGGTTGTTTTCTTCGCCGCTTCATCTTCCCCGTACAGCGGAAGCTTCGCCATTTCGATATACCAGTCGCACACATCATCCCAGATAAAGTTGTACAGATGGCGTCCGACTTCACCGAATTCATAACGATCCGCAAGCTGGGTTACGTCTTCAATCGTTTCATTCAATCTTGTAAGAATCCACTTATCAGCAACTGATTTTTCACCGGACAGATCAAGTTCGTCATACGTCATGCCGTCCATGTTCATTAAGGCAAAACGGGAAGCGTTCCAAATTTTATTTGCGAAATTCCACGTGGATTCCACTTTTTCATAGCTGAAACGGAGATCCTGTCCGGGTGAGCTTCCGGTTGCCAGGAAGTAGCGCAGTGAATCCGCTCCGTACTTGTCGATGACATCCATCGGATCAACGCCGTTCCCAAGGGATTTACTCATTTTTCTGCCCTGCTCGTCACGGATTAAGCCGTGGATCAGCACGTCTTTGAACGGGCGCTCGCCGGTAAACTCAAGACCTTGGAAAATCATCCGGGATACCCAGAAGAAGATGATGTCATACCCCGTCACAAGCACATCGGTTGAGTAATAACGCTTAAAGTCTTCAGCATTTTCATCAGGCCAGCCCATTGTAGAAAACGGCCACAGCGCGGAGCTGAACCACGTATCAAGCACGTCTGAATCCTGTTCCCAATTTTCGCTGTCCTCAGGCGCTTCAAGGCCGACATACACTTCTTTTGTTTCTTTATGATACCAAGCCGGGATGCGGTGGCCCCACCAAAGCTGACGGGAAATACACCAATCACGGATGTTTTCCATCCAGTGCAGGTACGTTTTCTCGAAACGGTCAGGAACGAAGTGAACTTTCTCTTCTTTGGACTGAAGGTCAACCGCCGCATCGGCCAGCGGCTGCATTTTGACAAACCATTGTGTGGACAGATACGGCTCAACAACGGCGCCGCTTCTCTCACTGTGTCCGACAGAATGCATATGGTCTTCGATTTTAAAGAGAACGCCTGTCTCCTGAAGGTCTTTGACGAGTTTTTTGCGGCATTCAAACCGGTCCATGCCGTTATATTGCAGCGCTTTTTCATTCATTGTTCCGTCTTCATTCATGACGAGAATCCGTTCTAAATTGTGGCGGTTTCCGAGTTCAAAGTCATTCGGGTCATGGGCAGGCGTGATTTTAACGGCTCCTGATCCGAATTCCATGTCAACGTAATCATCGCCGACGATCGGAATTTCGCGGTTTGTAATCGGCAGAATCACCGTTTTGCCGATTAAGTGCTTGTAGCGCTCATCTTCAGGATGAACCGCGACAGCCGTGTCGCCAAGCATCGTTTCCGGACGGGTGGTCGCGATTTCAATTGAGCCTGAACCGTCTGCTAACGGATAGCGCAAATGATAAAACGCGCCCTGTACGTCTTTGTAAATCACTTCAATGTCGGACAAAGCCGTTTTTGTGGCAGGGTCCCAGTTGATGATATATTCGCCTCTGTAAATCAAACCTTTTTCGTACAATTTGACGAATACTTCACGCACGGCTTTGTTCAGCCCTTCATCAAGAGTGAAACGTTCGCGCGAATAATCGAGCCCGAGTCCCATTTTGGCCCATTGGCTGCGGATGAAATCAGCGTACTCTTCCTTCCACTTCCACGTTTCTTCAAGAAACTTTTCACGGCCAAGGTCATAGCGGCTTGTACCCTGTTCGCGGAGTTTCGCTTCGACTTTTGCCTGAGTGGCAATTCCGGCGTGATCCATGCCCGGAAGCCAGAGCACGTCATAGCCCTGCATGCGTTTCATACGCGTAACGATATCTTGCAGCGTCGTATCCCACGCATGACCGAGGTGCAGCCTGCCCGTCACGTTCGGCGGCGGAATGACGACAGAATATGGCTGTTTCGTTTGATCGCCGCCCGCTTCAAAATATTTTCCTTTCAGCCAAAAATCATAGCGGCCTTTTTCAATCGCAGACGGATCATATTTTGTCGGCATTGTTTGTTCGTTTGTATCCATGATAACCCTCCAGCATGTTAGAAATGGCTGAGCAACTAAAAAAGAGCCTTCATCCTGATAAAGGACGAAAAGCTCTTTCGCGGTACCACCTTTTTTCATGAACAGATTTGTTCATGCACTTAAACGGATAACGGGTGCGGCCCGAATTTCTCTACTGTATGTTCAAGAAATTATGCTCCCGGGCGACCTTCCAATGAGACGGCATAAGAAGCCTTTCAGCACAGTAGCTTCTCTCTCTTCATGCGTCTTTCTTGTACTCTTCCCGTTCAAAGCAGGTGTATTTATATCAGCTCATGATCTTATTTATTATGTTCTTTATTATAGTAAAAGTGTTTTTGTTTCGTCAATCATCTTTTCCAAAAACCGCTGCCGTCATACATAAATGGGCATGCACCCCGCCCTTTCCCTCACATACGATACAAAGAAAGGCGAATGTAAGGAGGAATTGCCGTGAGAAAAAAATTCAATTCTTATTCGCTCCCCCCGTGGGCCAGACAGGTCCGCCTTGTATCCGCGCAAGTCATTATACCGATTACGATCTTTCAGGGGATCAGGACGATTTTCTTTCCGACGACTTTTGACGTCCTGCTGCTTGCCATCCTGCTGTTTTTAGCGTGCGCCCTGCATTTGGAATGGATATAAAAAAACGAGTCCCGCTATGAAGAGGACTCGTTTTCCGCCTTTCTTTTTTTCTCCTGCTCAATCTGATACATCTTCATGAGAAAAGGTTCAGCATTTTTCATCTGCCAAAACGCTCTTAATAACTGCGTGCACTCTTCTTTCTCAGAACCCCTTTGGCCGGTTTGATACCGTTTCAGCACTTTGTACATACCGGTCGGATAAGCCATATAGCTGAGAAACAGGCTGATTTCCGCTTCACGGAGGGGGAATGATTTGTGATACGTATAAAACCATTCAAGGCACTCCGGACACGCTTTCGGATAGCTTCTGAACATTCTGGAGTAAAAGCCGAGCAGATCATTTTGCGGAGGTCCGAGCCCGGCTTTCTCGAAATTTGTAAAAAAGCCCGTTCCCACATCATTATATAGAAAATGGCGGCTCGATAAGCTGCCGTGATTGATCACCGCTCTCGTTTTGTCATGATCCTTTGCCGCGTCAAACCATTCTTCCAGACGTTCAAGAGCAAAATTAACGGCTGAAACCGTTTCTGTAAGATACGTAACAGCCTGCAATTCAAAAGGAGAAAGGTACCACTCTTTTTCCGCCCGGTCAGCAAATTGTTCATAGACGAGCTTATCATTTTCCCAATCTCTTTTCGTCAGTTCATAAAAGCTGCTGATATCTTCAGTCCGGATTTGGATGTCCCGCACGGTCGCGGAATGGAGCTTCGCCACCTCTTTAAAAAGGTAAACATGTTTTTGATCCCGTTCTTCTTCCTGATCGTACTGAAGCCAGGGCATTAAATAATAAGACGCCTCCGTCCGGCTTCCCGCAAAAAAATCGCCTGCATGCGTGCGGTAGATCGGCACAAATGAACGGTAGCCTTTCTCCTCAATCTCAATCATATAGTCCGTAAATTCACTGCTGCGGGCCGGCTTGAGCTGTTTCAAAGCAAAAATGCCGTGGTTTGAGTAGACTTTCCATACATGCGGGCTGACAGGCTCAATATACTCGGCCTCCAGCCCGTATTCCTGAAGCACTGATTGGACTGCTTCCATTCCATTCACCACATTTTTACGGCCTCTTTGTGCTTACGCATGGCTGTTATTATATTCAGGTATATACAGAAGCTGACCTTCTTCCAGTTCGTCATCAAACGATAAAGCATTCGTTCTGATGAGCTGCTGGGATGTGATGTCATATCGTTCACACACCCGGTCGATTGTATCTTGCTGCTGCACGATGCAGATTTTCATTCTAGAAAACTTTTCTTCTTCTCTTGTAAATAATTTCGTCAAATAATGAGAGTTGTCATTTTCCTTCTGCTCTGTTTTCAATGCCGCTTCTTGATTCTCTCTTTCTGATTTAAGCGGCTCAGACGGCTCAGGTGCCGCCGGTTCCTCAGGAGGCAGTTTGGAAAACTGAAAGGACAAATCAAGAGGCTCCCCGGTTTCCTCCTCCGGCTGCGCCATCTTCCTCACCTCAACTTCAAATCCTTCATCAGCCTGAGCTTCTTCCTCAAGAAACTTAGGCGCGCTGTAAAATTCCTCTTCCCGCGGTTCCGGAACGAACTCGCGATAAGGCGGCGCCTGCTCTTCTTCAAAAACCGCAGGCTCATCTTCGGCTTCTTCCGCCTCCTCTTGATCACTCTGACGGAGAAGCGGTTCGGCCTCAGGCTCCTCTTCTTTTTGAAGGACGGGCTGTTCCTCAATCTCTGCTTTATCGGCATGCGGGGTCAGAGTAAAAGCAGGGGAAACCGGTTCAACATCATCTGCTGTTTCTTCAAGCATTTCCGCTGAATCATCCTCAGATACAGGTTCATTCCTCTCAGCCGCCATGATTGCAGGCTCCTCAAGCTCCTCAGCCTCTTCCGGCTCTTCCGGCTCTTCTTCCTCCAGGATGGCAGCGGGAGGGGGAGGCTCAGTATATGAGACAGGTTCCGGCACCTCTTCCAGCCTCAGAACGGGGGCAGTTTCTTCAGGTTCCTCATCCTCCTCTTCTTCCTCTTCTTCCTCTTCCTCCTGCCTGAATATAGGCGGAGTCTCTTCCTCATTCTCCCCGGCTTCTTGTGCCGCTTCTTCTGATACAGCCAGGGGTTCTTCAGCTTCAGGCAGAGGTTCTTCAGGCCTCTGGCGTATCACTAATTCAGGTTCGTTTTCTTCCTCAGAGCGATGGTCAGCAAGATTGATCATTTCTTCTCTGGCAAATTCAGGCGCCACATACAGAGGGATCTCCGGCTCTTTTGGCTCGGATTCCTCAAGCAGCCCTTCAATTGCCAAATCAGCCTGAATGGTTAAGATCCTTGAATCCGTTAGCTGATAATCAAAGGCATCAATAAAAACGAAAACGTCATTGAGGTGGCTCACTTTATTTTTCGGAATCGTGATGTCCACCGGGAAGCAATGAAGGAGCTCGGCCGTGCCATCCTCCCTCGCCCTCACTTCCTCTACATGTCTCAGCTCTCTTCCAAGCTCTTCGAATTGACTGCTGTGATCTATGTTGTACTCGCCAGTAAGTTCTAATGATCCTTTAATTGAGACATAATCATTTACTTCCTGCACCCTGATATCAGGGTCTAATGAAATCGAAAGTAATTCAGAAACTTCCTGTCCTTTTTGGAAACAGATTGATTCTTCAACAGAAAATTGCAACCGGTGATTATGCGGCAAGTTCATATCCTCCTTTCATCTAATCCTTACAATTAGATGTCACTAAAGGTGTATGCCGCAATATGGATAAATATGATAAAGGAGGCATTGAAAAAAGCCGATACAAGACTTGCTTGCATCGGCTTTTCGGTATCAGCGGCTGATCGTCTGGAACACTTTCTCAGCGGCTTGAATGGTTTTTTCGATATCCTCCATTGTATGCGCAGTGGAGAGAAACAATCCTTCAAATTGAGACGGCGGCAGAAATACGCCTGCGTCAGCCATCCCTTTATAATATTTGGCGAACAGCTTTAAATCAGATGATTTGGCTGTTTCATAGTTAATGACAGGCTCGTTTGTGAAAAAGAATCCGATCATTGAACCGGCACGGTTAAATGTGTGCGGAATCCCATGTGCTTCAGCGGCTTTTGAAATGCCTTCTTCAAGCATATCGCCTTTTTTCACAAATTCTTGATAAGATTCAGGTGTGAGCTGCTGTAACGTCTCAAGTCCCGCTGTCATGGCAAGCGGATTTCCTGACAAGGTTCCCGCTTGGTAGATCGGACCGCTCGGAGCGATTCTTTCCATGATTTCGGCTTTGCCGCCATACGCACCGACAGGAAGACCGCCGCCGATGACTTTGCCGAGACACGTTAAATCAGGCGTCACGCCGAAATATCCTTGCGCACAGTTATAGTCCACGCGAAAACCGGTCATGACCTCATCAAAAATGAGCAGCGCGCCATATTGTTCCGTAATGTCACGAAGCCCTTGTAAAAACCCTTCCTGCGGGGGAACGACGCCCATATTGCCGGCTACCGGCTCAACAATGACTCCGGCGATATCTTCACCGTACTCCCGGAATGCGAGTGCAACGCTTTCCAAGTCGTTGTACGGAACGGTAATCGTATTCATCGCAATCCCTTCAGGTACGCCCGGGCTGTCCGGAAGACCGAGTGTCGCCACTCCGGATCCCGCTTTGATCAGCAGTGAATCACCGTGGCCGTGGTAACAGCCTTCGAATTTTAAAATTTTGTTGCGGCCGGTATATCCTCTTGCCAGACGAAGGGCGCTCATTGTCGCCTCTGTGCCGGAGCTGACCATCCGCACGATTTCAACAGACGGCACACGGTCAATGACCAATTTGGCCAGTTCGTTTTCCACTTCAGTGGATGCCCCGAAACTTGTCCCGTTTTCCGCTACTTTTTTCAGGCTTTCAACGACGCGGTCATTGGTGTGGCCTAAAATGAGCGGTCCCCAGCTCAGCACATAGTCAATATATTCATTGCCGTCAATATCAAAAATTTTCGATCCTTTGCCGCGCTGCATAAAAATCGGATCCATATCAACTGATTTAAACGCGCGCACCGGACTGTTTACTCCGCCCGGCATCAGTTTCTGCGCTTCTTTAAAAGCGGCTTTTGATTTTTCATAGCTTCTCATCTGCCTCAGCTCCCGTCAAATGAAATCGTTACTCAGCAAGCCATTTTGCTGCGTCTTTTGCATGATACGTCATAATCAGATCAGCACCTGCACGTTTCATGCTCGTTAAAATTTCAAGCACCATTTCTTTTTCTTTAATCCAGCCGTTCTGGGCTGCAGCTTTCACCATGGAATACTCCCCGCTCACATTATAAGCGACCAGCGGCAGGTGATGGCGGTTTTTCACATCACGCATAATATCTAAGTATGACATAGACGGTTTGACGATTAAAAAGTCAGCGCCTTCTGCGGCGTCTGATTCTGCCTCACGAAGCGCTTCCAGGCGGTTGGCCGGATCCATCTGATAAGTTTTTCGGTCGCCGAACTGCGGCGTGCTGTCAGCCGCGTCGCGGAACGGACCGTAAAATTCACTTGAATATTTCACTGCATAAGACATGATCGGAATATTTGTGAACCCTTCTTTGTCAAGCGCTTCTCTGATCACTGTGACGAAACCGTCCATCATATTTGAAGGAGCGATGATGTCAGCGCCTGCTTTGGCCTGGCTGACGGCTGTCTGAGCCAGCAGTTCAAGCGACTCGTCATTAAGGATTTCTCCGTCTTTGACGACACCGCAATGGCCGTGGTCCGTGTATTCACAAAGACATGTATCAGCGATGACGATCATTTCAGGATAATGCTTTTTAATTTCAGCAATCCCTTTTTGCACAATGCCGTGATCGTGAAAAGCCTGGGTTCCGCAGGCGTCTTTTTCTTCAGGCACGCCGAAAACGATGACCGATTTAATGCCGAGTGATATCAGCTCAGCCATCTCATCCTTCAATAAATCAAGGGATACATGGTAAACCCCCGGCATGGAAGAAACTTCTTTTTTCCCTTCAAGCCCTTCAACGACAAATAGAGGGTAAATAAAATCTGAAGGGTGAAGACGTGTTTCTCTTACTAAATCTCTCATCGCAGCGTTCGCGCGCAAACGGCGGTGTCTGTTAAATGTTTGATTCATCATTATCTATCCTTTCCCGACATGCTGCACATGACGTCCAGCATGCCTTCAATCGTATAAGTGTCAGGCACATGGGATGAGATCCCGTATTCCAATAGCGCTTTCTCTGTCAAAGGGCCGATGCTGATATAGCTCGCGCCGCTGTTTTCCCACGCTTTTTCTCCGTTTCCGACCGCATGCATAAACGTATGCACCGCCGATGAACTGGTAAACGTAATAAAATCAAAATGAGAGCGGGATGCAGCCTGTCTCAGCTCGTCCATGCCTTTTTCATCCTGAATAGTATTGTATAACACCCATTCCCTTATTTGATAGCCAAGCGGCTCAAGCTCCGCTTTTATGACATCGCGTGATAAATTGCCCTTTATCACTGAAATGGGTTCGGCAGCTGATGCGTGCCGTTTTAATGTATCTGCCAGACATTCGGCCACATACTCGTCAGGCATCGCATCCGTCCCGGCTCCCCGCTCTTTCAAGGCGCGTGCAGTCTTTTCACCGACAGCTGCGATTTTTTTCCGTCCGGAAAGCGCAAGACCATGCCGATCAAGGTAGGAAAAAAAGAACCGGACGCCGTTTACGCTTGTAAACACAAGCCATCCCGGTTCAGAAAGGTCTTCCCGGAGACTGTCCGCACATTCATCCGGGAGCGCTTCCTGAAAAGCGATCAGCGAAGCGGAAACAGCCGTTCCGCCGAGCGCCTCCACTTTTTTTCGAAACGGAGCGGCCTGTCTTTTGTTCCGGGTGACAAGCACGGTCTTTCCTTGTAAAGGAAGGTCATTTGCCATCCTGATCGAGCTCCTGTTTCACGCTGTCGATTAAGGCTTTGGCTCCTTTTTCAGACATCATCGCCGCACAGCGTTTCCCGATTTCTTCCGGATCATGTCCCGCCGCTGTTTCTTTATAAATCGTCTTTCCGTCCGGAGACGCAACCAGACCGACCAGCTCAACTGCATCCCTGTCATTGACGGACGCATACCCGGCAATCGGCACCTGGCAGCCGCCTTCCATCGCGTGTAAGAAAGCCCGTTCGGCTGTCACCGTGCGCTGCGTATACTCATCGGTGAATTGCGCAAACAGCTTCAAAAGCTCCTCATCCGACTCTCTGCATTCAATGGCAAGAGCGCCTTGGCCGACCGCAGGCAGACAGCGGTCCGGTTCGAGGAATTCAGATACGACATCGTCTTTCCAGCCCATTCTTGAAAGACCCGCAGCAGCTAAAATAATCGCATCGTAATCCTCCGTCTCAAGCTTTTGAAGTCTCGTATCTATGTTTCCTCTGATCCACTTAATAGTAAGATCAGGACGCTCAGCAAGAATCTGGGCGCTTCTTCTTAAACTGCTGGTGCCGATAATGCCGCCTTCTTTTATGTCGTCTAGCTTTTGATGCCCCTTCGAAATCAGCGCATCACGCGGATCCTCACGTTTCGGTATGCAGCCGATGACAAGACCCTCAGGCAAAACAGCGGGCATGTCTTTCATGCTGTGGACCGCCATATCAATCTCCTGATGCAGCAGCGCCTGTTCAATCTCTTTGACAAACAAACCTTTGCCGCCCACTTTTGACAGTGTGACATCGAGGATGCGGTCGCCTTTTGTGACAATCTCCCGGATTTCAAAGTTATAGGAAGGATTCAATTCCTTCAGTTTGTTAATCACCCATTTTGTCTGGGTCATAGCCAGCTTGCTCCGTCTGGAACCTACCTTAATCGTTCTCATTTTCTTTCCTCCCGAATCTGTTTGGGCGCGTGACGTTAACTGAACCAATGGAATTGCGACAGGCTTCCGAGCAGGAAGTAATTAATCATCAGCACGAGAAAACATGCTGAATTCCATAACGCCGCCACTTTTCCCTGCAGTTCCTTAATCATTCTGATATATAAATAGTAGCTGTATAAAAGCAGCACAATAAACGAGCCGAGCACTTTTGAATCAAACCAGTACAGCGTTTCCAGAGACACATACGCCCAGATCACGCCTAATATCAGGCTTAACAGCAGCATCGGGACTCCGATGACATTTAAAACGTAAGCCATATAATCAAGTTTTGACAAATCTTCAATTCTCAACAGCCATTTTCCCCATTTTTTCTTCTTTAATAAAGAATATTGAAACTGATAAAGAAGCGAAAAGACAAAAGAAAGGGAAAATGCGCCGTATGAGAGAATCGCCATTGTAATATGAATGACCAAAAGCTCTGAGACCAGCTGGCCGGAAAACGCGGCCGAATGCTGATCCGTCGGTGAAAATGTATGGATCGCAATCATCGAGAAACCGATGACATTCGTGAAAAACACGATAAAATCAACCCGCAGGATCTGCGTAACAACAAGTGAGAGCGTGACAAGCACCCACGCATAAAAGTAAAGGGCCTCTGTAATATTTAAGACCGGAAATCTGCCCGTCTGCCACATAAAATAAGAAAGATAGACGGTTTGCAGAGTCCAGACAATAGAAAGCAACCAGAAGGCCATTTTCCCAGCCTTCCGGTTGTGTTGAAGAAAATCTATAAAGTAAAAAAGGACACTTATTGCGTAAATCACAATTGTCGCTTCATTAAGCCTTGCCATTGCTGTATCAATCATACAGTGCTCACTCACTTACAAGCGGACGCAAGCCCGTTTTTGTTTCTGCCTTTTGAAGCGAATGAACCGTCTGGCGGTTATCCAGGCTTTTGTCCAGCTGACGGCCGGCTTCATCCTCAATATCGAAAATCTGCATAAACAGCTTCAGCTTTTCCTCAGAATCCGCTTCAGCCGCAAGCTCTTTCGCTTTCAGAATCGGATCGCGCAGCATTTGGTTAATGATGCTCTTCGTATGTTTGCTGAGAAGCTTTTTCTCTCTTACCGTCAGATGAGGCAGCTTGCGCTCAATGCTCTGCATCGTATCGGACTGGATAGACAGCGCCTTTTCACGAAGCGCCGAAATGACCGGCACAACGCCGAGCGTATTAAGCCACTGCTTAAACTCAACAATTGCCGCTTCAATGAACAGCTCGACTTTTTCAGCGGTTTCACGGCGTTCTTGTAAGTTGGCTTCAACGATTCCTTCAAGGTCATCGATATCGTACAGAAAAACACCTTCGAGATCGTTCAGCGCAGGATCAAGGTCTCTCGGAACAGCGATATCCACCATAAATAACGGGCGGCCCTTCCGCTGTCTGCCCGCTCTCTCCATCATATCTTTAGACACGACAAAATCACTTGCGCCTGTCGAGCTGATTAAAATATCAGCTTCAGCAAGTGCATGTTCAAGCTGGTTTAAGCTGCGCGCTTCTCCGGAAAAACGGTCAGCAAGTTCTTTTGCCTTTAAAAACGTTCTGTTGATGACCGTTACTTTTCCTATGCCCTGGCCGTGCAGGTTTTCTGCGGCAAGCTCGCCCATTTTTCCCGCACCGAGAATCAAAATGTGCTTATTTGACAGAGAGCCGAAGATTTTTTTCGCGAGTTCAACGGCCGCGTAACTGACGGATACGGCATTGGCGCCGATATCGGTTTCAGCATGCGTGCGTTTACCGACGGTCACCGCCTGTTTAAACAGCTCATTGAAAATGGTGCCGATTGTCTTTTCTATCTGCGCCGTTTTAAAGCTCGAGCGGACCTGGCCGAGGATTTGCGTTTCTCCGATGACCATGGAATCCAAACCGCATGCCACTCGGAATAAATGCTCGATCGCCGCGTCGCTCTCATAAAATTTCAGAAACGGAGACAGCTCTTCTTTCGGCAGAGAAAACCATTCGGATAAAAATGTTTTTATATAATAACGGCCGGTATGAAGCTGGTCGACCACCGCATATATTTCAGTGCGGTTGCAGGTTGACACGATAATGTTTTCAAGAACACTTTTTTCTTCTTTTAAACGGAGCATCGCTTCTGCAAGCTCATCCGGCTGAAAACTTATTTTTTCGCGTATTTCAATAGGGGCGGATTTATAATCTACTCCCACAACAAGAATATGCATAGCCTTTCATGCACCCCCGTATATCACAAATTATTTATAATCATTCTAACATAGAATTTATTATTTATAATGATTATAACATAGTTTCTTCGTGAAAATGTGAACAGATTTCAAAAATGTTATGCTATAGTATAAAAAGCTTCGTTTCCTCTGTAATCATCATACTAAAAATCCTTTACTGCGGGTAGGTGACAGGATGAAAAAAACATCAATTTTATTACCAGGACTTTTGCTTGCCGCTTCATTATTCGCTTGGTTTCAGAGCGGACAGGTTCACCTGTTTGCAAATCAGGGAGAATGGCCGGTGCTCCTTATGCTTTTGGGCGGCGTACTCTTGTATCAGGGCAAAAAGGAAGCGGCGGGATCTCACGTCCTAATCGGCATGCTTCTGTTCGGTATAGGTTTGCATTTTTTCGCCAAACCTGAACTCTCATGGTGGCCGGGAGATTTTGAAATGTTGCTCTTTGTATTCGGGTTCTCCTTATTTGCGGCTGCCAGAAAAGAATATGTATACGAAGCGGCTGTCATGATTGGTTTTTCCCTCTTTTTATACTTCTTTAAACAAATTACGGCGTGGCTGGAGTCCGTCCACATTCCGACCGAACATTTCAAAACATACTGGCCGTATGTTTTCATCGGAATCAGCCTTTTATTATTGTTTATCAAGCGGAACAAAACTATACGATAAAACCCAAAACGCAATGCGTTTTGGGTTTTTCATTACCGGCTGATCATTTTTTTAATGGCTCCCCATGCCTCATCTTTTCCTTTTTTTGTTTCAGAGGAAAATAAAATCAGCTCATCCTCAGGGTCCATATCAAGCGTCTGCTTGACAACCTTTAAGTGCTTGTCCCATTTTCCTTTTGGAATTTTATCCGCTTTTGTCGCAATGACGATGACGGGAATGCCGTAATACTTCAGGAATTCATACATGTTCACGTCTTCAGCAGACGGCGCGTGCCTGAGGTCGACAATCTGCACGCAGGCTTTCAGCTCTTCACGGGTCGTCATATAGGTTTCAATCATTCTCCCCCATGCTTCCCGCTCGCTTTTAGAAACTTTCGCAAACCCGTACCCGGGAACGTCGACAAAATGCAATTCATCATTGATGATGTAAAAGTTTAAGGTCTGTGTTTTCCCCGGTTTTGATGACGTTCTGGCCAGGTTTTTCCGATTGATTAATGAATTGATAAAAGATGACTTTCCTACATTTGATCTTCCCGCCAGCGCGATTTCCGGAAGCCCCCCATCTGGGTACTGCTCAGGTTTGACCGCACTGATCACGATTTCTGACTTTGTGACTTTCATTTCTTCTCTCCTACTAAGGCATGTTCCAAAACGTCATCGAGATGAGACACAAATATAAATTTCAGCCCTTCTCTGACGCTTTCAGGAATATCCTCTATATCTTTTTCGTTATCTTTAGGCGCAATAATCGTGGTCAGGCCCGCTCTGTGCGCGCCGAGCGCCTTTTCTTTCAGTCCGCCGATCGGAAGCACGCGGCCCCGCAGCGTGATTTCCCCGGTCATACCGACTTCGCGTTTTACCGCACGGTCTGTTAATGCCGATACGAGCGCAGTAGCCATCGTAATTCCCGCAGAAGGGCCGTCTTTCGGCACCGCTCCTTCAGGGACATGGATATGAATGTCATACTTCTCATGGAATGTCGGGTCGATTCCGAGCTGCTCCGTTTTCGAGCGGACATAACTGAAAGCGGCCTGCGCGGATTCCCGCATGACATCTCCGAGCTTCCCGGTCAGAATCAGCTTCCCTTTTCCCGGTGACAGTGACACCTCGATTGAAAGCGTATCTCCGCCGACCGTCGTGTACGCCAGACCCGTGACAACTCCGACTTGATCCTCGGTTTCCGCCTGTCCGTATCTGAACATCCGTTTTCCGAGATAGTCGGCCAGATTTTTGTCTGTAACGGTAATGCGTTTTCTCTCTTCAGAAACAATGGCCTTTGCAGCCTTTCGGCAAATAGCGGCAATCTGGCGTTCAAGCGTTCTCACGCCGGCTTCCCTCGTATAGTAGCGGATGATATCGGTAATGGCCTGATCCCGAATCTGCAGGCTGCTCTTTGTGAGCCCGTGCTCTTTAATCTGTTTCGGAAGCAGGTGGTCCTTTACGATCTCCAGCTTTTCATTCTCAGTATAGCCTGACAGGCTGATAATCTCCATTCTGTCTCTGAGAGGGCCCGGTATGGAACCAAGGTTATTCGCAGTCGCGATAAAAAGCACTTTCGATAAATCGAACGTCTCTTCAATATAGTGGTCGCTGAATGTGCTGTTTTGTTCCGGATCCAGCACCTCAAGCATCGCCGAAGACGGATCGCCTCTGAAGTCAGATGACATTTTATCAATCTCATCGAGGAGAAAGACCGGATTTTGTTTGCCGGCTTTTTTCATTCCTTGGATAATCCGGCCCGGCATCGCTCCGACGTATGTACGCCGGTGGCCGCGGATTTCAGATTCATCGCGCACTCCGCCCAGTGAAATTCTCACAAAACGGCGTCCCATGCTCGTACTGATTGATTTTGCAAGAGATGTTTTTCCGACTCCCGGCGGTCCGGCCAGACAAAGAATCGGCCCTTTCAGCGTTTTCGTCAGCTGTTTCACAGCCAGATACTCCAGTATCCGTTCTTTCACTTTCTCTAAACCGTGATGCTCTTTGTCTAAGATTTCCCCGGCTTTTTTAATATCCAGTTTATCTTCTGTTTCGTCCGACCACGGCAGGGCAATGAGCCAGTCAATATAGTTGCGGATAACAGAGCTTTCCGCTGAGCTTGACGGCACTTTTTCGTAACGGCTTAATTCCTTAAGCGCCGTTTCTTTGACACGCTCAGGCATGCCCGCTTTTTCTATCTTTTCCGTGAGCGACTGAACTTCGCCGGTTTTGCCTTCTTTGTCGCCAAGTTCCTTTTGGATGGCTTTCATCTGTTCACGCAAGTAGTATTCTTTTTGGGTGCGCTCCATCGAACGTTTGACGCGCTGACCGATTTTTTTCTCAATCTCCAGCACTTCTTTTTCATTATTAATCGAACGGATGACCTTATTCAGACGTTCTTTAATATCCGCCGTTTCTAAAATGTCCTGCTTGTCCTTTAACTTCAGCGGGAGATGAGAAGCGACGATATCCGCCATTCTGCCGGGCTCTTCAATATCAGTCACAGCCGCATACGTTTCTGCGGAGATTTTTTTTGAAATTTTTATGTACTGGTCAAAATGGTCCAGCAGCGTCCGCATAAGCGCCTCATCTTCTACGTCTTTCGAATCGTCCTCATGCATCAGCTGTATATCGACCGAAGTATAATCTTCTAGTTCGGTGTATTCAAGGATTTGCGCCCGCTGAATACCTTCTACAAGCACTCTGATCGTACCGTTGGGCAGCTTCAGCATCTGTTTGATTTTTGTATAAGTGCCGACGGTGAAAATGTCGTCTTCACCCGGTTCGTCTATCGAAATATCCTGCTGAGTGGCTAAAAAAATCATATGATCATGCATCATTGCCTGTTCAAGAGCCTGAACCGACTTGTCCCGGCCTACATCTAAATGTAAAACCATCGTCGGGTATACCAATAAACCTCTTAAAGGGAGGAGCGGGATGCTGCGTTTTGTATCTTCTGCCATATGACTGACACCTCCGTGACTTTAGTATGAACCATTATAATACAACTTTTTCATCGTTGTACAATTCCGGGATCGGGCTTTCATCGGCTTACCGCCTGCCCAGTATATAAAACAGTCTCTTCGTAGTATACCCTTTCTTTCTGTTCTGAAAAAGGAAAAGATGTCCTCCATAAAAAAACCCCATTATAAAAATGGGGTTTATACGGATTCTTTATTCATTTGGATATCAAACGGTTTTTGTTCTGAAGGCGGATCAACCAATATGACGTCAAGTACTTCCTGGAACGTTTTTACCGCCTTAATGGTGATTCCGTCTATTCGTTTCAGAATGGACTGCTGATTTTCGTAAGGGATAATAACGGTTTTAGCCCCAGCCTGTTTCGCGGCTTTAATTTTCGGAATGACGCCGCCGATCGGTTTGACAAGGCCCGTCAGGCTGATCTCTCCCGTCATCGCCACCGTATGGTCGATAGGGATGCGGTGAATCGCGGAAAAAATCCCCGCGGCCATCGCGATACCCGCTGACGGTCCGTCAATCGGGCCTCCGCCCGGAAAATTGACATGAATGTCATAGTCCGAAGGTTTGATGCCCATTGTGCGGAGAACCGTCAGAACGTTTTCCACCGATCCCTTCGCCATGCTTTTGCGGCGGATCGACTTCGATTGGCTGCCGATGCTCTCTTCCTCTGCAATCCCCGTAATATTCAGGCTTCCTTTGTCCTGTGCAGGCGTGACATTCACTTCGATTTCCAGCAATGCGCCGCTGTTCGGCCCGTATACGGCAAGTCCGTTCACGATGCCGACTTGCGGTTCATCGGCGATTTTCTGCTCATTTTTAGGTGTGAGCTGACTTGAATGAACAACCCATTCTATATCTTCTGTCGTAATTTCGTTTCTGTCTTCGGTTACCGCCATACCGGCAGCAATCTGGATCATATTGACGGCTTCACGGCCGTTTCTCGTATATGCGGTCAGGACACCGAGAGCCTCATCAGAAATCTCTTTCTGAATTTTGTCGGCCGCTTTTTTCGCTACGGTTTTAAGCTCATCCTTTTCCAGCTCACGGAAAAACACTTCAAGGCAGCGCGAACGGATGGCGGGCGGAATTTCAGTCGGCATTCTCGTCGTCGCTCCGATCAAGCGGAAATCCGCGGGAAGCCCGTTTTGAAAAATATCATGAATATGATTCGGGATTTGCGTATTTTCCTCACTGTAATACGCACTGTCTAAAAAGACTTTCCGATCTTCAAGCACCTTCAGCATTTTATTCATCTGAATCGGATGAAGCTCACCGATTTCATCAATAAATAGTACACCGCCGTGCGCATGAGTCACAGCCCCCTGCTTCGGCTGCGGAATGCCCGCCTGACCCATCGCTCCCGCTCCCTGATAAATCGGATCATGCACTGAACCGATAAGCGGATCGGCAATACCCCGTTCATCAAATCGCGCGGTCGTCGCATCAAGCTCAACAAAAACGGCCTGATTTTGAAATGGTGACTGTTTATGCTTTTTCGCTTCTTCCAATACCAGCCGCGCCGCAGCCGTTTTACCGACTCCGGGAGGCCCGTAAATGATCACGTGCTGCGGATTCGGACCGCAAAGCGCAGCTTTTAACGCTTTAATCCCATCCTCCTGGCCGACAATATCCTGAAAGCTTTTCGGCCGCACCTTTTCTGATAAAGGTTCTGACAAACTGATGGCGCGCATTTTGCGAAGCTGTTCCATTTCTTTTTTTGATTCTTTATCTATCGTCACTTTTTGTGTACGCTGGTTTTTGAGCAGATTCCAAAAATATAATCCGATGACTATCCCGAAAAACAGCTGTACAAATAATGCGATCCCTGTCCAACTCATGCTGGTCCCTCCTGAAAACGATTTATGTATCCAATTCATTCCTCTGTCCGCTAGTATCTCCCAGCAAAGCCCGGAATAAACATTTTCAGAAGGGTCAGGACAAGAAAAAAAACCTCCTGATCAATTCGAGTCAGGAGGTTTTGTCATGTTATGCTGATGTTTTATCTTGGCCGACAACTGTGCCGTCTTTTAATACAAGACGAGGCGCTTCACCGTCTGCGACTGTCGCTCCGGTAATGACACATTTTTCAATATCATCACGGGACGGCAGATCAAACATAACGTCAAGCATGATACCTTCAATGATAGAACGCAGGCCGCGTGCGCCTGTTTTACGCTCGATCGCTTTTTTCGCAATTTCAGATAATGCCTCGCCTTCAAATTCAAGCTCGACATCATCAAGTTCTAACATTTTCTTGTATTGTTTGACGAGTGCGTTTTTAGGTTTAGTCAGAATTTCAACCAGTGCCGTTTCATCAAGCTGCTCAAGGCTTGCAATAACAGGAAGACGGCCGATGAATTCAGGAATCAGACCGAAACGGAGCAAGTCTTCCGGAAGAACTTTAGAAAGCAGTTCTTCTTTTTCCAGGTCTGCCGCTTTATTATCTGAGCCGAAACCGATGACTTTTTGTCCGAGACGGCGTTTGATGATTTGTTCAATGCCGTCAAATGCACCGCCGCAAATGAACAGAATGTTCGTCGTATCGATCTGAATGAATTCCTGATGAGGATGTTTGCGTCCTCCTTGAGGCGGCACGCTTGCAACCGTTCCTTCAAGAATTTTCAGCAACGCCTGCTGAACGCCTTCACCTGATACGTCGCGTGTAATGGACGGGTTTTCAGATTTTCGCGCTACTTTATCGATTTCATCGATATAAATAATGCCTTTTTCTGCTTTTTCCACATCATAGTCTGCAGCCTGAATCAGCTTGAGGAGGATGTTTTCTACGTCCTCACCGACATATCCGGCTTCAGTCAGAGATGTAGCGTCCGCGATCGCAAACGGAACGTTCAGAATACGCGCAAGCGTCTGGGCAAGAAGTGTTTTCCCGCTTCCAGTCGGCCCGATTAATGAAATATTACTTTTAGAAAGCTCGACATCATCCACTTTACTGTTGGAGTTGATGCGTTTGTAATGGTTGTATACCGCAACCGCAAGTGATTTCTTCGCCTGATCCTGTCCGATGACATATTCATTCAGAATCTCACGGATTTCATGCGGCTTCGGAACGTCCTTAAATTCGACTTCTTCTTCTGTACCAAGCTCTTCCTCTACGATTTCTGTACAGAGCTCAATGCATTCGTCGCATATATATACACCCGGTCCTGCAACCAGCTTACGAACCTGATCTTGCGTTTTTCCGCAGAACGAGCATTTTAATTGTCCTTTTTCCTCGTTGAATTTAAACATTCTTTCACCCCTTAATCTTGTCTCACTTTTTCTTTTACCTGAAGGGCAAAAGAAAACGGTTCTTGCTACGATCGAGTATGTATTGCATTTTACCATACTTTCCAGTAAGACGGTAACAATGTGTTTCGCGCTTGCACATTCTATATGTATGACAAAAAATAGCCCGGCAATGACTATCTTGCCCCAAGAAAAAGAGTTATATCATAATTGTACAAAACAAGGCACGAAATAATCGCGCCCTGTTTCATTATGTCTATTATTATGAACCATATTAACGGTTTTCTACAAGAAAATCAATTGCTTTTCGAACTTTTAAATCTTCTTTCATCGCGTCAGTTGAACCGATTGCCTGCTTGATGTTTTCAACCGGCATGTTGTAAGCTTCAGCCATTTTAGTGAGCTCAGCTTCAACTTCTTCGTCAGTCACTTCAAGGTTTTCAGCTTGAGCGATCGCTTCAAGAGTCAGGTTTGATTTTACGCGTTTTGCGGCATCTTCTTTCATTTGCTCTTTTAACGCGTTTTCATCTTGACCTGAGAATTGAGTGTAAAGCTCAAGGTTCATGCCTTGCATTTGCAGACGCTGTTCGAATTCTTTCAGCATGCGGTCAAGCTCAGTGTCGATCATCGCTTGAGGAACATCAGCTTCAGCATTTTCAGATGCTTTCAGCACAAGCTCTTCACGCAATTTAGCGTCAGCTTCGTTTTCTTTTGCTTCTTCAAGGCGTTTTTTTGTTTTCTCAGTTAATTCAGCAAGCGTTTCAACTTCTTCGTCAACGTCTTTTGCGAATTCGTCGTTAAGCTCAGGAAGCTCTTTCGCTTTGATTTCATGAATTTTCACTTTGAAGACAGCTGGTTTGCCTGCAAGATCTTCAGCGTGGTACTCTTCAGGGAATGTTACTTCAACATCCTTTTCAGCTCCTGCTTCAAGACCAGTCAGCTGCTCTTCGAAGCCCGGGATGAATGAACCTGATCCTACTTCAAGTGAGTAGTTCTCAGCTTTTCCGCCTTCAAATGCTTCTCCGTCAACGAAACCTTCGAAGTCAAGAACGACTGTATCGCCGTTTTCAACAGCGCCTTCTTCTTTCACGACAAGCTCAGCCTGACGCTCCTGAAGCGCTTTAAGTTCGTTTTGTACGTCTTCGTCAGTAACGGCAGTGTCATCTTTTTCGATTCCTAAGCCTTTGTAGTCGCCAAGTTTCACTTCCGGTTTTACAGTCACTTTTGCAGTGAAAATTAAGCTTTCGCCTTTTTCGATTTTTTCAACATCGATTTCAGGACGGTCTACAGGCTCAATGCCGGCTTCTTCAACCGCTTTAGGGTATTCTACAGGAAGTAAAATATCTAAAGCATCCTGGTAAAGAGCTTCAACGCCGAAACGCTGTTCGAATAATCCGCGCGGAACTTTCCCTTTGCGGAATCCAGGAATAGAAACCTGTTTTACTACTTTTTTAAATGCATCATCAAGAGCTGTTTTGAACGTTTCCGCATCAACTTCAACCGTTAATACGCCTTCGTTGCCTTCTTGTTTTTCCCATTTTACAGACATGTGTTTCCCTCCAAAAATCTATTCAGGTTGTGTCGGTCTTCCATTCTAAAGCAATCCGCGGCTTTGTCAAAGAAAAAACCGCTTTGAATCAGAATCATTATGTAATGAACTGGCAGCCTGTCCAACCGTAATTCTCATTTCAGTTAAACCGCTATACATAAATACAACCACTATATTATAACATAACGCCTATCGCTTTCAACTATATGGCGTGATTTACAAATAAGAAATTTCTTCAATATCCTTAATCATCGTGCAGGCTTCTTCGAGTTCGCGGCTGTCAAACTCGTACATCATATGAAGTTCCTCCGGCTCAATGTCAATGCCGTGCATCTCGTAACCGACCTTATGAAGCGCCGCAGCCCATAAATCAGCGTTCAAAAGCTTCGGCATAAAAGGGTGCAGGACGTACAGATGCCTTCTCCACAGTTCCTCAACGGCGGCGTATAATGTAGGGTTTTCATTGCCAAGCGTTTCATCAAGCACCCGGAGAACGCGGTGCAAAATCGGCGCCGCATCAGGCTGAACGGTTTCACTCGGTATCGCGGTCATTGAATCGCCGAATTTTGTAATATGGACCGGCTTGCTGTAATCGTGCTCCGCCATCAGCGTCAAAATCATCGTCTTGATCAGCGGATGTGCGCCCGGATCTTGCAGAATCGTTTTTAACAGACCCGTGTATTTCGCAATATTGCGGTCTTTGAGAGAATGGATCAGGTTCATTTGTTCAGCGGGGCTGTTCAGCACTTTTTCCGCATCAAGAACGTCTTCATATTCCTCCTCCCACACCTCGTCCTGCTGATCGGGATCGGTCATTTTGCGGCTGAATTCGAGCAGCCGATAGAATTGCTCCGCACTTTCTGCGGGGAGCTGGTTTTCTTCCAGCACAGCTTCAATTGTGCTTTTGACTTCTTCATATTGTTTCAGCTGAATCAAAATGGTCATGTACACCTGCAGCACGGTAAAATAATGGCCGTACCCTTCGTTCAGCATTTTCTCGCAAACTTGTTTTGCTTCTTCCAATTCCCCGAGCTCCAGAAAACAAATCGCCATGCCTAAATGTACGTCGGACTCGGTATCGCCGTGGCTTACCGCCTCTGAAAACAGTTCGAGGGCCTCCCGGTACTGTTTATCTTTCATGGCGGCCATCCCTTTATCAACCAAGCGTTCTTTCAGACGGGGGAAAGGAATGATATCAGCTTTTTTCTTGTCATGCGTCATACTCTATTTCCTTTCAGGCGCTTATTTTGTTCAAGTGTATCAACACGCGTCATGAAACACAAGAAAGGATAACGCACATGGCAAAAAAAGCCGCCGGATAAATCCCGGGCGGCTTTTTTCAGGCTTGAAGCCAAGAACTTCTTTTCGATTCAAACTGCTGAATGTCGTCCTCCAGCAGGAGCGTTAATGAAATTTCATCATAGCCGTTAATCAGCATTTCCTTCCAGTGCGGATCGACTTCAAATGATATTTCTCTTCCTTCACTGTCATGGATGAGCTGGTTTTCCAAATCAACCGTCATGTGAAGAGACTGATTTTCATATTGACCGGCAAGTTTTTTCCATTGATCATACGGCATACGGATAGGAAGCATTCCGTTTTTAAAACAGTTTTGATGAAAAATATCGGCAAATGACGGAGCAATGATGATTTTGAATCCGTAATCATCCAGCGCCCAAGGAGCATGCTCACGGGATGATCCGCAGCCGAAATTCTCTCCGGCAATTAATATGGACGCGCCTTCATAGACTTTGCGGTTTAATTCAAATTCAGGATCAGGCTCACCGTTCTCAAGGTATCTCCAATCAAAAAACGCGAATCTGCCGTATCCGGTTCTTTCAATTCTTTTCAGAAACTGTTTCGGAATAATCTGGTCGGTGTCAACATTGATCCGGTTTAAGACGGCCGCTTTTCCGGTATGCGTTTTTAAAGGTTCCATCTTTTCGCACACTCCTTACACAACTGTTTTTTCTTGATAAAACTTTCTTACATCGACGAAATGCCCGTGAATGGCTGCCATTGCCGCCATTGCAGGACTGACAAGGTGTGTTCTCGCGCCTTTTCCCTGTCTGCCTTCGAAGTTGCGGTTGGAAGTGGAAGCGCATCGCTCCCCTTCAGGCACGACATCATTGTTCATACTGAGGCACATGCTGCAGCCTGATTCTCTCCATTCAAAGCCCGCTTCAAGAAACACACGGTGCAGCCCTTCTTCCTCCGCTTGCTGTTTCACGCTTTGAGAGCCCGGCACCACAATGGCTCTGACACTGTCGGCGACTTTTCGGCCTTTGATCATATCAGCAGCCTGGCGAAGGTCGGTCATCCGCGAATTTGTACAGGAGCCGATAAACACATGCTCGACTTTAATATCTTCAATTTTTTGATTCGGTTCAATCCCCATGTATTCGTAGGCACGGATGGCCTCTTTTTTATCGTCTTCAGAATCAATGGTTTCCGGCGCCGGTATTTGGGCATCGACCGGAAGAACCATGCCTGGGTTGATGCCCCAAGTTACCATTGGAGAAATCTCGCTGCCGTCTAACACGATGGAATGATCGTATACGGCGCCCGGATCGGTTTTTAACGCTTTCCATTCTGCGGCGGCTTTTTCAAATTCCTCGCCTTTTGGCGCGTATTTACGGTTTTTACAGTATTCGATCGTCGTTTCATCAGGAGCGATCAGTCCCGCACGGGCTCCCGCTTCTATTGACATATTGCAGACCGTCATGCGTTCGTCCATAGACATGTTTCTGAATACTTCCCCGGTGTATTCAATGACATATCCGGTACCGAATTTCACCCCGTATTTTCCGATGACCGACAAGATGACATCCTTCGCGGTCACTCCTTTTTGGAGCGTTCCGTCAACGCGGATTTCAAGCGTTTTCGGCCGCTGCTGCCATAATGTCTGAGTGGAAAGAACATGTTCCACCTCACTTGTGCCGATACCGAAGGCAAGCGCTCCGAATGCGCCGTGAGTCGATGTATGGCTGTCTCCGCAAACGATCGTTTTCCCCGGAAGTGTCAGACCAAGCTCAGGCCCGACTACGTGAACGATCCCCTGGTCTGCGCTGTGAAGATCCGCAAGACGGACGCCGAACTCCTCGCAATTTCTTTCAAGCGCGGTTACTTGGCGCTTTGCGACTTCATCTTTAATGTCAAAACGGTTGACGGTCGGAATATTGTGGTCCATCGTCGCGAATGTATTCTGCGGCCGTCTGACTTTTCTTCCCTTCTGCCTTAATCCTTCAAACGCCTGAGGAGACGTCACCTCATGAATTAAGTGCAGATCAATATAGAGAAGGTCGGGTTTTCCTTCACCGCTTTTTACAACATGCCGATCCCAAATCTTTTCGATGATTGTTCGAGGCATCATCTTTGTTTCCTCCCTCTACCTATGAACTAAGACCGCTTTCTTTAAGCGTCATACTATAGATTTTGTATTCGCGCCGGCTATTGCGGCTTTTACTTTTTCAGTAATGTCATGCGTTCCGGCATATTGGCCGTCCCGGGCGATATCACGTGTACGGCTGCCGTCTGCAAGCACCTTTGCGACCGCCTTTTCTACCGCCTGCGCTTCGTTTTCAAGCCCGAAAGATGTTCTCAAAAGCATCGCCGCTGATAAAATCGCCGCAAACGGATTGGCCATCCCTTTACCGGCAATGTCAGGCGCAGATCCATGCACCGGTTCAAACAAGTGAAGACCTGAACTTGATAGACTGGCTGACGGCAGCATGCCGAGCGAACCTGTCAGCATGGAGGCTTCATCACTTAAAATATCGCCGAACATGTTTTCAGTTACGATGACGTCAAACTGGTTCGGAGCATAGATGAGCTGCATCGCAGCATTATCGACAAGCATATGTTCAAGCGTCACATCAGGAAATTCTTTTGCGATTTCATCTGCCGTTTCACGCCACAGCCTGCTTGAAGAAAGCACATTCGCCTTATCAACTGACGTCACTTTTCCTTTTCTGCCGGCAGCCATTTTAAAGGCTTCTCTGACAACGCGTTCGATTTCTTCTTTCTTATAAAAGAGGGTATCGACCGCTTCTTTTTCTCCCGCTTCATTGACATACTGTCTGCTCGGCTCTCCAAAGTAGAGGCCGCCCGTCAGTTCCCTGACGATTACAAAGTCTACGCCGCTGATATATTCTTTTTTCAGCGGAGATGCCTCAGACAGGCTTTCAAATACGGTCACCGGACGCAGATTGGCAAACAGGCCGAGTTTTTTTCTGATGCCGAGCAGGCCTTTTTCCGGTCTGAGCTCCGGAGGATTTTGGTCCCATTTCGGTCCGCCGACTGCACCGAGCAGGATGGCGTCAGACCTCTCGCAAAGAGCCACCGTCTCCTCAGGAAGGGGATTTTGATGGGCGTCAATAGCCGCTCCCCCGATCAGCCCGTTTTCAAATTCAAATTCATGTCCGAATTGTTCGGCAACGCTTTTCAATACATCTGCCGCTGATTCCGCCACTTCCGGTCCGATTCCGTCACCGGGAAGCAAAGCAATGCGTTTTTTCAAATCAAACGTTCTCCTTTCTATTACGAGCCGACCGCAGTCTGTCTCTTTAATCCGTCTATATTGCAATCCAGCACCAATTGCCGGTTCACAGCATTCAAATATGCTTTTGCAGAAGCTTCCAAAACATCCTGCGCGATTCCCCGCCCTGATGATTCTTTTCCGTTCACGGTCACTCTGACGTAAACTTGAGCCAGCGCGTCTTCGCCTTTTCGGTTGGATTGAATGCGGTAATCCATCAGTTCAATATCTTTATTAATACAGCGACCGAGCGTGTTATAAACGGCTTCTATGCTGCCTGCCCCTGTTGCCGCCTCTTGCATCAGCTGTTCGTTTTCCTGATTTTTCAAAGAGACTGTTGCAGTGGGCACCTGAGACGTCCCGTAATGCACTTGCAGAGACAAAAATTCATAGCCGATTTTTTTGTCCGTCACTTTTTCTTCTAAAATAAGAGAAATCAAGTCATCATCGGTGATTTCTTTTTTCTTTTCGGTCAGTTCTTTAAACATCGTAAAATATTTATTGATTTCATCACTATCAAACTGGAATCCAAGCGTATTCAGGCGATCTTTGAACGCGTGGCGTCCGGAATGCTTTCCGAGCACGAGCGCATCCGCTGTCACACCGACAAGTTCCGGTGAAATAATTTCATATGTTGATTTTTCTTTCAGGAAACCGTCTTGGTGAATACCCGACTCATGGGCGAAAGCGTTATCTCCGACGATCGCTTTATTGCGGGGAACGGCCATGCCCGTCAGTTTGCTGACAAGATCACTCGTCCGCTTCAATTCATGAAGAGTGAGAGATGAATCAGCTTGATATGCGTCATTTCTGACATGAAGCGCAACGGCGATTTCTTCAAGCGCGGCGTTCCCGGCTCTTTCTCCTATGCCGTTAATGGCGCATTCAATTTGATCAGCGCCGTTCTCAATTGCCGAAAGTGAGTTGGCAACCGCCATTCCGAGATCATCGTGGCAATGAGCTGAGAGCTTTACCCGGCTGATATTCGGAACGTGTTCCTTCATATATTTAAAGATGTTTCCGTATTCCGCCGGCGTCAGGTAGCCTACAGTGTCCGGCAGGTTGATGACGCTCGCGCCGGCATCAATCACTTCTTCTACGATTTCAGCTAAAAACGGAAGTTCGGTGCGGCATGCGTCTTCTGCTGACCATTGAACGATCGGGAAGCGTTCTTTTGCATACTTCACCATTTCAACCGCTTTTTCCTTAACCTCTTCCCGCGTCATTTTCAGCTTATGCTTCAGATGAATGTCTGAGGTGGCGATAAAGATGTGAATCCGCGGGCTGGCCCCGTCTTTCAGCGCTTCCCAGGCTGCGTCGATGTCACCTTTGACAGAACGGGCAAGCCCTGTTACCGAACAATTTTTAATCGTTCTTGCGATTTCCTGCACGGCTAAAAAATCACCTCGGGATGAAGCGGGAAATCCCGCTTCAATAATGTCCACCCCGAGTCTTTCAAGCTGCTTGGCTATCGCCAGTTTCTCCCGCGCATTAAGGTTGACCCCGGGAGATTGTTCACCGTCACGAAGGGTCGTGTCGAAAACGTTAATTTTGCGCAACGGAGACCACCGCTTCCTTCTTTTTACCTTGTTTGACAAACGGCATCATTTCACGAAGCTGTCTGCCGACCTTTTCAATCTGATGCTCGTTTTCACTTGCATTGATCGCATTGAAGCGAGGACGGTTCACTTGGTTTTCCACGATCCATTCTTTTGCGAATGTACCGTTTTGAATATCCGTTAATACTTGTTTCATAGATTCTTTTACCTTCGCATCGACTACGCGCGGTCCTGATACAAAATCTCCCCATTGAGCCGTATCGGAGATAGAGTATCTCATGCCCGCCAAGCCTTCTTCATACATTAAGTCTACGATTAATTTCAGTTCGTGCAGACACTCGAAGTATGCGAGTTCAGGCTGGTATCCGGCTTCTGTCAGCGTTTCAAAACCGGCTTTGACAAGCGCTGTTAAACCTCCGCAGAGAACAGCCTGCTCACCGAACAGATCCGTTTCCGTTTCTTCCTTAAATGTTGTTTCAAGAACCCCCGCGCGCGCCCCGCCGATTCCTTTTGCGTAAGCAAGAGCCGTGTCTTTCGCTTCGCCTGATACATCCTGATAGATGGCAAACAATGCCGGTACGCCTGCGCCTTGTTCATATGTTCTTCTGACAAGGTGTCCCGGTCCTTTAGGAGCGACAAGGAAGACATCTACATCAGCAGGAGGCACGATCTGATGGAAATGGACGTTAAATCCGTGTGCGAATACCAATGATTTGCCCGCCGTCAATTCATCTTTGATTTCAGCTTCATATACTTTTTGCTGCTGTTCATCCGGAAGAAGAACCATAATGATGTCAGCCTGGGCAGCCGCTTCTCTTACAGAAAATACTTGATGACCGTCTTCTTGGGCCTGTGTAAATGATTTGCCTTGTCTGACGCCGACAATGACATCAATTCCGCTTTCTTTTAAGTTCAGCGCATGTGCGTGACCCTGTGAACCGTAACCGATAACCGCTACTTTTTTACCTGCCAATACGTTCTCTTTGATATCACCGTTATAATATACTTTTACCATTTTAATCTCTCCCTTTTTTGTGTTATACAATAGAAATTGTTTTATTGGATGACGCCTTTTGCTGGGTTCCCCTCGCAAAAGCCGTTGTGCCTGTTCTCGCGATTTCTTTAATGCCGTAAGGTTTGAGAAGCTCTATAAGAGCTTCGATTTTATCAGACTCGCCCGTGACCTGAACGACGATGCTGTCCTTTGAGACATCAACGACGGAAGCTCTGAACGGCTCAATGATTCCATTGATTTCCGTTCTGGTCGGCGGTGCAGAAACAACTTTAATCAGTGCAAGCTCACGCTGTACGATTGATTGGTTTGTAATATCCGTCACTTTCAGGACGTCAATTTGTTTGTTAAGCTGCTTTGTCAGCTGCTCAACGTCGTTTTCGCCTTCCACATGGACGACAAATGTAATCCTTGAAACACCGCTTGTTTCCGTGTGGCCTACAGTGATGCTTTCGATATTATAGTGTCTTTTTGTAAACAGGCCGGTGATCCGGTTTAATACCCCCGAGCGGTTGACCACCGTTAATGTGATAATGCGTTTCAAGGTTTCACCCCCACCATTTCATGAAGTCCTTTACCCGGCGCAATCATCGGGAATACTTTTTCGCTTTTGGCGACCCGGACGTCAATAACGGCCGGCTCTTTTGATGAAAGCGCCTTTTGCAGTTCTTTTTCCGCCTCTTCTTCTGATGTAATCCGGATGCCTTTAATGCCGTAGGCTTCTGACAATTTGACAAAGTCAGGCTGCGCTGAGAATTTGGATTCAGAGTAGCGTTCTTCATAGAAGATTTCCTGCCACTGTCTGACCATGCCCAGGCATTCATTGTTCAAAATAATCACTTTGACCGGAAGATTCAGCTGCCGGATGACATCTAACTCCTGCAGGGTCATCTGAAAACCGCCGTCTCCGAGGATGGCAACGACCGTGGCGTTACGATCAGCCAGCTGCGCTCCGATAGCCGCCGGAAGGCCGAAGCCCATTGTGCCGAGCCCTCCCGAGGTCACCCACTTATCAGCCTTTCGGAAAGGATAGAACTGAGCCGCCCACATCTGGTGCTGGCCGACATCCGTCGCCACAATCGCCTCTCCGTTTGTGAATTGGTGAATATACTCAATCAGCTTTTGGGGTTTTAAGCCCTCTTCACTGTCGTCTGTATACCAGAGCGGATATTCTTCTTTCCATTCGGAAAGCTGCTGTTTCCATTCATCTGACTGTCCCTGTTTTCCGTTTTGCTTCAATAGTTCCTGAAGGACGATTTTACTGTCGCCGACCACCGGGATCTGCGTTTCGATAATTTTTCCGATTTCAGCCGGATCAATATCGATGTGCGCCACTTTGGCCGATTTTGCAAAATGCTTCAGATTTCCTGTCACACGATCATCGAACCGAGCTCCGATGCTGATCAGCAAGTCACAGTGATAAAGCGCCATATTCGCTGTGTATGTGCCGTGCATTCCCGCCATCCCCAGAAAGAGAGGATGGTCTGCCGGGAAACCGCCCAGACCGAGAAGCGTGTGGGCTACCGGTATTTGCTGCTGTTCGGCATAATTTTTTAAATCTTCTGAAGCTTTACCGTGCAAAACACCCGCTCCGGCTAAAATAACCGGCTTTTTCGCACTGCTGACAGCTTCTACGAGCTTTCGGATCTGCAGATAGTTAGGCTCTTTTACCGGCTGATAACCTGGAAGATTGATCTCATGATCATATCTGAATTCCCCTTCAAATGCTGCGACATCCTTCGGAATATCAATTAATACCGGACCCGGTCTTCCCGTCGTGGCGATATGGAAAGCCTCTTTGATCACACGGGGAAGATCTTCCGGACGGCGGACCTGATAGCTGTGTTTCGTAATCGGCATCGTAATTCCTAAAATGTCGGCTTCCTGGAAAGCGTCGCTGCCGATGACTGAAGTGGCCACCTGGCCGGTAAACACTACGAGCGGCAGTGAATCAATCATCGCGTCCGCAAGACCGGTCACTAAGTTTGTCGCTCCGGGTCCTGAAGTAGCGATGACAACCCCCGGCTTCCCTGAGACTCTCGCATACCCTTCGGCCGCATGAATCGCGCCTTGCTCGTGCCGGGGCAGGATGTGAACCAATCCTGATTGATACAGCTTATCGTAAATCGGAAGAACGGCTCCCCCCGGATATCCGAAGATCATTTCGACTTTTTCTTTCTTTAATGATTCAATCAGCATCAGAGCCCCGTTCATTGTCTTTGTACAATCGGCAGACGTAGTATCCGCCTGTACATTTGTGCCCATTTTCAGTTCCTCCTTTTCAATGTTCCCTTCTAAAATCAAATTCATAAAACGCAGCGCCGGCTGACGCAAATAAAAAAGCCTTCCCACCCACATTCAGCCAAGCATTTCATGCGATAGCCAAAAGGGGCGAAAAGGCTTTGCTCTCCGCGGTACCACCCTTGTTTACGGTCATATGAAGACCGTCTCATGGATAATTACTATCCGTTTTGATAACGAGTAAACGTTGCGTTCACTCGGCCGAGTCCTACTCTTCACATTTCAGACCGGCACTCTGAGGCGAGTTCACTTTGCTTTGTTTTTGCCGGCTCTCAGCGTTACCGGCTCTCTGTAAAAAACTTCTGCAAAGCTACTTATCCTCTTCTGCGCTTTTTATTATAGCGGCTCTTTTATTTAAAAAAAGAACCCTCATTTGTTTGTTTTTCAGTGTTTTATGATTTTTCTTTTTAGTGTGAATCATTTATTTATTTTTGTTTGAACTCATATTACGCCCGTTTGCAGACAGTGTCAACAGCATTTTTATAATTATTAGACAATTTAGATTAATCAATCTATTTTGTATACGCTTTCATTACTGGTACAAAGGGATCTGTAAATGTTAAAAGTTTTTATCATTTTTTTGTTAATCTCTCAAGATTACATGAAATTTTTCCGTTCTTATACGATTATGTCACATTTTATTACACAATTTTTCATGTTCTTTCCGGTCTGCTTGTCAGATATTCCGTTCAGATTGAACAGGCTCTTTATACAGACATACGCATACACTGTTCTTATCTCGTGAAGAAATGAGTGATGTCATGAATAAGATGTTATCAGGCATGCAAGGCCTGCCTCCCGGATTTCCGCCTTTACCTGTTCTGCCGCCGCAGTCTTATTATCCTCCGGCACCGATGCATACAGCTCCGTTTCAGGGCGGCCCTTCTTTTCAGCAGGGATTTCCGTCAACCGGATACGGACAGCAGACCCCGCAAAGCTCGCTGTCATTCGCCGGGCAGCAATTCGTCCCATACCCTTATACAAGCGGGTACTACGGTCAAACCTTCAGTGATGTCGGCGGAAGCCTCGGCGCAGGGTCCCATCCCGGCGCGCTCGGGGGCGGTTTCAGCGGCCATGCCGGGGGCTTCAGCGCTCCGAGCGGATTCAGATGATATAAAAACCGGTCTCCCACGGCCGGTTTTTTCTTACTTACAGTGTATAACGGTCATTCCATTGATTTATTTCCTGCTCCGTATCGTAATCAGCCTTTGAAACCTCAACAATGATTAAACCGCATTGAACCATTAAAAATTGTTTCAGTTCCTCAAACAGCTCGTCTTTTCCGCAAAAGATCGTTTCTATCTTGTCATTTTTATATGCAAATGCGTACTTCAAAAGCTAATTCCTCCCGCTGTCTTTCTATCAAATATTAACAAAATAAATAATAGAAATTAGATATTTTATCACTCAAAGGCGCCTTAAGTATCTTTATACATATATTTCTTACGGTAAATATTTCATTAAGTTTCATTTATATTAAAATTCCTTTACAATTTTCATTAAATACAGGACTTTTATTTCATAAAATAAAAAACAAATACAAAAAAAACCTCAAACCCATTGTCAGGGCTTGAGGTTTTTTATTATACGTCCCAGGAGAGATTCGAACTCCCGACCGACGGCTTAGAAGGCCGTTGCTCTATCCGGCTGAGCTACTGGGACATGAAAATCAAATCGTTCTGCTGATCATTTTACCATGATGTCAGCGAATTGACAATATGGTCATCAGATAAAAAAGGCCAGCGTCATCAGTTTTCACTCTGATGTCACCAGCTCTTTTTCTGTACGTCCCAGGAGAGATTCGAACTCCCGACCGACGGCTTAGAAGGCCGTTGCTCTATCCAGCTGAGCTACTGGGACAGGTTTTGCTTTATGTATCAGCGACAAGATTTATTATATACAGGTTCATGTCATAAGTCAATATTTTTTTAGAAACTTTTGATGGGGAAGAAAGAAATCTTCCCCATCGAATGTTAAAAGCTGATTGTATTCCCCAAGTCCTTCAATTCCTGACCCGTTTCGTCGTAAAACGTCACAGTGCCTTCACTTTCTGTAAGAGTAAGAATGGCATAGCTTTTCACATTGCGGACTCTCGGAAGGCGGATGCTGCCAGGGTTAATCAAAAGCTTGCCCCGAAGCACTTCACTCCCGGCAATATGCGAGTGGCCGAAGCAGACGATATCCGCTCCAAGCTCTTCCGCCCGGTAAAAAACAGTTAAAAGTGACTGTTTAATGCCGTGAAGATGTCCGTGTGCGGCCAGGATTTTCTTTGAACCGGCGTCCAGCAGGAGCTCCTCCTGAAACCCGCCGCCAAAGTCGCAATTGCCTTTCACCGTGTGATACGGCACAAGCGCCGGGTGTGCGGCATCAAGCTCTGAATCACCGCAATGAATCATCAGATCCGCTTCGGCTTCGTGCCGCTTCGAGATCGTCTCCAATTCGTCTTCGAGGCCGTGACTGTCACTTATTATCAGCACTTTCATTGCATTACGCTCCCCCTTACGCGTCAAGCAGCTTTGACAGTTTCTTGAGCGCTTCCGCCCTGTGGCTGATTTTGTTTTTCTCAGCGCTTGTCAGCTGAGCCATTGTTTTATCTTTATCCTTTACAATAAAAATGGGATCATAGCCGAACCCGTTATCTCCTTCGGGTTCTTCTGCTATATATCCTTCAACATGACCTTCAACCGTTTTTGTTTCCTGCCCCGGCATGCTGACGGCAAGGGCGCAGCGGAAACGGGCCGTACGCTGCTCTTTTTCGATGCCTTTTAATTCTGACAGCACCTTGTCCATATTCGCCTTATCATCTTTTGCTTCGCCGGCATAACGGGCTGAATAAACGCCCGGTCTGCCTCCAAGGTTGTCCACTGATAAACCGGAGTCGTCTGCAATGACCATTTTGTTGACGGCTTTTGCCACGGCTTCCGCTTTTAAGATGGCGTTTTCTTCAAAGGTGTGTCCGGTTTCCTCAATTTCTTCCGTAAATCCGATTTCCGCCAAAGAAGAGACGCTGTAGCCTTTCGGTTCGAGTATTTCCTTAAATTCTTTTACTTTTCCCGGATTGTGTGTCGCAATAATAGCTTCTTTCACGCTGATCAGGCCTCTCTTTCTTTATTTCAGTTCAGGCAATGTTTCTCCCAGCACTTCTTTTTGCTTTTGAATAAGCGTCTGGATTCCTTTTTCGGCAAGGCTTAACAGTCCGTTTAAATCTTCACGGGAGAATGTGGCTTCTTCGCCCGTCCCTTGAAGCTCTACAAAACGTCCGCTTCCCGTCATGATGATATTCATGTCGACTTCAGCCGTTGAATCCTCTTCATAATTCAGATCCAAAAGCAGACCTTCTTCTTTATCCATCCCGACAGAAATGGCCGCAAGATAATCTGTCACGGGAGAAGTTTTGATAACGCCGCTTTTTACGAGTTTTCCGGCCGCAATGGCCATTGCCAAGAAGGCGCCGGTAATGGAAGCCGTTCTTGTTCCGCCGTCAGCCTGAATGACGTCACAGTCGATCCAGATCGTCCGTTCGCCGAGCTTTTCCAAATCAACGACGGCCCGAAGCGCACGCCCGATCAGACGCTGGATTTCCATCGTTCTGCCGGAGACCTTTCCTTTTGAAGATTCTCTTATCGTTCTTTGATTCGTGGCGCGGGGAAGCATGCTGTATTCCGCTGTGATCCAGCCTTTTCCTCCGCCGCGCAAAAATGGCGGCACCCGGTCTTCCACAGATGCATTACAGATAACCTTTGTATTTCCCGCTGTAATTAAAACAGAGCCCTCCGGGTGAGTGATAAAATCCAAATCAAATGTGATAGGGCGCAGCTCATCGTGCTGTCTTCCGTCGTGTCTCATATTTTACCTCCGATTATATGTACATAAACCTTTTGTTCCGGATTGTGAATAAAGAAAGAGGCAGCCCGGAACGCTAACCTCTTTTTTACTAGTATATCAAAAATCACAAATTAAAAACTACCCGTATTCACTTGTGACGGTCTCGAAACGGGTTTTGAAAGGGATTCACCCTTTTCATTCACCAGTTCTGATTTTCCGTTTACTTTTATAGAAACACTTTTTATCGACGGCTGTTCTGTTAATGTGAGAACGATGCTGTCCAGTACGCCCGATGAGACCATTTTTGTTTTTTCATCGGCGCTTCCGTAAATAGAGCTGTTAAAGTCAAGTGTAACCCGGCCGTCTTTTACTTCCGGCTTGCTGAGCAGCTTAACATCGTTATTAAAGTCCGTCAAAAGCCCGCTTGCTTTGCCCGGCCCGTCGGCGAGCTGTTCAACGGCAGCGGTGATGTCATTTGTTTCCGAATTGTCAATCCGCTTTGTGACAGGCACGTAATATTCGCTCGTCTCTGTTTCCGCCAGATAGTATACAGTCAGCGGATGGGTGTCTGTCAGATCATTCACTCCGGCGGTTTCAATATTAATTCCGTCTTTTCTGCTTAAGTCGCCCGTAATCGGCGTGCCGCCTACAGGCATTTCTTTCAGTTCATGCCCGTTCATTCTGATTTTGACTTTATCTATGGAGCTGAATTGGGTAAGCGTCCATGTAATCGATTGCAGGATTTTTTGTTCGTCTTCTTTTTTATAGTTTTTAAATTCCTTCGAAAAATCAGCGACGGCGGTACCATCTTTTTTAATGTCAACATTTACCGTCGTATCAACAGGAAGCACCGCTCTGAATCCGTTCGGCAGGATTTCTGAGACAGGCCCCCCCTGAACCAAATACTCAAGGGCCTGCTTTGCGGTTCCCTCACTGTTCGGAAGAGGCAGTGTCTGTGCTGCGACATAGCCGTTTTTATCAATCAGATACAGCTCTCTCATGACTGTATTGGCCGGCTGGTCGGCTTTAGACGTGCCGTTTTTTTCTGATTGCTTTGATTTTGCCTGTATCCCCGCTTCACCCTTTACATATGAAATGTCTTGAGGCGGGTCAATTTCCCCGGCTGTTTTATCGGATTGAAACAAACCGCATCCTGATAATACAAAAGCCGAAGTAAGACATGTTGCAGCAATGACTGCAGGTCCTTTTTTCAGCATACTTTTCCCTCCTAAGGCTGTTTGTACTATGATGTATACGAGCCCTGTCCGGGAAATAGACCGGGATGCGCAAAAAAACCCGCCGTAAACAGCGGGTTTTTTGATTTATTTTCTGATCGGCTCTTGAAGGGAGATGCTCTCGACATGGCCGATTTCATGGCCGAACCAGTCTTCGGCAATTTTTGCGAAGCCGTTCCGTTCTCCCGTTGTAAGAAACTGATACTCCGGTGCATGATTCGATTGGTTTAACAAACCTTTATAAGACAAGATGGTACTCACTTCTCTCGCTGTCTCGTCACCGGAGGAAATGATTTTCACATGATCTCCCATATAGTCCTGAATCGGTTCTTTCAAAATCGGATAATGCGTGCATCCTAGAATCAGGGTATCAATTGCTGTACCTTTTAAAGGCTCAAGTGATGCTTCGACAGCTTCCTCCGCCGATTCCTGCAGAAACCGTCCGCTTTCCACAAACGGCACCAGCAGCGGACAAGCCGTGTTCTCGACTTGAAGGTCTGCATTTAATCCGAGCAGCGCCTGCTCATACGCTCTGCTTTTAATGGTATTTATCGTGCCGATGACGCCGATATGCTGGTTTTTCGTCACCTTTATCGCCGTTCTCGCACCCGGCTGAATGACGCCGACAACCGGAATATCCGTTTTACGCTGAATATCCTCCAAGGCAATGGCCGTGGCCGTATTACAAGCGATCACGAGCATTTTGATATGGTGGTTTTCCAGCAGGTAATCGGTCATTTCCCATGTGTATTGAAGAACTTCTTCTTCAGGACGCGGGCCGTACGGGCAGCGTTTTGTATCTCCCACGTAGATGATATTTTCCTTCGGTAGCTGTCTCATGATTTCCTTAGCAACGGTTAACCCGCCAACCCCGGAATCAATGACTCCTATCGGCTGTTCCAACAAAATCGCCTCATTTTCTTTTCATTTCATGCTGCAGTTTCAATAATGATTTTTCGAAGACGGCTGTTTCTTCTTCGGAAAATGTCTCAAACATATCCCGCAAATATGCCTGCCTTTTTAAAATCACTTCCTGAATAATGCGCTCTCCTTCAGCGAGAAGATGAATTCTGACGACCCGTCTGTCAGCAGGGTCTTTCACCCGTTCGACAAGCTTATTTTTTTCCATGCGGTCTATCAGATCCGTCGTCGTGCTGCAAGCCAAATACATTTTGCCTGATAATTCGCCTATTGTCATATCCCCCAATTCATAAAGCCATTGAAGGCCTACGAATTGCGGCGGTGTAATTGCATATTGGTTAAGGATTTCTCGTCCTTTTTGTTTAATGATCGCAGCGATATGGCGGAGTGATTTTTCGATATCCGCAACATGCTCTACAGATTTTGATGTCATTTGTCCATCCCTCACTCAAGGATCTTTCTGGGCTATTCACGCTCCGTGTCTATTTTCCTTCTTTTTTTAAGAAAATGCAAGACTGACGGAGAAAAAGGAAAAGCCGGGATTTTCAGCGCATGCCTATCACCCCGGGCGCCAACACAAATAACCGGCTCCTTCTCGTAAAGAAGGAAAACCGGCAAGAATCAGAGCTCTAGCTCACCCATTCTAAGAAGCTCGACAACAGCTTGCGAACGCCCTTTCACACCTAACTTCTGCATGGCATTTGAAATGTGATTCCGTACAGTTTTTTCACTGATAAATAGCTCGCTTGCAATTTCTTTTGTTGTCTTGTCTTGAACGAGCAATTCGAATACTTCTCTTTCTCTTTTGGTCAGCAGCGGCTTTGATTGAAAATCTTTCTCCTTCAAGTATTGTAACCCTCCTTGCTAAGGTGAGAGCGAATCTGAAACGAATGGGTTTATATAGTCAAGATATCATATGTAAAAGCCGCTTCGGAGGTGACGTCACTTAAAGAAATAGTTATCCGTTCAGGCGAGCAGAATGCCTTTCTCCCGCTCCGTCCAGCTGACCGCTTTGCCGCTTGTCTTTGATACTTGTACCATAACGACGGAACCGGTAAAGCACGGCAGGCCTGACTCGTTTTCTCCAAGGTAATGAAGGGTGACGGACGCATTTCCGACAGAGCTTGCTTTGACATAAATCCGCAGATTTTCATACGGCATCACCTGACGCATATAGTCACACTGCTGGCTTGCGACGACTGTCATCGTCTCCGCATTTTGCGCTTCCATGCCGCGCTGCTTAAAGTAGGCGATCCGGGCTTCTTCAAAATAGATGAAAGGGGTTACATTATTCATATGGCCGAACATATCCGTTTCTGAAAAGCGAACCGATACTTCAGTAAAGAAAGAAAACGACTGTCTCCATTCTTCAAACGGGATGTCAATGTATTGCGGTTGTTTCATCACCTTCAGCTCCTTATAAAAAAACCTCTCCCGTGCGGAAGAGGCTCTTTTTCTATATCTTATACTCTGTCGCTTCCGAAGAAATTGCGGAATGCTTGTAAGTTGGTATCTCTGTTCAAAGCAGCGATTGAAGTCGTGAGCGGAATGCCTTTCGGGCAGGATTGAACACAGTTTTGTGAATTCCCGCAATCTCCGAGACCGCCGTCTGTCATTAAAGCTTCTAAACGTTCTGACTTGTTCATCGCGCCCGTCGGATGGGCGTTAAATAGACGCACTTGCGACATCGGGGCAGGCCCCATGAACTTCGATTTGCTGTTGACATTAGGGCAGGCTTCAAGGCAGACGCCGCAGGTCATGCATTTAGACAACTCATATGCCCACTGGCGGCGTTTTTCCGGCATTCTCGGTCCCGGTCCCAAGTCGTAAGTCCCGTCTATCGGCACCCATGCTTTCACTTTTTTCAGTGAATCAAACATTCTGCTGCGGTCAACCTGAAGGTCACGGACAACCGGGAATGTTTTCATCGGCTTCAGACGGATCGGCTGTTCCAGCTTATCAATCAGCGCCGTGCATGACTGGCGCGGTCTGCCGTTGATGACCATGGAGCAGGCGCCGCATACTTCCTCGAGACAGTTCATGTCCCATGCGACCGGAGTAGTTTTCTCCCCTTTTGCATTCACGGGATTTCTGCGGATTTCCATCAAGGCGGAAATTACGTTCAGATTCGGGCGGTAATTGATTTCAAATTCTTCATCGTATGGCGCGCTTTCAGGCGTATCCTGACGTGTAATGATAAACCGTATCTTTTTCTCACTCATGATTATTTCGCCACCTTCTTCTTCGAGTAGTCGCGTTTACGGGGCGCAATCAGTGATACATCGACATCCTGATATTCAAATTCCGGAGCTTCAAACGGACCGGCATGTTTAGCCATTGTCGTTTTGAGCCACTCATCGTCATTTCTTTCAGGGAAATCCGGTTTATAGTGCGCTCCCCGGCTTTCATTTCGGTTATATGCGCCGAGCGTGATGACTCTGGCAAGCTGAAGCATATTGGAGAACTGGCGGGTGAACATCGCCCCTTGGTTGCTCCATTTTGTCGTATCATTAATATTGATTTTCTTAAAGCGTTCCATCAGCTCTTGGATTTTATCATCCGTTTTCAAAAGCTTGTCATTGTGGCGGACCACCGTTACGTTGGCCGTCATCCATTCTCCGAGTTCACGGTGAAGCACGTAGGCATTTTCATCGCCGTCCATCTTCATGATGTCTGCCCATTTTTCTTCTTCTTTTTTCACGTAGGAATCAAATAATGAAGAAGACAGATCTTCAGCTGATGTTTCAAGTCCGGAAACATATTTCACCGCATTCGGACCGGCAACCATTCCTCCGTAAATGGCGGAAAGCAGAGAGTTTGCCCCTAAACGGTTTCCTCCGTGCATTGAATAATCACATTCACCCGCCGCGAACAGTCCGCGGATGCTTGTCATCTGATCATAATCGACCCACAGGCCGCCCATTGAATAGTGAACGGCAGGGAAAATTTTCATCGGAAGCTTGCGCGGGTCATCTCCCATGAATTTTTCATAGATTTCGATAATGCCGCCGAGCTTAACGTCAAGCTCTTTCGGATCTTTGTGCGAAAGATCGAGATACACCATGTTTTCTCCATTGATGCCGAGCTTCTGGTTCACGCACACGTCAAAGATTTCGCGTGTCGCAATATCCCGCGGCACAAGGTTTCCGTAAGCCGGATATTTTTCCTCAAGGAAGTACCAAGGTTTTCCGTCTTTATACGTCCAGACTCTTCCGCCCTCGCCGCGCGCCGATTCACTCATCAGACGGAGTTTATCGTCTCCGGGAATGGCAGTCGGGTGAATTTGAATAAATTCTCCGTTAGCGTAGTAAGCGCCCTGCTGATAAACGATTGATGCGGCAGATCCCGTGTTGATCATGCTGTTTGTTGATTTGCCGAATACAATTCCGGGTCCTCCCGTCGCCATAATAACAGCGTCAGAACGGAATGACTCGATTTGCATATTGGTCAGATTTTGGGCTACGATACCGCGGCACGTGTGCTCATCGTCAAGAACGGCGCCGAGGAATTCCCAGCCTTCGTATTTTGTGACGAGACCCGCCACTTCATATCTGCGCACCTGCTCGTCCAGTGCGTAAAGAAGCTGCTGACCCGTCGTCGCTCCCGCGTATGCTGTTCTGTGATGCTGTGTACCCCCGAAACGGCGGAAGTCCAAGAGCCCTTCCGGCGTTCTGTTAAACATAACCCCCATGCGGTCCAATAAGTGGATAATGGACGGCGCCGCTTCACACATCGCTTTTACAGGCGGCTGGTTTGCTAAAAAGTCGCCTCCGTAAACCGTGTCATCAAAATGCTCAAACGGAGAGTCTCCTTCCCCTTTTGTGTTGACAGCTCCGTTTATCCCGCCCTGCGCGCAGACCGAGTGAGAGCGTTTGACCGGAACGATGGAAAACAATTTAACGGCCGTACCTGATTCCGCTGCTTTAATTGTCGCCATGAGGCCGGCAAGACCCCCGCCGACTACGATAATGCTTGATTGACTCATGATAGCCCCTCTCCCTCTAGTAATCTAGTTCTCTTACACAAACGCAAAAATCGCTTTTAGACCCACGTATGAAAGCGCTAAAAATATAATCAGCGTAACGTAAGTCGAAATTCTTTGAGAACGCGGCGTGACCGTGATCCCCCATGTGACCGCAAAAGACCATAAGCCGTTTGAAAAGTGAAAAATAACTGATAAAACGCCTACAATGTAAAATCCGAGCATAAACGGCGAGCTCAGAATATTCGCCATCATATCGAAGTTGACTTCAGCGCCCATCTGTGCGGCAATCCGCGTCTGCCACACATGCCAGCTGACGAAAATAAGGGTGAGAATACCGGTGACACGCTGAAGCACAAACATCCAGTTTCTGAAATAGCTGTAGTGGCCAGCGTTGTTTTTCGCAGTAAATGCTATGTACACACCGTAAACCGCATGATAAATTAAAGGTAAGAAAATAATAAAAATTTCTAACGCATACCTGAACGGCAGACTGTCCATAAAGCCGGCCGCCTTGTTAAACGCATCCGCTCCCCTTGCGGCAAATTGGTTGACGACTAAATGCTGGATCAAAAAGATGCCGACCGGAATCACACCGAGCAAGGAATGCAATCTTCGAAAATAAAACTCTCTGTTCCCAGACATTACTTTACCCCCTGTTTGATTTAAGTGCGAAATGTGCTAAAATCTCTGCCCCCACTTCGTTTCAATTGTAAGCACTTTATTAAAATTTATTGACAATTTCATTTTACTCCTCCCTCAAAAGGGCGTCAAGAAAACGTGTACATAAATTATAATTTTCGGAATTGATTATTTGACGTGAAAATTTTATTTTCCTGCAATACCTTTTTCACTTTTTTTCACGTGTTTTATAGGATCATCCTGTAATCCTCCCCCCTGTTTAAGCTATAATAAACGAAGGAGAGAGGGGAATACATAATATGAAGAATAATTATGAAGCAGCTTTAGAACCTTTAACTGAACTCGGCGTCAGCGCATACGGCTACGAATTAATCCGGGAAATCGTGCTTCCGGATATCCTCGGCCCGGAGCATTCATCCATGATGTATTGGGCGGGGAAACGCCTCGCCCGCAAATTTCCTCTTCAATCATGGGAAGAAATCCCCGCCTTTTTTGAAAAAGCCGGCTGGGGAACTTTGACAAATACAGGATCAAAAAAGCAAGAGCTGGAATTTGAACTGGAAGGACCGCTCGTTTCCAGCAGGCTCAAACACCAGAAAGAGCCGTGTTTTCAGCTTGAAGCCGGTTTTATAGCCGAACAGATTCAATTGATGAACGATCAGATTGCAGAATCTTATGAACAGGTCAAAAAGAGAGCGGATAAAGTCGTCCTGACCGTGAAATGGGATATGAAGGACCCTGTATAATTGAAAAAAGGCGGTGACTTAAAAGTCCCGCCTTTTTGCCTGCCCGTTTATACGGCAGACGGCTGTTTAGAAAGCTCAAACGCATCATGAAGCGCTTCGACTGCTTTCACCATATCATTGTCACTGACAACCGCTGATACTTTTATTTCAGATGTGCTGACCATTTTGACTTGTACATTTTTTTCCGCCAGTACGGCAAACATGTCCGCGGCGACGCCGGGATTAGAGACCATGCCTGATCCGACAATGGATACTTTCGCCAGCTTTCTTTCAGTTTCAATTTTTTCATAGTCAAGCGCGTTTTTATATTCTTCAAGCACAGCGACCGTTTGCGCGGAATCTTCCGTTTTCACTGAGAAAGAAATGTCTGCTTCCCCATTGTCCGCTTGTGTCTGAATAATGATGTCAACGTTGATGTTTCGTTTCGCCAGCGCGGTGAAGATCGTTGAAAGTGTTGTCAGCCCGCTTGTCAGGCCCGTGACGGACACCCTTGTAATCTGGTCTTCAAATGCAATTCCTCTGACGATTAAATTCTGCTCCATTGATGATTCCTCCTCAATTAATGTTCCAGCTTCATGTTCCGTGCTTGACCGCACTTCCAAAGGCACTTGGTAGTTTTTCGCAAACTCAACCGCCCGCGGGTGCAGAACACCCGCTCCGAGATTTGCAAGCTCCAGCATTTCATCGTAAGAAATTCCCGCCAGTTTTCTCGCTGACCGGACGTACCGCGGATCTGTCGTAAACACGCCCGGAACATCCGTGTAAATGTCGCATTTATCCGCTTTTAAAGCTGCGGCAAGAGCGACCGCCGTCGTATCGGAACCGCCCCGTCCGAGCGTCGTGATGCCGCCGTCTTCGGTTACTCCCTGGAAACCGGCGACAACTGTAATCCTGCCTTCTGCAAGCTGCGCCTGAATTGCGGTGATATCAATATCCGTAATTCTCGCATTGCCGTGGACAGCCTCCGTGCGGACACCCGCCTGCCAGCCCGTATAAGAGACGGCGTCATATCCTTTTTCTTGAAGCGCCATGGCCAAAAGCGAAATCGTGACCTGCTCTCCCGTAGACAGAAGCATATCCATCTCGCGTCTGCTTGGCTCAGATGTCATTTCCGCCGCCAGATTAACGAGCGCGTCGGTTGATTTTCCCATTGCCGAAACGACGACTACGACGTCATGTCCTTTTTTCTTTTCAGCAATGGCGCGATTTGCGGCATTTTGAATTTTTTCGGCAGAGCCGACGGAAGTGCCTCCGAATTTTTGTACGATAAGACCCATACTAGACCACCCTTTACATTTTGGTTCGTGCGGGTGAGGAGAAAAGAGCGTTGTGTCCACAATAAAAAAAGCAATGAGAGGAATAGCTCTCATTGCTTTTTCATATCATTACGATTGATTATGAACAACGAGATAGCCCTCCAAGAAAATGAATTCTTGACAGCTTTACATTTATTTAATGCAAAGCCAGCAAAGCACACCGATGGGATGTGTTTCACTTCGGCGAACTCCCCTTTCAGCCTTTTTCGCAGAATCCATCATTCTCCAAAGGCATACTATTGAAGTTCGCACCTCTATCTTCACCATATAACACGATCTTATGAAATTAGTTCACATTCTAGCAGACTTTTCAGAAAAGCACAATACTATTTTTTCAATTTTTCAAACAGCAGCTGAGCGGCCGCAGCCGGCACACCGGCTTTTTTGATATCGTCAAGACTTGCTTCCTTCATCTTTTTGACAGAACCGAAATGCTTTAAGAGCATTTTTTTGCGTTTTTCGCCGATCCCCGGGATATCATCCAATACGGATTGAAAGGCGCTTTTTCCCCGGATCTGTCTGTGAAAGCTGATCGCAAAACGGTGAACTTCATCCTGAATGCGCTGAAGCAGGTAAAATTCCTGGCTGTTCCGCTCCAGAAATACCGGTTCAAGCGGGTCGCCGATCAGAAGGTTGGATGTTCGGTGTTTGTCATCTTTCGCCAATCCCGCTACCGGGACATCAAGGCCGAGCTCATTCTCAAGCACGTCGCGCGCCGCGTTAATCTGCCCTTTTCCGCCGTCAATGATGATTAAATCCGGCAGCGGGAGATTTTCGCGGAGCACCCTCGAATATCTTCTTCTGACGACTTCTCTCATTGATCCGTAATCGTCAGGCCCTGTTACGGTTTTGATTTTATATTTGCGGTATTCCTTTTTATTCGGTTTTCCGTCAATAAAGACAATCATGGCCGATACAGGGTTTGTGCCTTGAATATTGGAGTTGTCAAACGCTTCAATCCGGTGCGGCGTGTAAATGTTCAATGCTTCGCCGAGCCGTTCGGCTGCACCGATTGACCGTTCCTCATCCCGCTCGATTAATGAGAACTTTTCCCTCAGGGCGATTTTCGCGTTTTTGTGCGCAAGCAGAAGCAGTTCTTTTTTCGGGCCTTTTTTCGGCTGATGCACGGCGGTTTCCAAAAGCTCGCTGATCATGTCCCTGTCAACGCTGTCAGGCACCAGAATTTCCTTGGGCAGAAAGTGATTGTTTTTCGAATAGAACTGGCCGATGAAGGTCAGAAATTCTTCATCCGCTTCCTGGTACATCGGAAACATGCTGACATCGCGTTCGATCAGCTTTCCTTGGCGTATGAAAAAGACTTGAACGCACATCCAGCCTTTATCGTACGCATAAGCGAACACATCGCGGTCCAGAAGGTCATTCATGGTCATTTTCTGCTTTTCCATCGTCGATTCGATGTAAGCAAGCTGATCGCGGAATTCTTTAGCCCGTTCAAATTCAAGCTTTTCCGCCGCCTCTGCCATTTTCTCTTCAAGCTCTTTTTTGACCTCGTTATGCCCTCCCTTTAAAAAGCGGGTGATGTCTTCCACAAGCTCGCGGTTTGTCTCCTCAGAAATATCCTTTACACATGGAGCGAGGCATTGTCCGAGATGGTAATAGAGACAGACGCGGTCCGGAAGATTTGAGCACTTCCTGAGCGGATAAAGGCGGTCCAGCAGTTTTTTCGTTTCCCGCGCCGCCTGTACATTCGGGTACGGGCCGAAATAGCGCCCTTTGTCTTTTTTGACATTGCGGGTGACAATAAGCCGCGGATGGCGTTCATGGGTGATTTTAATAAAGGGATAGGTTTTATCATCTTTCAGCATGACATTGTATTTCGGATCGTATTTTTTAATCAGATTCATTTCCAAAATAAGCGCTTCAAGATTGGAGGAAGTCACGATATATTCAAAGTCCTCAATCTCCGTCACAAGCCTTTGGGTTTTTGCATCGTGAGAACCGGTGAAATAGGATCTCACCCTGTTTTTCAGCACTTTCGCTTTCCCCACGTAGATGACTGTTTTTTGACGGTCTTTCATTAGATAACAGCCCGGCTGATCGGGAAGGAGGGCCAGCTTTTCTTTCAGTTGTTTATTCATACGTTACCCTTCCTTACATTCATTTCTTGTGTCCATTCAGTGTATCACGAACATTTGTTTTTCTCCATTCTCAGCTTTTGGAAGATCAAAAAAGGCGATCCCTTTTAAAGGAATCGCCCTGCCGCAGCCGTAATGGAAACTTTCGGCTTACAGATGTTTGTTTACAAGCTCTTCAAGGGCTTCTTTCGGTTTGAAGCCGACAGATGTTTCAACCACTTCTCCGTCTTTTAACACAAGAAGTGTCGGGATGCTCATGACGCCGTATTTACCGGCAGTTTCTTGGTTTTCATCCACGTCGATTTTGACGATTTTCAGTTTGTCTCCCATTTCTTGATCAAGCTCTTCAAGAACGGGCGCGATCATTTTACAAGGTCCGCACCAAGGAGCCCAGAAATCAGCTAATACGACACCTTCACTTGTTTCAGCTGAGAACGATTGATCAGTTGCTTTTACGATAGCCATTTGTTATTCCTCCAATTGTCAAATGATGATTTTTAGTATAGCATCTCCCATTCGTTCATGCTAATTTAATGCTTATATTATTTTCTCCCGAACCCGCCGAAAATAATCTTATTTATAGAATGTATGATAACCGGTCAGCAGGCGTTCAAAACTTAAGATGGACCCGCCGGCAGCGTGATTAATACAACCGCCATCGGAGGAAGCTCCGCCTCCAGGTTTCCGCCCTTCTGCGTAAACCCGGAAAACGGCTTCGGTTTGACGTTTTCAGGGCTGCTGAATGTATTGTGGGCATTCATTTTTTCAGCATGCAGAATCGTTCCCGAAGGCTTCCCTGTCTTTTTCATCCCCCGCAGTTCAATCTTCACGTCAGCTTTATGCAGATGATCGATATTGCACATGCTGATATGGATGTCTCCGTTTTGCTGTTTGGAGGCGGAAATACTGACTTGCGGGAGCCTGCCGTCTTTCCATTCGTATTCGGCCGCTTTTGTTTCTGCGGCTAAAAGAGCAGCATCTTGGTGAACCTTAAACATATCAAATACATGATATGTCGGCGTCAGCAGCATATTTTTCCCTTCTGTCAGGATCATTGCCTGAAGCACGTTGACGGTTTGCGCGATATTGGCCATCTGCACACGGTCTGCGTGCTGATGAAAAATGTGAAAATGCGTGGCGGCGACAAGTGCGTCGCGAATCGTGTTCTGCTGATACAGAAAGCCTGGATTCGTGCCAGGCTCAGGGTCAAGCCACGTCCCCCATTCATCAATGATCAGACCGACTCTTTTTTCCGGATCGTATTGATCCATAATGGCGCTGTGCCTTGTAATCAATTCATTCATATGGGCCGCCTTTTTCATCGTGATGAACCATTCATCTTCCGTAAACTCCGTCGCTGATCCTTTTCCCTTCCAAAAGTCGCCCGGTATTGTGTAATAATGCAGGCTCAGCCCGTCCATGAGATCAGCGGCTTTTTTCATTAATGTTTCTGTCCAGCGGTAATCGTCGACATTCGCACCGCCGGCAATTTTATAGATTTCGTTCCCGCTGTAATTGCGGACATAGGTTTGAAAGTTCCGATAAAGATCGGCGTAATACTCAGGATTCATGTTTCCGCCGCAGCCCCAGTTCTCATTTCCTATACCGAAATATTTCAGCTTCCACGGTTTTTCCCGCCCGTTTTCCTTTCTCCAGTCGGACATCGGCGTGCCCGCTTCAAACGTCATGTATTCAATCCAATCAGCCATTTCCTTAACCGTCCCGCTGCCGACGTTTCCGGCGATGTACGGTTCGCAGCCGAGCAGTTCACAAAGCATCATAAATTCGTGCGTGCCGAATTCGTTTGAATCAATCGTTCCGCCCCAATGGGTATTCAGCATGGTTTTTCGTTCCCCTACGCCGTTTGCCCAATGATATTCATCAGCAAAACAGCCGCCGGGCCATCTGAGAACGGGAATCTGGAGCTGTTTGAGGGCGGAGGCGACATCCGTCCTGATTCCGCCGGTATTCGGAATATCGGAATCTTTTCCGACCCAGATGCCCTCATATATGCCTCTTCCTAAGTGTTCCGCGAAATGTCCGTATATGTTTTTGTTAATGGTTCCCCGTGTGATATCCGTTTGAATGACTGCCGTATTGTGAGACATACTTGATCATTCCTTTCTTAATAAGAATGAAAGCACTACAGCCAATCTATGTATCTGGGATATATGCTGAAAGGATAATTATGTAAGCGCTTTACAGAAAGCTTATTATATTGGTTCGTACATGTCAATCTATTATTTTGACAATAGATAATTTATACGAACCAATCATCACAAACCAAAACCCTCTGACAAATGAAGCCAGAGGGTTTTGGTTATGAATGAATATTGGCCTTTTTAAATTCCTGGGTCAGGAGCGGAACCACTTCGAACAAATCGCCGACAATTCCGTAGTCCGCTATTTTGAATATTTCCGCTTCCGGGTCTTTGTTGATGGCAACGATCACTTTACTGTTTGACATCCCCGCCAAGTGCTGAATCGCTCCGGAAATCCCGCAGGCAATATACAAATCCGGTGTAACGACTTTCCCCGTCTGGCCGATTTGAAGAGAATAGTCGCAATAGTCCGCGTCACACGCGCCGCGCGAAGCGCCCACCGCTGCTCCCAGCACTTCGGCAAGTTCTTTTAACGGTTCAAACCCATCTTTGCTTTTTACACCGCGGCCGCCCGCAACGATGATTTTCGCTTCTGATAAATCCACGCCGTCCGCTGTTTTTTTAACTACTTCTTCAATGACCGTCCGCAAATCTGCCGGCGGGACCGCAAGCTCTTCAATATCACCCGAGCGGCTTGCATCTCTTTCTAATGCCTGAATGTTATTCGGACGGATTGTCGCCAAGATGAAAGGATCTGTTGAAATCACCTGTTCAAAGGCTTTGCCGGAATAGATCGGTCTTGTAAAAACGATGTTGTCTCCGGTAACGCTTACATCCGTGCTGTCTGAAATCAACCCCGTTTCAAACCGTGCCGCAAGCTTCGGTGACAAATCTTTTCCCATAGAAGTATGGCCGAAAATAACCGCATCGGGCTTTTCATTTTCGATCAGATTCCCGAGAACCGCGGCGTATCCGTCCGCCGTATACTGAGAAAGCCCCGGTGCATCGGCCGTAAATACTTTATCGGCGCCGTACTGAATGAGTTCTGATGCTGCATCAGCCGCGCCTTTTCCCAACAGCACGCCGATGACATCTCCTCCGCCGGAAATGGTTTTGCCTGCGGCTATGGCTTCAAAGGTGACGTTCCGTAAGGCGCCGTCACGAATTTCCCCGAGTACGATCACTTTTTTTCCCATTCTGACATCCCCCAGTTTCTTTAATATCGGTTTATACGACTTTGGCTTCTTTTCTCAGCAGTGAGACAAGCTCCTTCGCCTGCTCAGCGGCTTCTCCTTCGATCAGTTTGCCCGCTTCTTTTTGCGGCGGCAGGAACCGTTCGATCGTTTTGAGCTTCGGTGCAGCATCATCCTCATCAATTCCGAGGTCATCGAGCTCAAGCTCTTCCAGCGGTTTTTTCTTCGCCTTCATAATGCCCGGAAGCGACGGATAGCGCGGCTCGTTTAAGCCTTGCTGTGCCGTGATGACTAAAGGAAGTGAGGTTTTAATGACCTCGGTATCCCCTTCGTTGTCTTTCTCTGCCACAGCTTCATCGCCGCTGATTGTCAGTTTTGTAATCGTGGTGACGCAAGGAATGTTCAGCAGTTCGGCCAGTCTTGGCGCCACTTGGCCGGAACCGCCGTCGATCGCGACATTTCCGCCGAGAATCAGATCATATTCCCGGTCCTTGAAATAGTGATATAAGATCGTGGAAATGGAGTATTGGTCGGGATCGCTCAGGTCATCCTCAATATTGATTAATACCGCCTGGTCGCACCCCATCGCAAGAGCGGTGCGCAGTTCTTTCTCCGCGTCTTCTCCGCCGACGGTTACGGCGGTAACGGTTCCGCCATGCTCTTCTTTCAGCTGAATGGCTTCTTCAATGGCGTATTCATCATACGGATTAATGATAAACTCGGCTCCGTCCTCCTGAATCTTTCCTGCTTCAATGACGATTTTCTCTTCTGTGTCAAACGTCCGTTTCATCAGTACAAATAGATTCATATTCTTATCCCCTTTATCTTCGCCCACCGAATTGAGGCTTTCTTTTTTCGAGAAATGCCTGAATGCCTTCTTTTGCGTCTTCTGATGCAAATGCTTCCCCAAAGCGCTTTGCTTCGAGCTTTAAGCCGCCGTCATAAGAATAGACTTTGTTTGAATAAAGAAGCTCAAGCAGGGAAGCCATCGACTGCGGGCTTTTTTCCGCAAACTTGCCCGCTAGCGTTTTCGCCTTTTCCAGCAGCTCCTCTTCATTTTCGGCGCCTATTGTGACAAGCCCGAGGCTGAGCGCTTCTTCTCCGGTCACAGGTTCTGAAGTGCCGATCATCTCAAGCGCTTTCGCCGTGCCGACGTACCGGGGCAGGCGCTGCGTCCCGGCAAAGCCCGGAATAATGCCGAGATTCAGCTCGGGCAGGCCGAGCTTTGCATCCAATGTGGCGATTCTGATATGGCAGGCCATGGCAAGCTCCAGACCGCCGCCGAGCGCAGCGCCGTGAATCGCCGCGATAACGGGCTTCGGAAACCCTTCAATTCTTTCCATCAGCTGCTGGCCTTTATCCGCCATGGCAGAAGATTGCTCAAGATCATCAAGCGACGTAAATTCCTTTATATCAGCGCCCGCCGAAAAAAATTTCCCCTCACCGCGAATGATGATGCTTCTGACGCTGTCATCTGTTTCATACCGGTCGAACAGACCGGATAATTCAGCTAAAACCGCACCGGACAGCGCGTTGGCCGGCTGATGATTGATGGTGATCACTGCGACAGATTGTTCAACCGCCACTGAAAGGCTGTTCATCCGTCAACCCCCTTTAGTTTTGATGAATCCCTGACACCAACAGTTCCAATACCTTGTCTGACAAATCCGGAAGATTATATTTCTGATCGTTCATCACCCATGTTGTCACTGTTTCATCTATCGTCCCGAATATCATCTGCCGGGCGAGGCGGACGTCGAGATTGTCTTTCCATTCGCCCGACTCGATTCCTTCGGTCAAAATGGTGTCCAGCATGTTTAAATAACCTTTTAAAATATCATTGATTTTCAGGCGCAGCTTGATATTCGACTGTCTGAGCTCAAGCTGGGTCACAATCGCGAGATGGCGGTCATTGCCAAGCAGTGTGAAGTGCTGCTTAATGACGAGGGCGAGTTTTTCTTTTGCCGTCGTTCTTTCTTTCACTTCTTCTTCCATGCGTTCAATGAACTGGCCCATCTTTTCTTTAAAAAGAGAAATGAGTATATCCTCTTTGTTTTTGAAATATAAATAGATGGTGCCGTCCGCAACGCCGGCCTGCTTGGCGATTTTGGACACCTGTGATTGGTGATAGCCGTTTTCCGCTATGACTTCTACTGCTGCATCAATGATCTGCATATACTTTGGCCGTTTTTGGTTCAATGTCATCGTTCCTTCCTTCAATAAATGAATGACTATTCATTCATAACTTCATGATAAAAAGGATTCCCGATTTTGTCAAGTTTTTCTTTTAAGGCACCTTGTTTTCATGGGAAGCGTCTTCCTCTTCGACCAGACGCCTTCTTAATATCTTTCCGACGGCCGTTTTCGGAAGCTCTTTTCTGAATTCGTACAGCTTCGGGACTTTGTACGGCGCAAGCCGCTCTCTTGCAAACGCATCAAGCTCATCGGCATCCGCTTCGGCGCCTTTTTTCAAAACGACAAATGCTTTCACCGTCTCCCCTCTGTAGGAATCAGGCACGCCCGCTACGACGATTTCCTGAACGGCTTCATGCTCATATAGCGCCTCTTCCACCTCACGAGGGTAAATGTTGTATCCCCCGGCAATGATGATGTCTTTTTTCCTGTCGGCGATGTAGAAAAATCCTTCCTCATCCATATATCCCATGTCACCGGTAAACAGCCAGCCGTCTCTGATGACCCGGGCCGTCTCCTCCTGCCTGTTCCAATAACCTTTCATAACCTGCGGGCCTTTTACGATCAGCTCGCCGTGTTCATACGGCTCCGCAAGCCCGCCTTTTTCTTCTGAATAGATTCCGGCGTCGGTATTGGGCCAGGGACAGCCGATACTGCCGGGCTTATTTTTTCCCCAGATGAAATTTGAATGGGTCACCGGTGATGCTTCGGATAATCCGTAGCCTTCCACAAGCTTTCCGCCGGTCACTTTTTCAAATTTCTGTTTGACTTCGACCGGCAGCGCCGCTGAACCGCTCGGACAGCTTTTTATGGAGGACAAATCATATTTATTCAGTTCCGGATGATGCAATAGCCCGATGTAAATCGTCGGAGCTCCCGGAAAAACTGTCGGCTTTTGCCTGTCGATTGTTTTCAGGGTATCCAAGGGATTGAATTTAGGAAGCAGAATCATTTCACACCCCTGCATGATGGAGAAATTCAGCACGGCGGTTAATCCGTACACATGAAAAAAAGGTACGATGCCGAGCACTTTTTCGGCTCCCTTTTTCATTTTGTACATCCAGGCGGCGCCCATTTCTGTATTGGCCTGAATGTTTTTGTGCGTGAGCATGACGCCTTTCGGATAGCCGGTTGTTCCGCCCGTGTATTGAAGCACGGCGATGTCATGCTCAGGATCAATATCAAATTCCTCCGCCTTCTCCGCTTTTTCATTTTTTAAAATGTCCGCTAAGCTGTGAATCTGTTCATGTCCGTCATAATCGATATGCACCTGTTTTTTTTGCGTGAGTGTATAAAGCATATTTTTCGGAAACGGCAAAAAGTCTTTGATACTGGTTGTAATAATGCGTTCAACGATTGACAACGTTTTCATTTTTATCACCTTCGGAAACAGCATATCGAGGGTGATGATCACGCGCGGCGAACTGTCTTGCAGCTGATACTCAAGCTCGTGTTCCGTGTAGAGAGGATTGGTCTGAACGACTATGCCCCCGGCAAACAATACGCCGTAAAATGCGATGACCGACTGCGGACAATTGGGCAGCATAATGGCGGCTCTGTCGCCTTTTTTCAGGCCTGTTTTACGTAAAAAAGCGGCTAGCTTTAATGAATCTGTGAGAACGTCTTGGAATGTGAGTTTTTTTCCGAGAAAATAAATAGCGGTATGGTTCGGGAATTGAGCTGCGGAGTTTGTCAGATTGGATGGCAGGGTTTGACCGGTAAATTCAAGCTCATGCGGAATCTCTTCGGGATATTGAGAAAGCCATGGCTTTTCGGACTGCATAAAACCTCTCCCTTCTGTTTTCCTATACGCTATTATTATAGCAGAAGGCTGATTGGAATTGGAAAGCGTTTCATGTTATTTTCGAGTTCAGGAGGTGTTGAGTTTGCTGGAAACACTGCATTTTGAAGAGGGAGTTCCTATCCTGTGCCAGCTGCCGAAGCCGTTTACTTCAGCCGCCTTTTTGCTTCATCCCTTTGTCCGAATGCCGGATGGGTGGGAAGCGCAAAAGCGCAAGCGGCCTTTTGAGCATATTTATCCGAGTGATGAAGAAATCCTTGCGATGGGCAGACCCGTTTCCTGGAAAACCGCCATGACCGTCTGCGGACTGCGCTCTGAAAAAGAGACCGCGCTTGCGCTGATGACCGCTGTCATGGCACTTCGGGATGAATATGCACAGCCTGAATCCGCCGAGCTGTTAAAACGGCTTCATCATCCCGATCTGTACTTGCCGAGCGATGATGTCACTTCGCCATTTTTAATACCGGGACTCTTGGACGTGTTTCGTTCAAAAGGCATTGAGCGCTGCACTTTTTATGAGCCGATCGAAGCGGAAGGCCTATTTTCGCTCAAGCGAACGTCGCCTTCGGATGTATGCGGACTGCTGCAGGCTGACATGATGATTGCTGATGTAAAGCGGCGCGCGGCTTTTATGAGTATGTACGATTCTTTCACAACACTCTTTCTCATGGAGGACCAAGACATGCAGTCTGTTATCCGCGCCATGAATTGGGAAGCCGTCATTTGCTCTAATACGATGTGCATCAATTGGTATTCTCAATAAAAAAGACTGCCGATTTCAATTCGGCAGCCTTTTTTCCGTATTAAAATGTGATGACCAGATAAATAAGTCCGATGAACAGAAAAATTCCCGCTGCCGACAGCAGCACTTTCGCAAGCTTCTCCATTTTTCCCCGTCCCCTTAAATCCCGGCGGCCACCACAAATGACAGGCCGACTGAGATGACAAATGAAATAAAGCCGACAGCTCTGTTATCTTTTTCAATTTCTTTATCAATTTTAAACCGGGGCGTCAGAAATTCAAAGATAAAATAGCTGATTAAAAGCATAATAAATCCGTATACGCCCCAGCCGATCATTTGCAAAAGCGAATTATGCTGAGCGATGCTGTGCTGAAAGACATTCGCGATACCGAGAATTTTCCCTCCGGTCGCCATCGCCACCGCAAGATTGCCTTTTTGAATTTCCACCCAGTTTTTATAGGATGTCACCAATTCAAACACGGTCAGAAAAATGACGAGACACAAGACGGCCACACTGTAATAAGCCGCGATTTCAACAAGCTCATTTTCCCAAAAAGCATTCATGACGTTTTCTCCCTTTTTATTTTAGTTCGACAATCGTTACGCCTGATCCTCCTTCTCCCGCTTCCCCGAACCGCGAGCTTTTCACGCTGCGGTGGTTTTTCAGAAGATCCTGCACCCCTTTGCGGAGGGCGCCCGTGCCTTTTCCGTGAATGATGGACACTCTCGGATAGCCGGCAAGCACCGCGTCATCTAAATATTTTTCGACGCGGCTGAGGGCATTTTCGTAACGCTCTCCCCTGAGGTCAAGTTCAAGGGATACGTGATAATCCTTCCCTTTTACGGCGGTGATTGCTTTTTCTTTTTTCGGTTCAGGAGCCGATTTGAGAAACTCGAGATCTTTTTCCTTCACCTTCATTTTGAGGATGCCGATTTGGACGTTCCATTCTTTCTCGCCGGTTTTTTCAAGCAGCGCCCCTTTTTGTCCGAATGTGAGCACCTTTACTTCGTCGCCCGGCTTCAGCTCGCGTTTTTTCTCTGTTTTTCTTTCCGGCTGCTTTGATTTTTCAAAAGCCGGCATCGCGTCTCCGAGACGTTTTTTGGCATCAATCAGCTCGTGTTCCTTAAAGGATCTGTGTTCTTGCTTGATGGACCGGAGCTCGCGGATGATCTGTTCGGCTTCATTTGCAGCGGCCTCCAGTTTTTCCGCCGCTTTTTGTTCGGCTTCTTCCATCATTTTATCTTTTTGGGCGTTCAGCTCAATGATTTGCTGCTGAAGCTCTTTGTGCAGTTTTTCTGCTTCTTTTCTGATTGATTCGGTTTCAGAAAGCTCTTCATCCGCTCTTTTTTTGCTTTTTTCAAGCGATGCGATCATCAGATCGACTTCGTTGTGTTCGGCGGTCATTTCTGACTTCGCCTGGCCGATGATATGCTCCGGCAGACCGAGGCGTCTTGAAATCTCAAATGCGTTGCTTCGGCCCGGTACTCCAATCAGGAGCCTATAGGTAGGCGAAAGTGTTTCAATGTCAAATTCAACGCTGGCATTCATGACGCCTTGCCGGTTATATCCGTATGCTTTCAGTTCCGGATAATGGGTTGTCGCAAGCACTCTGGCGTTTGTCCGGTGGACTTCGTCAAGAATGCTCATGGCAAGCGCCGCCCCTTCCTGCGGGTCTGTTCCGGCACCGAGTTCATCAAACAGCACAAGACTGTTTTCAGACACTTCTTTTAAAATACTGACGATATTGACCATGTGGGATGAAAACGTACTCAGACTTTGTTCGATCGACTGTTCATCGCCGATATCGGCAAACACATTGTCAAATACGGCGGCTTCCGATCCCTCATCAGCCGGTATGTGCAATCCTGCCTGCGCCATTATCGTCAGCAGCCCGAGTGTTTTTAACGTAACGGTTTTACCGCCCGTATTCGGGCCCGTGATGACGATCGTTGAATAATCTCCGCCCAGTTCAATATCGTTGGCGACGACTTGATCTTGGGGCAGCAGCGGATGGCGCGCTTTTTTGAGACGGATAAAGCCGTCTCCGTTCATGAATGGTTTTGTCGCCTTCATCGCTTTTGCGTATCTCGCTTTGGCGAAAATGAAATCCAATGTCTGCAGCACTTCTACATTTTTAGCGATTTCATGTGTGTGTTCAGCCGTATGCTCCGTCAGCATCCGGAGAATCCGTTCGATTTCCTGTTTTTCTTTTACCTTCGCCTGCTGAAGCGAGTTGTTCATATCTACGATCGCCTGCGGTTCAATAAAAAGCGTCGCACCGGATGAAGATGTATCATGCACGATTCCGCCGTAGCTTGATCTGTATTCCTGTTTGACCGGAATGACAAAGCGGTCATTCCGGATCGTAACGATGGTGTCAGACAGCATTTTTGAAGCGGAAGATGAACGCAGCATCGATTCAAGCCGGTCTCTCACTCTTGATTCAAGCGTCCTGAGCTGCGTCCGGATTCCTCTTAGGGCGGGAGATGCATGATCAAGCACTTCGCCGTGATCATCAATGCAGGAGTTAATCTCCCTTTCCAAATCGCCCAATGTAATCAGTTCTTCAGCATGGGCCTGTATCAGCGGAATGCTGACGCCGTCTTCTGTCATTTGGCTGATAAAGTGCTTCATTTGTTTAACGGCATACAGCAGCCCGGACAATTCGGTAAATTCCGCCGGAGTCAGCACGCTGCCGATTTCCGCCCGCCGCAAAGCCGATCTTATATCGGTCAGCCCGCCGAACGGAGCATGGCCTCTTAAGCGCATGACCGCGGATGCTTCTTCGACTTCATCCAGCTGTTTTTGGATGTCGGCGAGATCCGTCAAAGGCTTCAGCTGCAGAAGCTTTTCCCGGCCGAGCGATGAGGCGGCATGAGCGGTAATCTGTTCTTTTACTTTATGAAATTCAAGTGATGATAACACTTTTTGCTGCACGGTTTTATGGTCCTCCTTACTTAATCATTGCGTGTCAGAAATGCTTTGACCTCATGTAACGGCCGGGCGTTTAACACATGCTTTGTTTCAGTCCAGCCTTTGCGCGCAGCGGTCACGCCCGTTTTCATGTCATCGAGCATCTCTATATTATGGGCATCCGTATTAATGACCAAAGTCACGCCTTTTTCGTTTGCTTTGATCAGATGCTCAGTCCGTAAATCGAGGCGCGCGGGGTTTGCATTCAGCTCAAGCGCCGTATTTGTTTTGGCTGCGAGCTCAATCAGCATGTCGATGTCGACTTCATAGCCGGCCCGTCTGCCGATCAGGCGGCCCGTCGGGTGGGCGATAATGTCCACGTGCTTATTCGTCAGCGCCTGTTCAAGCCGTTTCATAATGACATGCTCCGGCTGGCTGAAACTTGAATGAATAGATGCGATGACAAGATCCATTTCAGACAGAACACTGTCATCGTAATCAAGCGAACCGTCGGGAAGAATGTCCATTTCTACACCTTTAAAAATATGAAAGTTTTCAAACTCAGTGTTTAACGCGTCAATTTCTTCCGCTTGTTTTCTGAGCCGCTCGGCCGTTAACCCGTTGGCTACCTTTAAATATTGGGAATGGTCGGTGATCGCCATGTACTGATAGCCTTTTGCCATACACGCTTCTGCCATTTCCCTGATGGAAAAAGCGCCGTCACTCCAGGCTGAGTGCATGTGGAGATCGCCTTTTATCGCTTTTTGCTCCACAAGGTCTGTTTCTTCCAGGTACGTGTCGACCTCCTGCCCGCTTTCTCTGAGCTCCGGAGGAATAAACGGCAGACCGAAGTGGGCGTAAAAGGCTTCTTCACTCGGAAAAGTTTTGACTTCTCCCGTTTCTATGGTTTCTACCCCGTATTCGCTGATCCGTTCGCCGCGCTCTTTCGCCAGCTGGCGCATCTTAATGTTGTGATCTTTAGAGCCGGTAAAATGATGCAGTGTGGTCGCAAACTGCTCCTCTGTCACAAGCCTGAAATCCACACTCGTCTCATATTCAAAGGTCAGGATAACTGATACCTTTGTATCCCCGCTCGCTATCACGTCTTTTACGTTCGGCAGGGACAGAAGCTGATTTCTGACAGCCTCCGGATGATCTGTAGCAATAATGTAATCGAGATCTTTTACAGTCTCCCGCGCTCTTCTGAGACTGCCGGCCCGGGAATATTTCTGAATATCCGTCAGCCGGGCCAAATGTTCTTCAATGACTGAAGCAATGCTGAGCGCATAGCCGATCGGAAAACGTTCCGGCTGTTTTCCGGCTTCTCCGAGAGCCTGAAGGATTTTCTCCTCCGTTTTTTTTCCGAAACCGGCGAGCCCTTGCACCTTTTGCTGCTCGCATGCTTCTTTCAGCGATTCCGCGTCATGAACGCCAAGCTCCTGATACAGCTTGGCGATTTTTTTGCCTCCGAGGCCCGGAAGCTTCAAAAGAGGAACCAAGCCTTCCGGGACTTCTTTCTGCAATTGGAGAAGCGTGCTGGACACACCTTCCTGCATATATTCACGAATGACGCCGTAGGTGCCTTTTCCAATTCCGGATAAAGACATCATGTCATCGATTTCCGACAGGCTGCGGTCATCCTGCTCAAGCGCCGCTGCCGCTTTTCGGAAGGCTGATATTTTAAACGGGTTGTCCCCTTTCAATTCCATATAGACCGCAATCGTTTCAAGCAGCCTGATGATATCTTTTTTATGCATACTGTTAACCCCCAGTCGTTTCCTGCTTTTCATCATACAAATTTTTCTTCTCCGGCACAACTGACGCAGAGCTTGAAAAAAACTTCTCCGGTCAAGAGAAGTTTTTTATGCCCCGTACTGGGCCCACAGTTCTTGCAGGAGCCCAGACAGATACGGCGTATGATGCGTGATGATATTTGCAAGCGTCGATTGTGCGAGCATATCCTGAAGCGCGCTTACCGGCAGTACGGATGCGACGTATAACAGGATAAACGCAAATAAATAGACTTCCACAAACCCGAGCACCCCGCCAAGCAGTTTGTTGATCTGTTTAATGACCGGAATGCTTGCGATGATATTAAGCGCCGCTCCGATAATCCGAAGCAGAATCTTTGCAATGATAAACAAAATGACAAACGCGATCGCGTTGTAATAAGCCGTCTCTACGTTTCCTTTAATAAAAGAAAGAGCCGCCTGCCCGCCGGAAAAATCAGGCGCGGGTATAAAACTTAAATGCGGGGCCAGGTTTTTGTAAAAAAGCGCCGCAAACGCAATCGAGAGGATGAAACTCGTTAAATATATAAATTGGAGGATAAATCCTCTTTTCAATCCAAGCAATGTGCCCATCAAGAGCAAAACTAAGATGATGATATCTATCATATGGTGTTCATTCCTTTTCTTTAAGCTGCCGCTCCAGTAATTCATATTTTTCTTGCAGTTTCATATAATCATGCACGACATTGACCGCAGTCAAAACAGCGAGCTTATTTATATCAAGATATGGATTTTTCTCGTTGATTTCTCTCATTTTATCATCAACCATTCCGGCCACATGACGCATGTGCGCTTTGCTTTCTTCCCCGATAATGGTGAAGTGCTGGCCGTAAATGTTTACTGTCGTTTTGGTTTTTTTGCCGTCAGACAACGTTTCTCCTCCATTCCGCGAGAATCCTAGTTCCTATCATACCACGATTATCGATTGAATGGAAAGACGAGCCTCAGGCTGTTATGATACACTGGTATATACAGTGAAAAGTGCCAAAAAAGGAGATTATATCGTGTCCCATTCTGTTATAAAAGTATCCGCTTCCGCTATAGAACAAATGAAACAATCCTATGCCGGCTCCCTTACTCCGGCCGTTCCGCAGGGCGCCGTCTTCCAGGCTAAGCCGCCGGGCTGTACCATTACAGCCTACCGTTCGGGCAAGGTTCTGTTTCAAGGAAAAAACGCCGGCACAGAAGCGGCCCGCTGGGGAACGGCTGAGGCGCCGAAAGCAAAGAAAACCGTCAAAAAAGCGGCCGACCCGCTCTACGCTCCCCCGGCGGGCATTGCGTCCATGTCGGTAATCGGCTCAGATGAGGTCGGAACAGGCGATTACTTCGGGCCGATAACAGTTGCCTGCGCCTACGCCGACAAAACAAAGCTTTCTTTAATGAAAGAACTGGGCGTGAAGGATTCGAAAGATTTAAAAGATCCGCAGATTATTGAAATCGCCAAACTGTTAATTAAAACCATTCCTTACAGCCTGCTTGTGTTAAAGAATGAAAAATACAATCAGATGCAGGAAAAAGGCATGAGCCAGGGGAAAATGAAAGCGCTCCTTCATAATCAGGCGATTTCCAATCTGCTGAGGAAAATGAACGGCGTCAAACCGGAAGCGATTCTGATTGACCAATTTGCAGAGCCCGGCATTTATTTTAAGCATCTTTCCGGGCGGGATATCGTAAAAGAAAAAACGTTTTTCAGCACGAAGGCGGAAGGCATACATCTTTCCGTCGCCGCAGCCTCTATCATCGCGCGGTATTCTTTCTTAATTGAAATGGATAAGCTTTCCCGGGAAGCCGGGATGACGATTCCGAAAGGCGCGGGGCCGCACGTCGATGAAGCTGCCGCCAAGCTGATCATCAATAAAGGAGAAGATGCGCTCAGAACGTTCACTAAACTGCATTTTGCCAATACGCAAAAGGCAAAGCGCCTTGTTGAAAGGAAACGGCCACAATAAAAAAAGCTTGCAGAGTGATCTGCAAGCTTTTTCTTTATCCTCTTAATACGGCCTGATACGTTTCTTCCAGCGCTTTCAGCACGTTTTCGTGGACTTTTGTCACTTCTTCTTCTGTCAATGTTTGTTCAGGGTTGACATATTGAAGCGAGAAGGCGACGGATTTTTTGCCCTCTTCCATATGCTCACCTTCGTACACATCAAATACAGTGACTTCTTTCAATAGCGCGCCGCCGGCTTCCTTGATCACGGCTTCGAGCTGTCCGCTTGTGACGGTTTTATCTGCAACAAGCGCAATGTCGCGCGTGACGGACGGGTACTTCGGAATCGCCGTGTACACGACAGGTTCTGTTTCCTCGGTCAGAAGCGCGTGCAGATCAAGCTCGAACACATACGTTTCTTTGATATCCAGCTCTTTTTCCATTGCCGGGTGCACCTGTCCGATAAATCCGGCAAGTGAGCCGTTCAATAGAATGTTTGCGGTCCGGCCGGGATGCATGTTTTTGCGTTCTGACTGGACAAATTCAATCCGGTCTGACACATTCAACTGATGCAGCAGGCCTTCAACGATTCCTTTAACAACGAAGAAATCTACCGGCTTTTTCTCACCCTGCCATAGGTTTTTGCGCCATAATCCGGTTACGGCTCCGGCAACCCGTTCTTTTTCAACCGGTTTTGTGTTTTCTTCCTTCGTCAGAAATACAGAACCCGTTTCGTATAAAGCAACGGAATCAGTCTGTCTGGCCAGATTGTATGAAACGGCTTCAAGCAGATTCGGCACGAGGCTGTGTCTGAGAATGCTTCTTTCTTCGCTCATCGGCAGAGCAAGCATCGTATTGAATGATTTTTCGATCGCAAAAGCGGCCGCTTTTTTATCATTCGTCAATGAATATGTGGTCGCTTGTGAAAGACCCGCTCCTTCAAGGAAACGTCTCACTTTCCGGCGTTTTGCCTGATACGGGGTCAAGCCGCCTGTCGTGCCGGCCGTTTCCGGAAGCGTGGACGGAATATTGTCATACCCGTACAATCTCGCCGCTTCTTCAATCAGGTCTTCTTCGATTTTAATATCTCCGCGGCGCGACGGCACCGTTACGACGAGAACGTCTTTTGCTTCACCGACTGCAAAACCGAGGCGCTTGTAAATGCTGATGATTTCTTCTTTAGTGATTGTCATGCCGAGCACGGCGTTCACTTTTTCAACAGATACATGAATGTTGTTCGCTTCGATTTTCAGATGGTTTTCTTCAACCGTGCCTGAGAGCACTTCTCCGCCGGCATATGCCTGAATGAGACTGCAGGCCCGTTCAGCCGCCAGCAGAACGCGTGCCGGGTCAATGCCTTTTTCATATCTGGCGCTCGCTTCGCTTCTCAGCCCGAGGTCTCTCGACGCTTTGCGGACGGTCTGTCCGTCGAAATAAGCGGCTTCCAGTAAAATCGCGGTAGTGTCTTCACGGACTTCAGATTCAGCTCCGCCCATGACTCCCGCAACGGCTTGCGCTTTTTTTCCGTTTGTGATGACCAAATGGCTGCTTGACAGCTTGCGCTCCTGTTCATCCAGCGTCACGATGGTTTCGTTTTCCGCCGCTTTTCTGACGACGACCTCTTTTGAACCGAACCGGTCGTAATCGAAAGCGTGAAGCGGCTGGCCGTACTCAAGCAGGACGAAGTTTGTAATGTCCACGACGTTATTGTGCGGGCGGATGCCTGCATTCATCAGCTTCGTCTGCATCCACAGCGGAGACGGGCCGATTTTGACGTTTTTAATGATTTTTGCGGCATAATGCGGATTGGCCTGCGTATCTTCAATTTTGACGGAAACAGCGTCCGCCGCTTTTTCTGCCGCTTTTTCATATGAAGTCTCCGGAAGCTTTACCTCGGTGCCGAGAATAGCCGCAACTTCATAAGCCACGCCAAGCATGTTCATCGCGTCGGCGCGGTTCGGCGTTAAGCCCAATTCTAAAATCGCATCATCAAGCTGAAGGGCTGCCATTGCGTCAGCTCCTGTTTCAGCATCATTCGGAAACACGAAAATGCCTTCCGCATATTCTTTCGCCACGAGCTTGCTTTCAATGCCGAGCTCCTGGAGAGAACAGATCATGCCGTGAGACGCTTCGCCGCGCAGCTTGGCTTTTTTAATTTTGAAATTGCCGGGAAGAACGGCGCCGACTGTTGCAACGGCAACCTTCTGTCCTTTATCAACATTCGGGGCGCCGCAGATAATCTGAACGGGTTCCTCCGCACCGATATCGACAAGGCATTTGTTGAGTTTGTCGGCATTCGGGTGCTGTTCACGCTCAAGCACGTGTCCGATGACAACGCCTTTTACGCCTTCCCCTTTATACTCGATACCCTCAACTTCAATACCGGCTCTCGTAATTTTTTCTGCAAGCACGGCCGGGTCGATTCCCTGCAAGTCAACGTAATCTTCTAACCATTTATATGAAACAAACATGTGTATCCTCCTCTTACGCCTGTTTAAACTGCGAAATGAATCTGACATCATTGGTATAGAAATGGCGGATATCTTCAATGCCGTATTTCAGCATTGCGATCCGTTCCACACCCATTCCGAAAGCAAAGCCCTGGTATTCCTCAGGATTGAATCCGGCCATTTTCAGCACGTTCGGGTGAATCATGCCGGCGCCGAGAATTTCGATCCAGCCCGTTTTTTTGCAGACGGAACAGCCTTGTCCGCCGCACTTAAAGCAGGTCACATCCACCTCGACAGAAGGTTCAGTGAATGGGAAAAAGCTCGGACGGAGCCTGATTTCACGGTCTTGGCCGAACATTTTTTTGGCGACCAATTCAAGCGTGCCTTTCAGATCGCTCATGCTGATTTTGCGATCCACGACGAGACCTTCAATCTGCATGAACTGGTGGGAATGTGTCGCGTCATCGTTGTCGCGGCGATACACTTTTCCGGGACAAATGATTTTGACGGGGCCTTTGCCTTTATGCTTTTCCATCGTGCGCGTCTGCACCGGTGACGTCTGCGTTCTCATCAGCATTTCTTCTGTAATGTAAAAGCTGTCCTGCATGTCGCGGGCCGGGTGCTCCTTCGGCAGATTCAGCGCCTCAAAGTTGTAATAATCCGTTTCCACTTCAGGGCCTTCTTCGATGGTATACCCCATGCCGATAAATAAATCTTCAATTTCTTCAATAACGACCGTCAGCGGATGGCGCCCGCCGATGTTTACCTGACTGCCCGGCAATGTGACGTCAATCGTCTGGCTGCTGAGTTTTTTATTCATCTCTTCTTGTTCAAGCTGTTCATTTTTCGCCGTAATGGCTGCTGCAATGCGCTCTCTCACTTCATTGGCGAGCGCTCCCATTTTCGGGCGTTCTTCGGCGGACAGTTTGCCCATGCCGCGGAGAACTTCTGTAATCGGCCCTTTTTTTCCGAGATATTGCACCCGAATGTCGTTAACTTCTTTTAATGAACCTGCCGCTTCAACTTTTTCTGCAGCTTCCAGTTCGAGCTGTTTAAGCTTCTCTTCCATCATGCATCCTCCTTTTATGTAAACCAAACCGTTCTATGCCTTTTTCAGAAAACAAAAAAACCCGCCCCTTGAGAGAAGGGACGAGTTGTGGCCGCGGTACCACCCTTTTTAAGGCAGACTTCATCTGCCGAAGCTTCATTGACATAACGGAAACGATCGTTCCGGTTCACCTTTACGCGCGTTTGGCGCGGTCCCGGTGACAACTCGAGAGGTGAAAATCAATTTCTGTGCTGCGATAAAAATGCTTTCAGTCGGCGGCATTTTCTCCCTGGAAGGCAGCTTGTGAAAAAATTGACGTCCTCTGTCACGGTTTTTACATTATTGCTATCTATTATAGTGAAATTCGCGGCTTTGCGCAACCTATCCTCTGAGATGATAGACGAGGATGGCGGCCGCCACCGCCACATTCAGCGACTCCGCCTGTCCGTACAGCGGCACGTACAGGTTGAGATCCGTTTTTTGCAGAAGGCCGGCGTCCACTCCCGCCCCCTCGTTCCCGACGATTAACGCGAACGATTCTTCAGGCTTCACGCTTTGATAAGCCGCACCGTTTTCAAGCGCCGTGCCGTAAATCGCGACACCTTGTGATTTCAGCTCATCGGTAAACTCGCGGAGCGGACGTTTCAAAATGGGAATATGAAAGTGAGATCCTTGGGCTGAACGCAGTGTTTTTCCGTTGTATGGATCTGCCGTTCCCTCACCGAGGACAACGGCGTCGATCCCCGCCGCATCTGCTGTTCTGATCATTGTTCCTAAATTCCCCGGATCCTGCACGGCATCAATCAGAAGCAGCCGCTTCAGCCGGTCAGGCTTTTCGTCCGGCATATGGCAGACTGCGGCGATCTGCTGCGGCGTTTCTGTTTCCGTCACGGCTGAAAACGCATCTTCGCTCAGCACATAGCACGGAATGCTCATGTCCAGATCGGCCGGGATGGCGCTCTCATCTTTTACGAGAATTTCTTTTACCGTTCCCTTTGACTTGAGCGCTTCTTCTGCCAGATGCTCTCCTTCTATCAGAAATGTATTCGTTTTATGTCTCTCTTTTTTTGTGTGAAGTTTTTTCCAGTCCTTCACTTTTTGGTTTTTTGCCGAGTCAATTCGTTTCACTTTATTTCTGCGCTCTCCTTTTTTCATGCATGTTGTTATTATATCTCAAGAACAGCACATAATAAACCGCGTGCGCGGTAAGAATATGCGTATCACATTCAGGAAAAAAGGAGCGGTTGTAATGGATCTTAATTTACGCAACGCCGTTATTGCCAATGTGACCGGCAATAACCAGGATCAGCTGGAGCATACTATCGTTGACGCCATCCAAAGCGGTGAAGAAAAAATGCTTCCGGGTCTCGGCGTCTTATTCGAAGTACTTTGGCAGCATGCGTCAGACTCAGAAAAAAATGAAATGCTCAAAACACTTGAAGGCGGATTAAAACCTGCGCACTAAGCATGAAACCGGGTGATGGCACACCCGGTTTTTTTTGTATAATAATGGCGAGGGGGATCGCCAATGCAGTTACAGCCGGAACTGGCAAAAAAATTGATTGCCGAAGTCAAACATATGTACAGCCGCGAAGTGATTATTGCCGATACAAAAGGAATGATCATCGCGGGCACCAATGCTGCGCGGGCCGGATGTTTTCATGAAGGAGCTCTGATCTGCGCGCGGGAAAAACGGAATGTCATCATTACGAAAGAAGATGAAAAACGGCTTGAGGGCGTAAAAGCAGGATTGAACCTCCCCGTTTTTTCGGGTCATGAGGTGATCGGGGTATTCGGTCTGACAGGAAACCCTGACGACATCCTGCCCTTCGGGGAATTGCTCAGAAAAATGACGGAGCTTTTTATAAAAGAAACGCGCCACCTGGAAGAAGTGCAATGGCGTGAGAGAATGCTTGAATCCTTTATGGTGGATTGGCTGCAGTTAAAAGAATGGTCCCCGGGTTTTTTAGAAAAAGCAAAGCTCCTTGCAGCAGACCTTCATTCGCAACGCCGAATCATACTCATTCAAGGCCGTTATGAGCAATATGAAGCAGAAGAACTCGGGCGCCTCTGGCAAAGTGAATACCGTGAAGACCTGTTTGTCCGCTGGGGAAATGAGCGTATTCTCATTAATCATGAGACAAACTCGGATTCTAAGGAGAGGCTCATCAAAAGAATCAACACTGTTTTTGGGCATCCTGTCACGGCCGGCATCGGACGGATCGTTCCGGGAGAACGCCTGACGGAATCATACGGACAGGCGGAGAAAGCTCTTTCGGCGGGCGCTATTGACAAGCAGGCCGTCTTTGAAGAAGATTTAAAACTGGATATGTGTCTTGCCGATATTGCGCCCGGCACACGGTCTGAATTTTCACGGCGGGTTCTCGAGCATGTGCTCGGCCGTGAGGAACTTTTGGATACGCTGCGCGCCTTTTTCGACCGGCAGTTATCGTTAAAGCGCACCGCTGATGACATGCATATTCATATAAATACGCTGCGCTACCGTCTTTCCAAACTGGAATCGCTGACAAATATGAAGCTTGACCGCCCTGAAGACATAACGGCTTTTTATTTGGCGCTTCGCTTTTTAGATCAACATACAAAAAACACGTGATACCACCATCATTTTTCATATGTTTCTCCATAGTTTGCGAAATCATTTTTCTTTACAATTAAATGAAAACGCTTTTCTAATTGGGAGGTTGGGAGAATATGATTTCACGAGAGGCAAAGGAACAGTTCATCCGGGCGGTCGGGAAGGAGAATTATGATGATTCTGCGGCTGGCCGTCTTGTGTATTCGTACGATGCTGCCCCTCAGCTGCAAGCCATGCCGGATGCCGTAATCGCCCCCCGCTGTGCGGATGACGTGTCCCGTATATTAACGATTTGCAGCAGGCATGACATTCCGATCGTGCCGAGGGGTTCAGGCACAAACTTATGCGGCGGCACATGTCCGTCTGAGGGCGGTCTTGTTCTTTTATTCAAACATATGAACCGAATTCTTGAAATTGATGAGGAAAATTTGACGGCAACCGTCCAGCCGGGCGTGATCACGCAAGATATGATTCAGGCGGTTGAACGGAAAGGGTTATTTTATCCGCCTGATCCGAGCAGCATGAAAATATCGACGATCGGCGGAAATATTAATGAAAATTCCGGCGGACTGCGCGGCCTGAAGTACGGTGTCACCCGGGATTATGTCCTCGGCCTTGAAGCCGTCTTGGCTTCAGGCGATATCATCCGCACAGGGGGAAAGCTGACAAAGGATGTCGCCGGTTATGATCTGACCCGGCTTTTCGTCGGATCAGAGGGGACGCTCGGTGTTGTGACGGAAGCGACTTTAAAGCTTGTTCCGAAGCCGGAAACGAAAAAAACGCTGCTCGCACTCTATGAACATATTGAAGCGGCTGCAGAATCGGTTTCTGCCATCATCGCTGAAAAAATCATTCCGGCGACACTCGAATTTCTGGATCAGCCAACACTGCAGGTCATTGAAGATTACGCCAAGATCGGGCTTCCGACCGACGCAAAAGCCGTACTGCTGATCGAACAGGACGGTGACAGCGACACGGTCAGACGCGATATGGAAAAAATCGAAGCCATCTGTAAAAACGGAGCCGCCGTATCCGTCCAATCGGCTGAAACCGAGGAGGAAGCATTCGCCCTTACAGAGGCCAGACGGTCCGCACTATCAGCCCTTGCCAGACTGAAACCGACGACGATTCTGGAAGATGCAACCGTGCCTAGATCACAAATTGCCAATATGGTCAGAGCCATTAACGAGATTGCAGAAACATACGGCTTGTCCATCTGCACATTCGGCCATGCAGGCGACGGCAACCTCCATCCGACGTGCACCACCGATATCCGAAATCCAGAGGAGATGGAACGTGTCGAAAAAGCCTTTGCCGCCATTTTTGAAAAAGCGATTGAGCTGGGCGGGACGATAACGGGTGAACACGGGGTCGGCATCGTAAAAGCGCCGTATTTAGAAATGAAGCTGAAAACAGAAGGCATCACCGCCATGAAAGCGATCAAACAAGCGCTTGATCCCCAAAATCTGCTGAATCCGGGAAAAATATTCGCCAATTCATCAAGGAAACGCGTGGTGGTGATGAAATGACAACGGCTAAAGAGCAGCAACAAATTCAAACAGAATTCAAAACCCGCATGGATGAAGGTGAATTGCTGAACTGTATGCGCTGCGGCTTCTGCCTTCCTTCCTGTCCGACCTATATTGAATCGGGATTTCAAGAATCCCATTCGCCGCGCGGCCGGATCGCCCTGATGAAAGCCGTCACTGACGGACTGATCGAGCCGGATGAAGATGTCGAGCGCTCACTTTCGCTGTGTCTCGGATGCCGGGCATGCGAGCCCGTTTGTCCGGCAGGGGTCAATTACGGACAGCTGCTTGAAGAAGCGAGGGATATCATTCATCAAAATAAAAAACATAAGCCGGGCGTGCGCCTCTTGCGGAAAGCCGCCTTCACCGGGCTTTTCCCTCATCAAAACCGCATGCAGACAGCCGTGAATCTTCTCGGAATATACCAAAGATCGGGACTGCAGACCGCCGTCAGAAAAACCGGTATGCTGCGCGTTTTGCCTGAGCATCTGCGCACAATGGAACAAGTGCTCCCGCCCGTCCCGAAACGGAAAGACATGAAGGAACGGCCGCGTTTTCTTCCCGCCTCGGGTCCCGTTCAAAGACGGGCCGCTTTTTTCTCGGGCTGTTTAATGGATACGATGTTTTTAGCAACAAATCATGCGACAACGGCGCTTTTACAGGCGGCCGGATGTGAGATCGCGGTTCCGGAAGGTCAGGCGTGCTGCGGCGCGCTTCACGGGCACAGCGGAGAAAAAGAGACGGGAAAAGAACTGGCCAAGCGGAATATCGCGGCTTTTGAAGCGCTTGACGCAGATTATATCATTACAAACGCCGGCGGATGCGGCGCCTTTCTTCAGGAATATCCGCATTTGCTGAAGGATGAACCTGAATGGGCGGACCGTGCCGAACAATTCGTCCGGAAGCTCAAAGACTTTTCATCCGTACTGGTTGAACTGAAGTTCCATCAAAGGAACCTTCAGGCGCAATCCCCTCATATCGTCACATATCAGGACTCCTGCCATCTCCGCAATGTGATGCATACGTCAGAGGAACCGCGCATGCTTTTGAAAAGCATTAAAGGGGCTGAGTACAGAGAAATGGAAAAGGCCGACAGCTGCTGCGGGTCGGCGGGAATTTATAATATAACAGAGTCAGAGATGTCTATGAGAATATTAGACAGCAAGATGAAAGCAGCCGGAAAAACGGAAGCAGCCGTCATCGTGACAGCCAACCCAGGATGCCTTTTGCAAATGCAGCTTGGCATTTTGCGCGAAGGATTAACAGACCGTGTCCGCGCAGTACATTTGGCAGATTACCTTTTGGAAGCGGCGGATTTGTCAAAAGATGAAAGCAGAGAGACCGATCGGCTCTCTGCTTTTTTATGATGCTGCAATGTTCGGACGGCCGCGGATTTATCCGGGTATTGAAGCTTCCAGTCTCGCACTCGGATCACGCCATACATTCGCCCATTTTTTCACAGCCGCAATGATAATCACAAGCCCGAGAATGAGCATGATAATGGATAAAACGCCATTCAGCACGTTGTATCCCGCCGCTTCAGGATTCAAATACACATACCGCACCATCCAATAACCCGCATAGTTGACGGTCACGTACAAATAAGCGAGAGGAATCAGGCACGTCAGCATATAGCGCCGCTTATCGGCTATCTTCAATACGACAGTCGCACCGATGATTAATCCGACAGACGCCATAAGCTGATTGGACACGCCGAACAGCGCCCAAATGGAGCTGATGTCGCCCGAATACAGAAGATAGCCCCATAGCAGGCAGGCGAGCGCGCTTGAGAAAATCGAACCCGGCAGCCAGTCTGTTTTTTTCAGCGGCTTATACACCTCTCCGAAAAACTCCTGGATCAAGTAGCGGGCGACACGGGTTCCCGCATCAATCGCCGTTAAAATAAACACCGCTTCAAACATAATGACAAATTGAAAAAAGTATGAAGCCAAATGACTGAAAAACGGAATCTCCGTAAAGATATACGTCATTCCGACGGCAAGCGTAACAGCGCCGCCCGTTCTTCCTTCCAGACTGAGCCCGATTTCTTTGCTCAATTCAGGCAGATGGACGACATTCATCCCAAGGGCGCGGAAAATTTCCGGCGCGCTGTTAATGGCAAAATAGTCCGCTGGCTCAAGTGCGGCGGCTGCTATGAGCGCCATAATCCCGACGAGACATTCAACAAGCATCGCTCCGAAAGCAACCGGCTTTATATCACTCCATTTATCCAGCATTTTCGGCGTTGTGCCGGAACCGACAAACGCATGAAAGCCTGAAATAGCGCCGCAGGCAATCGTTATTGAAATAAACGGCCAGACAGGTCCCGCGATCACCGGTCCGCCGCCGTGAATAAACTCCGTTACGGCCGGGAATTTAACGGCGGGATTGACGAAAAAGACGCCGGCGATCAAAGCGGCAAAAACCCCGATTTTCATAAAACTGCTTAAATAGTCACGCGGGGCAAGCAAAAGCCAAACCGGAAGCGCCGCGGCAAAAAAAGCATAGACGGGAAGCGCCACCGCGAGTGTTTTCGCATCCAGTGTCAGCATGTCCCCGAGAGCCGTTGTCTGCAGCCGCGGCCCGATGACAACACCGGCCATTAACAAAAGAAAACCGACAGTCGATGCGAGTTTGAGATTGCCCGTTTTTTTATAGTAGACGCCGACCCCCATCGCGATCGGAATCGTAATCCCTACCGCAAACGTCCCCCACGGGTTTTTCTCAAGTGCGTGCAGCACAACCATGGACAGCCCCGCCATCGTGATCGTAATGATAAACAGCATCGAAAGACCCGTGCAAAAGCCCGCCACCGGGCCGAGCTCTTCTTTGGCTACTTCAGAAAGCGTTTTACCGTTTTTCCGCATGGATGCAAACAATACGACAATATCGTGCACGGCTCCTCCGATCACCGCCCCGATTAACAGCCATAAAAGCCCGGGCAGATAGCCGAACTGAGCTGCGAGAATCGGTCCGACAAGCGGGCCGGCAGCGGCGATTGCCGCGAAATGGTGGCCGAATGACACCCATTTATTCGTCGGCACATAATCTTTCCCATCCTCAAGCACATGGGCCGGAGTCGGTGTCTGATCATTGATTTTTAATACTTTGACCATCATAAAGGTACCGTAAAGCCGATAGGCGATCGCCAAAATGCATATAGACGCTATGACGATTGTAATCGCATTCATTTAATCCCAGCCCCTTTTCTCTTTTTCTAAATATTATCACAATTATCAGATAACGGGAGATGATTTTTGCGTAAAAAAAGCCGGCGGCAAAGCCCGGCTTTTCGGAACATTATTTTCCTGATAAACGGATGACATTCCAGGACAGCGGAGTAAAATGAGCCGTTATCCCTTCAGCATTTGCCGAAGACGTTCCGTTTGAGTGAGGCGTGACTTCTTTTCTGTTTTTTTGATTGGTCGCTTTCATATCCTGATGCTCCAGCACGATATGCTCAATGATGCGGTAATCTTCAAACCCTCTCAGCTTGATCTCCGTTTCCATCAGTTCCTTGCTTTTGTTGACAGCAAAAATGGTCAGGGCTTCATCTTCTTCATGGTAAACGGCCGCGGCATCAACATACGGCACATCCGTAAAGTCCGCCGAGTCGTATTTCGGGGAGGTAATCAGCAGCTTCATCGAAGTCCCTCTCCCGTAGACAGAGGCGTGCATGTAAGGATAAAAGATCGGCTGCCTCCATGCTTCTCCGCCCTTTTCAGTCATGATAGGCGCAATCACGTTGACAAGCTGGGCGAGACAGGCGATCTTTAGTCTGTCCGCATGCTGCAGCATCGTAATCAGCAATGAACCGATCAACAGCGCATCTTCAAAATTGTAGATGTCTTCCAGAATCGGCCGGGCCGTAATCCACGGCTCCACTTTTTTATCCGCTTCATTTGAGTGATACCACACATTCCACTCATCTAAAGAAAGGTGAATCGTTTTTTTGCTCCGTTTTTTCGCTTTCATATAATCACATACGGCTGTGACAGATTTGATAAAATGGTCTAAATCCATCGACTTCGCTAAATAGTTTTCAAGATCATTTTCATGGTTGCCGTAATACGTATGCAGTGAGATGTAATCCACATGCTCGTACGTATGCTCAAGCACCTCCGCCTCCCACTCGATGAAGGTCGGCATGCCGCTGTTTGAGCTTCCGCAGGCCACCAATTCGATTGTCGGGTCCGTCCATTTCATCACTTTCGCCGTTTCAGCGGCGAGCCGTCCGTATTCATGCGCCGTTTTGTGCCCGATCTGCCAAGGGCCGTCCATCTCATTTCCTAAGCACCACGTTTTTATGCCGTAAGGTTTTTCATAGCCGTGCGATTTTCGCAAGTCGCTCCAGTATGACCCTCCAGGATGGTTGCAGTACTCGACGAGGTTCCGGGCGGCATCGATGCCTCTCGTCCCGAGATTGACCGCCATATTCACTTCGGCGTTCACTTTTTTTGCCCACGTTAAAAATTCATTCGTCCCGACTTCGTTCGTTTCTGTCGTCTGCCATGCCAGATCAAGCCTCCGCGGTCGGTCCTTCACCGGTCCGACGCCGTCTTCCCAATTGTAGCCGGAGAGAAAATTCCCTCCCGGATAGCGGATGAACGGCACCTGTAATTCTCTGATCAGCTCCTGTACGTCTGTTCTGAATCCGTCCTTGTCGGCTTTCGGGTGTCCGGGCTCATAAATGCCTTCATACACCGCCCGGCCCATATGTTCTATAAATGATCCGTACATCCGTTTGTCCACTTCACCGATGATATATTCTTTATCTGCTGTAATTCCCGCTTTTTTCATTATGTTTCCTCCCTCTCTCTATCCCTTCACTCCGCCGACTGTCAGGCCGGAAATAAAGTATTTTTGGAAAAACAAGAATATGATAATCACCGGCAGTATCGCAAAAACGGAACCGGAGATCAGCATGTCATAGTTATTGCCGTACGGACTCAGCAGCCCTGACAGTCCGATTGGAAGCGTAAACATTTCTTTCGACCGAAGCACGATCAGCGGCCATAAAAAGTTATTCCAGCTGTTTAAAGATTGGAGAATGATCATCGCTCCGAATGCCGGTTTCATGAGCGGCGCCATAATTCTGAAGAAAATGCCGAATTCCGTGCAGCCGTCCATTCTCGCTGAATCGAGCAGATCCCTCGGGAGGCCGAGCGCGTATTGCCTGAAAAAGAATACGGCGACAGGCGACACAATAAACGGCAGAATCACTCCCGTATAAGAATCAATCAAATGAAGCCCCACCGTCAGTTTAAATAACGGAAGCATCATCACTTCAAGAGGCACCATCATAATGATCAGCACAAGAACGAAAATAACATTTCGGCCTTTAAACTCATACACACCGAGTCCGTAGCCGATCATTGAGGAAAAAAACAGCGTGAGAACCGTGGTGAGAACGCCGAGCAGCAGGCTGTTAAAAAACCACTTAAAATAAATGCTTCCCCCGTTGAACAAATACGTGTAGTTATCAAGGCTCATCACATCCGGATCAAGACGCAGATTCAGTCCGATGCGCATCAGCTCAGATGACGGCTTTAATGAACCGAGCAATAGACAGATCATCGGAAAGATATACAGCAGGCTCAACATGATAAAAAACAAGGTAAACGCGACTCTGTACACGGAAAACATGTGATTGTTACGCACCACTTATCCCTCCCCTTTAAACGAACCGGACAGTTTCAGCGACACAAGGCTGACTAGTAAGATGACAAGCAAAAGGACAATTCCGATGGCGGCCCCGTACCCCATTTCGTTGTACGCAAGCCCCTGCTGATATAAATAACCGACAAGCGTGAGGCCGATATTGCCCGGGGAATTATTCTGCCAAAGCACATAGCTTTCCTCAAACATTCTGAAACCGCCGATCATACTGATCGTTAACACATAAACGGATACCGGCTTTAAAAACGGGAGGGTAATATGCCGGAACTTTTTCCACGTACTTGCCCCGTCAATTTCAGCCGCCTCATATAATTCTTTCGGCACGTTTTGCAATCCGGCCAGAAAATAAAGAATGTTAATGCCCATCCATCTCCACGATGCAAGCAGCACCATTAAAAACATGCCGGTTCCTTTGTTATTGAGCCAGTTTTGAGGCGATACGCCAAGCTTCATCATCAGCTCGTTTGCCAGCGACGTATTCATTTCTCCGAACATCAGCCGAAATATAATCCCCGCGACGATCGTCGATGTCAAAGCCGGTACGAACAGTGCCGATTTAAACACATTTCTGAATCTGACGAGCTTCGAATTCAGAATCACCGCCAAAAGAAGCGGCACCGGAATCAGCACGATCAGCGTCCAGAAGGTATATTCCAATGTATTAAACAGTGCGGTGTAAAAGGTTGGATTAAGAAGAGAGGTGTAATTGGAAAACCCGACAAATGCAGCTTCTCCCGGCAGTATCCGCTGAAAGCTCATGATAAACACGCTGATGATCGGATACAAAAAGAAAACGAGAAACGAAATGATAAAAGGCGCCGTAAAAAGATAAGGCGCCGCTTTTTTGGAATACAGCACATTGCGCCGGCGCGGCTTCTTCCGGGCTGCGGAAACGGTTTGCGCTGTCTCTGTCTTTACAGGTCTCATAAAAGCTCCCCCGCTTTCTCCGTTAAAATGGGCGGCTGCTTATTTTTCCAATTGCTTCGCCGCCTCGTCCAAGGCTTCCTTAGGTGTTTTTTCCTGCGTCTTCAGCGCATCGAACAGCACCTGTCTGACGACGAGATCAGCCGCTTTAGAGAAGTCTTCATGCAAATAAATCGGATTGATCTCATCTTTTACTTCAAGGAGCGTGGAAAAAATGGATGTACCGTTCCGGAAGAAATCCGTGTACTTATTTTTCTCCTTCAATTCTTTTGAATCCCACACGTCCCAGCGGAGCGGATCAAAGCCGAGCACCGTCCACAGCTTAATATTTCCTTCCTTTGAACCTTTCGCAAATCCGAGAAATTCTTTCGCGAGCTTCAGATGTTCAGCCTGTTTCGGTACGACGGTGGCTGTTCCGCCCAAGCCCGCTGATCTGTCGCCGCCTTCTTTCCAGGCCGGCATAGGGTAAATTGCCATTTTCCCTTTTAAATCAGGCATATAATCGATAAACCGTCCCATGTACCAGATTGGCATCAGCACTGACGCTGCCCCGCCCTGATTCATAAAACCGTAGTATTCTTCGCTGTGATGGCCGCCGCCGGGAGCCGGCAGAAGGGTTTTATCATTTACCATGTCCTTTAAGTCATTCAATGTGTCTATATTCGTTTTATTGTTCAAAATCAACTTTCCGTTTTTGCTGAAGTAGCCTGATCCTTGCTGCGAAATCATGGAAAGAAATGTGGCGGAGTCATTTGTTTCAACCGTTCCCATCGGTTTCCCCGCGATTTCGCGCACTTTTTTCCCCGCCCGCCGGTAGTCCTCCCATGTCTTAATCGATGCGGGATCAACGCCCGCCTTTTTCATAATATCCATGTTGTAAAACATCACGGTCGTCCCTACATGTGTGTCAAGGCCGTACAGTCTGCCGTTTTTGCTGTATAGGGCCAGGCGCGCTTCCACAAACTTATCGCGGTCTTTTTCAATCAGCGGAGTCAGATCGGCAAGCGGGATATCCTTCCCCTTCAGAAAGTTCGAGAACCGGCTTAATTCCACGTCGGCTATATCAGGAAGCCCTTCGCCCGCGATCAGGGAAACGGATAGATTATCATGCATTTGTCCATAAGGATAAACAACGGTATTCAGCTTAATTTTGCGCTCCGGATATTTCTGATTCCATTCTTTGGCCATTTCCTGATAAAACTGTTCGTGCAGTCCGTTAAACGTCCAAAATGTCAGCTCCGTTTCTCCCGCACTGCCGGCAGTCCGTTCTTGTGAACAGCCGGCGGTAAACAATAAAAACATCATCAGCGCCAAACATACAGCGGTCGTTTTTTTCATGTCATTCCCCCTTCCGCTTCAGGCCGTGCGGCGAATGATGTGCAAAGAGCGCTGCATTTTCATTTATGATGGTTAAGCCGGTATAACGGTCTCGCAGTGTGTGTGCGTGCTTAAGGGCGTCGCTGACAAGGTCCTGTTTTACACCAATTTCATCAAAACTGGCGGGACCTCCGGCAGATGTGAGCCACCCGGCAATTGTTTTGCCGTCAGGAAGCCCTTCATATGCTGATTGAACCGCCTCGCGAAAGTGCGGCGGAAGTTCTGCAAGCTTTTCGTAACAGGCCAGATCTTTGTAAATATCACTCAGCACCGCGCACGCGCAGCCCACCTTCGCACCGTGGAGAATCGGAGGCTGTTTCGTCTTCAGCAGTTCCATCTCAATCCAATGCGAGATGTGATGCTCTCCTCCTGAGGCGGGACGGGAGTGATCAAGGGCAAGCATGACAAGACCCGAAACGATCAGCGCTTCCATCAGGATGCGAATGCCGGCCTCTGTTCCCATGGCAATGTCAGCGCGGTGATCAATGCACTGCCAAAGCGCGTCTTTCACAAGTTTCGCCCCGGCTTCTGAGTACGGCTCATCTGCAAGCTTCCGGGAGATCTCCCAATCTGCCAGCGAAGTTATTTTTCCGAGCATGTCGCCGAAGCCCGCGGCTGTCATTGCGCGCGGCGCTTCTTTTAATAGATTCGTATCCGCAAATAAGGCGATCGGCGCTTTCGTCTGAATCGTCGTTTTGATGCCGTTTAATATGAGCGGCGCTCCCGCTGATGTAAATCCGTCGACTGAAGGAGCGGTGGGGAATGAGATAAACGGCAAACCGCGCTGGCAGGCGGCAAACCGCGTAATGTCGTGAATCGTTCCTGACCCGGCCGCAATGATGACATCCGTCTCTTCCGCGATGTTGATCAGCGTATAGATCAGTGTCCTTTCATCAGCCGCAGCGGTTCCTGATTCATGCTCCGGAATGATGATCTTTGCCGCTTTGATTCCGCCGGCCTTCAATTCGTCCGCAAGCATCCCTCCCGCCGCTTCGTCAGTGTTCCGGTCACAGACGATCGCCGGATGTTTCCAGCATTTTTTTTGAAGAAATCTGAAAAGCTCTTCTTTTGCATCCGCTCCGATGATGATGTCTTCTATTTGAATAGGAGAGCAGCTGCCTCCTTCCTTATTAAACTCGGATTGAATGTCCGCCGGAGAAAGTTTCATAAAAGGATTCCCCCCTTCGCTAATTCTGTCAGGTCTTTCATAGAATCGAGCACGATGTCAGGCTCATAGAGACGGGTCTCCCCAAGTTTTGCCGATCCCGTCAGAACCAACACGCTTTTCATCCCGTACAGCCTTCCCATTGCGATATCTGATTCGAGGCTGTCTCCGATTATTGCGCATTCTCCCGGGGAAAGCCCGAGCGCTTCACATGCTGCCTCAGCCATCAGCCAAGACGGTTTGCCGACGACAAGCTCCGTTTTTACTCCGGCAGATGCCTCAATGGCCCCGATCATTCCCGCAACGTCCATAGCATGGCCGCCTTCATTCGGAAACGAGCGGTCCCGGTTTGTGGCGATGATGCGTGCGCCGGAGGAAGCTGCCTGAAAAGCGAGATTCAGATCCTCATAGGTGACGGTTTCATGCAAAGAGATAACAAGCCAGTCTGCCGCCTGCGGTTTTTGCGCCATGGTGACACCCGCTAAAGCGAGTTCATCCGTCAGCCCTTTCTCTCCTAACACCCACACCTTTGACAAAGGATAATGCTTCTTTAAAAATGATGCCGTCACACTGGAGGACAGCACGATGCTCCGTTCATCCGTCCGGATACCGGCACCAAGCAGTTTCTTTTGGCACATGGCTCTTGATAGATTGCCGCGGTTGCTTAAAAAGACAACGGCTTTGCCCAGGGACTGAAGGGTATGAATGGCTTCTGTTGCGCCGTCAATCAGCTCCTGCCCCCTGAATACGGTTCCGTCTAAATCAATCAAAAACCCGGCTGCATCAAGTTTGGCCATAATAAGCATTCGCCCCGTGTTTTCTGTAAAAATGCTTATCATGCAGCACTCTGCCTATCGGACTGAGCTGTTTGTTCAGCATAAGCGAATGATAGGCCATTTCCGCCACGGTTTCGAGCACTACAGCGTTATGCAGGGCATTCAGCGCGTCCGTTCCCCAGCAGAACGGACCGTGGCTGTGGACAAGAACACCCGGATTTTGTTCATACGATTCATTTTGAAAGGTTTCCGCTATGACTTTGCCTGTATGATATTCGTAATCTTTCACAATCTCTTCTTCATACATTTCCCTCGTACAGGGTATAGCGCTTTCAAAATAATCCGCGTGAGTCGTTCCGAGCGCAGGAATGTCTCTGCCTGACTGCGCCCAGCTCGTCGCCCAGCGGGAATGCGTATGAACGATTCCCCCGATAGCGGGAAAGGCTTTATACAGATAAAGATGGGTCGGCGTGTCAGAAGACGGCTTCAGCGAGCCTTCCAGAATCTCTCCGTCCTCATTCAGGACGACCAGTTTGTCTGCGGTCAGCTCGCTGTAATCGACACCGCTCGGTTTAATGACGATTCTCCCGCTTTCTCTGTCAATGCCGCTGACATTTCCCCATGTAAACGTGACAAGATTATGTTCCTCAAGCTTCAGATTGGCGGCGAGCACTTCTTCTTTTAACGCTTCAAGCATGGCGGCTCTCCCCTTTCGCGAACTCACGGTTTTTAATGGCTTTCAGGCGTTTCATGACATTGTTTTCTTTGCCGAAGTAGTGAACGAGCTCTTTGTATTCCGCATATAAGCTGTCATAAATCTCAGCTCTCCCCCGATTCGGGACGTAAGAGCCGTCTTTTAATTTCCCCATATGTGCGCAAGCCTCAGCAATATTGGAGAAACCCCCGTTTTCCCGTCCCGCAGCGAGCGCTCCGAAAATCGCGGAGCCCAGTGCCGGCGCCTGCGGAGACCCGGATAATTTAATATCCATATTTGTGACGTCTGCATAAATCTGCATGACAAACGGATTTTTTTCGGCGATTCCTCCGGCTGCGTAAAGCTCCTCGACCGGAACGCCGTTTTCCCGAAACGTTTCGATAATCATCCTCGTTCCGAACGCCGTCGCTTCAATCAATGCCCTGTAGATTTCTTCCGGCTTCGTGTGCAGCGTCATGCCGAGCATCATCCCCGTCAAATCGGCGTCCACCAAGGTTGACCGGTTTCCGTTCCACCAGTCAAGCGCGAGAAGACCGCTTTCCCCCGGAGCAAGCTCAGCTGCTTTTTCGCTTAAAAGCTCGTGAATATCAATCTGTTTTTCCTCGGCTTCCTTCTCATACTCTTTCGGAACGCACGTTTTAACAAACCATTCAAAATGGTCGCCGACACAGGACTGCCCCGCTTCATATCCCGCATATCCAGGCAAGATGCCGTTATTGACAACTCCGCACATACCGGGGACGATATGTTCTTCCTCGCCGAGCAGCACATGACAGGTGGACGTTCCCATGATCATCAGCATTTTCCCCGGCTCTGTAATGCCGACCGCTGGCACTGACACGTGAGCGTCAACATTGGCGACGGCAACGGCCGTCCCCGGCAAAAGCCCGGTCAGCTCCGCCATTTTTTCGGTCAGCCCTCCTGCCTTTTCTCCGACTGAATAAATGGTTCCGCTTAATTTATCATTTGTAATCGTTTTCATTAACGGGTTGAGCCTTTCGAAAAAATGATCAGGCGGATATCCCGTCTCCTCATTCCAAATTGCTTTGTAGCCGGCCGTGCAGTTGCTCCGCTTCAATGAACCGCACAATTGATAGACGATCCAGTCTGCCGCTTCCACAATCCGATCTGCCGCCTCGTATATATGCGGCGCTTCTTCCGCAATTTGCATGATTTTCGGAATCATCCATTCGGAAGAAATTTTACCGCCGTATCTTTTGAGAAATTCTTCTTTTGTGTCTTCGGCAATCGCGTTCAAACGGTCTGCATGCTTTTGAGCCGCATGATGCTTCCACAGCTTCACATAACTGTGAGGCTCCCGTTCAAATTCCGGAAGCATACAAAGCGGCTGTCCCGCGCCGTCTATCGGCAAAATGGTGCAGGCCGTAAAATCAATTCCTATGCCGATCACATCTTTTGGATCAGCGCCCGATTGCTGAAGCAGGCTCGGAATCGCCGTTTCCAATACTTCAATATAATCGGCGGGATCTTGAAGCGCCCAGTCACGAGGGAGCTTTTCCCCCGTTTTCGGCAGCGTACGGTCGATAACAGCATGAGTGTATTCTTTGACCGCGGATGCAATTTCTTCTCCTGTCCGGACATCGACAAGCACCGCCCTGCCGGACAATGTGCCGAAATCTACACCAATTGTATACGCCATATCAATTCCCTCCCAGCCGGTATAATGCGTCATTCCACTTCAGCTCTTTTTTCAGCTCACGTATTTCGGTATTGCGGGAAATAAAGATGCTTTCAATGCCTGCCATTTCAGCCCAGTCAAGCATCTGTTCAGCCGTAAGCCCAAAGGACATACAGGTATGATGGGCGCCTCCCGCCAAAATCCATGCTTCCGCAGCCGTTTTCAGCGATGGCTCAGGCTTCCACAGCACCCTCGCCACAGGCAGATTCGGCATGTCATGTTCAATTTCCCTGCCTTCCGCTTCATTCAGAATGAGACGGAACCGCCCTCCGATGTCAATGATACTTGCGATGATGGCTGAACCGCCGATTCCGTTAAAGACCAATCGGGCGGGGTCTTCCTTTCCCCCGATTGAGAGAGGATGGACTTCGATTTTCGGCCGATCAAGGGCAATTGTCGGGCATACTTCAAGCATATGTGATCCGAGAATCATCGCACGCCCCGGCTCAAAATGGTACGTGTAATCTTCCATGAAGGAGGTTTGTTTTCCGTCCGCCATTATTTTCATCATTCGCACCAAGGCAGCCGTTTTCCAATCGCCTTCGCCGGCAAATCCGTACCCTTTTTCCATGAGACGCTGAACGGCAAGCCCCGGAAGCTGCTTCATTCCGTGCAGCACTTCAAAGGAGGTCGAAAACGCTGTATATCCGCCCCGTTCAAGAAAAGCCGTTAACCCGAGTTCAATTTTCGCCTGTTCTTTAATGGAAGAAACTTTTGCTTCATCCTGTTTCGTTTCGTCGCTGATGACATACAATTTGTCGTATTCTTCATAAAGCGCTTCAATTTCTGCATCGGTGACATTGTTCATCACCTCGGTAAGATCGCCGATTCCGTATCCGTCAACCTGCCAGCCGAATTGAATGTGGGCGCCGACTTTGTCTCCGTCAGTCACGGCTACATTCCGCATGTTGTCGCCGAACCGGGCAACTTTAATATGCCTGCTTTCATTCCAAGCGGCAGCAGTATTCATCCATTGTGAAATGTCACGTTTAACTTCTTCGTCATCCCAATAACCTGCAATGACTTTTCTCGTCTGCCCCATTCTTGACTGGATATATCCGTATTCCCGGTCTCCGTGGGCGGATTGGTTGCTGTTCATAAAATCCATATCAATCGTTTCCCACGGAATGTCACGATGATATTGGGTATGCAGATGAAGCATCGGCTTTTGAAAGGCGGAAAGACCTTCAATCCACATTTTCGCCGGAGAAAATGTATGCATCCACGTGATGATCCCGGCGCAGTCTTCTTGATACTGCGCTTCCCGCAAAACCTCTCTGATTGTTTCAGATGACGTAACAACCGCTTTATGCCTGATCTTGTATCTTGATGACACTCCGCCGAGACCGTCACATATCCCTTTTGCGTGTTGATCGACAAGCTGTAGCGTTTCCTCTCCGTATAAGTGCTGGCTCCCCGTCACAAACCAAAATTCATAATCTTTGTTCTGAAGCACATTCATTTCCCCTTCCTGTCAAAATAAAGCGCTTGCATTTAAAAATATACGTATAAATTAAAATATTAAACTTTTAACCTTTTATTTGTACGAACAATTTTATTATAGTTAAGGAGGAATCAAACTGTCAATCTTTTATTGCAAGTAAAAAGCCGGACACACATGCCCGGCTGCTCAATTAATAGGATGGCCACCCTGAACTCCAATCGATATCATTGATGAGCATCTTCGGGATTCCGCTGTTTTCGGCATCATACGCATGACGCACTAAAATATTTCCGTTCACAATGTCTTGGCCGCCCGGGCCTTTCCAGCGGTCATTGCCGGAATCAAGAATCGTCCCTCCGCCTTCTGACATGCTTTTCCCGCTTTTATCAAGATATGGACCGGTGATGCTTTTGGATCTTCCATAAGCAATTTTGTACGTACTATTCACCCCTGAACAGCATTTATCAAATGACACCATTAAGTAATAGTAGCCGTTCTGATAGGTGATGGCAGGCGCTTCCAAAGCTCCGCCGTTATTCGGTCTTGAGGCGATGGAATAAAGGGATCCGGTCGGTTTCATTGTGTTTTTATCGAGCTTTGTCAGCTTGATGCCGCTCCAAAAAGAACCGAAGGCAAGCCATGGATTTCCGTCTTTATCAATTGTCAGCTCCGGATCAATTGCATTATAATTATTTGCGCTTGTCGACCGGATGACGAGCCCTTCGTCCTTCCAGTTTCCTGAGCTGAGGCTTGCCGATGAAGCGAGACCGATCGCGGAGGTATTTTTACCGAATGAAGAAACGGCATAATACAGCCAATACTTTCCGTTATAAAATTGAACATCGGGGGCCCATTGATTCAGCCCGTAATTCGGCACGTAATTGCCCCACCAAGACAGCGGGGAAGTAAAAATTGATTTCTGAACGGTCCACACGCCGCCGCTGCCCGCCTTTAAGACGCGAAGCCCCCTCTCACCTTCCAAACCGGTTCCGAACGCGTACCACGTGTTTCCTTCTTTCGCCATTGTCGGATCGTGCAGCAATTCATTCGACGCACCCCAAAACGCGGCAGATACCGGGGACGAAGACAGCAGCAGCAGCCCGGCTGTGACGGCTGCGCACGAAAAGCGGATCATGCGTTTGAATCTGTTTTTCATTTCATAACCCCCCCTTTTTTAAAGCGCTTACAAAAATGTTCTGTAAGATTTTTCTATGTCTTTTCTTATTGTAGCTATCGTGATTATATTTGTACAGACAAAAAAAGAATCTGCTTGAAAAAAGCAGATTCTTCCGTATCATTATTGATATGTAATACGGTCAACCGTTTCCCGGTCTAATTTTTTAATTACTTCTGTGATCAATTTTACCGTATTCTCATAATCATCCCGATGCAAAATAGCGGCATGAGTGTGAATGTAGCGTGTTGCGATCGTAATGGACAGCGCCGGCACTCCGTTTGCGGTTAAATGAATGGAACCTGAATCCGTGCCGCCTCCGGCAATGGAATCGAATTGATACGGAATTCCCGCTTCTTCCGCCGTGTTTACGACAAGGTCGCGCAGCCCTTTGTGAGAGACCATAGATGCGTCATACAGAATAATTTGCGGCCCTTCGCCGATTTTACTTTGCGCTTCTTTTTCAGAAATTCCCGGTGTATCTCCGGCAATTCCGACATCCACACCGAACGCGATATCAGGCTGGATGGTATGCGCCGCTGTTTTAGCCCCGCGCAGCCCGACTTCTTCCTGAACCGTTCCCACTCCGTATACTTCATTCGGATGATCGCTGTTTTTCAGATTTTTTAATACATCGATGGCAATCGCACAGCCGATACGGTTGTCCCATGCTTTCGCCAATAAATGTTTTTCATTGTTCATCACTGTAAATTCAAAATACGGCACAACCTGGTCACCCGGAAGAACGCCCCATTCCATTGCTTCTTCACGGCTGGACGCTCCGATATCGATGAACATCTCTTTGATATCGGCGGCTTTTTTTCTGGCGTCAGGCGGTAAAATATGCGGCGGCTTCGAACCGATGATTCCCGTGATGTCTCCTTTTTTTGTCACGACGGTGACGCGCTGGGCCAGCATCACCTGAGACCACCAGCCGCCGACGGTTTGGAAGCGGAGAAAGCCTTTATCAGTGATTTGCGTCACCATAAAACCGACTTCGTCTAAATGGCCTGAGATCATGATTTTCGGACCGTTTTCTTCACCGGTTTTTTTGGCGATTAAGCTTCCCAGCCGATCGGTTGTGACCTCATCGGCAAATGGTTCTATGTATGATTTCATCACTTGTCTTACTTCTCTCTCGTTTCCCGGTATCCCTTTTGCGTCCGTTAACGCTTTCAGCATGGTGAGCGTTTCATCTAATTTTGTCATCAATAAACCTCCTTTTTTCACTACCCTTCTTATTATACAGAACCAATGCTAAAGCATACGATTAATTCGCCTGAAAAACGGGTAAATGTTTTTATCTATTTCTTATAAAAAAATGAAACCTTTTGTTTTGTTTTTCGTATTACATCAGATCATGACAAAGGTGAGGAGGTGCCTTCACACAGATGGCCATTACAGTATTCAGGATTGTCTTGCTTGCACTTCTTATTTATTTTATTTACATGGCGGTCAAATTCTACGCAAACCCGAAGAGAAGGCTCAGACTGGCACAATCAAAAGAAAATTTTTATTTTATTGATGAACAGAAAAACACGCGAAAAAATCTCCAGCTTACTTATAAAGGAGTGCTCTTTGAAGGAGAGAAGCATATCCCTTCCAAAGACCATCCGCTGTTTATTCATACGATATTTGTATGGACCGAGACTCCGGAAAAGCTGAGCAGCTTTTCTGCAGATGATTTCGAAGAAGTTGAGAAAAAGGTATTGGAGCGGTACCCGAATTGCAAGATTGATTGGGACCAGCCCATTAAAAAAGCAAAAAAAGCAGGCGGGCGCTGAGCCCTCCTGCTTTTTATTTATCATTCAAATAGATCAGCACAAGGACGGCTTCAACGAGAAAAAGCAGCGGCACCCCGTATAAAAAAGCTTTGTGCTTTGTCTTATGCCTGAAGGTGCGCATGCCGAGCCATACGCCGAGTGAGCCGAACATGGCGGCTGTGAGCCATATTCGTTTCTCTGATATTCTCCACCTGTGCGCTTTCGCTCTTCTTTTATCAGCGCCCATGATCCAAAAGCCGTATCCGTTTATCAATACGGCATAAATGAAGAGAGCCATTAATTGTCACCCTTTACGTAAAAAACCGCTCCCGGAAAGAGAGCGGCTTTTTTCAACTTACTTGTCTAACTGAGCTTTAGCAGCATCAGCAAGCTGATTGAAAGCAGTAAGATCGTTTACAGCAAGATCAGCAAGCATTTTGCGGTTTACTTCGATGCCTGAAAGCTTAAGACCGTGCATTAAACGGCTGTAAGAAAGACCGTTCATACGAGCAGCTGCGTTGATACGAGTGATCCAAAGCTTACGGAAGTCACGTTTTTTCTGACGACGGTCACGGAAAGCATAGTTTCCAGATTTCATGACCTGCTGGTTTGCTACTTTGTATAATCTATGTTTTGAACCGAAATAACCTTTTGCTAATTTAAGAACCTTTTTACGACGCTGACGCGACACAGTTCCGCCTTTTACTCTTGGCATTATATTTCCCTCCTAATTGTTCCTTGTCCGATTACTTGATGTTGGCAAGCTGTTGTTTGATACGTTTGAAGTCTCCTGCGCTTACAATAGCACCCTTGCGAAGCTTACGCTTTTGCTTTTGGGATTTGTTGGCGAATAAGTGACTTGTATATGCATGAGAACGTTTTAACTTCCCAGAACCTGTCTTTTTAAAACGTTTAGCAGATCCGCGGTGAGTTTTCATTTTTGGCATGGGATTTCCTCCTTATTGCTTTTCGTTTTTCGGCGCGAGCATTAAGAACATGCTGCGGCCGTCCATTTTTGGTTTTGTTTCGACTGTCGCAACTTCCGCACATGCTTCAGAGAAACGGTCCAATACGCGCTGGCCGATTTCTTTATGAGTGATTGCGCGCCCTTTAAAGCGGATAGAAGCTTTCACTTTATCGCCTTTTTCAAGGAATTTAATCGCATTGCGCAATTTCGTGTTAAAGTCATGCTCATCGATTGTCGGACTTAATCTAACTTCTTTTAAGTTAATGATTTTTTGATTTTTGCGTGCTTCTTTGTCCTTTTTCTGCTGCTCGAATCGGAACTTACCGTAGTCCATAATGCGGCAGACAGGCGGTTTTGCATTCGCTGCAACTAACACAAGGTCAAGATTTGCGCGGCCGGCGATTTCAAGTGCTTCCTGACGGGACTTGATGCCGAGCTGATCGCCATTTTGTCCGATCAGACGAACTTCACGTGCACGGATACCCTCATTAACCAATTGATCTTTGCTAATAATGAGCCACCTCCATAGTTTCTTCGAATTGATTCACAACGCGTTTTGACTGCATTCTGCAGGCAAACAAAAAGTGCGGGCATGACAACACACCCACACTACGAACATCTGCATAAATAAAAATGTACGGTCAACCTGCCAACTACATGAATGTGTCAATCAGGTGAGAAGCGGGTGCCTCTGCTTGTGATTTATATTCAATTCAATAACTATTCTACACAATACCGGAGCGTTAGTCAAGAATGACTTATCCGGATCAACTTTTTCATTTTAACACGGCACCGGGGGGAGCGCAAGGAAAAATGTGAAATTTCGTTCTTTGCCGTCCGCGGATGGGCCGGACAATAAAAAAACCCGGATGTATGATCCGGGTTTATCCACCAATGAGCTGAACGAATACCGGGATGACCAGCACCGTCACCACGCCTACGACGACAACCGCGATACTTGCCATTGCCGCTTCTACTTCTCCCATCTCAATACCGACCGCAACACCGAGTGCGTGTCCGGAAGTGCCGAGAGCCAGTCCTTTAGAGATCGGATGTTTCACTTTAAACAGTTTTAAGAATAAAGCCCCGAGAGCATAGACAATGACGGCGTTGAAAATGACGGCGAAAGCGGTGATGTCGGTGATGCCGCCGATCCCTTTTGACAGCGGAAGGGCAATTGCCGTTGTCGCCGCCTGCGGAAGCATGCTTTTCATAACGGCCGCGTCAAGATGAATGCCTTTTGCGATCAGATAGACAATCGTGACTGAGCAGATAGAGCCGACAATGATAGATGACATGATCTGCCACCAGTATTTTTTCAGCTTGTCACGCTGTTTGTATAAAGGAATGGCAAAAGCAATCGTCGCGGGCTCCAGGAAGAACTTAATAATGTCTCCGCCGCTTTTATAATCTTCATATGAAAAACCGCCGAGCTCCAGAAAAAGGATGCCAAGCACCATCGCGACAAACAGCGGGGTAAAGAGGAAAAATCCTTTCGTTTTTTTAAATAAATACGTACCGATGCCAAAGGCCGCAAGTGAAACGACAATACCGAAATATGGACTCATCCGATTTCCCTCCTAATGCTGCACAAGTTCATTTTCTTGATTGGAACGGCGCACCGTTTGTTTATCAGCCGGAGCTGCCTTCTGACGTTTTTGGCTGACTGACAGAATCAGCTGAGAAAAAAGGCCCGTCGCCCCTAACAGAATGATGGTGGCGAGTAAGATGACGAGTGCGATCTGCACGCCGTACTGCTGCATGACGCCAAGTGAATTCATCACGGAGATGCCCGACGGGACAAATAAAAATCCGATCAGTGACGTTAATGATGTTCCCAGCGTTTCTACTTGTTCAAGTTTTATCACTTTCAGGCATAAAAGGACAAATAATAGCACCAAACCTACTACGGAAGCGGGTATAGGAATGGGGACAATCGCTGCAATCCCATTAGATATGAGCATAATGCCGGCAAAAATAAATGCTTGTGTCAGAAATCCGTACACTTTTTTCGCACTCATTTTCTTCACCTCTTTCTCTAAGTTAGGTCCATTATAAAAAAGAAACCGACTTATTAAGCGCTTTCACCATAAACGGCAGAATATTCAATCTGAAATGCAAAAAACGGCTGCTGAAATGCAGAAAGCCGCCTCATATAATATGAAGCAGCTTTTTTAAGTCCTTTGCGTATGTACGGCTGACGGGGATTTTAGAGCCGTCTTTTAAAATCAGATTGTAGGTCGAATTAAACCACGGATGAATTTCCGTAATATGCTCCGTATTCACGATGAACGCGCGGTGCACCCTCAAGAAGCCCGTCTCAGGCAGTTTTTTCTCAATGACAGCCAAGGTTTCATGAACGGAATAAGACGCGGCAAACGTTTTGACGGAAACGTGCCCGTCCTCCATGCCCGCAAAAATAATATCCTTCGTATCTAAAATGACAATGGATTCGCCGGCTGATACCGCAAGCTTATGCGCTCCGGCTGCGGACGGCTGTTCTGAGACGGCTTCTGCCCTGTCCTGCTTCACTCTTTTAAACTTTCTGATTGTCTGGCGGACTCTTTCTTCATCAAAAGGCTTTGTTAAATAGTCTAGCGCATCGACTTCAAAGGCCTGTAATGCATATTGGTCATACGCCGTCGCAAAAACGACAGCCGGCGGATTTTTCATGTTTTTCAGCCGCTTGGCAATGTCAAATCCGTTTTCTCCTGACAAATCAACATCCAAAAACAGCAGATCCGGTTTTTGATCCATCATGCTGTCAAAAGCGGATTCAATATTTTCCGCCTCGTTTATGTCATCTACTTCATTCGTCCGTTTCAGCAAATAAGCTAATTCATCCCTTGCCAGCATTTCATCATCAACGATTAACACCTTCAGCATGTTCTTCTCCTTTAGTCATCAGTTTCAAAGGCAGCTCAAATGATACGTCCGTACCTTTTTGGGGCTCACTTTCCAATCGCAGCGCGGCTTCAGGACCGAACAGCCCGATCAGCCGCTGATTTAAATTGTAAAGCGCGGTTCCCGTTCCTTCTTTAGACGGCAGCGGACGGTTTCCGAGAACGGACAGCAATTCCGGATCAATTCCCCGCCCATTGTCCCCCACCCGCATTAAAACCGACGGGCCGGCGGATACCACGCTGACATTAACGGCACAGCTGTCCTGCTTTCTTGAAAATGCATGGCGGAGCGCATTTTCGACGAGGATCTGCAGCACAAAAGGAGGAATTTCGATGTCCTCCAAACCGTTTTCAATCTCAAGGCTGATTTTATATTTCCCGGGAAAACGGGCCTGCTCCAATGACAAATATGCCTGCAGATGGTTCAGTTCTTTAGAAAGCGGGATGAGCAGCTGCCTGGCGCCCTGCAGGTTGGAACGGAAATAGACACTGAGCTGCAGCAGAAGCTTTCGGGTTTTTTCCACATCCGTACGGCAAAGAGCAGAAATCGTATTGATTGCATTAAACAGAAAATGCGGATTGACCTGTGCCTGAAGCGCCTTTATTTCTGCATCTTTCAGCAATTTGCTCTGCAGTTCCGCCTCGCCGAGTTCAAGCTGGGTGGAAAACAGCATGGCGAGCCCCTCTGCGAGCTCTTCTTCAACCCGGCTTAAACCTGACGGGCTTTTAAAGTACATTTTCAGCGTCCCGATTGTTTTGCCGTTTGACGTCAGCGGCAATACGATCGCCGCATTCAGCGGACAGGGATCGTGCGTGCATTCAATTTCTTCCTTTGATGTCGCTTTCATAATTTGCCCCGTTTTAATGACGCGTTTTGACAATCCGGTGATCAGGCTTTCAGACGGAATATGATGATCGGCACCCGCGCCGACGTGAGCTAAAATCTTTTCATTATCCGTAAGCGATACCGCGTCCGTTCCTGTTTGCCTGTGGATGATGGCAGCGACGCTTTTGCATGAGCTTTCATTCAGCCCCTGACGGAAAAACGGAAGCGTCTGGTCGGCAATCATCAGCACCCTGTGGGTTTCAAGAGCTCTTGCCCGTTCTTCCTTCCGGATCATCGATTGAATGATCGAAAGAAAAATAAAAGTCCCTGACCCGTTTACCAATATCATCGGGATGCCAATGATGCTCACTAGCGTCCAAGCGCCAGAAAACGGCTTGGCCATTAACAGAATGAGCAGCATTTGCAATGATTCCATCCCGAGCCCGACCAGCGCGGCCACTCGCGGTGTCGGCATTGCATAGCGTTTTCTGAAATACCGCCCGATCCAGCCGGACAAAACCCCCGCTAAAACGGATGAGACGGCACAGCTGACTGCGGTCGCGCCGCCTAGTGATAAACGATGCAGGCCGGACAGTATGCCGACACCGATCCCTACATACGGGCCGCCCAAGAGTCCGCCGATTTCAACACCCATAATCCGCGTGTTGGCAATTGAACCGGACGGATTAATTTGAAACACCCAGTCATTATTCATGATTGTATTCTGCTGAATTTCTATTCCCGTATAGTTGCTGATGATACTGAACAGCGAGAAAATTGAAATCAGCACCGCTTTGCCTTTATAGCTCTCAGGCTGCTGGAGCGCCTGTCTGAACAATCTGGTATGAGCCAGAACAAAGCCCAATATGACGATTATTCCGACTCTTTCCAGCATCATAATGATCAAATGCAGCATGCTTTTTCACCTGTTCTTTCAAATTTTATTTTATCACGTTTTAACGCTTGAGACAGAATATGACACAAATATGCCTGTTTTTTTCAAATCATCTGAAAACAAATCTTTCGCAGTCTATGTATCTATTGTAGAATAAACGGGAGCCTTGCGGCAGAGAGTTTCAGAATATAACAAAGAGGAGAAGATCATGAAAGCCGTATTTTTTGATTTGGACGATACACTGTTATGGGATGAAAAGAGCGTCAGAACAACATTCAGGGAAACATGTTTACAAGCGGAAAAAAAATATGGCCTTGACCCGCACACTTTTGAAGAAGCGGTTCGGAAAGCGGCACGGGAATTGTATATGTCATACGAAACCTATCCTTATACGGTCATGATCGGCATTAATCCGTTTGAAGGGTTGTGGGCGAATTTTTCCGAGCCGGTCAGCGAAGGATTTAAACAGCTGAATCAGATTGCGCCGGAATACAGACGAAACGCCTGGACGAACGGCTTAAAAAGTGTCGGCATAGACGATGCGGCTTACGGCGAATATTTGGCGGAGTTTTTCGCGGCGGAACGCAGACAGCGCCCGTATGTGTATGATGAAACATTTGCGGTGCTTGATAAGCTGAAAGGTGTTTATGAACTGCTTCTGCTGACAAACGGCGATCCCAGCCTGCAGAAAGAAAAGCTTGCCGGCGTTCCTGAGCTTGCGCCTTATTTTAATGAAATCGTCATCTCAGGCGCTTTCGGAAAAGGGAAACCCGATGCCTCCATATTTGAACATTGCCTCAGCCTCCTGAAGCTGAAAAAAGAAGATGCCATAATGGTCGGAGATAATCTCAACACTGATATTTTGGGAGCGAAACGGGCAGGCATCACGACGGTGTGGGTAAACCGGACGAATAAGAAAAATGAAACAGACATTACGCCTGATTATGTGATCAGCGATCTTCACGAGCTGTTTGCGATTATAGAGAAGCAGAAACAAAAATAAAAAAACCCCCCCATTCATTCAGAATGGGGGGTTTTGTGTGTCTGGTTATTTTTTCGCTTCGGCTACAGCCTTTTTCACAAAATCGTCCAATGAAACGGTTTCGGATTTCTGCTCGCCGTATTTCCGGACGTTTACCGCGCCGTTTTCAGCTTCTTGGTCACCGACCACAAGCATGTACGGGATTTTTTGCATTTGCGCTTCACGAATTTTATAGCCGATTTTCTCGTCCCGGCTGTCAAGCTCGACACGCAGGCCTTCGCGCTGCAGGCGCTCCTGCACTTTTTTCGCGTAGTCAAGATGCACAGACGGTGATACAGGAATGACTTGGAATTGTACAGGCGCAAGCCATGTCGGAAGGGCGCCTTTGTGCTCTTCGATTAAGAAAGCAACGAAACGCTCCATCGTTGACACGACGCCGCGGTGAATAACGACTGGACGGTGCTGTTTGCCGTCTTCTCCGACGTAAGTGAGATCAAAGCGTTCCGGAAGAAGGAAGTCAAGCTGCACGGTTGACAATGTCTCTTCTTTGCCGATCGCCGTTTTCACCTGCACGTCAAGCTTAGGACCGTAAAACGCCGCTTCGCCTTCCGCTTCATAGTAATCATGGCCGATTTCATCCATTGCTGCCTTCAGCATGGATTGCGCTTTATTCCACATCTCATCATCATCAAAATATTTTTCCGTATCTTCAGGATCGCGGTAAGACAGGCGGAATGTGTAATCACTCAGGCCGAAGTCTTCGTATACGTCTTGAATCAAACGGACCGTACGGATGAATTCTTCTTTAATCTGATCCGGGCGGACGAAAATGTGTGCGTCATTTAACGTCATGCCGCGTACGCGCTGAAGACCTGAAAGCGCTCCTGACATTTCATAACGGTGCATCGTTCCGAGCTCGGCGATGCGGATCGGAAGCTCGCGGTAGCTGTGAATGTCCTGTTTGTAAATCATCATATGGTGAGGACAGTTCATCGGACGGAGCACAAGCGTTTCATTGTCCATTTCCATCGGCGGGAACATGCCGTCCTGATAATGTTCCCAGTGACCTGATGTTTCGTACAGATCTTTACTTCCGAGAACAGGCGTATACACGTGTTCATAGCCAAGGCTCAGCTCTTTATCCACAATGTAGCGCTCGATCACGCGGCGGATGGTCGCGCCTTTCGGCAGCCAGAGCGGCAGGCCTTGTCCGACTTTTTGAGAGTTGGCGAACAATTTTAGTTCTTTGCCCAGTTTTCTGTGGTCGCGTTCTTTCGCTTCTTCAAGCATGCGCAAATGCTCTTTCAGGTCATCCTTTTTAAAGAAAGCCGTGCCGTAAATGCGCTGAAGCATTTGGTTTTTGCTGTCGCCGCGCCAGTATGCGCCTGCAAGGCTGAGCAGCTTAAATTCTTTAATTTTTCCTGTAGACGGCACGTGGACGCCGCGGCAGAGGTCAAAAAATTCGCCCTGCTCATAAATGGAGACCGTTTCTCCTTCTGGGATGGCATCCAGCAGTTCAAGCTTCAGATTATCGCCGATTTCCGCAAACATGGCTTTTGCTTCATCACGGCTCACTTCTTTTCGGATGATCGGCAGATTTTCACCGACGATGCGTTTCATTTCTTTTTCAATCTTCGGAAGATCATCCGGCGTCAGCGCCTGCTCCATTTCAACGTCATAATAGAACCCGTTTTCAATAACGGGACCGACTCCGAATTTCACATCTTTATAAATGCGTTTAATCGCCTGAGCCAATAAATGCGCCGTGCTGTGCCGCATGATATTCAGGCCTTCTTCTGTGCCTTCTGTAATAATTTCTACGGCACCGTCCTCTTGAATCGGCGTTCTTAAATCAATTTCCTGTCCGTTCAGTTTTCCGGCTAAAGACTTTTTCTTTAATCCCGGACTGATGGATGCCGCGATATCTTCTGTTGTTGTTCCTTTCGGAAATTCCTTTACCGCTCCGTCCGGAAATGTGATGTTGATCATATCTGACATCTTCGTCACTCCTTTTTTTATGCAAATCAAAAACCCCGCCCCCTATGAAAGGGACGAGGTTAAATAAACGGAATCGTGGTTCCACCCTTTTTTCCGCGCGGCCGGTTTTTTTCGGCACCTGCGGCTCTAAACTCTGTAACGGGAGTTCCCGTCAGCTATTACTGGCGCTTATTCCGGCGTTCACAGCTGAAGTTCAAAGGCGGTAAAGACAATGATCCATAGCTGGAAAGCTTTCAGCCTGGGCTCTCCTCTCTTATAAAGCCGGTATCAATGCTTCATGTCCTTATCAATACGTGTAGCAATCATTAATCTGTTATGTATTATAAAATGTCTGTGAGAAAAATGCAACTCGGTTTTCCGTCTGATTTCGCACAGACAGCCCCGCTGCTGCCGCAAGGCCGTCTGTGCAGCTATCCTTCCGTCTTTTCCGCCGCAAACGCGCCTAACGGAAAAAGACGCACCCGCTCCTGAAACACGTTTTGGATCGTTCTGGACATCATATGCTCCGGTTTGTCCGTATACAGTTCTACCGTCTCAGGCGCGATGGAGATCAGCGGCGCAAGCAGGTGGGAATCTATATACATCGGGTGCTCCCGCACAAACCGTCTGTCTATGTATTTTTTTTGTTCCCGTTCTGACACATAGCGCAGCTCCCACAGTGTAAAAGCCCGGTCATGTACGATATGGACTTTCTTCATCCGCGGCGGATTGGATGTCACGTAATCTCTCAAAGACTGGATAAAGTTTTGATATTCCTGTTCCATCCGATATTCATCTATCGCAGCCTCGGTGTATTCCCTGAGCCGCTCATAATACCTGCCGAGCCGGAACGTCTGAAACGAACGCACGGAAAAAACACCCGCATCAAGTGAAATCGTCCGGAGCGCTTCTGAAATAAACTGTGTGCGCGGCTCTTTCTTCGGCTCAAACGGATGATCATCAAGCTCTCCTTCCATAATGCTGTGTGCAAGCTGAAGGATTTGCTGCTGTTCATCCTGATCGGTGAAGCAGTATTCGTCTTCAATAAGCGAAAGCATATGCTCGTCTTCTTTACATTCTAAAAAAAATCTGACCAGAATCGGCTCAATAAAGCGCTGAACGCAAAAAGCCGATTCAGACCTTGCGATTCCGACTTTTTTTATGCCTTCACGGACAATAAAATGTCTCCGGTCGTCCGATTGCTGAATGAGATGTAAAAAAGCGGCGGTATCGTGGTCATCTTCAAAGATCACTTCAAGCATATTTGTCCCCCCTTACGGCATCTGTTACAAGTATATGGGGGATGTTTTTAAAATAGACGTAAAGGTTAGCTTTCACCGCCGAACAAATGGCGGACCTTCTTCTTAAAGATGAGGGGAAGCGATAAAAACACGATATAAAGACAGATCACTCCGAGCACGGTCAGCATATTTCCGGACATAAAGCTCGCGCCAAGCACATTCAGGACGATCGTCCCCGGAATGATTCCCGCTGCGGTCGCCAAAAAATACGTCATCGGCCTGACTTTCGAAAGGCCCGCGGCATAGCTGATCACATCAAAATTCACAGGCAGAATGCGAAGGATAAAAATATAAAAGAAGCCATTGGTTATCATCTGCTTTTGAATGGCTTCCATTTTTCCGTGACGGCTTTTTTCTTTAAAGGCAAACAGCCCGGCCGCAAAAAAAGACGCGGCCGCAGCGCCCATTGAGCCCGCCAGCGTATACACGGTGCCGAAAAACGGTCCGAACGCCAATCCTCCGGCGACGGAAACGATTGATACGGGAAACAGCACAAAAGGCCTGACGATGGAAATTCCGATAAACACAAGCGGCGCAAAGACACCGAACGATAACACCCAAAGACGGATCTCCTTAGGCGACAGATTCAGATATTTGCGGTTTGCCCACAGCAAAAGGCCCGCTCCCGCCGCAGCCGCAGCCCATGTGACAGCCTTCTTATTCCTCATTCCCTCAAATCCTTCCCTTTGGACGCCGGCATTATGGACGGCGGCGGTTTTCCCCGTCAAGACGGACAGGCGAAGCCAAATATAAAATCCGCTCCATCAGTCTTGCCGCTTTTACCTCTTCCTTTTCTCCCCGCTGTGAATACGTAAAATGATGCTTCAGCTCGTCAGGTGAAAAATTAGACGAGAAAAACGTGGGAAGCTGCTGGCTCATTCTGTGCTGAAGCACGGTGCCGATGACCTCATCCCTGACCCAGCTTGTCATTGACTCCGCTCCGATGTCATCAAGCATCAGGACGGGCGTCGTTTTGACCATATTCAGTTTCTCCTCCAGCGACTGATCCTGGAGCGAGTTTTTCAGCTCTCTGACAAATTCGGGAACATATACGATCATTGATGAATACTCTTTTTCCGCCAGCTCATTGGCAATGGCGGCTAGAATAAATGTCTTTCCGATTCCGAATTTTCCGTACAGGTACAGCCCTTTGCCTTTGCCCGTTTCATTATAGCTCTTCAGAAAATCCGTCACATGCTGGAAGATGCCAAGTCTGCTCGGATCTGTAATGTCGATCTGCTGAAACGTCGCGCCGAGAAGATCCCGCTGGATATACATGCTCTTCATCAGGGACTTTTGTCTTTTCTGGCGGTCAAGCTTTCTCTTTTCCGGACATTCGTAGTATTCAATATCAATAGAACGTCCGTTGATCACAAGCTTCGGATGATAGCCTTCAAGCAGGCTGTTCGTCTCGTTGTCTTTTGAACAGAAGGCGCACCGCTTGCTTTGCTGAACGTATTCGTACAGTTTATTTAACCCTCTGTCAATCATGCTTTGATTAATTACATCTTTCTGTTCCTTCAAAAAAGCCTGGACGTCTTTGTCGGCCATGACTTGCTGCTGCATTCGTTCCAAGCGTTTTTGAAAGTCAGGTCTCTTCGTCACGCCTTCTAAGGATCGGCTGATCGGTTCCATTCAGAATCACCCCGCTTCTCTGTCTCAGTAGGCAGAGTATTTTTTCAGTTTTTTCATTTCTTCCATCATTTTTTTCTTCTGTTCTTCAAGATCCTCCGCGGAAAGAGCCGGCTGTTCAGACTTCTTCCCGGTTTCTTCTTCTTTCATCCAATCAGGGCGCTTTTCTTCCCGGACGGTTTTTTTGCCGCGCGCCGCGCCGTTTGTTTTCCCGTCCGCCCAATCAAGATACTGCCTGTGCTCTTCTATTGCGAGCTTCATTGCTTCCCGGACCGTTTTTACTTTCTTTCTGGCCCAGTGAGCGGCGATTTTTTGAATATAGTTTTTGGACAGCTTCATATCCGTTTTCAGCATGACATAATAAATCAGCACATTGGTGACACCGGGCTCAAGCTTCTGTTCGAACATAATATCGGCGATGATCTGCAGGTCTGCTTTGGACGGCTCGGTCCCGTCCGCAATGTCCTGAAGAAGCTTTCTCGGTGATATGGTCTCAAGCTGTGCAATGAGTTCGGCATTCAATGAATCGTCCTTTTCCGTCTTGTTTTCCCGCAGACGGACAGGCTGTGTTTTATCAATCAGTTCCGGAAGCTTCCCGCCTCTTTCAATTTGGTACCAGTCGCTGGCCGCTTTCCTCAGCGCTTCGGCCGTTATCGTATCTTGTTCATTAATTGCGGTCATGACGACGTGCTGCATGGAGATAGGATCTATTCCGTATAAATATGAAAGCTTTTTAATGCTCTCCCGCACGTCCTGCGTGATTGATTTGCGCGGTATCATCGTTTCTGACAGTCCCGCCATGAAAAGCTCAAAATCAAACACTTCCTCCGTCACCGTATAGGAAGGCGCTTGTCCGACAGACGCCGTCTCATAGTCCTCGGGGAGCTTCATCGCTTCTTCCATATCCGGCGTCATTTTCCATTCGCTCGGCTGAAAAGAGGCAAAGGCGTGATTAAACGGACGCGTAATTTCCCTTGCATCCGCGCCGACGGAAGGATGCGTGTAAAATTGTCTCAGCTGCTGGTATTTCGTTTTACCGACTCTGTTATAAAGAAAGACATTCAGCATGCCGTCTTCAAAAAAATCATTCGGTCTGAGCGGGGGCAGCAGCTCATAAATAAACATCCGTTCCTTTTGCTCGGACTCCCGGATATACACTTTCAGCAGCCCGATTCCTTCAAGCTTCCCCTGTTCATGATGAATCTTTTTTAAATTTGCCTGCATCATGCCCATCAGCTGTCTGTGCGTGGATTCAGCTCCCCACAAACGGTTCTGCTCAAGCTCCCCCCATAAAGTCATATACAGAGAGAATGCAAATGAACCGATCAGCGGCTGGTACAGATGTGTCAAAACCTGTCTGTCGACATCCTGAAGAAGCGAACGGCTTTTGACCGTATAAGGATCTACAGGCAATACGTCATTCCAATAGTCAGCCATGATTCTCAAACCTTCCGATATGTTTCTACTCTCATTTTACACCGTTTCCGTCATGTATCAAATGCCAATTTTGCTCATGAGAAAAGAGCCAGACATCATCTCTTAGCTCTTTAGCGCTCTTTCTTTATTAAATCTTTCAATTCATCAATAAACACGTTTATATCTTTAAACTGCCGGTAGACCGAGGCAAAGCGGACATAAGACACCTCATCTATTTTCGCCAGCCGGTCCATCACCATTTCTCCGACAAGTTCGCTTTTGACTTCAGATACGCCTTGGTTTCGCAGCTCTTTTTCAATGTCAAAGCACATGTCTTCAAGTGTTTTTAAAGGAACGGGCCTTTTTTCACAGGCTTTAATTAATCCGCGCAGCATTTTTTCACGGCTGAATTCTTCCCGGACGCCTTCTTTTTTCACGACGATCAGAGGCATCTCTTCAAACTTCTCAAATGTAGTGAAGCGGTAATGGCAGGCTTCGCACTCCCGCCTTCTGCGGATTGATTTCCCTTCGTCCGCAGGCCGTGAATCAAGTACGCGGGAACCGTTATGCTGGCATGAAGGACATTTCAATTGGATCAGCTCCCATCTGTTTCATTGCTGTAATGCGGTTCGCAAGCTTCCGGTAAATGCCCGCCAACGTATCTAGGATGAGCCTATTGTGTTGGGAGAGCCGATAGACCGGCCTTATCTTTCTCTATTTTACAAAAAAATTGCTTAAAGAAAAAGCAATGCTGTTTTTTTACATTAGAAAAGGAGCATCAGCTTCAAAGCGCGTAATGGCTTTTTCAGCTTAGCTCCCTTGTGTTTGCGTTTTGAAAATTACAGTACTTTCGCTTGTGCCTGTTTAATCTGTACAGGCCCCATTCCTCTCGGTATTTCAATGTTTTCTCTTGTATCTGCATGTAATGCGTCCGCAATGTAATCAGCAGCCACATTAGGATCCAGGTCTCCACAAGTATAAACATCAATGCTTGCATATCCGTGTTCAGGAAAACTGTGAATCGTTAAATGTGACTCAGAGATAATAACGACTCCGCTTACGCCTTGCGGTGCAAATTTGTGAAATGCGACCTCGCGCACTTCAGCTCCTGATTTCAAAGCAGCATTTACAAACGTTTTTTCAATAAAATCCATGTCATTGAGCTTATCAAAATCGCATCCCCACAGCTCGGAGATGACGTGACGCCCCATTGTTTCCATAATCATGGACCCCCCTTAACAAGAATTAAAAAAGTGAATTTCCGAGAACTGACCCGGCCATTTACCACGGGGGAAAGTTAGTCCGGAGAGGTCCTAACCCTTTAAGTAATTCCGAAGCAGTCACGAGCAAGAAGTTCACGAAAGATAGTATACTGTGTTTAAGTTTATTTTGCAAGGAGTGTTTTTTTGCAAATATGCCGTTAAGGGTTTTTTCTAACAAATGTCCATGATCTTTATTCTACACAGCTGACGGGTGTTTCATTCGCGCGGCGACGTGGCGGATAAGATCAACGACCCGGCAGGAATATCCCCATTCATTGTCATACCAGGCGAGCACCTTTACTTTTCGGTCTTCCATCACCATTGTCGTCAGCCCGTCAATGATCGCCGAGTGTGAATTCGTATTATAATCCGAAGAAACGAGCGGTTCATCCGAATAATCAAGAATGCCGTACATTGACGTCTTTGCGGCTCGTTGGAAAGCGGCATTCACTTGCTCGGCCGACACATCTGTTTTCAGGTCACAGACAAGGTCCACTAAGGACACGTTGGGAACAGGAACCCGCAGAGCCAGGCCGTGAAGTTTTCCTTTCAGATGAGGCAGCACAAGCGACAGCGCTTTAGCCGCGCCTGTAGAAGTCGGAATGATGGATTCTCCGCACGCTCTCGCCCTCCGCAGATCTTTATGCGGATTGTCGATATTTTTTTGGTCATTCGTGTAAGCGTGAACGGTCGTCATCAGGCCGCTCTCAATCCCAAATTCCTGATCAAGCACTTTGACGACCGGTGCAAGACAGTTTGTCGTGCAGGATGCATTTGAAATAATCACATGTTCATCCGGATTGAACTTCTCTTCATTCACTCCCATGACAATGGTAACGTCTTCATTTTTACCCGGAGCCGTTAAAATAACTTTTTTCGCCCCTGCTTCAATATGGCTCATCGCCTTTTCTTTTGAATTAAATTTTCCCGTTGCCTCTATAACGATGTCTATTCCGCACTCTTTCCACGGAAGCTCTCTCGGGTCCCGCCGATTGAACAGCATAATATGTTTTCCGTTGACGATCAGACTGTCTTCGGCGGTCTCGACTTCTTGCTCGTATTTGCCGTGAATTGTGTCATACTTTATCAAATGAGCAAGCGTTTCCGGGGGATAGCTTGCATTAATGGCTGTTATTTGAATTTGATCATCTTCCATCGCTTTTCTGAACACCATTCTTCCGATTCTTCCAAACCCGTTGATCGCTACTTTTACCTTCATGCCCAGGTCACCCCTTTTTAATATGCCACTCTAATTTAATTTTAATTACATATAGTATAACACATTAAAAGAAATCCGCCAGTACAACTTGATAAAAATCCGCCCTTATACCGATCAATATGTTGTTCAATCGGTTTTTTTGCATATAAAATGATCTTTTTTCCATAAAAAAAGCAGGATCAGCATCTCTGGCTGCCTGCTTTTTTCTTATATTTGTTCCGGATCTTTAAATTTGTCATTTAAAATGCTGTCCTCTAATACGGATGACACCTCGCCGTACCGTTTAGAAATATGCATCGCGCCCCAGTCGCACAGCGCGTTTAAAATTCTTTCCAGGCTGTGGCCGTATTCACTCAATTCGTATTCCACTTTCGGCGGCACCTGATTGTACACGATCCGATTGATGACGCCGTCAGCTTCCAATTCCCGCAATTGCTGTGTCAGCATCTTTTGGGTAATGTCCGGCATAAGCCGCTTCAATTCGCTTGTCCGCTTTTTTCCGCGCATCAGGTGGCAGAGGATCACACACTTCCATTTTCCGCCGATCACTTCTAGCGTCGCCTCTACAGATATATTGTATTTTTTCTTCAGCAACGGTAATTCCTCCTCATCTATAGGAACTAAAAAGTGCCTATGGCACTTAAAAGTACGTTCTTTTCAATGACTCATCTATCGATCATAATGACATTTGCCGGCTGAAAAGGAATGTACTCTTATACTTATATCGTTTACCCGGCATCATTTCAACCATACATTATCGTTCAAGGAGGAAAACAGATGTCTTCACATCGCCAAAGCTATTTACCAGCGCTGCTGGCATTAGCCGTCAGCGCTTTTGCGATCGGCACAACCGAATTTATCAGCGTCGGACTGCTGCCGCTTATATCTCATGATCTGCACATACCTGTGACAACGGCGGGACTTACCGTTTCCATGTATGCTCTGGGCGTGACATTCGGCGCGCCGGTTTTAACTTCTCTTACATCAGGCATGTCGCGGAAAACGCTGCTGCTCTGGGTGATGCTGATTTTTATCGCCGGAAATACACTTGCAGCGAGCGCTTCCTCAATCGGCGTCTTACTGGCGGCGCGGGTCATTTCGGCTTTTTCCCACGGCATTTTCATGTCAATCGGGGCAACAATCGCCGCCAATATCGTGCCAGAGCATAAAAGAGCAAGCGCGATTTCCATCATGTTCACGGGGCTGACGGTGGCTACAGTGACCGGTGTTCCGTTCGGGACCTATCTCGGCCAGCAATTCGGGTGGAGAATCGCATTTGCCGTCATCGTCGCGGTAGGAATCATTGCATTTCTCACAAATGCGCTTCTCGTTCCGTCACATTTGCGCAAAGGAACGAAGACCGCATTTTCCGAACAGATCAAACTCGTCAAAAACGGCCGGCTGCTGCTTTTATTTATTATTACAGCGTTAGGCTACGGCGGAACGTTTGTCGTGTTTACGTATTTATCTCCGCTTCTTCAGGAAGTAACCGGTTTTCAGAAAGAAACCGTCGCGGCCATCCTGCTTGTTTACGGAATTGCGATTGCCATCGGAAACATGATCGGCGGCCGGTTATCAAATCGGAATCCGCTGAGAGCATTGTTTTACATGTTCATTGTCCAGGCGGCTGTGCTGTTTGTCCTGACTTTTACCGCGCCGTTTAAAACAGCCGGATTAATCACCATTATTTTTATGGGGCTGTTGGCGTTTATGAATGTGCCTGGGCTTCAGGTATATGTCGTGATGCTGAGTGAACGTTTTGCGCCAAGCGCCGTTGATACAGCATCAGCCTTAAACATCGCGGCATTTAATGCCGGAATTGCAATCGGTTCTTTTGCCGGCGGGATTATAACAGATTCAATCGGGATTATTCATACCGCTTGGATCGGGGCGTTAATGGTGCTCAGCGCGGTCGTGTTAACCGGATGGAGCAGAAAGCTTGAAAAGCGGGATCGCACTGTCCTTGAAAGGAGGTGAGTTTTTCTTCAGCGCATTTTGATTTTTTTAACAAACAAACAATAGGAGGAACATATACATGACAACACATTTACAAGCAAAAGCGACATTGCATAACGGCGTAAAGATGCCTTGGTTCGGTATCGGAGTATTTAAAGTAGAGGAAGGCGCGGAGCTCGTCAATGCGGTGAAAACAGCATTAGTGCACGGCTATCGCAGTGTTGATACCGCCGCGATTTACGGAAATGAAGAGGGTGTCGGCGAAGGCATCCGCCAAGGGTTGCAAGAAGCGGGATTAAAGCGTGAAGACATTTTTGTCACGTCAAAAGTGTGGAATGCCGATTTAGGGTATGAAGAAACGTTAAAAGCGTTTGACACAAGCTTAGAAAAACTCGGTTTAGACTATTTAGATTTATATTTGATCCATTGGCCTGTCGAAGGAAAGTACATCGATGCGTGGCGGGCGCTCGAAACCCTCTACCGGGATGGACGGATTAAGGCGATCGGGGTCAGCAATTTCCAAATTCACCATTTGAAACATCTCATGAAAGAAACGGAAATCAAGCCGATGATTAACCAGGTGGAGTACCACCCCCGTCTGACACAGAAAGAACTGCACGCTTTCTGCGCCGAACAAAATATTCAGCTTGAAGCATGGTCGCCATTGATGCAAGGCCAGCTGCTTGATCATCCCGTCTTACAGGAAATCGCTGAGAAATACGGCAAATCAGCCGCTCAAGTGATTTTGCGCTGGGATTTGCAAAACGGCGTCATCACCATTCCGAAATCAACTAAAAAACACCGTATTGAAGAAAATGCAAATGTCTTTGATTTCGAACTGTCAGCTGACGATATGAAGTGGATTGATGATCTGAACGAAAATCTCCGTGTCGGCCCGGACCCTGACAATTTTGATTTTTAACCAGAAAAACACCGTTCGGTTTTCCGAACGGTGTTTATTTATGTCCAGCTGCTCAATATTTCCTCCAGCTGATGCTTCGTATATTCAAGACTGCCGCTGTTATCAATGACGGCGTCAGCTTTTTTTGTTTTGTCCGCTAAAGGCATTTGCGATGTTATTCGGCTCATCGCTTCTTCTTCTGTAAGTGAATTCCGCTTCATCAGCCGTTTGAGCTGAATGTCTGCCGGTACGGTGACGACGAGCACTTTGCCGACCAGATAGTCAAGCCCGCTTTCATACAAAAGCGGTATATCCAAAACGACGAATCGCTCTTTTCGCGCAACGGCTTCATCCCGCTGTTTCATCATTTCCGCACGCACTGCCGGATGAACGATCTGATTCAGCATCAGACGCTTCTGTTCGTCCGTAAAAACGATAGAACCGAGTTTTTTTCTGTCAATGCCGCCGTTTTCCAGCAGGATGTCTTTTCCGAACGCTTCAACGATCTGTCCGTAAGCCGGCATTCCTTTTTCCACCGCCTGCTTAGCGATGACATCCGCATCAATGACTGTTATTTTTTTGTCGATCAGCATGCGCGCTACCGTGCTTTTTCCGCTGGCGATGCCTCCCGTTAAACCGATGACCAAGCTCAAAAAGCCCACTCCTTCTTACATTTTCCAAATCCCGATGATAATCAGCAGGATCCCCGGCAAAAATGTCATTTTATCTATCCAATTCCATCTTGAAAGAAAATGCCCGGCGTTGATGCCGAATGACACAAACAGCGAGCTCATCACCCCGACGGTCACGCTCATCATAACCGGAGAAAAACCGAGAATGGCCGCTCCCATGCCTGCGCCAAAGGCGTCAATAGATAAGGCGATACCGAGCAGAAGCGCTTCGACTCCGTTAATGGTTCCGGATTGATCAATATCTGCGCTGGTCGGCTTTTTCAAAATGTGAATCACGATGCCGAGCGATTTCACTTCAAGGTTTAGCAGTGTTTTTTCGTGTAATAAGTAATCCGGCTCTTTCGCCGGTTTAAAAAATTGATAGATGACCCATGCCCCGATTCCGATTAAGATCAGCCCGCCCAGTTTCTCCGTGACGGATACAGGGAAAATCTTTGTCAGAAAATGGCCGATCAGCATGGATATAAACATCACAGAGGCTGAACAGCAAGCGATCACGGCAATCGCTTTGAACGGGATTTTCATTTTTCTCAATCCATACGTAAACCCGACTGAAAAACTGTCCAAGCTGACAGCAAAAGCCAAAAGCAGCAAAGAAACAATCTCCATATCCGTTTCTCCCTTTCTCTTGATCGGCAATTGTGACATATGCCTATTGGGTGAATCACAATATATATATGGAGAAAGGTCATCAACTGTGTTAGAAAAAAGTCATTCTGCTGCCGCCTGCTTGAACAGGTTCAGTTTATGATTTTTTTTGGCATCGGGCGCAGAAATGCGTCCCCCTTCCGCCGACTACGATTTTAGAAATCATCGTGCCGCACGTTTTGCACGGCTCATCCTTTTTGCCGTATACGTAATGTTTGAGCTGAAACATTCCGATTTCCCCTTGAGAATTGATATAAGACCGGACGGTGCTCCCGCCCGCGTCAATCGCTTCCTGAAGGGTGTCTTTAATTTCTGTATGAAGCGTTTTTATCTGTCCGTCAGACAGGCTGTTCGCTTTTGTCTCAGGGTGAATCCGCGCCCGGAATAAAGCTTCATCGACATAAATGTTGCCGAGGCCGACGACCGCTTTTTGATCGAGCAGGGCGGTTTTTACCGCGCGGTTCGTTTTTGCCAGCCGCTCTTTTAAATAGGCGGCGGTAAATGCTTCATCATCTGGTTCGGGCCCGAGCTGTGAAAGCGGTAATGCATTCAGTTCCTCTCCCGGCGCAAATAAATGCATCGTGCCGAATTTCCGGACATCCCGGTAGCGGAGCTCTGTTCCGTCCGTCATGCGAAACACAACGTGAACATGTTTATCGTCAGGCTCATCGGCCTGATAAAGGCCGTATTTCCCCTCCATCCGAAGATGGGACACCATGACATAATGATCCAGATGGAAAAGCAAAAACTTTCCCCTTCTTCCGATGGATCGAATGGTTTCTCCTGCAATCTGCCGCGCGAATTCCTCCGGCTCGGCGGGTTTTTTGATGATATTCGGCCATCTGATGTCCGCCGATTCAATCGTTTTCCCCTTCACAAGACCGGTCAGAGTGCGCCGGACCGTTTCAACTTCTGGTAATTCCGGCACAATCATCACTTCCTTTTTCTCTGTTTATTTATTTTGCATCGTACCAAGACGGTCCTGAAGCATAATCCGCCTTTAACGGCACGTCTAATGCCAAAGCATGCTCCATCACTTCAGGAACCAGCTTCTCTAATATTTCAATTTCTTCCTTAGGCGCTTCAAAAATCAATTCATCGTGCACCTGAAGCAGCAGTCTTGCCTTCAGTTTTTTCTCCTTCAGCTCAGCTGCCATATCAATCATGGCTTTTTTAATAATATCAGCGGCGCTGCCCTGAATCGGCGTATTCATGGCCGTCCGTTCCGCAAAGCTCCGCAGGTTGAAGTTGCGGCTTGTCAGCTCAGGGATATAGCGGCGGCGCTGCATAAGAGTCGTCACATATCCTTTTTGTTTCGCTTCCTGCACCGATTCTTCCATATACGCCTTGACGCCCGGAAAGCTTTCCAAGTAGCGGTCAATAAAAGCGCCCGCTTCCTTCCGGGTAATGCCGAGGTTTTGAGACAGCCCGTAATCACTGATGCCGTAAACGATCCCGAAATTGACGGCCTTTGCCTGACGGCGCATCGCCTGTGTCACTTCATCCTCGCTGACATGAAACACATCCATTGCGGTTTTTGTGTGAATGTCCATATCATTCGTAAACGCCTCAATCAGATTTTCATCTTTTGAAATATGCGCAAGCACCCTTAACTCAATTTGTGAATAATCAGCGGCGAAAATAAGCCAGTCCGGTTCTGACGGAACGAAAGCCTGACGGATTTTCCGTCCTTCCTCCAGCCTGATCGGAATGTTTTGCAGGTTCGGATCAGTTGAGCTGAGGCGCCCGGTTTGAGTCAAAGCCTGATTGAATCGGGTATGCACCTTATGAGAATCCTTGCGTGTGACTTTCAGCAGCCCTTCAATATAAGTCGATTGGAGTTTGCCGATTTGTCTGTATTGCAGGATGTAGGCGACGATATCATGTTTGTCTGCGAGCTTCTCCAGCACATCGGCTGAAGTGGAATAGCCTGTTTTTGTTTTCTTTACTGGCGGCAGGCCGAGCTTTTCAAACAGAATGACGCCGAGCTGTTTTGGTGAATTGATGTTAAACGGTTCACCGGCGATGTCATGGATTTTTTCTTCATATTCTTTCAGCTTAGCGCCAAGCTCTTCGCCCATTCGCTTCAGTCTATCAACATCCACTTTGACGCCCATTGATTCCATTTCTCCGAGAATAAGCGCAAGCGGGAGTTCGAGATCTTCATATAATTCAAGCTGATTATTTTCTTCCAGCGCGTGCAGCAGTTTGTCCCGAAGGCTGTTAACGGCAGACGCTTTTCGCGCGAGATGATCGGCAAGCTCTTTTTCAGCCGGAACGGCGCGCTTTGCGCCTTTTCCGTAAACCGCTTCATCTTTTGAAACGATATTCAGGCCGTATTCTTTCGCTACGCTCGCGACATCGTCGTACGAATTGCCCGGGTTTATAATGTAGGCGGCAAGAAGCGCGTCAAATTCCGTTCCCTTCAGCTCAATTCCCTGCCAGCGCAAAGCGACGACGGAGCGTTTGCTGTCAAACACCCACTTTTTCTTCGATTCATCTTCAGCCCAGGATTTAAACGCTTCGGACTGGATGGCGGTTTCTTTCGGAATATAATAAAGGCCTGCTTCATTCACGATGGAAAAGCCGAGTATCGGTTCTTCGTGATAGTTATCACCGATTTGTTCGACGACTAAAGCGGACGGCGACACGAGCATAGCTTCGGTGATTTCTTCGGCCGTTTCAACATTGATGTCCTCAAAATCTTCTTCCGCCGTTTCTCCGCTATCTTCACCGAGCCGCTCAAGCAGCGTGTTAAAACCGAGGTCTTTAAAAATGGCAACGACTTGTTCACGGTCGAACCCTTGATAATCTAAATCGTCAAGCTTGACTTCAATCGGCGCATTTGTCATAATCGTCGCTAGCTCTTTGCTCATCAGGGCCTGTTCTTTATATTCTTCGAGCTTTTCTTTTAATTTTTTCCCGCTGACTTCATCAATTGATTCAAGCAATTTCTCAACCGAATGGAACTGCTTCAAGAGCTTAATCGCCGTTTTTTCGCCGACGCCGGGAACGCCCGGGATGTTATCGGATGAATCCCCCATTAATCCCTTCATATCAATAATTTGCAGCGGTGTCAGACCGTATTTTTCTTCGACGTGCTCCGGCGTGTAATCTTCCACGTCGGTAATGCCTTTTCTCGTAATGGCAACGGTCGTTTTCCCGGTTGCAAGCTGCGTTAAGTCTTTGTCTCCGGAAAATACCTTTACTTCAAAGCCGTCTTTCTCAGCAGATACGGCAAGCGTGCCGATAATATCATCCGCTTCATATTCAGGAAGCTCATAGCGGCTGATATTGTAAGCATCGAGGAGCTCACGGATGAACGGCATCTGTTCAGAAAGCTCCGGCGGCGTTTTTTGTCTTCCGCCTTTATATTCTTTAAACGTGCTGTGGCGGAAAGTCGTTTTTCCCGCATCAAAAGCCACCAGCATGTGGGTCGGTTTTTCATCCTCCAGCATTTTCATTAAAATCATCGCAAACCCGTATACGGCATTTGTATGAATGCCTTTTTCATTGCTTAGAAGCGGTAATGCAAAAAACGCCCGGTACGCCAGACTGTTTCCGTCGACAAGCACTAATTTTTTTCGTTCCGTCATTCAATATCCTCCTAAGAGCAAAAGCTCGTCATTCCTCTGTTTTTTAATCTCACAGCTTCTCTTATTTTAACAAAGTTCAATTTGAAAGGAAAATGAGCGGACCCCGTGAAAACGCAAAAAAGGACGGGAACAAGAAAACACGTTCCCGCCGTCAAAATTGGCTCCTTGGATGAAGGGGTTCTGTTACATCCTAACAAGATAGGTTTAACAGGTCATGAAGAAATTGTTAATCCTTTGTAAAGCCGATCACGCTGCCGGCGGCCGCTTCAGCGTCACAGTGAACACAGTTCCCTGTCCCGGCTCGCTTGTGACTTCGATTTTGCCTTCATGGGCTTCTATTAAGTGCTTTACGATGGCAAGACCGAGCCCGGTTCCTCCCGAGTTGCGGCTCCTGTCTTTATCCACGCGGTAGAATCTCTCAAATATCCGCGGAATCTCTTCCTTCTGAATGCCGATTCCCGTATCGGACACTTTGATATCAACAGCGGTTTCTTTCACATTTACCGAAATCGCCACCGTCCCTTTTTCAGGCGTGTAGGTTAAAGCGTTGTTCGCCAGATTCAGGAATACCTGCTTCAGCCTGTGCACATCACCCATCACAAAAATCGGCTCCTCCGGAAGGTCAAGCTGAAAACTGATGCCTTTTTCCTCAGCCTTATGCTGTAAAAGGGCTTCGATTTCATGGAGGATTTTTGCGGCGTCAAAGGATTCTACGCGCATCGTAAAGTTCTGCTGCTCCATTTTGGATAAATCCAATAAGTCCTGTACGAGGGATTGGAGCCGCTCACTTTCTTTCAGAATGATAGACAGAAAGTCTGAAAGCGCCTTTTCATCTTTCATCGCCCCGTCTAACAGCGTTTCCGTAAAGCCTTTAATCGAGGTGATCGGCGTTTTCAGTTCATGGGAAACATTGGCGACGAAGTCCTTCCTCATCTGCTCCAATTTTTTAATTTCCGTTATATCGTGAAAAACGAGAACAATGCCCTTCCATTCATCATCAGGACCCATGATCGGAACGCCGTCAACTTCAAAGTAGCGCCGCTCAATGTTGATGGGAAGTCTCAGCAGCTGGCATTTTTTCGTCTCCGTCATAAAAATATCTTCGACGAGCCGAATGATTTCCTCATGCTCAAACGCATCATGATAAAGGCGGCGAAGCAGACGTTCAGGCTTTGTATGAAACTGCTTCGTGTACGATCGGTTCACGAGATTAATAAAACCTCTCCCGTCTATTAAAATCAAACCTGAACCGATATTTTCAATGACGGTTAACAGACGGTCGCGCTGCATATCCTGCGTTCTCGTCATTTCCATCAAATCGACCGCCAGACTGTTCATCGCACGCCCGAGACGGTCAGACCGCCTTGCATAACCGCTGTAGGAGCGGGCGTCATAATTGCCTTTGGACAGCTCAGTCGCCACCTTCGTCGCGGCGTCGATTGATTTTTTGTAACGGGACGTCATGTTTGTATAAAAGAAAACGATAATGATAAAAGCGGTACAAAGACTTGCTGCCAGCATGCCCCACATTTCTCCGGTAATACTTGAACCGCCGCTGATTTCCGAGGAAACGAGCACATATCCCGCCGTTTGGCCGGCGTCATTTTTTACGGCGGCGCCGCGGATCATTTTGCTTCCCGCCTGTATGGCTGCCTCATTTTTATTGTGAGAAATGAACTCCTTTACGGCTGCATCATCAGCATGCCTGCCGGAATGATAAACGGCGTCACCCTTCTCATTGAGAACAGAGACGTTTATACCGAGGGTGCGGCCGGCGTCGCGGACTACCGTTTCATTGCTTTTATTGCCGATTCGGCCGGTATCAAGAAGGCCCGCTATGTATACCGATTCCTTTTTCAGCTGATCCGCCGTTTTGTCTTTAGCGGCTGAAGAAATAAGCTGCTGTAAAAAAAGGCCGAGAACACTGAAAACCAATATGATACATACAACAAGTAAAGCGAACAGACGCACACGGACTTTATTCATTCATTTTTGGCTCCTCCAGTTTATACCCCAAACCTCTGATTGTTTTAATATAGATGGGTTTTTTGGTATTTGATTCGATTTTGTCGCGCAGATGGCTGATATGAACGTCAACAATCCGGGTGTCCCCGGCAAAATCATAGTTCCAGACCGCGCTCAGCAGAAGATCTCTTGTCAGCACTCTTCCCTTGTGTTTTCCCAAATACAGAAGCAGTTCAAATTCTTTAGGCGTCAATTCCAGCTGTTCCGACTTAAAGTACGCTTCGTAATGCTCCGGAAGAATTTTCAGCTCGCCGATAAGGATCTGCCCGTCCTTTTCCTCTTCTCTGCTTTGTGACAGCGAAGAAATGTCAGCCCTTCTTAAAATGGCTTTCACCCGCGCAGTCACTTCCCTCGGACTGAACGGCTTTGTCATGTAATCATCCGCTCCGAGCTCCAGTCCCAGCACCTTATCAAACTCCTCATCTTTTGCTGTCAGCATCAAGATCGGAACCATCATTTTCTGCTGTCTGAGCTGTTTACAGACGTCGATTCCGTCCACTTTCGGCAGCATGACATCCAGTACGATTAAATCCGGATTTTCCTTCTCTGCCTGCTCCAGAGCCTCTTCGCCGTCTGATGCGGTAATGACATCATAGCCGGACCGTTCCAGATTGTACTGTAAAAGAGTAACGATAGATTGTTCATCATCTACAACTAAAATTTTTTTGTTCATGCTGCGCCCTCCGCTGTCTATTTTCCCCGACATCCAATTTTCTCTATTTTATGTGTTGCATATCACTTTATGATTTCATTTTATCTAATACTGCCCGTTCAGACAATTCGCCTTTTTGATCATTTTCAGAGAAAGGATCGTTCAGGGAAAAAGAAAACGCTTTCATTAATTGTAAAAAGAGGAAGGCTTCTGATTCGGAAGCCTTCCCATTTTTCTTATGACAATACTTTCATCACGTTTTTGACAGATTCAACTGATTTACTCAGCTGTGCTTTTTCATAGTCTGTCAGTTCAAGCTCAATGATTTGCTCTAGGCCGTTTCCTCCGATAATCGTCGGTACGCCTAAGTAAATGCCTTCATGACCGTATTCGCCTTCTAAATAAGCGATGGTCGGAAGCACGCGGCGCTGATCTTTCAAAATGGCTTCTACCATTTCTGTCAGTGATGCAGCAGGCGCGTAGTAGGCGCTTCCGTTTCCGAGAAGGTTGACGATTTCCCCGCCGCCTTTTCTTGTGCGCTCTACAATCGCATCAAGACGGTCTTTCGGGATAAGCGTTTCGAGCGGAATGCCGCCCGCATAGGAATAACGGACGAGAGGAACCATGTCGTCACCGTGTCCTCCGAGAACAAAACCGGTCACGTCTTTTACTGACAGGTTTAATTCTTCAGCGACGAATGTTCTGAACCGCGCAGTGTCAAGCACTCCGGATTGTCCGATAACACGTTCTTTCGGGAAGCCTGATTCTTTATACACCGCATATGTCATCGCATCAACAGGGTTTGTTAATACGACGATAATGCAGTCAGGAGAATATTTCACGATCTCACGTGTGACGCTTCTCATGATTTTTTCGTTTGTAGATACGAGATCATCACGGCTCATGCCTGGTTTTCTCGCAATTCCGGCCGTGATGACGACGATATCAGAACCGGCTGTGTCCTCGTAGTTGGACGTGCCTGTGATTTTCGCGTCAAATCCTTGAACCGGACTTGCTTCGAGCATGTCAAGCGCTTTTCCTTTAGTCGGGTTTTCTAATTGTGGAATATCAACGAGCACAACATCCGCAAGCTCTTTTTGAGCTGTAAGGAAGGCTGTTGTCGCTCCCGTAAATCCTGCTCCGATAACAGAAACTTTACTGCGTGTTTTTCCCATGATTCTCTTCTCCTTTTTTGGCTTCATTAGAAGTCTGCTTTAGGTTCAGTCCATGTTTTTGATAAGCTCTTCACCGAACTCTGAACATTTCACTTCAGTTGCACCGTCCATTAATCTTGCAAAATCGTAAGTTACTACTTTTGAAGCAATCGTTTTTTCCATAGATTTAATGACTAGGTCAGCCGCCTCATTCCAGTTCAGGTGTTCAAGAAGAAGCACTCCTGAAAGGATAACGGATGACGGGTTGACTTTGTCAAGGCCGGCATATTTAGGAGCCGTTCCGTGAGTCGCTTCGAAAATCGCATGCCCTGTTTCATAGTTGATGTTCGCTCCCGGCGCGATGCCGATTCCGCCTACCTGAGCGGCAAGCGCATCAGAGATATAGTCTCCGTTTAAGTTCATCGTCGCCACGACGTCGAATTCACTCGGGCGGGTTAAGATCTGCTGAAGGAAAATATCAGCGATGCTGTCTTTGACGATGATTTTTCCTGCTGCTTCTGCTTCGCTCTGCGCTTTATCAGCCGCTTCTTTTCCGTCTTTTTCGACGATGCGGTCATATTCGGCCCAAGTGAATACTTTATCTCCGTATTCTCTTTCGGCAAGCTCATAGCCCCAGTTTTTAAATGCCCCTTCAGTGAACTTCATGATGTTTCCTTTGTGGACAAGCGTGACAGACTTGCGGCCGTTTTCGATCGCATACTCAATGGCAGCTCTGACTAAGCGGCTTGTTCCTTCTTCAGAAACAGGCTTTATGCCGATTCCTGATGTTTCAGGGAAACGGATTTTGTTAACGCCCATTTCATTTTGCAGGAAGCTGATCAGCTTTTCAACTTCTTCAGAACCTTTCGCATACTCAATTCCGGCGTAAATATCTTCCGTATTTTCGCGGAAAATAACCATATCCGTATCTTCAGGACGTTTGACCGGAGAAGGCACCCCAGTGAAATATCTGACAGGGCGCAGGCACGTAAACAAATCAAGCTCCTGTCTCAGCGCCACGTTCAGAGAACGGATACCGCCGCCGACCGGTGTCGTCAGAGGTCCTTTGATAGCGATGAAGTACTCTCTGATGTCTTCCAGCGTTTCGGCAGGAAGCCACTCACCTGTTTTATTATAAGCCTTTTCACCGGCATAAACTTCTTTCCACGTGATTTTTTTCTCGCCTTTATATGCTTTTTCAACAGCGGCTTCCAATACTTTAGAAGCGGCATTCCAAATATCAGGGCCTGTGCCGTCACCTTCAATAAACGGGATAATCGGATTATTTGGTACGTTTAATACTCCATTAGAGACTGTAATTTTTTCACCTTGTGACACAATATTACCTCCCAGTATGTAATTCATATTTAGAAAACATTTTATTTTTCTTGTATAGAAAATAAAATGATTTTTCTCAAGATTCTATCAAAATTGTAAACCAACTTGGGCTTGATTAACAAGAGGCTAACGACATGAAAATCACCAGCCTCCCGTTTGATCAGGCTCTTTCGTCAATCGGAACAAAAGTCTGCTTATCCGGACCCGTGTATTCAGCGCGCGGGCGGATGAGGCGGTTGTTATCGTATTGCTCAAGAATGTGCGCGATCCATCCGGACATTCTGCTGACCGCAAAGATCGGCGTAAACAGATCGTGGTCAATGCCGAGACTGTGGTACACAGATGCGGAATAGAAATCAACGTTAGGCGGAAGTTTTTTCTCCGACGTCACAATTTCTTCGACACGGATTGACATGTCGTACCATTTGCTTTCACCCGTCAGATTCGTCAGGCGTTTGCTCATTTCTTTTAAATGTTTGGCGCGCGGATCCCCATGCTTATACACGCGGTGTCCGAAGCCCATCACTTTTTCCTTTTTCTCCATTTTGCTGCGGATATAAGGCTCGGCATTTTCCACTTCTCCGATCTCTGTCAGCATTTTCATGACGGCTTCATTGGCTCCGCCGTGAAGCGGTCCTTTTAATGCGCCGATGGCCGCCGTGATGCCTGAGTAAATATCGGATAAGGTGGCGACACATACTCTCGCCGTAAATGTTGATGCATTCAGCTCATGATCCGCATGAAGAATGAGCGCTTTGTTAAACGCTTCCACTTCGATCGGAGAAGGATCTTCACCGTTTAAGGTGTAAAGGAAGTTCTCCGCAATACCGTACTCTTCCTTCGGTTCAACAGGATCAAGTCCTTTGCGGATTCTTGAGAAAGCGGCGACAATGCCCGGCACCTTCGCCTGCAGACGGATGGCTTTTCTGTAGTTCGCTTCCGGATTCATGACATCGGCTTCACTGTCAGTCAGACCGAGTAATGAAATCGCCGTCCGGAGCGCAGCCATTGGATGTACGTTATTGAGGGGATAGGATTTGAAGTGCTCAATGATTTCTTGTGGAACGGCAGCTTCTTTCGCAAGCTGTTTTTTCAGTTCAGCAAGCTCTGTTTTATTCGGCAGGCGCAGATGCCACAGCAAATAAATGATTTCTTCAAAACTTGCATTCTCTGTCAAGTCGTCAATATCGTACCCTACATATGTAAGGGTATCGTCGATAATAGAGCTTACAGATGATGTTGTTGCTACAACCCCTTCAAGACCGCGTGTTGCTGTCATATTCAACCTCTCCTTTTCAATCAAAATTCCCCTTTAAAGAGTACATAAAACATACGGCTTACTTAAAATGAGTCATGTAAACACTCCCTTTCCCCTTTAAGAAAATGCTTACATTTCAATGATTGCGGTTACATAACCGGTATGCTTATAGAGGAACATAACAAATTCTTATAAGCTTATTTAAGTTTAAGCCTATTCTTATTATAAACAATAATCAGACATTTGTTAAATGTTTACCTATAATTTTTTTTTCTTTCTCGCACATTTTCTTGATTTTACGCGGTTTTTTCCTCTTTTTCCGCAAAAAAAAGCGGCTTTACGCCGCTTTTTTACTTTACGAAGTGAATATTTTTACGATCTGCATGGCCAGATAGGCAATTCCGGCGCCGATTAACGGACCGACGGCGACGCCGCCGAAAAGCGCGACGGCAAGTATTGTGCCGATCACCAGCGCCGTTGTAATATGAGGATCGTTTTCCAATAAGGTGAGACCGTTTTTGGCGATTAAGGCTACGGCGATTCCGGCGCCGAGAGCGATCCACGCATAATATGATTTCATCGCTTCTCCTAGCTGTTTAAAACCGATGTCACCTGTCGCAATCGGCACTAAAACAGCGATTGTAATGACGGTGACCCCCCAGTTGATTCCTTTTGACTGAATAACCGGGAACAATTTCTGATCAAGACCGACAGCTTTTATCACAATGAGAAAGCCGACGGCAAAAAGCAATGACTGGTTTTTGGCTATCAATGCGATGGCCAGCAATAATAGTAAAAATAAATTCGCCTGTGTAAACATCCTGAAAGCACCATCCTTCATCATAACTGTATTCATATCCTTTTTTTTGACGAATAAACTAATGTAATAGGACGTGCCGACCGAGAGGAGGATCGATGTGAATCCGCACTATGCAACTGTTTTTTTCCGCGCGCTGTTTGTACTAGCTGCGGCCGGCGGCGCTTTAGCGGCCGGTTACGCCTCATTCCCGTTAACTTATCCGTTTCTGATCGCCCTTATTCTGTCATCGGCGATCATTCCCGTTGTTGACTGGCTGGACAAACTGACAGGGCTGCCCCGATCAGTCAATACAGTCATTGTCCTGGTTTTCTTTTTGCTGATTCTTCTTGCCGCTGCGACTTTTCTCGTTGCGGAAATCATCTCGGGAACCGCCTATCTGGCCAAAACGCTCCCTCCCCATATCAGCGCCTTTATAACGTATTGCGAAGAATTCTTCACTTCCCGCATTCAGCCATTGTACCATGAGCTGACCGTCTTATTTAACGGGCTGGAAACCAATCAGCAGGCATCCATCGTGACGCATATTCAGACCCTCGGTGATACAGCCGCTAAAAATGCGGGGCTGATGCTTTCACATCTTTTAGAGCTGGTGCCGAAATGGATTGCCTTCCTTCCCAATACGGCTGCCGTCTTCGTATTCGCAATGCTGGCGACTTTTTTTATGACAAAGGACTGGCACAAGCTGAAAGCGATGCTTTATTCCATTCTTCCGGAACGCGTTTCGGCAAACGCCAAGGCCGTGTCGGGAGAACTGAAAAAAGCAATGGCCGGTTTCATTAAGGCGCAGGCCGTGCTCATCCTTTTTACGATGATCATTGTCTTTATCGGACTGTTTCTTTTAGGAATTGAGCATGCGGCGACCATTGCCTTTTTTATCGGCCTGGTGGATCTTCTCCCGTATCTCGGCGCCGGATCGGTATTTGTTCCCTGGATTATGTATTTGGCCATTGCCGGTCAGCTTCCCCAAGCGATCGGTCTCGGTATTTTATATATAGTGGTTCTCATTCAGCGCCAGCTGACGGAGCCGAAGATTTTAAGCAAGTCAATCGGGCTTGATCCGCTTGCGACCTTAATCGCCCTGTTTGCCGGTTTTAAGCTGTTCGGAATTTTAGGACTGGCTGCGGGGCCTGCGCTTCTCGTTTTCATTCAGGCCTTTATCACAACGGGCGCTTTAAAAGAAATATGGGCCTATATTACTGTTCAGTCCAAATAAAAACAGCAGCCCTGCAAGAAGGCTGCCGTTTTTATTTGATAATGATCCGCTTGTTTTTTGACATTCCTCTCAGCCATTTGAACAAAAGCGGCTTCATGCGGTTCCGAGTGAACGGAATCAGAAGACAAGCCCCTGCAATATCGGACAAAAAACCCGGAAGCATCAAAAGCAGGCCTCCGATAAAGACGCATATTCCATCAAGAAGCGCGTCCCCCGGCATGCTGCCGTGCTGCAGGTCGCGCATTACCCGATGATATACATCAATTCCCTGTCTTTTTGCCACCAAGGCGCCTAGCACGCCTGTCAAAATGATGAGAAGGACGGTCGGAAAAACGCCGAGCCATTTTCCCGCCAGCAGAAACAAGCCGATTTCAATTGCCGGACATACGATAAACAGTAAGAATAAAACTCTCATTTTTCTGCCCTCCTGTCCTTCTAAAAGCGCGTCACCGTCCGCATGGGAATAGGAAAATCAACCTAAAGACAAAAGAGAAGGGATAACCCCCCTCTCTTGTTTAAAGCTGTTTAAAGAACGCTTGCGCGGCCTTCATACACAGCGCCGCGGGAAGCGTCAACTGTGATAACCTGTCCTTCTGTTAAAACTGAAGTTGCGTTCTCCAGACCGACGATAACCGGAATGCCCAAGCTTAAACCGACTACTGCGGCATGGCTTGTCAGACCGCCTTCTTCCGTGATGAGCGCTGATGCTTTTTCAAGCGAAGCGATCATGTCACGGTCAGTGCTTGAAGCAACCAATACTGCACCGTCTGTCATTTTTTGTTCAGCTTCCTTCGCATTTTTTGCAACAACAACCGGACCGAATGCTGATTTGCGTCCGATGCCTTGTCCTTTTGCGATAATGCTGCCGACAGTGTGAACTTTCATCAGATTCGTCGTACCTGATTCACCGACAGAACCGGCTGTAATGACAATCAAATCACCGTGTTTCACGATTCCGCTGTCAAGTGATTTTTGAACTGCATCTTCAAGCATTTCATCTGTAGAATTCGCGTTTTGGCCGCTTGCCGGGAAGACACCGAATACAAGGCCGAGTTTGCGTGATACAGACTCATTCACTGTAACGGCTACAATCGGAGCCTGCGGACGGTATTTCGCGATCATACGCGCCGTATGGCCGCTTTCTGTAGGCGTAACGATAGCTGCCGCGTTCAGATTGATCGCTGTGTGTGCAACGGATTGGCCGATCGCATCGGTAATCGTCATGCCGACCTGGTCTCTGCGTTTAGACAGAATTTCTTTGTAGTTCAGAGATTCTTCCGTGCGTGTGGCGATGTTAAACATTGTTTGAACCGCCTCAACAGGATATTGTCCCGCAGCCGTCTCACCGGAAAGCATGATCGCATCTGTGCCGTCGAAAATAGCGTTGGCAACGTCACTTGCTTCAGCGCGTGTCGGACGTGGGTTGCGCTGCATGCTGTCAAGCATTTGAGTCGCGGTAATAACCGGTTTGCCGAGCGCGTTGCATTTTTTGATCATTTCTTTTTGCACGAGCGGCACTTCTTCAGCCGGAATCTCTACGCCGAGGTCTCCGCGCGCTACCATTAAGCCGTCAGATACTTCCAGGATCGCATCCAGATTGTCTACGCCTTCCTGGTTCTCAATTTTAGGGATGATTTGAATGTCAGACGCGTTATGCTCTTCAAGCAGTTCGCGGATTTCCAGAACATCCGTAGAGCGGCGTACAAATGACGCAGCGATGAAATCAACGCCTTGCTCGATACCGAAGACGATGTCTTTAGCGTCTTTTTCAGTAATTCCCGGAAGGTTGACGCTGACACCGGGAACGTTTACGCCTTTTTTATTTTTCAGCGTGCCGCTGTTTAAGATTTTTGTTTTGATTTCGTGTTTTTCCGGATTTGATTCAATCACTTCCAATCCGATTAAACCGTCATCCAGCAGGATGATAGACCCTGCTGACACGTCGTCTGCCAGGCCTTCATAAGAAACTGAGAATTTTTCAAGCGTTCCCAGTACCTGTTTTGTAGAAACGATAATTTCATTTCCCGCCTGAAGCTCAAGCGCGCCGTTTTCCATATCGTGCGTGCGGATTTCCGGACCTTTCGTATCGAGGAGAATCCCCACGTTTTTGCCGAGCTTTTTGCTTGCTTCTCTGATGTTTTTGATTCTTGCGCCGTGCTCTTCGAAATCACCGTGTGAAAAATTCAGACGAGCAACGTTCATACCCGCTTCCATCAATTTTGTCAGCATTTCTACACTTTCACTGGCCGGACCGATTGTACAAACGATTTTTGTTTTTTTCAACTCGTTCACTTCCTTCTGAAATCTTCAGCTTCTTCCGTCTTAAATAGACAGTTCTTTTGAAAGCTGATACATGTTTGGTTCAACAGTATGTTTTGATTCTAAAATTTCTATAATATCATGGTCTACAAGCTTGTTGTTTTGTATACCTACGCAGCGTCCGCCTTTTCCTTTAAGCAGAAGCTCAACCGCGTAAGCGCCGAGGCGGCTTGCAAGAACCCGGTCAGAAGCGCTTGGAGATCCGCCGCGCTGGATGTGCCCTAAAACGGATACCCGTGTTTCAAGGTTTGTTTCTTCTTCGATGCGTTTTCCGAATTCAACCCCGCTGCCTACCCCCTCAGCAACGATGATGATACTGTGTTTTTTGCCGCGGTCGTGCCCTCTCTTCAAACGGCCGATAATTTCCTCCATATCGTAGTCCGCTTCAGGGATTAAAATGGATTCCGCTCCGCCTGCAAGACCTGCCCATAAAGCAATGTCGCCTGCATGGCGTCCCATCACTTCAATAACGTATGTACGCTCATGCGACGTAGCTGTGTCACGGATTTTATCAATCGCATCAATTACAGTGTTTAACGCCGTATCAAATCCGATCGTAAAATCAGTTCCCGGAATGTCATTATCTATCGTACCCGGTACACCTACACACGGAAACCCGTGTTCCGTTAATTTTTTCGCACCCATGTACGAACCGTCTCCGCCGATAACGACAAGACCTTCAATGCCGAGCCTCTTTAAATTTTCGATTCCTTTTTCACGGCCTTCAACCGTTTTGAATTCAGGACATCTGGCTGTATACAGCTTTGTTCCTCCGCGGTGGATGATGTCACCGACCGAACCAAGCTCCAGTTTCTCTATTTTTCCGCTGATTAATCCTGAATAACCGTTATAAATTCCGTAAACTTCTACATCGTGATAGATAGCTTTACGCACAACCGCTCGCACCGCTGCGTTCATCCCCGGGGAATCCCCGCCGCTCGTTAATACTCCTATACGCTTCATTTCCTATTCACCTCAGCAACATATATATGTTAAACATATCATGATCATTGCCCTAAAACAATGAAAAGGGACGCCTGAGCTCCCATGAAACCTTACCTATTATACAATTAAATAAACTGTTTTTAAATAAAATTTAAGGAATATCACAAAAAACACAAAAAATAAACGTGAGCCATAGGCTTCACGTCTATTCAGTTTGCCCCGATATATTGATCCTCAACCGAAACTTTTCCGATGGCTTTGTATTTTTCGTAGCGCTGTGAGATCAATTCTTCGGCGTTCAATGGAAGAAGAGATTTTAATGTTTCTTTAAGGATGCCGTCAATGTAGCCCGCCTGCTGCTTGATGTCATGGTGAGCTCCGCCCTTCACTTCTTTAATCATATTATCTATAATTCCTAATTCTAATAAATCGGGCGCAGTAATCTTCATGGTTTCAGCCGCTTTTTTGGCAAGGCTGGAATCTTTCCACAAAATGGACGCGGCTCCTTCAGGAGAAATAACGGAATACGTCGAGTTCTCCAGCATCAGCATGCGGTTGCCCACACCTAATGCAAGCGCCCCTCCGCTGCCGCCTTCGCCGATGACGATACAAACGACAGGCACTGTCAGGCCGGCCATTTCGAACAGGTTCTTAGCAATGGCTTCACTTTGTCCCCGTTCCTCCGCCGCTTTGCCCGGATACGCTCCCTTCGTGTCGATGAAGCAGATAATCGGGCGGTTAAACTTATCCGCCTGCTTCATGAGGCGAAGCGCTTTACGGTAGCCCTCAGGGTGAGGCATTCCGAAATTGCGGACAAGGTTTTCTTTCGTGTCTTTTCCGCGCTGATGACCGATGACGGTAACCGGCATGCCGTGATATTTGGCAACTCCGCCGACAATCGCAGCATCGTCTCCGTATGTTCTGTCTCCGTGGCACTCAAAAAAGTCGGTAAACAGGTATTGAATGTAATCAAGGGTCGTCGGCCGTTCGGGAAGGCGTGCGATCTGCACTCTGTCCCAAGGCTTCAGGTTTTTATAAATTTCATCCTGGAGCTTGCTGAGCCGGTCTTCAAGCCTTGCGATTTCAGCGCTTAAATCCATCTCCGAATCTTGGGTGAATTTTTTCAGTTCGGCGATTTTTGTCTGCAGTTCAATCACCGGTTTTTCAAATTCTAATCTTGCAGCCACTCATGCTCACCTCCTGTTTGGTGCATGTCCAGCAGAAATGCGAGTTTGTCTTTCATGTCGTTTCTGTGAATCACCGCATCAAGCTGGCCGTGCTTTAATAAAAATTCCGCCGTCTGGAAATCTTCCGGCAGTTTTTCTCCGATCGTCTGTTCAATAATACGTCTTCCGGCAAATCCGATCAAGGCGCCCGGTTCAGCGAAATTATAATCACCGAGAGACGCGAAACTGGCCGATACGCCGCCAGTCGTCGGGTGGGTCATAACCGAAATAATCAGCCCCTGCTCTTCACTGAACAGTTTCAATGCAGAGCTTGTCTTCGCCATCTGCATGAGGCTTAAGACCCCTTCCTGCATACGTGCGCCGCCGGAAGCGGTAAAGATGATGAACGGGACTTTTTCCTCTTTCGCTTTTTCAATTGCCAGCGTGATTTTTTCGCCGACAACCGAGCCCATGCTGCCCATGCGGAATGTCGAATCCATGATCGCGATAACGGCAGGGAATCCGCTGATGGTCCCTTTTCCGGTAACAACCGCTTCATTCTGCGATGTTTTCTCACGGTCTTTTTCGATTTTTTCTAAGTATCCCGGGAAACCGAGCGGGTTTTCAGATATCATTCCCTGGTTGAATTCTTCGAATGAATCTTCATCCAGGAGGATTTCAATGCGCTGCTTTGCATTCATCGGGAAATGGTGCCCGCAGTTCATGCAGACGCGCAGGTTTTTATCTAACTCTTTTGTGAGCATGATTTTTTTACATTTGGGGCACTTTGTCATAATGCCTTCCGGAACATCATGTTTTGCCTGCTCAGACGGCACGGAAGCATATTTTTTCTTTTTTGTGAATATATCCTTTAACAAATGATTACCTCCCTTTTGTGAAGGGTTCTCTTCACTGCATGTCTTCCGATTAGATAGACTTAATAATAACTTTACCGAAACTATTGTACTTTTTTTGTCAAACGGTGTCATCCTCCATTCGACATTTTTTGCTGAAAAGCAGGCGGAAACGGACGGATAACAGACCTTTAAAAGCGTTGCTCAGCCTTATCTGTCAGCGTTTTCAAAAGAAATAAAGATTCTGCTGAAATTTTTTTAAGACCTGCCCTTAAAAAAATGCCAGCAGTCCGTATATTGAACAGCAGCGCGTTGTTTTTCCCAACGCGCTGCCAATTCTTTTTGTGTTATTATTCACCGATGACCGTGAGCTGTCTTGTTTTTTCAGCCACTTCCTCAGGGTCGACCGTAATTCTGGCGACGCCCGTTTCCATCGCCGCTTTCGCAACAGCTTTCGCAACGGCAGGAGCCACGCGTTTGTCAAATGGAGCCGGGATGACATAATCCGCGCTTAATTCATCCTCTGAAACGAGGGAAGCGATCGCTTCAACCGCAGCTATTTTCATTTCTTCGTTGATGTGAGTCGCGCGAACGTCAAGCGCTCCGCGGAAGATTCCAGGGAATGCAAGTACGTTGTTGACCTGGTTCGGGAAATCAGAACGGCCTGTTCCGATTACGCTTGCGCCGGCTGCGCGCGCGTCTTCAGGCATGATTTCCGGATTCGGGTTGGCCATTGCGAAAATAATCGGATCTTTCGCCATGCTTTCCACCATTTCTTTCGTCAGAGCGCCTTCGACTGATACGCCGATAAAGACGTCTGCATCTTTAATGACATCCTGCAGCGAACCGTCATTGCGGTCTTGGTTTGTAAACTTGGCCACTTCGTTTTTCACCGCATTCATGCCGGCAGGACGCCCTTCGTAAATGGCGCCTTTAGAGTCGCACATCACGATGTCGCGAACGCCGAAATGGTAAAGAAGCTTGATGATCGCGATGCCTGCCGCTCCCGCTCCGTTTGCCACAACTTTAATGGATGACATGGATTTTCCTGATAATTTCAGCGCGTTTACAAGTCCGGCTACAGTTACGATGGCAGTGCCGTGCTGATCATCGTGGAAAACCGGAATGTTTGTTTCTTTTTTCAGGCGCTCTTCAATGATAAAACAGTTCGGCGCCGCAATATCTTCAAGATTGACACCGCCGAATGTCGGTTCAAGCAGTTTCACCGTGTCGATGATTTTGTCCACGTCGTTTGTGTTGAGCGCGATCGGGAATGCGTCCACGCCCGCGAAGCTTTTGAACAGAACCGCTTTTCCTTCCATGACCGGAAGTGAAGCTTCAGGCCCGATATTTCCGAGACCGAGAACCGCTGATCCGTCTGTTACGACTGCTACCATGTTCCCCTTCATTGTATAATCATATACTTTATTTTTATCGTCATAAATCTCTTTACAAGGCTCAGCTACCCCCGGAGAGTAGGCAAGGCTTAAATCGTCCGCATTTCTGACTTCCACTTTTGCTTTTGATTCAAGCTTTCCTTGGTTTACTTTGTGTAAATGTAACGCTTCTTCTCTTAATGACATGCTAAACACTCCTTTTAAGTACTTTGTTACATATTCTGCCGCATAGACTGGTACAATCTCTGGAGGTGAAAAATTTCAGAATCTTTAAATAAGATAGCACAATTGTTTCAATTGTATAACAAAACCATAGTTGTTACCACTATTTTAACACGACGTTTTCGCGGCCCAGCAGCTCTTTTAAACGGTATAACGCCTGATGGTCCGCCTGAATATGAAAGGTGTCGGGCAGCCTGATGGTCTGCTTGTCTTTTTCATAATAAAGATAAACGCCGGTTTCCCCTTTATGCTCCAGTAAAATACGCTTCATCTTTTCCAAAAACTCCTGATTGTGCCGGCCGCCTTCGATTTTGATGTAAACAGACGGCGCTCTGCCTGTCTCTGTCTCCTCAAGGAGAGAGGCGGATGACATGATGAATTGTGTCTTCTCCTGCCGCTCTTCCATTTTTCCGGCGGCGAATAAAAGCGCGCCTTCTTTTAACAGCGGAGACAGCCTTCTGTATTGGTCAGGAAACACGACGGCTTCCATTTCTCCCGTTTCGTCGCTTAATGTGAGAAACGCCATATGCTGACCTGTCTTTGTCCGAATCGTTTTGATGCCTGCGAGCAAAGCGCCGATCGACAGCTGCCCCTTAGGCATCTGCCGCGCTTTTGCGATCGCTTGCGCACTCCGTTTTTTCAAGAGATCCCTGAAAGCGGACAAAGGATGGCTTGAGAAATAAACACCGAGAGCTTCTTTTTCAAACCGAAGCTTGTCCACGAGCGGAAATTCCTCAGCCTCTACATATTTTGGCTTAATGGAGAACGATTCTTCCAAAAACAATCCCATTTGATCATCGTCCGCACGAAAAAGTTCAGCGTGCTCTAAAGCGACATCAACGGAGGCTAGCAAGGAGGCGCGGTTTTGATTGAATTCGTCCATGGCGCCAGAAAATATAAGGGCTTCGATTGTTTTCCGATTAACGCTTTTTGCAGGTACGCGAAAGCAGAAATCGAAAAGATCCTCGAACGGTTTATGTGTTCTTGCTTTATAAATATCTTTCACTGCCGAGACGCCTACGTTTTTCACGGCCCTCAAACTGTATCTGACGGCTCCGTTTTCCGGCGCAAACGGAAAACCGCTCTTGTTTATTGACGGCGGAAGAACTTGGATCCCGCTCCCCTTCGCTTCATGCAAATATTGCGATATTTTGTCCTCATTGCCGATGACGCTCGTCAAAAGACCGCACATAAAATATAAAGGATAGTGCGCTTTTAAATAGGCGAGCTGATAGCCGATCATGCTGTATGCGACAGCATGGCTTCTGTTAAATCCGTAGTTAGCGAATTTGACAATCAGATCGTAGACCTCGTTTGCAGTGACTACAGAATACTCCTTTTTTAAGCACCCTTCAACAAAATGGCTTCGCTCTCTGTCCAGAATGTCTTTTTGTTTTTTACTGACAGCCCGTCTGAGCAGATCCGCTTCACCTAATGAAAACCCTGCCATCCGCGAGGCGATCATCATAATCTGCTCCTGATAGACGATGACGCCGTACGTGTCACTGAGAATATTTCTTACATCCTCATGCGGCACTTCCACACGCGCCCGCCCGTGCTTCCGATCGATAAATAATGGAATATTTTCCATCGGTCCCGGTCTGTAAAGCGCATTCACCGCGACAATATCTTCAAGCCTCGACGGCTTCAAACGCTTCAGCACGCTCCTCATCCCTGATGATTCCAGCTGAAAAATGCCCGTCGTATCGCCGTTTGACAATAGGGAGAACGTTTTTTCATCCTGGTAAGAAATCTCAGAAAAATCAATTTTTGTATTCGTCTCTTTTTCAATCATCGTTTTAATGGATTCAATAAGCGTCAGGTTGCGCAAACCTAAAAAGTCCATTTTCAAAAGACCCAGATCTTCCAAGTGATCCATCGCATACTGTGTTAAATACACGCCGTCATGCCCTTCTTGAAGAGGGACAACTTCAGAAAGCGGATCTTTACTGAGAACAACGCCGGCCGCGTGTGTTGACGTATGCCTCGGAAGACCTTCAATTTTCTTGGCGATCTGAAACACTTTATGAAGAACGGCGGATTCAGACAGCCGCCTGTTCAGCTGAGCGGACTGCCGCCTCGCTTCCTCAAGCGTCATTCCCGGCTTTGACGGAATCAGGCGGGCAAGCTGGTCAGCTTCTTTCGGATTGATCCCGAACACTCTTCCGGTGTCTCTTAACGCCGCCTTTGCGGCCAATGTTCCGAAGGTGATAATCTGGGCGACGTGCATGGCCCCGTACTTATTTTGTACATACTGAATGACCTCATCCCTTCTCGTATCTGGGAAATCGATATCAATATCGGGCATGCTGATCCTCTCCGGATTAAGAAACCTTTCAAACAGCAGAGAATGTTTCAGCGGATCCACGTCTGTAATGAAAAGAGAGTAAGCGACAAGCGAGCCTGCCGCAGATCCTCTTCCCGGGCCTGTCACAATGCCCTTTTCATGCGCGTACTTCATAAAGTCCCATACGATGAGAAAATAATCACTGAATTTCATGCGCCTGATGACGTCCAGCTCATATTCAAGCCGGCGCACAGCGCGCTCATCAGGAGTGCCGAAACGGAGACGCAGCCCCTCGTGACAGACTTCCGCCAAATAATCATCGGCTGATTTTCCGTCCGGCGCCGGAAAAGACGGAAGGCGTGTCTGTCCGAGGCTGACATCGACCCGGCATTGCCCGGCGATACGCGCGGATGCTTCAATCGCTTCCGGATGCCGCGTGTAAAGCTCCGCCATCTCTTCAGGCGGCCTCAAGTGTAAATCCGGCAGATTCCCGCTCTGATCCTCCCATTTCTCACCGGCTTTAATGGCGCACAGACAGCGGTACGCATCTTGATCTTCTTTCTTGATATAACGGACATCCCCCGCCGCGCAGACTGGGATTTCCGTCTCGGCTGACAGGCGGAGAATATCTTCCGATAACGTCTCATGACCTTTGAACGGCTGGTATCCTAAATAAAAACGGCCTTCTCCGAACAGTTCCCGGAATCCTTCGGCAGCTTTGACCCCTTCTTCAAATTTCCCGGCTTGCAGCAGACCTTCAATGTACCCGTTTTCACCGGGCGTAATGGCGATCAGCCCCTCATGATAGCTCTTCATCCATTTTCGCTTCATGCCGCCCTTTGCTATGGATTGCAGCGCACTTGAGATTTTCAGCAGGTTCTGATATCCGGTGTTTGTCTCCGCCAAAAGAACAAGCGGGTGTGCTTCAAGCTCCGTTTCGTCCGTGTATATAGAAGCGGTCAGACCGATAATCGGCTTTATTCCGTTTGACTTGCATGCTTTATAAAACTCAATGGCGCCGTACAGCACATTTTCGTCGGTCAGCGCCAATGAAGAATAACCGAGCTCCTTCGCTTGTGTAACAAGATCTTTTACAGAAGCGGCGCTGTTTAACAGGCTGTAGCCGCTATGTACTTGTAGATGAACAAAAGACAATGCCGCCACTCCTTTCCGTATACGTTCATTTTGCCTTTCTACATTATAAGACGGGTTTTCTTAAGAAACAAATGTTCTTTTTTGACTCATCATCATACTTGTCCGCTTTGCTCAATATGATAGAAAAGTGAGGTGGTGTATATATGGATCAGGAAGCCGGCTTTATGGCGAATTTTATCAGCAGTTATTTTATCGCCCTCGGCGTTTTGCTCGGCGGAGCGCTCATCGGCGGCGTCGGAGCTTATTTATCAGGCGAGCCTCCGCTTACGGCGATTACAAAATTGGCGAACAGGCTGAAGATCTGGGCGCTTGTCGCGGCCATCGGAGGAACATTTGACGCCGTATACAGTTTTGAGCGGGGGCTGTTTGAAGGCAACACGCGCGACATCTTCAAACAGCTTCTATTAATTATTTCAGCGATGGGCGGCGCGCAGACCGGCTGGCTGATTGTGTCATGGCTGGCTCAGGAGAATATGCCTTCATGAGAATTCCCGAGTATTATAAAAAACCGGGATGGCAGCGTTTTTTTGCGGGAATGATGTGCGGAGCCATCGTCAGCTGGCTGTTCTTTCTGTTTACATACGGAACGTTTCAGGAAGAACAGGTGACCTTAATTGAAAAACAGCGGGAGCACGCACGGGATTTGAAAAACCAGATCTCCATCTATCAGAAAGATCTTCATAAATTAAATGAGGATAATAAACAAAGACTGCTTATCCAAAGTGTTGATGTGAAGCTGATCAATGGGGAAAAATACAGAATCGCCCAGCCTGATAAGATGAAATTTGAAGAACAGGTGAAGGATGATATTTCTGAAGTCATCACAAAGGATATTGAGAGCGTGTATAAAACAAAGGAGCTTTTAAAACGGACGATTGAAAACAAGGTGTACACCATAAATGAAAAGGAATATAAAGCTCAAGTAAAGGAGCTGACGATTTATACGAGATTGTCTGTCGAAATTCATATTTCTTTTGCGACGTAATTATGTCATTTTTAAAAAATTTCCATAGATCTGTCGCTTTTTTCTCCGCTTTTTTATAAACTGTAAATGAGACATTTTCAATGCTTCTGAAGGGAGGAAGGGAAAATGGAGGTTTTTAGTGAACGCCGCCTGGCAAAAGATCATGCAGACCGAATCAGAAAAGGCTATTCCGCATATGCAGAAACAGACACACTCGCTTCCCTCATAAAAAAAGAACTCCAAATCTGTAATCTCCGCGTCTACGAAGACCTGACTGAATTCGGCTGCTGGTTCATCCCCGTGACAGATGAACACTAAGAAAGAGGGTCTCCCCTCTACTTGTGTTCGTTACATATCTCTTCAAGATCAGCAAGAATCGGACCGGTTTCATCCCAGCTGAAGATGGATGCGCCGGCTGCAAGCGGATGTCCGCCGCCATTGTATTTCCGGGCAATTCCGTTGATGACCGGACCTTTTGAACGGAACCGGACTCTGATTTGGTCGTCTTCTTCTACGAAAAACACCCAAGCGCGAATACCGGAAATATTTCCGAGTGTTCCGACGAGCTGCGACGCTTCAGAAGCGGTGGTTCCATATGTCTCCAAAATGTCTTTTTTAATGAAAACGGAAGCGACGCCGTTTTCAGACAATGACACATTTTGATAAATAAAGCCATTCAGCTTCACCACATTTAATTTCGTTTCATACAATTGATTGAACAGGTCTGACGATGAAAATGGGAACTCAATGAGCTCTCCCGCGTATTTTAATGTCTTTTTTGTGGTGTTCGGGAATAAGAAGCGTCCCGTATCACCGACGATACCCGCGTAGATCAGCTCAGCTGCTTTCGTATTCAGCTTCCAGCCGTGCTGCTTTCCTTCCAGGTACAGTTCATAGATCATTTCGCTTACGGAGCTTGCATTCGTATCGACCCATAACAGATCGCCATACGGATCTTCATTTGGATGGTGGTCTATTTTCATGAGCTTTGCGCCGGAATGGTAGCGCTGATCGTCGATCCGTGCTTGGTTTGCGGTGTCGCACACGATGACTAGAGCATCTTTGTAGGTTTCGTCACCCACCTCATCGAGGGAATATAAGAAAGACAGGGACGGCTCAGGCTGTCCGACGGCAAAAATATTTTTTTCGGGATACGTTTCCCGCAGGATTTCCGTAAGGCCGCACTGTGATCCGTAAGCGTCCGGGTCAGGCCTCACATGTCTATGTAAGATAATGGTGTCATATAATGATATGGTTCTGATCAATTCGGATTTCATCGTTTTCTCCTTTTGTTTTTATTCATTTAATCATACTCTTTATCCATGGAAAAGGAAAATCTTTCAGCAACGGTATAAACGGTTTTGCAAACTCATATAATGGAGGATTTCATTTATGCTGGTTTTTGTTTTTCTCATCGGGCTTTCTGCCTGCTTTTACGTGTATTACAAAGTAAAAGGCATCCAGACGAAACGGGCGCTGGAGAAGGAATGTTTTTCGGCTAAATCAAGTATGGCGTTAGGCGCGCTGGTGCTTTTATACGGAGTAAACCAAATGATTCTGTTTCACTCCGTCCTGACCCTCGTCATCGGCGGCGTCTTCATTTTAATCGGAGCAGGCAGCGCATGGGCCGGGTATAAAGCCTATAAGCATTATGAACCCATCCATGCAAAAGAAGCGGAGAGAGACCACGCATAGTGAATGTCAAGGGACCGAGTTGCGTCCCTTAACTTCTCTCCATCAGCTGCACCATGAGCATCGCTTTTGAAACGATGCCGCTTTGGCTTGACACTTCCACTTCCATTTTTCCGAATTTCCGGCCCGCTTCTAAAATGCGCGGCTTCACTTCAATGACCGATTCCATCTGCACGGGCTTTAAGAAGAAAATCGTAATGCTTTCAATGACCAGCTCGCCGCGTTTGCGGGACCGTAAAAATCGGCTGGCGGCCTGAGTTAAAATCGTTGTAAACACCCCGTAAGAAATCGTCCCGAGCTGATTGGTCATCTGCGGTGTGACTTCATATTGATAAACGGCCGGCGTTTTGTCACCTTCCTCTTCTTTAAATCCCCTTGAAACGATATCATCAAGCTTTTCCCCGACCTGAGGCTGCTTTTGAATCATTTGCAGCGCTTTTAAGACGTCCTGACGGCTGATCATGCCGATCAACCTGTGGTTCCCGTCTGTCACCGGGAGCACTTCGATTCCTTCCCAAACCATCATTTGAGCCGCTGAGGCGACAGACGTTTTCCCGATTACCGTGACAGGGTTTTTGGTCATTACTTTTTCAATCGGGACTGACCTGTCATGTCCGGCGATATCTTTCGGTGTGAGGATCCCGTGGATTTTCATCTGCTGATCGATAACCGGAAAGCGGCCGTGTCCGGTTTCATCGTTTTTTTCGTACCATTTCTCCAGTTTATCTTTAGGAGACAGCGTCACTGTCCGATCGGCGGGAGTCAAAATGTCCTCCACGAGCACAATCTCTTTTTTTATGAGCTGATCATAGATCGCCCGGTTGATCATCGCGGCTACCGTAAAGGTATCATAGCTTGTGGAGAGAATCGGAAGCTCAAGCATATCGGCCAGCTCGATAATGCTGTCGTCGGTATTAAATCCTCCGGTTACCAAAACAGCCGCGCCCGCTTCAAGCGCCTGGCGGTGGGCATTGATTCTGTTTCCGACGATTAACAGGTTCCCCGCCGCCGTATAACGCATCATCGCGTCAAGCTCCATCGCCCCGATCACAAACTTATTCAGCGTTTTATGCAGACCGGCTTTTCCGCCGAGCACCTGGCCGTCTATCACGTTGACAACCTCGGCGTATGTCAGCTTTTCGATATTTTCCTTTTTCTTCTGTTCAATCCGGATGGTTCCCACACGTTCAATAGTGGAAACGAACCCTTTATTTTCGGCTTCCTTAATGGCTCTGTAAGCCGTTCCCTCACTGACTTTCATTTCTTTCGCAATTCTTCTGACCGAAATTTTTTCACCGACAGGAAGCGAATCTATGTACGATAGGATTTGTTCATGCTTTGTTGCCAAGCGTTTCACCTCTAAGGACAGTCTTCTGCTTTTATTATAAGGGCACGGGGGATTCATTCGCAATGAGACGCCCGAAAAAAGGCGTCATCACAAAAAGACCTTCTGAACGTTTAGTTCAGAAGGTCTTTGACACATATGTCAGGCAAGCTCAATGGTCTCCCCGACCGCCATGACTTTGCCGACGCCTCCGGGCAGACTTTCAGCGAAAGCGTCAGGGTCCTGTTCAATGACAGGGAATGTATTGTAATGAACGGGAACGACCTGTTTCGCTCTCAGCCATTCAGCCGCGAGTTTCGCATCTTCAGGCCCCATGGTGAAGTTATCACCGATCGGCAGAAACGCCAGGTCAATGTGATTCAGTTCCCCGATCAGTTTCATATCTGAGAACAGCGCCGTGTCGCCGGCGTGGAAAATCGTTTTTCCGTCAATCGTTAATAAAATCCCGGCCGGCATCCCGGTGTATGTGATGGTTTTGTTTTCTGCATCAGTGACCGCTGATCCGTGGAACGCCTGTGTCAGTTTCACTTTGCCGAAATCAAATTGGCGCGCCCCGCCGATATGCATCGGGTGGACGTTTAACCCTTTAAAGCCGAGATAAACGGCCAGTTCGTTCGGCGCAATAACGAGTGCGTCGTTTTGTTTGGCGATCTGCTCTGTATCTCCGACATGGTCATTGTGTCCGTGAGTAAGCAGAATGACATCCGCTTTCACTTCTTCCGGCTTCAGATTTGTCAGACTGTTTCCGGTTAGGAACGGATCGAAAATAATGTTATGGGTTTTCGTTTCCACTTGAATGACAGAATGTCCGTGATAAGTCACTTTCATCGTTTTCACCTCATAAAAAATTAATATTTATCAAGTTCCCTTTTTGACAAACGAAAAAACTTACAGGGATTGATGCCTGTTAATCACATTCAGCCCGCCAGTTGCTTCTATGACCGTTCCGGTGACAAGATCGGAATCCTCTTCACATAAGAAGGCGATGATTCTTGCAATGTCTTCTCCGGTTCCGGACCTCCCGATCGGCGTGTTTTCTTTCCCAATTTTCCGTCTTGCTTCTTCTATAGACGCTTCTTTCATATCTCCCACAATATCACCCGGGCAGACCATGTTAGCCGTGATGCCTGATTCGGCTTCTTCAATCGCGATGGTTTTCGTTAACGAAGCCAATCCGACTTTAGCCGCCCCGAAAGCGGAACGGTGAAGCCAGCCGGGAGCATGATCTGCGCCTTGGAAGCCGTATGTAATAATCCGGCCGAAGCGCTGCTGTCTCATTACCGGGATAACCGCTTTAAACAGATGGAAAACGGCGCTTAAATTCCCTTCAAGCATGCCATACCATTCGTCATCGGAGTAATCGGCAAGCTTTTTGCGCTCAAATATGTACGGCCCGGCGTTATTAATCAGTATGTCAATTCTTCCAAACCGCTGAAGGGCTGCATCGGCGATCCGCATAAGATCTTCTTTTCGGGTTACATCGCCCTTAACGAATTGCAATCTGTCATGGCACCGGGGATAATCAGCCTTCAGACAAGCGACGGCTTCTTCGTCCTGTCTGTAATTCACTGTGACCGAAAAGCCTTTTTCCAGCAGCATTTCAGTCACTTTTCGGCCCAATCCCTTCGTGCCGGCAGTGATTAGAGCATGTCGCACATTGAATACCCTCCCCAGGCAACGTTGCCGCTTCAATAAAATAAAGTCGTTTCTCCCTCTACTTTACTATAAACAAGCGGCAATATCACTTTTTTGCACTTCATCCGCACGAAAAAAGCCGTCTTTACAGACAGCTTAATTTTCTGAAGGGGCTGAGGCTTCCTCCAGACCGACATAACCGCTTTGGTATGCCTCTGAGATGAGCCGGGCCGTTTCTTCACTTTCTTTTTCATCATAGATGTAACGGTCTTGTTCTTTGCGCATTCCTTCTACCTCCCATCATTATAGATGTAGCGTGTCTGATATGACGGGAAAATATGAAGGAAATTTTAGCAAATTAAACGCCGGCGCAGGCTTTTGCTTTTACGAGCGCCTGTTTTACCTGCTGAAAACCCGTTCCGCCGGCGCTCATTCTTTTTTCAACCGCATGGTGCGGATCGAGCACGGTATAAATATCTTCTTCAAAGAGACGGCTGGCTTGAAGGAATTCTTCAAATGCCATATCACTTAAAAAGATTCCTTTTTCAATACAGCTGTACACAAGCTTGCCGACCACTTCGTGCGCTTCTCTGAACGGCATGCCTTTTTTGGCTAAATAATCGGCAAGTTCCGTCGCGTTTGAAAAATCTTGTTTTGTCGCCTGTTTCATAATGTCTTTGTTTACGGTCATCGTTTCAATCATGCCCGTAAAAATCTGAAGGCTTCCTTCAACGGTTTTCACCGTGTCAAACATGCCTTCTTTATCTTCCTGAAGGTCTTTGTTGTATGCGAGCGGGAGCCCTTTCATAATCGTGAAAAGCCCCATCATATCACCGTATACGCGTCCGGTTTTTCCGCGGATCAGCTCCGCCATGTCCGGGTTTTTCTTCTGCGGCATCATGCTGCTTCCCGTTGCGTACGTATCATCCAATTCAATGAATCTGAATTCCTGCGAGCACCATAGAATGATTTCTTCCGAGAACCGTGAAAGGTGCATCATCAGCATACTGCTGCTGCTTAAAAACTCGAGAATAAAATCTCTGTCGCTGACCCCGTCAAGACTGTTCTCATAAATGGAGTCAAAACCGAGCAGCTCCGCCGAATAGCTGCGGTCTATCGGAAACGTCGTTCCGGCAAGCGCCCCGCATCCGAGAGGCGATATGTTAATCCGCTTCAGCGCATCACGGAAACGCTCTTTATCCCGTTCAAGCATCCAAAAATAGGCGAGCAGATGGTGGGCGAAAGAAATCGGCTGGGCCCGCTGCAAATGGGTGTACCCCGGCAGAATGGTCTCGAGATTGGCCTCTGCTTTTTCGATCAGCGCTTTTTGGAACTGTTCAATCAGCCCGATGATATGGGAGACATGATCTTTCAAATATAGATGCATGTCTGTCGCCACTTGGTCGTTCCGGCTTCTGCCTGTATGGAGCTTTCCGCCGAGCGGTCCGATTTCTTCAATCAGCATTTTTTCAATGTTCAAATGAATATCTTCATAATCAACAGAGAATTCAAGCGTCCCTTCCTCTGCTTTTTGCAGGAGGGTCTGCAGCCCTTGACGGATGGCGCCTTCTTCTTCCTCCGTCAGAATGCCGCATTTTTTCAGCATTGCCGCATGAGCGAGAGACCCTGTAATATCCTCTTTGACTAAGTTTTGGTCGAATGTGATGGATGCACCGAACTCATCGACCCACTTTTCCGGTGTTTTTTGAAAACGGCCTCCCCAAAGCTTCTTCATGCTTCAATCTGCTCCTTCTTTTTCACAATGCTGTTTACTTTTGTCGGCAGTCCCCAAAGCTCGATAAAGCCGATTGCCGCATGATGGTCAAACGCATCGTCTTTTGTATATGTCGCCAGTTTTTCATCGTAGAGAGAATATTCCGACTTGCGTCCTTCTACAATGGCATGGCCTTTAAACAGCTTGACGCGCACAACGCCGGTGACGTGCTTTTGGGTTTCTTTCAGGAATGCAAGCAGCGCGTCTTTTAACGGTGAGAACCATAAACCGTTATAGATGATTTCAGACAGTTTTTGTTCAATTGCCGGCTTGAAGTGAGCCACTTCCTTCACTAAAGTCAGATCCTCAAGCTCTTTGTGAGCCGTAATCAAAGTCATTGCGCCCGGGCATTCATAAACTTCACGGGACTTAATTCCGACCAGGCGGTTTTCGACATGGTCAATCCGGCCGATGCCGTGTTTTCCGGCAGTCTCATTCAGCTTGAGAATCAAATCAGCAAGCGGGTAGGATACACCGTCGATTGAAACCGGCACACCGGCTTCAAATGCGATTTCGATGATTTCAGGAACGTCCGGCGTATTTTCAAGAGATGCTGTCAGGTCATATGCCCCTTCAGGCGGCGCCGCCCACGGGTCTTCTAATATACCGCATTCATTGGCGCGGCCCCACAGATTCTGGTCGATGGAATAAGGGCTGTCAAGATTGATCGGAATCGGTATGCCGCGGCTTGCGGCGTATTCAATTTCTTCTTCACGCGACCATTGCCACTCACGGACCGGAGCGATGACCTCAAGATCAGGGTTTAATGATTTAATGGATACTTCAAAACGAACCTGATCATTGCCTTTTCCTGTGCAGCCGTGCGCCACGGCCACTGCGTTTTCCTTTTCTGCGACTTCAACGAGTTTTTTCGCGATTAACGGACGGGACAGTGCAGATACGAGCGGATACTTCCCTTCATACATTGTATGAGCCTGCATAGAAATAAGCGCGTACTCTTGGGCGAATTCTTCTTTTGCATCAATCACATACGAATTTACGGCGCCTACTTCCAGCGCTTTTTGCTGAACGAATGCCAAATCCTTTCCTTCCCCTACGTCTAAGCAGCATGCAATCACATCGTATCCCTGTTCTTGCAGCCATTTTATCGCTACAGAAGTATCAAGACCTCCTGAGTATGCCAATACAACTTTTTTCTGTTCTGCCATGTTAAAAGCTCCCTTTGTATAAAAATTAGTTTAAATTAATAAAAATGCATTTTGTATGTATACACTGTAACAAGTAAATTCTGTTTTTTCAAGCTTTTTATAAAAAAAACTCCACCCAATTTTTTGAGCGGAGCAAAGCCTTTTTATCCATTTATAAGTCTTTTCGGATCTCCCGGAGCACATGAGGCAGTTCAGGAATAATCAATTTCTTCATTGCAAGCTTGACGGCGCCTGAGGAGCCCGGCGTGCAGAAGACTGCGGTATTTTGGATCACACCCGCTGCCGCTCTGGACAAAATGGCGGCGGAACCGATGTCCTCCGTATAGCTCAGCATGCGGAACAGCTCGCCGAATCCCGGGAGCTCTTTTGAAAACAGCGGCGTGACCGCTTCAATGGTGACATCCCTTTCGGCAATGCCCGTCCCTCCGTTTAACAGCACCGCATCTGTATATTCATCCATACAGCCGGATAAAACGGCTTTCTGCAATTCACCTTTCTCATCTTTTACGATGTCATAAGCGACCGTCTCAAATCCCGCTTCCCTGATGAAATCCATCATGACGCGCCCGCTTTTATCGGTTTCTTTCGTTCTCGTGTCGCTGACTGTGATCACTTTGCAGCGCACCGATGACGGGGCTTCCTGTTTATGTTCATGCACACTCATTGTTTCACCTCATCATTTATGTACTAAGCATATCGTAACGTTTGGTGCTTCAGCATTCAATAGAAAAGCACATCCTTAAAGGATGTGCTTTTTTTCGATCATTATTGTGCAAGGCGGACAACGTCGCGCGCGATCATGACCTCTTCATCAGTCGGAATAATGATGACTTTGACAGGAGAGTGCGGGTAGCTGATAAACGCTTCCTCGCCGCGCACGTTGTTCAGTGCAGGATCCCAATAAACGCCCATGAATTCTAAGCCGCGAAGCACGCGTTCTCTGACTTCAACGCTGTTTTCACCGATACCCGCAGTGAAAATAATCGCGTCAACGCCGCTCATTCTCGCAGCGTAAGAACCGATGTATTTATGGATTCTGCTTGCGAACACTTCAAGCGCCGTTTCCGCTCTTTCGTTGCCTTCTTTTGAAGCTTCTACGATATCGCGAAGGTCGCTTGAGAAACCGGATATGCCAAGCAGTCCGCTCTTTTTATTTAATGTATTTAATACTTCATCAGCCGTCTGATCCGTTTTTTCCATGATATACGGAATTAAGGCAGGGTCGATGTTTCCTGACCGCGTTCCCATCGCAACACCCGCAAGCGGTGTGAAGCCCATTGATGTATCAATTGATTTTCCGCCTTCTACGGCTGCGATACTTGCTCCGTTACCCAGGTGGCAGGAAATCAGGCGCAAGTCTTCAATCGGACGGCCAAGAAGCTCAGCTGCGCGCTGTGTCACGTATTTATGAGATGTGCCGTGGAAACCGTATTTGCGGATGCCGTATTTCTCGTAGTATTCATACGGAAGGCTGTACAAGTAAGATTGCTCAGGCATCGTTTGGTGGAACGCCGTATCAAATACTGCAACCGCAGGTACATCCGGAAGCACTTCTTTAAAGGCTTTAATGCCGACGATGTTAGCCGGGTTGTGAAGCGGCGCAAGTTCTGAAATCTCTTCAATCTCACGGGTTGTTTCATCCGTAAGCAAAACAGAATCGCTGAATTTTTCTCCGCCGTGAACAACACGGTGGCCGATTCCGTCAATTTCATTTAAATCCTTTATAATACCGAATTCAGTCAGCTTGTGAAGCAGCATCTTCACCGCGACCGCATGATCCGGAATATCTGTCACTTCTGTATTTTTTTCGCCGTTAACAGAGATTGTGAAAACGCTGTCGGCAATACCGATCCGTTCTACTAAACCTTTTGTTAGCACCTTTTCTGAAGGCATTTCGAATAGCTGAAATTTTAAAGATGAGCTTCCTGCGTTAATTGCAATAATTTTAGACATAAATGACGCTCCTATCAAAATTCTTCTTCGTTTGTTTCGTTCTTTTTTCCCAGACCGTAACTGCAGTCCAAAAAATATCTGACTTTTCCATTTAAACATTGTCAACTCAGCATTTCAAGTCAACATCCATATTGGCACCGCTTACAAAATGAAGTCATTATTTTCTGATAAATCTGCACTGTGCCAAATGGACGGCTCGGTCTTACGGAATGTTATGTTCTTTCCTTAAGTTGTGTCAGCACCCTGATATCCATTCATTTTCAAAAGCAAAAAGCAGTGCGGGATTTTGCGTCCCCACCCTGCTTTTTCGCCATTATTTTTCTTTTTGAATCCATTGATCCAATTTTGCCATCATCTCCCGCATCGCCTGCTGGTTTGCGAAGGAAGGAAGATTGGCCAGAAGCGTTTGTTTCGGCGGCTTTGCGCCATCGCCTTTTTTCTGCAAAATTAAAATGCTCTTTGCCTGCGCTTCGTCTTTAAACAGAGTAGCCGGCAGCTGAAGAAGGGCGTTGATATACACTTTTTCCGCAAAAAACCGCTTCAGTTTATCGCTTTGGGCGCTGTCAAACAGATGGTTCGGAATCATAAAAAATAAGTATCCGCCCGGTTTTGTATGCTTGACGCTCTGCTCAATGAATAAGTGGTGGGCAAATGAGTGGCCTTCATCCGCTTTCAGCTCAAACGCTTCTGCGCCTTCGTCATTCGGATAATAGCCGACCGGCAAATCGCAGATGACCGCATCAGCCGGTTCGATAAATAACGGCTGAAGACTGTCCTGGCAGAACAGCTCCATTTCTTTTTCCTGCAGATTCGCCTGGGCATAAGCGATCTTCAGAAGGACATCATCAATTTCAATGCCGAAGCTTTTTGCCGCTTTGTCAGAAAGCTGGTTTGCCGCGGTCAATAGAAGGTTTCCGGTGCCGCAGGCTGGGTCCAGCAATGTCAGGCCTTTTTGGCCGCCCGTAAATTTATTCACGAGGTAACTGATGAAAAGGCCGATCGTATCAGGCGTCATCTGTCTGTTCGGATGGGATTTATCTTTCAATCCTTTTAAAATGGCGAGCTGGAACGCCTTGCGGATCCATTCAGGCTCCCATTGTTTGAAGTCTGCTTTCGCAAGCAGGCTTTTAAGCTGTTCGGTTTGTTTTTCCTGAAGCCGAAGCTGTTCGGCCGTTTCGAGAAAATACATCTCTCCCGCTTCCGCAAGCCCCTCAATATAAGACACCTGAAGGCCTTCTGCTATTACTTGGGCGGCTTCATCTAAAAGTTCGTAAATCTGACCGACATGGTCGTGTTGCATGCTGTTTCCTCCTTGCCATGAAAAGAGCTCCGCGGCAGCACCCGGAGCTCTTTTTCTCTCTTTACTTGATTAACGCTTTTGCAGCTTCGATAGGCTTTTCATAATTCGGGTGGTTTGTCGCTTCGCTTACGTATTCCGCATAAACGACTTTTCCGTCCTGATCAAGAACGAATACGGAACGCGCCAAAAGACGAAGTTCTTTGATGTAAACACCGAATGCTTCACCAAATGACATCTCTTTATGATCCGATAATGTTTCAACTTTGTCGATTCCGTTCGCTCCGCACCAGCGCGCTTGTGCAAACGGGAGGTCGGCGCTGATTGTATAAACGTTCACATCGCCGAGTTTTGCTGCTTCTTCGTTGAAGCGGCGCGTCTGCGCGTCACACACGCCTGTGTCAATGGAAGGAATAACGGATATGATCGTTACTTTCCCTTTCATATCTGCTAATGTCTTCTCTTCTAATCCGTTTGTCAAAACCGTGAAGTCAGGAGCTTGGTCACCCGGTTTCACTTCTTGTCCGATCAGTGTCACGGCTCCGCCTTTAAATGTAATCTCAGCCATTCTGATTCCTCCCTTATCTATGTATAGCTCTATCATAGTCGAGTTTTATGCAAACTGCAAAGGTTATGCCGCATCGTAAAAAAAAGCTAACTGCGGGCGGCAGTTAACTTTTCTGTTATAAATCAATATCCGTTCTTTTTTGGTTCCGGCCTTTTTCATTTTTTTTAAACATATGCTGGATGCGTTCAATCGTTTGAGGCGCGGAGTCTAACAGTTTATCAATCAAATGGGTGTTCTCGTCTAAATGAAGCATACGCACGCCGTTTGTTCCGACAATCAGAAACGCAATCGGCGTAATGGATACTCCGCCGCCGCTTCCGCCGCCGAACGGGAGCTTCTGCTCTTTTCTTTCGTCGTCCTCGGTTCTTTTTTCAGCCGGTTTTGCTCCAAACTCGCTTCCGCCCGCCGCAAATCCGAAGCCGACCTTTGAAACCGTTAAGATTACGCTGCCGTCAGGCGTTTCAACCGGATCACCGATGATTGTATTCACATCAATCATTTCTTTTAAATTTTCCATAGCGGTTTTCATTAAACCTTGAATGGGATGGTCTGCCATGTGCGCTCCTCCTTAAACTGATGAATCATTCTTTGAAGCAACCGGAACCGGCTGTTTCTTTCGTATGATAGAAAGTCCGTTCCGCCCGTATTTGAGCAATTTGAAAGCTGCACCTATAAGATGTCCAAAACGAAAAAAGAATATACACTGCAAATGCGTCTTGGATGCAGGCACTTGAAAAGACGGAATGACTTCGCACACCGGTTTATGTATAAAACGCAGATGGTCATACAGCAACGCCGTAATGCCTCCCTTTACGGCCCACAAGCCGCCGGCGGCGATTCCCGTAACAGCGGCGTCCTTTATTCCGATAACCGTCACCCATTCGAACTTCGTCACGCGGACTCCCGCAAGAAATGAGGCGCCGATTTGACGCATTCTGACGACCTGCTGCAGAATCATTTCTATTCTGTGAATGGTCTGTTTGACATCTTCATATGTGATTTTTTTCTTCTCTTTTTGCTGACCCTTTATTTCAGATTTTGTGTCTTGCTTGACATCAATTGACGCATCTTCGCTGTTTACTTTAATAACGGGCAGCGTTTTTTTAAAACGGATCAGCCCGTATAAGGCAGAGAGTTTAAACGTCATTTTGTCATTATCTTTATCATGCAGATATTCGAAAGTCAGATGGATTTTCATCCTCATGAGCAGCCAGAACAAAATGAGAATGAGAATAACAGCTGCTGCGGCATATCCCATAAGCTTCACTTCCTTAGCTGCATTATCGCCAAAACCAAAAAAAATAAACCCGGATGTTTATCCGGGTTTATTGCTTTTATTTGCGGTACAGTGCTTCGTGAATCACCGTTGTGTCAGCAATAAGATCATGAATTCCCTGCTTCTTAGGCGTAAACGCAATGACAATATAAAGAATCCAGATTTTATCGATATAACGCCCCACTGCTTCCCTGAAAATGACGGTGCCCCATGTCAGCGGTTTTCCGGGCGTCAAAGAAGTGACCTTTAACCCGAAGACCATTTTGCCGAGTGTCTGATGAAACCATTTTGTCATGAACACAAAATAGGCGAGGTAGACGATCAAAGTTGTGACGGAATAGGCTGAGATTGTAAACATTCCGCTTGTTTTCGGTAAATTCATCAGCGTGAACACCGGTGAAACGATGAGATGGTTAAGCCCCCAGATCACCAGCCAATCGAGAAGAAACGCCCAAAACCGGATCCAAAAGCCCGCGTAAGCCGGGTCGAGCGTCCCCTGTTGTTCGGCTTCCTCTTCTTTGCCGTGAAAGCCTTCATAAGTTGCGTCCATTCTTTCTTCCCCCCTACTTTGCATAGAGATACATCATCCGCGGCGAACCGGATTGCGAAATGAGCTCTTTCATATTCAGAAAATCAATTTCGCTTTTAAACATTTTCGCTGCGCTCATGGAAAAGAGCGAGCCTAATCCGAATCCTTCCTCATACGTGATGACTGAAGCGTTTTTCATATTTTTATGGTCCTTTTTCATCGCGCTGATCGTATCATCGTAAAAACCGAGATCATCAACGAGGCCGATTTTTTTCGCTTGTCTGCCGTCGTAAACACGGCCGTCGGCAATTTTTTTCACATCCGCTTTTGACATGTGCCGGCCTTTTGAAATGACATTGACAAATCCTTCATAAGAATCATTGACCATCGTCTGCATGATCTTTCTTTCTTCCTTCGTCATGTCGCGGGTCGGTGACATGATGTCTTTATGCGCGCCGCTTTTGATGGTTTCAAACTTGATGCCGAGTTCATCAGCGAGCTTAGAATAATTGACGCTTTCCATGATGACGCCGAGTGAGCCGGTGAGCGTTTCCGGTGAAGCATAGATTTTATCAGCGGCCGTTGAGATGTAGTAGCCTCCCGATGCCGCCATCGAGCCCATGGATACATAAATCGGTTTCTTCGTTTCTTTCTTTAGTTCTTCCAGTTTTTTATGTATTTCCGCGCTTTCGTACACGCCTCCGCCTGGGGAATTGATTTTCAGGACAATTCCTTTGACGCTTTTATCTTCTTTCGCACGCTCTATTTGTTTTAAAAATGATCTGTGATCATACCCGCCTGAGCTGAGCAGGCCTGCGGACTCCCCGTTATCCTCAATCGTGCCGTCCACTTCAAGCACGGCGATTTTACTGCCGGGGCTCCCCTTATCAAGCGTCACTTCCTCTGTGTCATCTGTCAGGGATGCAAAGTCAGACCCTGTATCTCCGACATTTTTCAGCACCCCGACGGTCACACTTGCAATGACTGATACGCCGAAAATGCCGATGGCGATGACGAGCGCAATCCATCTTTTTGCATTCATTTGTTCTGCCTCCTTTTCTGTCACTATTCGTACGTTCTCCTGGAAAAAAAGATTCACTTTTTTCATGAAGCGCTTTCACTTAACGGATAAACAGGAAACATGTTACACTATTGCCACAGGTATTTTAACACAATATCTGATGGGAGAAAAACGTAAATATGACAGCAAAGGGGAATGGAGATATGACCGATCTTCGCCGCAATGTTTATTTTTTTCACAAACAAGACAACGAAACAAAAGAACAAGTCAGCTCTCTGAAGCAGCTTGCCAAATCGCACGGTTTTACAGTTGCGGCCCAACCGGAGGATGCCGGGATTATCGCCAGCATCGGCAGCGACGGCTCATTTCTGCAGGCCGTCAGAAAAACCGGATTCCGTGATGACTGCCTGTATGTCGGCATCGCTAAAAAAGGAAAAGCCCATTTGTACTGTGATTTTCACAGCGATGAGCCTGAAAAAATGGCGGACAGCATGACTGCGGAACAGCTTGAGGTCAGAAAATACCCGCTCATTCACGTAACAGTGGACGGCAGCAATCATTTTCACTGTTTAAACGAGGTTTCCATCCGTTCAAGCATTATTAAAACGTTTGTGATGGATGTGTTAATTGATGATCTACACTTTGAGACCTTCAGGGGCGACGGCATGATCATTTCCACCCCGACAGGCAGCACCGCCTACAATAAATCCGTTTCAGGCGCTGTTGTTGATCCTTTGATTTCCTGCATGCAGGTATCTGAACTGGCCTCTTTGAATAACAACACATACCGCACCCTCGGATCTTCGTTTATTTTAAGCGCGGACCGGAAGCTGACACTGCAGGTGGTGCAGGACGGCAATGAGCATCCGATTATCGGGCTTGATAATGAAGCGCTCAGCACGAGAAATGTCAAAAAGGTTGAGATTACACTATCCGATAAAAAAATCAAAACGGTCAAACTGAAAGACAACTCTTTCTGGGAAAAAGTAAAGCGCTCATTTTTATCATAAAAAAAGAGGACGGGCATTAACGCCTGTCCTCTTTTTCATATACGATACGGCCGCCGACGATGGTTTTGACAGCTTCCAATTCATGAAGCTTTTTCGGGTCCGTTTTAAACGGATCGCCGCTGAGAACGGTAAAGTCGGCATCATAGCCGGAAGCTATCCGTCCGCGGCTATGTTCTTTATGGATGATTGCCGCACTTCCCTCCGTGTAAAGCTGAATGGCTTCGTACACGGTCAGGCACTCTTTTTCATAATAGGCCGGACCTTCCGGATGCTGCTTGCTTGTACGGAGCACAGCCGATTGAATGCCCAGAATGGGATCTGCCGGTTCTATCGGGGCATCTGAACCTCCGGCGCACAGCAGCCCTTTCGACAGCAGGGTTTTCCAGGCAAAAGCCGTTTTCATTCGCTCTTCTCCGAGCCTGTCAATCACCCACGGAAAATCACTGGCCACAAAATGCGGCTGAAGATCAAGGCCGATCGGAAGCCGGGCGGCTCTTTCCATCAAACCGGGATCTAATACTTGCGCATGAATGAGCCTGTCTAGCTGTCCGGGCTTTGCCGGGTATCTTTCGATCACATCGAGCACCTTTTCAAATGCAAGGTCGCCGATCGCGTGCACGGCGATCTCCATCCCTTTCTGTCTCGCTTTATAAACAAGAGCGGCAAGGGTTTCGTCATCGTGCACCTGAACGCCGGAAACAGACGGATCATCATGATAAGGCTTTTTCAACAGAGCCGTTCTGCCGCCGAGCGCGCCGTCTGCGAAGATTTTCATCGCTCCGTATTCCAGATAAGGTCCCGTCGATTTGTCCAGAGCGCTCCACCTGTCGACGGCTTCGTGATGAACAAGCAGATGTGCCCGAAAAGGGAGCAGCCCGCTGCCTGTTAACGACTCATACGCGGCAACGGGAACGGACGCGTCTCCGTAGTATGCCAGATCCTCGGAATGCCCGCCGGTCAGGCCTTTTGACCAGCAGTCCGTGATTGCCGTTTGAAGAGCGCGTTTGACATAGTGAAGCGAGACGGGCGGAAGAGCCTGAGTCACAAGTTCTTGGGCTTTATCCAGCAGAAGGCCTGTCGGACCGGCGCTGTCCCGGACGATAATCCCGCCGTTTGGATCAGGTGTACTGTTTGTAATTCCCGCCGCGCGCAATGCGGCCGAATTGACTGCAGCGGCGTGCCTGCATACCCGCTTCAGCAGGACGGGGCGATCGGGAAAGAGCGGGTCAAGGTCATGCTTCGTTACGTAAACCGGCTGTTCAAACAGATTTTCATCCCAGCCTTCGCCGATCAGCCATTCGCCATCTTCTAATTCACGCTCTGCTTCTTTTGCAGCCTGCAGTATCGCTTCTTTTGACGTCAGCTGTGACAAATCAAGGCGGAGCTGTTTTTCACCGTGTCCGATCAAATGCATGTGACTGTCTGTAAAACCGGGAAACATGACAGCCTCATGTAAGTCGATTTCCTCCGTATCAGATGATCCGTATGTCTCGCGGAGCTCCTGAAAGCTGCCCGTCTGTCTGATGATGCCGTCTTCGGTATAAACGGCTTCTGTGACATGGTTCTCGTCAAGCATTGTATAGATGGTGCCGCCGTGCCAAATCGCTTTCATCTCCCGCTCACCCTTTTTCTGTATTAAGCTTTTTTATCCGCCTTCAGCCGTTCTTCACGCTGTCTCAGCTCTACCCGTCTGATTTTTGCGGATGCCGTTTTCGGCAGGCTTTCGACAAATTCAATTTCTCTCGGATATTTATAAGGCGCCGTAATCGTTTTTACGTGGTTTTGCAGTTCTTTAACAAGTTCGTCACTGCGCTTTTCATCGTTTTGTAAAACGACATAAGCTTTGACGATTGAACCTCTGATTTCATCCGGGCTCGCCACGACGGCGCATTCTTTCACTTCCGGATGCTTCACGAGCGCATCTTCCACTTCAAAAGGCCCGATTGTATATCCGGAGCTGACGATAATGTCATCATTGCGGCTTTCAAACCAAAAGTAGCCGTCCTCGTCTTTTTTCGCGCGGTCGCCTGTCAAAAAGTAATCTCCGCGAATCTGCTTCTTCGTTCTTTCAGGGTCTTTATAATATTCCTTGAATAAGGCCGGTGTGCTCAAGTGCACGGCGATATCGCCCGTTTCACCTATTTCACATATTTCGCCTTCATCGTTTATAATTTCTACTTGATTTCCCGGTGTCGGTTTCCCCATGCTTCCGGGCTTAATATCCATATTCTTCAGGACGCCGACTAACAGAGTGCTCTCCGTTTGGCCGTAGCCGTCTCTCACTTTAATGCCGAAATGTTTCCGGAAGATGTCAATGACTTCCCGGTTTAAAGGTTCACCCGCAGAAACTGCGCTGTGAAGGGCGGAAAGGTCATACTTGTCCAATTCCTCCACCTTGGCCATCAGGCGGTATTCAGTCGGCGTACAGCAGAAGACATTGATCTGATGGCGCTCAAGCATCTCCAGATACGTCTTGGCGTCGAATCTGCCGTGATAAATAAATCCTGTTGCGCCGCTTCCCAGAACGGCAAGCAGCGGGCTCCACACCCATTTCTGCCAGCCGGGCGCCGCGGTGGCCCAGACTGTATCGTCTTCAGAAATATCCAGCCATGCACCGGCGGATGTTTTTAAATGGGCAAAAGCCCAGCCGTGTGTATGTACAACGCCTTTAGGCTGGCCGGTCGTTCCTGAAGTATAGGATAAAAACGCCATGTCCTCTCTGGTTGTATCAGCGGTTTGAAAACTGTCTCCGTCCGCTTCAATCGTTAAGAGGTTTTTCCAGCCGGCATCATTTTCACCAATGGCCAATGTCACGAGCTGATCAGTTTTCACCTCATCAAACGCGTTTATAAATGAAGGATAAACGATAACACCTTTCACTTCGGCGTGTTTGATGCGGTAGTCCAAATCTTTGGCGCGAAGCATCTCTGAGCAAGGAATGACGACCATCCCTGCTTTTAGGATCGCTAAATATACAGCATACGCTTCAAGCACTCTCGGAACCATGACAATCAGCTTATCGCCTTTTTCAAATCCGAGACCTTTCAGGCGGGCTCCGATTTTATTCGTTTCTTCCATCAGTTTTTCATATGTCCAGACTTTCTTGCTGCCTGTTTGATCTTCCCAAATAAGCGCGTTCTTCTCTTCGGAACGGCTGAACTTTTCGATTTCATTTACTAGGTTATAGTTCTTTGGGGCGATTAAATCTTCTCGTTTTAACACGAACAACTCCTCACTTTCTTTCCCTATTATACATAAACATAGGACGTAACAATAAAGATATGCATAAATTGCTTCATGCCTTCTAGCTTTATTCATGAAAAAAGAGCGGGGAATTCCCCGCTCTCTTAGCCATTATGTGAAGTTGTGATTAAAACTGCTGCTGGCTGCTTCCGCCCATGCTTTGCTGAGCAAAAGAGACAAGACGTTTTGTGATTTCTCCACCGACAGAACCGTTGGCGCGAGAAGTTGTTTCCGGTCCAAGGTTTACACCGAATTCAGAAGCGATTTCATACTTCATTTGGTCGATAGCTTGTGCAGCTCCTGGCACTAAAAGCTGGTTGCTGTTTCCGCTGTTTGATTGTTGTGACATGTGTATCACCTCCTTGTGAGTATAGAATGTGATAAAACACATGTCCTCATTCAAAAAAACTTTGGTAATTGTATACAGTTCTAAAACAGACCGGAAAATTTATCGTGAGCTTCTTGTTCTGAGTAAACAGTAATGGTTTCAATACCGGCTGCCGCCTCTGCAATCAGCGGTTCAAAATCAACAAAGCTTTCGAAATGCTCGATTTTTTCTTTTTTCGGGCGTGTTTTCGGACTTGGCGGCGTAAAGATGGTGCAGCAGTCCTCAAACGGCTGAATGCTTGTTTCATAAGTGCCGATTTCTTTTGATTTCTCGATGATTTCTGTTTTGTCCATTCCGATCAGAGGACGCAAAATCGGCGTTGCCGTTACAGCATTGATCGCATACATGCTCTCAAGCGTTTGGCTTGCCACTTGGCCGAGGCTTTCCCCCGTAATGATCGCGAGCGCTTTTCGTTCTTCTCTGATTCTGTCCGCGATCTGCAGCATGAGACGCCGCGTCGCCGTCATCGTATAGTTTTCCGGAATTTGTTTTTGGATGAGCTCCTGCGTCTTTGTAAACGGTACGATATGAAGCGTCATACTGCCTCCGAACTTTGCGAGGCATCCCGCGAGGTCCATGACTTTCTGCTTTGCCCGTTCGCTCGTATACGGCGGACTGAAGAAGTGCACGGCCTCCACTGATAATCCTCGTTTCATCGCGTAAAAACCGGCGACCGGACTGTCAAAACCGCCGGAAAGCATCAGCATCGCTTTACCCGCAGAACCGACGGGAAGGCCTCCGGCGCCTTTTTCGTTACGAATGGTCAGGAATGTCGCTTCCTCCCTGATTTCAATCCGAAGCGGAATATCGGGATTTTTCACATCGACGGTTAATCCATCCGTGTTTTTCAAAATATGGCCGCCGATCTCAGCGTTCATCGCGTTCGTATCTAATTCAAACTGCTTGTAAGCCCGTTTGGTCTCGACCTTAAACGTATTCCCCGGTTTATATTGGCCTTCCATCGCGGCTAATGCCGTTTTTTTAATCTCTTCAAGCTTGCTTTCGCATTTAATGGCGAGACTGAAGCTTTGAATGCCGAATATATTCTTTAATAAGGAACAAATTTCCTCCGGGTTTTCTCCATTAAGTGTAATTGACATCCGATCCCGGTTTGAAAAGTATTTTACCTTTTTATAATCCTTTAATACCAGGCGGATATTCTGTTTTAATCTCTCAATAAAACTGCGTCTGTTTTTTCCTTTTGTGGATATTTCACCAAAACGGATTAAAATATGATCGTAATTCATTTGCTACCTCATCATTTTTTTTAGTTTTTGAACAGCCGGCGCCAGCGCGGCCATAAACGGTTCTGTAATATCAGCCGTGTGGCTGAAGTTCAGGCTGACTCTGATGCTGCTTGATGCAATCTGTTCGCCTTTATTCATTTGCAGAAGAACACGGCTCGGCTTGTGCTCTCTTGCCGAACATGCGGCGGTCGTTGAGACATATATTCCTTTTTCCTCAAGCATGTGCAGCAGCACTTCCGCCTTGATGCCCGGAACGGAAAAATTAATGATATGCGGGGCGCTTTTTTTTACGGGAGTGTTGATGACGATCCCGTCCGTCCCTCTCAGCCTTTCCATCAGCGCATTCTTAGCCGCCTCCATAGAGGAAAGCCGCTCATTCATGTCACGTGCAGAAAGATTGACCGCTTTTGCAAGGGAAACGGCGCCTGATGTATGTTCTGTCCCGGCACGGATGCCTTTTTGCTGGGAGCCGCCCGTCATAAGCGGAATGAGCCGCGTTCCCTTTTTGACGATAAGCGCCCCGGTTCCTTTTAAGCCTTGAAATTTATGTCCTGAAATGGTGCAAAGGTCGATACCCGCTTCTTCTATAGACAGCGGGACTTTATGAATGCCCTGTACATGATCAACATGAAACAGAATATTCCGGTGCTGTTTTAACAGCCCTCCGATTTCTTTTACGGGCTGAATGGAGCCGACTTCATTATTGACATGCATAACGCTGACGAGTATTGTGTCCGGCCTGATGGCCGCTTTTACATCTTCTAAAGAAACGAAGCCGTCTTGGTCGGCCGGAAGATATGTGACCTCAAAGCCAAACAGCTCTGTCAGCTGATCAAGCGTTTCCGTCACGGAAGGATGCTCAATCGCTGAAGCAATGATATGTCTTCCTTTACTCATGTTTGCCCAGGCGGCTCCCTTTAACGCAGCGTTGTTCGCTTCAGTCGCGCCTGATGTAAATACAATATCATAATTTTTCAAACGCAAGGTTTTTTTTATTTGCTGAGCGGCAGCTTCAAGGAGCTGTTCCGTCTCAGTTCCTAATCGGTGCAGGGACGAAGGATTGCCGAAATACCGGCTGCTCGTCTGTTTGTACACATCCAATACCTCTTCATACGGCTCGGTCGTTGAGCTGTTGTCTAAATATATCATTTTTTTACTCCTTTTATGAAAACGGTACATCGTATGATATTTATGCTACCATAACAAAAGTAAATATAAATTCGCAATAAATCGAGTATTGACTTCTCTGTACATTGCCATATAATAAGTAATGTTCGTTTTGCTATATTATCTGACAATTAATTGACAGAATATTTCAACATAGTATTTAGGAGGACTTTTATGAAACACTCACTACCTGTCAAAGATACCGTTATTATCGGTTTCATGCTTTTCGCACTTTTTTTCGGGGCAGGAAATATGATATATCCGCCGGAGCTTGGACAAGCGGCAGGGCATAATGTCTGGAAAGCGATGGGCGGCTTCTTACTGACCGGCGTTGGTCTGCCGCTTTTGGGTATCATCGCCATCGCATTAACGGGCAAAGATGCAAAAGGGCTTGCCGATAAAGCTCATCCGGTATTCGGCACGATTTTCACCGTTGTGCTTTATTTGTCAATCGGACCGCTTTTTGCGATTCCGAGAACCGGAACCGTTTCATATGAAATCGGTGCAGTTCCGTTTTTACATGGCATTCCGCCAAGATTATCTTTATTTGTTTTCACGTTGATCTTTTTTTCCATTACGTATTATTTAGCTCTTAATCCTTCCAAAATCGTGGACAGAGTCGGAAAGATTTTGACTCCTATTAAATTCGGTATTATTTTAATCATCGTCGTAAAAGCCATTGTCACTCCGATGGGCGGGCTGGGCGCCGTACATCAGGCATATGCCGGAACGCCGGTATTCAAAGGATTTTTGGAAGGCTATAAAACAATGGATGCGCTCGCTTCGATCGTCTTCGGTGTTGTTGTCGTCAACGCTGTTAAAAGCAGGGGCGTCACCCAGCGTAAAGCGCTCGCGGCCGCTTGTATTAAAGCGGGTCTTATAGCAGCGGCAGGTTTGACATTCATTTATTTATCTTTGGCCTATTTGGGAGCGACAAGCACGGACGCTGTAGGGCCGCTCGGCGAAGGCGCAAAGATTTTATCAGCTTCATCTGATTACCTGTTCGGTTCACTTGGAAACATCGTTCTCGGCTCTGCCATCACCGTTGCGTGTTTAACGACAAGCATCGGGCTTGTCACATCTTGCGGCGAATATTTTTCAAAATTGATTCCCGCTTTATCATACAAAATGGTGGTTACGATTGTCACGCTCTTCAGCCTGGCGATTTCAAATATCGGGCTTGCTGAGATCATTGCATTTTCAGTTCCTATTTTATCAGCCATTTACCCGCTGGCGATTGTCATTATCGTCCTTTCCTTTATTGATAAAATCTTTAAGGAAAGACGGGAAGTTTATATCGCCTGCCTGATCGGAACGGGGCTCTTCAGCATTCTGGACGGCTTGAAGGCAGCCGGCATTCCGCTCGGATCATTAGATTCATTCTTAAACGCAAATCTTCCGCTTTACAGCATGGGAATCGGCTGGGTGCTTCCGGGCATTGCCGGAGCGATCATCGGCTGCATCATCACGTTTTTTACCAGTCCGCCCATCGAATTAAATAAAGCAAAATCGTAACATTCAGCGTCTGCGGCTTGACGATATCAGCCGCAGGCGCTTTTTATATTCCGTGAGAAACAAAAAAACTGCACCTCTGATGTACATCAGGGTGCAGTTTTTGCTTGCACGGCTATGAAGCGGATTGATCAGCTTTAATTTTTTTCACGGCGCCGGGAGCTGCTTTTTCAACAGCTTCTGCCGCCATCTCATAAGCTTCATTATAGCTGTAAGCGTAAAACAGCCGTTCAGCTTCTTTCAGCTGTTCAGATAAAATGTGGTTCTGGCTTCGGAATCGATTGCCGTACTGAATGATCCGCTCAATAAGCTTCACCTGAATGACAAGTTCCTTCGCCTCTTCGCTGACTTCTTCAACCATCTTTTCAGCTTCGGTAAGGTGTTTGGCGGCTTCCTCCATGTTCAGCGGCAGCTCTTCCAATTGGCTGACGGTTTCTTCTATATGATGATTCGCCGTCTCTAGCTTATTCTTGACCTGCTCGGGAATCCCCGGCACGTTGCTTTTTTGCAGCATTCTGGCCGTATCAGAAATGGTTTTCCGAAGATGCGTCAGCGTTTCCCGCGCCTGCAGTTCTTCTTTTCTGAGCGCCTGCAGATTTTCACGGTATTCAGCGTGCTCTTTCTGAGCCTCTTCCAGCTGTTTTTCGATGGCCTCGACTTCCTCAATCAGCAGTGAGTAAGCGACATGCTCACCGTCGAGTTTTTCTCTCGCCTGCTCAAGAAGCCGGCCGATCGTTTCCATCTGTTTTTCGAACGCGTGCTGTCTGCCGATTTCTCCTGCCGTCAGCTGATAGCTTTCCTTGACGAGCTCTGTTTCGGTTTTTGTGCGGTCTTTTTCGTCCTCAAGCTTCTCATACGCGATGATCAGTTCAGGCATTTTGCTTAAGACGGACTGACCGGCTTCCACTTCGCCTTCCAGCTGTTCATACATCGATTGAATGGTTTCATCAATCAGCTGAAGAATGGCGGACGCTTCGTCGACATCCAATTCTTCCAAAAGCGCATTTTCGGCCCGTTTCACTTGATTTGTGAGTGTCTCCAGCTCTTTTTCGATTTGAATATGCTCCAGTTTGTAGCCTTTTTCCGTCATTTCCCGGTAGCCGTCTTTCAGCTTGGCAATTTGGTTCGGCACGGTCTGTTTACAGTCCGCGAGCAGTTTCGGAACGTCATCTATGTATGTTTGAAGCTGATCCAGCCTGCGGTCCTGTTCAAGCAGCACTTTTCTCGCTTTGATGTAATTGCCGCCTTCCGTCTCTTCTTCAAACTCTTTTATGCCGCTCCAAATTTCATCGAGATCCGTCTCCAGGCTGTTATAAAGCTCACCGTAGAGATGGCTGTACGCCAGAAGGTTTTTCCGAGCTTTTGAATACCGCTCACGCACCTGTTCAATCTCTCCGCGGCTTTTTTCCTCGCTCGTCACAAGGTCGCTGATCTCACGCAGTATGCCTTCTATATTTGATTCAGCGGCGGTGAGGAGGTCGTCGATGTGGACAAGCACCTGATTCGCTTTTTTAAATCGGTATTTGTCGGCGTTCTCTTCGGCATCATAAAGGAGCTCTTCTACTTTCGGCAGATGGGCTGTGACTATTTCATCCCACTCCTCGCGCCATCTTTCAAAGAACTCTTCCGTCTCTCCGGTCATTTTCAAATGTTTGATCTTGGACATTTCTTCCACTATCGAACGGTTTAAAATTTCAATCTTCCATGACTCCAGCCGGTCAATTTCCGTATAAATTTTTTTCCTGAAAAAGTAGCCCGCCGCAAAGAGCGCGAGCAGTATAACCAATAATCCGATGACTAACTCCATAATGAGCCCCCTTGTTGTTCTCTTAATCTGTCAGGGTGTTTTATGTATTCAGAAAGATTTCAATATATGTATTGAGAAAATCTGTCGTTTTCATTGTTATTATGATACCATGTAACCAACATTTTTTGACCAGAAATCAAAAACTTTTTGCATAATTTCGGCAGGATTCTGCAATTTTTTAATGGAGTGACACAAATGGAAAAACGAGACGCTCATATCCACACGCCTTTTTGCCCTCACGGCTCGGAAGACAAGCTGAAACAATATGTCGAAAAAGCCCTGGAAAAAGGCTTTGACTCGATCACATTTACAGAGCATGCCCCCCTTCCCCCGTCTTTTCAAGACCCTGTACCGCTTCAAGACAGCGCAATGGATCTCAGACAGATGGAGGTTTATTTGGAGCGGCTGTCACAGCTGAAAAAGGAATACAAGGGACAAATCAGCATTCTGACGGGGCTTGAAACCGATTTTATCACAGGGTATGAAGAAGAAACCGCGGCGTTTCTTAACACATACGGCCCCTCACTGGATGACGGCATTTTATCCGTTCATTTTTTGAAGGCCGGTCCGTCTTATATATGCCTTGATTTTGATGAGCATGCGTTTCAGCAGCTGGCCGCGCACTTCGGCAGCGTTGAAGCCGTATATGAGCAATACTATAAAACTGTGTATTCTTCCATTGTAACACCGCTCGGACCATTTAAGCCAAAACGGGTCGGCCATATCACGCTCGTCAAAAAATTCGCGCGCCTTTTCCCTTACAGCATGTCCTCTCAAATAAGAGAGCTTGCGGCCCGCTGTCTTGACGCCGTGAAAGAGCACGGAATGGAGCTGGATGTGAATACATCCGGACTCAGAAAGAAGTTTGCCGGGGAAGTATATATAGAGGATTGGATGGCTGAGACGGCGAAGCAAAAAAAAATCCCGCTCATATTCGGGTCGGATGCCCATCAAGCGGAAGATGTCGGCAGTTCCTATGAAACGTACAAAAGCATCGTCACTTCATAAGCGCCGCATCGGGACGGCGGAACACGCTTTCGATCCAAATCTTCACCTCTTCAAAATACCTTTTATAAAAGTACGGCTCATGAGGCTGCATATAGAGCACCTCCGTAATATATTGAGGCTGGAGATACGGCATCATTAAGAGGGATTTCAATTGCAGAATAAAATGCGGCACGGGCAGCGTCAGCCGTTTGTGGCGTGACTGCCCTTCTTCAATCACCAGCTGGAAAATATATTTTTCTTTCATTAAGTAAGTAGACATAATTTCCCTGATAAGCACAGAATCAATCGTCACTTCCCGATACACAAAACGTGTTAATTGACGATGATCGTGCTGATAGGATAAAATATCGAAAATTACCCGCAGGATGCGTTCCTGCGCGTCTTCACCGTTCACACTGCCGGCGGCTTTTTCCAGCGCTTCAGTATAGCCTTCGTAAAACTCGGAAACTAAATGTTCCATTAATCCGCCTTTCCCTTTAAAATAGTAGGAGATGTGCGCAACATTTACATCAGCTGACTTTGCGATTTCACGGACGGACGTGCCGGAATAGCCTTTTTGGTTAAACAGCAGGACAGCGGCGTTAATAATTTTGTCTTTGGTGCTTACTTTCATACGGCTCACCCCTTTATGTGTTAACAATTCAAGCAGAAGGGCGCTGTTCCTGTAAGAACTTCTCGACAAATGCCGGCAGAACGGCCGGAACTTTGTTTGATATTATAGAAAAAGTGAGGGTTTTCCATGTTTCATGTCGAAAAACAGTCCGGAGATAAAGAAAAAAGTTATCAGCTTCTGCTTAAACAGCTCGAAGCCATGACAGAAGATGAAACGGATGCGATCGCAAATTACGCGAATGCGTCAGCGCTTTTATACCATTCATTACATGAGGTCAATTGGGCGGGGTTTTACTTCGCTAAAGAGGGCGAGCTTGTGCTCGGACCGTTTCAAGGGCTTCCTGCCTGTGTGCGCATTCCGTTCGGCAAAGGCGTATGCGGCACTGCCTACTCCAATGGCGCCGTGCAGCGGATTGCCGATGTGAATGCGTTCCCGGGACACATTGCCTGTGACGCGGCTTCCCAGTCAGAAATCGTCCTCCCGATCCGCGTAAACGGAGAAGTGATCGGTGTGCTGGACATTGACAGTCCCGTGAAAAACCGTTTTGATGAAACGGACGAAACCTATTTAGCAAAGTTTGTTGAAACGCTTGAAAAACGATTAGGATAAAAAAAGGAGTTCGGCCCGCAGGCCGGCTCCTTTTTTACGTCGCCGTGCTGTTTTGATGGATGATCAGCCGGTTTTTACCGCTCCGTTTGGCGATATAAAGCGCCTCGTCCGCTTGCTGAACGAGCATTTTCAACGGCTTAGGGCCAGTCTTTGACCAGCAGGAAACGCCGCAGGAAATCGTTACGCGCGGCTCGGTGTTTTCCCGGATGGCGCGGACGAGCCTTTTGGCAATGCGCTCTCCGGATGACACGTTGATGTTCGGCAGATAGACAGCCAGCTCTTCGCCTCCCCATCTCGCGGCAACATCGTGCTCCCGGATATGGTTTTTCATAACGGAGGCCACCTGAATGAGGATCGAATCTCCCGTTTGATGTCCGTATGTATCATTAATGTGTTTGAAATTATCGATATCAACGAGGATAAATACACCCCGTTTATGGATTTTCATGCTGTATTGAATTTTCTCATCCAAATAGGTTCTTGAATACAGCTCCGTCAGCTGGTCTGTCTGAACAAGATGCTCAAGCCTGTCGCGCAGCATGGAGTTCGTTACAGCCAATGTCGCATGGTGAATGAGCGCCTGAAAAAGCTTATACATTTCAAACGTAAAAGCATACAAATCCTTTTTCAATAAAATCGCGAAACCGAAGACGGTTTCATTTTCGATCATCGGCACCGCCATCAGCGAACCATAGCCATTTTCCCCAAATACGGTCTTTCCGCTGCCGATAAATACACCCTTTTCTCCCTCGAACAGCTTTTCTTTCACAATGCTGATATACGGGTTGGCGCGTTCTGTCTTAAAAAAGGCTGTATGTCCGGGAAGCAGATTTTGCGTCTCAAAATGATCAATATGAAAAAAAGCCACTTCTTCGGCGTAAAACGATTGGGTCATGATGGCGGCGAGCTCCCGCATTGTATCAGTGAGCCTGAGACGCTGATTCAGCTGGCGCGATGTTTCATTAATGAGCTCCAGATTCGCAATGCTTTTTTTCGATTGCTCATACAGCTGCGCATTTTCAAATGCTTTTCCCGCTGCGCCCGTAAGCAGCAGCATTTCACTCAGCGTGCTGCACGAGAGCGCGGCGTCCTGCATTCCCTCCGTCTTCAGAACCCCGTAAGTCCCCTGCTGGCCTTTGATCGGCAGGTAAGCAGATGACCTGCCTTTCCTGAGCATTCTGCCTGATAAAAACACCTGCAGGGCAAACTGATCGGCGTCTTCTCCGTCCATATGCAATTCTTTTGCGGGGAGCTGTCTGTCCGTATCCTGGTCCTGCGAGATGAACAGTGAAAAACGGAAAGACTGGAAAGCCTTCCTCAAACTCGCCTGCAGCTTTTCCAATACTTCATCCTGATCTAAAAGTGAATGGAACATTTCTGTCATTCTGTGGATTTTCCGCTGATGCTTTGTTTTGTCAAACAGCCCGCTCTGTCTCACAGATTGATTGATAAATTGAGTAACGAGCTCAGGCAATGATTCCGGGATCGGCAGCCCGCCTTCCGTGCGCAGATAAAACGATCTGCCGGACGTCTGATTCCTGATCATAAAACGACCGTCACTCTCTTTCAGCGGAGCATAATTCGGTTCCTCTTCTGTTTTTATGGTGAAACGTGCTGATTCAGCCGGTGAAAGGGTCAATGAAAGAGATGTAAAGCAGGATTCTAGAGCTGAGGCCAGCCATAACAGCGAGTCGGATAATGAGACGGATTCAGATTTCGTTAAGAAAAAAGAAAGCATTTTCTGATGAAAGGCCGTCACTTCATCGATTGTTTGTTTTTTCATTTTTATCACCTAAACATGTACTACTCATTTTTGTACATTATATCATAAACCGGCAGTCTTCATGGAGAAATGGTTGACGGCGGCGGAGAAAAATCATATAATGTTCTTTGTGTGAAATATTGCAGCCTTTTTGTTCAGCTTCTGTGTTTGCATTTTGTTCCTTAGCTGTAAGGTGTATCGTGTAACTCTCTGCTGCTGGAGCGAGGATACATGAAAACAAAATGTGCACGGTCGGATCGAACAGACGGTTTTTATTTTCCACAAAATAAAACCAAAGGAGGAGTCACATTATGGCTCGCTATACAGGTCCATCATGGAAACTGTCCCGCCGCTTAGGAATCTCTCTTAGCGGTACAGGTAAAGAATTAGAAAAACGCCCTTACGCACCAGGTCCCCACGGTCCGGGACAGCGTAAAAAACTATCAGAATACGGTTTGCAATTGCAAGAAAAGCAAAAACTTCGTCACATGTACGGTGTAAACGAACGTCAATTCCGCACATTGTTTGACAAAGCTGCAAAAATGACTGGTAAACACGGCGAAAACTTCATGATTCTTTTAGATGCACGTCTTGATAACGTTGTGTACAAGCTTGGTCTTGCGCGCACTCGCCGTCAGGCACGCCAATTAGTTAACCACGGTCACATCCTTGTTGACGGAAGCCGCGTTGACATTCCGTCTTACCAAGTAAAACCTGGTCAAACAATCGGTGTTCGCGAAAAATCAAGAAGCCTTTCTATCATCAAAGAATCTGTAGAAGTAAACAACTTCGTTCCTGAGTACCTTACTTTCGACGCTGAAAAGCTTGAAGGTACATTCACTCGTCTTCCAGAGCGCTCTGAGCTTGCTCCGGAAATTAACGAAGCGCTTATCGTTGAGTTCTACTCTCGTTAAGTAAAATGCTCTTTAAAGAGTATTGGATTAGACCCTAGAAATGTTGTTATATCAACATTTCTAGGGTTTTTCTTTTGGGCTGTCAGAATGGTGGACAGATGCCCCCTCTCTTTATTAAAAAAAGCCCCTGTCCGGGGCTTTTTTATGTGCCAACTGGCTTTTCAGCTACATGTACATTAGAAAACCCCATAATGCCTGCAACAGATAATGCCGCAAAAAGAATTCTCTTTTTCATCAAATTCCTGCCGCAAACGCAGAAATGAGTTTGTTATTTTTTTTGACACACCATAAGCATTTGACAGGCAGGAGCGATTTTTTACATAATGAATCATCATACCTTATAAAAAGGAGAGACGGAATGAACAGCATCCCCTCTATCGTCAGCAATCACAAAACCTATTTTGCAGCGGGACATACGAGACCGCTTGAATCGAGACTGAACATTTTGCAGAAGCTGAAACAAGCCGTCAAAACTCATGAAGCCGATCTCATAGCTGCTCTCTACCAGGATCTCCACAAATCTGAGCAAGAAGCGTACTCAACAGAAATCGGAATCATCTTGGAGGAAATCAGCTTTGTGATGAAGCGGCTGGGAAAATGGATCAAACCGAAACGAGTCAAAACACCACTGACTCACCTAGGCTCGAAAAGCATCATCATCCCTGAGCCATATGGAACCGTTTTGGTGATTGCGCCTTGGAATTATCCCTTGCAGCTGGCGCTTTCACCCTTGATTGGAGCCATTGCGGCCGGAAACACAGTCATTCTTAAACCGTCAGAATATACGCCGGCGGTTTCCGCTGTTCTTTCCAAACTCATCAGCAGCGTTTTTCCGACCGATTATGTCGCTATGGCGGAGGGCGGGCCCGACGTCAGCACGGTGTTATTACAGCAGCCCTTTGACTATATTTTCTTCACAGGAAGCGTTGCCGTGGGAAAAATCGTCATGGAGGCCGCCGCCAAACAATTAATTCCCGTTACCTTGGAGCTCGGCGGCAAAAGTCCCTGCATTGTCCATAAGGATGCTGATATACAGATTGCCGCCAAACGCATCGTCTTCGGGAAATTTACAAATGCGGGACAAACCTGCATCGCACCGGATTATTTATTTGTCCACCAAGATATCAAAACGAAGCTCATAGAAGAAATGAAGCGTGCGATCAGTGAATTTTACGGCCCTCAGCCTGAACAAAATCCGCAGTACGGCAAAATCGTCAGTAAACGCCACTATCAGCGGCTGCTTAGCTTTCTGAATGATGGCGTCCCGCTTACAGGAGGACAATTTAATCCTGATCAATACAAAATAGCGCCGACGATTCTAGATCAAGTGAAGGATGACTCTCCAGTGATGCAGGAGGAGATTTTCGGGCCGATTCTTCCGCTGTTTACATACAGCGATATCGATGAAGTCATCGAGAAAGTCCAATCACGCCCAAAGCCGCTCGCTCTTTATGTCTTCACAACAAACAAAGGAATCGAGCGAACTGTTTTAGAGAATCTGTCATTTGGCGGCGGCTGTGTCAATGATACGTTAATGCACGTCGCAACACCGTATTTGCCATTCGGCGGCGTCGGGGAAAGCGGCATCGGCAGCTATCACGGATTTGACAGCTTTAACACGTTTACGCACAAAAAAAGCGTCGTCAAACAAACGAACCGCTTCGACTTCGCTTTCCGTTATCCTTCTTCCAAAAACGGGCTGCGAATGATTCGGAAAATACTTAAATAAAAAAGCGCAGAGTATCTGCGCTTTTTATAAATCCTCTATACACCAATTAATCGGTTCGTCTCCTAAATTAAACCTATTTTTAAAAGTTCAAATCGAGGTCTAATAGTAAAAATGAACCAACCCAACTGTAGGAAAGGTTAATCCTCATCACCCTGGTGAGTCCTATAATAATTTTCAGCAGTATAGATATTCCATTCCCAAAAACTTGATCCCTGAGATAAAATATACCTATCTAAGAATATCTCAAAATTAAGTTGCATTGGTTCATACTCAATAAATCCGCGGAACCATAAATAGTTTGGATCTGTGGACATTTTGGTTTTGTCAATTAACAAATAACATCCGTCTAACAGATGTGCGACGGGAATAAACTGAGGCTTTAAAAAATCATTTTGCATATACTTTTCAATCTCTTCTAAATTAAGAATATGCAAACCCCCACCTACATTCTCACCGTAAATCAACAAATCAAATATTCTGGCTCCGTTATGCAATTTTAAAAAGGTTTTATAATCTTCAGGAAGTGAGACTTTTATTTTCTTCTCAAAACTCTCAATCTCCAGATCTGTTGCGCCTTTAGAGAAAGTACATTCTGTTTCTAAAAGCGTTCCTTCATTCCCTAAAATTTTCAAGCGACCTTTTTCATCAATTAATTCTTTTAGACCTTGGAGCGTTTTTTCAACAAAAACTGCCATTGAGCCACCTCTTAGTTATTAATATTTATCCCATCAAGGATTTAATAGGTTTTGGTGCATGTCACGAGGGAGAGGATACAAATTATTAAAGTTATTTTTTCCCCCATACTTTAGCGGAAGCACATGGTGAATATCGAATGAACTCCAATTCCACTTCGGATCACCGTATGTGTCGATATACTTCTTTATATAGTTACCTTGATCCGTTCTACTATCCCATTTAGTTCTTTTATCGACAGGTACAACCGGGAAATTTGCTTTAGCCGGTAAAGGCATTGTTTTTTTGCTGTGAGTATTTATTATCTCTGGATACAGCATTGCTATTTTATTCGCAAGAGCAGGAGCCAACGTTCCAGCGGAAGTATCAGGAAGTGAACCTTTCCAGCCGGCTACCGAAGTATGTTGGGACATAAAAAACTTTGTCTTTTTAGGATAATACGACTTTGAATATGATTTACCTGCTTTAATATCCTTCCCTAAAAATTCTCTGTTATGGAGAAAAACCCTTCCATATTCTCCGCTATAAGTGTTACTTACATATAATCGTTTGTTCCTCCTCCCCACCGCTTCTTTCCGGGTGCCTCCTATTGTGGTACTTTAAACAGATCGTTTTATGATTATCAAGATCAAAGCTAGGTTTGGATCCTCCCCTAAAGCAATGCTATGGTGAACCGTATTCGCTTCCGTTATCAATCCACGAGGACGGCACTCACAACACAAATAGCCGTCCCTAATCAGAACGACTTTTCTTACTCGCTTCCAGCGTGCTGTATTATAGATTTTGTCTAATTCGTCACGTTGCCTTGCCATGCTTATTCCTTTTCTGATTTACCTGAACAGACTACACACGATAAACAGAAGCACGTGAGCGAAATAAACCATGACGTCTCAAATCGATGCGCATAAATTGTTTCCATGCATGCTCTATCAACATAAAAAAGCTTCTATGGATAGCTGTTTGGGCGTTGACATCCTTTCAGCCGCACAGCTTAGATTCTTTCCTCATTCCTCAAAGGCTTGACTAATTGTCTTCATGTACTCCCTCCAATATATTCTTTCTAAACCGCCCCCGTCCTCAGACTGTTAACCGCCATTCGTATTTCCGAGATTTATTGGAAGCAGTTTACAGAGAATATAAAAAAGCAGGCTTAAACACCTGCTTTCCCAGTTAGCTATTAGGCAAGTCGATTTTTGTTGGGCTGCTTGTCCAAGGTTTACCCATCGGCTTTTTATGTGCTTTATCTTCAAAAAATTGAGTTGTAGTATATTGATACCATGAGTTAGTCATTGCACCTTTTTCATACAAATCATATTTGTAATAAGCATCAGGGATTCGTTCTTTAGTCCAGTAAGCAAACAAGACACCTGCAGCCTTAGCACCCCAACCAAGCCCAGGAATTGTTCCAAATAAAGATCCCACTAAGGTGATTGCATTTTTAGACTCTTTTGTATGGCCAGACACCGTTCCAACATACTTATATCCTGCCTTTGGTTTCGCGGCCATTGTTGTGAATGTATCTGTCGCTGATGAATTTTGAGTGCCATTTGCTATCTCTGCTTTCTTTTCATCAAAATCATAGTTCAAACCTTTTTGTACTTCACCGTCAACTTTAACAGTATGATCTTTTGCATTAAGCACAGCTTTGTGTTTCTCACCTTGTTTAGCGTATTGAATCTCCACTAGTTTGCCGTCATCCTTAATTACTTCACTTGTGATTTTAAAATCCTTATTTAACTGTTCATAGGAAGGTGCTTGAATGCTTTTAGCAAACGCAGAACTTGTTGGTAAAACTGTACCTGAAGCGATTGACGCAGCCAAAACCCCGGTCAAAATTTTTTTCCTGTTCACTTACTAATCCCCCTTAACGCACCCTAAGAATCAGCCCGACTGACTAACTGTTTGACTTTATACGCGATAACAGCAAGATAAATCACGATAATACAAATCAACGCACCTGTTCCAAAATTAGTTTGCGAAAATAAGTAAACACTTACCCCACCGAAAATAATGTACATAATAATGTCAAAGATAATTTTCTTATTAGTCATTTTGATTTCTCCAATCTGCATAATTCCGGGTGCTTGTTTTTAAGTACACCCACATTTTATAAAACACGAAATATTTTGTCTACTTACAACTTTCTAACAATTTGTTTTTTCTTGTACTAGCTGTAAAGATACTGATTTATTAAAAACATGTTAACACATTATTAGAGGCGGAAAAATGGTAGAGCATAATAAATGATTCTTATTAACTACATGGAAACAAAATCAGTAAATACCAATGACTGATTTACCGGAAGCAAAAAAGCATCTCTATTCAAGATGCTCCTCAATGTGTAACTTTTTAATCCAATGTTGCAATGCATCATATATTTCTCCTGCTACTACTACGCTTTTATCATTCAGTTTGCCATTGTCCTTCAAAATTTTAAAACATTTATAAATTCTAAGGACTTCGGCAACAAACAAAACATCGTTAATTTTATTGAGTGTATGTCTTACTTCATTGTAAGTGTCAAAGCTAAGTTTGGGTTTTATTTCTAAATAAGTTGATACACTTAATTTGTCTTCTGCCCGCTCCCTAATTGATCTAATTTGTTGCGGACTAATCTTTTTTATATTTTTCGTTATTTCCATTTATAGGAATGACTTTAAATTTCTTGGCTAATTCCTCTTCTTCCTTCTTAACTCTCTCGGCATCCGCATTGGCCTTTTCAATTTGAAGCTTTGCACCTCTCATTGAGCCTAAATAAGCAACACGAGCTGTAATAATTCCGACTAAAATTGTCACCAAGCCGTTTATTATAGCGACTATTATATCTGTGCTCATAATATCATCTCCTCCCTGATATTATCGGTAAAAGAGTATGATAATGGAACCATTCACGAATTTTGTCGAACGATTTACCGGACGCAGTTTACAGAGAACATAAAAAAGCCCTCCCGATATTTTTTAATGTTGCCGTTCCTCTACCGAAATCGTATTTTTCATTACATTGCTTACAGTAACAATCAATCTCGATACTTCTGGAACTGGGAATATTTTCTTTTTTCGTAAACTACTTGCCCACTTCCACAAGGGCATTTATATTCTTCTCTTATCACATCGCCGATCCCGGCACGTTTCATCCTTTGCCACCCCCATTTCCCCGCCTTTTGGGAAATGCCCTCAGATTGAAACCTATGCATTTATATAAGCATTTCTTTGCCGCTTTCGGGAAACAAAAAACGGGCACCAATCAGAGCACAGTAAATCTGTACAATGATCAGTGTCCGCAGGCTTTCCGTCTTGGACTTATTTAATTAAATCTTCTCCCAGTTCAGATTAAGAACTGGTTAGAATAAACTCAATAAATTTAGTGATTAAATATAGTTTTCTTTGAAAGAACGAACTTTTCCGTACTGAATGATTGGTTATCTTGTTTCCATTTCACTTGAACCGTTATCTTAGATCTTTTTAGATCAGATTCTTCTAAGCGTTCTAAAAATGAAAATGATTTTTCTTTAGCTGATCCGTCGCTAGAGGTACCACCTGAATAATCTTTCATAGGGATATCGCTGTTAAAATCTGAAGAATCAAGAAGTGTTTTATTATCTTTCATTATTGTTATGGATTCTATATAAGTTTTATCAGTTTTATCTTTATCGCCAATCCAAAGGATCTCCCCACTGAACTCCTTTGGAGCATCTTCATTCTTTTTAAAGACCACCTCCCAGTTATGATCCTTACTTTTACCTTCCCAGTTAGGATATTCGAGATTGTAATGGTTATAGATTTTTAATGAAAAAAACACTAGGAAAATGATCACCAAAGCAGAAACTGTAAATAAAACGGGCCTTTTATACTCGTTCTTCATAAACAACCTCCAAAAACTGTATTGATTTTCCCTTTAAAAGTAATTACTATATAATAGTACCATAAATACAAAAAGGGAGAAACAAATGAAAAAAGTTGCAATGAGTCTTTTAGTAACATCAGTTTTGAGTTTTACTTTTCTTAATAATGCTCAAGCAGTTGAAGCCACAAATGAGAATTTAACAGTTAAACAAGGGGAAACTGAAGTACAAAAGTACTTAAAATCACAACATTTGAATTATAACATTAATTCTCAGGATTACATTAATTTTCTTCAAAGAATTAATGAAAAAGCTGATGAAATAACAAAATCAGGCTACAATTTTTCTTTAATGGAAGTCTACTCTGATACTTACTTAGAGGAATTGGCTAAATACGCTGCCAAGGAAGAAAAAAAGGATGAGAATGGTGAAGTAGATCTTGAAAACTTTGACCTTTCTAAAAAAGTGGAAAATGAAACTGTTAAACAAGTACAACAAGAGAATATAAAAAAAGACAAGCAAGCTGAAGAAAAAGTTGAAGAAATCAAAGAGGAATCAGAACAAATTCCTATTGACTACATTGCGAGTACCAACTCCAATTCATTTTTGGTTTCACTCTTAAGCTCTAGCTATAATAGATCAGCGGCCAAAAAATATATGGTTAATAATTGGAATAAGAAGACGAGTAAATATGGATACTATGGGGAAAGTAGTGGTGGAGGAGATTGTACCAACTATGCTTCACAGGTAGTTTTAGCTGGTGGTATGCCTATGAATACCACAGGGTTCAGTTTTAATCGGGGTCACCATAAAACAACTAAAGGTTGGTACAATCAATCAGTACCTAAAAGCTCAGCTAGAACGTATTCAACTTCGTGGACTGTGGTTTCAGATTTCTATTCATATTGGGCAGGAACTAAAAAACACAAAGTCTACAATTTAACGAGCCCCAAGGCTGTTTCCAAATATGTGAAAACAGGTGACGTTATTCAAATGTATTCTAAGTCATCAAAAAAGTGGAAGCATACAGCAGTTATCTATGATGTATATAAAGGATATCCAAGATACTCTGCACATTCAAGTGCACACTTGTATGCACATTTAGAGTTAGACTGGAAACCAAAGTATTATAAATATAGAGTTATCAAATTCTAATCCTAACAAAAATTGAACTAGTTGCTGAAGTGTGACTGGTTCTTTTTTTCTAAAAAACAAATTAGAGATGAGTTATTGAATACTATCTATTATGATGTAGAAAGAGGAATATTCTGTGTACAAATATTCTTTTTGGTGCTTTCAATCCAGTCTGTTTGAGTGAGATTTAACGTATAGTATGTTGCAATCCAAATTAATTATCGTTCGTATAGTACTTGCCATTGGCGAGATAGTGATTTTATATTACGGAATCACGAGGAAATAGAGAAAGCAGGGACTCATCCTGCTTTCCCTATTTCTTCTATTGCATACTGCACATGGCTTTTTTTCTGCTGATAAGACGCTCCCTATTTTCACGCTATTTCCTCCTCAGCGCCAACAGGCTTTCCGTCTTGGACTTATATTCAATAAGACAATTCACCTCCATCCCCTTTAATGCGGGTGACCTTACCCTGATTTGTATCTTTGTTTCCCTGTATGTGGGCAGCGGAACCTTCCTTGCAAGAGAATAAAAAAAGCACCCAATCCGGGTGCTTCATACATTAAAATCCTCGACCTTCCTTCTTCAATCACACCATACTCAGCTGCGGTTCGAATAATTCATAGTGAATCGATTCCGGCGGTGCATTGAATTCGGAAATCAGCTGTTTCATTGCCTTAATGAATGATGGTGATCCGCATAGATAAAAATCAGCATCTTTTTCTGTCATCACTTCTTCTAACAGCTGTTTGTCAATCCGGCCTTCCCGAAAATGAATGTTTTCTGAGCGGTCTTGTTCGGACGGGTCGCTGTAAATAAAGACGGTGTCAACGGATGAGTGTTCCGCGGCTTCTTCAGCTTCATGCCGCAGCGCATGATACTCTCCGCTCCTTGCCGCATGGATAAAGAGAACATTTCGCTGCGGCTGGGTTTTGGCAACCGTCTTTAACATGCTGATCATCGGGGTAATTCCGACACCGGCACTGATGAGAACGAGATTCTTTTCGGAAGCAGGATCTAATACGAAGTCACCGGCCGGAGCGCTGATTTCAATTGAATCTTTTTCATATAATTGGTCATGCAGATAAGAGGAAACAACCCCTTCTTTTTTAACGGAAATCCGGTAATAATCTTTACCGGACACATCGGACAAGCTGTACTGGCGGATATGTGTATAACCCGTGTCCGGAATGTATACTTTTACACTGATATATTGTCCCGCTTTGAATTCGGGGAGAACTTGTCCGTCTTCCGGTTTTAAATAAAAAGACATGATCTCTTTGCTTTCTTTTACTTTTTTATCAATTTTAAACGCCTTATAGTCTTTCCAGCCGCCTTTTTGTGTTTCCGCTTGTTCATACATTTCCTTCTCAATACCGATAAATGCGTCTGCAATGACGCTGTATGCTTTTTCCCATGCCTGAATGACCTCAGGGGAAGCTCCGTCTTTTAACACATCCTTTATCGCGATTAACAAGTACTTGCCAACGATTGGATAATGCTCGGGCTTAACTCCGATACTCCGGTGTTTTTGGCTGATTTGTTTAACGACGGAAACGATGTTTTCCAAGCGGTCAATATTGGCGGCGGCCGCGATCACAGCATTCGACAAAGCTGTACGCTGGGTTTTTTTCTTTTGATTCGTCTGATTAAAGACATTCAGCAGCTCAGGGTGATGCTGAAACAGCAGGTCATAAAATCGTCCTGTGATTTCTTCACCGTGCTCTTCCAAGACCGGCACTGTGCTTTTAACGATTTCAATTGTTTTTTCATCGAGCATTCAGAAATCCCTCCAAAGATGTCAGCATCTCGTTGAACTGAGAAAAGAATTATGTTGAATTCTTTTTTATAAATTTCCCTGATTAAAAAGCGCTAACCATCCCAATTTGAAGCGAATTCAGGAAAAACCATACAGATACTATCCGCTCTTATTGCAAACTCCAAAAATGTGGACTTGCCGTGGTGTACTTGTCCGATGCAAAATCCCCCTTGTCAGCATTTAATAAAGTACGGGAGGTGAGATGAATGGGTAAAAAATCGAAAGTATATTACTGTGACCCTAAGTATATTGTGACTGACACGTATACTGACAAAGAAGTGGTTTACGTCCATCCCATCAAACACATTAAAAGAGAGCATATCCGTTATGTTCCCCGCCACGTATATCAGGAAGAAACAATTCATGAGGTTATTGATCCGGGCGATCCCGGGAAATGCGGATGTAAAAAGCATAAAAAAAGACACAAAAAGTAATCGGTTCGATTTCTTGCCTTATCTCAGGTTAAACACGCAAGTTTCAGCAGGCCTCCGTACCTTTTGGCTCCTCTTTTTCAGAGGGGTCTTTTTTATGCTTATCTTCAAGCAAATACGTTGAGAGAGAGCGATCTGCCTGATATCCTTGTCATATACAAACTACACAGGAGGCATGATGATGAGCAAAAAAATCGCAGTTCTGATAACAGACCAATTCGAGGATATTGAATATACAAGCCCGGCAGAAGCATTTAAAGAAGCAGGCCACAGCGTGGTGACAATAGATTTGGAAGCAGGGAAAGAAGTGACGGGCAAGCACGGTGAGAAAGTTAAGATCGATCAAGCGATTTCAGACGCAGACGCCAAGGAATTCGATGCGTTATTAATCCCTGGAGGCTTTTCACCGGATCTGCTTCGCGGAGATGATCGCCCGGGTGAATTTACTAAAGCATTCGTGGAAAATCAGAAACCCGTTTTTGCGATCTGCCACGGCCCGCAGCTGCTGATTGATACCGACCTTCTGAAAGGGAAAGATATCACGGGATACCGCAGCATCCGCAAAGACTTAATCAATGCCGGCGCCAATTATAAAGATGAAGAAGTCGTTGTCAGCCATAACATCGTAACAAGCAGAACACCTGACGATTTGGAAGCCTTTAATCGCGAATCATTGAATCTGCTGAAATAAGCGAATAAAAATGCACAGACCCGTGGGACTGACCCCCGTTTTTGAGACAGGGATCAAAACACCTTTAAGCAGCCAGCTGTCGGTATGTGACCGGCGGCTGGTTGTTTAGTTTCGTTTGAATACGAATGTTGTTATAATAGTGTATATAGGTTTCGACAGTTTGTTCTACGATGGTCGTCGTAGTGCTTTCCAACCTGTCGAGGTAGAACGTTTCAGACTTTAGTGAGGAATGAAACGATTCGATGGAGGCATTATCAGCGGGCGTCCCTTTGCGGGACATGCTCATGGTAATGCCTTTTGTTTTAACAGCTTTCTGATACTCATAAGATGTATAAACAGAACCTTGGTCACTATGTAACACGCAGTTCTCTGGCAGTGCAGGCAGCTGATCAAGTGTGTGTAAGACAAAGTCTGTGTCCTGTCTATCGCCAATCGTAAAAGCAATCACTTCTCCATTGTATAAATCCAATATACTGGAAAGATACAATTGTTTCTGCCCATAAGGCAAATATGTGATATCCGTTACTAGCTTTTCCAGAGGGCGATCAGACTGAAAGTTTCGATCCAATATATTCTCGGCCACGGCATATGGCTGCCCATTCTTCTTGCGCTTTTTCACCTTAACCCGGCATTGCCACTGATTCTTCTGCATAATGCGCTGAACTGTTTTATGATTCATACGCATTTCCTTTTTTAATATGGCTGTGATTTTCCGATAGCCATATCGATACTTGTGTTCTCGGCACAACGTGCCGATTTGTTTTTCTAAATGGTATTTAGGGTTATCTTTCATCAGATTCTTCTTCCAACGATAATAAGATGCTCGTGAGATACCTAAATGAATACAGATATCCTTTATGGTCATTGTGCCGCGCAATGCTTCTACAAGCTCGACTGGCGTTTCGCTATCAGCTTCCTTTCCAATTCGTTGTACTTTTTTAACACTTCATTCTGTTGTCTCAGATAACAATTTTCTGCCTGCAGTTTCTCTAATTCGGAAGAATACTCTGGACCTTTCCCATAAGAATATTGCTTTCCGACAGGTTGTTCGAATCGATGTGTATCCCCAGCTTTATACCACCTGACCCATGTCTGCACCTGCGTCTTATTCTTTATATTCAATTCCTGCATGATCTCCTTCACAGGCACGCCCGCCAATCTCATTTCTACAGCTTTCTGTTTGACTTCAACCGGATAACTCACTCTTGTCCTCATAGAAAAACACCTCCAAGTCTAATTTCGGATAACAACGATCCGTTTTCAAACTTGAAGGTGTTTTTTGTTTGTCTCATATTATGGGGTCAGTCCCCCGTTTCAGTCTGTGCATTTTTTTATGGATTTATAAAGAAACACCAATAGTTAGACCTATTCTCTTCCTCATCCATAATAAGTAAAATAAAGAGTGGGTTTTTCAACACTCGATGGGAGGTTCGCTTATGTGGATAATCATTTTTCTGCTTATCATTTTAATCGGTTTTACCGGAAATATCGTCTCGCTTTTAAGAGCGCAACGGTGTGCATCTCAAAGAATGATTGAGCTTTTAGAAGAGAAAAGCCGAAAATAACCTTTCAGTTTTGTTTCATCCGTAATAATAATAAAAATTTCGGCAGATTTCCTGAAAGATGATTTGATGCCCTGTCTCGTTCGGATGAAGGCCTTCTGACATGCACATTTTACGGAAAGCGGGATTATACGGGTCGATGAGATCTGTATCAAATAGGTCGGCATACGGTACAGAAAGCAGGGTACAGGCTTCTTTCTGGGCTTTCACATAGTCAGCCAGCTTCAAACCCAGTTTATTTTTATCAGTATCACGGCGGACGATTTTTCCGTTTGACATTTTCGCTTGTTTCGTCGGGGTCACTGCAATGATGCTCGCGCCTTTATTTCTGCTGCGGAGCTGCTGAATGACTTGGCAGAAACCTCCGTAAAATGAAGTGATATCTTTTTCATCTGTGCCGATGGGGATGTGGCCGCACCAATCATCATCTGTTCCCTGCACAATAATGACATCTTGTCCCGACGTTTTAAGTGATTGCTGATAAATGTTATCGTTTCCGTTGTTGCTCATATTGACGCCGCTGACAGACAGATTGGTGATTTCGGCGTTTGTCCGGTCTTTCAGAATGTCACCAAAGCTGTATTTCGCACGCAGCCCCCGGGCGACGCTGTCACCTAAGATCGCGATTTTCGAAGCCTTCCGCAGCCTGCTTATGCTGATGAAGTCAACGCTGATATGCCCGCTGTCCGTGATATGCAAAAGCTTGCTGCTGATATCCTGCGAATAGATTGTTTTTCCTTCAGGGTCTTGATACATTTCCTCATTCAGCTTCATTCGGCGTCATCCCTTCCTGTTTTATCCTTCGGCATGTTGTTCAAAAATCAAAAACGGACACGAACAAACAGCGTCATGTTGTCAGTTCAGTGTCCGCAGGTGATACTGGAGTTTTTATCCAGCCCCTTTATTGCCATTATAGCAGATCATCTATCATCGTTTCTACAGTCAGCATTTAAAACAGCGTTTGCGGGAAGAGCGGCGTTTCTTTTGGGACCGTCTTGTGCGGTGCGTCCGTTTTTTGCTGCGCGAACGGTGTGTCCGGTGCGTCCGTTTTTTACTGCGCGAACGGTGTGTCCGGTGCGTCCGTTTTTGGCTGCGCGAACGGTGTGTCCGGTGCGTCCGTTTTTTACTGCGTGAACGGTGTGTCCGGTGCGTCCGTTTTTGGCTGCGTGAACGATGTGTCCGACGTGTCCGTTTTTTGCTGCGTGAACGGCGCTTGCTTTTTCCAGAAACCGGTTCTTGGTGCAAATACTCCCCTAAACCTTCTCTATGAGCAACGGCGACTCCATGTTCAATCTCTTTAACAGAAATAGCGTTCAATCGTATTCACCTCCCTTTTTCTTTACACCATAACGTATGAAATGAACGCCTCTCTTGTATAAGCTTCTCTCTCAATCCGTGATAGAAATAGTCATTTACATAACAAAAAGACCCGTATAAACGGGCCTTTCTGGTTAAAACGCAAAATACAAGAACTCATTTATTTCTTCCTTTCACTCTCCGGCTCGGCATGAATCATCACCTGTGCTTGTTTAAATTCATCCGTAATATCCCTTTCAATGCGGTCACACAAGTCATGCACATCTTTAATCGTCACGTGAGACGCCACGACCATGTGAAAATCAATATACTCCTGCGGGCCGGACCGCCTTGTGCGAAAATCGTGAATTTCAATAAATTCGTGATGGAATGTTTCGATAATCTTTAAAATTGTTTTTTCTTCCTCTGCTGACAAACGGGTGTCAATCAGCGGCGGAAATGCTTCTTTCATTAACTTAAACGCTTCATATATGATATACACCGCCAGCACCATACCTATGATCGGATCAAGTATGTACCACTTCGTTAATGTAACGACCAAAAGGCTTGCCGCTACGCCTAATGAGGTGTACACGTCAGTCAGTAAGTGCAGGGCATTTGATTTCATTGCCACGGAATTAACCTTTACAGCTTCTCTTTTTACTAATTTCGAGACGATCAAATTAATGAGAGCTCCCGCAAGCATCACAACGATTCCCAATACCGGCAGATGAACAGGCTCCGGGTTTACCAGTTTTTGAACACATTCATATATCATCCAAATCCCCGCCGCAAAAATCAGCATTGTTTCGATCGTTCCGGACAGATTCTCGACCTTTCCGTGGCCGTACGGATGCCCTGTATCAGCCGGCTTTTTTGAAATCCTGACGGAAATAAAAGCGATGAAGGCGGCGATCAGATCTAAAAAAGAATGAATGGCTTCGGAAAGTATTGCGACAGACCCGGTTACCATGCCTACCGCTATTTTGAGCATGACGACCAGAGAATTGCTTATCACTGATAAAAAAGCGATTTTAGAGGTGTTTTCCACCATGATCCTCCTCTTTTTGACTTCTTGAATTTATCGTACCAAACGGCATCCGTGTGGGTCTACGGCAACGTTTTTCACAAGAGCCATACAAGTAACTCGCCCCAAAATAAGTTGGAAAGCGGAAACACAGGCGAATTGTTCTTTCAGCACTCAAGTCCCATTGACAACATACAACCGCTTACATTATAGTAGTTTCATGAATAACCACTATGGAGGATGTTTATGGAGGATGTTCTGAAAGAACTGCAGAAATTCGGATTTTCTCAATACGAATGCAAAGCATATATCGGCTTATTGAAACACTCGCCTGTTACCGGGTATGAAATCAGTAAAAGGTCAGGCGTTCCCCGCTCAATGATCTATGAAGTATTGGGGAAATTAGTTGATAAAGGCGCTGTCCATATTGTGCCGTCTGATCCGGTTACATATGCCCCGCTGGCCGGAAAGGAATTAATCGACCGGCTGCGGCATGACTTCGAGAGCTCCTTCGGCTATCTTGAAGAGAAATTATTGGCGCTTGAAAGCGAGCAGGAGATGAATGTCATCCGCCGCATCAGCACAAATGATCATGTCATCAATGAATTGAAGGATATGATTGAAAAAGCCGAGGAAGAGTTGTGGCTGTCTGTCTGGGAACAGCAGATTCCCTTTATTCAAGAGGCCGTTAACAAACGCGCCGCCGAAAAATTGCCCGTCTTTTCGATTGTGTTCGGCCCTCCGGAAGTAAAGCTCGGAAATACGACACATCATAATATGTCTCCTGAAGTGGCGGAAAAACGCATGGGCGGAAGATTAACGATAGCAGCACGGGATAATAAAGAAGTCTTAATCGCCAATTTTTCCCCGCAGACGAATGCCTGGGCCATTAAAACAGAAGATCCCGCTCTCGTTCTCGTGGCCATGGAATATATGAGGCATGACCTGATGTTTGCGGAGCTTGTGAAAGAAGTCGGAGCTGAAAAAGTTGAAGGTCTGATGAAACAAAACCATTCTTTATTTCATGTCGTCACCGGAAATCGGTTCATTTAAATGTGAACCGTATTTTCTTTGATTTTTTCATTAGTCGTTATCATTATAATCTCTAAGGAAGGAGTATAAAAATGATTAACACAGAAGTGCAAAAAACAGCCGTTTCCCGGGAAATGAACGATACGTTTTTACAGGGGGTGCGGGATTGTGTGCCTACACTGCTGGGCTATATGAGTGTCGGTTTTGCTTTTGGCATTGTTGGCGTTGCTTCACACCTCAGTATTCTTGAAATTTGTTTGTTATCCTTGCTGGTCTATGCCGGCGCCGCCCAATTTATTATTTGCTCACTCCTTGTTTCCGGGAGTCCGATTTCTGCCATTATTTTAACGACGTTCATCGTCAATCTGCGGCACCTGCTCCTGAGCCTGACCATCGCGCCTTATTTCACAAAATACTCTTTGGTGAAAAATATCGGCTTCGGTGCTTTGCTTACTGACGAATCTTTCGGAGTAGCGGTGAACAAGGCGGTTCAGAACGGCAGGCTGTACGATAAGTGGATGAACGGCCTCAATATAACCGCCTATGCGTGCTGGGTTATTTCTTGTGTGATGGGCGGGCTTCTCGGACAATGGATATCTGATCCTTACGCTCTCGGTCTGGACTTTGCTTTGCCCGCTATGTTTGCGGCGCTTTTGGTGCTGCAATTGCAGTCGTCCGCGTCGGAAAAGCTGAAACACAGCCTCTCCCTTATTCTCTATATGATCATTTTTATGATCTTGTTATCGTATTTCGTCCCGTCACACATCGCGGTCATCGTCTCAACCGTAATTGTGGCAACAATCGGGGTGGTGACGGACAAATGAGCATCAGCACGCAAATGATCTGGATTATACTCGGCTGCATGATTGTTACGCTTGTGCCGCGCATTGTTCCGTTTATATTTGTCCGGAACATTCAGATGCCGGAATTGGCTTTAAAGTGGCTCTCCTTTATTCCGCTTTGCATTTTGACCGCCTTGGTAACGGAAAGCATGATCGTAAAAACAAACAGCACTTTGACCTTTGATTGGAAAGCAATGATCGTCCTCATCCCGACATTGCTTTGCGCGATGCGGACGAAAAGCTTATCCATCACGGTCATTACAGGCGTCGTGCTGATGGCCGCCGTCAGACTGATATGGTGACAAACAAAAGCCTCCATTCCCAAGGGATGGAGGCTTTTGTTTTATGAGGTCGGATTTTCTTCTTCCGCCTCAGTTTCTTCGGCTTTGACTTCGGCGTTCATACTTTGCTGCTGTTCCCAATGATCCCGCTGCAATCTTTCTTTCGCAATGGTAAACATGAAATTCACGGCGCAGCGCCCCTTCCCTGTTTTTCTTATACTACGTACTGTACTCATTTCCCGGTGCAGTATTCGTAAAACATAAAAAAGCAGCCTGCCGCATTGAGCGGCCGGACTGCTCTTTATTTTCAGTATGTGATCAAGAAGTATTTTTTCTTTCCGCGGCGCAGTACGGTAAATTGATCTTCGATGCGGTCTTCCGCCGTCAGCAGATGACCGATCTCCGTCTGGCGCTCTCCGTTAATGTAAACAGCCCCGTTTTGAATGTCTTCGCGGGCCTGCCGTTTTGAAGGCGACAACTTAGATTCCACAAGCACGTCTACTAAAGACAGTTCTTCAGAGCGGTCTTTTTCAAGTGAAGGCACGTCCTTAAAACCTACCTTGACGTCTTGAGCGGAAAGCTCTTTAATATTGCCGCTGAACAGCGCCTGAGAAATATGAACGGCCTGCTCAAACGCTTCACGGCCGTGTACAAGTACAGTCACTTCTTCAGCAAGGCGTTTCTGCGCTTCCCTTTTCTCTGGAGCCGTTTCTGCTTTTTCAGCATAAGCTTCAATTTCCTCTTTTGATAAGAAAGTAAAGTATTTTAAATATTTGACGACATCACGGTCATCTGTATTGATCCAGAATTGGTAGAATTCATACGGCGATGTTTTTTCTTTATCAAGCCAAATCGCGCCACCTTCTGTTTTGCCGAATTTCGTGCCGTCAGCTTTTGTGACGAGCGGAATGGTAAGACCGAACGCTTTCGCCCCTTCTTCCTCCGATTTTCTGATCAGTTCAAGACCTGCCGTAATGTTGCCCCACTGGTCACTGCCTCCGATTTGGAGTTTGCAGTTCTTTTCTCTGTACAGATTCAGAAAATCGTAGGATTGCAGGATCATGTAGCTGAATTCCGTGTAAGAAATTCCGGTTTCAATTCTTGAGCTTACAGTATCTTTCGCAAGCATGTAGTTGATTCCGAAGTTCTTTCCGACGTCGCGGAGAAAATCAATGATGCTCATTTTTCCGATCCAGTCAAAGTTGTTCGCTATGACGGCTGGGTTTTCTCCTGCATCGAAATCTAAAAATCGGGAAAGCTGATTTTTAATTTTTTGCGACCATTCGACAACGATATCCTGAGTATTTAACGTACGCTCCGCTTTTTTACCGCTCGGATCGCCGATCAGCCCCGTCGCTCCGCCTACAAGCGCAATCGGATGGTGGCCTGCAAGCTGGAAACGGCGCAGTGTCAATATCGGCAGAAGGTGACCGATGTGCAGGCTGTCCGCCGTCGGGTCGAACCCTGAGTATAAACGGATTTTTTCTTCGTTCAGCTGTTTATTCAGTCCTTCTTCATCCGTCATTTGCTGGATTAAGCCGCGGAATGATAAATCTTCTAATAAATTAGTCATTTTGTCTGCTCCTTTGTTTATGGAAATAAAAAACGCCCCTTCGTTTAAAACGAAGGGACGATATAATCGCGGTACCACCCTACTAATAAAAGCATAAAAAAGCTTTTATCACTCTTTTTGATAACGGACCGTGTCCGTTCTTCCACTACTGAAAGCCTTGGAAGGGCTTTGTTCGCAAAAGCGGTTCATGAGTGTATTCGGCATATCCTATGTGCTGATTTTCACCGGCCATCAGCTCTCTGGAACAATCAGATATCCTACTTGTCTCAATCAAAACCTTTTCGTATGAAGCTTACTCATTTTTAACATAAATAAGATGTCATGTCAACGCCGTCTCTTTAATCTTCCATTGTGGACAGGTCGCCTGCCGGCAGGTCCAGCTCCCACGCCTTCAGCACACGTCTCATGATTTTTCCGCTCCGTGTTTTTGGAAGTTTATCTTTGAATTCAATTTCCCGCGGTGCGGCATGGGCGGCCAGCCCTTGTTTTACAAAAAGGCGAATGTCCTCCTTCAGCTGATCGGATGGCTCATGCCCTTCTCTAAGCGCGATAAATGCTTTAATAATTTCTCCCCGGACAGGGTCCGGCTTTCCGATAACACCGGCTTCGGCAATCGCCGGATGTTCCACAAGTTTGCTTTCGACTTCAAACGGGCCGACGCGCTCGCCGGATGTCATGATGACATCATCGACTCTGCCTTGGAACCAAAAATAACCGTCTTCATCCATATAAGCTGAATCTCCGGAAACATACCAGCCGCCCGGCATGAAATAAGATTCATATTTTTCTTTGTTATTCCAAATGGAATCCATCATGGACGGCCAGCCCTTTTTAATGGCGAGGTTCCCCATTCGGTACGGCGGAAGCTCATTCCCTTGATTGTCAACGATCGCCGCTTCCACTCCCGGAATCGGTTTCCCCATTGAACCCGGCTTGATCTCCATGCACGGATAATTGCAGATAAGCTGCCCGCCTGTTTCCGTCATCCACCACGTATCGTGGATGCGCTTGCCGAATACTTTATGTCCCCACTTAATGACCTCCGGGTTTAAAGGTTCTCCGACACTCAAGACGTGACGAAGTGAAGTAAGATCAAATTTGGACGCCATTTCATCTCCGGCGCCCATAAGCATTCTGAAAGCCGTCGGAGCGCTGTACCAGACGCTGACACCGAGCTTTTCAATCGTGCCGTACCAGTTTTCCGGACTGAATCTGCCGCCGACGATCACATTCGCCGCTCCGTTCAGCCACGGCGCAAAAATCCCGTACACCGTCCCGGTCACCCAGCCCGGGTCCGCCGTGCACCAATATATATCGTCCTCTTTAAGATCAAGCACCCACTTGCCGGTCTGGTATTGCTGAATCATGGCTTCATGAACATGAAGCACGCCTTTAGGCGTTCCTGTTGATCCTGATGTATAGTGAAGCAGGTAGCCGTCTCTTCTGTCCATCCATTCAATATCAAGTCTCGTGCTTTCTCCCTCAGCCGCTTTATCATAATGAATGATTTTATCTCCGGCTTCTTTGCTGCCGCCGACAATGAAGATATGCTCCAGGTCGGGCAGGCTGTCCGCCGGAATCCGTTCAGCCAGTTCAGGTGTTGTTACGACAACCTTGGCCTGGCTGTTCAACAGGCGGTCTTTGACGGCGCCTTCCATAAACGCTTCAAATAAAGGGCCGGCAATCGCACCGATTTTAATTGCGCCGAGCATGATAAAATAAAGCTCCGGCGAACGCGGCATGAAAATGAAAACGCGGTCCCCTTTTTCTACGTTTCCATACCGTCTCAGCACATTTCCCGCCCGGTTCGATTCCTCCATCATTTCTTTAAACGTGTATTTTTCTTCCCGGTTTGCGTCCTTGTAATACAGCGCTACTTTGTTTTTGCGAAATGATTCGGCATGACGGTCAATCGCTTCGTACGCGGCATTCAGCTTTCCGGTCTGATGCCAGGAAAACTCCGTCTCTACTTCTTTCCAATCGAAGCTGCGGTATGTTTCCTCATAATTTTGCAGATGATAATTCCCCTTTTCCGCTGGCAACGTTTTCAAATTCATGCAACATCCCCCTTTGCTTATCTATAGACTAATTATAGTAGATGTTCACAGTTTTCTCAATTTTTAAAATATAAATTGCTGTACTATTGAAAACGCTTTATATTTTGTTATGCTTAAAGGAGATGTGTTTTTATTAAGAACCGACAGGCGGTGAATCAGTGAAACATCATAAAACGTACCATTCTTCATCTATTCAGACAGCAGCAGGCCCTCTTTTGATAGAAGGGCCTGTTCCTCCAGAGGACTTAGCACAGTATGAGTTTCATGAAGGCCTGACAGCCTTTCGCCTTCCTCATGAACAGCACAAAGCGTTAGTCGAAATAGCCGGGCTTCCCGAAGGGCGGATCATCATCGCCAGGGACGGAGAGACGATTATCGGCTATGTGACGTATTTATATCCTGATCCGCTTGAACGGTGGTCTGACGGAAATATGGAAGATCTCCTTGAACTCGGGGCGATCGAGGTCGCTCCCGGCTACAGAGGCTGTTCTGTCGGAAAAACTTTGCTGACTGTCAGCATGATGGATGAACAGATGGAACGGTACATCATCATGACGACAGAATATTACTGGCATTGGGATTTAAAAGGGATGAAAAAAGACGTGTGGGAGTACAGAAAGATCATGGAAAAGATGATGAATGCCGGAGGTCTTGTCTGGTTTGCAACGGATGAACCGGAAATCAGCTCTCATCCGGCCAATTGTCTGATGGCCCGCATCGGCAGGCACGTCAGTCAGGCGTCAATTGAACAGTTCGACAGACTTCGTTTTTATCAGCGATTTATGTATTGACTGACATACAAAGGGGATAAAAAGATGATTGCAGAACAAATCATGAAACGGGACGTCATCACCGTCACAAAAAACGACTCCATAGAAACAGCCGTACATAAAATGAAGGCATATCATATCCGCCATCTCCCTGTCATCGACGAAGAACTGCACGTTGCCGGCATCGTCACAGACAGAGACATTAAACAGGCGGGCCCGGGCAGCTTTAAACAAGAAGACCGCGTCGCGTTTCTGACAAACAAAGTGGAAACCATTATGAAACGGAATGTCATCTGCGCCCATCCGCTTGATTTCGTAGAGGAAATATCGGCTTCTTTCTATGAGCATGGCATCGGATGTCTGCCGATTACGGTAAATCATAAGCTGACGGGCATTTTAACCAAAACCGATGTACTCCGGACCTTTGTCAGCCTGACAGGCGCAGCCCAGCCGGGATCACAGGTGGAAATTCTGGTGACGGATATGACCAAAAGCCTTGCTGATCTCAGCTGTATGTGCCGCGATCTTCAGCTGCAAATCTTGAGCGTGCTCGTCTATCCCCATGATTCCGCCGGGACAAATATACTCGTCTTCCGGGTGAAGACGATGAATCCGCTCCCTTTTATCCGCAGCGTTCATGAAGCCGGGTACAATGTCTTGTGGCCGAAACAATTGAGGGATCAGTCATGAGAGACAGCGTTTTTGTTTACTCGCCTTCTTATCAGACGTATCAATTTCACCAGGATCACCCGTTCAATCAGCAGCGCGTGCTTTTGACATACGAGCTGCTTCAGGCGGCGGACGCGTTTGAAGAGGGAGATATCGCCGCTCCGCGCATGGCCTCTAAAGAAGAGCTGGCACTCGTTCATACAGAGGATTACATACAGGCGGTTGAACTAGCGGGGGCGGGCCGGCTTCCTGCCGCAGAAGGAGAAAGCTACGGGCTCGGAACGGAAGACACCCCTGTTTTTGCCGGCATGCATGAAGCCGCGTCGCTTCTGGTGGGCGGCACTTTAACAGCGGCAGATTATGTCATGACGGGACAGGCGAGGCATGCCTGCAATTTAGGCGGGGGCCTTCACCACGGCTTCCGCGGCAGGGCATCGGGCTTTTGTATTTATAATGACAGCGCCGTGGCCATCCAATACATTCAGAAAAACTACGGGGCAAAGGTGTTATACATTGATACCGACGCTCATCACGGCGACGGCGTTCAATTTACGTTTTACGACAGGTCAGATGTCTGCACAGTTTCATTTCACGAAACCGGGCGTTATTTATTTCCCGGGACGGGACAAGTGCTGGAAAAAGGAAGCGGGCAAGGCTACGGCTATTCTTTTAACATTCCGCTGGACGCTTTCACAGAGGACGATTCCTTTCTTCACGCTTACAAAACGGCCGCTTCAGAAATCGCGGCTTTTTTTAAGCCGGATGTAATCCTGACACAGAACGGAGCGGACGCCCATTATTACGACCCATTGACACACCTGTCCACTACCATCTCCATCTATCAGGAGATTCCCCGGCTTGCTCACTCATTAGCCCATCAACATTGCAGCGGCAGATGGATCGCGGTCGGCGGAGGCGGATACGATATTTGGCGAGTGGTTCCGAGAGCATGGAGCCGTATATGGCTTGAGATGAAAGGGATTGATCCCGGGGAGCGCATACCGCAGGAGTGGATTCATAAATGGCAGAAACACTCGCCCTATACCCTGCCCGCGTTTTGGAGTGACCCTGAACAATTATATCCTCCGATTCCCCGAAAAGAAGAAATATCAGAAAAAAACGCCCAAACCGTGGAAAAAGCGCTTTTTGCCATCCGGTCTGAACAGCGGTATAAAACAAAATAAAAAAAACGACCCTTACGAAGAGGTCGTTTTTTTTATGACAATTTCCACACGGCGGTTTTCATTCATATGACCGGGGCTTTTGTTGTCCTTCACAGGTTTTGTATCCGCGTATCCGACTGAAATAAACCGTTTGGCGGAAAAGTCTTCTTTCGCGGTAAAATACCGGATCACACTCGCCGCTCTTGCAGACGACAGCTCCCAGTTCGACGGGAATTGATAGGTGGAAATCCGGCGGCTGTCCGTATGGCCTTCCACTTGAATGTCATTCGGAATTGTTTTCAAAAGCACTGCGATCTGATGCAGGACTGGTTCGGCGTTTTTCAGCACATCCGCTTTTCCTGTCTGAAACAGAACGGCCTCCTGCAGCACAAGAACCACTCCGCGCTCATCGCGCTTCGCCGTTAATTTGGAACTCAAATGGTGCGATTTTATGTATGTTTTCACGTTCTGCAGCAGCAAATCTTGTTCTTTATTTTCATTTGCTTTGTCTGATGACGCCAGTTCACCTCCGCTGCCGTTTGTATGAATCGATGAAACGGCTGATTGAAATTTTTCCGCGTCTATTTGCGACATGGAAAAAAGCAATATAAAGAACACAAGAATGAGCGTGATCAAGTCAGCGAACGTCACCATCCATCTTGGTGAACCGCCGGAATGTTCCGGTTTGTTTCTTCTTTCAAAACGCTCTCTTCTAAGCTTCATGGACAGCGCCCTTTTTCTTGTTCGCAGGCTGCTCTTTACGCCAGTCTTCTCTTGAGCTGAAAACGACGAGCTGACTTTCGAGGTTGCGGGGATTTTTTCCCGATTGGATGCCGACAACCCCTTCGATCATAACCTGTTTGATGAAAATTTCACTTTCCGTTTTTTCTTCAAGCTTTGCCGCGATAGGGATAAACACGAGATTGGCAAGCAGCGCGCCGTACAGCGTCGTCAATAGCGCAACAGCCATGTTCGGCCCGAGGGTATGCGGGTCATTTAAATTTTTAAGCATGAGCACGAGTCCGACAAGCGTCCCGATCATTCCCCAGGCGGGCGCGAAATCACCAGCTTTTTCAAAAACGCGTCTTCCTTTTCTGTGTCGTTCTTCCATCGCGGCGATCTCAGAATCCATCACCAGCCGGATCGTTTCTTCGTCCCAGCCGTCAATCGCAAGCAATAGACCTTTTTTCAAAAACGGATCCTTAATCTCGCGCGCCCGGTCCTCCAGAGACAGCAGCCCCTGTCTTCGCGCCTGCTCCGCAAGGCTGACGAATACTCTGACAAGGTCCTTCACATTGTCATCCTGACGGGAAAATACCTGTTTTAAAACAGAAGGGGTTTTCTTTAAATCCCGAGGCGGAAAGCTGATAAAGACCGCCGCGGCAAGGCCGCCTGTGACGATTAAAAAAGAAGTCAGATCTAAAAATGAACTGATTCCCGCAAGCCCCGTTCCTGAGAGAATTCCGATTGCGACAATAATACATCCTAACATAAATCCAACGGGTGTCAGATAATCAAAACGTTTCATATCTTCTCCTTACTCAAGTAAAAAAGCAAGATTCCACTCCTCAGAGTGAAGCTTGCTTTTCCGTTTTTTTATGACTTTGTTGATTGTCTTAATTCGATGCGGTGAGGCAGCTCAACGATATGCTCTTCAACCGGCTCTTTGTTCATCAGTTTTGTCAAAAGCCTCATCGCCACGGCTCCGATATCGTAAGTAGGCTGCACGACTGTGGAAAGCTGAGGGCGGACCATCAAGCTCAATCTCGTATTGTCAAAACCGATAATATCAAGATCGTCAGGAATCGACAGACCTTGATCCTGAGCCGCATGAATAATGCCGAGCGCCATTTCATCCGTTGCAGAAAGGATTGCCGTCGGCTTCCGCTCAAGGCCCATTAAGCTTTGAAGCGCCTCCATTCCGGAATCATAGGTGTAATCGCCTTCCGCTACGAACTGCTCATTAAACGGGATGCCCGCTTCTTCAAGCGCCCGTCTGTACCCTTGCAGTTTTTTCGAGCCGTTGATCGGCTCTGCCATCGGTCCGGAGACAAATGCGATGTCGCGATGCCCTTTCTCAATGAAAAGCTTAACGGCATCATAAATCGCCTGTTCATAATCAATGGCGACAGAAGGCGTCTCACCCTGTTCTTCCACTGATGCCGCCAATACGATCGGCACAGGAGAGCGCTTAAATTCTTCGACATGCTCGTCCGTAATGTTTCCGCCCATAAATACGATACCGTCCACTTGTTTGCCGAGCATCGTGTTTAACAGGTGCAGTTCCTTCTCGAGGTTTTGGTCCGAGTTGCTTAAAATAATATTATATTTGTACATCGTCGCGATATCTTCAATTCCCCGGGCAAGTTCCGAGTAGAAAATGCTTGAGATATCAGGGATGATGACGCCGACCGTTGTCGTTTTTTTGCTTGCCAGTCCTCTTGCCACCGCGTTCGGGCGGTAGCCGAGCCGGTCAATGGCTTCCAATACTTTTTTTCTGGTCGTCGGTTTTACATTCGGATTGCCGTTTACGACGCGGGAAACAGTCGCCATGCTGACATTTGCTTCTCTGGCCACGTCGTATATCGTAATGTTGCTCACTGAAACCACTCCTTTTACTGGATACACTTATCCTTATCTATAGCATAAACACTTTATGTAAAGAAATGTCGTGCGTTTTCGCATTCTGTCGTTTATGGTTGTAAGCGTAAGTCAGTAGTGTACATTATTTTTCATTATTCATCAAATTTAAATACTTCTCATGAAATTATACACGTTTTTCCCAGTGATGAAAACGTTCACTTCCATTTTATAATTAAATAAAATGAAGAAACGAAAAAGGGCCGCACGAGGCGGCCCTTAAAGAACGGAACACTTTATTATGCTTTTACTTTCACCATCGGCTTTAATTCGTTCAGCCATTTCTCGAATTCAGGTATATCCATCTGCTGCGCAGAGTCTGAAAGGGCAACGGAAGGATCAGGGTGAACTTCGGCCATCACGCCGTCAGCGCCGATCGCAAGCGCTGCTTTTGCTGTCGGAAGCAGGAGATCGCGGCGGCCTGTTGAATGTGTGACGTCAACAAACACCGGCAAGTGAGTTTCCTGTTTCAAAATCGGCACGGCAGAAATGTCAAGCGTGTTTCTCGTTGCTGTTTCGTACGTTCTGATTCCGCGCTCACAAAGAATGATTTGGTCGTTTCCTTGTGACATGATGTATTCAGCTGCATTGATGAACTCTGAAATCGTTGCGGCAAGACCGCGTTTTAGCAATACCGGCTTTTTAACCGAACCGGCGGCTTTCAGTAATTCAAAGTTTTGCATGTTACGTGCGCCGATCTGAATGACGTCAATGTAATCAATCGCTTGCTCAATGTGGGCAGGCGTAACGATTTCACTGATCACCGCGAGGTCATATTCATCAGCGACGCGTTTGAGGATTTGCAGGCCTTCTACGCCGAGACCTTGGAAATCATACGGGCTTGTGCGGGGTTTGAACGCACCTCCGCGCAGGATTTTAATGCCTTGTTTTTTCGCAGCGGCCGCTACTTCCGCAACCTGCTCATAGCTTTCTACGGCACAAGGACCGACGATGAATCTCTGATCGCCGTCACCGACTTTTTCGCCTTTAATGTCAACGATCGTATCTTCTGCTTTTTTCTTCCGGGAGACGAGCAACGCTTTGCTGTGATCCTCTTCTTGAAGCTCAAGGCCGGCTTTGAAAATTTCTTTGAAAATATGCTGGATTGTTGAGTTTTCAAACGGGCCGTCATTGCTTTCAATAATGCGGTTAAGCATTGTACGCTCTCTGACGGGGTCAAATCGGTTGACACCCTGTGCTTCTTTGGCTTTACCGATTTCTTTTACAACGGCTCCGCGTTCATTGATTAATTTAAGGATTTGTAAGTTTAGTGCGTCTGCCTGCTGTCTTAGGCTCTCTAATTCCTTGTTGCTCATCTTTTTCATCCCTTCTATGCTATGTTTTATTTTAATGGTTAACATGCATCTTACTACAGTTATGCGAAAATAGGAATATGAAACAATAAATTTCTTCACATTTTACTTTATCACCAAAACGCTTTTAAGCTTTTATGCGTTGAAGTAGTGTATATTGATATCCTACATGATATGGCTGAAATGATCAATAGTTTTTTTCAAAAAAAAACCGCCGGTATCATCCGGCGGTCAGTAAATTATGAAAGGTGCTGCTCTATTGCGTTTTTTGTGATTTGGGAATGAGACGCATGCCATTTCACTACGCCGTTTGTAATGACGAATACTTGCGGGCTTTCATGTTTCACGCCGTATGTCTCGGCGATATAGTTTGAAAGCGGCCGGCTGTCCTGCACCTGCAGGTAATAAGAAGGCACTTCTGAATGCTCTGATGCAAACGCGTCAAACTCCTGAAACGCCGCTTGGCTGATCGGGCAGGTTGTGCTGTGTTTCAAAAACACGAACGTGCTTTCTTTCTCAGCGGCATTTTTGAACTCTTCTTCTGACGATATCAGCTGCTTTGTCATGTCTGTTATCTCTCCTTATTGAAGATCAGCGATTTGCCTGACCGGCTTTTTCCCCTGCATCTTCCGCTTCGGCTTTGATGCTTTGGGCCGTGTCCTGCATTTCGCTTCTCGTCTCTTCGGCTTTCTCGGTTAGTGTGCTCTTAGAACGGTCTTTTAAATCCTTCACTTTATTCATAATCTGGCCTGACTGATCAGCTACCAGCTGGGTGATGTTAGATGTTTTGTCCTTGGCGATGCTGACATATTGAGAGCCTTTTTCTTTCGCGTCGGCCGTCATTCTGTCCGTCTTATCCTTCAATGCGGAAGCCTGGCTGCCGAGATCGTCGCGCAGCTCCTTGCCTGATTTAGGCGCCAGAAACAAAGCCGTTGTCGCGCCGATAATTCCCCCGATCAGCGTTCCGATTAAAAAATCCTTACTATTGATTCCATCTTTGCTCATTATGATTCCTCCTTAGTGGATTTTTCTTATGATTAAAGCGATGTTTTTTTCTTTTGCTTCCACTTGTCCCATATTTCCATAGCGGCCTGGCTCCAGGTGACAACCTGACTGATCTTATCCTGGTTCTCTCTGACAGAGGCCGAAACGGAACCGGCTGCCTGCTTTATGGATGTATTAAACTGCTGGACGGAAGTTCCCACTTCCTGCACAGCATGGACAACCGTATTTAATTTCTCTGATTTTTCCTGAATGTCTTCCGCGAGACGGTTTGTCTTATGTAACAGCTCGGTTGTCTCTGCGGTAATGCCCTTCATCTGCCCTTCAAGGCCGTCTAAAGTCGACGCTACGTTTGTTAAAGTCATCTGCACGGACTTTAATGTTTTGGACAGATAAATGACGAGGATAAGAAATGCTACGGCAATGAGTGCGACGCTTAAGTAAAGAATGATAATCATCTAATACCTCCTTATTGCAGGATATAATGGTATATACCCAATTATTAAAATGATAAACATATATGAAAGGGGCTGTATGTATACTATTTCTCCGTTTATCGGTAAATCCCTTTGCGCACGCACAAAAAAGCAGTGAGAGCCCCACTGCTTTTTTGTTACGCTATGACGTTTTCATAGGCCCTCATATATTTTTGAATGTCTCCGGCGCCCATAAAGATCAGCACTGCGTCTTTATGCGCTTTTAACACGGATGTGTCATTCTCTTCAATGAGTTCTGCGTTATCGATTTTTTCCTGCAGATCCGTGATGGTGAGTTTGCCGACGTTCTCGCGGGCAGATCCGAAAATGTCGCACAGATACACGCGATCGGCCGCGCTCAAGCTTTCTGCAAATTCATCAAGGAATGATTGCGTCCGTGTAAACGTATGCGGCTGGAATACCGCGATGATTTCACGTTCCGGATATTTTTGGCGCGCCGCCTCAATGGTGACTTTAATTTCAGTCGGATGGTGGGCGTAGTCGTCTATCAGCACCTGGCTGCCGATCACTTTTTCATTGAATCTGCGTTTGACGCCGCCGAATGATTCAAGTCCGCGTTTAATCATGTTCACGTCGATCTCTTCATAGTGGCAAAGCGCAATGACCGCTAATGAATTGAGGACATTGTGATGGCCGTATGCCGGGATGTAGAACGTATCGTAAAACGTATTGCGGACAAAGACGTCAAATGTCGTGCCTTCCGTATTTTTTACGATGTTTCTCGCTTGAAAATCGTTTTCTTCTCCCGTGCCGTAATAAACAACAGGCACATTGGCGTGAATTTTCGGCAGATACTCGTCATCACCGCAGGCAATGATGCCTTTGTTGACTTGAAGCGCCATGTTTTGGAAAGCATCAAACACATCGTCAATGTTGGCGAAATAATCAGGGTGATCAAAATCAATATTCGTCATGATCGCATAATCAGGCTGATAGCTTAAGAAATGACGGCGGTACTCGCAGGCTTCAAATACAAAGTATTCGCTGCTTTCATTTCCTCTGCCCGTCCCGTCTCCGATAAGAAACGAAGTCGGCTTCGCCTGCTGCATCACGTGTGCCAAGAGACCCGTAGTGGACGTCTTGCCGTGTGCGCCCGTAACCGCGACACTTGTATATTTTTTCATATATTCAGCTAAAAATTTATGATATCTGATAACAGGAATTCCTTCAGCGAGCGCCTTTGCGATTTCCGGATGAGAATCAGGGAATGCGTTTCCGGCGATTACCGTTAAGCCCGGTTTGATGTTATCGGGGCTGAACGGATAGATCGGGATATTTCTTTTTTCAAGGGCAGCCTGAGTAAAAATCTGCTTCTCGATATCCGATCCCTGCACCTGATACCCTGTATCATGCAGGATTTGAGCAAGCGGGCTCATACCTGTCCCTTTTATTCCAACAAAATGATAAACAGTCATAATCGTACCTCCAACAAACGTCTATCTGTTCCCCAGTATATGACGCTCATTTCATTTTGCGACCGCCGCGGGCGAAAAGCCTGCACAGCGGCGCTTCCATTTATTTTTACATTATCGTCAGTATCTGTAACTTTCTTTTTGATTAAACCTGCCGCATGATATTTCAGCGCGTGACAGTGATGCTGTTTGATGGTCCATCCATTATCATACCATGTTTGTGAGAAAAATGAACGATATTCTTATTCTTGAGTAATGTCAGCAGCCGTAATCAGCACTTCGCGGGGTTTGCTGCCCTTTGCTTCTGAGATCATGCCTTCAGCTTCCATCATGTCAATCAGCCTCGCCGCACGGTTATAGCCGATCCTGAACCTTCTTTGAAGGCTGGAGGTGCTGGCGCTGTTTTGCTCCACGACAAATTGGCACGCCTCAGGAAACAGCTCGTCCTCTTCCTTGAGGGCGGTTCCCTGCCTGATCAGTTCTTCCTGTTCAAACAAATAAGAAGGCGGGAGCTGCTTTCTGACGTGAGAGACGACGCGGTCGATCTCGCTGTCTGAGACAAAGTTGCCCTGCAGACGCACCGGTTTACCGGTACCGTTTTCCCAGTACAGCATGTCGCCTTTTCCGAGCAGCTTTTCCGCCCCCGCCATGTCGATAATCGTTCTGGAATCGACCTGACTTGAGACGGAGAATGCGATCCTCGTCGGGATGTTCGCCTTGATCATGCCGGTAATGACATCGACAGACGGACGCTGTGTCGCGACGAGGAGATGAATGCCGCAGGCTCTCGCTTTCTGCGCGATTCTGGCAATGCTTTCTTCCACATCGTTCGGCGCGACCATCATTAAATCGGCAAGCTCATCAATAACCACTACGAGGTACGGGAGCTTTTCGCCTGTCTTATGATCGGCCGTTAATTCATTAAAACGGCCGATATCTCTCACACCTGAATGAGCAAACAGTTCATACCGCCGTTCCATCTCTTCCACAACCCATTTTAACGCCGCGGTTGCGGCTTTGGCGTCCGTGATGACGGGGCTGACTAAATGCGGAATTTGGTTATAAGGCGCAAGCTCGACCATTTTCGGATCAATCAAAAGCACTTTGACCTCGCTCGGATCTGCCTTATAAAGCAGACTGACCAAAATGGTATTGATGCAGACGCTTTTTCCCGATCCTGTCGCACCCGCAATCAAGCCGTGCGGCATTTTTTTCAAATCAATGACGACCGGATTGCCGGAAATATCGACACCGAGCGCGGCTGTAAGCGGAGACGGATTCGTCCTGAAAGCGGCGCTTCTGATCATCTGCCGTAAATCAACGACCTTGCTTACGCGGTTCGGAACTTCAATGCCGATCGTGTTTTTGCCGGGGATCGGCGCCTCAATGCGAATATCCTTGGCAGATAAACTCAGCTTTATATCATCTGCTAAGTTTGTAATTTTGTTTACTTTCACTCCCGGCTCAGGATGCACTTCAAATCTTGTGACGGACGGGCCTTGTGTGACATGAACGACTTGGGCGCGCACATTAAAGTTTTTCAGTGTAACGTTTAAAAGCTCACGCTGTTCTTCAATCCATGATTGGTCGTCATGTCTTTGAGCCGGCGGTACGTCCAGAAGCGACAGATTCGGGAAAACATAGCCCGCTCCGCCCTCTGGTGTCTTCGTCTGCTTGTGTTTATCGCTTTTGAGCATCATGACATTAAACGGAACACTGCGCTCTTTCGGCCGCTCCGCCGTTTTTACAGGCTGTTCGTAATTCTTCGTTTTTTCTTCGGCAGGCGGGGCCGGGGCTTCGGCCGGCTCGATGACTGCAGATTCAGGCTCCGGTTCAGAATGCTGAGGGGCTTCGTTGAACTCAGGCTGTTCATCTGCTGTTTGTTCCGCGTCAGCCTCAGGCGATTCAGGCCGGGCTTCAGACTGCGGCTGCTCTTCCTCTTCATACCCGGGTTCTGAGTATGTATATACTGGTTCCCCAGCGGTTTCAAAAGTTTGAGCGGCTTCCGTCTCAGGCTGCTGATACTCCTCCTGCTGCGGCGCTTGTTCTTCTGTGTGTTCAGACGGCCGGGGCGCTTCATACTCAGTCTCATTTAAAGGCTGCGGCTCGGTTTGTTCCAGCTCTTGTTGATCTGTATAGCCGGCAGGTTCCGTGCTTTCCGGCTGCTGCAGGTCTTTAGCCTGGCGCGGTTCTGATGCTCTGTACACTTGCTCTTTTGCATTCTCAGCCTCAGTGTGCGGCTGCTCTTGTTTGGCGGCCTGGAATTCTTCCGGTTTCACAGACGGGTCCAGCCGGGTGTCCGTCTGTTTTGTCATGGCGGATGCTGTGAATGCGGGCTCTTTTTCCGTTTCCTGACCGGACTTTGGCGGAACAAATTGCTCCTCTGACAGCAATGTCACGCTCTCTTCACGCTGTTTTTGCGGATTAGGCGCTTTTTTAATGCTGTGCTGAGATTGAAAACCGTAGACCGGTGAAGGAATGGATGACGGTTTAAAGGGCTTTTTCACCGGCTCCGGCTCTTCATATGTATGCTGTTTCCGCTCCCGCTCCGTATGCTCCGTCGCGGCGGCATATCCCCGGGACGGCTGGCGGCGGCGTTCATGCCTTTCCTGCTGTCTTTGTTCCGTTCGCTTATAGCCGTCCGGAACGACGGGAAAGCGGAAATTCCCTTTCGGATATTCGTAATATATTTTAGGATCTTCCATGCGCGTTAATTTGCCTTCTGGCTGATCCGGTATCTGCTGTTTCGGGATTTGGGCATGTGTGTTCGGTTCATGTTCATGCTCTTCTTCTTTTTCACCTAAAAATAAGTCAAAAAATTTATTCAGCCAACTCATGTTTAATCACTCTCTAACTCCCTTATTAGTAGTCTGGGACGATATTTAGTATACCACTGCCGGGCGGCTCAGAAAAGATTAAGCTCCCAACTGAAGAAAGCCGTTAAGCAGGCCTGCTTAACGGCTTTCTCTCACATCATTCGATTCTGTGCGCTTATTTATGGGAGTTAGAATTGAAATGCTTCGCCGGCCTGGCGGCTGTCTTCAAGAACGAGAATGCCTTTTTCCGACGGTGCATCCGGCAAAGCGAGTTCTTTCGCGGAGCAGATCATGCCGCTTGACGGAACGCCTCTTAATTCAGCATCTTTAATGACAAGCCCGCTCGGCATCACCGCGCCGACTTTAGCGACGACGACTTTTTGTCCTTTGTCTACGTTCGGCGCGCCGCAAACGATTTGAAGGGTTTCCTCTCCCACATTCACTTGGCAGATATTCAGTTTATCCGCATTCGGATGTTTTTCTTTCGATTCAACGTGACCGACAACAAATTTCGGAGAAAGGTCAACCGTCAGCGTTTCTGAAACACCGTTTCTGTTCAGTATTTCATTCACGTCCTGAACGAATGTCTCAGACAAAGCGACAGGGCCATTGTCCTCAATCTGTAAATAAGAAGACACGTTAAAAATATTAAAGCCCGTCGTTTCTTTTGTTTCTTTGTTAAAGATTCTGACGACATCGCCTTCTCTTTCATAGCCGATTTCTTCACGTGCTGCATCTTTAAGAGAGATCAGAAGCGTATCTCCCACACCTTCTTTATTGTAAAAAGCGTTCATAAGAAAAATCCTTTCTAATCCTTTTTCGGCCGGCTTTTCGCCATGATAAACACAGGTTCCAGTCTGCCTTCATTATAGAGAAATGAAAGGGCCGTAATCGGCACCGTGCCGCTTGCAAAGAAGCTCATGGACATTTGCCCTAAAATATCATAACCCGATTCATTTCGAATGTCAGCAAGTATTAATACATCCTGATGCGGGACAGAAATCGCTAATTCGCCTTCAGCGGCCTGTTTGTAGTCATGAAGAATCGAATCATTGAGAATCCGGCTGGCGTCATAGCCGTCATTCGCTCTGAAAAAATAAAAATAATTGCCCGCAACCGTATCCTGCTTTACGACCGAAGGGAGCGAGCGGAGATTGAATGATGCCGTTTCCCTGATCCGTTCTTTTGTCCAGTTTTCTTTCTCAAGCATCCGGCTGTCAATTAAGCGGTACGTCTTGCCGAGGTCAAGCGCGTAGTAGATTCTCGTTTCGGCAGTATGGTCATCATACACGAGCGGAATGCCGTCGCCCGTTTGATCAGGAAATGACGTGGAGCGGATCACCGGATAAATTCCGGCTTCCTTTCCGGACATCTCCTGTCCGCTTCCTCCCATCGCCTCCATCGCTTCAGACACATAGTAGACGATCTCGTCGATCGCTTCTTCTTTTTTCGTCTCCCACTTGGCGATGATCGGCGGAAGTTCTAATGTGATGCCTTTTTTGGTCGTTTGATCCTCAACACGGAGGGTGTCTTTTTCTCTGTCAAAAAAGAAGGATCGGTTCTCGTGCTGCAGGCGCTGTTTTAATAGATCCGACAGCTTCCTCGACGTCATCTTCAAAGCCCGTGGCCTCCTTTATGCTTTAGCAAGGGAATCGGTTAAAAATTGCTCGATTTCTTCTTTTGTTTTGCGGTCTTTGCTGACGAAGCGGTTTACTTCTTTTCCTCCGTTAAATACCACAAAACTCGGAATGCCGTAGATTTCCCATTCCGCACATGTATCGATAAATTGATCGCGGTCTACGTAGTAATAAGTGAATTCAGGAAAGTCCGCTTCCAGCTCAGGGAGAAACGGCTCCACAAAGCGGCAGTCCGGGCACCAATCCGCAGAAAACATAAATACCGCCCAATCGTCCTGTACCGCTTTTTGCAATTCTTCCGTGCTTTCAATCTTTTTCATTGTCATTCCTCCATCTGGATTTTGAGTTTTTTTGTATGCTGATGTTTGTCCAATTGGATCATACCAGACTGTTTACAGCAAGACCAACTATATGCAATATCATTATCATATTTCATTTGCATTATCAAGCAAGTTTCGTTTACCATTTTGCTTATAGCCGTACGAAAATCTGAATATGGAATAAGGAGGAGCAAAAGATGCAGTTTGTCGTATATTTAGCCGGTGAAATCCACAGCGATTGGCGGAACGAGATCAAGAACAAAGCAAAAGCGCTGCACCTGCCGATTACGTTTGTCGGACCGATGGAAAACCATGAGCGCTCAGACAATATCGGAGAAGAGATTATGGGCGAGCAGCCTGATTCTGTTTTAAAGGACGCCAGAGCCTCTGATATCAACAATTTCCGTACAGAGGTGCTGATGGAAAAAGCCGATTTTGTAATCGCCCTGTTTGGCGAGAAATATAAACAGTGGAATACCGCGATGGATGCTTCTTATGCCATCGCAAAAGGCAAGCCGCTCATTCTGATCCGTCCGAAAGAGCTGCACCATCCGCTGAAAGAGCTTTCCGGCAAAGCCAATATTACGGTGGAAACCGTCAATCAGGCGATGAAAGCACTCTCTTATTTATTTGAAACAGAATAAGCAGGCCGCCTTATGCGGGCCTGCTTATTTTTTCACACATTTTCTCTGATCGTTTCAACCGTCTGCTTGTCACTCGCCATGACCAGCTTAATGAGCATTTCTTTCGCCGCGGCATAATCATCGACATGGATGATGGCGGCATTTGTATGAATGTATCTTGAACAAATGCCGATGACGGCTGACGGAACCCCGCTGTTTGATATGTGAACCCGCCCGGCATCCGTTCCCCCGCCGGAAGCGAAATATTGATAAGGGATATTGTGCGTTTCCGCCATATCAAGGACGAACTCTCTCATCCCGCGGTGCATGACCGTCGTTCTGTCGAGGATGCGGAGCAGCACTCCCTCGCCGAGACGGCCGAACAGCTCCTTATCGCCGCTCATATCATTTGCCGGGCTGGCATCAAGCGCATAGAAGAGATCAGGCTGAATCATGTTGGCCGCTGTCTGCGCCCCTCTCAGGCCGACTTCCTCCTGAACGGTGGCCCCGGCGTACAGGTTGTTCGGCAGCTCTTTTCCGTGCAGCTCTTTTAATAATTCAATGCTTAATCCGCAGCCGTAGCGGTTATCCCACGCTTTGGACAATATTTTCTTCTCGTTGGCCATCGGGGTGAACGGGCAGACCGGCACGACCTGCTGACCCGGTCTGATCCCCATTTTGACCGCGTCCTCTCTGTCATCTGCACCGATATCAATCATCATATTTTTGATCTCCATCGGCTTTGCGCGCTGGGCATCCGTTAAAATGTGGGGCGGGATGCTTGAGATGACGCCGATGACAGGTCCGTTATCCGTCTGAACCTCGACGCGCTGGGCCAGAAGCACCTGGCTCCACCAGCCGCCGAGCGTCTGAAATCTCAGCATGCCGTTATCAGTAATCTGCGTTACCATAAATCCGACTTCATCCATATGGCCTGCTACCATAACAGTGGGCGCATCTTCAGCACCGCGCCTTACGCCGAAAACACTTCCGAGTCTGTCCTGCACGATGTCATCCGCATATTTCGCAAGCTCCCGTTTCATAAAGGAGCGGACCTGATGTTCATTTCCCGGTGCGCCGGGAAGCTGCGTCAGCGTCCGGAAAAGCGTTTTCGTTTCCTCATTCATATTTTCCCCTCATTTCTATGTAATGCTTTTATTTTATTAGAAAAACAACTGTTTTCCAAGCGGTCAGATTGAATGGGCTGTAAAACCGCCGCTTTACTTAACACCGTCTGGCATCTTCTGTATAATAAAAATACGACATAATTGGAGGTGCTTCATATTGAAACTACGTCATTTTCTCTTAGGTGCAGGAGTCGGATTATGCGCTGCCATCGCAGTGAAAAAGTATGCGATGAAACCTTATATCTCTTCAGAAAAAGCGCTCCGTATCGTGAAGGCGGCTTTTAAACAGCGCGGACCGATAGACGGATCGTGGATTTACACAGAGCCTGAGCCTTACCAGGTAAACGGAGAAACCATCCAGGTATACAAAACCGGCGTGACACGTTCGGCTTTCGGCGAGCTGGAGCAATATGAAGTCATGGTCAATGCAAAAACAGGCCAGATTGTCGATGTCATTGATTCTGTCGCCTCATAATTCGGACAAGCAAAAAATAAAGCCCAAAACCATCAGCGTTTTGGGCTTTATTCGGTTACATCGGCCGAATCCGTTTGTATACAGGGTGCCACATCTCGTCCTGCACCGTTTGGATCAGATCCTCAGGTTCCGTTTCCGCTACACCGTCCTGGATGGCTGCTTTTGCTACGGCTACCGCTACAGTTGCCGATACCGTTCTGAGATCTTCCACTTTCGGGAGCATCGGCGCCCCCGGCTTGCCGACATCCACCATACCGGCGATGGCATTCGCGCAGGCGACAAACATATTGTCCGTGATGAGCCTTGCCTTTGTCACAATCGTGCCGAGTCCGAGTCCCGGGAATACGAGCGCGTTGTTCGCCTGGCCGATATGGTACGTAACGCCGTTATACTCAACAGGCGGGAACGGACTGCCCGTCGTGACAAGCGCGCGGCCTTCCGTCCATTTAATTAAGTCTTCCGGTTTTGCTTCTGATAATGTGGTCGGATTTGACATCGGCAAAATAGCGGGCCGCTTAACATGTGATGCCATTTCTTTGACGATTTCTTCTGTAAATGCGCCTGATACAGTAGATGTGCCGATCAGAATCGTCGGCTTGGCCTGACGGACCGTCTCCGCCAGATCAATTGATCCGCCTTCACCGCTGCGGCTGTACTCTTTCACTTCATCGGCAGACCGGGCGTACGGAACCTGAAAATCACGCAAGTCTTGCATGTCATCCGTTAACAGTCCGTTTCTGTCGATACACCAAAAGCGGCTGTATGATTCTTCTTCGCTTAATCCGGCATGCACCATTGCTTCGCGCAGCTGCTCAGCAATTCCGATACCGGCCGTTCCCGCGCCGAAGACGACGACTTTATGTTCTTTTAAAGGCACTTTTGATGCTTTCGCGCAGGCTAAAACAGCTGCAAGCGACACCGCGCCCGTTCCTTGAATGTCATCGTTAAACGTACAGACTTTATCTTTATACCGTTTCAATATGCCGCGGGCGTTAGCCGTGCCGAAATCCTCCCAATGAAGCAGCGCATTCGGGAATGTTTCCCGGGCAAGCGAGACATACTCATCAATAAAGCGGTCATATTTCTCGCCGCGCACTCTTGAATGCTGGTTTCCGACGTAAAACGGGTCATTTAAGAGGCTTTCCTGATTCGTCCCCGCGTCCAATACGACCGCAAGCACTCGTGACGGGTCAATTCCGGCCGCTGCCGTATACACCGCAAGTTTTCCGACAGAAATGGCGATGCCGCCGACGCCCCAATCACCGATTCCCAGAATGCCCTCGGCATCTGTCGCAACGATTAAATCAATGTTTTCATTTTTTCCGAACTGCTGAAATGCGGCGCGCATTCCCTCAGGGTCATCTATCGACAAATACAGACCGCGGGGTTTTCTGTACTCATGGCTGTAACGCTGGATCGCGGTGCCGACTGTCGGCGTATATACGATCGGCAGCATTTCGCCTAAATGATCATTTAGCAGCCTGTAAAATAATGTTTCATTCCGGTCATGGAGAGCAGTCAAGTACACATTTTTGCTCAGCTCATCAGGCTGCGAACTGAACTGTTCGTAAGCCCGCTTCACCTGCTCTTCGATTGTCAATACCTTCGGCGGCAGAAATCCCTCGAGTCCGAGTTCCTTTCTTTCCTCTTGTGTAAAGGCCACCCCTTTATTTAAAAAAGGAGTAGAAAGAACTTCTAATCCGCGCAGAGTTGTTTTGATTTCTCCATCTGTTGTCACTTGAAATTGATTCACCTGTCTCTTCCTTTCAAAGCAATTTGTCTTAGGTTTGCTTTTATTCCCGAAATTCATACAGGTAAATCATTTGATTCCGCTTATTTTCTCTCCCGTTTGACAGACGCGGCCACTTCGCCGTTTTTGCCCCATTTTACGGCCCTGTAAATCGCGTCGTGATAGAAAATCAGCCAGGCGTCTTTCTCTGCCGCGAACGCCTGCCATTTTTGCTTTTGCGGAATGGAGGTCATCGGATAGTCATCATATGCCAGCACCCATAACGGATTTTTATGCGCGTTTGTCGGCATCAGGTCGGCAAAATGCACAGCCGTTTCCCCTCCGTCTTCTACCACAATGACACTGTGTCCGTCACTGTGGCCGCCGGTGTGATGCATCGTAATGCCTTCTGTGAGCTCATACGCGTTCTCAAAGGTTTCGACCTGATCTTGTACAGCCTCCCAATTTTCTCTCCAATATGTATTTTTCGATCTGATATTAGGGTTTCTCATTTCTTGCCACTCTGTCGCAGAAGTGACAATGCGGGCGTTCGGGAAAACAGAGACAAGCTCCTCTCCGCGGTATTCCGTCAGGCCGCATGCATGGTCAAAATGAAGATGGGTCATTGCCGCAATATGAATGTCTTCACAGGAAAGCCCGAGTTCACTCAGAGATTTTTTCAGATTGGACTCCTGCGTTACACCGTAATTCCTTTTCTGCTTATCGGAGAATTTCCCTCTGCCGATCCCCGCGTCAACCAAAATATTCAGGCCGTTTTTTCTGATCAGAATCGGGTCTGTTCTTAATTCAATCTGGTTTTTGTCGTTTACAGGGTATTTTCTCGACCATAAAGGCTTCGGGACAACGCCGAACATCGCTCCTCCGTCCATATGCGTTACACCGCCGTCCAGCCATGTTAATGAAATATTCCCAATATTCAATGTCTCCATCTTGATCCCTCCTGATGTAATCGTAGCAAATGGCGGCATAAAAAAACAGACTCCCGCATCAGAGTCTGTCTTTTGTTCTCCATTCAACTTCAGCCCGGTAAATCGGCTGGCCGAGCGCGGAGAATTTTTCTTCGTATTCTGTCATAATATTGCCTTTCGGATCGCTGTTGTGCAGATCGAGACTGACTTCCTTCAGAAGCAGGCCGTATTCGGAAAAACTTTTCAAAGAGTATTCAAACAACCCGCGGTTATCGGTTTTGAAATGAATCTCACCCGTTTCGCCCATGACTTCTTCGTATTTTTTCAAGAACGCTTTAAAGGTTAAACGGCGTTTTTCGTGACGGTTTTTCGGCCAAGGGTCAGAAAAGTTTAAATATACGCGCTGGATTTCTCCCCGTTCAAATACGTCATTCAGTGTTTCCGCGTCTATATTTAACAAACGGACATTGTGAGCCCCGCTGTCCTTTACTTTTTGGACGGCAGTGACGATGACGCTTTTAAACAGCTCAATTCCGATATAGTTGATATCCGGATTCTGCTTGGCCATTCCTGAAATGAACTGCCCTTTTCCCGTACCGACTTCAATATGGATCGGGTTGTCATTGCCAAAGACCGTGTTCCAACGCCCTTTATACTGAGCCGGATCACTGATGGCGATGTCAGCGTTTTCTGCCAGAAAATCATTCGCCCAAGGTTTATGGCGCATTCTCATATGATTGACACCTCTATCTATAATTTCGAGTAACAACATACCATGAAACAAAAAGAGCCGCAAGCGCCTTTTAAAGGCTCCGGCTGCATAAAAAAAGAGGCTCCCCGGTCCGGAACACTCATGTGATGCATAAAACCGCACCGCTTTGCACAATGTATGACACAGAAAGGATGTGTATATGAATCATGGGCTTAACAAGCGAACATCAGGTCCGGTTATTAAAGGACATACTGGCCGACCACCAATTGGATTGCTGCGGCACGGTTGCCGAGTATGAACAGCTCGAGCGCGTCATCAAATCACTGATGGCTAACACCGGGCTTGATTCAAATATAAAAAACGTGCTCGAGGATGTATACCGCTACAGCCAGTCCGGCATCACGGCCGATTCCATCGACACGCATATTCAGGAGCACCAAAACCATTTGTCCCAATGGGTGGAGCAGATGGATTCGTACTCCTGACTACTTGACAATCCGCTTCATCAGGGCATGAAGCTCTTCCATAGCATCATGGTACGCTTTGTCGTTCCCTTTTGATTTGTGCCAGGCGATGAAGGTGATGGTCTCTGATAACATGTACCACGCCATCCGCAGCCGAAGCCCTTCCGTGAGCTTCATGCCGTACATCCCAAGCCAGCTGTCCCACGCTGGCTCTTCGACGTAATGATACAATAAAGGGCCGAGATCCATGGCCGGATCAGCTATCATCGCGCCGTCCCAATCTATTAAATACAGCTGGTCGTCTTCAGACAAAAGCCAGTTATTATGATTCACATCACAATGGCAAACGACTTTTTCACCGAATTGCACCTGATCCACATGAGCTTCCAAATAAGCAAGGCCTTCCTGAATAAGCGGCGAAAATTGCCGCACAGCAAAGACGGCCTGCTTCAGCTGCGACAAAAGAGCGCCCGGATCGAGCGGTTCTTTCCCCAATCTTTTCAGCATGTCAAGCAAGGCTTTAGATGTGTGGATTTTGCGGAGCAGCTCAGCCACCGGGCGTCCGCTCATATCCTTCGGCTTCAGCTCTCTGCCCGTCATCCAATGCTGAGCCGTAATAACGTCTCCGTTTTCCATCCGTTTCGTCCAAACCAGCTTCGGAACAATGCCTTCGGCGGATAACACGGCTAAAAAGGGCGAGCTATTACGTTTTAAAAAAAGCTGTTGGCCGTTATGTTTCGCATAATATGCATCTCCTGTAGCTCCTCCGGCGGGGAAGATCTCCCAATCGCTACCTAGTAATTGTCCCAACCAGTTCATATCAATGTTCAACCCATCATTTCTTAAAATATTTTAGAATAGGCCTCCAGCCTTTCTCTTTCGGCGGAGCAGCCTGTCATAAACAATTTCTTGAGAATAAAAAAGACAGCTATTGAGAGTCTCATATGCTAATCAATAGCCGTCTTATAAATTTTAGCGCTACAGCACAAACTTCGTCAAGCAAAACTAGCAAGAACACCTGTGAATTCTGAAGATTTATGCCGCAAACCGTTCTTTGCCGAGAAAGATTTGACGGGTTTTATTTTTATTATGTTTTTATTTTTAACGGCGCTCCGCCCGGCATCAGCCGAAACGGCGTCGTTCCGACCAGTTCTCCGTCAGCGTGAAACGGAATTTTCCCATCTGTTTCAAAAATGAATTCCTTCCCCTTTATCATCGTCACTCCGTCCATTTTGATATGCCGGCCAAAGCTCATCGCCCATAAAAAACGATACAGCGAGAAAAAGGACAGGTTTTCCGCAATGACAATATCAAAATCGTTTTGGCGGGGATTTGCAGAAGGCGCCGCTTTCATACCGCCTCCGTAATAAGGATGATTAGCCGCAATGACAAACCAGACATTGCGGAATTCATGCCTTTGGCCGTCTGCCGTGCAGGCAAACCGGAACGGCTGAAACCCCGAGGCCGTATGTATATGCGCAAGCGGGTAAATCACAAAGCCGAGACGCAGAAACCGAAGAACACGCGAAAACGGAAACTCCGCGGCTGCCTTCGAAACCGAGGCGTCAAACCCTACAGACAGGTGGTTAATAAAATAAAGAGATTGTGCTTTGTCATGAAAAAAGTTGATGCTTCCCCCGAAAAATTTCCGTGTGAGCGGGCGGTGCAGACCTTTGATTTCATGGAGGAGCGCCGACTTCTTAACACCGAGGCCTTTGGAAAAGTCATTGTACGAACCGGCGGGCACAAAGGTCAGTTCAATCTGATCCATTCCTTTCAGTCCGTTAATGACTTCATGCATCGTGCCGTCACCGCCAATGACAAAAAGCCGCTTCAGCTTATGATCCTGCATCGTTGAAATCTGTCTCGCCAGCACTTCCGCATGCCCGGGATGTCCGGTCAGAAAGGAGCGGTGGCTGACACCGCGTCTGGTCAGCTCTTTTTGAACCGATTTCCAGACACGCCGTCCCCTCCCGCCTCCTGAGACCGGATTAATAATAAAAAACCATTGACTCATCGTTTGTTTTCACCTGCTTCATTGAAGAAGAGACAGCCTCCAAACGTCCGTTTTAATCAAGCCATTCCTGTCTCCGGTGTGAATGACTTAAGCCGTAAGACAAAAGTGCCTTCGCCGCCTTCAGCTGATGGTGCTTGATCGGCGCCGTATTTTTCCTCTGCTTTTCCAGCCACTCTGCGGCAGTCCGTTTATCGGCTATATCCAGCCCAAATGGCGGCTCCGGGTAATCAAAATAAGACGTTCTGCTGAGCAAAAGCTTTCTGACGGGAATGTCGGCCTGCTTTTCTTTTACGATTTGCGAAACGACCGAGCCCGTGCGGTTCAGGCTGAGAGACGGATTTAATACTTGGCGCGTGCTGCCGGAACCCCTCTCTTCCCAAAAACGATGTTTTGATCCGATATATACGCTGTCCTCTTCAGCTTCCATAAAAGCAGCGCAGAAAATCTCCAGCGGGGAGATGATGATGATGCTCAGCTCGACGGACGCCTGCTGGATTTGAAGAACCGGATGATACATCACAAAATAGGAATCGGGCAGCTTTTGAGCAAGCATTTTTAATATCCTGTCCCTCTTGACCGCCTGCGAAAGCTCAGACTTTTGAGAAAGCGTGGAGCTCGCCCATTTTAATTGAAAGTCATACAGCTGTTCTTTGAAAAAAGACGCGAGCTCAGACTTTTGAGACGGAAGATTTCCGAACAGCGCCTCTTCTTCCTCCGGCTCATCAAACCATTGGTGCCTCTTTTCATTTATATCGGCCGTTTTTTCTTCTTTTCTCTTTTTTAAGAAAAATTTTTTTCGGGCCGGCGTTTGGCCGGTTTCACCGCCTCCAGCCGTTTCTGTTTCTTTTTCCTCCGTTTTCCGGTCAAACGCTTCAAGGAGAGTCTCCCAGCGTTCTTTCTTCAGCCGGATAAACTGGTTCATATAATGATATGGATCAAGCTCATATCTTGATATGCAATCGTGAATTTTAATGATCTGTGCCATGTAATTTCCCCACTCCGAATATTTGTTTATGTCAATTGAAACTGTGCGATTTCTTCGTATTTAGGCGACCGGTCAAGGTGGGTCTGAAACAGGGAAAACCGGCTGACGGCGCTTTGCACCCTGCCGCTTTCAAACGGCACATCGTCCGGAAACGGCCGGTCTCCCGCCCACTTCCGCGCCATCGTCATATGAGGATGATACGGCCGTTTTTCCACTTGAAAACCGGCTTTCAAAACAGCCTGTTTTGTTTTTTCCCGCAAATCAAAGAGCCGTTCATTCTGTTCAGGTTCTAGGTGAAGCACTCTTGGCTGTCTGCGGTCGCCGAAAACATCCAGCTGCTGAAACTGTACGGTAAACGGCTGCGCTTTCGACGCAGCATCTGCGAGCAAAGGCAATAGTTTCGCAAGCCGGGCTTCATCCGCGGCCCCGAGAAAAATGAGTGTAATATGATAGTCATGCGGATGCACCCATTTTTTGAATGTTAACGCCGGCTCCTTTCTGGCTGCTTCCCAAATCGGTTCAGCAATGTCAGCAGGAATCGGAATGCCGATAAAATAATGCGGCAATGAAGCTTTCATATGAGGATCTCCCCCTCTTTTGTTATGGTGTTAATTATAAAACGGATAAGCGGAGAGGAGAACCCTGTCCGCTTATTATGATAGGATATTATGTACCGAACGTTTTATACAGAAAGGAATGAGCCGGTCTTGAAAATCGCAAACAGCACGGCGGAGCTGATCGGCGGCACACCGATCGTAAAGCTCAATCGCCTTCAGCCAGAACATGCAGCTCAAGTCTATTTAAAATTAGAATCATTTAACCCAAGCGGCAGTGTCAAAGACAGAGCGGCTTACAATATGATCATTGAAGCGGAAAAAAGCGGGCATTTAAAACCCGGCTCTGTCATCATCGAACCGACAAGCGGCAATACAGGCATCGGTCTGGCGATGAACGCGGCGGCCCGCGGCTACAGAGCAATCCTCGTCATGCCTGACACGATGACGAAAGAACGCATCAACCTGCTTAAAGCGTACGGCGCCGAGGTGGTATTAACGCCGGGGGCTGAAAGAATGCCCGGCAGCATCAAAAAAGCGAAAGAACTCGCCGAACAGATTCCGGGAAGTTTTATCCCGATGCAATTCGATAACGGCGCCAATCCGGACGCCCACCGAAAAACGACCGCGATTGAAATCTATCAGGCCGTTCAGCAGCTCAACAGGCCGCTCGGTGCTTTTGTGGCAACGGCGGGAACGGGCGGAACCATTACCGGAACCGGAGAAACGCTGAAGGAGCTTTTCCCTGATATGATTGTTCATGTCGCCGAACCCGCGGGATCGCCGGTACTGTCCGGCGGAAAACCCGGCGCTCATAAGCTGGTCGGGACAAGCCCCGGATTTATTCCCGGCATATTGAATCAGGACGTTTACGATGAAATCATGAAAATATCTGATGAAGATGCGTATACGACAACCCGGCGCCTGGCCCGGGAAGAAGGTATACTCGTCGGCCCGTCTTCAGGCGCCGCCTGCTTTGCCGCCATTGAAACCGCAAAACGCCTCCCTTCCGAACAGATCGTCATCTGTATGACGGCCGATACGGGAGAACGTTATTTATCAACGGATTTATGGTCATTTGAATGATAAAAAAGGGATGCCGCTTTCGGCGTCCCTTTTTGTGATCACTTGGCAAGCTCATAAATGGCTTCGGCGTATAAAGCGGTTGACCGGAGAAGGTCATCAATTTCGATGTACTCATCCTTTTGATGCGCGCTGTCAGGCCGGCCGGGAAACAGCGGCCCGAACGCCACGCCCGCCGCAAGGGATCTCGCATACGTTCCTCCGCCGATTGAAATCAAATCCGCTTTCTTTCCCGTCTGTCCTTCGTAAACCTTTTGAAGCGTCTTTACGAGCGGATGATCGGCAGATACGTGGTGCGGTTTGCTGTCTTTAAATTCTTCAAGCCGGAATTCAGCAGCGGACATAAAGGCATCACGAACCGCTTGGCTGTCCGAAGTGACGGGATAACGGATGTTGATGCCGAGTTCTCCGCCCTCACCCTTTTTGTATGTAAAGGTGCCGACATTCAATGTAAGCTCTCCGCTGATGTCATCCCTGCAATCAATCTTCAGCTTTTTGCCCCGTGTATCATTTGAAAAATAGTCACTGACAGTTTTGACAAAGTGTTTTCCGGCTTCATCCAGTTCCGTTCCGTTAAGGCATTCAGCAAGCTTTAAGCCGGCATTGATACCATTATTCGGTTCCATCGCGTGGCATGATTTTCCGAACACCCGAAGCGTCAGTTTTCCGTTTTCCGAAACCGCTTCACCTTGTGTTTTTGACTGCTCCAGCCAGTTGCTGAAATATGCGTGCACGGCATCCAGACCGGCCCCTTCAATGACCGCTTCAGCCGCATCCGGCACCATGTTCAAGCGCAGCCCTGAACGGAATGACAGAAGCCCGTTTTTTGCGTCTTTGTCAGAAGTTCTTTTTGCAATACGCAGTGACGCATCTATCATTCCTTTTTCCGCGTTAATGATCGGAAAATCGGCGTCAGGGGCAAATCCGATGTCAGGCATTTTTTCGTGTTTGAAATAGTGGTCCACGCATCTCCAATCACTCTCTTCATCTGTTCCGATGATGATTCTCACGCGTTTGGATAAAGGCAGCTGCATGTCTTTGACGATTTTCAGCGCGTAAAACGCCGCCATTGTCGGCCCTTTATCATCAATGGCGCCTCTGGCATATATCCGGCCGTCCCTGATTTCGGCTGAAAACGGATCGCTCGTCCAGCCGTCTCCGGGCGGAACGACATCGACGTGGCACAGAACGCCGACAATTTCGTCACCCGTTCCCCACTCAATATGGCCCGCATAGCCGTCAAGATTTTTGACGGTGAAGCCTTCTTTTTCGCCGAATTCCAGCAGTGAAGTCAGGCTGGCATTGACGCCTTCTCCAAACGGCCGGCCGGGGCCGGCTGTTGATTCGTCCATCACGCTGTTGATCTGTAAAAACTTCTGCGTGTCACGGACGAGATCTTCTTTGTTTCGGATAACTTCAACTTCCCAATTCATCACAAATCCCCTTTCTTGATAAAGACTTGCAAAATGTTCATAAAACGAATAATATAGATGATGTTTTGAAAAAATGTTCGTCATTGGAGGTACTTATGTTTCATCTCGACAAGCATCAAACGACAATAAAAAGAGAAATTACCGCGGGACTGACCACCTTCTTTACAATGGTGTATATCATTGTCGTCAACCCGGTGATCCTTTCAAATGCGGGAATTCCGTTTGACCAGGTGTTCACCGCCACGATTATCGCTTCCATTGTCGGAACTTTATGGATGGCTCTCGCTGCGAATTTTCCAATCGCCATTGCCCCCGGCATGGGCTTAAACGCGTATCTCGCCTTTCATGTCGTCGGCGCAGGCAGCGGCATTTCGTATCAGACGGCTTTCAGCGCCGTATTTATCGCGGGAGTCATCTTTATCATTTTATCGTTAACGCCTTTAAGAAAACAACTAATAGAAGCCATTCCGGACAATTTAAAATACGGCATTACGACCGGCATCGGCTTATTTATCGCGTTTATCGGCTTGCGCCAATCCGGTATCATCACGGCTGATAAATCTAATTTAGTCGCACTCGGCGATCTTCATTCGCCTGCCGTCATTTTAACGCTTATCGGGCTTATCATCAGTATCGTGCTGATGGTGCTGAATGTAAACGGAGCTCTGTTCATCGGTATGGCGCTGACCGCTATCATTGCCTTTTTGACCGGTCAGATTCATTTTACAAAAGGGTTCATGTCCTTCCCGCACCTGCCTGAGGGACTTTTAATAACAAATCCGTTCGGAGCCCTCGGGGATGTCGTGCACCACGGTCTGTACGCCGTTGTGTTTTCTTTTCTTCTCGTTACGATTTTTGACACGACCGGCACCATGATCGGTGTCGCCGAACAGGCGGGATTGATCAAAAACAATCAGCTGCCGAATGCGAGAAGAGCGCTGTTAGCTGATTCGACCGCTACGACGGTCGGAAGCATCTTCGGCACCAGCCCGACGACCGCGTTCGTTGAATCTTCAGCAGGGGTGGCCGCCGGCGGAAGAACGGGCCTGACGGCGCTGACGATTGCCGTTATGTTTGCCGTTTCCATGTTTTTCAGTCCGCTTGTCAGCGTCTTATCAGAAGTGTCAGCCATTACGTCACCGGCTCTGATTATTGTCGGCAGCCTGATGATGGGGGCGGTGTCGAATATCCGCTGGAATGAGCTTGATGAAGCATTCCCGGCCTTTCTCGTCATTTTGGCGATGCCTTTGACATCCAGTATTTCAACCGGAATCGCGCTCGGCTTCATTTCATACCCGCTTGTGAAGCTCGCTAAGAAAAAATGGCGCGAAATCCATCCTTTAGTCATCATCTTTGCGGTGCTGTTTTTTATTCAGCTTTTTATTTTGAACGGACATTAAAAAAATCCCTTTCCTTTTTCGGAAAGGGATTTTTCACATATAGAGGGCGGAAAAAACCGCAGCAATGAGGCACCATCCGGAACAGATGATTTGAATGAGGGTTAATACGCTGTTTCTTGCCCGGAAATAGTCATCACTGTCTTTTTCGATACCGCTTAAAACCGGTTTGTCCGTGATCCGGTCAAAGAGAAGCGACGCGGCATATCGGCTGACCAGTGTAAATAAAATGAGGGCTGCCGGCTTCAGCAAAAGCGGAAGAACGAGAATAAGAGCCGTAAAAGCCGCGGTTAAAAGGTAAAACTGCCGGAGATAACCGCCGTTTCGGATCAGCACTTTAAAAAACAATTCTTTCCACGCCGTATACGCCGACCGTTTTGTAAAGATGTGCTTTGAGCCGGGATATAAAAACGGCTTGCTCCGCCCTTTCTTTTTCACATTCGGCAGCTGCACATCATGGCTGAGCATCAAAACAAAGGCGGCGAATGAAAGCTTGCGCCTGTTCTCCTCAAGCACTTCTTCCTCAAAAGCCGATAAAGACTCCGCTTCTTTCCAAGTCAAAACAACGGAGCAGATGAACAATATACATCCTGCCGGCCAAAGCCAGTACCACTCGGCGGCAAACCGGATCATGAAACACGCGCCCGCCAACAGAACCGCCGCTTTCAGCCAGCCTGCCGCCTGATTTCCGAATGTCTGCCGTCTGATTTTTCTTTGCCGATGCACTGCCAATATCGCGGCATGAAAGCCGGACAGACAGCAAAAAATGCCTGAATATGCCGAAAAGATGCAGTCACCGTACTGGCGCCATAAGGGAAATAACAGTACGGCAAGCACGCCCCATTTGATAAGTGAAAGGAACATCGAATACAAAAGCGCGTACCGTTTCAGCTTTTTCATCAAATATTTTGCATGCACCAAAAACACGTGATCCGCTTCCAGCAAAAAGGTATGAATAAAACCGGTGCACAACAGCAGGATACTGAAGACATACAGCCAGCCCCAGCCTAATACTCCTGCCGCTCCATTAAGAAGCCCCCTGCCGTTCAGCCATTCAGCATATTGATAAACGGCAAATGCGGCAGCAGGAAGAACGATATACAGCGCGACCGTCCAATCAATGACCGTCTGAAACACCTTCCATTGATACCGCCAAAAATGAAACAGCCTTTGAAAAAACAAAGCCCGCCCGGTCATCGCTGACTGCTCCGAACCGCTGAATAAAAGCAATCTAACAATGAACGGCTCCCCGTATTTTCTTGAAGCTCCGCTAACGTGCCTTGAAGAAGCAGAGCGCCCTGATCCAGCAAATAAAACCGGTCGCAGATTTTTTCGGCGGTATCCAAAACATGGGTGCACATCAGAATACCCGCGCCCCTTTCCTTCTCAGCAATCAGCATGTCGGTAAACAGCTTCGTTGAGATCGGATCAAGCCCGATAAACGGCTCATCAATGATGTAAATATCCGGCTTCGCCAAAAACGCCTGTATGAGCATCAATTTTTGCTGCATCCCTTTTGAAAAACCGGAAGGCAATTCGTGTTTTACCGCCGTCAATGAAAATTCATCAAGCAGCTCCCCGGCCCGCTCACGGCACTCTCCGGCTTCTATCCCCCGCAATGACCCTGTGAGTTCAAGATGCTCCCAAAGCGTCAGTTCTTCATAAAAACTCGGACGCTCCGGTATGTAAGCATAAGATGAATCATTCCATTCAATTCCGCCTTCTATATCCCTGCACAGCCCGAGAATCGCCTTAATCACCGTACTTTTCCCCGCTCCGTTTGCCCCGATTAACCCGGCGATTTCCCCCGCGCTGACCGACAGAGATATATTCGAGATCACCTTCGGCCTGTCAGCATAACCGGCGCAGAGGATATTTGCATTCAATAAGTCTCCCAAGCTTTCTCCCTCCCCCGTTTTCATACGAACACGTATAAAAAAAGTTTCAGTTTCCATAATAATAAAAGCGGGCCGGGCATAGTAATGCACCAAGGCGGCGCTCAATTGGAAAAAATTATCTGCGCTTATTCCTAGATTCATGTCCGCCATATCGTGTATAATGGAGGCAGTTAAAAGAGAAAAAAACAGAATGTCTGCCTTTGTTGCTTATTCGTACGAAGTTTTAGAGTCGAAAGTTGTGGTATATCAAGTCCATCCGATCTTATGATAGGGAGTGGTTTTTTGAAACCTTCAACAAATCGTATGCTGACTCGGATTAAATCAGTTTACATGTTCATCCAGGAAAAAGGTCTTGTGACGACACAGGAACTGGTTGATGAATTCGGCATTACACCTAGAACCATTCAGCGAGACTTAAATGTGTTAGCATACAATGATCTTGTTCATAGTCCTAGCCGAGGCAAGTGGGAGACAACACGAAAAAAAGTAAAAATTACATCTTAAGCGAACAATTACATAAGGCCCTTTTCGGCCTGACATGCTGCAAGGCAAAGCAGCGTCTTTGCCTTGTTGTTTTTTGTTCCTCTATATAAAAAGCCCAAAACAAATTTGTTTTGGGCTTTTCTGATATCGATTACACTTCAGTATCTTTCAGCGCTGCGAGCTCTTCTTCAGTCAGCTCGCGAAACTCTCCCGGCTTAAGCTCCGGATCAAGAGAAACAGCCCCCATCGAAAGCCGTTTTAAATAAGCCACTTCATTTCCGACAGCCTTTGCCATCAGCTTCACCTGATGATATTTGCCTTCTGTAATGGTCAAATGAATGACCGTTTCATCCGGGCTTTCAGTGATGATTTCAACGGCGGCCGGCTTCGTCTTATAGCCCCCTTCAATGACGACGCCCTTTTCCAGATTGATGATGTCTTCCGGTGACAGAGGTGATATTAACCGGACCTCGTATGTTTTAGGCACGTGCTTTTTCGGAGAAAGCAGACGATGAGCGAGCTGCCCGTCATTGGTCAGAAGCAGAAATCCTTCGGTATCCTTATCAAGACGTCCCGCCGGAAACGGTTCGAATCTCTGTTCTTCGGGCGTCAGCAGATCAACGACCGTTTGCTGGCGGCTGTCTTCTGTAGCGGACAGCACTCCTTGCGGCTTATTCATCATGACATAAATAAATTCCCGGTAGTCTGCCGGCTCTCCGTATACCGTGATGTCCTGTTTATCCGGATCGACATGGGTTTTCACATCTTTCGCCGGCTCTCCGTCAATCATGACAGCCCCTGCCTTGACGATTTTTTTCACATCTTTTCTTGAGCCGAATCCGCTGTTTGAAAGCAGCTTATCAAGTCTCATCCTGATCCTCTCCTTTAAAAAGAAAAGCCCGCAATAAGCGGACTGTTCATTATTCCTCAATGGGCGGAATGCCTGCCTCTTCTTAAAACCCGCGGCAGACGGTTTCCAAACATTTTCTGCAAAAATCCGATGCGGTACGCGGCAAACATGTACACCGCACCGCCGACAGCGGCACAGACAAAGACGACAATCGCCGCATGCAGCTGGCCGCTTTGGTACGTTACGAAGAAACTGAGCAGCCATTGAGTCAGCTTGACCGCGACTCCCATTACAACGGATAAGACCGCAATTAAAATGACCCGCTTCATAAGCACCGTATACGAATAGCCCGCATGGCGCTTAATCATAATAAAACCGTACAGAAGAGAAGCAATATAACCGAGCGCCGTTGCCAATATGGCGCCGTCTCCCTGAAACAGTTTGATCAGCGGCACGTTCAGCACCACTTTTATAATGACGCCGATAAAAAGGCTCACGACCGCAAATTTCTGCTTATTAATCCCTTGCAGGATCGCGGCGTTTACTGTAAACAGAGAAAACAAAATCGCAACAGGCGCGTACCAGAACAAAATATCCTGTCCGATATCCGGACGAAGGCTTTCAGAACCGTAGAAGAACGTATAGGCCGGCCCCGATAACACGGACATCCCGACAACGGCGGGAATAACCAAAAACAGAATGATTTGCATCGTCTGGTTAATCTGCTGGTTCAAAAGCTTATAATTCCTGCTCGTAAACGATTCAGTAATCGTCGGAATCAGCGTCAGACCGAAAGCGGTCGCCAGAGAAACCGGGATCATCACAAGCTTCGGCACATAGAGGGTGACAATCGCCAGCATGTCCTGGCTGATGTCCTTATGGCCCGCCGCAATCATCGCTTTATTAAACGTATTCGTATCGATATAAGAATACAAAGGAATCGCCAGTCCGACAAAAACGTAAGGAGCGGCATAGCTGAAAAGCTCAATAAACATTTTTTTATAGCTTAAGTTCGCTGACGGGACAAGGTTCGGCTTCATCGCCAGAAGATCGCCCTTCCGCTTATTCCAGTAAATATAAAGGACGACAAGCCCTCCGAATGATCCGATCAGCGCTGCGAAAGTCGCATATCCGACTGCGATGACAAGGCCGCCGTTAATCACTCTTAAAATCAAATATGTTGCGCCCAATAAGAAGATGATCCGGGCAAGCTGTTCCACAACCTGAGAAACGGCTGTCGGCCCCATCATCTGGTGGCCTTGGAAAAAACCGCGTACAAGACTCATAATCGGCACGACCAAAAGTGCCAGACTGACCATCCGGATGACATAAACGACGTGGTCAATCGTAAGCCCGTTGTTACTTGCGCCGCCGAGAGATGTTTCCGCAAAAAACGGCGCCGAAATATAAAGAATCGAAAAAGCGATCATCCCGGTAACGAGCATAACCGACATTCCCGCTCTCAGCATCCGCCTGCTCGTCTCATAGTCTCCTTTGGAATTATATTTCGAGACAAACTTTGAAACCGCGGCGGGAAATCCCATCGTGGCAATGTTTAAAAACAGTGTATATTGATTATATCCGTATTGAAACAAAGCTCCGCCCGTCGCTCCGACCATCGCTCCGAACGGGATCAGATAAATCATCCCTAAAATCCGCGATATATAGGTGCCGAGCGTCAGCACGAACGTGCCCCTTAACAATTTGCTTGACATGTTTCCTCATCACCATTTTCTACGAAGATTCAACTTTTCTATTTTAACACAACTGGGCAAATAGACGGTAATAATTACAGCGGGAAACTTTTTGGGAAGCTCTAAAAAAACAAAACACGTTTAAGGATTCCCCTTCTTTCGCTATAATAGCAGGAAGCGGACATTTCCGCCTATTATACGCGAAAAAGAAAGTTGTTGATGAAATATGAAACATTATGACGTGATTGTGATCGGCGGCGGCCCGTCCGGTTTAATGGCTGCCATTGCCGCAGGTGAAAAAGGGGCAGATGTTCTATTAATTGATAAAGGAAACAAGCTGGGACGGAAGCTGGCGATTTCCGGCGGCGGGCGCTGCAACGTGACCAACCGCCTCCCTGTTGAAGAGATTATCAAACATATTCCCGGCAACGGCCGCTTTTTATACAGCGCATTTTCCGAATTTAATAATGAAGATATCATCGCCTTTTTTGAAAACCTCGGCATTCAGCTGAAAGAAGAAGACCACGGGCGCATGTTCCCGGTGACAGACAAAGCGCAAAGCGTTGTCGATGCGCTTTTGAACCGTTTAAAAGAACTGAATGTCACCATCCGCACAAATGAAAAAATAAAAGAAGTGCGGTACGAGAATGGCAGAACAGCGGGCATTACGACAAACAATGACGAACACATTAACGCACGCGCCGTCATTATCGCGGTCGGCGGAAAATCAGTCCCCCATACAGGCAGCACCGGAGACGGCTATGCCTGGGCGGAAGCGGCCGGGCACACCGTGACTGAACTCTTTCCGACAGAAGTGCCGGTTACATCGTCAGAACCGTTTATTAAGCAAAAAACCCTTCAGGGGCTGTCTCTTAGAAACACGGCCGTCAGCGTCCTGAATAAAAAAGGCAAACCTGTCGTCACACATGTGATGGACATGCTGTTTACCCATTTCGGCTTGTCAGGCCCCGCCATTCTCCGCTGCAGCCAGTTTGTCGTCAAAGAACTGAAAAAGCAGCCAGAGGTCAAGCTCCGCATTGATCTGTTTCCCGGTATCACCGAGGAAGAGTTGTTTCAGCGGATGCACAAGGAGCTGAAAGACACGCCGAAAAAAGCGCTCAAAAACGCGCTCAGACCATGGATGCAGGAACGGTACCTGCTTTTCCTTCTGGAGCGGAACGGCCTTGATCCTCAGATCAGCTTCACGGAGCTGCCGAAGGATCAATTCAGGGCGTTTGTCAAAGACTGCAAACAATTTACGGTTTCAGCAGACGGAACGCTTTCTTTGGACAAAGCGTTTGTCACGGGCGGCGGTGTTTCCGTAAAAGAGATTGAACCGAAACAAATGGCGTCTAAAAAAATGGAGGGCTTATATTTTTGCGGGGAAATCCTTGACATTCACGGCTACACCGGAGGCTATAATATCACGTCAGCCCTTGTTACGGGCCGTCTCGCCGGCTTGAATGCAGGACGTTACTCACACTCGCTGTAAAATGGTTTTAAGCACATTAACCTGAGCGCCCCACCAAAAACATGATAGAGTTTTCTGCGTTTTGTTTCACCTGATTGAGGGAATAGGAAGAAAAGGATGATCTGCAATCGTACGATCATACTAAAGCAAATGGCGTATTGAAAAAATAGTCAGAGGGTGAGAACGGTTGAAGAAAAAGAATATCTCCAGTGTTTTTTGGATTGTGATCGTTATCACAGCCGCTACGGTTTTATGGGGAGTTATTTCACCTGACAGCCTGCAGCAAGTGACAGATACGGCACAACGTTTTGTTACGGATTCTTTCGGCTGGTATTATCTGCTGGCCGTTTCAATATTTGTCGGTTTCTGTCTCTTTCTCATCGTGAGTCCGATCGGCAAAATAAAACTCGGAAAACCCGGGGAAAAACCGGAATTCGGCTTATTATCATGGTTTGCCATGCTATTCAGCGCAGGCATGGGAATCGGCCTTGTATTTTACGGGGCTGCGGAACCGATCAGCCATTACGCGATCAGCTCTCCCTCAGGTGAAACAGAAACGCCCCAAGCTTTTCGTGATGCGCTCCGGTATACGTTTTTCCATTGGGGGCTGCACGCTTGGGCCATATACGCCGTCGTCGCTTTATGTATCGCATATTTTCAATTCAGAAAAGATGCCCCCGGTTTGATCAGCAGCACACTGACACCGATTTTAGGCGATAAAGTGAACGGTCCGATCGGCAAGACGATTGACTGTATCGCCGTATTTGCAACGGTTGTCGGTGTGGCGACAAGCTTGGGGCTCGGCGCGACTCAGATCAACGGCGGTCTGCATTATTTATTCGGCATTCCGAAGACATTTTCCATTCAGCTGATCTTGATCGTTGTCGTGACCGTGCTTTTCTTAATTTCTGCGTGGAGCGGAATCGGCAAGGGAATTAAATACTTAAGCAATACCAACATGGTGCTCGCGGGTATATTAATGCTTTTCATGCTCATTGCAGGCCCGACGGTGCTGATTATGAACTCATTTACCGATTCTATCGGGCAGTACATCCAAAATATCGTGCAGATGAGCTTCCGCTTGTCACCGAATGATCCCCAAAAACGCGAATGGATTAACAGCTGGACCATTTTCTATTGGGCCTGGTGGATTTCCTGGTCTCCGTTTGTCGGCATTTTTATCGCCCGTGTATCAAGGGGCCGGACCATCCGGGAATTTTTAATCGGTGTGTTAGTGACACCTTGTATATTGGCCTTTTTATGGTTTGCGATTTTCGGCGTATCTGCAATGGATCTCCAGCAGAAAGGCGTCTTCAATGTCGCCGGATTGTCGACGGATACGATGCTGTTCGGCGCTCTCAGCCACTATCCGCTCACAATGGTGACATCCGTGTTGACGCTTGTTCTGATCGCTGTATTTTTTATTACATCAGCCGATTCAGCGACATTTGTGCTTGGAATGCAGACGACTTACGGCTCGTTGGACCCTTCAAACCGGGTGAAAGTCACCTGGGGCATTATCCAGTCTGCCGTGGCAGCAGTTTTATTATATTCCGGCGGCCTTGCCGCACTGCAAAACACAGCCATTCTCGCTGCGGTTCCGTTTTCAGTCGTAATCCTTCTGATGATCGTGTCTCTGTACAAGTCATTAGCGAGTGAAAGAAAAGGAATCAAACAAGCGGAGAAATACCAAAAGCCGAGAAGTCCCCGCGTCAAAAAAGCATAATGCACAGTGAAGCCCGGCCATTCGTCCGGGCTTCTTTATTTCCGATATAAAATGAGAGCGGAAAAACAATAAAGCTGCTCACCCTCAGGATCACAGGCTGCCGCTACCGTATATTTGATATCAACGAGCTGTTCTTCAGAAATCCCCTTTAAAAATGAATTGACTTCAGTCTGCAAATCCTTCTCATGCTCCTCATCAAACACAGCTATCTTCAGCACGTCATCCTCTCCTTTCCCTATCAATTTATTCCGTCAGAAATGAATTATGATAGAGAATAAACAAGTTTTTATTTTTTACTGATCTTTACTAAAAACAACCGAAAATAGTTATTGAAAACGCTCGCAAAAATGTGACGGAGCTGATAGACGAACTCTAAATCCCGCTTGATGAATATCCGAGGAGATGCACTGAACAAATCAAAAATTGGGAAACGATGAAAGACGGCATCACCAACAATCAAAACCTCACGCATGAACGCTCGAAAGAATATGGTTCGAGAATGATAGAAGCGATGGAGACGGGGCATCCGTTTATGTTCGGCGGCAATGTGCTAAATACGGGGCTGATAGAATCTGCCGGCGAAAGCGATCGCAGAAGTGCCGTGCGCCGCCGTCAAAAATCAAATGATGCCGTGCTATTCAGGCGAACTTCCGGAACAGCTCGCGGCGCTCAACAGAACGAACATCAACACACAGCTTTTAACCATTGAAGCGGCCGTCACTTTAAAAAAGGAAGCTATCTATCAGGCGGCGATGCTTGATCCGCATACGAACGCCGAGCTTTCCATAAATGACATCATATCTTTGTGCGATGACTTATTTGAAGCGCACAAAGACTGGCTTCCGGCTTATCATTGATCTACGCGATCCGGCCCTTGAGGGGGCCGGACGCTTTATATGTTCAGCACCAGTTTGACCGTCTGTAAGGTGTGTCCTTTAAAGTCTTCTTCAAATTCACATACCCATTGAAATCCTTTAGCCTGATAAAAGGACAAGGCGGGGCGGTTCTCTTTTTCTGCATGGACATAAAGCTCTTTTATCCCGCCGGACTGTCTGATGCATTCGTTAAGAAGTGCCGTGCCTATCCCGCTTCCCTGACAATCCGGATCAATATAAATGGCGGCGAGCTCCGCTTTCCCGTCTTTTTGAACCGGGGTGGCATTTGCAAAACCGAGATGTCTTCCCTCTTTTTCTTCTGCCACAAGGAACAGTGAATGACGAAGCCGGCGTTCCATCATCTCATCATGATAGGCAGATTCGAGAAACTGATCCTGAATGTGTCTGGGGATAATCCCTTCATACGTATGATGCCAGCTTCGTTCCGCGATTTGCCGGACCTGTTTGATATCACTTGCTTTCATAGCGCGTATGACCGGTTTCACCTGATCGCCTCCCGTTTTTTCTATAAAAAAAGAAGAAAAGACGTGCATCCCTTTTCTTCTTTCACTTCACAACGTTATTTCTTCGGCTTTGTTTCGCCTTCCCATTCCAGCATTCCGCCTTCAACATTAACCGTACGGAAGCCCTGCTCATGTAAATACATACAAACGTTCATGCTTCTTTTTCCGGAACGGCAGATAAATACATATTCCTTTTCCTTGTCTAACGCATCCATCTTTTCTGGGATGTCCCCCATGCGGATATGAACAGCCTGCGGAATCATTCCTTCGGCTACTTCTTCATCTTCTCTGACATCAATCAGATACAGCTCTTCTCCCGCTTTTAATTTTTCTTCAAGTGCGGCTGTGCTGATTTCATTTATTTTCAATTTGTGACACTCCCATTCATCTTTATGGTGTAAGTATACCAAAGCCCGCGGTGCAATTTCTATGATAGAGGCCTGATAAAAAAGCCCCTCTCAGTAGGAGAGGGGCTTCGTCCGGTCAGTTTGCCACGATATTGACAAGCTTGCCCGGTACGGCAATGATTTTTCGGATCGTTTTTCCTTCAAGCTGCTCTTTTACTTTTTCGTCAGCTTGTGCGAGCTGTTCTAATGCTGCTTTATCAGCATCAGCCGGAACCATTAATTTCGCTTTTACTTTTCCGTTCAGCTGGACGACGATTTCCACTTCATCATCCACCAGTTTTGATTCGTCATAAGCAGGCCAGGCTTCGTATGCAATTGAACCTTCGTGGCCGAGTTTTTCCCACAGTTCTTCCGCCAAATGCGGCGCAACAGGAGAAAGCAGCTTCACAAAGCCTTCGACATATTCTCTCGGAAGTTCATTCGCTTTGTAGGCTTCATTAATGAAGACCATCAGCTGAGAGATGCCCGTATTAAAGCGAAGCGCTTCGAAGTTTTCTGTCACTTTCATAACCGTTTCATGATAGACGCGCTCAAGAGTTTCGCCCGCGCCTTCTGTCACTTTGCCCGTCAGCTCGCCGTTTTCCTCGATAAACAAACGCCATACACGGTCAAGGAAGCGGCGCGCTCCGTCAAGACCTGATTCAGACCAGGCGATAGAGGCGTCAAGCGGCCCCATAAACATTTCGTACAGGCGGAGCGTATCTGCTCCGTGAGACGCCACAATTTCATCCGGATTAACGACGTTTCCGCGGGATTTACTCATTTTTTCATTATTTTCCCCGAGAATCATTCCTTGGTTATACAGCTTTTGGAACGGTTCTTTCGTCGGTACGACACCGATATCATAGAGGAATTTATGCCAGAAACGCGCGTACAGAAGGTGAAGCACGGCATGCTCCGCTCCTCCGATGTAAATATCGACAGGCAGCCATTTATCCAGTTTCTCAGGTGAAGCGAGCTGATCCGGATTTTTCGGGTCGATAAAGCGAAGAAAATACCAGCAGCTTCCCGCCCATTGCGGCATCGTATTCGTTTCTCTTCTGCCTTTTCTGCCCGTTTCAGGATCAGTGACCTCTACCCACTCTTTAATGTTGGCAAGCGGTGATTCACCTGTTCCGCTCGGTTTGATCTCATCGGTTTTCGGCAGAATCAGCGGCAGCTCTTCTGCCGGAACGGCTGTTGAAGTGCCGTCTTCCCAATGAATGACCGGAATCGGCTCGCCCCAATAGCGCTGGCGGCTGAACAGCCAATCACGCAGACGGTATGTCACTTTTTTCTCACCGTTTTTCGTTTCTTCAAGCCAGGCGATCATTTTTTCAATCGCTTCCGCTTGATTCAGTCCGTTCAGAAAGCCGGAATTGATATGTTCTCCGTCTCCCGTGTACGCTTCCTCTTCCGTGTTTCCGCCTTTTACGACTTCTTTGACAGGCAGGCTGAACACTTTGGCGAATTCAAAATCGCGTTCATCATGCGCCGGCACGGCCATTACAGCACCCGTTCCGTAAGAAGCGAGGACATAATCAGCTATCCAGATCGGCAGCTTTTCCCCGTTTGCCGGGTTTACCGCATATGCGCCCGTGAAGACGCCCGTTTTTGTTTTCGCAAGATCCGTCCGTTCCAGGTCACTTTTCGCCTGAACTTCTTTAATATAAGCGTCTACCGCTTCTTTTTGTTCAGCCGTCGTGATGGCCTCCACAAGCTCATGCTCTGGAGCCAGCACGGCATAAGCCGCGCCGAACAGCGTGTCCGGTCTTGTCGTAAACACCGTGAATGTGTCGTCAGTGCCGTCGATCGCGAAATGGACGTTTGCGCCTTCTGAGCGTCCGATCCAGTTGCGCTGCATGTCTTTAATGCTTTCAGGCCAGTCAAGCTCTTCTAAATCTTCAAGAAGCCTGTCCGCATAAGCAGTGATTTTCAGCATCCATTGTCTCATCGGGCGGCGTTCAACCGGATGGCCGCCCCGCTCGCTTTTGCCGTCAATGACTTCTTCGTTCGCAAGCACCGTTCCGAGTGCTGGGCACCAGTTGACCGGCACTTCGTCTACATAAGCGAGACCTTTTTCATACAGCTTGGTGAAGATCCACTGCGTCCACTTGTAGTAGTCGGGATCAGTCGTATTGATTTCACGATCCCAATCATATGAAAAACCGAGCGATTGGATCTGGCGGCGGAAATTATCGATATTGTGTTTCGTAAACTCAGCCGGATCATTCCCCGTGTCAAGCGCGTATTGCTCGGCGGGAAGCCCGAACGCGTCCCATCCCATCGGATGAAGCACGTTGTACCCTTGCATGCGTCTCATGCGTGAAAGAATGTCGGTTGCCGTATAGCCTTCCGGATGCCCGACATGAAGGCCGGCTCCTGAAGGATACGGGAACATGTCAAGCGCGTAAAACTTCGGCTTGTCACTCTCTTCGCTGACGGCGAACGTTTTATGCTCCAACCAGTAATTCTGCCATTTCTTTTCTATTTTTTCGTGCTGAAAACTCAACGCAAAAACCTCCTTCTGATTGAATACGGCGTATGTAGTCCAAGTATTGACGGGATAAGGAAGATGATATTCAGATTATTCTAAAACTAAAAAAAACTCCCTCATCCCAAAAAGGGACGAGAGATTTTTGTTTCCCGCGGTACCACCCTCGTTAGCGCGGTTTTAAGCCGCACTCACTTGATACTTTTAACGCAGTTATGCGTCAGCGGTTTTGCCGCTGCAACTCTGAGGCGAGTTCGGAAACAGACTTGATTGACTTGCACCGGCCGTCAACTCTCTGACTGCAAAATCTGCTTCTTACTGCTCCTCTTCACTGTTCTTATCGCTACCGTAATCTTACCTGTATTTTATAGAATTCTGTTCATAAGTGCAAGCAGGTTTGTATACAATGGGAATGTACCCAGAACGGGTCATGAGCGGGGATATTATTTTGATGGAGGATTTTTTTGCTGGTGTGGTTTTGCTTCGGCCGAATCACTGTTTTGCTCCCTGACAAAATCAAAGCTCCTGAGAACAGCTTCTCCGCCGTAGCCTGCGATTATGGATAAGATGACGAGTTGAATTCCTGAATCGGGGTTAGCGGATAAGACAAGTAAGATGGAAGCAGCCATTCCGATAAAACCATCTTCCAAAAAACCGAGATAGATAAACCGCTTTGTCATTCTGGGTTTCTCCAGCCTGCCTCTCTTTTTCACATGACCGAGAACCCCCATGATTCCTCCAATTACACAAGCAATAATTACCTGATGCAGCATCTTCATCACCTTCCTAAAGCCCTTATTTAGTAAAGCGACTTCAGGCCATCCAGCCCCCTTACGAATACGATGATTTTCGATATCTACATACCGGCGAATGAGCAGGAAAGTAAAAAGCTTGTTTCTTCCATTATATGTGAACACATGATCGGTAAGCTTGATGCATTAGATTCATTTTTCACCCAGTGACAATGACCTAGTCACTTACTTAGCAATGATGTGCCTTCCCCTTATATATTCAGTGTATATGAAGACAAGCCCGAATGACAAATTGCAAACTGCGGCTGCTTGAAACAGAACATGTGTTATGCTACGGTTACTGTAGATTCATTTAAAAAGGGGAGAAACAATGGCTGAAAAAAGTGCACAGCTTTACGGCCAAAAGGGGGTTTTATATGGCTGACTCAAATGTACTCGGAAAACTGGAGCAGCTGGAGCTTATCAAAAAGGCGCTTGATCACGCACGCATCGGCGTGGTGATTACAGACCCCTCTCTTGAGGACAATCCCATCATTTATACGAATCAGGGATTTATGGATATGACAGGCTATTCTTCCGAAGAGATATTAGGTAAGAACTGCAGATTTCTGCAAGGAAAAGAAACCGACCGAAAACAAGTCGCGAAAATAAGAAAAGGCCTAAAACATAAAGAAAAGATCACGGTGCGGCTGAAAAATGTCAAAAAAGACGGCACCCCGTTTTGGAATGAACTCAATATTGATCCTCTTTATGTTGAAGACAAGCTCTATTTTGTCGGTTTTCAAAAAGACATCACAGAGCAGAAAGAGTACGAAAAGCTTCTTGAGGATTCCCTCGGAGAAATTGCGACGCTGTCAACGCCGATCGTTCCGATTCGAAACGGGATCTCCGCCATGCCGTTAGTGGGGAATTTAACAGAAGAACGATTTGATTCCATCGTGACAACTTTGACAGACATATTAACCGCATCTAAAGATGATTACTTAATTATAGACTTATCAGGTTTGGCTGAGGTAAACGAACAGACCGCAGACCGGATTTTCAAATTGCATCATCTGCTTAATTTAATCGGCACAGAATTGATCATCACCGGGATCAAGCCTTCCCTCGCCATGAGAATGAATCAGCTTGATGCAAGCTTTACTTCATTAAAGACGTATTTAAATGTTAAGGACGCGGTCAACGTGCTTCCGGTCTTATAAACAAAAAATCCCGCCGAAACAGCGGGATTTTTCATGTCGTTAACGCACTTGGACGTTTTGTTTATTAACGGTTTTCAGACGTTTGTCATACAGCACCGTCGCTAGGATGCTGACGACAAGAAGCGCCATCAGGATCAAGAGCAGCACGCTCATGCCGTATTGATCAACCAGCACGCCGCCAAGGAGCGGCCCGATCATTCTGCCGCCCGTCGCCGCACTGTTGACGAACCCTTGGTAAAACCCTTCTTTCCCCTTAGGCGCAAGCTGATCGGCAATAGTAGGCACGGCAGGCCAGACAAGCATTTCTCCGATTGTTAAAATCACCATCGCGGTAAGGTACATCGGAAAGTGCTTGGCGCCAAGGAGCACGCCGAACGAGACGATAAAAATACAAAAGCCGATGACCATCTGCGTTTTTAACGCACCGGACCATTTTTTCAGAACAGCACCTATAAGCGGCTGTCCGGCGACAATCAGGATTCCGTTTACGGTCCAGAGCACACTGTATAATGAAAGCGGCATACCGATGCTTTGAGTATGTGACGCAATGGTTGTGGACCACTGCGAATAGGCAATCCACCCGAGAACATACCCGCCGCTCAGTATAAGAAGCGCCGTAAATTTCGTTCTGCTGCTGACAGGCTCGTAGTCCAGTACAGAGACCTGGCCCGCATTTCCGGTTTTAATATTTCGAAACCCGAAAAATACGATAAGGAAAAACAGCACATACAGCAAAGCATTGGCTAAAAACACGTACGTAAACGAGTACGCCGCAACCATTCCGCCGAGTGCTGAACCGACCGCGACACCTGCGTTCTGAGCTACATAAATTGCATTAAAAGCTTTCCGTCCGCCCTCTTTCCAGACTGCTCCCGCCATGGCGTAGCTGGCCGGAAACACGATGCCGGAACCGAACCCGACAACGATGAGCAGCCAAATATAAACGGGCCACTGGTGAAACAGAACGAGTCCGAGAAGACTTGCCAAGGTGATGATAATGCCCAGCATAATGGATTTGAATCCGCCGATTTTATCAAACAAAAATCCGCCGCATAAATTCCCCGCCACACTGGCTCCGGAATTCAGCATCAGCACAATCCCCGCGACAGTCAGCGATTTTCCTAAATGATTATGAATATAGATCGTATTCAGCGGCCACAAAAAAGATGCGCCCGTCACATTGATAAACATTCCGATAATTAATATCTTCAAAGCGCGCGGCATACCGATCCCCCTTTCTCTATAAAAAACCCCATGAAAAAACGGAAACCGCAAGCTGCAGCTCCGTATCGATCACGTTATCATAGCAGATTCATTTTATCGCCGCGGACGCCTTTTTACAACATCAGAATCTGAAAAAAATAATGCCGGAATGTTGAAAAAATTACAAATGATCGGCTTCACAAACATAAGCGGGCTTTATGCTCTTTTCCTCAGAAGCCAAAACGGAATATACAGAATGAAAAAGCTCAGCACAACCGCCGCTTCCATTGAAAGAAGATACCACGGCCAAGGGCCGAGAACATTTAGAAGCGAAGCGGTCTTCGGTTTTTTCATTAAATAGAGGTAGTTTGCATTCAGCACACGGTCAATCAAAAAGACACACGCCCCGTACAGATTTACGATCAGCAATGACACCCAGAGCGCACGCACCGACGGTCTGTACTTTTCCGCTCCGGCCATAAACAGACAGGCTAGAAACACACAGCCGTGCGAGATGAAAAATACGATGTACCGAAAATGAGGGAAAGAATACGCCCCTAAATCAGGTGTGGCCATCGCTTGTATGGCGCTGCCCAAGCCGGCAAAATAGAGAAAGGCGAACAGCTTTTTGCTTTTTGTCATGACCATCAGCATCGCCAAATAGACGGAAAGGTCGCTCAGCTGCAGCGGCAGAGATGTTTTCAGCGACCAGACATGTTGGCTAAGCAGCCATATATGATAGCTGATCTGCGACACGGCTAGAAGAATGAACAGCACATATCGGAAAACGCGATTCGGCCGGCCGTGATGGAGCTTTTTCCGAAATACGATCACGCCCGCCCCCAGCAATCCGATGATCAGCAGCGTGAAAATGTGTTCCTTGGAAAAAAGATGAAAAGCCCCTGTTTCAGATTTCAATTGAAAATACTTCTGCATAAGGCTCCCCCGTGCGAAAAAATGACGTATGTCTATTCTTTTAAAAATCGCTTTTTTCTATTCATGCAAAAAAAAGCCCCGCTGTGCGGGGCTCCTCAACTTGTTTTACAATGCGGACCGAATGACCTTTTTATAATAAAGCACCGACAGCATGCCGAAGATGGAGTACAGCAGCGTGTACAGCGCCATGACGATGATCATCGGCGTCCATACTTCCGTTCCGAACAAAAACCATCCTGACTGAACGGCAAAATAGCTGTGGAACAGCCCGAGAACGAGCGGAATGCCGAAATGATACGCCTGCTTCCGGCGGATGCCTTTCAGCAGATCTCCCGTTGTGAAGCCGAGCTTCCGCAATATCGTGTAATCAGCCTTCTCATCCTCACACTCGCCCATTTGTTTAAAATAAAGGATACAGCCCGAGGTGATCAGAAAAGTTAAGCCTAAAAATCCGACAATAAACATGATCAGCCCCATATTTTTCTTTTGGGTGTCAGCCGTTTCAAACTGTGAAAGGGCGCCGTCTGAATAATGCTGTGCCTGAAACAGGTCATCAGCTTTTTGGACGTCCTCTTCATGTTTGAGTGTAATGCCGAAAAACCGATTTGATTTTCCCTGAATGGACGGGTCGATATCTTTCTCGATCCTGTCAAATACATGCTGTGTGACGATCACGGTCGGCAGCCCTCCGCTTGTAAATGGATATGACAGGATGAAGTCGTTCTTCAAGCCCTTATACGCCAGCGGTATTTTATCCGTTTTGCCGTTTATATCAATGGAACCCGACGTTTTCAAGTCGAGAAATCTTTTCATCATATCATTATATCCGGTAAACACGGCTTCTCCGTCGGAGAGTGACACGCCTTCTGCGTCTTTCTCGCTGACAACCGGCAGCGCCAAGCTGGACGGGTCCTGTGCGAAGCTTTTCATATCGCCGTTTACGATGTTCTTCACATTGACACCGGCTTGAATGGTCTTGATTGTTTTCACTTGATATTCAATACCGTTCTTCTTCAATAAGGCGGTAAATGAGTCTGCCTCCTTTTGGTTATCAAACGCAAAGTCCGCCGCTGTATTTTGCTCAGCCGATTTTTCCGCGGAGTAGTACGATATATAGCTTAAAGACAGCAAACCGATGGACAGCGCCGACAGCGTCGTAATAATTGTCAGCAGGACGGCGTTAGACTTCATCCGGAACATAATGGATGACAAAGACAGCACTTCACTGACATTCAGATACCCGCCTTTTGATTTCCGGATGAGGTTTGCCAAAAAACTGACTGAACCTTTAAAAAACAGATACGTTCCGATAATGACCGATCCAAGAATAAACACCATTGCCGAAAACAGTTCATTCATGGTTGTAAAATGGCCTCCGAATAAATCTGCGGACACGGCATAGCCGGCGATAATGGCCGCGATACCGATGACGCCGATTGTCATCTGCACCCAAGAGAGCCGCCTTATGCCGCTTTCTGACGATGACGCGGTTTTAAATAAAGACAAAATGCTTTGCCGTTTAATAAATAAGTAATTCATCATCATAATCAGCACATAAATGGCCCCGAACACAATTAACGTCTGAACGAGCGCCTTGCTTGAAAAAAACAGTGAGACAGAGGCTTTCACACCGACTGTATGAAACAGCATCATCATACATAATTTCGAGAGAGAAAAGCCGGCAAAAATACCGATCCATATCGATCCGAAATACAAAATGAAGTTTTCTGTGCTGAGTATGCGGAAAATGTGCATTTTCGTCATGCCGATTAATCGGAATAAGCCGATTTCCCGGCCGCGGCGTTTGATAAAAATGGTGTTGGCGTATAAAAGAAATACCGACACGATCGCCACAAGCAGAATAGAGGCGGCCCGAATTGCCGCCGCTCCTTTTATGGAGCTTTTCATTTCATCAAGCGCCGGATCGTATTGCATCGTGACAAACGCGAAATAAAGGGCGGCGCTGAACACCAGCGCAAACACGTAAAGGTAATAGTTTTTCATATTCTTTTTCAGGTTCTGGAAGATCAAATGATGAATGCTCATGCCTGAACTCCGCCCAATACACCTTGCGTTTTCATAATATCCTGAAAAAAGTCCGGTCTGTCCTGGCCGCCTTTATTCAGCTGTGTATACACGCGGCCGTCTTTAATGAAAACCACACGTCCGGAATAACTGGCGGCAACCGGATCATGCGTCACCATCACAATGGTGGCGCGGCGCTTCTGATTCAAACGGCTGAGTTTATTCAGCAAATCCGAAGCGGCTTTAGAATCAAGCGCTCCCGTCGGCTCATCAGCAAAAATAATCCCCGGCTCGTGAATAACAGCTCTCGCGGCAGACGTCCGCTGTTTTTGTCCGCCGGAAATTTCACTCGGATACTTATCTCTCAACTCATAGATGCCAAGCTCCTCTGCCGTCTCGGCAAAACGCCGGTCCGCCTCTTTTTTAGGCATTTTCGTAATGGATAACGGCAGGAGTATGTTTTCTTTCACGGTCAGCGTATCCAATAAATTATAATCCTGAAAGATAAAACCGAGGTGCCGTTTTCTGAATTCGGCAAGCTGTTTTTCTTTCATGGATGTGATCTCCGTCTCATTCAGTCTGATCGTGCCCGCGCTCACTTTATCAATGGAAGAAAGCACATTCAAAAGAGTGGTTTTCCCTGATCCTGACGGGCCCATAATGCTGACGAATTCCCCTTTTTGGATCTGAAGATCAATTCCTTTCAGCACCTCCTGCTTATTCAGCTTATTTCCGTAGTTTTTTCGAATATTGCCTGCTTCTAAGATCATTACGTTACGATTCTCCTTTTACATTGGTTATCTTCATTTTAAAAACAAAAGCCGTTTTTTTCGTTTGATTAAGCGAACAAAAGAGAAAAGCATGTGACACTTTTGTCACACGCTGAACATGCTGACGGCGTCGTTTTGTTTCGGAAATACCAAGATAAAAACCGTGCCTCGTTTCGGCTCTGATCGCACGCTGATCTGGATGTGAAGCGGAGCCGCAGCTTTTCGAGCCAAATACAGGCCCATTCCCGTTGACGCGTGATCACGGCTCATCCGCGTGGAGGTAAACCCCTTTTCAAAAATGCGCGGAAGATCTTTAGGCTTGATGCCGATGCCGCGGTCTTTGATATCCACATGCACCCGGCCGTTTAGTTCATAGCTTTTTACGGTTATATCATCCGCTTCGCTGTATTTGACGGCATTGCTTAACAGCTGTCTGATGATGAAAGAAAGCCATTTTCCGTCACTGAGAACGTCCTGTGCCTCAAGCTGTATGTCAAACCCGATTCCTTTTTGTATACACCATGATTGCAGATTTTTAATTTCTTTGAAAACGAGCGGGCGGAGCTGAATGCGCTGGAACGATAAATCATTTTCGATAAAGGACAATCGTTTCTGATGAAGCTGCTGGTCGAGGAGATGGTGAATCCGCAGCCATTCATAATGCAAAGGGGCTTTCAGCGGCTGTTCATCAAGGCGCTCGATCATGAGATGCATCGCTGTCAGCGGTGTTTTGACTTCGTGAATCCACGACATCAGCTCATCCTTCTCATGCTCTGACGCCGCCTGCATATGAAGTGAGCTATTTCTTAATCGCTCTGTCTGTTCTTCAATGCTTTCTTCAATGATCAACTCAAACGGACTGTCGGGCGCTTTTAGACCGGAAATATCTAAATCAGCGTCCCAATCTTTTAAGCTTTTATAAAAAGCGGTCTCTTTCCGATAGCGGAACAAGAGAAAAACGAGAAAGGCGAGAAGTGACAAATAAATAAAATACAGCGCCGATAAAAATGGAATGGACGGATCAATATATGCCGCGAAAAGGAGTACGGCCTGCTGAAAAAGAAACATCGCGATCCAGCTTTTTCTTTCGAGCAGAAATGATTTAATCATAAAGACCGTCTTCCTCCTTCGCGATATACCCCTGTCCCACTTTGGTCTCAATCATTTTCCCGATACCTAAATGATCGAGCTTTTTCCGCAGCCGGTTGACATTCACCGTCAGCGTGTTATCGCTGACGAAACGTTCATCGTTCCATAGGCTTCTGATGAGTTCTTCGCGGCTGACGATTTTATTTTTCTGCTCGGCCAGCAGCTTTAAAATCAGCATTTCGTTTTTGGTCAGTTCGACCGAACCGTTTTTATGGCTGACTGTGCCGGTTTCTGTGTCAATGACCGCCCCGCACCATCTTTTCATCAGCACCGGTTCTGTGCCGTATTGGTGCACGCGGCGGAATACCGCCTGGATTTTCGCGATTAACACATCAAAGTGAAAAGGCTTCTGTATAAAATCATCCGCCCCGAGCTGCATCGACATGACCATATCTGCCGGATGGTCACGCGAGGACAAAAACAGAATCGGTACGTTTGATTGAGAGCGTATCATTCTGCACCAGTGAAAGCCGTCAAATTTCGGCAGCTGTACATCAATGATTACCAAATCAGGCTTGATTTGTGAAAACTCCTGAATGACCCGGCTGAAATCCTTTATTCCGTGCACCGCAAATGACCAGCCCGTTAATCTTTCTTTCATCTCGTGAAACAAAGTGTTATCATCTTCTATTAACAAAATGTGAAACATTTGTATTCACCCTTTTCTGATTAATAGATGAAAAACCGGCTGTTGCGTACAGCCGGTTTTTTCTCTTTACAATTCTCTTCTTAATGCGGTCAGAACGTTGGTTTTTGTCGCTTTCCGTGCCGGATTCATACCGGAGATCACCGCGACCCCCGCACAAATGACCACTGCGATCACCACGAGGCTGAGCGGAATATAAGAGAAGGTATAATGAAGATCTTCAGCTCCGGTATTTCCCCCTACCGCTTTCAAGATAACCGGCACAGCCAGATTGACGGCAAAACTCACTCCGTAAGAAATGATAATACCAATGACAGAACCTAGTATCCCGATATAGGCGCTTTCCATCAGGAACATTCTGCGGATGATGGACGGGCTTGCGCCGATCGCTTTCATAATCCCGATTTCCTGCGTTCTTTCCGTAACCGCCATCGTCATCGTATTGAAAATACCGATGGCAGAAATGACGACGGCGATAAAGCCGACAAAGATCAGACCGATTTTAAAGACGAGGAAAAACGTGTTGACGCCTTGCAGCTCGGTTGTGACGGACATGACTTGATAACCGTCATCACTCAAATCATTTGTTAACTGTTCAACATTGTCAAATTTGTCAGCGTAGACTTTTATGCTTTTTTCAGCATTTCCGCCTTTAAAATCTAAGAATTTCGAAAAATCCTTTTTGAATTGATCACTGATAAAAATATTTGTGTCCTCCATCCAATCTTGGGACGGTTTTTTTGTAATCCCGACAATTTTAAAGTCGTATGTTTTGGTTCCTTCCGTTTTTCCGCTATCATTGTTCGTTTTAGAAATGCTCAGCTGTATGGTTTTATTCAGCAGATCCTTCGTATAGCCTTTTGGCTTTTTCACATCCGAGACATCGTCTTGATGATCCTTTAAGTCCTTGTTGTAAGCCTCAGCTTCTTTTTTCGTCCATAGGTTTTTCGCGAAATCATAACCGACCACAATTTCATTTTCTGATTTGGCTACTCTTCCCTGATCAAGCTCCATATTGGCTTTTACTTCATCTTTCATGTTCGTTAACACGACCGTTGAACCTTCGTTTGTCCTGTTATCCAATGACGCTTTATTCGGTTCATATACTTCGGTTCTTTCAACGACAGACTTGACATTCTTATATTTTTCCAAGTCTGATTTCTTCACGGCTTTTCCGTTCTCTTGGCCGAGCACTCTTATTTCCGTTACGATCTGCTGGCTCATAGTTATGTCTGTTATCGTTTTTTGTATGCCGAATCCGACGGAGGCCAGCACAACCAAAAATGCACATGCCATCGTTGTTGCAAGCACAGTCATGAAAACACGCAGGCGGTTTTTCTTCATATTTCTTCTGATAAAGTGAACCTGATCCTTAAATCTCAACAGTAACGCCCCCTTTTAATACGCCGTCATGCAGCTGGAATTTTGAGTGCGCAATCGAAGCGACTTCATCGTCATGCGTGATGATGACAAAAGTAATCCCGCGCTCCCGGTTCAACTGCTGAATTAATGCAAGCACCTCAAGCTCCGTTTCCGAATCAAGGCTTCCCGTCGGCTCATCTGCTAAAATGATCGACGGATTTAAAATCAGCGCTCTTGCGATGCTGACACGCTGCTGCTGGCCGCCTGACAGCTCATTCGGATAATGATTCGCATGATTCTCAAGCCCGACCCGTTTCAGCATGTCCGCGACTTTCTGCTTCCGTTCAGACGGTTTAACTCCTTTTAGGGCAAGCGGCATTTCAACATTTTCATAGGTTGTCAGACTCGGAATGAGCTGGAAGCTTTGAAAAATAAAGCCGAAATGCCCGAGGCGGAACTGAGCCCACTCCTTTTCACTGAAGCCCGTCACATCAGTGCCGTTAATGACGATACGCCCCTTCGTCGGCGCTATGTAGCCGGAAATTAAATTCAGAAGCGTCGATTTTCCGGAACCGCTTCGCCCGACGATACAGGCGATTTCCCCTTTTTCAACCGTCAAAGAGACGTCTTTCAGCACCGGAACCTGACTCTCTCTGCCTTTCCTGCCGATTTTAAATGAATGATCGATATGCTGTACCTCTATCACGTACACCACTCCCCTTTATATTTGTTTCGTTTTTTTATAGATGAAGTAATAACTGATGAAAAACCCGATCACCGCGCCGATCAGCATGCCGAATATGTAACCGGTATATGAACCGTTACCGTTATAAGCATATCCGCATACACCCGCACTTCCCAGCATACTAAGCGCCATGACCAGCCCTTGGATCATGCGTTCTGTATGTTTGTTTAAGATAAAATGTCCGCTTCGCTCACTCGGCATTTTCAGGAAATTCACATAGCCGAAAAGATAGAAACAAAATCCCATTAAGGCAGATATAAGCAAGGCATGTTTCGTGTAATACATCCATGGTGTATGGATGTAAGCGGCAGGCATGAAATAGATCAGAAATCCGCTCCAAGGAAAATCAATATTCTGCACAGACTGGCTGCCAAAAAGGAACTCAGCATTTAACAGGTAAATGATCAAGACAACGATCGGAAAAACGGAGACCATGAACGCTGTGATCAGCTGTGCTGCTAAATTGCCTGTTATCGTGCCGGCGGCTGTCACTAATGCATAAATCATCAAGCTGATGACCAGCATCCCGGCGCTGAATGAGTGAAAATGATCTACAGCGTCAGGTTTAAGCGCAAGAAACAATATGTCAGATAATCCGTAAGAAACAAGCTGCGAGCCGGCTAACACGGATGCTCCCAACAAAAACTTAGTATGGAATATCCGGCTTCTCGAATACGGCAGACTCAATGTGAACATGTTTTCAGCCCGTCCCGCTCTTGTCAGAAAAAGCCCCAATATAACCGGAGGAATGAAGTGCAGCCCAATCAAATTCTGATTGCTGTAATTCATGCTGAATGTACAAACTGAACCTGAATATTGATGAAGCGCACCCAAACAATCTTTATAGTGAAAATACTCATTTATAATTGCCAAAGGGCCTAATATAGATAAGAACCCCGCTGTAAGCAGCAGCAGCGTCTGCCGCTGCTTCCATTCTTTATAAAGCAAACCGTTAATCGGCACCTTGCCTTCCCCCAAACTTCTCATTTGCAAACGAATCTACATATGCTTTGTTTTCCTGTAAACCGTAAAATAAGTGATAAAAAACCCGATAACCGCGCCGAAGAACATGCCGGCTAAATAGCCGAACATCGTGTTTGTGACTCCATATCCGAATAATCCAAACCCCATAACGGCAAACACAATCACCAAAATCTGCACCGGGCGGTCCAATTTTCTCCAAAGAAAGAATCTGCCGTTCCGTTCATTCGGATGTTTCAGAAAGCTGACATAACCGATCAGATAAAAGACGAGGCTCATCACTGCCGGAATTATTAAGACTAAATCTCTTTCTCTGATCCAGTCGTTAAACACATATCCAATAGGAGTTATAAATACAAAAAGACGAGATTCGATATAGCTGCTGATGAAAGAGAATTGATTTCCCACACTAATATCGAAAACAACCTCCAGATTCGCGGCCGGCAGACCGATGAGTAAAAAGGGCAGAACCGTTACTGTAAACGCCGTTAACAGCTGGGCGAATATATGTCCCGTTAATGCGCCGGCTGCCATTAACAGGGCGAAAGCCATAAAACTGATCACAATCACTCCGATTGAAACATGATCAAAATCGTTCGTATGGCTCGGTTTCAGCAAAGATATGAGCAATGACGCCGCTCCGTAGCCTATCGCCTGAGGAACAACAATGACTGCCGTGCCAAGCCAGAATTTAGTCTGGTAAATTTGACTTCTGCTGTAAGGCATGCTTAACAGTGCATCCATCGTTCCTTTGGTCCGTTCCAAACCCAATAAGCAGGCAGCAACGATGACACTCACAACCCAGCTGAAAGAAAGAAGCGACCCATTCGTATAACTCAACGTAAATTCACAATCTTGAAGTACTTGGTTATTCAAACATCCTTGATATGTTGAGTAGTTGTTATAAACCATAAAAGGGTTTGCCGCTATTAAAAAAATACCGCTCAACAAAAACAGCCACTGATTTTTCTTCCATTCCGTGTACAATAGTCCCCGCGGTATCATTCCGGTTCTCCTTTCTTACACATGCTTCGTTTTTTTATAAATTACAAAATAACTGACCAAAAACCCAACCGCTCCTCCGACAAGCATCCCGACTACATATCCTGTCATTGTATGGCCCGTCGAATACCCAGACAGACCAAAACCGAGAACGGCGATAATGATCACTACAATCTGAACGGGGCGGTCAAGCTGTCTCCAGAGGAAAAAACGGCCGTTCCGTTCCGCCGGCTGTCTGACATAGCAAAAGTACCCAATGGCATAAAATACAATGCTCATCAATGCCGGGATGAGTAATATATACTTGCTGGCAGATACCCAATCCGTATTAACATACATGATCGGAATCAGATATTGAAACGAATCGTTTAGGTAAGCATTGACTGACGGCATCAGCTCATGCATGCCGACCCCGAAGATGACTTCCGCATTTGTCAGCGGCAACGAAATAATCAGGTAAGGCGCTATCGACACAGTAAACGCCGTTAACAGCTGGGCGAACGTATTGCCCGTTAAGCAGCCTGCACTCGCGACCAATGCAAAAGCCAAAATACTCACAATGATCTCACCGACGCTGTAATGATGGAAGAAATATACGCGCTCAGGCTTTAACAGAAGAATGAGCAGCTCAGCCAGCCCGTAGCCGATGACTTGGAATCCGGCAATGACCGCCGCTCCGAGCCAAAATTTGGTGTGAAACACCTGAGCGCGGGAATAAGGCAGACTGAACAGCGCATCAATCGTTCCTTTCGTACGCTCCAGTCCGAATAAGCAAACTGCCAAAATCACAGCGGGCGCCCAGTTCAAGCTCAGCATTCTGCTATCCAAAGAATTCACATAAAACTTACAATATGCTCCGTGGGTATCCAGACAGCCTTGGTAGACCAGATAGGTATTTAATACTTCAAACGGATTAACTGCCGCTAAAAAAATGCCGACCATCACGAGAACAGTTCGATTCTGCATCCATTCTCTGTACAGCAATCCTCTGTCTACCATCTCCGGTTCCCCCCAAACTTCGCGATGAAGACTTCTTCTAAATTCACAGGAAGTTCGTTCCATACTTTCGGCCGCAGCTCTTGCAGAAATTTCTTTTTCTTCTCATCGTTTTTCGGAATCAGCACTGTATAAAATACACCGGCATGGTCGAGAATCGGTATGTTTTGTTCTCTGATCATCAAGTTGACATCCTCTTCAAACGCCATTTGGATTTTCATGTATTCTTCCTTCATATCATCCAAATCCATCACATTCGTCAGCTGGTTGCCTTCCAAAAATCCGATCCGGTTGCACATTCGCTCAATATCTTCTAAACGATGTGAGGTAATCAGGATGCTCGTTTCCCGTTCAGCGACTTCGTCCACCATAAGCTGAAGCACGTCATGACGTGTTACGGCGTCAATGCCGTCCGTCGGTTCATCCAAAAGAATCAGTGCCGGCCGTGAAGCAAAGGCAAGGACGAGCGCGAGCTGTTTTTTCAGCCCTGTTGATAGTTCACGGTATTTCTTCGTTTCCGGAATATTGTACCTGTTCATCAGCTCATTGGCGTAAGTCACATCAAAATTCGGATAGATTCTGCTTACAATCGCAACAAGCTGTTTATATGTATATTTGTCATAAAAAGGATTTTCAACAGGCATATAAATGATATTCTGTTTTACTTTTGGGTGCCGCTTTATTTCCACCTGATTAAATAAAACCGTTCCTTGATCCGGCAGGAGAATCTGCTGAATGAGCCGGAGCAGCGTTGTTTTCCCTGATCCGTTTCGGCCTAGCAGCCCGAAAATTTCTCCTTTTCCGATAGTAAGTGAAATATCTTTGAGCACTTCTTTACCGTCAATTGTTTTTGAGAGATTACGCAATTCAATCATGATCCGTGCCTCCTTTCACATCAGCGCTGATTTCCTTTATCCATTCCTGCAGCTTCTCCAGCTCAACTCCCGCGTAATGGGCATCGATGATGAGCTGTTTCAATTGCTCTTTTATCATCGTCATCTTCCCTTCAACCAATGTCTTTTTTGCATTCTCCGATATATACGTTCCTCTTCCCCGCAGCGTTTCAATGACGCCATCGCGTTCAAGCTCCTTGTACGCTTTGCTGACGGTATTCGGATTGGCGATAATGATCGTTGCCAATTCTCTGACAGAAGGAAGTTTATCCCCCGGCTTCATGATCCCTTTCAAACAAAGCTCTTTCAATTGCTGTATGATTTGCTCATAAATCGGAGTTGAGCTTCTCGGGTCGATTTGAATCATTTACTTCCCTTCTTTCTTTTACGAGCTGCTCGATTTCTTTAAATGTTCTGCCACTGAAAACCGATGACGACAAGAATGACAAACAGACTGCTGGCCAAAACCGAAGCGGCGATAATAAGAGGCACATCTTGTTTTACGGATCTTTTGTTTTTCATGAAAGCTCTCCTTTCCTTTGCTCAGCATTTATATGTCGTTTTTATTTTTTTGAGTGTTTGTAGTGTATTACGTCAAGTAGTACACATAATACAATAAACACACTCCGCCTTATTGTCAATTCTTTTTTGAAAAGAAATACAAAAAAACCTGCCGGGATTCCGGCAGGGTTTTTTTGCACCATCTGAGACAGCGCAGTCAGTAATCGAAATTACGCTGCAAAATCATATTGTTTTGCAAAGTCTGCAGCTGCAGCCTCATTCGGTAAAGCTGTTCTCTCTGCTGATCATTCGCAGATAATGACAGCTTGTTTAATTCATTCACCGCGTTTTCAAGCATCATTTGCGCTTCACTGTACTCATTATCATTATAATGCTCTTGTTTTGAAGCGGTTATAAATTGCTCATTCGCAAATTCATACGCCTGTTCGCTTCTTTGGAGATGTTCATCTACTGATTGTCTTGTTGCCAACGAAACCCCTCCTCAGTGAATGGAAATCAAATTTAGTTTGAGCGGATGAAAAATGAATAACACCCGAAGGTTGCAGGAAAGTGAACCAAATTTTCCGTATATCAGCTAAAGGAATGAGAATTCTGTCTGCAGTCATAATAAGCAAAAGAAAGCCGCATCTGTTTTCACATTGTGAACCCCCATCATTCATGCTACAATTTTAGGATGCATCTGATGTGAGGGAGGCTTTTTGAACATTGAACGAGAATAACCCTTTTCCTTATTCAAATACGGAAAAACGGTACCATACATTAAATTATCATCTGCGGGAGCATTTCGGACATAAAGTGTTTAAAGTCGCGCTTGACGGCGGTTTTGACTGTCCGAATCGGGACGGCACGGTTGCACACGGCGGCTGCACGTTCTGCAGCGCTGCGGGCTCCGGCGATTTTGCCGGCAACCGGGCCGATGACTTAATCACGCAATTTCACGATATCAAAAACCGCATGCACGAAAAGTGGAAAGACGGCAAATATATCGCATATTTTCAAGCTTTCACGAATACGCATGCTCCGGTAGAGGAGCTGCGTGAGAAATTTGAATCCGTACTCAAGCTTGACGGCGTTGTCGGCATGTCTATCGCAACCCGTCCGGACTGCCTGCCCGATGATGTCGTGGAATATTTAGCCGAACTGAATGAGCGGACATATTTGTGGGTTGAGCTCGGGCTGCAGACCGTACATGAGCGGACCGCCCTTCTGATCAACCGCGCCCATGATTTTGACTGCTATGTTGAGGGCGTCAATAAGCTGAGAAAACACGGCATCCGCGTTTGTTCCCATATCATTAACGGGCTTCCGCTCGAAAACAGGGACATGATGATGGAAACGGCCAAAGCGGTTGCCGATTTGGATGTTCAAGGCATCAAAATTCACCTGCTTCATTTATTAAAAGGCACACCGATGGTGAAGCAGTATGAAAAAGGAAAGCTCGAATTTCTTTCTCAGGAAGAATATGTCCAGCTTGTATGTGATCAGCTCGAAATCATTCCCCCGGAAATGATCGTTCACCGCATTACGGGAGACGGGCCGATCGAATTAATGGTCGGACCAATGTGGAGCGTCAACAAGTGGGAAGTACTGGGCGCCATTCAAAAAGAGCTGGAAGCACGCGGAAGCTATCAAGGAAAGCTTTTCAGGAAAATCGGGGAGGAGACTGCCCTATGACCTTGATGCATATCCTCCCTTTCAGTAAAGAATTGCTGAAGTCAGCCGCTCAAGAAGGAGATATCACGGTCGACGCGACGATGGGCAACGGACATGATACATATTTTCTGGCAGGCCTTGTCGGTGAGACAGGACATGTTCATGCCTTTGATATTCAAGCGGACGCACTCGCCAAAACGAAGGAGCGGCTCGGTGCCGCCTTCAGCCCGCGCGTCACGCTTCACCATAAGAGCCATGATCAAATCAAGGCCTCTCTGCCCAAGGAAGCGCACGGGCATGTGGCTTGTGCGGTGTTTAATCTCGGCTATCTGCCCGGCGGCGATAAAAGCATTACGACAAACGGCCGCTCAACCATTTCTGCCATCGAACAGCTCCTTGAGCTGCTGAAGGAAAACGGGCTGATCGTTCTCGTTGTCTACCACGGGCATCCTGAAGGCAAGACGGAAAAAAGTGCATTACTGGAGTACTGCAGCAATCTTGATCAGGAAAAAGCCCGCGTGCTGAGCTACGGCTTTCTCAATCAGCGAAACGATCCGCCGTTTATTATAGCGATTGAAAAGAAATCTGCCGCCAAATAAAGAATCGGCCTGTCATAAGAGGGCCGATTCTTTTTGTGAATGGTGTTTACATTTTTTCGAAAGTCCCTTACCATGAATAATGGAAAAAAGTACATGTTTAAATGCAACATCCGGGAGGAGCAGCAGTTTGAATATTCTTCGCATCATATTTTCCAGTGTTCCCTATGTCATGTTCGTCATCATCTTATCAAGACATTTAGGATTTGAATTCGCGAAAACCTACTATTGGTGGTTTGCCGCATTTTTCGTCATCGGGCTGATCGGCAAATTTGCAATGCACCTTGCGGCAAAAAAGAAGCCATTAAAAAAAGAGACAGCGTAAATCGCATGTTTCTTTTTATTTACTGCTTTTGCAGCACGTTACGTGTATACGCGGGATTGTTTGTAAATACCCCATCTACTTTTTGTTTCAGCATAATCGGCGTCAGAGCCCGCTCATCTTCCTTATCAAAAAAGACGTGAACCTTCATCTTATTGTGGTGGATACGTTTTACGGCGGCTTCATTTGTTAATTTAGCATTAAGGCCGACTGTATCAGCATATGTTCTGATGGCTTGCAGCTGCTTATCATTTATGTTCTCAGCCTCTTTATCTTTTAATAACCGAACAAGAGGGACGTTTTTATTCATAGATCGAACTTTCTTTAAGCTCTTCTCGCTAAAGGATTCAATGACCGCTTTATGACTGGAAATCAGCTTATATTTTTGTAATATGTCAATCAGCTTCTTTTCCATCACCAGGCTGCCGTTGCTTTCTCTTGTCTCAATATAGTAATTGGCAGTTTGTCCGAATTTCTCTATGATTTCTTCAATCGTTAAAATCTTTTCTCCTTTTCCGGCATTCAGTTTTTTGATCTCAGCCAAAGACAGATCCTCTGTCAATCCTTTACCATCAGTTGTCCGATCGACCGTTTTATCATGAATTGCAATCAGATGGCCGTCCTTTGTCTCCCTTAAGTCTATCTCAATATAGTCTGCTTTGTCTTTAATGGCACGTGCATAGGATAAAGCAGTATGTTCCGGTTCAATCGCAGAAGAGCCCCTATGCGCTATTAATACGGGATGATAGCCGGCGGAAGCATGTATGACGGAGCAGCCGCCCGTCATGGAAATTAATCCTATGATGACTAAATATTTTAATTTTTTCATAAAATTAAAATATCATATTATGCCTGCGCAAACAATGTTTCATTCTTCACATAAGAATAAAAAAACCGCACCTTCATGATATACACACACGAAAGGCGCAGTTCACCCATTATGAACTTTTCGTCCAAGCCATCTTTTGAAATTTGCGGTAGGCTCTTCCGTTGATATAAAAGAAAAATGACGTTTTTCCGCTTGCTCTGATCAGCTTTCGCGCGAGGCGGCCCATTTCTTTTTGGCTGGCGACTTTGTCATCGGATAAATAGACGCCGAGCAGCCCCCTGTTAATCAGCCGGTGGAAGTTTTCATGCGGAATGCCGTGCAGATGTTCATCCGCTTTTTCAATAAAATGCTTCAGTCTCTGCATCATTTCTTCATGAGACTGATAATACGTGCAGAAATTCAAATCGCCTTCAAGCAGATCCTCTTCCTGGTCAATTAAATAATCGAGCAGAATGTGCAGGCCTTGTATGTACGGAAAATAACTGCTGCGGATTTTCTCAGCGGTATGTTCGTTAAAATCTGGCTGGAATGAGTAAGCAACGAGACAGAAAATGCCTAACGTCGAACCGGCGCAGGCCGAGAACTCAAACCATTCCATTTCCGGAAGCTTTGACTGATACTGCTCAAACCAGGCTTTAAGCCTCGGAACGCGTTCATGTTCTACGACATGCTTATGAACCTGAAGATCGCAATAATAATCGCACAGTTCAAGCAGATAAGGTTTAATAAGGCTGTAGTGTTCTATTGACCCAAGCACCCGCTGGCATGTTTTGACCAGCTCATGAAGATAACCGCCGTCATCCTGCTCCTCTCTGTACTGATAGTACGGCTGCACCTCTGCACCGACCGTCAGCGCGTCACGCATGGAAAGGTGAAGCATGCGGAAATCCTCCGGGTCAAGCGATGTGCTGCGGTCGCACAGATTGTCCAGATAATCACTGATCGTCTGATACGCAATGATAAATTGCACGCACTTCTCTTTTTGCTCTCCCGACAGCAGAGCTAAAATGCCGCCGCCTTCACAATGAAACGATTTATCGCGGATACTTGCGGCCGCCTGCTGCCGCAGCTCGGTATTTTTAATGGAATCTGATTTTTCCCGCCACATATTCAATTCCTGATGAACGAGCGGAAAAATTTCCCGATACACTTTTGCCATAAGGTTAAAAGGATGTTCCGGTACTGTCAACATATGCACCCCCAGCGAATTCAAATATACTGATCTGTAAAGGCTTTCGCCGCCTTAAACACAGCTTCTCTTTCCGGTTCATTAAAAATTTCATGATAAAGCCCTTCCCACTCCCGGTAAGACTTATTATGGGAAGCCACACCGGCAAACCATTTGCGGACTTTCATTTTATCGACGATTTTGTCATCACCGCCCTGCATAAGCAAAAGCGGCACCTTTAAAAACGCATCGGTCGGCACCATAGCGGCATCAATCGTTTTTATAAGCTCTCTGTACCATCTTACAGATACTTTCGTGACATATAAAGAATCGTTTTGATCCGCTTCAATCATGTCCGCATTCCTTGTCGCCATATCAGGTGATAAACCGGAGTCCACTCTGATGGACGGAGCGAGGACATTCAGCCCTTTAGACGCAAAATCAAGCACTTTATTGACTTTTATTTGCAGCCCGAGACAAGGTGATGATAAAATGAGTGCCGTAATGCGGGGATTTCTCTGCTGCTTAAACCATTCTATCGCAATCAGTCCGCCCATGCTGTGGCCCAAAAGGAAAACGGGTGCTTCAAGCGTTCTCGCTTGATCAATCCATATATCTACTTCATCAATGTATTCTTGGAAAGAGCGAATATGCCCTCTGGCGCGGGTGGATGTTCCCTGACCCGGCAAATCGCCCATCACCACGTTATATCCGGAAGATCTCCACATTTCAACGAGCCATTTATAACGCCCGTGATATTCACTTGCCCCGTGGATGATGACAATGGTACCGACGGGCCTGTCTGCTTTCCAAGTCCACATGCAGTTCACCTCTTACATAAATTTAAAGAAAGAAGGATGAGACATGATAATCTACCCTTATAAACAATTTACGCCGGATATACATCCTGATGCGTTTATCGCGGATAACGCCGTCATTACGGGTGACGTCGTGATCGGAGAACAATCAAGCATTTGGTTCTCAGCCGTCATCCGCGGGGATGTTGCGCCGACAAGGATCGGAAAAAGAGTCAGCATACAAGACTTGAGCTGTCTGCATCAAAGTCCCGGCCGCCCGCTTCTTATTGAAGATGACGTCACGATCGGCCATCAGGTTACACTGCACAGCGCAGTCATCAGAAAGAATGCTTTAATCGGTATGGGCTCCGTCATTCTGGACGGGGCGGAAATCGGAGAAGGCGCGTTTATCGGCGCCGGAAGTCTCGTTCCTCCGGGCAAAACCATTCCTCCCGGCTGTCTTGCGTTCGGCCGGCCCGCAAAGGTCATCCGCCGGCTGACAGAAGAAGACATACGGGACATGGAAAGAATCAGAACGGAATATGTTGAAAAAGGCCGATACTATAAAACACTGCAAGAGAAATAAAAAAGATCAGCTTCATTTTACTACTGTACCATTTTTCAAAATATTATTTAAGTAATAACCATTTGCGTTCCGCTGATTGTCAGGAAACAGTAGCAAAATGTTCAGGAATTTGTTTTATTCTTCCCCCTTTTACCCGATCCTATGAAAAAAGAGCCCATTTCAGCGGGCTCTTTTTTTACGCTTTTTCAGCGAATGTCTGTCCGTTTTCCAGGTTTATGTGTTTTCTTTTGTGGAAGCCTTTCCCGTAATAGGCTGCTAATAAAATGCCGAACCAGACGGGGCCGATGATGACAGCCACCCTGGTTTCTGCATCAAAAGCCATCAGCACAACGACAAATGCGAGAAAAGCCAGTGAGATGTATGAGGAAAAAGGGTATAAAGGCATTTTATATTTCAGTTTTTTCCGTTCTTCCGGCTGTAAACTTTTACGGTATTTCATTTGGGAAAGCAAAATAATCGACCATGTCCAAATTGCTCCGAACGTCGCAATGCTTGTCACCCACGTAAACACTTTCGCCGGCACCACGTAGTTCAGCAGAACGCCGATGCATAACGCACCCGCTGAAACCAATACCGCTTTTCCCGGCACGCCGCCTTTTGTGACCGTGCCGTAGGCTTTCGGGGCTTCATTTTGCTCCGCGAGATTAAACAGCATGCGTCCCGTGCTGAAGATCCCGCTGTTGCAGGAAGAAAGAGCCGCCGTCAAAACGACAAAATTAATGATTCCGGCTGCTGCGGGAATTCCGATTTTTTCAAATGTCAAAACAAACGGACTGCCGCCTGAACCGATTTCCTGCCACGGATAAATTGACATAATGACAAATAAAGCTCCGACGTAAAAAATGAGAATGCGCCAAAAAACCGTATCAATGGCCCGCGCCAATGATTTTTCCGGATTTTTGACCTCACCGGCTGTGACACCGATCAGCTCAATTCCGAGATATGCAAACATGACCATTTGCAGCGACAGCAGCACCCCTTTAATCCCATTCGGGAAAAAGCCGCCGTTGCTCCATAAATTGCTGATTCCAAGCGCGACGCCTCCGTTTCCGAGACCGAATACGATCATCACCAGACCGATCGCAATCATTGACAGAATCGCCAAGACTTTAATGAGCGCAAACCAGAATTCAAGTTCACCATACGCTTTGACCGCCAGAAAGTTGACAGCTGTCATAATGACGAGTGCACAAAGCGCCCAGATCCATGACGGCACGTCAGGGAACCAGTAGCCCATATAAATGCCGACCGCGGTGATTTCCGCCATACAGGTAACGACCCATAAAAACCAATAATTCCAGCCTGTTAAAAAACCGGCCAGCGGTCCGAGATAATCTCTTGCATAGCGGCTGAATGAGCCGGCAACAGGCTTTTGAATCGCCATTTCCCCTAATGCCCGCATAATAAAAAACATGACCAGCCCGCTGCAGGCGTAAGCGGCTAAAATCCCCGGTCCTGCAAGCTTTATGGCAGAAGCTGACCCGAGAAACAGTCCGACCCCTATCGCGGCGCCCAAAGACATAAGCGAGATATGCCTCTCTTCCAAACCGCGGTGAAGCGTTTTTCCTTTGTTTTGCATAACTCTCCCCCCTGATTTTGACAGAAAAGTAACAAACCGAGACGAAATAGCCAGAAAGCACTTTCCGGCATCTGCCCGATTAGTCCTATTATAACCTTTTTCTGAATATTGCGTAATACTTTACTGAAAACATAGCGGAATAGATGGTTTACATAAAACAATAGAAAAAAAGGCTTTCGATAACATCGAAAGCCTTTTGGATTAAACGAAAATGACTTCTTTCGGCTGGTGATTCAGCTCTTCCGGCACCAGTCTTTTTTCAACATTGATGCTGTGCCAGATCATGAAGATCAGCACGGTCCAAATTTTGCGGCTGTTGTCCGCTCTGTCGGCGCAATGATCTTCCAGAAGCTGAAGGACATAATCCTTTTCAATATAAGCGTCTGTTTCACTTTCACGAATGATGTTGCGCACCCATTCGTTCATTTCATTTTTCAGCCAGTGGCGGATCGGCACAGGGAAACCGAGTTTTTTGCGGTTCAGCACATGATCAGGCACAACTCCTTCAGCGGCTTTACGCAGAAGGTATTTCGTCGTACCGTTTTTCGTTTTCAGTTCATCCGGAATTTTAGAAGCCACGTCAAACACGACTTTATCAAGGAACGGCACGCGCAGCTCCAATGAATTGGCCATCGTCATTTTGTCAGCCTTTAACAGGATGTCGCCGCGCATCCACGTGTGAATGTCGACATACTGCATTTTATTAATGTCGCTGTATGAACGGCTTTCCGTAAAGTACGGCTTCGTAACATCACGGTATGAAAGCTCAGGGTTGTAATGTTTGAGCAGCTGTTTTTTCACAGGCTCTTCAAAAATCTTCGCATTCCCGATATAACGGTCCTCAAGCGGTGTGCAGCCGCGGACTAAGAGGCTTTTTCCTCTCATTCCTTCCGGCATGACGGACGCCACATGAAGAAGCATTTTTTTCAGACCGGACGGAATGCGTTCAAACGGTTTAAGCGACAGCGGTTCGCGGTAAATATTGTACCCGCCGAACAGCTCGTCCGCGCCTTCCCCGGATAACGCAACCGTTACATGCTTTTTCGCTTCTTTCGCGACAAAATACAAAGGAATCGCCGCCGGATCTGCAAGCGGGTCATCAAAGTGCCAAACGATTTTCGGAAGCTCGTTCATATACTCCTCAGGAGAAATGACTTTGCTGATATTTTCAATCCCGAGCGCCGCAGCTGTTTCCTTCGCTACGTCAACCTCACTGAAGCCCTGCTGTTCAAAGCCGACAGAAAATGTTTTAAGGTTCGGGTGAAATTCTTTCGCAACTGAGACGATAAAAGAAGAGTCGATGCCGCCGGATAGAAACGAGCCGACAGGAACGTCACTTCTCATGTGGACTTTGACAGAGTCAAAGATTGCGTCTCTGACTTCTTTCACCAATTTATCTTCATCGGACTGAACGGGCTTAAAGTTCGCTTTGAAATACGTTTTAAACGCGATTTCGCCTTCCGGGCGGATCGTAAACTGGCTGCCCGGCTCGACTTTTTTCACTTCAGCATCAAGCGTGCCCGGTTCAGGGACGAATTGGAAAGACATATATTGCTGTAAAGAAGCTTTATCGAGATCAATACCGTTTTGAGCGGCCATTAAACTTTTTCTTTCAGATGCAAAATACACTTTGTCCCCGATGGTTGTGTAATACAGCGGTTTAATGCCGAACGGGTCTCTCGCGCCGTACATGACACGGTCAGTTTTGTTCCAGATTAAAAACGCAAACATTCCGCGAAGCTTTGAAGCGGCTTCTTCTTTATAATGACGGTATGTCGCAAGGAGCACCTCTGTATCGGAATCTGTATTGAAAGTGTAGCCTTTCGCTTCAAGCTCTTCTCTCAATTCAATGTAGTTATAGATTTCGCCGTTAAAAATGATCCAATATTTCTCATCTTCATATGATAAAGGCTGTCCGCCGTTTTCTACGTCAATAATACTGAGCCGTCTGAAGCCGAATCCGACGTGCTCATCATGATAATACCCATCGCTGTCAGGACCGCGGTGAACGATCATTTGGTTCATTTGTTTGATTAGCTCTTCTTGATCTGCGGTTTGAGTTAATGGATGCTTATTAAAAACACCGACAAATCCACACATAGTATAGCCTCCATAAGTGTAATTTTCTAATTGGACCCCCTTTTTATAGACGCTTTGTTACGCCATTGGTTTCACGCTATGTAAAAAATAAGCATGGCAGCATCTGCAAAAAGGGAAAGCCGCTTAAATAAGCGGCTATAAAATTATTCTCCTAGTGCTTCTTTGCGAAGCGCATCCGCCTTGTCAGTACGCTCCCAAGGAAGATCCACATCGTGACGTCCGAAGTGGCCGTAAGCGGCAGTCTGCTTATAGATCGGACGGCGCAAATCAAGCATTTTAATAATGCCGGCAGGTCTCAGGTCGAAGTTATTCCGTACGACTTCGATCAGTTTCTCTTCAGAAGCTTTTCCTGTATCAAATGTATTGATGGAAATAGATACAGGCTGTGCCACGCCGATTGCGTATGCAAGCTGCACTTCACAAGAATCAGCAAGTCCTGCAGCCACGATGTTTTTCGCTACGTATCTCGCAGCGTAAGCCGCTGAACGGTCTACTTTCGTCGCATCCTTACCGGAGAATGCACCGCCGCCGTGGCGTGCATATCCGCCGTATGTGTCAACGATGATTTTACGGCCGGTAAGTCCCGCATCGCCTTGAGGACCGCCGATTACGAAACGTCCCGTAGGGTTGATGAAGTATTTTGTTTCGTCATCAATCAGTTCCTCAGGCACGACAGGGTTAATGACATGCTCTTTCAGATTGCGCTGAATCTGCTCAAGCGTAATTTCCGGATGGTGCTGAGTTGAGATGACGATCGCGTCGATGCGGACCGGCTTGTTGTTTTCATCATATTCAACGGTAACTTGCGTTTTTCCGTCAGGGCGAAGGTACGGAAGAATGTCTTCTTTGCGGACTTCGCTCAAACGGCGGGCCAATTTATGCGCCAAAGAGATCGGAAGCGGCATAAGCTCTTTCGTTTCGTTACACGCATAACCGAACATCAGGCCTTGGTCACCTGCTCCGATAGCTTCGATTTCAGCATCGCTCATTGTGCCTTCACGCGCTTCAAGAGCCTGATCGACACCCATCGCGATATCCGCAGACTGTTCATCAATTGATGTTAAAACAGCGCAAGTCTCCGCATCAAATCCGTATTTTGCCCGTGTGTAGCCGATTTCTTTAATCGTTTCACGGACTGTTTTCGGAATGTCAACGTATGTTGATGTTGTAATCTCTCCGCTTACCAGCACAAGGCCTGTCGTTACAGATGTTTCACAGGCTACGCGCGCGTTCGGGTCTTTTTTTAAAATCTCATCTAAGATGCTGTCAGAAATTTGGTCACAGATTTTATCCGGATGACCCTCGGTAACAGATTCAGATGTAAATAATCGACGGTTTTTACTCATTCACTTTTCCTCCTGAAAAAAGATCTTTTGAAAGACCTTCTCATATGATACGGAACTCGCTCCCTCTTAATACAATGTCATACTATATCAGAGAATGTTAATTGGCATATTTTATGAAATAAAAAAACCTTTTCCACTCGAGGAAAGGGTTTGGTCTGTGTGCCTTTCACTCTTATCGCTCAAGGAAATATTAAACCTTGCATCAGGTTAGCACCTTGGTTTCCCACAGTGTATTCACCTGCTTTTTTACAGAGAAACCGGTTGCTGGGCTTCATCGGGCCTGTCCCTCCGCCAGCTCGGGATAAGAGTATCCGCTCAATGAAATATCTTATCGTAAAAGGGCGGAAAGTGTCAATATGAATTAAAGCGATTACGCGCCTTTATTTCAGGAAGCAATGGAAAAACACAAACAAAAAACAATAAACAGTATAGACTATTTTTATATATGTGTTATACTAATTCCACATTCAGCGAAATAAAAATAAACCGGCAAAGGAAGGGTTTTATGAAATTAGTTGATTTAACTGCAGATCTTCAAGCATTACTCGCAAGTCCAAATGTGCATCATAATTTATCGGCGCCAAAACTTACCGAAAAAGTGATCACCCGAAATGAAGGCACACTGACATCTACGGGCGCCGTACGTGCCACTACCGGTGCATATACGGGGCGATCACCTAAAGATAAATTTATCGTTCGTGAAAAAAGCACAGAAAATCAAATTGATTGGGGCGCGGTGAACCAGCCCATTTCTGAAGAGGCGTTTGAAAAGCTGTACGCCAAAGTCGTCAGCTACTTAAAACAGAGAGATGAACTGTTTGTTTTTGAAGGATTCGCAGGCGCGGATGAAAAATACAGACTGCCGATTACAGTCGTAAATGAATTTGCATGGCACAACCTGTTCGCGCGCCAGCTGTTTATCAGACCGGAGACGGCTGAAAGGGACCCGAAAGCACAGCCGTTTACCATTCTCTCAGCTCCGCATTTTAAAGCGGATCCGGAGACGGACGGCACGCATTCGGAAACATTTATCATTGTATCTTTCGAAAAGCGCGTCATTTTAATCGGCGGCACCGAATACGCCGGAGAAATGAAAAAATCAATTTTCTCCATTATGAACTTCCTTCTTCCCCAGCAAGATATTCTGCCGATGCACTGCTCAGCCAACGTCGGTGAAAAAGGTGATGTCGCCTTGTTCTTCGGTCTTTCCGGCACAGGGAAAACGACGCTTTCGGCCGATGAAGACCGGAAACTGATCGGCGATGACGAGCACGGCTGGTCAGACTCCGGCGTGTTTAACATTGAAGGCGGATGTTATGCTAAATGTATCAACCTGAGCGAAGAAAAAGAACCGCAGATTTTTCGTGCGATCCGCTTTGGGTCTGTTCTTGAGAATGTTGTGCTTGATGAAAAAACGGGTGAGGCGGATTACGACAATTCCTTCTACACGGAAAACACAAGAGCCGCGTATCCGATTGAGATGATCGGCAATATCGTGCAGCCGAGCATTGCCGGCCATCCGCAGGCGATCGTCTTTTTAACGGCGGACGCGTTCGGGGTGCTCCCTCCGATCAGCAAACTGACGAAGGAACAGGCGATGTATCATTTCTTAAGCGGGTACACCAGCAAACTCGCGGGAACCGAGCGCGGCGTGACATCTCCGCAAACGACTTTCTCCACGTGCTTCGGTTCACCTTTCCTGCCGCTTCCGGCTCACGTCTATGCCGAAATGCTCGGGCATAAAATCGACGAGCACGGCGCTCAAGTCTTCCTGGTCAACACAGGCTGGACCGGCGGAGGGTACGGAGTCGGAGAGCGGATGAAACTTTCGTATACAAGAGCGATGGTAAAAGCCGCAATTGACGGCACGCTTGATCAGACAAATATGACGGCTGACAGCATTTTCGGCCTGCACAGTCCCGTTCACGTTCCGGGCGTTCCGGATGAGGTTCTTCAGCCTGAAAACACATGGAGCGATAAAAAAGCATACAACGAAAAGGCGCTGTTTTTAGCCAATGAGTTTAAAGAAAACTTTAAAAAGTTTTCTCATGCAGACTCGATCGCCAAAGCCGGCGGGCCTCTCGTTTAATCAAAAAAGCCAAGGGCGCTGCTGCCCTCGGCTTTTGTTTTTTCAGTTAGTCGAATGAAGCGAAGTGAGTCTGTATGTAATGCTCGTCCGGCCGTTCGCCCATTCGAGCTTTTGGACTTCGCCGGTTCCGGATTTCTCGCCGTTTTTTGTTTTGCGCACGTCCATCGGAATATCAAGAGGATAAACGCGGTAGCCCTCTTTTTCCAATAAAAAGATATTTTCCTCTATCCGTTTTTCATTGCCTTTTGTCACAATCATTGTATTAAATTCAACAGGCATTCCCAAAATGAAAATCCCCTTTCATTCTCTTTTTCTTTATTATCATATCATAAATCCGTTATCTTACCTTGTCTTCATCCATTCCGCCAGACGCCGGACAATGCGCCTGTTTTCCTGCGGCGGAAAATAATGCGTAAAACCGCTGTAATACCAGGTTTCCACCGGTTTTCCCGCCTCTTTCAGCCTGTCCTCAATTATCCGGGCATGTTCGATCGAAACATTTTCGTCATTCTCGCCGTGGATGAGCAGCACAGGCGCTTGAATACGGTCTGCTTTTTCAAACGGCGAACGCCATCTGTATTCATCCGGCACCTTTTTCGGCGTGCCGCCGATCACCCGCTTCATCATCCGCCGCATATCCTTCCGCTCTTCATAAGTAAGCACCATATCACTCACACCGCCCCAAGAGACGAGCGAAGCCGCCTGATGCCCCATCTCGATCGCAGTCAAAAGCCCCATGATGCCGCCTCGGGAAAACCCGAAAATATGAACCCGGCCTTCCCTGACGTTCGGGTGATCCCGAAGCAGGCGGAAAGCGGAAAACGCGTCCTCTCTGTCCTCTCCCGCAAAATCTTCATTTCCCTCGCCGCCCTGATTGCCTCTGTAATAAGGTGCAAACACGACAAAGCCTTGGGAAGCAAACTGAACGATTCTTCCCGGGCGGACCATGCCGACATTTTTTATGCCGCCGCGCAAATATAAAAAACCGTCGTATGTTCCCGGCGCCGCAGGCTCGGCAAGGAGCCCCTTTACCTTCAGCCCTTCTGACTCATAGCACACCGCAAAGAGCCGGACATGCGGGCTCGGAGACGGAAACCTTCTCTTTTCAACCAGCAAAGCAAATGAGCCTCCTTCATCATCAGTTTTTTTATTCTTTCCCAACCTGAATATGGGCACTCACACATTTTTTATACCCATCATACGATATGTAAAGCAAAAAAGGTTATTTTAACGCTTAATACAAGGAGGTTACAACGTGAACAAATGGCTCAAAACGAGCTGCATCTTTGTCATATGCGCCTTTTTCCTGCTCATTCTTCCGGCCTGCAGACAGGAAGAAAGTCTGACGAAGGTGAAGGTGGCGGAAGTCACACACTCCATCTTCTATACGCCTATGTATGTCGCTGAAGCGAAGGGTTTCTTTAAAAAAGAAGGGCTTCAAGTGTCTCTTCAAACAACATGGGGCGGAGACAAAACGATGACATCGCTTTTGTCAAACGGCTCTGACATCGCGCTGGTCGGTTCTGAAACATCCATTTACGTGGAAGCGCAAGGAGCTAAAGATCCTATCATCAACTTCGCGCAGCTGACGCAGACAGACGGCACATTTCTCGTGGCGCGGAAGGATGAGACATCATTCAAGTGGGACGATTTAAAAGGAAAAACATTTCTCGGCCAGCGAAAAGGCGGCATGCCTCAAATGGCCGGTGAGTACGTCCTGAAAAAACATCACATACAGCCGAAAAAAGACATCAACCTGATTCAAAACATTGATTTCGCCAACATTTCCAACGCATTTGCATCCGGCACCGGTGATTATGTGCAGCTGTTTGAACCGACGGCATCCCAATTTGAAAAAGAAGGTATCGGCCATATCGTCGCATCCTTCGGGGAAGCTTCCGGCCAAGTGCCTTACACAACTTTTATGGCAAAAGAAAGCTATTTAAAAAACAATGAAAAAACGGCGGAAAAATTCACCCGCGCCATTTACCGCGCCCAGCAATGGGTGGAAAGCCACCCGGCCAAAGACATCGCAAAAACGATTCAAAAGGAATTTGCCGATACCGATCCGGCCATTATTGAAACATCAATAGAACGCTATAAAAAACAAAAATCATTCTCTTCAGACCCTGTTCTGCAAGAGGATGAATGGGAACAGCTCCAATCGATTATGGATGAAGCCGGAGAGCTCCCGAAACATATTCCGTACAGCAAACTCGTCAACACAAAAATCGCCAAAAAAGCCACCTCAGAACAATAGGAGGAACATGAATGTCTTTTTTACAAGTGGATCATGTAACACATACTTATTTCTCGCTGAAAGAAAGAACAACCGCCGTGAAAGATATACATTTTCATATTGAAAAAGGGGATTTCATCTCCTTTCTCGGGCCGAGCGGATGCGGAAAAACCACCCTCCTGTCCATTCTGGCCGGCCTTATCGCCCCCGCGCAAGGCCGGGTGCTGATTGAAGGAAGCGTGCCGAACCATAAAGAACACCAAATCGGCTATATGCTTCAGCAGGATTATTTATTTCCTTGGAAATCAATTGAGGAAAACGTCCTGCTCGGTTTACACATTTCCAAAACATTAACAGAAGAAAAAAGGGCTGAAGTTCTCAGCCTTCTGCCTAAACTCGGATTAATCGGCGTCGAAAAAAAATATCCGAAAGAGCTGTCAGGCGGAATGCGGCAGCGGGCAGCACTTGCCAGAACGCTTGCGCCGGACCCGGGACTGCTGCTTCTGGATGAGCCGTTTTCCGCGCTGGACTTTCAAACGAAGCTTTCTTTAGAAAACCTTGTCTTCAAAACATTAAAAGATTTTCAAAAAACTGCCGTGCTCGTCACCCACGATATCGGTGAAGCCATCGCCATGAGCGATACGATCTATTTATTTTCGAATCAGCCGGGCACCATCCACCAAATCTTCACCGTGCCCAAGGAGCTCGCGGCCTTAGATCCGTTTGACGCGCGTCAGGACCCGGCCTTTCAGCCGCTGTTTCAAACGATATGGAAGGAGCTGAACTCCCTTGAAAAACAGCAGCGGCACGATTGAACAGCTTCATCAGGAGTTTAAGAAAAAACACCAAAAAGAAAAACGCCGGATCCGTGCGTATCAGGCCGCTATTTTCATCGTATTTTTTGCCGGGTGGGAAATATCGAGCAAGGCAGGCTGGATCGATCCGTTAATCTTCAGCTCACCCTCTGCCGTTTGCCGGCTCTTGGCGGAAAAGATCGCGGACGGGTCTCTTGCGGCCCACATCGGCGTTACATTAGGAGAAACCGTTCTGGGCTTTTTGCTCGGCACACTTCTCGGCACATGCCTCGCCGCTCTGTTATGGTGGTCAAACAGGCTCGCCCGTGTGTTAGACCCGTACCTCGTCATTTTAAACGCGATGCCGAAAGTCGCACTCGGGCCGATTCTTATCGTCGCACTCGGGCCGAGTTTCACAAGCATCGTAGCCATGGGTGCAGTCATCAGTGTCATTATTACGACGATCGTCGTTTTTACGGCTTTTCAGGAAGTGGATGAGAATTATATTAAGGTCATGAAAACCTTCGGAGCGAAAAGGCGCATCATATTTAAAGAAGTCATTTTGCCGGCGTGCTCCCCCGCGATTGTTTCTGCGCTTAAAGTGAATGTCGGTTTATCCTGGGTCGGGGTCATTGTCGGCGAATTTCTTGTGTCCGAAAAGGGACTGGGCAACATGATCATTTACGGCTTCCAAGTCTTCAATTTCACTCTGGTGTTCTTAAGCCTTCTGATCATCGCGGTTTTTGCGACATTGATGTATCAGGGAGTCGAATGGTTAGAAAGAAAATGGACGAAAGGAAAAATATAAAAAAGACCCGTGCGATATCGCCGGGTCTCCGTTTTTATGATTGAAATACGCCGTCCTCTTTCAGCTTTTTCAGGCTGATCGGAAGCACTGAATCTTTCATGATGAAACTGAACTTTTTATTTCTCGGGAGATTCTCCGGCAGTTCGCTGAACAGCACCGGCCCCTTCGTTTCAAAATAATCAGCCTGTTTTTCAAGCCTTTCAATATCGGCAAAATATATATTCTTAATGATTATCTTTTCCCTGCCGAGAACTTTATACTGTCCGACGTACTGAAGGTGTCTTACTGCAGCGCCGGTTTCTTCTTTCACCTCGCGCAGTGCCGCTTCCTCCGCACATTCCATCGGCTCCACTTTTCCGCCCGGAAATTCAAACCCTCGGTCTTCATGCTCAGTCAAAAGCCATTTATCGCCATATCGGCATATGACCCATACGTGCTTCGGGCTGTCTGAAAAAGGCTGGTGTTCAAAGGAGAGCTGAACAGTATTCTGATAATAGTCTTTAAACTCGTACATGTTTATCCCTCTAATCCGTTCCTTCATATCTTCCATACATCATACCACAGTTGCGTTTGTTCGGAAGCCCTTTCTCAAAAATTCAGAGGAAAACCATCATACCCGCTAGTATAGCCTCGTTTGAAGCAAATGTTACGGTTTGCGCTTGAATTTATTTTTCAAGGTGTCCAATAGATCGACGAGCACCTGCGGAACCGGGATGCCCAGCGCGCTTGCCGTGATCACAATCTGTACCGATTCGTATAAGATATAAAACATGATAGCCAAATTACGGATAGCGCCTTCGGTATAAAGCAGCTGATCAAAAAAATGGCAAACTGAGACTAATGCCAGGGTCACAATTTTTTTGACCAGCCGCGCAAAAAGCCTTTTTGGGCTCAGCTGATGCAAAAGAGACTCTTTTAAGCTTGTACTGATAAATTCGATCGCCATGACCGATAGCAAAATCAGAAACGAATACTGAAAACCGCCAAAGAAAAATCCCGCTGCCGACACAACCACTGCAAAAAACGAAAAGATGCCAAAGTCTCTGCCCATATGATCCAACATCCTTTCACAGAAACGGCCTTACATTATTCTATGAAAAGTGAACGGAACGGTCTGGATTTTTCAGAAAAATGGACAACATCTCTTCGGCAGCCAAATAAAAGACCGGACGCTCTAAAGCCCCGGTCTTCCCTTGTTAATTATCCCAAATACGCTTTGAGCATCCAGTTATGTTTTTCGATATTCTGGTGAATGGCTAGCAGCATATCGCCGGTCGTTTCATCCCCGACCTCATCTGCGAGATCCATTCCGCTTTTCAGCTCTTCTGCAATGACAGTGAAATCATCATAAATGTTCTGTACCATTTGTTCTGCACTCTCATTGCCTTCCGCTTCTTTTATAGAAGCAGTCTTCAATGATTCCGTCATGGTGCCGATCGGCTTGCCGTTTAATGCCAGCAGACGCTCTGCAAGGTCATCAATATATGTAGCCGTTTCGTTATACAGCTCTTCGAATTTCTCATGCAATGTGAAAAAGTCCTTCCCTTTGACGTACCAATGATAGTTATGTAATTTCACATACATGACCGTCCAGTTTGCAACTTGTTTATTAACTGCTTCCAATAGTTTTTCTGACATGCCAATCTTCCTCCTTTGGTTTACTATTGATATACCCTATATATCGTGTGTTAAAACATAAATTTTTAGCCCTTGGTTTTCCATATGGAAAATATGTTATGATTTGTTAAAAAGGAGGGATTTCATGTTGCTTCTTCTGAGTCTCGGCTTTCTTATCGTGCTTGCCGTGCTGCTTTTATCCATCTGGTCGACTGTAAGAGCCTATAACGTAAAGCATACGATCGATCCGCCGCAGGACACATCAAACGGATTGACGGATAAAAACAAACCTTAATGATGTTGTGCCTTTTCCTCATGGCCGGAGGAATCATCGGCAGCTTCAGCATCCCCGACACGCACTTTTACAGTCGGCATATTGTGCTGCTGTTTTGCCGTTACGTGGGATTGAACGGTATACACACCTTCTCCATCGAATTCAGTCCGCAGATGATACGCCCCTTTTTCCTCCTTGGCCTTGATTGTTTTGCCGCTGCCTTTTTTTCCTTCTTTCCATACTTCAAACATGACTTCATCCGCATCCGTGACCCGCTTGCCGCCGTAAAAAACCTCCGCCTTGTATTCTGCTTTTTCATGCGGCTCTGCCGTTTCCGGTCCGGTAAGCTTGACTTCAAGCGCTTTCGGCTCTTCATCCGCGGAGGTTTTGTCCGCATTGCCTCCGCAAGAAGATAAAAGAAATACCATACCGCACATACCCGCCAATACAGCCCGTTTCATTCCATCACTCCTTCATGTTTGCTTCTATTTTAGCAAACGCTTACACATAAGGTGTGACATTTTTTAGAAATATGTAAAAAAGCCTTTTTGCACGACAGCAAAAAGGCCTGTTTTTTATCCGAACACTTTGAGCAAATCTTCTTTATCCTGTGACAGCCAGAAACGCATCAGGCGTTTCGCGCCTTCCAAATCATGAAGTTTCGCCTGGCCGCACTGTTTTTCATTGGCTGCCGGGATCTCCGTAATATCGATGGCTTCTTTCAGCGTAGCGTCAAGCAGGTCGACAATTTCTTCCGCTGTCGGCTCGCCGCTCACAACAAGATAATAGCCTGTCTGGCAGCCCATCGGTGAAATATCTATGATGTCGAAGTGATCGTATTTCTCAGAATGTGTGCGAATCGTAAACGCAAGCAAGTGCTCAAGCGTATGAATCGTATCCGGCTTCATCGCCTGTTTGTTCGGCTGGCAGAAGCGGATGTCAAACTTATTCACGACGCCGTCTGTTCCGACTTTATGCACTCCGCAATGTCTTACATACGGAGCCACAACCGCGTTATGGTCAAGCTCAAAGCTTTCTACTGAAGGCATAATAGCACTCCCTTTTTTCAGAATATGCATCCATTATAACACAGTTTTCCGATAAGAATTGCGGCGGAAGCTTTTCAATCTGAAATTTTTTTTCTATACTGGCATTAGAAAGGTGGTTTTTTTGATGAAAACCATAATGATTGCGTTAATCCGCGGATACCAGAAGTTCATCTCTCCGCTGACGCCGCCGTCATGCCGCTTTTACCCGACATGTTCTCAGTACGGAATCGAAGCCGTGAGGACTCACGGCGCATTAAAAGGCGGATGGCTGACCTTGAAGCGAATCTTAAAGTGCCATCCGTTTCATCCGGGCGGGGTTGATCCCGTACCGGAAAAAAAACAAAAGCATTAGTCCATATGCTGGTAGCCGTCGATCACCAGATCAAGTTTACCGGTTTCAGGATCAATCACCAGACCGTGCACCGGCACATTGTCAGGGAAAAGCGGATGGTGTTTAATGACGTTTACGCTGTCTGTCACACTCGCTTCTACAGAATCAAAGCTTTTCAGCCATTGATCAAGATCAACACCTGAGTGCTTCAGCATGTCAATCCGCTCTTTCGGAATACCGCGGTCAATAATTTTACCGAGCATATCCTCGCTGTTGATTTTGCTCATGCCGCAATCATGATGGCCGATCACGCAGACTTCATCAGCGTTTAATTCATATACGGCCACTAAAAGGCTGCGCATGATGCTTCCGAACGGGTGGGCGACAAGCGCGCCGGCACTTTTAATAATTTTCACATCACCGTTTCGCATGTTCATCGCATGGGGAAGCAATTCAACAAGACGTGTGTCCATGCAGGACAAAATCGCCATCTTTTTATCCGGGAATTTAGATGTTTGGTATTTTTCATAATCTTTGTTTTTAGTGAACTGCTCATTAAAATTCATGATATCGTTTAGAAGACTCATCTTGGTGTTTCCTTTCTGCCTTTTTATTCACAATATAACACAAGGCGGGCCATTTCGTCACTACCCGCACCTGATCACAAAGTAACAGACGGCCCAATAAATAAGACAAACCCCCCTCGGGCTTGTCTTATTTCCCCATATTGTATTTTTTGTTGAACTGTTCGACTCTCCCGCCTTTTTCGTTGAACTTTTGGCGGCCTGTATAAAACGGATGTGTATCTGAGCTGACTTCTACTTTAATCAGCGGGTATGTTTTTCCGTCCTCCCACTCTGCCGTTTCCTCTGACGTTTTCGTTGAATGGCTTAAAAACCGGTAGCCGCTGTTCACATCTTGAAAAATCACTTGATGGTTATCCGGATGAATATCTTTTTTCATGCTGATCTCCCTTTCTCAAATCGTAATAATTACGTTTTATTCTAAACCTTAAATAGGCGCTTGTCAATCATATATGCCCCGATCCCTTGATTTCTAAACCCTGCTCATATATGGAATCAGAAGAATAATCTAATGGCTTCAGCAAATAATATAACCACATTACATAAAACGGTAATAAGAAAGGCGGTTTATGACGTGGATGATTTAGTGTTAGCCAGAAGCCTGTTCGGGACAACCATGGGCTTTCATATTATTTTCGCGACGCTTGGTGTCGGCTTGCCTCTGATGATTTTAATGGCTGAATTGATTTATCAAAAAACCAAAGATCCTCATTATGCCATAATGGCGAAAAGGTGGACAAAGGCGCAGGCGGTTCTGCTTGGCGTGGCGATACCGACCGGAACGATCGCGGGTACACAGCTTGCTCTTTTGTGGCCCGGATTCATGGAAGTCATCGGCAGAGTGATGTCACTCCCGTTTCAAATTGAAATTTATGCTTTCTTTATCGAAGCGCTGTTTATGTCCATTTATGTCTATGCCGCTGACCGGCTGACTCCGGCGATGCGCATCATTGCGGTTATTTTCGTTTTGATCGGCGCCGCGGCATCTGCCGTCTTAATCACAAATGTTCACGCATTTGAAGGAACGCCGGCCGGCTTTAAAATTTTAAACGGCAAAATCACTGACGTCGAACCGTGGGCCGCATTTTTTAATCCAAGCTTTTTCACCACCGCGGGCCATGTCGTTCTGACGGCTTTCATGACCGGTGCATTTATCGTCGCCTCTGTAGCGGCTTATAAAATGCTGAGAACGAGAAAACAGGAGCAGATATACCGGTTTCACCGAAAAGCGCTGCTGCTCGCTTTAACGATCGGCGGAATTTTTTCCATTATTGCTTCTTTAAACGGACACGAATCTGCTCAGCTTCTTTACGAATACCAGCCTGAAAAGCTTGCGGGCGCAGAAGGGCTGTTCGAAACAAGATCACACGCTCCGCTTGCGATCGGCGGTTTTACCGATGCAAAAGAAGAAAAAGTAAAATGGGCAATAGAAGTGCCGTGGGCTTTAAGCTTTTTGGCTGCAAACAGCTTTGATACCGTCGTTAAAGGGTTGAACGCGTTTCCGAAAGACGAGTGGCCGCCTTTATTCATTCATACACTGTTTAACGGAATGGTCGGCATCGGAATGCTGCTCATTTTGTACTCCATCATCGGCATCGTATGGAGAAAAATCTTAAAGAAAGACAGCTTTCCGACTTGGCTTTTGATTTTATTTTTAACTGCAGGACCGCTCAGTCTGATCGGAATTGAATTCGGGTGGATATTCGCTTGTACGGGACGGCAGCCATGGGTGATTTATCATCTGCTGAAAACATCAGATGTCGTTACCACAACCGGTTCAATCGGCTTGCTGTTCATCCTGTTTACGGTGGTTTACGCCATTTTGGCGGCCGCAGTCATTTATGTGCTGCTTTATTATTTCCGCAAACATCCCGTTGAGGAGGATGTAAAAGCGGCGGAATCTTAACAAAGAAAGGGCTGAATTGAAATGGACATTACCATGGACGCTCTCATCGCGATATCAATCGTATGGGGCTTCGTGTTTATCTACGCGGTCATGGCAACGATGGACTTCGGAGCCGGCTTTTGGTCGATGATTTATTTAAATAAAGAACAAACAAAGGCGACAAACATCGCCAACCGTTATTTGTCCCCGACATGGGAAGTGACCAATGTCTTTATCGTCGCAATCGTTGTCGCCCTTTTCAGCTTCTTTCCGGGGGCAACCTTCGTGCTGGGAACCGTTTTATTGATTCCGGGGAGTATCATTCTGCTGCTTTTAGCCATCCGCAGCGGCTTTCTCGTCTTCTCCAATACGGCGAAGGAAAGGAAAATCATGAGATATATCTCCGGAATTTCAGGATTCATTATTCCTGCCGTGCTGATTTTAGTCCTTCCGGTTACACACGGGGGATTTATCGAGAAGACGGGCGGAGTGTATCACTTAAATTTGGCAAGTGTCTTTACAAGCCTGAATGCGTATACGTTTATCGGCTTTGCCATTTTAACCACTTTGTTTTTATCTTCGCTGCTTCTGGCCGACTTTTCAAATGTTGCGGAAGAGGAGCATGCGTACCGCATCTACAGACGGAGCTCTTTAATAACAGGCCCGCTGTCTCTTCTTTTTGCCATCTTCATTATGGTGACATTACGCTCTGAAGCCGGCTGGCTGTATACGGGGATGATGAAAGACAAGACATGGCTCATCCTGTCTGTCATTACATTTATTATTGCCGGTGTGGCCCTGTTTCTGCCAAATAAACGCTTCGGCCAGAACATCGGCAAACCGAGAATCGCCATGATCGCCATTGCGCTGCAGTATTTTCTGGCAAGCTATGCGTACGGACGCGCTCACCTTCCTTATATGATTTATCCCGATATTACGGTCATGTCGGGATTTACGGAGCCGGCAACCTTCAGGGCGCTGTTTATGACGTATATCGTCGCTTTCATTATTTTGTTCCCCGGGTTTTATTTCTTCTGGAAGCTCTTTATGAAAGACAGACGTTATATCCGCCAGGAGGAATAACAGAAATCAGAGCGGTTCATACTAATGGCGTACCTTTTATCATGGAGGGGGAGTCAGCATGGATCATCAAAAAATACTGTGTGAAGTCAATAACTGCTCTTATTGGGGCAAGGGAAACAAATGCACGGCCGACGCGATTTATGTTGTCAGCCATACAGGCGAAACCGCTGAAAAAAGTGAAGAAACCGATTGCAAAACCTTTAAACCGTATGATTTATAAAAAAAGAGCTGTTTTTATACAGCTCTTTTTCATTTCCGCGCCGATGAGAAGCATGGCAGAAACGGCAAATTGGCGGCGGCAGACGGTACAATCCGTATCGCATTCATGACATGCACAGAATTTTTTATCAAGATGTACATGTTTGCCGCAGCCAGAAAGCAACACCTGCGATGTTAAACTGAGACTGTTTGAAAAAAATTATCGCATTCGCCTGTTAAAAAAACCGGCTTTTTCAGCCGGTTCAAACGGGGAAGGGGTGATGTTGAACAGTTTCAATATAACAGCAGCTTACAGTGTGCTCAACTTGCTGAAATAAAGTTTTATCAGCTGTTTGTTGTGAAAACGTCCATTTGGGTGACGTATTTTCTCATTACTTCCTGATTTACGCTGACACCCAGTCCGGGACCGTCCGGAACAGAGATAAATCCCTCTTCGATACGGATGTCAGGAGTGACGATATCCTCCTCCCAGTATCGGTCTGATGAGGAAATGTCACCCGGTATCGTAAATTGCGGCAGCGAAGCAAGCGCGACTGTCTGCGCTCTTGAAATACCGGTTTCGAACATTCCGCCGCACCATACCGGCATGTGATGCTCTCTGCATAAATCATGTATTTTTAAAGCTTCTGTCAGGCCTCCTACACGCGCCGGTTTTATGTTAATGATTTTACAGCTTCCAAGCTCAATCGCCCGCCTCGCGTCATCAAATGAGCATATACTTTCATCAAGACATATCGCCGTTCTCAAATGTTTTTGCAGGTGGCGGTGATCGACAATATCATCTGCCTGAAGCGGCTGTTCTATCATCATTAATTGGAACTCATCCAATTCTTTCAGCCTGCTGATGTCTTTCAGTTCATATGCCGAGTTGGCATCCGCCATCAGCGGTAAGTTCGGGAAACGGCTGCGGATGGCTCTGACCAAATCAACGTCACGGCCGGGCTGAATTTTTATTTTTATACGTTGATAACCTTCTTTTACGTATTGCTCAATTTCCCGAAGCATCACATCATCCGAAGCAAGACCAACTACGACCCCGGCGGGCACTTTATCTCTTTTGCCCCCTAAGGCTTCTGCGAGAGATATCCCCTTTTTCTTGGCATATAGATCCCACACGGCTGATTCGAGCCCCGCTTTTGCCATGCGGTTTCCTTTGAAACGCGCGAGACTGTCAGGCACTTCTGACGGATGGAAAAACTCGCGGCCTACGATATTTGGGATGAAAAAATCTCTCAGCATATGCGCGCATGTCTGAATCGTTTCTTCTGTATACCAAGGAGAAGAAAACGCCGATACCTCTCCCCAGCCCGTTCTGCCGGTTTCGTCGATCGCCTCCACAATCAAAAATTTGCGGTCCTGCAGCGTTTCAATACTTGTTTTAAACGGTTTTTTCAGCCTCATAATTACATGATAAAGGGTGATTTTTTCTATCTTAATCATGACAATTCTCCTTTACGAAGCTCATTCAGCCGATGTCTCATCAGTTTATTAGACGCATTCCGCGGGAGCTCGTCAACCGCGAAAAAAGCAGCCGGTACTTTATATTTTGCAAGGCGTTCACGGCAAAAGGCGGCCAGCTCTTCTGAACTGACAGAAGAAGTCAGCACGAGAAAGGCATGCGGCACTTTCCCCCACTTTGGATCTTCGGCTCCTGAAACACCTGCTTCCGCTACAGCCGGATGGGCAAGCAGCGCCGCTTCCACTTCAGCCGGATAGATGTTCTCTCCGCCTGAAATGATGAGATCCGACCGTCTGTCCAGCACATATAAAAACCCTTCGTCATCTAAATAGCCAAGATCACCTGTTTTAAACCAGCCATTATGAAAAGCGGCCTGATTCGCTTCATCACGATGATAGTACCCTTTCATCACATTCGGGCCTTTTACCGTGATTTCACCGTGTTCAAACGGCATACAGCGATTTCCTTCTTTTTCAATTCTGATCTCGCATGAAAACAGCGGTTTACCGGCCGAGCCGAGCTTTTCCATGCTGAATTCAGGTGACAGCGTGACAATCTGTGAGCAGGTTTCGGTCAAGCCGTAAGACTGGAAGACCGGAAATTGCTTTCTTCGGCATTCTTCAAGGAGCGGCAGCGGGGCCGGCCCTCCGCCAAGCAGAATACACCGCAATGATTCCGGACATTGTTCGGTTTCCGAAAGCAGGCCTGAAAGCATTGTTTGCACCGCTGATATGATCGTGACCCGGTGTGAGCTGATGCTGGCAAGCACATCAGTAACTGAAAATTTTCGGTGCAGCACGACGGGCATACCGTAAATGACCGACTTAAATAGCGCAGACAGGCCGCTGATATGAAACAGCGGCAGCGCAATAAGCCAGCGGTCCCGCTCCGTGACCCCCAGATTCAGCGCAGACGAAACAGCGCTGGAATAATGGTTTCCGAAGGTCTGCTGCACCCCCTTCGGCCTTCCCGTTGTTCCTGACGTATACATAAGAGTCGCTGTATCATCAAGCGTTACATAAGCTTCCGGCTCCAAGTCACCCGCCTTTTTAGCCTGCAGCTCGTCCACATCTGCGACAGCGACTGCAGATTCATAATCTTCGCGGCAAAAACCGTCTTCCGTCAATAAAAGCTTCGCCTCTGAATCTTCGAGCTGAAACAGCCGTTCCTGTTTTGAGAGCTTCGTATTTAACAGCACCGCTTCCGCTCCTAATAAGAAGCAGGCGTGAACGGCATAAACCATTTCCGGGCGGTTAGAAAGCAAAATCGCGACACGGTCTCCTTTTTTAAGCTTGCAGTATTCGGACAGCCGCGCGGCCATTTGTTCAGAAGCATGATACAATTCTCTGAATGTCATCTGTTTGTTTTCAAATATGAGAGCGATTCTCTCAGGTGTCAGCTGAGCCCTTTGAATGAGCCAATTTGGCTGTTCTGTCAGCATGTTATCATCTCCGAGGTAAAAGTACTGTGTTTGAAAAGAAAACAGCTTGGACCAGAGCGGCTCAAGCTGTTTCGTAGTGTCATCTGATCACGGAAAACGAGGGAACTGACCGAAATCCGGACTGCGTTTTTCTTTAAAGGAATCGCGGCCTTCTTTCGCTTCGTCTGTCGTGTAATAAAGAAGTGTTGCATCTCCCGCAAATTGCTGAATTCCGGCGAGGCCGTCTGTATCTGCGTTAAATGCCGCTTTAAGGAAACGAAGGGCTGTAGGGCTTTTCTCAAGCATTTCCTCACACCATTTAATAGTTTCTTCTTCAAGTTTCTCTAATGGGACAACCGTATTGACAAGCCCCATGTCGAGCGCTTCCTGCGCATTGTATTGACGGCACAGATACCAGATTTCACGGGCTTTCTTATGTCCGACGATACGCGCCAGGTAGCCTGAGCCGTAACCGGCATCAAAGCTTCCCACTTTCGGTCCGGTTTGGCCGAAAATCGCGTTATCGGCCGCAATCGTTAAATCACAGACGATATGAAGCACATGGCCTCCGCCGATGGCATAGCCTGATACCATCGCTACGACCGGTTTAGGAATCACGCGGATCAAACGCTGAAGATCAAGCACATTCAGACGCGGGATCTGATCGTCTCCGACATATCCGCCGTGACCGCGGACTTTTTGGTCTCCGCCTGAACAGAATGCTTTATCTCCCGCTCCTGCAAGAACGATGACACCAATATTGGAGTCATCACGCGCACGAGCAAACGCGTCAATCATTTCTGATACCGTCTTAGGAGTAAATGCGTTATGTACCTCCGGGCGGTTAATTGTTATTTTTGCAATACCGTTATACGTCTCGTACAGGATTTCATCGTACTGACGTTCACTTTTCCATTCTGCAGCCATTGATATGACCTCCTTCATTTTTGCCTGAGTCCGGCCGAAAAGCTATTTTCTTTATGCTTTACAAGCCGTATAAAAACTCACTTACTATCTTACCAAAAATTCGCGGCTGTTCCACATGTACCGTGTGCCCCGCCTGTTTGACAACCTCTATTTTACTTGATGGGAGCAGGTTATGCACCTTTTGATTAATCACGCAAAACTTTTCGTCCCATTCACCGCATATGAGCAGAACGGGCGCCTTGATGCGGTCTAAAGCATCCCACCAGGAAGGCTGCGAACCCGTCCCCATTCCGAGCAGACTGCCTGCAAGTCCGGACGGATTATTTTTCAGCCTGCCGGCACGGATGGACGCCTTTACGCTGTCCGGCAGAGAAAGCTGTGTGGCAAACAACGGAATGCCCTCCCAATAATCGACAAACGATGTTATGCCTTCCTTCAATATAAAGTCAGCAAGCTTCCGGTCTGACTGAATCCGCTTTTTGCGTTCCTGAAGCGTGCTGAGACCCGGAGTAGAGCTTTCCAAAACAAGCGCTGACACCCGATGCGGAAATGCCTGTGCAAAGGAATACGCAAGTCTTCCCCCCATAGAATAACCAATAAGTTTCACTTTGTGAAGTTTTAATTGATCAAAAACGGCGGCAAGGTCCGCAACCTGCCGGCTCGTACTGTACCTTGCCGCTTGCACAGGCGCGTCTGTCTCCCCATGACCCAGGCAGTCAATCAGCACCATTCGCTTGCCGGGAAACATCTCGCGCAGAAACATCCATGATTCTTTACTGCCCGTAAATCCGTGCAGACAAACAATTGCTTCAGACGAGCGGTCACCGGTATCATTCACCCGGTAGCACACGCCGTCAGCCATTTTGACAGTTACAGTCTCCATTCTTTTTTCACTTCCCGCACTGCGGCCTGCAGCAGATCGCGATGGAATTGAACTCTTGAGGTCCGATCTGTTTTCAGCTCGATAATATGAAGTCCGGGCTTGTCCGCCTGCGGCTGATACGCATCCTTAAATGCTTCCCATGTCTCAGGGCAAGTATACGTCCCGCCATACAGTGCTGCGGCATGCCGGAAATCAAGGCCCGTCGGCGTACCGAACAGTTCTTCAAAATGAGTTTTATCAGATGCCTGCGGCAAAAATGAGAAAATCCCGCCGCCATCATTGTTTATTAAAATAACCGTAAGCGGAATTCCAAGTTTTTTAGCCGCTAACAGCCCGTTTAAATCATGGTAAAACGATAAATCTCCAATCACAAGCGTGACGGGGGCTTTTGTTCCCTCACATACGCCCATAGCCGAGGAAACAACTCCGTCAATTCCGTTAGCGCCGCGGTTGGCATAGACGCGGAAGGAACGATCTTGCTTTTCAAAGAAAGTATCCACATCGCGAATTGGCATGCTGTTGCCGACAAAAATCGAACTGTCTTCAGGAACAAGGTGCTGAAGGTGGCGATATACATTTCCTTCGAATGACAAATTATCCATGCCCGCATGCTGTAAATGGCCACGGAACCGCTCATTGACAAACTGCCATTTTTCCAGCCATCCGGACGGCCGTCTTCCCGTTTCAACTGAACGGACCGCTTCCAAAAACACCGACGGATGGCAATGAATCATATGGGCGCCGGCCTGAGTGGGATCTCTCCACCCTCCGTCTTCATCGACGATAAACTGCTCAATGGCAGGATCATCCCTGAGCCATACAAAGAGCGGTTTGGAAACCGGCATCGGACCGAAGCGGATCACAGCTTCCGGACGCAGCACTTCTTTTATCTCCTCATCTCTTAAGAACGAGTCATAAGCATCAATGATCAGCGCCTTATCATGCTTTCCGTTTCGCAGATTTGAAAGCGGATCAGCCAAAATCGGGAATTGAAGCATCTCGGCAAGCGCGAGGATCTGCTGTTTTTCTGCTTCACCGTGAATTTCGCCGCAGACGATCATACCCTTTTTGGTATTCGCAAGACGCTCTGTAATATGACGCAATGAGGCCGGATCGGCAGACTGAATCCCTGTTGTGACAGAGACATGCCGATCTGCTCTCATTCTTTCAAAAGGCCGGGCTGACAAATCAGGCATCAAAGGCTCCCTGAGCGGCACATTGACATGCACCGGTCCCATCGGCTGCTTCCCCGCTTCACTTGCGGCTCTGCCGGCCAAAGTTCTGATATAACTCAGCATTTGAGGATTTTCCTCGGGAAGAGCCGAGTCTGTGAAAAACTTAACAAAGTTACCGAACAGAAAATGCTGGTTAATCGCCTGAGGCGCCCCTACTTCCCTTAATTCATGGGGCCGGTCAGCAGTCAGGACAATGAGAGGCACTCTTGAATAATGAGCCTCAATCACGGCCGGATAGAAGTTAGCCGCTGCCGTTCCTGACGTACAAATCAGCATGACCGGACGCTGACGGGCTTTTGCAAGGCCGAGTGCGAAAAAACCTGCGGATCGTTCATCAATTTGTATATGGACTTGAATATCCGGGTGGGCCGCTGCCAAAACCGCCAGCGGAGTCGACCTTGATCCGGGACAAACGACCGCGTCGGTTACACCCGAAAGAGCGAATTCATCAATAAAGCTTCCGATATAATGTGTAATCGGGTTTGTCAAAGCCTTTCACCTCCTAAAGCAGAGATCATCGGCTTTAGTTTAATTTGTGTTTCTTCATATTCTGATTGCGGATCTGAATCTTCAACAATACCGCAGCCTGCGAAAAGGCGCGCCCTTTTGTCTTCAATCAATCCTGATCGGATGGCCACGACAAATTCTCCGTTTTCCCTGCCGTCCATCCAGCCGATCGGCGCCGCGTACCACCCGCGTGTCATCGGTTCAATATCAGCGATAACTTCAACAGCTTTCTGCTGGGGCGCTCCGCCCAATGCCGGTGTGGGATGCAGCTTTTCAATTAAATCAAACAGCGAAGCGGACGTTTTAAGGCGGCCGGTGATCGGTGTATACAGATGCTGCACACTTTTTGTTTTATATAATTGCGGACCTGCAGGCTTTTTCACATCACTGCAGCTCGATAAAAAAGCATCGTTTATCATCTGAACCACAAAATCATGCTCCGCCAGATTTTTTTCGTCATGCAGCAATTCTTCGCCGAGACGGTCATCTTCTTCCTGACTTTCTCCGCGCTTAATTGAACCTGCCAGACAAGAGGACATGACGTCTTTGCCGGATTTTTTGATCAGCCGTTCCGGTGAAGCGCCGACAAAGCATTTATTTCCCTGCTCAATCGCAAAAACATAGCTTGTCGTTTGATCTGTCAAAAGCTTGCGGATAACGCTTTCTGCCGGAATTGGCCCGTCATATGACAAAACGACTTCCCTTGCCAGCACAACTTTATCATATTGATTTGCTTTCATATCATTTGTTGCTGTTTTAATGGCGTCAAGCCAGTTTTCTACATCGAGTTCTTCCGCTTTCGTTAAACCAGGATATTCCTCATACGTCATTGAAGAAACTGTAAAAGCTTCAGAAAAAGATTTCAGACGTTTCAGTACATCTTCTGCCTGATTGCCGTCTGCCGCCCATTGATTGACGGTTAAATAATCACCATCCGCCGTCTTTGTCAGCATGAGTGAGGGAATAAAGAACAGTCCTTCTTCGAACCCATCCCATTCGTCTCCTCTTTCTTCAGCGGGATTAAATGAAAAACCGCCGAATAAGACAGGGCCGACCGCGGTATGCGCCGCCTCTTCTTCTTCATGAATATGATAAGCCGTCTTTTTAAAGCGCTCCCATTGTTCAAAAACGTCTTGATAACGTTTTTCGTTTTTTTCATTCGATTGGAACAGCGCTTCTGTGCCAAGACCGACTATTGTTAATTCACTACCGGGTTCTGACCAAAAAAATCGTTTGCCTTTATATTTTTTTGCTCCGTCTTTGAAAAATGATAGAGGGTCTAAAGACGCAATACGTCTTGAATAGCTCAATAAGACAGCATGGTTGACTTGTTTGGCTTTATGTAATGCATGATCTGCTTCCTCTCGGAACGTATGCTGCACCGTTGTCACCATGAGACATTCCTCCATAATCCGTTAAATGCTTTTAATACAATACACCTGTGATGACTTTGTGTCAAACACACAGATTTGCGCACGACAAAATGCCTGCATTTCTTATTATAAACCTTTTTGCACAAATGAATAAAGAAACAAACTTGAATTTTCTTTCCCCACTCTCGGCAATCACTGTATCCTTTACTTTACTGTGGGAAAACGACCATTTTTATCCACCATTTTTCTGCACAAAAACGTTCATACTAACAGTCATAAGCATCACATAGAAACGAGGGAATGATGTGCTTACAAACGAACAGATCACACACTTGAAAAAAGAACTCGAAGAAGCCAAACATGATATCTTAAGCCGTTTTAAAGAAAATGACCAATTTCAATTAACAGATGAATTCCCGTATCAGTCATCCGGCGAATTGTCTTCCTATGACAATCATCCCGGCGATCAGGCGACTGAATTATACGAGCGTGAAAAAGATCTGACGCTCCTCGACCATGAACGGGAGCATCTTCGCGACATTGATTACTCCCTGAAACAAATTGAAAACGGCACATACGGTATTTGTGAAGTCAGCGGCAAGGAAATCCCTTATGACAGACTGGAAGCTCTGCCGACGGCTACCACCTTGGCGGAATATTCCTCTCAGGATGCCGTTTCTAAAGACAGGCCGATTGAAGAGGAAACACCGTTCGGACAGTTTGAATTTGATGATGATGAATCAATACGGCCGCCTTACGATAGTGAAGACTCATATCAGGATGTAGAGGAATACGGAAACTCAGAAACACCTCAAGATTTAGAGGTTCCGCCTCTCAGCTACAACGATATGACAATGAACTCAGAAGAAAACATCGGCTATGTTGAGGATTATGAAAATTTTATCGCCACAGATATTACCGGAAAAAACATTTCCGTGTATCCAAGCAGAGACCACGAAAAATATGAACAGGAACTGGACGAAGAAGGAATTATGACGACTTTCGGTGATCTTCATGCTGACTAAAACCCCGGCTTACCGGGGTTTTTACATTTGTTGCATTTTTGCAATGGAAACTCATACACTTAATGGTGCATGGCTCTCAAAAAGGTTTGACCTTTCCAAAATCGGGAATGACATTGAACAATGGAGGGAAGAGATGAAAAAGAAGTATATCGGTGCGATCATTGTATTTATCATTACATATGCCTTGTTTTCCTTAGCGGGGTTTCTCTTTCCCGTAGATCGGGAATGGTACGACGCGCTTCAAAAACCTGACTGGACGCCGAGCGGATCAGTGATAGGCATCATATGGGCGGTTTTGTTTGCGCTTATCTCCCTGTCAGCAGCCTTGGTATACGTAAAGTTCTCATGTAAAGAATCCAAAGCTTTCTGGTTGATGCTTCTCATCAATTATATCGCGAATCAAGGCTTCAGCTTTTTTCAATTCACACAGAAAAATTTGCTTGCTGCATCTATCGATTGCCTGCTTGTAGCCGTTACAACACTCATTCTATTGATGATTGCCGGTAAATACAGCAAAGCTTCAGCCTGGCTTTTGGTTCCTTATTTATTATGGAGCGCTTTTGCCACATACCTGTCTTTTACCATTTACACTATGAACTCATAATAAAAAACCTTGCATAGTATGCAAGGTTTTTTAATGACCCGTACGGGATTCGAACCCGTGTTACCGCCGTGAAAGGGCGGTGTCTTAACCGCTTGACCAACGGGCCTTATGGCGGAGAAGGAGGGATTTGAACCCTCGCGCCGCTTACACGACCTACACCCTTAGCAGGGGCGCCTCTTCAGCCACTTGAGTACTTCTCCATATGGCTCCACAGGCAGGATTCGAACCTGCGACCGATCGGTTAACAGCCGATAGCTCTACCACTGAGCTACTGTGGAAAATTATCATGGTGGGCCTGAGTGGACTCGAACCACCGACCTCACGCTTATCAGGCGTGCGCTCTAACCAGCTGAGCTACAGGCCCACGACAATATAAAAATGGAGCGGGTGATGGGAATCGAACCCACGACATCAGCTTGGAAGGCTGAGGTTTTACCACTAAACTACACCCGCATTTGTTTGGGGCGATTGATGGGAATCGAACCCACGAGTGCCAGAGCCACAATCTGGTGCGTTAACCACTTCGCCACAACCGCCAAAACAATATTAAATTAAAATGGTGGCTCGGGACGGAATCGAACCGCCGACACACGGATTTTCAGTCCGTTGCTCTACCAACTGAGCTACCGAGCCTTTTTATATAAATGGCGGTCCGGACGGGACTCGAACCCGCGACCTCCTGCGTGACAGGCAGGCATTCTAACCAACTGAACTACCGGACCATTTTTGGTTGCGGGGGCAGGATTTGAACCTGCGACCTTCGGGTTATGAGCCCGACGAGCTACCGAACTGCTCCACCCCGCGATGATGATTAAATTAGATATGGCGGAGGAAGAGGGATTCGAACCCCCGCGGGCTTTGACACCCCTGTCGGTTTTCAAGACCGATCCCTTCAGCCAGACTTGGGTATTCCTCCGTATAAGTGGTGGACCTTGTAGGACTCGAACCTACGACCGGACGGTTATGAGCCGTCTGCTCTAACCAACTGAGCTAAAGGTCCAATGGTAGCGGCGGAGGGGATCGAACCCCCGACCTCACGGGTATGAACCGTACGCTCTAGCCAGCTGAGCTACACCGCCAAAAAACAATTAAAATCAAGTGGAGCCTAGCGGGATCGAACCGCTGACCTCCTGCGTGCAAAGCAGGCGCTCTCCCAGCTGAGCTAAGGCCCCAAAGTGGTCGGGAAGACAGGATTCGAACCTGCGACCCCATGGTCCCAAACCATGTGCTCTACCAAGCTGAGCTACTTCCCGATTTTTCAAAAGTATGTATGGCGCGCCCGAGAGGAGTCGAACCCCTAACCTTTTGATCCGTAGTCAAACGCTCTATCCAATTGAGCTACGGGCGCAACAATAAGTGCCGAGGGCCGGACTTGAACCGGCACGGTAGTCACCTACCGCAGGATTTTAAGTCCTGTGTGTCTGCCAATTCCACCACCCCGGCATGGATGGTATAGTTTAGTTGGAGCGGAAGACGGGATTCGAACCCGCGACCCCCACCTTGGCAAGGTGATGTTCTACCACTGAACTACTTCCGCGTTTGGCAATGCGGATGAAGGGACTTGAACCCCCACGTCTATAAAGACACTAGAGCCTGATTCTAGCGCGTCTGCCAATTCCGCCACATCCGCAAGAAAAAACATGGTGAGCCATGAAGGACTCGAACCTTCGACCCTCTGATTAAAAGTCAGATGCTCTACCAACTGAGCTAATGGCTCTTTTTACAAGAGACTTATATAGTATAACATATAAAAGTGGTGCCGGCAAGAGGACTTGAACCCCCAACCTACTGATTACAAGTCAGTTGCTCTACCAATTGAGCTACACCGGCCTAATACGCCAACTTATGTATAATAGAAATGGTGGAGGATGACGGGCTCGAACCGCCGACCCTCTGCTTGTAAGGCAGATGCTCTCCCAGCTGAGCTAATCCTCCATATATTACACTTACGTGTAATGGCTTGGCGGCGTCCTACTCTCACAGGGGGAAACCCCCGACTACCATCGGCGCTGAAGAGCTTAACTTCCGTGTTCGGCATGGGAACGGGTGTGACCTCTTCGCTATCGCCACCAAACCATTGAGAGTGTTCTCTCAAAACTAGATAACAGTAAGCATACATTCAAAAATGGTTAAGTCCTCGATCGATTAGTATCTGTCAGCTCCATGTGTCGCCACACTTCCACCTCAGACCTATCAACCTGATCATCTTTCAGGGATCTTACTTCCTTGCGGAATGGGAAATCTCATCTTGAGGGGGGCTTCATGCTTAGATGCTTTCAGCACTTATCCCGTCCGCACATAGCTACCCAGCGATGCCCTTGGCAGAACAACTGGTACACCAGCGGTGCGTCCATCCCGGTCCTCTCGTACTAAGGACAGCTCCTCTCAAATTTCCTGCGCCCGCGACGGATAGGGACCGAACTGTCTCACGACGTTCTGAACCCAGCTCGCGTACCGCTTTAATGGGCGAACAGCCCAACCCTTGGGACCGACTACAGCCCCAGGATGCGATGAGCCGACATCGAGGTGCCAAACCTCCCCGTCGATGTGGACTCTTGGGGGAGATAAGCCTGTTATCCCCGGGGTAGCTTTTATCCGTTGAGCGATGGCCCTTCCATGCGGAACCACCGGATCACTAAGCCCGACTTTCGTCCCTGCTCGACTTGTAGGTCTCGCAGTCAAGCTCCCTTGTGCCTTTACACTCTGCGAATGATTTCCAACCATTCTGAGGGAACCTTTGGGCGCCTCCGTTACCTTTTAGGAGGCGACCGCCCCAGTCAAACTGCCCACCTGACACTGTCTCCCCGCCCGATAAGGGCGGCGGGTTAGAAGGTCAATACAGCCAGGGTAGTATCCCACCGATGCCTCCACCGAAGCTGGCGCTCCGGTTTCCAAGGCTCCTACCTATCCTGTACAAGCTGTACCAACATTCAATATCAGGCTGCAGTAAAGCTCCACGGGGTCTTTCCGTCCTGTCGCGGGTAACCTGCATCTTCACAGGTACTATAATTTCACCGAGTCTCTCGTTGAGACAGTGCCCAGATCGTTGCGCCTTTCGTGCGGGTCGGAACTTACCCGACAAGGAATTTCGCTACCTTAGGACCGTTATAGTTACGGCCGCCGTTTACTGGGGCTTCAATTCGCACCTTCGCTTACGCTAAGCGCTCCTCTTAACCTTCCAGCACCGGGCAGGCGTCAGCCCCTATACTTCGCCTTACGGCTTCGCAGAGACCTGTGTTTTTGCTAAACAGTCGCCTGGGCCTATTCACTGCGGCTCTCTCGGGCTTGCACCCTAACAGAGCACCCCTTCTCCCGAAGTTACGGGGTCATTTTGCCGAGTTCCTTAACGAGAGTTCTCTCGATCACCTTAGGATTCTCTCCTCGCCTACCTGTGTCGGTTTGCGGTACGGGCACCTCTCACCTCGCTAGAGGCTTTTCTTGGCAGTGTGGAATCAGGAACTTCGCTACTATAATTCGCTCGCCATCACAGCTCAGCCTTCACGGGAAACGGATTTGCCTATTTCCCAGCCTAACTGCTTGGACGCGGATATCCAATACCGCGCTTACCCTATCCTCCTGCGTCCCCCCATTGCTCAAATGGTGAGGAGGTGGTACAGGAATATCAACCTGTTATCCATCGCCTACGCCTTTCGGCCTCGGCTTAGGTCCCGACTAACCCTGAGCGGACGAGCCTTCCTCAGGAAACCTTAGGCATTCGGTGGACGGGATTCTCACCCGTCTTTCGCTACTCATACCGGCATTCTCACTTCTAAGCGCTCCACAAGTCCTTCCGGTCTTGCTTCACAGCCCTTAGAACGCTCTCCTACCACTGTTCGAAGAACAGTCCGCAGCTTCGGTGATACGTTTAGCCCCGGTACATTTTCGGCGCAGAGTCACTCGACCAGTGAGCTATTACGCACTCTTTAAATGGTGGCTGCTTCTAAGCCAACATCCTGGTTGTCTAAGCAACTCCACATCCTTTTCCACTTAACGTATACTTTGGGACCTTAGCTGGCGGTCTGGGCTGTTTCCCTTTCGACTACGGATCTTATCACTCGCAGTCTGACTCCCAAGGATAAGTCATCGGCATTCGGAGTTTGACTGAATTCGGTAACCCGGTAGGGGCCCCTAGTCCAATCAGTGCTCTACCTCCGAGACTCTTACCTTGAGGCTAGCCCTAAAGCTATTTCGGAGAGAACCAGCTATCTCCAGGTTCGATTGGCATTTCACCCCTACCCACACCTCATCCCCGCACTTTTCAACGTGCGTGGGTTCGGGCCTCCATTCAGTGTTACCTGAACTTCACCCTGGACATGGGTAGATCACCTGGTTTCGGGTCTACGACCACGTACTCATGCGCCCTATTCAGACTCGCTTTCGCTGCGGCTCCGCATCTTCTGCTTAACCTTGCACGGGATCGTAACTCGCCGGTTCATTCTACAAAAGGCACGCCATCACCCGTTAACGGGCTCTGACTACTTGTAGGCACACGGTTTCAGGATCTATTTCACTCCCCTTCCGGGGTGCTTTTCACCTTTCCCTCACGGTACTGGTTCACTATCGGTCACTAGGGAGTATTTAGCCTTGGGAGATGGTCCTCCCGGATTCCGACGGAATTTCACGTGTTCCGCCGTACTCAGGATCCACTCTGGAGAGAACGAAGTTTTGACTACAGGGCTGTTACCTCCTATGGCGGGCCTTTCCAGACCTCTTCATCTACCTCGTTCCTTTGTAACTCCGTACAGAGTGTCCTACAACCCCAAGAGGCAAGCCTCTTGGTTTGGGCTGATCCCGTTTCGCTCGCCGCTACTCAGGGAATCGCATTTGCTTTCTCTTCCTCCGGGTACTTAGATGTTTCAGTTCCCCGGGTCTGCCTTCTCATATCCTATGTATTCAGATATGGATACCACTCCATTACGAGTGGTGGGTTTCCCCATTCGGAAATCTCCGGATCAAAGCTTGCTTACAGCTCCCCGAAGCATATCGGTGTTCGTCCCGTCCTTCATCGGCTCCTAGTGCCAAGGCATCCACCGTGCGCCCTTTCTAACTTAACCGTTAAAAAGAATCACTACGTGATATCTTGCATTACAATTGAATGTGAATTACTTCTGTTATCTAGTTTTCAAAGAACATTATCTCGAAGAATCGAATGATCCTTCAAAACTAAACAAGACAGGGAACGTTCTGTTTATAAGACCCGAGGTCTTATATTCCGTTAAAATCCTTAGAAAGGAGGTGATCCAGCCGCACCTTCCGATACGGCTACCTTGTTACGACTTCACCCCAATCATCTGTCCCACCTTCGGCGGCTGGCTCCATAAAGGTTACCTCACCGACTTCGGGTGTTACAAACTCTCGTGGTGTGACGGGCGGTGTGTACAAGGCCCGGGAACGTATTCACCGCGGCATGCTGATCCGCGATTACTAGCGATTCCAGCTTCACGCAGTCGAGTTGCAGACTGCGATCCGAACTGAGAACAGATTTGTGGGATTGGCTTAACCTCGCGGTTTCGCTGCCCTTTGTTCTGTCCATTGTAGCACGTGTGTAGCCCAGGTCATAAGGGGCATGATGATTTGACGTCATCCCCACCTTCCTCCGGTTTGTCACCGGCAGTCACCTTAGAGTGCCCAACTGAATGCTGGCAACTAAGATCAAGGGTTGCGCTCGTTGCGGGACTTAACCCAACATCTCACGACACGAGCTGACGACAACCATGCACCACCTGTCACTCTGCCCCCGAAGGGGACGTCCTATCTCTAGGATTGTCAGAGGATGTCAAGACCTGGTAAGGTTCTTCGCGTTGCTTCGAATTAAACCACATGCTCCACCGCTTGTGCGGGCCCCCGTCAATTCCTTTGAGTTTCAGTCTTGCGACCGTACTCCCCAGGCGGAGTGCTTAATGCGTTAGCTGCAGCACTAAGGGGCGGAAACCCCCTAACACTTAGCACTCATCGTTTACGGCGTGGACTACCAGGGTATCTAATCCTGTTCGCTCCCCACGCTTTCGCTCCTCAGCGTCAGTTACAGACCAGAGAGTCGCCTTCGCCACTGGTGTTCCTCCACATCTCTACGCATTTCACCGCTACACGTGGAATTCCACTCTCCTCTTCTGCACTCAAGTTCCCCAGTTTCCAATGACCCTCCCCGGTTGAGCCGGGGGCTTTCACATCAGACTTAAGAAACCGCCTGCGAGCCCTTTACGCCCAATAATTCCGGACAACGCTTGCCACCTACGTATTACCGCGGCTGCTGGCACGTAGTTAGCCGTGGCTTTCTGGTTAGGTACCGTCAAGGTGCCGCCCTATTTGAACGGCACTTGTTCTTCCCTAACAACAGAGCTTTACGATCCGAAAACCTTCATCACTCACGCGGCGTTGCTCCGTCAGACTTTCGTCCATTGCGGAAGATTCCCTACTGCTGCCTCCCGTAGGAGTCTGGGCCGTGTCTCAGTCCCAGTGTGGCCGATCACCCTCTCAGGTCGGCTACGCATCGTCGCCTTGGTGAGCCGTTACCTCACCAACTAGCTAATGCGCCGCGGGTCCATCTGTAAGTGGTAGCCGAAGCCACCTTTTATGTCTGAACCATGCGGTTCAAACAACCATCCGGTATTAGCCCCGGTTTCCCGGAGTTATCCCAGTCTTACAGGCAGGTTACCCACGTGTTACTCACCCGTCCGCCGCTAACATCAGGGAGCAAGCTCCCATCTGTCCGCTCGACTTGCATGTATTAGGCACGCCGCCAGCGTTCGTCCTGAGCCAGGATCAAACTCTCCGATAAATGGATCACAGACTAAGCTCACTGCATCCTGCAGTAACGTCTGTGTGATCTGCATCGTGCAGACCTTAGTTTGACTGACTACGCACATCGCTGTGCGATTTATTTAAAACTTTGAATTAACAGGTACGTTTTGTCTTGTTTAGTTTTCAAAGATCATTACCGCTTGTTGAAGCAGCTTTATTATCTTACCACTTAGCTTCTTTTATGTCAACAACTTTTTTCAAATCGTTTTCGAAGCTTTTTGTTTTGTCTGCTGTTCATCAGCGACGTTTAATAATATAACACCCTTTTAAAAGTATGACAATAGTTTTTTTAAAAAAAGTCCCTGTTTATTTTCATTCATACTTATTTCAGTTTCTCTTCTATAGAAAGAATGCTGTCTTGTGGTTTGGTATATTTTCTTGTATAGTAAGATTGAACTAAATACTTGATGACCACAAGGGGAGCATTAAAGCTGAGAGTGAACGTTTTGTTCTGACCCTTTGAACCTGTTAGTTAACGCTGGCGTAGGGATGTGGCAAAGCCAAATGAATTGCAGTTTTGTAAGCAGCGCGCGGACCTTTTCCCATCCTTCCCCGCCCTGCTTTTTTGTTTATCCTTGATACGGTTGTCTGACCAGGGGGAAAACTATGAATCATTCAACACAGCTTGTGCGCTTAATAGAAATAGCGATTATGACCGGAGCGGCCGTCATTCTGGACATTGTGTCAGGTATGTTTCTCCGTATGCCACAAGGCGGATCAGTCTCTATTATGATGATTCCGATTTTTTTGATTTCATTCCGCTGGGGAGTGAAGGCCGGGCTTACGACAGGCTTTTTAACAGGGATTGTCCAGATCGCCATCGGCAATTTGTTTTTGCAGCACCCGGTGCAGCTATTTCTTGATTATATCGCGGCGTTTGCAGTTCTCGGTTTCAGCGGCTTGTTTGCTTCCGGTGTCCGTGAAACGGCATTGGCTAAAAAAAGAGGCGCATTAACGGTGTATGTGATAAGCGGCGTTTTTATCGGCAGTGTGCTGCGGTATGCGGCACATGTGATCTCCGGAGCGGTCTTTTTCGGAAGCTATGCTCCGAAGGGCACTCCGGTCTGGATTTATTCGCTCGTCTACAACGCGACTTATATGATTCCTTCTTTTATCCTTTCAGCCATTGTCCTTATCTTATTATTCATGACGGCGCCGCGGCTTCTTGAATCCAAGCGGGCAAATTGAAACAGCAGGCGGGTTATGCCTGCTGTTTTTTTATCCAGAGCTGCGTTCTTTCTTCGAATCGCTCAGTTCTTTTGTAAGTTCATTTATGCTTTGTTTTATGTTTCCTTTGCCTGAAAAATTCTCAATGATCTCTTTTACATTGATTCCGGAAGATGCTTTTAAACTTTCCTGAAGACCGGCCATTAAATTGGTTGCATAGCCCGTGACTTTATTGGCTCCGCCGTTTTCACCGCTTCCTCCCGTATCAACGACAGTTATTTTATCAATGTTGGAAAGAGGCGCCGAGACTTGCTTCGCATACTCAGGCAGCATTTTCACAATCATATCGAGGATTGCGGCCTGCCCGTATTTTTCGAAGGCTTCAGCAATTTTCTCTTTAGCTTCCGCTTCCGCAAGACCTTTCAGGCGGGTGACTTCCGCTTCGGTTTCTCCTCTCGCCTTTTCAGCCTCCGCTTTAGCAAGACCGTCAATTCTCACGCGTTCAGCTTCCGCTTTGGCCATCGCTTCAATACTATACTGTTCGGCATCTGCTTCTGCGAGCTGCTTCGCCTTTGCAGCTGCGGCCGCTTGTTCTACCGAATAACGGTCGGCATCGGCCTTTTTCTTCACTTCAGAGTCATACTGGCGCTCACGGCGGAGAATTTCTTTTTCTTCCAATTCAATCTGCTTTTGCCGCTCAATAATTTTAATCTGCATTTCCTGCTCTGTCACCTGCTGGCGGGCTTTTGCTGTTTCGAGGTCATATGCCTGGTCGGCATTGGCTTTTGCTGTGTCCTGCTCTCTTCTGTATTCCGCCATTTTCAGCTGATTGATTTTTTCCGCTTCAGCTATTTCCGTCGCCCGCTCCAGCTCTGATTTTTTTGCGTCCTTATCAGCCGCCGCGCGTTTAATTCTCGTCTCTTTATCCGCTTCTGCCGTGGCAATGTCCGCATCCCGCTTGACTTGGGCGATTCGCGGCTTACCTAATGATTCTAGATAGCCATTTTTATCGCGGACATCTTTAATCGTAAAGGAAACGATCATCAGTCCCATTTTGGCAAGATCCTGAGACGCAACCCGCTGGACTTCCTGAGAAAACTTTTCCCTGTTTTTATAAATTTCTTCAACGGTCATGGAGCCGAGGATGGAACGCAGATGGCCCTCCAGCACCTCACGCGCCTCCTGCTCGCGGTCCTCCTTAGACTTCCCTAAAAATTGTTCAGCGGCTGTTGCGATTTCCCCGATGGAGCCGCCGATTTTTATAATGGCGGTTCCGTCGGCCATTACCGGCACCCCTTGTTCTGTATAAACTTCAGGTGTAGAGACATCAAGCTTGCTTGAAAGTAAACTGAGAGGTTCCGCCTGCTGGAACACCGGAAGCACGAACGTTCCCCCGCCCCGGACGATTTTCAGACGATTTCCGCCTTCATCAATGTGGACGTTCTTATTTCCCAAATAGCTTCCGGTTACGATAAGGGCTTCGTCAGGCCCCGCCGTCCGGTACTTCGTAATAAATACAGCAATAAGTGCGATGAGTAAAAAGAATACGATTCCGATAACGATGATAATCGGCATAGTCATAACAGTTCCCCCTTAGATATCAGATTGGTTCATGCGGCGTCACAAAAAGCACTCCGTCTTTCACGTCAATCACTAATACGGCCGTCCCGTACTGAATCTGTTCTTGATCAAAGCTGACAGCAGATTTAGAAATGGCGCCTCCGATTCCCTCTATGATCACTTCCCCATAGCCGTCTTTCGGAACCGAAGTAATAACCCTGCCGATTCTGCCCTTTAAATCCGACTCCCGGTATACGAGCGACCCTTCCGCTGATGAAAGCGGTACAAGGATGAAGAAGTAAAGCAGGCTGACCAAAAAAACTGAAAGCACAAATGAAAGTAATGCAATGACAGGATGTGAAAGCGGAGTTGAGATTTCGCCGATGTAACCCGAGGCTGAAAAGATGGTCAAAAACGACAAAATCAACGTTGGATTTACGAATGAAACAGGAATGGCTTCCGAGACGCCGTGAAACACATCTTGAAAAAACAGAATCAAAAGCGTGAGACTCCCCGCAATAATCAGTGTGTAAAGATAGATCGTCTCAAGCGGCAGATGAAATACACCCACATTCTTTCCTCCTTTCGGCCTGGATGTCGGAGTGTTACTTTATATACGGTTGTAAAGGAAAATGGTTTCAATTTTCTGATAAGAAAGGCTGATTACATGATTATCCAATCCGGATATGGTATGTTTACTCCAAAGGAGGAGATAGAATGAGCATTTTTAATGAAGCCAGACAGCAGACTTGGGAAGAACTGAAAGGACTCTCTGATGAGGAATTCAACCAAAAGCCCGCGGCTGATGAATGGAGCGTGCGCGAAGTCCTTGACCATTTAAAGAAAATTGACGAATCAGCGCAGAATCTTTTATCAAAGCAGGCAAAAGAAGCACCGTTTAAAAAAATCGAAGAAAAACCGATGGAGTTTATAGAGGACAGAACAACTAAACATCCGGCACCGTCACAGGTTGAGCCTGAGCAAAACCGAATATCAGTCATTGAAGCGAAACAAGAATTAGATACAGCAAGACAGCAGCTGACCGCCGTTATTTCATCATTAAACGAGGAAGACTTTGAACGGGTGCTTCCGCATCCCGTTTTTCAAGAACTGACGATCCGCCAGTGGATTGATTTTATCGGCCATCATGAAAAGCGTCACATCAATCAAATAAAAGAAATCAAACAAAAAATCGAGAAGGTCTGAGTCAGACCTTCTCGATTTTTTTCTTGACGCGTTTCGGTTCATAGGAATGGATGGCGACCGAATCACCCGTGCATATGTCTCCCGGCCGTTCAACAATACAGACAATTCCTCTTCTGCCCATTGCGTGCCTCACAAATGCCGCAGCGAGTTTTGGCTGATCCGGGTAAAAGGATTGAATGATTTCTCCCGGCTGAATGCACGGATCATTTTCTCCCTCGCACAACAGAGACGCACCGCTTGGAAATATTATTCTGCTTCCTTCTTTAAGCGGCGTCAGTGCAGAAAAACCGCTGATTGCGATATTAGCGCCGAGCCATTCGGGAAAGATATGAGAAACCCCCATCGCCGCCGCAATCTCATCACATTCCTCCATGGACACGATTGAAATTTGTCTCCGGTTAAAAATTTCCGTCCCTCTTTGATACATCGGCTCCCGCGCACCGGCTTTTTTTGTCAGTCCGAAATGAAGGTCACCTGGAAACCCGCCGTATTCCGCACGAAGCTTGTCCATCTTTTTGGTAACAAATTGTTCCGTATCTGCTATATATACGCCTTCCGCCTTTGCTGTTATGCACTTCCACATCACCCGTCACCGCCTTTTTCTTGACATTATCCTTAAAAAACCCCGCTCTGTAAAGGAGCGGGGTTCAATTATTATACCGTTTTCGGCGTTAAGTCAAAGCAGCGTTTGTAAATCCAGTTGTATGCTTTCTCATTCAAGTCTCTTGGATTTCCGAAGGTTTGCGGATCTTTCATGGCTTCTTTTGATAAGCGCTCAATCATGTCCGGAGACACACCTTGTTCTTCTAAGCTCGGCACCTCTAAATCTTTTACAAGGTCATACATCCAATTGACGGACGCTTTGGCCGCTTCTTCGGTTGTCATGTTGCTTGTATCGATTCCGAATGCTTTGGCGATGCGGGCAAATTTTTCCGGATATCCCTTCCAGTTGTATTCCATTACCGGCCCCATCATTGCTGCGACGCATTGCCCGTGAGCGACAGGGATGATGCCGCCGAGTGTCTGACTCATTGCATGCGCAGCGCCAGCGGATTCACTGCCGTATGAAAGTCCGGCAAGCATCGCCGCCTGTGCCATGCCGTATCTCGCTTCCAAATCCTCTCCGTCCGCGAACGCACGCTTAATATAATGCGCCCCATATTCAATAGCCATTAAAGCCACGGCATCAGTGATCGGCTGCGCGAATTTCATCGTATAGCACTCAATGGCGTGCGCGAGAGCATCGATACCTGTCATGGCCGTCACATGCGGAGGCATGGACGTATGCAGCTCAGGATCAATGACTGTTAAATGCGCGGCGATAAGCGGTCCGCCCGTATTGAATTTAAATTCTCTTTCCTCGTCTGTAATGACCGCCCATTGCGTAACCTCTGAACCCGTTCCGGCAGTTGTCGGGATCGTCGTCAGCGGAGGAATACGGTTTTCCAGCGGCTTTTTGCCTTCCGCGGCTTCATAATCAAGCACGCTACCTTCGTGTGTCGCTTCTACTCCGATCGCTTTCGCCGTATCCATGGAGCTTCCGCCGCCGACAGCCACAAGGCCGTTACAGCTTTCTTTTTTATACAGTTCAGATCCTTCGTTCACAAGACGTACAGGCGGGTTCGGCTCCACTTTGTTAAACAGGACGACTTCGATGCCCGCTTCCTGCAAGGATTCAATAACCGGGTTTGCCACTCCCGCATTATAAATTCCCGGGTCTGTTACGAGCAGCGCTTTTGTGACGCCAAGCGCTCTGACTTCTTTTCCCGCATGCTGAATCGCGCCGATTCCGTGCTTAATAACTGTCGGGATTTCGAATGTATGGAATTTATGCATGCTTTCTACTTTCATATTTAATGTCATATTATATCTCCTCCTCGTTATGCTTGAAACCAGTTAACAGGTGCAGGTTTCGTGTTGCGGTAAATATGTTTGACTTCCGTGTATTCTTCCAGACCGATTTTGCCGAGTTCACGGCCGAAGCCTGATTGTTTGTACCCGCCCCACGGCGCTTGCGCGAAATACGGATGAAAATCATTGATCCAAACCGTACCCATCCGCAGTTTTGCGGCTACGCGTTCGCATTTTTCAATATCCTTTGACCATACCGCTCCGGCCAGCCCGTAAATGGTATCGTTGGCGAGTCTGACCACTTCTTCTTCAGAAGAGAATGACTCGACTGTTAAAACGGGGCCGAAGATTTCCTCTTGGACAATTCTCATGTCAGACTTGCAGTTTGAGAAAATAGTAGGTTCATAGAAGAAACCGTTTTGAAGGGCGGGATCATCAGGACGTTTGCCGCCTGTTTCCAGCTTTGCCCCTTCTTCGATTCCGATTTCTACGTATTTTTCAACTTTGGCCCGATGCTCGGCGGAAATCAGCGGACCGCTTTCCGTATCTTCATGAAAACCGTTTCCTAATTTGATGCGTTTCGTGCGCTTGATTAACTCGGCTAAAAATTCATCATGAATGGCTTCGTCCACTAAAAGGCGCGAGCCTGCCGAACAAACTTGGCCGGCATGAAAAAACACGGCGTTGAGCGCTTGATCTGCAGCTGTTTCGAGATCCGCATCTTTAAACACGATATTCGGATTTTTGCCGCCAAGCTCAAGGGCAATCTTTTTCACATTGCCGCTTGCCGCCTGCATGATTTTTTTGCCTGTTTCAATTCCGCCCGTAAAGGACACCAAATCGACGTCAAGGTTTCTCGCCAGCTCATCCCCGACAGAAGCGCCCGGTCCAAGCACAAGATTGGCGGCTCCTTTCGGAATACCGGCTTCTTCTATTAATTGAAAGACTTTAATGGTTGTCAGCGGAGTTATCTCGCTCGGCTTTAAAACGATCGTGTTTCCGGCCGCAAGAGCGGGAGCGATTTTCCAGCTCGCCTGAAGGAGCGGATAGTTCCACGGCGTAATTTGTCCGCATACGCCGATTGGCTCTCTGACGATTTTACTTACGGAATCGGGAATCGGAGATGAGATGACCTCGCCTCCGTCTTTATCCGCCAAACCGGCATAATACTGAAATACATTTGCGATATCATCCATGTCGGCTTTGCTTTCTTCAATGGTTTTCCCTGTGTCCAGCGATTCCAGCTCAGCTAATTCGTTCAGATCTCGTCTGATTAATTCCGCAATTTTCAGAACAAATTGACCGCGCTCAAGTCCCGAAAGCACCGGCCACTCCCCTTCATCAAATGCTTTTCTGGCTGCGGCGATGGCTTTCACCGCATCGTCCCGGTCTCCTTCACATACTGTTGCAATTTCTTCCTGATTAAATGGATTGATGATACGGCGGGTCTGTTTTTTTTCTGCACTGATCCATTCGCCGCCGATATAAAGCGTTTTGCTCATAAGAGTCCTCCTTACCGAAAAGTAAGTTTGTTAAATAAAAATTTAATGTTTTTAACAATGTTAATTTAACACATGTTTTTTAACCTGTCAAAACCTTGTTTGTCCGCTTAGGTTTTGACATTTCGCCATGATTCGTTAAGATTAAGAACATAAAGAAATGACTTAATCAATTTAATCTTCAAGAGGAAAAGAGGGACAGTATGGATGAGAATCCAGAATTTGCAGCTATAGAACAAGCAAGGGATCTTGTCATTGATTCCATTGCTGAGACGATGGATCTGTACGGAATCACCCGGAGTGTCGGAATTTTATACGGAACAATGTATATGAGGGATGAAATGACGCTTGATGAAATGCGTGAGGAACTGCAGATGAGCAAACCGAGTATGAGCACAGGCGTCAAAAAGCTGCAGGATTTAAATGTGGTCAAAAAAACCTTTCACCGCGGCACGCGGAAGCATACATTTGTAGCGGAAAAGGATTTCTTTACGTTTTTCACGAATTTCTTCCCGCCGAAATGGGATCGGGAAGTTCAGGTGAATTTGTCCGCCATCGTACAGGCCCAGGCGGATTTGCAGGCCGTTTTGCTGGCAGAGGAAGGCAGCGCGGAATTACAGGAAGAAGCGCGGCAGTTATATGATCAGCTTGAAAGCTCGAAGGCCTATTATCATTGGCTGAAGCGGCTCGCCGATTCAGTCCGGAGCGGAGAGATTTTTAACTTTATTCCGATAGAAACAGACGAAAAAACGCCTGAATCGTAATCAGGCGTTTTTTCTTCGTCATTTTTCGACGTGATTTGATTATTTTCGAGGAAATATAGGAACATAACCCCATTTACTTCCATTAAAATTGATGGTAAATTTTTATAGGTACGGTCGTTCTTTTTTAAGAACGATCGACAAATTTTTTAAGGGGGATTTTGATATGAAACAAAAGTTTTTCTCAACTATCATGGCAAGTTTATTCGGCTTGGCTTTACTGCTTTCTCTGCCGACAGCGTCATTCGCTGCTGAATCAGGTTCAACCGTTCACGAGCCGGAAATGTCCACAAAGGCGACCGCTTCCTTATTTGCAAAATACACAGGTGCCAGCCAGCAGGAATGGTCATTTTCTGACATCGAATTGACGTACCGCCCGAACACGATTCTGAGCTTAGGCGTTATGGAATTTACCCTTCCTAGCGGATTTGCGGCTACAACAAAGGATACAATCAACGGACACGCTTTGCGTGAAAGACAGATTCTGAATAACGGCAAAACAGTCAGACTTCCGTTAAACATTGATTTGCTCGGCGCGGCGGAATTTAAGCTTTCTCTTAATAATAAAACGCTGCCTGCTGCAGGTACATATAAGTTCCGTGCAGAAAATAAATCATTGAGCATCGGCTCTAAATTCTATGCTGAGGACACAATTGTTGTTCAAAAACGCAGCACACCGCCGACACAGCCTTGCAACTGCAAATAATTGCGAAAAACGGACCGGCACAAGCCCACCGCTTGTCAGCCGGTCTTTTTTTGTGCCGTTTTTTCTTCCGGCTCTCACATTGACAAACCTTTGAAACAGGAGTACATTCTTGTTTGTTGTATTTGGAGTGACGAAAACAGTTTCTTAAGGAGTTATGAGGATTGGGAAAAATCAAAAATAAACAATTTGCCGTCATCGGACTCGGCCGTTTCGGCGGAAGCATCTGCAAAGAGCTTTTTAAAATGGGGCATGAGGTGCTGGCCGTCGATATCAGCGAAGAGCGGGTCAACGCATACTCCTCTTATGCCACTCATGCCGTGCGGGCAAATGCGACGGAAGAAAGCGAACTTCAATCGCTCGGCATCAGAAATTTTGAATATGTCATCGTGGCAATCGGCGCCAACATTCAGGCAAGCACGCTGACGACGCTGTTATTGAAAGAACTGAACATCCCTAACATTTGGGTGAAGGCGCAAAATTATTATCATCACAAAGTGCTTGAGAAAATCGGCGCTGATCGTATTATTCATCCGGAAAAGGATATGGGCGTGAGGATTGCGCAAAGCCTGTCGGATGAAAACGTCTTAAATTATATTGACCTGTCAGATGAATACAGCATCGTAGAACTGTCAGCCACGAAAAAACTCCATTTAAAAACCATTCTTGACCTCGGCGTCCGTGCCAGATTCGGCTGCACCATTCTCGCCGTGAAACATAATGGAGACATTCAGCTGTCCCCTTCTCCGGAGACTGTCATCCATGAATGTGACTGCCTTGTGCTGATGGGGCATAAACGTGATATTAAAAGATTTGAAACAGAGGGAATGTAAAAAAAGCCGGCTGCGGCCGGCTTTTGTGATGCTTATGTTTCTTCATTTAACTGGACGGCGGTTTGGTCAACCCAGCCGATCAGCTTGTCTTTCACCTGAAATTGATACCAGACGGATCCGCCGTTTTGCTTCTCAGACACAACTTTAATATGCTGGCCGGTAAACTTTTGCGCCGATGCCAGTTTAATAGAATGCTGCTCTTTCGACGGCTTGGACCAAACATCTTCCATGGCGTAGTCTTTGATGGCGCCTTTCTTATCAACTGCTTTAAGAGAGGCATTGATTTTGTCAAATTCATTCAGGTTATAGGTTTCTATGACATCTTTAATTTTTTCCGCATAGTCGGGATCTGTGGCATAGCCGGATTTTTGAAGGGCTGCCGCAGCTGATTTATAATCGTCCGCTTCTATGACAGGTTTATACTTCTTTTTATTCCAAGACGTTCCTTTGACAAATAATTTGGCGTGGTCATCCATGGATTCAAAAAACGTGTTGTACTTACGGAATTTTGCCCGAATCGTTTTTCGTTTCCCTTTTTCAAATTCATCTGTTTTCATCGTGACGTGTTTTCCTTTATAATCACCTTTTACACCGAACAGGTTGCGCGCTTTTCCAGCAAGCTCACTGTTCCCCCAATCCGATTCGAGAATGGCCTGTGCAAGGGTGATGCTCGGAAGGACATGATATTTCTCATATAAAATCTGAGCATGCCCGGAAAGGCTGTCAATAAAGACCTGCTGCCCGTCCACCTCTTCAGGCGGTTTTTCTTCCGTCGCTATGAATTTCGAAAACACCATTGATACCAGAAATAATCCGAATATAAGAGATACAGCAAAAAGGCATCCAAGCACCCTTTTGGTCTTTGCTTTCTTTTTCATATCAACCTTCCTTTAATTCCGGAATCACTAGATTTATAATTTTACTGGTCATTGATGAAAATTTCAATAAAATAGGGAAAAAGACGGAGAAAGAACATGTGTGCAAACAAAAAACCCCTCAAAGAGGAGTCTTTTTTTTATGCCATGCTCAGCTGAGGACCGAACAATTCAAATTGAACGGAATCAGAGTTAAACCCGAGTGCAAGAATCATATCTTTCATTTGCGTCATAAACGGTGCTGAACCGCACAAGTAAAATTCAGTATCTTGATTCAGATGAAGCTGCTCTAAGAAGCTTTGATCAATCCGGCCGCTGTAAAAAGGCTTGTCCCCTGAGCGGTCTTGTTCTGACGGTTCACTGTATACATAAATGACGTTAATATTCGGATCGCCTGCCGCAGCTTGCTCGACTTCTTTGCGGAACGCGGCGTACTCTCCGTTTTTCGCGGCATGAATAAAAGTAATAGAACGCTCCGGCTGTTTTTCGGCGGCTGTTTTCAGCATGCTCATCATCGGCGTGATTCCGGAACCGGCACTGAGAAGAACAGCCGGTTTTTCGGCGGAAGACAGTTTGAAATCCCCGGCGGGTGCGCTGACTTCAAGTTTATCTCCTTCTTGAACTTCATTGTGGAGATGAGAAGAAACCGCTCCGTCCTTTTTCACGGAAATCCGATATTCGCCTTTTCGGGCAGCATCAGACAGGCTGTATTGGCGAATGTGCGTATAAGGAGAATCTGCAATCCGCACTTTAATGCTGATATATTGCCCCGCTTCAAATTCGGGAAGCGCAGAGCCGTCGCTCGGTTTGATATAAAATGATGTGATGTCTTTGCTTTCTTCGGTTTTCTTTATCACCGTAAATTCTTTATATCCCTGCCATCCGGCCGCATTGTACATATCTTTTTCAATACCGATGAAAGCCTCTGCAATGACGCCGTAAGCTTTTTCCCAAGCCTCCATAATATCAGGAGTTGCGGCATCCTGCAGCACATCCTTGATCGCCAGAAGCAAATATTTTCCGACAATCGGATAATGCTCCGGCTTTACCCCGATGCTAGTGTGTTTATGGCCGATCTGTCTGACCGCCGGAATGATTTGTTCTAATTGATCAATATTCGCCGCAGCCGCAATGACTGCATTTGCCAATGCTGCGCGCTGCGTCTGTTTCTTTTGGTTCGTTTGGTTAAACATATTTAACAGTTCGGGATGATCTTGAAACATCAGGTTATAAAAGCGTCCTGTGATGTTTTCTCCATGTGTTTTCAATACGGGTACTGTGCTTTTGATGATGTCTATTGTTCTCTCATCCAGCATGTTAATCCTCAACCCTTCTAAAGATGTATTTATAATATATCTTTATAGTAAGAGATATTTCGAATAAAAGATATATCTTAAATGAATCTTTAGAAAAGTCGTCACAATATTGTGTTCGATTTGGAATCATTGGTTTTTATTCCCTTTTTCACCTATTGGAACCGGGACACATATTGTAGAAATTATACGTTTACACATGAAAGCAGGGGATTGTATGGTTTCTTATATGGATTACACGTCTCCGAATACACAGTTCACATATGATGTGAATGAGAGCCGTTTTTTCACTAAAGATCATCGGAACTTTATCAATGTATTGGGGATTAAACAGTTAAACACGCTTGAAAATATTTCATTACTGGATATCTTTTTGAGCAAGACCAATGTGATTGAACCGCATACCCATCAAAATGCCGCTGAATTGGTGTACTGTATTTCGGGTTCCGCAACGGTGTCGATGCTGAATCCGTTCACCCAGAAAATACGAAATTACCCGATTACCCCCGGGCAAGTGGCGAATATTCCGCAGGGGTGGTGGCATTATGAGATCGCGACTTCAGATAATACCCATCTTTTGGCCATATTTGACGCCCATACGCCTGAAGTGATTTACGGCTCGGATGTTCTCCGTCTCACGCCGCCCGAGATCATGGCGCATACGTACTGTCTGAATGAACAGGAATGGGAAAAAGCTGTTTCACCGATCCGCAAATCAACTGTGATAGGTCCCGATAAATACTGCGGGCAGTCTGAAAATACGGGTATTCACGATATGAATAAACCTTATCAGCCAAATACGCATTATCCGAATGATCCGTATCGGCATTATGATCCGCCGTTATATTGGGGGTATTAAACGGAGAGCAGGAGCGGCATTAAAAAAAGCCCCTCATGAAAGAGGGGCTCTTAATCATTACGGTCCGGTTCCGCAGCTTACTTTGTACTCACCTTCGGGCAATTTTTTTGAATCACATATTTCTGAAGCAGACGTGAAGACCACAGAGAAAGAGCGGGGAGCGCTGTTAAAAGAAGTGCCACTGCGCTGAAAGAGTTAGTAGAAGATAGATTTTCCTCTTATTCCTTTCATTTAGTTGTTAGAAATGAAGCAGAACACAGAGGCTGCTGCAGAGGATTAAAAACTTATAAAGGTATGGAGCCAAGGGGCTCGAACCCCTGACCTCTACGCCGCCAGTGTGGAGATGATAGGGTTTGCTGACCAGTCTTTCTGATAAAAAATCTTCTGTTTGGCGAAAAATGAACAAGTTGGTCCCAAATAGGATTGTAAATTAAAGTTAATTTCCCACTAGACCTGTCATCAAAACGCCCATCACAATCAAGAATAATAGTAAAAGTAAACAAAGTGCCAGGATAACAAAAGAAATATTCTTTGCAATTCCTTTAGGTGATTTGATTGCCAGAATACTCCCCACGACAATTCCTAGAATTCCAAGCGCCCAATGAATATGAGGCAGAAAGCACAATGTGAATAAAAGGATGATAAGCGGCACGATCCCAAAATACTTTCTCATTTCTCTCCTTTCTATTTTCCCTCCATTAAATTGATAAATTGAAAAGAAAATTGAACTTATAAATATTGAGTGCCATATTTTTTAAATATTAGCATAGAATTATCGTTCGAGTTTATGGCGACGGATACATACGCAAGGTTATCTGCGCAGTTCATTATGAAAACACCTACGGAAGGAATTTCGTGTGAAGGACTTAAAGGGGGATAGATGGCTTATTGTATTTGATTCTCTTTTTCCCTTGAGACTTATGAAGTTGGGAGATGATCAAATGACTGATTTTGAACGAAAAGTTTTTAATATGACCCGCTTTGGGAAAAATCCCTCCATGGAACAATTGAAAGAAAAACACAGGTGGATGTTTTGAAACTAATAAAGAAAACTAAAAAAGCCTTTTCCGAAGAAAAGGCGTAAGCTGTTCAAGTCTGAAAACGCTCAGAAGCTACTTTGATTGTATCCTGTGCTTGTTTTTCTACCGAGTTCATACCCAACCCACATACTAAAGTCAATGTCAGACCCAGGACGATGAAGATGCTCTTTTTAAAATTCATACAGGCACTCTCCTTCTTAGGTTTGATTACGATCAGATGAAACTTGATATGATCCATCAAATGAAACAGCCGATACCGTTAGACCGACCCCTGACATTAAAACGACAGCCGATACAATGATAAATACGCCTTTTCTAAAATTCATACAGGCATTCTCCCCTCTGAATTTGTTTTTGTGTTTGAATCATTTTTCGATGATAAAAATAAGATTTGTCATATTGTTTTGACTCTGCATAAACAGCAGCCGTATCAAGAGCAATATCTTCTACATACGAATAGTTTTTATTTTTCTCAAGGTAATCAATTGTTTTTTTGATTCCCATTTGGTCTATTGCATTAATATATAAAGCCTCCAAATATTTTTGCAGAGATTCAAACAGCTTATCCCCGTGATATATCGCTGATGAAAGTCCCTTTTTGCTGATTTGAATCGCCTCGCTTGTTTTCCCTTGTTTAAATAGAAGCTTTGCGTATGTAAACAAGGAATGCGGGAGGTTACCCAATTTATACTTTTCAGATATCTCTGCTGCTTTTTTTAAGTAGATTTCAGCTTTACTATATTCTTCTAGGTCTCCGTAATTCTTTCCTATGTTGTAATAAGCAGAACTGAGCAGCCTTTCATTATTGTTTACTTGTTTCGACAACTCTAAAGCTTTTTCTAAATGCGGCAAACTCTTTTCAAAGCGTTTAAAGTCAACATAATTCCCCGATATGACAAATAGACATTGAATTTTCCGGACTTTATACAACTCATACTGATCGTAAATATCGAGCGCTTGCTTTACGTGATGCATGGAGACGTGGCTTTGTTTCATACCGTAATATGCTTCAGCCAATTTAAAATGAAACTCCGCTCTCTCAATTTCATCATGCACATGAACAAGTTGTTTTTCAGCCTCTCTATAGAAGCCGATCGCCTTTACATACTGCTTTTGATCAAATTCATACATGCCGCGGAAAAATAAAGAGTAATAACACAGCAGGCCGGAAATTCCTTTATTTGATACTTCGATTTTTTCCAGCAGCTCGTCAATTGTCGGTCTCACGCGGGTCGTCACCGGTTCTAAATAATCCAGCATGAGCTGATGGCGGAATTTCATGAGGGTGTAGTAAATCAGTAAATACTCGTCTTCTTCCATCTCATTTATTTCTTGCTCCACTTCCGCTTTCAAAATTTCCGCATCCGGAACACTGAACTGACGTATCATTTTGTACCATTCATTAATTTTAACGCCTACCTCCGATGATGGTAAAACAGAACTCACAAGGCCACTCCTCCTTTTATATAATATTCTAACATTTCCAAATTATGTTTGAATGAAAAAAAACCGCAATTTGTTTGCGGTCTGCCAGATTACTTATTTTCACATAACTGTTGGAAACGGCCATTCCATTTGCGATAATAAAACTAATGCATGGGGAATATCATTTTAAAATGCGCCTTACTTTATCACTCAAATGTTTTAAGCTCTATGAAAATGTGTACTTTAGGAAAACGTTTATAAGTAGACTCTCTACAAGTCTACTTTATTTTTTTCTCATAAATAAACGAGGTGAAAATCAATGGATGGTATAAAATTTTTAGAAGATATGACACGACTCGGAGTAATCATTTTGGTGTTCTCCGGATATGCTATTTACTGGAAATTAGGCAAAACAAAAAGAGAGCGAGGGCTTACAAAATTTGAAGCTTGTCTTAGGTTCTCTGTGATGTTCGGTATATTAGCTTGGGGTCTTTCGTTTCTTGCTTTGAATTTGTGGTCATAAGATTAAAACCAGATAAATGTACCCTTATTAGGAAAAATTTGTTTTTTGTACATTTTTTCAAAATAGGGAGTTATAATATCGCGTTTATACTTTTTAGGCGCGATGATTGACGGTTTTCGGCATGGTGAAGGACTTTTCTTATGTGGATTAGGAAAGGGGCGGCTTCTATGTAAATTGATCAATTTCTAAAACGGTCAACGGGCAGCCTCTTGTAAAACCACCTAGGCTCTCCTTATAGCAGCCGGTGAAATTCAGAAACGCGCCGGTCATGCAAGCCGAAGACATGTAACCGAAAAACTTAAAAATGAGACAGCTCAATATTTTGAACCATTCAATCTTAATTTGAAGGCGAGACTTTTTTTGGGGCTGTTGGTTCTGTTCCTGACAAATAAAAAAACCCTTATAGAATAAGGGTTTAAAGGTATGGAGCCAAGGGGGCTCGAACCCCTGACCTCTACGCTGCCAGCGTAGCGCTCTCCCAGCTGAGCTATGGCCCCGTGCGGTAACGTCATGTTTTATTATAGACGAGTTTCCTTCGAATTTCAAGCCGAAAATTCAGTTTGCTTACATTTTTCTGAGACGTTCTTCAAACATAGAAAAGACCCTCCGGGGGCCTCTTCGTTTATCGCACGAGCATGATTAAAATGATGCCGAGGATGACACGGTAAATGGCGAACGGGACAAGCTTAATCCGATTAATAAGCCGAAGAAAAAATTTGACGACTAAGAGAGCGACGACAAAGGCGCAGATAAAACCGACAAGAAAAAACGGAATCATGTCAGGAGAAAGACTGCTCCAGTATTTCACCAGCTTCAGAAGGCTTGCACCCGCCATAATCGGAATGGCCATGATAAATGTAAAGTCTGCGGCCGCCCGGTGATTCAAGCCGAGAATGACACCTCCGGCAATCGTTGAACCTGATCGGGAAAAGCCGGGCCACAAGGCGAGACATTGGAATAAACCGACACAGAAAGCCTGTTTGTAGGTGATTCTGTCTACCGTATTGATCGTATCTTTTCTTTTATTGACCCAGTCCGCAATCAGCATAAGCACGGCTCCGGCAATTAGTCCGTAAGCGACCGTTCTTACGGAGAATAGATAGCGGTCAATGAAATCCTCAAATAAAAAGCCGAGCACTGCGGCCGGAACAAGACCGACAGCGATTTGCGCGATGGTCAGCCTGTATCCTTTCTGCTGGTCGCGCGTCACGTTTTTTTTGAGGCCGAGTAAATTTAATATCCGATCCTTAAACACAATGGCCACCGCCAGGATCGAACCGAGCTGGATCACCACTTTGAAGGAATTGGCGGCTTCAGGATTCATCAGGCTTCCGGATTTCAGCCAGATGTCATCCGCTATGATCATATGTCCCGTGGAAGAAACCGGCGCGTATTCCGTCAGCCCTTCCACGATTCCCAAAACGGCAGCTGTGAACATCTCCCATAGTGTCATCCTATTCTTCCCTTCATTTATCATTTACAAAAGAGAAGCTCTCCTCTGAAGGAAAGCCTGTCTTATAATAAATATCATGTCGGTTCCGATTTTATGACTTCGATACGGCATCATTTTTTTCTTCTTCATATAAATGCGAGCGCATTTTGAACCAATCAAACAGATGGGTCGTGACCACTTTGATGACCGCGTAGCCCGGGATGGCTAAAATAATGCCGACAACCCCGAACAGCTTTCCGGCGGTTAAAAGAACAAAGATGATGGTAATCGGGTGAATGTGAAGATTTTTCCCCATGATCTGCGGAGAAATTAATTTTCCTTCCACGAGCTGGACAACGGTCCATACAATCGCAAGCTTCAGCAGCATAAGAGGCGAAGTGACTAAAGCGATAATAATCGCCGGCGTGATGGCAATGGTCGGCCCTAAATACGGAACAACGCTCGTACAAGCGGCAATGACCGCAAGCAGTGACGCATAATCAAGTCCGATAATCAGATAGCCGATAAATAATAAAAACCCGATGCAGAAGCTGACGATGACCTGTCCTCTGATATAGGAGCTTAATCTGTGGTTCATTTCGCTCAGCATCGTATACGTTTGTTCTTTCAGACGGGTGGGCACAAATTTCAAGATATAGATTGGCAGTTTTTTGCCGTCTTTCAGCAAATAGAACAGAATAAACGGCACGGTTACAATTGAAATAATCACTTCCGTCAGCGCACCGATAAAATTCCCGACTCCGGTAAATGTGCTGTTTGCAATTGTCGCCGCCTGCGCCGATACTTTATTGGCAAGATCGGAAATGTTGATATTCATCGTCTTTTGCGCCTGATTTACAAAATCGCTTCCGATCAGGCTTTTCGTCTGATCTTCAACGATGTCCACATATTTTGGCAGGTTGTCGATCAGGCTCATGATCTGTTCCTTTAAAAACGGAATAATTGAAACGATCGTAATCGTAATCAGCCCTATAATAACGAGGTAAAGGAGCAGGATGGAATAGACTCTTTTCACTCTTATTTTTTCCAATATATCTACGATCGGATTAAGCAGATAATAAACAATTCCTGTCAAAATAACGGGGAGTGCAATCGTTTTGAGCAGGACGATAATAGGTGTGAAAATAAATGATGTCTTCATAAAGACAAGGATATTGAGACCGATGAGCAGCAATACAAGCAAAAACAACACAAATTTATTGTCTAAGAAAAACTGTTTAAATCTGCCGCCCCATGTTTGCAATGTTTCCACTATTGTTCCTCCATCATATGTATTTTACTTAAATTGTACACTATCGTTCCTGTAATGAAAAATAATAACCGGTCTCTATGGGAATTTTTCCTATACTTTTGGCGGACAGCCTTTTTTCCATTTATGTTTCTTTGAAAAACAGCTATAATGTAAGCCAATACATAGAAGGAGCGATAGCAATGATTCGATTTGCAACAGTCGGAACGAATTGGATTACAGAACGATTTCTGGAGGCGGCTTCTGCTATTGATGATTTTCAATTAACGGCGGTTTATTCCAGAACTGAGGAACGCGCGGCGGAATTTGCCGGCAAACACGGCGCAGCTCATTATTTCACCAGCCTGAGAGAAATGGCGGAAAGCGAAGCCTATGATGCGGTGTATCTCGCCAGCCCGAATGCATGCCATAAGGAGCAGGCGATCCTTTTTATGGAACACGGCAAGCATGTGCTGTGCGAAAAACCGTTTGCGTCTAACGCAAGGGAAACGGAAGATATGATTCACGCAGCCAAAGCGAACGGCGTTCTCTTGATGGAGGCCATGAAAACGACGTTTTTGCCGAACTTCAGCATGCTTCAAAACCACTTACATAAAATCGGGCCGATCAGGAGATTCACGGCAAGCTACTGCCAATATTCATCACGATATGATGCATATAAAAACGGAACGGTGCTTAATGCGTTTAAGCCTGAATTATCGAACGGTTCGTTAATGGACATCGGCGTATACTGCATTTATCCGGCCGTCGTCCTGTTCGGCAAACCAAAAAACGTCATTGCGACCGGTCACAAACTAGCATCCGGCGTTGACGGCGAGGGCACGGTTATTTTGTCATACGACGGGTTTGAAGCGGTGCTGATGCATTCAAAAATATCAAATTCGTTTGCCCCGGCGGAAATACAGGGTGAAGACGGCACAATCGTGCTGGACAGCATTCACGGGCCGGAGCGGGCGGAAATCCGCTATCGTGATGGACGGATGGAGGACATTTCCGTTCCTGATCTGAAACCGGCGATGTATTATGAAACGGCTGAATTCATCAGCCTTCTTCGGAACGGACAGCAGGAGTCTTCCGAAAATACCTTTGAACGCTCTTTCATTACGGCAAGCATTATGGAAGAAGCGAGAAAACAAATCGGAGTTGTCTTTCCTGCCGATCAAAACTAAAAACATCCGCCCGGGTTTCGGGCGGATGTTTTTTATTTGGATGCTAACAGGTCAGCGAACGCTTTTGCATACTGCGGAAGGTCGGGCGGGCGGCGGCTTGATACAATATGGCCGTCAGTTACGACAGCTTCATCCAGCCACTGTGCCCCGGCATTTGTCATGTCGTCTTTGATGCCGGGCGTGCTCGTTACTTTTTTTCCTGCGAGAATTCCGGCAGATATGAGCACCCAGCCTGCGTGGCAGATCTGGCCGATCGGCTTTTTCTGCTCGTTCATCGTACGGATGATGTCCAAAACTTCCGGATATCTTCGCAGTTTGTCAGGAGCCCAGCCGCCAGGCACGAGCACGGCATCATACTCCTGAATAATCAGGCTCTTAAAATCGTAATCCGCCGTCGCGGGCACGCCGTATTTTCCTTTGTATGAACGGCCGGCTTCTTCTCCTATTAAATGGACGATCGCGCCTTCCTCCCTCATCCGGTAGACGGGATACCAAAGCTCTAAGTCTTCAAAGTCGTCACTGACAAGCGCTATGACTTTCTTGCCTTCTAATCTCATCACTGCCACTCCCTTCTTTTTTTCAAGTGTATCGCTTTTTTCAGCTGAGGAAAAGAAACAGCTCGTTACAGCTGTTCTTCGCCTTCAGACTGAATCGTAAATTTCCGTGTGACCTGCTGCAGTTCTTCGGCCATGTGCGCAAGCGTTTCAGCAGAGGAACTGATTTCTTCCATGGAAGCCAGCTGCTCTTCGGCTGACGCGGCGATGTCTTGAATGCCGGCGGACCCTTCTTTGGCGACTGAGGTAATATCCTCCACCGCGTTTGTCACGTTTTGTGACCCGGCCGCAAGCTGCTCAAGCGTTCCGTTCATATGCTGCAAAGCGCCTGAAATCTGAGTCGTCATTTCCGAGATTTTTTTGAAGCTTTCGGCCGTTTGATCCGTAATATCGAGGCCTTCTTTCACGTCTTGATTCACCGCTTGGAATACAGAAAGCGATGTGGCGATTTCTTTGACGATTTCCTGAATCAGCGTTTCGATTTCTTTCGCGGAGTCGGCTGATTGTACGGCAAGCTTTCTCACTTCTTCCGCAACGACGGAGAAACCGCGTCCGTATTCGCCGGCTCTGGCTGCTTCGATAGCCGCGTTTAGAGCAAGCAGGTTTGTTTGATCGGCAATGCCGTTAATGACGTTCAGAATGCTCTTAATGTCGTGCGACTTCGTTTCCAGTCCTTTTACGACGGCTTCCGCCTGCTGGACGGAACGATCAATTGTTTTCATCTGGCCGACCGTTTTCGCCACTAATTTTTCTCCGCTTCCGGCCGTATCAGAGGTTTGAATGGCCGATTCGGTGATTTCCGCCGATACATTCGCCGTCTCGGCAATGCCCGTATTCATTTGGGACAGGTGATCAGCACTTTCTTCCAATTTCTCGCTTTGTGATTCGTTTCCGTTTGAGAATTGCTCAATCGCCAGTGTGATATGCTCGGTCGCCTTGCTTGTCTGACCGGCAGATGCCGTCAGCTCTTCGGATGAAGAAGCAACATGTTCGACGGATGATTGAATGACGCCGATGACAGACCGGAGTGATGCCGACATCTCATTGAAGCTTTGGCTGAGCTGACCGAATTCATTTTTCGACCTGATGTTAATAACTTCGGTTAAATCGCCGTCGCTGATTTTAGCTGATGTCGAGACAAGTTTTTTGAGCGGTTTTGAAATCGAGCGAATGATAAAGAAGATTAAAATCCCGCCGACGATAAGAGAAATCGCAAGAATGATCAGCGCCATTTTCATGACAGGCGCGGCTGCGTCATGTATCTCACTGACAAAGAATGTGCCGGCGATTTTCCAGCCCGTCAGTTTATTTGTCGTGAAGGCCATTTTCTTTTGCTGTCCTTCAAACGTGTATTCAAACGATCCGCTTGATTTCGAAAATACTTCTTTCGTCCAGTCTCCGGAGCCTTCCGTTCCCGCTTTGATGGTCGGATGGGCGATGTATTTTTTATCTCCCGTTGTAATGAAAGCAAATCCTTTATGACCGATCTGTACGCGCTGAGAGGCATTCAGCAGGTCGCCCAGATTAATATCCAGCGCTACAACGCCTGAGCCGTCTTTTGTCTGCTGGGCAATCGTAACGACCGTTTGTCCGGTTGCAGCGTCCTTATAAGGCTCGGTAAACACCGGCTGTCCGCTTTTTTCAACCGCTTTTGTATACCACTCGCGTGTGAGCGGATTGAAATCGGACGGCACGTCAGCAGACGGATATGTCACAAACGCTTTGTCGGCGGACGCGGCATAAATTGATGTGACATCGTCATTTACAGTGACATACTGCTTCATATTTTCAAGCAGGTCGGATTTATTTTTTTTGTTCATTTTGTCCTTTGTGATTGATTCACTGTAATAGTCAAGTCCTTTCAGCTTGCCTTCGAGCATGTTTTCCAGCACGCTGTTCAGTTCGCTGACATTTCCTTGCGCGCTGTGGGTCAGTTCGTTTTCTAATGTACTCCCCGCCGTTTGGTAGCTGAAATAGGCAAGTATGCCGATCGGAAGCACCAATACGGCTAAAAATGCCGCGATAAGCGGCTTGCTGATGGATGGCTGTTTGATCCAATGTATCAGTTGTTTCATTTTTTCAGTCTCCTTCTTTGAAAAGCTAAATCTATTATCGACAGCTAGGACAAAAGATTTATTAAAAAAACTAAAAAAAACACCCAAACAGCACATTTGGGTGTTCTATGGACTATTATTCTATTTTAAATTGTTTCGTCATATCACGTAATTCTTCCGCCATCTGGGATAACGTTTCTGAAGACGAACTGATTTCTTCCATGGAAGCCAGCTGTTCTTCGGCGGAGGCCGCGATATCCTGAATGCTGGCTGAACTTTCTTTTGCGATGGACGCGATTTGCTCAGAAGCTCCTGAAATCTGCTGCGAACCGGCTGTCAGCTGTTCTACTGTCGCATTCATGTTTTGAATTTCTCCGGCGATCTGGTTCGTCATTTCCGAAATCCGCCTGAAGCTCGTTTCGGTCTGATTCGTAATATCCAGCCCGCTCTCCACCTCTTTGTTGACGGATTGGAACATGCCGAGAGATGTATTGATTTCGTTGACGATTTCTATAATTAAGCTTTCGATTTCTTTCGCTGAATCGGCAGACTGCACCGCAAGTTTTCTCACTTCTTCTGCGACGACGGAGAAGCCCCGGCCGTATTCACCGGCACGCGCGGCTTCAATTGCGGCGTTCAGCGCAAGAAGATTTGTCTGATCGGCGATTCCGTTAATGACACGGAGAATGTTTGTAATGTCTTTTGATTTTGTTTCAAGCCCGCGCACCACTTGTTCAGCTTCTTTCACTGACCGGTCAATGACGTTCATTTGACCGACCGTCTGGTGGACGAGCTTTCCGCCTGAATTGGCGACTTCCGCTGATGTGACGGAGGATTCGGTAATGACGGCAGATGCTTTCGCCATATCTTTGAGTCCGCTGTTCATTTGGTAAATATGTTCCGCGGCGCTTTCAATTTTTTCACTCTGGCTTTCATTTCCGTTAGAAAATTGTTCGATTGCCAGTGTGATATGTTCGGTTGCCTTGCTTGTCTGCTCCGCTGAAGCCGTCAGCTCCTCTGAGGAAGACGCGACGTTATTCACGGAATCCTGAATGGCATGGATTAAAGACCGAAGTGAAGCTGCCATATTGTTAAAGCTTTTGCCAAGCTCGCCTAATTCGTCTTTTGACTGAATCTCGATCGTTTCGGTTAAATCGCCTTCACTGATCTGTTTCGATGATGTCACAAGCTGCTTGAGCGGTTTTGTGATTGAACGGATAATCAGCACCATGACGACTGTTCCGATGACAATTGCTAACAACAGAACGAGCAGGGACAGATGAAGGACCGGCAGCGCCGCTTCATGAATCTCGTCCACATACATCGTTCCGCTGATTTTCCAGCCTGTCAGCTCGTTCGTATCATAAGCCATTTTCTTTTCCTGGCCGTCGTATTTGTATTGAAAATCACCTTTTTTGCTGCTGTACAGCTGTTCAGCCCAATCTCCGTCTAATGCTGTGCCTGACGTGCGGTTCGGGTGAACGACCACTTTTTTGTCTTTCGTCAGGATGAAAGCGTAGCCGGATTTTCCGATTTTCACTTTCTTTGTCGTTTTCAGAAGTTCTTCGATTTTCATATTGATGGCGACGACCCCTGAGCCGTCTTTCGTCTGCTGAACGATCGTCACGACCATCGTATTGGTGGAAGCCGTGCGGTAAGGATCTGTTACAACAACTTTCCCCTTGTTTTCCACGGCTTTTTTATACCAGTCTCTTTCAAGCGGATTATATCCTTTAGGCATCTGCAGATCGGGATACCGTGTGAAATGGCCTTCCGTGTCACTCGTATAGATGGATTCCACATCTTTATTGATTTTCATATACTCTGTGAATTTATCGATAATTTGCGATTGATTTTTCGGCTTGTACCGATCCTTGGTGAGCCAATCGCTGAAATATGCCGTTCCGTCTTCCTTCTGGCTGATGCTGGTATTGATCATATTATTAATCTGCTGCACATTATCTAATGCGCTTCCCATCACCTGCTTGTCAAGCGTGCTTACCGCCGATTGATATGCGATAAAAGCCAGCGTTGAAATCGGCAGAATAAGAATGGCCAAAAAAGAAATGAGCAGTTTTCTTGTAAGCGATCTCTGCTTGATGATTTGCATGATTTTTTTCATCTGCTATATCTCCTCTTACGTGTTTACCCTTCATATCGGCGATTATGGGTAAATATACATATCTAAAAAGAAGAAATATAACAAAACATACTTTTTACCTATTACAAAAGTAGTCTTTTAGACTTAATTAAAAACTTATTTTAAAGCGTTTTGTCAGCTCGCGTAATTCTTCAGCCATTTTTTCCAACGTGACGGCGGATGAACTGATCTCTTCCATAGAGGCGAGCTGCTCTTCAGCAGAAGCCGCAATATCCTGAATGCCGGCCGCGCTTTGTCTGGAGACGGCCGCGATATCCTCTGAAGCGTTCGATACTTCCTGAGATCCGGCGGAAAGCTGTTCTACGGTTGCATTCATATTTTGCAGTTCACCGGCAATCTGATTTGTTTTGACAGAAATGTCCCGGAAGCTTTTTTCCGTTTCGTCCGTCAGCTGAAGTCCGCTTTTCACCTCGTGATTGACGGACTCCAGCATTCCGAGCGATGTATGAATTTCTTTAACGATTTCATGGATTAAGGTTTCGATTTCTTTTGCTGAATCGGCTGATTGGACGGCAAGCTTTCTCACTTCTTCGGCAACGACTGAAAAACCGCGTCCGTACTCTCCCGCTCTTGCCGCTTCAATGGCTGCATTTAAAGCGAGAAGATTCGTTTGATCGGCAATGCCGTTAATGACGCGCAAAATGCTGGTGATGTCCTGCGATTTGTGCTCAAGCCCCTTTACGACTTGTTCCGCTTTACTCACAGATTGGTCAATGGTATCCATCTGGCCTGCTGTTTTCTTAACAAGCCGCTCTCCGGCACCGGATATCTCCGCCGATTCAATAGAAGTTTCCGTCACAACAGCTGCCGCTTCCGCCAGATCGCTGAGCCCGTCTTTCATGTCATTCACTTGGGCTGTCGCTTTTTCAATGCTCTCACTTTGGTCTTCCGTTCCATTAGAAAACTGTTCAATCGCAAGGGTGATATGTTCCGTTGCTTTGCTCGTCTGCTCGGCGGAAGCCGTCAGCTCCTCTGAGGAGGAAGCGACATGTTCAACAGAGTCCTGAATTCCCTGAATAAGCGTCCGGAGTGAATCTGTCATATGATTAAAACTTTTACTGAGCACGCCAAGCTCATCTTGAGAGCTGACTTGAATGGTTTCCGTCAGATCTCCGCTTCTGATTTTTTCCGCTGACGCTGCGAGACGTTTTAACGGTTTTGTAATAGAGCGGATGACAAAATAAATGAAAACCATTCCTGCGGCAACCGCTATGGCCAAAATGATAATGGCTGTGATCAGAACCGGTCTTGCCGCATCCTTGATTTCATCAACGGACATGGTTCCGCTGATCTTCCAGCCTGTCGCCTCATTGGTGACATACGCCATTTTTTTCGCTTTTCCGTTCATCGTATATTCAAAATCGCCTTTTTCCCCGCTGTATAATGTATCAACCCATTTTCCAGATACCGCCGCGCCGGATTTTTCATTGCTGTAGGCAACGGCTTTTTTATTTTTGCTGAGGATAAAGGCATATCCTTCTTTTCCGATATTGACTTCTTTTGTCATCGTAATGAGATCGTCGATTTTAATATCAATGGCGACGACCCCTGATCCGTCCTGAGCCGCACGGGCCATGGTAACGACCATCTTTTTGTTTGAAATGGACTGATAAGGGTCCGTGATGATGGTCTGGCCTTTGTTCTTCATGGCTTCTTGATACCAGTTTCTCTCAAGCGGATTGAAATCAGCCGGCATATCGGCATGAGGATAACGTGTAAACGTGCCATCCTTGCTGCTTGAAAATACGGCGGCAGCTTTATCATTGCTTTCTATGAACTGCTTGAATCTTTCTTTCATTTCCGTTTGGTTTTTTTCTTTAAATTTTGCGCTTGTCGCCCATTCGCTGAAATATGCTGAGCTTTTTGTAAACGTCCCGATCCGGTCATCAATCATATTGTTTAAGATTTGCACATTCCCTTCGGCGCTTTCCATCATTTGATTTTCAACGGATGAGGCAGCCGAACGATAGGCGCTGGCAGCCAGCACTGCTACCGGAATGATTAAGATCAGTAAAAATGAAATGATGAGTTTTCTGGCTATTGATTTTTTTGCGATGTTTTTTGCTGTTTTTTTCAATTTTGTAAACCTCTTTCAATCATTTACTGTTTATATCGGCAATCTCCCTTTTTATTACATTGAAAATTTAGTCATAAATGAAAAATAGTTCTATATGCTCTTTTTGTAAGTAAGACTTTTTATTTAATTTTCTCGAAGAAGCCATAAAAAAAGACGCCTTCCATCCGGAAAGCGTCCTTTTTTACTAGTTGATTTTAAATTGTTTTGTTAATTCCCGCAGTTCTTCGGCCATTTGCGCCAAAGTGTCGGCGGATGTGCTGATTTCTTCCATAGATGCAAGCTGTTCTTCTGCGGATGCGGCAATATCCTGAATGCTTGCTGCGCTTTCCCGTGAAACGTCCGCAATATCTGTTACCGCGGCTGAGACGTGCTGAGAGCTGTCTGACAGCTGTTCAACCGTGCCGTTCATGGATTGCAGCTTCTCGGCGATGTCGTTTGTCATGCCGAAGATATTCTGGAAGCTTTCTTTCGTTCGATCCGTCACCGCAAGTCCTGATTGCACTTCTTCATTAACGGATGTAAACATGTGAAGCGAAGTATTAATTTCAGCCGTGATTTCCTGAATGAGTTTTTCAATCTCTTTTGCAGAACCGGCGGATTGGACGGCAAGCTTTCTCACTTCTTCGGCTACCACTGAGAAGCCCCGCCCGTATTCACCGGCTCTTGCCGCTTCAATGGCTGCATTTAATGCAAGCAGGTTTGTCTGATCGGCAATGCCGTTGATGACTCTTAAAATATGAGCGATGTCTTTTGATTTGGCCTCAAGACCTTTTACAACAGCTTCCGCCTGCTGGACGGATTGATTGATGAGATTCATCTGCCCGACGGTTTGCTGCACATATTCTTCCCCGGTGCCGGCAGCTTCTTTCGATTGTTTAGATGCTTCCGTAATGGATGATGATGTGCGGGAAACGGCGGCGAGCCCGTCATTTATATGATTCAGCTTGGCTGAGCTTGAATCGACTTTTTCACTCTGCTCTTCGTTTCCGTTTGAAAACTGCTCAATCGCCATCGTAATATGCTCCGTCGCTTTGCTTGTCTGCGAAGCTGAGGCGGTCAGCTCTTCTGATGACGCGGCCACGTTGTCGACCGAGCTTTGGATCGCGCTGATCAGTCCGCGCAGAGATTCTCCCATTTCATTAAAGCTTGCGCCCAGTTCGCCCAGTTCATCTTTCGAGCGGATCTCAATGGTTTCAGTCAGGTCTCCGCCGCTGATTTGTTTAGACGAGCGGACAAGACGTTTCAGCGGTGATGTAATGGATCTGACAATAAACAGAATTAAAATTCCCCCGATGATAATGGATGCTGCAAGGACGATCATTCCCATCGTCAGCACCGGTTGTGAGGCGTCTTTAATTTCGGTGAGCTCCATGCTCCCCTCTATTTTCCACCCGGTCAGTTTATTTGTCGTAAATGCCATTTTTTTATTTTCATCATCAAGCTTGTATGAAATAATTCCGCTGTCTTTGCTGTATACCTCGTTCAGCCACGGGGTTGAGACTTTATCGCCCGGTTTGTGGTCTTTATGCGCGACATAGGTTTTATTTTTAGATGTGATAAACACGAAGCCTTTTTCCCCGATTTTGATTCCCTGCATCTGTTTCAGCAGCTGGTCGATCGTAATATCCATGGCTACTACGCCTGTTCCGTCCTGCATCTGCTTTGCCACGGTGACAACCATGCTGCCGTCGCTTGCCGCGGTGTAAGGATCGGTGACAACGAGCGTGCCGCCGGCCTTTACAGCGTCTTTATACCATGTGCGTGTTCTCGGATCGTAATCAGCCGGAGTATTTTCCTTCGGCGCCTGTGTGTAGCTGCCGTCTTCCGTTCCTCCGTAAATGCGGGCTACGTCCTTATGAATAGATGTGTATTGCCCGAACTTTTCTTCAAGAGCAGACATGTTTTTCTTTGAGAATGATGACCCTTTTAACGTTTCACTGAAAAATTCAATCGCCTTTGCTTTTGCGCCGATATCATTTGTAATCGTTGTGTTAAAAGATTCGATGTTGTTTTTCGCGTTGCCTGAAATCTGATCATCCAGCGAATTGCTCGCCGTATGGTATGAACTGAATTCTAACACGAGAATCGGTATGATTAAGATCACGATAAATGAAATGATTAATTTACGTGAAATCGATGCCTTTGTGCACCAATTAATGAATTTTTTCATATTAAGCTGCTCCCTCATGTGTGATACCTTATATATCGGCTCAGTCTTCACATTTTGTTAACATTTCCTCCTTTTTTATGACTTGATTTTCATTTCCCAAGCTTCCTGCATATCTTATAAAAAAAGATAGGGGGCGCGCAGATGATTATCATTTCCGGCCAAGTGCTTCGGCCCCAGGACATTGCGAACTGGCAGACGGAAGAAAGCCTTGTTCCGTATCTAAATGAACTGACCCATTCTCCCGTACAATTTGATTACGGATCGATTGCTGAACTGATGTTTGAAGCACGGCTGCGGCGCCATATTGTGGAAGCCGCAAGAGAACTGAACGGATCAGGCGCAAAATTTGCAACTTTCGCCAAAACATACGGAAATACGGCTTATTGGAGACTGACGCCGGAAGGAGCCTTGGAGCTGAAGTACAGAATTCCCGCTTCAAAAGCGATTCGGGATATTGTTGAAAACGGGGCGTTTTATGCATTTGAATGCGCGACGGCCATTGTCGTGATTTATTATCTGGCCGTTTTAAAGACCATCGGTGAAGAGCGGTTTGACCGCCGTTTCCCGGATATTACTTTGTATGACTGGCACTATGAGCATCTGCCGATCTACACGGAAACCGGCAGCCACTTTTTAAGGGGAGATTGTTTATATTTTAAAAACCCTGATTTTAATCCTGCAAAGGCCCAGTGGCGGGGAGAAAATGTCATTGTGATGGGGAATGACCAATTTTTCGCCCACGGTCTCGGGATTCTGACCGCTGAACAGATTATCCAGAAATTGAATTCTTTAAGAAAAAGAGATGCCGTGCAGTCAGCTTATCTGCTTTCTCAGGCGACAAGGCTTGATGCGCCTGCGCTATATCGGATGATGCATTAAAACAATCCCATCGTCTGTCATTGTGACGATGGGATATGAAATGCTTTTCTTTTTCGGTAAAAAGCCGTCGTGCCGAGCGCTTGGTTTGCCGCCCATTCAAACTTCTCTAAATCATGGCGGGTGACGGCTCTGTCCCGTCTGCTCCATTTAATGGCCCGGACAAAGTAATACCCTTTAATCGGCGCCATGGTGACTTTGGAATGCGGAAAATCTTCAAAAACAAACTCAATATTTCCTCTTTTTTTATAGGACATTTGAAGAATCTTCATCTTCCATCACCTCACAGCATCTTGATTATGATCGGCACAAGCGGTCCAAAACAGCTTTCACATCTGTCGGCCCTTCAAGTTTCGGGGCGGACTGGCCCGCCCATAAAGACATATACTCCGCATCTCCCGATTGAGCCGCATGCCCGCGCATCGGCTTTGTGAGCGTATTATGCAGCGGATAAGGCAGCGTTTTTCCCTCGTCAGCTTCATATGTTTTCATGAACTGATTCACGATTCCGCGCGCCTGTTTTCCCGAAAACAAGGTGGTCAGCCGTGTGTCGGTTCCTTTTGATTCGGCAATGGCTTTTTGATATGCCGGTGAAGCGCTGCTTTCTTCACAAAGGAGAAACGGCGTGCCGACTTGAACGCCGTCCGCACCTAAACATCGGGCCGCCTGCACCCCGCGGCGGTCAAAAATGCCGCCTGCCGCAATGACCGGGATATTCAGCGCGTCTTTAGCCTGCGGAATGAGCGCCATAAGACCGAGAGCCGGTTCTCCTTTAACCGGCAGAAACGATCCGCGATGTCCTCCGGCTTCTATTCCTTGAAGGATAACGGCGTCCATTCCCCGCTCTTCAAAAGCCTTCGCTTCCTCAGGCGTTGTCGCCGTGCCGAACAGGAAGCAGCCGTTTTTCTTCAGCTTTTCCGCCGTTTCTTCCGGCGGCAGGCCGAAGGTGAATGAGCACGCTTTGACCCCGTAACGGATCAGAAGCTCCGCTTTTTCTGCAAAATCGTTCCACTCTTCTTTCAAATCGGAGAACGGCTTGGCGTCTTTTGCCCTTGGGATGCGCGCTTTCCATTGTTCAATCAGTTCCTCTTCAGGCATCTGCCTTTCTTCCGGGACGAACAGATTCACTTGAAAGGAGCGGTCGGTCAGGTCTTTCATCTCGATAAGCTGTTTTTCGAGCGCCGGCGGGCTGACGTATCCTGAAGCGAGGCTTCCGAGCGCCCCTTCATTTGATACCGCCGCAGCCAGGCGCGGCGTGACAAGCCCTCCGGCCATCGGCGCCTGAATGACTGGCTTTGTTAATGATAATGCGTCCATCCACTCACTCATTTGCGGATGCCTCCGTTTCAGCGTGGATTTTGATATAACATGTTCTGTTTCTCGGACCGTCAAATTCGCAAAAATAAATGCCCTGCCACGTTCCGAGGATCAGGCGCCCGCCTTCTATGATGACATGCTGGGATGCGCCTGTTGTACTCGCCTTCATATGTGCCGCCGTATTTCCCTCCATATGCCGGTCCAGTTCGTGCTCCCACGGATACACTTCGTCAAACCTGCGGAGCATATCCCTTTTTACATCCGGGTCGGCATTTTCATTGATGGTAATGCCGGCGGTAGTATGGGGACAGTATATGATCGCCAAACCGTTTTTCACGCCGGTTTCGCGGAGAAACGCTTCGGCTTCATGTGTGATGTCGGTCATTTCATCCCGTCTGTTTGTTTGAATCTGCAATTGTTTCAGCATATGAATGCCTCCTCTCTTTTTCTCTTCCTTTCCCATATTCGTTTCTGTATTTGTCTTTTCCTGTCGGATCGCGATGATAAACGCAGATCATAAAAAACTTCAGCCCCAAAACTGAAGTTTTTCACCATATATATACGCGGGCCTCATAAGGCTTTAAAAGGAAGGATGTCACATGCCGATGCGGCGGTGTTTCCATGTTTGCGAGCACGAGCGTATCGGCGTCAAGCGGATAACCGGGGTGCCTGTATAATGCGGGAGTTTTAGACAGATTGGTGATGATCAGGGCGGTTTCCGTTCCGTTTTTTCTTAGGTAGGCATAAATCTGCCGGTCTTTTGGAAGCAGCAATTCATAAGTTCCGCTGATCAATACGTCATGTTCTTTCCTGAGGGCGATCAGCCGTTTGTAGAAATGGTATACGGATGTTTCATCCTTCATTTGCGATGCAGCATTCAGCCATGTGTGATTCGAATTCACCCCGAGCCACGGAGAAACATCAGAAAACCCGCCGTTCGCCGTCCCGCTCCATTGCATCGGTGTCCGTGAATGATCCCGGCCCTTCTTCCAGATCGTCTTCATCACTTTTTCATGCGGAACGCCGCGGGACGTCTCTTTTTCATACAGCTGTTTGATTATGACGTCGTCGTAATCTTCAATGGATGGGAACGAAACATTGGTCATGCCGAGCTCCTGTCCCTGGTAAATAAACGGCGTGCCTTTCATCAGCATATACATCGCGGCAAGTGCCTTAGCGCTTTCTGTCAAAAACCGTTCGTCACCCCATACCGAAACGGATCGGGGCTGGTCGTGATTTTCCATAAATAACGCATTCCAGCCTTTTCCCTCAAGGCTGTTCTGCCAGTCGGACAAAACGCGCTTAAGCGCCGGGATGCAAATGCTTTGATCATCATCCGTATCCCAAAGGCCGAGGTGTTCAAATTGAAAAATCATATGGAAGACGCCGGTTTCTTCACCGGCCCAATCAGCCGCCTCCCAAGCCGTCACCCCGTTCGCCTCGCCGACCGTCATGATCGGATAATGTGAAAATGTTTCCCGCTTCAGCTCTTTTAAGAGATCCACGATGCCTTCTGTATTCATATGATACGGGAAGGACGGGACATACGGGAGACCGTCCGGATTCGGCATGTCAGGGAGCCCTTCTTTTTTCTTGATGTGAGAAATGGCATCCACCCGGAAGCCGTCAATGCCTTTATCAAGCCACCAGCGGATCATCTCATAAACGGACTGCCTCATCGTTTCGTTTTCCCAATTTAAATCAGGCTGTTTTTTATCAAACAGGTGAAGGTAATACTGGTTTGTCTTTTGATCATATTCCCACGCCGATCCGCCGAAAATGCTTTCCCAATTGTTCGGCTCTTTGCCGTTTTTTCCGTCTCTCCAGATGTACCAGTCCCGTTTTTCGGAATCTTTCGCTGAGCGCGATTCGATAAACCAAGGATGTTCATCACTCGTATGGTTGACGACGAGGTCTATAATCAGCTTCATGCCGAGTGCATGGATATCCGCGAGGAGCCGGTCAAAATCTTCCATCGTCCCGAATTCTTCGGCAATTTGTTTGTAATTTCGAATATCGTAGCCGTTATCGGCGCCCGGCGAGTCAAAAACGGGGCAAAGCCAGATCACATCTGCCCCCAACTCTTTTATGTAATGAAGCTTTGCTCTGATGCCGTTTATGTCGCCGATTCCGTCCCCGTTCGAATCCATAAAGCTGCGGGGATAAATTTGATAGACGGACGCCGTTTTCCACCAATCCGTTTTCATACCGTCCACTCCTTTCTCTACAGCATATGAAGGAGCGGGATGAAGAAGCATTTTTTTCGCAAAAAAAGCCTCATTGCAAAAGCAGGAGGCTCAGAAATCGGTTTTTTTAATTTCAACAAAGCGGATATGGTGGTCTTCTGCTTCAAGCACCTTGAATTCGCATCCTTCAGCATGAAACACATCACCGTTTTTCAGCTCCATTTTTTGTGTGAGGAGCCAGCCCGCAATCGTGTCTATGTCTTCATTTTCGATCGCGATATCAAGAAGATCATTCACCTCTTCTATCAGCGCTTTTCCGTCCATCACATAATGATGCTCGCCTTTTTTGACGATGTGGGGCATTTCGTCCTGGTCATATTCATCCCGGATTTCGCCGACGATTTCCTCCAATATGTCTTCGACGGTCACAAGTCCCGCCGTACCGCCGTATTCGTCAACAAGAATCGCCATATGAATCCGCTCCTTCTGCATGCGGATCAACAGCTCCTGGACAGGGATGCTTTCAATGACTCTGATGACCGGACGCATCATTTCTTTTAACTCGATGGAACGGCCGAGAAAATACGCTTTAAATAAATCCTTGTTGTTAATAATGCCGAGAATGTGGTCTTTATCTTCCTTAATGACCGGATATCGCGTATACCGCTCGTTGATGATCAGATGAATGGCTTCATCAACTGACTGCTCGAGCGAGATGACGGCGATTTCGGTGCGCGGCACCATGATTTCTCTGGCGACACGGTTATCGAATTCAAATATTTTGTTGACGTAACGGAATTCGGATTGATTGATTTGACCTTTTTTATAGCTTTCAGACAAAATCAGCCGCAATTCCTCTTCACTGACCACGACTTCATGTTCTTTCACCGAATGAAATCCGAACAGCTTGACCAAAAATCCGGCTGAGCCGTTTAACAGCTTGATAAACGGATACATCACTTTATAAAAGAGAATGAGCGGTTTCGCCGTCCACAGACTGACGGCTTCAGCTTTTTGAATGGATATCGTTTTCGGCGCAAGCTCGCCGATGACGACGTGCAGATACGTAACGGCGATAAACGCCGCAATAAACGTGACGACGTGCGTAATGGATGACGGCATTCCGATCAGACTGAAAACAGGATGAAGAAGCCGCTGAATCGTCGGTTCGCCGAGCCAGCCGAGTCCGAGCGCCGTAATCGTAATGCCGAGCTGGCACGCTGATAAATACTCGTCGAGATTTGTAATCACCCTGTGCGCCGCAAGCGCCCGGCTGTCACCGGTTTCAACCAGCTCCGCAATTTTTGAACCGCGGATTTTGACAATCGCAAATTCCGCAGCGACAAAGATGGCCGTTAATCCGATTAACAGCATAATGAGAATCAGTTTTAATATAAGCAAAAAAACCCCTACCGCAAACGGTAAGGGGCCACCTCCTTCGTGTTAATTCTCATCACGACCATTTAAGAAAATCATCACAAAACGAAGCAGCTCGAATAAGGAAACGAGCGCCGCAGCCACATACGTCAGCGCAGCGGCGTTCAGCACTTTATTCACGCCGTGTTCTTCACTGTTGCGAATGAATCCTTCCGACACGATAATCCGCTTCGCCCTCGCGCTGGCATTAAACTCGACAGGCAGTGTGACAAGCTGGAAAAAAACAGCGGCAGAAAACAAAATAATGCCGAGCCCGATTAAATTCAAGCTGCCAAGGAGCATTCCGCCCAAGAAAAGCAGAGGGGCGACTCCGGAGGCAAAATTGACGACCGGAAAAATTTTGTGCCTCAGTACAAGCGCGCCGTATGATTCCTGGTGCTGCAAAGCATGTCCGACTTCATGGGAAGCGACGGAAATGGCGGAAATGGAGCGGCCGTAATATACCGGCTCAGATAAACGCACCACCCGCTCCGTCGGGTCGTAATGGTCTGTTAAAGTGCCTCTTACCGGTTCTACCGGCACATCATATAAACCGTTTATATCAAGAATCCGTCTTGCCGTTTCCGCCCCGGTCCGCTGACTGGAAGCTTCCACGTCTGAGTATTTCTGAAAATTACTTTTCACTTTAAATTGTGCCCAAAACGACAATCCCAATGCAGCAATTGTTAAAAAGACAAACAGCATATTATCCTCTTCCTTTTTCTCTTATATCGTACGATCTGCTTATATATTATTTTAATGATTGCCCGCTTTCCTGTACAGAAATCCGCTTCTTTTTTCTGACAGGAATCAATCCTCCGAGCAAAATCAGAACACATCCGGCCATTGCGGTATAAAACGGAAACGTGCCGACAGTCCCTTTTGCGAAAGCGAGCCATGAAAAGCTGCCGGACATATGATCATATCCATTCAAATCGAAAATAAGCAATACGGCCGCTGAAGCGAGCAGCTGCCCTCCGGCCAGCGCCGCCAGCAGTTTTTGAATGACTGTCATCTGACTCACCCTTTTTCGGTCCGCTTTCTTTATCATATGAAAAAATGAAGGTGAATATGTTTTCGCTGATTTTTGAAAGACATCAAACGAACTGGGACATACTGTATAAAAAAGATACAGGTGTGATCCATCATGAAAGTGACAAATGGCGAAAAAGAACAGCTGAGCAATGCGATAGACAGAATGAATGAGGGGCTTGACGCCTTCATCCAGCTCTATAATGAATCGGAAAACGACGAGCCTCTCATTCAGTTTGAGGATGAGACGGCCGATTTAATCAGACAGGCGCGTGACTCATACGGGCAGGAACAGCTGAATGAAAAATTAAACACCATTATTAAGCAGATTTTGTCCATCTCTTTCTCGAAAGAGGAGCCGGCCGAATGAAATCAAACCGTATCTTTATTTCCTGGCTGAGATGGCCGTTATATATCCGGATCGGACTGATCATTATCGCCTTGATCTTATTGTTCGGCCAATTGATTTACATGCTTGAACCGAAGCAATTCACGTCTGTGTTTGAAGGGGTTTGGTGGGCGGTTATTACGGTGGCCACGGTCGGTTACGGCGATTATGTTCCGCAGACGCCGCTCGGGCAGATTGCCGGCATGGTGCTTGTATTAAGCGGAGCGAGTTTTGTGACCGCCTATTTCGCCACGCTTTCTTCAGCCGTGTTCAGCAAACAGCACCGTTATATCGAAGGGAAGGTCGCCTTTAAAGGCAAGGGGCACGTCATTCTTATCGGGTGGAATGAGAAGTCGCATATGCTGCTGAAAGAACTGCAGCACATCGCACCGTCAAAAACTGTCGTCCTGATTGATGATTCATTAAGGGAAGGGCCGCTTATTGAAAATGTTCATTTCATCCGCGGACATGCCGCTGATGACAGCACGCTCAATAAAGCGAATATTACGGAAGCCGATACCGTCATTCTGACAGCAGACCAACAGAAAAATGAATCCGAAGCTGATATGCTGTCGGTATTAACGCTTCTCGCCATCAAAGGGCTGCATCCGTCCGTTTATTGTATCGTGGAAATTTTAACAGAACGTTATGTCAAAAACGCCGAACGCGCAGGAGCCAATAAGATCCTGTGCACATCACGCCTGTCGAGCCGGGTGATGTTTGAGCATTACCGGGTCAAGATGCAGCTTGCCAAGCCGCAGACGCTGTCCGATTTGACGCTGGAGAAAAAGGTTCGCATCATTCCCGTCCCCGAGGAATTACAGGGCTCCTCTTATCATGATTGTGCGCGCTATTATCTCAAACGGAATACAACGATTATCGGCATACAAAAAGAAGAGGGGCCGATGCTGACCCCTCCCCTGTCATACCAGGTGCTCAGTACTGATCTTTTTTTGGCGCTTTAATGCAGCAGGACATCTTCCAGCTCTTTCACAAGCGAGATGCCGATATCTATATATGAGCGGTCAATTGCCGCATCCCGGCGTTTCGGCTCGGAGAATTGGTTGAATAATGATTCAAAAACTCCGCCGCCTGCTGCATCATCCGTTTCCTGCTGATAGACGTGCCTCAGCAAAAAGGGTGTGCCGATTGTAACGGCCGTTCCCCGTTCATCAAGGCGTCCTTTATTTGCTTCAACAGGGATACGGAGAAACAAATAGCCGTCCTGATCGGAAATTTTGTAATCAAAGAAGCCCCGGTCATATTCCCAGCCGCCTCCGATGGTATAACCGATCGGTTTCAGCACCTGTTCCAATTCGCGGAGTAAAAAAGACTGTCCTTCAAGTGAAGATGGTATGCTGATCATGTACATACGCTCCTTTTAGTCTTTAGCGTCCCCGGTCTGCGATATCTTCATACGGCTTCCGCAAAGAATCAGGAGCAGCAGACAGACGCTGAAAAGAGGGAACGGCGCATTCAATCAGAACATACGTCACAATTGCGGAGAGAGCGGCATCCGGCGAAATGAGGAAAACGGCTGCATACAGACAGCACTTCGTAATGAGCGAATACATCCGGCCCATCTTCAGTTTCAGCCGGACCATATCCGTAAACAAGCCGAGGGGAAGAGCGAAAAAAATGATCGTTTGTAAGAGGGAAGCAGAGGACGGGTTCAGCGCAAAAAAGACAATAGCAGCGGAACAGAAGGAAATGACGGTATGCTTACATAAGAGCCGTGTCAATTCATCATCACACCTTTCACGGTTTAAAAAAGGCTGACCCGTCATGCGGGCCAGCCATTCTTTTTATTTCTCAAGGCGTTTTTCAAGCTCTGCTTTTTTCTCTTCAAAGCCCGGTTTGCCGAGAAGCGCGAACATGTTCACCTTGTAGGCTTCAACACCCGGCTGATCAAACGGGTTGACTCCGAGCAGATAACCGCTCATTGCCACCGCTTTTTCAAAGAAATAGACGAGATATCCAAATGTATATGCGTTAAGCTCCGGAATGTTGACGATTAAGTTCGGCACTTTTCCGTCTGTATGGGCCAGCATCGTACCTTGGAACGCTTTTTTATTGACGAAATCGACCGTTTTGCCGGCTAAGTAGTTTAAGCCGTCGAGATCATTTTCCGCTTCTTCAATTGTCAGCTCATGCTTCGGTTTTTCTACGTTTAATACAGTTTCAAACAGATCCCGTCTGCCTTCCTGCACGTATTGGCCGAGAGAGTGAAGGTCTGTTGAGAAGTTTGCGGAGGAAGGATAAATTCCTTTCTCGTCTTTTCCTTCACTTTCACCGAAGAGCTGCTTCCACCATTCTGCAAAGTACTGCAGGGCTGGCTCGTAGTTAATGAGCATTTCAATGGTTCTGCCTTTATTGTACAGAACGTTGCGGACGACGGCGTATTGATAAGCCGCATTCTCTTCTAATTCCGAGCTGGAAAAGTCTTTGCTTGCATCAAGCGCGCCCTTCATCATTTCGTCGATATCAGCCCCGCTTACCGCAATCGGCAGAAGGCCCACCGCAGTCAGAACGGAGAAACGTCCGCCGACATCATCAGGAATAACGAATGATTCGAAGCCTTCTTCGTTAGAAAGAGTTTTTAGAGCGCCGCGCTCTTTGTCAGTCGTCGCGTAAATCCGCGCTTTCGCTTCTTCTTTTCCGTATTTTTCTTCAAGAAGTTTGCGGAAAATCCGGAAAGCGATGGCAGGTTCCGTCGTCGTTCCTGACTTTGAAATGACATTGATAGAGAAATCAGCGTCTTCCAAAAGATCCATAACGTCTTTCATATAAGTTGAGCTGATATTGTTGCCGATAAAGATGACTTGAGGGTTTTTGCGTTTATCTTTCGGCAGAACATTATAGAAAGAATGGTTGAGCGCTTCAATCGCCGCTCGGGCGCCTAAGTATGAACCGCCGATTCCGACGACGAGAAGCACGTCTGAATCTGATTTGATTTTTTCAGCGCTTTTTTTAATGCGCGCAAATTCTTCTTTATCGTAGTTTTCAGGGAGGTCCACCCAGCCTAAAAAGTCGCTTCCGGCGCCTGTTTTTTCGTGGATATTATGATGTGCCGTTTTTACGAAATCACGTGCGTATGTAAGTTCATGTTCATTGAAAAAAGGTAACGCTCTTGAGTAATCAAAGCGTACATGCGTCATTTGCTTGTCCCTCCATCACGGTGAATTGTTTTCTCTTCCACTTTATATGAACTCCACCTCTAAATCAAGTCATGAAGAAGGCTTGGCGGATACGGGATTTGCGTTAAAAATGCATTCATTTTTTCTTACAATATCTCGGTTTTGAGATAGGTATTGTACAGAACGTTATATTTGTATGTATGGTGAGAAGGATCACTAATCAAATGACGAAAAATGCAGTAAAAGTGAATACACGCACAATAAATCAAATACTTCCATTTTTAAAAATAGTGTCTATATTTGGGTTATCATGTTAAGATGAAAATAATTTTAAACCGGGAGGTGATTTTATGACTAAAACCATTGGTCTTATTTGTGGAAGTTTACGAAAAAACTCGTATAATCGAGCAATTGCTCAATCATTGATTGACTTGGATCATTCAGCGCAATTTCGTTGGATTGAAATAGACGGTCTTCCTTTTTTTAACGAAGATTTAGAAATGGCCGGAGCGCCAGAATCCGTAACCTCCTTTAGAGCAGATATACAAGACGTTGACGGCGTCATCATTGTAAGTCCAGAGTACAATTCCGGAATGCCAGGGGTATTAAAAAATGCATTGGACTGGGCATCGAGACCGCGGACCTCTTCTGTGTTCAACAGAAAACCGGTTGGCCTAATCGGAGCAACCCCTGGAGGGTTCGGTACCGCCTTTGCCCAAATGCAAATGAGAGAAGTACTTGAAGCTATGCAAGTCAATGTGCTGCCCTTTCAAAAAATGCTGATTTCGCAAGTCCATGAGAAAATGGATTCCACTCAAAACATACTTACGGATGAACAAACAAACCGTTATCTTCAACGCTATTTACAACAGTTCATCCATTGGATTGATTATGCTCCGGTTCCCGTTCCAGATGAATAAAAGGATCATAACCCTCACTAAAAGTCACCTCAGAAGCTTTCTATCTATACAACATATTCTTAAATTGTTTACAAAAAATACAATATCTGGATTTACCTTTGACAAACTTACTTGACTCATTTAAGGAGGATAATAAAATGTCTGATCTTTATTCCCGTCTTTCAAAAGATGATGCTGCTGTTCTTTTGGTGGATCATCAAACCGGCCTTATTTCCGGTCTGGTACGTGACTATGGTGTTGATGAATTTAAGAACAATGTATTGGCTCTTGGCGATACGGCTAAATTCTTTGATTTACCGGTTATTTTAACAACGAGTTTTGAAAACGGACCTAATGGCCCACTCATGCAGGAATTGACGGATCTCTTTCCTGATGCACCAAAAATAGCCCGTCCCGGACAAATTAATGCATGGGATAACGAAGACTTTGTGAAAGCCATTGAAGCGACTGGGAAAAAACAGCTTATTATCGCAGGTGTAGTTACAGATGTCTGCGTTGCGTTTCCTGCACTTTCTGCAATCAAGGCAGGTTACGAAGTGTTTGTTGTGACAGATGCTTCGGGAACATTCAGTAAGCAAGTAGCAGATGCATCATTAACCCGTATGGCTCATGGGGGCGCACAGCTTATGAACTGGTTTAGTGTAGCATGCGAGTTGCAACGTGATTGGCGCAACGATGTTGAAGGGTTTGGCGCATTAATTTCCAGTCATCTTCCCGGTTACCAAAACTTAATGGGGAGCTACATGGGGGCGCAGCGAGATCTTAGTACACAAAATGCATAAAAAAGAGCGCTGATTTAATCAGCGCTCTTTTTTATTCTTACTTTTCTTCATATTCATGATTCCATGCGCCGACTCGCTCTTTCAACATACAAAAAAAATAAGGGAGTCAAATCCGCATCATATTCAATACGATACGGATGAAACGGTTTTCCATAGTTGTTTCACTTGCTCCTGATTCACTACGGTTAGATCTGCAGGATGTGATCTTACAGAGACGCCTTCAGGATGGCCAGCACGTCATCTTTGTTCAGTTTTTGGAAATTGCCGAATCCGCCGTGTTCCATTTCTTTTGCGGCGATATCTGCGATCAGCTCAAGCTTGTCTTCGCCGATGTCATAATCCGCAAGACGGGACGGCGCGCCGAGGCTTGACCAGAACGCTGATAACTTATCGATTCCTTCTAAAGCAATTTCTTTATCTGTTTTGCCTTCGGTATCAATGTCAAACATGTTGAGCATGAGGTTTTTAAAACGGTCTACATTTGTATCAAGCGTGTATCTCATCCAGTTCGGGAACAGAATCGCAAGTCCTCCCGCGTGAGGGATGTCATAAACCGCTGATACGGCGTGCTCCATCGTATGGGAAGCCCAATCGCCGAAATAACCCATTTGCAGCGTGCCGTTTAATGCGATCGTACCCGCATATAAAATCGTTTCACGGTGCTTATAGTTCTCAAGGTCTTCCAAAAGTTTCGGCGCTGTTTCAATCACCGTCTGAAGTACCGCAAAACACATTCTGTCCTGAAGCGGCGTGTTTTCAACATTGTGGAAGTATTGTTCAAATACGTGGCTCATCATATCCACCATGCCGTATACGGTTTGGTTTTCCGGAACGCTGAATGTATTCTCAGGGTCTAAAATAGAAAAACGCGGATGAGTGACATTGCTGCCCCATACGTATTTTTCATTCGTTTCCCAATTTGTAATAACGGAATCAGGGTTCATTTCAGAGCCTGTCGCCGCAAGCGTCAGCACCGTGCCGAACGGAAGCGCGTCCTGTGCCGTTACTTTTTTGCTGTAAATGTCCCATGCGTCTCCGTCATACTTCGCTCCGGCCGCAATCGCTTTTGTACAGTCGATGACACTTCCGCCGCCGACTGCGAGAAGAAAATCAATTTCATGCTGTCTGCACAGCTCAATTCCTTTATTCACCGTTGCCAAACGCGGGTTCGGTTCAACGCCCGCAAGCTCATGAACGGCTGCGCCTTCTTCTTTTAAGATGCCTGTTACTTGGTCATACAGGCCGTTTCGCTTAATGCTGCCGCCTCCGTATACAAGCAGCACGTTTTTCCCGTATTGCTTCAGCTCTTTTTTCAATTGGTCGATTTGACCTTTTCCGAAAATCAGTTTCGTCGGATTGTAGTACGTAAAGTTCTCCATTTATCATAACCTCCAAAAAAAATCGTAAGGGAATTACTATAACACAGAAAAAAAGGAGCTGCCAATTCGGCCGCCCCCTTTATTCTATTACAATGATGCCTTCAGTATCGCAAGCACATCTTCTTTTTGCAGTGATTTGAACTGTCCGAATGCGCCGTTTGCCATCGCTTTATCTGCAATCGTATCTAGCTTTTCATCTGAAATATCATAATCAGCGAGTCTGTTCGGAGCGCCGAGGCTCGTCCAGAAAGCAGACAGTTTGCTGATCCCTTCAAGCGCGATCTCTTCATCTGATCTGCCTGCCTCGTCAATGTCAAAAACACGGACGGCAAGCTGCTTAAAGCGGGCCGGATTTTCTTTGAGCACATGTCTCATCCAGTTCGGGAACAGAATCGCCAAACCTCCCGCGTGCGGTATATCATAAACCGCTGATACCGCATGCTCGATGTTGTGTGTAGCCCAATCCCCTCTTGCGCCCATTGACAGCATTCCGTTTAAGGCGATGGTGCCTGTATATAAAATTGTCTCACGAAGCTCATAGTTCTCCAGATCATTGATCAGCTTCGGCGCTGTTTCAATCACCGTGCGCAGAAGTGATTCACACATCCGGTCCTGATACGGCGTGTTTGACGTGTGGTGGAAATATTGTTCAAACACATGACTCATCATATCGACCATGCCGTAAATGGTGTGGTCTTTCGGAACGGTAAATGTGTTTACCGGATCAAGAATAGAGAACTTAGGATAAACAAGCGGGCTTCCCCATCCGTATTTCTCCTGTGTTTCCCAGTTTGTGATCACTGATCCGGCGTTCATTTCTGAACCGGTCGCCGCAAGTGTCAGCACTGTTCCGAACGGCAGCGCTTCTTTCGGCTGGTGTTTTTTCGTGACGATATCCCACGCATCACCATCATATTTAGCGCCCGCCGCGATGGCTTTCGTGCAATCAATGACACTTCCGCCGCCGACGGCCAATAAGAAATCGATGCTGTGTTCTTTACAGAGCGCAACACCTTTGTTCACTGTTGAGACACGCGGATTCGGCTCTACGCCTGCCAATTCATGCACCGTAACTCCGGCTTTTTTCAGCAGCCCGGTTACTTGATCGTAAAGACCGCTGCGCTTAATGCTGCCGCCTCCGTATACGAGCAGCACGTTTTTTCCGTACGGCTTGATTTCTTCTGGAAGCTTTTCAACCTCTCCCTTTCCAAAAATCAATTTTGTCGGATTCCAATATGTAAAGTTTTGCATGACATCTCCTCCTTTGGATTTATATTATGCAGAAAGTTGACGTTCAATGTAAAGCAATCCGCTTTTTTGACGGCACATCACACGGTTTCATAACAGCGCGTTCCCGGGAAAGGCACTGATACAGCATGAGACAAGATGTGATTTTTACGGCGGAGAATGAAACATGCATAGTTTCTTTGCTTTGTCACAATCTATAACTGTTTCACGAATTCATAGAGGAGGTTGTTTACATGAGTGTTATTCAGCGTATCTGTCTCGTTTTAACAATTATCGGCGCGATTAACTGGGGACTGATCGGATTTTTCCAATTTGATTTAGTAGCAGCCATCTTCGGCGGCCAAGGATCAGCTCTGTCGCGGATTATTTACGGCCTTGTCGGCATCGCCGGTCTCATCAATCTCGGCCTGCTGTTTAAGCCGAACGAAGAAACATCCCGCGAGGAAGCGGCAAATCCAGAAGTCAGATAAACATAAAAAAAGCACCGAACATACGGGACTGACCCCCGTTTTTGAGACAGGGATCAAAACACCTTTAAGCAGCCAGCTGTCGGTATGTGACCGGCGGCTGGTTGTTTAGTTTCGTTTGAATACGAATGTTGTTATAATAGTGTATATAGGTTTCGACAGTTTGTTCTACGATGGTCGTCGTAGTGCTTTCCAACCTGTCGAGGTAGAACGTTTCAGACTTTAGTGAGGAATGAAACGATTCGATGGAGGCATTATCAGCGGGCGTCCCTTTGCGGGACATGCTCATGGTAATGCCTTTTGTTTTAACAGCTTTCTGATACTCATAAGATGTATAAACAGAACCTTGGTCACTATGTAACACGCAGTTCTCTGGCAGTGCAGGCAGCTGATCAAGTGTGTGTAAGACAAAGTCTGTGTCCTGTCTATCGCCAATCGTAAAAGCAATCACTTCTCCATTGTATAAATCCAATATACTGGAAAGATACAATTGTTTCTGCCCATAAGGCAAATATGTGATATCCGTTACTAGCTTTTCCAGAGGGCGATCAGACTGAAAGTTTCGATCCAATATATTCTCGGCCACGGCATATGGCTGCCCATTCTTCTTGCGCTTTTTCACCTTAACCCGGCATTGCCACTGATTCTTCTGCATAATGCGCTGAACTGTTTTATGATTCATACGCATTTCCTTTTTTAATATGGCTGTGATTTTCCGATAGCCATATCGATACTTGTGTTCTCGGCACAACGTGCCGATTTGTTTTTCTAAATGGTATTTAGGGTTATCTTTCATCAGATTCTTCTTCCAACGATAATAAGATGCTCGTGAGATACCTAAATGAATACAGATATCCTTTATGGTCATTGTGCCGCGCAATGCTTCTACAAGCTCGACTGGCGTTTCGCTATCAGCTTCCTTTCCAATTCGTTGTACTTTTTTAACACTTCATTCTGTTGTCTCAGATAACAATTTTCTGCCTGCAGTTTCTCTAATTCGGAAGAATACTCTGGACCTTTCCCATAAGAATATTGCTTTCCGACAGGTTGTTCGAATCGATGTGTATCCCCAGCTTTATACCACCTGACCCATGTCTGCACCTGCGTCTTATTCTTTATATTCAATTCCTGCATGATCTCCTTCACAGGCACGCCCGCCAATCTCATTTCTACAGCTTTCTGTTTGACTTCAACCGGATAACTCACTCTTGTCCTCATAGAAAAACACCTCCAAGTCTAATTTCGGATAACAACGATCCGTTTTCAAACTTGAAGGTGTTTTTTGTTTGTCTCATATTATGGGGTCAGTCCCCATACATATCCGGTGCTTTTTTTGATGCTTATTTTTTGATAAGGTCTTTGCGGTTGGACTGTTCGATCCACTCTTCAAGCTTATCTTTCAGTGTGTTGAAACCTTGCGGAGCAGATGCTTCTTCAGAAACTTGAGCCGCTTTCGGTTTTCTTGGCTTGCTTTCTTTTCTTTCAGGCGCTGCTTGAGTCGCACGGATAGAAAGGCTGATTTTGCCTTTTTCTTCGTCAACTGCAAGAACTTTTACTTGTACTTCGTCACCGATAGAAAGGTGCTCGTTAATGTCTTTTACGAAACCGTGAGTGACTTCAGAAATGTGAACAAGTCCTTGAGTTTCTTCATCTAATGCAACAAACGCACCATACGCTTGTAATCCTGTTACTTTACCAGTGTAAACACTGCCCACTTCAAATTTTGCTGCCATTCATAACAACTCCTAAGTTAAATTAAATACAGTTTATACGCAATTTAAAATTATATCATACAAGTTTGTTTTTCGCAAAGGGAACTTTTTTGTATGATAATGTTTAAGCACAGAAAAAGGTGGGTATACTATGATTACGAAGGCTTTCTAGTATTCCCCCCCTTTTATTTGGATGCGAACCGGGTTCGTATCTTTTTTTATGCCCTTTTTTCAACAAACCGTTTGATTCTGACGAGCGCTTCCTGAATCTGCTCAATAGATGTTGCATAGGAACATCTGATATACCCTTCGCCGCTCGGGCCGAATACATTCCCCGGAACGACGGCTACTTTTTCTTCAAGAAGCAGCTCTTCCGCGAATTCTTCTGAACTCATGCCTGTCGATTGAATGGAAGGAAAAGCGTAAAACGCTCCGCCGGGATGGTGGCAGCCGAGTCCGATTTCGTTCAATGTTTCCACAATCAGATTTCGGCGTCTCCGGTAGCTTTTTTTCATTCGTTCGACGTCTTCCTGACCGTTTTTCAAACCTTCAAGCGCTGCGTACTGCGCCATAGAAGGCGCGCACATCATTGCGTGCTGATGAATTTTGAGCATGGCATCCCTGATTACGGGAGGCGCCGCCGTAAATCCGAGTCTCCATCCCGTCATGGCAAATGCTTTGGAGAACCCTGAAATCAGAATCGTCCGCTCCTTCATGCCGCCGATGGCCCCCATGCTCGTGAATGGCTCATCATACGTCAGCTCGGCATAAATTTCATCGGCAAGCACGATCAAGTCATGTTTTTCAGCGAAGGCAGCGATCGATTCAAGTTCTTCTTTCGAATAGACGGAACCGGTCGGATTTGACGGCGAGCAAAGAAGCAGCGCTTTCGTTTTGTCCGTCACGGCCGCTTCAAAATCGGCCGGGGATGCTTTGAAACCTTTTGCAGCGACAGTCTGAATCGGCACCGGCTTCGCCCCCGTCAGCGTCACGAGTGATTCATATGCGACAAAACACGGTTCGGGAATTAACATTTCCTCTCCAGGATTCATAATGGCACGGACAGCGAGATCAAGCGCCTGGCTTGCCCCTACCGTAACAATCAGTTCACTGTCAGGCGAATAATTCAGGCCGAACCGCTGATCTAAATAGCGGCTGATCTCTTCTCTCAATTCATAAAGACCCGCATTTGCGGTATAAGCCGTGTAGCCCTGTTCTAAAGAAAGAATACTCGCTTCCCTCACATTCCAAGCCGTCACAAAGTCAGGCTCTCCCACTCCCAGTGAAATGACTCCTTCCATCGTAGCGGCCAGATCAAAGAATTTGCGGATGCCTGACGGTTTAATCTGCTGCACATAATCCGATAAATAAGAAGTCTTCGTTTCCATTTACGGAGACACCACGATTCTTTTGTCATCGTCTCCGCTTTCAAAGACTTTGCCGTCATGCTTATATTTTTTCAGGATGAAGTGCGTTGTCGTGGAAACGACAGACTCAAGGGTGGACAGTTTTTCAGAAACGAAGCTCGCCACGTCTGACATCGTATTGCCGCGGATGACGACAGATAAGTCATACACCCCTGACATCAGGTACACTGATTCAACTTCCTGGAATCTGTATATCCGTTCAGCGACTTCATCAAAGCCGACATTTCGTTTCGGAGTGACTTTTACGTCAATCATCGCCGTGACGCCTTCCAGCCCGTCGACTTTGCGCCAGTCGATCATCGCCGCATAATCAATGATGACTTTTTCCTTTTCAAGCTTTTCAATGATGCTTTTGACTTCATCGGCGGGAATGTTCGCCATTTTCGCGATCGTTTCCGCATCAACGCGGCTGTTTTCGTCTAAAATTTCTAATATTTCTGTTTCTTTTTCGGTCAGCTTCATACGTTTCACACCTTTGCATTATCAAAAATCTTCATGACATTATATCACGATTTTCGACAAATGCTAAGAAAAACCCGCAAGAAACCAAAGCTAAAATCTGACAATTAAAAAAGCCATTACACTACAACACAGAAAGGACGGAAAAGACGCTCATGGATGCTGTTTCACCGATTAAACGGGCCGCGATACACGGAGTTGAGCTGTATTACGAGCATTATGAGAACCCCGGCAGACAGACGCTCGTCTGCGTACACGGTTTTTTATCTTCGGCATTCAGCTTCAGAAAACTGATTCCGCTGCTCAGAAACCATTATGATATTATCGCCGTTGACCTGCCTCCTTTCGGACAATCGGAAAAGTCACGGACGTTCGTATACACTTATGCAAACCTCGCCAAGCTTCTGATCGGACTTCTGGAAAAGCTCAATATCAGCCGTGCCGCGCTCGTCGGCCATTCGATGGGCGGCCAGATTTCCTTATCCGCGTCTCTGCTTAAACCCGAGCTATTTACTAAAATCGTCCTGCTGTGCAGCTCGGGGTATTTAAAACGCTCGCATCCGTCGATTATAGTCGGAACGCATATCCCTTGTTTTGACCTGTATCTTAAGTATTGGCTTTCAAAAGACGGCGTACTGAAAAACCTGTTAAATGTCGTGCACGACCGGACGCTTATCGACCAGGAAATGATTGACGGTTATGAAAAACCATTTACAGACCGCCAGATTTTCAAAGCGATGACAAGGTTCATCAGACACAGGGAGGGCGATTTGGACTCCGAGGATTTGAAGAAAATACAAAACCCCGCTCTTTTAATATGGGGGGAGGAAGACCGGGTCGTGCCGGTTTCAGTCGGAAAACGGCTTCATCACGACCTGCCGGATTCTATTTTATATTCGCTTAAAGATACGGGGCACCTCGTCCCCGAAGAGCGTCCTGAGTTTGTTTCAGAGCGGATTTTTGAATTTGTCCAATAAAAAAACCGGCGTTTCCGCCGGTTTTAAGGGGTGCAGGAGCTGCTTTCTTTTATGAGCAGAAGCTGCCCGGCGGCCTTTTGGCAGTCTTCGATCGGAAGCTTTTGTTCAAATGAAACTTCAAAGATGTCCTGTATGGCTTCTGCCAGCTTGCCGGCGCGGTCTTCACGATATACGGCCTGAACGATATCGACGGCTTCTGTCTCATAAAATTCTTCTCCATATTTAAACGGGTCCCACTTGGCAATGATTTTCATCATTTCCATGACCGCTTGGCTTTCTTCCATTTTCATCACCGCTTATAATAAAGTTTGCAAATCTATTTTATCATAGATACGATGTGAAAAATAATGATACAACAGGAGTGACATACATGAACTTTGACCTTCGAGAAAACCGCTTTGGCACTCAATCGGTGAAATGGGACAAGGCGGAAGCGTTATTCGGCGTATCGGACGCACTTCCGATGTGGGTGGCCGATATGGATTTCCGCGCTCCCGAAGCAGTCACAGACGCATTAAAAGCCCGTCTTGACCATGGCATATTCGGTTATACGTCTCCTGATGAGAACACAAAAAAAGCCGTCGCTTCATGGCTTGATACACGGCACGGCTACCGGCCCGATCCCGAAGGCATCACGTTCAGCCCCGGAGTTGTGACGGCGCTCAGCATGGCCGTTCAGGCCTTTACCGAGCCGGGAGATCAGGTGTTGATCCAGCCACCGGTATATACGCCTTTTTATCAGATGATCAAAGAAAACAAACGGCAGGTTTTACATAATCCTTTACGGGAAGAAAACGGAATTTACCGCATGGATTTTGAGGACCTTGAGAAAAAGCTGAGCGATTCCGGGGTTAAGCTGATGATTCTCTGTAATCCGCACAATCCGTCCGGCAGAGCGTGGAGCCGGGATGAGCTTTTGAAGCTCGGATCGCTGTGCGCCGCCCATAACGTCACCGTCGTTTCTGACGAGATTCACTCCGACTTGATGCTGTACGGAAAACCGCATACGCCTTTTGCTTCTCTGTCTGAGGATTTTGCGCGGATTTCCGTTACTTGTGTCGCGCCGAGCAAGACGTTTAATATTGCCGGCATTCAGGCATCGGCCATTATCATTCCCGATCGGTATAAGCGGGCGAAATTCTCTGCGGCATTGCATCGGAACGGGATCTCCAGCCTCAACACATTTGCGGTTGCAGCAATCGAAGCGGCTTATACAAAGGGAGGCCCTTGGCTTGACGCGCTGATTCCTTACATTGAGGGGAATATGAAATTAGCTGAGGACTTTTTTAAAAAAGAATTGCCGAAAGTCCGCATGATGAAGCCTGATGCTTCCTATTTGATCTGGATGGATTTCAGCGAATACGGATTTTCAGACGCCGAGCTCAAAGAAAGAATGCTCAAAAAAGGGAAAATCATTTTAGAGCCGGGAACGAAATACGGACCTGGCGGCGAAGGATTTATGAGACTCAATGTCGGCTGTTCAGCCGCAGCTGTAAAAGAAGGGCTTGAGAGAATCAAAGCAGCGCTTGCTTCATAATGTAAAGAACGCCTTTATCAGAAGAGATAAGGGCGTTCTCTTTAGAGAAATATATACTTTTTTTGCCGGTAAAGATGTTATAATAGGTTCATATTTACATAAGAAAGGATTTCGCATAAATGGAGATTGTAAAGGATTATCTGCTTCACTTCTCTTTTCTTTTATTTCCTATTTTTCTCTATCAAGTCTTCTGGCTCAGCAAGTCCGATTTGCTTGTGCCGAGAGCGAACCGCCTGCTGGTCGCCGTATTTGCAGCGGCATCTTCATTATTATGTACGGCTTTTCCCATCCAGGAGCTTCATTCCGTCCGTTACGGATTGCAGCTGATTCCCATTATCGTCTGCCTGCTTTATTCCGGAACTGCCGCAGGACTTGCCGCTGGAGCAGCGTCTGTTTTGTTCCAGCTCATATGGTTTGAACCTTCCGCTCTTTTTTTCTTATCCTTAATTCCTTTTTTAATCATCATCTCTATCCAGCTCCAAACGAAATGGCCCTTTTTTTCAAAGCGGAAGAAACTGATTTTCGCTCTTCTCATCGGCTGTACTGAAGCCGCCTTATTAACCGCATCTGTCTTCATCTATTCCGTGACCAATATTTTCAACTTTCAAAATCTATCTTCCGTTTATTATGAGGCGGGAGTATCCGTTTTTTTTCAGGTCAGCGCTCTTTTGCTGTGCATTTATTTGATTGAAATCATTGATGAGAATGCGTCCATGCGGGCAAGGCTGATTCATTCAGAGAAAATGGCTGTCGTCAGCGAGCTTGCGGCAAGCGTCGCACACGAAGTCCGCAATCCGCTCACGGTCGTCAGAGGTTTCGTGCAGCTGCTGTTCAGCGGCGATCAGCTTCAGGATAAATCACACGCCGGGTATCAGAAGCTTGTGCTGTCCGAACTTGACCGGGCTCAGACGATCATAACGAATTATCTCGATATGGCGAAGCAGGATGATTACGAAAAGGAAAGGTTTGATATTTCTCTGCTTGTGAAGGAAACAGGTTCCTTAATGGAGTCATATGCCAATTTTAAATCGGTGACCGTTACTGTTCGAAGCGAGCCGGATTTATATGTGTTCGGGGATGTAAAAAAACTGAAACAAGCCTTCATTAATCTGATTAAAAACAGTATTGAAGCCGTGCCTTCTGAAAACGGCCGAATCGAGGTCTCCGTCCAAAAACAGGAACAGATGATTCTCATTCAGATTACGGATAATGGGATCGGCATGTCCGACGAAGAACTTCAAAAACTCGGCAAGCCGTATTATACGCTGAAGACTAACGGCACCGGACTTGGGCTTACTGTGACATTCTCCATTATTCAGCATCATGAAGGCTCCGTCTATTTCACCAGCGGAGAGCACTCGGGCACCACGGCCTCTGTCAGGCTTCCGGCAGCTGTTCTCTAGCCAATCGCGTTGATCTTATATAGAATAAACAGAGAGGTGAACGCAATGAATTCATTTGAAATCGGCACAATCGTAAAAGGGTTTTATAAAACAGGAGTATACATAGGGGAAGTGACAGACGTCAGACCCAATCACTATTTAGTAAAAATTAAAGCCGTTCTGACGCATCCCGCTCAAGGAGATCTTCATCATCCGAAGCAGGCGGATGTTCCGTTTTTTCATGAAAGAAGAGCGCTAGCATTCGGAGAACAGACAAACATACCGCATCATATGGTCAAACCGTTTGAAGGCGAAGTTCCTGATTATACGGCTTCATTACAAGCGGCGGCTGCCCGGCTGAAAGATCAGCTCACAGCGGACGGCTCAGAATGGGCGGAACGTTCGCTCGCCAACTTGGACGCGTTAGAGCGCGACTATTTTAAAAGACGATGACCCAGTCGGCATGATTGGGTTTTTTTATGTGGCCCGGCGAAACAGTTCAGTCAGATCGACGCGATCGCCGATCGTCGGAGGTTTCGGTTTTTCAAGGTATTGTTTATCCCGTTCGACAAGCTTGAATAATTTATAAGTCGTCTGCGCATCATCAAGCGCTTTATGATGTGTGCCCGTCCCTTTATCGCCATACTCTTCAGCCGCTTTCCAAAGCCCGGTCAGTGTTCTGTCCCCGAAAAAGTTTTTATATTCAAGGGACAAATCCCGGAGTTCTCCTTTAAATGGAAAGGGGATGTGGTTAAACATGCAATTTTGCTTTAACACTTTCATATCCATATTGCCCCAGGTGACGATCGTGCAGTTTTTATCAGGGTCAAGCTCATTTAATTTGCAGATGAATTCATTAAACGTGATTCCGCCGTCCACGTCTTTTTGGGTGATGTTCAGAAAGGTTTTGCATCGTTTTGTCAGCTTCGGGAATTTTTTCGGTTTGATATAACTCGAAAACGTTTCAGTCACTTCATCATTCACTGTCTTGACAATCCCCGCTTCAATAATTTCGGGAAAGAAATTTTGCGGGCTGTATTTTCCGTCAGGCATCGTAAATTCAAAATCAATAATGAGCAGACTGCGCTGATCCACTTTTTTTACACCTGCCTTTCCTCCGATCAAAAATGATATTTTATGATAGTATATCAGTTTCCCCTCTGAAACTTTCTTCATTTTCTAAAAATAATGAATTTTCCTATATCCGCATCGAAAATACAAATACCGGATTCATTCCTATATACTTATAATTAGACACACGAAAAGTAAAGAAGGTGATGTTATTTCTGTCCGTAAGAAGAACTTCGTTGTTATTTGGATTACAAATTTCTTTATTTCCGCCAGCATGACCATGATTGTTCCGTTTCTTTCGTTATATATCGAAACGATCAGCCCCCATTCGGGCGGGTATGTGCAGAGATGGAGCGGTTATGTGTTCGGCGTCACGTTTTTAATGGCGTTTGTGATTTCCCCGTTTTGGGGAAGATTCGGCGATAAGCGAGGCTACAAAAAAATTCTCTTGATTACAGGAACCGGCATTGCCGTCAGCATTTTATTGATGGGGTTTGTGACATCGGTTTATCAGCTGTTTGTCCTCCGGCTGCTTATGGGCCTTGTTACGGGCTTTGTTCCGACATCACTGGCGATGATTTCGGCGCAGACGCCGAAAGAGACTGCCGGGAAAACACTCGGCACGCTGCAGATGGGTCAGGTGTCAGGCACTTTATTCGGACCGATGCTGGGCGGGCTGCTGGCTGACAGCTTCGGGTTTACGTACACGTTTTTTATTACGTCTTTTGTCATTTTCGCATCTGTGCTTCTCGTTTTATTTCAGGTTAATGAGCAGCCGCTCGGCGAGAAACAAAGCAAGCGGAAAACCTACTCCAGAAAACAGGTGCTCTCTTATATTTTTCACCAGCCCGCGCTTTGGGCGATGATGGTGCTTACTATGATCGTGCAGACCGGCAATTTCAGTATTCAGCCGCTGCTCGCTTTATATGTCAATGAGCTGCACGGGCCTGTTAATTTAGCTTTTTTCTCCGGAATGGCGTTTTCAGCGACCGGACTCGGAAGCTTGCTGCTTGCCCGGAAATGGGGAGACCTCGGCGACCGCTTCGGCCACAGCCGGATCTTAATCGTGCTTTTGATTGCCTCAGCGGTGTTTTTTATTCCGCAGGCGCTCGCCTCCTCCCTTTCCATCCTTTTAGTCTTCAGATTTCTGTTCGGAATGGTCATGGGCGGGACGCTGCCTTGTATTACGGCAGCGATCCGCGTCAGGGCGCCGGGCAGCATTCAGGGGGAGGTGCTCGGCTATAACGTCAGCTTTCGTTTTCTCGGAAACGTAATCGGCCCTCTGCTCGGCGGTGCGGTGTCGAGCGGTTTTTCCATTTCGGCCGCTTTCTACGTCACCGCTTTTCTCTTTTTGGCAGGCGCGGGGCTTTTATGGCTGGCCGGACATTTGCAAAAAGATACAGCGTCTGATGCGGGCTGACCGATCAGCAATTACGATTTCTTCTAAATTTAACCTTCTCGTATTCTTAAAAGAATGATACGATATGGCTAGAAATCAGGAGAAAAGAGAGTGACCATGGTACGTAAAATAATCGGATGGATTTTGCTGCTCGGCATTATCCCGTTGTTTGCATTTACAGTTATTGCTTCCGGCAAAGAGGTAAAACAAATCAAGCCTTTTGATCAGGTGCTCGATAAACATATTGATTTAAAAGCGATCAACCTGGTTCAAAACAGTTACATGTATGACAGGGACGGAAGCCTTGTTTCTGAGATTGTCAGCGATCATGAGAACCGCGTGATCGTGCCCTTTAATAAAATACCGAATGAGGTAAAACAGCTGTTTTTAACCTCTGAAGACCGTCATTTTTATGAGCATAAAGGGTTTGACTTTATGGGGATGGTCAGAGCGGCCGCCTCCAATTTCAAAGATCATAAAATTGACCAGGGCGCCAGCACCATTACCCAGCAGCTGGCGAGAAATGTGTATTTAAGCCATGAACGCACCTTCAGCCGAAAACTGACGGAGCTGGCCTATTCCTATCAGCTTGAGAAAAAATACAGCAAAGATGAGATTTTGGAAGGCTACTTAAATACGATTTATTTCAATAACGGTGTATACGGTGTCGGTTCGGCGGCACAATTTTATTTCAGCAAGCCGCTGAAATCTCTCACCTTGGGAGAAATGGCCTTTATCTGCGCCATCCCTAATAACCCTACATTATATGATCCTCTCAAGCATTTTGACTATACGAAAAAACGACAAGTCAGATTGCTTAACGGATTAAAAAAAGCGGGTGTCATATCCGGAAAACAGCTGAAAAAAGCTGAAAAGGAAAAGATCAAGCTTGATATAAACGAAAAAACAAACAAATATCCTGACTATGTTTCCTATGTAAATGATGAATTCACACAGCTTGTTTCATCATCTGAAGGCTATGACAAACGCCTTGAAAAAGCTTCCGGTAAGGCGAAACAAAAAATACAGAGTGAGCTTTCCGATAGAGTCGGCACATTGTTAAAAGACGGTGTGAAGATTTATACGGCGCTGAATCCGTATATGCAAAATCAGGTCGTCGCCCAAGTGAATCAAAATCTGCCGTATGCAGGCGTTCAGGGCGGAGCGGCCGTGATTAATCATCAGACGCATCAGATTATCGCGCTTTCAGGCGGGAAAGATTATCATAAATATGATTTCAACCGCGCCTATCAGGCATACAGACAGCCCGGTTCATCAATTAAGCCGCTGCTTGATTACGGGCCTTACATTGAAAAGACCGGCGCAACGCCGCACAGCAAGATTGACGCGAGTAAATTCTGCAGTTCGGATTACTGTCCGCAGAACTATAATAACCGCACGTACGGCACGGTTACGCTGGAAACAGCGTTTAAATACTCGTACAATACACCGGCCATCAGAATCATGGACCGCGTGGGCGTCAATAAGGCGTTCAGCTACCTTGAACCGTTTCATTTCGCGAAGCTGGTCAGCGCGGATTACCGTCTGCCTGCGGCGCTTGGCGGTTTTACAAACGGCATGACGCCGCTTGAAATGACCAATGCGTACACCACGTTCGGAAACAACGGCGTTTATACGCCGAGTCACGCGATTACGAAAGTGACTGATTTAAAAGGAAAAACGATATTAAAATGGAAAGATGAGCCGACGCAGGTATTCAGCGTACGGACCAACATGCAGATCAAAGAAATGATGAAAGCCGTCGTGAAAAGCGGAACAGGGAAAAAAGCGAACTTTAAAGCTCCGTACGTCGGCGGAAAATCAGGGACGTCAAATGACTATCACGATATGTGGTTTGTCGGCCTGACGGATGCTTATACGATGGGAGTATGGGTCGGCAAGGATACACCGTCAAGCGTCGAATATCTGCATGACGCAAGCCCTCAGCTTTCGATCTGGAAAAACACGCTGCAGGCAGCTTATTAAAGATAATGGAGGGGATCCGACTTGAAACCAGCTCAGCTTCCGGACCGCGTGCTTTTGTTTGACGGCGTCTGCAACTTATGCAGCGGCGCCGTTCAATTCATTATTAAACGCGATCCGGCCGGCCTGATCTCATTTGCATCATTGCAATCAGATACCGCCCGGGAGCTTTTGGCATCAGAAGGACTTCCGACAGAACAATTTGACAGCATGATTTTTATCGAAAACGGGCGGATCTACAAAAAATCCGCAGCCGTATTAAAGGCTGCCCGGCATCTCTCCGGGGCCTGGCGGCTGTCAGCGATTTTTTTCGCAGTGCCCCGCCCTCTCAGGGACAGAGCTTATTCTTTCATCGCCCGGCGCCGTTATAAATGGTTCGGAAAAAAGGAAGCATGCATGCTCCCCTCCCCTGAGATCAAAAACCGATTTCTATCCTAATAAAAATGGCTAGCTTACACAGGTAAGCTAGCCATTATGCTATTATAAAGCTTGATAAAGATGTACAAAATACCGATAACAAAAGTAAACCAAAACAGAATCTCAAGCAATATGAAACCGATCAGCGAAACGACCGAGAGCGTTGAATAGATTCTGTACACCATGAAGATCAAATAAACGAGCGTGACAACGGCAAAAAACGCCGCAATCCAGAAACCGTTCTGCACAAGCGCAAAGGAAAGAATCCCGCCGCCTACATAAATTAAAGAGCCTAATCTGATTTTTTTCAGGTTTTCCCCTTCAGGGTCATTTGTGAAAAACAATAGAGACAGCTCTGTCACTGTGTTTGCAATCAGCTTCAAAGCCGAAAAAAGCATAAAATACACAAGGGCGAACGCTGCAAAAAGCGCCAGTCTGATCCCTTTCTCAGAGAAATAATCCAGCATTCCCTGATACATGCCGAGCGTCTGAAGCATTTTCATGACATAAAGCGAGGTAGAAATGGATAATGACGAACTAAAAAGCAGAATCGCAACGAGCGGAAAATAACCCGTCCAATAAGTATTTTTCATATAAAAAGTCCCTTTCTGTAATCTACTTCACTTATTATGGAGGACTTAAAACACATTGACAAGATAAAAAATTCCATTTTTCCTCACTTTTACGAAATAAGAGCCCGATCTTCACAAACCGGCTTTTTCGGAGTAAAGTAGAACGCGGGAATGATAAACGTAAGGAAGGCTGTCATGAAAAAAACTTTAAAATTGCAAACCCGATTAACGATATTCGTCTGTATTGTCGTTCTTATCGCACTTTGTATCACCTTTTTCACCATCAGCGTCCAGACCGCAGACCGCGTGAAAGAAGAAGAACGGACAACCGCCCTGCGCACCGCAAAGCTGGTCGCGGAAACACCGAGTGTCGCGCAGGCACTGCAAACAAGAAAAGGGCTGAAAGAGCTCCGGCACTATACACTGGATGTCCAGCATACGACAGGAACCGAATTTGTCGTGGTGATGGATATGAACAGCATCCGTCTCACCCATCCCGACGCAAATAAAATCGGTAAGAAATTCACCGGCGGAGACGAGCAGCCGGCGATGCACGGCCATATCAAAACAAGCACATCAGCGGGAACGCTCGGGAAATCCATGAGAGCCTTCGTTCCGATCTACGGAAAAGATAAAAAACAAGTGGGCGTCGTTTCGGTCGGAATTTCGCTTAACAAAATACAGGATGTCGTCAGCCACAGTTTGAGACCGCTTTATTTCATTATCTGCGTAAGTATTTTTGTCGGTGTCATAGGAGCCGTTATTGTCGCCCGCACCGTTAAAAACATTATGTACGGTCTTGAGCCTTATGAAATTGCCACTTTGCTGGAGGAGCGGAGCGCCATGCTCGAATCCACGAAAGAAGGCATCCTCGCGGTTGACGCGCGGGGAAAAATTAAGCTTGCCAATGCCGAAGCGAAACGCCTCTTTATTAAAATGGGTATTCCGACTAATCCGGTCGATCAAGATGTGAACGATATTCTTCCGAAAAGCCGGCTGAAGCAGGTGATTGAAACGAAAAAGCCGCTTCAGGACAGGGATATCCGCATTAACGGACTTGAGCTTGTTTTTAATGAGGTTCCGATTCATCTGAAGGGACAAACTGTCGGAGCGATCGCCACTTTCAGGGACAAAACGGAGGTCAAACATTTAGCAGAACAGCTGTCCGGTGTTAAAATGTATGCAAACGCATTAAGAGCACAGTCCCATGAATTCATGAATAAGCTTCATGTCATTTTAGGACTTGTCCAGTTAAAAGAATATGATGATCTCGGCACTTATATTAAGGATATCGCCATTCAGCAGAAGACGGAAACAAGCGAGATTATCAGCGACGTCAAAAGTCCGGTTCTTGCAGGGTTTCTACTGGGAAAACAAAGCTATATACGCGAACAGGGCGCTGACCTGGACATTCAGCTCGGCAGCATGATTCCGAATGCGGCGGATCCCGCCGTCATCCATGAGCTCATTACGATTATCGGAAATCTGCTGAACAATGCGCTTGACGCTGTGGCGCAGATGCCGAAAAAAAACATTACGTGTTCGATGCGGTTTCAGGACCGACTGCTTGATATAGAAATTACGGACACCGGGGCCGGGATGTCCGCCGAAGACCAAACCCGTATTTTTGAACAAGGCTATTCCACGAAAGGGACAAACCGGGGATTCGGTCTCTATTTTACCCAGCAGGCAACAGAAAATTTAAAAGGCCACATGATTGTGACAAGTGAAAAGAATGAAGGAACGACTTTCAGTCTTCGCATTCCGTATGAACCGAAGGAGGAAAATGATGATTAATGTACTCATAGTTGAAGACGACCCCATGGTGGGTGAATTAAATAAACGCTATCTCAGCCAGATTGAAGGCTTTCAGCTGAAAGGGATCGCTTCATCCTTTCAAAGCGCGCTGCACGTGTTAGGCGAGCATCATATCGACCTCATCCTCCTTGACATTTATATGCCGGGAAAAAACGGTCTTGAGCTTTTAACGGAAATCCGCAAACAAAATGAATCGGTCGATGTCATCGTCATTTCAGCCGCAAGCGAGCTGGATGTCATCAAAAAAACACTTCGGTACGGCGCCGTCGATTATTTAATCAAACCATTTGAGTTTGACCGCTTTCAAACCGCCCTTTCCGACTACAGACGCAAGCAGAAGGTTTATCAATCACACAGAAGCATGACACAGAAAGAATTAGATGCGGAGCTTTTTCAAAAGAAAGTAGCGGCGGAAAAGGTTCACCTTCCGAAAGGACTGACAAAAAGCACGCTTAAACTCATCTGGGCGAGCATCGAATCTTTCGGCGACAGCTCTTTTACTACGGAAGACCTCGCCAAGCATACTGAAATCTCGCAAGTCTCCATCCGGAAATACCTTAAATTTCTTGAAGACATTCAAGTGCTGAACGTAGAGATGGCGTACGGCACGATCGGCAGACCCGTCTTTCAATACCATATCAACACCGGCAATGTCAGCACCATAAAACAATATTTATAATGTCAAAAAGCGCCGTTCCGCCGTGAACGGTGCTTTTTACTGTCATATCCCCTGACAAAAGGCTTGAGATTCCGTTTTGATATGCTATATAAGAATAATGACCCGACGGAGCCGCCGACGATTTATCCAAATGAGGAAGTAGATTCATAATATTGATATTTTTTTAAAAATAAGCAAATTTCTATTTATTTATGCCGGGTAAAATGATAAATTATGATTGGTTAGCTGATCTTTTCAGATATGACATAAGTCCCGGACTAATACGAGACAGCCGCTCGAAGCGGGAAAAAGAGAGACGTCTCATCACTATTATCAGAAAGTTTTTTCGATTCTGTATTCTTCCGGCGGTTCAAGTCTGAAAAAACGGCATCATCCATATTTTACAGGGGGGTTATATCTTTGAAAAAACGCAAAATCGGAATGGCGGTTGCGCTCATTGCAGCAGCCGGAACGCTATTAAGCGCATGCGGTTCGAGTGACAAAGCAAACGGCTCCGGCAGCAAAAACTTTACCGTCGGCATGGTCACGGATATCGGCGGAGTCGATGACAAATCATTTAACCAGTCCGCCTGGGAAGGCATTCAGGCATTCGGAAAAGACAAGGGGCTTACAAAAGGCAAAAGCGGGTTTGACTATCTCCAATCAAAATCAGATGCAGATTACACAACGAACTTAAATAAATTAGCACGGGAACACTTTGACCTGATTTACGGCGTCGGGTACCTGATGCAGGATTCCATCAGCGAAATCGCCGATCAGCGCAAAGACACAAATTTTGCGATTATTGACGCCGTTGTCAAAAAAGACAACGTGGCAAGCCTTACATTTAAAGAGCAGGAAGGTTCATTCCTCGCGGGAGTAGCGGCTGCGTTATCGAGCAAAACGGGAAAAGTCGGATTTGTGGGCGGAATGGAGTCTGAATTGATCAAAAAATTCGAAATCGGCTTCCGCGCCGGTGTACAAGCCGCAAATCCGAAAGCGGCCGTCGAAGTGAAATATGCGGGCGGATTCGACAAAGCCGATGTCGGCAAAGCGACGGCTGAAAGCATGTACAAATCAGGCGTTGACGTCATTTATCACGCGGCTGGCGCAACGGGTACGGGCGTCTTCACGGAAGCCAAAAACCTTAAAAAAGAAGATCCGAAACGCAACGTATGGGTCATCGGCGTTGATAAAGACCAGTATGCGGAAGGTCAAGTTGAAGGCACAAAAGACAATGTCACGCTAACATCAATGGTCAAAAAAGTGGATACAGCCGTGAAGGACTTAACGAAAAAAGCAAGTGACGGCAAATTCCCGGGCGGCAAAACATTAACTTACGGATTGGCACAGGATGCAGTCGGCATCTCGGATCACAAGGAAAACCTTTCTGACGATGTCATCAAAGCAACAGACGATTGGAAGAAGAAAATCGCGGACGGACTCGAGATCCCTTCAACTGAAAAAGAATTGAAATCCTTCAAGGCTGAGTAAGAATCAGGGGATAAGGAGACTTTCATGCTTATCCCCTCTCTTTTTTGGAAAGAGCGGTGAAGGAAGAGCTGCATCTCTTGCAGCTTTTCTTTTGCCAAGCTTTTTCATCAAAGCATCTCTGAAAAGGAGCGTCAAATCGGTGGATTATATCATTGAAATGCTTAATATACGCAAAGAGTTTCCCGGAATCGTTGCCAATGATGACGTCACGCTTCAAGTGAAAAAAGGTGAAATACACGCCCTGCTCGGGGAAAACGGCGCGGGGAAGTCGACACTCATGAACGTTTTATTTGGCCTGTATCAGCCGGAAAAAGGCGAAATCCGGGTGCGGGGTGAACGTGTTCACATCAACAGCCCGAACATAGCCAACGATCTCGGCATCGGAATGGTGCACCAGCATTTTATGCTTGTGGATACCTTTACCGTCTCAGAAAATATTATTCTCGGAAAAGAGCCGAAAACATTAGGACGGATTGACAGACAGCGCGCCGCCCGGGACGTGCGCGATATTTCCGACCGTTACGGCCTGAAGATTGATCCTGAAGCTAAAGTTGCCGATATTTCTGTCGGTATGCAGCAGCGGGCGGAAATATTAAAGACCCTCTACCGGGGCGCGGACATTCTCATTTTTGACGAGCCGACCGCGGTGCTGACCCCGCACGAAATTCAAGAACTGATTCAGATTATGAAAAACCTGGTCAATGAAGGAAAATCCATTATCCTCATCACCCACAAATTAAAAGAAATCATGGAAGTCTGCGACCGTGTCACCATCATCCGGAAAGGAAAAGGCATTACAACACTCGATGTAGCACATACGGATCAGGATGAACTGGCAAGCCTTATGGTCGGACGCGCAGTTTCATTCAAGACGGATAAACAGCCGGCTGAACCGAAACAGGAAGTGCTTTCGCTTTCTGATGTAACGGTGAAAGACGCGCGCGGCGTTGAGGCGGTCAAACAGCTCTCCCTCTCTGTCAGAGCCGGTGAAATCGTCGGCATTGCGGGCGTTGACGGCAACGGCCAATCTGAATTAATCGAAGCCATTACAGGTCTCAGAAAAACACATGCCGGCACGATCACGTTAAACGGCAAACAGCTGCAAAACATGCCGCCGCGGAAAGTCACTGAAGCAGGAATCGGGCATATCCCCCAGGACAGGCATAAGCATGGACTCGTTCTGGATTTTCCGATCGGAGAAAATATCGTCCTGCAAAGTTATTATCAAAAGCCCTACTCTTCTTTCGGCATATTAAATAAACACGCGATTTATGACAAAGCGCGAAGCCTGATTGAAGAATACGACGTCAGAACGCCTGATGAATATACGCCCGCGCGCGCACTCTCGGGAGGAAATCAGCAAAAGGCCATTATCGGCCGGGAAGTGGACAGAAATCCCGATCTATTAATTGCCGCCCAGCCGACGCGGGGGCTCGATGTCGGCGCGATTGAATTCGTCCATAAAAAGCTCATTGAGCAGCGTGACGCCGGTAAAGCTGTGCTGCTGTTGTCTTTTGAGCTTGATGAAATCATGAATCTCAGCGATCGCATCGCCGTCATCTTTGAAGGCAGCATCATCGCAAACGTCAATCCGCCGGAAACAGACGAGCAGGAGCTTGGCCTTTTAATGGCGGGAAGTAAGCAAATGGAGGCAGGGAACATACATGATTAAGCGACTTTCTCATCTGGCTGTGCCGCTGATTGCCATCATTCTTGGTCTGGCTGCGGGTGCGGTCATCATGCTTGCCAGCGGCTACAATGTGGCAAGCGGGTATTCCGCTCTTTGGAACGGCATTTTCGGTGAAATGTATTATCTCGGGGAAACAATCCGGCAGATTACGCCTTATATTTTATCCGGATTGGCCGTGGCGTTCGCATTTCGGACCGGCCTGTTCAATATCGGTGTTGAAGGACAGCTCCTTGTCGGCTGGACGGCCGCGGTTTGGGTCGGGACTTCCTTTGACGCTCCCGCTTACATCCACCTCCCGCTTTCGTTATTGGCGGCTGCTGCCGCGGGAGGCATTTGGGGGCTGATTCCCGGATTTTTAAAAGCCCGTTTTTTTGTTCACGAAGTGATTGTCACGATCATGATGAATTATATCGCTCTTCATTTAACCAATTACCTCATATCCGATGTCATGACGGACCACAGGGACAAAACAGACAAAATTCATGAAAGCGCGTCGCTCCGCTCGCCGTTTTTAGAGCAGCTGACAGACTACTCCCGCCTTCATTTGGGGATACTGATCGCTCTGTTTGCAGCAGTCTTCATGTGGTTTATCATTTATAAAACAAAAAGCGGATTCGAATTTCGGGCTGTCGGCTTTAATCAGCACGCAGCACAATACGCCGGGATGAGCGTCAGAAAAAATATGATGTATGCCATGATGATTTCCGGCGCCTTCGCGGGGCTTGCCGGCGCGATGGAAGGACTCGGAACCTTTCAATACGCGGCGGTTAAAGGCGCATTTACCGGAGTCGGCTTCGACGGCATCGCGGTTGCGCTTCTAGGGGGCAGCACGGCAATCGGCGTGGTTCTTGCGGCCTGTCTTCTCGGCGGCCTTAAAGTCGGCGCCTTAAATATGCCGATTGAATCCGGTGTGCCTTCTGAAGTCGTTGACATCGTCATCGCCATTATTATTTTGTTTGTGGCATCAAGCTACGCCATCCGGCTCATCCTTGATAAATTGAAGAAAAAGGGGGCGAAGTAAGTGGACTTCCTCCAGATTTTATCCATTATTGTCCCGGCCACACTCGTTTATGCGGCTCCGCTTATTTTAACCGCTCTCGGCGGCGTGTTTTCTGAAAGATCGGGGGTTGTCAACATCGGTCTGGAAGGCCTGATGATTATCGGCGCCTTTACAAGCGTCATGTTCAACTTATTTTTCGGACGTGAGCTCGGCGCCGCTGCCCCGTGGCTCGCCCTGGCTGCGGCTATGATTGCCGGCGGGCTGTTCTCGCTGATTCACGCGGCTGCCGCGGTTTCTTTCCGCGCCGATCAGACGGTAACCGGGGTGGCGATCAATATGCTCGCGTTAGGAGCGACGCTGTTTATCGTTAAGCTGATATACGGCAAGGCGCAGACTGATAAAATCCCGGAGCCCTTTTACAAAACGAACATTCCGGGGTTAAGCGATATTCCGGTTTTAGGAAAGATCTTCTTTTCTGACGTATATTATACTTCGATTTTAGCCATCGTATTGGCCTTTGTTTCTTGGTTTATTTTATTCAAAACACCGTTCGGCCTTCGCATCCGTTCTGTCGGGGAACACCCGATGGCGGCAGATACGATGGGAATCAACGTGTTCGCCATGCGCTATATCGGCGTCATGATCAGCGGGCTGTTCGGCGGGCTCGGCGGCGGTGTATATGCTTCTACAATCGCGCTTGATTTCACGCACTCCACCATTTCCGGACAAGGCTTTATCGCTCTTGCCGCGCTTGTTTTCGGCAAATGGCATCCGATCGGCGCGCTCGGGGCTGCGCTGTTCTTCGGATTTGCGCAGAGTTTGAGCATTATCGGCTCGCTTTTGCCCCTGTTCAAAGACATTCCGAATGTATACATGCTGATGGCTCCTTACATTCTGACCATTCTCGCGCTTGCCGGCTTCATCGGCCGCGCGGATGCGCCTAAAGCCAACGGCATCCCTTATATTAAAGGAAAACGCTGATCATCATACAAAAAGAGTTCCGCGCCCTGATGCCGGAACTCTTTTCATCTTTTGACGATTCTGATATATTCACGCGGCTGAAACGGCTTTTGCATTGATTCAGCCGCACTCAGCTTGTCGTGCGCGTATTCTGTCCCGAGAAAAAAACACTCCCATTCATCTGCCTCCATCTCCTGCCTCCCTTTGCAGAAATCGTCCGCTATGAATGTTCCTGCGATAATAGAACAAAATATTCCAATACAGGCTGCCGCCTTTCTTTTCATCTGACCAGCTCCTTTTGTAAAGCTTGATCTGAAAGCTAAATGTATATACAAAGATCCAGATATTTGATAAATTTATTTTAGGTTCAAAAGACCACAAAAACATAGAGAGGAATACATTATGCCATAGCAGGGTAAAAAAAAGTGCGATATAATTTGTACTGGGTCCTATGACCGTGAATTGATTTTTCACTCTTACATAAAGCAGTTGCTTGATGAAAAACAAGCAAAGGAGGTCTTCTGTTGCAGCTGTTACATTTCGCGATTTTGGCGCCTTTTTTATTTGCATTTATCGTTCCCTTTCTTTATAAACGGGTAAAACAAGTCCATACAGGCTGGTTTGTGCTGATGTTGCCCGTTGTGCTGTTTGTTTACTTTATCAGCAAGCTCCCGCTGACAATGGCGGGAGAAACCGTCCGGTATGCGGCCGAATGGATTCCTTCCCTCGGCATTAACTATACCGTTTATATTGACGGACTCGGGCTGTTATTCGCTTTATTGATTACGGGCATCGGCTCTTTGGTGACACTTTACAGTATTTTTTACTTATCGAAGGACAAAGAAAAGCTCGGCCCCTTTTACGTGTACCTGCTGATGTTTATGGGCGCGATGCTAGGCGTTGTGCTCGTCGATAACGTCATTGTGCTTTATATGTTCTGGGAGCTGACAAGCCTGTCATCCTTCTTATTAATCGGGTATTGGCATAAGCGGGAGAAATCACGCTACGGTGCGGAAAAATCACTGCTGATTACCGTCGGCGGCGGACTGTGCATGCTCGGCGGCTTTATCCTGCTGTATCTGATGACGGACTCATTCAGTATCAGGGAAATGGTCAACCAGGTGCATATTATCGCCGGCCATCCGTTCTTTATTCCGGCAATGATTCTCCTGTTATTGGGGGCCTTTACGAAATCAGCGCAGTTTCCGTTTTACATCTGGCTTCCTGATGCCATGGAAGCCCCGACTCCTGTCAGCGCCTATCTGCACTCGGCAACAATGGTGAAAGCGGGCATTTATCTGATTGCCAGATTCAGTCCGGTTTTTGCATTTTCACCCGTCTGGTTTTGGACGGTTGCCTCAGTCGGTCTGATCACGATGGTATGGGCTTCCTTCAACGCGATTAAACAAACCGATTTAAAAGCGATTCTGGCTTTTTCCACAGTCAGCCAGCTCGGTATGATTGTATCGATGCTTGGCGCAGGAGCCGCCGCGCTTCATTATCAGCATTCGGAGTATTTCACGGCGGCTGTGACCGCGGCTGTGTTTCACTTAATTAACCATGCTACTTTTAAAGGAAGTTTATTTATGGCGGTCGGCATTATCGACCATGAAACGGGAACGAGGGATATCCGCAGGCTCGGCGGACTGATGGCGCTCATGCCGGTAACGTTTACCGTTTCATTGATCGGAACGTTTTCCATGGCCGGCCTCCCTCCTTTTAACGGCTTCTTAAGTAAAGAAATGTTCTTTACAAGTATGCTGCGGATTGCTCATGCAGATATTTTCAGCCTGGATACGTGGGGCGTGCTGTTCCCCGTTCTGGCCTGGATCGGCAGCGTCTTCACGTTTATCTACAGCATGAAGCTGTTTTTCAGAACGTTCAGAGGCGCGCGCAAAACGGATCAGCTTGAAAAGACGCCGCATGAAGCTCCGCTCGGCATGCTGATTTCGCCGGTGATTCTTGCCGCTTGCGCCGTCAGTCTGTTTTTCGCACCGAATGTTTTGTCCTACAGCCTGATTGAACCGGCGATGAATTCCATTTATCCGGCTCTGTTAACCGGCGGAGATACATTCCATGTCCACATTTCCCAGTGGCACGGTGTGACGGCTGAAGTGCTGATGACCGTCGGCATTATCATTGTCGGCACGATCGGTTATGTGTCTCTGTCTAAATGGGAGCGGCTGTACGGTCTGTTTCCGAAAAAACTGACGCTGAATCGGCTTTACAATGCAGTGACGGGCAGTATGGAAAAAAAATCTTACCAGCTGACGTCATCTTATATGACCGGATTTTTGCGGGATTATCTGCTGTATATTTTTGCGGCGTTTATCATTCTCATCGGAGCGGCGTTCGTGATGAAAGGCGGCTTTTCCATCACAACAAAAGGAATGGCTGAGATCGGTCTGTATGAAATCGTGCTGTCGCTCGTTATGGTGAGCGCAACGATTGCGACTGTATTCGCCAAATCGCGGCTGACGGCCATTATCTCACTCGGAGTTGTCGGGTATACGCTCGCTCTGTTTTTTGTGATTTTCAGAGCGCCCGATCTGGCGCTTACGCAGCTTGTCATTGAGACGATATCCGTCGCCTTGTTTCTTCTTTGTTTTTATCATCTGCCGAAAATGCGGCGGAAAAAGAAGACCAGAACATTCCGGCTGACGAATTTTATCATTTCTCTCGGTGTCGGCGTCATCGTGACAATGCTCGGAATCGCATCTTCCAGCGAAAAAACAAAAGACAGTATCGCCTCTTTTTTCACGGCTTACAGCCATAAGCTTGGCGGAGGCAATAATATCGTCAACGTCATCCTCGTTGATTTCAGGGGATTTGACACGATGTTTGAAATCACGGTGCTGTCGATTGCTGCACTCGGCATTTACGGCATGATCAGAACGAAAGTAAAAGAGGAGGGAGAAGAGCGTTGAGACAGCAAAAAACAAACGACATCATCCTTCAGACGGCAACGAAACTTGTATCTTTTATCATTCTGCTTTTCTCTTTCTATTTATTTTTATCGGGGCATAACGCTCCCGGCGGAGGATTTGTCGGCGGGCTGATTACATCTTCGGCCATTGTGCTTTTGCTTTTGGCCTTTGATTTAAAAACCGTCAAGTCGATTTTGCCCGTCAATTTTATTTATGTAGCGGGCGCGGGTCTGCTTATCGCGATTGCAACGGGTGCAGGTTCGTTCTTATTCGGAGCGCCCTTTCTCACCCATACATTCGGCCATTTTCATCTCCCGGTGCTCGGGAATACGGAGCTTGCGACGGCCACTTTGTTTGATTTAGGTGTGTATCTCGTTGTTGTCGGCGTGACGATGACCATTATTCAAACGATTGGAGAGGAAGAATAGTGGAAATCTTAATGTCTGTCATTGCCGGTATTTTGTTTATGGCGGCAACCTACCTGCTGCTTTCTAAAAGTCTTTTGCGCGTGATTATCGGCACCGCGCTTTTAAGCCACGGCGTCCATTTGCTGCTTCTGACCATGGGCGGACTGAAAAAAGGCGCCCCTCCCATACTGGGCGGAAAAAGCACATCGTTTGTCGATCCGCTGCCGCAGGCACTCATACTGACGGCGATCGTTATTTCGTTCGGCGTCACGTCCTTCCTGCTTGTGATGGCGTTTCGCGCCTATCAGGAACTGAAAACGGACGATATGGATCGAATGAGGGGAAATGATCAACATGAATAACTTTGTGATATTGCCTATTCTGGTGCCGCTGCTTTGCGCAGTGCTGCTGATTTTTATGAACAGGCACGTGATGCTGATGCGGATATTCAGCACTGCCGCTTCCTGTGTCTCCATCGCCATCAGCGCCGTTCTCGTTCAAACGGTTTTTACACACGGAATTCAGACACTGACACTCGGCGGATGGAAAGCGCCGTACGGCATTGTGCTCGCCGCTGACCAGCTCGCCGCACTGCTTGTTTTGACAACCGCCGTCATCGGGCTGCTCGTCATTTTGTACTCCTTCCGCTCTATCGGAGAAAAACGGGAGCGCGCTTTCTATTATTCAGGGGTGCAGTTTCTTCTGGCGGGTGTAAGCGGAGCGTTTTTGACGGGTGACCTGTTCAACATGTACGTCTTTTTTGAGCTTCTGCTTATCGCATCCTACATGCTGATCGTGCTTGGCGGAACGAAAATTCAATTAAGAGAATCATTGAAGTATATCGTGTTTAACATTGTGTCATCCGCGTTTTTTGTCATCGGTGTCGGTTACTTATATGCGGTGACGGGGACGCTGAATATGGCTGATTTAAGCGTGAAAATCAGCCAATCGGGCCAGACCGGGCTGATAAGTGTCATCGGCGTCCTATTTCTTGTCGTTTTCGGTTTAAAGGGCGGGATATTCCCGCTGTATTTCTGGATGCCGGGCTCTTATTACGCCCCGCCGGCTGCGATTTCGGCCTTATTCGGATCTCTTTTGACGAAAGTCGGCCTGTACGCCATTTTGAGAGTATTCACCCTGATTTTCATTCACGATGCAGGCTTTACCCGCCAATTGATGATGTGGCTTGCGATGCTGACGGTATTATTCGGCGTAATCGGGTCTATCGCCTTTTCGGATGTCATGAAAATCGTCATCTATAATATTATTACAGCCGTCGGCGTGATTTTATTCGGCATCGCCATGAACACCCCGGCCTCCATTCAAGGAGCGGTTTATTACTTGATTCACGATATGCTGATTAAAGGAGCGCTGTTTATGCTGGCGGGAACGCTTATCACGCTGACCGGCACGGCCAGTCTGCATAAAATGAGCGGCCTGATCACCCGTTATCCCGTTTTGGGCTGGATGTTCTTTATCTCCGCCATATCTTTGGCCGGCATCCCGCCGTTCAGCGGATTTGTGGGCAAGCTGAAGATTGCTGAAGGCGGTTTTGATCAGGGGGAAACATTGTTTTCCGTATTGATTCTCTTGTCGAGCCTGCTTGTGCTGTATTCCGTGCTGAAGGTTTTTACGACGGCTTTTTGGGGAGAAGAAAAAGAAATCCCGGGCGCGGGCGGACGGTCCGCAAAAGGGCTTCTTTATCCGGCAGCCGCTTTTCTCCTTTTGTCGCTTCTGTTCGGGCTCGGAACCGAATGGGTTTCACCGTATGTCAATCAGACGGCTGAGAATCTGCTGAATCCGGAAAAATACATTGAAGCTGTTTTGAAGGAGTAGATGGCATGGCTTTGCAACTATTATTAAATGTTCTTCTCGCTGTTTGCTGGATGTTTCTCACAAACAGCCTCAGCGCGGCGGGATTTGTTACCGGATTTATCGCGGGCTTGGCGGCGCTGTTTTTTTTCCGGCGCTTCTTCTCGCGGCCGTTTTACATTTGGAAAATATGGTCGGTCATCAGACTGATGCTGATCTTTATAAAAGAATTATATCTGGCCAATGTCAGCGTGCTGAAAACTGTTATTTCGCCGAAGATGAACATCCGCCCGGGCATTTTCGCGTTTAAGACGGAACTGACGGAGGATTGGGAGATCACACTGCTCTCGCTGTTAATCACTCTGACACCGGGTACGCTTGTGATGGATATCTCCGATGACCGGTCGATTCTCTATATACACGCCATGGACATTGAGGATGCGGAGAAAGCGATTCATGACATCCGCGTCTCTTTTGAGAAAGCCATTCAGGAGGTGAGCCGCTGATGTTTACGTTTATTCTGCAATTATCACTCGGCATTATGGCGGTTTCGACGCTTCTGTACGTCATTCGAGTCATGAAAGGGCCTACAATACCGGACCGGGTCGTCGCGCTTGATGGGATCGGCATCAATCTGATTGCCATGACCGCGCTCGTATCCATCCTCTTAAGAACAACGGCCTTTTTGGACATCATTCTGCTGCTCGGCATTTTATCATTTATCGGCACGATTGCCTTCGCTAAGTTTTTGGAGAAAGGAGAGATTATCGAAAATGATCGAAATCGTTAAATGGGCCGTCGCCGTTTGTATTCTGATGGGATCGCTGATCTGCCTGGTCGCGTCTTTCGGCACACTCAGACTTCCTGACATGTATACACGCGCCCACGCCTCTTCAAAAGGCTCGACACTCGGCGTTAATTTGATATTGCTCGGTGTGTTAGGTTACTTGTGGATGGTGACCGGAGAAATTTCCGTAAAAATACTGCTCGGCATCATTTTTATCCTGCTGACGGCGCCGGTCGGGGCGCACCTCATATGCAGAGCCGCGTATAACTCAGGAACGGCGCTTGATAAACGAAGCGTTCAGGATGATTATAAAGGGATCAGAAACTTTGTGATCAAACGAAAAGAAGATTCATATTTGTAAAAACAAACAGCCGGACGATTCAGGGTTCCGGCTGTTTGTTTATTTTGTTATAACAGCCAGCGTGCAGCGGGACACACAGATCAGTCTTTCTCTTTCATCGAAAATGTTAATCCCGTACACAATGGTTGTCCTGCCCGTGTGAACGGGTTCCGCAATCGCCGTGACCGTACCGCCCTCTTTCACGGATTTTAAATGATTGGCATTAATCTCAAGCCCGACACAGGCCTGTTTCGACTGGTCGATAAAATGCTGGGCGCCGATGCTTGCAACAGTCTCCGCCAGCGCTGCGGAGGCGCCTCCGTGCAGATATCCGAAAGGCTGCACCGTCCTCTTATCCACCGGCATAACCGCGACGCATCTCTCCGCCGTGTTTTCAGTGATTTCAATGCCGAGTGCGCCGAGCAATGTATGATTCAGATTCATAGATCATTCTCCTTTCAAAGTTTATAGTACATTATCTGACTTGGCGATCAGCACCGCTTCAGTGCGGGAGCCGACATTCAGCTTATTAAAAATGGATGTCAGGCTGTATTCAATCGACCGCTTGCTTAAGTGAAGCGCATCGGCGATTTCCTGATTGGTCAAACCTTTTTCGACCTCTTGGAGAATATGGCGCTCTCTCGGAGTTAACCGATCCTGCTCACTTTGAGGGGAAGAAGACGTTTTTGTTTTTTGCTGGGTCATCAGCTGTTTGAAATAGGAGAAATCAACTAAAATCTGTCCGTTGAGCACGTGATATATGTATTGCATGATTTTCTCTTTAGATTCGGTTTTGCTGATGGCGCCATGCAGGCCCGCGCGAATGGATTCTTCAAAATAATCTTCAACTTCATAGCCTGTGTAGACAATGATTTTACAGAGAGGATTCTCTTTTAAGATTTTCTTGGAAAGCTCTATGCCGCTGAGGTCATCACCCAGATTTAAATCCATTAATATGAGATCGTAAGCTGAAAAATCATGCCGGAGAACGAACTGTTCACTGGCATCGGGACTGAGGCAATCGACAGAAAGATTCGTGTCCGTTTCCAGAATCGTCTTAGTGCCCTCCATGACAGCCGGATGATCATCAATCACTAGTATCTTTTTCATGGTTTCCTCCCTTTTACTCATTCATTTCCATTTTATTAAAAAGACTTGGCTTCTGCCAAGTCGATTTGGTGATAAATTGGTTACAATTCCATTTCAATATCCGCTTTAAAACCATTTCCTTCACTTGTGTCGATTTTCATCCGGCCGTCAAGCGCCCGGACGCGCTCCTTAATGCCCGAAAGCCCCATGCTCATCGACTGTCCGCCGCCTTCTTCCTGATTGCACCCGACCCCGTCATCTTCATAATGCAGAATCACTTTATTTTGAATGCTGATCAGCATAATCAGCACCTCATTGGCCTGTGAATGCTTCATGGCATTCGAAAGAAATTCCTGAATGATGCGGTACAAATTCAGCTGCGTATCCAAATCCAGCGCCGCCGTAAACCGTCCCGTATTCAGACGGATATGAAACGGCGCACGCTCCTGCTGCTGCGCGGCAAGCTTGGATACCGCCTTGACCAGACCCAAATCATACAGCAGCTGAGGCCGAAGCTCATGGCACGTCTCCCGGGTCATCAAAATGACATCCGACATCTGCTCATTCATCTGATGAAGCTTGTCCTGCACCTCTAACTGGCAAGGCTCTTCTCTTTTAAAATCAGCCAGAAACAGCTCACACTGACGCTTCAAAGAAATCAAATCCTGCAGCACCGAATCATGCAGATCACGGGCCAGATCCGACCGCTGCTTTTCCTCGATCGTAAACATCAGCTTTTTGAGCCAGACCGGGTTTGAGCCTTGTTGTTTTAGGTTTTGAAGGTGATCCATAAGTTCCTCAATTTGCAAAACGTTTTCCATCGATACACTGGTATAAAATGATAACGTCTTCAGCCATGAAGTCTCATCCATTGTAAGTTTCGGCGTATTTATGCTTGATAAACAAAGCAAAACATAAGAACTTGTTCCTCTCTCGCCAATTTTCATGAGGAACCCTTGATTAATCTCAATGATTTTGCCGATTTCCGAATTGACCTTTTCAAATTTGTCTTTATAGGGATACCAATTTGGTTCTGTACTTTGTTTGTCAAAATACACAATTTCTCCGCCAGAACTAATTTCAAATATATAAGCTTTGCTTACTGGCAAAACATCTAAAATCGTCGCTTTAAGATGTGTGAAAACTTGGTTCAAGACTGACACACTTTTAATCAATTGTGTGTATTTAAAAATACTATCTTGATAATTATACTTTTCTGAGAAACGCTTTAAGCGGAACTTATAGTCCAACACTTCTTTAAAATAAAAAACAGACAGCATAATCAGAAAAACAAACAAGGTGATTTGAAAAGTATTAAAATCTCTATTTTTGTTCATAAACACAACAAAAACCCAAACGATTCCAATTGTAGGGATAACCGCTAATAAACAATAATAACGCAGGCGCCCCAGCAAAAAATCAATATTATATATCTTATTAACAACAAACTGATATACCAGCGCTAACGGTATAAGCAAAAGAAAAGGTGCAGTGATTACCGCACTATATACATATTGCCCAAAGATCACAAGAGGAACAATATATAATAAAGTAAAAGGTAAGAATGCAATGGTATTAGATACTAATAATACTTTTAACAAATAAGCAAAATCTTTTTTTCTATGCTTTATTTGATAAAGTATAAGACATACATAAACCACCATCATTTCAAATAAAAAAGTTAAGAGATTAAGGCTTGTAATCACATTATACTTTATATGTTTCTCAAAAAGTTCACATATGATATTCACTAAAGGCAAATTATATAAAATTAAAATATAAATCCCTCGTGAAAATTTCACGTTTAATTCTTTAAAATATTGATACAGGAAATTAAGATACAAAACAGGCACTGCTAAAAATGTATAAAGATTAATGTAACGATTTATAGGGTAACCCCTTGTCACTCCTCCGGCACTTAAATAAGCAATAGATATACATAGCAAAAAACAAATCAGAATATATGCCGATATGCTGTCTTTCTTTAAGTTAACTCTAAAGATGTAAAAAATACATATTAAACTTAGTAAATAAAAAATACTTGGTACAATATATGAAAAGAAACTGTACGGGCTATCTAAATAGATAAATTCAAAGTTATCTAATTTAATTAACTTATCATTACGCTCAACTTTTAATTGTCTAACTTTAGCTAGGTAAGAGCCATAAATATTTTCTTTATTTGGTTTATGTCCATTTATTTCAACAATTTTGTCTCCAATTTCCAACCCCATTAATCTTCCATAGGAGGACCTTGTCATATCAACGACTTTCAGTTCTTGATTAGAAACTTGAACGACATTGGTACCTATAATTATTCCATTTTGAGTATAATATATTACAAAAGTAAAATAGAAAATACTAAACAATAATAAGGCAACCGAAAAAAACTTTAAAAACTTCTTCAAAATACCATGGTTCACTTGTTTTTTAAGTACGCCAAGCAGGATCATCATTCCCTATTTTAAATTTATTGTTAAAGATTTTAATAATATCAGGAATAAGCGAGTCAGGAATACTTATTAAGCTCACTTCTCCCCTTCCTAGCTTTTCCACAACCTCTGGATTTCTCATTAAAAAATTTACGATGTCTTGGTTCATAATGGTGCGCCCTCATTCAATGATTTATAGTTGAAAAATTCAAGTTTAATATTGAGTTTGTTTAATTCAGTCATTATTTTATCCTCGTATACTCTGATCATAACCGAAACATATTGAGTCACTCCGGCCTCCCAAAGTTTTTGTTTAAATGAGTTTATATCAGATAGCAATAATTGATACTCCCTGTTTGAATTCATTATATTGAGGATTGATACTGACATCGGATTAAATTTTCGTTTTAAGTATAATAAAACTAAATTATTTCTTTTTTTGTTAATATCACTGCGTTCACTATTAAACAGCCCGTGATAATCATTCTCTATTTGTTTCACAATCCCCATAAAATAGGAATAATTCTCAACAGTTTTGTTATACTCTCCACACGCAAGCATAGTTCCTAAAACACATGGCATCGCAATAAGTGAACCTGATTTATGTTTTATCATTGCGAGACATTCTTCTTCCGTTTCAGCCGAATTCTTTAGATCATCATGCTGCCCTTGCATAGCCTCTAATGCATAATTTAAAGCCAACCGAGAAAAATCAGAAACTGTACAAAGAGAATTAATGAACTGTATACTAACTGTATAGAGAGTAGTTGAGGCATTTAACGATACTGAGCGATCTATTTTCATCCAAAGAGCACTTCCATTGTCCTCATCTTCATGATCATCTAAAATATCAAATGATAAGATTAACAATTCAATTCCTGCAGCCAACATCTCTATTTCTTTGAGATTTTCTCCTTGAAATGCTATGTAATGCTGATATGCCAGGTTTCCAAAAAGGAAGGATTCTTTGGTTTCAATAAAAGAGCATAGCAGACTGATCAAATCTGAATTGTAAAGATTATCATTTACAATCCCCTTCATCTTCTCTTTAATCGTTTCGGCATCTAAACACATTTGCTCAATAATTGTCTTCACCCTCCCATTCTATTTTACTAAATGCAGGTGATGAAAGACAGCGGGTTTTTGTTTTTTTAACAATCGTATAATACTTTATCCATGAAATGGGTGAAAAATGCATAAAAAAAAGACTTGTTTCCAAGTCTTTTTAAGAAATTTTCATTGCATATGAGAATTTATCGAGCTGATCAATGCTTTTGTTAATGTTTCGTAAAGAGTCGGTTGTTTCTCTGATATCATTTTCAAGTCGGAATAATAATTGCTTTACTTCTTCTAATTTCTTTTCCACCGTTTCCACACTCCTTTTTTTGAAAGATCAATGAATTGTGTATGGTGAACGAGTCCTAGGTATTTGATCTGTTACTAATAGTGTAAACGTTTTTGCGGGATTTTTCACCGAAAAGTATGTGTAAAAGTATCTGCGTGACACCGCAAACCTCGATAATCCTATAGTCCCGAACAGAGCGTTTAGCGAACAGGACTATATAACTACGATAAAGGCAGACGTTTGGGATGAAGCAGATCAATTTTGTGGTTCTGCTGTTTTTTTAACGGTTTTCCGACAAACCGACAAGGACTATAGTCCCCGTCGTTGCAATTTCAAAACAGAATGGGCGAACAGCGTCGCATATCCACCGACAAACACCGAAAAGACCGCAACCCCCGCATTGTGGTCTTTTTGCATGTCATAACTCGTTATCACGCGACCTATACTCATATATAACGAATGTTATTTCAGAAGGAGGCCGCCGCATGCATTATGTGTATCTATGCTGCCCTGTTTTCGCCGCTCCGTACCGCCATCCTGCGCCTAGCCCCCAGGCTTCCGCAAATATTTTGACAGCGTCCGCAAAAGACGCTGCGGGCATGCTGGAGGATGCCCGTCTGCTTCTTGCGCGGCTGTCGGCGTCAAAAGAGCTTGCGCGCCGCATCCTCACCGCAGCGGAATCATCTGACGCCGCAGCGGTCAAGCGGCTCATTAAGCAGACCGGCATCAAAAATGACTTTGACGTGACATTTAATCCCGACGGCATCCGCGTCAGTCTGATCAGGGAGCAAAGCCGGTTCATCATCGCCCTCAGGTGGTCAGCTTAAAGCATCAATCCACGATAAGCTGCCGGCACCATTCGATTGCCTGCAAGTAACATTCATACGCTGCTTCTTTGTCCAGTTCTTTTCCCCATTCGTCACAGTCCCAGTTGTTGCATTCAATGGCTTTGACGAGCCCGAGCATCTTATAATAATCGTTTTCATAACCGAGCAGCGCCTGTCCGACTTCATCAATTAAAGGCAGTTCTTTGACGATATCCTCCAGCTCCCTGTGGAGAAGCGTATCGATAAGTGAAAACATGCCGATCAGCATGTAGGAAGCGGGCTGCAGTCTTCCGGTTCTTTTCGCAAGCAGTTCGCACAGCTTGGCCCTGATTAAGGAAATCTTAATGATTTCTTTTTGGCTTGAGTGGCTTTTCGCCGTTAAATCTCTGAATGAAAGGATGTAAATCAAGCGCTTAATCTCATTCAGCCCAAGCATCATGATGGCCTGCTGTATGCTGTCTATCTTTTTTTTCAGCCTTGTCTGCGATCCGTTTAAAAAACGCAGAATCTGATACGATAATGTAACGTCCCGTTCTATGTATTCCGTCACGCGCTCTATATTGGGCTGGTCTTGGTTTAATTCGTTTAAAAGCTGGTAGTAAGAATGAAAATGAAACGTCAGATCATTCCCGCTGATGACACGCGGTTCACTGAAAAAATATCCTTGAAACAGGTGAAAGCCGTCTATGGCCGCCTGTTTGTAATCTTTTCTTGTCTCCACTTTTTCCGCTAAATAAATCAGGCTTTTGCAGCTGTACGTCTGAATGATTTTTTTGCGTTCCAGACGCGAGGATTGCAAAAAGTCGATTTTTAAAATATCAATATATTTCATCAGCTGTTCCAATAATTCTTCATTTGCCGGATTGATGGCGTAAAAATCATCAAGTGCTAATGTATATCCTAATTTCTTCAGCTGTCTGCATCTTGAGATCAGAGCCGGAGTGATCGGTATGTCCTCAAGAATTTCGATAATGAGCTGGTCAGGATCAAAGGAGGTAGGGAGATCTGAAAACATCAGGCTTTCTGTAAAATTCACAAAGCAGCGTTTTCCCTCAGTCAGCTTTTCGATTCCGATGTTGATAAAGCTGTTAATAATGAGATCAGTCGTAGCTTTATCTCCGTCTGCGGCCGAATAACGGTTCTCTTCGCTCTCCCGGTAAAGAAGTTCATAAGCAACAACCTGTTCATTCCTGTTGAAGATAGGCTGTCTCGCAACAAACACCTTCATTCATTTACCCCCTTAGATGCGGCCTTCGAACATAAGTATATCAAATAATTTGACGAAATTTGTCTAAATGTGAAAAATATTATCGCAAACAAAAAGCCTTTCCAGAGAAAGGAAAGGCTGCTTTGTCTTCTATTCAAGCTCCCGTTTCAGCTTGCTTTTGATCTCATGAATCCGCTGCATCTTGTTGCTCCAGCAGTCTTCGCTTAAATCAACCGGATATTCTTCCGGCTTGCTGATCCGTTTGTATTCCTCCCACAGAAGTTTGAGGTTATCCTGCACGTATTGCTGGATGTCGGTAATTTCGGGATTATCATAGCATAAAACGCCGTTTTCAAAAATCGGCTCATGCAGATCTTTCGCATAGAAATCAGTGACGAATTTGCTGACGAACGTGTGAACGGGATGGAACATTTTTAACCGTTTCTGGTCATTTACCCGCTCGTCATAAAGAGCGATATAATCCCCTTCCGAGTGGTGGTTCAGCTTGTTGATAATCCGGTATACTTTCTTTCTTCCCGGCGTTGTCACTTTTTCAGGGTTTGACGAAATCTTGATGGTGTCGGTCAGTTTGCCGTCCTCTTCAATGGCGACAAGCTTGTAAACCGCGCCGAGGGCCGGCTGATCGTATGCGGTAATCAGCTTTGTGCCGACTCCCCATGTATCGATTTTCGCTCCCTGCGATTTCAGATTTAATATCGTGTGCTCATCAAGGTCGCTTGAAGCAATGACCTTCGCGTCTTTGAAACCCGCTTCATCAAGCATTTCTCGCGCTTTTTTTGACAGGTACGCCAAGTCCCCGCTGTCTAAGCGGATGCCGATGAAGTTGATCCGGTCGCCGAATTCTTTCGCGACTTTAATCGCATTCGGCATGCCTGAACGGATCGTATCGTACGTATCGACGAGGAACACGCAGTCTCTGTGCGTCTCCGCATATTTCTTAAAAGCCGTGTACTCATCGCGGTACGCTTGCACGAGTGCATGAGCGTGCGTGCCGGATACCGGTATATTAAAACGCTTGCCGGCTCTTACATTACTCGTCGCGCTGAAGCCGCCGATCAGAGCCGCTCTCGCTCCCCACATAGCCGCATCCATTTCATGGGCGCGCCGCGTTCCGAATTCAAGGGCGTCTTCATCACCGACTACGCCTTTAATGCGGGCCGCTTTCGTGGCGATTAATGTTTGGTAATTCACAATGTTAAGCAGAGCCGTCTCAATCAGCTGCGCTTCAATGAGGGGCGCTTCGACCCGCATAATCGGTTCGTTGTTAAAGACGAGCTCTCCTTCTTTCATGCTGTAAAGAGATCCGGTAAATGACAGATCCCGCAAATAATCAATGAAATCATCAGCATAGTGCAATTCCGTTTTTAAATAGTTCAGATCGCTGTCAGTAAACTTGAAGTTCTCCAAGTATTCGATTGCTTTTTCTAAGCCCGCAAATACCGCATAGCCGTTTTCAAAAGGAAGCTTTCTGAAAAAAAGCTCAAAAATCGCTTTTTTCTCATGAATGCCGTCTCTCCAGTACGTTTCGGCCATATTAATTTGATAAAGATCTGTATGTAAAGACAAACTGTCGTCTTTAAAACCATGCTCCACCAAAATTGTTTTCCCCTTCCTTACTCTGCCACTTGCGCTCCGATGCTGTTCTTAAAATGGGACAGCGCCCATTCATGCCCTTCCGGATTAAAGCTTGCCACAGCGTTTTGATGAATGACGATCTGAAAGCCCTTGTTGTAGGCGTCAACCGCCGTGTGAAGAACGCAGATGTCGGTGCACAGGCCCGCAAGATGCAGTTCAGTGATCTGCCGTTCCCGCAGTTTCAGCTCTAAATCCGTTCCAGCAAAAGCAGAATATCTCGATTTTTCCATGTAGCTTACGTTTTTTGCGTGTTTATGTTTCTCATAAAGAGGCGAGAGCTTTCCGTACAGCTCTTTGCCCTCCGTGCCGTTGATATTATGCGGAGGAAACAGGCGTGTTTCCGGATGAAAGTCATCGTCTGCATCATGTGAATCTACCGCAAAGACAACGTAATCACCATTTTCTATAAATGCTTGCGTCAAACTGACAATCTTATCCTCAATTTGCCTTGCGGGTTCTCCGCAGGTTAAGGCTCCGTTCTCTGCTGCAAAATCATTCGTATAATCTATGCAAATAAATGCTTTTTTCATAGCCGGCCTCCCCGCCATTCATATGAAAACCATTATATCCTATCTCCACCTGTAAGTGAATTGGCAATATAAAATGACACTTGCTCTACTAAGATTTCAGGAGTGAGCGCTTGAAAATGTCATCCTGAACGTAAATGCCGTCAAGGTTCACGGCATGATCGGCGGCAAATACCAGGCCGAGCGGCGTTTCGTATTGAAGATCCGAGATCACGGAGCTTCGGACCCCTTCCAGTGCGGCAAGCTTCATATAGGGTGAATAAGCATGATACGGGAGCCTTCCGTTTATATAGAGCACCGCGTCTTTTCGTTTTTTCAGCGCCTGTTTCACTTCTTCATACGGCTTCTTTTGCAGCACCTGCCCCTTCGTCAGGGCAATGATGACCCGTTCACGCAGCGAGCCTAAAAATAAATGCCGTTCATCCGGTTTCGTCTGCAGAGGGCCGTACATACCCTGCTGTAAATAAAGGTCAACCGTTTTGTCGCTCATCGGCCTTCCCTCCTCAGCTTGTTTTACAATTATCGCCCCGGACGGGACGCGGTAAACCGTCTTCGTTACATTTCAGCGACCCAATGGGAGATCTTGCCCGCGAGCTCTCCGGCGGGCTCTTCATCCATCAGCTTGCTGAATGATTGTAAAAGCCGCTGCGCCAGCGCCTTTTTCTCTTCCTCATAGGAAATGATCGTGCTCCACTCAAGTTCGGGAACGGCTACGAGGGTATGCTGTTCTTTTTTATTTTCATGCAGATACACGTCGCCGATCATTCCGGACTGAACGGTAATATTCGCTTTTCTGATTTTCATAAAAATTCCCCTTTTATAAAAGACTGATTCTATTATACTACAAAAAAGCGACAGCCTCCTAAAGGAGGCTGTCACGCATTAAACCAATCAGGTTCGTCAAACAGATCAATATCTTCAAAGCGCGTTTTGCTGAATTTATTAGTGACTTTGACAAAATCTCCGGAATGAAACGCCCCTGACCCCGCGCCTGAGTGGTCAACAGCTTTGGGAGAAATGGCGAACACGTCACCGAAGCTCGCCGCAGCGTCTCCGGCTAAGCTCATAATATAAATCGGTCCCACAATTGCAGGCATACCCACACCTCCGCTTTTCTTTACAGCATTTTATGCACTGCGTCTGGAGTTGTGCCCGTTTTTATTTCGGCTTGCGGCTGTCTTCGTGCTTCGATCGCTGACGAAGTTTGATAAGCCGGACGATATTTAAGACGAAGGCTTTTAAGACCGCGTAAACCGGCACGGCCAGAATCATTGCGAGAATGCCTCCGAAACTGCCCGCTCCGATAAGCAGAAGAATAATGGTGAGCGGGTGGGTATTGAGCCGTTTCCCGATAACAAGCGGAGAAAGCAGGTTTCCGTCAAGCTGCTGGACGACAACGACAACAATCACGGCAAACAGCGCCTTAGCCGGAGAATCCATAAATGCGATAATGACCGCCGGCGCCGCCCCGAGAAACGGTCCCAGGTACGGAATGATATTGGTGACGGCGATCACCATCCCGAGAATTAACGCATACGGCAGGCCGATGATCCAATATCCGATAAAGCATGCCGTTCCGACAAAGAGACAAATCAGCAGCTGGCCTTGGAAATATGCGGCCAATGTGACGTATAAGTCGTTAAATATTTTCCGGCCCTCCGCCCGGTAGGAAGAAGGCAGAATTTTAACCGCCAAAAGCGGAAAACGCCGGCCGTCCTTCAGCATATAAAACAGAATGAACGGAACGGTGATCACGACAAGCGTAATATTCGTAACGACGCCGAACACGGCCGACAGGCTTGCGGTAATATTTTGCGGAAGGCTTTGTAAAAATCCCGTCAGAGACTGCCGGATTTTTTCTATCGACACATAATCCTGCGTCATCATCCACGTGAACCATTTGGAATGGGATAATTGTGTAATCAAGCTTTGAATCTGATTAATGTAATCAGGGAAATTGTTAATCAGCCCCGTGACCTGAGAAGCCACGATCGGTCCGATGGCGGTGAACATAAAGGCGATCAGGCCGATGAAAACGAGATAAATGAGCAGGATCGCCAATGTCCGGGGGATTTTTTTCTCAAGCAGGCCGACGATCGGATTAAAAATGAAAAACAAAATGCCCGAGATCAAAATCGGGAAAAACAGAGTGGTGATGAAACCGAAAAACGGCTGAAAAATAAACGAGACTTTCGTTGATACGTAAATAATGAGCAAAACGAGCAAAATTTGCAGCGTCCAAAAATGGACCTTTGATTTCAACAAGCGGTTTCCTCCTATTGTCATGTGAACTTGTACTGTGATTGTACCAAAAAAAGCCGCCGTGCATCTATGTATCTCAAAAAAGAAGACGCACCGGGGTTCTGTAAGGGCCGCCTCCGGTCTGCGCCTTATACGGGCTGTTACACCCGTTCGGTATAATCAGGCATGACAGAAACCACATGGCGGTTCCTGATATATAATACGCGGTCATGGGTTTCTTCAATGGCGATATGATCCGGAGCGGCATCAATCAGCCGTCCCCTGACAATCCGTCTGACGGTTTGAATGATAAACCTTGAGCCGATAAGCTTATGGATGGTCTGATAAACGTAAGGATCTACTAACGAGACGAGTTGCGGGCTTCCTTGATGGGCCATTTTCGCTGATCCCCTTTACTATGTTTTCCTTCATCATATGCAGCGGACAAAGGCTTTGACACAGTACGTCTATCGGAGCGGAAAAGGTGTTAGTGAGATTGCGGGGTTATGTAAAGCGGAAAAGGCCGCATGAGTGGCCTAGACTGAGCTTCTTATGGGATATTGGGCTTGGTCAATTAACTGATCAAGCTTTTGGATTTGTTTGAGCGCGGCCGTGTGATCCATTTGGCGGTAATGATGATGTCCGCCAGGTTCTTCATCGAGTTCGTCCGCTTGTTTCACGATTTGCTGGAGCGTATTCTTGTCCAGTTCGCCTTCAGGTAGATAGGAATCGGTGTGAAGCAGAATCGCCAGCGCAATGTCTTTCGCCGCTTTCGGTTCTTCACCGAGCCGGATGAGCAGCTTATGCGCCCGTTCCGCGCCTTTTATGGCATGGATATCGTTTCTTCTGTACTTTTCATAATCCCATTTGCCGTCTGTGTACCATTCGTAATGGCCGACATCATGCAGTAAAGCCGCTTTCGCCGCAAGATCGGGGCTGACACCCGCTTTTACGGCAAGACGGTATGCATGAAACGCGCAGGCAATCGCATGGGCGACACCGGAGCGCTGTAAATACTTTTGTGCGATTGGATGGGTGAAGACATCCATTAACGTTACATTTCTCATGGAAACCCCTCCTTAATTATATTTTTAGAATCCTAACATAAATCGAGAAGAAACTCAATTCATCTGATACATTTCTTATACCCCTTACTTGGTGTTTCATTCATGATATGCCGCCGGGCGCCGAAGTGATTGTACAAACAAAAAAAGAGCAGCGTGAAAGCTGCTCTACAAAAACTCTTTAATATCGTATATCCGTCCGTTTTCCGGCTCGCCCGCGATCAGTGAGTGAATGACGCCGGCGATGTATTCCGGGCTTCTGAGATTTTTCGTTTCTTTCAGATTGCGGAACCGCTCGATGTCATAAAAATCTTCTTTTGACGAAGAACGGATGACGGCCTGCATGTCTGTATCCATCACTCCCGGCGAGAATGATATCATGCGGACCGGCAGCTCTTCATCTTCCTGTTCGAATCCGAATGTTCTCGTAAACATATCAAGCCCCGCTTTGGAGCTGCAATACGCGCTCCATCCTTTATAGGGATTTTTCGCCGCGCCAGATGTGATGTTGACAATTGTTTTGCTGCCGCTGAACGCTTCGAAACGCTTTGTGAACATTTGGCTGAGCAAAACGGGCGCCGTCAGATTAAGGGTATAGTGGCGGTTCAATTCTTCCGCGGAAGCCTCTTTCGCCCGCTTGATCGGTTCCACCATTCCGGCATTATTGATCAGTGTGACGGCGGAATACCGCTTCTTCTCAGCTTGATCAAGAATCGCCTTCATCTGCCGCTCTGTATCTGCCAGATCGGTTAAATCAACACTGTATTCTGTCAGTCCCTCACGCTTTTCCCCGCTTATCGTTCTTGAAAGCGCGGCGACTTCGGCTCCTTCTTGCAGCGCCTGTTCCGTCAGCGCCCGTCCCAATCCTTTTGACGCGCCTGTTATAAGAAAAAACTGCATGAAACTCCTCCTTTTTTTCTTATTTTACGGGCTGTCTTCCCGCAAACACAAGCGATCCGTTTACCGCTTTGCCTTATCCTGCGCCGTCACCTTCGGAATCAGATAGATCATTGCGGCGATGCCGAGGAGGATCAAGACGGCATAAATGACAGGCAGCAGAAAGGAAGTCTTTTTCTCATCCGTTTCCATGTCTGCTGAGGTATGCCGCACCGCAGGCTCGGCAAATGTGATACCCAGTTTTTTCGATTGCGCTTTGATCGTATTCGGCTCCGTTTCTGATGATGAAAACAAATTTGATATCAGTTTTTCATCCGGGTTTTCTGCCGGCTGATCGAACGTGATGTCCTTCTGCTCTTTCGGAAGCGCCGTTTTTTCCTCGGAATAGGCATCATCATGAAGATAATCCGTGCGAATTTCAATGTCTTTCTTTTCATATTCATTCGGCTTGACATCAGTATTGTCCTCATTCGCGGCTGCGGCTTGTGGGAGGAAAAGGAAAAAGGAGAGAGCAAGCAGCAAAACGCCTTTTTCCACGATTGTGTTACGCCTCATAAGACTGATCACTTTCCTCCGTTTTTTCCGCAAGCAGCCGAATGATGAGCGGAAGCGCCGCCGCAATCAGCGTAATGATCGCAAGAACCGTTATCCCCATCGCAAACAGATGGCCCGTTCCGTATTGAATATCGATATACACTTTCGATACCGGGCTGTCAAAGCTGAAGTTCGGCATAATCAGGTCGATCAAAGGCGCCACATAAAAGAGAATGAGCGCTGATGAAGCGATCCACCCGGTGATTGAGCCAAAGACAAAGGCTGCCCGGATGAAAGCTGAACTTGCCGCAAGCAGGAGAATCGTAAAGACTGACCATTTAATCGTCTGATCGTCCGGAAGTGAGTAGATATTCAGACCGAACAGACTGATCATCAGTCCGACCATTATGTTTAAAATCCCAAATAGCGCGCCTTTGACAAGAAACGGCGCCTGCTGATAATACGAGCTGAAATAGCCGATCAGAAGACTGCTGATCAGAACGATTACCAAAATGACAACCGGCGGAACATTCTGAGCCCGGTCTTCCGGCACCTCTCCGCTGATTTTAAGCGGATTGGCGAGATAATCATAAACATATCCGTTTTCCTGTCCGTCAACGAGCGCGTTCCCTAAAATGCCGTACACGTCATTTCTGATCAATTTCGTGGAATCGACGTTTTTGCCCCAGTTGCTGTTCAGGGTGTCCGCTTTATGCTGGACGTCATTTACGCTTTGCTGCATATTATCGGTATAGCTGATGATGCCGGACTGACGTTCTGACAGATGGCCCATCGTGTCAGACATTTGCAGCACTTCGCGGCCGACGGTATCCTGAGCGCCGAGCGCCATCGTTCCGGTTAATCCGTCTCCGCTGAATGCGGCCGCTTCCTGTACAGCGCCTTCAGCCAGCTGATCGGATGCTTTCGCCGCGCTGTCTGAAATGCTGGCGAGCTCATTGAGCACTCCGGCTTGTTCATCTCTGATATACGAGCTGTAGTTATCCGAGAATTCGGTCATGCCTTTAATGAAATTGCTGATGTCTTCATCTGTCTGCATTTTGTTGTTTTTCAGATTTTCCCAGCTTGCCGTTTCTTCCGGTTTGATGGCGAGAACGGTTTGGACTTCGCCTTGCTGGGCTTTCAGCACCCTGTTTTTCACATCAGGCAGCGGGCCTGCGTCAAGAGAGTGATAGAGTGTTGCCTCATACAAAGATAAATCATTATAGTAACTCATTAAATCGGATATCTCTTTTGTATTGATGTCAGCGGCAAACATCTGTTCAAGAGCAGATTTGCGGCCGCTATCCAATGACGGATAGTTCAGAATGTTCTGTTCTGTTTTTACAATCATTCTGTAAACGGTATTGAAGTCTTGTTTTCTCTTTTCTTTTGATTCTTCCAGCTGCTCACGTAATTTGTCCGCTCGTTTGTTCGCGTCTTCAATTCGGTCTTTAAGGCCTTGGATTTCTTCATCAAGAGCATCGAGACGTTTTTTCAGTTCTTCATTATGAGTCTGCTGTTTCTCTTCCAGCTCTTTTTCAATTTGCTGAATGCGCTCTGCGGCTTGGTTCAGCCTTTGTTTCGCGTCAGAAACTCCCGTGCCGCCGTCTCCTTCAGAATCGTTTGGATCGTCCGCCGGTTCAACAGCAGGCGGAGTGACGTTTTTAGCGGCCGATGCGGTTTGGACGGTTTTTGGCTCTTCGCCGCCTGTGTTATCGGAATCAGGCTGCTGATCTTTTGTGCCGTCTTCCGTTTTTCCGTCTTCTCCGGGAGCCGTTCCGTTATTCGGATCGGTACCTCCGGGTTTTTCACCGTCATCGCCTTGGCCCGGTTTTTCAGGATCAGGATTTTCTTTTTCCGGTTCTTTTAGCCCGTCTGAAATTTGATTGATTTCAGCGGAGATGCGTTTTAATTCATCACGCTGATCGTCAAGGTCAATTTTCAGATCGCCGGGTTTTTCTTCTTCCGGTTTTTCTTCTTCCGGTTTTTCTTCTTCTTTCGGTTCATCTGAGCCGTCATCCCCCGGATCATTTTCCGGAACGGTTAATGCCTGCCGGTCCCTTTTCATCAGGGTTTGGATGCTGTTCAGTGTTTCAAATCTTGCTTGAGCTTTATATTGAGTCAAATAATTGTCCAGTAAATTGGATTGAATATTTGCCATCCCGCGTTCCTGATCAGGCACCTGTGCTTCTCTCACCTGCTGGGCGGCAAACAGAGCCGCTCCTGTCTGGTCGAGCTGTGTCTGCGCCTGGTTTATGCCTGAAGACAGCCCGCTCATCATGGCGCTGAACTGATTGGCGGCCTGCTGTGCTTTAATGGCGTTCAGGCCGGTTGTGATTTGCTTTTGATTTTGTTCCTGCGCGGCCATCAGCAGTTTTTTCTGATTTTCCTGATATTGTTTATAGCGCTCAACCGTATCGGCAAAGTCTTTGAGCGTGTTTTTGGCTTCATCTGCCGAAGTCAATTTTTCTTTTGCCGCGCCTTGTGCTTCATTCATTGATTTTTTCAGTTCGTCAATCAGGTCTTTTTGCCGTTTGATTTCACCCGCCAAGTCATTGGAGCTCGGCTTGTAAAAGTTGTACATGACGTTTTGAAATTCTGATTCTTTATTGACGATCTTGTCAAAATCGCCCCTGACATTGTTCACTTTTTGTGAGACGAAATTCCAATACAATGCCGACATTTTTTTATTCATTGATTTTTGGGCGTCTTCAAGCTCACGCTGCACTTTTTCTTTGTTGACGGCGTTCAGGCTGCTTTGAATATTGAATGTCAGCGTGGCTTTTTGCGGACGCTCTTTGTCATAGCTTAAAATGTCTTTTGAAAAATCGGATGGAATGTAAACGACGGCGTCATACTTCTTAGCCGCCAGACCGTTTTCAGCCGCGCTCCTGTTGACAACCGTCCAGGAATAATCCGGACGGCCGCCGAGAGCCGCCGCCACTTCTTTTCCGAAATGGACGGATTCCTGCCCCTCATTTTCATCTGTTTGTAAGCCCATGTCTTCATTCACGACTGCGATTTGGCGGGTGGCATTGATTTTTTGTTTTCCCGGGTCATCGCCGATAAATCGGAAAAACAGCACCGGCAGCACCAGAATGATAACGACCGCGGCTATTAATTTGATCAGACTTTTTCGTTGTTCTGTCATCTGACGGCCTCCCTTTCCGCTGAACATAGAGGTATTTGGATTTTTTGCTCCTTCCCGTTTTCAACCAAATAGCCGAAGCCCGGCTGAATATCCGGTTCCTGCCTTTGGTAAGGCAGCGGAATAACGTTTTGTTCGGATTTTTTCACAAGCAGCATCGCGTGGCGGATCTGTTTCATTTCCGTCGTTAAGGAATCATAGCCTTTTGAGAATTCGCTGTGATTGCCCGCCGGGATAAAACTGAATCCGACATGCGCGTAAGATTTCATAAACATCGCCAGCTTGTCCTGAATAGCGGTGTCGATTGTCTGCTGGAATCTTGTAATGCCGTCGGCCATTAACACGATCGGAGAGAAACTGAGTTTGTGCACATCACCATTTTTAACGGCCTGTGCATACTGGGCTTCACGCTCCGTGAATATGGCTTCAGCCGATTCGATCCACTGCTGTATGTCTTCTTTTGTGTCCAGATAACTGACCTTTGTTTCCTGCGCATATTGCGACAGTCCGCGGTCAATTGAGTCAAATAGTCCGATCTGTTCCGTTCCTTCACGCAGCAGGTGATTCAGCATGACTTTCAGGATGTTTGTTTTTCCCCGCTGTGTCTGTCCTAAAATGAGGCAATGTTTATATTTACCCAGATCAAAGTACACGGGGCTGACCTTTTCCTCATGCAGCCCGACAGGAATTCGGAACGGTTCCTGACCCGGTTCGAGACGGAGCGAAAATTCCCCGGCCGTCAGCATGTCCGGGAGCATCGGAATCGGTTTTGGACCGGCCGTTCCGGCATGGCGAACAGCTAAAGCTTTGACATCGTCTTTCAGCGCTTGGAACATCTCGAGGTCATTTTCCGCTTCTGCCGGAAGAAACATTTGCGCGAAATGCAGTTCTTCTTTTTGGATCATGACGCGGCCCGGAATCGGTTCGAGACTGAACGGCGGACGCCCGTAAATGGAGTATCCTTCTGACTGATCCATTAAATAATGAACGACTTTCGTTTTTAAGTTGTTTAACAGCGACTGGCGGACGGCGTTTACCCTCGTGGCGGTCAGCAGGAAGTAAATGCCTAAGCTTTGCCCGTCGCGTGAAATCTGGATGAATTCCGTTTCCAATTCATGCATTTCGTCTTTGACGATATCGAAATTATCAATTGTGATAAATATAAACGGCAGCTCTTCTTCACTGAGCGAATTGTACATTTTAATATGGCTGACTTCTTTTTCTCTGAACAGCCGTTTCCGCCGCTCGATTTCTTCCTTGATGCGGATCATGAATTTTTCAATTTTTCTCATTTGATCCATTAAGAAATAATCTGCGGTGTGCGGAAGCTTTGCCAATGGCAGAAGCGTTCCGTTGCCGAAATCAAAGATATACATGTGAAGCTCTTGTGGCGTGTACCCTTCCGCGAAGTTCATCAGGAACGTGATGGCAGAAACTGACTTGCCGTAGCCTGATGAGCCGAAAATACCGATGTTGCCGTCATCCATCATCGTATAAGCGAGAGGCGCCTGTCTTTGCTGATCAGGCTCATCCACGCAGGCAATGAAGAAGCGGTCTTTTTCCTCCGCAGGATAAAGCGTGCGCGGAATACGTTCGGCAAGCGGCGGCAGCCAAGGGCTCGGCAGCTTTTCAATGCCCATTTCTTTTTGAATCCGCTCGATTTCTTCGACTACGGCCTCTATTTCTGCCGGGGCGTCTTTTTTCGCCGCATCATCCGCGTCGACCTCAGACAGCGGAATTAGGCCGGTATCGGTAACAATGGCAATGTCATCCTCGGTGCCGTATACATCTTCCATGTAAGGGGCGCCGCTCCAGGCAGACTGGAACTGCTCATACACTTCATTATTTCCGACTTGCAAATAGCCGCGTCCGGTGACGGTAATATTCGCTGCATCACTGTTTTTCAGGATTTCTTTACTGTCGCTTGCATCCTGCACTTTCAGCGCGACCTTAAAGCGTGAGTTGCTCCATATCTGGTCGTCAATGATGCCGCCCGGCTTTTGCGTGGCGAGGATTAAATGCACACCGAGGCTCCGCCCGATGCGCGCCGCGCTGACAAGCTCCCTGATAAAGTCAGGCTCTTCGCTTTTGAGCTCGGCGAATTCATCTGAAATCAAAAACAGGTGCGGCATCGGAATATCCGTTTCTCCCTGTTTATACAGTTTTGTATAGTCATTGATGTGATTGACGCGGTATTGATCAAACAGCCGCTGCCGTTTTTTCAGCTCGCTTTTGATGGAAGCAAGCGCCCTGATACTGAAGTTTCTGCTTCCTTCGATGTTCGTGATGGTTCCGAGAAGGTGCGGCATCTTGCGGAACGGCTGCGCCATTCCTCCGCCCTTATAGTCAATCAGCAAAAACGCCGCTTCATGCGGGTGGAAATGAACGGCCAATGACAGAATATAAGTTTGCAGAAACTCACTTTTCCCGGAGCCGGTCGTTCCCGCCAGCAATCCGTGCGGCCCGTGGGCTTTTTCATGCAGGTTTAAATACACGATATCGTCTTTTCCCTTGTAGCCGATCGGAACAGCCAGCGATTTAGCAGACTCACTTGTCTCCCACTTCTGCCTGATGCCGATTTCTTTTACTTCCTTCGCATGAAACAGTTCCAAAAATGAGACCGTTTCAGGAATGGAATTCGTCATCCCGACCTGATGGTGCAATGTCCGAAGCGTCCGGGAAAACCGCTCGTTGTCTGTCCGTTCATGCCTGTCCAGCTTAAACGGGATCTGCACCGCTTTTTTCTTCTGAATGAGAATGTCGCCCTCATCCTCATTAATGTAGCGGACGAGGGTGTGAATGTTTTCTGCCAGGCTTTCCTTCGTTTCCGCGGCGATGATCGCCGAGATGCCGAGATGCTCATGCCGGCCTTCGATATATTCTAAAATAACGTGCTCTGCAATCAGCTGCTGATTTGTGATGACAAAAACAAAATGCGGCTGGAAGATCTTTTTTTCTTTCTCGTCTTCCAAATCCCGCTCCCGCAGCAGCTCATAAATGGACGATAACAATTGATCGCGCGTCTGTTCATTGTATATAAACCCTTTCGCATACATATGAGGCAGCTGAAATTGCGGCAGCCACTTCATCCATTCCCAATCCTTATATTCCTCTTCATGAAAGATAAAGACAAACCGCAGGTCATGGTAGCTGTTGAAGAAAGCGAGCTGGCCGATCAGCTGATGAATTTCATTTTTGACGATCTGGGGTTTCCCGACGAGCCCCATCGGCCCTTCTTGTAAATCAACGGTCACGGGCGCATGGCGGATATCTTTATATACACGCTGCATGTGCTGCGACTGCTCCATCAAATCATCGACATCCCGGTTCGCCAGGTCTCCGCCGCTCATCGAAATCTCGTAGCTTGCCGGAACCGTGCCCGTTCCGAGCCGGAGCATCAGGAAATCTCTGCTTTCCAGCGATTTCTCCCAAATGCGGCCGCTGATTTCAGAGGTTAAATATTTCATTTTTTCAAACGGGGGAAAGTGATGCGTCAGCACTTGCAATTGCTTTTCCGAAAGCGTCTGAAGCTCTTTCCGTTTGTTTTCCAAATACTGCTTGTACACACGCTCCCGCTTTTCCTCCCGTTTTTTCCGCTGCGTTTTTTCTCGGAAATACTGCACGGTGGACGTAATGAGCGTCATCATAAACATCGCCAAAGAGACGAGGATGAAAATGCCCCTCGGCTGTATAATGGCGACAACCCCCATTACAATCAGCATGACCACGGGAGGCAGAATGACGAGCCACAGCCCCCGGTTATTCTGTTCGCTTTCCTGCGAAGGGAAACTGAATGACACGCGGTCTTCGGGAAGATCGTAGACCATCCGCGGCGTTCTTCGATATTGCGGGTATTTCTTTTTCATTTCGGTGCTTGGCTTTATCGTTTTGATTAAGCCGCTTTGAAACGGTTCGTGATGAATGACTTCTAAAAGGTCGTCCTCGGTCAGCCTCACACGCAGAAAATTCCACAGCAGCTCATCTCCCGTCCGAAGCTTTTCAGGAGCTTTTGTAAGCTCTCCGTTCAGATAAATTTCCCGGCCGCCAGGAACAACAGACCAGCTTCCTCCCGCTTTTCGCAGATAAAAATCGCCTGTTTGAGCGGACGACGGCTCTTTGTATATATCCGCTTCCTCTGTTTCTGATGAGAAAACGATCTCGTCCTTCCCGCCGATAAAGTAAACGGAGGATTCTTCCTGATCAGGAGTGAGAAGAAGCCGCAGCGTCTCTTCTTCAATCCGGCAGGACATTTCATTTCCTATTGTCAATTCGCCGGCACAGTTATTTCCCAGGAAAACTTCGTAACGATCTGTTTCCTTACGATAAAGGGCTGCGGCAGGTTGCTGTAACGGCAGTGTGCCGAACGTGATCGTATCCTTTATTTCCGGGCCGATCGTAATCGGCTGAGACGGCGGGAGTTCAGACAGCTGAATCTTTTGTACGTGCTCCCGGTAAAAGACCCATAACAGACTCATATGGCGAACCTCCTGACTGCCTGATCGTTACCTGCGGCCTGTTGATATACGCGGTTATTTTTTTTCATCTTTTTTCTCATCTTTCTTGTCGCTCTCTTTGTTATCCTTTGCTTCGTCCTTTTTGCCGTCTTTATCCTGTCCTGCGGAAGCTTCAGCGGTGTTTTCGTCCGCTTCTTTGTTTTGCTCTTCCTGCTCTTTTTTCGCCTTCTCCAGCTCGCTTTCCACAGCGTCCAGTTCTTTCTGCTTTTCGTCGTCTTTCATACTGTCATCCGCCAATAATTGCTGCTTATATTTTGTAAGCCCCAGCCAGATATACGGGTTGTACTCAAGATTGCGGCCGATATTGATGGCTTCTTCATTTTCCCCTCGCCCGATATCTATCCAATAAAGGAAGTGCTTCGGATCTGATTGCAGGGTGACCAGATTTCCGATGTTTTTCCGCTGTTCTTCCCTCAGATTTTCAACTGCCACATAAGAAGAAGCAAGCTCGTATTGAACCGATTCAGGAAGGCTTTCCGCATCGTATTTGGCGAGTGTGTCAATGACTTTGCTGTACTGCTGATTTAAAAAATAGCGGTTGCTTTCGGTGATTGCCTCTTGCTTCGGCTGGGCGAAAAACAGTGCGTACAAGGAATACAGAAGTGCCGGCACAAGGAGGACGGCTAGCGCCAGTCCGGCGTATCTTTGGATTTTCCATTTCTTTTTCGGCAGTTTTATGTATGTCTTGTCCCTTGCTTCGAGGGAATCAATTACGTTTAGAATGGTTTCTTCCAGTTCTTCAAACGTTTCCGCTTCTAACACGCTTTTTACCTCGGAAGAGAATTGAAGCGTCTCCTTGTACTTCAAATATTCTTCGAAGGTGAAAGCCCCGTCAGCCGCAAGCGCCGCACATGCTTTGAGCTCTTTTAACACCCTTTCTCTGTCTTCTTCATAAGGCGGGAGGCTCTCCTTTACGCCGTAATGAAGAAAGTAAGGTGTCAGCGCTTTATCAAACACGATATTTTCCGGGGCGGCAATCAGATTGAGCCGTTTCAGCTTATGCTGTTTCACGGCTTGAACGAGACGGTAGGCAAATTGCCACCTGCTTTTCTTATCTTTTCCTTTTATATAGCGGAAAGCCTGGTAAGAAGAAGGGGGGCTGATCGTTATGGTTACTTCGTCTTCTGAGACTGAAACCTCTTTTTGAAAAAAAGGATCAGCCTCTTTAATCACGTTTGCTTCCAGCCCGTCAAGAAGCTTGACTTTTTCCCGCTGGAAAGTGAACGTGAAGCCTGATTCGGTTTCTTCCCGGACGGCGTCCAGTTCTGTTTCTAAATAAGATCTGTTATGACCTGTCATTCCACCATGTCCTCTCATAAAATTTCAAGGCGGTCTCCGTTCGTAATGCCGCAGTCAGATAATTTTTGCTCTCCGGAAAAAACCGTTTCTTTATTGACCACTCTGATCCAATAGCCTTCACGCGGCGGAACGGATACTTGCTGAGCCTGCCGGGCAATATCAATGACTTTTTTCACAGAATGGTAATCTGACAATCTGAGATCGAAGACGCTGCCGTTATAATGTGTTAAATCTATTGTAATATCGATATACATATTCATATCACCCTTACATAGAAAGAGCGCCGTCTTCTTGATTGAATCAGGCGCTCCGTTCTTCATTCATCTTATTATCCGCGAATTTGGTTAGCGATATCTTGGTCAGTAGACTCAAGCGTATTTGCCGTTTGATCGAGCTGATGATTCACATCTTGAAGCAATTCAGACATTTTAATAAATGAAGGTTTCAGCTGCTCATATTGATCCGCGAATGCTTCACTTGAAGCACCTTCCCACATACCTTTCAAATCAGAAATCATGCGGTTCAGGCGGTCAACCTGATTCATGACTTCCTGACTTTCAACGCCATATTGCTTAGCCATCGCTCTTAGCTCTTCGGGTGTGACACGAATTAATCCAGACATATTCCTTATACCCTCCTGTGTCATCAGCCTAAATATGGGCTAATTCACTTATTTTTTGAACGTCATTATTATAAAAACAACAATTCGGCACAGTCAAACAAATCTGTTTTAATTTTACAAAATGAGTCTTATGATATATTGGATTTTTCGTCATATTTACACATTTTGTAAAGATAATAGTATGATTATCTTATTCTTTTCCATTTCTTCAAATGATCCTATTTTCCTATTTCATTTCCGTTCAAAGATGCCTTTCAGTCTGAAAAACAAGATGGTAAGATCAAGATATGAAGCTATGAAAAAGTAGGGATACAGATGACCAATCCAAAAGATCCATTTAAGTACAGTTTCGACAGGCTTGAAGATGTAGCCGACCATATCAGCGAGGTCCTTCAATGCCCCATTACAATAGAAGACGTTAATCATAAACTGCTTGCATACAGCACGCACAGCGATTGTACAGATCCGGCCCGGACGTCAACGATTATCGGGCGGAGGGTGCCTGAAAAAGTCATCAATAAACTGTGGAAAGACGGAACCATTCCGGCCCTTTTAAAAACGGACCAGCCGATCAAAGTGAAAGAAATTGACGAGGTAGGCCTGAGCAACCGTGTGGCGATTTCCATCTGGAAAAACAGTCAGGTTCTCGGATTTATTTGGGCGCTTGAAATCCAAAAAAAGCTCAATGACGAGGATCTGAAGACGCTTCAGCTGGCAGCCAAAGCGGTGCGGAACAAGCTTTTGCACCTGCAGATCCGCAAAACGAAAATCGAAGAGCGGGGCCAGGAGTTTTTTTGGAAAATGCTGACCGGCCATATTTATCAGGAAGCCGAAATGGCCGAAGGATTTCATAAGCTCGGAATGGCGCTGCCGTCCGTGTTCAGCGTCATGATCATCCGTTTGCATGAGGAGCTGACTGAAAAGACGGAACAGCAGCTGCAATATTTGCAGGAAACGACACAGCAGATTCATGTCATGCTGGCGACTGTCGATTCAAATGAATTAATCCTATTAACCGCGCCGAAAACCGATCAGCCTTTTAAAGATTTAAAGCAATTCGCCCTCCATGTTCAAAAACAGCTGAAAGAACGATATAAAATTGAGGATGCGTCGATTGCTATCGGCGGTATTTACGAATCAATTTCTTACGTTTACCGCTCCTACCAGGAAGCGCTCTCCGTGTTAAAAGCGAAAGAACGGTTTGTGAGAGAAACCAAACACCTTTTCAGCTTTTCTGAACTCGGCATTTATCAGTACCTTGATGTGCTGGATGAAAAACGTAAGCACAGCGGCTATATGAACTATTCCCTGTCAAAGCTTGAGCAGTATGACAGAGAGCATCAGGCCGATATGGTAAAAACGCTCGAACATTTCATTGATGCCGACAGCAACGTCAACACTGCCGCTCAAGCGCTTAACATTCATGTCAATACATTGAATTACAGGCTGAAGAGAATCAGCCAGATCGCAGAAATCGACTTAAAAAACGTGAATGAAAAGTTTACGATTTACCTTGATATCAAGCTTCGCAGCATGGGTTCGTGAAATTTCACAAATCCGTGTTTTTTTATTTTCTGTTTCAAACAAAGAATTTTCGCAAAAATCGCGCTACACTTGAAGCATCACACAAACATTGGGGGAAACAGACATGATTATCGGGGTTCCAAAAGAAATCAAAAACAATGAAAATCGAGTGGCATTAACACCTGGAGGCGTTTCACAGCTTATCGGAAACGGCCATCGGGTTCTTGTGGAATCCGGAGCGGGACTCGGAAGCGGTTTTACTAATGAAGATTATGTATCTGCAGGCGCGGAAATTCTGGAAGACCGAAAGCAAGTATGGGATGCGGAAATGGTCATGAAGGTAAAAGAACCGCTGGCTGAGGAGTATGCGTATTTCCGTCAGGGCCTGATCTTATTCACTTACCTTCATTTAGCCGCAGAGCCGGAATTAGCTAAAGCGCTTACAGAAAAAGGCGTGACAGCTATTGCGTACGAAACGGTAACGGACGGACGTTCACTTCCGCTGCTTACGCCGATGTCTGAAGTGGCCGGAAGAATGGCCGCTCAGATCGGTGCTCAGTTCCTTGAAAAACCAAAGGGGGGAAAAGGAATTTTATTAGCCGGCGTACCGGGTGTATCCCGCGGGAAAGTCACGATCATCGGAGGGGGCGGCGTCGGGACAAATGCCGCGAAAATGGCTGTCGGACTCGGTGCCGATGTGACGATGATCGATTTAAACGCAGACCGCCTGCGTCAGCTTGATGATATTTTCGGGCATCAGATTAAAACACTGATCTCAAACCCTGTAAATATTGCAGACTCTGTCGCGGAAGCGGACCTTCTGATCTGCGCCGTACTCATCCCGGGAGCCAAAGCGCCGACTCTCGTTACCGAAGAAATGGTCAAACAGATGAAACCGGGTTCCGTCATTGTTGATGTCGCCATTGATCAGGGCGGCATTGTGGAAACCGTTGATCATATTACAACACACGATAATCCGACTTACGAAAAACACGGCGTCGTTCATTACGCTGTCGCCAATATGCCGGGCGCCGTACCGCGTACATCTACGCTCGCTTTAACGAATGTGACCGTTCCTTACGCGCTTGAAATCGCCAATAAAGGCGCGGCAAAAGCCATTGCCGAGAGCCCGGCGCTTAAAGCGGGGCTGAATACGGCTAACGGACATGTCACGTATGAAGCGGTAGCCAAAGACTTAGGCTATGACTACGTGCCTGCTGAAAAAGCGATGCAAGGTTCAGCTGCAAAAGCTTAATAGATATGAAGAGGACAGCCTGATCAGCGGGCTGTCCTTTTTTCTTTCTCATAAAAGGAAAAACGGACACCTGTCTCGAATATCAATTCATATCCCGGAAGAAAAAGGAGGATTCATATGGCTGTTCAGCACTATGGTGTATTAAAAGGCACTGTGTTAGATATGAGAAGGGAAACAGATGATGATTCTCCGCATTTTCAAGTCGAGGTGTTAGGCGAGCCTGATACGCACTATCGTTGTGCGATCAATGTCATGTCGAGTTCAAAAGAATCAGAGGTTCTGTATGCGGCGCGCGATCATTTTGACGCAAGCGCGATCACCCTGCTGCCGAACATACCGTATGGGTACACCCCAATTGATGAAACGAGCCGTGAGCTGGCGCTGGATTATGTGCGCGGCGGATTGTTTGATCCCCGGAACATGGTGCCGCTCCCGCATGAAGTCACCGGGCCTGATAATGACTTAAATGATTTTATTGAGACGTATATGCAAAAAGCCAAAGCAGAAAAAGCCGTCGTCTATATTTACGGCTCTAAATTCGGACCGGAGCCGGGCGCTGATAAGATTTTCGGGTTCAAACCGACAAACGGCATGCATAATATTCATATGAATCAGGGAAATCCAATTGACACACGCTGGAAGAAGGATAACGGAGCATGGCACGACGGCGGTATTTTAATCCAGTTTGCAGACCAGTGGGCCGCGGTCTTTTTGGCTTTTCTGTCTCAGTCATGGTGCACGAATGAAGAAGGCCACCCTTATACATTTTGTGATCATAAACAGCTTAGCAGCTGATGTCCGTATAAAATATAAAAAGCCTGCCGAAATAGCGGCAGGCTTTATTTATTACATCTTAGCGGCTTCGGCCTGTTTCAGACTTTCCGGCCTCATATCACGCCAGTTTGTTTCAATATATTCGAGACAAACGGAGCGGTTTTCATTCATCAGGCGGGTTTCCCAGCCGTCCGGCACATCCAGATAGGCCGGCCACAGTGAGTACTGGCCTTCAGCATTGACTAGGACATGATATAAGCTGTCTTCCCGTTCAAATGGATTTGTCATAGCAGATTGATCCTTTCTTTACCGGACTGTACGCCGTCCGTTTAATTTCTCTGCCAGAATCGCGCCGATGTCGGCAAGCGGTCCCGGCTGGCACATATCCTTATGGCGGCAGTCTAAATCATACCGCTCGATTTTTCCCGTAATATACGGTTTCCAAGTATCCGGCTCAATCGGGTCAAACCACTCCGGAATAATCGTGGATCTGAAGAACAGTACATCTCCATGGAACGGCTTCGGCTTGTATGTTCCTAACAGCCCGACAGAATTAATGTACGTGTCTTTCAGGTTCATCATCACCGACTCGTCCAGACTGGCTAATGCGCTTCCCTCACGGCGGAGAATGGTCAGCGCGGTGTCAAAATCAAGCGGCTGATCCCCGAGGCTGTCCGGGTCGTACCCTCCCAGGGCAAGCAGCGCAATGACGGCTTCCTCGTCATCAGGCGCATTTTTTATCGGCAGAAAATGATTCGGGTACGCGTCAAGCATTACCAAAAGCGAAACCTCCTCGCCCCGGCTCTGTAATTGTGTCGCCATGGCCTGAATGACATTTCCCCCGAGAGACCAGCCGAGCAGACGGTACGGCCCTTTCGGCTGCACGGTGCGGATCTTTTCAATATAATCCGCCGCCATGTCATCAAGGCTTGCGGGAAGCGGTTCTTTTTTTCCGATGCCTCTCGCCTGTAAACCGTATATCGGATAATCGGCTTCTAAAGAAGACATCAGCCCGGCATAACACCAGCTGAGACCGCCGGCAGGATGGACACAAAACAGCGGTGTTTCTTCTCCGGCTGTTCTGAGCGGCAGAAGAACATCAAGCGCGCTTGTCCCTGTGCCCGTCTCAAGCCTTTCAGCAAGACTCGCCACCGTAGGAGCTTCGAATAATGTTCCGATACTGAGCTCGGCTCCCATCGCTTCCCGAATACGGCTCATTAAATGGACCGCAAGCAAAGAATGGCCGCCTAAATCAAAGAATCTGTCATCAATACCGACACGCGGCAGGTGCAGCACCTCTGCGAACAGCTCACACAGCATTTCTTCCTGAGGTGTTCTCGGTCCCCGGCCGGAGACCTCCATTTGGAAGTCAGGCGCAGGGAGCGCTTTTCGGTCAAGCTTTCCATTCGGTGTCAGCGGCAGTTCATCCATTTGGACAAAAGCAGACGGAACCATATAATCCGGCAGGCTTTCTCCGGCAAACCGGCGAATCTCTCCCGTATCTAAGCTGCTGCTGTCAGAGCGGACAAGGTAAGCGGCGATCCGTTTGTCTCCCGGCCGGTCTTCACGGACGACTGCGGCCGCGTCCTCAACTCCCGGATGTTTGACGAGAACCGCCTCGATTTCTCCCAGTTCAATCCGGAATCCGCGGATTTTTATCTGATGATCCGCCCTTCCCATATAATCAAGAGAACCGTCCGTCCGCAGGCGGGCTAAGTCCCCCGTCCGGTACATTCTCGTTCCCGGCGGGCCGTACGGATCAGCCACAAAGCGTTCCGCGGTCAGGCTTTGCCGCCCTAAGTAACCGCGTGCCACACCTTCCCCTGCAACATACATTTCGCCTGTGATGCCCGGAGGCACAGGCTCAAGCCGGTCATCAAGCACATATACGTTCAGATCAGGAATGCCGCAGCCGATGAGGCTGTTTGCCTTCAGTTCCGCAATGTTTTTGTCTAATTCAAGATAACTGACGTGCACCGTCGTTTCCGTAATGCCGTACATATTTATGAGCACCGGCTTATCGTCCGGATGGCGGCTGTACCAATCTTCAAGCCGGCCCAGCTCAAGCGCCTCGCCGCCGAAGATGATATATCTGAGTGCAAGCTTGCGCCCCAGCTCTTCGTTTTCTTTTTCCGCATGCATCAGCTGGTAAAACGCTGACGGCGTTTGGTTAAGCACGGTCACCCGCTCTTTCACGAGAAGATCCAGAAACGCTTCCGGCGATCTGCTGATGTCATGCGGCACGACAATGAGACGACCTCCGTGAAGCAAAGGCCCCCACATTTCCCAGACAGAGAAATCGAATGCGTAAGAGTGAAACATCGTCCATACATCATCAGAATTAAAGCGATACCAGTGCTGTGTCGACTCAAACAGCCGGATGACATTGCTGTGCGGGATGATGACCCCTTTCGGCACACCGGTCGATCCCGACGTGTAAATGACGTAAGCCGGATGAAGCGGTGACAGCGGACAAATCCTGTCTGCGTCAGTCGGATTCGTAACGGCATATTGCTCAAGTGTTTCTTTTTTCTGCGGGTCATCCAAAATGAAGGACGGCATACCGCTATCGGCAGGAAACTTACTTGCGCCTTCACAATTGGTAAGCATAAATACAGGCTTGGCATCCTGTAACATAAAAGCGATGCGGTCCGACGGATAATCGGGATCAAGCGGCAAATACGCAGCTCCCGTTTTCAGGACGGCTAACAGCCCGACAATCGTATCTAAAGAGCGCGGCAGGGCCAGCGCGACAAACTGCTCCGGGCCGACGCCGCGGGCGATCATCATATGTGCAAGCTGATTGGCTTTTTGATTCAGCTCTTTATAAGTGAGCCGGCTCTCTTTATATACGGCCGCCGTTTCATCCGGTTTTTCGGCGGCCTGTCTTTCAAACAGTTCAGGCAATGTCTTTCGAGGCTGAGTGTGCTGTTTATTCCGTTTAACCGGCAATAGCTTTCGGCGCTCTTCATCAGAAAGAATCGTTAAGCTTCCGATCGGCTTTTCCGGATGCGATGCGGCATCTTCGAGCAGAAGAAGCAGACGTCCCGCAAGTGCTTCAGCCGTTTCTTTTTTAAATAGGTCCGTGCTGAATTCCAAAAGACCTTCAATACCGGCAGGCGTCCCGTCGTCATGGCGCTGCTCGGCCAATTCCAGTGTCAAATCAAATTTGGACGCTCCGACGCTGCTGATTTGCAGGCTTGTTTCCATGTCCGGAAGGCTGAGTACAGGATCAGGCGTATTTTGGAATGCGAGCATCACTTGGAACAGCGGATGTCTTGACCGGGAACGAACCGGATTCAATTCCTCCACGAGACGTTCAAACGGCACGTCCTGATGTTCATATGCGGCGAGATTTATCGTCCGGACCCTTTCAAGAAGCTCACAAAAGCTTGGATCGCCTGAGGTATCGGTTCTCAGCACGAGAGTATTAATGAACATGCCCACAAGGTCGCCCAGTGCGTCATCACTGCGGCCGGCTATCGGGCTGCCGATCGGAATATCGGTTCCGGCCCCGAGCCGGGTCAGCAGTGCGGAAAGCCCTGACTGAAGCACCATAAACAGGCTTACGCGCTGATTTCTGGCAAGTGAGAGAAGACGGGTATGAAGCTCTTGGCCGATTTTGACCGGAATGACGCCCCCTCTGTAGCTTGATTCGGCGGGTCGCGGAAAATCAGACGGCAGCTCCAGCTGATCCGGTACATTTTCAAGTGTTTTCTTCCAGAAATTCAGCTGGCGCGCTATTAAGCTCTCAGAATCAGATACGCTTCCTAAAAGCTGCTGCTGCCAAAGCGCATAATCCGCATATTGAACCGCTAGCGGCGGCCATTCTGCTTTTTTGCCTGTTTGGCGGGCGATATAGGCCGCGGATAAGTCACGCATGAGCGGATTCAAGGACCAGCCGTCACCTGCGATGTGATGCAGAAGAACCATCAGCGCATATTCGCCGTCACCAAGATCAAACAGCTCAGCCCGTACGGCCGGCTCTTTTGCGAGATCAAACCGGTAGCGTGCCGCAGCGGCAAGCATGTCTTGAAGCTCGTTTTCGTCTGCATGTGTCACTGTAAACACGGGACGGGCTTCTTCAGCAGGCAAAATGAGCTGATGAGACGAGCCCTTATTTTCCGGAAAAACGGTACGCAGGCTTTCATGGCGGCTGACAACATCATAAAAGGCGTGTTTCAGCGCTGTTTGGTTAAGCTTTCCTGACATACGGACAATCACCGGAATGTTGTAAGTCGGGCTCGGACCTTCAAGGCAGTAGAGAAACCAAAGACGCAGCTGCGCGAATGACAGCGGGATATGCTGCGGCCGGGCAAACGGCTTAAGCTTTGGCCGCGCGTTCTTTGCAGTGTCCAGCTGTGCGGCGAGCCCGGCAACCGTCGGCGTATCAAACAGACGGCCGATGCCCAGCTCTGCACCCATCGTCTCCCGGATCCGGCTCATCAGGCGTCCCGCTAAGAGTGAATGGCCGCCCAGTTCAAAGAATCCGTCATCAATTCCGACCCGTGCGAGACCGAGAACCTCGGCAAACAGCTCGCATAATATTTCTTCCTGCGGCGTCCGCGGCCCCCTGTCACTCAGGACAGCGGAAAAATCAGGGGCAGGCAGAGCATTGCGATCGAGCTTCTTATTCGGTGTCAGCGGCAGTTCCTCCAGCTGTACAAATGCGCCCGGCACCATATAATCCGGCAGGCTTTCGCCCATATATGCACGAAGGCCGCCGATATCAAGGAGGTGATCCGCGACAGCATAAGCCGCCAGCCGCTTGTCTCCCGGCTGATCTTCACGGACAATGACAGCGGCCTGCGAAATACCCGGATAGTTCGACAGCACCGTCTCAATTTCCCCTAATTCTATCCTGAACCCGCGGATTTTAATTTGATGATCGGCTCTGCTGATATAATCAAGTGAACCGTCCTCACGCCAGCGCACGAGATCCCCCGTCCGGTACATTCTCGCACCTGCGGGGCCGTACGGGTCGGCAATGAATCTTTCCGCTGTTAAATCAGGCCTGTTAAAATAACCTCTGGCAAGCCCCTCGCCCGCGATATAAAGCTCACCCGCAACTCCCGGCGGGACGGGCTGCAATGCGGCATCCAGCACATATACCCGCGTGTTCCAAATCGGCGTTCCGATCGGGGGCGTCCCTGTATAGTCTTTTGCAAGCGGCTGTGCGGCCGACCAGATTGTTGTTTCAGTCGGCCCGTACAGATTCGTCACCGTACAGCCTAATTCAAGCAGGGCATGCATTAACGCTTTCGGGAGCGCCTCACCTCCGACAAGCACCTGCAGCGACCGAAGTGAATCCGGTTCATTTGTGACTAATGAATGCCATAATGTCGGTGTTGCCTGCATGATGGAAATACCGTATGAGTGAATCATGTGTGCAAGCGCCTGCGGCTCCTGAATCGTTTCTTTTCGGGCAATGACGCACCCCGCCCCGCTGATGAGCGGAAGGAAGAGCTCAAGCCCGGAAATATCAAACGCCGCAGTCGTAACGGCGAGCAGGCGGTCTTGTCCGCCGAGCGGGAACATTTCCCGCATGGATAAGAGAAAATTGCTTACGCTTTTTAATGTCACGACAACGCCTTTCGGTCTGCCCGTTGAGCCCGAAGTATAAATGATATAAGCAGGGTTCAAAGGTGAACATTCCGCCTGAGCAGGACCGTCAGCATTTTGACCGGCAATGATTTTTACCGTATCCGGGTCATCAAGAATGACCGTTTTTGCATCACTGTCTTCCGGCATGCAGCCCAATAATTCCATCGTTGTAATCAGACAGACAGGCTGTGCATCTTTGAGCATGTATGTGATCCGCTCAGAAGGAAAATCAGGATCAAGCGGCAGGTACGCGGCTCCCGTTTTCAAAACGGCAAGCATGCTCACGGCCAAATCCTGTGACCGCGGAAGCAGTAAAGCGGCAAATTGTTCCGGCCCGAGCCCTTTTTGCTTTAACATGCCGGCAAGCTGGTTCGCGCGCTTGTTCAATTCGGCATAGGTGAGCTCTTCGTTTTCCGTGATGATTGCCGGGCGGTGCGGTGTTTTTACGGCCTGGTCGTAAAACAGCTCCGGGAGACTTTTCTGCCTTTCAGGTCTGCACGTGTCATTCCAGCTTTTCAGCACGCGGATACGTTCGCTTTCAAGCAGAAGATTGAGTGTGCCGATTTTTTGTGTCTGGTCTTTCACAGCTGATTCCAGCAGCAGCAGGAAGCGTTTTTGATGGTTTTCAATATCTTCGGCGCGGTACACTTCCGGATTCGCATCAAAGTCCACACGCAATCCGCTGCCGTCGGCTCTGTCGTAAACGTTAATTGACAAATCATCAACGGGCCCTGCTGATAAGTTATGAACGGTTCCCCGCGCTCCGGCGAAATCAAGCGCGTAATCAAACGGCATCACATTGACTTGCGGACCGAACAGCCTGCGGTTTTCTCCTAATAATTTAAGATCGCGGCGCAGGTCTTCATGGCGATATTTCTGATGACGCCGGATGCTTCGGATTTCTTTTGCCACTTGGCTGACCGTCTCGTGAAAACTCATATCCGGGCGGAGAGAAAGCCGCAAAGGCAGCAGATTCATCGCCATACTCGGAATATTCAGTGAAATCGAGCCGATCCGTCCCATCATCGGCAAACCGAGCACGATATCCCCGGCGCTTGTCATCCGATGAACATATACAGCTACCGCGGCCGTGACCGCCTCATGCCAGTTCGGAATCGATTTCACATGCTGTAAAGCCGTTTCAGAAAGATAAGCCGTGCTCCTGTGAAAGCTTGCTGACGTTCTCGGTGCTCTTTCCGCCAAACTGACGACATCAGGTTCATCGGCAAATTTCTCCATCCAAAATTCCCGATCTTTCAGGAATTGATCAGACGCGCGGTACTCTTGATCTTCCTTTACCAGATCCTCCAAAGAACCAAAGGAGCGCCCGTTATCCGGACGTCCCTCCCGTATTGCGGTGTACAACTGCGCCGTACGCCGTGCCAGCAGTGAAAAACCGTAGCCGTCTATCGCGATGTGGTGAATGCGCTGATACCAGAAAAAGCGTTCCGGTCCGGCTTGGAATAAAATGTCGCGGTACAAGGGCCCGGCCGCCATATCAACAGGCTCACCCAAATCAGTCTGCATGATTCTGAGTGCGGCCTGCTTCGGATCAGCCGCTGCGCTCACATCTATGACATCAATCGTCGCCTCACAAGAAGGAGCGATCGTCTGTCCCGGTCCGTCTGTTCCCTCTGTGAAGCGGGCGTGTAATGACGCGGCTTCAGTCAGCACACGTTCAAGAGCCGTTTTAAATATGTTCACATCGAGCGCGCCATTTATCTCAACATACTCGCCTGTATTGTAAATCGGATTATCAGGATCAAGCTGCTGCGCAAACCAGATACCGGCCTGTGCGCCTGTCAGAGGCAGCTGTTGTGTATCATGCATTCTATTCTCTCCCTTATAAATAATCTGCATTCGGCAAGACTTTTTGAGATCGGGAAGAAAGCAGTCTCCACCACTCTTCAAGCGTCGGATTCTCCGCCAGTTCCACAAACGTCACTTCAGCTCCGTCACGGCGCCATTGTTCGACAAGGCTCATGATTCTGACGGAGTCAAGCCCTCTGTCCAGCAGGTCTTCCTGATCCGGAATATCGGACGGGGATTCTTGAAGAATCGCCGCAATTTGCTCCCGGACCCGTTCTTTTGTCAATGCGGCGGGAGTCTTCTCTTTTCCGTCAGAAACCGGCAAGCCGCCCAGCACTTCCAGCACTTCGTTTGTCAGAGCCGTGTAAGCGCAGCGCTGGGACGCATATTCGATGGCCATCTTATGTTTTTCTGAAGAAAAGTCAGCTACGGCGTCTCCGATAAAAAAGCTTTGAATATCATCCATAAAAGCTTCACAGGCTGTGACGAGGCAGCCGATGTGTGCGTAAATTCCCGTAATAATGAGCTGATCTCTGCCCTTTTCACGCATGATATCAAGGAGATTCGTCCGTTTAAACGCGCTGTATCTCCACTTTGTGAGGACAATGTCCTGATCTTCGGGGGCAAGCTCCGGAATGACCTTTTCTTCATAAGGACCGCTTTTAAGTCCCGGCCCCCAAAAATCCGTCAGCAGGGCGCGGTCTGCCGGGTCTTGGCTGCCCGGCTGCGCGGTGTACACCACCGGAATGCCGAGCGCTTTGCATTGCTCTTTTATTTTCTTGATATTCTGAGCCGCCTCCGTGATCGGAGCCTTCCCTTTCTCAAAAGCATCGACGAAATAATTCTGCATGTCATGGATTAAAAGCACCGCGCGTTTCGGGTTCAGCGTCCACGATACTTTATTTTCAGGCATATCTGACGCTGTCGGCAGCGCATATGCGGGAATAGCCGGTATAGCCAATATAAACACTTCCTTTTTTTATGATGGTTTGATTTCAGCAGGCTTTACTTTTTGGGCGATCGTTTCGCGAAGGTCCTTTTTGCTGACCTTGCCGACGCCGGTTTTTGGGAAAGAAGCGATAAATTCAACCCGGTCGGGAATTTTATATGCCGCCAGCCCGCGCTCCCGTAAAAACGCTTTCAGTTCTCCCGGTTTCGGCGCTTCTCCTTTCGGAATGATGAACACACAGGACCGCTCTCCGAGAAAATCATCCGGCATTGAAACCATGGCCGCATCATGAACGGCAGGGTGAGCCAGAAGGTGATTTTCCACCTCTTCAGCGGCAATCTTTTCGCCGCCCCGGTTGATTTGATCTTTCGCGCGTCCTTCGACGACGATATAACCGTCCGCCGTCAGTTTGACGAGATCGCCGGTCTGATAAAAGCCGTCGTCTGTGAATGATCTTTTATTATGTTCAGGCGCTTTATAATATCCGCGAATCGTGTAAGGGCCGCGTGTAAACAAATGTCCGGTTTCCCCGGGAGCCACGTCCCGTCCGTCATCATCTAAAACCCGCACCTCATCAAATGGTGACATCGGTCTGCCTTGCGTATTGACAATGATCTCCTCGGGATCATCCAGTCTCGTATAATTCACCAATCCTTCCGCCATTCCGAAAACCTGCTGAAGAGTGCATCCGAAAGCGCTTTTCACACGGCGGGCCGCTTCAGCGCTGAATTTGGCACCTCCTACCTGAAGCACTTGAAGGCTTGATAAATCATCACGTCGCGAAGCGGATGCTTCCATCCACACCATCGCAAGCGGCGGGACGAGCGCTGTAATCGTGACACGCTCTTTTTCAATTAACGGGAAACAGTCATCCGGAGTCGGCGCAGGTGACAGAACAACCCGGCCCCCGGCATATAAAGTTCCCAGCACACCTGGCGAGCTGAGCGGATAGTTATGCGCTGTCGGCAGAGCGGCCAAATAAACGCTGTGATGATCCAAGCCGCATATTTCCGCACTGAGGCGCAGACTGTATATGTAATCATCGTGTGTCCTCGGAATCAGCTTGGACAGCCCCGTACTGCCTCCTGAAAGCTGTAAAAAGGCGACTTCCGCCGGGCTGACGTCTTCCAGCTGGACGGGCTCTCTATGCAGGCTGCTCAGTTCCTGAAATTCCTCAGCCTCGCCGGCCACAATGACATGTGCCAAAGCCGGAAGTTTGTCTTTCACCTGTCTGGCAAGCGTTCTGTAATCAAAGCCTGAATGCGAATCAGGAATGATGTATGCTTTCGCCTCTGCAAACTCGCAGAAATACGTAATCTCACTGCTTCTGTGAGAAGGCAGCGCGAAAACAGGCAGCGCCCCGAGCCGGAACAGCGCAAAAATCACTTCAAAAAACTCAGCGATATTCGGCAGCTGAACGACAACGCGGTCTTCCTTTTGAATTCCGAGCTTATGCAGCCCCGCCGCTAAACGATCTGCCCTTTCATCTAATTCTTTGTAGGTCCAATGTACATCTTTACACGTCACGGCAGTTCGATCTCCGTATAAAGCCGCGCGCTCTTTCAGCATCCCTCCGAACGTTTCACCCTTCCAGCAGCCGTCTTTGCGGTATTTGTCAGCCCATTCTTCCGGCCATGGCGTAAATCCAGTCAGCACGATCCGTTTCCTCCTTTTTTACATCTCATCTTGATAAAGCCCCATCGCCCGGAGCATGGTGCGGAATTTCGCCGATGTCTCGTCCAGTTCGTCCTGCGGCTTTGATCCGGCGACAATCCCGGCACCCGCAAAGAGCCGGAGAGACTTTGTTTCCGCTTCGGCGCAGCGGAGTGCGATAATCCATTCTCCGTCACCTTCAGCATCACACCAGCCTGCCATTCCCGTGTAGAAATTGCGGTCAAACGGCTCAATATTTTGAATCGCTTCTCTCGCCGCATCCGTCGGCGTTCCGCATACAGCGGGCGTCGGATGAAGAGCGATGGCCAGCTCAAGCGATGTCGTTGACGGATCACTAAGCTCTCCCCTCACCTCGGTGGACAAGTGCCACATCGCCTCAGTTTTAATGAGTGACGGTTTTTCCGGCACATCAAGCACACGGCAGAACGGTTTAAGTGCGGCGGCAACTGCGGCAACGACTACTGCATGTTCATGCAGGTCTTTAGCTGATTGCAGGAGTTCCTCCGCTCTTCTCTGATCCTCAGCCGGATCTGTGCTTCGCGGTCTGGAACCTGCCAGCGGATTGGACAGAATCGATGTTCCGTTTTTCGACAGAAGCAGTTCAGGACTCGCGCCGAAAAGCGTTTTTCTTGTTTCTGACGTTCCCGTCACATCTGCAGCGAATGTATAGCCGCGCGGGTTGTGCTGCGCCAAATGCTTGACGGCCTGAGGAATGTCGATATCTCTTTCAGCGGTCAGATGCAGCGTCCTTGACAGTACAATCTTGCTGAGCGGACCGTCCGTAATGTTTAAAACGCCTTGTTCCACACCGCTCATAAAGCCCTCAGGGTCAGGAACGGGCCGGATATCATATGTATTCGCTTGGGGTTTTTCTGCGGAAGCTTCCGTAAACGAAAGCGGACCTGCCGTAAGGACGGCTTTCGGTACAAAAAGCCGCGAAGCCTTTCTGCCGTCAAACGGAATGGCGCCGGCCGCAATCGGATGTTTGATGCCGGCTTGCTTTGCCTCAAGAAGCGTCTGTCTCACACGTTCAGGCAGTGAGTCCAGCTGATTCTCCGCGTCTGTATCCGGCACTTTTGCAAACACACCTTCTGCAAGGAGCGTACTTTTCGGGGAAGCTAAAAAGAACGCCCCGGGCTTGTAAGCGTCCAGCACCTCTTTTGCAGACACTTCCGTCAATAAATGTTGATTTGTCATGATTGTCCCTCCTTCTCGTTACATCAAATGCCTAAAGTAGCGCCGCCGTCCACGCATAAATCATGCATCGTGATATGGCTTGCCTGTTCAGAGGCCAAAAACAAAACAGCATTTGCAATATCAGAAGGCTTTGCCAGCTTTTGAAGCGGAATTCCCGTTTTATATGTATCAAGCGAACCTCTGATAACGTCCTGTGCTCCGTTTTCATCCCGCCACAGCGCCCGCTGCATGTCGGTTTCCGTTGAACCGGGAGATACGATGTTGCAGCGGATATGATAGGCCGCAAGCTCCAGTCCGAGGCATTTCGTAAACATGACGGCAGCCGCTTTCGACGCCGCATAAGCCGCCATGGAAGCACGCGGAACTCCGGCTGCATTTGAACCGACCGTTACGATGGCGCCTTTTTTCCGCTCCATCATGTATCGGCTGACAGCCCGTGACACATGAAATACACCGGTCGTATTAACTGAAAATGTTTGATCCCACTCTTCATCACTGAGGGAATGCACCGGACCCGGCCGCAGCACGCCCGCAACGTTCGCCAATATTTCAATAGGACCCATGTCGCGTTCAACGGCGGCGATGATATCATTGACAGCGGCACTGTCTGATACATCTGCTGCGAAAGCCTGCGCCTGCACGCCTTTTTCCCGGAGTCTCTCAGTAAGCCCCCGAAGCAGGCCTTCATTCTTATCTATAGCAGCCACATTTACGCCTTGTTCAGCAAGGGCGAGCGCTGTTGCTTCTCCGATGCCTTGAGCGGCGCCGGTGACAACCGCCGTTTTCCCTCTCATTCCCAATGCGTCCATATTATCATTCCCTTTCTATATTGATAATGATTATCATTATCAATTATGATTCAAGACAATCATATCCAAATCAAAACACTCCGTCAATTAGAAAATTAGAATCAGCCGCATTTAGTTCGAAGGGCCTGTTTTTTTCAGGCAGGAGAATACGGGGTATGCGGCCCTCCCGGATTCAGGCAGAAACGCAGGGCCCTGCTGATTAAAACGGGCAGGACAGAAATATGGCCCTCTCCTTCAAACTCGCGGTATTCTGCGCGGACTCCGCCACCTTCAAACTCAGATAGTAGAGAATACAGCGCCTCTGCGTGCTGCAGAATTTTGCTTTTATGTGTCTTTTCAATTTCTCCCGCTGCCAGCAGTACGCTGACTTGAAGATTGTCCTCAGAGAGCCGGTCTGACAAACGCTCCGCTTCTTCCTGAATAAAACGTTTGTTCCAGTGAATTGACGGACTCCCGGCAACATAGGTCTGGAACATGTCCGGTCTCGTCAGAAGCACTTGCAGCACAAAAAGACCGCCCAGCGAATGGCCGAAAATCGTCTGCCTGTCTCTGTCGATCGGATAATCCCGCTCCACCGCGGGCTTTACTGCTTCTTCTATAAATGCAAGAAACGCTTCCGCTCCTCCCTGTTCGGGCCACGCCGCGCCGCGCGGATGCACCGGCAGTTCTGATTCAGAGAGCGGCATCGTAAAATCACTGTGGCGTTCGGCGGAAAACGGCTGATCAGTCGGGTAGCCGATTCCGACAATCACCGCCGGGACAACGCCTGTTTTTTCCGGCCGGCGGCTTTGCACCCGCAACGCTTCGGCCATTGTACCGAACACGGAATTCGCATCAAGCAGATAGATGACGGGAAAGCCGGATGGAGGCGGTTCTTCCTGAGGAAAAGAGACAAAGATACGATACGTACGGCCTCCTTTTGAACGCATTTCTCTTACTTCTGTACCCGGAATCGCGTATCGTCCGGCCTGCGCGAGACCCCGCTTTGTTTGTTTTCCGTCCATTATGAGTTCATCCCCTCTATGACATTCGCTCCGCTTATTGATAATGATTTTCAATATCAAAAGACACCTCAAATAATAGATTTTTTGCCAAACAAAGTCAATGGATTTTGGATATAAAAAAAGCACCTTATTTCAATAAGGTACCTAAGAACTATATGATGATATGTGTTTAATCCCATGTAAAGCGCTGATTTTTCCATGGATCTCCCCTCATATGGTAGCCGTTTTTCTCCCAAAAGCCGGGGTGGTTTTCCTTTGTGAACTGAATGCCGCGCAGCCATTTGGCGCTTTTCCAAAAATAAAGATGGGGGAAAACGCCTCTGAGCGGATAGCCGTGCTCGGGCGTTAACGGCTCGCCGTTATGCGCATATGCCAGCAGGGATGTCTCCCGCGTAAAATCAGAAAGCGGCAGATTGGCTGTCCAGCCCTCTTCAGCGTGCAATATGACGAAACCGGCTTTTTTGTGCACACCCGCTTTCTCAGCGATGTCTTTCGCGCGTATGCCCTGCCAGACGTTATCAAGACGGGACCAGCCCGTGACGCAATGAATATCATTTTTCAATTCGGCTTTCGGAAAGGCTTTAATATCGTCAAAGCTTAACAGCATAGGACGGTCGACAAGCCCGTACACCTGCAGGTTCCATTTTGACATATCTTCATAATAAGGAACATTTCCGGCGTGAAGCACGGGAAACTTCGTTGTGACATTTTGGTTTGGCGGAATCCGATCCGACTGTCCTGTTTGTTTCGTTTTCCCGAAAAACATAGGGCTCCCTCCATTTAGTAAACCTATATAAAATTCGTGTTGACAATTAATTATCCTTCGATTACGCTAATCTGGTACAAGTGTAAGGGGGAAAAACAAATGAAACAACGCAACCTTCGCGCGGGCGATATGGCGCTTATCGGCATGTTTGCCGCACTGATGGCCATCGGCGCCAACATTACATCAATGGCTCCCTTTTTGCAAGTTGCGGGAATTCCGCTCTCGCTGCAGCCTTTCTTTTGTCTGTTAGCCGCGATGCTTCTCGGCGCAAGACGGGCCGCCATTGCAATGACGGTATACGCATTGGCCGGACTCGCGGGAGCTCCCATCTTCGCCCAATTCTCAGCAGGCTTTGCGCCGTTTATCGGAAAGAGCGGGGGGTTTATTCTCGCATACATCCCGGCGGCATTTGCAGCAGGCTGGCTACTGGAAAAGACAAAAGAACCCGGCCGTCTGCATTATGCATGGGCCTCTTTGATCGGTACCGCGGTCATTTATATCATTGGCACGACCTATACGTATATTGCGCTGAAATTATGGCTTCATGCTCCGATCAGCTACGGAATGGCCTGGTTTTATATGATTTGGTTTTTCATAAAAGATATCATTTTAGCACTGTTATTGGCATCTGTCGCGCCTGCCGTTTACAGGTCCATTCATAAAGCGACGGGCTTCAATCGAAATCCGGCGTAAGTTTTTTCAGCATACAAAAAGGCTCCCCTTTCCGGGAGCCTTTTTTCACAGGACAAGTGCGGCAATCCAGCCGAATATTACAAGCGGAATGTTATAGAAAATAAATGTCGGGACGCACGTATCCCAAATGTGGTGGTGCTGTCCGTCAGCGCTGAGGCCTGACGTCGGCCCGAGCGTACTGTCACTTGCAGGAGAACCCGCATCACCGACCGCAGCGGCCGCTCCGATGACGGCGATCGTCGCCATCGGGCTGAATCCGAGCTGAGCGCACAGCGGAACAAATATGGTCGTAATGACGGGTACGGTTGCAAATGACGATCCGATTCCCATCGTGATTAATAAACCGACGATCAGCATCAGGAGCGCGCCTAACGATTGGCTGTGGCCGATAAAGCCTGTTGACGCTTTGACCAAGGAAGCCACATCGCCCGTTTTGTTCAATACATTTGAAAAACCGGCCGCAACAAGCATGACAAACCCGATAAAGGCCATCAGAATCATGCCGTCTGTGATCAGCTTATCCGCTTCATTGCGCTTCATGACTCCGCTGATAAACAGCGTAAACAAGCCGGCGAGCGCGCCCATGATCATGCCTTCCACTCCGAGCACTTGTGACAGGTAGAGCTGAACGGCAAGCGACACGGCAATGGAGAACAGGGCGATGGCAATGCTTTTCTTCGTATAAGGAGAAGACGATAATCCGGCAATCTCCTTCGTCTCATATTTCTTCGGTTTCCGATAGACAATGACGGATAAAATTAAACCGACTACCATCCCCGCCGTCGGGATGATTAAAGCATACGGGATATCACTGAGCGGCACCTTTAAACCGGCTGACGCCATATTATCTCTCAGCATTCCCTGGAAAATCTGTCCGAAACCGATCGGCAGAACGATGTACGGCGCAGTCAGTCCGAATGTCATCACACACGCGACCAGCCTGCGGTCCATTTCAAGTTCGTTAAATATTTTTAAAAGCGGCGGAATTAATACCGGAATAAACGCAATATGAACGGGCACCACGTTTTGCGAGAAACAGGATATGATTAAAATAATCAGTACGATTAACACTTTAGACAGTGCTTTTTTCCGCGAATCTTCCTTTTTACCGATTAGTTTGACAGACGCTTCGACCATTGCATCGGGAAGCCCCGTCTTTGTCAGCGCCGCGGCAAATGCTCCGAGCAGCGCGTAGCTGACCGCGACGGTGGCATTTCCGCCGAGACCGTCCGTAAAAGCCTTCACCGTCTCTCCGAGGCCTAAGCCGCCTGTCAGTCCGCCGGCAAGCGCTCCGATCATTAAAGCTATAATAATATTGACACGCAGCAGGCTTAAGACCAGCATAAGCAATACTGCGACAACAACAGCATTCATTGATGAGTCCCTCCAAAAATCCTTTAGTTTGCTAATGTAGTAGATAATTAAAGTTAACACACATCCCGCGCTTTAGTCAACTAAAGATTTTGGAAATCAAAAAAACCCGCTGCATCAAGGCAGCGGGTGCTGTTATCTTTCAGGCGTAAACCGCTCAGTCAAAACGGCCAGCGTCCTTGCCATGACGCCTGTTGCGCCGGCAGGGCCGAAGCATGTCGCTTTATTCGCCGTCGCGGTTCCCGCAATGTCAAGATGAACCCACGGGGTGTTTTCCGCGAATTCACCAATGAATGTGCCCGCCATAATCGCGTGGCCTTCTCTTCCCGGAGAATTGTTCAAATCAGCCATCTGACTGTTTCTCACGCGTTTTTTATCCTTTTCTGTAATCGGAAGCTGCCAGATCGGCTCTCCGGATTCCTTCGCCGATTCTGCCACCTGCTTATAAAACCCGGCGTGATTGGTCATGGCGCCCGTCATTTCGTTTCCTAAGGCGACAATGACACCGCCCGTTAACGTTGCGACGTCTACGAGGACAGAGGCTCCGTGCTGCTTGGCATATGTGATGCCGTCGGCAAGCACGAGGCGGCCTTCCGCATCGGTGTTCAGAATCTCAATGGTTTTTCCGCTGAGCGAGACGATGACGTCATCCGGCTTCATGGCATCAGACGAGATCATGTTGTCCGTAGACGGAATAACGGCGAGCACATTTTGTTCAGGCCGCAGTTCGCCGATAATTTCCATTGCGCCCAATACTGAAGCGGCTCCTCCCATATCGCTTTTCATGCCGACGATGCCGGTTTTCGGCTTAATTGAATATCCTCCGGTATCAAAGGTAATGCCTTTTCCGACCAGGCCGATGACATCTTCCCATTCATCTTTGCCCTGATACTTCAGAACGATCATTTTTGGCGGTTCGGATGAGCCTTTGTTAACGGCTAGCAGCCCGCCCATTCCGAGCTCTTCCATTTCTTCTTTTTCTAAAATTTCACACTCAAAATCATATTTTGCCGCAAGCTCAGCGGCATATGACGCCAAATCGGTGGCCGTCAGCATATTTCCCGGCATGTTCACAAGCGTGCGGGCTGAATTCGTCCCTTGACCGTATGCCGCGCCGACGTTCAGGCCGGCCTGCACTTCCCTCAGGTCTTCGTCGGTCACGGCGCAGACGGAAGTCAGTTCCTGATCCGGCTCATTCGATTTATGTTTATAATCCTGCACCTCATAAACCGCAAGCAGACAGCTTTCCGAAAGCGCATGAGCGGCATCGGCGGCAGGCACTTCACCGGAGACGAACGTATCAAGCAGAACGGATACTTCTTGTTTTCTATCTTGGTGAATCTGCTGAAACACACGTGCGAAGCATTCTTTCGCATCTTCAAACGAATAATCCGCTTCCCTTCCCAAGCCGATAAAGTAAATACGTTTCATACCCGTCGCAGCCGGAGGGTATACTTTTGATACACGATTGCGTTTGGCAGACACATCACCGTCCTTTAACAGCTGTGTCAAATGTCCGTCCAGTTTATCATCCAATTCCTTCGTAAATCCGCTCAGCGTGCTTTTTTGAAAAAGACCGATGACCAGGGTTTCGGGATGCCGCAATTGATCAGATGCATAAAACATGAGTACACACTCCTTATGTGGGTATTTGTTATGTAAAGTGGTATAATGAAAAAACATTTTTCCATTGATTTTATTTTACCAAACTAAGGGCGTTTTCTGCAGTTTTTCGATATGATCGGACTTTCGCAGATACAGAAAGGATGTCGCATATGGATGTATTTATGAATTTTCCTTTACTGGCGAGTTTTGCTGCCATTATTTTTGCCCAAGTTGTAAAAGTGCCTATTCAATTTATCGTATCCAAAAAACTTGACTGGTCTCTTGTGACGAGCACCGGCGGCATGCCGAGCTCCCATTCCGCCGCCGTCACCGCGCTGTCAACCGGAGTCGCTTTGGAACAGGGACTGGACTCGCCTCTGTTTGCAGTCGCCGCGATTTTCGCCGTCATTACGATGTTTGACGCTACCGGTGTCAGGCGGCATGCGGGTGAACAGGCGACGGTCATTAATAAACTGGTCATCGACTTTAATCGGTTTGTCAGCGAAGCGAAAGACTTTCAGAAAGCGGAAGAGAAAGAAAAACAGAAGAAACTGAAAGAACTGCTCGGCCATCAGCCGATCGAAGTGTTCTTCGGCGGCGTCACCGGCATTGTACTGACACTGATCTTAGATTATTTCTTTATGTAAAAAACGCTTCAGCGGATGCTGAAGCGTTTTTATTCTTTTACCGTTTTGTATTGATTTCTGAAGACTTGAAGTGACTTTGTTTCGTTCAGCTTTACAAGTTCTTCCTCGGTCACTTTGCCGTTCCCTTTTTTGACAATGTAGACATCAAGTGTTTTTTTGCCCCAGTTGTTATAGACGTCCTTTACGGTGTCAAAGTAGAGATCCAGGCGGCTGCCTTTAATTTTCGAGCCGGTATCGGCGACAACCCCGTATCCGTAATTCGGTATAAACAGAATCGTCCCGATCGGGAAAACAGACGGATCGGCCGCCACAGTTGAATATAAATCGCGTTTGACCTTCACGCCTGAATATGTAATTCCATACTGCGGATGGCCCGGAGATTTCCCCGTAGATTCCGCTCCTGCGGTATAACCGGTGGCCGTCACCTTTTTTGACGGATAGCGTTCCCAGTCAAAAGCTTCTTCCAGCGGTTTTACCTTGCCTGATGCCTGCTTTTCCGGCTGATTCTGTAAGGACTGAAACGGAGTGCCGATGTTTTTCAAAACGGCGCCGCGATGTTCCGTCATCCAATTTGTCAGATCCTTTGCTTCAACACCCGTTATGGAAAAGTATGTCGCATGGCATGCGCCCAAAAAAAGCGCGATCATGAATACGCGTCTGATTATCGTCAATCTGAAATCACTCTCCTCCGAGTCAGTGTTCCCAACCCGGTGAGGTGCTATACAAAAAGCGCCGAGGCACAAAAAAGCTTTCTCGAATAAGAAAGCGGCTTAAAACATTTGATATCCTCTTTTTCTCAGCGCCTTTATGGCAATGCCTGACATGATCGCTCCCGCCAGTCCGCCTGCCAAAATCACGACATCCGCAGCCGCTAATGACATGATCCGCTGAAACAGGCTTTGAAATGATTCCCCCGGTGCCTGCACGTAACTGATCATCTTTTTATTGCTGATAATGAAAAGGCATACAATCGGATAGACAACAGCCATAATCCACGACATTCTCAGCAGCATGTTCAACAGAAAGCCAATGCCGAAAAACAGTACGAAAAATAGTACGATTGAGATCAGGACCACCGGCAAACTAATCACAAACATCCACCCCCTACAGCACTTTCAGTGTACCTCGGGGGCGGTAAAAAAGTCAACGTCTGGAAAAATCAGCGTCTCTCTTTGCCGCTTCCCTGGCAGGAGGGACATGTTTCGGAGCCGCCAAGAAGCAATTGAAAATACCCTTTACCTGAGCAGAACGGACACGCCGCCGTGCTTTTTGCCGTCATTTTCATGCGGATCACTCCTTTTTCTTAATTTTCTGATAATATATCATATTTACTTGTCAAGCACCAAGTCAGAATATGTAACAAATCATTTCATGTAAGCGGAAACATTCATTTTTTTCTCTTACATGCTTTATATAACGCTCTTTTTTGAAAGAAGAAAAAACCCGCGCCTGCGGGTTTTTCAGAAGAATTTAAACTTCCCTTTTTTCAGTGTCAGGCCGAGTCCGCCGATCATAAATAACGAGCGGTTGTCAATGACCTTTTTCATAAAGGATGCCGGCGTGCCTTTGAGCTTCCTGCCGTATACGACACCGACCGCGTTATGCTCACCGAGGGAGGCGACGGTTCCTTTAATGTCCGGCTTGAACTCTTCAAGCTGGCCTCCTTTAATCAGACGGCCCAGGTTTTTGGCCACTGTTTCTCCTTGCTGCATCGCGATCTGAGCAGTCGGCGGGTACGGCCGTTCCGTCTCTTCATTAATAAAGAGCGAGCTGTCGCCGAGAATAAAGACGTTATCATGGCCGGGCGCCCGAAGATCGGGATTGACTTTGACGCGGCCGCGCATATTTTCAAAGCCCGCTTCCTCCACGATCGGATGTCCGCGTACGCCTGCGGCCCAGACAACGGTCTGCGATTTGATTTCTTCCGGCTCTTCATCCTTCTTGCCGACTGTGACACCGTCCGCGCGGCATTCTTGAACCGCGGTGCCGATTTTAAACTCAACACCCTTGCTCTCAAGGTATTGAACGGCGTAATCGACAAGCTCCGGATCAAATCCCGGCAGAACCGTCGGAGCGGCTTCGACGCAGACGATCCGGACGAGACTTTCATCTATATCATAATTTCTGCATAACTCTGGCTTGCGGTTCGCAAGTTCCCCTAGAAATTCAATTCCCGTAAAGCCCGCTCCGCCGACGACGATGGTTAAGCGGTCGGGGCGTTTTTCGGCCTCCGTATTGTATGTCGCAAATTGGAGCTCAATATGGTCTTTCAGCTGACGCGACGTATTAATATTCGCGATCGGAAAGGCGAACTCTTTTAATCCTTTAATCCCGAATGTTTCAGGGACGGCGCCAAGCCCGATAACGAGATAATCATAAGGGATGTCCCCTTGTGAAAGCGTCACCTTTTTATTTTGCACATCTATTGCTTTTACGGTATCCTGCACAAATTTGACCCGTGATTCATTAATTACATCTTTCACTTGATATCTGCAGCGGTCATGGTGCAGCGTTCCTGCGCTCGCTTCATGCATCCATGTCGTTTCATAATGATAATTGTGTTTATTGACCAAAGTGATTTCGGCGTCATTTGCCCCGATATGCTTCGGAAGCCTTGTTACTGTCATTAATCCACCATAACCTGCACCTAAAACCACGATTTTGGGTTTATTCAATGCCATCACATCCACCTTCTTTTTTTTGCTGTTAGACGCATAATCAAATCAACATTTGTATTAGCTTCAGCTTATTGGCGGGATTTTATGAAATGAATTATAAATTTTTTAGAAAACCGCACATGTCTGCATATCACCATACTATCCGGAAGCATCGGAAAACATTCAGGAAAAAACAGATTGGAATTTGTCCCCATATTAGCGGCAGGCGCAATTTTTTTCAAGAATGAAGCGGCCGGGCGGTTTTCGGCACTCGTCATCCCTTCAAATTCTATGTTATAATTAATAACAATTTTCAATTAGGAGGCAATTTGGTATGCAAGAGGATTCAAAGGTTTATGATATTACGGTCATCGGCGGCGGCCCGGTCGGCCTGTTTACCGCTTTTTACGGGGGAATGAGACAGGCGAGCGTCAAAATCATTGAGAGCCTGCCTCAGCTTGGCGGCCAGCTCAGCGCGCTGTACCCTGAAAAATATATTTATGATGTAGCCGGATTCCCGAAAATCCGCGCCCAAGAACTTGTGAACAACTTAAAAGAGCAAATGGCAAAGTTCGATCAGACCATCTGCTTAGAGCAGGCCGTTGAATCTGTTGAAAAACAGGCTGACGGTGTGTTTAAGCTTGTCACGAATTCAGAAACGCATTATTCAAAAACAGTCATTATCACCGCAGGAAACGGCGCGTTTAAGCCGAGAAAGCTTGAGCTGGAATCAGCGGAACAATATGAAGGCAAAAACCTGCACTACTTCATTGATGACCTCAATCAATTCGCAGGCAGACGCGTTGCCGTTCTGGGCGGCGGCGATTCCGCCGTTGACTGGGCGCTTATGCTTGAGCCGATCGCCAAAGAAGTCAGCATCATCCACCGCCGTGATAAATTCCGCGCGCATGAGCACAGTGTCGAAAACCTGCACAATTCTAAAGTCAACGTGCTGACACCGTTTGTTCCGGCTGAACTTGTCGGTGAAGACCGGATCGAACAGCTCGTTCTTGAAGAAGTGAAAGGCGACCGCAAAGAAATCATTGAAATTGATGACCTGATCGTAAACTACGGCTTTGTTTCTTCTCTCGGCCCGATTAAAAACTGGGGCCTTGACATCGAGAAAAATTCCATCGTCGTCAAAAGCACGATGGAAACGAATATTGAGGGCTTCTTTGCCGCCGGAGATATCTGCACATATGAAGGCAAAGTCAAGCTGATCGCGAGCGGTTTCGGCGAAGCTCCGACAGCCGTGAACAACGCGAAGGCTTACATGGACCCGAAAGCGCGCGTCCAGCCTCTGCATTCTACAAGCATGTTTGAAAAATAATATAAAAAAGAGTCTGTGTCATACCGGCACAGACTCTTTTTTATTTAAACATCCACATATAATTCATGACGGTTCCGACAACGAGCGCAATGACAAGCGCCGACACGACCCAAATCGTGCCTAAAATAATCCGGTCCTGAATTTTCTGGGCTTTCGGGCTGTGCCCGGGCTGTTTTTGTTCCACACCGGCCCCTCCCTTCTTCTGCAACCAATCTATTGTAACAAATGTCTTACAAGAACCAATACTACTATGATAACCAAACTGCAAATGGATGACAAGCTGACCGCATATGAGGCAGCATGAAATCATTTGACATTCCTGACAAAACAAAGTACATTATAAAAAGACGAACATTTTAATTTAATTATAATTTTATCATTCGCTTTTAGGGGTGTTATTTATGGAAAATGCATTTGATTACGAAGATATTCAGCTGATTCCTGCAAAATGCGTTGTGAACAGCCGATCTGAATGTGATACATCAGTTACATTGGGCGGACACACATTTAAACTTCCGGTCGTACCGGCCAACATGCAGACGATTATAGATGAAAACATCGCAGCCTGGCTCGCGGAAAACGGTTATTTTTATATCATGCACCGCTTCGAGCCAGAAAAACGCCTGGCCTTTGTCCAGGATATGAAAGCACGCGGACTGATTTCCTCGATCAGTGTCGGCGTGAAAGACAACGATTATGAATTCATCCGCGAGCTGAAAGCACAGGAGCTTGTACCGGATTATATTACCATTGATATCGCGCACGGCCATTCCAATGCCGTAATCAGCATGATCCAATTTATTAAAGAACATGTGCCGGAAAGCTTTGTCATTGCAGGGAATGTCGGGACGCCTGAAGCTGTACGGGAACTGGAACGCGCGGGTGCTGACGCGACAAAAGTGGGTATCGGACCCGGGAAAGTATGCATCACAAAAATTAAAACCGGCTTCGGAACCGGCGGATGGCAATTAGCCGCGCTTCGCTGGTGTGCAAAAGCGGCAAGCAAACCGATCATTGCTGACGGCGGCATCCGCACGCACGGCGATATTGCGAAGTCCATCCGTTTCGGCGCGTCTATGGTCATGATCGGATCATTATTCGCCGGCCACGAAGAATCACCGGGGCAAACGATCGAAATCGACGGCAAGCTGTACAAAGAATATTTCGGCTCCGCTTCCGAATTTCAAAAAGGCGAAAAGAAAAACGTCGAGGGCAAAAAAATGCATGTCGAGCATAAAGGATCTCTGCAGGATACGCTGATTGAAATGGAGCAGGATCTGCAGTCTTCCATCTCTTACGCCGGCGGCAATAAACTCGAAGCCATCCGCAATGTCGACTACGTGATCGTAAAAAACTCAATTTTCAACGGCGACAGATTTTAACCCACAGCAGAGCCGCTCGAAAATAAAAAAAATGACATTCAACTTGAATGTCATTTTTTTATTAAATACCAAAATAAAGAGCCGCACTGGCCAACAGATTAATTACAAAAATAAACAAAAAGATGTAACGGATGAATTTGTTTTGCACCGGGGCAAATAAAAAGAGATACAGCCCCGCTGCCCCAAAAGTAAGAACAGGAAACAGCCATTCAAAGGATAAAGAAATGATATAACCGATAATCATAACAATCGGCACACCGATTAATGATAATTTACTTCTCATATGATTTCTGCCCCTTTTACTTAAAAATTGGTGTGATATAAGTTTCAATGATGGCGGCGGCGATCAGCAGACAAATAATAAACAGCACCAATATTCCGATATGCCTGAACATTGAAGCTATTATCCTTCTTTCTTTAGAAAAACACAGCCTAGTGACCAATTCAACGCCCTTAAAGCCAATGGCGCCACTTAATAATAACGCAGGAACTTCAAATATACCATGAGGAATTAGCAGTAAAATAATCTGATATAAAGGGATCCCGCCCTGCAGATTTTCGATAATAGAGCCGCTTAAAATAAATCCGTTGGTGAATAAATAAAAGATTGAGGTCAACCCAAAAGTAAAAAAACCTGCCGCTAAAAACAGACAAGCGATCGCATTATTCTTTAACAATTCAACTGCGCCTGACGAGCCATTATAAGACGCTGATGATACAAAGTGATCGGTAAAAACCGCAGCGATTGCACCGCCTGAAAAAAACAGCAATGACGCGGTTAACGGAATGGCGGACGTTCTGATTGCCGGCAAAATGCGGTTCATCATGTATAGATACGCTCAGCCATTTCTTCGATTTCTTCTAATGAATGCTCGGATGACTGATACTCCGCCGCAAAAACGCCGTCATGGATAATACCGATCGTATCGCACAACGAATGCGCCAGTTCCAGCAGGTGAGTCGATAACAGGACCGTATTTCCCTGTTTGACGTACTCCTTCAATAACGTCCGTATCGTTTTGCCGCTGATTAAATCAATGCCCGTCAGCGGCTCGTCAAGGATTAAGATCTTAGGCTGATGAATGAGCGCGGCAGCGATTGATAATTTTTGTTTCATTCCGTGTGAATAGGTTTTAATCAGCTGATTTCCGTCTTGTGAAAGCTTCAGCGTCTCTAACATATTCTTTATATAATCATTTGTCCGCTGAGACGGCACTTGAAACATCTCAGCTGTAAAACGCAAGTATTCGACTCCCGTTAAATAATCATATAAAAAGGCATGGTCGGGCACAAAACCGATATCAGCCGATATTTGCCCTCCCTCTTCTGAATCTATTTCTTTGCCGTCAATCTCGACGCAGCCTGACGTCGGTTTAAGCAGGCCCGAAATGATTTTCAAAGTCGTTGTTTTCCCGACTCCATTGGTCCCGAGCAAAGCATATATTGAGCCTTTTTTCACCTCAAAAGAAATATCCTTTAACACCTGTTTTTCACTATAGTTTTTTTGTATATTCACTAATTTAATCATTGTTCGCAAACCTTTCCGCCATATTAATTCTGCGAAGAAACAGAAACATGACTCCATAGTTTAATAGTGTGAACAGGACAAATATACCTGATGCAGAATGAATAAGCAGCGTTTCAAGTTCCGGCTTTTTATAAATAAAATATGACGTGATCGCAGCAATTTGAAGCGACACAATGAAAATCAAAGAGCCGTATAAATTGTTGTACGTCTTTGCTTTCCCGGCTTCTCCGATTTCGTACAGATGCTCCCAGTTTTTTTTAGGGTACAAGGCGGTGCTTGAAATCTGGACAAGACTGTATAAAAAACCCGAACATAAAAATACAATAAACAGGTAGACCGTCAGCGCAGCGGAGGACGGAAAAAACACCGTAATCAAAATGGTCATGATGAATGAATAGATAAGAGCCGCAAGATTATAAATACATACTTTCGGAAACACGAGCTGCCACGCATGTTTGATATTCCGGTGAAACAGATGCTGATTTTTTATTTCTCCGTCAACGGATAATACGGTTTTGAGCGCGTCCCCGACGAGCTGGTACGAAAAGTTCGCAATGATAACCGCGGCGGATACAATGGCGGCTGCCGAATACCCGGTAAAATGATGAGAAAGCAGCGGAACACAAAAACCTAAAAACAGCATAAACAAATAAAGCATACTGCCGAAATTCCTGATAAAAAACCCGTCAATTCTCATTAAAAACAGAAGGTCCTTTTGAAAAACGGCATGAAATATTTTGTTATTCCTATATAATTTAAGCTTTGGTGCAAAAGCCGCGTTTGTCAAAAACATATAAGGAATAAGATCCATTTTCTTCAGGGTAGCCGCCCACAGCTTAAACAGTCTAGCCGTAAAAAGGACGGCGGCTGCAAATACTGCTGCGAAAACGAGCACTGAATCTGAGCGGAATACCAACCATACATACGGTGTATTCATGAGGATGTTCCGGAAAGCCGGCGACTCCGTAAATCCGGAAATGTCCTTTACCGTATACTCCCCAAACACGAGAAGATAAACGGCATACCCCACTGCCAGCGGCACCAGCAGGCTGACGCTGAATAAAATGCCCTTCATGATTTTCAAGTAAAACCATTTGCTCCACATATTCGTAAGAAGATAAACAACGTAAGAAAACAGCATAGACAAAAATAAATTGAGAAGAAAATAAACGAAGCCCAGAAAAAATACGATGACCGCTGCAGATCCAGTCATGCCTGCTCCGGTTAAAAACAAAAAGACCGGAAAAACAAAAAGATACCATACGAAAATGGTTTTTTTGATCGCCTGGCCGGTAAAAACTGAAAACAGCTGTAAAAAACGAACCTTTTTTAATTGATGAATGACCTTGCGCGTATCCAGCAGAAAAGCATTTTGATGTTCTTTAAAGAAGCCGGCAGCCCAAAAAAGCTGCTCCAATGAAACGGCGATTAAAACAAATTGCCCCCACGCGCTGACAGGAAGCTGAATCAGTTTTGTCCCGAATACAACGCCGCATCCCAGTAAAATAAGATAAACACATAACAGAGAAATGATAATGGCAGACAGCAGTTTGCCGTTGAGTTGAGGAATTCCCCAATCTTCCTTTCTTTTGCGAAACGACGACAGAGTATTATATTTGATAAGAGCTGTAATTTGTCTGACTATCATACTTTCAATCCTTACATATGTATTTGGGAGAGAGGCTCTTTTTGCAGCTTGTACAAAAAGAGCAATTATTTATCGATCGATTTTACCAAGCAGCTGCGTATTTTTTGCCGTATTTCTTAATCATTGTTTTTGCTGTTGCAACGATTGCATAAGAAATCGCGCCTGCGCCTGTAACGATACCGATGAGAGAAATGATAGAAGCAATTGTTGATGCCGCATCAATGATATCAATTGCTTTTTTAGCTGCTGCTGTAGAGATACCGAGAGTCGAAGCTAATTCAGCATTGGCTGAGAATGCATGAGCCGCCGCCACATTTAATTCAGTTCCAGTTAATAAAAGTGCATAAACCAACGTCGCTGCAGCAAGAGCCGCGCCAAACAAAATGAAAGATTTTTTATTAGATTTTACTAAGTTCATCTTAACATCTCCCTGCTCTGTTTTTAATATATAATAAAATTCAGCTTAAGTGACTCTCTCCCGAGCTAAATTTTACCCGCCATAAAATAATTAAAGAAGATAGTGAAGAGTTTTAATAAAACAAAACATCCAGTTAAAATGATTCTCTTTCCTTTGCTGAGATCGGTAAGTTTTCCTGCGGCAGTATAAAGAGCCGCGATTGACAGAAGCAGAAATGGATCCAGCAGCTGTAAACTCAGTTTGGTGCCGCCGGCAGAATATATAAGTGAGGAATCAGCCGTTAAGTAGTTAACAACTGACAGAATCAACATTTTAAATGCCGAGATTAAAGAAGTCAGCGTATATAGAAGCAAATATATTTTTTTCGGTTTTTTTGTACCGAGAATAAAAGCGGCAACGAATAACAGAAACCCGCCTATCAAAATTTCCACAAAAGTGGTGAAGATCATGAACCCTTGCAGAAACATGACAATCGTACGAACACTTTTTTCCCCGATATCGTAGGTATTTTCTCCGACAGAAGAGTAATAAGACTGCAGCACTTTATCTGAAATACTGAATTGGAAGAGTAATGAACAGATCAAAATGATGAAAAAAGAACTTAAAAATATTTTTTTATTGCTCAATTGACCTATCATATTATCATCCTTTTCTTACAAAATAAATGAACTATTCTATACTTTTACAATTTAGTTTATTCCTATCAAAAAATCAATAACCTTTCGAAAAATACGACTTTGGAACGTATTGTTAAAGAGGATATTTTTCAGATTTTTTAGCTCTATATACCCTTTATTTTTTTCTGAATTTGCAAATAGTACGATTTGGACAATGGATTTGAGGTATTAGAGAAGAATGACCTGCGGAATAAGACGCAGGATATAAAAAAGGAGGATATCGTTATGTATCCTCCGGATGTATGATCGCCAGCACCTGATGATCTTCCCATTTTCCATTTATTTTTACATTTTTTCTCGCAATGCCTTCTTTATGAAAGCCGGCTTTTTCGAGCACCCGGATTGACGCCTTATTGTGCAGCATGGCTCCGGCTTCTGACCGGAAAAGGTTCTTTTGTTGACTTAAACCGCACTTTAAGCCGTATCATCATATTGTGGCAAGGAAAGAATAGTTTTGGCGGGTTTCCCGATGATCCCAAAAAATATATTGATTGGATTGCAGCTGAAATGTTATCAAAGAAATGTAAAACAATTAGAAAAGAGGAGTTCATATGAAACTGACGGGAAATACAATACTGATTACAGGCGGAAACGCCGGAATAGGATTAGCTTTCGCAGAACGATTTTTAAAAGCGGGAAATAAAGTCATCGTGACCGGACGGCGTGAACATGCTCTTCAAAAGGCAAAGGAAACATTTCCGGATCTTATTACCTATGTCAGTGATCTGAGCATCCCATCTGAACGTGTATCCCTGTTTGATTGGGTGACAGAGAACTATCCGGAAGTGAATGTGTTAGTCAATAACGCGGGGATTCAACAACGTTTTCATGTGCTGAAAACGGATGCGAAGGACAATTGGGACTATTTCAATAAAGAAATCACAACGAACATTGAAGCTCCCTTCCACCTGTCTATGCTGTTCGCTCCGTTTTTTGCCGGAAAAGAAGATGCGGCTGTCATTAATGTCTCTTCGGGATTGGCTTTTACACCGCTTGCCATTGCTCCGATCTATTCAGCAACGAAAGCGGCGCTTCATTCATTTACAATGAGTCTGAGACACCAGCTTTCTGATTCAGCTGTAGAAGTGATTGAAGTTGCACCTCCGGCAGTCAATACAGATCTTGGCGGTGCAGGACTGCATACGCAAGGAGAACCGCTGGATGAATTCGCTGATGGGATTTTTAAAGGACTTAAAGAGGGCAAACTAGAAATCGGATATGGTTCTTCAGCGGAACGGCTGCGCATGTCCCGGGATAAAGCCGATGAACACACGGCAAATATGTACAATGCAATGAAACATACAATTGAATAACATTTTTGAAAAAGAAAACCCGCTTCTGTTGAGCGGGTTTTGCTTTTATTAAACAAACGCCATTGTTAAGAAAGACGTCATATTTTTTCATCCTAAGGATGGCGGGTTGAGCCCTAGCACTCTTCCGGCGAACCGGCGTTTTTGGCCGTGCGGAAAGAAGATCCGCAGCCGCAGGAAGCGATGGCATTCGGGTTGTCAATGGTGAATCATACGATCAGTTTACGTTAGATGAAAACCCGATCATATCAGCGTTTATGTACGATTTGTACGATTGTTACTATTCGGTTAGATTGTTAACGCCGCGTATTCCTAGCGACGAATCTCGTTAACAACATAATACCCAAACTTTCCACGAATGACAAGCGTTGTTATCCACATCCTGAAAATTAACCGTTAAAATAATCTTCGCGACTCACTTCGTACCCCGTCGATTTGAGTGCCCGCTCTATCTTCGGCCACGTCGAATGTTTTGGGATGTATGCTTTATCGTTACATAATTTCGAACTGTCCCGCAACTAAGCTTCGCCCTTTCCTCGATTTCAATTGCGTAATTCCTCCGCGATCAACTCATTTTCCGAACCTTGTCCGAGGCTTGCCGATATTGAAAACGAAAACATGTCCGCACCCTCTTCCGTTTTTAAAAGCCCCGTCCATACATTCACCCGTTTATTAACTCGATAACGAAACCGAAAGAAAAACAATCGTCCACATAAAAAAAATCGCCCCATCCGCGAAGGATAGGGCGTGGATTGTTACTTTTTAAACGCTTGATGTTCATAATAATTGTCGGCAACTATTTCGAAATTCTTGTATTTGAATTCTTTCCAGTTTATTTCATCGGCTGTATTTCGCTCTAACTGAATCGATAGGACTTTTTGAAAAGATGAGTTGCCGTTTGCATCCTTCAAAGGAAATTCCCACGTTATTAAAGCCCTGCTTACGGAAGTATCCTCAAAGATCTTAGGAAAAAGCTTTTCGCCTTCTTTAAGCATCCCCTTTTTCACCATATTGTTAGTTAAATTGTCATTCCCATTTAGAGTAACGCTAACTGTTTTGATGTTATGCTTATTTTCGTCTACATCATCAAAGATATCAAGCTCCTTCAATTTTTCCGTGTCTTTTGTTCCGTTTTTCTTCAGCTCATCCGCTATAAGCATCTTTACGCTTTTATTCGTAACTTTAAAAGGCTCGACTTTCTTATTTTCTACACTGTCTTCTTTTTGAACCGTACCTGCATTAACGCTATCTTCACTGCATGCCACCAATAGTAAAAGTGGTACCGAAAGTAATAATAAAAGCATCTTACGCATTGGAATACCTCCGCTATGTATTAACAAAATTATACTATGATGCCAAACTTATCCGCAATGGGTTTTCCTACGTTAACATACGTAAGCGCTTGCTAAAAGTTTCATAATCACAAAAAGACCGTCGATCAGTTTCGGCAGTCTTTGTCTGATTGCGAATAGGAAAGACCAATTCAAAAAACCACGTTTTAAACGTGGCTAATTTCATCCTCGTGCTGTTGCCCCATGCACAAACCTAAATAAATTGCCTCGTCAACCTCGTCCATTATTTCAGGGCTTAATTGACCAGCGGACCAAACGCCTTTAGCCCTAAAAAGACTTTTTCTTATAGTATAAGGCTGAGAACATAAGATATAAGATTTCTCTTTCAATGATGTCGTCCCAAGCTCAATTGTTACGTTTGTGTCGTAATACTCAGCGCTAAAATCGCTAGTTATAAGCAGTACGGTCACTGTATCATACTCTTTGAAGTACTCACCTTCTTGTAACACTAGAACAAACTTAGGTTTACCGTTGGGGTAGTTAGGGTCGAAGGTATATGGGAAGTTGATGTAGTAGATTTCTCCTCGCTGAAGTATCGTCATCCTCGGAGATCAATCCTCTGTGTTGTGAATTGCCTTGTACTGCTCATATTCCAAATCCTTGTGATTTTCTTCAAGAATTCGTTTTTGGCCCGCGTTTAATTCTGTTCGATACTCCCCACCATATCTTCTCTTCAACGCTTTACTTCTTAAATCTTGAAGTTTACTTTTAAGGCGTGACTCTGTTATTGCCATATCGTCATCCCCCTTCTTTTTATCGTGCATCAAATATCACCACCGAACGTATAAAATTTGGCGATCATATTATGCATTCGATAAATATACAATAATTGTAATGCAAACAGATCGCCAAAACAAGATTTTTCGCACTTCTAAGTGGACTTTTCCCTATTCTCGGTATTTTATGCCTTAATTTATACATTCATGATAAAAAAAGATATAAGTCGATACTGACAACTTAGTTATTATCCTTTTGTGCGCGCAGTCCTCGTTACTTTATTGTCTTTCCAGTACGCCCATAGCGAAGTAGCTCCGAGGAACGCCAACGAAATGAAGTCCTGCACGCCGGCCTCGTTGACCGGAATCGGACTGTGCCCCGTCATTGTTAATCCGCTATTTACGAGCGCAACCAAAAGAAGCACGAATCGAGCGACCGTGCCTGCGCTAATTTTTTCCGTATTCATATAATCGTCTCCCTTTTCGTTTACTTTACTGTTGCGCCTGTGGATTTCGCGGCATAGATGTTTACCTTTCCGAACTGGTCCGTCTTGATCGTGTACACATCGGTTTGCGGATTGCCGAGAACCTCGTACTTCAGACCGCCGAATTTCTTAGGACGTAATAAGCCACATTCGTTCCCTTTGACCGGCGCTTTGTTCGTAGGATAGATGCGCCATGAGTCGGCAGAAGCCGGAAGGTAAACATATTTCTTACCGCTGGATGACGGTTTAGAAGAGCCGGCCGATCCCGTCAGCTTTAGCACTTGGCCGACCGAAATCTTATTCGCGTTCTTAATGCCATTATATGATTGTAACTTCGCCATACTGACGCCTGTTTTCACCGCAATTTCGGACAAAGTGTCGCCTTTCTTAACGGTGTATGTCGATCCGGATGTTTTGGCCGGCTTGCTTGCGGAAGACTTGCCGCCGAGTGCTTTGAGTTCCTCAGCGATTGCCGCTTTTACGGCTTCCCACCGGCCTTCCGCTAACACGCGATGTGGGCAGTATTTACCGGACCAGTCTTGGTGTTTGCGTAAACGATCGATGCCCCATCCGCGTTCCTTCAGTAATTGTGCGATGAATTTGATCGCCAGCTTTTCGGCCGCATCGTACTTAGCGCCGCCCGATTTCGAGTAACAAACCTCGACTCCGATGGACGTGCGGTTTCCGGAATTTGCGCCGCTACCATCTCCGGTATGCCATGCGTTACGATCTGTCGGAATACCCTGAACGACTTCCTTATCGTCCACTGCGAAGTGGTAAGACACTTCGTTGTTGTTTCCGATCATATATCGGATCTCTGCATCCGCTGAAGCATCGTTGGCCGTATTATGAAACGTGATGTATTGCGCATCCATTGAATTCGGACACTTAATCGAATACTTACTCGCAGACACTAGGTTCTTACGTACTGAAATCGCCATTAAATCGTCTCCCTTTTCGTTTTTTTTTGCATTAAAAAAGCCCGCCGGGACTCTCACCTGACGGGCGTGTTGCGTTTATTCGGTTATAAAAATAGCGCAACTCCCGATATCGCTAAGCCAGCGACGCCGATCATTACGCCCCAAATCCATTTCGTATTTGCTTTCATATCCGCTATATCTGCGCGGTTTTCTTTCGCCAACGATAAGGCTTCGTCAGCTTTTTCGTCAGCTCTCTCGGCTGTCGTTTTTACATCGTTAAAGTAATCGACCTTGGTGTCTATCCGAACAAGCCATTCGCGAACTTCCGCTAACTTATCATTAAATTCGTGTATGTTCGGCTCCGGCATTGGGACGCCTCCTTTCCGTCATTTACTCAGTCCCAGTAGATCCGTCAGCAGCCCCAAAAGGCCCTTCGCTGGGAGGCGTATTGGGATCATACGGTTCACCGGTAATTTCTTCGTATTGTTCCGGCGTGATGCGCCCTACGGCAACGACATCATAAACTTGTTTTTTCGTCCATCTACCCGTTTCGTAAAACCCTTTGATATACGCGAACCAATCTATCATATTACGAGCCTCCCATCGCAATTAGATAGTATAGATCCGCGACCTGTTGAGACAGGACTTCAATTTCGCTTGGTTTTGGTGCAGGTGGTTTTACACTGTCGATATAATCTTGTGTTGCAGCCTCAACCCAAACGCCCTTTTTAGGATCATATTTCGGATCGTATAATCCGGCAGGAATTAACGCAGTTGTGCAATTTGGGGGCAGTTTCTCGCCTGCCCCCGTATTTATTTCGATATCCGCTTCGCCGTCATATTTGAAATTTTCATCGTAGAAAAGAACGTGCACATTCATCGCCTCCATTACCATAGTGGAATCCCGATATTAAAAGATACTCTCGTAACGCTCGCTGAGTCGGTTGCGGAAAGACCGTCGAACCGTAATTCGCCGTCCGTCGTAAATGCGAACCGGGCCGTCCCGTAAGAGCCAATCGTAGGTACGACGAAATCTACGAGCTGCGTCGGCTTATACGTGAATTTCGCTACCGTCGTACCGGCGGCCGGCAGCGAGCCGAACGTGCCTCGCAGTTTAATTTCGTTATTCGCAACGGAAAACTTGAACGGATAGCCGGTGTTTTGCTGCGCTCCGTTAATCAAAGTAACGTTATTCCACGTCGCGACCCACGGACTATTCCACTTATCTTTATCCGCTTGTATGACGTGGATGTCCGTTCTGTTAGCGTGAGCGTCAATCTTTGATTGCGCCCCATCCACCGATTCGAGCTCGCGCCATGACGTCCAAGTTTCCGAACTCGCGACCTTATTACGCATGAATTTACGCCGGCCCGAAGACGTCGAATCATTGCTACTATAGGACGTGTATTCCTGATACGCGTACGTGCTGTAGTTATGAACGAGCAGATACCCGTTGTTATTTACTGGCGCATTTAATGCCGTCGTTGCGCCGCTCATATAATAGAAGCCGGTATCCGTCACCGTATTAAAATCGACGCCCGTCATGTACTTTGCTGCGCCGGTATCCTGCGTCAATTTGAATAACTGAGAGCCGTTCCACTTGTCCTTTTCAGCTTGCGATGTATGGCGGATGCCGTTCGAATCGTGGGCCCGGAATTGATCAAGCGGCGCCTGTTTAACGTTGTCTACATTATTAAGTCCGATCTGATCCTTTGTCACTGAGTGCGGGTTATCCGTCCGATCTGCGTGTTCGTCCGTGTACGCTTTACTGTCCGAAAGAGCCTTATCGGCTTTTTCTTGCGCTCCTTCTTTTGTCTCAATATTTTCGAGGTCTTCGAATTTCTTGCGCAGCTCTTCGATGGTTTCAATGGCTTCGTCATATAGTTCGTTTACCTTTGCGATCAAAGCCTCGAAGTCATCGATATAATACTCCGCAATAGGAACGATATCCGTGTCAATCAGTGCCTTGTCGATAGTGAACGAGAATTTATGAACGGAGAGCGCCTGTTTATTCGCGTAATAGAGATTAAGCTCCGCCCGCACGTCGCCGTAGTGGCGAACCTCTTCGGGCGATAAAACGTGCTGAGCGATTCCTTCGATCTTATCCACGATCTCTACGCTTCTTATAAACCGGCTGCCGTCCGCCATGAACATGACGAGCTTCCCGGTAACAGCAGACAACGGCAACGGAACGCCATCCTTTGTTAACGAGAAGATCAAACGCGCCGTATCGATGTCTTGCGTGCTGAACTGTATGGCGGTTTTAATATTCGTTTTAGTCCAACTCGTTACCTCAAACGCAAGGGGTGCGTTATTGTATATCACTGCAAAACCTCCTTTACCGCATAAAAATAACGGCTACACCGTATCCCTTTTCGGAATCGTAAGCCGTCTTAATTCGCATTACTTTAAATCCGCTGTTGTCCCCGGTTTTCGTTGCAATACCGTTGGTGCCCGCCGTAACCCTATCACCCAATTTGACTGTATCGTCAATACGTACATGTATTTGACCGATAAGCCCGACGATATGCCACTCAACACGCTCATCACGAGGAATATATTCAAGGGTCGGATCATAGTTCGGATTCTCTTTCGGTACGGTCAGCTCTCGGCCATTCTCGATGATTGTTTCGTAGATCATGCCACCAAACTCGTTACGTAAGAACCGATCATTCCAGTAAAAACCCGCGCCTCCCAATACAACTCCGGCAGTTTCAGATATAATGCCGTCTACGCTATCCCCTGGCTGCGCTTTTCGGATTTTATCGCCTTCGAGCGTTACCATGAGGCCGGAATCAATTCTCTGTCCGTCCAGTGACTCGAAATACTCCGCGACGTCCTTAAAGTCTGAAACGCTTTCGACCCGGCCGACGCCCTGAATATTACCGTTCATGGAGTCGATCTTCCATTTGATGTTCCCTGCGGATGCTTCGCCAGAACCATATCCGCCTACAACCGTGTAACCGTCATCGTTTATTACGGACTGTGACGATAGGATGGTTCGAGCCGGGCCGTCGCCTTTTGTATGCGAATTGTTCGTTGCGAGAATAGCCTGCCGCGATCCTTCAGTCGATGAGCCTCCCGAAACGCCGCCCATGAAGTTTCTAGGCCCTTTCGCAACATTCGCACCCGTAGCAGCAATGATTGCGCTCGTCGGATCTAGGGGTGAACCGCTCGTGGTAGCGCCTTTGAATCCTCCTTTAAAATTCGTAGGGACAACGCTATACGACCGTCCTCCGAGGTTTGCCGCAGATGTATATCCAGCCGCGTTAATTGCCGCAAGTTCTACTTGGTTGTTCGGAGAATAAACGCCCATCTCACCACTATCTCCGATTAATGTGGCGCCAATCAGGGAAGCATTATAAACCCCGCCACCGAACGCGACACCAATCGGTGAAGACTCGGAAATTGTGACGCCAGATATCTGTACGTAATCAGTTCCTTGTGCACCGCCAAAAGCTCGAATGTCGTGGCTGGCCGTCTTAAAACCTCGAATCTTGATTCCATCGACGTTGATATATCGAGATTTAAATTGAAGCGCGACTACCGGGTTGGCCTTGTAGTCGTATTGCGGATCGCCGATCGCAGTAAAATTCGAGATCTGAACATGCTTATATGCTGAGATAACCAACGCTCTCGGAGAAATATCTGCGTATAAACTATTAAAAACGGGTTCAATTGACGTGCAGTTTGAGAATGTCACATGATACGCAGATGTACTCTCCGGATCAGTCTCGCTATGGTGGGCGATGTGTCTTGCATCGTAAGAACGAACGTCCCTATAAGAAACATGATTCGTCACATGGATGTTTTGCGATGCTGGCCATTCTTTGTGTGCCTTTACTTCGACACCTCGAATGTTTCCGCTCGTATAACAGCCGTCTACCCAAACATTTTTTGAACCGTCATCAATTTCGATTCCATTCGAATTAGCAGCACCGGCCGGGTGTGCTTTTCCGCTAGGGTCCATACAGTGTGAATTTGAAATGAAAATGTATTCGCTGTAGTGCGTCGTAATTCCGTCGTCACCGTAACCGGATGCAACACAGTTATCAAGCCAAACGTAGTATGAACCATCAGCCGTATAATTTTCCGTAGTGACGTCGTACTTAGGAGCCGTTATATCGAAGCCGTGCAGACCGGGGTTTACCGCCTCTACGTCCTTAATCCATCCGAATTTTACTTTCGCCAAAGTTAAGCAGCTTGAATTTATCCCCCCCGTCGCGGTCACACCGCCTTGTCTATCTGGGTTCCAATCGAGCGTCATTCCCTCTACGTAGATATTCCGGTTTCCTCCTGAGTGGTCAGCGTTCGTAATAACCCACTCGCTGGCCGGCGTGTCCTCATGAAGCTTCAGCGTGGTAACGCCTTTTCCCTGACCGACAAGATACGTCCATGACGGGATCTTAGCGCCTTTGATGACGTATTCACCCGCTGATAAATTAAGGCGCACCTTACCATTACCGAGTGCCCTTACGAAAGCATCCGTACTATCTGTTTCGCCCGTAGGATCGGCGCCATAATCGTCCACGTTTACGTTGCGTTGAATTTTTCGAAGCAACTTGTAATACTCTTTATCGAGCCGCTCTTTTAGTAGAGGTTCGACGTTTCCGTCTGCGTCTACACGTGCGTCTACCACCTCTTTTACGTTCGTTCCGTCTGTGTTAAGAATCAAGTTTTTTATACGGTTATACAGACCATCTATATATGTGCGCAAAGAAAAACCGCTATGGTCAATCTGATCTGACGTATGGGCATGCTCTGCGGATTTATGACGGCTCAAACCGTTACTCAGATCGAGCATGTCGTTGCCGATGTCTTCGAGGTTTTGGTTGTAGTTCTTGATATACTGACGGTCAAATCCGCTAGTATCAGCTTTCTTATATGAGTATTTCCCCATGCGCTCACCTCCGTTTAGTTCGCTTTAAATTGCGTATTGATTGCTATAAAAGCGTTCGCAGTTGTATTCGTGCTGCTCTCAATACAAACATCGCCGTTCGTTTTTATAACGCCGGTATAAATAAAACCAGCACCTGCCGATCCGGTAAAGTGCTGCGGGTAAGTTGGACGAAAACCTGCCGGCAGTGTGTAAACCGGTGTTGTTGGCCCGATAGTGCCGCCTTTCGCGACGCCTCGTAATATCACTGTTCCGACCATGTCCTTACCGTACTGAACCGGGTAACTTCCGGAAGCGTCAGTGTATTGCGTCCATCCGTTTTTAAACGTCGGAGCCGTCCACGTTACATTCGTTAGGCGCGCTTCTAACGCGGCCACCGCTCCGCCTGACTCCTTCGAATCCCACGTTAACTTTTCTGATGCGGTTACGTGTATGTCCGTGTTTTTTACGTGCGCGTCTAAATCGCTCTTGAGCGCCAATCCTGCTGTATTCAGTGCGCTTGCTTTAATGGTTCCGGTGGACGCATCGATTACCTTATCAACCGTTTTCTTAGTCGTATCAAAATCCGCAATTAAATCCGACGCTTTTTTCGTGACTGATCCGAATGTGAAAACCGGCGGCTTTTTGTCATTCGAATAGTCTTCGATAGTTAAGACGCGTAGCTGAACGTTAATATCAAACGGTTCGATAACGCACCACAGATAATCGCCTTTTCTTACGTCTTTAAAGCCCATATTTGCGAGCTCAATAGCCGTAAATGTTAGCGAAATGTCCAGACTGTCACCGAGCTTATTCTTCATTTCTGCCAGCAACGAAGATTTATCCGTAAATCTTTCGTCTTTTACCGGCTCGGCGTGCTTTATTCCGTAGATCGTTGCTAATGGACTTGTATACTCCGCCTGCACAACATAGGTACCATCATCTTTTTGTTTACCGTAGCCGCGAATATAAGTCGCAAAGCTACTAGTATCAATCTCTTTTTCCGGCTCACTGACGTTGTACTTGTATCGCAGAAAAGGTTCGTCTTTCTTGCTGCCGATCTTTTTCGCAATGTATATACGCTTACCATCGTAATCAAACTCTGCGCCAAACTTTTCGAGAATGCTTCGCAGTAAAGCTAACGAATTATCCCATCCGAAGTTTTGAACCTCTACTGATGTCGGAAGATCCGTATAGTCTACTTCGTACGTGTATCCGGTCCCTTTTAACGCAAAATCGAGCATCGCATTTATTCGCAGCGTGCCCGATTTCTCTTCGTAAATCCGATAATTTATCAAGTCGTCAAATATCCGGTGAAGTGCCGTTACCTCAACGCCCACGCCGTTTTTGGACGTTTTTTCCTTGTGCGTTTTGATAATGTATTCTTCGTCTTTATAAATAAGGATATTTTCGTTTTTAACGAGATTATAACCGTGTTGATTTAGATCCGTCTTATATCCCGTTACATTTAACGTTTTTTCTCCCTCGATTCCGTTACTACGCGTAGCAAAGAAGCCCGGCAAAGGTTCCGCGATTCCCGATATATCTTTTACTGCTAAAATAGCCATCGTCGCTGCACCTACTTATACAAATAATGAAAATCGAAAGATATTTCGAAGCTTCCCACCGTTCCGGAAAGTTCGATCTCGTTCCATCCGGGAGCAAGCGAAATGTAGCCTCGGTTCGTATTCGCGTATATGCTTGTGCCGTTCTTCAAATGCCGGAGGCCTTCGAGCTTCAGCATATCGGTTGATCCGGAGCTCCCCGAATAAGCCACCGTTTGGGTAGTCGTTTTATTCGCGAGCTTAAAATTAGATGAGGCGCCTTTATAAACGATGTCTAACGGTACGTCTTCGGCTGGATCAATTGTGACGTTACCTGCGTTATAAATTCGGAATCTGTTCGTTTTGTGTAGATACGATAAATCGTCCGAAGGGAGCATACCTTGTGCGACTTGCCACTTATCGGAGTTAAACGTTAATGGATCGAGTGTTGAGCCTAAAGAAGCCGCAAAAGGAAAAGCAGCCGTAAACTCAACCGTAAGTTTTCCGCTCCTTGGCGTAATGTCTTCCGGTTCGTACGTGCTGCTTACTTTTACGGACCAAACCTTTCCGGGTTGGCGCGAATCTATAATTTCCATTTGGTTCTGTGTTGCGAATAGATTGTATATCTCATCCAGTAACAAATGATAATCCAGATGATCCACGCCTTTAAAAAGAAAGACGGCCGTTAACTTCCGGACATCGAATGTCGTACCTACATCGATTGATCCGTTGCGGCCGTCTATTTCCTGAAGATCTGTACGGTGGGTTAACGAGTCCTTACGAAAACTAAGGAGCCGCAAACCGAAATTACGGTGATCGATCGTCTCACCGTTTTTTATAATTATCAGATGCACTACCGATCACCCCTAAATAATCTTTTCATCGTAGCTTGTTGCGCCTGAGAGCTGTCGACGTAGTTAGTTAAAGCATCCTTATCTACCCGTACGCTCGGATCTTTTTGCGCGATTATATTAAGCGCCGCTAAAGATCGTTGCTCCACGCTAACCAACCGCTCAAGTAGATTCGCTACAACCGTCTGATCTGTTCCGCTCTCTACGCCTAATTTCTTACCAGTTTCTTTATAAAGCTGAAGCGCCCGCTGACGATTATTCTTTAACGGGATGACTGCTTCCGGACCCTCTTCCGCAACCCAAGCGAGTTGCTTTTGTGTTACAATGTCGCCGATTTTGTAGCCTTTGTATGGCCCACCGGCACGCATTGATTTAATTCCCGGAACGTTGAAAACCGTTTTATATCGTGAGATGATATAACGAATGGCCGCCGCCGCGTTGTGAACCGGATTCATGATATCGCCCATTCCCTTCATTTTATACGCGTCAAACGTCGGTCTAATCGTCTGCATCAGACCCATCGACGGTGTTCCGCGCTTCCAGTTGCTATCCCATTTGTTGATCGTTGAAGGACCGGTCCGTCCTCCGGATTCTTTCATTGCGATCGTTGTTAATGGATTGAACCAACTACTCGGGACTTTTGTGACTGCCATCGCTTTACGAATCCACTGTTTAACGTTACCCGTCGCTTTTTCTCCGCTTCCGAAGCCGCCGCCAAAATCATCGATCTGCTTCTTAACGAAACCGACCATTGACGATTTAATCTTTTCGTAAGACCCTTTCGCCAAACTGCCGAATGCGCCAGAAATTTCCGGAAGCTTTAGTCCGAGGCTATTGACAACCTTCGAAACTAGTTTCTTCGGGTCTGAAACGTAATCCCATACGTCAAACGCGAAGTCTTTGACTTTATTCACGGCGCCTTTCGCGACATTTACGACAGTGTCTTTTGCGCCCGAAACCGCATCGACACCTCTTTCGAATAGGTTTTTCTTTTTCGTCCCGTTCTTGAAGGCCGGAATGCCCTGCGCAATAAGCTTTTTCGTCATGTCGTGCGGAAGGACTTGCGTTCCTTTCGGTAAATTAAACAGCGTATCTCTGCCGGGACTTAGGCCGGTAAATCCGGAAGGTGTTCGGAATAGCTCAGGACCGCCACCATCGCCAAGGATCGCTGGACCGCCTGGGTGTCCGCCTGCTGCCGTACCTTTCGCATATCTAGGAATCTCTAATTTCGGGATGAAATGCTTCTTATCGACACCAACTAATCCGAGAACCTTATTGATACCTTTTTGCGTAAGACCGTTTACGATACCCTCGAAGCCGCCGATCATCTTGTTCCCAAGAGACTTGACTCCGTTGACAGCTTTACCGGCCATACTTTTGATTCCGTCTCCAATTCTTCCTGGAAGCTTTTTCGCGCCATCTACTATACTGTTAAAACGTTCCATTACTTTTTTCTTCATCTCGTAAGTTAAAAGCGCCATCTTATTCTTAACATAAGTCCATTTATCGGAAATTGCTTTTCCCATGTTGGTTACTAATTTTACAATCGGCGAGAATATAGCTTTTAAGATTCCGAGGACGGCGTTCCATGCAGCCTTCCAATCCCCTCTTAACACAGCTGAGAACAACTTGATTACGTTAGTCACTATATTTAGCGCGGCCCTAATGACGGAAACTATTACAGGGAAAACTGCTTGAACAATGCTCAGAATAAACTTTACGGCAGGAATTAAAACAGTTTTGATAATTATGGCAGCCGCCTTTAATACCTGAATGATAATTTGTGTCGCATATTGAATGATAGGTACGATCAACGGAAAGACCGCTTTTACGACTTCCAAAATTAACGGTAGGACGTTAACTACCAGATCCTTGATTACTGACGCAACCAACTGGATAATAGTAGCCACGAAAGGCATGACCGCTTTTACCACTGCTAAAACGACTGGAAAAATCGCCTGAACCGCGCTCAACAAAACCGGTAGTACTGTAGTTGCGATCATCTGAATCACGGGCGCGATTGCTTGGATGAGACTTAGGATCACTGGAAATACCGCTTGAACCACGTTCAAGACAATCGGTAGTAACGATGTAAATCCTTCGACTAAAATCGGTAACACTGTCGTTACAATTGACGTTATTACCTGTAATAACGTACCTTGGACCTGTACCCATATGTTTAATAGTCCGCTTACCAAGCTAATTATCCCCGGAAGCATCTGCGTAAAGGCACTCGCTAATTCTCCGAGTAGAGGCGTAATTTGAACGACCGCATCCGAAAATGCCGTACCTAGGGCACCCGCTAAACTTGCGAACGTCGCGCCTAATTGTGCGAAAGACGGTCCGAGCTCGGCAATAGCTGCGCCTAGCTCCGCAAAAGCCGGCTTTAACGTAGCGAGACTCGTAACCATAACGTTCATCGTTTCCGCGAACTCCGGCGCTAATTCAGCAGCGATTTCACCGAAGTATTGACTGAATGCGTCAAATACCGGTTGCAGAGCCGTCATTGCGCTACTAATTACGCTCGATACTTGCGCCCAAACAGTCGTTACTGAGGTGCGGAACTGTTCGTTAGATTGATAAAGGCGGAATAAAAATCCGGACAAACTAACTAGCGCGGTAATAGCGAGGCCTATCGGACCTGATACGCCCGCTAAAGCTAAGCCGAACGCCGTAATCGTTGGAGCGACAATAGAGATTACGCCACCGACGCTTGAGAAAGCCGTTTTCAATTGTGCGAAGAATAACCCAGCCGCGTCCGATACTTTAGCTGCGACTCCTTGGCCGAAGAATTCCGAGGCTTTCTGTCCGAGCGAGTAAAAGAACGAACCTATTGTAGCGATCGCACTATTGAATCCGCTCTGAATTGCGGTTCCAATGTTGACCGCACCGGCTGCAAATCCGTTCCACATGGCCGGACCTTTTTCGAGCAAGTACGTTGACACTCGATCGACAGCCGCAATGATTCCGTCAAATGCCACCTTCGCGCCGTTGTATGCGACTAAGGCACCGGATTTGATTGCGTTAAACACTACGCCTAAAAGCTTCTGTAACTGCTCCGAGTGTTTATATACGAGTGTGAATACAGCGATTAGTCCCATTATTCCCGCGATGGTTAAAGCAATAGGACTGGTTAGCGCTGCAAATACGGAGCCGAGAACGGTCCCACTGACGGCCAGAAGACCGCCCGCTTCAATCAACGCTCCGATGCCCGCAGCCATCGCTCCGAATCCAGCTAAAACAGCTCCGAACGTTGTTATGATGCCGAGGATCACAGCTACGACCGCCGCAGAAATTGCGATAAATGTCTGCATACCCGGCGATAAATTATTAAACGCGTCTACAACTTTTTGCAAAACGGCAACTAGCGCGGATACGGCCGGGGTTAACGCTTTACCGACATTTATTTGTGCCGTTTCGAATGCGCCTGATAACTCTTCGATCCGTCCTTTCAAGTTGTTCATACGCTCGGCCGCAACGTCTGCCGCTTTGATCTTATCCATTGCATTTGCCATTTCGGTAAAACCTTTAGCTCCAGACTTGCCGAGGATTAATGCTCCGCGGATAGCGTCGGAACCGAAAATTTTGTAAAGTGCTTCCTGTTTATCTTTGGCTGACATACCATCCAAGGCCTTAGAGAGTTCTCCTGATATCTCGGTCATACTTTTAATGTTTCCTTGAGCATCGAAAAACTTATTGTCCATCACTCCAAGTGCAATCGATGCCTTAGAAAATGCTTTTTCAAATGAGGCCGTACCCTTCTTCAAGCCAGTTGTCTTGGTGACGTATGCATCCATCGCTTTGTAAATATCTCCGAGATCTTGGCTAGCTGGTTTAAATCCCTGTTTAGCCAAAGACTCAAATGCTTTTTTCGTATCTAATGAAACAAGACCGAGCGACTCCATTGTTGTATAAGCACCGTCTGTCATCGGCACTAAACGACTTAACATTGTTTTCAGTGATGTTCCAGCATCAGATCCCTTTAGCCCATTCTGCGCAAATACTGCAAGCGCTGTAGATGTATCTTTAAACGATAAACCCATACCCGCGGCTACCGCTGAAGTCATGGACAATCCGTACTTCATTTCTCCAACAGAAGTAGCCGAAGCATTGGCCGCTCCTGCTAGAATGTCAGCAGCCTTGGCAACACTTAAATTATCGTCTCTGAATGCATTGAGTGCAGTAGAGGCGATCTCTGCGGCGTCTGCCAATTCAAGGTCACCGGCTGTCGCTAATGAAAGTGCCCCCGAAAGGCCGCCGTCCATGATGTCTTTTGTAGATACGCCTGCTTTAACGAGCTCTTCCATACCTTGCGCAGCCTCTAACGCGCTGTATTTCGTATCTGCACCGAGTTTAACCGCCAGGTTCGTTAAAGCGTCGCTGTATTTATTCGCCTCTGCCGGGTCCATTACCGATTTAACGTTCGACATTTGCTGCTCGAAGTCCATCGATTTCTTTGTCGCGAGGCCAAGAGCTCCGCTGATTGCCAACGTCGCTACACCAAAAGACGTCGCGATTTCAGAGCCAATCGACTGTAATTTACCGCCGATCGTTCGAAGGTTTTCGCCGCTCTCTTGAGCTTGCGTTCCCATACGGTGCCATGCGTTGGCCTGCTGTTCGATCTGCGTATTGGTCGATCTTAACTGCGCTTGCGTCTCGCGGAGCTGTGCGGTAGCTTCGTTCATTCTTGCGCTAAGCTCCTGCGTCTCCTGAGCGTCCTCGCCCTTGGCGCGCTTGGCTTCGAGGTATAACCGGCGAAGATCTTTTAAGCGTTGTTGCTGAAGATCAATCGATTTATTTAAGTGGTCGGCTTTCTGCCTCAGCTGGTCCGAGGTCGATCCGAAGTTATCAACGCTAGCCGTTGTCGCTTTAAACGCCGCGTCAAGCGCACGCATTTTCGTCGTGATCGTATTGACGCTCGCATTTAGCTTAGCGCCTAGCTGTGCGAATCCGGTACTCTGCTCTCTAATCCGCTTATTAACGAGGTCGAGTTGGTCCTCGGTTTTCCTCATGACCGCTAATGCTTTGTTGTACTGCGTTAGTAACCGGACGGAGGCAGCCGCATCTTTTCCTTTCGTCTGAACACTTTCTTCGTACTGGCGCTTAAGGTCGGATAGCTTCGCTTTGTGTACCTGAAGCGTACGGTTGAGCACGCTTGCTTTCTGATTGAGAGTATTGAGACTGTTATCGAATTTACCTGCGCCGGCCATTGTTGCCTTGAACTCACTATTAAGCGCTCCAAGTTTACGGTTAATATCCGCAAGGCCTCGCGTCAAGTCTGCGCTGTCCAATCCGATACTGACGCGCAAAGCGCCGAGTGATTCTGCCATGCTTTACCTCCTTTCTAAAAACCGAGTACCTGATCGATATAGACTTCCTTCTTCCCGCCGCTTGAACCGCCGCGCTTGTTTTTGCCGCTATCGGAATAGTGCATAAGCTCGAAGAACCAACCGATATCCATTTCGTCAAAGTAATAGATATCTTGTGGACGCTCCATGTTATCGAGATAAAGTTTTTTAAGGTCGTTCTCAAGCTTTTCGAGGAAGTCTAACGGGAAAAGGTACCCCGGCGTTAGTTTTTTGCCGGAGTCTCCGCAGTGGCTTCACCTTTTGCAGCTTCAGACTGTTCAACACCTGCATTTACCGTTCCTACGACGCCTTGGATAGTGTCGGAAATAGTCGAGATCATCTTTTCGGAAGAAATACCGTCATAGAAATCGTCAAGCGAGAATTGACCGTCATACACGCGAACAACGTAATCAACGAGGTTATCGAGATCGCCGACGTCTAGTTCGTCAAAATTGCTTGTTTTCGATAGCTTGATAGCTTCGCGAAGCATTCTTCCTTTAATAAATGGTGCGTGAAATACCTTTTCTTCACCTTTGATAAGTAATGTAATTTGCATGCAAACACTCTCCTAATTGTTGTTTTTTGAGTGAACAAATAAAAGAGAGCCGGCCGCAGCCGAACTCTCTGATATGAATCTATTACTCGCCTGAAGGCGGTGTTCCGCCGCCACCGGTAGATGCAGAAGGCTCGTAAACTTTCGTGAACCATTCGTTAATAACCGTCTGATTAACGCCTTCACCTTTCGTGTAAACTGAACGGCCCCAAACGCCATCAAACTCACGACGCATGAATGTTCCGGAAATTGAATCCGTTTGGAATTCCGGACTATCCGTTTTAGTAGCGAACTCTTCTTCCTGTAACTGGAACTTCCCTTTATATAGCGCGTAAAGCTTATCGCCGCCGCCCGATACTTGCGATTTAAAGAGTAACGCACCGTATGGCGCCAAATCGGTGTCTTTCTTTTCAAGTACGCCATCAGCATTAACCGTATGTCCGAGTAATAACGCCTGAATGTCGTGGGACAACTGGTCAACGCCGATCTCTACCTCGACGCCGCCGAAAGCCGTTTCGATCTCAGACGGTCCATCATCCGCGTTCAAAGTTTCGCTGTTTGTGTTCGGTGAAATGGACGCTTCAATTGCCTTACCGATCTTAACCGGTTTATCGTAAGTGGCGCCCGCTTCATCGTCCTTAATCAATTTCGCAAAGTAAATATCGCGTAATCCCATGCGTGTTCCTGCCAAATTTATTCCTCCTCCGTATTTTGCGCATAATAAAAACGGAGAACCTTGTGGTAGATCTCCGTTTCATGTTCGTATAGGTCGTACTGCCCTAAGCGCCCAAAGCCCGCATCGACGAGCTGTTTCTTAACGCCAGTTTCTAACCGAGCGTATTCGCTTGGGTCCTTCGTATAAATATCAACTTGAACGTAAAATCCCGTCGCTTCCTCAGCGTCTTCCGCATTGAGTGCGCTCTTTTCGTCGTAGAAGAAAAACCGGATGTATGTTTCGTCCTCTCCGCGATACTTAAGAAAAACAACAGGCACGCCCAACGGTTTAAGCGCCGAGTTAACGATTGCCCGCGCATTCATCGAAATAACTCCCTTTCTAAATAGCGTCTGATCTCGCGCTGTGCTTCGTTCTTTTTCGCGTTGAAAGACGGCTCAATAAAAGGCATCGCTTGGTGCCCCGGGTGATCGACTTCTCTTCCGTAAAACGTAGAACCGTCGCTCATGACCTTTTTGTTCTTCGCTTTTTCTAAGTGCGGACTGGTACCGAACTCAGCGAATCGCGATATAAAGTCGAGGTCGCTCGGTCCGATTTCGATAATGTCGTTCTTAATGTCGCTGACCAGGATCTTACTTTTTGCGCTAGGCTTTCGCGCTTCCATCTCGTCAAATACTGGCTTTGCGCCGGTCTCAAGCGCGCCTTTCTTAACGGACTGAGATTCACGACCCATCCGGTTTAGCCTCGCCATCAGCTCACGCATGCCTTTAACGTTTGATCTTGAACTCATTTAACGTCGACCTCCTTCGCAATAATCGTGAAGGTAACGTTTGCTTCGTTATCGTTGATAATGCTTTCGATCTCGAACTCTCGTCCGTCATATTTAACGCGCATCTTATTATTAAGCAGCGCCTTCATTCGCTTGGAATAACGAATGATAAAACGGGTCGTCCTCTCGGCCTGAATCGTGGCTGCCGCAATAAATTCTCGGCCCTGTAACGTCTTTACTGCCGACCAAACCGTGGCAACCGACGTCCATCCGTCGATCTCAAACCCTTCGTCATTCGTTGTGTTTGCGTACTGCAAAAACGTGATCCGCTTATTAAAACTTCCGATGTTTACCGCCATAGCGCTCACCTCAATTGAAGGATCATACCGGCGATTTTTGTTCCGCTGTTAGCTGTCGTCCTGTTTTCGTAGGCGTCCGCAACAAAGATCAGCACCGCCATTTTGTACAGGTCCGATTCGGTATCCTTTACGCCTGCGTTTTCCATATGCTTTTCTGCTGCGGAAATAAAAAAGGAGACGAGGTTATCGTCCTCATCTCCATCAATCCGCAAGTATTCTTTTGCTTCATCAAGCGTAAGTGCCATCGTTATTCACCTGCCGGAGGTGCCGGTTCGTTAACCGTAATAGCCACCGTTTTCTTAACCGAAGGCTTCGACTTAGATGCGACAGTGATCGTTGTTGTACCGGCCGCTTTAGCCGTTACTAAGCCGGAGCTAGATACGGTTGCTGTTGCGGTGCTGCTAGACGTAAAAGTCACGTTTTGGTCTGCGCTTGAAGGCGTGACCGTTGCGTTAATCTTATACGTATCGCCCACCGTTAAGGTCTTGGAGGTTTCCGTTATGTTGACGCCTGTAGGTTCGGTCGCTAACGTAGTCACCGAAATCTCGACGCTAAGTGGCGACGGGTCGCCGATGTTAGGAATTGCGCGAACCTGATACTTATACGTTGTTAATTGCGTTAAGCCGCTGTCTGCAAACGATGTCCCTACGCGAGATCCGATAGATACTCCGTCTCTATATACCTCGTATTCTTTAATGCCCCCATTGAAGGTTACGGCGTCCCAGCTAAGGGACACCGATGTGTCTTTAGGAGTCGCCGTTAACCCTTGGGGCGCATTAGGGCGCAGTTACAACGGATGCAATACGGAATGCTGATTTAAGCTTGATTTTGTGGTCGAACCAAGCAGTCAGTACGAATAAGTTTTCGCCTGTGTTGATGTCTTTGTCGCTTTCATAAGTGATCGCTGGATCGTAGTTAAAGTGAGAGTAACGGAAGTCACCGACGATTGGTTTAACCGCAGCATCCGAGAATACAACCTGTTTACCGATAATTTGCTCTGGCTGAGCGTTGTAAAGAGTTGCGCTGCCGTTTGCGAGAGTTTCGATCATTTCCAAGTAATCCGCATAGGTCATCATAACTTTTGCGTTCTCGCGGAAATCTTCCGGCAGATCGGCAATGGCCTTTTTAATCGCTTTGTACGTAGATTCTCCGGACACTTCTTTAATGCCGGCTCCGTAGAATGACATCTCCTCTTCGCCTACTTTCGGTGCAGTTGCAAAAGATACTTTCTTCTCTTTAGCAGCTAGACCGGACTGAAGTGCTTGCTCAACCGTTGATACTAGGTTTGTATCAGTCGCAGCTAAAATAGTTTCAGAAACTTTTGCTTTAACTTTGAATTTGCGGCGACCAAAAGTTACAACTGAGCCCTCAACTTCTAGCTCTTTAGCAGTCTGTGTATCTTGAATGAAATCATCATCATCTAAAGAAAAATCCACTTTAGGGATCTCTAGGTTAGTAACGCTTGTATAGGTTGATACATTACGGAGTGGGTTCTTTACAAAAGGCTCATGAATTAGCTCTTCAGATACTGTTTTCGGCAGTAATTTTTCTCCGCCTGTTCCGTTGTTATCGCCAAGAACCGCACGCACTTCTTGCGCCGGGACTTCACGGCGCATTGCAGCACGGATAAGTCCGGCTTTAGCTGAAACTTTACGTACAGATGGGTCAGAACTTTCAAGACCTGCACTCGCGCCCGCATGCTCTTTTTCAAGTGAAGCTTGAATCCTAGCCTTTTGCTCCGCTTCTTTTGCATCGTGCTGACTTTTCAAAATGTCGTAACGTGCTTGTAAATCTTGTTTTTTCTGCTGAAGCGCTTTTAAATCTTCCATTTGCGCACCTGGATCTGCAGCTTTCACTACGATCTCACGATCAACTGATGCCAATTGCGTACCTACGGTATTTAAATTAGCTTTTAGATCAAATAGTTCCATTAATTTATTCCTCCGTCATTTCTTAATTTGAGTAAATGTGTTTCGGCTTCTGCGGCAATTTGTTCGCGGAATCTCCGTTCCTCCTCCGACATGCCCGCAGGCTGATCGGACTTAAAGACGTCCGGAGTATTCCGGTAACTCGCGAATAACTTCGTATCTACTCTCGCAGCCACTTGCTTAGGCGCTTCGATGCTGTCGCAAAGCCCTAATTCAAGGCATTCTTGCGCTGTAAGCCACGTTTCTGCGTCCAAAAGAGCGATTAAACGATCGCGATCAAGCTTTTCGCCTGCTTTTCCGAGATAAGCCTCGATAAGACTTTCGCGAATGCGGTCCATGTCATCGGCCTGCTTGCGGAGTTCGTCCGCGTTTCCCTGCGCTAAGGTCCACGGATTGTGAATCATCATCATCGCGTTTGCGGGCATAAAAATAGCGTCACCGGACATTGCGATGACGCTTGCGATACTGGCCGCCAGCCCGTCGACGTAAACGTTAACGTGGGCTTTGTGCCGCTTTATGATGTTGTAGATCGAATTTCCTTCGAAAACGGACCCGCCAGGCGAGTTAATATAGATATTTAGCGTAGAAACGTCGCCGAGTTCGTCTAAACCCGCCTTAAAAGTCTGCGCTGTTACTTCGTCGCCCCAAAATTGAGCCGAACTGATTTCGCTGTAAATGTAAACCTCGCCAGCTTTAGCGTCATTCTTCGCCGCTTTGATTTCCCAGAACTTCTTTATTGTTCTCACCTCCTTCAGCTGATTCGTTAGTTTTTAACGTTGGAGGATTTGGCGCGTCGTTGCTCGTGATTTTCTGCTGTGCGACTTGATCGATCGGGAATAAGTCTTTGCTCAAATAAAGCGTGTCCCCACCCTTTTCTGGCGGTAGATCCTCCCACGCACGCACCTCATTCGGCTTAAACCAACCGCTCCGGATGCCTTGTTGATAGAAATTGCCGCGAGTCTGCATGTCTCCGCGTAATAATGCGTTCATACTGAACTTAAAATAATAGCCGGCCTTGCGTTCCTTTTCGGTCAGTAATTTTCGGTTAAATTCTTTTTCGTATTGAGTTGCGATAGGCATCAGCGTGCCTTGTACATAATCGATGTAAAGTTGCTCCATGTTCGAAACGCTGCCTTGCGTTTCGCCGAGCATATATAATGGAATGTTAAAAGCTTGCGCAACCCTGGAACGGGTCACTTTTTCGACCTCAAACGCTTTTGTATCGATGAACTCCTTCTTTAAATCCTTAATTTCAACGCCAGGTTCTTGTATTAGAATGCCGCCATTGTTCGAATAGAAGTTCCGGAAGTTCTCTAACATCGCTGTTTTCCGTTCATCATCGAGTTGGTTGGCGACTTTGAGAATAAACGATATCTTGGCGCCATCCATCTGTTCGAGACTGAACGTCCTTACATCACGATCAAAGTCGAGTGCATTCCGCAGCACCTTTAGTGGTGAGATTCCTTTCAGTCCGTCAACGGATATATGCTTAACATGAATGATATCCATGTTATGAACGAAGTAATTTCCGTTATCACCGAATATCTCGTACCAGAGCTCGCGAGTCGATTCTTCAATGACCGGCTGCACTCTCGAAGGATCTAACACGTCCAATCCGATGACTTCATAGCGCATTCCATACCGTTTTAACGCGTACCCATTCCCGGAAATATCCCGATGAGTCTCCAAAAGTCCGATCATTTCACCGGAAGTCATGTTATGGTTCGGCGCGTACGTTAATAGTTCGGATGCCTGCGACTCGATCGGCTGGTAATTTTTGTACGCTTTGATCGGCAAGCTTGCCATCGTGTTTGATAACCTCGATACAGCCGAGAAGACAGTCTCGTTATCAGCCAGCGTTGTCTCTCCGTAGTTTCCGAAAATACTGGCGCGAGGAATAAACCAGTGCGGAAGGTCCTTTTTGGCGGCCGCCTTTGCTTCGGTCGCACCTCTGAAAAAGTTTCGTACGTTGCTCCAAAAGCCCAATTTTCTCACCTCCTAACCGTTTAATAGATCATTAATCGAGATAAATCCGACGCTTCCGCCTGCAACCGGCTTCGTCATGTCGAGATATATCTGCGAATGGGCGTTAAGGAACGCAGCAAAGCCGTCTATTTTCCGGTAGCGCGTCTGTTTTGTCGGCAGCCAGTTTCCGTTACGATCCTCGACGAGTTTGACGTTGTTTAAGTACCACGTGAAGAGTTTGTTTTCGTTATATACGACTCTCCCATCGAGTAATAATTCTTTGACGTTCTTCAACGGATCGCTCAGCGTAATGTAACCCTGCCGCACGACCTCCGTTTGGAATCCGTAGTTTTGCAGATCTTGGACCAGTCGCATCGCATTCGCCGGGTCAAACGTGATCTTTTCGATCTGATATTTGCGTGACATCTCCACGAACCAGTCATAAACGTACTCGTATTCCACGTATTCGCCCGGAATAATCGTCAAATAACCGTCGGCTTCAAACCCACAGTAGTCGATTTTTTCGTTATCTTTTTGTACTTTTGCCGCCGGAACCCACGAATGAGACAAAACAAAAACGCGATTATCCGGCAAGATGAATTCCAGACACGCGCTCGTAAAGTCTTCCGTTTGTGATAAGTCGAAGCCGCCGATGCATCGCATGCCGCGCAATGATTCCGGATCGATATTTCCATTGTTGCGCTTGATGACTTCGAAGTCGATGAAACTTTCTTCGCCGTTATCAACGAAGATATTGAACCGCTTGACCATCCAGTCGTTGTATTCGCGCGGGACGTGTCGGTCTGCGTTAAAGTCTTGAATCATTGATGGAATATCCATCGTTACGCCGATATTGGGGTTCGCTTTAATCCACATTTCCGGGTTTTCGACCTCGGATATGTCGTCTAATTCCGCCATAAAGTAGAAATTTCGCTCCTGGACGTTGCTTCCGTCAAGAACATCGGAGGCAATTTCGTAATATTCGACTAGAGGTCCGTCGAGCTGATAGCCGGCCGTTGTAATGTAAATGATTAACGGTTGGGTACGCGCAGCCCTTGAGTTCTTGATTACGCTGATGAGCTTCGAATCTTTGAATTCGTGGATCTCATCGAATATGCCGAGGTGCGTGTTCAAGCCGTCCAACTTTTCGCTATCTGACGCCCGCGCTTCGATCTGACTCATGGACGCGTCGTGGTAAATGCCTTTTTGATTCTCGCGAATGTGTTTCCGAAGCTTCGGTGATTTTCTTATCATAGCGCGACTCTCTTCGAAAAGGACGCCCGCTTGCTGCTTCGAGTTGGCTAAAACATAGGCTCTGGCGCCCGGTTCGCCGTCTTTTGTTATCGCGAAATTGGCTAATCCGCTGATTTTCGTCGTTTTTCCGTTCTTACGGCCGACAAATATAAGGCCTTCGCGGAAACGCCGTAGTCCTGTATCGCGATGAACCCAACCGTACAGCGACCCTATTACGAAGTGCTGCCACGGCTGAAGCGTCAGGTTTGAATACCGACCTTGCGACGGCTTACAATACCGCTCAATAAACTGAATCGGCCGGTGTCCTTTTTCTTCGTCAAAGACGTAAGGGAATTCGTCGGTGCCGGCGCGCTCAAGATCGCGAAGGTGGCGTTTGCAAGCGAGGATATTTTTCTTGCTCGCGATTATTTCACCTGACGCTACCTTTTTCGCATACCAAGTCGTCAGCAACTTTTCGGACGGTTTTTCACGTATAAATCCGGCTATTTTTTGCGTTTTTAGCCAGTTTTCGTACCATTTTTCGACCTCTGTAGCGTTAGAATTTACTGAAATCGTCGTCATCGTCATCACCGCCCGCGTTTAATTCTTTGCGCTGTGCCGGCGTAAGATCGAGCGATTTCAGAAGGTTATTTAACGTCGTAACCGTCTTCGTAAGCTCAATCGCTAACGGATTTTTGACGAGGTTTTCCGCGCCTGCCTTGTTCGTATGCCGCATCATTAAAGGGTTTTCCGCCACTTCCTTTTTTAATCGGCGGTAGAACTTATGCGTATCGACGTAAAGATCGATAAGCTCTTCGTCCGATTCCGTATACCTGTCGCCAAGATATTCGCGCAGCCTTTTCGCAGTGGGTACCGCCATATGATCGCTCCTTTCATCCAGGGATTTACCCCCTTTAATGTAAAAATTCCGGTCGCGCTACAAGCGAAGGGGCCTCGCCGGTCCTTACGTTTTTGCCTCCGAAATCCCAACGGTAGGGGGGCTATAGATCCGGGTTAGCCTGCGCCTTCACCACGTTAATCTTGCGCTTCTTCTTCGCCTTTTCAGCCGGTCCAGCGCCTTTTTCCGGATGCCTTCGGTTGTGGCACGGATTGCACAAACTTACGAGATTTTCGAGCGTTAGCGCGAGTTCCGGATGATCGCGCAGTTCCTTGATATGATGAACCGTCTGAGCCTTCGTTATCTTACGTTCTTTGAGACAGTCTTGGCATATGCCGTGGTCACGCGTAAGAGCCAACGATCTGCACTCCGTCCATGCCTTCGACTTATAGAACGCTCGCGCTTCAGGGTCGCGCTTGTGCTTGTCGTAGTAGTTATGCGCCATAAGCTCGTTCGCCTACCGCCAGTTCCTTCGTCTCTACAACGAGAGATCCCGTGCTTTCCTTAGCGTGCTTGATACGGAAGTAAGTAGAACCGCATTGGTCAGCGTCCTTAGTGCGCCACTCGAAGTCTACCGAGATACGACCGGTTATCTCTTCGCCTTTGTAGATGATGCGTGGTACCGATTGTTCATCCGTTAGTTCTATCGTTAGTAAGTTCGGTGAGTGCTCGTGTATTAGTTGATCATAAAAGCTATCGCGGAGTGGATCACTTACTCTTACGAATCCAGTGATAAGATTGCCGCCTCGTCTCAATGCGTCTATTGCGTCTTGAGGTACACCTTCATCGCAGACAAACCTATCACTAGCAGTAACCCACTTCTCGCTTAGATGAGACCTAACCTTAACATCTGGATGCTCTGTTTTGTAGTAGCCTAGCATGTTGCGGTGAACCAAGATTTCGCAGTCATACTTACGCGCAAACTCTATAAGTGCGGTGGTCTTTCCTAAACACCTTTGTCCGGCTCTAACGTAAACCAACTCACGGTCAACTGCCGCCTTCTCGAGTGTCTCTAAGATGCTAAACTTAGCCAGGTTTAATCTATACTTCATGAACTCCACCTCTTTCATTTACTAAAGCGTCAATCACTCTACAGTGACTTAGGCAGCAGCTCTACTATCGGTTAGCTTCCGCATGATAGTGTCGAACTTATTGCGATAGTATGATTGACGGTGTTTAGGTAACTGCTTTACAAACTTATTCACGTGAATAACTCGGGCTTTCCCGACTACTCTATCCTCATCAGTTCCATACATGTGAACGATGATTAATCTCCTGCACTCCGGTACATAGCGTCTAACTGTTCGATTGCCTCTGTTAATTGTGGAGTAGTCGTTTAGTTTAGCGTCTAACCAAACGTTATTGTTTAGCAGGAAATCCGGGCAACAATCGCCCGCTCCGTTTGTAATCTTGGGGCGTTTGAAACTAATATTCAATTCACTAAGGAGTTCATGGAGTACGTCTTCGAAAGCCTTACCACAGTTAACATAGACATACTTATTTGCACGTATATCCTCGTAAGAATATCCAGCAGTAATTACTGCGTCCTTATAGCTGCCGAATAACGTGATACATCTACGTCTAAGGAGATCATCTTGAGCTCTAATCGCGGTGTAATTTAACGGCAACCCTTCTCGGTATCGTCTATTGATTTCGTTAATTACGGATTGTTTATCCGGATACTTTCGTGATCCTCTTTCCTTATTGCGTCCGATTCTTTCCGTCATATGCGTTCTCCTACCTTTCGCGTATTTTTCCTACCGGTTAAGGTGCAATGCGGCTCGCACGTGGTAGGCCGTTTCCTGCCGGTAGCTAATCGACAGTTGAGCCGCAAACACAAAAAAGGCGACCGACTATATGCCGATCGCTTTCGTTCTGTCTGCGGAAATACAAACAAATTTAATGAAATTCAAAAATGGAAGGAGGAAGAAAAAACGACGTATTATATCCATGAGGTTATCGATTCCTTCCTCACTTAATACAGATAAAATCCACATGAAATATAGGTTTTTGTAGTAGATAAGAATTAATTTTCATAACGTAAGACAGCATAAGCTGCAGTTTTACAAGTATGTTGAGAGGTATTAGTTACACTTCTTTATCCAGTAAAAATCACCGGGCAATAGTTCTTTGAAACATAGCGCCCCTACGTCGCTTTGCTCCTACGGGTCGCAGATATTATTTATTAAGTACCTTTTCGCGATTAAATAAATAAGAATTTAATATCCCCGCCGGATGAGCGTAAGCGAATGGAAGGCGGAATGTTTAAACGGTTTTAATTCAGTATAGATATAGAACGTTTTGCGTAAATCTCACGCCAAAAACAACGTTCAGACTTAGAGCCGCAAGGGATACGGCGATTATGTGGACGGTGCAAAAAAAGGGGTGTATCTCGGCTTTTTGGTGCAAAAAAAGGGGTGTATTTTCACCCCTCGTAAGATTTCGAAGTAAATAACGCCTCCAACGTTCTGTCCGGATGGCCTGACTTGCGGTAGAAAATGAACGGGTTCAACACCGTCAGCTTTTCGCGACTGTCCTTCGCTCGGTGCCAAACACCAACGATTCCGGCCTTCCTTAATCTAGCCAGCGTTTCGCGCGCTTTCTTTTCCGACATACCAACGAGCTCCCCGATCTGCTTTTCGTTGAGGAACCGGATCTCTCCCGAAGCACAAAAAGGATCGTTACATATCATGTTCGTTTCTAAATGAACGTTAGGAAGCAGCTTATATACGAAGCCAAGGTCCGCAGCCTTTACGTCGAGGCATTTAACGGTAGAAAAGAACGTCTTAATCATGCTTTGCGTCTCGGCGCCGGCCTTACCCCGTAGGTGATACCGAGGATTTACCGTAAAGCATCCGCCTTCTTCGTATATGATCTCTTTATCCTTCAGCTCGGTAACGACCGCCTTTACTGTTCGCGGGCTCACCTTTAGTATTTTCGCTAATGCTGTGCGTTTGGCCGGCTCTTTCTTTCCGTCTAGGATTACGTTTGTTTCGTACTCGATATACGGCTGCATCATAACAACGTATCCGCAATACGTATTCGATAGTTCACTAGTTACTTCGCGTATATGCTTCATATGTGTAAGCGAAAAGTGGCGCGTATCCTTCCCGCGCTTCTGCATCTTCTTATATGCTTCGTCTTGGCTACGGTGCCTTATCGTATAATCCGTTAAAACCTCGCCCGTAGATTGATCGACAACTAATTTAGCTCCCATTTTATAGCCTCCCGTATTTGATCGTCACAAAATGTGACGAGCGATTTAATTACCGAAAATTTCGGTAAACAAGCCGACGGGCCCGCCTAAGAAGCGAAGCCCCCGCCCTTGAACGCGATATAACCTAGCGGACCCTGTCGCCCACGTTTCCGCCATGCTCGGTACTTCTCGGAGCACATAGATTTCACTTTGCCGCGGTAATCTACGTTGTCGTAGTATTCGCGTGTCTGTAGGTTGAAGCGTAAGTATTCGTCGAGGTAGCACGTCACAGACCGGCCGTTCGTGTAGTCGAGGTATATGCGGCCACATACCGGACACTGTTTCCACCGATTCGCACGTATCCATTTAAAGTCGCGCCAAGTTAGTCCGTAGCCTGGCGCATTGTTTTCGAGAATCTGATCTAACGTGTCGCGATAGTCTTTAAGATCCTCGCGCAGCTCGTCGAAAGCCGCGCGGAAATCTTCGATACTATCAAAACGGTCGCCTAAAATAACGCTGAATTCATACGATATATTTGAGTAAAAACAACGCTTCCACTCCGGGTCTTTGCTTTCAATCGCAGGAACAACGGGTGATTTCGGCATGTCTTTTCCTCCCCTATTTGTATAATTTCGTCCATCCTTCGCGGAAAGTACCGTTCTTTTCATCTTGGGATACGGACCTCTTTCGTCCGGTGACGGTTCCTTGACGAACTTGATTCCATCCCGGCGCTGCGTGGTTGTCTTTACCTTCATCAACGAGGCTTAGACCGCCCAAGCGTCGATCCATCTGCTCGAGCTGCGTTTCGGTATAAAACGGATATCGCTCGACGTAATCCGGAAAGTCTCTCGGAAACACCGGCGGGCCTTCTTCCTGCTGTCGCACCGTTTCAACCGCAAGGGAATCGCGCTGTGCCTTATCACTTAACCAACGAAGTAATGCGTTTTGAACCTCGCGAGTAAACGAATATACCGGCGCTTCTCCGGCGCCTACGGCGTTTAACCACTCGCCGAGTACATCAGGCCCTTTAGCTTTGAACGGCTTATATGGAGGCAGTTTCTTCGATCTATAACCGAGCATGACTGCGGCGACGCCTTCCGGAGCTGTCATACGTATTTCGCGCGCCTCGCTCGTCTTAATTCCGAGCAGCTTTTTCACGTCCCTGTCCGGCAGTTCTAAAAAGTAGTGAAGCGCAATAACTTTTCGCTCTATTCCATCGAGTACGTCCGTATCTAACGCGGTTCTCAAGTCGCTTAGCATTGTGACCGTCGCTTCGTCCGTTTGACCCTCGATTTGGTGGTAAATTGAGAGCAAACGAATGATGCCGTCCTCGTCGTAAAGGTACTCATCCTCTTTTTGCGTTACTTTTGTGTGATAGCTCGATCCCTTCCCCATATCGTTGCCTCCCTTTTAAAAATCTGTTTGCCAACCACGAATTTTTGTGTTATAGTTAAAATGGGAAATAATAAAGAAAATCAATTTTTAAATAAAATAAACCCCCGAAAATCAACCATTAGCTAAGCTTTTCAAAAGCTTATATCTTCTCACAAACTCCAGAAAATCGTCTGTTACTTCAAAATCCAGCGCTAAAACCCTTTCCGCTTTTGTAGAAACTGTTCTAGTTCCGTTTTCGATCATACTTACATAGGTAGGACTTATGCCGAGGTATTTAGCAAACTGCGCCTGTGTCATCCCCTTGAACAGCCGTATAAGTTTAAAATTTTCGTTTGATATATTCATTACACACACTCCCTAACTTTTTTAAACAAACTACACAACTAGATCAAAATAAATTAGCAAGGGACTTCACAATCCCTCACTAATTACACATAAAGTCCACTTGAAATAGGTGTTTTTACTGATCGCTAACAAGATTTTTGATTTCGTTTATCGTGTCATCGATCGTTTTCTCGCCGTCATAATAGAGAGTTATTGCGTTATCACATAACTCATGATCGCGGCGGTCTGACCCTACTGCATAAAACGCTAACACTTCGGTATCTAGTAGAAAACGGAAGGTATCCACAGCTTCACAATCCTTCAAAGCTTTTGTAGCCAATAAGATGCGCTTAATAAAATCGAAGTCGCCGTTGCTTGCCGTCCAGTTAGCGTTTCTTAGCATCGACTGAACAATGCCCATGTTGAGCGCTTCAGCTTTAATCGGAAACTCTAATAAAGAAATTTCATAATCGGTTTTGTTGATGCCGATTCCTTTTAAAACCTCATTGACTATAGGGTCTAATTGATCGCCTGCGTCAACGCCTTCTTCTTTCATAGATAAATGAATCGCTCTGTATGCGCCTAAGAAATCTTGTAGAACTTGCTCACATTCTCCCTGATGAGCAGTACAATAGACTGCTTCCTCAACACTTGGGATGTTCTCCCAATCGCGGTTAACTGCGGCTTCGAGTGCGTCAATCATAACTTCGAAGCTAACATTATCGCATTCTGTTTCGTACAGAAGATCGTAAATAATCTCAGGAGCGCCATGTGTTCCGAACAACGCGTCGTCCAATAAAAATGTGCGGCCGCCTGCAAGATCAATAGACGCATTCCTACCGAACACCTTCTCAAAGTCACGTTCTTTTTTGTAATCGTTTCGACGACCGTCTAAGATCACAGTGATAAGATTTCTTTCGACTTTAGAAAATTTCTTCATACAAACATCCCCTTATTTTGAGTTTTAGAGATAAAAAATCCCTCTAATATACAACGGGTATATACCCACTATTTTTGCCGCATCCTAAAAATAACCAAAAATCTCGAATCCCTTGTTACATATAGGATTGAAGCGCAAAAAATTTTTTTATTCTCACTTTGGATGACGCAAATTCGAAGTGAAACTTTTTACAACCGATAATATGCACTATTTTTGAAAACCGCGCGGTTCACTAGATGATACCCGTGACTTTTTCAAACCGCACAATTCAACGTGGATTTGTTCCATCGTTGTTAACTGCGTACCAACTTTCAGCTTGGCACAACTTTTTATCGGATTTTCTTCCGTCATTTATAACTACGAATACACTTCGGAAATTGGACAGATTCAAGCCGGCGTTTAACCGGCTTTTACTGCGGAACCTTCGTCAATTAACTTTTCCGGAACATCGTGAACTGTTCCCGACTGTCCCTCGATCTTATAGATCCGCTCTTCGTGCTGCCGGCCGATTATCTTTCCGATCATGGCTTCGGCCGACAACCACGTCAGGCCGCCCACCTTAACGCCCCAATAACGCACAGTTTCGCCTACTCTATACATGGCTTTCTCCTCCCGTGAAAAACATCCGCATGAACTGCGCGACACTCATATCCGCTATTTCGCGGCCGTCGAGTTTTTTTAGGGCCGCCGTAGCCTTAGCGAACTCAAATGAGAATGATTCCGGGTGCGCATCGTCGTATAAGTGGTATCCGTCATTCTTACGCGTTAGGCCGCCCGTGTCGTAAAACGCAAACCTGCCGCCGCCCCACGCATCAAAGTCGCACAATGCTACCGTATCTGCTGCGATAAGATAGGCGTCGTGGGTTTCTTTATAGGGAAAATCCGCCGATCCGTGTCGGACCAATCTTACTTTCTCCATTTCGCTTCCTCCTCGATTTTTAGTTCCGTCCGCAAGCTTAGATATAAGGTACAATCGCACGTTCTAAGTCGGTCATTTCTTTTCTAAGCGCTGATCTATCTTCATGTAGTCGCTTATTATCTGCGCAAAGGGCTGCTAAACGGCTGTTTAACGCCGCAGCCTCTTCGGTACCTGCGTCAATTAATTCGAAGCGCACTTTAGCGATTTCGTAACTATTTTCGTGAAAAGCGAGTTCAGCTTCGCACCATTTGTGGTGGATCTCGTCTCTTCTCGCGATCAGAGTCTTTTTAGTCGATTCCTTAAGCGATTGGCGTACCTCTTCCGAGAGGTTGTGCGGTGACTGTAGCGCGTAATCAATAGGGAAAACGTCCAAGACGGTGCCGTTCTCAGCGATTACAAGGCGCACTCTTTCTTTGTAATTGTCGTAAACGGCTTGGCTGCCGCTTGTAGAGTCGAGCGCCCAAACGAACGCGGCGCCTTGTGCGTATTTAATTAAGGCGTTCGGCGCTAGTGCATTTGTAAGACCGAGACGAGCTACCGCGTTTTTTATTGCTGAACGAGAAACGTTATATTTATTCATTATCGAACCCTCCGAAGTTGTTGTTTTGAGCGTCGGAATCTGTTTTCCAAACCGCCCATACCATGCAGCCTAAGATAAACACTACGATTACTGCGGATATCGGAAATATCCATGCGAAATCGACTGGCATATCGTTGACCTCCATTCAATTTTCCGAAGGTGTTCGCATACTGTTCGCCTTGTAAAATCCGGTGACAACGGATAAAATACAAAATAAGTAACTAAACCTTCGGGTTTTTTGGTTGCTTAAAAATGCTGTTATGTGAGAGTAACAGCGATGACAAATACGATTACTCCGCCAAGAGTGTAAATGTCGTGTTTGTTGTATCTTCTAACTGAGATTTACGGGTCGCCCGCGCCAACGGGTCGGCCTTTTTGTTGTGCGTTCGCCAAAACGTTTTTAACAATGAGTACACCCGCCAATTTTTATCAGCGGGCGATGTTTTTTCTATGCCCCTGGGCTTATCTCGGCCACTTTAAATTCCGACTTTGCCTCTTGCGTTGACGCCTGATTATTTTGGTTAAGATACCCGATCGATACTAATACGGCTCCAATGGCTAAAACAGCTAACAACTTCTTCTTCAAAATTAAACTCCACCTTTTCATTTAGATTTATCGACTTAAGTGCCTCTACTTGCGCTGAGTCGACTCCAAAATACGCAAGGTCATCGGCTATTAAATTAGCGAACAGGAAATTCTTTCGACTAAAAAAGTACTTATAACCCTCATAGAGTTTTGACAGTGAGTTCTCTAACCGATATTCAAAGTATTTTATGAAATCCGAATCACTTTTGAATTGCATTCTCTCTGCAAAACCTGCCACACCTTTAATGGACGCACCTTCTTTTACTTCATAGTACAGGCGTGCTAGTTCTAAGTGCATTCTGGATTCTTCAATCAAATCAGAACGCTCTATCTCCTTCATCAGTTCGTAACTACGTTCTAAACTTTTTAAACAAACCTCCTTATCTCTACCCAAGTACGTCATCCCAATACAATAATAACCATCCGACATAGTTTTACTGCTGATATTACTGTAAAGTAGAATTTTCGCAAATTTGCGTGAAACTTCAAAATTATTAAAATGCAAGTGGACCGGCATTAATACTTCCGCCAACCGGTATATATAGCATTGTCTGAAAAAAGCGCTTCTATCTTGGCCTATGTTTTGTATTTCTTTTTCGATTACATTTGCCATCTGAAGAATGCCTAGAAAGTCCTTTTGGTAGTAGAGTAAATAGCATTTGTAGATATCCACTATAATCGCGAGGCTTTTATCCTTCGAGATTCGAACCTGCTTAAGCAAATCGTACAAGTCTAAGAAAGCAATCTCCTTCTTCATAAATCTATAAATCAAGCTGTAAATCCCATAGTACGCACTCAATGAATCGTCGCCTTCTGCATTGTCTAACAAGTCACCCAAAAGTGCGATATCTCTTTTTATTGCTGCGTATTCAAAGGCGTGTTTTATACCTTCAGTAGTAGTAAGTAAGTGACACCATTTAGTCATTTTTTCATGATAATCCGCGCCATTACAGACTTGCGCGATTTTGAGCATAGTTATAAAACCTATAGTTCCACGACTTTTTATTTCATAAATACAACGCGCAGAAACTCCAGCCATGTTGGCAACCTCTTTGTAACTTAAATCGCTGTCCTCAATCAAGTTCAAAATTTCATCAGATAAACTTTTCAACCTTTTCCCCTTCTTCCTCCAAATTATTGTGCATCCAGGAACGAATAGAAAAACAGACGGCAATAGTTTATAATTTCCTTCGTAAAGCCCGATAAAAGCTTTGCGGAGGTGTTTAATCGGTGAAGTACAGACCAGGACGGTGTCTACTTCGCGACTTGTTAATCGAATGTGGCTTTACACAAACGATGCTTGCGGACAAAAGCGGTTACGATAAGAGTCATATCTCTAAGTACGTACAGGGTAAACAAGAAATGACTCTCGGAACTGCTCGAACATTTGCGCAGATCTTAAATTGCACGATAGACGATCTGTACGAATGGATTCCGCAAGAATAGATGGTCGCTGGCGGGGTTAAGCATCACCCGTCAACCGGAAAGTGGCTTACATAAGCCACCACGAAACAGAAGCGTACAAACGTTCTTGTCTTGTTCTATATATTACCTGACTATTACGAATATTTCAGTCGATTTATGTCGAAAGTCACAAAAATTTTAGAGGTAATTGTTTACAAATATGTCGAAACGCTACGATGCTGCCTTCTTCCGAGCTTTTCTTTCGGCAACCGCGAGCATGAATTCAAGAACCGACATACTTGCGAGCTTTTCGATTGGAACATCGGAGAGCCAACCGTCGTCGTATATATCGTGTAAGACGTTGTCATTGTCTCCGATCTCCCACGCGCCAGGATTGCCGGCCATTTCGTAAAGCAAAACACCGCAACCCTCTTCGTAGCCAATCGCCATGTTACCGCCTACGTGAACGAGTTGTTTGTCCTTCCGCAAGTCTTTTCCTTCCCCTGCGAAATTATATATAACGTACTCAGCCGGAATAAGGCTGTTTTTATTGATAACGTTTGTCATAACGGACCATCCTTTCGTTTAGTGACGTTCGACGACTTCGCTACCGTCGAACGCCGTTTTGTTTTTCATCGGGACAGTAATTTCCACACGATCAAACCGCAATATACGACCGCTGTGCCAATTCCGATGAAGTCTAAAACAGAAAGTACTGTAAAATTCATGCTTGCGATCCAGAAGCAAAGGGCAACAATTAGAAACAATTCGATTGTATTAATCCTTTTCATATGTGGTATAATTGATTGAACTGGGGGCTTTCGCCCCCGTTGGATTATGTGCGGCGACGGTGTTTCTTGGTCGGAAGCCGTCGCTTTTTGCTTTTCGATTCTTTTTGCATCTTGCGAAGTTCTAAGAAGAGTTTCGCAATGGTTAGCCAAGATGCAGTTATGACCGAAAGCTTCGTGATCAGTTCAATCAATTATTGTTCCCTCCTTTCGTTTTTGAAGGACTATCGTGCCGTCCTTCTAATACCAGAATACACTTTTGTGTAGTTTTAGTCAACACTTTTATGTATTTTTTCTACACTTTTTTGTATTTTCATTTGCATATATGTTATAATAAGCGCATAAGCACCTGATATACGTACGGAGGTAACACTTATGACTAAGAAAAAGCTGAATTTGAAACCTGATTATAGACCGCTTGATATGACCTTATTAAAGAGAAACAAAACCCGAAAACAGCTTAAGGATGACCTGAAGCTCTCTCCAACACTGATGGCGAAATTCTCAGCGAGCGATTTTGTTTCACTCACGACAATAGCCTACATATGCGATTATTTAGATTGTTCAATAGAGGAAGTTGTAAAATTCGTACCAAACGAAGACGCTGACGAATAGGTTGGCGTCTTTTTTATGCGCACAGCAACCCGCCGAGTTTAAAAATTTGTGACCCTATGCCGTATTACTGGCGTAACATGCCGCCACCCCATGAGTTCGGGGCGGCCATCCTCGGCAGGCATGGCTGGTTATTGCGAGCCCTACACTTCGATCTATTCAAAATGTCGATATATCTTTTCGTCTAAGACGTCTTACTAAATTATAATTCTCAAGGTAATTTTCTAAAGTTTTTATCCGTATCGTTGTTAACTTTTCTCTTACGACCAGCCTTACTACTGATTTGCACAAGAGGCGAAAATTTATCGTGCTGTTCTTTCAACGATTTTCCGGATAAATGCGTATACCTCTTGATCATTCGAAGATCATTATGTCCAAGTATCATCTGTAAATGCCGAATGTCTCCTCCGGCTTCTAAAAACATAGTTGCCCCGGTATGACGCAACAAATGAGGATGCACGCGCTTTTTGATGCCGGCCCGATCAGCATAGTTGTTCAAACGCTGCCTAAAGTTATTAGTTGTCATCTTCTCACCGTAGTTTGCTAGAAAAACATACTCACTATCGAATTCTTCGTTCTCTTTAATCAGTTCTTTTATAAGCCTCACTGTCCTACCTTGTAAAGGTATTAGTCTTCCTTTTCGGGTTTTCGTATTTGTCCCTTCTAATATTAAAAAGTTTGAAGAAAAGTCTATATTTTCAATTTTCAACGAAAGTATCTCGCCTACCCTACACAAAGAATCGATTAAACAAGTCATAATTACGAAGTCTCGGAATTCTGGATAGGACCTTAGGTATGGTGCAGCTAGTAATTGTCTAAGTTCTGATTTGGTCAATATCTCAATAACATCTTGCGGTTCCGTAAGGAGTTTCAACTTCAAAAAAGGATTTTCCATAGCCAAATCCTCATCGATCAAAAAACGAAAGAACGTCCGTATGGTTTTGATATAGTCGTTAACTGACCGCGGAGATAACCCCTGCGTCTTATGCTCGTCCAATTTGAAATTATGCCCGTCGAACTTTATTTTATCGTTAATCAGCCACGCGACAAACCCGCGCGCAAAGTCAACGTCAATATGACGTATGTCTGCGGACACTCCGATCTCTTCCGCGTACTTCGTTAGATACCGACAAGCACGCATGTACTTATCGATCGTTTCCTGAACGACATTCTCAGCGCGCTTGGCACGCACTAAGCGTTCAAATAATTCCTCTATCGAATGAATATTTGTACGCTCCATTTTCATTTTTCTTTTCACGCACTTACCTTTTCGATTTTCTGAATGCATAAAAATCGCCTCCCATTTGAGATTACCGAAAGTAGACATTAAATATAAGAGTAATAACGAAAAATAACCCTATTTAACTAAATGAAAACAATCGTTTTCCTGTAAAAGACGAACAATAATAGGTAATTAATCCTTGAATTCTAACGAAAAACGAACGAAGAGCCTCGATAACAAAACGAAGAAGCAACGAAAACAGACGCTATGACGTTAACGAATCAAATCGCGCATCAAACAAACGGTCAAGCATCCGGTCAAGCACGCCATTATAATAGCCGGCCAAGTTGCGGATAGGCTTCCGTTTAGTCGCTATAAATGTCTGACGAACGGCTTCCAGTCCGATACCTTGAAGAATATCGGTAGCATACACGCCTTTTAAATACGACGTATGCGCAAGGTATATACCGTACAGCTTGCTCGTTAATTTCCGATCGCTGACAAACGTATTGACCGCAGACTTAAACGCAGCATACGTATTACGTAGTAACTTTAATTTGCTTTGAGAAATAACAGCTTCGTTCTCCCGTTTCGGCGCTTCCGGCTTTGTCTCCGTTGGCTTTTCGGCTTCTTGGCGGGGTAACACAGACGGAGTAACATCGGCCGCCGGCAGGATAACGTACATATTGGCGCCGTTGCCGCCGGAGACTGGCCGGTATTTAATTTCTTTGCGGATAATGCCGAGATCGACTAAACGTTTAATGGAGCGAATAACAGTAACGCGGTGCTTGCCGATTAGTTCCGCGATAGAGGCGAGCTTCAGGTACGCCACGCCCGGCGTTTTGACGGCATGACGAGACAACACCTTTAGAACCTCAATTGCGGCAGGCGTTAGATCTGATTTATTGCGGTATATGTGCGTGCGGATGGCGCCGTTAAGCTCGTCCACTGAACGGAACGACGCTATTTTAGAGGCTTCTTTCGTGTACATTCGGCTCTCTCCTCGATAAGAGACGCCGGTCCGTCGGAAAATGGGCGCACTTAAATAAGCGTTGACAAGTACGCTTATTTTCGATAAGATAGACGTAGGGTAGGACGTTCTATCTATCGGATTTATTTCCGGTGGATGGCGTTCTTTTTTTTGTTTTTAGGCTTTTTTCTTTCTAATTGTCGTCAGCGGTGAAAAGTCGTCGTGGCTTCTTCTCATTGCTCTCGTATCCATTTGTATATAACGACGCATTGTTCTAATGTCCGACCATCCTCCGATCTTCTGTAACGTGAACGGATCACAGCCGTTTAGTATCATCGTTTTAGCCCAAGTATGACGGTATACGTGCGCAGTAACCTTCTTATCTTTTACACCGGCTTTTTCCGCATAATACTTCAGCCTCTTATTAAAATGATTTGCGCCCAAGGGCTCGCCATAACTGGATAGAAAAATACGATCAGTCGTAAAGTGTGATTTATTTTCTGTGATAAGCTGTAGCAAAAGCTTTACGCAATGAGCAGATATAGGCACTAACCGATGCTTTCTGTTTTTACTAACATCGGCGTTAATCGTTATGAATCGGCTTGAAAAATCTATATCCTTTTCGCGTAGACTCAACAACTCCTCGATGCGAAGCCCGGAATCTAGCAAACAATTCATAGCGCAGTAATCACGAAAGCCCACATAATCCCGTAAATTCGGTTGCCGCAATATGTCTTTAATTTCATCATCAGTAAAACAGTTTGTAAGATCGATGTCCTGCCGGAGCAGCTTAACGCGTGAAGCCGGATTTACCTCGATCAACTCTTCGCGGTCAAGATAATTAAACAGCGCTTTAATTGTCCGCAAATTAATATTTATCGTCGTATCTGAAAGTCCGACTTTATTATCGTCTGATTTTATATACTTGTGCCCGTGATACCGCGGCTTGTCGTATTTCATGTAGTTAATATAGTTCCTTAAAATCTCCGTGGTGATCTCATCGATATATGTAACTTCGTAGTTGTCGTTAAGCCATTCGGTAAAATACCGCCACATCTTTCTATAATCTGTGAGCGTTCTTTCGCGAAGTCCTTCCGTTCTTTTACCAGCCAAAGCGATCTCTAATGCTTCGCTAAGTAGTAACCGCGGGTAGTCTTTTTTGTCCGCCGAAACATTCGTAACTCTTCGTCGTTTCTTATTTAACGCCATAATAAAAACGCCTCCCTTAACGATGGTTTAAGTTACATCGCTAAGAAAAGCGTCATCAACAATCCTAACAACCGTAAAACAGGGTTGTTTTTATTCCGAATAATAACGATTAATCGCGGATTTTTCACTGCAATCCGTAATCCTCCGATTCAGTTTCCGATTAGATGATCGATTCATATCTCGGAAATAGGATCGAGTAGAAAAACGTTGATATACCAGCGGGTTGAGCCCTAGCACTCTTCCGGCGAACCGGCGTTTTTGGCCGTGCGGAAAGAAGATCCGCAGCCGCAGGAAGCGATGGCATTCGGGTTGTCAATGGTGAAACCGCCGCCCATCATGGACTGCTTGAAGTCAATGATCGTGCCGTTCATAATATCAAGACTTTCGCTGTCAACCAAAACGGTAATTCCGTGCTGTTCAAACATGCGGTCTTTTTCGCCTTTTTCATGCTCAAATCCCATTCCGTAAGACAGGCCGCTGCAACCGCCGCCTTTAACGCCCACACGGAGGAACGCGTTTTCTTCTTCATGCTCTTTCATCATATCTTTTATATGCAAAGCTGCTGCTTCAGTGATGGTTACTGGAACACTCATAGGTAGACCTCCTTTTTTAAAAACGAATACTGATATCTATTATAAACCTTGAGAAGCGTATTTCTCAAACGAGCTGTTTACAAATAATAGACGCCGCTGCATACGGTTTCGGCGGGACCTGTCATCAGCACGTGCCCATTGTCCTGCCAATTAATCACAAGGTCGCCTCCCGCCAAATGAACAGTGATATCCCGGTTTCGTTCAGAAACACCGTTCAATACGGATGCGACAGCCGCCGCACAGGCGCCTGTTCCGCAAGCCTGTGTAATGCCGGAGCCGCGTTCCCATACACGGAAATGAAGTTCATCCGCGCTGACGGTTTCCACAAACTCGACATTGACGCCTTCCGGGAATCTCGGGTCTTTTTCAATGATGGGGCCCAGCATTGTAAGAGGCGCTTGACTGATATCTTCAACCGGAAAGACAATATGGGGGTTTCCCATTGATACGGCAGTTCCTGAAAGCTCCGTCTCTCCGAAGACAAAGGTTTCATCGATCGTCCGTTCATCTTCATTGCCGAGCATCGGCAGCTCTTTTTTGGTCAGGCGGGGTTCGCCCATATCAACGGCGACTTCACGCACAATCCCGTTGTCCTCCGTAATGTCTGCTTTTACAAGACCTGAGAGCGTTTCAATGAAAAAGGACGTTTCTTCTGTCAGCTTATGTTCGTATGCATACTTTGCCACACAGCGAAGGCCGTTGCCGCAATTTTTTCCTTCTGAACCGTCATTATTAAAAATCCGCATTTTGACGGGCGCTTTTTCTGACGGACAGATGAGGATCATGCCGTCAGAGCCGATGCCGGTGTGAATGCTGGACACTTTAACGGCAATCTCAGCCAGCCGTTCTTCCGGCAGCTTTTCTTCGAATTGATTTACATATATATAACTGTTTCCAAGACCGTGCATCTTGGTAAAACGGAATGAATTCATATCGGCCTCCAACTTTTTTTCTTTTACTTAGTATAAAAGCTCTTCCCCTCGGACACAATACAAATATCCCCCGTTTTTCATACATAAAAGCTCCCTGCATATGCAGGGAGCTTTTATCGTTTACTAAATAAACATGCCGGCAATCGCCGCGCTGAGAAGGTTAGCGAGTGTTCCCGCAATAACCGCTCTTAACCCAAGGCGCGCGATGTCCGAACGGCGGCTTGGGGCCAAACCGCCCAATGTGCCGAGCATGATCGCAATGGAAGAGAAGTTGGCGAATCCGCACAGCGCAAAGCTGATAATCGTAGACGTTTTTTTAGAAAAGTCCGCAATATGGGGACCGAAGTTGGAATAAGCGACAAACTCATTCAGCACAAGCTTTTGTCCGATATAGCTTCCCGCTCCGAGCGCTTCATGCCAAGGAACTCCGATAACAAATGCGATCGGTGAAAACACGTAACCGAGAATGGATTCTAATGTAATATGTTTGAAACCGAACCAGCCGCCGATTCCGCCGAGAATTCCGTTCACTACGGCGATGAGCGCGACAAACGCAAGCAGCATGGCGCCGACGTTTAACGCAATTTGAAGGCCGGTGGACGCGCCTTTTGCCGCAGCATCAATCACATTAGCGGCGCCTTCGCCTTCTTCGTCCATATTAAAGTCACCTTTAACCGTCTGCGTTTTTTCTGTTTCCGGTATTAATATTTTTCCGAACACGAGACCGGCAGGAGCCGCCATGAAGCTGGCCGCCAGCAAGTACTCGATCGGAATGCCTAACAGGGCGTATCCGAAAAGCGTCGAACCCGCTACAGCCGAAAGGCCGCTCGTCATAATCGTAAACAGCTCGGAACGGGTCAATCCCGCAATCAGCGGTTTAATAGCAAGCGGTGATTCAGACTGTCCGACAAAAATATTCGCAGCCGCCGCAAGCGATTCTGTTCTGCTTGTCCCAAGAAGCTTTGACAGTCCGCCTCCGATGACGCGAAAAATAAGCTGCATGATTTTCAGGTGATACAAAACGGCAATCAGCGCTGAGAAAAAGATAATGACCGGCAGAACACTCAGCGCGAAAGCCGGGCTGCTGCCCACTTTTAACAGCGGGCCAAAAATAAAGCTGATGCCTTCGTTCGCATAATCAATGAGAAGCTGCACACGGCTTGAGAACCATAAAAATACGGCCCGGCCGGCGTCCCACTTTAATACGATGAATCCGAAGGCCATTTGTAAACATAAACCGACAATGACGGTTCGCAGTTTAATTTTGCTTTTCTTCTCTGATAACAAAAAAGCAATGGCTAATATAGCAACTGCCCCGAGCAGCCCCCAAACGATATTCAATGAATCCACCTCTAAAATTTTATTTAAAAAAAGTCTTTATTAAGATAACAATATTTATTTTTGCTGTCTACAAATTTTTTATTTTGCCAAATCCCGGGGCGCATAAAAAAAGAGGCCCGTTCGGAGCCTCTGATTAAAACATCGGATTTTCTTCTATGAATGTATATATGTTGTCAACCAGTTCAGCAGGCGTGCCTCCCGTGACCACTTCGCCGTTAACCAGGGCGAACAGGGACTCCATGCATTTCCCGCAATAGCTTAAACAGCCGTATTCAAGCACGTCCAAGTTCGGGTCCTTCTCTAAGATCTCAAGTGCTTCCTGGGAACCGCGCGCTAAATTGCTGACACAGAATTCAATCATCGGATTCATGCGGTTTCACCTCACATATGTACCTTATCCTAACGGAATTTCCTCTATTCGTCAAAGATCCGGTTTCACGCTCAATGTTATCGTAACATATTAATTCAGGTTAAAGGTTTTACTATTACGCGTTTTCTGGTCAATTTGTAGGTTATTTTAAAACTATTATTGTGGTTTTAGATCAAATTCGATATAATTCTAGATGTTATTTTACATAGTTCGTTATTTTGTAACAACATTGACTACCATATTTTTCGGGCAAAAGGGGAATCATTATGAAAAAATTGGTCTTGATCGGCGGGGGTTACGGAAACATGCGGGTGCTGCACCGTTTATTGCCGAACCAGCTTCCGTCAGATACATCCATCACGCTGATTGACAGAAACCCGTATCACTGCTTAAAAACAGAGTATTATGCGCTCGCTGCCGGCACGATTTCTGATCATCATATCAGAGTGTCCTTTCCAGAGCATCCGAATCTGGATGTTCAATACGGTGAGGTGGCTTCCATCGACACGAAAAACAAACAAGTTCTGTTTCATGACCGCGAACCGATTTCTTACGATGACGCGGTGATCGGACTGGGCTGCGAGGATAAGTATCATAACGTGCCCGGCGCGCCGGAACATACTTACAGCATTCAAACCATTGATCAGTCACGCGAAGCCTATCAAAAGCTGAACAACCTCGGCGCCAATGCATCTGTCGCTATCGTCGGAGCGGGATTAAGCGGCGTGGAGCTTGCCAGTGAATTAAGAGAGAGCCGTGACGATCTGAAGATTATGTTATTTGACCGGGGCGATCTGATTTTATCAAGCTTTCCGAAAAGGCTCAGCAAGTACGTTCAGAAGTGGTTCGAAGAGCACGGCGTCACCATTATCAATAATGCGAATATTACAAAAGTGGAAGACGGCATCGTTTATAATCATGATGAAGGAATACCGGCCGATGCCATCGTGTGGACGGCGGGAATTCAGCCGAATAGAGCCGTCAGAGAACTGGACGCTGAAAAAGATCCGCAAGGCCGCATTGTTTTGACACCGCACCATAACCTTCCGGGCGATGAACATGTTTACGTCGTCGGTGATTGCGCAAGCCTTCCGCATGCGCCGAGCGCCCAGCTTGCTGAAGCGCAAGCGGAACAAATTGTGCAGATCCTCCTGAAACGCTGGAACAATGAAGAGCTGCCGGAAACAATGCCGCAATTTAAGCTGAAAGGCGTTCTCGGTTCACTCGGAAAAAAAGCGGGTTTCGGTCTTGTCAACGACCGTCCGCTGATCGGGCGTGTGCCGCGCCTGTTAAAATCAGGTCTTTTATGGATGTACAAGCATCATAACGGCTGATAAGAAAAAAGCCGCTGATTGCGATCAGCGGCCGTTTTTATAAGCCCGCCACATAGCCGCGCTTTTCCATTTCTTCATATATATCTTTTAAATGCGGATTCCCTTCTCCTACAATGACATCTTCGACCAGCACAAGCGGATAGAAAAATTCATCGTTTCTGATTCGCTCCGCAAGCTCTTTTGTCTCCTTTTGCTGAGGCGGTGTGTCAATATCAATATACTGCATATTAAAAGGCTGCTCCGGATATTTCCGTTTCAGCGCCGCCTCCAGCCATTCAAATGTATCTTTGGCGCTCGGCATATTTACGCAGCTTGCGCAGAGCGTTTCAGCGCCGTAAACACTGAGCGTCACCGGCTTTGTCATGTTTATCATCCCCTTTCCACCAGTATACAAAGGACGGGGCAGCTTTTGTATAAAAAACGGTTTTTATGTTCAAGTTTAAATATGCTATAATGAAGAAAGCAGCATTGCAAACCAAACATTAGATTTTTACCGTTACTGTGAATATAATGGTTTTATGCATATGAAAGGAGCGAATCTCATGACTGAGGTTGAAATGAAAGAGCAAGTACAGGAAGTATTGGATAAATTACGCCCGTTTCTGCTTCGTGACGGCGGTGACTGTGAGCTTGTCGACGTTGACGAAGGCATTGTAAAGCTTCGTCTCCTTGGCGCATGCGGCAGCTGCCCAAGTTCAACGATTACGCTGAAAGCCGGAATTGAACGCGCCCTTCTTGAAGAAGTGCCGGGTGTCGTTGAAGTAGAACAAGTATTTTAATAACAAAACCAGGCTGATGACAGCCTGGTTTTTTATTTTATTTTTGCAGATAGTCATTAAACCATGAACAAATATAACGGATGCGCTTGATCCGCTGTTCCGGATGGCCGCTTCTCGACAGCTCATGCGTGGCTTTCGGAAATCGGATGAACGCCGTCGTTTTGTTCAGCTTCTTCAATGCGATAAAGAGCTGCTCAGCCTGTTCTATCGGACAGCGGTCATCACGCTCGCCGTGCAGGATGAGAAGCGGCGTTGAAACGCGGGACGCATATTTTACAGGTGAACGGTCCCAAAGCTTATCCGCTTCCTCAAACAGATCATGGCCAAGCTGCCAGTCGGTAAAAAAGAAGCCGATATCGCTGACACCGTGGAAACTGAACCAATTTGAAATGGAGCGCTGCGTGACGGCTGCTTTAAAACGGCCGGTCTGCCCGACAATCCAATTCGTCATAAACCCTCCGTAGCTTCCGCCCGTCACGCCGAGACGGCCGCTGTCAATAAACGGATACGCCTGAATGGCTTCATCCACCGCCTGCATGACATCACGGTAATCGCCGCCTCCGTAATCGCCTCTGACACGATTGACGAAATCCTGTCCATAGCCATGGCTTCCCCTCGGGTTGACATAGACGACAGCATATCCTTGCGCGGCCAGCACTTGGAATTCATGAAAATACGTATGCCCGTACATCATGTGAGGCCCGCCGTGTATGTATAGAATGAGCGGATAAGTTTGATCTTCTTCAAAAGCCGCGGGCTTTAAAAACCAGCCGTGCACCGTCAGTCCGTCTTTCGTTTCATATTGCAGCTTCTCCGGCACGGATATGATGCGTTCCTCTACAAAACAATCATTGTTGTTTGTCAATTGCTTCTCTTTACCGTTTTCAAATGAAATGCTGTAAAGCTCAGAAGGCCGGGCGGGTTTGGCAATTACGGCGATACAGCTTTTCTGATCGGGATGAAAAGCAAAACCGTTCACATACTCTTCTTCTAATCGGATCGGATATACGAGGCCGTCAATCGAGATATAATAAATACCGGTGCTTCCCTGCTCGCTCCCGAGGACGTAAAATCCCTGCCCGTCATTTGTCCAAACCGGCCGGGGCGTCACTCCTCCTATGAGAGAATCGGCAATAAGCGCATCGCTCAAATGAACATCCAGCATGTCGGTTAAGCAGGACAGCCGCTCATTTTTCACATCGTACAGCCACGCCTTTTCTAAGGTTGCGTTGCGAAATTCATTCTCATGGCCAAGCATCGCGATATAAGAACCATCCGGTGAAAACACGCAGGAGCCGAAAGAACCGCTGTGCGGCGTAATCTGTTTGAGATCGCCGTCTGCGAGATTCATCAGGTAGACATCGCTCGGCTTTCCGGCGTCACCGGGCTCGCATAAATTGGCGGTAAACGCAATCTGCTTGCCATCCGGTGAAAATGCCGCATCATCATGATCCGCTTCATGGTCTGTCAGCTGCTGAACCTCCCCCGTTTCAAGATAAATCAGCACAAGCTGTGTCCGGCTGCCGTTAAGCAGGCCCTTCCCGTCGCGTTTATATGTTAATGACTGAATGTCAATTGGCTCATATTCGTCATGCTTCTTTTTTTCTTTCTCATCGGCGCGTTCTGCTGATGTCAGGCTGACGGACACAAGCACGGATCTGCCGTCGGGAGCCCATATCGGATCTGACACGCCCCAAGGGATATCAGACGCCTTTTCCGCCTCTCCCCCGGCAGTGTCTACGATGTACAGCTGAGGGACACCATCCTCCCTGTCAGAAATAAAAGCAAGGCGCCGTCCGTCAGGCGACCACCGCGGGCTTGTATTTTTACCGCTTCCGAATGTCCACGGTTTTGAGGTGCCGGATTCTGTGTCGTATACCATAATGGCTGAGGAATAAGAGTCCCGTTTATCATTGACTGTTGTCCGGACGTATGCGGCCCGTCTGCCGTCAGGGGCGTATTGGGGATCTGTCACAGATACGAGAGACGCAATGTCCTCCTCGGTTATAAGTTTTTTCAATCGTTTCTCCTCCTTTTCTCTTTTATTTCGCTTCCCTAAATAAAAATCCTTCTCCAGAAAAAGAAAGCGTCCTTCTCTGATGGGAAGCACGCTTTTTACCATTATACACTTTTCATTTGTTTTAAAGGATTCCGTTCGATTACGCTTCCTTCTGACGGGACGGTAAGCGACGCAATCTCACAGTGCGGAAAATGCTGAGAAAGGTGGCTTCTCAGCTCTTCTCCTTTTCCTTTTGCAGTCAGGACAAGAATCGTCGGGCCCGCTCCGCTCAGCGCCGTCCCATACGCGCCTTTCATTTCTGCCGCATGCTCCACCTTCGAAAGCTCAGGAACAAGCATGGCGCGGTACGGCTGATGCAGCATGTCTTTTCTCATCATTTTCCCCGCGAGCGCCCAGTCATTTGACATGATCGCAGCAACAAGAAGGTTGCTGACGGCGCTTGCTTTAACGGCGCCGCGGTACGGCAGTTCTTTCGGGAGCACGTCTCTTGCGTCCCTGGTCAGAACTTCGTAAAACGGAATAACCGCAACAACGTCGATATCCGCTTCGGCAGTACGCACGATATGTGTTTCATCTTCTTCATGAAGGCCGATCACAAGCCCTCCTGCGAGAGAAGCGGCGGCATTGTCAGGGTGCCCTTCTTCAAGACTGGCTAAGTGCAGCTTGTCGCTTTCCGGCAGCTGCAGGCCGCATAACTCATCAGCAAGCTCAATGGCGGCGACGATAGCGGCTGCGCTGCTGCCGAGGCCCCGCGCAAGGGGGATGTCACTCCACACCTTGACATGCGCGGGCGGCAGCTCTTTCTGGTAGCGGTCAGCCGTCCGTTTGGCGACTTGATAGATGAGGTTGTCCGTTCCTTGAGGGATGCCCGCGACAGTTTCCGTCTCCGCCGAAAACGTCCATTCATCATTTCGGAAAACCGAAAGCTTCAAATATCTGCTGAGCGCCATCCCGACGGAATCAAAGCCCGGTCCTAAGTTGGCGGTGCTTCCCGGAACCGTAATGGAAAACAGCATCTCCGCCTCATTCATACACGCGCCGCTCCATGTAAGTATTCGAGAATACTGTCTTCATCTGTCGGCAGCGTGATCGGTTTTATCTCAGATACGTCTACAGCCGTGTTCGGATCTTTCAGGCCGTTTCCGGTCAAGACTGCGACAACCTTGCTTCCTTTTGGAATTTCACCGGATTTCACCTGTTTTAAAACACCGGCGATGGATGCACAGGAGCCTGGCTCGGCAAATACGCCTTCTTCACGGGCAATCAGCTGATAAGCGTGAAGGATTTCTCCATCTGTGACTTCATCAATTTTTCCGGCTGACTCTTCCGCTGCAAGCACGGCTTTGTCCCAGCTGGCAGGGTTCCCGATCCGGATTGCCGTCGCAACGGTTTCGGGATTTTTAATGACCTCGCCGCGAACGATGGCCGCAGAACCTTCCGCCTCAAAACCGCGCATCTTCGGAAGTCCGGTGCCGTTTTTCTCATGGTATTCTTTGAACCCTTTCCAGTAGGCCGTAATATTCCCGGCGTTTCCTACCGGGATCGCCAGAATGTCCGGCGCTCCGCCGAGCTGTTCGCATACTTCAAAGGCCGCTGTTTTCTGCCCTTCAATCCGGTAAGGGTTTACCGAATTCACTAATGCAATCGGAGATTTTTCACAAATCGACCGGACGATGGCCAGCGCGTCGTCAAAGTTTCCGTCAATTGCGATGATTTCCGCTCCGTACATGACGGCCTGCGCAAGCTTTCCGAAGGCGATTTTTCCGTCCGGAATGATGACGATGCATTTCATGCCTGCTCTCGCCGCGTATGCCGCAGCCGCCGCGGATGTGTTGCCTGTTGAAGCGCACATGATGGTATCATTGCCTTCTTCTTTCGCTTTGGCGACCGCCATCACCATGCCGCGATCTTTAAAAGATCCCGTCGGATTAATGCCCTCCGTTTTCACATGCAGCTCAATTCCGAGCTTTTCGGAAAGCTTCGGAAGATGAATCAGCGGCGTATTTCCTTCATGCAATGTCAGGGCCGGCGTTTGTTCCGTCACCGGCAGAAATTCTTTATATTGATGGATGAGTCCTTTCCACATTAGCTCCAACCGTTCCCTTCTACGCGATATGTGCTTTTTACTTCCTGTACGACTTCGAGATCATTTAAGTTTTGCAGAATGTCGCTGAAATCTTCTTCTGATGTATGATGCGTGACAATCACGATTTCCGCAAGATCATCGTGGCCTTTAATCGGCAGCTGCAGAATTTTTTCAAAGCTTACGCCGCGCTCTGAGAAAGCGGATGTGATTATTGAAAAAGAGCCGACCTGGTCTTTGACGTGAATTCTTAAAAACTGCTGGGCGTAGATATCTGACGGCTGCTTCAGATTTCTTTCATACTGCGGGGCGACAAAGCTGTTTCCGTTTACGCCGAGACGCATGTTTTTCATAACCGCGACCAGATCGGAAACGACTGATGTCGCAGTCGGCATGCTTCCGGCGCCGGGACCGTAAAACATCGTTTCGCCGACAGCTTCTCCGTATACGTAAACGGCATTAAACTCGTTATGCACCGCAGCGAGCGGATGATGATCAGGGAGCAGTGTCGGCTGAACGCTGACCTCGATTTTATTGTCATCACGCTGGGCGATGCCGATCAGCTTCATTGTGTAGCCGAGCCGTTTGCTGAAGCTGATGTCTTCATCCGTAATGCGGGAAATCCCTTTTACTTTGACATCGTCCAAGTCGACATTCATAGAGAAACCGAGACGGGCTAAAATCGCCATCTTGCGTGCGGCATCGAGTCCTTCTACATCGGCGGTCGGGTCCGCTTCCGCGAATCCGAGATCCTGCGCTTCCTTCAGCACTTCTTCATACGGGCTTTTTTCTTTAATCATTTTCGTTAAGATGAAGTTCGTCGTTCCGTTGACGATTCCCATCATTTTTGTGATCCGGTCAGAGGAAAGCCCGTCTTCGAGCGTACGTAAAATCGGAATTCCGCCGGCGACACTCGCTTCATAATACAAGTCACAGCCATTTTCCTTTGCGGCGGCTAAAAGCTCTGAGCCGTACACAGCGATCAGATCTTTATTCGCCGTCACGACATGTTTTTTCGCTTTCAAGGCGTCGAGCAGGTATTGCTTCGTCTGTTCGACACCGCCGATGACTTCAATAATCACGTCGACCTCAGGGTCATCGATCACATCATAGACCTCCGTCGTCAGCACTTCTTTCGGCAGGTCTGCATCTCGTTTTTTATCAATATCTTTAACTAGCACTTTTTTAATCGTCACCGGACAGCCGACCTGGTGCATAAGCTTATCCTGATGATCTTGTATAATTTTGACGACACCGCTTCCCACGGTCCCCAGTCCTAACAGTCCAATACGAATTGTATCCAAAGAGAAACTCCACCTTTCTTCCTTTTGTCCACTTGAAAAGGACAATTGTTAACCCTTCACAGACATTTAAGTTACAAATATTATATAAGCCCGCTTTTGTTTTGACAAGCGGCTGAATATTGATTTCACAGTCATGAAAACGCTTAACACACTGATATGACAAGATTCCCTATTTTCTAAATATTTTTGCGTTATATTTTCTTACGACATGCTTCCTTTTCCGAGCCAGGCGACAGGCGGGACAAACACCTGCGCCGCTCTGACATTCAGCATGTCGTGACATGTCTGCAAAAACTGTTCATAACGGGTGCAGTCGGCAAGAATGTAGTCCAGCTGCTCTTCGTAAAAATGCTTTTCAGACTCATGAGAGATGTAATAGCTCTCCACCGTCTCGAAAAAATGGAGCGGAAACAGCAGGCGGCTGTAAAACAGGCGTTTAGAAAAGGAGGATAACGGCGTAACTTGCTCATATTCCTGCAAAAACAAAAACCCGTCATTGAGCAAGTCGTCACGATGAGACAAATACGTACTGCGCATAAATTCCGCAATATCACGGGCTGCATGGTCGAATACCCAATCTCCCGGAATGCGGATCAATGATTCCTCCGACCAGGTATCCCGTTCCATCCGCTGATGGCAGATCGTCCCCGAGTCTTCCGCGCCGGGATTGTCATCCAGCTCCGTATCCACTAAATATTGAATGGCATTTTCCGCTAAGCCTGAATAATAAGGAAATGCTTCGATCATTTTCTTTTCGAACGGTTCAAGCGGAGACATATGAATTTTCTGCATCCAAAATGATTCCAGCTGATCCACCCGTTTTCCCCATAAGTCCTTCCATTGGCCGATTCTGCCCGCTTCTTTCACTTCATAAGGAAAACCCCGCCCTTTTCTGTGGAATTCAGCAAGCTCCCCTCCGACAGAAAACGACCGGTTTGAGACGGGAATCGGCGCTTTTAAGAGCGCATATGTTTTGCCTTCGTCCTCAAAGGTCAGTTCTCCTTCCTTCGTAAAGATAAACACTGAAACGTATGGGTCACTTTGTTCTTGTAAATACTGACTCATGTAATAAAGCTCCGTCAGCTCTGATTGCGAAAAGCCGGAGACGGGAATAATAAGGAAGAAGGAATTAGGCGTCTGGAAGCATTGGTATTTCAGATAAACGGAAAGCTGTCTGACATGGATGCCGTATTTTTCTTTAATGATGCTTTTCATCATAATCACCTGCCTGAAAAATTAGAGCTATTCACATCGTAGTCATACGCCGGCGGAATTATGAATACATATTGTATTCCTTTGAATGAAGAGGAGAAACATCGTACACATCGGAAGGATGTTGTATAAACTAGTAAAAAAAGATTGGGTGAAGCAAATGTCAGAAAAGGAACAACTGAATCAGGTGGAAGCTGTCGCCAGAGCGCGTTTACAAGAACGGGGAGTTGAGACGGACGATATTGCCGAGCTTGTGTATTTCCTTCAGAAAAAATATCATCCTGATTTGACGATGGAGGTATGCAGGCACAATGTGGACCGCGTCATCGCGAAACGCGAGGTGCAAAACGCCATATTAACGGGAATAGAATTAGATGTGCTCGCCGAACAAAAAAAGCTGTCTGAACCGCTTCAGACCATTTTGGCGATTGATGAATCACTGTATGGGGTTGACGAGGTGCTCGCCTTCTCTATCGTGAATATATACGGCTCGATCGGCTTTACGAATTACGGTTATATTGACAAAGAAAAACCCGGCATTCTCGGGCGGTTAAATGATAAATCAACGGGCGAATGCCATACGTTTCTTGATGATATCGTCGGCGCAATCGCAGCAGCGGCTTCAAGCCGGCTTGCCCACAGCGCCAGAAATACAGAATAAGGACGGCCGTCATGGCCGTCCCTTTTTTATAGATGTTCAATCCATTCAGTTAAAGAGTCAATCGCATATGTCGGCTTCTGATCGTAACCGGCCATATGCTCACGCTTTGTCACTCCGGTATGAACGAGCAGCGTATCCATGCCCGCATTGATGCCGGCCATAATATCCGTTGCATAGTTATCGCCGACCATGAGTGTTTCGGAAATATCCGTTCCGAGCACCCGCATCGCCTGTTCCATAATAATGGATTCCGGCTTGCCGATAAAGACAGGCTCGACGCCTGTCGACACCGTCAAAACGGATGTCAGTGAGCCGTTCCCCGGCAAAAGCCCTCTTTCAGTCGGAATGGCGACGTCGCCGTTTGTTGAAATAAACCGGGCGCCGTTTCTGATCGCAAGACATCCCGTGGCCAATTTTTCATATGTAATGCCGCGGTCAATTCCCACAACGACAAAGTCCGCGTTTTCTTCTCCGAAGCTCAGCCCGTTTTCTTCGATGGCCTGGCGGATGCCTTCTTCGCCGATCACATACACCGACGCATCTTTTTTCTGCTGGGCGATATGCTGCGCAGTCGCCATGCTTGTTGTGAAGACCTGTTCTTCAGAGGCCGGAATGTCAAAGCTCATCAGCTTGTCCGCCACCTGCTTCGGCGTCCGGGAGGAATTGTTCGTCACGAATAAATACGGAATGCCGCGCGCTTTAAGCGTTCTCACGAATTCACACGCTTCTTCGATTTTTTCCGTCCCGTTGTACATTGTGCCGTCCAAATCAATCAAATATCCTTTATAATCCTTCATACTCAACACTCCTGTGGATTTTCTCACTTGTTGTTATTTAAATGCGGAAACAGGGCCTAACTCTGTTTCAAGGTAGGTTCTTACGCGGGCCGGAAAGGCTTTCAGCACGTCTCTGGTTGACGAGATCAGCGTAAACAGCTCCTGATGATCGGCGTGCTGATATTCCTGAACAAGCTGCTTTCTGGAAGAGATCAATTGCTTCAGCTTATTTCCTTCTTCCTCAGCTACCACCTTTTCGTCCGTCAGAATATCCATGATGTCGTCATAACTTCCCGGATCGCGCATGATAAAGCCGTCAATCATATCATTTCCGACATCGAGAATGCATTCGATCATAAGATGGCTGATCCGCTCAAGCGCTCTTTTTTCGATCTCGCTCTGCCAAGCCGGCGTGCTGTCAAACAGCGCCAGCTGATTCTCAAAAAAACGGAGTGTTTGTTCGATATTATTTCTGTCAACAAAATACACGTGACAGCATCCCCTTCTGCATCAATTATTTTCTGATTCGTTTAAGAACAAAATACGCGCAGCCGAAATTGCAGTATTCGTAAATGTATTCGTCCAATGTGCTGATTTTCGTTTCAAAGGTTGCTTTTTGATTCTGGTCATCAAAGAAGCCTTTGAGCCGCAGCTGACTGTATCCCCAGTCTCCCACAATGTAATCATATTTATTTAATATGTCCGAATAGCGGGCTTTGAACGCTTCTTCATTAAAGCCGTTTTTAAAATCGTGTACGAGTTCAAACTCGGCATTTTGAATAAGAATCATGTCTTCACCTCTTTTATCACTCTTTACTATCATAATTCATTGACTTCTGTGCATCAATTGCAAAATGAGACGCTTCGGATTGCGGAGAAGATTTTTCCCTTTTATATCCAGTTTAGCGGTTCAGACGGTCCTTATTCAAGAATGACTTTTTTTTCGGCTGAAACGGCTCCATCACAAAAAACCCAAAACCTGCGGCGTTTTGGGTTTTTTCGGTTTATATTATGCTTGGGCCTGGCGTTTTTTAGATGCTTCGTTTACTTGTTCATCCGCATGATAGGAAGAACGGACAAGCGGGCCTGCTTCACAGTGGCTGAAGCCTTTTTGCATCGCGATTTCTTTCAGCTCGGCAAATTCGTCCGGATGATAATATTTTTGAACTTTTAAATGTTTTTTGGATGGCTGTAAGTATTGGCCGATCGCCATGATGTCGACATTGTTCGCAAGCAGGTCGTCCATCACTTCAATAATTTCTTCCTTCGTTTCGCCGAGACCGATCATAATGCTTGATTTCGTCGGGATGTCAGGCTGCATTTCTTTCGCACGGCGCAAGAATTCTAAAGAACGGTCATATGTTGCACGGGCGCGGACTCTCGGTGTCAGGCGGCGCACGGTTTCAATGTTGTGGTTCAGAATATCAGGACGGGTATCCATTAATGTTTTCAGGTTGTCGTAATTTCCGCCCATATCGGATGGCAGCACTTCAATCGTCGTGAACGGGCTTTTTCTGCGGATCGCCCGGACCGTTTCCGCAAAGACGCCTGCTCCGCCGTCTTTCTGATCATCACGCGCCACGGCCGTGATGACGGCGTGCTTTAAGTTCATCAGCGCAACCGAATCAGCTACGCGTTCCGGCTCCTGCAGATCCAGCTCAGTCGGCAGACCCGTTTTGACAGCGCAGAAGCGGCATGCTCTCGTACAGACGGAACCGAGAATCATGAATGTCGCCGTACGTCTGACAGCCCAGCATTCATGGATGTTCGGACATTTTGCTTCTTCACATACGGTATGCAGATTATTTTCACGCATTAATTTTTTGAGACCCGTATAGTTTTCATTCGTGTTCAGCTTTATTTTGAGCCATTCCGGCTTTCTCAGATGCTCGTCTTTCTTTGCCATTTCCCCATCATCTCCATTATCCCTTTATTCATGTTTGTGTGCGAAAAATTTCTATTTCACGATGGATATAAAACTCGCGGATTTCTATTCATAGTCACTTTAACATAGGAAAAATTTCTCGACAAGGGAAGAGAATTACTTACATTTTCTCGGATTGTTGCCGCAAACTATTTGTATTCAATCCTGAAAGGAGATCATGTTGTGAAAGTTCTGTTATCTGCTCTTCTCCTTTTATCCGTTTTCTGTCCGGCTGCTAGCGGAAAAGAACAATCGGCTTCTGTTTACGACGGACGGATGCAATTGTACCGCAAAGCCGAGGCGGTCACGCAGATTCCTTGGTATGTGCTTGCAGCGGTTGATCAATATGAAGAAAATGTCCGCTCGAACCGAAAGGATCTGCCTGAAAAAGCGGGAATCATCAGCATTTATATTCCGGATCATTTGTGGAGCGGGCCTGAAAATCCAAATCCTAAGGACGATGCGCCCCTCAGTATTAAAGTATTTGACGGCATCGGCCTGGACGGCGACGGTGACGGAAAAGCCGAGGTAAGCAATGATGAGGATATCCTTTATACATTTGCACAGTACTTAGCGGGATTCGGAACGGATCTTGACCATATCCGCATCGGCCTCTGGAATTATTACCGCCGCGATCAGACGGTCGGCATTATCACCGAATTCATGACACTGTTCAAGACATTCGGCCGCCTTGACCTCGGAGAACACGCCTTTCCGCTTCCCGTAAAAACGGATTACAGCTACCGCAGCACTTGGGGAGCCGCGCGGGGGTTCGGCGGGCGCCGGATTCACGAAGGAACGGATCTATTCGCTCATTACGGGCTCCCCGTCAGATCGACCTGCTACGGTATTGTCGAGATGAAAGGCTGGAACCGCTTCGGCGGCTGGAGAATCGGCATCAGGGATATCAATAACACGTATCACTACTTCGCTCACCTGAACGGCTTTGCCAAAGGCATTCATAAAGGCCAGATCGTCAAACCCGGTGAGGTGATCGGTTCTGTCGGAAGCTCCGGCTACGGCCCGCCCGGCACTGCGGGAAAATTCCCGCCGCATCTTCACTACGGAATGTATAAAGATAACGGCAGGTCGGAATGGTCTTTTGACCCGTATCCTCATTTAAGGGCATGGGAACGGAAAGAAATCCGCAGGAAAAAGTAAACACACAGCCGCCAGAAGAGAATGCGGCTGTGTGTCTTTATTTGTCTTTCTCCTTTTTTTCATTCGGCAGCTGAACGGAAGGCGTCACACCTGATCCGCCGCTTCCGTTATAAAACTGCGGCACCTCTCCTTGAATGGCTTTAATGGAGACCGGAATATTATTTGTCACGACTGATGTCTTGCTGGCAAACGGAATAATCACCTTCACTTTAATCTCCACGAAAATACTGATATCAATCAGGGCATTGTTGATGCCGTACGGCTTTATTTTTGTTTTCACGTCAGTTAACGCATCGCCGATCAGGTTAAAGCGCACGGGGATTTTCGGCCCGAGATTCCCGAGAATGCTGTTACCCGTGACCTGCCCTAAAGGGATGTTAATCATAATTGCATCGGCCGTTTTGGCGCCTTTTTCTGTTTCATGCTGCTTATTGTTCGACTCCGCTTCCTTCAGATGAGCCTGAAGCTGCTTTGTCACTTTCGCCTTCATGCTGTTGACCACTTGTGTATTAAAATCCATCGTTGTGACTTTTCCGTTTTCATCCGTTTTCATATCGACCATATCTTTCACATTGTCGCTGTGGGACATGTATTCTTCAATGGATTCCGTAATGACCTCTGTCGCCACCCGTTTTGTTTCCATTTCTCCGATGTTCATCAGCACCGGTTTGATTGAGGAGTTGATCATCCAAAGGCTGATGACCGTCGATATGATAAAAAAAGCAAACGACAGAAGAAGCACATACCGAAAAGGCAAAGGCCCTCTCTTGCGAAGAGTGCTCCGGTATCTAGGCAAGAAAAATCCCCCCTTACATATCACAATGTATGCTTGTAAGAGGGGACATAGTAATTTATTTTTGCTCTTAAAAAATCACGCTTTCCTTCATTCAGGTGCCCGCGGCAGAAATGGACCGGCGTGACATTACGGCTGCTGCGCAAGCTTCCAGGCAAGCAGATCTCTTAAAAACTCCGGCATAAAGTATTGTTTTTCTTTCGAATCACGGATCTCAGGGAACAGCTTGCCGAGTGTGAACATGTCGAGAACGGCAACCGAGTATATCCGGTCCGGATCAAGCTCTTCTCCGTTCACTTTCACATTGATGAGGTGCGTCACCCCGTCTTCAAGGATGTCAGTCTGCACCTCTGCTCCGGCATATACCATCCTGCCCATGACTTCTCCGCGGAAGCCGAGGCCTTTAATCCGCAGCTGCTCCATTTTTTCAGAGGCAGCCTGGCTGATTGTTTCTTGAAGTTCTCTGCCTGAAAGTCGCACGGCGACCGGATTGATCGGATGCGGGCAGATGCGGTGCAGATCAAGCTTTGTGACAGGCCCCTTTCTTAAAGGCCCCAAAATAACACCTGAATTCACCATGCTGACTTCACAGCCGCACCAGCTTTTCAGCGCTTCGGCTAAAAGAAGCGGGAGGGGCGATTCTTCAAACCACTTCACGCCGGCTTCTTCATTCAGATCGGCGACTTGTACGGAAAGCAGGTTTTCCGCTTCCCGTTCTTTCTCTTTCAGATAAGCCGCCGTATCTTCAGATTCACCATGCCAATCAGCGATTTTCTGCACAGATGCCTGTTTGCTGACAATGGTTCTTGATTCACTTTCGATCGTCAGCTCGACACAGCCGACATAGTTCCCGTATTTCTCCGCACAGGCAAGCAATACGCCGTTTATGTCCTGGCCGTCCTCAAGAAGGTGGTGTGTATGCGATTCAAGAATGACATCAATATCGGGGAATTTTTCCGCTGCGGCCCGGTCATCGATCAAGCCTAAATGCGAAAGCAGAATGATGATATCCGCTTTGCCTTTGATATTGTCAAGTGATTCTTGAATGCTTTTTTCCGCATCCGTCACCGTCCAGCCGAGCTTTTGATAGACGGGATAATACGGCACTGTGACGCCGAGTATGCCTGCGGTCATCCCGTTTTTCAGCGTTTTGATCACGTATGGCTCGGCCCATTTCGGCCGCTGTCCGTCCGCGTCAAACAGGTTGGACACGATGACGGGAAACGCGGCATGAGTATATAAATCCGCCAGTTCATCATGAGGCAGCGTAATTCCTTCATTATTCCCGACGGCGGCCGCATCAATCTCAAGACGGTTTAACAAGTCAACATTCGCTTTGCCGAAGGTCGCTTCCGTTATCATTTGAAATCGGTCCATATGGTCGCCGATGTCGAAAACGAGTGTTTCCTCCCCGTCTTTTTCATGCTCATTTTTCTTCTGCTCAATATAATGTACGATTTTCGGCCAATTTTCGAAATGGCTGTGCAAATCATTCGTATGATATAAACGGAGCTTCTCTAACATACCATCTCTCCTACCTTTTAGCTGAATATCCCTTGATAAATCAATTCACAGCCGATCAAAATCAAGACGATCCGCATGAAAAGCACGATTGTTTTCGTCTGCACCCGCTTGTTGACCCACGCGCCCATTTTACCGCCGAACCAAGCGCCCGGAATAAGGCACAGCGCATAAAGCCAATTGACATGGCCCTCTGCGATATGTGACACGGAACCTGTCACGGAGGATAAGAAAATAATGAGCATTGACGTGGCCACAGCCACTTTCGGCGGGAACAAAAATAACAGCATCATGGCCGGAACCATAAGAGAGCCGCCGCCAATGCCGAAAAGACCGCCCAATAAGCCGACGAAAAAGGCAATCGCGATACCGGTAAACATACGGTACGAATATGTATAAAGCTCACCCGATTCATCCTCATATGTCCGGATCATGCCTTTATGCGCTTTATTGACCGGTTTTGCTTTCGCCTTCAGCATTAATGTAATGGAAATCAAGATCATAAAAAGTCCGAACCAGACGGAAAACGTATGCGCATTAAAGAGTTTAGACAAATACGCGCCGATGATGCTTCCCGGACCTGAACCGATAAAAAAGATCAGCCCGCTTTTGTAATCAACGGTTTTATATTTCATATAGGCCAGAGTTGATGACAGACCCGTAAATATAATCACCAAAAGGGACGTGCCGATGGCAGTCTGCGGTGTTACGTCATGGAAAAACGGAGTCATCGTGCTTAAATAGAGCATTGCGGGCACAATAATAATTCCTCCCCCAAGCCCGATCAGGCTGCCGACCGTTCCCGCGATAAATCCTAATATAATTAAAATAAGATAAGACATGTGTCTTGAAACCTCTTTTCTAGCTGAATAGGTCAAGCTGCTTCGGAGCAAGCCCGGTATATTGTATATCTAGCATTTCAAGCATCTCAAGGCCGTTGTCGGCGGCGTCTCCGCCTGAGTTATTATTGAAGAGCACGTACAGATTGCGCGACTGCTTTTTCAGCTCCAGAAGATTGTTTTTCCAATCTTTGAGCTCCTGTTTATTATAGCGGTATAAATATCTGACTTCACGCCAGTTTTGCCCGCCGTCAGGTTTGATCCAGCCCTGCTTGTTCCGTCCGTGAAAACGGACAAGCGTTTTTTCTTCATCCGTTGCTTTCAGGACGGCCGGAATGCTGCCCTCGCCGATTTGCGGCTCGTCACATATGCTGTGAATCCAGCCTTCCGCCTTCATAAAGGAAAGCGTCTGCTCGTAAAATGGCGGGGAAAACCATGACCTGTTGCGGAATTCAAGCGCACACGGGATATCACCCATCTGCTGCCTGCACCATCTTAAATATGCGACGTTTTCTTTCTTGCAGTCAAACCACGGCGGGAATTGGAACAGCACCATGGCAAGCTTTCCATGCTCTATATACGGCGTCAATGACAGCTTAAACGCTTCAAACATCTCTTCCTTCGTTTCAAAAGGAATATCGCCGCGCTGATGGCCCGTCATCCCTTGATATGCTTTGATAATAAATTGAAAAGTTTCCGGCGTCTCTTTGACCCACCTCTCGTTATTGCGGGCGGGCTGTATCGCGTAAAAGCTCGCGTCCAGCTCAACGATGGGAAAATGAGAGGAATACGCCTGCAGTTTTTGCGGTCCCGCCGTTTTAGGCGGATAGATGCTGTCATGATCCCCCCAACCCGTCAGTCCGATATAAATCACATTCCTTCACCTCTCACTCTAGTTTATCACAGGTGTTTTTCTCTTTCCGTCTCCATGTTTTGTCTGAATGCACTTTTCAGATACCGGTATTGATGTTCATTGGTGTCCGAAAATGCCTCACTTCTGGTAGAAGGGATATGCTGATAGACGACCGGCTCCGAAAACTGTCCCCTCGTGAAATCATATATCTCCCCTTCTATTCGGTTATAAAAATGCCAGCTTGTGCCGGTTTTTGTTTTGAGAATGTCACCGCCGTAAACATCTTGGATGACTAAAGCCGTCACGCCGCACTGGCCTTTGGCCGGGCATTCTTCCGTCCATTTTGTACTAGTCTTGCGCGACCAGGATGCCGTTAATATGTTCAAGATTTGATCATACAATGTGTTTTACTCCTTTTTATAAAAAGATACCACGTTGATGAAATTTTAAAAACAAGCAGGGCGGAAATCAAAAAAAACCCGGCGGTAAAATCCGCCGGGCTTACGAAGGAACGACCAGCGCTCCGTCAATGCCTTCTTTTGCTTTCTTCCCGTCACTGTACACGCACCGGCCTTTGCTGTATGTAGCCGAAATGCGGGAGGGAAAGGTATGTCCTTCGTAAAGGCTTAGCTTATGCTTTTGAAACATCGATTCTCTTGTGACAGTGTACGGCTCCATGCTGACAAGCACAAAATCCGCATCACACCCCTCCTCAAGGCGCCCTTTTTTCTGAAGGCCGAATCGTCGCGCAGGTGCCGCCGCTGTCCATTCAGCGATGGTTTCAAACGGAATCTGATGCTCAAGGGCGAGTTCCAGCATCCCTAATAAAGTAAACTGCCCGCCGCTGATTCCGCCCCATGATAAAAATAGATTATCCTCCCGCTTCAAGGATGGACGGCAAGGGGAATGGTCTGAGGAAACCATGTCAATGTGCCCCGCAATGAGCGCCTCGATCAGCGCTTCCTGCGACTTTCGCGGCCGGAGCGGAGGCGCGCATTTTGCGACAGAGCCCTTTTCCCGTAAATCGTCATGGCTGAACAAGACATAATGCGGGCATGTTTCGACTGAAACATCGAGCCCTTCCCGTTTCGCCTCTCTGATCAGCCGAACCGCTTTCGCCGTGCTGATATGAACAAAATGAACCGGGCAGCCTGTCACCCTCGCATACTGAATGGTGCGATATACCGCTTCAGCTTCGGCTTCCTCCGGGCGGGAGGCGGCGTACGCATCCGCATCCACCTTTCCTTGATTGGCCAAAACCATCTGCAAATAACTAGTGATCGCGTCGCTTTCCGCGTGAAGAGCGAGGATTTTCCCTGTTGCAGCGATTTCTGCCATGCCTTTGAGCAATGTCCGTTCATCAACAGAGCGGAACTCATCTGTGCCTGATCTTGATAAAAATGCTTTAAATCCGATCGCTCCCGCTTCAGCCATCGGGCGGATGTCCTCGATATGGCCGGGCACAAGTCCGCCCCATAGCGCAAAATCCACGGCTGATTTTTGCCTTCCGAGTTCAGCTTTTGCATGTAGATGCTCTGCCGTCACGGTTGATGGGATGCAATTGAGCGGCATATCAAAATAGGTGGTGCAGCCGCCTGCCGCCATCATTTGAGAACCTGTTTCAATTCCCTCCCAGTCCTCTCTGCCCGGTTCATTGAAATGAACATGGCAGTCTATCGCACCGGGAAACACGTACTTTCCGTCTGCTTGGATGATTTCTGCCCCGCTTGTTTCAATGACAGAACCAACCTCGGCAATGATACCGTTTTGAACTGCGATATCAACTTCCTTCACACCATCTGGCGTAACTGCCTTCGCACCTTTTATCACCATATCGTAAGCCATACCGATCCCCCCATGTCAGGTTGACGATTTTTCATGTCAGTTTATGTAACACAATCCATTCTATTTTCAACAGTTTACTGCTACTATAATCGTATTACATCAGCAAAACCGCTAGAATTCCTATTGAAAATTATTCATCTTAACCAATATTTTTATAGAAAAGGAGAATGCGCTATGAATATTTTTGATGTGATGAGAATACCGGCTTTTGAAAACGCCCATTTAATCGCTGGAAAAGCAGGAGGGGAAAGAGAGGTACAGCATGTCAATATGATGGACGCACCGGATATTGCAGACTTCCTGCATAAGAATGAATTGCTCGTCACCACCGCGTATCACCTGAAGGATCACCCCGACCAGTTATCTGAATTGATTCGGCAAATGGCAAAACGCGGCTGCGCGGGTCTCGGCATTAAAACAAAGCGCTACTTGGAGGATATCCCGAAAGAAATCATCGAACTGGCCGATTCATACGCGTTTCCGATCATTGAGCTTCCGGAACACATCCGTCTCGGCGATATTGTGAATGCAACACTCAGCCGTATTCTCGATATGCGTTCCAACGAGCTTCAGCAAGCCATTTACGCGCACAAAAAATTCACAAACCACATTATGAGCGGAAAAGGGCTGCAATCTCTCCTCAAAAAGGTCTCAGACCTGCTTCAGATACCCGTGCTGCTTCTGGACCAGCATGCCAAAATGCTGTCTGCGTCCCATCAGATCTCAATTGAGACCGAAAAGCTAAAAAGAGTCCTGAACACCGTATCCGGGCCGTTTTTCACTTGTTTTTCCGCAATCTCCGATCAGAAAACATATTCCGTCCTTCCTATTTATAATCATGAAAAAAACTGCGGCTTCCTGCTGATACCGGACATGGTGCAGGCCGGCGACAAAGGATTGATTCTCACCATTGAGCAAGCGGCCAACGTGATATCCTTTGAACTGCTGAAGGAAAATGCGCTGAAGCAATTCAGCCGCCGTACGCGCAATGAGTTTTTCAGCAATTTTATTGAGCGCACATTTTCTTCAGACGATGAAATCAAAAACCGGGCGAAGGAATTCAAGCTGCGCTGGGATCAAAAATACATGTGCATCGCCGGCAAACTCGACCGGAATAACGATTCGATCAGCTTCACAGAAAATCAGCTCGCCTCCGACGGTGTCTTCGACTTTCTTGAAGGTGAATTATCAGCCTTCCCGTTTCCGCCCCACCTTTTTATAAAAGGAAATGTCGGCATTATTCTGATAGAAGCGACAGACAGCTGGAATGAAATGCACGCCTCGGTGATCAGCTTTTTAGAGCAGTTCCAAACACAGGTCAGAGCTCAATTTAAGCGGACGGTGTCCTTTGGCATCAGCAATATATGCCAAAAGCTCATTGACGTTCCCGACGCATTCACAGAGGCTTCTGATGCTCTGCACTCTGGGCATTTGTCAAGAAGCACGGAGTTTATCCAGGTGTATCACGCGAAAGATGTGCCCGAGCTTCTCCGCCTGCTTCCGGTTGAGGATTTGAAGAAGTTTTACAGTTCCACGCTTCAAAGCCTCGCTGAAAAACAGCAGGAGGATCAAAGCCTGCTTCATACGCTGTCCGTCTATTTAGAAACACACTGCCAAATCTCCGAGACGGCAAAGCGCCTGTACGTTCATCGCAATACGGTCATCTACCGCCTTGAAAAATGTGAGGATCTGCTGGGCAAAAGCTTAAAAGATCCTGAAACGACGATGCGTTTGCGGCTGGCCTTACGGATGCAGCGGCTGATCAGCTAGCATTTGTCACATAATCTTACAAACTAAACCGTTTTTCGTCACTTCCAGCAATAACGCCTGTCTTTTTCAGCTACTGTACCCAATGACACCCAAAAATCAGCACGCTATCATGTTACTAAAGTTTACATACAAGGAGGGACTATGTTGAAACAAAGATCGTTTGCCGTGTTTTCTCTTGGCCTTCAGCATGTGCTGGCCATGTATGCAGGTGCGATTTTAGTGCCCCTGCTTGTCGGCAGGGCGCTGAATGTAACCTCTGAACAGCTGTCTTACCTGTTAGCGATTGACCTGTTAACGTGCGGCGTCGCGACGCTTTTGCAAACCTTGCGCGGCGCACACATCGGCATCGGGCTTCCCGTCATGCTGGGCAGTTCGTTTGTGGCCGTCACTCCGATGATCGCTATCGGCGCCAATTACGGCATTCACGCGGTTTACGGTTCCATCATTACAGCCGGTGTATTCATCTTTTTGTTTGCGCGTTTTTTCGGCAAGCTGACCGTGTTATTCCCTCCTGTCGTAACAGGAACCGTTGTGACCTTAATCGGCCTTTCACTTGTTCCGGCAGGTGTGAAAAATATGGCCGGCGGCGAAAAAATAAACGGCGGCGCCAACCCCGAATACGGTTCGCTCGAAAACCTTCTTCTCTCTGTCGGCGTTCTTGTTCTGATCCTAGTCCTCAACCGCTTTCTCAAAGGGTTTGCCCGAACGCTGTCTGTTCTGATCGGAATCGCCGCCGGAACAACGGCAGCAGCACTCATGGGCAAAGTCAGCTTTTCTGCTGCTGCTGAAGCCCCGTTCTTCCAAATCCCGAAACCGTTTTATTTCGGAACCCCTTCATTTGAAATCGGACCAATCTTAACGATGCTGATCGTCGGAATGGTCATTATCGTCGAATCAACCGGCGTTTTCTACGCAATCGGCAAGATATGCGGCAGATCTTTAACCGAAAAAGATCTTGTCAAAGGCTACCGGGCGGAGGGAATCGCCATTCTCATCGGCGGGCTGTTCAACGCCTTTCCTTATAACACCTTCGCGCAAAACGCCGGCTTATTGCAGCTGACGAAAGTGAAAACAAGAAATATCGTCGTTACAGCAGGCTGTATCCTTGTCTGTCTCGGCCTGATACCGAAGATTGCCGCCCTTGCTTCTGCCGTTCCTGCTGCTGTACTTGGCGGCGCAACCGTTGTCATGTTCGGCATGGTGATTGCCTCAGGCGTTAAAATGCTCAGCACAGCGGATCTCAAAAACCAATATCACCTCTTGACCATCGCATGCTCAATCGCACTCGGCATCGGCGCCAGCACGGTCCCCGGGATTTTTGCTGAATTCCCCGCTCCAATCAGAATTCTGGTCAGTGACGGCACCATCACCGGCAGCCTGACCGCCATCTTTTTGAATCTATTTTTCAGCCTGCGCGGCAAAAAAGAAAAAACAACACAGAAAACTGAACTTCCGGCATTAGATCATACACTCGCATTAGAAAAAGAGGTGTAAAAAAAATGAAGAAACAGCAAAATGCCTTTCAGCTGGCGATGCTCGGACTTCAGCATATGCTTGCCATGTATGCGGGAGCGATTCTCGTTCCGCTGATCGTCGGAGCGGCGATCGGGCTGAATGCGGGGCAGCTGACGTATTTAATCGCGATCGATTTGTTCATGTGCGGGGCGGCGACTCTTTTGCAGCTATGGAAAAACCGGTTTTTCGGCATCGGCCTCCCCGTTGTGCTCGGATGTACGTTTACCGCGGTCGGCCCGATGATTTCCATCGGCAGCACATACGGTGTCTCAGCGATCTATGGCGCCATTATTGCCGCAGGGCTGATTATCGTCTTAGCCGCGGGCTTCTTTGGAAAGCTTGTCCGCTTTTTTCCGCCTGTTGTGACCGGCTCAGTCGTCATGATTATCGGCATCAGCCTGATTCCGACAGCAATGAATAACCTGGCCGGAGGCGATGGAAGCAAAGACTTCGGCTCACTGGACAATGTGCTTCTCGGGTTTGGCGTCACGGCTTTTATCTTATTGCTGTTTTATTTCTTTACAGGCTTTATCCGCTCCATTGCGGTTTTGCTCGGCCTTATCGCAGGTACAGCGGCCGCATTCTTCATGGGAAAGGTCGATTTTTCTGATGTCATGGAGGCGTCATGGCTTCATATTCCGTCTCTGTTTTATTTCGGCATGCCGACCTTTGAACTGCCGGCTATTGTGACGATGCTTCTCGTTGCGATTGTCAGTCTGGTCGAATCAACAGGTGTTTACTTTGCGCTTGCCGATATCACAAATCGCAGGCTGTCGGAGAAGGATCTGGAAAAGGGCTACCGGGCGGAAGGCCTTGCGATCGTGCTTGGCGGCTTATTTAACGCGTTTCCCTACACAGCTTTCTCGCAAAATGTCGGTATTGTCCAGCTGTCAAAAATGAAAAGTGTTAACGTCATCGCCGTCACGGGAATGATGCTGATGGCAATCGGACTGGTTCCAAAAGCAGCTGCACTGACAACAGTGATTCCAACCCCCGTTCTCGGCGGCGCGATGATCGTCATGTTCGGCATGGTCATTTCTTACGGGATCAAAATGCTTTCCAGCGTTGATCTCGACTCGCAAGGCAATCTGCTGATTATCGCCGCTTCCGTCAGCTTAGGGCTTGGCGCAACGACAGTTCCCGCGTTGTTTTCATCTCTTCCGGGAGCGGCTTCAGTTTTAGCAGGAAGCGGAATTGTGATCGGCAGTTTGACGGCAATTGCATTGCACGCTTTTTTTCATGCCAAACAGCCGGATCACGCTGAAATAAAAACGTAAAGGAAGATGCCAATGTTCACTATGGATGACCTGAATCAAATGGAAAGACACACACTGACAGACACGCTGGGATCTATTTTCGAACACTCTTCATGGATTGCCGAGGAAGCGGCGGAATTACGCCCGTTTTCTTCCCTTTCTGACCTTCACCGCAAAATGGCCGGCATTGTAAAAGCCGCGGACCGCCAGACGCAGCTTGATGTAATCAACAAGCATCCCAGACTCGGAACAAAGAAAACAATGAGCGCTGATTCGGTAAGAGAGCAGCAGAACGCAGGGCTCAGCAAACTTGAACAAGAGGAATACGAGGAATTTCTCAAGCTGAATGAACATTATCATGAACGCTTCGGCTTTCCTTTTATTTTAGCGGTAAAGGGAAAGACGAAACAGGACATTCACCGGGCCCTAGTGAAAAGGCTCGAGAACGAACAGGAAACCGAGTTCCAGCAAGCCCTTATCGAAATTTACCGCATCGCCCGCTTTCGGCTGGCGGACATCATAACTGAAAAAGGAGAGACGCAAATGAAAAGAACCATGTCTTACGGCAAAGGAAATGTATTTGCCTACCGAACGTTTTTAAAGCCGCTCACAGGAGTAAAGCAAATCCCAGAGTCATCTTTTTCAGGGAGAGACAATACTGTTGTCGGCGTTGATGTGACATGCGAAATTGGCGGAGACGCCTTCCTGCCGTCATTTATAGACGGGGATAACACCCTCGTCGTGGCGACGGATTCAATGAAAAACTTTATTCAGCGCCATTTCGCTTCCTATGAAGGGACAACAATTGAGGGGTTCTTACACGATGTGGCTCACCGATTTTTAAATACGTATTCTCATATGGACACGATTACTCTGACAGGCGAAGAGATTCCATTTGAAGCAATGCCCGCATACGAGGCGCAGGAGCTCCGCACAAGCCGGCTCGTTTTCAGAAGATCACGCAACGAACGGGCTCGGTCTGTGCTGAAAGCGGAACGAACAGGAGAGACCATAACGATTACAGAGCAGTACAGCGAAATGATGGATCTTCAGCTCGTCAAGGTGAGCGGCAACTCTTTCGTCGGCTTTATTCGCGACGAATATACGACTCTCCCCGAAGACGGCAACCGCCCGCTGTTTGTCCATCTAAACATCGGCTGGCATTATGAAAACACAAATGACGCATACGCTTCTGATCCAGCCTGCTACGTCGCTGCTGAACAGGTCCGCGACTTGGCGTGCGCCGTGTTTCACGAGCTTGAAACCCCTTCAATCCAACATTTAATCTATCATATCGGCTGCAGAATTTTAACGAGATTCCCGCAGCTCACTAATGTCACCTTCCAATCTCAAAATCACACATGGGACACAGTCGTGGAAGAAATTCCGGGTTCCAAAGGAAAAGTCTACACCGAACCGCGCCCGCCATTCGGCTTCCAGCGTTTTACCGTGACAAGAGAAGACGCCGAGAAAGAAAAACAGAAAGCCAATGAAGCCTTAGGGAGCCTGAAAGCCTGATGGGAAAGCTGACGACCCATATCTTAGATTTAACCTGCGGCAAACCCGCGGCGAACGTAAAAATTGAATTGAAGCGGCTGGGCGGCGGAGGCTTTAGGAAAGAGGCATACACCAACGCTGACGGCAGAGTCGATGCCCCGCTTCTCGCAGGTGAAGAGCTGGTGTCCGGAGAGTATATGATGGAGTTTCATGCAGGGGACTATTTCGCGAGTAAAAACGTGAACGCAGCCGCTCAGCCGTTTTTAACCATCGTCACCGTCCGTTTTCACATTGCAGATTCAGATGCGCATTATCATATCCCGCTTTTGCTGTCGCCGTTTGGTTATCAGGTGTACAGGGGGAGTTAAAAAGAAAGCCCGCCGGTGAGGCGGGCTTCTCCATGGCAGCATTCACAGCTGCAAGGAAAGAGATGTATTCACTGCTGTTTGTGCATGAATGAAAGCCGTATCAAATAATGGCACTTCAGAATCCTCGGCTTTTACTAATAATCCAATTTCAGTACATCCGAGAATAATCCCTTCCGCACCCCGATCCACCAAATGATTGATAATCTTCTTATACATGGTTTTAGACGACTGTTTGATTTCGCCTAAACATAGCTCCTGATAAATAATATGATTGATTACTTCTCTTTCCTCATCAGCAGGCACAATGACATTGATATTGTGAGACTCAATACGTGATTTATAAAAATCTTGTTCCATCGTATACTTCGTTCCAAGTAAACCTACTGAACGAATACCTTGTCTTGTGATTTGATCGGCAGTTGCATCTGCAATATGTAAAATAGGGATAGTGATCATTTTCTGAATACAGCCAATCACTTTATGCATGGTATTTGTACATATGACGATAAAATCTGCCCCGGCTTTTTCTAATGATCTCGCAGCTTCCCCCAAAGCTGCACCCGCCTTATCCCAAGCCCCTTCAGACTGATAGTGTTCAATCTCTTTAAAATCAACACTGTATAAAACGCATTTTGCAGAATGCAGCCCTCCTAGTTTCTTTTTTATCTCTTCATTGATTATTCGATAATATTCAGCCGAAGATTCCCAGCTCATTCCGCCAATAAGGCCGATCGTTTTCATATAACCGCTCCTGAATTTTTTTCAGAATATAATCAATTATTCTAAAGTATTGATTCGTCTTATACAATTATTTGTTTTTCAGAAAATGGCCTGCGGGGAAAATATCCCGAAGTTTTTTAGATACTAAAAGTCCGCTCTTAACAGTCGAACTCCCTTTTCCCCCTGTTCAGCTCTCTTCTCATCCTCCAAGCCGACCGCATAATCCCGCCATACCCGGTACACCGGCACAAATTCCCTGCCAGCCCTTCTTCTATGTCTTCATCTGTGGGATGCGGGTTTTCTTCGAACAATGCTTTAAGCGCAATGATCATTCCCGGCGTACAGTAGCCGCATTGGAAGCCGCCTTCTTCCAGGAAAGCGGTTTGGCACATGTCCAGCTCTTCTTTTTGAAGCCCCTCGATGGTTGTGATGGAATGGCCGTCTGCTTGATAGGCCATCGTCATGCACGCATTGGCCAGCTTCCCGTCAATTAAAATGGAGCATGCTCCGCAGCGGCCGATACCGCAGGACACCTTTGTCCCGGTCAGCTGAAATTCCTTTCTAAGCAAATCGCTCAGACGTGCCGTGGGAATGGCTGAAATCTCACGCTCCTGCCCATTTACGGTCATTCGGTACTGTCCCTTTTTTACAGAAAGTGATCCAGCCTCTTTTACGTCCATTGCTTCAGCCCCTTTCTGTCTATCGCTTCAAGCAGCTCTTCTCTTGAAATCGGCAGCTTGTTTATCCAGCAGCCGATCGCATCATGTACAGCCTTTACAATAGCGGGAGTGATAGCGATCGTTCCGATTTCGCCGACTCCCCGCGGTCCATACGTGTCTCCCTTCATTACATCTTCTATGGCGACCACCTTCATGCTCGGAACATCTTTGACACCGGGGATCAAATAGTGATCGAGATTTTCTGCAGCATAACGGCCGTCCGTCATTTTCGCTTCCTCCATCAGCGTATAGCCGAGCGCCATGGCGGCGCCGCCTTCAATTTGGCCCCGATAACCTTGCGGACTGACAACCGGTCCTGCCGCAATGGCGTGCTCACAATCTATCACTTTGACATCACCCGTTAACAGATCCACTTCCACCTCAACGGCGGCTGCTCCAAATGAGTAGAGAAAATGTCCGCCGTCCACAGGATCAGGCGTTGTCGGAAAGTCAAATGCCGTTTCCTCTGCCAAAGGGCCTTTTTCAGCCAGCTCTTTATATGTCACCATGAGCTCCTCTGTGTTTTTATCACGTAAGCCTTTAGCGCCGGGAATAAGGGTTTCCGCTGAACAACCGCTCCATTCTGCCGCCCGTTTTTTCAAGCGAGAAAGAAACGGCTTCTTCAAACGGTGAATTGCGTGCCACACCATGCTTGTGCCGCGGGACGCCGTGGAGGAGCCTGACTTCGGCACTTTTGCGGTATCCCCAATGACAATGGTAATATCCTCTGCGGCACAGCCAAGCTCCTCGGTGACGATATGTTCAATCGCCGACAGAATGCCCTGTCCGCATTCTTCAAATCCGAACGAAGCTGTGATTTTTCCGTCACCTGAAAGGGACAAACGGCCTCCCGCCGCATCCATTCGGCCATAGCCCAGCCCGCCGCCGTGCATCGTTATTGCCGCTCCCGTGCCGCTCCGTATATACCCGGAGTTCCGGCGTCTTCTTGTGAGAATGGAAGATTCAGAAATGGCATTCAACACCTGTGCCGCTCCGTCAGTCGGTGCAATCCGATGTTCCAGCGGCCCTAAGTCATACGGCTTTCTGATATTTTTTCTTCTCAGCTCCAGCGGGTCGATACCGAGCCTATCACTGAGACGGTCGAGATGGGTTTCAAGGGCAAATGTGATTTGATTGCCGCCAAAGCCCCGGAATTCTCCCGCCACCCCGTTGTTCGTAAACACAGATATCCCTTCCGTCCGGATATTCGGAATACGGTACGGGCCTGCGGCATGCTCGACTGAAAAATCAAGAACGGCGGGTCCAAGTGTGGCGTAAGCGCCTGTGTCCGCCACAATTTTCACATCATGAGCCAAAAGCTTTCCTGTTTGATCAGCTCCCGTTTTTATTGTCACCTTCATCGGATGGCGCTTAATGCCAGAACGTACAGATTCCTTTCTCGTCTGATGGATTTTGACAGGGCGTCCGCTTTTCAGGGCCAAGAGCGCGGCATACGGCTGGATATTCAGCTCATCTTTTCCTCCGAACGAGCCGCCCATCGGACTCGACACAACCCTGATCTTCTCTTCAGGAATGTCAAAAATACGAGCAAGCTGGAAACGGTCTTTATAGCCGTGCTGTGTTCCTGCATACATCGTAAAGCCCCCATCATCCTCCGGAACGGCTGTGCCTCCTTCCATTTCCATATACGTATGCATCTGCCGGGGCAGCTCATAGGTTTCTTCAAGGACTGTGTCACACACCCGAAACCCTTCCTCGACATCGCCGTTTGAAAAAAACGCGCGGTGCAGGATATTCCCGTCCTCGTGGAGCTTGGGTGCGTCCGGGCGAAGCGCTTTTTCCGGTGAATCAATGATCTCAAGCTCTCTATACTCAACACGAATCAGCTCCAGCGCAGCCTCCGCGATTTCCTCCGATTCTGCAGCCACGGCGGCAATCGCATCCCCGACATACCGTACTCTGTCCTCGCATAAAACCGGCTGATCAGGGATGACGATGCCAAATCGGTTTAATCCGGGAACATCTTTATGAGTGACGACAGTCCGCACACCTTCCAATTCTTCAGCTTTCATGGTGCAAATCGACACAATCTCCGCATGAGGATAAGCGCTTCTTAACACCTTGCCATACAGCATTCCGCGAAAGCTGAGATCGGTCATATATTTCAGTTCTCCTGTGACCTTTTCTCTTCCATCCGGCCTGACTCTTGACGGTTTGTTGATCATCATTTATTCCCCGCCATCAGCTCTGACATAATGACGTTGGCAGCGGCTTTTTTTCTGTATGCCGCTGACATAAAAGCATCTGCGGAAAATGGCAGCTCATGGATAAGCGTTTCGTACAGCTCGTGCGGATCACACCCTGCCATCCGCTTCGCTTCACTTTCCAATAATCTTTCAGATGTAATATCGGCATGGCCAGCGGCGAGACGAATGCCGCCGTCTTTCAAAAAACGTCCGGCCGCAACAGCAGCCGCTCCTGTAAAAGCCTGACGCCTCCCAAGCTTGCGGTAAAACACACGCTCTCCCTCCGCACGCGGGATGATGACACGCGTGACGATATCACCTCCATCATTTTCATCTGCGAGCCAATCGCCAAGCGGCAGTCTGATCAGCTCCTTTTGATATACGACAAGCTCCGCATCAAGTACGAGCAAGAGCGGAATCAAATCGCCGATTTTACTCGCGATATTTCCGCCAATTGTGGCCCGGCTGCGGACACCCGGTGCGGCGACGGCGGAAGCAGCGTCGCTGAAACAACGAAGCGCACTCTTGATCAAAGGATTTTTTCTGCATTCATTCAGTGTCGTGAGCGCTCCGATCGACACGTGGGTGTCACTGACGCTGATCCCCCTCATCTCTTCAATTCCTTCCAGACTGACAAGATGCTGTTTCGGAAGAATTCCCTTATCCCACTGAAGCTGAAGCCATGTGCTGCCCGATGCGGCACACACATCCGGGGCAAACTGCTTTAGAAGCGTATAGGCTTCATCGAGCGCTGCCGGTTTCCATAATTGAATGTTCATCCTCGCTTTTGGCACTTGCCCGTTCATACCATCGCCCTCCTCACCATCTCATATTCCTCCGGTGTATCAATATCGTTCAGCTCCGCGCTTTCCTTTGCCTCCAAAACGGCTCCTCTTCCAAGCTGCCCGTTTTTCAGAAGTCTGCGGGCCCCCTCATCTCCCTTTAGCTTCTTTATATAAGGAAAACACGCTGCTGAGAAATAGATTGGCGGGGCAGGAGCGCCTAAAGATGAAGACACGGCAAACGACTCAGGTGCCATCGCCACAAGGGCATTGAGATGATCAACGGAAAGCTGCGGCTGGTCGGCTAATAAAATGACAACGCCGTCCGCTCCCATGCTTTCCGCTTTTCTCACCCCGCTGCTGACTGAATGCCCTTGACCTTTTTCTGCGTCTCGACAAACGTGCAGACTCCAGCGTTTTCGAAAAGGCTGAGCGTGATAGGGTGCTCCCATCCATTCAAGGGAAGCTTGCTCTGTCCGCTCGACGATCAGCACGTGATCAAGGCCGGACAGAAGAGCCGTTTTCAAGGAAAGCGATCCGACGGTTTCTCCTTTTAGCGGCAAAGCCAGCTTGTTTCGGCCCATCCTTTCGCTTTTGCCGGCAGCGAGAAACACACCGATCAGATAGGGGCTTCTCATACAACCGCCAGCCGTTTTCTTGTTTGAATGATTTCGGCAACAACGCTGACGGCAATTTCCTCGGGGCCTTCCGCACCGATTGAAAGCCCGACCGGACTGTAAAAGTGAGCCGGCGGCTGTTTACCGTTCAGCAGCCGCTTCGTGCGGTTTGCCGAACCCAACAAACCGATATAATGAAGGTGTTGAGAAAATAAAAAGTCGATGATCGCTTGATCGTGCTGAAAATGGTGGGTTGCCACAACAGCTGCATCCTGCGGCAAAAACTGAAATTCATTGAGCATTTGTTCCGGAAAAGCGGTGATCAGCCGATCCGCTTTTGGGAATAGAGAGGATGTGCAATAAGCGGGACGCCAATCTGTCACGATCACAGAAAATCCTGTATCAGCCGCCAAATTGGCAAGCGGCACAATATCCGGTCCCGCTCCGAACAGAATGAGGCGCGGCTTCGGTTCAATCCGCTGCATAAACAGGTTGGCAGATGGATCAAAATGCGGTAAATGAAGCGCAGAAACGGTACGTTGTATGTCTTGCAGAGGCGCGCCCGGCCAATTCCCGAAATGCCCGTTTTCCGTCAGAAATAAAGAACGGGAGGAGTCAATCTGCGTAACGGCTGTTACTGCTTTGCCAGCATGAAGGCAGTCTCGCACTCTTTCATAGTGCCGTCTTTTTTCCTGAGTGATTGCTTCCGCATGAATATGAATCATGCCGTTGCACCCTGCTCCCATGCCCCAGGAAAGATCGTCCTCCGCCCGCATATCATAAGAAATCAGCGCTGACGTCAGCTGATCACCCAGCTCACTGATTCTGCGGAATAAATCTTCTTCCACACATCCGCCGCTCAGCAGGCCGACCCTTTCCCCATTTTTCTTAAAGAGCATAGAGGCGCCTGCTTTTCGATACGCTGAGCCTTCTACTTGAACAATTGTCGCCAGCACAGCCTCTTCCTGATCTTCCAGAAGCGCATCTACCATCATGTGCAAATTTGCCAATGCTGTATCCCCCTCTCTTACATTGCTGTGAGAATCAACAAGTTCAGCGTGATTTTATAGGTAACTTGTATAAAGAATAGATGATGGAAGAAAAATTGACTCATGCTTCGTCAGAAAATACAACACGGAGAAAGAAGATTTGTAAAAAGAGTCAAACGGAGAAAAACGGATTGGAGAAATAGCACATCATATGACTAAAAAAGCTTGCGGAGGTTCCGCAAGCTTTGCTTTATACCGCCGCCTGACGGCCGACGTTTTCATACACGTCAAGCGCCGATTGGAGTGCTTTTCCGGCTTCAATCGCCGCACCATGTCTGAGCAGCACAGCCTCCAGCCCGGCAAGGACGAACAGCACGTTTTCTTTTCTGCAGCTGTAGCCCATCGTGCCGATTCTCCAGATCTTCCCCGCCAGCGGACCGAATGAGCTGGCAATTTCGATGCCGAATTGCGCCAGCAGCATGCGGCGGACAGACTCGCCGTCAATGCCGTCCGGAATTTCTACACAGGTGACAACAGGCATTTTGCAGCTGTCATCTCCAAACGGATTCAGCCCCATGGCCTGAATCCCTGCCGCTAACGCCTTCTCATGGCGGCGATGGCGCTCAAAGCGGGCTTCAAGACCTTCTTCAAGCACCAGCCTGACACCCTCACGCAAGGCATAGAGCATCGTCGTCGCTTCTGTATGATGATTAAGCCGTCTTTCGCTCCAATAATCCTCAAGCTGGCTCAAATCAAAATAATTGCTTGTGATCGGCCGGTTTCCTGAAAGCGCTGCCCTGTCCGCTTGTGTCGCAATCCCGCGCTCCACCTTTTTACGAGCCGCAATCACATCCGCCACCCGCTCATTATATGTAATCGGCGCCATCCCCGACGGAACAGACAAGCATTTTTGCGTGCCGCCGATGGCCGCGTCAATCTTCCATTCATCCACCTTTACCTCGCAGCCGCCGATCGTCGCGACTGCATCGACAATAAACAATGCATTGTGTGCGCGGCAGGCTTCGCCGATTGCTTTCAGCGGGTGAATCCGCCCTGTCGAAGTTTCGCCGTGCACCATCGCGACGATTTTCGGCTTCACTTTTGTCATTTCCCGTATGATGTCCTCCGGGTCAAAAACCGTTCCCCATTCGCACTCAAGCGTATGAACATTTGCCCCGTACCGCTCGGCGATTTCAGTCAGCAAATAACCAAAGCGCCCGTAAATGGGGATGAGCACATCATCTTCAGGTTCAATGATACTCGCCAGCACCGCTTCGATTCCCGCCCGTGACGTGCCGTCAATCGGGTATGCCCAGCGGTTTTTTGTTTGAAACAGCTCCCGAAGCATTTCCATCGTTTCATTCATGATATCCGTAAACGCCGGATCAAATTGTCCGACAACAGGGGTGCCCATTACTCTTAATACACGCGGATCAACCTCAACAGGGCCCGGCGTCATAATCGTTCTTAACGGCGTGCATAATTCTTTTCTGCCTGACACAGCCATTCCTCCTTTATCAGTAAGCCAGTTTGTATAATAAATCAGTCAGTGCGCGGATGCCGATCTCAAGCTGTCTGGCTGAGGTATATTCCTTCGGTGAGTGGCTGATGCCGCTTCGGCTTGGCACAAACAGCATACAAGCCGGATGGCGCCGTCCGATCATTTGCGCGTCATGCCCTGCTCCGCTCACCATTTCCTCACAGCTGATGCCGTTTTCTGCCGCCATTTCAAAAGCCGCATCCTTCAGCCTTTTATCCATCGGCACAGGTTCTATCCGCATATATTCATCAATGACGGCGTGAATTCCTTTTTGACGGCAAATTCGGTTGATCAAAACAGCCATATCTTCATGAAATTGCTTCAGCACGCGCTGATTTTGATGGCGTATATCGATTGAAAACTGCACGCGCCCCGGGATGACATTGGCTACATTGGGTTCGGCCGTTATTTTGCCGCATGTCAGACGGAGCTCATCCGGCTGCTCTTCTGCGCGCAGAAGCAGTTCATGAATGATGCGGCTGCCGGCTGCGAGCGGGTCCTTGCGCCATTTCATGGAGGTGGTTCCTGCGTGATTGCATTCTCCTTCGAGCGTGACCAGATATCGTCTCTGCCCCGCAATACTTGTCACGATGCCGAGATCCCTGCCTGACATTTCCAACGTCTGCCCCTGTTCAATATGCAGCTCAACAAACGCGCTGATATCTGTCCTATATGCTGACTGAAACACACCTTTGCCAAAACCGCTCTCATACATCGCTGTTTGGAGGGAGACTCCCGACTCGTCTCTTGGCTCTTTTGCATCTTGTTCTGAAAAAACACCCGTCATATTCCCCGACCCCCAATAGGTCATTGGAAAACGGCTGCCTTCCTCCTCACATAAGGAGACCGCTTCGAGCGTTTTTTTCGGCGCTCCGTATGTTTCCTTGAGCTGCTTTAACGCAAGCATTGCCGCCAGAACGCCATAAGCGCCGTCATACTTTCCCCCATTGATGACAGTATCAATGTGCGAACCGGTTACAATCACTTCATCCGGAGACTGGGTGCCCGAAAGCCTGCCGAAAACATTGCCGACGTCATCGAATCTTGTTTCAAGCCCGAATGAAGACATTTCCGTCTTCACTGCAAGCTGTGCGTCCATCCACTCTTTTGTGTACAAAAGCCTCGTTACACCGCCGTCTGCTGATGCGCCGTATTGGGCGAGCCATTCAATATAATCTGTGATGCTGTTTTTGACTGAAAGCTTCTGCTTTTCCATGTACTCCCCCCTCTGGCCGTTATGGTGACTTCATTATAGAAGGAGGAACACGACAGTTCATTGACAGATTAACCAAAAAAACGTTTATTTTTTGGTCACAGTATCTCATGTAAAACCCACAGAAAACACAGTAATCAGCCGCAATGGATGAAGGAACCAGCGAGAGGAAAAAGAGGACAAAAAACCTTTCATATGAACAAGCCAAGCTTGCGGAGAAACGATGCGCAGAGCGCGGGACGGATGAAAACAGAAATGCCGGCAGCTTGCCATCTCCCAACTGAAGCAAAAACCGGGTCTCAGGATATCCCCCAAAGGAACCAATTTACAATTTTAATGAAAAATATACAAAATGACACTTCTATCCTTTATATCAATTTTAGATAATAGATATGATCTGATAAAAGGAGGGCAAGCGATGACAAAAAAAGCATGGTTTCTGCCGTTCGTCTGTGTATTACTGATTTCCGGATGGTTTGCGCCGGCAGCTTCAGCAAGCGTGCAAACCGCATTAAGCCTGAATGACCGATTGGCGTCTTCCCCTTCAGGAAAAATGAGCCTTCTCTCATTAGCCGCACCCGCAGCACCTTATACTGACATTGACACCTATTATGAAGGGGCTGACGGAAAAACAGGGAAATCGCTAAAAAGCGCCCTGCACCGCATCATCAGCGGACACACGATGCTGTCCTACAGCGAAGTGTGGAACGCACTGAAAGAAACCGATGAAGATCCGGCAAATCCGAATAACGTCATCCTGCTCTATACGAATGAATCACGGTCCAAAAACTTGAATGGCGGCAATGTCGGCGATTGGAACCGCGAGCACGTCTGGGCGAAATCCCATGGCAATTTTGGTACGGGCAAGGGACCCGGAACTGATATTCACCATTTGCGCCCGGCTGATGTCCAAGTTAACAGCGCCAGAGGAAATATGGATTTTGACAATGGCGGTACTGAATATAAGAAGGCACCCGGAAATTATTATGATGGCGATTCATGGGAACCCCGCGATGATGTGAAAGGCGATATTGCCCGCATGCTGTTTTACATGGCTGTCCGCTACGAAGGTGATGACGGCTATCCTGACCTTGAGCTTAATAATAAGACAGGCAACGGCTCGGCTCCTTATATCGGCAAACAATCTGTCCTGCTCGACTGGAATAAACAGGACCCGGTTGACGACCGTGAGCGAAAAAGAAATGAAATCATTTATGAGAAATACCAGCACAACCGCAATCCATTTATCGACCACCCTGAATGGGCCGGCGACATCTGGCCGTAAGTAAAAGGTGCTCCTGAAAAGACATCTTCAGCATGAGCAAATTGCAGAAAAGCATAAAACAATCTCTAAATGATCTTACGCTGGCATATTCAGCTCGGCGCTGTCCCGATTCCAAAATCAGCATCACTAGACCGCCAGCTTGAAAATATCTCTGTTTTTGATTTCTCCCTTGAAGAAAACGACATGAAGATCATCGATTCGTTTACCCGCGCGGAGTATGAGGAGTTTTAAGAGAAGTAATACTCAATAAAGAACGTGGTATAGCGGCCGTCCTTTTCAGCGAATTAATTATCCCGTAATCACAGCTGCCCTGCTGATTTTAAGTCTCTCACTTGCCGTTACATTAAACGGAGGGACGCGGTTTCACCATCCTTATAGAGTCAGACTGTTTAAAAAAAGACCCCCTCGGGTCTTTTTTTGTGTTTTTTCAAATCATTTCCTTTACAGGATTGACATTACACCTTCAAATACATATAATCCTATAAAAATAGTAAGGAATGAATCTGTGAAGGAAGGTGGCCATTCTGATGAAGCGAAAAAGGGTCTGCACTCTCATAATCATAGCTGCTTTTTTAAGCCTCACTGCATGTACAGCCAATGAAACAAATGGAAAGCAGCCCATTCGAATCGGATTCCAAAAAGGAAATACGCTGCACCTTTTAAAAGAAAGCCGCTATTTAGAAAAACGATTACCACACGAGAAAATTGAATGGATTGAATTTGAAGGCGGCGGGGCTTTATTGGAGGCGTTGGCTGCCGGAAAGATTGATTACGGCAATGCCGCTGACGGATCAGGTATTTTTGCGCAAAGCTCCGGCAAACACATTGTTTACGTGGGTGCGAGTCCGCCAAATTTATCAGGTGTCGGTGTGGTCGTAAAAGAGAATAGCCCCATTCAATCCTTTGCTGATTTAAAAGGGAAAATGATAGCCGCGAATAAAGGGGGAAATCACCATTACCTCGCTCTCTTGGCTTTGAAAGCCGCCGGGTTAACCCAGCACGATGTCAAATGGGCTTTCGTATCGGATGCCGCCCAAGGCAGGGCTGCTCTGGAATCGGGTGAAGTCGATGCTTTTGCAACGTACGATCCGTTCCTCGCCGGAGTCGAAGAAAATGGACATGTGAGAACTCTCTCCCATCATGTTGCGGCTTATCCGAATCGAACGTTTTACTATGCTGCACCGCAATTCGTACGCGAACACCCCGATCTGGTCAAATCTATATTAGAGGAGACTGACCGCTCAGACCGATATGCCAGCACACATCAAAACGAAATCGCCAGCCGTATCGCGACTCTGACCGGTATTCAGTCTAATATCTTGAAACGGGCGACAAAGCGAAAAAACTACGGCGTGAATACGCTGACGAAAGACATCATATCCGCCCAGCAGCAGCAGGCAGATGACTACTATCAGCTCGGATTAATAAAAGACCCGATCCGCGTTTCTGACATCATGCCTCTCGATCCTTTGCGGAAGCCTGTTTTAAAAGAAAGTAAAGGAGGCGAATGATGATGAGAAAAAGTGTACTTCCCTGGCTGGTGCCGATTTTTATTCTAATCGTTTGGCAATTATTTTCTTCCTCACATGTATTATCAGAGGGTCTTTTTCCTTCTCCGCTATCTGTTTTAAAAGCATTGTGGGAGCTCATCACAAATGGAGCGCTTTCTCTGCATTTACAAATCAGTTTAGCGCGTGCACTGAGCGGATTATTGATTGGCGGACTGATCGGCTTTGTCCTCGGTATTATCAACGGCTGGTCAGCGCTTTCCTTCCGTCTGCTAGATACAACCATCCAAATGATCCGGAACATTCCGCACTTTGCCCTTTTGCCGCTTGTTATTGTCTGGCTTGGAATCGGCGAAGCTCCGAAAGTATTTCTCGTCGCGCTTGGCGTCATGTTTCCCGTCTATATTAATACGCTCCATGGCATTCGGAACGTGAACCGCGAACATATTGAAATGGGGAAAATGTACGGCTTACGCGGTTTTCAATTATTCAAACAAATTTATTTCCCTTCCGCTCTTCCTTCTATATTCGTCGGCTTTCGTTATGCGCTCGGCGTTATGTGGCTGACCTTAATCGTTTCTGAAACAATCGCCACAAGCAACGGAATTGGCTACCTTGCCATGAATGCACGTCAATTTATGCAGACGGATGTCATTATCGTCAGCATTTTAGTCTACGCCTTATTAGGAAAAGCAGCCGACATCATTGCTCATATCGGTGAGCGCTATGCGCTTAAATGGCATCCTAATTATCAAAAGCAAGGATAGGAGTGAAAAAAATGGCACAGCCCTCTCAGAAAATAGAGTTGTATAACCAAGCAAATGAGCAAGCGGCCCAAATTAAATTGGACCATGTCAGCAAACAATTCGGCGGCACACAAGTCTTAAAAGACATTTCTTTGACAATTGAACAAGGCAGATTCACGGCCATCGTCGGAAAAAGCGGGAGCGGAAAAAGCACATTGCTCCGCATTCTGGCCCAGTTAGAACAAACGAGCTCAGGCCAACTGACATTCAGCGGCACAGATGAGAACAGCACCACAATGATGTATCAGGATTCACGGCTGCTGCCATGGAAAAAGGTCATCGATAATGTATTAATCGGGCTGCCGAAAGAGCGGACAAAAAAAGCAGAGGAAGTGCTGAAAGCAGTCGGATTGTGGAATTACCGCCACGCATGGCCGTATAAGCTGTCAGGCGGACAGCAGCAAAGGGTTGCCCTTGCTCGTGCTCTCATCAGAAAGCCGTCCCTTCTTCTGCTGGATGAACCGCTCAGCGCATTGGATGCCCTCACCCGTCTCGACATGCAGCAATTGATAGAAAAGCTATGGAAACAAAATGGATTTACAGCTGTGCTCGTCACACACGATGTGCAGGAAGCGGTCCGCCTTTCTGACCGCGTCATCATGATCGAAGACGGAGAAATCAGTTTCGACATCCCGATCCGCGCCAAACGCCCTCGCTCCTTGTCCGACAGCACACTCATTCAGATTGAACATGAGATCTTGCATCGAATTCTTCAGCGGACATGACAACGGGATGATGCAGCCTGACATTCAAGAGAAAGCTGACGGAATCACTTGTCAGCTTTTTCTGCCTTTACAATATATGAATTCGCAAACTCTTCTAAGCAAAATAAGTGCAGTCTGACAGCAGTTAAAGGTGTATTCATATCATGCTTTACTTTATGCAGGAGTTCCTTTTGCTGTTTGAGTTCCAGTTCGCGGTATGTTGTTCTTTCAATTAACATTACCGACTTGATCAGTTCCCCAATCTGAGGTGCTCCTTTTTAGGAGCACCTTTCCTAATACACAGCCTCTTCCGTCTCCGCATCGAAAAAGACGGCGTGATCCATTTTCACTGCCAGCTGAATCGAATCGCCTGCGGCAATTCGCGTGTTCCCATCCAGGCGCACCGTCAGCCGCTCGTCCCCGCTTGTGACATGGACAATCAGCTCCGATCCCAGATTTTCATTCACTTCCACCTTCGCTTTACACACTGAATCAAACAGCTGTTCATTCCCTGTCATGTGTGTGATATGCTCCGGCCGGATGCCGGCAATCATCTGTTCTCCGGCGTAGCCCTTTTCTCTAAGCCGCTTTGCTTTTTCTTCAGGAATGTGAAGCCGGATCGAAGGATTTGTGAAAAACAGCTCGCCATGCTGCTCTTCTATGACGCCTTTCAAAAAGTTCATTCCGGGAGAGCCGATGAAACCTGCGACAAACAGATTTGCCGGATAATGATAAATGTCATGAGGTTTCGCCACCTGCTGGATTTCTCCTTCATTCATCACGACAATCCGATCGCCCATTGTCATCGCTTCGGTCTGGTCATGTGTGACATAAATGATGGTGGCCTCTAAACGCTGGTGCAGCTTGCTGATTTCTGTACGCATCGTCACTCTCAGCTTCGCATCCAAATTGGAAAGCGGCTCGTCCATTAAAAAGACCTTCGGCTCCCTCACAATCGATCTGCCCAGCGCCACCCTTTGCCGCTGCCCGCCGGAGAGCGCCTTCGGTTTCCTCTTCAGCAAATGCTCAATCTCTAAAATTTGAGCTGCCGCATGAACCCGCTCGGTGATTTCCTGTTTGGACATTTTTCTGAGCTTTAATCCGAACGCCATATTATCAAAAACCGTCATATGCGGATAAAGCGCATAGTTTTGGAATACCATTGCGATATCACGTTCTTTCGGAGGGAGATCATTGACCCGCTCCCCATCAATGAGAAGGTTTCCTTCAGAGATGCTTTCCAGTCCCGCCACCATCCGCAGCGTGGTCGATTTTCCGCATCCTGACGGCCCCACCAGCACCAAAAGCTCCTTATCCTTTACATTTAAATCAAAGTCCTTCACCGTTAATTGTGAGTGATATGATTTTTTGACATGTTCAAATGTTAATGAAGCCATCAGACATTCCCCCTATCTTTTCATCTGTTATTTCGTCACTGGAAACAACTCGGTCTTTCTGTTATTTTTAAAATAATCAATTCCTATTTTTGCTATATTCCTAAAATAATAAATGCGAATTTGTATTATAACGTCATATTACATTATAATATGAATAACAGGTTAAAAGGAGGCTACCTTTTGTTAAACAATGGAAGTTCTACACCTTTATACATTCAGCTGAAACAAATCATCACTGATGATATCAAAAAGGGCGTGTATTCTCCCGCCGCCAAGCTGCCTACTGAAAACGAGCTTTGCAGCAAGTATAATGTCAGCCGCATTACCGTCAGGAAAGCCATTCTCGATTTAGTCGAAGAAGGCTATCTGATCAGGCAGCAGGGAAAAGGAACGTTCGTTAAAAGCCCTAAATTAAAACGGGAGCTGATTGCAGTAAACGGCTACTCGGAATTTATGGAATCAACCGGAAAAAAACCGAAGCACCATGTGCTGTCCCATGAGATCATTCCGGCGGCAAACCTCATTGCTGAGAAGCTTCAAATCAATCCCGAGAGCCCTGTCGTTGAACTAAAACGGATTTTATATAACGATGACCAGCCGCTCACCTTTGAAGTGACACATTATCCGCTGGATCTGTTTCCCACTATTGATACGTTTATTGCTGACGGCGTATCCATGCATGATATTTTGAAACAGCAATACCAAGTTGTTCCGACTCACAATACGAAGCTATTAAATGTCGTATATGCCCAGCAGGAGGAAAGCAAATACCTGGATTGCGATATCGGCGATGCGCTGTTTGAAATTGATAAAACGGCTTTTACATCAAATGACCAGCCAATCTACTGCTCATTGTTTTTGATGCACACAAACCGTGTCACCTTTACCATCAACAGCCCCTACACTTAATAGGCATAAAAAACGAGACACTGCTTACAGTATTCTCGTTTTTTCACTGCTTCCCCCGTCATCCTCCAAGCGATAAGGATGGCCATAGCCGAAAGCCCCGTACACGCTGCAAGTTTTCGCAGCCGTTTCCGCCGCTTGGCGCAAAGCAGGCGTTATGTCCTGCTTCTCACAAAAGGCAGTCAAAAAACCAGCGATAAAAGAATCTCCCGCTCCAAGTGTATCTATTATATCAATTTCCACAATCGGCTGATGATAGATTCGGTCTCCCGCAGACAGGATCGCTCCCTGGCTCCCGCGGGTCAGACAAACGAATTTGGCTCCGTACCCATGTGCTTTTTCAATAAGCGCACCGCACTCTGACTTACTCAAATCGCTTCCTGAAAAAAACGCATACGTCACATAAGGACAGACCTTTCTCAAATAATCATCCTCCCGATTGGTTGAAAAATCAAAAGAGACCGGGATCAGCCCGCACAGCTGCGGAAGATCGTTCTCAAGCCGGCTGTACACACTGGTATGCAGCAGATCATGCCCGCTGATAAAGGCGAGATCTTTCTCCTGGAACACGAGCCGGAGCCGGGACTGAATGCCGCCTTTATTTGACCTGACAAAAATCCGGTCCCCCTGTTCATCAAGGGTGACAATGGCCATTCCGTTTTCTCCGTGCGCTTGGCGGATGTAATCCGCATTAACCTTCTCTACTTTCAGTACGTTCAAAAGATGTGCCGCAGCTTCGTCATTGCCGACAATTCCGATATAAGAAGCCACGTGCCCGAGCCGTTTGGCAAGCACAGCGACGTTCAAGGCATTTCCTCCCGGGTAAAACGTTTCTTGATCCTTATAGTAATCGACAACGTTATCTCCGACCGCAATCAATTTCATTTTTCTTCCCCCTTTAACCTTTTACACTTCCGCTTGCAATCCCGCGGACAAAATACTTCTGCATCAATAAAAATAGAATGATAATCGGCGCTGCTGAAATCGTTAACCCCGCCAGCAGGACGCCCCAATCTGTCTGCAGCGCGTCTCTGAACTGCATCAGTCCGGCTGGAATGGTCCGCAAATTCTCATCATCTATGAAAATAATCGCAAACATAAACTCATTCCACGTATGGTAAGCCGTCAAAATGCCGGAGGTGACCAAGATCGGCACACTCATTGGTAAGAAAATTCTGAAAAATACTCCAAAACTTGAACACCCATCTAAATAAGCCGCCTCCTCCAATTCTTTTGAAATAGAAAGAAAATAAGAGCGGATCAAAATGATGGTGAATGGAATCCGGTAAGCCGCATACGGGAGGATCAACGCCCAATACGTATTGTACAGGCCAAGCGACTGAATAATAGAATAAAGCGGCACAAGACTGACCTGCGGTGTCAGCATCAATCCGCCAAGACACAGCACCAAAAAGAATCCTTTTCCTTTAAACTCAAAACGGGAAAGTCCATACGCCGCCCATGCACTGATAAAGACAGTGATCACACACGTCAGCGCCGTGACAATGACACTGTTCATAAAATAAGAAGAAATCCCCTGATTCCAGGCCGACACAAAGTTCTCCGGATGCCACGAAGACGGCAGCGACCAGCTGTGCTCAAAAATATCATCCGAGTTTTTAAAAGCACTCATCACCATCCATAGAAGCGGGTAGGCGATCGCAATCAGATAAAGAAACAGAAAAACCCACACAGACGTTTCTCCGATGTACCATTTTCGTCTAGGCTTTCTTTTCTCCTCAATGCGCCGGTCAGGCACAGGCTCCAATCTGAACGAATCTGTCTTCTTCTGGGGCAGCATCTGTTAATCCTCCTTTCCGGTTTTAAAGAACTTCATTTGCATGAGCGACAATACGAGGGTAATGATTAACACAACGGTGGCAATCGCTGAGGCATAGCCCATCATATCCTTTGTAAAGGCGCTTTTATATAAAAACGTGCTTAAAACTTCTGAAGCGTTGCCCGGCCCGCCGCCTGTCAAGATGTACGGTTCATTAAATACCGTAAAAGCCCCGGTCAGCGTCATGACGACCGCCACAAAAGACATCTCTTTCGTCTGGGGAACGGTAATGTGAAAAAACTGCTGAATTTTTCCCGCCCCGTCAAGCCGGGCCGCTTCATACAGTTCATCCGGTATTTTTTGGATCGACACAATATACAGCATCGCAATATAACCGACAGATTGCCATTGAGACACGAAAATAACAGAAAGCATAGCCGTGCTGTCCTCCCCAAGCCAAGCCCTCGTCAGCTGATCAAGACCTGCCGCCTGAAGCAGCTGATTCAAAAGCCCCGTCTCAGGGTTGTAAATAAAATCAAACAAAAGCGCGATCACCGTCATAGAGATGACGACCGGCAAAAAGAAAACGGTGCGAAAAAACGGCGACCATTTTCTGACCAGCTTATCCTCAAGCACCGCCGCCAAAATCAAACCGCCAAATACCTGGCATACAATGGAGATCACGGCGTAAAGCACATTATTGGAAAGCGCCCGGTAGAAGACAGGATCATGAAGCAGTTCCACATAGTTTTTCAAGCCGATAAACGTTTTTTCCGGAGAAAAAGAGCTCCACTGAAACAAGCTGAGGAAGACATTCTCAAAAATCGGGATATAAACGAAAAGTAAAAAAACGAGAGCGGGCACCAAAAACAAATAGGGGATTATTTTATTCTGATTGACCAAGGATATCTCATCTCCTTTATAAAAAGAAAAGGTGCGAAGCTTCACCTTTTCTTGATTTATTCAGCTTGCGCCCTCACTTGCTTCGCTGCTTTTTGAACGGTCTTCATCACCTGCTCCGGTGTCATGTCGCCGCCAAGCATTTGCTGGACGCTCGTTAGGTACGCATCTGCGACTTCAACATCGACATCCATATCAAACCATGGAACCATTGATTTCGCATCAACAATATGCTGAACGGCTTCACGCTGGACGGCTGTAGAATTTTCTTCAGTTGCCGTTCCTTGCACCGCACTGTATTTTCCGACATCTTTGACGAGCTTTTCCCCCATTTTCTTCGACGTCAGAAACTGCAAAAATTCCACCGCTTCCTTCGGATGTTTTGTTTTTGAGGAAATCATGAATCCTTCCGGCGCTCCCGTTAACGCTTCTGAAGATCCTTTTTGCCCGCTGATTTCAGGGAATGGGAACATCCCCAGATTCACCGGTTCAACCAGCTTGATCTCCGCGGTTTCCGCATATATCATCGCCGACTTTCCGCTCTTAAATTGCTGCCTTACATATTCGTGGTCGACGGAGTTTACATGTTTATTGAAGTAAGGCATCAGCTCCTGAAGCTTTTCAAGTGCTTTTACATAGCCTTCATCGGTAAATTCACCTGTTTTGGCGTTATAGTCCTTTTCCCGGGTTTTTTCATCGACCATCCGCTGATTGAGCGTGCCGATATAGTGCGAGATTGTCCAAGTTGCCTTTGTGCCGAAGCTGATCGGTGTGTAGCCATGTGCTTTCAGCTTCTTTGACACATCGATTAATTCGTCCCATGTCTTCGGCGGATTAAGGTTCAGTTTTTGAAAAATGTCTTTATTATAGAAGAATGATTTAGCGTCCATTTGCCATGGCACGCCATATTGCTTGTTTTCATAAGTAAACGGTGTAATTTGCGATTGAACGAGCTGTGATGACCAATCGGTATCATTTTTGTAGTAGGACGAGAGATCAAGTGCTTTATTGCCTTTAATGAATTTAAAAGCAAACTCGTCGCTCCAAGAGAAGTAAATGTCTGGAGGACTGGTGGTTCCCAGCATAACCTTAATTTTGTCTTTATAGGAGTCATTCAAAACGGATTCAATTTGAATGTCGATATCCGGGTGCTTTTTTTCAAATTCCTTTACAACCTCTTGAAAGTAACTTTTTTCCGGCTCCTTCGGCCATCTGTGGAAAAATTTCAATGTCACCTTTCCGTCCGCTGAACTGCTCTGACTCGAACAGCCTGCAATGGTGAGCAAACTGACAGCTGCAATGATCAAGAACAACAACATTTTCTTCAAAGGGTTGGCCTCCTCTGGACACTAGACTATAATGTTATATAACATTATAGTCTAGTGCATAATGGTTCCTCATTTTCAGATCAATACTCAACTTTCCACATGTATCTTCTATGAGATAAAGGATGATTTCTCGCCTCTGCCAGTTCGTCTGCATAGCTTCTCAGCACACGGTTGAGGACAAGCGGGGCAAGATAGCCTTTAACTGAATCGTCAATTGCAGTGAAATCGTAGGATGCGGCATCAAGCACAGTGAGCTTTCTGCCATACTTTTTCGAGAAGGAAAGCGCCCGCTCTTCAAGAGGTCTTGTTTCGTCTAAGCCGAGCAGGATAATAAATGGAACGGATTCATCAATGATTTCGAACGGTCCGTGAAAATATTCTCCGGCATGAATGGCGTGGGAATGAATCCATTGCATTTCCATGAGAATGCAGATGCTGTAGGAGTAAGCGACACCGTAGTTTGCACCGCTTGCCATTGTGTAAATGATGCTTTCTTTTTCATGAGCTTTTGCGAATTGCTGTGCGTTGTCAGCTTCCTGCTTAAGGGCTCCTTCATACACAGCCTGTAATTGGTCTAAGCCTTCAATGGCCTGCTCAAATTTCGTGTTTTTTTCTAAAACTTGCAGGGTGCCGAAAACGATTTGATACAAAACGCCATAGTTCGTATTGATCGCAAGCGCCTCATCACCCCAATCGTACTGGGCAACATATTGCGCTTCCTGTGCTAAAGGAGACTCCGGTTTATACGTCATCGCAATCGTAAGCGCGCCTTTGCCCCTTGCAAACGCGGCAGCTTTAACTGTTTCCGGGGTATTTCCCGAATGCGAGCACAAAATAACAAGAGACTTTTCACCAAGCTGAACAGGGTTGCGCTGAATAAATTCGTTTGAGCTGTAAAGGTCTGAGCTGATTGATTTTGACTCCCTGTCAAACACATATTTACTCGGATACATAATGGCCGAAGACCCTCCGCAAGCGACAAAGAAGACATGGTCAATGGTTTTCCCTTTCAAATCCTGCAAGAAAGCTTGAACCTCACGATTTACTTTTGCTGTGGCCTGACTCAAATCCTTCACTCCTTATTTTTATTATATAACGTTATATAACATTATATATTGTTATATTAATCGCAATAAAGGTGTGTTGTCAATTATATTTTCTGAAATTTCTAAAATATAAAGCGAGATCGCCTTAATTCCCGCACTCTCTTGACCTGACCCTTAGAGACACGTTTAGAATAAAAGCAGGGAGTGATGCAGAATGAATATAAAAGAAGCCGCCCGGCAGACGGGTCTCACGAAAAAAGCCATCAAATATTACGAGCAGGAAGGTTTAATCACCGTCAGCAAAAACCCTGATAACGGATACCGTGAGTATTCCGCAAAGGATGTAAATACACTGAAAATGATTGCCGCCCTCCGAATGCTGGCACTTTCCGTAAGCGATATTAAAGCGTTCCTCTTAGAGGGCAGCAGCCTGCATGAGATACTGCAGCAGCAGCATCAAAAGCTCAGCCGGCAGATTGAAGGGCTTGAGCAGGAACGGAAACTCACCGAACTGCTGCTCAAACGCGTGGAGGGTGCAGAAAATGTCGATTCCATTTTACATGACATCGGCGAAGTCCAAATAGACGAACCGAAGTATATGGGGCTTCAGCTGAAAAAACTGTTCCCGGGAGATTTCGGAAAATTTATCGCCGCGCTGTTTGAACCGTTCCTCGACTTTTCTATTGATACAGATGAGAAAAAAACGACATGGGCGGAGCTTATTAAAGTATTGGATGATATGGAAGAAGTGCCGGCCGCACACCCGATGATGCAACTGGTCGGCAGCGAGGATCCGGCTCAGCTCCAGCAGCACAAAGCCCAGCATGACCAATTCATCGAGCGGATTTTGGAGAGAGACCCCGCTACTTGGGACACTCATAAAAACACAATCATTCAGCTCGTAAAAAGAGTGCAGACAGATGAAGAATACAGAGAAAACCTGATCAAGGTCGGGGAATCCGCTTCGGATCTGCCGGCACTTAAGGCAGGTTCGCCTTTCAGCAATCTCCTTCAAAAGCTCAGTCCGACCTATGACAAATACGTGCGCCTTCAGCTTGAACTGAAAAAAGAAGCCGACGAGGAGCTCGGCTTTGATTCAGAGGCATATTTAAAAAAGATGCTGCAAATAAAAAAACGCTAAGGCCGATTTCCTTAGCGTTTCTTTCTTCAGCTTCAGTGCTGCGCATTAATGCGGTCCACGACATGAGCGATGAGCTGCTCTTTGCCTAAGTCGGAATTTTCGTCAACGCTTGCTACGGTCAAAATGATGGCCGCTACCGCAAGAGCGATCGTCTCAATGGCGGCTGCCGCGTTTAAAAACACCCAAACTGCCGTTGCGCATTGGCCGATGGCCGTTGATTTTCCTTTGTCCATGCTTTTTTTGTCAAATTCTTCTTTCAGCACTTTCGCCATAATCTGTGAACCTTGATCAATGACGCTGTTCACTTTCTCATAATCGCCGCTGTAGACAGCCGTTTTTAACTTTTTAAAATAATCCGGCGATGACTTTTTAATATCAGCGATCACCTGATCGGAAACTTGCTTTAATTCGTCCTGATTAATCTTTTTGACAGCTTTGGTATCCCATACCTCGGGAAGAAGCTTTGCGACCTCACCTTGTCCAAAAAAGATGCCGGAAAAAATGTCTTCACCCGAATAAGAGACGGCTGGCTTCGTTTGCGCTGTGGCATGCGGGCCGACTAATGCGACCATTAAAACAAACACCAGCAGCATGGCGGCAGCTGACCTTTTACTTTTAACCATATAATTTCCTCCTTTTCCTTTTATTGAGAAAATTGTATCTGATAAAATAGGGATTGTAATGGTTCAAATCTACTGTTTTCTCTGCCGGCACCAAAAACAGGACCAAAATACCAGACACTGTAATGGAAAATGAGGTAAGCCCAAGCATGACAGCAAAAATTTCATGCATAAAAATGGATATAAACAAGATCAGGCGCCAATATTTTTTCGGAGCGAACAAAGCGCAGAACATAATAGTTTGCACAATGAGCGTGCCCCAAGTCGGGATGATGACAAGCTTTGACTGCAACATAAAGTCAAACAGACTGTGAAGCGCATCCGGCAGCCCCAGCATCGGATCGTTCAAATAGTAATAAACGGCGGTGCCGTTCTGCCACTCTTCTTCCATCAGTTTGGCAATGACGGAGTTAAAGTACAGCATCGCGACCTGTATTCTGATGATTGTCAGTGTCGCCCAGCATAAGGAACGGTAATAAGGCTCAAGCGGCCTTTTCTCAAAAGACGCTTCGTACGGAGACCAGTGCCATTTCCGCGGATCAGTTAATGTCAAGGGGAGCAGCAGCAGCGTAAAGACGGCAGCCACCTGATCTCCCCCGTCAAGGGTAACGGCGGAGTTTTGGAAGCTGTATGAAATCCACCAGTGAAAAAAACCGGTTAGGCGGGGCCGCCAGCCAATGACAACCAGAATTAAAATACAGATACAAACGGCTTTGACGACCTCAATGTAACGGAAATCGGGAAACAGCAAGAACAGGCTGAACGTATCGGAAAAGCTGAGCATTTGATTTTGCGTTTTAAAGAAGACAGATGCCGGATTGAACAGCAATGTCAGAAGCGTGCCGAGCGCGATTAAACTTCTGGCAAGACCATACACATTTGTCCAAGGCGGATTCTTCATCATCCATAAGGTGAGCTGCTTTTTTGCATCCTGAATCAATTGACATCCACTCCGATGTATTTTTTGATGGTTCGTTTCGTTTCAGTATGGCTGCTCCATGCCCATGGGGTAATGCGTTCATATGTAATGATCATTTTTCCTTTCAGCCTTGGGGAGGGAGACTCATTTTTCACCTTCAAAAATGTGGTATTCTTAAAGTCTTGGCCGGCCGTGAAGTCGTTCCACTTTTCTTTGGAAGGCAGCTTTTCCAGCATAAGGCCGAGTTCTATCCCTTGCGTCCGTCCGTGCCGATTTAAGCCGATCACGTTTTTCAGAGAATTATTCGGCCATCTGAGCTCCTCCCCGGCATCAAGAAGATAGATATTCAGGCTGTCTTCTCTCGGATCTTTACTGAAAAACCCCCAGCTTTGCGGATAAATCATAGAAACGGTTTTGGATTGATGTTTGGTTAATTGGATGGCGGAGCTTGGCAGTGCCGCGATAACGGTTAAAAACAAAACGATGATCCAGGCGGCCATGATAAAAAGAAAGAATGAAAACATGCCGGTTTGCTTCTTGTCAGTCAATCGAAACCCTCCTATTGTTTGGAAATTTCATTGACATGATTATACACCATTCAACAGGTAAAATATTGATAAATTAGATTTTTCGGACTAATATACTATTATATGTAAAAAAGGAGTGTTCATATGTTTTTGATGAATGATAAGGTGCTGTGGGGAGCTGTGGCTCTCGCCTTTATTCTGTCGATTGTGTTTTATCCGTTGCTTCCTGCTGATATGGCCATTCACTATGACGTGTCGAACCGTCCGAATACAGCTATTAATAAAACGGCCGGCGTTCTGATTTTACCCGTGCTTATGGTTGTCTGTATGTTATTCAGAAAACGGATCGTCCAGTTATTCCTCGTCGTATACTTTCTGCTGATCGTCCACATCGCGGTGCTGTGGCTGGCACTGTAACAACAATAAAACCGGAGCCTTGAAGGGCTCCGGTTTTCCTTATTTATAAAATACTTTCTCAATGTTGTATTTCGACTGAAGGGTATTGATCGCGTACGTTTCGTAAATTTCCCTTTCCATCGGATCATTGACGACACATACTTCAATTTTATACACTTCGTCCCTGTGATGTTTAACAGGCGACACATTGTCTTCAAAATGCTTTTTGATTCTTTGTCTTAATTTACGGGCTTTCCCGACAAACAGCAGCTCATCATGAATGTTATAAAACATAAAGATGCCGCCTTTGTCTCTCGGAATTCGGTGAAAATCAATGAAACCGTAAATCGCTTTAATCGCCGGTTCATTTTCCGACGGTGACTGCTGCCGTTCCGTAATGGTTACATCAGGAGCAGGAAGGTTTATTTTTATCAAAATGGGTCACGTCCTCTTATTCATTAAAGCTCCATCCTATCATAAGAATGCGCTAAAAGCTAATTTTTATTCAAGCGCCCCGGCCGGATCATAAAGGCTCAAATCAATTTCTGTCTGCTGATCGAGCGCGAGTTTCGCCAGTTCAGCCCCCAGATACGGCCCGCTCGTCAGCCCTGAGGCGCCCAGCCCGTTGGCAACGAGAAGTCCGCTGATATTCGGCAGTCTGCCGATGACGGGTAGAAAACCGGGAGTAAACGGCCGGAAACCGACTCTTGTCTCCATCAAAGTACTGTCTGAAAGCCCCGGCGCCACGGTTAATGCTTTATCAAAAATCTCGCGGAGACCGCCGGCCGTCACCCGCAAATCCATGCCGGTATCGTTTTCATGAGTCGCGCCCGCTACAATCCGGCCGTTTGCAAACGCGAGAATGTATTGATCATTTGGAGGCATGACGACCGGCCAGCCGCCCGTATCCTCATCCTGAAGCTCTAAATGAACGATCTGCGCCTTTTGGTACGATACTGAAAAGCGGATGCCGAGCGGCTCAAGCAGCTCTCTCGCCCAAGCGCCGGCCGTTACGAGAACCTGGTCGGCCAAAAGCGTGCGTTCTGCGGTTTTCACACCGATGACGGCACCGTCCTCTGTCAATATTGACGCCTCTTCATTGTAAACAGCCGCGCCGTGCTTAACGGCAGCGTTTAACAGCGCCTTACGAAGCTCCCTGCCGTTCACCCGGGCCGCACCGCTGATATGAACCGCTCCGTATTCCTCCGACAGCGCAGGAAACAATGCCTTCGTTTCTGCCGGAGTGAGTCTTGTAATGTCACCGATTTCCGGAGCGTCCTCTCTTCTTTTATAAGCTCTTTCCTCCATTTGGCTGAGCTTTTTTTCATCCGTATGGAGACTGACGGCACCGACCTTTTGATAACCGGTGTCCGTTTCTCCGTCGGCTTCAAGCTGCTGTATCAATTGGTTATAATAACGGGCTCCGCCTTTTGCGATCGCATACCATGCCTGATTGCGGCGCTGCGACAGCCACGGGCAGACGATCCCCGCCGCAGCGTCAGTCGCCTGCCCCTTATGTTTCCGGTCAATGACCGTTACATCCGCACCGGCCTTTGCGAGATGATAAGCCGCTGACGCACCGAGAATGCCGGCTCCGATAATGATATAAGACTTCATGTGTAACACCTTTTCTATCTGTTTTGTCTTATTTATTTTAACAAATGGAGCGCCCGGTTCCTACCGGAGTCCTGACAGCAATGATGAGTTTCGAAAACGGAAACGTATAATAAAAGGAATAAGTTCTTGTCCGGAAGCCGTTTTCCTCAAGAAGCTTTCTGTATTGAGACGTATTTTTTATATCTGACACAACCAGTGTTCCGTCAGGTTTCAGCACTCGCGCCATTTCCGCGATCGCCCGTTCCCTCTCTTTTCTGCCTGAAATGTTGTGTACGACAAAATGTGAAATGACAAGGTCAAACGTTTTATCAGGAAACGGCATGTCTTGCGCGAGCCCGTCATACAAAGCAATCTCCGGCGCTCCTTCTGCCCGTCTGTTCTTTTCAAATGCGTCTCTCCCGTTTCCGCCCAGATCCCAGCCTGACCATTTGTCAATCGCTGAGACGTCAGCGCCTTTTTGAGCCGCGGCGATGGCTAACAGCCCCCGTCCCGTCCCAATATCAAGCACCTTCATGTCCGGCTTTAAACCGGAAAGCGCCAGAATACGATGGCGGTGTGAAAGTTGAATGGCCGTTGAATACAAGAGCATCCAAAGTCCGGGCACTAAAAACAAGGCGCCCGTCAGCCAGCCCCAGAAAACAGGAATCATGCCGCATAACGTGCCTGCGGCATAAAGGATCGCAAGTAAGATAAACCCAAACGCCCCATAAGGCGCATCAATTCCGTATCGTGTTGTTATACCGTCAAGCCCTTTCAATATTTATCCAACTAGTATACCATAATATTCAAAAGCCGAAAGGAGAGAGGACAATATGAAACGCGGCATTACCTTTGACATCCCAAATGAATTCGGACAGTTTGCGGCAGATATATTAAAACCATTCCCCATCTCTTCCTATACGTGGTTTATCGGTGATGGAGAGGCGTATACTGAGTTCAAAGAAGACACCGATACAGAGCTGTTTCCGCAAAATCAGCGCATCATTGAGGGTCAAGAACTCCGTCAGCGTCTGGAAGGAAACCTTTATTATATGATTTTTGCTGAATTGAAAGCTTTCCCGAGCGGGATGGTAACGGAAATCAATACGTACGAGGAGTATGTGGAGAGTTCCTGTGAACTTGTGCTTCTCATCGCGGATTGCTCGTATGTAACGTTATATTGCAAAGATCCGGACATGCTCGAGGCTCTTTTTCAGCAGGCTGTACAACGCGGGTTTCACCGCATTGACTATGTTACAGATGAGAATGATGAGAGAACGGAATTTTCTGTCTGATGAAGATGCGTTCTTTTTATGAAGCGTCGGATAGGGCTTATGATTCAAAATTTTGACAAATTCGTGTGTTTTCAACAAAAAATAACCCCCTCATGTATACTGAGTGCGTAACTTACATATGAAAGGGGTATGACAATGAAAATCAGTTTGAAAAAAAAAGCAGGTTTTTGGAAGAAGACGGCGGTTTCATCTCTTATTTTCACCATGTTTTTTACCCTGATGATGAGCGGTACGGTTTTTGCGGCCGGGCTGAATAAGGATCAGAAGCGCCGGGCGGAACAGCTGACCAGCATCTTTGAAAACGGCAAGACGGAAATCCAATACGGCTATGTTGAAGCATTGGATGACGGAAGAGGTTACACCTGCGGCCGGGCCGGCTTTACGACGGCTACCGGAGATGCACTGGAAGTAGTCGAAGTATACACGAAAGCGGTGCCGAATAACAACTTGAAAAAGTATTTGCCTGAATTACGGCGTCTTGCAAAGGACGAGAGCGATGACACCAGCAATCTGAAAGGATTCGCTTCTGCCTGGCGCTCACTTGGCAATGATAAGGCCTTCCGTGCTGCTCAGGATAGGGTAAATGACAGCTTGTATTATCAGCCGGCGATGAAACGTTCAGAGCAAGCCGGACTGAAAACGGCATTAGCAAAAGCGGTGATGTACGATACGGTGATTCAGCACGGCGACGGCGATGATCCAGACTCCTTCTATGCCCTGATTAAACGCACGAACAAAAAAATGGGCGGGTCACCGAAAGACGGAACCGACGAGAAGAAATGGTTAAATAAATTTTTGGATGTACGCTATGATGATCTGATGAATCCGTCAGATGAGGACACCCAGGATGAATGGAGAGAATCGGTTGCCCGTGTCGACGTTTTCCGCGATATTGTCAAAGAGAAGAACTACAATTTAAACGGACCGATTCATGTCCGGTCAAGCGAATACGGAAATTTCACGATTCAATAAAACAAAAAACCCCGCCATGTGGCGGGGTTTTACTATTAACCGATGGAACCTTCCATTTCGAACTTGATCAAACGGTTCATTTCAACTGCGTATTCCATCGGAAGTTCTTTTGTGAACGGCTCGATGAAGCCCATAACGATCATTTCTGTTGCTTCTTCTTCAGAAATACCGCGGCTCATCAAGTAGAAAAGCTGTTCTTCAGAAACTTTTGATACTTTCGCTTCGTGCTCCAATGAAATGTTGTCGTTCAGAATTTCATTGTAAGGGATTGTATCAGAAGTTGATTTGTTATCCATAATGAGCGTATCGCACTCGATGTTTGAACGGGCGCCGTCCGCTTTCCGTCCGAAGTGGACGATTCCGCGGTACGTTACTTTTCCGCCTTGCTTTGAAATCGATTTTGATACGATTGTGGATGACGTATTCGGTGCAAGGTGAATCATTTTCGCACCTGCGTCCTGATGCTGTCCTTTGCCCGCAAGAGCGATAGAAAGCGTCATGCCGCGCGCGCCTTCACCTTTCAGAATGACAGCCGGATATTTCATCGTCAATTTAGAACCGATGTTTCCGTCAACCCATTCCATTGTCGCGTTTTCTTCACAAACCGTACGTTTCGTTACAAGGTTGTAAACGTTGTTCGCCCAGTTTTGGATTGTTGTATAACGGCAGTAGCCGCCTTTTTTGACGATGATTTCAACAACCGCGCTGTGAAGTGAGTTTGTCGTGTACACAGGAGCCGTACAGCCCTCTACGTAATGAACGCTTGCTTCTTCGTCAACGATGATCAGCGTGCGTTCGAACTGGCCCATGTTTTCAGAGTTGATACGGAAGTACGCTTGAAGCGGTGTTTCAACCTTCACGCCTTTTGGCACGTAGATGAAAGATCCGCCGGACCATACAGCTGAGTTCAGCGCCGCAAACTTGTTATCAGTCGGCGGAATGACTTTCGCCCAGTGCTCGCGGAAAATGTCTTCATTTTCTTTCAGCGCGCTGTCTGTGTCTTTGAAGACGATGCCTTGCTCTTCAAGATCTTCTTTCATGTTGTGGTACACAACCTCAGATTCGTACTGTGCAGAAACACCGGCAAGGTATTTTTGCTCAGCTTCAGGAATACCGAGTTTGTCGAATGTCTGTTTAATTTCCTCAGGCACTTCATCCCAAGAACGCTCTGAACGCTCAGACGGTTTTACGTAGTACGTAATTTCGTCAAAGTTTAAAGAGTTTAAATCCCCGCCCCACTGCGGCATCGGCATGTTGTAGAAATGCTCAAGAGATTTCAGGCGGAAATCAAGCATCCATTGAGGCTCTTCTTTCATGCGTGAAATTTCTTCTACGATTTCTTTTGTCAATCCGCGCTCTGAACGGAAAATGGAAACGTCCTTATCGTGAAAACCGTACTTGTATTCACCAATTTCAGGCATTTTTTTAGCCATCCATTTTCACTCCAATCTTTTAATTGCCGCCTTTTTCGCCAGCGACTCCTTTTTCAAGTGCTTTCCATGAAAGGGTGGCACATTTAATCCGGGCCGGGAATTTCGAAACGCCTTGAAGGGCTTCAATATCCCCGAGATCTATTGAGTCGTCATACTCTTTCCCTTGCATCATGTCTGAGAAAATCTTAGACATGGAAAGGGCGGTATCAATATCTTTTCCTTTAATCGCCTGCGTCATCATGGAAGCTGAAGCCATGGAGATGGAGCAGCCTTCCCCTTCAAACTTCGCTTCCTGAACGGTATCGCCGTCAAGCTTCATTGTCAGTCTGATCCGGTCGCCGCAAGTCGGGTTGTTCATATCGACGACGATGCTGTCATCCAAAACCCCTTTGTTGCGCGGATTTTTGTAATGATCCATGATCACTTGTCTGTATAATGTATCTAAATTTGCATTAAAAGACATTTGTAAAGTACTCCTTTGTCTTTTGGAGAGCTTCCGCGAGCTTATCGATCTCTTCCTCTGTATTATACAGATAAAAACTCGCTCTCGCAGTAGCAGATACATCCAGCCATTTCATGAGCGGCTGGGCGCAATGATGGCCGGCTCTGACCGCAATGCCCTCAGCATCAAGGACAGTCGCGACATCATGAGGGTGAACCTCATCAAGGTTAAATGTCACAAGGCCCGCCCGCTCTTTCGGTCCGTATACCGTCACGCCGTCGAGCTGTTCGAAACGGTCAAGCGCATAGGCCGCAAGCTTATGCTCATGCCGGGAAATCTCGTCGAGTCCGACCTCTTCAAGAAAATCAATCGCGGCTCCCAATCCGATTGCGCCTGCGATAATCGGCGTGCCTGCTTCAAACTTCCACGGAAGCTCTTTCCAAGTTGATTCATAAAGCCCTACAAAGTCGATCATCTCGCCGCCAAATTCGGCCGGCTCCATATTCTCAAGCAGTTCTTTCTTGCCATACAGCACGCCGATTCCCGTCGGGCCGCACATTTTATGGGAAGAAAGCGCGAAGAAGTCGCAATCCAGATCCTGAACGTCGATTTTCATGTGCGGTGTGCTCTGCGCTCCGTCCACCACGATGACCGCGCCGTTGTCATGAGCGATTTTGGCGATTTCTTTAATCGGGTTGATCGTGCCGAGCACGTTTGACACATGAGCGACCGCCACGATCTTCGTATGGCTTGTGACCGTCTGCCGGACGTCTTCCAGCGAAAGCGTGCCGTCTTCCTGCATCGGGATATACTTTAAAGTCGCGCCGGTTGCTTTTACAGCCTGCTGCCACGGGATGATATTCGCATGATGCTCCATTTGGGTGATGACCACTTCATCACCTGGTTTTAAGCTGGCGCGGGCATAGCTCAGCGCCACCATATTCAGTGAAGTTGTCGTGCCTTTTGTGAAAATGACCTCAGCCATTGACTTCGCATTGATAAACTTACGGACTTTTTCACGCGCTCCTTCATAGCCGTCTGTCGCTCTTGTGCCAAGAGTATGAACGCCTCTGTGAACATTGGAATTGTATTTGCTGTAATACTGATCCACTGCTTCAATGACTGACCGCGGCTTCTGAGAAGTCGCCGCGCTGTCAAGGTACACGAGGTCATGTCCGTTCACTTGCTGATGAAGGATCGGGAACTGTTCACGAATATCAGTGATATTCATTATTTTACTTTCCTTTCGATGACGGAGACGAGCTGTTTCTTAACTCCTTCAATCGGAAGTTCTTTTACCACCGGAGCAAGGAATCCGTAAATGACTAAGCGTTCTGCTTCTTCTTTCGCAATTCCCCGGCTCATCAGGTAGTAAAGCTGAATAGGGTCCACACGGCCGACAGATGCCGCATGTCCTGCAGTTACATCGTCTTCATCAATTAACAGAATCGGGTTTGCGTCGCCTCGTGCTTTTTCACTCAGCATCAAGACGCGGGATTCCTGTTCAGCGTTTGCTTTAGACGCGCCGTGCTCAATTTTGCCGATGCCGTTAAAGATGGAAGATGCGGCATCTTTCATGACTCCGTGCTTCAGAATATAGCCTTCTGAAGCTTTACCGAAGTGGATGATCTGCGTCGTAAAGTTTTCCGTCTGTTCTCCTCTTCCGACAACCACGGTTTTCGTATCGCCGTATGTGCCGTCTCCGTAGAGGTTTGTTGTGTTTTCAGAAATCGTGTCGCCGTCGTTCATCAGACCGAGCGCCCACTCGATTTTGCTGTCGCGTCCGCGCGCGGCTCCGCGGCGGTTGACGTATGTTGTGACGCCTGCTGACAAGTTGTCAACGGCACCGTACGTCACGCTGGCATTATCACCTGTGATCACTTCACTGATAATGTTGAATACAGCTTCTTTCGGATTCACCGTGCTGATATAGTTCTCAACGTAAGTGAAGGAGCTGTGGTCTTCAGCGACGATCAGCACGTGGTTGAACAATGCCGTGTCATTGCTTTCATGAACGTAAACGGCCTGAACAGGCGTCTCCACCTGAACGTTTTTAGGAACATAAAGGAATGCTCCGCCGTTCATTAATGCCGCATGAAGCGCAGTCAGTTTATGCTCGTCGACCTTTACTCCGTCTTTCATGAAGTATTTCTCAACGAGGTCGCTGTGCTCACGGGCAGCCGTTAAGATGTCCGTGAAAATAACGCCTTTGTCTTTCAGCTCTTTAGAGAGAGACAGGAATGCAGGCGTTTGGTCACGCTGCACATATAACGTTTTGTCTTCGTTTTCGATATCGATCAGCGCTTTTGCTTCATCAGCTAAATCTTCCAAAGAAGCAAGCGGCGCGTTTTCTACTGTATGCTTGTTGAACTTTGTAAAGTTCCAATTTGTGATTTTTGTTTTATCAGGCTTAGGCAGCGGCAGATCTTCAGCTTTTTCAAGAGCCTGTAAGCGCAGGTTTTTCAGCCAGGCAGGTTCTTGATGCTTTTCGGAAAAGCCTTTGACATATTCCTGATCTACGGATAGTTTCGTTTCCAATGTCATGTTAATCCCCCTAACGCTTACGCTTCTTGACCTACAGTTTCGTCTTCAATGCCGAGTTCTTGTTTAATCCAGTCATAACCTTCCGCTTCAAGGCGCTGTGCAAGCTCCGCACCGCCTGATTTCACAACGCGTCCCTGCATCATAACGTGAACGACATCCGGCGTGATGTAGTTCAGAAGGCGCTGATAGTGAGTGATCATTAAGCAGCCGAAGTTTTCGCTGCGCATTTTGTTGATTCCTTTAGAAACGACTTTAAGCGCATCGATATCAAGACCTGAATCGATCTCGTCAAGAATGGCGATTTTCGGCTCGATCATCATAAGCTGAAGGATTTCGTTGCGTTTTTTCTCCCCGCCTGAGAAACCTTCGTTCAGGTAACGCTGCGCCATTTCAGGGTCCATTTCAAGGAACTCCATGTTTTCGTCCATTTTGCGGATGAATTTCATAAGAGAAATTTCATCGCCTTCTTCGCGGCGTGCGTTAATCGCAGAGCGAAGGAAGTCGGCATTCGTCACACCGCTGATTTCACTTGGGTACTGCATCGCAAGGAAAAGACCCGCCTGAGCGCGCTCGTCCACTTCCATTTCCAGTACATCCTTGCCGTCAAGCGTGATGCTGCCTTTAGTGACTTCGTATTTCGGATGTCCCATAATCGCTGCAGAAAGCGTTGATTTACCGGTACCGTTCGGCCCCATGACAGCGTGGAATTCGCCGCCTTTTATTTCAAGGTTTACACCTTTTAAGATCTCTTTTCCTTCGATTTCAACGTGAAGATCCTTGATCGTTAATGTTGAAGCAGCCATATCTATACCTCCAAAAATATATAATCATTATTCTCAATTTATTCTCATTCTAATTTTATAACAAATGAAAAGTAAATACAACTTTTTATATTACCCGGAACATTCCTAAAGTTTATCAAAGATCAGGGTGTAATTAAAGCTGTTTAAAACAGAAAAAGGGCGGAATTCCACCCTTTTTTACTGACCGATTTTCTCATTAAGCTGCGCTGCGAGGAACTTGCTTTTTTGGTACTCAAGCTCCCTCTGCCGTTCGACTTCCATCCTTTTTGAAAGACGCCGTCCGTATTCCTCGTAGCCGATGCCGTGTGACTTCTGCATCGCTTTTTCCATTTCAGGCGTATAGTCAAGGTCCAGTCTCTCGTGGCTGGTGCAGATAATGAATCAATCCCTTCATATATTTGCTTCTATTGTAACAATGATCCTCTGCTCCGGCCAAAGGGAGTGTGCCCCTGAATCCTTTCGAATGTGCCGATAACCGGCGCTGGCTTTATCTGAAAAACGGTATTCATACGATTGCTCTTTCTAATGCGTTGTATGCCCGAATTCCTGAATGCACTGCTGCACGAGGGTTACTCCCTGACTGAGGGCCGCGCCTCCCCCGAATGCCGCCGCGACGCTGATGACCTCAAGGATGTTTTCCTCTGTCGCACCCTGATCAAGACAGCCTTTCGTGTGATAAATCATGCAAAATTCATCTTGAGCGCTGATGCTGATGCCCAGAGCGATTAATTGTTTCTCTTTTTCAGTTAATGAATCCGCTGAAAAACACTGTTCAGTAAATTCATTAAACTTCCGCCCCATCATCGGCATTTTTTGCTCGAATATGCCTAAACCTTCTTTATATTGTTTCAATGCGTCATGCACGCTTTTTCCGTTATCCTGGTATTGAGCCACTGCCATTCCCTCCAATCGTTAACCTTCCTTTTTATTATGGACAGTTCTCCGATTAATACCCGAAAAAAACCCCGGATGATCCATCCGGGGTTTTTGCTTTATTCAGATACAGGAAGCACGGCTCCGTCGTATTTTTTCTCAATAAAGTCTTTGATTTTCTTAGAGTGAAGCACTTCCATAAGCGCTTTGATTTTCGCTGATTTTTCGTCGCCTTTTCGCACAGCGATGATGTTTGCGTACGGGTTGTTTTTCGTTGATTCTACTTGAATCGCATCTTTTAACGGATTCAGTTTGTTTTGAATCGCATAGTTGACGTTAATGAAGACTGCATCGCCTTCTTCTTCATTATATGCTTTCGCCGTTAATTCAGGGGCGATTTTTTTGAATGTCAGGTCTTTCGGGTTTTTCGTAATGTTTTTCGTAGTGGCGTCAATCGTTTTTACCTTCGGATCAAGTGTAATCAGTCCGGCTTTTTCAAGCATTGCCAGCATACGGCCTTGTTCAGCGACGTTGTTTGTCATGATGATGGTCGCGCCTTTAGGCAGGTCTTTCAGTGATTTGTATTTTTTCGTATAAATACCGAACGGCTCAAGGTGAACGGCTCCGGCATTCACGAGTTTGTAATCTTTATTTTCTTTCATTTCCTGTTCAAGGTAAGGAACATGCTGGAAGTAGTTCGCATCCACTTCATTATCAGCTAACGCTTTGTTGTACATTTTGTAATCGTTCAGCACTTTTACTTTTAATGTGTAGCCTTTTTCCTTCAGGAGCGGCTCCGCTTCTTTTAAGATTTCAGCGTGCGGCGTCTTTGTCGCAGCGACGACGATTTCCTTTTTATTTGATCCGTTTGATCCGCAGGCGGCCAAAACTCCCGCGAACACAAGCAGCAGCGCACTTAGTACAATCTTTTTCAATGTAAATCCTCCCTTATCTTTTGTCTATTATATTTGTAATCACATCACCGATGATTTGAATGATAAAGACGATGATGAGTATAAATACAGTTGCTACAAACGTTACATCCGTATTATTGGACTGGTACCCCTCTACATATGCAAGGTTTCCGAGTCCGCCTGAGCCGATGGCGCCGGCAATGGCGGTAGATCCGATCAGGGCGATGGCTGTAACGGTGATGCCCGAAATTAACGCAGGCATTGATTCAGGAATCAGCACTTTGAAGATAATCGTCGATGTCTTTGCTCCCATTGATCTGGCAGCTTCGATGACTCCTTTATCGACCTCACGCAGCGCAATTTCAACAAGCCGGGCATAAAACGGCGCGGAGCCGATAATCAGCGCAGGCAATGCGGCGTTCGGCCCTAAAATCGAGCCGACTAAAATCTTAGTAAAGCCGAGAAGCAGAATAATTAAAATAAGAAACGGAATAGACCTGAAAATATTAACGACCGCCGCAATCACGGTGTTAATGATTTTATTTTCCCATAAGCTTCCCTTGCCCGTTAAAAAGAGCAGAAGACCGAGTATCGCTCCGATGACAAATGAAAAGACTAAGGCGATGACCGTCATATAAAGGGTCTCGTATGTGGCCGTCCACAGCTCGGTTAAATCAACGTTCGGGAACCATTTTTCAAACATTTGTGATCACCTCTGCTTCTACCTGTTTGTCTTTGATGAACCGGATCACGTTTTCTACTTCTTTTTCCTGACCGTCAATATGGATGAATAAAGAACCGTAGGCTCCGTCCTTCGTCTGTGAGATTTTCCCCTGCAGAATATTGACGTCCACCTCAAAGTTTCGGATCATCTCCGTAATGAGGGGCTGCTCGGCGGCCTGCCCGACAAATGAAAGCTGAATCGTTTTTCCTGTCGCGGTTTCCTGCAGAAAATGCTGGATGGTTTCTTTCGTCTCCTCCGGTTCTGTCACCTGCTGAACGAAACGCTTGGTCATCGGTTCGCGCGGGTTTCTGAAAACTTGGAGCACTTCGCCTTCTTCAACGACTTTCCCGTTTTCCATAACGGCGACTCTGTTGCAGATTTTTCGGATGACGTGCATTTCATGGGTAATGAGCACGATCGTCAGACCGAGTCTGTCATTTATATCGGATAAAAGATCCAAAATTGAATCGGTCGTCTGCGGGTCGAGCGCTGATGTCGCTTCATCGCACAGAAGGACTTTCGGATTATTGGCGAGCGCCCGGGCGATGCCGACACGCTGCTTTTGACCGCCGCTCAGCTGTGACGGATAAGACTTTTCTTTCCCCTCTAATCCGACCAGTTTAATCAGCTCATCGGCGCGGCGGACCCGTTCGCTTTTTTTCACACCGGCGATTTCCAGCGGAAACATAATGTTCTCCCGGACGGTGCGCGACCACAAAAGGTTAAAATGCTGGAAAATCATGCTGATTTCCTGACGCGCTTTTCTCAGCCCGCGGCTGCTTACTTTATTTAATTCCGTCCCTGCAACTTCCACGATGCCTGACGTCGGCTTTTCAAGGCCGTTCAAAAGACGGATTAAGGAACTTTTACCAGCTCCGCTATATCCTATAATTCCAAATATTTCGCCCTTTTTGATATCAAGAGTGACATCTTGGACAGCATTGACATCCCCATGCTTCGCTTTATAAATTTTTGAAACATTTTGAAGATGGATCAAAGCAATCACCTGCCTTACACTATTCTAAGAAATCTTCCGGTTTTCTACGCAAAAGAAAAGCCTTTCTGCAAAAATGAGCAGAAAGGCTTATTGAAAAAGGCCTTTCTCTCATCTTTCAAAGCAGACCGCTTTGAGTGAATTGGCACCATTTCAACATCGTTGATGGTTGCCGGGCTTCATAGGGCACTTCCCTCCACCTCTCTTGATAAGAGAAAACATATCGTATTTTCGTCCGGAAATTCTTACTGTAGAATAGCACGGCGAATGATAAAAAGTCAATAAAATAAATAATGGAAGCTATTGTCACATAGTAGATTGGCAGTTTACGGCTGTTTGCTGATCGTCTGAAAAAATCCGTTTGTCAGCCAGAGGATGGCCTCCAGCTTCAGCAGGGCCCGGAATGATCCTTTCACTTTGAGTTTTCCGCTTTGGATGAGCTTCTGCAAAGAGACATCACCGTGCAGGAGATGGATGATTTCCGCCTGGTTTCCGTAAAAGGTCAAATTAGATTTTTCCTTTGAAACTGACGTTTTTCTCATTTCTCCCTGTCCGTTAATTGAGACCGTTAAGGCTTCTTTTTCTCCCTGGAATGTAATCAGCAGCGTTGAGGCGTTTAATAGCGGTTTCAAAAACAGATGCTGTCCGTCATTCTCCAAAACTTCTATTTTCTCCACTCGTATAACCTCCCGTTTTAATGGCCATACATACACTTTCTCTTTTTAACGGACAGAACCCTTTATAAACCGCACGACATTTTCCTGTAAAAATTGTCACATCGGGAACGTTTGCGATGTTTTTTGTTTAATCAGCTCATATAAATAGGAAACGGAGCGGAAGGCGTATCCTTTCTCAACAAGTTCTCCGCCTTTAAACAGCAAAAAGCACGGAACGCTTTCAATCTGATAGGCTTTGGCGAATGCGGGGGAATAATTCACGTTGTTTTTATAGAAGGCGGTGCCGGGCAGCATTTCTTCGACGACAGAAAGCATCTTGGACGCCAGCTGGCATGTGCCGCAAAACGGGGTGTACAAATACAGGAGATAGACGTCATCCTGAATCAATTCGAGTTCATTTTCTTGGAGTTCTTTCATTTTGATTATCACCTCAGGTCGTTCTTTTTCAAAAATACAGGGTCTGCATCAAGGCCGGCTCTGATCAGCACAGATGCGAGATGATGGCCCGGGCACGACTCGACTTGCCTGTATGTTCTGTCTATATAGATATGGCGCGCTTCGGGAAGCTCCCGTTTCAGCTGTTTTCTTAATTTTTCTCCGGATTCATCTGCGTCCGTTAATATAAAGACGTCTCTGTCAAACAGGCGGTCCGCCAAATCTTCCAGTTCGGTTTGGCCGATCGTCCCGTTTGTACAGACGATTTCCGCGGGTTCGATGAGCACTTCTCTGACTTTGATTTTATCCGATTTCCCTTCTACGATGATCACCTTTTCATCTTCGTTGTTCATAAGCATCACCTGCCGATTGTTTTAGCGTCAGATTAAAAAAGAAGGCAGTGAAATTCACCGCCAACTGTTAACACCAGCCGTTCTCATAATCGCAATCCACATATTTCGGATCACTGCCGTTTATGACATCGGCTGTTTTATAAAATTTTTGATTCTCAAATGAAAAGCCCTGTTTGAGCTCGTACTGGTTCATGCCTGTCATCTCGCCGATGGCTTCATTTTCATGAAACAAGGAAAACCTGCCGTTTTGAAAGCGGCCCGTGACGTTTTCCGTCACATCGACCTTTTGTTTATCAAAAGCCATATTAGACACCTCCCGTTACAGATAGAATGTCCAAATGGCCCTTTTGCTATCCGATCAGTCTTCCTGTGTCATTTCGTCATATTGCTCGGAAGTCATGAGGTTTTCGATTTCTTCAGCATCAGCCGGTTCTACGACGATCATCCACGCTTTTTCATATGGAGACTCGTTTACGAATTCAGGGCTGTCATCAAGGTCTTCGTTCACTTCCGTCACCGTTCCGTTAATCGGTGCGTACAATTCGGATACGGTTTTGACGGATTCTACGCTGCCGAATGGCTCGTCCGCTTTAATTTCAGCGCCGACTTCCGGAAGCTCGACAAATACGATATCGCCAAGTTCGGCTTGCGCGAAATGTGTAATCCCGATACGGGCTTTTCCGTCCTCAACTTTGACCCATTCGTGCTCTTTGGAATAACGCATATCTTTCGGTGTGCTCATCTAAATCCCTCCAATTTTTTCTTATAATAAGAAGATACCATAATTCTTAGAACGCGGCATTACATCCAATATTTTTCGAATTGGTCTTCTTTGAAGCCGACGGTGACTTTTTCGCCGTCTGTCGTAATCGGGCGTTTCAGGAGCATACCGTCAGATGCCAGAAGGTCAAGCTGTTCATCCTCTGACATGTGATACAGTTTTTCCTTTAGGTTCAGCTCGCGGTATTTCATGCCGCTCGTGTTGAAAAACTTTCTCAGCTCAAGTCCGCTCTTTTCATAGAGGTCTTTAATTTCTTCTTTCGACGGAGTTTCCTCCACAATATGTATTTCGTTTATTTCCTTACCGCGGTCTTCCAGCCATTTTTTCGCATTACGGCACGTTCCGCATTTAGGGTACCAGTAAAAATTTAACGACATCTTCTTCACCCCTTGTAAATGATCGTCGTTATTTTAACACAATCACTTGTAAAAACCTATAACGTTGCTTCATGAAAAAGCGCTCCGGATGAAGGAGCGCTTACAGCATGTGATCAGACGATATATTTTTCTTCACGGAAGACAGCGGCAGCCGCTTCACGTTTTTTCCGGATCAGATTTTTCGGTGTCAGGCGCGTCAGTTTGCGCAGCACGGAAAGCATCATGCGGAGGGAATCTCCTTCCTCCATGGCGATCAGTGATTCTTTGGCATGCGCTTCAATATTCTGAAGGGCTTCCTGGGCAAAGATCTCCGTATATAACAGCTTTTGCGCGGCTTTTTCGGCACCGTCCGCCGCAATCGCTTTTTCCGTTCTGAGGACGGCAGATTCCAAAGCGTACACCGCGCTGACGATATCAGCGATGTTCACCATGATTTCCTGCTCGCCTTCGATCTCTTTTCCGTATTTCTGCGCCGCGAGCCCCGCTGTCAAGAGGGCGATCTTTTTCGCCTGTCTGACAATGTATTTCTCCTGTTCAAGAGGCTCTGAGCCCGGCTCTTCAGGCATCAGCATCATGAGCTCTTCCTGGAGCGCCTTCGCTTTTTCAAAGAGCGGAAGCTGCCCTTTTACGGCTTTTTTCAGGAACGTGCTCGTTACGATCAGGCGGTTGATTTCATTTGTGCCTTCAAAAATTCTGTTGATTCGCGAGTCACGGTAGGCGCGCTCCACTTCATATTCCTGCATAAACCCGTAACCGCCGTGAATTTGAACGCCTTCGTCGGCAATGTAATCAAGCGTTTCAGATCCGCACATTTTGTTGAGCGAGCATTCAATCGCGTACTCGGCGATTGACTTTGCGACTTCGCGTCCGTCTTTTTGCGCTTCTTCCGTCAGCCGGCTCATATTATCTTCGAACAAGCCCACTGTTCTGTATACAGAGCTCTCCATGGCGTAAAGCCGTGCCGACATTGTCGCAAGCTTTTCCTGAGTGAGCGTGAAGCTTGAAATCGGCGTTTTAAATTGCCGGCGCTGGTTTGCGTAAGCGGCAGACAGCTCAATCACCCGTTTAGAAGCGCCGATTGTGCCGACGGCAAGCTTGTAGCGTCCGATATTCAGGATATTAAAGGCGATGACATGGCCTTTTCCGATTTCGCCAAGAAGGTTCTCTTTCGGCACTTCCGCCTGATCTAAAATCAGCGTTCTCGTCGATGAACCTTTAATCCCCATTTTTTTCTCTTCAGGGCCTGTTGACACGCCCGGATAATTTTTCTCTACGATAAATGCGGAAAACTTATCTCCGTCCACTTTTGCGTAGACGACAAAGACATCTGCAAAGGCGGAGTTAGTAATCCATTGTTTTTCTCCGTTGAGAATATAATGTGTGCCCGCTTCATTCAAAACGGCCGTTGTTTTCGCGCCGAGGGCATCTGAACCTGAACCGGGCTCAGTTAAGGCGTATGCCGCGATTCTTTGTCCTGAAGCCAAGTCCGGCAAATAGGTTTTTTTCTGTTCTTCCGTTCCGAAGAACACGATCGGCAATGAGCCGATACCGACGTGAGCGCCGTAAGATAGCGAAAAGCTGCCGGCACGCGAAAATTTTTCCGTAATGAAGGCTGAACTGATTTTATCCAAGCCGATGCCTCCATACTCTTCAGGCACGTCTGCTCCGAGGAGGCCCAAGTCTCCGGCTTTTCTGAGCAGTCTGACTGAATGCTCAAACTGATGGTTTTCAATTTCATCAATATAAGGAAGCACATCGTTTACGACATAGTCTTCTGTCGTTTTGCCGATCATTTTATGTTCGTCTGTAAAGTCCTCCGGAGTGAATATTTGATCATATCCCGTCTCCTCAATCAGAAAGCTGCCGCCTTTTTTGACGTTGACCGTTTCCTGTTTCATATTCGTTTCCCCCTTTTGTTTAAATGAGCTCAAATACGCCGGCAGCGCCCATGCCGCCTCCGATGCACATCGTCACCACGCCGAATTGCTCGTTTCTTCGTTTCATTTCATGTATGAGTGACAGGGTCAGCTTCGTCCCCGTGCAGCCGAGCGGATGTCCGAGCGCGATGGCGCCCCCATTGACGTTCACCTTTTCTTCATCTATTCCCAGTGATCTGATAACTTGAATGGCCTGTGAAGCAAAGGCCTCATTCAATTCAAAAAGCCCGATATCCTGTAATTCGAGTCCGGCAAGCTTGAGCGCCCGCGGAATGGCTTCGATCGGACCGATCCCCATGACCTCAGGGGGAACGCCGCCTACGGCAAAGGAACGGAATTTGACTAGCGGCGTCAATCCGAGCGACGAAGCTTTTTCGCGATCCATCAGCATGACAGCAGCCGCGCCGTCACTCGTTTGTGAAGAGTTCCCGGCCGTCACGGTTCCCGTTTTAGAAAAAGCCGGACGGAGCTTTGCCAATACGTCCGCCGATGTGCCGGGGCGCACGCCTTCATCTTGAGAAAAGGTAAATTGTTTTTTCCGCGGCTTATGGTCATCCCCGACTTCTGTCAGCGATACTTCAACCGGCACGATTTCGTCATTAAATTTCCCTTCTTTAAGGGCTTTTGCGGCATTCTGATGGCTGCGGACGGCAAATGCATCCTGGTCTTCTCTGGATACGCCGTATGTTTCGGCGACCTGCTCGGCCGTATGCCCCATGCTCATGTAATACTCAGGCGCATGCTCCGCCAAAGCGATATTCGGGCGGGTCACATGCCCCATCATCGGAACTTGCGACATGGATTCCGCACCGCCGGCGATGACGGTGTCGCCCGCGCCGATCATAATTTTTTCCGCGCCGTAAGCAATGGATTGGAGTCCGGAAGAGCAGTAGCGGTTCACCGTAATGGCCGGCACCGTATGAGGAAGCCCCGCCAGCGCACCGATATTCCGCGCCATATTTAATCCTTGTTCGGCTTCTGGTGTTGCACATCCGATAATTAAGTCATCGATGTTTCCTTCATATCCGCCTGCCCGTTTCAGCGTTTCTTTCACACAAAGCGCGCCTAAATCATCAGGACGAACAGCTGCAAGCGACCCTTTTTTCGCTTTACCGACCGGCGTTCTCGCACCGGCCACAATGACTGCTTCTCTCATAAACACCCTCCTAGTTCCGTAAAGGTTTGCCTTTGACCAGCATATGCTGCATTCTCGCTTGAGATTTCGCCTCGCCAGCGAGGCTTAAAAAGGCTTCTCTTTCAATCTCAAGTAAATATTCTTCTGAAACCTCCGTGCCGAACGGGACTCTTCCTCCGGCAATGACATGGGCCAGCTTCTTCGCAATCTTCATATCGTGATCTGATAAATAGCCGGATCTTCTCATTTGGTCTGCTCCGAGCAGTAACGCCGCACAGCCGGTTTCTCCCGTGACTTTTACTTTTTTGCGGGCAGGCGGGCGGTATCCGCTGTCATATAAATAAGCAGCCAGCTGTTTCGCATCGTGCAGCAGGTGATCCTGATTCATGCTGATGCGGTCTGCCGCAGACAAAATCTTCATATCACGGGCTTCGTGCGCCGAGCCGGACACTTTGGCAAGCGCAATGGTTTCGAAGGTTTTAATGGCCGCGTCCATCAGTTCACTTCCGCTGTTCAAGTAATTCATGTACAGCTCTTTATTTCCCCCGCCGCCCGGAATAAGGCCGACGCCGGTTTCGACAAGACCCATATACGATTCGCTCGCCGCCTGAACGCGTGCTGCCGGAAGACAGACTTCCGTTCCTCCGCCGAGTGTCATTCCGAACGGCGCCGCCACAACAGGTTTGGCGCTGTATTTGATGTTCAGCATCGTCTGCTGAAAACGGCGGATGACAAAATCGACTTCCATGAAGTTATCATCCTGAGCTTCCATTAAAATCATCGCCAGGTTTGCTCCCGCGCAGAAATGTCTGCCTTGGTTTCCGATGACAAGACCTTTATAATTCCGCTCCGTTTCCTCAAGCGCATTGTCAATCATCTGAATAATGTCTAAGCCGATCGCGTTGCTTTTCGTATGAAATTCCAGCAGCGCGATATCATCGCCGAGATCAATCAGACTGGCGCCGCTGTTTTTGCTGATCACGCCCTTTGTTTCCTTTACCGTTTGCAGGCTGATCCGTTTCGGATTTTCTTTCACAGCCCTGTATTGGCCGTCTGAATAGTAAAATCGTCTTCCGTTTTCCTTCATATAAAATGTTTCATGGCCCTCGTCAAGCATTTCTTTCACCCAGCCGGGAAGTTCTGCGCCTTCTTGTTCAAGCCGCTCCGCTGATGTTCTGACACCGATGGCATCCCATATTTCAAACGGGCCTAGCTCCCAGCCGAAGCCCCATTTCATGGCGTCGTCAATCGCTTTGATATCATCAGCGATTTCACCTAAAAGCCGGGCTGAGTATAAGAGAGTTTGCGACGTGATATTCCAAAGCAGGCGGCCGGCGCGGTCATCAGAGTATATAAGCGCTTTCATTTTCCCTTTGGCACCCTTTGCCTGTTTGGCGGCTTCTAAAGCGGGCGTCTTCATTTTCGAGCGCTCGCCGTATGTCATGGTAAGCGGATCGAGCTCATATATTGTTTTACCTTCTTTTTTGTAAAAACCTTGGCCTGATTTGCTGCCCAGCCAATTGTTTTTCAGCATGTCATTCATAAATTCCGGCAGCTTAAACATGTCTTTTTCAGCGCCGTCGGCTTTATCATAAACATTTTTTGCCACATGGGCGAATGTATCAAGCCCCACGACGTCAAGGGTTCTGAAGGTCGCGCTTTTCGGTCTGCCGATCAAAGGCCCGGTCACCGTGTCCACCTCGCCGATGCGGCAGCCGGAGGAAAGCATTTCCCTTACCGTGACCAACAGGCCGTACGTACCGATGCGGTTAGCGATAAAGTTAGGCGTGTCTTTTGCGATGACGACACCTTTTCCGAGTGTATTTTCGGCAAATGAAGTCATAAATTGCAATACGTCAGGATCTGTTTCCTGAATCGGAATGATTTCCAGAAGCTTCAAGTAGCGGGCCGGATTAAAGAAATGGGTTCCTAAGAAATGAGCTTTAAAATCGGCAGATCTGCCTTCCGCCATTTTTGTGACGGAGATACCGGACGTATTGCTGGACACGATGCTTCCCGGTTTCCGGTATTCATCAACAAGTGAGAAAATCTGTTTTTTCACGTCAAGATTTTCGACGACGACTTCAATAATCCAATCGGCATCCTTCAACTCAGCCGCGTCATCTTCCAAATTCCCCGCCGTTATATAATCGAGATTGGCAGCTGAAGTCAGCGGCGCCGGTTTTTGCTTCAGCAGCTTTTGCATGGCCGATCGGCTCAGTCTGCTGCGGACCTCCGGGCTTTCTAATGTCAGCCCTTTTTTCACCTCATCCTTTGTCAGCTCGTTTGGCACAATATCAAGCAGCAGGACGGGAATTCCGATGTTAGCCAAGTGCGCGGCAATTCCGGACCCCATGACGCCTGACCCGAGAACGGCTGCTTTCTTTATAAACTTGTGCATGAGTCATCCCCCTTGAACTTTGAATGAATAGTCATTCATTTTTTCGGCAAAAAAAATGAAACCCTTTTCTTCTTTCATCTTAAAAGATTTTCAGGATGACTTCAATAGCAAATATGGAATTTTTTTAAATTTTTTGGCTTCCGCATGTTCCGTGCCGCAGGCGGGAAACTTAAACCCGGAGGTGAAGGGAATGGTGCGAGGGAGAAAAGATCCGTCTTCCGGCGCAGTGAGCGCGGCAAGCATGAAAGGAAATGCGGGACCGAAGCAAAAATACGGCGGCGGCAAGCGGACAAGCCAAAATCAGCAATATAAAAAAGACAACATGGAGTAACATACTGCGGCTGCTTTTTTAAGGCAGCCGTTATTTTTTGAAGATTCCTTTCAGCACAAACGCCGCATTTGCCGGGCGTTCGGCAATTCTTCTCATCAGGTAGCCGTACCAATCGGTTCCGTACGGGACGTACACCCTCATCCTGTATCCTTCTTCGGCAAGCTTCTTCTGCCGCTCCGTTCTGATGCCGTACAGCATTTGGAATTCAAACTGCTCCCGGGGAATCTGATGCTCGCTGATGAGTGTTTTCGTATACGAAATCATGTCGTCATCATGTGTCGCCACCGCTGTTTCATGCCCGCTCAAAAGCTGCAGCTTAATCAGCTGATGGAAATGAAGATCGGTCCCTTTTTTATCAGGAAACGCAACGGACGCTGATTCTTTGTATGCGCCTTTTACAAGCCTGAGCCGCGGCTTATATGGCATCAGGCTGCTGATGTCTTCAGCCGCGCGGTACAAATAAGCCTGAATGACGGTGCCGAGCATCGGAAAATCCGGTTTGCACCGCTTATACAGATCAAGCGTGCGGGCGCATCTGGAATAGTCCTCCATGTCAATCGTGACTGGGACGCAGTGTTCTTTTGCCTCCGTCAATATGTCTCTGATGTGCTGTTCGGCGAGATTCTCAGAAATATCCAGACCAATGGATGTTAATTTCAGCGACAGCTCACAGTCCAATTGATTCTCGGCGATCGCCCTGATTGCTTTTTTGCATTCTTCGGCCGTCCTTTTGGCATCCTTCCGGGACCCAGCATATTCACCCAGATAATCTATCGAGGCCGACAGCCCGTTTTGGTTCAGCCGCTTCACCGTTTTTACAGCTTCTCGAAGTGTTTCCCCCGCAACGAATCTTCCCGCGCCGAAGCGGAGGCCGTAAGCCTGGGCGAATTTCGTAAGCATTTTATTTTTCGACAAAAATAAACATATGCTCCGCAGCAAGGGCGAACTCCCTCCTTTTTCTTTTATTCGTGTATGAAATCCCGGTCGCAGAGAAAGCTAAGAAGAACAGAATTGAAGGAGGCGTTTATATGAATAACCAGGAGCAGCACGGACATTTGCCGCCTGCCGTCATCTCAACGAAAGACCATTTGTATCTTGAAGACATGCTGAACTGGAATCTGCTTGCCATGAAAAAAGCGCATTTCATGGCGGAACACTGCCAGAATCAGACGTTAAAACAAGAGCTTGAACAAATAGGCCGGATGCACCACAAGCATTATCAAAACATCTTGGGTCACCTGAATCCCGCTCAAGGCGGACAGACAACAACAGGCTATATGCAATAGGAGGACAATACATGGAACAGCAAAATCAAAAAATCACGAATCCGCAAACGGCCGTGCCCGATACGGCGCAAATGAATGACCGAGACTTGGTGAATGAACTGCTGACGACGGAAAAGTATATCACGTCTTCATATTGCACAGCCCTGCACGAGTTCAGCCACGAGTCTCTTTATCAAGATATTCAGGCGATTTTCGATGAGTCACAAAAAGCGCAGAGAAGATTATACGATGTAATGTTTCAAAATGGCTGGTATTCCATTGAAGCGGCCGACACCCAAAAGCTTCAGCAATCGTATCAGAAGTTCCAGCAGACCATTCAGCAGCAGTCTCCCTACCAGCAGTAACATAAGAAAGGATTTGATGTTTTCACTAAGCATCAATCCTTTTTTTATTTTTGCCCAAAAGGATTGACTTATCTTTAATCCTTATTTATATTTAACTAATGTTAATTATTTTCCCGAAGAACCAGATGAGGAGGAGTTATGAAAAACGCGGATCAATATGTGTCTGACATCCAGAAATCCCTTCAGACGCTGCTGCAAAACATACAGCCGGAAATGATGGAAAGCATGGCAAAACATGAGGTGACTCCTGCCCAATTATTTGTTTTAGCCAGCCTGAAAAAACAAGGAAGCTGCAAAGTTTCCGAAATAGCGGAGCGTATGGAAGTAAAGCCGAGCGCAGTGACGCTGATGGCCGACCGCCTTGAGCAAAAAGGACTGATCGTCCGCAAACATAATCAGCAGGACAGACGTGTCATCGACATCAGCCTTACCGAAAAAGGCGAGAAGAAATTCGAGGATGTCGTGGAAGGAAGAAAAGCGATCTTAGCGCGAAACCTGTCCGTTCTGACTGAAGATGAACTGATTCAGTCCGTGAACATCATCCGCAAAGTAGCGGAAGCCGCCGAGAAATACGCGGCTGATCAAAAAGAAAACGAATAGAAAAGAGGAGCTGCCGAAGCATGAGCATTGAACAGAAGGATCCAAAACGCACATTATTAATAACGGGCTTAATTATCGCTATGTTTTTCTCAGCCCTTGACGGCACGATCGTAGGAACGGCGATTCCTAAAATCGTGGGTGACCTCGGGGGATTAAGCATGATGACGTGGCTGACCACGGCATATCTTTTAACTTCGACGACGATCGTCCCGATTGCGGGGAAACTTGCAGATTTATTAGGGCGGCGCGTCGTATATGTATCAGGTTTATTGATTTTTATGGGAGCATCCGCGCTGTGCGGAATGGCCAGCAACATGACGGAACTGATTATTTTCCGCGGACTTCAGGGAATCGGCGGCGGTGTCATGATGCCGATGGCCATGATCGTCATCGGGGATTTGTTCACAGGGAAACAGCGTGCCAAGTTCCAAGGGCTTTTCGGGGCGATTTACGGGCTGGCTTCTGTTATCGGTCCGCAAATCGGGGGCTGGATTGTTGACTCTTTAAATTGGAAATGGGTTTTCTATATCAACCTGCCTGTCGGAATCTTAGCCGTCATCTTTATCGCAAGAGGACTTCAAGGCAGAAAACAGACCGGGCCGATTAACTTTGACATCGCCGGGATTTTCACAATGATCGTCGGAATCGTCAGCCTCCTGCTCGCACTCAGCTTCGGAGGAAAGGATTATGCATGGGGGTCTTGGCAGATTCTCGGTCTCTTTGCGCTTGCGCTTGCCGGGATTGTCGGATTCATTTTCGCTGAAATCAAAGCAAAAGAGCCGATTCTGCCGATGTACCTGTTTAAAAACAGAACGTTTACCGTACTGAATCTGATCGGGTTTTTCATGAGTATCGGCATGTTCGGCGCCGTTACGTTCGTTCCTTTCTTTATGCAGGGAATTATCGGAGTCAGCGCTACCGCGTCCGGAACGATTATGACGCCGATGATGGTATCTATGATCATCACAAGTATTATCGGGGGCCAGCTGGTTTATAAGATCGGCATCAAACCGCAAATCATGATCGGCATGCTGATCATGGCCGTCGGCTTCTTCTTATTAACGACTTTGCAGCTGGATACAAGCAAACTCGCGGCTACATGCTATATGGCCGTGATCGGTCTGGGAATGGGGCTCGTCATGCCGCTTCTCACACTCGCTCTGCAAGAAACGTTCTCAAAAGAAGAGCTGGGTGTGGTGACTTCATCAAGCCAATTTTTCCGGATGATCGGGGGAACATTCGGCATTACGGTGCTCGGCGCTGTCATGAATGCCAGATCAGGAAGCCTTTTAACCGACAGACTGGTGCCTTACTTAGATTCACTGCCGAAACAGGCCAGTGCCTTTGCCGACCAGTTTAAAGGTATGATTGACAAGAATCCTGAAGGGCTGCTTCAATCCTTGTTCAGCCAGGAATCGATTAAACAGATTCCGGCCGCATTTTCTTCCCATATCGTGCCGGTTTTGAAAACGTCACTGATGGATTCGCTTCACAGCGTGTTTTTCACAGGCCTGGCCTTTATCGCTGCCGGATTGATCCTCACACTGTTTGTTAAATCAATTAAACTGACTAACAAAAAAACAGGCAAACAAGAAGAAAAGGCGAAAGCCGTTTAATAGAGAAAAATCCCGCGGATGCCGCGGGATTTTTTTTTATATCATCTGGGCCTCTCCGTTTCCAAATGACCAGTCTTCCGCCGCATTGCCTGAGAGGACGATAAACACATCATCTTTTCTGACGCCCAGCTTTTCGTGCAGCCGGAGTGCCTACCCCGCAACAAGTGAAATAGGAAATGGGGGTAAACATTCAAAAAATAGTGATGAAATCCTTTAATAAACCTTAAACATTTCATCGTTATCTTTATAGTACGACATAATAAAGTCACGAAAATTTCTTACCGAAGAAGATAACAGCTTATGTCTCATCCAAGATAAACCGACTGGATATGAAGCAGAGTTATCAGTCACTTTTATAAAATTCAGCCCCAATGTTCTGCAAACTGAAATAGGAAGCAACGCAACACCTCGATCCAGCTTTATAATCTCGACCAGTAAATGAGAATCCGCCTCAAATGCAATATTTGGGGTGAAACCAGCTTTCTCACAAAGCGAGGTTGTAAAACCTCTATACTCCTCATTATTAGCAAGAGTAATAAATGGTTCATCGGCGACAAGACGTAAAGAAATTTCTGTTTTACCCGTAAATCGGTGGTTTGAGGGTAAAGCCAGAACAATATCTTCATTTACCAGCACACAACTCTCTATCTCTTCATCTTGAATCGGATGACCTGTTATTCCTAAATCAATGTCCCCTTTTTTTAAACTTGTTATGATCTCGCTTTTAACTCCGATTGCTTGGAGAATTTTTGATTGAGGAGAGCGGTTGATATATTCACTCATCAGTCCTGCAAGGAATCTTGGATTGGAAATAGATATTCTTATGGTGTCAGAAATTTGATGTTCCTCCAATTGAATTTCCGTTTGTGCATTTTCAATTTCAGTAAAAATCCTGTTTACATGTTTTAAAAGAATTTCCCCTGATGAACTCAGCTTAATATTTCTGCCTTTTCTCTCAAACAAGGCTGTTCCCAGTTCATTCTCAAGTCTTTTTATAGTAAGACTTAAAGAAGGCTGGGCAATCTTTAATTGTTCTGCTGCTTTAGAAATATGCTCAGTATAGGCAACTGTCTGAAAGTATTTTAGCTGCAGCAATTCCATCTGTCTGCATCTCCCTTATTTATTTCAATAAATATACATATACCTTATTATGTATTAGATTAAATGTAAATGCGGATGTAAGATAATAGCATAGTTAAATTGAAAAAACATAAAAAAGAAAAGGAAAGGGTGTCATTCAATGAAAATTGATGTGAAAGATATAGCAAAAAATTTAAATACGCCGCTAACGGCTCCTGCTTATCCTATCCCAAATTATAAATTTGTTAACCGTGAATATTTAAATATTATTTACCGAACGGATGAAAAAGCTTTACGGGCGGCAGTGCCAGAGCCTCTTGAAATTACTGAACCTTTAGTGAAATTCGAAGTGATGTGGATGCCCGATGTTTCCGGACTTGGTGCCTATACAGAGGCAGGACAGGTCATCCCTGTCAGCTTTAATGGTGAAGAAGGGGATTATGTACATTCTATGTACGTAGACAATTTTCCAGCTATTGCAAGCGGACGGGAACTTACTGCATATCCAAAGAAATTGGGTGCCCCTAAGCTGTATATAGACTCTGATACTCTTGTCGGCACACTGGATTATGGCAGTCTTCGCGTGGCAACTGCCACTATGGGATATAAACATTTCGAAATGGACAAGGAAAAAGCGAAAAGGGAAATTTGCCGACCTAATTTTATGGTTAAGATTGCTACTGATTACAATGGTGATTTAAGGGTTTGTGATTTGGTGCGAACGCAAATAACGAATATAGAAGTTAAAGGTGCCTGGACTGGACCCGCGCGGCTTCAATTATTTGAACATGCTTTAGCACCTCTTGCAGATTTGCCTGTATTAGAAGTCGTTTCAGCATCTCATATCCTTACAGATTTAACCTTGAATGCTGCTCAGCCGGTTTATAACTACTTAGAGGAAAAATAAGGAGACGTATACAATGAGAATTGCAATTTTAGGAGCAGGTTCTTTAGGAACCATAGTGGGAGCATATCTGTCTGCTGGCGGAATGGATGTCGAATTGATTGATTCATACAAAGAACATGTAGATACTCTAAATCAAATAGGTGCTAAAGTAGTTGGTACAACGGAATTCCAAGCAAAGGTGAAAGCCATTACCCCTGAAAACAAGTCAGGCCAGTATGATTTAATATTACTTCTAACGAAACAATTATATAATGACTCCATTCTTAAAGAGTTACTGCCTTTTTTAAAGGATGACAGTGTTGTATGTTCCTTGCAAAACGGTATACCTGAACAGAAAGTTGCTTCGATCGTTGGTGATGAACGTGTTATTGCGGGTTCTGTTGAATTTGGTGCTACGTTTATTGAACCAGGCGTATCCAGACTTACAACTGAGTATACTCAATTTAAAGAGTACGCTTTTCAAATTGGAGAATTAAATGGTGAAACAACAGAAAGAATCCAGCGTATTAAATCGGTTTTAGACCTTATCGGCGGAACACATATTTCCGATAATTTAGTTGGAACGAAATGGTCAAAATTACTCATCAATAATGCATTCAGTGGTTTATCGGCAGCATTAGACGGAGAATACGGAGACATTCTTGACCATGAAATCGGTGTTGCTAGTGCAGTTCATATCGCAGATGAGACGATTAAGGTTGGACACGCCAATGGTGTCAAATTTGCGAAAATGGGCGGCCTTGATTTAGAATCTTTGGAATTAAGAAGCGAAAATGATATTCCTGAACGTATCCAAACATTCAGGGCAGCCATGGAACCATCTAGGCTGCTAAGAGCAAGTATGCTACAGGATCTTGAGAAGAAACGTAAAACTGAAATTGATTATATTAATGGAGTTATTCCCAAAATGGCAGAAGGTACTGGAATTTCCACACCTTTTAATGATTTGGTTGTAGCACAAGTCAAATGTGCCGAGGAATCTCAAACAGTGCCCAATTTTGATACAAATATAAAAGCATTTGAAGAGTTATTAAGTATCCGAAAGGAAATGTGATATATAGGAAAGAGAGAAAGGGATTGCTGCGGCGGTCCTTTTTTCTTGGTTCAACAAGCGGAAGAATGTACGTAAACAAACGGGTGCGTTAGTTAATTAAAGTTCTTCGCTATGAATTGAACGGCGCCTTTATTGATTCCTTTTCAGCAAAAAAAAGCTTCCGGCACCTCTCTTTGATGCCGGAAGCTTTTTATTGTTTTTTTCTGTGCTCTTCATTGAGCTGTTTAATGTGCTGTACCGCGGCTTTGATGCCCTCTTTGGCGTCCGGGTAGGATTGGTTCCAATGCTTTACGAGCGGAGGCATGCTTTTTGCGATATGTGTATACAAAATCCATTGCCTGACTTCTTCCTTTAGTTCCGGATTTGTTTCGCCAAGCAATAGTTCCGTGTATTTTTCAAGCAGGCCGTCCAGCTGCTGCCGCAGTTTCTCTTCCATACCGTTCCCTTCCCTTTTTCATGATTATGACAATCGGGCGGTGAGAGCCGCTTCCTGCACGATGCATCTCCCGCGCCCGTGCGGAATGCAAAGCGGCGTACCGAACAGCGGGTCCTGCGTTACTTGGCAGTTCATTGCAAATACCTGCTGCACAAGCTCACAAGTGATGACTTCTTCGGGACGGCCCTCCGCGTAAATCTGTTTATCCTTAATGGCGACAAGATAATGAGCATAGCGGCATGCGAGATTAAGGTCGTGCAGCACCATGACGATGGTCCGTTTTTCTTTTTCATTTAATTCAAACAGCAAATCAAGTATTTCAATTTGATGCGTCATGTCGAGATAGGTTGTCGGCTCGTCAAGCAGAATGATATCCGTATCCTGGGCGAGTGTCATCGCAATCCACGCGCGCTGGCGCTGTCCGCCTGACAAAGAATCCACCGTACGGTCGGCCATTTCCTCAAGCTTCGTCGCCTTCAGCGCTTTTGCCACTGCGTCTTCGTCCTCTTTGGACCATTGCTTCAGCCAGCTTTGATAAGGGTATCTCCCCTGCTTTACAAGCTGATGCACGGTCAGGCCTTCGGGAGCTGACGGGCTCTGCGGCAAGATAGCCAGTTCTCTTGCCACTTCCTTCGTCGGAAGCTTAGCGATGGCTTTTCCTTCCAAAAGCACAGAACCGCCTCTCGGTTTCATCAGCCGCGCCAATGAACGTAAAAGCGTGGATTTTCCGCAGCCGTTGCTTCCGATCAATACAGTGATTTCGCCTTTTGGAATCGCTACATCCAACTCGTCAATGATAACAGTCTCTCCGTACCCTAAGCTCAGCGTCTCTGTAGAAATTGCACTCATACCGCTAACCGCTCCTTTTTTGTATTTCCCAACACTATGTATATAAACAAATTGCCTAAACATTCAACGTGAGATCATGATTATATTGTAACAGAAATTAATGACTCTGAATATCATTATCAATTAGTTTTGGGCAAAAAAACAGCTGGCAGCGGTTATTTTTTGATTTCCGTCATTTCTCCGTCGCTTTTTTTCAGTTTCAAATAAAAATGGTCATAATGGCTGTCTAAATTAAAAGCAGAGAGCACCTGCCTGACGACTTCGCCTTCTTGCATCCCGCTGTTTACGGCAAGTTCTCCGAGGATCATCTTCATTTCATCAAGCGCTTCCTCGCCCTCTCTGTGAACTCCTGAAAGCTTGTCCTGGATGTCCGCCTTTTCACGACCGCCTTTTCTTTCATACAAACCTTCATAGCGGTTATGCTCTCCGGCTCCGTAGTTGACGCGAAGGGAAAAGCTGCTGTAAGGAACCGGCTTCGCGGATGATACGGGCGTGCTGTCTTGTTCCGCTTCCCGTTTTTCTTCATTCAATCGGCAGCCGGCAATCAGCATCAGCGTCAGACATAAAACGCCCGCCGTCCTGATCCATTTCATGCGATTCACTCCCATTCCATTCCGATCGTTTTTAGGTATTTCCAAGGGAGGCGGCTGTCATTCATCGAACAAAAAAGAACCGGAGCTGTTTATCGCTCCGGCCGGTTCCTCTATATCATCATTCAGTCAGCTCTAAAAATTCCTGCACATCCCGTACCGCAAGGCGGACCGCGTCTTCCCAAAACGATCGTTCCGTCAGATCCGCTCCAAGGTGCTTCATCGCCAAATCCTCAACGGTCATCGAAGCCGTGTCACGCAAAAGCGCGATATATTTTTCTTCAAAATCCGCTTTCTCCCGAAGAGCTCTTGCGTATATTCCAAGCGAAAATAAATAACCGAACGTGTACGGAAAATTGTAGAACGGCACTCCCGTAATATGAAAATGAAGTTTTGACGCCCAGAAATACGGGTGGTATTCCCCTAATGAATCGCAAAACGCTTCTTTCTGCGCCGCTTCCATCAGTTCATTCAATTTATCAGCCGGAACGACACCATGCTTCCGCTCTTCATAAAACCGCGTTTCAAATAAAAATCTCGCATGGATGTTCATAAACATGGCTACGCTTCTTTGAATTTTATCTTCAAGCAGGAACAGCTTTTCTTCTTTTGCCTCCGCTTGTTTCAACGCGGCGTCGGCGACGATCATTTCCGCAAAGGTCGAGGCTGTTTCAGCGACATTCATGGCGTAGGCTCTGTTCAGCTGCCGCACTTGAAGCATGGCCTCCTGGTGAAACGCGTGTCCAAGCTCATGGGCCAGCGTCGATACATTTGAAGCGCTTCCTGAAAATGTCATGAAAATCCGGGATTCTCCGCTGTCGGGAAAGCTGGTGCAGAAACCGCCGACCCGTTTGCCGCTGCGGTCTTCCGCTTCAATCCACCGATCGCGGAACGCTTTTTCCGTAAATGCGGACAGTTTTTTGCCAAATGTGGAAAATTGAGTAACGATCAGATTGGCCGCTTCATCATATGTGTATTTTTTCGGCGCCTCACTGATCGGCGCGTTCACATCATACCAATTCAGGCGCTCAAGCCCTAAAAGGGACGCCTTTCGATTCAGGTATTCGGCAAAGGGCTTTTTATGATCGGTAATGACCTGCCACATGACATCCAGTGTTTCTTTTTTCATCCGGTTGATCGCAAGCGGCTCTTCCAAGGCGCTTTTCCAGCCCCGCGCTTTATACATTTCCGTTCGGAAGCCGGCCAGGTGATTCAGCGTGCTGCCAAACAGCTCCTTTTCTCCCTTCCAGGCTTCGTTAAGCTCTTTAAATACTTGCCGCCTGGTGCCGCGATCCGGATGCGCCATCATGTTTTCCGCCTGGCCGACCGACAGCTCTTTATCCTCAAACGGAATCTTCATTCTTCCGACAGCCGCATTATACAGGTCGCCCCATGCGTGATAGCCGTCAACGGCCAGACCTTCAATCAGTCTCTCTTCTGAAGCGCTGAGCTTTTCTCTGATCCGGTCTCTTCTTTCATTTAAAACGTATGTGAGGTCCTGAAGTTCCGGTTTTTGCAGCAGTTCCTCCCACACCCGCTCGTCAATCCGGGCAAGTGTATCATCAAGCGTGACCAGAGCGGATTTAAAATCACTGCTCAGCTGATTGATCCGCCCCCTCCACTCATTCGCTTTCTGATCATCAGTGTTCTGAGCCTGAAGACAGCCGACGAACGCTCCCGCCTGTCTGATCATGATCGCCGACCGCTCATACCGATCAATCAGATGAATCAGCTCTTGGCCTTCATCAGCATGAGACGGAACTGTAAACGCCTCTGCCTCTTTTTGAAAAGCGCTGAGCTGCTGTTTAAGCTTTTGTATGTATTGCTGAAAATCTTCCGACCTGCTCCCGCCCTCAAAAATGGAGTTTAAATCCCATGTTTCCTTCAATCCCTCTAATGCCATCTTTTTCATTACCCCTTTCTGTCCGAAACTGATTCCATTATAAAACAATTCTGACATATTTCCGAACGATTTCTCTTTCTCACCGCTAAATGTTATACACTAACATATAAGAACAAACGGGGAGGAATATGAGTTGAACAGAAAAATTGCCATTGTAACCGGCGCGACGAGCGGATTCGGTCTGCTGACAGCGCTGAAGCTCGCCCGGTCTTATCATGTCATCGCAACAGCGAGACAGCCGGAGAAAGCTGAAACATTGAAAGAGGCCGCCGCCCAAGCGGGTGTATCCGGTCATATTACGATCGCTTCTTTAGATGTGACAAATGAGCAGTCGGTGCCTGACTTCGGCAACACCATCAGCGGTTTCGGACCGGTTGATGTGCTTGTGAACAACGCCGGCACTGCGTACGGGGGATTTATTGCCGATGTGCCGATGGAACATTACAGACAGCAGTTTGACACGAATGTATTCGGCCTGATTCATGTCACAAAAATCGTGCTCCCTTATATGAGAAAACACGGCGGAGCGAAAATCATCAATATCAGCAGCATCAGCGGACTGACCGCCTTTCCTGCTCTTTCTCCGTACACTTCTTCCAAATTCGCGATTGAAGGGTTTACAGAGTGTCTGCGTCTCGAGCTTTTGCCTTTAGGGATCGATGCCGCTTTAATAGAACCGGGCTCCTATAAAACGTCTATCTGGGAGACGTCTCTCTCCAATCATCTTACGGCACCCGGCAAAGATTCGCCCTATTACCGCTATTATCAGCAAATTGAAGCTTACTTCAAAGCGAGCGCATCCAAAAGCGGCGATCCCAATGACGTGGCGGAGCTGATTTATCAATTGGCACAGACGAAACGCCTGAAGAAACTGCGGTATCCGATCGGCAGGGGCATTAAGCTGACATTGGCTTGCCGCTCACTCTTCTCTTGGCCCGTCTGGGAATCGATGATAAAGAAAAAGCTGTTCAAAGAAACTTAAATTATAATTATTATAATTTAGTATTGATTTTTATTTGATACGTGATATAATTAAATTAACAGATCACAGGGAGGACGATAAATATGAATACACAAAACGCGAAAAAAACTGAAAATCTAGTTGAGAAATCAATGAACACCCAATTATCAAACTGGTTTATCCTTTACTCTAAACTGCACCGCTTCCATTGGTATGTAAAAGGCCCTCATTTCTTTACGCTGCATGAAAAGTTTGAAGAACTGTATAACGAAGCGGCGGAAACGGCAGATGCCATCGCAGAGCGTCTTCTGGCCATCGGCGGACAGCCCGCGGCGACTTTTCACAGCTACCTTGAACAAGCTTCCATTACGGATGAAGGCCAGGAAAAGACGGCTTCTGAAATGGTGGAATCACTCGTTCAGGACTACAAACAGATCAGCCGCGAATCAAAATTTGTCATCGGCATCGCCGAGGAACAAAATGACCCGTCAACAGCCGATTTGTTTGTCGGATTAGTTGAAGAAGCGGACAAGCATGTGTGGATGCTGTCAGCCTACTTAGGAGAATGAGGAAAAAAGCTGAACCTCAGGCGGAGGTTCAGCTTTTTTTATGCGTTCAGCTTGCGCTTTCAGTTTGTTTCGTTAATGTGATGTTCAGCGTCTTGCTGCTGCCGCCTCTGAGAACTTGAACAGTCGTTTTATCGCCGATTTTCAGCTGGTTATACAGAATCTGTCTGATATCGGCGCTGCTGCTGACATCTTTGCCGTTCAATTTTACAATGACGTCATTTGATTTGATGCCCGCTTTCGCAGCCGGTGAGCCGGACTGTACTTCTTTTACGTAAACGCCCTTAGACAGCTGGTCGCCGAACAATCCGAGTGTGTTTTCCTGATAGGTTTCCGGCACTTGCGACATATCAATCATCTGCACGCCTAAAAACGGACGCTCGACTTTTCCTTTTGCAAGCAGCTGGTCGACAATCGGTTCCACATCGTTGCTCGGAATGGCGAAGCCAAGTGATTCCACGCCGTTTTCACTGACTTTCATACTGTTGATTCCGATAACCTGGCCGCTGGAATTGATTAACGGCCCGCCGCTGTTACCGGGATTAATTGCCGCATCCGTCTGAATCACGTTCATTTCCACCGTGCCTTGGGATGTGTCGGCGTCTACCGTTCTGTTCAGCCCGCTGATCACACCTTGTGTGACGGTGCCGGAAAACTGCTGGCCGAGCGGGTTGCCAATGGCGATTACCTTATCGGCAATGCGCAGCTGTGAAGAATCGCCGAAGCTGGCCGCTTTTTTGACATTGGACGAGCTGATTTCCAGTACGGCCAGGTCACTGATGGCATCCTTTCCGACAAGCTTTGCCGTTTCGGTTTTCCCGTTATAAAGAGTGACCGACAGCTTGTTTGCTCCTTCTACGACATGGTTGTTTGTGATGATGTACGCTTTTTGGCCGTCTTTTTTGAAAATGACGCCTGACCCCGTGCCGCTCTCCGTTTCAGAGCTTGAACCGCCGTCAAGTCCGAATTGGCTGCTTTGCGAAGCTTGGTAGTTGGACACTCCGACAATCGCAGGCTCCAAATCTTCTACCATATCCGCCACACTTGAGGTATTTTTCAAAGGCGTTGACGTAAAATTCGCAGACTGAACTTGTTTCGCCGTATCAGAAACAGATTCTGCCTTATGCTGCTCACCCGGCAGATTCGGCACAATGCCAAGCACGAGGCCTCCGCCGATAATGCCGCCTAAAATCGGGCTCAGCCAAGCGGCTCTCCGTTTTTTTTCTTTTTTCACGGCAGCCGTTTTTTCAAATTCCGTACCGGCAGCCGTCTCTTTTTCCGCTTCTTTCGAGACGGGGCCTTCGAGCAGCTCAGGCTCCTGATGGCTGATCCGCTGCTGTTCATTGCCGTTTTGCTCCGTATGTGAAAGATCTGACTGATCGCGGCTGATGCCGTCATCTCGCTGATCGTTCATATTCACGCACACTCCTTCAGTGGTTCTCATTCTATTCATTACATATTCATCGCATGTACAAGTTCTATTGTCCCAATAATAAGGAGAAAAGCAAAGCTCCAAAACAAAATGTGTTTGAACATGTTATCTTCCCCGCTTTTTTTCTTCCTTTCTTCCCTTATACATATCATAAACAAACATTGTGGGATAAAAATGAAAAGAATATGTGAAATTATGAAAATGCGGCCTGAGTGTGTTAAAACTAGTATAATGACGTTGAAAGGATGTGAACTGCCTTGTCATACACCATTTATCTAGTTGAAGATGAGGATAACCTGAATGAACTGCTCACAAAATATTTAGAGAATGAAGGCTGGAACATTACATCTTTCACAAAAGGCGAAGAAGCCAGAAAGCAGATGCAGCCGTCTCCCCATTTGTGGATTCTTGACATCATGCTGCCGGATACGGACGGCTATACATTGATAAAAGAAATAAAAGAAAAAGATCCTGATGTGCCGGTCATTTTCATTTCCGCCCGGGATGCCGATATTGACAGAGTTCTCGGGTTAGAGCTTGGAAGCAATGATTATATCGCCAAGCCTTTTTTGCCGAGAGAGCTCATTATACGGGTTCAGAAACTGCTGGAGCTTGTATATAAAGAACAGCCCGCTCCCAAAAAAACCGGCCTCACCGTTTCCTCCTACAATGTGATCGAAGATGCCAGAGAGGTTTATGATGAAACCGGCAGCCTGGTCAATTTGACGTCTAAGGAATTTGATCTGCTGCTTTTATTTCTTCACCATAAAGGACACCCCTTTTCCAGGGAAGATATCCTGCTGAAAATATGGGGCCATGACTATTTCGGCACTGACCGGGTGGTCGATGATCTTGTGCGGAGGCTGCGGAAAAAAATGCCCGGCTTAAAGGTTGAAACCATTTACGGATTCGGCTACAGGATGATGACGTCATGAAAAATAAGCCGCTTGCTTTTCAAATTTGGGTGGTCATCTCGGGTATCCTTTTAGCCATCTCGATTCTGCTGCTCGTGCTGTTCTCAAATACGCTGCGGGATTTTTTCACGGATGAAACGTACACGACCATTGAAAATGAACAGCATGTGCTGACAGAGTACCGGCTGCCCGGGTCGATCGAGCGGGGATATTACAGTGAGGACGCGACCGCTCCGACGACTTTCCGATCCGTTCAGCACGTTCTTTTGCCGGAGCGGGAGGAATCGGCAAGCGACAAAGATTTAAACTACTTTTCTTCTTCCTTTATCCATAAGGTGTACAAGCTCGCGGGCCGCCAGCACAGCGTCACGAAACGATACAGCGCGGACATCGGCGGGGAAAAAGTTTTTTTCGTCATTAAAAAAGGCCTCACCGTTAACGGTCAGGATGCGATGATGCTGTCATATGCGCTTGATTCTTACCGTGATGATCTGTCATACACCCTGTTCAAGCAGCTGCTCTTTATCATTGCCGGCGTGATTTTGTTAAGCTGGATTCCGGCGATTTGGCTTGCCAAATATCTCTCGCGCCCGCTCGTCTCCTTAGAGAAGCATGTCAAACGGATTTCCGAACAGGACTGGGATGATCCGGTCATTGTCGACAGAAAAGATGAAATCGGAAAATTAGGCCACACCATTGAAGACATGCGGAGCAAGCTGGTGCAAAAGGATGAAACGGAAAGAACGCTCCTGCAAAATATCTCTCATGATTTAAAAACGCCTGTCATGGTGATAAGGGGCTATACTCAATCCATAAAGGACGGGATTTTTCCTAAGGGGGACCTGAAAAACACAATTGATGTCATTGAAGGCGAAGCAGAAAAGCTTGAGAAGAAAATTAAGGATTTATTATATTTAACGAAGCTTGATTATTTAATGAAGCAGCGGGTGCACCATGAGACATTTGACCTTGTGAAAGTCACGGAAGAAGTCATTGAGCGGCTCAAATGGGCCCGGAAGGAATTATCGTGGACCGTTGAAACAGAAGATGTATTGATGATGCCCGGTGATCCGGAACAATGGGGCAAGCTCCTCGAAAACATTCTTGAAAATCAAATCCGCTATGCGGAAACGGCGATTCACATTCGGATCAGCCAAAATCAGCAGCAGATTGTCATGACGGTTAAAAATGACGGGCCTCCGATTGAGGATGAGATGCTATCCAGCTTGTACGAGCCTTTTAATAAAGGGAAGAAAGGCGAGTTCGGCATAGGACTCAGCATCGTAAAACGGATTTTAACCCTGCATAAAGCATCAATTTCAATTGAAAATGACCAATCGGGTGTAATCTATCGGATTATCATACCAAAGTAGACTGTAGTGTTTCATTGCAGTCTTTTTTTATGTGAAGGAGTAGCCGTTAAAATCTCTGTAGTTTGTTTTCAGCGGTTTTCGGCATTGATGAACCCATTTCTTTTCACAAATAGTCTTTTTCGGATATTTCACCTTTTCGACTTTAATTCCTCTGTTTCGCAAGCGGCTGATCATTTCATCTAATTCTTTCATTTTCAGATTCACCCTTTCGCCAGAACTTTGACCATTCGGTCAGCTCACTATATAATATAAATAAAACAAAACAAAAAAACAAGTTACAATCAGGTTAAATTTACAGAATATCAATATGACCATATAGTCACACACGTGAAGCACAAGCCAGCCTCCTGGCTCCGAAAGGGTGGAACCATTGAAGGAAAAAGAAAAGCTGATTATTGAAGCAGCAATTAAACTATTTGCCCGAAAAGGGTACAAATCAACATCGGTTCAGGAAATCGCCGATGAATGCAAAATCTCAAAAGGCGCTTTTTATCTTCACTTTCCTTCCAAAGAAGCACTGCTTCTGTCCATGCTGAATTACTACTATGATAAGACGTTTACCCGAATCACGACGATCCAAACGGAGGGTGACAGCCCGAGAGCCGCTTATCAAAAACAGCTTGCAGTGTTTTATGAATCGATTCTCGCCCATAAAGATTTTATTACCGTGCAGATGAAAGACGGTTCACTTCCTTATACCGAAGAAGTGGCGCAGTGCGGAAAGAGAATCCGCCGGTCGATCCTGCAGTTTCATATCGACAGTCTTCTTGCTATTTACGGAGAAAAAGCCGAACCATACACCGCCGAGCTTTGTTTTTTAATAGAAGGTATCAGTCAGATGTATCTTGAATATCTCATTCTGACCGGCCGGTCTGTACAGCCTGCGCTTCTCGCAAATACCGTGATTCACAGAATTGATGACATCGTAAACGGAATGGCGGACAGACATGATGAAGCGTTAATTTCTCTTGATGAGGCAAGCTCACTGTTTGGGCCCCTTCATAACGGGAAGCCCGATCCTTTAAGCCAATCAATCTTGCAGACCCTCCGTGCGCATATCAGCACGATGGACAAGCCGCAAGCATCTGAATACACCGAGAGCTTGGATATTCTTGAAGCGGAAATGAAGAAAAAGTCGCCGAAACCGGCAATCATCAAAGGAATGATTCTAAATTTGAAGGAATCCGACCTGCTGGCTGATGATGCAGAACAGCTCAGATTTTTACTGAAACAGCAGTTTATTTAGAAGAACGGCCGCAATGACTGCAGCCGTTCTTTCTGTTTATGCTTTCGGGTGCACCATATCTTCCGGACGCACCATTTCATTAAATTGTTCTTCTGTCAGAAGGTTCAGCTGTAATGCCGCTTCTTTCAGCGTCAGGCCTTCTTTATGGGCAAGCTTGGCGATTTTTGCGGCGTTTTCATAACCGATGTGCGGGTTAAGCGCCGTGACAAGCATTAATGAGTTAGAAAGGTTTTCCTGAATGGTTTCCTGGTTCGGCTCAATACCGACAGCGCATTTGTCATGGAAGGAATTCATTCCGTCACTGAGAAGCTGCACTGTCTGCAGGAAGTTATAAATGATAACCGGCTTGAAGACGTTCAGCTCGAAGTTTCCTTGGCTGGCCGCAAATCCGATTGTCGCGTCATTTCCCATCACTTGCGCGGCGATCATTGTCAGCGCCTCACTTTGCGTCGGGTTGACTTTGCCCGGCATGATGGAGCTTCCCGGCTCATTTTCAGGAATGACGATTTCGCCGATTCCGCAGCGCGGGCCGCTTGCCAGCCATCTGACATCGTTGGCAATCTTCATCAGGTCGGCAGCCAATGCTTTTAACGCGCCGTGAACGTGAGTGATTTCATCATGGCTTGTCAGCGCATGGAATTTGTTAGGCGAGCTTTTGAATGTCTGCCCCGTTACTTTTGTGATTTCTTCCGCGACGAACTCACCGAACTGCGGGTGGGCGTTGATTCCCGTACCGACTGCCGTGCCGCCGATCGCAAGCGCGCGGATTTTTTCCGTTGACTCAAGAATCATTTCTTTCGAACGGTCAAGCATGTATACCCAGCCGCTGATTTCCTGTCCGAGTGTCAGCGGAGTCGCGTCCTGCAAATGCGTGCGTCCGATTTTCACAATGTCTTGATACGCTTTCGCTTTTTCGTCAAGTGTCGCGCGCAGCTGATCAAGAGCCGGAACGAGTTGCTCATATACGGCAAGGACCGCCGCAACGTGCATCGCCGTCGGGAATGTATCGTTTGAGCTTTGGCTGCGGTTGACGTCATCATTCGGATGAATCTTCAGATCAGAATTTTTTTCTTTCAATAAAGCAGTCGCGCGGTTGGCCACCACTTCGTTCATATTCATGTTGCTTTGTGTGCCGCTTCCCGTCTGCCAGACAACGAGCGGAAAGTTATCGTCGTATTTGCCGTTTAATACGTCATCACATACAGCGGCAATCGCCTGTGCTTTTTCAGACTCTAAATTGCCGAGGCGTTCGTTAGCGATCGCCGTGCTTCTTTTTAAAATTGCAAACGCCTTCACAACACGCTGAGGCATTTTTTCTGAACCGATTTTGAAGTTCTCTTTGCTGCGCTGTGTCTGAGCGCCCCAAAATTTATCTGCCGGAACTTTAACTTCTCCCATGGTGTCTTTTTCAATTCTGTAGTCCATTTATGTATCCCTCCATAACAGTTGCTTCACCCTGAGTATTATTCGCCAGTAACCGATGAAACCCTTTTTATTTTTCGGTCTTGGCCGTTTTTAATTTCAGCTCAAGATAGACGCGTGAATCCTTAGAGTATTTGTACTTCGGATTTGTTTTTCGGTATTCCTTTGACGTGTAAGCTACTTCGTAATGCGCTTCAAATGATTTGATAAGCTGCTCTATTTCTTCGGCATTTCCTGCCAGTCTGACTTGTGCCACATCTCTCCTCCGCTTTCATAAAAAAACTTGTACCATTAATTACTTTATCATAGTATATCATTTTTTTAACAGGAAAAGATAACCTCAATTAAGGAATGGAAGGCGGGTGACAGTTGATGGCGCAATCGGAATTCAAGGAATACATACACATAAACCTGGCTATGGTGCTGCCCCACCTAGAGCCGAACGATGACCTGGTTCAAAATAAAAAGATGCTTCCGAACGGGCTTGTTTTTTATTATATGTATCTGAGTGAAATGAACGATGAAGACAAAATAAAAGAAGCGATTGAAACGCTGCTGCAGGGAGAAGACACCCTGACGCTGGAGGCAGTGACGAAGCGTCTTGATCAGATTGACGCCCGTCCCGTCACTGCGGCGAAAGAAGCCGTCACTTCCATTCTGCGGGGGAAATGCGCCGTGTTTATTAACGGCCTTGATAACGTATACATTCTTTCCACGGGAAAAAGAGAAAAAAGAAGCGTGACAGAACCTACCTCCGAAAAGGTTGTAAGAGGGCCTAAGGTCGCTTTCATAGAGGATTCTGATACAAACGTCGCCATGATCAGGCAGCGGACGAACCATCCGAAGCTGAAAACGAAAAAGGTTCCGCTCGGAGAAAGCAAGTTAAAATACGCCACTGTCATGTACATAGATGATGAGGCTGACCCGTCTGTCGTCAGCGATGTTTTAAAACGCCTCAGCGAAGTGAAGCTGGACGACATTCAGGATTCCGGGACGCTTGAAGAGCTTATTGAGGATAATAAGTATTCGCCGTTTCCGCAAATACAAAATACGGAACGGCCTGATAAAGTCTCCTCCGCCTTGTTTAACGGCCGCGTCGCCATCCTTGTCGACAACTCACCGTTTGCGCTGGTGGTTCCGGCTTCTTTAGGCATTTTAATGCAGTCTCCCGACGATTATTATGAACGGTGGATTTCCGCCTCGCTCATTCGGGCGCTGCGGTTTACGTCTATTTTTATCACGCTGTTTTTTTCAGCCATTTATATCGCCCTCGTCTCGTTTCACCAAGGGCTTCTGCCGACGCCGCTTGCAGTCACTATCTCGGCGAACAGAGAAAACGTTCCCTTCCCGCCCATCATTGAAGCAATGGTGATGGAAATTACGATAGAACTGCTGAGAGAAGCGGGTTTGAGGCTCCCTAACCCGCTCGGCCAGACGATCGGATTGGTGGGCGGAGTCGTCATCGGCCAGGCGGCTGTTGAAGCGAATATTGTCAGCTCCATCATGGTCATCGTGGTCAGCATTGTCGCGCTCGCTTCATTTACGGTGCCGCAGTACGGAATGGGGCTTTCATTCCGTGTGCTCCGTTTCATTTCAATGTTTGCTGCGGCAGCATTCGGGCTGTACGGCATGATTTTATTTATGCTGGCGATATACACCCATTTATCGAGACAGCGAAGCTTCGGTTCTCCGTATTTCTCGCCGAATGGGTTTTTCAGCTTAAAAAACGCAAGCGACTCCATTCTCCGTCTCCCTATTAAAAATCAACCAAAAGAGGCGAAAAACGTAAATGAGCCAGAAAACAACTCACAATAAACTTACAAGCTATCAAGGGACGGCATTGATTGCCAACACGATGCTCGGGGCGGGGCTCCTCACCATGCCGCGGTCGCTGTCAGCAAGGGCAAATTCGCCGGACGGCTGGATCGCATTATGTCTGGAAGGCGTCATCTTTATCTTTTTGATTTATCTCAATACGCTCATTATGAAAAAGCATCAGTATGAATCGTTTTTTGATTATATGAATGAAGGTCTCGGGAAATGGGCGGGCAATATCGTCAACCTGGTGATCTGCCTCTATTTTATAGGAGTCGCCAGCTTCGAAGCCCGTGCGATGGCGGAAATGGTCAAGTTCTTTTTATTGGAAAAAACGCCCGTGCCGGTCATGCTGTTTATCTTTATTGCCTGTTCCGTTTATTTGATTATCGGCGGCATGAGTGATATCGGCAGGCTCTTTCCTTTCTATTTAATGATTACGATTATTATTTTGCTGATGGTGTTTTCCTTCAGCTTTAAAATATTTAATATAGACAACCTGCGGCCGGTGCTCGGCCAGGGATTTTCTCCCGTTATGGCCTCTTTGACCGTCGTTTCTGTTTCCTTCTTGGGCATTGAAATTATGCTGTTTCTCCCAGAGTACCTTAAAAATAAACAGCACATGTTCCGCACGTCGGCCATTGGCTTTGGCATCCCGATTATTTTATACATCATTACCTACGTGCTCGTCGTCGGCGCCTTAACCACCCAGGATGTCAAAACTATGATCTGGCCCACGATCGCGCTCTTTCAATCATTTGAAATCAAAGGGCTTTTTATCGAACGGTTCGAGTCCTTTCTGCTTGTTGTCTGGATTATCCAATTTTTCGCCACCTATGTATCGTACGGATATTTCGCGACATCCGGCCTCAATAAAATTTTCGGGCTGAAGCAGAAAAAAGGCATCATCTTCGTAGGGATTGCGACATTCTTGGGGTCATTGATGCCAAAGGACGCGAACAAGCTGATGATGTTCAGTGATATTCTCGGCTATATCTTCTTAGGTTTCTTTTTGCTGCCTTTACTGATGTTTGCAGTCGTCGCTGTGAAAAGGAAGGTGAAAAAAGCGCAATGAAGAAATACATCGTAATCTTTCTTTGCTCATTGCTTTTGACGGGGTGCTGGGACAGCCGTAATATAGAAGACTTGAGCCTCGTTATCGGAGTCGGGCTCGATAAACCTGAGGAAGAAAACGTGGAAGTGACGCAGCAGATTCTGATCCCGCAAAAAGCAAGTTCCCAGCAGTCGACATCAAGCAATCCGACAAAGGTGACTTCCACTTCCGGGGAAACCGTTCACCAAGCCTTAAGGACGGCATCGTTAAAAAATCACCCCGCTTTCTCCCAGCACTTGCGCATCATGCTGTTTTCCGAAGCGCTGTTAAAGGACAACATCCCGTTTGACGCATTAATGAACCAGTTTGTCAGGGACAACGGAACGAGAAGAAGCTGCAATGTGATGACGGTGCCGGATAAAACGAAAGATATTTTCAATGTCAGCGACCAGGGGGAGCCTGCGTCAAATACTATCTATGACTTAACGGAAAATAATGCCGTCACCATCCGGATGATGGAGCCTGTGACATTAGGGGATATATCCGAGAAAATCGCCCAGAACGAGACCTTTGTCCTGCCTCAAGTGCGCAAAGTGGGCAGCAGGCTGGAAATCTGGGGCGCAACCATTATAAAAAATAAATTCTGGTATGCAGATTTAACGCCTTTACAAGTCCAGAATATGAACCTGTTCACAGGCACGGTAAAGGGAGGCGTCACGTTTGCAAAGCATGACAATTATTTTTTATCTTTCGAGATATTTTCAAGCAAATATGATGTGAAAACACAATACAAAAACGGAAAATTCAAGTTCATCGTCACCCGGTTTGTTGAAGGCCGCCTGTCTGAGGATTGGAACCCGAAAGAAGATTCCTTCAGGGAGTCCTATATAAATGAAATTCAAAAAACGGTAAAACGAACCATCCATTCGGATGTCATGGCATTCATCGATTATCTGCAGCATGATTTAAAAGTGGATATTACCGGGTTAGGCGATCAGGTCCGTATTCATTACCCCGATAAGTGGAAAAAGGTGGCCTCTGACTGGGACCGTCATTTCAGTGAATCAGATATTGAATACAAAGTCAAAGTCGCCGTCAGAGATTTCGGAACAAAAGGAATGTCCCAATGACCTGTCCTGCGGGGAGAGTGTGCATAGCGCCGCTCTCCTTTTATCATTTCACGAGATGATTGCGGTGGGCATATACGGCGGCCTGCGTGCGGTCACTGACATCAAGCTTTGACAATATATTCGTGATGTGGGTTTTTACCGTTTTAATCGTTATGAACAGCTCTTCCCCAATCTCTTTATTCGTCTTGCCTTCCGCGACGAGACAGAGGATTTCCAGTTCTCTCTTTGTCAGCGTTTCATGCGGAAGCTGGTTCTCTGAATGGCGCAGCCTTGACAGCACTTTTCCCGCCACCTTCGATTCAAGCTTCGGTTCGCCCTTGGCAGCCGCTCTGATGGCTTCGGCTATTTCCGCCGCCTTGGACGTTTTCAGCAAATAGCTGAGCGCTCCCGCTTCGATTACCGGATACACTTTATCGTCATCAATAAAGCTCGTCAGCACGATGATTTTCGGGTCATCGAGTTTGGCGCAGATCTGTCTTGTGGCTTCGATGCCGTCCATGCCGTCCATGACAAGATCCATTAAAATCACATCCGGCAAAAGCGCGGCGGCCAGATCGACGCCCTGCTGTCCGTCTGATGCTTCACCGGCGACTTCAATGTCCGGCTGTGCTTCTAAAAACGCGGCCAGACCCATCCTGACCATTTCATGATCATCAATCAGTAACACTCGAATCACTGTCGTTCTCTCCTTTTGTTTTCTGGTAAATCGGGACTTTCACGTCGATCTGCGTGCCTTTTCCCTTCACTGAGATAATTTCCGCTATGCCGCCGATTTCGCTCGCTCTTTCCTTGATGGAATGCAGGCCGTAAGAGGACGCTTTGACTTGATCCATTGTAAAACCCGCCCCGTTATCAATGACTTTAAGCTGAAGTTTTTGATGTTTCGCGCCGAGTCTGACAGTGACCTTGGTCGCCTTTGAATGCCTGAAAACGTTGGAAAGCGCCTCTTGTACGATTCGGAACAGATGGTCTTCAACGCCTTTTGACACACCCGTGTCGCTGATATCCCACTCAATATCAAGCGGCTGCTTCGCTTTGAACTCTTTTAACAGCTCAATCAGCCCTTCTTTCAAGCCTTTTCCTTCTAAGGTGACGGGCCGCAGATGCAATAGCAGCGCCCGCATTTCGTTTTGCGCTTCCCCCGCCATATGTTCAACCATGCGAATCCGTTTGACGATTTTGTCATCCGCATCTTTCACCTGCTCTAAGACGGCGGATGTCATCATAGAGATGGCAAAGAGCTGCTGGCTGACGGCATCGTGCAGATCGCGCGCCAGCCGCTGGCGTTCTTCAGTGATGACCGATTTTTTCATTTGATCCTGCCATTCCGCCCGCTCGTTGGAAAGCTTTTGCAGCGATGTGACCTGCAGCTCGACCCGCTTGGCCATTTCGTTGAGCTGGTCTGCCGCCAGACCGATTTCATCATCACCGAGCGGCGGCACCCGATAAGCGAAATTGCCGTTTTCAAACTTCAAAACCGCTTCAATCAGTGTATCCATTCTTGTTTTCAGACGGCCGCCGTATACATAACCGGAAATCAGTCCGGCTGAAAGGGACGCCAAAAGCAGGATGACCACAAACGGAATACCGAACCAGCCGGAAGAAAACAAAAGCATCGGATCAAGCCCGTAATACAGCAGCATCAGCGCAATAAACACCGCGCATAGGAGCAGACTGAGCCCCGCGGTCATCCGCATGGCGCGCCACTGAATATTGGCGAGTAATTTTTTCCTCATAAGTACTTCACATCCACATCGCCGATGAATAGAGAAATTGATATTTTAATCCGCCGCGGCGAGTCGCCGTACTCAGAAGACACTTTATGCAGATTCGTGCTCATGCCGCTTTTCTTAGAGCCAAGCAGGTTCATATCGCCGATAAAAGCTGATGAACTGACGGACACTTCGATATCAGACGGGACGTACACATCAACATTGCCGATGACACCGCTGATTGTCATCGTGCTTTCTCCTTCAGGTATTATCGCCTTTGAGAGATCAATTTTCACATCACCGATAAACCCGGAAACATTTAAATCATTCAGCTCAAACGGGTCCTTCATCATCCGCAGCTCGCCGATAAAAAAGCTGCGGAGATCCGGCTGTCTGCTTTCCGGCTGGACGGCAGGCTTTGGCTGCTCTTCTTTTTCAAGGCTGATTTTCTTTTCTTTATGCTCCAATACGCGCTTTCCTTTCAGGAGCCTGTAGCCCGCGTAAATGAGAAAGGCGGCGAAGGCATAGCCGAACAGGCTGAAGGTGGCGCTGAACAGGTTTCTCAAAAATAAAAAAGCGGCAAAGATATACAGGACGGAGCCGAGCCAGCCGCGGGAGTATTTATTAAAAATATAGCCTGTAATCAGAAAAAAGAGCGGCCAAAACAGGAAGTCGCCGATGCCGATAATACGTAAAAACATGCTGACGCCTAATAAGGCGATGATAAGTCCGAGAATCTGTTTTTTTGCCATGTCAGCTGCTTGCCCCTCCTTTCCTTGTCTATTGCAGTGCAATATTGCCGCTCGTCACTTTTATATCTATCGGCCTGGCGCCGCTGCCTTTCATGCCGGTGAAGGTCCCGCCTTCCTTACTCGTTTTCTCAAAGGAATAGGACGGCTGAATCCTTCCGCTTGCCGTTTCGGCGTTTACTGAAAAATTCCCGTCTTTCGGCAAGCTGATGGCTGCGCTGCCGCTCGCAAGCCTGACGGATACGGGAGCGTTCGCCGTCTCAAGCGAGGCGTCGACACTGCCGGAAGCGACCCTCACGTCAAGGGCTCCCGTCACATGATGAAGCCCGGTATGTCCTGAGGATGAGCGGACTTCCGCCGTTTTAGCCGCAAGATCGGCTGCTTCGAGATCGCCCGACAGCCCTTTCGCTTTAAACACATCCGTCTTCACATGCTTCAGCGATATGTTCCCGCTTACAGAACGGACGCCGAAATGCGCAAGAGACAGCCCCTTGTTTCCGTCAACGGAAATGCTTCCGCCTGATGTTTGGACGGTGATGTCCTGATGATACTCATACGGGATGCGGACAATCAGCAGAGGACGCTGAAAGAGATTCAAAAATTGGAATCCTTTCTCCTTCGCTTTGAGATTGAGGGTTTTCCCCCTGCTTTGGACAAACATTTTCCCCGCCGGTCCGGTCATGTTTGCCGCGATGTCATTCCGCTCTTCCGCAATGATTTTCACATCCGTCTGTTCCGACGAAACGGACAGGCTTTTGACGGCACGAGGCGGCACGCTTGCCGATACCGATTCTGTTTCGTACAGCAGAAACAAACGCCCGGCAAACACTTCTTTCACCAAAAACAGACAGCAGATCAGAACGGACGCCGCCATCAGCCCTTTGGCAATCTTACGCTTCATTACGTTCCATCCTTTTTCATTCATTTTATTATAAAGGAAAAGCCGGATAATTGATATGTGCGTATAGGGAAGAGGCGTAAAAGCGCCGACCTTCCCTTGTGCACATTATTCATGAGCCGCTTTTTGATGCTCTGCTTTTTCCAGAGAAAGCGATCGCATTTTTTCAAGCTCAGCTTCGACCTCGTCCGAATATTGCGAGCGGCTGTGTTCTGTATTCGCCTCAGCCGAAGTGCCGTATTTGACGCGGACTTCCATTTCTTCAATGCGGTTTTCCATTCGGAGAAACTCTCTATAGGCGCTTTCGCTGTCAATCTTGTCAAAAGAAGCGTTCATATGTTCCTTCGCTTTTGCCGCGTTGGCGCGGGCGATAAGCGCCTGTTTTTTATCCTTTACGTCGCGAAGACGCGTTTCCAGGGTTTCCAGCTGTTCTTTCAGCTCGGCCAGCTGTGTTTTCGCCTGCTCGTACGCTTTTTCATGTTCGGCCGCTTTTCCCTCAAGGTATTTCATTTCAGTCAGAGCCTTTTTCGCAAGCTCCTCTTCCCCGGCGTCAAAGGCAAGCTGAGCCTGGTTTTTCCGTTTTGCCGCCGTTTCGGAGGCGTCCTCCTGTTTTTTCTTAAACTGATGGACGATCGTGTGCTGTTTGACAATCGTTTGTTTCGCCTTGGCGATGTCACTTTCCATATCACGCACATATTGATTCAGCATAACTTTCGGATTTTCTAGTTTATCAAGCCCTTCGTTAACAGATGCGACGAACATATCTCTTATTCTTTTTAAGACCATTTTGTCTTCCTCCTTATTTTTTCTTCAAAAATTCTTCCCATTCAGAGTCAAAGCCTGATTGATAGCCCGGTGATGACGCTTCCGGTTCATACTGGCGGGAAGCGGTGTCTGAGCCGCCCTGCTTCATCATCTTCCAGCCGAAATACACCATAGCGCCAGCCAGCCCGATAGCAACGATAAATGGAAGAGAGCCGACAAGAATCATAGCTCCGATGACGCTTGCGATGATACCGGACACCGCCCGGCCTTTTGAAAAACGTTTGATTCCCCAGTAAAGCATCAGGCCTCCGATCGCCAGCGGGATGATAAACGCGAAGTGGCCTCCTCCGAAAAAGACAGAAAGTCCGAACACAATCAGCAGAAAGCCGCCTGCCGTTTTTATATTTATATTCATGCAGATCCTCCTTTCGATTTCCTTGTCTTTACTATAAACAAATCCCGCGGCCGGCAAAACGAGTCAGAGATTGATTTTCATATCAGACCGGAGTCGTATAAGCCCCCCGACCCTAACATCAAAAAAACGCCGCTGCACCGGACGGCGCAGGGCGTTTTACAAGAATGCTATATTCTGATGCTCGCTTCTTTTTCCTTGATGAGATCAGTGCGTTCCGCTTTGGCAAGCTTCGTAAAGAACAATATCCCGAGACCTGACAGGACTTCAACGAGACCGCCGGCGGCAATGACTTTTCCGGGCCCGAAGGCGTTAGCCGCATATCCGCAAAGAACCGCACCGAGCGGAATGGATATGTTGGAGATCATATGGATGACGGCATAGACCTGCGGCTGATCATCATGATCCACAGACGTTTGAATAATGGTATACTCCGGCACATTTATGGCGCTGACGGCGGAACCGAACGCAAACGCTGCAAGGAAGACGAGCGGCAGAAACGTGTTGATGCCGGTGATGAAAAATGCCGCCCCTTCTATGATTCCCGCTGACACAAACAGGAGACCGTATTTGTTCACCTTCACCTTAGCCAAAATAAAACCCATTAAAAAGGCTCCGCCTGTTCCTGTCGCTTTCAGAAGCGAGTAAATGATCGGCGGCATATGTAAATCTTCAGCGACGTAAACGGCGGAAAGCGCCTCCCACGGAGCGGCCGCAAAGTTCATGAAAATACAATAGATGGCGAGCGGGTATAAAATCTGGTGTTTTCGGACGAGCACAAAACCCCGTTTAAGCCTTCCGAAATACGTCCCGCGCTGTCTGACGGCGGCGGTATCCTGTTTGTCACGCTGAACTTGGTATGACATAAAGAGTACGAGAAAACCTGATAGAAGATAGAATATAAGTGCGATAAACAAAGAATAAGCGGGACTGATAAATGTTAAAAACACTCCGCTCAGCGTAACGGCGGCAAGCCTGACGATCTGGCCTGAGGACTGGATGACCGCATTCGCTTTCTGCAGGCTGTTTTCTCCGACAATATTGGGGATTAAAGAGATAGATGCAGGATTATAAGCGGCTCCGGTGGCTGAATGCACAATCATGAGAAGCATCACAAACCATAAAGGAGAAAAACCGTTAAAATAACAGACCGGAATGATTAACACGACCGCCGCGCGCGTGAGGTCTGAAAAATACATCCAGAATTTCAGCGTATGCTGCTTCATAAAAGGCCCGGTAATCGGTGCCAGCATCGCCTCCGGAAGGAACGTAACCGCAATTAACAGCGCCGTGCCGATCGCCCCTTCACCGTCAAAAATCAAAAACCAGAGAATGGAATTAAAGGCAAAACCGTCTCCCGACAATTTAACAAGCCTTGAGATAAACAGAAAGGTGAAATTTTTATTCCAGATGCTCTCGCTCTTATGATTTGTATCCATCTATCAAATCCCCCATTTTTTTACAATGTTTCTTATAATATCTCATTTTTTAATTTTTCAGTCAATAATGCATAAGATACATTTTCCTTCTGGCAATAAGGGTTCAATTGATGGATATCGCCGTTAAAAACAGCCGGCTTCCTCTCGCCGGCTGAATCAAAACGTTATTCATCTTCACGGAATACTGCGGCGCTTCTTTCATACTCTATATCTTTAACGCCATGTCTTGCGTTGACTGCTCTTGCCGCCGCGAAAAAATAATCAGACAGACGGTTCAAGTAACGCATCACCGTGTCATTTATCTCTTCTGTTCTGCCAAGTTTCACGATGAGACGCTCCGCCCGTCTTGTGACAGTCCGCGCGATGTGAAGCTGAGCAGCCGCCTTATGCCCGCCCGGAAGAATAAATTTTTCAAGCGGAGGCGCTTCAGCGGTATAACGGTCTATGCAGTCTTCCAGTACGGTAATAGATTTCTCTCTTAATGTATAGCTCTTATTCTCAGTGACAGTCGCCAAGTCGCCGCCGCAGTCAAACAGCTCGTGCTGAATGTTTCGGAGTTCAGCTTTCAGATCACCGCAATTCTCACAATCATCAAGCTCCGCAAGCGCAAGCCCGATAAAGCTGTTCAGCTCATCGATCGTCCCGTAGCTTTCAACCCGCAGACTGTCTTTATCCGTTCTGCCGCCGATCAGGCTTGTCTGTCCTTTATCGCCGGTTTTCGTATACAGCTTCATCGTTCTGTTCCTCCTTCTTCCGCCGCTTTTACACATGCCGCGGTTCCTCTTCTCACAGCTTTTTCCGCATGGCGGACGTCTATTACCTTTCCTGTCTGCAAGGCACAAATGACAATGTCGCCGTTTGCCTGTCTGCCGGAAAGAGCCTGCATTCTCGCTTCCGCCGCTGCCGTTAACAGCCGTACAAAGCCTTGTTCAGATAAGCGGCCGCTGATGAGTGCCCAAACGGTGTGCTTGGCGGTCACGGCAATCGTTATCGAATCAAACGTCCGGCAGACAAAACCAGCCGCCGCTGAGCCGGTAAGCCGGCGGCTCCACGAAAAGCCTGAGCCGTCAGATGCGGTTGACAACATTCTGAACGGACGGTCTGTCTGAAGCGTTACGGTATTTCCGCTTTTGTTTATCAAAGAGGCGAACGAAGCGCTGACAGACTCTCTTTCCTCCCGCACTTCCGGCATGAAGGCGATCAGCGGTTTCGGTGACGCTTTTTGGCCGACAGCACTGACGGTGATGCCGTAAATGTCTTCAATCGTTTCTTTTTTCAAAGCCTGATCCGGCGTCTGCTTGGAAAAAGCGCGTCCGTCTTTCATCATCAGCAGCTGATCACAGTATTGTCCTGCGGCGTTGAGGTCGTGAAAAATACTGATGACCGTCAGGCCGCTTTCTCTCGTCAGCCGCTTCACCGTATCAAGCAGGTCTTTTTGATATTTGAGATCAAGAAATGTCGTCGGCTCATCCAGACACAGCACCTCAGGCTGCTGAGCCAGCGCCTGCGCCAGAAAGACGCGCTGCCGCTCCCCGCCGCTCAGATTGCGGACGGATTGCTGCGCATATCGGTCGATGCCGGTCATTTCCATCGCTTCCCGGACAATGTCTTCGTCATGTTGATCCATCTGTCTGAAGAGTCCTTTTTGATACGGGTATCTGCCGAAAGACACCGTTTCCTTCACGGTAAATGAAAAGGCTTGCTCCGTATGTTGCGGCAAAACGGCCATGATTTTCGCAAGCTCCCGCGGCTTGTATCTGCTCACTGGCCTGCCTGCGACAAGCACCTCGCCTTTTGACGGAGAAAGCATCCCCGTAAGCAATTTCATCAGCGTTGTTTTTCCTGAGCCGTTCGGACCGAGTATGCCGACAAATTCACCCTTTCCGGCGGTAAAGCTGACATCTTCTACAATCATCCGGCCTCCGTACCCGCCGGACAGGCCGCTCACCCTGATCATAAGCGTTTCCCTCCATGATGCTGGCGAAGCAGAATCAAGGCAAATACAGGCGCTCCCGCCAAAGCCGTCATAATGCCGATCGGCAATTCGACAGGTTCAATGACGGTGCGGGAAAACAAATCAGCCAAAATGAGAAAACCGGCGCCCGTCAATGCTGACAGCGGGAGTAAATGGCGATGATCCGTTCCCCATAAAATTCGTGTCACATGGGGAATGACAAGGCCGACAAATCCGATTGTCCCCGATACGGCAACCGCTCCTCCCGTCAGCAGAGATCCGGCGGCGATCATCAGCCATTTTCTTTTTTCCGTACTGACGCCTAAAAGCCTTGCCTTTTCTTCTCCATAAGTCATAATGTTTAATTCTCTGCCATTGATAAGCAGAAGCGCCGTCCCGGCCAGAAAAAAAGGCAGAAACAGCGCGACATAGCCCCAGCCTCTCATTGACACGCTTCCTAACAGCCAGCGGACAATCGGGAGCAGGTCATTTCCCGTTAAGGCGATCACAAGCGAAATAAGGGCCCCGAGAAAAGAATTCATGATGATGCCTGTCAAAATGAGCGTCGAAACAGACATCGACGCATGAACGAGACGGCTGAAAAACAGAACCGCCGCCATGACCGCAATGGCTGCGGCGATGCTGACAACCGGAAGTGTGAACCGGCCGATGACGGGAATCTGGAGGCCGAAAAACAAGGTGATCACGGCTCCCGCCGAAGCTCCCGAAGACACCCCGAGTGTATAAGGGTCGGCGAGCGGATTTTTCAGAAGTCCTTGAAACGCCGCTCCCGCAATGGATAATGCGGCTCCGACAAGGGCGGCCAGAACGACTCTCGGCAGGCGGATATTCATCATAATATTGACATACATAGGGTCAGCCGAGGATGTCCGGCCGACCCCGATCCAAAAAACGTCGGATAAAGGAATATGCAGACTGCCGATTGAAATGCCAAGCGCCGCACAAACGGCTAAAAACAGCAGGCTGGCCGCGTAAGCCAGCGGCCGGTTACTTTTTAAACGTTTCAGGATAAACGCTTTCCGCAAGCTTCTCGACCCCTTTTACAAGGCGCGGGCCTGAGCGTGTGACAAGGTCAGGATCAACAGAATAGACGTTGTGGTGTTTGACCGCATTGACCGCACCCCAGCCGGCACGTTTTTCCACTTCAGCAGCCTTTACGCCGTCTGTCGTAATGATGACGTCCGGATTCATTTTGACAATCGCTTCATCCGTCAGCTGCACCCAGCCGGCCTGGCTGCCGGCGGCGTTTTTCGCATGTATATCTTCAAGCATTTCGTTCATAAACGTGCCCTTCCCCGTTGTATAGCCGTCAGGAGAAACCTCGACGAATACTTTCTTTTCATCTTTTTCAGAAATCGCCGCCGCTTTCTTTTCTATGCCGGAAAGGTCGGATTTCATCTTTTTAATCAGCTTGTCCGCCTGCTTTTCTTTGCCGGCTGCTTTTCCGATCATACTGATTGATTTGTACACATCTTGGAACGATTGCGCATCATTGACCGTTAAGACGGTAATGCCCGCATCTTTTAACTGCTTCATCGCATCGGCGGAAGCGGACATTGAGGACGCGTGGGCCAGCACGAGATCCGGCTTCAGCGCGATGACTTTCTCAACGTTTACATTCATATCTCCGACTTTCGGTTTTTTTGCAGCTTCTTTCGGATATGTATCATTTGTCGTGACGCCTGCGACCTTATCTCCCAGTCCGAGCGCGTATGTAATTTCCGTATTGCTCGGCATGAGGGAGACGATTTTTTCCGGCGCCTGCTTCATAGTTACTTTGTCATTTGCGGCATCCTTGATAGTTACCGGGAATGCCTCGGTTGAAACGGCTTTTTGTTTTGCCGCGCTTCCTTCTTCTTGCGCGCCGGAACAGCCGGCGGACACAACGGCGGTGACAAAGAGCGCCGCCCAGACGGCAGTGATCTTCTTCATTCTTTTAACTCCCCCTGATTATGGTAAACGATTGTCTTCTTGACATTCGTATCCTTTTTTCGCAGTAATTATACTATAAGTCTTGAAGGCTTGTATATCCGGCCTTTTTTGCATGAAAGCAAATGATTCGTAAACACTAAAATTCATCATGTATACTGTTACACAATCGAGTAAAAAGGAGGATCATCATGGAATTACAGCTTGAACGAAAACTCGTGTTAATCACAGGATCAACTTCCGGCATCGGAAAAGCCGCGGCAAAAAGCTTTTTAACCGAAGGCGCCGAGGTGATTGTAAACGGAAGAAAAAAAGAAACCGTTGAACGGACGGTTGAGGAGCTTTCCGCTTACGGAACGGTTCACGGCATCGCCGCAGATTTATCGCGTCAGGAGGAGGCCGATGATTTGATCAAGCGCGCCGCCGGAATCGGGGAAGTCGATATTCTCGTTAATAACCTCGGTTTTTTCGAAGTGAAGGACTTCGCGGATGTATCTGATGACGAATGGACCCGGTATTTTGAAGTGAATGTCATGAGCGCTGTGCGCCTGTGCCGGCGTTTTCTGCCGCAAATGCTTGAAAGAAACAGCGGACGGATTTTGAACATCTCCAGTGAAGCCGGTGTCAAACCGCTTGCGCAAATGATTCCGTATTCAATGACGAAAACGGCGTTAATCAGCTTGTCCCGGGGAATGGCGGAAATGACAAAAGGCACGAATGTCACGGTAAACTCCGTGCTGCCGGGACCGACATGGACCGAAGGCGTCGCTTCTTACATGGAAGGAGCCGCAAAGGCCGCCGGAGAAGATACGGACAGCTTCGTCCGGGATTATTTTAAAGTGAATGAACCGACATCATTGATTCAGCGCTATGCGACCCCGGAAGAAGTCGCCAATACGATTGTATTTCTCGCTTCAGCTGCGGCATCTGCCATTAACGGCACCGCACAGCGGGTTGAAGGCGGCATCATCCGCTCCATTTAACAAAAAAAGCCCGGCACAATGGGACTGTTCCCATATGCCAGGGCTTTTTTACATGAGGCCTGCAAACGGAACCGGCTCCCAGCCGCCCGTCTCAAGCTCTGCGGAAAACAGGCCGCCCGCATGCGGCTGTTCAAGTCTTTCGGCTTCCGTCAATTTTTCCGTTGCGGTCGTAATGTATAATGTGTTGAGCTCCCTGCCTCCGAACGCACAGCAGGTGACGTATTTTGCGGGAACTTCAATAGATGCAATTTCCTTATGCGAAAACGGGTCAATCCGGACGGCACGGCCGCCTCCGAACAGAGCCACCCACAGCATTCCGTCCCGGTCAATGGTCATCCCGTCGGGAGATCCGTGCGACTCCGGAAAGCGGTAGACCGTTTTCGGATCTGATACGGCTCCGGTTTTAGGATCGTATGCATAACAGACGATTTCCTGCGTCGGAGTATCAATATAGTACATCAGGTTTCGGTCCCGATCCCAATCCAAACCGTTCGAAGTGGAGACCTGGTCTTTTATTTTGGCAAGGCTGCCGTCCGTATTCAGACGGTACAGCGAAGCCTCCTCTTCTTTGCCTTCCATGCTCGTCGTCCCCGCCCATAATCTTCCGGACGGGTCGCATTTTGCATCATTGAAACGGATATCTTCCCGCATGTCTTTCGGCTGCTTCATCTTCGTCAATGTGTCTTCCCGAAGATTGTACAGGTAAAATCCGTCTTTCATCGTCATCACCAGCTCTTCCTTTGAATACAAGGCCAGAGCCGTGACAAATGATTTGAATTTAACGGAACGGTTGATTCCGTCAGCCGGAGTAAAAATATGGAGCTGGCTGCCCAGTATATCTACCCAGTACAGGCATTGCTTGTCCTTATCCCATAAAGGGCCTTCTCCTATAACTGCTCTCGTATCTGCTCGTAATGCTGCTTCCATGTGTGAACACCTCTTCTTTTGCTTGTCAGTCTTCTATTGTTATTCCCGACAAAGCGGCGTCCAAACTCAATCTTTCTTAAAAAGAATCGTAATCACAGTTCCGGCGCTGATTCTGCTGTTGACATGAATGGTTCCGTTATGAAGGTGAACCAGCTCCTTGGCAATGGCGAGCCCGAGTCCAGTTCCTTCTGACGGCCCCTTCGTATTCGTTCCCCGGTAATAACGGTTAAACAGCTGGTGAATCGTTTCGTCGTCCATTCCTCTTCCGTTATCTTTCACCTTCAAAATGAGCTGTTCTGCTGATTCCTCAAGCACAACCCGAATGGCCGTCCCTTTCTTATTATGCTTTACCGCGTTTGCCAGCAGATTCTCCAGAATACGGCGGAACCAAGCTTCATCAATGGCGAAAAGAATATCTTCCTTTTTGGTTTCAAAGGCGATGTCATAGCCTTCCGAGAACGTGTTTTTCGTGAAATCGTTCGTGACGTTTCTGATAAACGGAACGACGTTGATCAGGCGCCGTTCGATCGGGAGGGCGGCGTTTTTCAGACGGTATGTCAAATTCAAGTCCTCAATCAGCTTCGACATATATTCTGATTTTTCCCGGACGATCTGTCCCATTTCTTTGACTTCTTCCGGGGTCCATTCGTATTGCTTCGATTCAAGCATCATGCTGTAGCCGTAAATCGTGCTCAGCGGGGTTTTCAAGTCATGGCTCAGCCCGGCGATCCACTCTTCCCTTGTCGCCTGGATTTTTTCTCTGTTCTTCTTATCCCGCTTCAGCGTGTCAGTCAGCTGATCCATAGATTCGAAAATCTCTGCGAAAAAGCGGAACGGCTGCTTTGTTTTGCCTTTTTTGTTTTTGCTGACCGGCTGTCCTTTGCGGTTCTTCGGCTCTTCAAGCCGGCCCTTTGATAAATTGACGAGCCATTTGATGGTATGAAACAGCGGCCAGCCGAAACGGAAAGAGTACCAGATGGTCAGGATGCAGATCATCAATACTAAGATTCCGATCAAGAGGAAGAGGGTTTTCATCACATTTCTCAGAAATGACTTGTTAAACTCATGATCGGGAATGTACACAGGGTTCGGCACAGACGCGACCATCCATTTCGTTTTATCGAGTCTTTTAAAAGAAATTTCCCGCTTGTAATTCCACGGTTTGGAATTGTATTTCAGCAATTCAAGCTCATTGACGGTGTTCCGCTCTTTTTTGGTGCTGTTGATATCCCCGAGCAGTCTGCCGCTGTCTTCGAGAAGGTAGACCGCCCCTTTTTCCCGTTTAATATAATCAACCGTGCTTTTTTTATATTGAGAAAGAGAAGCGAGGGATGGCTCTTGGGACTCGATGTAAGTGAGAAGCTGCTCACTGGCAGATTTCCAGCCGAACAGAATCAGATAGGTCTCATCATTAATCGTGACCGTCCAGTAGTTCAGCTTATAGTTGTCAAAATTCCGATACTGATAAATGGATAAGAGATCTTTTCTGCTGTAATGGCTCGGGACGTCTTTCGGCACTCTGTACGCGTAGTCTGTTTTTTCTTTGTCATTAATAATCTGCAGCCAGCCCTTCTGCTTTCTGACCGACATCTTTAAAAATTCATCGACATCCCATGTGCCGTCTTCATTTTTATCAAGCCACGCTTCAAACGAGTCTGCCGTCGCTTTAGTAAGTCCCGCATTTGCTTCCGCTTCGCTGAAACGCCAATCCAAATAGAAGAAAGAAGCGACGGCCAAAACGGACATCAGCAGGATGACCAGCAGCAGCTGACCGAAAAAGTGAAGCAGAAATTTTCCGCGCATTCTCATGAGCGGGTTCCTTTTTCTCCTTGATCGGGAATAAACCGATAACCGAGGCCGCGCACCGTGACAATATAGGACGGATTGCTGGGGTCTTTTTCAATCTTTTCTCTGAGCTTGCGGATGTGAACCATGACGGTGTTGTTGTCGCCGTAAGACGGATAGCCCCACACTTTTTCATAGATCTGATCTTTCGAGAGCACCACATCAGGATGTTCACAGAAATATTGAAGCAATTGCAGAAGCTGTGCGGAGCAGCTGACGGGCTCGCCCCCGACAATCAGCTCGGCGTTTTGCGGCGAATAGGAAAAATGGCTGTATGAGTACGTTTTCTCTTCGCGCTTATAGGTTCTCTTCAATGTCGCCCTGATCCGCGCCGCCAATTCCAGCGGATTAAACGGCTTTGTTATATAATCGTCAGCTCCCAATGCAAATCCTGACAGCTTATCCGCATCAGACGACCGGGCAGTCAGAAAAAAGATCGGAGCGTCTGTATAGTTCCGGATTTCGGCGCATGCCTCAAAACCGGACATGCCTTCCATCATCACATCCAGCACGAGCAGATCCGCTGTCTCATGTTTAACAAACTCAATCGCTTCCTCTGCGCTGCCTGCCGTCTTAATGTTGTGATAGCCTTCTTTGACGAGAACGCGCTTGACCATATCAACGATCGCCTTCTCATCGTCTACAATTAAAATTGACGCATTTTCCACCTTGGACGTTCCTTTCTCTTTGTTTTTTTCATCATATCATTATATGGATAAGATTTGGTACTTTTTTAGTGCGGAGGTCTTGCGGGGAAACAGAAAAGAAAAACGAGACCGGACATCTCCTCTCGTTTTTCTCGCGGTGTCAGAGCGGAATCCCAATCATCCCGCCGCTTTGTCAGGAGCTTTCATTTATAAGATGAAGAATAAATTCCCAAAATCCCGGCACTTCCTGGCATAACAGCATGTCCGCTTTCTCTACGATTTTAATCTTCAATTCCTGTTCCAGATCTTCTCTTTCCTGGTAAGACGTATTGCTCAGTTTTTTTTTTATCATTGGCGAAAAACGCGAAATCAAGAGTTCCATTTCGTCGATATCTGTTTTCCCCTTGTTGAAGTCAAATGGCCCGTTCACTGCTTATTTTCCCCCTTTTTTCTGCTTGTCCAGCTGCTTTCTGAGATTGTCGAGACCCTTTTTATGAATATTGGAAATGTTCTGCCTGGATTCCCCCAGAGACTCGGCAATCTCCTTCATTGTCGCTCCGTGAAGGTAAATATTCGTCAGCACGCTTTTTTGTTTATCGGTTAACGTCTGGAGCGCTTCGTATAAATCCCGGTTTTGGACATGCTGGCTCAAATCCCCCTGCTGCCGCAGAAACTCTTCATACGCGTCTTTTCCCATTTCATAGGGAAGCGCTTCACCTCCTTCCGGCTGATCCACCGTAAGCGGATAGCGCTTCTGATTTTTGCGGATGCGCTTGTCAAAGTCGATGGAGAAAATCCGGATCATAGAATTCATATATTTGATGATCCGGATTTCCTTATAAAACTGCTTAAAATGTTCGTCCAGTGATTTTGCATCCTTCTCGTCTGAATGTTCGAGCACATTTTTAAATTTCTCGTAATGCTTAGGGTCACTCAAGAAATGTTTGACGATCGGATGTTTCATGATTTCCTTGCATTTTGACCGTAAAAGAACTTGATAGTCCATAAAACCGCCTCCTATTTAAATTAAATGAAAGAAAGCAAAAAAAAGTAAACTACTCCTTTCCGACTAAGGTTCCACACTTCTTATGTCCCGGTTTTTCCGGAACAAAAAAAAGACCCTCCGCCCGGATATCAGGTTTACAAGAGCAGCACGTTCTTTCACTTATATACATGACTGCAGGTCAAGTCAGGAGGTGGCTGGTGATGGATCAGGTTTTTATAGAAGAAGTTGTCAGACAGATCGGCAATCTCGGCTTTCCGGCTCTGATTGCCATGTACCTTCTCACCCGGTTTGAGAAGAAGTTTGACGCCCTGATCGAGCTGATGGCGGAGCTGAAAGACCAGAAAATGAAAAATTAATTTTCACACGAAGTTGACTTTTCATCAGGACGCATCACTTAACAAAGCAGAAGGGAAAACGAAAGGCCTTTCACATTCTCTTTCTGAAAACCAAAGCTTGAGAGGAGACGATTTACATGTCAAAAGAAAACAACTGCAATATCCCGCAGCCGATTAGAGGAGACAAAGGAGCGACCGTCACGATACCGCGCAACCTTGAAAGAGACCGCCAAAATCCGGATATGCTGACGCCGCCGGAAACGGATCACGGCACGGTGGATAATATGAAATTCTCTTTCTCAGATGTGCATAATCGGCTGGAAAAGGGCGGATATGCGCGTGAGGTAACTGTCCGCGAGCTGCCGATTTCTAAAAATCTCGCATCTGTCAACATGCGTTTAAAACCGGGCGCCATCCGTGAGCTGCATTGGCATAAAGAAGCGGAATGGGCATATATGCTGACGGGCAAAGCGCGGGTCACAATTGTTGATGAACAGGGACGCAGTTTTATTGATGACGTGAAGGAAGGAGATCTGTGGTATTTCCCGTCAGGCCTGCCGCACTCCATTCAGGCGCTGAAAGAAGGCTGTGAATTCCTTTTAGTCTTTGATGACGGTTCATTCTCAGAAAACAGCACATTCCAAGTAACTGACTGGCTTGCCCATACGCCGCTTGATGTCATCGCCAGCAACTTCGGGGTTTCAGAAAAAGACCTTGCCGGACTGCCGGGGAAAGAAAAATATATCTTTGAAGAACCTGTTCCCGGGAAGCTGAAAGATGACATTGTGGAAGGACCGAACGGCGAGGTGCCTTACCCGTTCACCTACCGTCTGCTGGATGAAGGTCCGACTGCTGAAACGGACGGCGGCAAAGTATATATTGCGGATTCCACAAATTTCAAAGTGTCCAAAACGATCGCTTCAGCGCTTGTCGTGGTCGAACCGGGCGCAATGAGAGAGCTGCATTGGCATCCGAATACACATGAATGGCAGTATTATATTTCCGGTAAAGGACGAATGACGGTGTTTGCTTCGGACGGCCATGCGAGAACTTTCAACTATCAGGCCGGAGATGTCGGCTACGTTCCGTTCGCCATGGGCCATTATGTAGAGAATCTGGGGGATGAGCCGCTCGTCTTCTTGGAAATCTTCAAGGATGACCACTACGCCGACGTGTCTCTGAACCAATGGCTCGCCATGCTTCCTGAGAAATTTGTCCAGCAGCATCTGGATCTGGGCAAGGACTTTACAGATATTCTTTCGAAAGAGAAACACCCTGTCGTCAAAAAGAAATGCTGAAGACACACACCGACTTGCAGAGTCCGTCTCTGCAAGTCTCCTCTGTGTAAAAAGGAGCTGAGCAGATGATCAATCAAAACGGGCCGAAATTGTTTTTTCTCCAGGTGCTCAGGTATGCCCTGGCAGCGGCCGCTGTATTATTCGGGTATTTCATCGTGATGATGACCGTTTTTTCATTAGCCGGGACGAGCTACGGATCAATGGCGTACGTCCTGCTTTTTTCCGTGCTTTTTATTCTTCTCGGTTTATGTTTTGAACCGCTTGAGCGGCTGATGATACATAGCTTTACTTTTTTTAGGACGGGCAGGCTGCCTTTTCTTCTTTTAGCCAGCACCGTTCAGCTGCTGTTCCTCTGGATGACCGCGTATACGACGGATAAACTGATTGAAAAGATTTGGCTGTCAACGACCGAGGAGCTGATTGTGGCGGGGGTTTTTTTCGTTTTGGATAAATGCGTCTCCGGGCAAAAGCAGCCCCGGACGCAATAAAAAAAACGCAGACCGAAATGGTTCTGCGTTTTTACCGTCATACCGTGGCATTTTCATGCCGGATCAAATCGTATGTCAAGCAGACGGGTTTGTTCGTACGCGGATCTTTAACGATCTGTGCGTCAATCTGAAACACGTCTTTCAATATGCCGGGCGTCATGACTTCCTCCGCTGTCCCTTCCTTGATGACGCGCCCTTTTTTCAGCGCAATCATATAATGGGAAAAACGGGCGGCATGGTTCAGATCATGAATGACCATTAAAATCGTGCGCCCCTGCTCTTTGTTTAATTTGTCCAGCAGCTGCAGAATTTCAAGCTGATGGGCGAGATCTAAATAAGTGGTCGGTTCATCAAGAAGCAGCAGCTCCGTTTCCTGAGCGAGCGCCATGGCGATCCACACACGCTGCCGCTGCCCGCCGGAAAGCGCTTCGATCGGCCGGTCGTAAAATTCGGCCATCCCCGTCTCTTCAAGCGCCCATTTGATCATATCACGGTCTTTATCACTCAAGCGGCCCATTCCGGACTGATGCGGAAACCTGCCGTAAGAAACAAGTTCGTATACCGTCAGCCCGCTCGGCGCTTCAGGCGTCTGCGGAAGGATGGCCATTTCCTTGGCGATGTCCTTCGTGGATTTTTGCATGATCGCCTGTCCGTTTAAATAGACGGCGCCGGATTTCGGTTTCATGATTCTTGACATCGTCTTAAGAACCGTTGATTTTCCGCATCCGTTTGGGCCGATCAGCGTTGTGATTTTTCCTTTCGGTATGGCGATGTCCAATTCTTTCGCTATCAGACGGTCTCCATAACCGACAGTAAGCTGTTCCGCCGATAATGAGTTCATCGCGGCAGTCTCCTTCCTCTATTTCGTTTTCATCAGCAAACATACAAAATACGGCGCTCCGAGCACGGAAATCACCAAGCCGACCGGAACCTCGGACGGCGCAAGCACATTTCTCGCCAGCGTATCAGCGAGCAGAAATAAAAATGCGCCGATTAAAGCCGAAATCGGAATAAGCGTTTGATGGCGCGGCCCGGTAAGCCTTCTCGCCAAATGCGGGGCAATCAATCCGAGAAAAGCGATTCCGCCGGCTGCCGCAACACATGACGCGGCCAAGGCGGCGGCTGAAAACAGCAGAATGCGCCGCTCCTTTTCGACCCGGGTGCCGAGTCCCGCCGCCAGCTGGTCACCGAGCTGGAGCACGTTTAAATATCTCGCTTTATAGAGGCTGAACGGCAAAAGAACCAGCAGCCACGGCAAAATGGACAGCACCATTTTCCAATTGGCATTCCAAATCGAACCGGAAATCCATACAAGCGCCTGCATGAAGTCCCGCGGGTCCATCTTCAGCTGAAAAATCAGGAGAAGCGCATTAAACCCCGCATTAACGCCGATCCCGACCAAAATGAGCCGGACAGGCGAAACACCTTTTTTCCAAGCGAGCACATAGATGAGCAGCACAGCCAGAAAAGCCCCCGCCAAAGCGCTCACCGGAAGCAGCCATGTACTGAACATGCTTAAATCAGCAGCAGACCCTTGGAAAAAGAAGATAAATAGCACAACCGCCAAAGACGCCCCGGCGTTAATACCGAGAATGCCCGGCTCCGCCAAGTCATTTTGAGACACGCTTTGAAAAATAGCGCCTGAAACAGCGATTCCGGCCCCGACCAGCAATGACAGCACCATGCGCGGCAGTCTGAATTCAAATAAAACGAGCTGATCCCGGGCATCCCCCTGTCCGAAAAAGACACGTAACGCATCGAAAGGCGCAATCCGGATCACACCCATATTTAAGCTGATAAAAAAGACGATGCATATGAGCAAAAACGTAATGGCTATAACCGCCAGCGGTTTTTTCGATTTCACATTCATTACAGCCCTCTCCTTTCCCTGCGCGCCAAATAAAAGAAAAAGGGAACGCCGATAAGGGCCGTTAAAGCGCCGACCGGTGTTTCAAACGGCGCATTGACGAGTCTTGCCGCAATGTCACTGAAGACTAACAAAACGGCGCCGAATACCGCCGAACAAGGAATAATCCATCTGTAATCTACACCGACTAAAAAACGGGTGATGTGCGGAATCACCAAGCCGATAAAAGAAATGGCTCCGGCGACTGATACTGAAGCCCCCGTCAAGAGGACAACGACAACCATTCCGATGACTTTCACAAGCGCCGTGTACTGCCCTAGCCCTTTAGCAAGCTCCTCACCCAAGCTCAGCACCGTCACTGAGCGCGCAATCAGAAATGCGAGCAAAAGTCCGATGACGCCGACTGTCAAAAGCAGCTGGACGCCCTCCCATTTCACGGATGCGACTCCTCCGGCATACCAGAACTTCACATCCTGAGCGACATCAAAACGGATCGCAATCGCGCTTGAAAGCCCCGTTAAGAAATAGCCGACCGCCGTACCGGCCAGCGCGAGCTTCACCGGTGTCAGCCCGCCTTTTGAAAACAGGCCGATGCCAAACACAATGAGCGCCCCGATTCCCGCTCCCATAAAGGACCACAAAACAAGCCCCGCGGCAGAGAGCCCCGGAAAAAAAGCAAATGCCAAAGCGATCGCAAATCCCGACCCCGACGTCACGCCCATAATGGAAGGCTCAGCAAGCGGGTTTCGCGTCAGCCCCTGCATGATCGCCCCGGACACAGCTAAAAAAGCCCCGACGAGCGCGGCGGCGGCAGTTCTCGGCAGCCTCAGATCGCGTATGATTTGATGAGATGTATTTTGCGGCTGAAAGTGAAAGAGAGCATCCCACACCGTCCGCAGATGAATATCGGCAGCTCCGATGGAAACAGACAAGGCCGCGCCGATCAATAAAACCGCAATACCGGCACACAGCAGCACAGCCGCCCGGAATGAACGCGCCGTCCACTGGATTTCGCTCCCTGATGCCCCTTGAGCCGTCATTGTCTGCTTCTTTTTTAATAGACCCAACACTCGTTCTTCCTTTCTCAAAACAAGAATGGTAATGATAATGATTATCAATGACTTGTTTCAGTATAGCACTATTATCTTCTCTTTTAATAGACCTAATTTCATATGACAATAGAAAGTTTTTCTTTAAAAAGAGCGTGCTTCTCTATAAAAGCAGTGATATAATCACACTGATAATGATTCTCTTTATCACTATTTTTTTATGAAAGAAGGAATGTCAGATGTTCCATACATACAAGAAAATCGGCGCTGCGCTGATTGCCGTGCTGCTCATCGCCGCTTTGGCCGCATGCGGAAATTCTTCAGACACGAAAGGCTCTTCTGAAAAAGGAGAAACCGTCACTTATAAAGCCGAAAACGGCAATATTAAAATTCCGAAGCACCCGAAACGTGTCGTCGTCATGGCTGACGGCTACTACGGCGACTTCAAACAGCTCGGCATCAATGTTGTCGGCGCGCCGCAAAACGTATTTAAAAACCCGTATTACAAAGGGAAAACAAACGGTGTGACAAACATCGGCGACGGCACATCCGTTGAGAAAATCATTGACTTAAAGCCTGATTTAATCGTTGTGTGGACGACACAAGGCGCCGATATTGAAAAACTGGAAAAAATCGCGCCGACCATCGCCATTAAATATGACAAGCTCAGCAACATTGATCAATTCAAAGAGTTTGCGAAAATGACGGGCACTGAAGATAAAGCAGACAAATGGCTGGCTGAATGGGATAAGAAAACCGCTGCCGCTAAAACAAAAGTTCAAAAAGCGGTCGGCTCAAAAACCATCTCCATCATGCAGACAAACGGAAAAGACATCTATGTATTCGGTAAAGACTTCGGCCGCGGCGGAAGCATCATTTATGACAAACTCGGGCTGAAAGCCACAAAACTGACGCAGGAAAGAGCCATTCATCAAGGGCCGGGCTACGCCAGCATTTCACTTGAAAAACTGCCTGACTTCGCGGGAGACTATATCTTTATGGGGCCGTGGCAGGCCGGCGGTGACGACAAAGGCGTGCTTGACAGTTCAATCTGGAAGAATCTCGATGCCGTCAAGCAAAACCATGTCTACCGCATTGATCCGATCGGCTTCTATTTCTCAGACCCGATCTCACTCGAAGGCCAGCTCGACTACATCACAAAAAGCTTAACAAAGTAACCCGGGAGCCGCTGTCACAGCGGCTTTTTATGACGCCAAAAACTTGACAAAAAAATTCATTTATACTATAATTTACATTTTTGGATTAACATGTATAATAAGGTTCTCCCGGCCGGAGATTGACGTAAATAACGGAGGATCTTTAATATGAGAGAAAATAAGGCGAGTATGACTTCCCTGCTGTCCGCTTTCGTAAGGGCGTACCACAGTAAATACGACACACCGGTGATATTTGATGATTTCTTGGCACAAGATCTTTTATCTGAAAAAGAGCTGTCGGACATCAGCGATCATTTGATTCAAGGTATATCATTTTTCAGCAAAGACATGGCCCGGAGGCTTCAAGGCAAACCGGATGACATCTTAAAATGGGTGACTCAAGTCCAGCTGTCTCCTACACCGTTAGCACGTGCGGCGTATTGTGAAGAAGTGCTCCTGAATGAAGTGAAGCTCGGGGTTAAACAGTATGTCATCCTTGGCGCGGGGCTGGATACTTTCTGTTTCAGGCATCCCGAGGTGACAAACGGCTTAGACATCTTTGAAGTGGATCTCCGCGCTTCACAGAAAGACAAATTAAACAGATTAAAACGTCTTGAGCGCGATATTCCGAGCCGTCTTCATTTTGCGCCGATGGACTTTACGGCTCCGCTTTCTTTCAGCCGTCTGAATCAGGAAGGTTTTTCCCGCCGAAAAACCTTTTTCAGCCTGCTCGGTGTGTCATATTATCTTACGAAAAAGCATCTGGCCCGCCTGCTTACACAATTATTTGCCGAAGTCCCGCCCGGCAGCTCTATCGTGTTTGATTATGCGGATGAATCGCTCTTTGAAGAAAAAGGACTGTCAAACAGAGTGGAGAACATGGTGAAAATGGCTGCGGCAGGCGGAGAACCGATGCTGTCGTGTTTCAGCTATAAAGAAATTGAAAAAATGTTAGAATCATCATGCCTGCTTATTTATGAACATTTATCTCCAGCGGTTATCAATGACCGTTTTTTCAGCGGGCGCACTGACCATTTAACCGCATTCGAGACCATTCATTATATACACGCCGTCAAAAAGTAACCGCTGACACCAAAAAAGACATCCCACAGACGTGAGATGTCTTTTTTTATACGGATTGTCTGTTGTTTGCAAATTTCTTTGAAACGAAAGGATATAACAGCAGACCGACGAAAAACAGTCCGATCCCGAGAATAAAGGTCGTTAAATCGGCCGTTCCGGTAATAATGACGTAAAAAGAATAAATGCAGGCAAGGATGGCGATGAAACCGTCCTTCACTCTTGAACCCTTGATTTCGTCATACGTTTCACCCGTCAGCACGAGCTTCAGGCTGTAAAACGCAGATACGAGATACGGAATCAGATAAGCGAGTGTCGCCGCCGTTGTTAAAAACGTAAACGCGTCACTGATTGTCCGGGAAATAACCGAAAAGATAAAGATCTGTGACATCACATTCGTGACGATTAACGACACAACCGGGCTTCCCTGTTTATTCGTTTTTGCAAAAGCGGCGGGAAAGTCTCCTGATTTCGCGGCTTGATACGGAACTTCAGAGCCGAGAAGAATCCAGCCGAGCATCGTCCCGAACAGACAGAGGATCGCCAAAATCGCCATGATGATGCTTCCCGCATTGCCGACGATCGCGTATAATACGTCAACAAACGGTTTTTCCGAGCCGACAAGCTTACCATGCGGAAGCACGCCCATCGTAATCAATGTCACGATAATATAGATGCTGAGCGCGATCAATAAGCCGGTAATGGTGGCGCGTTTCACGTCGCGCTGCGAACGGGCGCGCCCGGATAAGATGACTGCCGATTCAATTCCGACGAACGCCCATAATGTTGAAATCGCCGCATTGTGGACCTGACCGCCGATTCCCTCAACCGTGTGAGGACCTGTCTGAACCGGAAAATAAAAATGATCAAAAAACGACGTTTGAAATACAAACAAACCTGCAATGATAAAGAAGATAAATCCTAATACCTTTGAAAACGTCGTAACGAAATTTAATTTACTCGCACCGTTCATGCTGGAAACGAGAATCGTGTGAGTGCCCCATAATAAAACCGTACATACGGCAAATGTCAGCAGCTGGCCAAGTGTAACCGCCTGACCGCCGATTGAAAACATTTCACGCTTATCCGTTAAAATCGGGAAAAAAGAAGTTAAATATCCGGCAAGGCTGGTGATGATCGCCACGTTGCTGATCCAGCTCGCCACCCAGTAGCCCCACACCATCGTGAAACCGGCTGCGTTCCCTTTTTTCCGATCACTGAACAGCGCTCTCGCATAGCTTTGCGGCCCCGCCGTCAGCTCAGGCTTGCGGATGGATAAGTGACCGAAGACAAGCGCGATCATTAACACACCGGCTCCCGTTAAAAGCCATGCCGATGTAGCGCCGAACGGGCTCGCGATTTTTGCGAGCGTGCTCGGAAGGGAAAAGATGCCCGAGCCTACCATATTTCCTACGACAAATGCCGTTAATAACCAAAAACCCCATTTTTTCGTCTGTTCCATTCCTGTACCTCCTGGTTGTTCATTCGTACGGACCAGACCCCGAGACCATATTTACACACAAAAAAAGCCTGAACAAAAGTCCATGCTTAAAGAAACACACACCCTTGATCTCCGGATAGCCCTCCGCGAAAAAGCACGCGGCAGTCCTGCACTTATTCAGATACAGTCCCAGCATAAAGAAGGATCGGCTTTCTTTACACTTCGGCGCTGATGCCTTTAACACATGTTTTGCGGCCCCTTATCAGCCTGGCATGTGCGACTCATCATCAAGCGCAACCTCTACCTCACCGAGAAAGAGTGAGGATTTTTATCATTCAATTCTACTCAGAGGTTATCAGAGATAAAAAGATCTGTCAAAGGGAAAAATTAGACGGAAAACGGATAGAGCATTCGCCCTACCCGTTTTATATAGTCAGCGGTTGTTTTTTTTCTTTTGAACAGCTTCTTGAAGCGGATCGTCTTTCAAAGCTGCACTGGCGTCATCAAGCGCACCTTGAATGACGTTTTTGTTTTTATCGCTGTTTTTGCCTTTTTCTTTGTTAAAGAAAGCCATCTGTATCACCTCTTTATCAAATATAGGTACACCTATAATGTGTCTTTTTCCGCGGCAGAATATGCGGAATCCGTTCTCCTTCCTTTTGGCGGAACAGGTAAAGTTTGTTGATCAAACATGCATTCTCTTGATATATTTGTAATTCAGGGGATTTTGGCAAAAATAAAAAGGAGAAGCGAAAAATGACAGGAAAAACACACATCATGGGAGGCATCGCTTCTTGTTCCGCAATTGCGTATTATTACGGGTATGATCCGGTCCTTATGACCTCTGCGGGTGCCCTCGGGGCGCTGATTCCCGATATTTGCCACACGAAAAGCAAAATCGGCAGAACGCTGCCCGTTCTGTCCAAAATCGTAAGCACGGTGTTCGGCCACAGAACGTTTACACACAGTCTGCTGTTTATGCTTATTATGTTTTTCATCACGGCAGCCTATATCCCGAATCCGAGCATCTCCGCCGGACTGATGATCGGAATGGCAAGCCACCTTGTGCTTGACGCATGGACCGTCAACGGCATTAAACTGCTGTTTCCGTCCGCCATCCGCTTCCGTCTTCCCCTTTATATGAGGACGGGGAGCTTTTCGGAGCAGCTTGTGCTGGCCGGGTTAACGATTGTATCCTGCTATTATTTATACGAATTGGTTCACGGCCGCATCTCTTAAACAAAAAGCGTCTTTTCGCTTTTAGGGTGAGGAGTCATACATATGAAAAAATCCTTTTTCAGCAATCATCGGTTTTTATGCCTGTCCATCCTGTTCATGTGGATAAAAACATACGCCGTTTACAAGCTCGGTTTTGATCTGCAGAACAATTCGGTTCTTGAGGAATGTCTGCTTCTCATTAATCCGCTGAGCTTTATTGTGCCGCTGTTCGGCATCGGCCCGCTGCTGACAGAAAAAAAGCAGCGGATCTTTCTGCTTTCGGCGAATGTGATGCTGACGGGGATTTTAATCGCGAATACGGTGTTTTACGGGTTTTATATTGATTTTATCACCATACCGGTTTTGTTTCAGGCGAGCAATATGGGCGATATGGGAAGCAGCGTCCAAGAGCTGTTTCACCCGCTGTACATCGCTTTATTCGCGGATATTGCGGTTCTGTTTTACCTAGCGGGAAAACATAAAGCCGGAAAGGGAAAAGCGGGCGCCCGGACTGTTAAAGCGTATGCGTGGGCATCAGCCGGCCTCATGCTGTGCAACCTTGCGCTGTCTGAGGCCGAGCAGCCGAAGCTGTTCAGGCATCCTTTTGATCGTGAAGCGCTCGTAAAAGGAATCGGCCTGTTCCACTTTCATTTGTATGACACCATTTCGCAGACGCTGAATGCAGGGGCTAAAGCGTTTGCCGACGAAGACAGTCTTGCCGCGGTCGCGAACTACACCCAAGCCGACTACAGCCGCCCGTCCGATGCAAAGTTCGGGCTTGCTAAAGGGCGTAATGTGATTTTTGTCACGCTTGAATCAACACAGCGTTTTGTGATGGATGAACGGGTCAACGGGCGGGAGATTACCCCGTTTATGAATAAGCTGCGGAAAAAAAGCTATGACTTCACTCACTTTTATCAGCAGACCGAACAGGGAAAAACCTCAGATTCAGAATTCATTACTGCGAATTCGCTGTATCCGTCTTCAAGCGGCGCCGTTTTTTTCACCAAAAGCGGCCACCGGTTCAATACGCTGTACCATACGTTAAAAGACCATCAGTACTATTCGGCCGTTCTGCATGCCAATCATAAAGCCTTTTGGAACCGGGATGAGATGTACGGGGCATTCGGCATCGACCGTTTTTTCGACGCGGATGAATTTAAGGTGACACCGGAAAATTCAACGGGCTGGGGTCTGAAGGACAAGGAATTTCTCGAACAGTCAGCGGAAAAATTAAAGAAGCTTCCGCAGCCGTTTTACGCAAGCCTGCTGACTTTGACCAACCATTTTCCTTTTGAAATTGATAAACAGGATCAGCTCATTGAGGAACCGGACACAAGCAGTGATTTGTTAAACCGTTATGTGACGACGGTCCGCTATGAAGATGAGGCGCTAAAACACTTTTTCAACAAGCTGAAAAAAGAAGGGCTGTATGACAACGCGATGATCGTCCTGATGGGAGATCATTACGGCATATCCGAAGCCCACAATAAAGGACTTGCCGAATTCTTGGGAAAAGAAGAAATCACGCCGTTTGATACGGTTCAGCTCCAGCGCGTGCCGTTTATCATTCATATTCCCGGGGTGACCGACCGTGAGCCGGAAACGATCGCTTCCGCCGCGGGACAGGTTGATGTAAGACCGACGCTGCTTCATCTGCTCGGCATTGAAACGAAAGGCAGCATTCAGTTCGGCAATGACCTGTTTTCCAAAGAGCGGACTCCATTTGCTGTGCTGAGAAACGGCAGCTTTATCACGGGTGATCATATTTATACGAAAAATACGTGTTACAGCCGCAAAACGGGCGAACCGCTTTCTGACATAGGCGTGTGCAGCGATGAGAAAGAAAAAGCGGAACAAGAACTGATGCTCTCCGATAAAATATTAAACGGCGACCTGCTGCGGTTTTACAAACAATAAAAAAATCCCTCCGTCATTGGAGGGGTTTTTTATGTTTCATATATGAGCCGACCGGTCATTTTCGTATCATATCCGGATAATTGAGAAAGCTGAGACTTGAATTCCCCGGAATTGAGAATGTCCTGCACGCTTTGAACAAGCTCCCGGTTTTGTTTTAAAACGACCACATCGTACTGCTCACTGATTACCGGGATAAAATCCGTGCCGGCTATATGCGCCGCATGCTGCGAACCGATTCCCGCATCCGCTTTTCCGCCTGATACTTGTGAAGCCGCTGACAAATGATCCGTGACAATGTCATGGTAGCCGGCAACCTCAGACGGCGTGATGCCGAATGATCTGAGCTGTTCGTCCAGCAGCACCCTCGCGCCTGATCCTTTTTCGCGATTGACGATACGGACATCCTTCCTGCTCAAATCCTGAAAGCCCTGAATGTTCAGCGGATTGCCCTTTTTCACGTATAATCCGGCCTGCCGAAGCACGACATGAAAGAGCGCAAATGGCTCTCCTGAAAGAATGCGCTTCACATACGGGATGTTATACTCCCCCGTCTCCCCATCATACAGATGCAGACTGACGATGTCGCAGGCTCCCCGGTACATCTCGATCAGGCTGTTTAAGCTGCCGCTGTACTTGCGGAGCGGGGACGCCTGTATTTTTTGTTCCAGCTGTTTGCTGAGGAGATCCATCGACACATCCTGGCCGCTGATGATAACAGACTGCCTTTTTTCCGGCTCCGGCCTGCGGGGCGGGTCAGCCGCCTTGACTGCTGATGGCTCTTTAGACATCCTCATGTTTGCTTTATATTGTTTTAAGTCTTCTTCATCGACCCTCATCTGTCTTCCGACCCTGTACGCCGAAATGAGTCCTTTTTTTATCAAATCATATACTGTCAGTTTTGAGACCTTCAAAAGGCCCGCAACTTCTTCTATTGTATAGGAAGTGGCTTCTGTCATATTATCACGCTCCGTTTTTATTATAACGGTTCAGATATTGAAAAAAAACCGCACCCTCACGTACAATTACGTTATAATTAGTTTGATCTAATGATATTCAGTTATAAGGGGTGCACAATGTTGAAAAAGAAAGCGACACTATTCACAACTGCGGTTATGGGCGTTTTCCTCGCAACTGCGGGCTGCTCATCCGGACAATCGGCCAAAGGCGGACAAAACGAAAAAGTAACACTGACCGTTTCCGCGGCGGCGAGCGCTCAGGACGCGCTTAAAGAAATCCAAACCAACTACGAAAAATCACATTCAAATGTGGCCATTCAAGACAACTTCGGATCATCAGGCACACTGCAAAAACAAATTTCCCAAGGCGCGGGAGCTGATTTATTCTTCTCGGCAGCCGAGGATAAATTCGAAAAGCTTGTTCAAGACGGCGATATCGACAAAAAGGACAGCACGGACCTTTTGAAAAACGATCTGGTCATGATCGTGCCTGAGAAAAACAGCGCACACCTTACACATCTGAATGACCTGAAAAAAGACAGCACGGAAAAAATCGCGCTCGGCACGCCTGAATCCGTTCCGGCCGGGCAATACGCCAAACAGTCATTGACTAAATTATCCCTGTGGGACAAGGTAAAAGATAAGGTCGTCTATGCAAAAGACGTCCGCCAGGTGCTTTCCTATGTTGAAACCGGAAATGTCGATGCCGGGCTTGTCTATAAAACAGACGCGCTGATTTCGAAAAAGGTGAAAATCACCGATGAAGCACCGGTGAAAACACACGATCCGATCGTGTATCCGCTAGGCATCGTCAAAGATACAAAGCACCGTAAAGAAGCAGAAGCGTTTTATCAGTATCTGCAGTCAGATGCAGCGATGAAAGTGTTTAAGAAATATGGATTTACTGCCAAGTAACATTACGGCTTCGGAATTTTTCACCCCAGTCGTATTGTCTTTTGAGGTGGCTTTGGCTTCGGGCATCGCCGTCATCCTTCTCGGAACGCTTGCAGGCGCCTGGATGGCGAAAGCGCGATTTCCCGGAAAAACGGCTGTGGAGACGCTGTTTATGCTCCCGCTCGTTCTTCCGCCTACCGTTGTCGGCTTTATCCTCATTATCATTTTCGGGAAACACAGCTTTATCGGCCGGGCGATTGAGCGGATTTTTCACCAGCCCGTCATTTTCACGTGGTGGGCCGCGGTGATCGCTTCGGCCATTGTCGCATTCCCGCTTATGTATCAGTCTGCCAAAACGGGTTTCGCCGCGGTTGATTCTGACATCGAAGGAGCGGCGAAAGTAGACGGAGCCGGCAGATGGCAGGTATTCACCCGCATTTCCGTCCCGCTTGCCTTTCCGTCCCTTTTGACCGGAAGCATTCTCAGTATCGCAAGGGCGCTCGGTGAATTCGGGGCGACTTTAATGTTTGCGGGGAATATCCCGGGCGTCACCCAAACGCTGCCGACAGCGATTTACGTCGCCATGGATTCCGGCAATGAAACACTCGCCTGGGTGTGGGTGATCTGTATTATGATGATTTCTTTTCTGATGCTGTTTTTCATCCAACTGAAAAAACCGGCTTGACCGATCCGCCTTCCGACCACATTTCGCCGGGAGGCTTTTTGATTTAAAATCGGATGGTATATAATGAAACAAAAACACAAAGGGTGCGGCTATGAAAATTAATGTCATTATCGCGGATGATAATTCTTTCATCAGAGAAGGAATGAAAATCATTTTGCATACATATGAGGAATTTACAGTATCGGCAACGCTGGAAAACGGATTAGAGGCGGCAGAGTATTGTAAACACAATCCCGTCGATATCGCCTTATTGGACGTCCGCATGCCGGTGATGAACGGCGTCGAAGCCGCAAAACGGATCGCGGAGGAAACGGATACGAAGCCGATGATCCTGACGACATTCGACGACGACGAGTATATTTTAGAAGCGATTAAAAATGGCGCAAAAGGATATTTATTAAAAAACACTGAGCCGGAACGGATCCGCGATGCCATCAAAAGCGTCTTCAACGGGCACAGCATCCTTCAGGACACCGTGCTGGATAAAATAAAAGACAGCCTTTTCCGGCCGGCGGAAGCCGCGCATCAGATTGATGAAAGCCAGTTTACTGAAAGAGAGCTCAGCATCATGTCGCTTATTGCGAAAGGACTGTCGAACAGAGAAATTTCAAAACAGCTTTTCATTTCTGAAGGGACGACGGCCAATTATATTTCATCTATTTTAGGGAAAACGGGTCTTGAGCACAGAACGCAGATCGCGATTTATTATATCACCGGGAAGGTGGATAACGAGCGTTGAACGGTATGGATTTTTGGATGCTGATGAGCAGACTGATCGTCATTTTTTATACGGCCTTTTTGTTCGTATCGGCCGACCGCCCTTACATGCCGTACGCCGTCTTGTTTCTGCTGCTTTATCTGTGTCTGGGCATTGCGGTCTGCATGATCAGGCCGACCGCTTGGAGGCGCGGGATCACCCTCATGACGCTGGCATTGACCGCCTTGCTTTCCGCCGGAGGCCATCCGGCGTTTCTGTTTCTTTTGCCGCCCGCCATTTTTGCCGTTCTTGCCGAATATCCGGTTCACCGCTATGTGTTCTGCCTGCTCGTGTTTTTGCCGTTTTTATTTATCCCGTACGGCGATCTTCCGACGTATACCGTCATGACCTTGTTCTGTCTGGCGATTTTCGTTTTAGCCGCCCGGTCAAATGATCGGCTGAAGACATATGAGGAGCAGTCAGACAGCATGCGGTCAAGCATTGAAAAGCTGACGAAACAGCTGCACAGCAGCACAGAATATATCAAACAATCGGAGTACACCGGCAAACTTGAGGAAAGAAACAGATTGTCCCAAGCCATCCATGACAAAATCGGCCACTCCATGACCGGCGCGCTCATTCAGATGGAAGCAGCGAAGCGGATGCTCAGCTCCCGTCCGGACAAAGCGGCTGAACTGCTTCAAAACGCCATTACGATTTCCAAAGAGGGCATAGAGGATATCCGCATTACGCTGAAAAATATGAAACCGCCCGCTGAACAAATGGGCATTCACAGATTAAGAACATTTATTGATGAATTTTCAGCTAAAAACGGCATGCCGGTTCCGTTTACGCATCAAGGCGATTTGGACAGGCTGACGCAGATGCATTGGAAAGTCATTCAGGAAAACGTAACCGAAGCTTTGACCAATGCGATGAAATACGCCGATGCCGCGCAGATCTCCATTGATATTCAAGTGCTGAATAAAGCCGTGAAAGCGGAAGTGAAAGATAACGGAAACGGCGCTGTCCGCTTTAAAAAAGGCCTCGGCATGCTCGGTATGGAAGAACGGGCCGCCGCCCTGCACGGAACCGTTATTTTTGACGGCACGGCGGGTTTTTCCGTCACGACATTACTGCCTATTGAATAAGTGAATGTTTTCATGTGAAAAATATGAGGATTCTCATGTCAAAGGAATGAACAGCTGCACTAACGGCCGTTCATTCTTTTTTTTATAATTAGAACATCATAAGACATAGAGGTGGAAACATGAACATTTTGGAGCTCAAACAGCTGAGTAAGAAATTCGGCGATTATGCCGCCGTTGACCAAATGTCGCTTGCTGTAAAAGAAGGTGAGATTTTCGGGTTTCTCGGCGCAAACGGAGCCGGAAAAAGCACGGCCATCAACATGATCTCAGGCCTTTTAAAACCTTCTGACGGAGACATTCTGTTTCTCGGAAAAGATATTTTCAAACACAGCAAAGCCGTGAAAATGAATATCGGCATCGTCCCGCAGGATCTCGCCATTTACGAAGAATTAAACGCCTATGAAAATGTGAAGTTCTTCGCCGGGCTGTACGGGCTGAGAGGAGCAGTTTTGAAAGAACGGGTCGAGGAAGCCCTGACATTCGTCGGCTTGAGCGATAAACATAAATATCTTCCGAAGCATTTTTCCGGCGGAATGAAACGCCGGCTCAATATCGCCTGCGCCCTTGCCCACCGGCCGAAACTGATCATCATGGATGAACCGACGGTCGGCATTGACCCGCAATCAAGAAATTATATTCTGCAATCAGTGAAAAAGCTGAATGAAATGGGCTGTACGATCATCTACACGAGCCACTACATGGAGGAAGTTGAAGAAATATGCACACGCATCGCCATCATTGACCACGGGAAAGTCATCGCAGAAGGCACAAAGGAACAGCTGACTTCCATCATTACCGACACAAAGGACGTCGTGATTGAGCTGTCATCCGGAAACGGTATCAGCCTCGGCGATATTCAGGATCTTCCCGGCGTCAGAGCCGCCGCACTGGAAGAAAACAGTGTGAAAATCAGCTCTGACACAGGGGTCAACAATTTAAACCGCCTGATCCGGTACTTCATGGACAAAGGAATTGAAATCCGCTCTTTACAGGAACAGGCCCCTGACTTAGAAACGGTATTTCTCACTCTGACAGGCAGAAGCCTGCGCGACTGACTCAACTGAAAGGAGGATTGCAAATGAATATTCTGCACATCGCCGGGAAAGAAATCAAAATCAGTTTCCGTGACAGACGGACCTTTATTTTCATGCTTGCTTTTCCGATCGTCTTTATGATGATTCTCTCTGCGGCATTATCAAACGCCTTTGATTCAGAGGTGACGGTCGGACACATCAAGGTCGAATATACGGACCAGTCAAACGGACCGCTTTCTCATCATTTTACTGAGTTTATGAAAGCCGCAAAAAAAGAGCATGTCTATTTTCACAAAGCGGACACGGAGGCAAAAGGCAAAAACGACGTTCGTGAAAATCAGGCGGATGCTTTCGTCACTGTCAAAAACAGCGGTTTTCAAGTTTATACAAATGACCGGAGCGGCATGAACGGCACGATCGTCCAAGGCATGCTGACCGCTTTTACCAACCAATACAAAGCAGGCGCCGCCGCATACAAGGCGCATAAGGCACCGGCCGCCGGACAAATAAAAAGCGATTATATGAAGCAGACGTCTTTAAACAAAGCGAAGGAACCGAAAGCGAAAGATTTTTACGCAGTGTCCATGACGACGATGATCGGGCTGTACGCCTCGATTTTTGCAAGCACCTTGTTCCGCGGGGAAAGAATACGGCACACAGCCGATCGCCTGATTGCCGCTCCGCTCCGAAAAAGCGATATCTTTCTCGGAAAGATGCTCGGCATTATGGCTGTGAACGTTCTGACAATCCTTGCCGTTGTCGCCTTCAGCAAATTTATTTTAAAAGCCGATTGGGGCAGCCACATGGGACTGGTGCTTTTGATTCTCGCCTCTGAAATTCTTTTGGCCGTCAGCTTCGGGCTCAGCCTGAGCTATTTCACAAAAAAACCTGAAAGCGCCAGATTAATCACCGTCATCATCGTTCAGGTGATGGCCATTATCGGCGGCGCCTATTATAAATATGAAGGCGGAGGAATTTCCGCCCTGTCGCCCTTATCCTGGATCAATAAGGCGATTAACAACATCATATACGCAAATGACGTATCGGCCGCCTGGCCCGCAATTGGTTTAAACACAGCATTAGCGGCGCTCTTTTTGCTGATTGCCGCGGTTACGTTTCAAAGACGGGAGGGACTGTAAAATGAAAAACTTCTGGTGGCTGTTTATACACACGCTCAAAGGAATCACAAAAAGCAAAAAACAGCTCATTCTTTATATCGGGGCTCCGCTGATCGGCGTCTTTCTCTCCTTCATGTCCAATGCCAACGGCGGAGCCGAAACGCTCAATATCGGCATTCTCAATCAAGACGGCGGAGAAGTGGCACAGGATACGGTCACGTTTTTAAAAGGACTGGATCATGTGAAAATTTCGGAGGAAACGGCTGCGTCCGCCTCATCCAAGATCGCATCGGGAAAAATGGAAGCGCTGGTTACGTTTGAAAAAGGCTTTTCTAAAAGCGTAAAAGACGGAAAACCGGCTCACATTGGCATGACCTCGCTGAAAGGCGCCCAGGTCACCGGATATGTCAGCTCTTATCTGTACAATTATATAAACAGCGCCGCCTCAATCGGCAAATCTTCCGGCGGAGATGAGAAAGCCTTTCAGGCGATGTACGCCGATTTCAAGCATTCTCCGATTCAAACGGAGTCCGCTGTTTTACAAGATACTTCGAACCATAAAGAGATGACCTACTCAGTCATCGGGTATCTCATTATCATTATGCTCTATTCCGCCGGCAACCTGACGGAACTGATGATTAAAGAAAGAGAAAACAGAACGTACTACAGACTTCTGTCAACGCCGATCACGTCAAAGCAGTATGTATTGGCAAATGCGGCAGTGAATATCATTATCATGGCCGTCCAAATTCTATTTGCCGTTCTCTTTATGGGCGCCGCTTTTCATATTCATCCGTCATTCCCGCTGTGGCAGCTGTTCGTCCTGATGATGCTGTTTGCATTAAGCGCAATCGGGATCGCCTTTATTGCCGTCGGTTTTTCCAACAGCAGCGCTTCGGCATCGGCGCTTTTGAATTTGATCGTTGTACCGACAAGCTTGCTCGCCGGCTGCTTTTTTCCGGGCAATATTATGCCGAAAACAGTGCAGACAATCGCCGAATTTCTGCCTCAGCGCTGGGTGCTTGATACGGTGGATCAATTGCAGCACGGCCGCACGCTCCAAAGCCTGACGCTGAACATCATCATTTTGGGAGCCTTCGCCGCCGCCCTCTTATTAATAGCCGCATACAGATTCAGCGTAAAACGGCAGACACAGACATTTATGTAAAGAAAAACAGCCCCGTAAAGGGCTGTTTTTTTCTTAGAACAGAAGCTCGTCCGGGTTCGGGCCGACACGCTCATCTTTGTTCAATGCGCTGATCTTTTCCATTTCTTCCTGTGACAGTTCGAAATCAAAAATATCGGCATTTTCTATGATGCGGTGCTCTTTAATGGATTTCGGAATGGTAACGACTTCGTTTTGAAGATCCCAGCGCAAAATCACTTGAGCGACCGATTTGTTATGTTTTTCCGCAATTTGTGACAGCACTTCGTTATCTAAGAGCTGTCCCTGCATCAATGGAGACCATGCTTCCACTTGAATGCCCTGCGCTTTGCAGAAATCTCTTACTTCTTTTTGAGTCAGGCGCGGGTGGAATTCTATCTGGTTGACCATCGGCTTGATCTCAGCATCTTTCAGCAGTTCTTCTAAGTGATGCACTTGGAAGTTGCTGACGCCGATCGCGCGGATTTTGCCGTCTTTGTACAGCTTTTCAAGAGCGCGCCATGTGTCTTTATATTTATCCTTGCCCGGCCAATGAATCAGGTATAGGTCGAGGTAATCGAGGCCGAGGCGCTCAAGGCTTTTCTCAAACGCGTCAAGTGTCGTTTCGTATCCTTGATCTTCATTCCACACTTTTGACGTGATGAACAGCTCTTCTCTGGCAACGCCCGCCGCTCTGATGCCTTCGCCGACGCCCTCTTCATTTTTATAAATTGCCGCCGTATCAATGCTGCGGTAGCCATTTCTGATTGCCGCTTCGACAGAGTCCGCCGCTACGCTTCCGTTTTCCACCTTAAATACGCCAAGGCCGAACCACGGCATTTCAACGCCATTATGAAGCTTTACAGTATCTTTTAAGCTTTTTGCCACGTTGAACCATCCTTTCTAGTCATTATGTAAACGGTTATTATTATCTCACATTTCCGCCGTATGAAACCAATTATACGCTCATCGTTATAACAGAAACCATCTTTAGTACTCCGGTACCACTAGCGTTATTATTTTCCTATTTTTCAAAAAATCCGGTTAGCCCGGTAACTGACCGGGTAAATCGCTAATGTAGCCACCAAACAATCGAAGGAGGAAATACGATGAAACGTATACGTATCCCAATGTCCGTTGCCCTTGGCGCCGCTTTGTCCCTGACTCCTCTGTCCTTTGTATCCGCAAAAGAAAACCCAGTCCCTCAAAACATGGCACAGCAAAAGTCAGATGTCTCCGCAAAAGATGTCGGTTTAAACATTGATGTTGACCTGCTCGGCATCGGCAATTCGATTGCTGACGCGATTAAGTCGGCGCAAAACCGAGACGGCTTCGTCAAAAACTTAATGGAATCTTCATTCTACGCTTCAGGACAAAAATATAATGTCATGGTGTTTAATTTAAGCCAGGAATATGAAGATCATTTTAACGGCGTTCAGTTTTACGGTTCCGCCGTTTATGACGGCATCACATACGGCATTTGGGTGTTTGAAGACGGAAGCTTCACCAACAAAGGCGATGGCGGCTGGATCAACTGGGCCTTCAGAGGCTGGTTTGACCGCGACGGCGATCACGTCGAATTCCATCGTCCGTAATCAAAAAAAAGTCCGGCACACAGATGCCGGACTTTTTTTCATTTATTCATCTCCGTCAAGCATCGCCGCTTCCACATCATTGATGTATTGGCGAAGCTCATGTGACATGTCGCGGGAGATTTCCCGCTCTTCGAATAATGTTTGGATTTCGTTGCGGATGGCCTGCACGGCCCGCAGTTTGATCTCAAGTTTTTGATTTTCAAAACGGCGGCTCGGATTCTGTTCGTGATACGAGTGCCCCAGCCTGAAAATCAGGTGATTGTAAAAGGAAATGACGGCAAGCGTCACATCTTTATTTTCTTCGGTCATGTGTTTTTTCAGGCTTTCAATCGCCGCTTTTGCCGTTTTAACCCTTGTGGCGCGAATGAGGCCTTCTTCATTTAAAATCGACATTTCCGGCTTTTTTTGTTCACCGAAAAAGATCCAGTACATCAGGCGTTTCAGCTTTTTCTTAGATAAGCCGACTTTAAACGGATTCGTATACAGCACTTCCAGTTCATCAAACCGTTCCTGAAGGCTGTCAGCCGTTTCTTCCGGGATGTCGCCCCGCTCAATCAGCCGGAGCAGTTCTTCCTGTTCAGCCTGTATCCCTTGGGCGCGGACTTTCCGCTCATCTTTTTTCGTGCGGTTTTTTACGGTGAACTGCTGAAACCTGAGATTTTTCATTTTCTCATTGTATTCGGCAATGACCGCAAAAGAAGCCGTTTTGTTGGTCTCATTCATATTTTCTTTGATGGCCGATAAAGCAGCCTTTATCAGCTTCCGTCTCGCTGTCAGCAATTTGACTTTCTTCTCTTTCGCATTGTCTTCCGGCTTATCAGTCAGAATCGGCAGTACGATTGTCGCCAGCACCAATGTGCACAAAATAACGCCTGCGGCTAAAAAGAGAATCAAATTCCGTTCAGGAAACGGCGAGCCGTCGGAGAGCACGTACGGAATGGAAAAGGAACCCGCAAGCGTGACCGCTCCCCTGACGCCTGAAACTGAAATCAGCAGCGTGGAGCGCAGGCCGGGCTTATAAATGCTCTGATCCTTGTTAAAAAACCACTTGCCGTTCCAAAAAAACAGCACCCACAAAAATCTGAGAATCATTAACGTCAGCGTAATGACGATAATGTACCCGATGACCATCATATTGTTAAACGCGGTATCATTAAAAATAACAGAAACCACATCCGGTATTTGCGTTCCTAATATGACGAAAACAAGACCGTTAAGAATGAACAAAATAATATTCCACGTACTTGAAGAGACGATTTGCAGTTTGACCATCGTTGATTCAAGACGATCCTGCTCCACCGCATGCGTGATGCCGCCGGCCACAACCGCTAAAATGCCGGAAACGCCGATTTCTTCAGCCGCCAGATAAATGACAAACGGCGTCAGAATTTGAATCAGCATATGCATCGTGACATCCTGCATGCCGAGGCGGCGCAAAAACAGCCGGAAACGGATAATCAAAAAAGAAATGACGACACCGCTGAGTAAACCGCCGGCTGAAATCAAAACAAAGCTGAACGCTGCTTGCGCCAGCGAAAATGCGCCCGTCACGGCAGCCGCAATCGCAAATTTAAAAGCGACCAGGCCGGATGCGTCATTCATCAGCCCTTCTCCTTCAAGGAGACGCAGAATGCCTTTTGGCATCTTCACACGCCCTGACAGCGCGCTGACCGCAACAACGTCAGTCGGTGACAGGATCGCCGCCAGCCCGAACGCGGCGGCCAGCGGAATGCTCGGAATCATCCAATGAATGGTGTAACCGCCGACAATGACCGTGGCAAACACGAGCCCGAGTGCGAGAAGCAGAATCGGCGCTCTTAAATTCCAAAGTTCCGCACGCGGCGTCCGTTTTCCATCGTTAAAAAGCAGCGGAGCGATAAACAAAACAAAAAACAATTCGGTATTCAGTTCAAAATGAAGCCCCTGCGGAAATGACGCCGCAATGATACCGAGCGCCACCTGAATCAAAGGCACCGGGATAAAGGGGACAAACCGATTTATAATATTTGAGACCGCAATGATGGTTAAAAGTACGAGTACGACTAAAAATATGTCCAAAACATGACCTCCTTCATCTGCTGCATTGAATCATCATTGCCTGTTCTCATGGCCCCTGTCAAAGGCCGGAGCCAATTACCGGGCTGGCCCGGTATATTTTCCGCACACAACCATTCTTCTTTTATTTTACCCGTTTTTATTTAAAATTTCTCATAGCGTGCTCACGGGGAACTTTTTTTACCTTCGGCTACTTTTTTCCGAAAAAAGAAAAAGCCTGTTTTCTATGAAAACAAGCTTTTCGCACGGCTGCGTTCTTACTGTTTAGTAAATTGTTTCAGCAGCTCATCTTATTCGTGAAAATTCGTTCCGTCTGTTGTCGCTTTAATAATACCCGCACGGATGACGAAATCTCCAAAGTGTTCGCCTTCCTCGCGCTCTTTCGCATAACGCGGCAGAATGGTGCGGAGCTCACTGAGAATCTCCTCTTCACCGATATTTTCCCGGTACATTTTGCTTAAACGGCTGCCGTCAAATGCAGCTCCTAAGTACATATTATATTTACCCGGCGCTTTTCCGATAAATCCGATTTCGCCGAGCGCATGGCGGGCGCAGCCATTCGGGCAGCCAGTCATACGGATGGTGATTTCTTCATCCCGCAGACCGTTTTCGTCAACAATGGCTTCAATTTTATCAATCAGCTTCGGCAGATACCGCTCCGCTTCTGCCATCGCAAGCCCGCATGTCGGAAGCGCGACGCAAGCCATTGAACTGCGGCGCAGGGCGGAATGCTGCCTGCCGTCTGTCAGACCGTATTGTTCGATTAATGCGCTGATTTGTTTCTTTTTCTCGCTCGTCACATTGCCGATAATCAGGTTTTGATTAGAGGTGAGACGGAAATCTCCCGTATGGACTTTGGCGATTTCACGTAATCCCGTCATCAGCTTATAATTCTCATAGTCCGTGACGCGGCCGCCTTCGATGAACATTGTAAAGTGCCATTTTCCTTTTACGCCTTTCACCCATCCGTAACGGTCGCCGTTATGGTCAAAATGATAAGATTTCGCCTCATCCAGCTGCCAGCCGAGGCGGTTTTCCAGCTCGGCTTTTACATTTTCCAGACCGAGACGGTCAACAGTATATTTAAATCTGGCATTCTTTCTGACGGAACGATTTCCGTAATCACGCTGAATCGTAATGGTTTTTTCCGCTACATCATACAGCTGCTCCGGTTTGCAGAAGCCGATGACTTTTGAAAGCTGCGGATAAGTGGCCGTATCACCGTGCGTCATTCCCATACCGCCGCCGATTGCCACGTTGAATCCGATAAGTCTGCCTTCTTCTACAATGGCAATGAAGCCGAGATCTTGAGAAAAGACATCAATATCGTTGGACGGAGGCACGGCGATTCCGATTTTGAATTTCCGCGGCAAATACAGCGGCCCGTACATCGGTTCCGTTTCCGTATCAGGAGTGCCCGCCACCCGTTCCTCATCAAGCCATATTTCATGATAGGCTCTCGTGCGCGGAAGAAGGTCGTCACTCAGTTTTTTCGACCATTCGTACACTTCCGCATGGATTTCAGACTGATACGGATTTGAAGCGCACATGACGTTTCGGTTGACATCTCCGCAGGCCGCAATGGTATCAAGCAGCGCCGCATTGATTTTTTGAATCGTTTTTTTCATGTTCCATTTTAAAATTCCGTGCATTTGGAACGTTTCGCGCGTTGTCAGCTTTAATGTATTGTTTCCGTATTTTTGCGCCAGTTCATCCATGACAAGCCATTGTTCCGGAGTTGACACGCCGCCTGGCATCCGGACGCGCAGCATGAATTGATAAGCCGGTTCAAGCTTTTGTTTCTGACGTTCATTGCGGAGATCGCGGTCATCCTGCAGGTAGCTGCCGTGATGCTTCATCAGCCGGTTGTCATCGTCCGGGATGCCGGCTGAAATCCGGTCAAGCATGACTTCTTTCAATGTGCCGCGCAAATAATCACTTTTTTCTTTAATTTCCTCAACATCACTTGGAGGGCCTTCCGGCGCTTTTAAAATGTTGTTCACCATGCTGAATAAGCTCCTTTCAAACCAAAGTCAATATACGTCACGCTGATAGCGTTTTTTCTGCTGCATGTCTGCCAGGAAGCTTTCCGCTTTTTCACGGCTCATGCCGCCTTCTTCCTGAATGATATCGAGAAGCGCCTGGTGCACGTCATGCGCCATATGCTGTTCATCACCGCAGATGTATACGGCGGCTCCCTGCTGCAGCCATTCATACAGCTCTTTGCTTTGTTCTTTCATACGGTGCTGCACATATACTTTTTCCTCCGAATCCCGGGAAAAAGCGACGTCCATTTTTGTGAGTACACCGTTTTGCAGCCATTTTTGCCATTCCGTCTGATACAGAAAATCAGTGACAAAGTGCTGATCTCCGAAAAACAGCCATGTTTTCCCCTCAGCTCCGGTTTCTTCACGCTCCTGCATAAAGGAACGGAACGGCGCGATGCCTGTCCCCGGTCCGACCATGATGATCGGTGTATCCGGGTTTTCCGGCAGCTTGAAGTTTTGGTTGTGCTGAATGTAAATCGGAAGCGTATCTCCCGGCTGGAGTCTTTCCGCACACAGAATGCTGCAGACGCCTTTTCGTTCTCTGCCGTGCGCGTCATATCTGACCGCTCCGATGGTCAGATGCACTTCTTCCGGATTCGCTTCTAAACTGCTTGCGATCGAATAGAGCCGGGCCGGCATTTTACGCAGGATGGAAAGAAAGTCTTCCGCGGACGCTTCCCACGGACCGAAATCCCGGACGAGATCAAGCAGGTCACGGCCGTTGATGTATGCTTTCACCTGATCTTCATTTCCTTCGGCCAGAAGTTCACTCAGCTTTTTGTCAGTCGTAAACTGTGCGGCCTTTTGCAAGAGCGGTTTTGTTAACACTGTAATTTCAAAATGAGAAGTAAGCGCGTCTTTCAGCGGACGGGTCTCTCCTTGCTTATTCACCGCCACTTCCTGTTGTGGGTCCCATTTCAGCTCATTGATCAGCTCATCCACAAGCGCCGGATCATTTTCCGGATAGATGCCGAGGCTGTCTCCGGGCTGATACGCGAGGCCCGATCCTTCGAGCGAAAGCTCCAGATGGCGTGTTTCTTTATTCGAACCGCGCCCGTTCAGATTGATGTTCTCAAGAACCTCCGCCCGAAACGGGTTCGTTCTGGAATAAACGGATTCACTGAGAGCCGGCGTCTCGGCAGGCGCTTCGGCTGTTTGGTTTCCCGCTCCTTCGTTCAGGCCGCCGATAACCGCATCAAGCCATTGGGAAAACGGTTCATCATAATCAAGATCGCAATCAACCCGGGGCGCAAGCTGCGTGCCGCCGAGCTCTTTAAGACGCTCGTCAAACTCTTTGCCGGTCTGGCAGAAAAATTCATACGAGCTGTCCCCGAGCGCCAAAACGGAAAAACGGAGCGCTTCAAGCTTCGGCGCGCGTCTGCCGTGAAGAAATTCATGAAAAGCCAGCGCGTTATCCGGCGGATCGCCTTCTCCGTGCGTGCTCACCACGATCAGTAAATTGTTTATTTTTTTCAGATTATTCGGCTTAAAATCGTTCATCGACGCGACGGTGACTTGGAATCCCCGTTCCTCAAGCGTCTTTACCGTCTGTTTCGCAAGACCTTCCGCATTTCCCGTTTGCGATCCGTATAATACGGTCACTTCTTTCGAGACTGCCGGGCTTTCTGCCGCAGCCTCGGGTGCGGCTGCTTCACCGGACTCGGACCGGGCCGCAGCCAAATAACCGCTCAGCCAGATTTTCTGTGATTCTGTCAAGGTCGGCAGAAGGCGGTTAAGGAGCTCTGCCTGCTCCTGATTAAACGGACTGTTCATGACCTGAAGTTGCAACGATATCCACCTCACAAGGAATTAAACGTAACGTACGTTATTTCTATAGGAATTGTCAAAATAATATTCTAATTGAAACTTTACCGAAAGTTTGTGTGTAAGTAAAATATATAATCATGATGATAATGATTAAGATTACTAATGATTAAAAGCCCTTTGCACTTGGGCAAAGGGCTTACTCGAATAAGCCGGCGGGCACTTCGTTTATAAAAGGAGAGAGTTCTCCCGGAGACAGCACGGTCAGATGATGCATCGCCCGCGTGCAGGCCGTATATAACAGCTTGCGGTCATGCCCGCTTTTGTACTGGGCAGCAGAGGCGTCAGCGACAATGACGGCGTCAAACTCAATGCCTTTTGCCAAATACACGGGAATGACGCATACCCCTTTTTGAAAAGGCTGGTTTTCTTTATTGATCAAACGGACACCGCTCCCGGCGCTGACTGTCTGAAACACTTTTTCCGCTTCCGCAGCCGTTTTGCAGATGACGGCGATCGTCTCCCGGCCTTTTTGCCTGAGCTCTCGTATTGTTTGAGTCAATTGCTCGCGGCGCTCTTTTTCAGTATCCGCCCGCAGAACCCGCGGTTTTTCCCCGTTCCGGTTAAAAGGCTCAATGTCATCACCGTCAGCCAGCAGCGCTTTCGTAAATTCAACAATCTGCCGCGTCGATCTGTAAGTCCTCTTCAGGCTGACATCCTTTTCTGTGCCATTGCGGAAGCAGCCGGCGAGTGAAGAAGGACCGGTAATGGTGTGTGCATAAATCGACTGGCTGACATCACCGAGCACCGTCATTTTTGCAGCCGGGAAGATGCTTTGAATATACGTGAGCTGAAAAGAGGAATAATCCTGCGCTTCATCAATGAAGACGTGCTTCATTTGTGTGTTTATTCTTTTTCCTTCTATCAGGTCCTGCAAATACAGATACGGAGCGGCATCTTCATACGGGAGTGACCGTTCTGCAAATGCGCTGCGGGTTAAAGCGCCGATGCTCTGCCAATGATCGGGCTTTTCATCAGCTCCCCAGTCTGAAAACAGCCGGAGGTACATCCGTTTTATATCGAGAAAGCCGAGCTGTCTGACGGCCTGCTTAATCGGTTTAAAAGCTTTGCGGACAATAATGGCGCCAAGCAGGGACTGTTCACGCTGGTGGTCGTCAAATACAGGTTCATCATCCGCCGCTTGCTTCTTAAGTTTTTGATAAACCTCAGCATAATCTTCTTTATCAAGCAGCTCACTCTCCTGCAGCACCCATTCCTTCTTACGCTCCTTTTTTTCGAGTGCGCTGATTTCCGTAAGTAGCCATTCCGCCGTCAGCTCCGCTCTGTTCGGAATCGGCAGCTGCTTATCAAGCGAATAAAAATAGCCTTCAATCCGCTCTTTTGAAATCAGGATGTCTCCCCGGAAGCTGATCTGTTTACATATCAGGCCGGAGACCGAAAGCGACCCGGCATAACGGTCAATCATGGCCTGAAAAGCTGGTGACGCTTTGTAAGCAATGGCTTCGAGCCTTACGGAAAGGGCTTCCTGATTCTGCTCGGTCAGGCAATATTCGAGCTGTTCGTACGGGCTTTCACATTCAAACTTTCGTCCGAGCCGGCGGGCGATATATTCCTGAAACGTGGCCTGCTCCATATTTTCTTCTCCCAGTTCCGGCAATACGGCGGAAACGTAACTGTTGAACAAAATGTTCGGAGAAAACAGCACGATCTGACGGGCGTCAAGCACACCGCGCCCGCGGTACAGCAAGTAAGCGGCCCGCTGAAGCGCTGCGGATGTTTTCCCGCTTCCGGCGGCTCCCTGAACGATGAGATATTTGCTTTTTTCATCACGAATGATTTCATTCTGTTCTTTTTGGATAGTTGACACGATGTTTTTCATATGCTGGCCGGAATGGCCGCTCAGCACCTCTTGCAGCATTTCGTCACCAATCGTCATATCCGTGTTAAACATCGCTTTAAGCGTCCCGTTTTTAATGATAAACTGCCGCTTCAGTGTGATGTCTCCTTCTATCGTTTCTTCCGGAACTTCATAGCGGGCTTTTCCCGGGGAATATTGATAGTAAAGAGATGAAATGGGCGCACGCCAATCGTAAATGAGAAAATGCTCATTGTTTTCATCCATTAAAGAAGTCAGCCCGATATAAATCTGCTCGGCAGAGGACTCCCCTTTTTCCGTAAAATCGACACGGCCGAAGTAAGGAGAGGCTTTCAGCTTTTGGATTTTTTGAAGCTGCCGGTATTGAAGCCGATGCGTCCGTTCACGTTCTGAAAGCATTTCAGCCTGCTGTTTAATGCTTGAAAATGTTTCCGCCGCTTCATGGGCATCATCCAAATTAACCGTGACATCATCCCAAAACGATTTTCTCAGGCCGACAATATCCTGCTTCAATCCGCCCGATGATGCTTCAAGACGCGTTTGTTTCTGATCCAGTTCCTTCATGACAAAATTGATTCTTTCCTGCTCTTCTTTCCATTCTTCATCACGTTTTGCCATCAGCGGCACCTCCGACATCAAGCTGACAAATCCGGCTTTCTTTACACAAACATATTATTCAGCATTATAGTCAAATACCCTTTTTCTTATCATATCGGGCGTCTTTTTTATCTGTTATGCAAAAAAACCGATTTCATAAAAGAAATCGGTTTTTTACTGATCTATATGATAGGAACGAATCGGCAGGCGCCACCTGAAAACATAACTGCAGATGCGGCATGCCACAAGCACTAGGAACAGCACATACAAACCTGCGGCATTCCCGGCCCAGCCGAGGCCCACGATTAATCCTCCGAGTGCGGCCCAGACTGCATAAATTTCCGACTTGAGCACAAGGGGCTTCCTGCCCGCGAGCAGATCCCGTATGATACCGCCCCCGCTTCCGGTCAGCACCGCGGCCGCAACCACCGCGCTGAGCGGATGGCCCATTTTCACGGCATATAAAGCGCCTTGGATGGCAAACGCCGAAAGCCCGATGGCATCGGATAAGTTGCCCCATTTACTCCAATGTCTTAACAGCAGCTTCGGAAACAAAAAGACAATCGTAACTGATGCGAGTGCGATTTGAAAAAACGCGCCTTGCTCCCACAAGGCGGAGACCGGAACACCGATCAGCAGGTTTCGGATGGCTCCGCCGCCGAACGCCGTTACAATCCCCAAGATATACACGCCTAAAATATCATACTCCTCTTCCATCGCAACAATCGCTCCGCTGACCGCAAACGCAATGATGCCGATTACACTAAGCAGCTCCCAGGCCATTCCATATGCTCCTTTTTATTTGTTAAATTTTCTGACGACCATTAGATTTTATAATCGCTTTCTCTTAAAATCAACCTTATTTTTGAAAGATTCTGATTCCAAAATCGGGACAACTGCATTCAGCATGGCTGGAGGCGAGAATATTTTCCTATTTTATACTATATTAGGAGGTTTATTGGAAGTTTCATTGAATACCTTCTCTTAACAAAAAAGGGGGGTTATAAAATGAAAATCAGTTCACTTGTTTTTCCAGTTTTATTGGCCGCCGGATTAATTCCCGGCCTGCCGTCAGCCGAAAACCATACGCATTCGCACACTCATGCGGAGCCGGCCAAAACGGTGTATACGGACCCGCTTCCGAAAGCCGATCATTTTAAAGATCTGAAAGGTCCGGTTCAGATTGAACAGACGGTTGATACAAAAATTCTGGATGAAAACGGTAAGCAGGTCGGCACGAAACGATTCGACGCCAATGTCAATCAGGATAAAGCTTCAACTAAAGCCAGCACGGGCTCTCAGAAGGTCAGAGTGCTGGCGGTGGCGGACGCTGAATACCGCGCCAAATACAGCGACTGGCAAACGCGAATCGTTCAGATCGTGGAGCAGGCTGATGTCGCCTTCAACCGTGATCATAACATTGATTTTGTCGTACAGGCCGTGCAAGCCTGGAATTCCTCCGGCTCAAACAGTTCTCAGATTTTATCAAATCTCCAAAGCAGCTTCAGAAATCAAAATTATCATTTTGTCGTCGGTTTTACCGCAAAATCGAGTTTTGACGCCGGCGGTATCGCGTATGTATATAACGGCAAACCGAGCGGCCCGGCTTTCAGCGTGAACCTTGATCAAGGAACGGCCAACACGGCGAAAGCGGCCCAGCACGAGTTTTCCCATAATTTCGGACTTCAGCATGACGCCCAAGGCAGCGGCATCCGCTGCGTCATGAATTATGATTATGCCTATTCCGTGGATATTTGGGACAGTTCCCATAACAGACAGATTGAGACTAACAAAGCTTGGTACAGATAATAGAAAAAGAGCCGCTCCCATGGAGCAGGCTCTTTATTTTGCCGTGCGTTCTGCTTTGACAAAACACATGCAGACAATAATGAGAATAAATGCCGTCAATGCTAAGAATGGAATGGTAATAAAACCGAACCAGTTAATATATTCAGAGGAGCAAGGCACGCCGTAGACGCATGGCTTGATGCCGCTGAAACCGGGCACCTTCTGCTCAAGGTAATGCATGATCGATATAAACGCGCCGATGACGGCCATCGGGAGCACATATTTTTTCACGCGCGTGTCACCCTGAAAGGTGGCGATTCCTAAAATCAGGACAAGCGGGTACATGAGAATTCTTTGATACCAGCACAGCTCACACGGTATGAATTTTCTGATCTCGCTGAAATATAGGCTGCCGAGCATGGCAACAAGAGCTATCACCCAAGAAGCATATAAAAATACGATTCTATTTTTCATTTTTCAGCTCTTTCTTAATCGTTTTTGAAATCTCCTCATAATTAGCGAATTCTTTAATCACTTTGTCATTTACGTAAATCGTCGGTGTCGCCGTGATATTTAATTTATCATTCAGGTCAGTGTCAGCTTTCAGCTCTTTTCCGAAGGTTTCTTTATCAAGGTTTTCCTTCAGCTTGGCAGGATCAACCTTTTTCGCGGTGCTTTTGACCGTCTTTTCAAGCAATGCAGGCGTGACCCATTCCTGTTCGCTTGACGGCTGCTCTTCAAACAGCTTTTCATGGAAAGCCCAGAATGATGCTGGGTCTTCCTTCCACACCTCTTCTGAGGCAAGTGCCGCCAGACGCGAGCCGGTTCCGTGGAACATGACGTTCACAAATGAAAATTTCACGTCGCCTTTATCGATAAAATCTTTTTTGATTTTCGGAAAGATATCGCTGTTAAATACTTTGCATGACGGACATTTGTAATCTCCGAATTCAACTACCGTCACAGGCGCGCTGTCTTTGCCAAGCACGGGCTGTCCTTTAATGGAAGGCTGTTCGGCGGCTGTTTCGCCCGCTTTTTCCGTTTGGTTGTTAATAATTACGATGACCGCAAATAAAACGACAACGATTAACGTCAGAATCACCGCAAATTTCGCAGACGATTGTTTCTTTTTCACTCAGACACCTCATTGTTTTTAAAATAAAAAAGAAGCGGATGCCGGATGGCCCGCTTCTCTATTTTACCAAGACAACCTTGTTTAAGAAAACCCTGAAAAACGAATTATCTTTGACAATTATTCCGCTTTCACCCTCATGACGCGCATCGCGTTGGCAACGGCGATCAGCGTAACACCTACATCTGAAAAAACCGCTTCCCACATGGTGGCGAATCCGAATGCGCCAAGCAGGAGAAAAATAATTTTCACACCTAAAGCAAATCCAATGTTCTGCCAGACGATCCGGCGTGTGCGGCGTGCAATCCGGATGGCTTCGGCTGCTTTTGACGGCTGGTCTGTCATCAGGACGACATCGGCCGCTTCGACGGCGGCATCAGAACCGAGAGCCCCCATGGCAGCTCCGATGTCAGCTCTGGCAAGCACAGGCGTATCGTTAATCCCGTCACCGACAAACATCAGTTTTTCATTCGGTGCAAGCGCCGCTTCGAGTTCTTCGACTCGGTCTACTTTGTCACCCGGCAGCAGTTCTGTATACACGTCATCAATACCGAGCTCGCGGCCGACCGCTTCACCGGTCTGCTTTGAATCACCCGTCAGCATCACTGTCCGTTTGACGCCGAGCGCTTTTAAACGGGCAATGGCCTGTTTGGCGTCCTCTTTGATTTCGTCGGCAATCACGATCGCCCCCGCATACTGCTGATCAACGGCAACGTAAACGACGGTTCCGTTGTTTTCAGCTGTGCCGAAAGCGATTTGTTCTTTTGCCATCAGTTTTTGATTTCCGGCCAAAATCGTTGATCCGCCGGTTTTCACCCGAATGCCGTGTCCGGGTATTTCTTCATATTCTTCAATCTCCTCAGCCGCGAGCGGTTGATTGTAAGCCTCACGGATGGATGAAGCAATCGGATGATTGGAATGGACTTCGGCAAGCGCAGCCGCATGAAGCAGGCTGTCTTGTGTAAATCCTGGCGCCGGTTTGATATCAGTAACGGCGAAATTGCCTTTCGTTAAGGTTCCCGTTTTATCAAACACGGCGTATGCCACCTGATTGAGCGCTTCTAAATAGTTGCTGCCTTTCACGAGCACCCCTGCTTTAGACGCGGCTCCGATACCGCCGAAAAACCCGAGCGGAATGGAGACGACGAGTGCGCACGGACAAGAAATCACAAGGAAAATCAGCGCCCGGTACACCCAGTCGGATAGCGCGGCTGAAGGCACGAGAAGCGGCGGTGAAAAGGCGAGAAGCACCGCAACAATGACAACGGCCGGTGTATAGTACTTGGCAAACTTCGTAATAAAGTTTTCCGTTTTCGCTTTGCGTCCGGCCGCATTTTCGACCAGATCCAATATTTTTGATACAGCAGAGTCTTCATATCCTTTAGAGGTTTCAATATGAAGCACGCCGTTCTGGTTCATAAATCCGGCCATCACATCTTGCCCCGGCTCCGCTTTTCTCGGCACGGATTCGCCCGTTAAAGCGGAGGTATCAACCATCGATGAGCCGCTCAGCACCTTTCCGTCCAGCGGAATCCGTTCTCCTGGATTCACGACGATGACCTGTCCGACTTTGACGTCCTGCGGCGGAACGGCAGTCATGCCGTTTTCCGTTTTCACATTGGCGTACTCAGGACGGATGTCCAATAACGCGCTGATCGATTTTCTGGATCGGCTGACGGCAGCTCCCTGAAACAATTCACCGATTTGATAGAACAGCATGACCGCGACGCCTTCCGGATACTGGTGAATTATAAATGCGCCGATTGTCGCAAGCGCCATCAGAAAATGCTCATCAAATACCTGGCCGCGGGCAATATTTTTTCCCGCTCTGGCTACGATATCGCCGCCGATGATCAAATATGAAGCAAAAAAGAGCAGAAACTCAAGGACGGCGCCTGTGTGCGCGAAGTAAGCGATGACGGCCAAAACAGCGCCCGCCGCCAATCTCACTAACATCAGCTGCAGCTTTTTGCGGTATTCATCCTCGCCGGGTTTGTCTTCATGCTTCGAACGGACGGTCACATGAGGATCAATGGACTTTACTTTTTTTGCAACTTCATCTTTCATCCATTGCTCATCTTTGCCCCCGGCCGAAACTGTAATGGTGCTTGCCGCAAAATTGACAGCACAGCCGTCGATGCCGTCAATGGCTTTTACGCCGTTTTCTATTTTTTTTGCACAGTTGCTGCAATCAAGTCCGTCTAACACAAATTCACCTTTTGCCGCTTTCATTTTCGACTCACCCTACTTTCCGTAATAGGATTCCCATAATATCAATGCAGCTAAACGAAATTATATATATGAGCATATGTTCATATAGTTGTTTTTTATATTATATGCAAGTTTTGAATAAAGTGTCAATAAAAAAGACAAAACCGGCATCAGCCGATTTTGTCTTTTTTCACCTTCTGTAAACGCAAAGCATTAAGGACGACCGATACCGAGCTGAACGCCATGGCGGCGCCTGCCACCCACGGAGCCAGAAAGCCGGCTGCCGCAATCGGAATGCCTATGGTGTTGTAGCCCAATGCCCATCCTAAATTCTGCTTGATGTTTCTCATAGTCAGCCTGCTCATGCCGATGGCGTCGGCAATGCCGTTCAGATCTCCGCGGATCAGCGTAATGTCCGCTGCTTCCATTGCGATATCGGTGCCGGTGCCGATGGCCATCCCGATATCGGCCACAGCCAGCGCCGGAGCATCATTGATGCCGTCGCCGACCATTGCCACGCGCCGGCCTTCTTTTTGCAGCCGGGAAATCTCCGCTGCCTTTTGTTCGGGAAGCACTTCGGCAATCACGCTGTCGATGCCTGCGGCTTTAGCAATGGCTTCCGCCGTCTTTTGGTTGTCACCGGTCATCATGATGACGTCAAGGCCCATATCCTTCAGGCGTTTCACCGCAGCCGGAGATGTTTCTTTGATCGTATCGGCGACTGCGATAAGCCCCGCCGCTTTGCCGTCTGCCGCAATTAGCATCACCGTTTTTCCTTCCGCCTCCAAGCGGGTCATGTGCGGAAGCAATGCTTCATGTTCAATGTGTTCCGATTCCATCAGCCGTCTTGATCCGGCAAGAATCGTTTTCCCGTCAGCCTCTGCATAGATTCCGGAACCGATCCGGGCTTGGAAACGGGTTAGTTTCGGAATGGAAATCCCTCGTTTTTCGGCTCCTGAAACGATGGCTTCTCCAAGCGGGTGCTCCGATCCCGCTTCAGCGGCAGCCGCAAGCCGCAGGAGCTCCTCTTCGTTCATTCCCGCTGCCGGTACGGCGTCTGTCAGCACCGGTCTGCCGTTTGTCACCGTTCCGGTTTTATCCAGTACGATTGTCGTCAGACGCTGGGTCTTTTCTAAGTGCTCTCCGCCTTTAAAAAGAATGCCGAATTCAGCGGCGCGGCCGGAGCCCGCCATAATGCTCGTCGGAGTGGCGAGCCCGAGGGCGCACGGACAGGCAATGACAAGCACGGCGATGAATTTGCCGATCGCTTCAGAAAACTGTCCCGGAGACGCCCATACATACCAAATGAGAAAAGTCACCACGGCCAGCCCCAGCACAATCGGAACGAAAATGCCTGAAATGTGATCCGCGAGCCGCTGAATGGGTGCTTTTGATCCTTGGGCTTCTTCCACGATTTTAATAATGTGTGCAAGCACGGTATCTTTCCCGACATTCACCGCTCTGATTTTGAGAAAGCCGTTTGCATTGATCGTAGCCCCGGTGACGGTGCTTCCCGGAGACTTATCTGCTGGCATGCTTTCTCCCGTAATCATCGATTCATCAATCGCGGAATGGCCTTCAATCACTTCGCCATCGACAGGAACGCGTTCTCCCGGTTTCACATATACGATGTCCCCCGTCCGGACCTCGTCAATCGGAATCACCTGTACCTTCCCTTCCCGCTCGACCGCCGCCGTCTTCGCCTGAAGCTTCATTAACTTTTTAATCGCTTCTGATGAGCGGCCTTTTGCTTTCATCTCTAAAAGCTTTCCAAGCAAAATCAAAGTCAGCAAAATGGCGCTCGTTTCATAATAAAGCCCCTCGGCATGGCCGTTTCGTCCGAGAGACGCAATCGTCATGTACAGGCTGTACGCGTAAGCGGCCGTCGTTCCGAGCGCAACGAGAACATCCATATTGGCGCTTTTATTTCTCAGCGCCTTGTACGCTCCCGTATAAAAAGGCCAGCCGATGACGAGCTGCACCGGGGTGGCAAGCGCAAATTGCAGCCACGGATTCATCAGGATATCCGGCATCCAAATAAAAGAAGTAAAAGAAAAATGGCTGACCATCGACCATAGAAGCGGAAAGGAGAGAACGGCAGAAAATATCAGCCTGATCAGCTGTTTACGCTGTTCTTTTTCCTTTTGGGATAATCCGCCGTCTTGGCCGTCCGCTTCCTTATCTTCTAATCGGTAGCCGAGTTTTGCCACGGTCTCTTTCAGTTCTTTCGGTGTCACCTCTTTGGGGTTGTATTCAACGGAGACCGTTTCAAGGGCGAAATTCACCGGCGCGCCCACAACGCCCTCTATTTTGTTCAGGCGCTTTTCAATCCGATTGGCGCAGGCGGCGCACGTCATGCCTTCAATCTGAAAATCGGCTTTTTCCGTCACGACGTGATAGCCGAGTTTTTCAATTTTATCCTTTATGGCGCCAGCTTTGATTTTGTCAGGCTGATAGGAAATATTTGAGGTCTCAAGCGCAAGATTGACGGAAGCGTCATTGACGCCGTCCATCCGTTTCAGTCCTTTTTCAATTCTTGAAGCGCAGGCGGCGCATGTCATGCCTGCCACTTGAATGGTCATTTCTTTCGGTTCACTCAATGCCCTCACCTCTTCTCACAAACCCCCAGGGGGTATCATTTTCATAAAAGAAAACCGCGCCCGTTCCCGAAGCGCGATATACCTTATACGACGTCATACCCTTGATCTTCAATCGCGTCTTTTATATCTGATACGGAGACTTTGTTCTCATCAAACGTCACATCCACCTGTCCGGCTTCCAAATTCACCTGAACCGCCGTCACTCCGTTCAGTTCTCCTACTCCGGTCTCTACTGCTTTGACGCAGTGCTGACAGGACATGCCTTCGACTTGCAGTGTTTTTTGTTCCATGATGATTCCCTCCACGTCTTGTTTTTTCTTCTTTATGTTACCATACCCCTGTAGGGTATTTCAAAACATTTTATTTCATGATTTCGCGATTTTTTTCACGACATCCAGCAGCTCGGCAATCGCCTGCTCCCCGTTTCCGCTTTCAATGGCGCCGGCTACGCAGTGATGGGCGTGATCTTCCAGCAGATGAAACGCGACTTTCTGCATGGCCGCCTGCACGGCTGAAATCTGCACGAGAATATCCACGCAGTATCGTTCGTTTTCCACCATGTTCTGAATGCCCCTGACTTGGCCTTCAATCCGTTTCAGCCGGTTCAGAATCTGGTCTTTTTCCTTGGCGCTTTTATGATTTAACGATTGATGTTCGGTATGTTTGTCCATTTTCCACCTCGTTTTTTTCTTCGTTATCTTCATTATACAGACTTGAAAAACCGGTGTAAAAAATTTTCAACACACAAGTTTTACCAGTACACCCGCGGGGTATATATTGTTATCACATATCAAGAGGGGGAAGTTCATTGAAAACGATACAGGTTGGCCTATTAGGATATGGTCTGTCGGGGAAAGTCTTTCATGCGCCGCTTTTGGACGTCCTTGATGATTATCAGATCAAAAAAGTCATGACCTCCAGAACGGATGAGGTCAAACGTGATCTGCCGGGGGCTGAAGCCGTGCGCACGATTGAAGACATCACCGGTGACCCTGACATTGATCTCGTCATCGTTACGACACCGAGCGGAATGCATTATGAATCAGCGATGAAATGTCTTCTTGCGGGGAAACACACCGTCGTGGAAAAGCCGATGACGGCGACTTCAGCAGAAGCGGAGGAGCTGAGAAGAACGGCTGAACATAAAGGCGTCTTGCTGAGCGTGTATCACAACCGACGCTGGGACAATGATTTTTTAACGATTCAAAAGCTGATTCGGGACGGGGCGCTTCAAGACATTCATACATATCAAGTCAACTACGATCTATACAACCCGGTTGTACAAGAAAGATGGCGCGAAAAAAACGGACCCGCCACGGGAACGCTGTATGATCTCGGTTCACATATTATTGACCAGACACTCCTGCTTTTCGGAATGCCGGAATCCGTCACCGCACATGTGATGAAACAGCGGGACAACAGTGAAACGGACGATTGGTTTCTGGCCGTCCTCCATTACGGCAAGCTTCAGGTTATTCTTCAATCCGGCTCCATGAATGCGGCAAGCGGCCCGCGCTATCAGATTCACGGACGGAATGCAAGCTTTATCAAATACGGAAAGGACGGACAGGAAGCTGCGCTTTCAGCCGGCCAAAAACCGATTGACGAGGACTGGGGCGCCGATGACCCTGACAGCTTCGGTGAGCTGACAACCGCAGCGGATGAGAAAAGACATACAGAAACAATCCCCTCTGAGAACGGCTCTTACCTTACGTACTACAAACTGCTGGCAGACAGCATCTTAAACGGAAAACCGCTTCCCGTTACGGCGGAAGAAGGCATCGATGTCATCCGTGTCATTGAAGCGGTGATGAAAAGCAGCGAACAAAAACGGACGATCGCACTTTAATGAAAAACCTCCCAGCCGTATCAGCTGGGAGGTTTTTTTAGATTAGAATGATTTTCCGGCTTCTTTCGCGCGGGCAATCGCATCTTCTTTAATTTGCTGTGCTTTATTCGGTTCAGCATTATGGCCTTCAACGATTAATCCGTCGAAAGAAGGAACGCCGAAGAAGTTCATCATGATACCGATGTAACGGTGGCCCATTTCCATGTCAGCCGCCGGGCCTTCAGAGTAATAGCCTCCGCGCGCCTGAATGTGGAGCGCTTTTTTGTCTGTCAACAGACCGATCGGGCCTTGTTCTGTATATTTGAATGATTTTCCGGCTACAGCTACAGAATCAAGGTACGCTTTCATAACAGGCGGGAATGAGAAGTTCCAAAGCGGTGTAACGAATACGTATTTGTCAGCTGATGCGAATTGATCGCTCAGCTCGTTTAGACGGCCGACTTTCGCTTTTTCGTTTTCAGAAAGCTCTTCAAAACCTGTGCCGGATTGAAGTTTTCCCCAGCCGCTGAATACATCCGCGTCGATATGAGGAATGTTTTCTTTGTAAAGGTCGATATGTACAACCTCATCATTCGGGTTTGATTCTTTATAAGAATCGATAAACGCTTTTCCTGTCGCCATGCTGTAAGATGTCTTTTCATCATGAGGATGAGCAGTGATATAAAGTACTTTTGCCATTGTAAACAGCCCTTTCGTTTTCAGATTACACACATATTTATTATGAAATATGAATGTTTTTTTATACTGATCAGTTCTGTAATAATTATAGTTACAAAAAAATCTTTTAGCAACAATAATATCTCGAAATCAGTATATTTTTTTTGAAATGCTTTAATGACGGGGGTTGTAAGCACCAGAAAAAGCAGAAACATTTAGTTTCTGCTCAAAATCGGATTTGGTTTGCAGACCGGAATATCCAATCCAAGATTCCCCCGCAGTGTATCCGCCGGATAGCTTTTTCGGTACAGCCCCTTTTCCTGAAGGATCGGTATGACATGATCCACAAAGGCTTCAAGCATGCCCGGGATGTCAGAGTGAATGATAAACCCGTCCGCCGCTTCCCGCTGAAACCATGTTTCAATTAATGATGCCACACGTTCCGGTGTCCCGATAAAGTTGGTTCGCGGAAACGCGGCTTCGCGCGCCACTTGACGCAGCGTAAGATTCCGGGCTTTCGCCTCTCTTTTGATACGGTCTGTCGTGCTTTGAAACGCGTTTTTCCCGACGTCGCCCAAATCAGGAAACGGCTCATCCAATGGAAACCGGCTCAGATCATAATCGTCAAAAAATCTGGCCACATATTTAACGGCGTTCTCTATCGGAATCAGCTCGGCGAATTCTTGGTATTTCGCTTCCGCTTCTTCTTGTGAGCCGGCTATAATCGGACTGATTCCCGGAAAGATCCGCAGTTTGGAAGCGTCCCGGCCGTAATCCGCCGCCCGCTTCTTCACATCATCATAAAAAGCTTTCGTTTCCTCAAGTGAATTGGAATGCGTAAAGACTGCATCGGCATTCCACGCGGCAAACGACCGGCCGGTTTCTGAAGACCCCGCTTGGAAGACGACCGGCTCTCCCTGTTTGGACCGGCCGATATTCAGCGGGCCCTCCACTTGAAAATACTCGCCTTTGTGATACAGGCGATGCAGTTTGTCAGGATCAAAAAACTGTCCGGTTTCTTTGTTGCGGACGAAGGCATCTTCTTCCCAAGAATTCCACAGACCGCGCACCACGTCCACATGTTCTTGGGCGATGGCGTAGCGCCGGCTGTGGTCGGGAAGGCTTTCCTTGCTGTGATTGCGCGCAGCCCCCGCCTGCGGAGATGTGACGAGATTCCAGCCCGCCCGGCCGCCGCTGATATGGTCAAGAGACATGAGCTGTCTTGCGATGGTAAACGGCTCAGTGAACGAGGTGGAAAATGTGCCGATTAAACCAAGATGGGTTGTAGAGGCGGCAAGCGCCGATAAAATAGTGATCGGCTCAAACCGATTTAAGAAATGCGGAATGGACTTTTCAGAAATGAACAAGCCGTCCGCAATAAAAGCGAAGCTGAACAGCCCTTTTTCAGCAGTCTGCGCTTTTTGCCTGTAAAACGCCGCATTCGTACTTGCTGACGGATCGACGTCGGGATGACGCCAGCCGTCCGTTGTGCCGCCGACACCGTGAATTATGGCTCCGAATTGAATAAGATCCGTCCGGCTCATTTGCTCTCCCCCTTTTTTCCCTCGTAATCGGCAAGCGCCCGTTCTACGTGTTCAATGCCGACTTGAGTAACGGCCTGATACACACGGCTGTCACCGCTGCCGATTTCAACGACGGGAACATGGCGGATACCGTACTTCGTCTGCAGCACGTCACGCAATTCGTCCCGCTCCGTCACATCAATTGTTTCGTAGGCAATGGCCTTTTCCCGCAAGTATCCTTTCACTTCATCGCAATACGCACAGCCCTTTTTGCTCCAAACCACTACATTTGCTTCATGACTCATGTTCATCCCTCCTGTAATTGTGCGGCCGGCTGCACCGCTTCGCTTAACAGCCGGTAAGACAACCGTTTTTCTTCAGCGTTTTTGATAGGCGACAAAATCACAAAATCGGTAATGCTGTATTGAACGGATAATCGTCGCAGCTCGGCGGCAGTCTCTTCTTTTGTCCCGGCAATCACACCCGTCTTTTGTGTAATCAGCTTGTATGGCTGCGTGACTTGTTCAAGAAACGCATCCGCTTGTTTTCGGGAAGCGACATTCACCTTTTTGCCGTCTTCGAGAATGATTTTGACCGATTCACGCGATACGACGTGTTTTTCCGCTTCTGCTTTTGTATGCGCGGTAAAGACCATCGGCGCAAGGTGGAATTCCGCTTTTGCCCCTTTCGGCAGATGTTCGTCAAAGGCTTGGCGCGCTTTTTCTAACGCAGCGTCTTCACCGTTTATGAAATAGGCGAAAACGAAGGAAATGCCGAGTTTGGCCGCGGATATCGCGCTTTCCGCGCTGCCGCCGAGCAAAAAGAGGTCAGGCGCATACTCAGTATGCGGCGCCGGCCGCAATGACGCGTAGCGGTGCGAGTCCGGAAAATCATTGCGGATGAAATGAGTCAGCTCTTCAAGCTTTTCTTCAAATAAACGGGCGGGCTGAATAAGCTCGCGCTGCAGCGCATCGGTTGACAGCTGAAATCCGCCGGGCGCTTTGCCGACACCGAGCGCTACACGGCCGGGGGCAAGGGCGGACAAAACCCGGAACTGCTCCGCCACTTTATAAGGGCTGTAATGCTGCAGCATCACCCCGCCGGATGCGAGGCGGATTTTTTTCGTACTGGCGGCCAGATACCCCAGGACAATTTCCGGTGCTGATCCCGCTATCTCTTCATTGTTATGATGCTCCGCCGCCCAGAAACGGTCATATCCGTATTGTTCGGCCTCTTGAGCCAATCTCACCGTTTGCCGCAAAGCTTCTTCTGCGGTTTGGTTTTCCGCGGTGACACTTTGGTCTAAAATGCTTAAACGAATCATACGACAGGCTCCTTTATGTGTTCTTTTATGTCATAACCGTAATCAGGAAGAACGCGGCGGAGGAACTTCTTCGTTCTTTCTTTTTTCGTCTTGTAAAAGACCTCCTCAGGCGTTCCTTGTTCCACGATTGCTCCTTCATCCATAAACACAATTTGGTCGGACACTCTTCTGGCGAATTCCATTTCATGAGTAACAATGATCATGGTGGCGCCGGTCCGCACAATGTTAAGCATCACCTCAAGCACCTCGCCGACAAGCTCCGGGTCGAGGGCTGCGGTCGGTTCATCAAACAGCATCACATCAGGATGAATGGCAAGCGCCCTGGCAATTCCGACCCGCTGCTTTTGGCCTCCCGACAGCTGATTCGGATAGGCGTGCAATTTATCCTGAAGCCCCACCTTGGCCAGTTCCCGCTCCGCAATGGCGTACGCATCTGTTTTTTTCATTTTCCTTGCGACCGTCAGGCCTTCCATGACATTTTGAATCGCCGTTTTATGCGAAAACAAATGATATTGCTGAAAAACCATCGCCGTCTGTTTCCTCAGTCTGAGAATGTCTTTTTTGGCCGGCTTTTTGCAGTTAATGACTTCACCATGTACGGAAATGGCGCCCTCATCCGGCCGCTCAAGTAAATTAAGGCAGCGCAGAAATGTTGTTTTCCCCGAACCGCTCGGACCGATGATGGTCACGACTTCCCCTTTCCGGACACTTAAATTGATCCCTTTTAGCACGTGATGACTGCCAAAATGTTTCTGAATGTTTCGGATTTCGATCATACTGCGCCTCCTTGATATCTGGCCGCTCTTTTTTCCGCCAAAGTGTTTACGGCCTCGAGAATCAGCGTTAATCCCCAATAAATGACGGCCGCCCCGATAAATGCTTCCAAAAATGCATAGTTATCGGATGCCGCAATCGTCGCCGTTCCTGTAATTTCAGGCACTGCAACGATTGCCGCGATGGAAGTGGTATGCAAAAAACCGATGCCTATGTTGGTGAAGTTCGGCAGTGATATCATGAACGCTTGCGGCAGAATCACGCGCCGAATCATCTGGCCCCGCGTCAGGCCGATTGAATAAGCCGCCTCCGCCTGCCCCGTATCGACGGCCATGATCCCAGATCGGAGAATTTCCGTCATATAGGCGCCTGCCGTTAATGACAATGCCATGATGACAAACACGGCGACCGGAATCTGATTGGCCGACCAGCCAAGATGAAAGGTGCGGCTGAAATGATCGGCAATCAGCGGAACGCCTAAATAAATCAGCATAATATGGAGAATCGCCGGGGTGCTTCGAAAAAAAGACACGTAAAACGCTGAGCAGGCAAGCAGCCATTTGATGCGGAATATACGCACCGTGATATTGCCGAGAGCTATGAAAAATCCGGCAATAATCGGAATGATCGTCATTGCCAGTGTAAGCGGAACGGTTTTCATCATTTGTTTTATCGCAGTGCCGATAAACGGAATATCCAGCTCCATGTTCTCCCTCCTTTTCAGCTGTGCACGCTCATGTCAAAAACCGTCACAAGGCGCGTCTCATCTTTCTTGATTCGTTTTTCACACCATCTGAAGACACATTCAAATAAAAGGGCGGCCGCGTAATACAGAACAGAAAGCGAGATATACACTTCAAGAGAATGATTGCTCGATGTAATCAATGTCTGCCCTCTGCCCGACATATCCATCACCCCGATTGAAAAAGCGAGTGACGTATCTTTTAAAAAACCAATCACCATATTCCCGATGTTGGGAAAAGCCTGCACGAGCGCCTGCGGCAGAATGATGCGCCGGAATGTCTGCCCCCCGTTCAGCCCGATGCTGAACGCCGCCTCCGCCTGTCCGCGGTCGACACTGTTCACACCTCCCCTGATGATTTCCGCCGCTCTTGCCGCGCTGCTCAGCGCGTACGTGGCGATGGCCGCATACAAAGGGTCCATTTTGGAAGTGTCAATTCCGGCGAGCGCTGTGAGCGCCGGAATGCCGTAAAATACGATAAACAGCTGCACCATAATGGGCGTTCCTCTGAAAAAAGAGATATACAGCTTCGCGATCTGATTCAGCACGGGAATGCGATAGATCCGGGGCAGCGCCAAAAGCAGCCCCAATAGAAAGCCGAACAGCAAAGACACCGCCAATATATACAGCGTGACGGGCAAATACCCGAGCAATGTCGGCACAAAGGATGCGATCATACTGATATCAAACGCTTTTTCCATTGCCGATCCCTCTCTTTTTCACTTAATATTGCTCCTTTGAATAATCCGCGCCGAGCCACTTTTCACTCAGCTTTTTGAGCGTGCCGTCATCAATGATTTCCTTGAGCGCTTTATCAATGTCATCACTCAGCGTTTGCTCATTTTTGTTAAACATAAAGAACACTTTGGCATTTGACAGCACCCCGCCGACCGTTTTTTCTTTGACCGCGCTCGTTTTGTTTTGGAAATCGACGGCAAACGGCGTGGAAATCGTCGCATCGGCGCGGCCGGATTTCAGCTGATTGGCCGCATCGTTGGAGCCTTGGCCAGCATAGGCGATTTCAAACGGACTGCCGTGTTTTTCATTCCATTTCTTCAGCACAAGCGCGCCGTTTGACGTCGGACTCGTAATGACACGCTTCCCTTTCAAATCCTCAATGCCGTGAATGTTCCCGTTCTCTTGGAGCACCGTGATTTTCAGCGGGAAGTTGTTATACGCGACTTGATTGAACAGAAATTTTTTCTCCCGTTCGGCGCTTTTCTCCATTTGATGAGCCACGATATCGACTTTATGCTGTCCGAGGCTGACAAGCAGGTTGGAGAAATCCATCGTTTTAAAAGTGAAACGATAGCCCGGCAGGCGCCTGTCAAGCTCTTTCACCAGCTCAACATCATAGCCCGTCAATTTTCCTTTATCATCAATAAAGCAAATATTCGGAAATTGAGTTCCCGTGCCGACCGTGATGTTCTTCACATTTTTCTGATTGCCTGATGCCGCCTCCCCGCCCGCGCCGCAGGCTGATAACGCCGCCGTTGCGGCAATTGTTAATGACATGACCGCCAGTCTTATTTTCATGTGATCGCCCCGTTTTCTGCTTCAATTATTTCGTAAAACTTGATTTTGAATAATCCGCGCCGAGCCATTTTTCACTCAGCCTTTTCAATGTGCCGTTCTTCTCCAGTTTTTGAATCGCCCGATCCGTATCGTCCGCCAAGGTTTGGCTGTTTTTGTTGAACATAAAATACACTTCTGTATCCAGCAGCACATCACCGACCGTCTTTTGTTTGAACGCGTGCGTCTTATTTTGAAAATCGACGGCAAACGGCGTAGATACGGTGGCGTCAGCGCGTCCTGTCTCAATTTGGTTCGCTGTATCATTGCTGCCCTGCCCGGCGTATTTCAAATGTATCGGGCTGCCGTGGGCTTTGTTGTATGCCGTCATATAATCCGCCGCGTTTGACGTCGCGCCGACGATGACGGTTTTTCCTTTTAAGTCCCGGAGCGTGTGTATCGCGTCATTATCCGCCTTCACCGTGATGTACATCGGCGAGTAGTTATACGGGATTTTGTGATACAAAAAGCGTTTCTCCCGTTCCTTGTTTTTCGCCATATTGTGCGCGATCACGTCAATTTTCCGGTTTCCGAGACTTGTGAGCAGATTCGAAAAATCCATCGTCTTAAAGACAAATTTGTATTGCGGCAGCTGTTTATCAATGGCTTTCATCACTTCAATGTCATAGCCGGTCAGCTCGCCTTTTTCATCCATAAAAGCAATGTTCGGAAAATCAGTTCCCGTGCCGACGATGACGGTCTGCACGCCGCTCCCCGCTTTCGTGCTTTCTCCTTGTCCGCACCCGGCCAGCGCGCCGAGCAGCAGAAGCAGACAGCCGGCTCTGATCCGCTTTTTCATCATTGCGCCCAGCTCGGTGTGCCTAACAGCGACGCGTCAAACCGCTCCGGTATGAGCACCTTTCTCATCATGACCCCGATGTCTCCGTCTTTCTCCTGCTCAAAATACACTTCATAGCCCCTCCGTCTGTACATATCCAATAGCCAGGGATGCTTGCGCGCCGAGGTGCCGAGCGTGATGGCCGGGGCCTTCAGCGTATCCCGCAGCACGTGTTCCTCCACATAAGTCAAAAGTTTGCTGCCGATGCCCTGTCCCTTCAGCTCAGGAAGCGTCGCAAACCACCAGACAAACGGATATTTTGACGGAGGCGTGTCACTCTCCCACGGAAAACGGATCGTAATGGTTGAAAGAAGCCGTCCGTCCCGTTCCAGCACGACGGCTGAATGATTTTCAATATTTTCTGTTACCATGTCAATGTCGGCCCGCGCCGACGGCCAGTCAATCTCCAAATTACGAATCGGCTGAAACGCGCTGTACAGCAGTTCTAAAAATTCGGGCGCATCCTTTTTCTCAGCCAATCGAAATATGTCTTCACTCATTCCGTTCACTCTCCCCGCAAATATATATAATTCCAATTTGTTTACTAAGCTTTAATTGTTTATACTATAAAGCAAACTGATTTATTTGACTAATCAAAAAAAATAAAGGAAAAGTTCAAGAAAATTAATGAATAGCCTGGAGGGGATTTCGTTGGAATTACGCACCATTAAAACGTTTCATACCATCGTACAGTCAGGCAGCTTTTATAAGGCCGCCGAAATTCTGAACTATTCACAGCCGACGATTTCAATGCGGATTAAACAGCTGGAGCAGGATGTAGGCGCGCAGCTTTTTGAACGGGGAAAGAAGCTGAAACTGACAAGAGCGGGACGGCTGTTTCATGAGCGGGCCGGGCAGCTTCTCGCACAGTATGAGGTGCTTGACCATACTCTGGCCGACATCAGACAGGGGCAGGCCGCACTTATTCAGATCGGCATATCCGAACCGACGGCAAGCCTGATCTTTCCTGCCGTGCTGCGGGAGTTTTCAGATGATTATCCTGACATGTCGGTCAATGTCAGCGTGGATGATGCCAATACATGCAGCCGCAAACTGCTGGAAGGCGCCATTGATTTTGCGGTATGCGGCGAGCCGGAGCTGATTCTGGAAAATTACTTCGATCCGTTTTTCCATGACTCGCTCAATGTCATCGTGTCCGACACACATCCCCTTGCAGCCAAAACAAGTATCAATCTCAAAGACTTAGAAAATGAATGCCTGATTTTCACGCCCGCCAACTGCCCGATCCGGATTCAAATTGAACAGCACTTGCAGCGGGCCATCGGCAGCCGCTATCGAAAAATGGAGCTGACCAGCAGCATGGCTCACCAATATTATGTCAGGGAAAATATCGGCGTCTCGATCTTTACGGCGACGGCGCACTCAGAGCCGATCGAGGGCACGAAGGTCATTCCGATCAATAACTTAACGATTTCACCGCCGGTCGGGCTGTTGACAAACCAAAAAGAAGAGCATTTTGACTCCGCCACAAAAGATTTAATCAGCAGGATCATCAGCCGGTTTCAGCGTAATCCGCATTAAAAAACCCCCGCCACTTTGCGGGGGTTTTTGTATATTCATCTTATATAATGCTCCGCACTAAGCCGCCGTCGATCCGCAAAGCAGATCCGTTAATGGCTGACGACAGCGGGCTGCTTAAAAAGGCGACAAAATGGGCGATCTCTTCCGGACGGATCAATCGCTGAATGATCGACGTCGGACGATTTTCCTTCATAAATCGTCTCTCCGCTTCAGCCGCTGTCAGGTTTTCACCGGGATAAAGCGACTCCAGCATCGTTTCGACGCCCTCTGTTTTCGTGGAGCCCGGCATGACCGTATTCACCGTCACATTCGTCCCTTCCGTGAGCTCGGCCAGACTGCGTGACAGCGACAGCTGCGTCGTTTTCGTGGCGCTGTAATGGGCCATTTCCTGAGAAGGCATGACGGCCGCTTCGCTCGCGATAAAAATCACCCGCCCTTCCTTCCGTTCAATCATCCGCTTTGCATACCGGCGTGTCAGCCGCACGCCGCTCATGATATTCACCTCGAAAAACCGGAGCCACTCCTCGTCAGGAATATCAAAGTATTCCGCAGGTTCAAAGATTCCTAAATTGTTCACGAGAATATCCACATCGGGGTACTGCTGAAAAATCGCGCCGCATCCTTCCGCCGTGCCTAAATCAAATGCGGCCGGATAGAGACGGGCATCCGGCGTCTGTTTCTCTAGTTCCCGGATCGTTTCGTTCACCTTTTCTTCACGGCGGCCGTTAATGATCACCGCCGCGCCTTCTGCAATCAGCGAAGCCGCAATCGCCTTCCCGATGCCTGACGTAGATCCCGTCACAAGCGCCGTCTTCCCTTTCAACTGCAAATCCATCGTCCATTCCTCCCTATCGCAAGTCTCTTCTTATATATGGTCAGGAATCGAAAGCCTGAAACCTTCCGTCCCTATTATCGAATAGAAAAATGGATGAGGGGAAGTACGCACTTTTTAGTGCCTGTCCGTTGACCCGGCTGACGGCTGCTCGATTTGAATGAAAAACTCACCATCTAACTCTTCCTGAGCCTCTTGAAACAGCTCCAAGACATCATCAGCATCCGAACTCAATGCCTTCTGACTGATCTCAAAATTCTTCCACACCAAAGTCAGCGGATATTCGATCCATCCTGTCAGACAATCTCATAAGGCATTCAGGTTTTCACCATAATAGTCCGGGAAATCTAATTGATCTTTTAAGATTCGGTGTAAAGCTTCTGTGCTTGTAATATCTTTTCCGTCTATGATGACGATTTCCATTCACATTCACTCCTTTATTTCGGCACGAAAAAACCGCAGTGCGGTCATGTGACGGCACTGCGGTTCTTATGTTATGTATGGAGACGGTGGGAGTCGAACCCACGTCCAGAAACATCGATTACTTAAGCGTCTACGAGCGTAGCCTGCATATTTCGTGTTTCACTCGTCTTCGTGCCTGCGGGCGGGCCTTCCGAGAGCTAGTCTGTCAGTCTCTTCTTACGTTCTCAGACGGGAACGCAAGCGTAGCCTACTTGGATGTGCTCTTCACGGACACATAGGCAATGTCAGGAAGAGCTCGCTGCGTTTATTAGGCAGCTAGTGCTAAGTTTTGGTTAAAACTTTTAGTTTTGCCAGTTATATTTAGGTGCGTGTTAACGAGATCGCCTCTCGGCTCGCAGCTCAAGCTCGATCCATCCCTGTCGAATCCGTAACGTCCCCTTGTTAAGGGTATACGGGAGATTTATCAAGCTCTTGCTCAACTGGCTGTACTGTTATTATATCATGATCACAGACAAATTCAATTGGAAATATCTTCAATTAAACAGCCTGTGAATCTGATGTGTGAACAGTATAGCATAGGGCAGTCATCACATCAAGGCTCAGGCATCAGAAGCCTTTTTGTCTGTCTCTGAACGCTCTTTCGATTTCTCTTTTGGCGTCTTTTTGTTTTAAATCTTCGCGTTTATCGTATGTTTTCTTCCCTTTTCCGAGGCCGATTAACACTTTGGCAAAGCCGTTTTTCAAATACAGCTTCAGCGGCACGAGGGAATAGCCTTTCTCTTTCGTCAGGCCGATCAGCTTATTGATTTCTTTCCTGTGCATCAAAAGCTTTCTCGTCCGGAGCGGGTCGTGGTTATAGCGGTTTCCCTGCTCGTACGGGCTGATGTGCATATTGTGGAGGAACACTTCGCCGCGCTCGATTTTCGCAAAGGAATCCTTCATGTTTACGCGGCCGGCGCGGATGGACTTAATCTCCGTCCCCTGCAGCACGATGCCTGTTTCATAGGTTTCTTCTATAAAGTAATCATGGTTTGCTTTTTTGTTTTGTGATAATACTTTGCCTGATCCTTTTGGCATGCCTTATCCTCCTCTCTCCGCAAAAACCGTTCATGTGTGCGATACGCTTTATTTTAGCAAATGGAGCGTTCCGCGACAATGAAAATGCGGCTTGCGAAAGAAAGCAAACAGAGCATTTTGCCCCATTTGCTTTTCGCATTTACTTCTTCTTTTTGCGTTTTTGTTTCGGCGCGTTTTGGAAACCGCGTTTTTTCTTTTTCTTCTTCGGTTTTGTAAACCATTCCCCTTTTTCCTCCGATTTCGGCGGTGAAGCCGGGGTATTGCTGTTTAACACACGTTTCCGCGCCGGTCTGCCTCGTTTTCTGCGGTCGCCTGTTGTTTCTCTCGGACGGCGGGTGCCTTTCATACCGACAATTTCAAAGTCGATGTTTCTCTCGTCTTTATTAACGTCGACGACTTTGACCGTGATTTCGTCTCCGATTCGGTAAACGTTGCCCGTGCGTTCGCCGATCATGGCGAAATGCTGCTCGTCAAAACGGTAATAATCATCCGTCATAAAGCTGACGTGCACAAGCCCTTCAATCGTATTCGGCAGCTCGACGAACATTCCGAAGTTCGTGACGGAACTGATCATGCCGTCAAATTCCTCGCCGATTTTATCAAGCATATATTCCGCTTTTTTCAGATCGTCCGTTTCCCGCTCTGCATCAACGGCGCGCCGTTCCATCGTTGACGTATGGTCAGCGATTTCCGGAAGGCGTTCGGCCCACTTTTCCTGAGTCGCTTCGTCCGATTGTCCGTTGATCAAATACGTTCTGATCAGCCTGTGAACAATTAAGTCAGGATAACGGCGGATCGGCGATGTGAAGTGTGTATAAAATTCAGTCGCCAGCCCGAAATGGCCCAAGCTGTGCGGATCGTATTTCGCCTGCTTCATGGAACGGAGCATGACGGTTGAAATCACCGTTTCTTCCGGACGGTCCCGCACTTCGTCAAGAATGCTTTGCAGCGCGCGCGGATGAATGTCTCCGGCTTTCCCTTTGACGATATAACCGAATGTCGAGACGAACTCCAGGAACTTTTGCAGTTTTTCGGCGTTCGGCTCTTCGTGAATCCGGTAAATAAACGGCACGTTCATCCAATGGAAGTGCTCGGCCACCGTTTCATTTGCCACAAGCATGAATTCTTCAATCAGCTTTTCCGCTACTGAGCGCTCTCTGATGACGACGTCTTTTACGGCGCCTTCCTCATCGACGAGCACCTTCGCCTCTTTGAAATCAAAATCCACGGCGCCGCGGTCCATCCGTTTCGCCCGGAGAATTTCCGCCAGACGTTCCATGTCTTTGAACATCGGGACGAGCGGCTCATACCTTTCTTTCAGCTCGGCGTCGTCTTCTGTGAGAATCCGGTTGACATCTGAATAGGTCATTCTTTCCGTCGTTTTAATGACGCTTTGGAAGATCTCGTGCTCTGTCACCTGTCCCTGCTGGTTGATTGTCATTTCGCAGGAAAGCGTCAGGCGGTCGACCTTCGGATTTAAAGAACAGATTCCGTTAGACAGTCTGTGCGGGATCATCGGAATGACCCGGTCAACCAAGTACACGCTTGTCCCTCTTTCCAGCGCTTCTTTATCAATCGGGGAATTCTCCGTGACGTAATGGCTGACATCGGCAATATGGACGCCGAGCTTGTAGCTGCCGTTATCAAGCTTTGTTACAGTGACGGCGTCATCCAGATCCTTCGCATCCGCCCCGTCAATGGTGACAATGACCTGATCGCGGAGATCACGGCGGTCTTTGATGTCTTTTTCATCGATGGTATCCGGCGTGCTTGTTGCCTGCTCCATCGCTTCAGCCGGAAAATCTCCCGGCAGGCCGTGCTTATGGATGATTGATAAAATATCGATGCCCGGATCATTTTTATGGCCGAGTATTTCAACGATTTCTCCTTCGGCGTTCATTCTGCCTTCAGGGTAGCTTGTCAGTTTGACGACGACTTTATGGCCTTCCGCAGCGCCGTTATTGGCATGTTTCGGAATAAAAATATCACTCGTGATTTTCTTATCATCCGGGATGACAAAGCCGAAGCTTTTCGTTTCTGTGTATGTGCCCACGACGCGGTCGATGCTTCTTTCCAGGATGCGGATGACCGTGCCCTCCTGTCTCGATCCGCTTGACTGGGAATTGAGCCGCACCATGACGATATCGCCGTTCATAGCTGTATTCAGCTCATTCGGCGGAATAAACACATCGCTTAAAGAGGTATCCTCCGGCAAGAGAAACGCGAATCCCTTTGCATGTGCGGAAATTTTTCCTTTTACTAAATTCATTTTTTCCGGAAGCCCGTAGCGGTTGCTTCTGGTGCGGACGATCTGTCCGGTCTCCTCGAGCGCCACCAGCGCTTTTACCAGTTCTTTAAATTCTTCGGCTTCCGTGATGTTCAGCATCTCCTCAAGTTCCTGAACGGTAAGGGGCTTGTACGCCTCTTCCTTCATAAACGCGAGAAGACGGTCCATAAACGCTTCTTTTTCCATTATCCGACCTCCTGTTTGTTACCAATCGAGTTTCTCTAAAAATTCGTACACATCCTGATGAACGAGGTCCCGTTCTTTGTCCAGCGTAATGACATGTCCTGACTCCTCATACCATTTCAGCTGTTTGTCGTCCGTTTCCACCTCGTTGTAAATGATGTCTGCACTGTCTGTGTTAATCATATGGTCATGCCGTGCCTGAACCACAAATGTCGGGGAATAGATCATGTCGACGTTTTTGCGCACATCGGCAATCAGCTCCTGAAGCGATTTGAGCGTATTCATCGGCGTTTTTTCAAACTCCTTCATTTCCTTTTCAATCTGCTCCGGCTGTTTTCCTTCGAATTTTTTATAATTGCGCGCGTAGGAGAGAACCCCTTCGTACATAACCTCTTCACTTTTAATGTGCATCGGCGCACACATAGGAACAATTCCCTTTATGGGTACAGTGTAACCCAATTTCAATGAAAAAACCCCGCCAAGCGACAGTCCGCAGGCCGCAATGTTTTCATAGCCTTCAGATTGTAAATATTCATAACCGTCCATGACGTCTTTCCACCAATCTTCAGGCCCCGTATGTACCAGCTCTTCCGGCGGAACGCCGTGCCCTTTATATTGAGGCGCGTGACAAGTGTAGCCGCGCTCATTCAAGTAGCGGCCGAGCATTCTGACGTCTGCCGTATTTCCCGTAAACCCGTGCAGCAGAAGCACCGCCTTGTCTCCGCCTTTAAATGTAAATGGTTTTGGTGTCACAATTTTCATGCTCATAACCCCTTTTTTGCACATTCAATTTAGTTTTCCACAGTTTTGCGAGAAACAAACGCCGTCTCTCAACAAGAAAAAGGCCTGATATTAAATCAGACCTTATACAAACATTGCCTTATACGATATACGCCAGCGAAATCGTCAACACGAAAAACAAGACTGCCAGCACAACGGTTGTGCGGTGAAGAATCAGATCAAGGCCCCTTGCTTTCTGTTTTCCGAAAAGCTGCTCCGCCCCGCCTGAAATCGCACCCGATAAACCGGCGCTTTTGCTGGATTGAAGCAATACGACAATAATAAGTGCAATACTGACGATAACCAATAAGGTAATCAATAAAGTGTGCATCCCATACACCTCCAGACTGACTGGCCTACATTGCTTCTATTTTACATGAAAAGCAAAGGCATGTCACGCCGTATCGGTGCACATCATGTCAGAAAAACGGAAATGCAATTTGAATCTTTCATCACCGTTGACTTTTGTCAACAAAATCGTAGTAAAAAAGATCTTCAAACTTCATGTCAAAGTAATAGAGCATCTTTCCGATGACCAGCTGGCCCGGCCTCCGCTCTCCATTCAGTACACGGCTCAGTGTGGCGGGAGATATTCCGATCTCCAGGGCAAGCTGGTTTAACGAGTAGTCATTATTGACCATATACTGCAGCACATAATCTCTTCTGATCTGTATCTTTTCGACCACTTTCTTCACCTTCCGTTCTGTCAAATACTTTCTTTCTTATACATAAGATACGGCTTTTGTTAACTTTTGTCAATACTTTTCCAGCCTGACTATTCCCTTTAGTCAATAAACATACTAGAATATAAATAGACCGCGGGAGGGGGAGAGACTGTGGAAAGCTTCGGGAAACAATTACGGACATTGCGGGAAAAACGGCATCTGACAGTGAACCAGCTGGCAACGTATTCAGGCGTCAGCGCCGCGGGAATCTCGCGGATTGAAAACGGCAAGCGCGGGGTGCCGAAACCTGCAACCATTAAAAAGCTCGCAGATGCGTTAAAAATCCCGTATGAGGAATTGATGCAGACGGCGGGATACATAGAGACCGTTCAGGAAACGAGAGCCTCATACGACACAGGCTGCACCTTGCTGGAAAAAGCCGAAACGTATGAGCTGGATGATTTATCACTTTTGGAGCGGGAGAACTGGCGGCACCTGTCGAAAGAAGACTTGGTTCTGCTTGATAAATACTTTGCGTTCTTGTCAGCGGAAGCCAAAAAAAGAAAAAATGAAGACTCATGACTTTGCACATGTGAGGCGATCTTATTGAATACATTCGGAAAGCAATTAAGAGAGCTGCGCCGCGCCCGGAAGCTTACCGTCAATCAGCTTGCCGTCTATTCCGGCGTCAGCTCGGCGACCATTTCCAGAATTGAAAACGGGCACCGGGGCATTCCTAAACCGGCGACCATCAAGAAATTGGCGGACACATTAAAAATTCCGTACGAAGAGTTAATGGCGCGGGCCGGACACATCAAGGCGTTTCAGGAGGAAATCCGCGAAACATCCGAAAGCTATCAATCCATCCGCGCCATCTATCAGACCGCCGTTGACAGAGGCGCGGAGCATCTGCCGCTGTTTGACAGCAAAAAGTGGCAGCACTTCACAAAGGAAGATATTGAAAGCGTCAGCAAATACTTTGATTTTATCGCGGCTGAAGCGAAAAAGCGCTCCCCGGATTCCTCATCCTCTTTTTGATCCTCTCCTCAACTTAACAAGCGCCAGACGTACGTTCCCTCCGATTTTGCGGTATAATAGCAGAAGACGAGGTGAAAAAGCATGAACCAATCAGAAATGTGCCCCAGATTCGAAAAAGCGGTCGACATCCTAAGTAAACGCTGGGTGGCTCTAATCGTCTTTCAGTTATTGAACGGACAGCAGCGATTTAGCGAAATTGAAGCGGCGCTTCCGAATTTAAGCGGAAGAGTCTTGTCAGAACGTCTGAAAGAACTTGAAACAGAAGGTGTCATCAAACGGGATGTTATCCCCGAAACGCCTGTCCGTATTGAGTATTCTTTAACGAAAAAAGGCTGTGCATTAGCCCCTATTTTAGAGGAAATTTCCAAGTGGTCTTCAACATGGATTGATCCTTCCTGATAAACGCTTTTCCGCATAAGCGGCTGATCTCTCAAACGGACAGCCGTTTTTCATTTTGCCTTTCTTAAACAGGAAAACAAGCCCTCATGCGTGCAGGGCTTGTTTTTGTCTGATGCCTTCCAGCGGAATTCGGATTTCCGCATGGGCTCCTCCAGACTCTTGATTTTCAAGTATTAATTCGCCGTGGTGAAGATGTACGACATGATGGGCAAATGTAAGCCCCATGCCGTGATGCCCCGCCGAATGTCTGCTTTTATCCTCCGTGTAAAAAAGCTGTGTCGCCCTTTTCAGCGCTTCCTGCGAGAACCCGCTTCCGCTGTCGGATACGGCAATACTGAGTGCGGTATCGGTGCATAGGATGTCCACACGGATTTCTCCTCTTTCCGGCGTATAGTCGACCGCATTCGCCGCGATATTCATGACCGCCCTGCGGAGCAGTTCTTGATCAATCGGCGCTTCTTTTCGGTCAATGCCCCGCTCACTGAGGACGAGATCAATCTGTTTCGGCCCCGCAAGCGCCGCCGCGTCACGATATATGTTTTGAGCCCACTCTTTGAGATCGGTATATTCCAGATGAACGGCAACTGCCTCCTCCGCTTTAGAAAGCTGAATCAGCTGCCCGACATATTGCTCGATTTTGTTTCCGGCATCAAGGATATACTGCGTGTATTCCGTCTGCTCCTCATCTGGTTCTGTTAACTGAAGCAGCTCGGCATTTCCTTTAATGATCGTTGCCGGAATTTTAATATCATGCGCAAGCGCGCCGATCTGTTCCTTCTTTATCCGCTCAGCCTCCCATTGCGCCGCCAGAGATGCCTGAAGCGCGTCTTTCATTTTCAGCAGAGAGTCAATGACATCGTCAAATTCCTTGATGCGCGGCCTTTTGGGATTGATATTTAAATTCTGTTTTTGAATGCTTGCCGTAATGGAGCTGAGTGTGCTGAAATGCCGTCTCAGCTGATTGGCGAATCGCGTCGTTACGATAAACACGGTTAAAAGAAGCAAAGTGATCAGAACCGCAAGGCCCGTCCATTCATAATTGGGCAGATAGCGCCTTAGCAGCGGCGACTGAAATTCCGACCTGAGTGAATATTGGAGAACGCCGTATTCATTTTTCCGATCAACCACCATGAATCCTTTTTGAGCATAATTAAAATACGGCTGATGCTGGATCTTTTTTCTGGCGCTTACCGCGTCTTTTTCCGTCATCGTTCCTTTCGTCATCCGCTTTGTTTTTTTATCAAAAACGGCGTATGTCATACCGTCGGGGATCATGTCTTCTGTTATCTTTTCCGCCGATTTCAGGCGGGGCTTGATCTGTTCCGCCTCATGCTCGCTGTAATTTGCCGGCAGGATCGCTCCGGCATTCAGGGCAATGGCATTTAAGGCGACGCATAATGCCGCCACCCCCATCGTGCTCAGACACAGCGTGATGGTAAATTTGACAAGCTCTTTGCGGATGCTGGATTTTCCTTTGGCTATTCCCATTTGTATCCGACACCCCACACCGTTTTGATCGGATCAGCCCCGTGTTCTTTACATTTTTTCCGGATGGTTCTGATAAACTCCGTAATGGTTGAATAGAGCGCATCGCCGTCCAAGCCGTACACTTCCTCGTAAATCTGCTCCCGTGAGAATGTTCTGTTTTTATGCTGTGCCAGAAATTCTACGATTTTATATTCGTTTTTCGTAAGAGGCAGCTTCCGGTCATCAAACCATACTTCTTTATTGTCAAAATCAAACATGAAGCCTGATATCAGACGTTTTGTCTGACGCTTTTCCCGCTGTTCCCTTCTGACATGCGCGTTTACCCTTGCCATCAATTCCTGTACGCCGAACGGCTTTGTGATGTAATCATCAGCGCCTGTCATGAGGCCTTTCACAATGGATTCTTCGTCAGACTTTGCCGTTAAAAACAGGATCGGGCTGTCCACCAGCGGCCGAATCCTCCGGCAGAGTTCAATCCCGTCCGTTCCGGGCATCATGACATCAAGAAGAATCAAATCATAGCCTTGAAAAAAATCCAATGACTGATCTTCCGCTTTTTCCAGAATCGTTACTGTATGCTGATCACGCTGTAAAATGTTTCTGATCAGAACGAGAATATCTTTTTCATCATCTACCGCTAAAATGTTTGCCACCGGCCGAATCGCTCCTTGCCTTTATTCATATGAACGCCGCCCTTCCCATCTTCTGCACCAATGGAGACCGGCCAGACATAATATCACTATAGAAAAATATAACATTAATTCTCCGAATCTCATATCGTATCTCACATAAGGGAGAAACTCTTTTTTGACTTTGTCAAAATGCAGCAGTCCTGCAAGGCCCGACAGCCGCACGCTCCATGCCCACGGGAAAAAACGCCAGATGACATCGCCCAATCCTGTATTCATCAGCGCCGCCATTAATAAACCCGCTCCCCCTAAAAGCCCGGACGGTCCCATGCCGTACTGTATGCCGACAAAAAAAGACATCATATAAAGCGGAATACTGCCGGCAATCAGCCACGCCCCTCCCTTTAAAAAGAGAAAGTACGGAAGGTCATTAATGTGAAGAACAAATTTCATCCCCGCCAAATAAAGACAGATGGCAAGACCTATCGATAACACATTCAACAGCAGCAATAGAAGCAGCTTGCCCGCAAAACTGACGATTTTAGAATGCGGAACCGCCAGCATCATCTGAAAATGACCCGCCTGTTCCTCAACCGAGGCAGACATGCCGCAGACAATACTGATGATTAAAGGGTATAAAACGGCAATCGCGTTGAAAAAGTCGCTGTACAGCACATAAGGCTCCTGAATCCTTCCATACATATACAACAGGAAAAATCCCGCGCATACGGCCGGCGCTGCCGCATGCATCCATATGAGCGGTGTGCGCTTCATTTTTAATACATCGGCCCACATAGATCTGAAAAGCATGGTCATGACCGGTTTCCCCCTTTTGCAAAAGGCACGGCGGAAATCAAACTTATTGCGATAAAAGAAAGGATAGAAAGAATAATAGCCGGAAAGATCACATTTCCGTTTAATAAGCCGCTGTCTGCGGGAAGCGGAATTCCGTTCGGATGGATTCCGAGAATCGGTGACATCACCCGGACTGACCAGCTCCATGGACTCAGCCACCACAATGAACCGGACGCCGGCACAATACCCAAAACAAAGGCGGCGATCATATTCACGAGAATGACTGCCGTAAACCCGAACTGTCTGGCAATCCATAAGCACAATGGGATTTCCCAAAGCGTCGTCAGCCATAAAAGGGAGCCCGCTTCAACGCCTTTCAGCTGCAGCGCAGCAATTCCCGGAAACACAAGGCCTAGTAAAAACATGATGATGAAAAAGACGATTTGCGACAGAAGTGAATACAGCGCGATCAAGCTTATTTTTGAGAGCCAGATGCTTTTTAAGCCTGCCGGCAATGAGTACACCGCGCGGTCAATCGCAGATTTTTTCTCTTTTTTAACAGATAAACCGCACATTAGAGCAATCATGAGCGGCATGAAAATAACCGCCCACCAATTGAACGTGCCCGTCATAAAATAGGCTGTATTCAGCAGAAAAGAAAAAGCTGTGTTCAGAAGCGGAATCAGAATGATCAGCTTTCTGATAAATGTTCTTTTAGATGTAAGGTGTTCCGCCTGCATGTACTGAATCATTTTCCTGTCCCCGCTTTCTCCCGTGTTGATTTGACTACCTCCAGAAACAGCTGCTCCAGATCGTCTTCCCGGCTGATTTCTCCCTGATATCCCAAAACACCGTCACTGATGATTCCGATATGGTCTGCGATCTGCTCGACTTCTGATAACAGGTGGCTTGATAAAATCACCGTCATTCCCTGTCCGGGCAGGGAGCGGATAAATTCCCGCAAATCCTGAAGCCCCATCGGGTCCAATCCGTTTGTCGGCTCGTCAAGAATTAAGAGCGACGGACGGTTGACTAATGCCAACGCAATGCCGAGACGCTGTTTCATTCCCATGGAAAATTGGCCGGCGCGCTTTTTTCCGGTTCCCGTTAATCCCGTGATTTCCAGCACTTCCGCAATTCTTGAATCAGGAAGCCCGAGCATCACGCAGCGGACTTTCAGATTTTCAGCGGCTGTCAAGTTGCTGTAAAGCGGCGGCGCTTCAATCAGGGAACCGATCTTTTTCAAATCTTCGCGCTTCCATGGATGCCCGTCGAACAGAACCTCGCCGGATGTTTGCTGCAAGATGCCGGTCAATATTTTAAGAGTCGTTGATTTTCCGGCGCCGTTCGGACCGAGCAGGCCGTAAATACTGTTGCGCTTAACCGATAGCGACACATCAGCCACTGCCTGTTGTCTGCCGAATGATTTTTGCAGCTGTCTCGTTTCTAAGATGTTGCTCATATGATTACCCCTCTGCTTTGTTATTTGATATGTAAGACTTTACAGCGCAGTTATCAAAATTTAATCAAGAAATCAAAAAAAGCATCCTTCACGCGGAAGAATGCTTTTTTTCATGAGGCTGAGCGTACGATCAGCTTTCTTTTTTGTTTTTTCACAGGGCTGAGGGCTCGTTCCAGCCACGCCATCAGCAGGTCTGCGGCTACCGCCATCAGCGCGGTCGGAATGGCGCCCGAAAGAATAATGGCGGTTCCGTTTGTCGCGTTCGAGCCTCTGACGATCATATCCCCGAGGCCGCCTGCGCCGACGAAAGTGCCGATCGCCGTGATGCCGATGGCAATGACGAGCGCCGTTCGGAGACCCGCCATAATGACGGAAAGCGCAAGCGGCAGCTCCACCATGCGAAGCACTTGATATTTCGTCATGCCCATCGCTTTTCCCGACTCAAGATAAGCGTGCTCAATATTGATAATGCCCGTGTGCGTATTCCTGAGAATCGGCAGCAGTGAATACAGAAACAAAGCCGTGATGACCGTATTGGCGCCAAGTCCCATGACAAGCATCAGGACGGCGAGCATCGCCAGCGCCGGAACGGTTTGAATCACGTTCGCCACAGCAAACACCCAGCCGGAGAGACGCCCGTGCCTCGCTGTCACAATGCCGGCCGGAATGGCGAAAACGGCGGCGAAAACGACGCCGTACGCCGACATGAGAAAATGCCGCCAGCACTCATACAGAACATAGCTGCCGTTTTGAGCGTAATACGTAAACAGCTCTTTCAGCGTGTCCATCCGCATATCTCCTTTCCGTTATTCAAAGTAATGATGCTTTTCTAAAAATTCCTTTGCCACGACGGACGGCTCTTTTAATTGGCCGTCAACTTCGTAATTCATTTTCTGCATCATCTTTGTATCAATCGCGCCGATCATTTGATTGATCACGCCTTCCAGCTCGGGATGCTCGTTTAATACACGTTTCGGAACGACGGGTGAACAGTCGTACGGAGGAAAGAACTGCTTATCATCCTTCAGTGTTTTCAGTCCGTAAGCAATGATTCTTCCGTCTGTGGAATAAGCGAGCGCGATATCCATCTTCCTGCTTTTCAGCGCGTCATAAACGAGGCCGATCTGCATCGGATACGTGCCTTCAAATGACATTCCGTATGTGTTCATAAAATCCTGATATCCGTTGCCTCTCAGCTTCATCCAATAGTTATCAACGCCGAATTTCAGATGAGACGCCTCTTTTTTGACATCGGATACCGTTTCTAAATGGTATTTGCGGGCAAGCTGTCCGGAGACGGTAAAGACGTATGTATTATCAAAGCCGTAAGAATCAAACCATTTCATGTCATATCTGTTTTGAAATTCACGCTGAACGAGCCGCAGCGCTTTGTCCGGGTCTTTTTCCGGCTCCATGCGAAGCGTCCCGGTCAGCGCGTCTCCCGTATAGCGCGTCGCGGCGATATCAATATCACCGTTTATCAAGGACTGCTGCTGTACGGCATTGGAGCCGAGATTTTTAATAACTGATGTTTTCAAATCGCTGTGATGTTCAATCATCTGTCCGAGCATGCTCGCGATGATTTCTGATTCGGTCATGCTTTGCGCACCGATTTTGATGGTATCCTCCGACGCGGCGCTCAATCCCGGAAGCGAACAGCCGCCAAGGAGCAGCATGCCGATACAGGCGAATGCGAGCAGCCGTTTTTTGCATCTATTCCCCACGAGAGACCTCCTCCTTATGAAGCGTTTTTTATGTCTTTCAGCCCGTCAGGCGTGACTTTCCGTTCTGTCATCCCGAGCATGCAGTCGACGGCCGCCGCTAACATCGTGACCGGAACGGCGCCGGCGATAATATACTCCGGCTGATAAAGGTTCAAGCCGATAAAAATGTAATCTCCCAGCCCGCCTCCGCCGATAAATGAGGCAAGTGTCGCCCAGCCGATCAAATAAATCGAAGACGTCCGGATGCCCGCCATGATGACCGGGGCGGCAAGCGGGAGCTCTACAAGCCTGATCTGCTCCCATGCGGTCATGCCGATCCCTTTTCCCGATTCAAGAAGATGCCGGTTGACGCCGAGGATTCCCGTATACGTGTTTCTGAGAATCGGCAGCACGGAATAGAAAAACAGCGCCGCAATGGCCGGGACCTTTCCCACGCCTAAAAGCGGAATAAAAAATGCGAGAATGGCAAGGCTCGGCAAAGTTTGGATGATATTGACGATGCCGATGACTGTGCCGGCGCCTCTTTTCATCCTCGTCAGCAGGACGCCGAGCGGAACGGCGGCGAGAATGCCCGCCATGACGGCGATTAATGAGATGTACAAGTGCTCCCATGTTTTATAAAGCAGTTCCGCACCGTTTGTCTGTAAAAATTGCATGGTCTGATTCATATCAATTGAAGCCTCCTCATGACATCACCGCGAGCTCTTTCTCTTCTCCCCAAATGGAGTCATAGACGATGTCAACGAGGCTTGCCCTTGTCACGATTCCCGTTAAACGGCCGGCTTCATCAATGACGGGCACAAATTTCATGCCTCTTTTTAAAATTTTATGGACGGCGTCGCGAAGCAGGGTGCCGCTTCTGACCGTGTATAGATCGCGCTCAAGTACTTCCGAGACGGTTGCCGCCTGTCTTCGTTTGCGGTCAATCATTTCCACATCGACATAACCTTGGAGAATATTCTTCTCATCGATGACGAGCAGCGAATCCACCCGCTCGGCGCGCATCAGCTGAATGGCAGCTGACAGCGTTTTCTCAGGTGTTACCGTCACCGGGGCGGAATTCATGATCTGCTCCACCCGTTCAATATCAGGGCTGGATGATTGAATCAGCCGTTCTTTGCCGATAAACTCCTCGACAAATTCATCCGCCGGAAATCTGAGAATGTCATCAGGCGTTCCGGCTTGGACGATTTCTCCCGCTTTCAGAATGACGATTCTGTCCGCAAGTTTGATGGCTTCGTCCATATCATGGGTAACAAATACGATGGTTTTATGTAAGGTTTTTTGCAGTTTTTTAAATTCTTCCTGAAGGGAATCCCTCGTAATCGGGTCAAGCGCCCCGAACGGTTCATCCATTAAGATAAGCGGCGGCTCTGCGGCAAGTGCCCGTAATACACCTATTCGCTGCTGCTGTCCTCCGCTCAGTTCATGAGGGTAACGGTCTAAATATTCAGGCCCCATATCAACGAGCTTTAAAAGCTCCCGCGCCCGTTCCTTCCGTTCTTTTTCAGGATGTTTTAAAAGTTTCGGAACGAGGGTAATGTTTTGCTGAATGGTCATATGCGGAAACAGCCCGATCTGCTGAATGACATAGCCGATGCTTCTTCTAAGTTCCACCGGGTCTTGTTCCATAATGTTTCGGCCCTCTATCAGGATTCTGCCTTCTGTCGGTTCAATTAAGCGGTTGATCATTTTCATCGTCGTCGTTTTCCCGCAACCGCTCGGCCCGATAAAACAAATAAATTCGCCCTTAGCGATATTCAGGTTGATGCTGTTGACGGCTTTTTTTCCGCCTTTATACGTTTTCGAGACATTTTCTAATGTCAGCAAATACTCACACCTCCATGATTAAGTTTATTCAATTCGTTAAATTTGTATTTAACTTTTCAGACAATTGAATGTTTCCCATTATAAATTAAACTTTATAAATAAAAAAGTTTACAATTTGTCCATATTATATATAAAGGTTGTGTAAGCACTGATTTACCCGTATTGACCGGCAAAGTTCTTCTTATTGCTCCGAATTACTGCCAAATTCTCTCGGAAGAGCATTTCCGCCGGTTTAAAAATATGGTATATTGACATCGGAATTGCTGACTGAAAGGATTGAAACTGTTGGAGAAAGATCCGTTACACGTAATCGAACAAGCCGAAGATCATTTAATAGAACGAATCGCTGAAAATATGCATACATTCGGGATGCCCGCGACGGTGGGACGCATTTTAGGCATTATTTATATGAACCGCAAGCCGATGACCTTAACTGAATTATCAGAAGCGACCGGCATGAGCAAAACGAGAATGAGCCAGGCCGTCCGTGAAATGCTTGACGTCAATCTGGCGGAAAAAGTGTTTGAAAAAGGCGTCCGCAAAGATTTATACGACGTCGAGCAGGATTATTACCAAACCTTTATTACGCTGTTTACGGCCACATGGAGCAAGGTCGTCAGCAAAAATAAGATGATGCATAAAAAGCTGAACCGCGAACTGACGGCCGTTCTTGAAAACGGCGTGCCGGAGGAAGCTGAGGAAAAAATCAATGAACTGCTGAAAGAATTAAAGGATTGGCTTGATTACTACAATTGGATCAGCCGCCTGATCGAGTTTTTCGAAAGCGAAGAAATTTTCAAGCATGTTCCGAAGCCATAAGAAAAAACGCCCTGACCCGCAAGGCGTTTTTTTCATGCCGCATTCGGCGCTTTGGATCGTTTTTTCTTTCTCCCCGGACTCAGCGCCCGCTCCAGCCACGCCATCACAAGATCTGCGATAACGGCCATCAGCGCTGTCGGGATGGCGCCGGCTAAAATAATCGCGGTTCCGTTCGTGGCGTTTGAGCCTCTGACAATAATGTCACCGAGTCCGCCAGCGCCGACAAACGTACCGATTGCCGTAATGCCGATCGCGATGACGAGCGCCGTCCGCAGCCCCGCCATGATGACGGAGAGCGCAAGCGGCAATTCCACCATGCGGAGCACTTGAAATTTGGTCATGCCCATCGCTTTTCCCGATTCAAGATAAGCGTGTTCAATGCTGGCGATTCCCGTGTACGTATTCCGGATGATCGGAAGAAGCGAATATAAAAACAGCGACAAAATCACCGTATTGGCGCCGAGCCCCATGACAAGCATCAGCACCGCGAGCATCGCAAGCGCCGGCACGGTCTGAATCACGTTTGTCACCGCGAATACCCAGCCGCTTAATGTTCTGTATCTGGCAATGAAGATGCCGAGCGGAATCCCAACGATCGCCGCAAATAAAACGCCGTATACCGACATGAGAAAATGGCGGTAAAACTCCTGAAGCACATAGGCGCCGTTTTGAGAATAATAAGTGCCGAGCTGCTGCAGCACTTCCATTTGCCCCACCTCATTTCTTATTCAAAATAATGATGTTTCTCCAAAAATTCCTTAGCGACGACGGACGGTTCTTTCAGCTTGCCGTCCACCTCGTAATTCAATTCCTGCATCGTTTGCGTATCAATTTTGCCGATCAGTTTATTCACAATGCCTTTCAGTTCCGGATGCTGTTTCAGCACGCTGTCGGGGATGACCGGCGAACAGTCATACGGCGGGAAAAACTGCTTGTCGTCTTTTAAAATTTTCAGATCGTATGCTTTAATCCGTCCGTCCGTTGAATAAGCGAGGACGGCATCCATTTTCCCGTTTTTCACGGCATCGTATACAAGTCCGATCTGCATCGGATAGGTTGTGCCGAATTCAAAGCCGTACGTATCGGTGAAGCCCTTATAGCCGTCGCCTTTTCGTTTCAGCCACGCATTATCTACACCGAGCTTAAATTGATCCGCATACTTCTTAATATCTGATACTTTGTCTAAATGGTCTTTTTCCGCAAGCTCTTTCGTGACGGTAAAAGCGTATGTGTTTTCAAACCCGTAAGAATCAAACCATTTGTAATGGAAGCGTTTCTCAAATTCTTTCTGCACGATGGATAATGCTTTTTTCGGATCTTTTTCCGCTTCCATGCCGAGGGTGCTCGTTAAGTCAGTTCCTGAGTAACGCGTCGCGGCGATATCGATTTCACCGCCGAGCATCGCCTGCTGCTGGACATAGTTTGATCCGAGGTTTTTAATTAATGCCGTATTCAAATCTGTATTGTGCTCAATCATCTGTGCGAGCATATTGGCGATAATTTCTGATTCCGTCATGCTTTGCGCCCCGATTTTAATCGTATCATCGGAAGCCCCGCTCAGCCCGGGAAGGGAACAGCCGCCTAAAAATAGAGCAGCCGACAGCGCCAGCGCGCACATCCATCTCTTTAGGTTTCTTTTCAAAACAGCCAACTCCTTATGATACTTCCTTCAGTCCTTTCAGCCCTTTCGGCGTCACCTTCCGTTCCGTCGCCGCCAGCAGATAATCGATGATAATGGCTAAAATGGTGACAGGCACGGCGCCGCCGATAATATATTCAGGCTGATAGAGATTCAGGCCGATAAAAATATAGTCTCCGAGCCCGCCGCCCCCGATAAAAGAAGCAAGCGTCGCCCAGCCGATCAGATAAATGGTGGATGTGCGGATGCCCGCCATGATTACCGGAACCGCAAGCGGCAGTTCCACAAGCCTGATCTGCTCCCAGACCGTCATCCCGATGCCTTTTCCCGATTCCAGCAGATTTTTGTTTACGCCTTGAATGCCGGTGTACGTGTTCCGGAGAATCGGCAGCACCGAATAGAAAAACAGCGCGACGATCGCCGGCAGCTTTCCCACCCCTAACAGCGGGATAAAGAATGCCAGTATCGCGAGGCTCGGCAAGGTCTGCACAATGTTGACGGCGCCGATGACAGCGCCTGCGCCCTTTTTCATTCTCGTCAGCGCCACTCCGAGCGGAACGGCGACGAGAATGCCTAATATGACGGCGATGATTGAAATATATAAATGCTCCCACGTTTTATATAACAGCTCTCCGCCGTTCGTCTGCAAAAACTTGATCATTTCATTCATTGTAAGCGTTCCTCCCCTTGTCAGCCTGTCACCAGCTGGTCTTCCTCGCCCCAGATTGAATCGTAAACGATGTCGACAAGGCTCGCTCTCGTGACAATCCCGACCAAATGCCTTTGTTCATCAACGACGGGTACGTATTTCATTCCGCGCTTTAAAATTTTGCGTACAGTATCGCGGAGCAGCGTCCCCTGTTCGACCGTATACAGATCAGAGCGGAGCACGTCGCCGACGAGGCTTGCTTTTTTCCGGTTCTGATCAATGATTTCGACATCTACATATCCTTGCAGCACATTCAGGTCATCAACGACAAGCAGGGAATCGACCCGGTGCTCCCGCATTACCTGTATCGCCTGCGAAAGCGTTTTGTCCGCCGTAACGGTGACGGGCTTTTTGTTCATCATTTGCTCGACGCGTTCAATGTCCGGTCTTGATTGCAATAACCGTTCTTTGCCGATAAATTCTTCGACAAACTCATTAGCCGGATTTCGGAGGATGTCATCAGGAGTGCCGGCCTGAACGATCTCTCCCGCTTTTAAAATGACGATCCGGTCAGCCAGCTTAATGGCTTCATCCATGTCGTGGGTTACAAACACAATCGTTTTATTCAGTGTTCTTTGCAGTTTTTTGAATTCTTCCTGAAGCGAATCACGTGTAATCGGATCAAGCGCTCCGAACGGTTCATCCATGAGAATAAGGGGAGGTTCCGCTGCCAGGGCCCGCAGCACGCCGATTCTCTGCTGCTGTCCGCCGCTCAGCTCGTGAGGATAGCGGTCTAAATATTCCGGGCCCATATCGACGAGCTTCAAAAGCTCCCGCGCCCGTTCCTTCCGCTTTTGTTCCGGCCATTTCAGCAGTTTCGGCACGAGGGAAATGTTCTGCTGAATGGTCATGTGGGGGAAAAGTCCGATCTGCTGAATGACGTAGCCGATTTTCCGTCTCAGCTCCACGGGGTCCTGCTCCATGATATTTTCGCCATCGATAAAAATCTTTCCTGATGACGGCTCAATCAGTCTGTTAATCATTTTCATCGTCGTTGTTTTTCCGCAGCCGCTCGGCCCGATAAAACAAATAAACTCGCCTTTTTCGATATTTAAATCAATGCTGTTGACGGCTTTTTTTCCGCCTTTATAGATTTTTGATACATTTTCTAATCTCAGCAATCCGTGCACCTCCGAAGGATTCCGTTATTTTTCTGAAAAGTATAATCTTTATTATAAGATGAAGTTTATAAAATAAAAAGTTTACAATGTGTTGAAATTACATATAATATACGTATTATTTGATGTTATCCCGCTGACAACGGGGACGTTCTTACAATCGCTCCGGATAGCTCGCATATCCTGCCGCATCATCTTTTTCAACAACTGTAAAAAATATGATATATTGTCAGCATGAAAAGCCAGTGAAGGGATGATCAGCCGTGGAAAAAAACGCTCTTGATATCATCGGTCAAGCTGAAGAGCATCTCATTGAGAGAATCGCCGAGAATATGCATACATTCGGAATGCCGGCCACACTGGGGCGTGTGCTCGGTATTATTTATATGAACCGAAAGCCGATGACGTTAAATGAGCTGTCAGAGGCGACCGGCATGAGCAAAACGAGGATGAGCCAGGTGGTCCGCGAGATGACCGATGCCAATCTGGCTGAAAAAGTGTTTGAAAAAGGCGTTCGGAAAGACCTTTACGACGTGGAGCGTGATTATTACCAGACGTTCATCTCCCTGTTTACGGCAAATTGGACAAAGGCGGTCAGCAAAAATAAAATGCTGTATAAGAAGCTGAACCGTGAGCTGACTGAGCTTCTGGAATCGGAAAACCTCAGTCCCGGAATTGAAGAAAAAGCCCGTCAGCTTTTGGACGAACTGACGGACTGGCTTCATTATTATGACTGGCTGAGCCGTTTGATAGAATTTTTTGAGAGTGAAGAAGTGTTTCAGCATGTGCCGAAAATAGAAAAAAGCAGCGCCCGCAGATAACCGGGCGCTGCTTTTTTTAAATCAGGATACCAATATCGGGAACATGCCTTTCAGACCGGCGCCGATCATGCCGATCGCCACTACCGCCAAAATCAAACCCATCAGCCGGGTAATCACGTTCATTTCGGTTTTTCCGAGCTTGTTGCTGATGAAAGAAGAATAGTGAAAGAAGATGAAAGTCATCGCGATGACGGCCGCAATACCGATCAGCACGCTGATGTAATGGAAGATGCCGCCGTGGCCGGCCGACAGGCTCATTACCGTCGCAATCGTTCCGGGACCGGCGATAATCGGAATCGACAGAGGCGTCACGGAAATATCCGCTTTCTCCTTGCTTTCCCCTTTCTCTTCATGATGAAGGGACTGCACATGTGATTGTTTCGCGTTCAGAAGATTATAAGCGATGCCGAAAATAAAAATGCCGCCCGCGATACGCAAGGCATGAATATTAATGTCAAACAGTTTAAAGATCAGATGGCCGAAGATTAAAAATGCCGCCAAGATGATAAACGACAGCACGGACGCCTTGCGTGCGATCGCTGTCCGTTCTTTCTCCGGGCAGCCCTCTGTCAGTGAAAGAAAAATCGGCACGTTTCCGATGGGGTTGGACACTGCAAACAGGGAAATGAAGACATGAATGATAAATGAAAACATGCGTACCTCCTTATGACTTGCCGTTGTGATTTATGTTTTGTTTTCCGCTGTTTCTTATGCATGATTTTTACCCCGGTGCCTGCTTCTTGTAACCTCAGCCGGCCGATCCGGAAACAGAAAAAAACCGCCCTTACAGGACGGTTTTTTCCGTTTGCTATCTCCATAAGCCTTTTCCGAATTTCAACAGCCGATAAAGCATTTTTAATTTTTTTAGCATCTGTTAATTTCCTCTATCACCCTGAATCAATACTCTCGTTAAAAATTCTACCATAATGGGTACTTTTTCTCTATTATCAAATAATAGAGAAAGTGAATTGTATATCTTTAGAAATCTCCGTTACATCCGTCCTATTTTCTTTTATAATGTAAATATTAAACAAAATCCCTATCTTACATGTAAAAGGAGTTTTAGAATGTATTGTCCTCAATGCGGCCATCATACAGATGGCGGAAAGTTTTGTGAAAAGTGCGGTGCGCCCCAGCCCAACCAGACCGGTTCAGGCCAAATGCAGGCCGGCGCTGCTGCTAAACAGGCTTCAAAGCAATTTGCCTTATTCGTGCTTAATGTGTTAAAGAAACCGTATCAGACATGCAAAACGACAGGCGGTGAACAGCTTGTCAGCAGCATAATCAACATGGTGCTTTTCTGTCTGGTAACGCCGATTATGATGTATATTCTCTTATCAGACGGCTTTCGTGACGTCAGTTTTACCGCGGTTGTGATCAAACCGGCGCTTACCTTTGCCATATGTGTATTCTGCCTGTATCTCCTGATTTTTATCGCGTTGAAGGCCGGCGGCGCGCAGGTGTCATTTAAAGATTCGCTGTCCAGATTCGGGGCGTTTTTGATTCCGTTTACGGCTATTTTGCTTCTTGCACTCATTTTTATGCTGATGCACACAACCGTTTGCTTTACCATCCTGGCTGTCGGTCTTTTAGGAGCGGCGTTTGCCGTGCCTCCGCTCATGCTGGCGAGCTACCAGCACCAGCTCACGGCTAAAGCGGATATCACTTATGCTGTTATCGTCATCTATTTCATCATTTGCGTCACGTTTCAATTCACAATCAAGCATTACACAAAAGAACTCATGAATTATTTTTTCTTTTAAAAACGAAAACCCCCGCCGCCTGGTTGGCGCGGGGATTTTTTTATTGAATGGATGTTAAATAAATTCTTCCGTCTTTCACAACGCCGCCATACGTCCAATTGTATGTTCTGAGCTTCGGACTGCCGCCGGCTTTCGTAATATAAAACTCCTCATACGTATGAATCGTCAGATGGGAGCCGTTCTGCGAAAAGCTTTTGACATTCACTTCATTAAATACTTCTGTCGTTCCCTCGCCGTATAGTTTTTTAACCAGTTTTTGCTGATCAGCATACAAAGGGCTTCCCTCTTCCAAATTGCCCGCCATGATGGCGAAATTGTTCAGGCTGACGGCGCTTGATTGATTTGTCAGGTAATCAGCCATAAACGATGTGACTTGTTCATTCGTGAGGCTGCCTGAAGCTGCCTTTCCTTTGGATGACGCCCATGCGGATGTGTAGGTTTTCGGCTGGTCGTTTTTTATTTTTTTCACATTTGCCCCAGAAGAATCTGAGGCTGGATCAGCTTTTTCAAAAACCCATTTTTTATGCTTTGTATCATATGACAGTACATAATGAAAGCTCGGTTCAGCCTCTTCCATATCAGGCTTCGTATTCCCGTCGAAATAAGCAGACTCATGAAGCTCTTTACCTGTAACAGTTACTTGCCAGCGGCCGTTCTCTTGTGAAATCGCAAATGAGTCCAGATCAAAGCTTGTCTCTTTATACTGATCCTTCAAAAAAGTGCCGGAACTCTTCATGCCGGAAACCACTTCTTTCGTCTGCTCCTTCCACGCTGAACCAGCCTCTGTCATCTGGTCCGTATTTCCGTCTGCCATGGCTTTCGTATACTGCTTCGTTGTTTTGACAATCGTGTCCATGATTGTTTTTTGTGTATCTTGATCGGGAATTAGCGTTAGTTCCATGTCAGTGCCATTGATCGGAACATCGGCAGTTTTTGTTTCCCCCCAAGGAAAATCAGCCTCCACGGCGGCTGTCATGGAGCCGTCAGTTAAGAGCGGGCCGTATGTAACGGACTTAAAAGGATCTTTATGGACGGACTTGCCGTTTATCAGCAGATCGCCTTTCGCGTTTTTGAAGCTGTCTGCCGGAGTGAACGTCACATCCTCGGCGTCTAACGGCAGGTCAAACTCAACATTCCGGCTTCCGGCTGCCTCCTCCTCTTGCTTTTTGACAACGTCAACCGTGTCATTTTGAAGCTTGGCTTCCGCCGTATAGACACCGGGTGCATACGGACCGAATGTTTGGACTTCATCAGCTTTTTTGACCGTACCGATTTTCTCGCTGTTGATATAAAGATCGGCGCCTTTATAATTGCTGGTGATGCGGAAATAAACCGGATCGACTTTCAGTTCATAATGGTCGAACAAGAGAAGGGTTTTTCCCTCTTTTTTGACGTATACCGCATCTTTTTCAGATGAATGGCCGCGAAGCGATTCCAGCAGTTCACCGTGTTTCTTTGCGTATGCAAGGAGCGGTTTGACATTGGTCTCATTCAGCTTCAATTTTTTGTCTGAAGGAGTGAGAAGGGCTGCGAGCTTTTTCGTATCCCCGTCATGAACCGCCTGTTCGAATTGATCCGTGAGCCTTTTTTCAGATGTCAGCCAGGCTCCGGTTTTATATGCGGCAATCAATAAGATCAGCGCTGCGGCGATGCTTCCCCATAAGAAGAGCGTTTTTTTAGGGATCGGCTTTCTCGGCTGTGATGCGGATTCAGCCGCCTGCCGCTCCAGCCGGCTTCCTTTCCCGATCGGCTTTCCGCATTCTTTACAGAAATGCGCCTCTTCATTATTCTGTCGGCCGCAATATTTACAAAAAAACATGACTTTCCTCCTATTCAATCTGCAAAACTTGTATAACTTTTCCTATGTTTCATATTTTATAATAAAGTAGAATGATTTTGGAGTTATTTTGAAAAAATAGCTGCCGATCACAATGAAGGAGGAGAAACGGACATGCAAAAACTGAGCATCCGAAAAGCGGCAGAGCGGGATGAAGCGCTGTATGAATTATTGCTGCTGGCCGATCCGTCAAGGGAAATTGTCGATGATTATCTTGCCAGAGGCGAATGCTATACGGCTTGGACGTCAGACGAGCTTGCAGGGGTTTACGTCTTATTGCAAACAAGGCCGAAAACCATAGAAATCGTAAACATCGCGGTAAAAGAATCTCTGCAGAACAGAGGGTTTGGAAAGCAGCTGGTGCGGGATGCCATTGAAAAAGCAAAACAATCGGGAGCTGACACGATTGAAATCGGCACCGGAAACTCCAGCATTCATCAGCTGTCACTCTATCAAAAATGCGGATTCCGCATTCAGGCTGTCGACCATGATTTTTTTGTCAGACATTATGATGAAGATATTTTTGAAAACGGCATTCAATGCCGGGATATGATAAGGCTTTATTTGGATTTATGATAAAAAGGGGCGCCGGCTGATAATCGGCGCCCCTTCATATAGGGTTCAGACGGAGTGATCCGCTTGTTTCTCTGTATTTCTTTGACTCCCCTGTCTGACTGAAAAAATAGCAAAAACGATCGTAAGGGTCAGTCCGACCGCCGCAAAAACATAGTCCGCATTCATCAACAGCAAAAGCCCTGTGTAAACAGCCGCCGACAGCGGTTCACCCATTTTTACAATTGAAAAAATCAGTGCAAAGACTCTTCCGAAATATGCGGCCGGAACCGTCTTCTGAAAATACAGCACCGTTTGCACATCAATATACGAGATGATAATGCCAAGAACCAAGAAGATGATGCACTCAAACCCGTGAAGCGGAAGAAACAGCACCATAATGAGCAGTCCTGCTGCCGTTAACGTCCGCGGGTACAGCCTGTTGAGACGTTTTGTATTCCATTTGAAAAATACGGCCAGATTGCCCAAAAGCATCCCCGCCTGAAACATGGAATACATAACGGCAAACCATACAGAATAGTTCTGCTGAAAACGTTCGACAGCAAGAATCGGCCCCATTACTGAAATCAAACCGGCAATGACGAGGTTCACGACGAAAAAATACCCGACTGATGTCATCCACGCCGCATTTCCTTTCAGCATTCTCCAGCCGGCCTTCATATCTTCAGCCCCGTTGCTTTTTACACCGGGCTGTTCTGAAATACGGATAAATGCGATCAATACCGCGGAGATAAAAAAAGCAGTTCCGTTTATGGCAAACAGTAATCCGAAGGGAATCGCCGCAATCATGATACCGCTGATCAACTTTCCGACAATGAGGCCGATCAAATCACTCGTATTGATCAGAGATGTCGCCTGATCAAGATGCCGTTTGCGGACGAGCAGCGGAATGATCGCGACTTTCGCGGGCGCAAACAACATGGATTGCAGAGATAAACAAAAGGCGCACACTCCGGCTATCCACACGGTTAATAAATCGTTCGCGCTGAGCACAGCCAAGAGGATCATAATGACGGCCCGGCCCGTATTGCACACATACAAGATCGGCTTTTTTCGGAATCGATCAATCAGCGGTCCCGCCAGCACGCCAAATGTTAACGGAACGAGTTCGATAAAAGAAATAACGCCGACAAGAATTTTACTGCCGGTCAATTCTAACACTAACAGCGGCAGTGCAATGAGCCAGACCCCGTCCGCTGCGGAGGAAAACACCTGTGCACACCAAAGCTTTGCATAGTTCGGTGTTCGGTACGTCATTTCAGGCTCTTTTTTGATCCTGTTCATCAGAAACACCGCCGAACCATTCCAGCGTTCTCCATGATTCCTGTCTTTCGGTATAATCCTTTTCCATCACCTCAAATACAATGCCGGTATCTTGATTCCGATAAAGTTCCTGCAATGTATCGGCAGCCCGCCTGAGCAGCTCTTCTGCGATTGTCCCTTCACGCGGATGCCGGCCCTCAAAACAGCGGACTCCGCCATGAGGGAACGCAAGCTGGCGAAACGAGCTGAAGTGATAATGTTTAATGCTCTCTTTTATCGAGAGAAACTGAAAGAAATCCGGGTATCTCAGCCGGTCATTTCTGAACATAAGCGCAGAAGACAAGTGAGTCTGATAGGTAATCGCCCAATGGCACAGATCCCACGTAATGCCGACATGCTTCAGATCCAGCTGAACCAGTTCTGTAAAATCTTCAGGATAAATGAAAATCGGATCAAAATCCTCTCCCAGATTCCCGATGATCGGAAGGTTCTCCACGCCGATCCAAATGTCCGTCCCTTTCAGCTGCTCATCAAACTCCGCGAAAAATTCAATGATTTTTTTACGGTTTCCTTCCAGGTCATAGACTTGAAATTCCTCAACCGTCATAAATTGATTCGCATGAACGGTTATGCCTTTGGCACCGTATTTCACAGCGAGCTCTGCAAAGTGATAAAGCTGTTTTTTGATGTGATCTTCATGCACATAATCGGCATGATCTGTCGGGAAATGCAGCGTCAATAATGAAGGATCAAGCTGTTTTGCATATTGCAGCGTCTGATTGAATGTTTTGAGATAATCCGCTTCACTAAAGGAGCGGCCGTCAAAAATATTCGCTTCCAGACCGTATCCCGCTTCCACCCATTTTTCATCAATCTGCTTCGGATCAAGTCCGAAAAACGGAATTTGTGCAATCATAAGACAGTCACCATGTTCCTCTCACAAGCATAAACGCTTCCGCAGCCGCAAAACCCGCTTTTGCCCCCCACACATGGGCATTATGTTCGATCGCCTGCAAAGAGCGGGGATGAGGGAAGTCCCTGAGCTCGGAACCGTAACATGCCATCGATTTCAATTTCGTTTCAAGCTCATCTTCAATATTAACGAAGAAGTTGGCATGGAACTGATCCTTCTGACAGTAATTCCATTCCGTCGAAGACAATGTTTCATAGGCAAAAACCCTTTTTACCGTATGGCCGGGAAGCGGACGGGTTGCCGTCATGACCGCTCTGAATACGACGGAGTGGTCAATGTTAATATCCCCGCCGTACTGGGTATACACAATGTCTGGCTGAAAACGGCTGATTTGTTTCTCCGCTTCCTTCACGACATCCAGCAAATCCATTGAATCCATTCTGTTATCAGGAAGGTTCAGCCTGACAAAATCATGGATGCCGAGAGTGCTGAGCGCCTGTTCTGTTTCTTGATTAGAATGCTGCATAACGGACTCTTCAGGCTTCTCATAATCGGTTTTTCTTGATGATTTGCCTTCCGCCATAATGACCGCCGACACGCTGTCACCTTGGCGGACATGTTTGGCGAGTGTGCCGCCGACGCCGATAATTTCATCGTCGGGATGCGCTGCAAATACCATTACTTTCATCATATTGACCTCCTTTGACTAACACTTCGGCTGTTTCTGCCCCGCAGTTCATCAGCATATCAAGCATGGAAAGATGAGGAATATGCTCCCCGAATAATTGAGGATAGTCAAAATGCCTGATCTGCTGATACTCAATGATAATTCCGTCTCTTTCAAAATCGCTTTCTATTAAATAGTCGGAACCTTGACTGCCTGAATAATAACGGTCCGCCCCCAGCTCCTGACAAAGCGCTAAAACAAAATCGCTTTTTTTCTCTTTTCGGCATTCAAGCTCAGAAACATAACAGATCGGCGTTTCAATACGGAGCTCTTTTCGGAAAAAATCAATAATGTGCATATTCAAATCATGGAGATATTCCCACTCCCGCTGATAGACATCTTGAAAAAAAGACTGATATCTCTCAAAATACGGGGCTTTCGCATAGTTCATTTTTATTGCCATCCAATGTTTTTTCCGCCAATCCTGTGTCTGATCGATTTTCATATGCCGAAGCTCTATGTCTTTATATTGTTTCATCTGCAAAGGCACCGTCAGCCATCTGGGGCCTTGCGGCGTTTTGATTCTGTTGCGGTTGAGAAATCCTTTTTTCTCAAATTGAGCCGTGTCATGAATGGCAAACAGATCCGACTTATACATTTTTTCAAAAAAACCGTACCACGGCAGATAACTGGATTGATGGCCGCTTATTGTTTTCACTCCGGTTTCGTAAAAAGTCGGCATTGTTTTTCTTCAGCTCCCCAATATCGTTTAGGTCTCGCGATTTCTTTACTGTGTGAATAGCCAAAATCAGCCCATTGAAGTTTGCGGCAAATGGCGAATTGCAGGGCGTCACGCATCAATAAGTAAGAGGCCTGCGCTTTTTTCCCCGCAGGGCTGTTAACATTCTGCCAATAATAGAAATGGGAGCGGTCAAAGAGAAAAATACTGCTGCTGATCAGCGTTTGCTCCTGGTATGCTCCGATCCAAAACATCCGGTCTGAAAAATTGTCAAGCAGCTTTTGAAAAAAGCTTTGACTCAGCACATAAGCCGCGCCGATTGCCGCCGTATGCTCTTTATAAAGTTCATAAAATGCTCCCAATTCATCCTGCCCGATCTGACAGGTGACAACGTTCTCTTTTTCAGCATACCTGACTGCCGTCCGGGCTTTTCCGGAAATGCCCGTCCAAAGTTCGTCAAACGTGTCCGGAAGCGAAAGGATCCGCGTCGTCTTCTCCGTCCACGTATCTCCGATTTCTTCTGTAAAAGAAGTCTGACCGTATGGCAGCAGCATACGGGATATGTTTTGGCCGAAGATGGCATGAATTTCATTTTGAAGCCATTCAAATGAGATGGGACGATCTGAAATAACGCCGCCGTATCCGATCATATTGCCGGATAATACGCCATTCTGTTCAAAAAGCGGCAGATAGATCACTTGTCCTCCGTCCGTTGTCAGTCTGACAGGATGAAATGATGTGCCTGGGAGCTCTTCCATAAGAGTCCCCCAATCATAGCTTTGAAACAGTCCCGCCTGATACATGTCAGCGGCCCGATCCCATGCCTCGCGGCTCGTGCATACTGCTGTTTTTTCCATCGATATCACCACTATTCAGTCTTATTCTTTTGCTCAGCATATGATAAAACGGATTCGGCTATATATCTGATTTGCTCCTTTTGAAGAGGCATTTTAAACGGCAGAGAAAGAACCCTTTTCCAAAGCGGATCTTCCTCTCCATCCTCCGCATATGTTTCATAAATGGGAATGCGTCCGAGGGGAAAATAGTTCCAGCATGTTTGAATTCCTCTCTCGGCTAAATAAACGGAACACTCGTACCGCTCTTCATCCCGGGGAAATACAATCGTTAAATAATTCAGGTGTTCCCCTTCATGAGGCAGGATCATCTTTATGCCGTATGTCTCTTCCGCCTTCGTAAAGATTGCTTCCGCCGCTTGTAAGTTACGGAGCGAAGCTGTTACAAGCTGATCAATCCGTGAGAACTGATCGTCAATAATGGCTTCCCTTGCCGGATGCATACGCAGCACCGGTATAACAGCCGGTTTATCCGGCAGCGTTTCGAGCTTTGTGGCTTTCATGGAAGGCATGATGCCCGCTTTCCTATAAATATATGAAAGGGGATGATGCCGTTTCAGCTTCATTACAGCTTGTATTCTTTGATTTTTGATATAGGATCGATAGTCATCTGCCACCTGGCCGCGCCGCTCCATCGGGGGAGCTGCGTTCTGCCGCAGTAATTCTTCCGGCGCGATTAACGCGCCGCCTCCGATACTCGCAAGCGGTTTTGACGGACCAAAGCTTAGAACACCGAAATCGCCCAAACCGCCGGCATAGGTATCCGCTTGTTTTGTAAACATGGCTTGAGCGGCATCATCAATGACAAAAATACCGTGTTCCTTCGCCCAATCAATAATGGCGGTATTTTCTCTCCGGCCGTATACATGCGTGAGGATAATCGCACATGTCTGCCGCGTCGCTTTTTTTTTGACATCCTCAAACGATAAGGAAAGATGCTCCTCCAACTGTGCAAAAACAGGTGTCGCACCGGATTGGAGCACGGCATCAATAACATTCGGACAGCTGAAGGATGAGAAAATCACTTCTTTTCCCGGCCCGGCTCCCGAATATGTTAAGGCGAGCACCAATGCCGCACTGCCGCTGGAGGTCAGCACCACCCCTTTTCCATACCGTTTTTCCAGTTTTTCAGTCAGTCCGCTTTGTCCGGCAGTAAGCAAGTGCTTCACCGCGCGCAGACGGTTCCTGAAGGAAAGCTGTCCGGGATAAACGGGATATTTGACCACTTCCGGGTTTTTAGGAAAGTGAAAGCTTGTGCTTTTGTCTTTCATCTTTTATGATCTCCAGGCCTTCATTCAGACTTACTTTCGGATCGTAACCGAGTAAACGTTTCGCCTTCTCGATTGACGGCGCCCGTTTAAAAATTTCAATGTCTTTTCCTCTCACGCCGTCTTCACCGAGCTTTTTAAACTGATAGTTATCCTTCTCTCTGCCTGAGAGCACATTGACTTTCTCAGCCAATTCTTTGATCGTGATCGGCTGGTCGTTGCCGATATTGAAGTCTTCAAAGACGGCTCCTTCATGAACGAGCGCGAGGTAAGTCCCGGTGACGATATCACTGATATAGCTGAAGCATCGTATTTGTCCGCCGTCTCCGTAAAGAGGAAGTTCAGAGCCCTTCTCGGCCAGACTGAAAAACTTGTTGATGACAAAATCTTTGCGCTGTTTCGGCCCGTATACATTAAAGTACCGGACGACCCGGATATGAAGTTCATCGGAAGCCTGTTCTCTCAAATATTCCTCTGATCGCAGTTTGGCTTTTCCGTAAGCCGATTTCGGAAGTTTTCGGCTTGTCTCGGTATATGGAAAATCAGGTGAATCGCCGAACACTTCTGAGCTCGATGAGAAAAGCAGAGTGCCGATTCCCAATTCCCGGCATACCTCGGTGACGTTTTTCGTTCCTTCAAAATTGACCCGTATGACGTCTTCTTCATTGCTTCGGCAGCTGTCCACTCCGACCATTGCCGCCAAATGGACAACCGCATCCGCTCCCCGCAGTGATTCTCTAAGAGACGTCCGGTCAAGGATATCCGTTTGGCGGAATTCAGTGTCAAAATCCGGCTTCTTTTGGTCTGCAATAATGGTTCGGTACCCTTTAGACTGTAATAATGACGCCAGCTCGCTTCCGATAAAACCGGCTCCTCCGATAATCGCAATATTCTTCATGATCCAACCTCCTGGCTGATAGTCAAAACTTCTTTTACAGACTTTACAATATAACTGCAATCCTCTTCTGATAACTGGCTGTAAATAGGCAGTGATACGATCTCACGGAAAACACGTTCAGTTACCGGCAGCTCAGCAGGAAAATGTTTTTGATAGTAAGGATGCATATGCACGGGAATAAAGTGCACGCTCAGCCCGATCTGTTTTTCTTTCATTTTCTCAATAAACAAATCTCTGTCCATGCTGCCGTTTTCTCGTATCCGCAAAATAAATAAATGCCATGAGTGCGTTGTGCCGGTTGGAATGTCAGAAAGCGGAAGCCCCGCTTTGTCGGGTTGGCCGGACAGTTCACGCACATAAAATTGAGCGATCTGCTCCCGTTTCTCTTGAATTTCATTTGCGCGTTTCAATTGAACCAGACCGAGAGCGGCCTGAATATCCGTCATATTATATTTAAATCCCGGCAATAAAACGTCGTATCTCCAGCTGCCTTTTTCACCGTAACGGTTCCAGGCGTTTTTGGTGATCCCGTGCCAGCCGTACAGTCTCGCTCTTTCCGCGGCCTGTCCGTCTTTCATGACGAGGGCTCCGCCTTCACCGGTCGTTATATTTTTGGTGGCGTAAAAGCTGAAGCACACGGCATCGCCGTGGGTGCCGATCATGCTGCCGTTATATTTTGTTCCCAGCGCATGAGCGGCATCTTCAATCAGGTACAATCCGTGTTCTTTACAAATGGACTGCAAGTTTTCCAGATCAGCCGGGTAGCCTGCAAAGTGAACCGCAATAACCGCTTTTGTACGCGGCGTTATTTTCTTCCTGACATCCTCAGGATCTGCACATAGACTTTTCTCGCATATATCCGCAAACACAGGAACGGCTCCGGCATGCAGGATAACATTTACACTGGAACAGAATGTGAAACTCGGCACGATGACTTCATCGCCTTCTCCCACCCCGAGCGCCAATAAAGCCATATGTAAGGCAGCAGTGCCTGAATTACAGCTGATGACGTGTTCGGCTCCAATATATTCTCCCAGTTTTTTTTCAAAATCGATTACCTTCGGGCCTTTCGAAATCCAGCCCGATTGAATGGTTTCGGTGACGCTTGCGATTTCTTCGTTTGTCATATCAGGTCTGTGAAAAGAGATAAATCGATTACTAATGACCGTTCCCTCCTATAAAGTGACAACCCTGCAATTGTCAGCTGATTTTTCCCTGCATACATTTCTTGTGTCAAAGATAATCGGTGAGGCATCCCTCAAAATACTGTAGTCAATCACATCGTGGTCTGTGTGAATGATGATGACGTCGTATTGATTGATTTGTTCTTTTGTGAAAGGGACAGATTGTTTGCGGCTGCCGTCATTCAAACGGATCTCGCTGATAAACGGATCGTGATAATCAATCGTGCATCCCTTACGCATCAATTCTTCCATGATCGTAAACACCGAAGATTCCCGGGGATCATTTGTGTTTTTTTTGTAGGCGGCGCCTATTATTAACATGCTGCATTTGTCTTTGCCCGCCAGTTTCACGGCATAATCAGAGACAGAAATCGGCATGCGGGAATTGATTTCGTCCGCCAGGTCAATTAATTTGGTCTGCAGCCCTTTTTCATTCGCAATCCATTTGAAGTAAAAAGGATCAATCGGGATACAATGGCCTCCGACCCCGGGGCCCGGGATAAATTTTTGAAAACCGAACGGCTTCGTGTCCGCCGCGCAGATGACTTCCCATATATCAATGTCGAGTTCACGGCAGTTAAGCGCCATTTCATTAATAAGAGCTATATTGACATAACGATAGGTATTCTCCAGGAGTTTAGCTGTTTCAGCTACTTCAGGTGAGGTGACCGGGTGAATGCTGGTAACGATGGTGCTGTAAAATGCTGAGGCGAGTTCTGTGCAAGTCTGTGTAATCCCGCCGACTACTTTAGGAATATCTGATACTTCATATTGACTGTTGCCCGGATCGATTCTTTCCGGTGAATAAGCCGTAAAAAAGTCTTTTCCTATTTTCATGCCGCGGCTTGATGCCATTCTGTCGGCAATCTTTTTTTTCGTCGTTCCAGGATAAGTAGTGCTTTCTAAAATTAAAAGCTGATGCTGCCTTCCATAAGCAATCATGCTGTCAACTGCACTGTCGATGTAGGTTAAATCGGGGATCTTATCTTTTTTGTCCAGGGGTGTCGGCACACATATCACAATGATGTCGCATTTTTGGATGAGCGACATGTCGGCACTGACTTGAAATCGTTTTGTTTGTAAAGCAGCGTTCAGTCTATCGTCCTCTATATCTTGAATATGGCTGCTTCCTGCGGCTAACAAGGAAATCTTTTCACTGTTTTTGTCGAATCCGATAACGCTGTATCCTTTATCGACACATTCCAGCGCAAGAGGGAATCCCACATATCCCATGCCTAACACGCCTACTATCGCCTGCTTTGTTTCAATCAGATGTAACAGCCGTTTTTGATCGAGGTTGCTGGCTTCCTTTGTGACAGTATTCATTTTTCGCCCCCTAATAGATTAGAAAGAGTATTGTTTTTTACAATTTAAAACAAATATCGATCGATATCGCAATTATAACAAAAGTAAAAATTTGATAAATGAGTTTTATATCCTTTTGTGAATTGGGTATTATCTATTTATTTTTCTTTTATTTATAAAATAAAATCCTGTTAAATGGTACTTATTTGGTAACAAGTAAGAAAATCTCCCCCAATTGAATGAATATACTGAAAACAATAAAAAAAACAGGCCGAAGCCTGTTTTTTTTATTCTTTCACTGCCTCAGTTACAGCAGCGGAAACGAGCGCTCCCGCTTTTTCTAATCGTTCTTTGCTGACGTGCTTCATATCATCCTTCTCGGTGTGATACCAAGGCCCGGGCTCATTTGTATCGGGGCTGAGCCAAATCCAGTTAGCCGACGGAATCCCCGCTTCATAAAAAGAGACATGGTCTGAGTAACCGAGCTGAATCAGGCTTGGCTTGACCAGCCGGGATTTTTCAGCAGCTTTTTCAGCATAGCGGACACTCGGGTTTTCCCGGCCGTCGGGAGTGGTGATACACATTTGACTGGCTTCTTTCCAGTCCGTCGCAATCATATCGGCATTAAAGTTGGCTTGGCTGTGCTTTCTTTCATTGTTCGTGAGTGTACTGACGTAATAAGATGAACCCGCAGACCATAATTCTTCTGCACCGAACAGGATAAAGCGGATTTCTTTGTCTTTCGGGATGTGTGTAAACTGCTTGCTTATTTCCAAAACAGCTGATGTGCCTGAGGCGTTATCGTCCGCTCCGGGCGCCCCATTTACGCTGTCATAATGCGCTGTGACATAAATAATGTCAGCAGAAGAAGGATTGGCCTGTGCCGCTTTACGCGTACCTATGATGTTTTGTGAGGTGCGGTTTTTATAGTCTTTAAACTGGATGACTGCCTGCTTTTCTTGCAGCAATGCTTCACCGTCTTCTTTTTTCATACCCGCTGCCGGTATCGATGTTTCTTTCCCGCTGTGCGGGCGGACAGCGAGCGGTTTTGTTTTCTGGTTATAAATGATGACTGCCTTGGCTCCCGCTTGTTCGGCATGCTTTACTTTTTCAGAAACAGGAATCTTTCCTTCACGTATCACTGCGATCTTTCCCTTGGCTCCTGTTACGTCATTTCGCAATCCGAAGCCGCCGTCAAAAATTCCGCCTTCTATTCTGAGCTCTTTTTTAACAGCGGATTGATCAGCGGAGCGGAGCGGGAATTCATGATCTCCTGCTGTGACTGAACCTGAAAAGTACTTTTTCAATTGAAATGTCTGTACTTTGACAGCGGCGCCCTGAGCCTTCAGGCGATTCGATATGTATTCAGCCGCTTCTTTTTCTTTAGCCGTTCCTGTTTCCCGCGGTCCGATGGTTTCACTCAGATCACGCATGGTGTCCAATGCCTCATCGGCATCAAAAACCGGCTCCGTCATTGTTGAATGTGCGTGAATTTCGGACAGCGGCCCGGCAGCTGCGCCCCATATGACGCTCGCTGCCACCGCGGCTGACATGAATGAAAATTTCATCTTAATCCCTCCTCTTAGTAACACCTCTTCCCTTTCGATTCATGAACACTGATTCCTTTAAAAAGGAGGAAAATGAATATAATTGACCAAATGAAGATGATGAAAAAGGAGGGAAAAGCCCGGAAGCATAAAAAAACGCCGGGAGAATATCTCCCGGCGGCCTTTGATTACTTATTCAAGTTATAGAAAGAGTTGATACCGTGGTATTGAGCAGTTTCAGCCAACTGATCTTCGATGCGAAGAAGCTGGTTGTATTTCGCAACACGGTCCGTACGGGACGGAGCACCTGTTTTGATTTGTCCTGCGTTCGTTGCCACAGCGATGTCAGCGATTGTGCTGTCTTCAGTTTCACCAGAACGGTGAGAGATAACAGCAGTGTAGCCTGCGCGTTTCGCCATTTCGATCGCATCGAATGTTTCAGTCAATGTACCGATTTGGTTTACTTTGATCAGGATAGAGTTGCCTACGCCGTTTTTAATACCTTCAGCAAGCTTTTTCGTGTTTGTAACGAAAAGGTCGTCACCGACAAGCTGAACTTTTTTGCCAAGACGCTCTGTAAGAAGTTTGTGGCCTTCCCAGTCGTTTTCGTCAAGTCCGTCTTCGATAGAGATGATTGGGTATTTAGAAACCATTTCTTCATACCAGTCAACCATTTCAGCAGATGTTTTCACAACGCCTTCGCCAGACAGATGGTATTTGCCGTCTTCTTTGTTGTAGAACTCAGAAGATGCAGCATCCATAGCAAGTTTCACTTCTTCGCCAGGTTTGAAGCCGGCTTTTTCGATTGCTTCAACGATTGTTTGAAGCGCTTCTTCGTTAGAACCAAGGTTCGGAGCGAATCCGCCTTCGTCACCTACAGCTGTGTTCATGCCTTTAGCAGAAAGAACTGATTTCAGGCTGTGGAAGATTTGAGCGCCCATGCGAAGCGCTTCACGGAAGTTAGGCGCGCCTACAGGCATAATCATGAATTCTTGAATGTCTACGTTGTTGTCAGCATGCTCTCCGCCGTTTACGATGTTCATCATCGGTACAGGAAGCGTTTTTGAGTTGAAGCCTCCAAGGTACTGATAAAGAGGGATCTGTAAGAAATCAGCAGCTGCGCGTGCACAAGCCATAGATACGCCAAGGATTGCGTTCGCACCGAGTTTGCCTTTGTTTTCAGTTCCGTCAAGCTCGATTAAAAGCTGATCGATTGCGTTTTGTTCTGTTACATCAAAGCCGAGAAGCTCTGGAGAAATGATTTCGTTTACGTTGTTAACAGCAGTTAACACGCCTTTTCCAAGGTAACGGTCTTTGTCGCCGTCACGAAGCTCAACCGCTTCGTATTCGCCTGTAGAAGCTCCGCTTGGCACTAATGCGCGGCCGAAAGCTCCTGTTTCTGTATATACTTCAACTTCAACTGTCGGGTTGCCGCGGGAGTCAAGGACTTCGCGTGCATAAACATCAACAATGTATGGCATGAGTTTTGTCTCTCCTTTTGATTTACGCTTATTTTTGAATTAAAGATGTTCCGGTCATTTCTTTCGGTTTTTCAACACCGAGAAGGTCTAATAACGTTGGTGCAAGGTCGCCTAGGATTCCGCCTTCGCGCAGCGTCACGCCTTCTTTCGTCACAATGACAGGGACTGGGTTTGTCGTATGGGCAGTGTGCGGTTCGCCTGATTCTGTAATCAGAATGTCTGCATTACCGTGATCAGCGGTAATGATGGCATGTCCGCCTTTGGCGATGATGGCGTCAACCACTTCGCCTAAGCACTCGTCCACTGCTTCAATTGCTTTAATCGTCGGTTCGACCATTCCGGAGTGGCCGACCATGTCAGGGTTTGCAAAGTTCAGGATGATCGCGTCATGCTTGTCAGCCGCGATTTCTTTTACAAGAGCATCCTTCACTTCATACGCACTCATTTCAGGCTTCAGGTCATATGTCGCGACCTTCGGCGAGTTAATAAGGATGCGCTCTTCGCCCGGGAATTCTTCTTCGCGGCCGCCGCTCATAAAGAACGTAACGTGCGGATACTTTTCAGTTTCTGCAATGCGAAGCTGTTTTAACCCGTGCTGTGCTAATACTTCACCAACCGTATTGTCAAGGTTTACCGGTTTAAAAGCCACATATCCGTCAACAGATTCACTGAAGTGAGTCAGGCAGACGAAATACAGGTTTTTCGGATGATGTTCACCGCGGTCGAAATCGCGGAAATCTTTGTTGGTAAACGTGTTCGAAATCTGGATGGCGCGGTCAGGTCTGAAATTATAGAAAATCACAGAATCGCCGTCATGAATTTTCGCAACGGGTTCACCGTTTTCTTTTGTGATGACGGACGGAATGACGAATTCATCATGAATGCCGTTCGCATAAGAATCGTCGACGACATCCATCGCGCTGCGGTAAGACGGGCCTTCACCGTAAGCCATTGCGCGGTACGCTTTTTCTACACGATCCCAGCGTTTGTCGCGGTCCATGGAGTAGTAGCGTCCGGAAATGCTGGCGATTTCGCCGACGCCGATTTCTTCGATCTGCTCATTCAGCTGCTGAATGTAAGTTTTCGCCGTTTGCGGACCTACATCGCGGCCGTCGAGGAAACCGTGGATATACACCTTCGTCAGCCCTTCACTTTTCGCAAGCTTGAGCAGGGCGAATAAATGATTGATGTGACTGTGTACGCCCCCGTCAGAAAGAAGACCGAACAGGTGCAACGCTTTGCCGTTGTCTTTCGCGTTTTTGATGGCGTCAAGGAACGTTTGATTGCGTTCGAATTCGCCTTCGCGGATGGCAACGTTCACGCGTGTTAAGCTTTGGTACACAATACGTCCTGCGCCGATATTCAAATGTCCGACCTCAGAGTTCCCCATCTGTCCTTCAGGCAGTCCGACTGCTTCGCCTGATGCCGTCAGCGTCTGATGAGGGTATTGGTTCCAATAACGGTCGAAATTCGGTTTTTTCGCTTGTGCGACTGCGTTTCCGACTGTTTCATTGCGTAATCCGAACCCATCAAGAATGATGAGTGCAGCTGGTTTTTTACTCATATTGACCTTCCTCCAATAATTGAACGAATGACTGCGGTTCAAGGCTTGCGCCGCCGACCAAAGCACCGTCAATATCGGACTCTGCCATATATTCTTTAATATTTGCAGGTTTTACGCTGCCGCCGTATTGAATGCGGAGCTTGTCAGCAGTTTCCTGGCTGAAGCTTTCAGCAACGACTTTACGGATATGCGCGCAGACGTCGTTAGCGTCTTTCGCTGTAGAAGATTTGCCTGTTCCGATTGCCCAGATTGGCTCGTACGCAATAACGGAAGCAGCAACTTGCTCTTCAGAAAGACCCGCAAGACCTTTTTTCACTTGATCGGCAACAAGATCATTTGTTTTTCCGGCTTCGCGCTCTTCAAGCGTTTCACCTACGCAAATGATCGGCACAATGCCGTGTTTGAAAGCGGCATGCGCTTTTTTGTTAACAGTTTCATCTGTTTCAGCGAACATTTCACGGCGCTCAGAGTGGCCGATGACGCAGTAATCCACGCCAAGGTCTTTCAGAGCGACCGGGCTGATTTCGCCTGTGAACGCACCGTTTTCTTCAAAATGCATGTTTTGGGCGCCGACTTTTAAGTCAGTTCCTTTAACAGCAGAAGTCAGCTTTTCTAAGAAAAGCGCTGGTGCGCAAACAACGGCTTCCGCTTTGTCTGCTGCTGGAATGGAAGATTTCACTTCTTCAACGAAGCTGACAGCCTCGCCGAGTGTTTTGTTCATTTTCCAGTTACCGGCTATAATTGGTTTTCTCATCTGTTCCACTTCCTTATAGCAGTTTTATTTATCGTTCAGTGCAGCTACCCCTGGAAGCTCTTTGCCTTCCATGAATTCAAGGGATGCGCCGCCGCCTGTTGAGATGTGGCTCATTTTGTCAGCAAGGCCGAATTTTTCAACGGCTGCCGCAGAGTCTCCTCCGCCGATGACAGAGTATGTATCATTAGCCTCTGCCAATGCTTCTGCAACCGCTTTTGTGCCTTGAGCGAACAAGTCGATTTCGAATACGCCCATCGGTCCGTTCCACACGACAAGTTTGCTGTTTTTGATAACGTCAGCATACGTTTCGCGTGTTTTCGTACCAATGTCGATGGCTTCTAAATCACTTGGAATCTCAGAGATCGGCACGATTTGAACGTTTGCATCGTTAGAGAAATCATCAGCAACGAGAACGTCTTCCGGCATATAGAATTTAACGCCTTTTTCTTTCGCGCGGTCCATGAATGATTTTGCAAGCTCGACTTTATCTTCTTCAAGAAGAGATTTACCGACTTCATAGCCAAGCGCTTTAACGAATGTGTAAGCAAGACCTCCGCCGATGATCAGGTTGTCCACTTTATCAAGCAGACTTTCGATGACGCCGATTTTGTCTTTTACTTTCGCTCCGCCGATGATTGCCGTGAACGGGCGGTCAGGGTTAGACACCGCTTTTCCAAGTACATCAAGCTCTTTTTCCATCAGGAATCCTGCAACCGCCGGGAGATGCTCGGCAATTCCGGCTGTAGATGCGTGAGCACGGTGGGCAGCACCGAATGCGTCATTGACATATACATCCGCAAGCTCAGCAAATGCTTTAGCAAGCTCAGGATCATTTTTCTCTTCGCCAGGGTAGAAACGTACGTTTTCCAATACAAGAACGTCTCCGTCCTTCATATCAGAAATTTGTGCTTTTACAGCATCACCGTAAGCTTCATCTGCTTTTTTCACTTCTTTGCCAAGCAGTTCGCCTAAGCGTGCAGCGACAGGAGTTAAACGAAGCTCCTCAACCACTTCGCCTTTCGGGCGGCCTAAGTGGCTCGCAAGAAGGACTTTCGCGCCTTGGTCTGCAAGGTGTTTGATTGTCGGAAGCGCAGCGCGGATACGAGTATCGTCTGTTACTTCCCCGTCTTTCATTGGAACGTTAAAGTCAACGCGGCAGAATACGACTTTGCCTTTTACGTCGATGTCTTTTACTGTTTTTTTATTCATGCCTTAGGAGATCCTCCTTCAAAATGGTTTGCATAGCACGAAAAACGTGAAACGTGAAACCGCCTTATGATGCTTCCGCCGCGGGGCAGATTGCAGCTTCCGGGCACGGGGCAGATCGTCTTCTGAGCCAGGGCAGGCGGCTGAGAAAACGAAAGTGCCGCTGAAACTGCAAAACGCGGACGTTCTGCAGCAATCCGGCGCTTTCTGAAAGCCGGTTCTCATGGAAAAAGGGAAAGGGAGTCCGTCCCCTTCCCTTGTCCGCTTTCATTATAGCGTTTCTGTCCGAAAGAACCAAGTCCGGCCCTTTCCGGGAGCTATGAATTAAAGACCTTGTTTTGCGATGTAAGCTGCAAGGTCAACAACGCGGTTAGAGTAGCCGCTTTCGTTATCGTACCAAGAGATTACTTTTACCATGCTGCCTTCCATAACCATTGTAGAAAGAGCATCGATTGTAGAAGAGTTAGCATTGCCGTTGTAGTCTCCGGATACTAATGGCTCTTCGCTGTAGCCAAGGATTCCTTTAAGATCGCCTTCAGCCGCTTCTTTAAGAGCTGCGTTTACGTCTTCAACCGTTACGTCTTTGTTAAGTTCAGCAACTAAGTCAACAAGAGAAACGTTTGGAGTCGGCACACGCATAGCTCCGCCGTTCAGTTTGCCTTTTAGTTCAGGAAGAACTAGAGAAACTGCTTTAGCAGCACCAGTTGATGTTGGGATGATGTTTTCAGCTGCTGCACGCGCACGACGGTAGTCTTTGTGCGGAAGATCAAGGATTTGCTGATCATTTGTGTAAGAGTGAACAGTTGTCATCATACCGCGTTTGATGCCGAATTTGTCGTTAAGTACTTTTGCAAACGGCGCAAGGCAGTTTGTTGTGCAAGATGCGTTAGAGATAACATCGTGGTTAGCCGCATCGTATTTATCTTCGTTAACACCCATAACGATTGTGATATCTTCTTCGTTAGCAGGTGCAGAGATGATGACTTTTTTCGCGCCGGCTTCTAAATGTTTCGCAGCGTCTGCGCGTTTTGTGAAGAAACCAGTAGATTCAACTACGATTTCAACGCCTTGTTTGCCCCAGCTGAGTTTCGCAGGATCGCGCTCAGCAGAAACTTCGATTGTTTTGCCGTTAACAACAAGGTTGCTGCCGTCAACTTTAACTTCTGCGTCTAATTTTCCGTGTACGGAATCATATTGTAAAAGATGAGCAAGCATGTTAGCGTCTGTTAAATCGTTAACCGCCACTACCTCAACTTCAGGATTGTTTAATGCTGCGCGGAATACGTTACGTCCAATACGACCAAAACCGTTAATACCGACTTTTACTGCCATGATTATTTCCTCCTTTTAATAAGTGAGAGATATTTATATTGAGGGACTGTTATCCCTTAATAACTTCTTTGCGGCTCCTTCGTCCGTGACGAGAACCGTGTTTCGCTGCTTTTTAAAATATGCTTCGATTGCTTCTGCTTTTGATGATCCGCCCGCTACCGCGATAATGTCGGGAATGGCATCGAGGTCATCGAGCTGCATTCCGACTGAATGCACCTTGTGAACGACTTCTCCGTCCGCATTAAAGTAGTAGCCGAATGCCTCTGTCACCGCATGATTGTCATCTATTTTCTTCAAATCTTCCAAAGGTGTGTTTCTTCGCTCCGCCATTGTTCTAGCTTCGCCGATTCCGTGAATGAGCATACTCGCTGATTTAATCGTCTGAAGCACCTCTTTTACGGAAGGTTCTTCAATAATAGATGAATAGGCGCCTTGTGACAGCTGTCCGGGAACGAACAAAAGCCGGTAAGTGCCTGAAGCCTTTTCCGCCATATGCGCGCATATGGTGTTCGCCTGGTTTTTCACGTCTTCGCCTAAACCGCCTCTTGCAGGCACAAACAAAAGCTCGCGGTTTTTAGAATCCGGCGTCATCATATCGGCGACGGCTTCAATTGTCGTACCGCCGGTTACAGCGACGATATTTTTGCCTGAAAATCTCTTTTTCATACACGCAACGGCCGCTCTCCCTAATTCTTTTTTGACCCAAGGAGATTGGTCGCTGTCTCCGGAGACGATAATGGCGTCTTTCAGATTAAGCCGCTCTTTTAATGTCTTTTCCAAAAGCGTCAATCCTAAAACATCCTTCATCGTATCTTCCAGAATCGAAAGCAGTGAATAGCCTTCTTCCGTCATTGTCATGCCGTTTGTTTTAATATCAATGAGATTCTGTTCTTTCAAAAACTGAACCTCACTTCTGAGAACGCGCTCGGTCAATCCGAGACTGGCTGCGAGACTTCTGCGGCCGATTGGTTCGGTAAGCCTGATATACTGCAAGATTTCAAATCTTTTCTGCATGACAAGCAAAAGATCAGGCAATAATTTTTTTTGAGCTTGTATTAACTGGTTCATGACTCAAACGTTCCTTCCTATTCATACTGGACAGAAAATGTCCCGCTATGACAAAAAACGTCCCATCATAGCCAAAAAAAATTATGTCTGCTTTCTTTAATTATTTTAACAGGATGACTTTGTTAATTCAACTGTTAAAGGTCAATTCCTCGACATTCTTCGCAGGATTTACCAGTATCTCCTTGATACAGTCATTATATACAGAAACAGACTGAAGGTGACAGACGAAAGCCCGCCGGAGCGGACTTTCGTCGTAAAACGCTTTCATTTTATCCAGAGTTTTTCTATTTCCTCTAATGATTTATTTTTCGTCTCAGGGCAGATCGTCACGACAAACAAGAAACAGAGAATATTAATGACGGCGAATATCCAGAAAGTGTACGCGAGACCCAGCCCGCTGATCATCATCGGCACGAATTGGCCGATCGCCCAGTTCGCCCCCCACAGGAATATCGTCGCGATACCGGCGGCGCGTGCGCGGAGGTGGTTCGGAAAGATTTCTGAAATCATGATCCACGTAATCGGCCCGACTGAAACGCAGAAAGCGGCGACGAATCCTAATATAATGACGACTAAAGCCGGCCCGCTTGCAAGCTGAAAATAAAAGGATGCCCCGATTAAGATCATAAACAGCGCCATAAAGGCTGATCCGACCCCCATCAGCTTTTTCCGGCCAACTTTATCGACTAAAAGAACCGCAATAATGGTGAAAATCACTTCGACGACACCGACGATGCATGTCGTGACAAACCCCGCATTTTGCCCGAAGCCCATCATTTTGAAGATCTCCGGCCCGTAATACGTAATCGCGTTCATGCCGATGACCTGATTGAACAAAGCCAGCAGAATTCCGATCACAAGCGCTTTTCTCAGCCCCGGTTTAAACAGCTGAGACAATGATCCCATTTTTTCTAATTGTAAAGACGTTTCGATTTGTTTGATTTCTTCTTTCGCGGTCTGCTCGCCGTTAATGCGCGTCAGCACGGCGAGAGCTTCATTCCTGCGCCCCGCTTTTGCAAGCCAGCGCGGACTTTCCGGCACGATAAGCAGCACGATAAAAAAGATGACGGACGGAATCATGCCGTAAGCGAGCATCCACCGCCAGCCGGTGTGCACCCCCCATTCATATGAGCCGGACTGCTGGACGGCGAGGTTAATAAAATAAGTGCCGGAGATCCCTAATATCGTAAACAGCTGATATAGTGAGGAAAGACTGCCGCGTATGGCCGGCGGAGCGGCTTCGGTAATATAGGTGACAGAAAGCGAGGAGCCCATTCCGATTCCCAGACCGCCGATGATTCTGGCGATAATTAAGGAAGACACACTTTGAGAAAGCGCAGAGACAACCGCTGACACTGCAAACAAAAGGGCCGCTGCCATCAGAACCTTTCTCCGTCCGAAACGGTCACTCAAAAATCCTGAAATCCCGACGCCGAAAACACCGCCGATCATAATGCTTGAAATCACGAGCCCTTCCATAAAAGGACTTAAACGGTACAAGTCTTTCAGAAAACCGATAGCGCCGGAAATCACCGCCGTGTCATAACCGTACAAAAGCCCTCCCAGTCCGGCCGCGCATGAGATAAGAATGACAAACCACTTCGAATGCTCTCGAGTGACAGGTACATTTGAGCCAATTGGTGCCGGGTGATTCTTCATGAATTTTACCCTCCCGCGAATAATAGAATAAAAACGCTTACAAAACAGAGCACTGTTACATTTGTACGTACTTATAAAGAATTTTATCTAAAAATAAGGAAAATTAGTACGTACAAATAAAGAATAAGCAGTTTTTCAGAATCTGTCAATTGTTTTTACGACTTGATGAAAGGGCTTACTATGTTATACTGGAATTTGTCCGTATACATTTTGGAGGAATTGATATGCTACCGAAATATGCTCAAGTAAAAGAAGAAATTTGTTCATGGCTGAATCAAGGGAAAATACAGCCTGACCAAAAGCTGCCTACGGAAAATGAGTTGATGCAGCAGTTCGGCGTCAGCCGCCATACCATCAGAAAAGCGATCGGGGATTTGGTCTCGCAGGGACTGCTGTACAGCGTTCAGGGCGGAGGCACCTTTGTCGCTTCACGCACGGCGAAATCAGCCATGCATTCAAACAAAACGATCGGCGTCATTACAACGTACATATCAGACTATATTTTCCCGAGCATCATCAGGGGAATCGAATCTTATTTAAGCGAACAAGGCTATTCCATGCTGCTGACGAGCACCAATAACAATACAGAAAGTGAACGACGGGGCCTTGAAAACCTGCTGTCTAAAAATATAGACGGGCTGATTGTCGAGCCTACGAAAAGCGCGCTGCAGACGCCCAACATCGGCTATTATCTCAATCTGGAGAAAAACGGCATTCCGTTTGCCATGATTAACGCTTCTTATGCGGAGCTGGCCGCACCGAGCTTTTCCGTCAATGATGTCAAAGGCGGCATGATGGCTTGCGAATACGTCATGTCCCTCGGCCACACGCACATTATGGGAATTTTTAAAGCGGATGACACGCAGGGCGTCAAACGGATGAATGGCTATCTGCAGGCGCATCGGGAGCGCGGAGTCTTCCCGTCTCCGGACATGATCGTGACTTACACGACTGAGGGAAAAGAAACCGTGCTTCTCCAAAAGATTAAGGATACCCTTGAGCAAAACAGCGGGTCATACCCGACGGCCATTCTTTGTTATAATGATGAAATTGCGCTGAAGACGATTAATCTTCTCAGAGAATTCGGCTTAAAGGTGCCTGATGACGTGTCAGTCATGGGCTATGATGATTCCCATTTCGCCCAGATTTCCGAGGTGAAGCTCACCTCTGTCAAGCACCCGAAATCCATTATGGGGAAAGCGGCGGCAAAATACGTCATCGACTGCTTAGAACATAAAAAACCGAAGCAAGATGACGTCGTCTATGAACCGGAACTCGTCATCCGGAATTCCGTCAGGCGGATCGGCGAATGAAAAAAGCAATGTGCTGCGCACATTGCTTTTTTTGATCAGCTGTTTTTTAATTCGGCGATGATTTCAAACGACCGCATTCTGTCGGCATGCTCAAAGCTTTCTGAATTGACCATGATTTCATCCGCCTGTGTTGTCCGGATGAAGCTTTCCAGCTTTTCCTTTACCCGGTCCGGTCCGCCGACGATCGTTGAACTGAGCTGTTCATTGACCATCGCTTTTTCATACGGCGACCAGATTTGATCCATGTCTTCAACAGGGGGCTTCAGCTGGTTCGGCGTGCCGCGGACGAGGTCTAAAAATCTTTGATAATGCGATGTCGCCAGATGCTCCGCCTTTTCATCCGTGTCTGCGGCAATGACGGTGACGCCGACCATCGCGTACGGTTTATCCAGTACGTCTGACGGACGGAAGGAGCTTCGGTATAACTCAAGAGCCGGCACGGTGTTTTTCGGTGAGAAGTGAGCCGCAAAGGCGAACGGAAGCCCGAGCTCTCCGGCAAGGCGTGCGCTGAAGCCGCTTGAGCCCAGAAGCCAGATCGGCACGTCCAGCCCTTCGCCCGGAATGGCGCGGACTTGATTGCGCACATTGCCTGTCGGTTTGAAGTAATTTCTCAATTCTTCAAGCTGCTCCGGGAAATCCTCCCCGCTGTTTATGTTTCTTCTTAAGGCTCTCGCCGTTAATTGGTCGGTTCCAGGCGCACGCCCGAGTCCGAGGTCAATCCGCCCCGGATATAACGTTTCAAGGGTTCCGAATTGCTCCGCGATTATAAGTGACGAATGATTCGGCAGCATAATGCCGCCTGAACCGACGCGGATTTTTTTCGTGCCGCCGGCGATGTAGCCGATCAGCACTGACGTTGCCGAACTGGCGACGCCTTCTATATTATGATGCTCCGCCAGCCAATAGCGGTTATAGCCCCACTCCTCGGCGCGGCGCGCTAAATCCATGCTGTTGCGGAACGATTCAGCAACCGTTCCCCCCTGTACGACCGGCGATAAATTCAATACGGAAAACGCAGTATCTTTCAATGTATGTTCAGCCATCGTTTTCTCCTTTATGGTTTAGTGTAAGCAGATCTTAAACAAGGTCTCTACCACACACCTTACCACAGCTTTTCACGTGAGTTAAACAATTTGATTCGATGATCTTCGAACAATCAATCAGCGGTTATCACTGATGAACTCTGTATGAATGAATCTATTACATTCAGATATGATAAGCTTTTCATCCTATAAAAGTGAAAATCTATCGTTGAAAGAACAGATCCAATAATGTTAAGATATGTATGATATTGAATAGGAAGGAAGTCATTCTATATGCGTAAAAAACTCTTAATGGCACTCACAACAGCTTTACTGGCAGCAATCTTTTTTACAGGAAACACCGATAAGGCATACGCTGCAGACTTTTATGACGGCACTCAGCAGCATTTAAATGTAAGCGGATCTACCGATGCCTCCTACTACACGAAAAAAGCGAAAACTGTCGATTTTACTCTCAGTACAGCGTATCCGTCAAATCGAACCTTTAAAGGAAACCTATACTTACAGCGAAAGTCCGGAAAGAAATGGACGACTTGCAAAAAAACAACCTTCTCTTTCTCAGTAAGGGTGACTAAGTCATTCTCTTTAAAAGGATGCAAGACAGGTTATTATCGTGTCAAAGCCACGTTCAGCGGTTCAAAACTTGTCAATACGACAAACTCTTTTAAAATTAACCGATAAGATTCAGGACCCTAAGATGATTAGGGTCTTTTATTCATTCTTTGTGAGTTCCTGCGCGATTTGAATAAAAAGTTTTGCCGCCAATGAAGCTTCCTTTATGGAAGGAACGGCAAGCAGAACATCGCGGTACACCGCCTGATTCAATTCTCTCGTCACGACATTGTCCGGCAGCGATATTCCCGACATAGACATTTGTGACAATATCGCGATTCCCAGCCCTTCTTTAATCATGCTGATGGACGTATTGACGTTGTAAACAGTGAATGCGGCAGTCAGCACAGATCCTGCCTCCCTAAACATATCAATAAGCGGTGATTCGTATCCTCCGTCACAGATAATCATCGGCTGGCAGTCAAGGTCTTTCAGAGAGATTGCCTCACAGCTGCAAAGCGGATGATCATTTCTAAGCACGACGGCCATTTTATCTTTTTTCAGCGGCAGATATTCCATGTCTTCCGTAGGAAAAAGAGTAATACCTACGTCTATTACCCGGGAGCGGAGCCATTCCTTTACTTCGTTGACCGTTCCTTCATGAAGCACCAATTCAAGCTTCGGATACCGCTTTTTAAACATGCTGATCAGCTTTGGAATGAAATAAGCGGAAGCGGCCGGAAATGTCCCGACGTGAATCGTTCCCTGTTCAAGCCCTCTTTCCGCGGCCGCCAGCTGCTCGGCTTTTTCTATGCCTTTGAGCACCTCTCTGATATGGACGAGAATTTTTGCGCCCGTGTCCGTGAGCCTTAAGCCGTTGCGGCGCTCGCGGATGATCAGCTTAATGCCGAGCTCTGACTCAAGCGCCGAGATGGCATGGCTGACGGCGGGCTGCGTCATATTCAACGCCTGCCCCGCTTTCGTAAAACTTCCCGTTTCAGCGATTTGAACAAAAACCCGCAGTTGTGTAATCGTCATAACGTTTTACTTATGCTCCTTATAAAAAAGATTCATTTTATTTATCTTGCTGATTACCGTATCATATGATGGAATTGTTCTACAAGGAGTGAACGACGTGAAACAGCTTTCGAAAATACAGACAGCTCTCATGCTGGCGTTTTTAGTTACGGTATGGGGGATTAACTGGCCGCTGACAAAGGCCGCGCTCGCCTATTCGCCGCCACTTCTGTTTGCCGGAATCCGCACGCTGATCGGCGGACTTCTATTATTAATGGTGGCGCTGCCCCGTTTTAAAAAGCTGCGTTTTAAAGAAACGTGGCCGATCTATCTTATCTCTGCTATTTTAAATATTACTTTATTTTACGGTCTGCAAACGGTCGGCTTGAATTACCTGCCTGCCGGCTTATTTTCAGCCATCGTGTTTTTCCAGCCGGTTTTAATGGGTGTTTTTTCTTGGCTGTGGCTCGGCGAATCGATGTATCCTTTGAAAATCGCCGGGCTTATTCTGGGCTTTGCCGGTGTCGCCGTCATCAGTGCAGCCGGTTTCGGAGGTCATATTTCCGTCGCCGGCATTCTTTTGGCCTTAGGCTCCGCAGTCAGCTGGGCGCTCGGCACGGTATATGTTAAAAGAACGGGCGGACGCGCGGACTCGATCTGGATGGTCGCTCTTCAGCTTCTGATCGGCGGCGTGCTGCTTGTCAGCTCCGGCAGTTTTTCAGAAAGCTTTTCAGCGATTCAATGGAAAGCTCCGTTTATTCTGAGCCTTCTGTTCATTTCGGTATTTGTCATCGCGCTCGGCTGGCTCGCCTTTTTTACGCTTGTTGGTTCAGGGGAAGCAAGCAAGGTTGCCTCTTACACCTTCCTGATCCCGCTCATATCCATTGTCGTCAGCTCGATATTCCTGCATGAGCCGCTGACCGTCAGCCTTTTAGCCGGACTGCTTCTGATTGTCACAAGCATTTGTTTGGTGAATATAACACCGAAGAGACTGAAAACACCTGCTTTGGCCGCAGAAAAAAAGGCCGCTCATTAAAAAAACTCTTGCCGCGGGGCAAGAGTTTTTTTATTTATTGACGTCTCCCTTTCACGAGATACGCAGCCGTAATAAGCAGGTAGATGGCCGCGGTGATGCATGTGATGACAATGGATGTCGTCGCAATTACGCCGATCAGGATGGCCAAAAGCGCAAGCACCGCGAACCATGTCGTGTACGGGAACCATTTGACGTAATAAGCCGGCTGTTCTGTTGAATGTTTTCTTGATTTCAAATGGGCGAATCCGATAATCAGCCAGATGAACAGCACGGTATAGCCGAGTGAACCCATCAAATAATTAAACGTCTGGCTTCCTGCAAATAAAGAAATCAGGACGCCTACATATAAAAATGACGTACAAGTCAGAATCGCATAGACGGGAACCTTTTTCTTCGATAGTTTTGAAAAGATTTTCGGCACCCGGCCGTCAGAAGCCTGCGTAAATAAGACGCGGGATGACCCGTATAATCCCGAGTTCATAGACGAGATAATCGCAAGAAGAATGACGGCATTCATAATATGGTCGGCACCCGGAATTCCGATCATCTTAAATACTATGACAAACGGGCTTTCTGGAACGCTGTTGACTTGATTCCAAGGAATCAGGCTGACGATGATGAAAAACGGCAGCAAGTAAAAAGCGACAATCCGCGTTAACGTGCTTCGGACAGCTTTCGGAATCACCTTTTCGGGATTTTTTGTCTCCGCCAGCGTGACGCCGATGATTTCCGTTCCGCCGTATGAGTAGATCACGACGAGCATCGCCGTGATGACGCCCCCCGCTCCATGCGGGAAAAATCCTCCGTGATCCGTTAAATGAGACAGCCCCGGCGCCGTGTGATTGCCGAATGAGAAAAATAATAGCAGAATTCCGCATAAAATAAAGATGACAATCACTGTAATTTTAATGAGCGCGAGCCAGTACTCCGTCTCGGCAAACAGCTTCACAGAAAGCATGTTTACGACCGTCACCACGATAGAAATAATCAAAGCGAGTATCCATATCGGACATTCCGGCAGCCAATATTGAATGAAAATGGCGGCTACGACCGCCTCCGCGGCAATATTGAGCACCCACATTTTCCAATAGATCCAGTCTAAAAAGTATGCAGCGTACGATCCGAGAGACTGCTGAACCAAATCACGGAACGTCCTTGCATGTTTGTTTCTGACGGCCATTTCGGCCAGCCCCTGCATAATAAACAGCAGAATGATTCCGCCGAGGAGGTAGGCCAGCAGCACGGAAGGCCCGGCTTCATCAATCGCCGTGCTGCTGCCTTTAAAGAGCCCGGCCCCGATTGCGCCTCCAAGCGCCATCATCATAATGTGTCTGGACGACATCGTCCGTTTCAACGTTTGCTTGTCCTTTTCCATCTATCACACGCCCTCTCGCAAAAAGTGTTCATCACATAAAAAAGCACGCCGCCTCTTTTTAGAAAAGAGACGGCGTGCCTCAGGCAGCCGCGGTACCACTCTTGTTGATCCCGAATATCCGGAATCCAGCTTAAAAACCTTTTAACGAAGGTCAGCCGTTAGGACATAGGGAATATTCCGACAATTCCGTTCCGCCCTGCCACTTCCGGGCGAGTTCAAAGAACAATCAGTCCGCGTTGCACCACCCCGCGGCTCTCTTCTTCTGACTGGATTCTTTTACTGCTCCCGTTCACAGTGTTTTATGTTAAATGAATCTCTTGAGTTTTTATTTTCTGAATATAGTAACATAATATACAGTCTTCTAATTTTAAAGTCAATACTAATTTTTTCCGTCTATTGTCCTTCCCGGTCATTCGAAAATCTCAGCTGAAATCCGGAAACAAGGCTTTGCTTTCCGGGTGCCGCGCTTTCCGCTTTCACCTTAGTGTTTGCGTATAAAAACAGCGCAAGCGCAATGCCGAAGGATATGACGAGAATCCATGCTTTTTTCATCCAGATGCCTCCTCACTTTCTATCATCGGCGGCCTTTCTCTTTTTTTTATACGCCAAATCGAAAAAACAATTTTAAAATTCTGTTTTCCTTATATTGAAACTTGCTTTATCATAAAAGTATGCGTTTACATTCGAATAGGGAGGTTATAGCATGACCCCTGTCAATTCAAGCAGTATCGGGAAGATTCAGGCAGCCAGCAAAGGCTTGTCGCCAAAATTGAGAGCGATTGCAGACCATATCGTGAAGGAACCGAAAGACGTGGTTCATCTCTCTATCATTCAGCTGGCGGAAAAAACGAAAAGCTCTGAAGCGACGATTTTCAGGCTGTGCAAGCGGCTCGGTTTTTCCGGCTATCAGGATTTGAAAATCGCGCTTGCTCAGGAAATCGTTCAGGAGCCTGTGCAGCACATTCATGAAGAAATGAGCCCTGATGACGATACCGAAGTCATCATCCAAAAAGTTTTCCGCGCAAATATTTCCGGCCTGACCGATACGTTTCAGTTGTTAGATCCGGCCGATGTTGAAAAAGCGGCAGAGATGATTCACGGCGCAGACAGAATCGAATTTTACGGAAACGGCGGCTCCGGGCTGATCGCCACAGATGCGTATCATAAGTTTATGCGCACGGGCATAAACTGCATCGCTCACACGGACTCTCACTTTCAGGCGATGTCAGCGGGTCTTCTCGGTCCCGGAAGCGCAGTCATTGGGATTTCTCACTCGGGGAGCAACAAAGATGTGCTCGACGCGGTAAAAACGGCCAAATCGCTCGGCGCGGGCACGATCGGCATTACAAGCTACCAAAAGTCGCCGCTCACCCAGATTTCTGACGTTGTGCTGTATACATCAACAAGGGAGACGGCCTTTCGAACGGAAGCGATGTCCGCAAGACTCGCCCAGCTGACGGTCATTGATACACTTTATTTCGCAACGGCACGTCTGCGGCAGGAGAAAACGCTCGCCAACTTGCAGCAAATCAGAAAAATGATCGCGCACAAACGTTTGTAACCGTTTTCTGAATATTTATTTTTCAAAGAGAAAAGCCGATACAGCGGGAATTGAGGCAATTTTGTGAAAAAAATTTTCTTCTCTATCGTTGATTTATAAAAAAATTATTCCTATAATTGACTTTGTAAGGGCATACATTATCAATCTATCTTATTATTCAATTAGAGTAGGCGGGATATATTATGAAGGAAACCCAAGCTGTTATCGGTCTGGATATCGGCACGACCAGCACGAAAGCCGTTCTGTTCGGACCAAGAGGCAAAGTGCTATCCAAACATTCGGTTCACTATGATTTAATACAACAGAAGCCGGCATGGGCCGAGCAGGATCCCGAGCACATTTTGGAAGCTGTTATCGCGAGCATCAGAGGCGCCGTCACAAAGGCCGGACTGAGCCCGGACAACCTGCTGGCAATCGGTATCAGCACCGCCATGCACTCATTGATTGCTGTCGATCAAAACGGCGGCCTGCTGACCAAAAGCATCATTTGGGCGGACAACCGCAGCGCCGAGCAATCAAAACGGATTTTAAAAGAAATGAACGGTTTCGATATTTATAAAAGAACGGGCACACCGATTCACCCGATGTCTCCCCTTTCCAAAATTGTGTGGATGAGAGAACAGGATAAGGAGACTTTCGCGAAAGCCGCCAAATTCATCAGTATTAAGGAATATATTTTGCACGAGTTTTTCGGAACTTATGTCGTTGATTATTCGATTGCTTCGGCAACGGGGCTGTTCCGTTTAGAGACGCTTTCATGGGATGAAGAAGCGCTCCGGATTGCCGGAATCCGGGAAGATCAGCTGTCGGACCTCGTGCCGACCACTCACCAGCTATGCGGCCTTGCACCGGAAATCGCGGCACGGATGGGCATTCATGCGGATACTCCGTTTATCATCGGCGCAAATGACGGCGTGCTCGCCAATCTGGGAGTAGGCGCGATCGGCAAAGGCGAGGTAGCCGTTACGATCGGAACAAGCGGAGCCGTACGTTCGGTGACGGATAAGCCGGTGACGGATGAAAAAGCGCGGACGTTCTGTTATGCGCTGACTGACAAGCATTGGGTCATCGGAGGACCGACGAATAACGGAGGCATTATGCTGCGCTGGCTTCGTGATGAGTTCGCTTCTCCTGAGGTCGAAACGGCGAAGCGGCTTGGCATTGATCCGTACGATTTAATGATTGATATCGCGGATAAAGTGCCCGCAGGCTCTGATGGTCTGCTGTTTCTTCCGTTTTTATCAGGAGAGCGCGCGCCGTTTTGGAATCCGAATGCCCGCGGAACGTTTTTCGGCATCAGCCTCCGCCATAAACGGGAGCATTTTATCAGAGCAGTGCTGGAAGGCGTCATCATGAGCGTCTTTTCGATCGGTGTCGCACTGAGAGATTTGGCGGGCCCCGCAAAAGATGTGCGGGCATCCGGAGGGTTTGCGAGATCGCCGCTGTGGAGGCAGATTTTGTCCGATACGATGGGACGGGAAGTCCTCGTTCCGGAAAGTTATGAGGCATCGGCGCTCGGAGCTGCCGTCCTCGCTTTACACAGCATTGGCGAAATGGAACAGATTGAGGATGTTCAGGACTGGATCAGAATTTCTCACCGTCATGAACCGAATGTCAAAAACAGCGAAACATATATTGAGCTGTTTTACTTATACGAGCGGCTGTATGACAAGCTCAAAGATGAATTTGACGTCATCAGTGAATTTCAGCTCAAACAAAGCCGATAATTCTTCTTTGAAAGGGTGAAAAGGTCATGTTACTGTTTATAGTCATTGCCGCTATTATCGTTTTACTCTTATTGATTACGGTCGCTAAGTTAAATCCTTTTATCAGTCTTTTGATTACATCCATTCTTGTCGGTTTTGCAGCTGGCATGAAGCTGCCGGACATTATCACTTCGATGAAAACCGGGCTCGGCAATACGCTGTCTCTGCTTGCGATCGTGCTGGCCCTCGGCACGATGCTCGGAAAAATGATGGCTGAATCAGGCGGTGCGGAGCGGATCGCCCACACCCTGATCGGCCGTTTCGGCAAAAAGAAAGTGCATTGGGCGATGGTGGCCGTCGCTTTTATCGTCGGCATCCCGGTCTTTTTCCAGGTCGGCTTCGTCCTGCTCGTGCCGCTTCTGTTTACGATTGCGATTGAAACCGGTGTTTCATTAGTGACGATCGGAATTCCGCTCCTTGCGGGACTTTCCGTCGTGCACGGATTGGTTCCGCCCCACCCGGCGGCGATGGCGGCTGTCGGCATTTATCACGCCAATGTCGGAAAAACGATTGTGTATTCTTTAATCGTCGGCATTCCGACTGCTATCATCGCAGGTCCGCTTTACGGAAAATGGATCGGTAAGCGCATTCACAAATCCGTCCCCGAACTGTTAAAAAAACAATTTATTGAACGGAATGAAAAACGCAAGCTTCCGGGATTCGCAAATACATTGTTTACGATATTAGTACCGGTGATTCTGATGCTTATGGCAACGCTTGCCGAAATTGCGCTTCCGGAAAAAAGCGCGCTCTATGACACTTTTAAATTTATCGGCGACCCTGTCACGGCGCTTTTGATCGCCACGGTTTACTCCTTTTTCAGTCTTGGATTTTATCAGGGCTTTAACAGAGAAAGCATTTTAAAATTCAGCAATGACTGTCTGGGACCGATCGCCTCCATTCTGCTCGTGATCGGAGCCGGCGGCGCTTTTAACAACGTTCTGATTGATTCAGGCGTCGGCACGTATATCGCAGACATGGCGAAGCATTCGAGCTTCTCTCCCGTTCTTTTAAGCTGGACGATCGCGGCGGTCATCCGTGTCGCGACAGGTTCAGCGACTGTCGCCATGATGACGGCGGCCGGTATTGTTGCACCGATTGCATCTGTCATGCCGGGGGTCAGCAGCGAGCTTCTTGTTTTGGCAACGGGAGCGGGCTCTTTGATTCTTTCTCACGTCAACGACTCCGGTTTCTGGCTCATTAAAGAGTATTTCGGAATGACCGTGAAAGAAACGTTCCTGACATGGACGGCGATGGAAACGATTATTTCTGTCAGTGCGATTTGTTTTATTATGATCATTAACGCGTTTATATAAAAAACAACCCCCGGTTTTGGCCGGGGGTTGTTTTTTATCGGTCATTAACAAGGATATAAGCGGCTTTCACGGGTCCGTGGACGCCGACAACCAAGTCCATTTCGATATCGGCCGAGTTGCTCGGTCCGGTAATATAGTTGATGCAGGAAGGAACGGTGACGCCGTCTCTGATCTGCTGTTTCAGTATATCGCTGGCCTGCGTCATTCTCGGTACAATGGAAGATTTCGGGATGATTGCGATATAGGTAGTCGGAAGCAGGCTGACTGATCGGCCGGCATGCTCTGACGCATACAAAACGACGGTGGCTGATTCAGCAAGCGTAATCTCGCTGAATGTAATGCCTACATTCGCTTGTTCCGCTTTTTCAATATTTTTCGCTCCTTGTTCCGCATCCCATTCCCAAACCGGAATGCCTTCATCCGGCCACTCTTCCGACATAAGAGTCTGCAGGCCGTATGTTTCAAACCGGCTGTCGTTCGGAATGATGACAGGCCCTCCTTCAAAACGGTCCACCTGCATGCGCAAAGCGGCGTACAGCCCGGCGGCATCCGTTTCGATCAGCTCGGTATGAATGTTGACGCAGTGGTCTTTCAGCATCGTGACAAGATCATCTTCCGTACAGCCCGCATGCGTTTCATATTGAGGCTGGTACTTCCATTCAGGCAGGGACACGCCTGCTTTTCTGCGCTCTCTGCCCAGACGTTCAGCGATCCGGTTTAAAAAGGATTCCTGATGTTTAACCGTCCCTTTCATCATCATTCTTCCCCCTTTTGTTTTTCCCGGTCAAAAAACCAATCTCTGAATCTCGATTTATGCGGCGCCGGGAAGTCCCGGACTGCGGTCCATCCCTTTAACGGCCCCGGCCCTTTTGATATTTTGTCATCTTCCGTAAACGGCGTCATGGCGGCAGGCGCCCATTTTGATCCCATTTTATAAAGGGACGGGGATGACGAGCCGATCCCGAAGGCTTTCATGGCCAGTTTTTCGCCAAACGGCGCTTTGCCCTCTTTTTCCACGATGTTCTGCCGATGCTTGAGCAGCAGCTCGTGCAGCGGAATTTTAACAGGACACGCTTCCGTACAGGCCGCGCATAAGGAAGATGCGTACGGGAGCTCCTTATACTCATCATATCCGCCGAGAAGGGGCGATAAGACGGCGCCGATCGGACCCGAATAGATGGAACCGTACGAGTGTCCGCCGACATGCCGGTATACGGGACAGACATTGATGCAGGCGGCGCAGCGGATACATTGCAGCACTGATTGAAATTCCGTGCCGAGTATGCGGGAACGCCCGTTATCCACGACCACGAGGTGGAATTCCTCCGGCCCGTCTGCTTCTCCCTCCTGCCGGGGGCCCGTCAGCGCCGTAATGTAACTTGTAAGCCGCTGGCCGACCGCACTTCTCGTCAGCATGCTGACAAGCACTTCAAACTCAGAAAATGAAGGAACGATCCGCTCCATTCCCATCACGGTGATCTGCGTCTTCGGCAGCGCGGACACAAGGCGGCCGTTTCCTTCATTTGTCACGAGACTGACCGATCCCGTATCTGCGATTGCAAAGTTGCAGCCCGTGATGCCGACATCCGCTTCGAGAAATTTTTTCCGGAGGACGCTGCGCGCATGCATGACGAGCTCTTCCGGTTTTTCGGTCTGTTTGTATTCGAGTCTCTCTTTAAACACGTCACGAATCTGCTCTTTGTTTTTGTGAAGAGCGGGAGCAACGATATGTGACGGCGGATCGTGATCGTCAATCTGGAGAATATATTCGCCGAGATCCGTTTCTGTGACTTCACAGCCCTCTTCTTCAAGCACTTCGTTCATATTGATTTCTTCTGTCACCATAGATTTGGATTTTACGATTTTTTTGGCGTTTTTCTGCCGGATGACATCGCGGATATAGGAGGACGCTTCTTCCGCCGTTTCGGCGAAAAATACGTGTCCCCCTCTTTTGGCGACGTTTTCGGCGAGCTGTTCTAAATAGAAATCAAGATTGTCCAGCACATGCTGCCTGATTTCCTCCGCATGGGAACGCCAATCCTCCCAGTTTCCCAATTCCTCTGCCGCCTGAAGCCTTCTCGTCCTGAGCCGTTCCTGCGCTCCGGAGACGGCTCCTCTCATAAACTCATTATCTATTCCTTCTGATACCCGCTCTTTAAAAGCCGCGGTACCGATTTTCATCGCCATGATTTTACCCCCTTGTGGTTTCTCGTGTTATCTGCTGTTCAGCACTTCGGCGATGTGCATGACTCTGACGTTTTTATCCTTACGATCAAGACGCCCGCCGATATTCATCAGACAGCCGCAATCCGCCCCGATCAGCACCTCGGCTTCCGTGTCTTCCACGCAGGCGACCTTTTCATCCACCATTTGCTCAGAGATTTGCGCCATTTTCACTGAAAACGTTCCTCCGAATCCGCAGCATTGATGTTTTCCGGGAAGCGAAGTAAAATCAAGCCCCTTTACATGGCGCAAAAGCTTCATCGGCTCCTCCGACACGCCGAGCAGCCTTGTCATGTGGCACGACGTATGTAATGTCGCTTTTTTGTGCAGTACCGCCCCGACATCCTCCACCCCGAGAACATTGACGATAAAATCTGTTAACTCATACGTTTTATCCGCAAGCTGCTGCGCTTTTTCCGCCCACTTCGGATCGTCCTGAAACAGATGCGGATATTCACGGAACATCGTCGTACAGGAACCTGACGGACTGACGACGTACTCCGCTTCCTCAAACGCGGCAATCATCTGCTTCATCGCTTTTTTTGCGTCCGTCACATACCCGCTGTTGTATGCGGGCTGCCCGCAGCAAATCTGACCCTCGGGAAAATCCACCTCACACCCGAGCCGTTCCAGCACCTCAACCGTCGCCTTTCCGACATTGGTCTGGAACATATCCACAAGGCACGTGACAAATAATGAGACTTTCATGATGAACCCCTCTTTCATCCTCAATATGTGATCCGGTCATCTGATGACCTGATTTTGGAAAGCTCTATAAATATCCTACACTATTCTGAATATGGATTGGAAGGTTTTTCTGAAAAATCCTTTTATCCGATGCGCTAAGAGCAAAAAAAGAGAAGCCTTAATGCTTCTTCTTTACACCTTATTTTCCAGCAGGCGTCCCAGCCGTTGGACCCCCTCTATTAGCGCGGCTTTCCCTGCGTAACTGAACGACAGGCGGAGATATTCTGCGCCATCTTCCTGATGCAGAAAAAAATATTTACCGGGTACATAGGAAACACCGTGAGAAAGAGCCCGCTCCAGAAGTGCGGACGTATCCGCCCCCGGCACTTTCACCCAGACAAAATAACCGCCGTCCGGCACGTGCCAGGATGCGGACTCCGGCAGATATTGCTTTAATGCGGCGATCAAAACGTCACGTTTGCTCCGGTATGCTTTACGCAAGGCGGCGAGCCGTTCTTCAACATTCGTTTGTTCCAAATAGACGGCGGTCACCGCTTGAGAAAATGGATGATCCAAGTCTTTTTTAAACCAAGACAATGCCTTGATGAATGCAGCGTCCCCTGCAATCCAGCCGATTCTCAGACCCGGGGCGATGACTTTTGAAAATGAACCGGCGTACAGCACCCGGCCGTTCTGATCCATGGCTTTCAATGACGGCGGGATATCCTTGAATCCGAGCTCGCCGTATGCGTCATCCTCCAAGATGAGAAAATTATATGTGTCGGCAAGCTGAAGCAGGCGGGTTCTCCGCTTCGCTGACATCACGGTTCCCGCAGGATTCTGAAAAGCGGGTATCGTGTAAAGAAGACGCGGAAGCACAAGCCCTTTGCGTTTTCTTTCCTCAAGCATGAAGGCTAATGTTTCTGTTTGCAGACCGTCTTGATCTGCCGGAATGCTCATCATATGCGGTGTGTAATTTTTAAAAATCTCAAGCGCTTCCATGTAAGCCGGAGCTTCTGCGGCAACGGCGGTTTGTTCATCGAGGAAAACCCGGGCTGCCAGATCTATCGCCTGACAGGCGCCGGAGGTCACGAGCAGCTCATCGTCACGGCAGCGAATGCCGCGGAAGGATAACCGTTCTTGAATCTGCTTTTTCAAAACGGCCGGCCTCGGGCTTCCCATATAATGCAGCGGCAGATCGCGCTCCTCATCCAGAAGGCGGGACGCGGCTTCTTTCAGCTCCTTAGCAGGAACGAGCGCGGGATCGGGATAGCCGGAATGCAGAGGGATGCACGCTTTTGGAACAGCCGGCATCCACTCCCCGGGAGGATCGTTTGTCAAAGCTTTCTTTACATGGTCAGGAAAAAAAGATTCGGCCTGCATGTGATCATATCCCCTTTCACAAGTCAGCTTCTATACATTTTCTTCAAAATAAGCCCCCAGCACTTCTTCCACATTCGTCAGGTGCACGGTCATCGCAGCTTCCGCTTCATCCGCGTCTCCGGCGGCGACGGCGCTGTATATGCGTTCATGCTCTTCATACAATCGCTGCACGCTCGTTCGTTTAGAAAACAGCCAGATTCTTCTCGTTTCTCTCATCGTTTCCAAAAGAAGCGCAGAGACATGATTCATGAGATGCTTGAGCAGGCCGTTTTGTGATGCTTCCGCCAGCGCCATGTGAAAGGAGAAATCTGCTTTTTCGCCCAATTCTTCGTCTCCGTCGATGTCTTTCATCTCCATGAGGGCCTGGCGGATTTTTTGTAAATCCTCTTCGGTGCGTTTTTCAGCGGCCATGGCGGCGACGCCGAGTTCAAGCAGCTTTCTGACTTCGAGCAGCTGTTTGACATCCTCTTTTTTCATTAAGAGAGCGGAAGAAAGCGGCTGGGAAATATGGGACGGCTCAAATTCTCTTATGTATGTGCCTTCTCCCTGCTTCATGTCGACAAGCCCCATCGCTTTTAAAGCTGACAGCGCTTCTCTGACCGCCGAGCGGCTGACCTGAAAGCTCTCGGAAAGCGCCTGAACGGAATCAAGCTTTTCACCCGGCTTAAGCTCGCCCGCTTTTATCTTCTCCAGCAATGCATCAGCGATTTCTTCGTAGATTTTTTTCGTTTTAATTTGTTTATATTTCAACGCGATCACCCCGTCACTTGTGAATCTTGATGTTTATCGTCTATTATACTTCTTTTTTCGCACCGCCGACAGGTTCAGACAATTTGTTCAAGAAAAGGATTGTATTTTCAAAACTTTCAAAATATAATGCTAATTAACCCGGTCATCAGATGACCTTATCATAAAAGTAATCGCTTGTATGACATAAGGAGGGGTTTTTTAGGGATGCAATGGACACAGGGGTATGCTCCATTAGGGGGAAATTTGCTCTTATCGGCAGCTTGCGCGCTCGTGCCGATGATCTTCTTTTTTTGGGCGCTTGCGGTGAAACGGATGAAGGGGTACATAGCGGGGCTTTTGACGTTAGCCGTTTCGCTTTTAATCGCTGTATTTGTGTACGGCATGCCGGCGGAAAAAGCGGTGCTGTCGGCTTCGCAGGGAGCGGTGTACGGTCTGCTTCCGATCGGCTGGATTATCGTCACATCGGTCTTTTTGTATAAAATCACCGTGAAAACGGGACAATTTGAGATTATCCGGAGTTCAGTGCTGTCCATTACAGATGACCGGCGTTTGCAGGCGCTGCTCATCGCCTTTTCTTTCGGGGCGTTTTTAGAAGGCGCCGCCGGTTTCGGCGCTCCCGTCGCGATCTCGGCCGCTTTGCTTGTCGGACTTGGTTTTCAGCCGCTTTATGCGGCGGGGATTTGCCTGATTGCCAATACGGCGCCTGTTGCCTTTGGGGCGATCGGCATTCCGATTACCGCCGTCGAAGGTCCGACCGGGATACCGGCTATGGACATTTCCCAAATGGTCGGCCGGCAGCTGCCGTTTTTATCCGTGTTTATACCGCTTTATTTAATCATTTTGATGAGCGGGTTTAAAAAGGCTTTTGAAGTATGGCCGGCCATTCTTGTTTCCGGCGTCTCCTTTGCAGCCGTGCAGTACGCAAGCTCGAACTTTTTAGGGCCTGAACTGCCGGATGTGCTGTCAGCGCTGGTTTCCATGGCCGCGCTCGCTGTGTTTTTAAAGTTTTGGAAACCGAAAACGGCCTTTCGTTTCGCGGCAGAACGGGAATCAGCAGCGTCCATCGACGGGGTGCCGGCCGTGTACGGAGGCGCTCAAATATTTAAAGCGTGGTCTCCTTTTCTTCTTCTGACGGCCATGATATCCGTTTGGGGGATTCCCGGCGTGAAGGCCGCCCTGACCGGCCATTATGAAGGAACGTCAATTTGGCTTTCCTGGCTGAATGCAGCCGGGCGAGCATTGACTTTCACGCCTCCCGTCCCATTTGTAAATCAGCAAATTCTTCAGGCGGACGGCACGCCGATTGAAGCGGTGTACAAGCTTGAGCTTCTCGGTTCAGCGGGCACGGCGATTCTGATTGCCGCCGTCATCTCCAAGTTCGCACTCGGCATGTCGTGGAAGGCATGGGGCGGGGCGTTTATAGAAACGGTGAAGGAATTGACGCTTCCGATCGTCACCATCGTTTCTGTTGTCGGCTTTGCTTATGTGACGAATGCTTCCGGCATGAGCACGACACTCGGTCTTGCGCTTGCCATGACGGGCGCGATGTTTACCTTTTTTTCACCGGTGCTCGGCTGGCTCGGCGTGTTTATTACCGGCTCTGATACGTCGGCCAATCTGTTATTCGGCGGATTGCAAAAGGTGACGGCGCTCTCTGTCGGGATGGAACCGGTTCTCTCCGTCGCCGCCAATTCATCAGGCGGTGTCACCGGAAAAATGATTTCTCCGCAATCCATTGCGGTTGCCTGTGCCGCTGTCGGTCTGGCGGGCAAGGAATCAGACCTTTTCCGCTTTACGATTAAGCACAGTCTGTTTTTGCTTTTGCTCGTCTGTCTCATGACATTTTTACAGCATCATCTGTTTTCATGGATGATCCCGTAACACGGAGAACCTCCCCGGGTATGGCTCGGGGAGGTTTCAGCTGTACCGTTTTCGCGCAGATGACGGCGGGATATTTAATTGGTCACGGTATTTGGCGACGGTGCGTCTGGAGATTCGGATGTCATGTTGTTCGTGCAGCAGATCGGCAAGCTTTTGGTCTGAAAAAGGTTTCTTTTTATCTTCTTTACGGACCAATGCTTCCAGATGGGCTTTTACGGCATAATTGGAGGCGCCGCCGTCTCCCGATGATTCAGCTTTCGCTGAGAAAAATGTTTTCATTTCATACAGTCCGTACGGCGTCTGAACGTACTTCCCTTTAATTGCCCGGCTGATCGTTGATTCGTGGAGCTCCAGCGTTTCCGCCACCTCTCTTAAGGTCAGCGGCTGCATTCCGCTTTTTCCTGTGAGAAAAAAGGATGCCTGCCGTTCAGTCAGGACGCCGATGATTCTCGTGATGGTTTGTTTTCTTTGCGATAACGCCCGGTTCAGCCAGCGCCATTCCTGATATTTCGCCGACAGATAATTTTTCGTATCACGGCATCCGGCGGCTGACAATAGCGGCTGGTAATGGGCATGAAGCTGGATGTCAGGGAACGAACGGTTGTTGAGCCGCGCTTGAATGGTGCCGTTTTTCACCGTGATGAAAATATCCGGTTCCACGTAAAAACCCGGCTCCTCATGCGCATAACGGAGCCCCGGCCTCGGATCAAGCGCGCTGATCATGTCAAAGATGTCCTGAATGTCTTTCAGCGGAATGCCCGTCTTTATTGTAAGCGCTTTCCAGTTCTTTCTTGCAAATAGCTCAAAATAGGCGCCGGCAATCCATTCCGCCTGTTCGTTCCGCTCAGGCAGACGGCGGAGCTGAAGAAGGATGCATTCCTGCAAAGACCTAGCGCCGATTCCCGCGGGCTCAAGCGATTGAAGCTTTGCGAGAACCGCTTCCGTCTCCTCCAATGATGCGGATACATGGTCGGCAGCAGCTTGTATGTCCTCATTTAAATATCCGTTTGAATCCAAAGAATATATCAGATAATTAAAAATTTTCTTCTCATCATCGGACAGCTTCATGTCCAAGGCCTGCTGTTTGAGCGAATCCTGCAGCGTTTTGCGCGTAAGTCTGATCTGCTGGCTTCCGTCCCGTTCTTTCATCCTGTTTTTACTTGTTTTATGGTAAGATAGTGGCGGCGTGTCTGTTTCCTTTCGTTCAATCAGAGGGTTTTCCAGTGAGAGCTCATCAATATATCCGGCCAGTTCCGCGGAATTGTATCCGAGTAATGCGATGGCCTGTTTAAGCTCTTGCGTTAATTGAGGCTTTAACATTTGTGTTTGCTGAAGTTTCATATCCATCATGCTCACTCCCCTTTTTTCATTGTACATGATTGGTTTCATACCGTATATACTTATTAAAAGGAGTTGCTTTATAGATGTCAGAACTTTTTTCTGTTCCGTATTTTATTGAAAACTTTACACAGCATATTGAAATGAATCCGAATGAAGACCGAATTCATGCGATGAACAGCTATTACCGCTCCGTCGTCTCAACCCTTGTCCAGGATCAGCTGACAAAGAACTCGGTTGTGCTCAAAAGAATTCAGCATTTGGATGAGGCATATAACAAAGTAAAACGTGGAGAAACAAAATAAACCTTCCGCTCATTCAAAGCGGAAGGTTTTCCTTCGTGCCGGCGGTTTCCCCGATCAGACGGACGTCCGGCGCTTCGTGCATCCAAGTGTGATAATAGTTGGCGTTTTTCCCGTATGAATTATCAATGACGGTATTTGGTTTCCCGAGAAGCGAGGACAGAATGTGGCCGTGAAGCCTTGACGTTTCCACCGATTCGTACCTGCTGAAAAACAGGACCGCTTTTTTCGTTAAGAAATCGGAATAGAGTTTCCAAAACCGCGCAATCGGCAGCGGGTTTCCCGCTTTTTTATTCAAAACATTCAGCGTTTGGAAAAAAGCGATCCCCCGGCGGTCGCTTGCTGACAGCACATGCTGCCAGTCGCAGCTTTCAACGGAAGAATCGGTTTGCAGATTCGGATTGATTTCCCCGTCCGTGCGGATAAAATGAAGCTTGCCGCGTGACGGAGCCGCTGCCGTCCGGATCGGATACAGCTGATGGGCCATATCCGGCATAAGCCCGATATGATTTGCCGAAAAAAAGCGTTTCGCGGTTTCGTATGACACATGCTCTCTCGTAAACAGGTGCAGATCCTTGTGCTCCGCAAAAAGCGCCGCTGTCTTTCGCAGCCGTGTTTTATCCTGATAATAGATGGTTTGCGGCAGAATGACGATCCTGTTTTCCGGAAAGGCTTTGACGATTCTTTCTCTGAACGTCTGATAGTACGGGTAGAGATCCCCGAAATTCCCGCCTCCCTGGCAGACGATGATCGTTTCTTTGCCCGCCCGGCGCCCGAATGGAAAATTATCCGGATTCCAGCGCTGTTTCACGCGGATGCCGTGCGCTTTAAAAAACGCCTCCGTCCCTTTCATAATTAATAAATCCCCTACATTTCCGTAGAGGGGATAGTCGGCATACATGATGTCAGACTTGGGCGGTATGACGCTGAGCAGACCTGCCAGCGTCTCTTTTAATCGGCTCATGACATGGCGGCTGTCCATGTTTTCTCCCCTTTCGTTTCAAACAGGTGCGCAAGTGCGTCAATGACACGCTGCTGCTCATCAATAGACAAGTCAGATCCGGACGGCAGACAAATCCCCCGGCTGAAAAGATTCTCAGAGACCCGCTCATCTTCACTGTGAGGATAAAAGACAGAAGACGAGAAAAGCGGCTGCGTATGCAGCGGTTTCCACAACGGACGGGCCTCAATATTGTGTTTTGCAAGACAAGCGACGGCTTCTTCCGGCGTCACGCCGTTATCAAGCGTCAGAGCCGTGAGCCAGCGGTTTGAAACCGTTCCTTCAAGCTCCGGCATCATGCGGATTCCCGGATACGTTTCCAGCGCTTCCCGATACCTGTGAAAAATGTCTCTCCTCGCCCGGACACGATCTTCGAGCACTTCCAGCTGTGATATACCCACACCTGCGAGAATGTTGCTGAGTCTGTAGTTATAACCGAGCTCGCTGTGCTGGTAATGAACGGCGGCATCTCTCGCCTGTGACGCAAGAAACCTCGCTTTTTCAATCGCGGCTTCATCGTCAGACACGAGCATGCCGCCTCCCGATGTTGTAATGATTTTGTTTCCGTTAAAGGAATAAATGCCGAAACGGCCGAATGTGCCGCTCTGCCTGCCTTTATATGTTGATCCTAAAGACTCGGCAGCATCTTCAATCAGACAGACGCCATATGCATCGCAAAGACTCATGAGTTCATCCATTTTTGCGCTTTGGCCGTAAAGATTGACGGCGATCACCGCTTTCGGGAGCCTGCCGCGCCGTTTTGCATCCCGGAGCGCCCGCTCAAGCGCATCGGGCGACATGTTCCACGTCTCCCATTCCGAATCAATAAAAATGGGCTCTGCCTGCTCGTACACAATCGGATTCGCCGTGGCGACAAATGTAAAGGAGGGGCAAAATACAGCGTCTCCTTTTTTCACACCCGCAAGCCGCAGGGCAAGATGGATGGCCGCCGTTCCCGAGCTTACGGCCGCCGCGCTTTTCACTCCCGCATATTCCGCCAGCCGCGCTTCAAACGAATTGACGAGCGGACCGAGCGGCGCAATCCAATTGGAACGGAAGGCTTCCGCGATGTATTCCTGTTCTTTTCCGCTCATATGCGGCGGAGACAAATAAATCCGTTTGTTTGTATGCATGAAATCATCCTTTTTCATTATGAATAGAGGAGATGACGCGGGCTGGAACACCGACCGCCGTCACATGGCCGGGAATCCGGCTGATGACGGCAGCCCCCGCACCGATCACGGACCAAGGGCCGATGTCCATCTGCGGTATGACGGACGCGCCGATTCCGACGTGCGCTCCTTCCCCGACTTTCACTCCGCCGGCAAGCGCCGCGCGCGGTGAAAGATGGACGTAATCTCCGATTGCATTGTCATGATCGGCAACCGCACCCGTATTGATGATGCAATGGGCGCCGATGTCAGCGCCCGCCTGAATGACGGCGCCCGCCATCACAACCGTTCCGTGTCCGACGGAGGCCGTTTCACTGACGATTGCCCTTGGGTGAATGAGTGCGGCATAATTGTCATGTTCGATCCCAAGCGTTTCAGCAAGCTGCTTTCTGACACCGTTATGTCCGATGCATAACGTGAACACGGCTTCGGGGACGAGTTGCAGAAGCATGTGCACGTCTTTCGTCCGGCCCGTATATAAACCGGCCCGAACGGCAAAACCGCTGAATCCGTCGTCCAATACGCCCGCAAGCTCCATATCGGAACGGGCCTGCACGATTTCCTTCACCACTTTTCCGTGTCCGCCGTTTCCAATCAGCACGACCTTTTTCACGATGACATATCTCCGCTGCCTGTGAAGCGCTTTACCGTCACTTGGCCGTCTTGGTGTATGCCTTCTGATACGAGAACTTTTTTCACCGTTAAAAGCAGAATCTTTAAGTCGAGAAGGAATGAGCGGTTGTCGACATACCACACGTCAAGCTTGAATTTCTCTTCCCAGGAAATCGCGTTTCTCCCGTTAATCTGCGCCCAGCCCGTAATTCCCGGTTTCACCTCGTGCCGCCGCGCCTGCTCCGCCGTATAAAGCGGCAGATAATCCATCAGCAAAGGGCGGGGGCCGACAAGACTGATATCGCCTTTAATCACATTAAAAAGCTGGGGAAGCTCATCGATGCTCAGTTTTCTGATCAGCTTCCCCGTTTTGGTCAGACGGAGATGATCCGGAAGCAGCACACCGTTTTCATCACGCGCATCCGTCATCGTCCTGAGTTTATACAACGTAAACGGACGCCCGTTATGCCCTGGTCTCGTCTGTTTGAATAATACGGGAGACCCGATGGCGCATCTGACGGCTGCCATGGCGAAGAGAAGAATGGCGCTTGTGCCGCACAATAACAACATCGCGGCCGCTATATCAAATACACGTTTCGCCTTCAAATCTGAACAGCTCCTTTCACTTTTCGGCATTTCTGTAAAGCAAGCCGCCTTTCTTCTTTCGTACAAATGAAGAAAAAAGCGAATGCGGCATAGCTCATGCATACGGCAAGCCCCGCGGCGATCAGACCGGCCCAGCTGTCAAGCGGTGAAAACAGCCGGATACCCCGGCAGACAGCCCAGGCAAATGCGGCCGCCGCCAACGGACCGAACATGCCTTTGTAAAACGCGGTTTTCTGAAAGCCGGTAATATGCGAAACATACAGCGGCGTGAAGACGGCGTTTTTCAAAATGAGAGAGACTGCACCGGCAATTGTGATGCCGTACAGGCCGAGATGAGCCGGTCCGCTGAGAACCACGGCCAATATGACATTCAGTCCGCCTAAGCATAAAGTAACGACGGCGGGCGTTTTTTGTTTATTAAAAGCCGTCCATACGTAAAAAAGCGGCATGACAGAGAGACTGACCGCCAAGTACCCGGCGTGAATGTATAAAAGCGGCGCCGTCTGTACAAATGACGGGCCCAGCCAAATCGCCAGAAACGGTTCCGCAAGCCCTCCCAATAATGCCGCGGGAAGCGCGAGCAGAAGCCCGTTCAGCCGCACGGCCTTATTGGCGTAAGACAGGAGGCCTTCCATATCGCCTTTTGAATAGCAGGAAGTCAAAACCGGCGCAAACAGCGAAGCAAGCGTCCCGGCAAGACTTCTGAGCAGGAGCGGAAATTGAATAATCGCGGCATAGACACCCGCTTCAGACGGCCCCAGCACGAGGTTGGCCGTCATGAGGTCAATCTGCAGAAACAGCAGCACGCCGATCTGGTTGACAGAGCTCCAGGCACCGGCTGAAAACAGCACTTTGCTCGTCTGTAATGACAAGGTTTTACGGCTGAAAGAAAACCACGGAATCAATTTCTTAAAAAAGAAAAACGTCAGCACCGCAGCACAGACGGCTCCCGCTAAAGCCGAAAGCTGGATCTGCCAGATCTTCGGCGGCAGGCACGTAAACAGAGCGAGCACACACAGCACCCTGACTAGCATTTGCACGGCCTGAATAGAACTTGTGATATAAAGCTTGTTGGCAAAAAACGGCCCCGTCGCGAATCCCGCCGTCAAAAACGTCAGCATAAACAGCACACTGCCGATGACGATAGAGAGCCTCACATCCGTAACCAGCCCGGCCGGCACATTCATGATCTTGTCAATAAAAAAAGCCGTCCCGGCGAGCGGCACAGCGAGCAAGAGAGATATCACGGCAGACGCGGCTAAATAATTGCTTACATACGCATTGGCCTCATCCCTGTTGCCCCTGTGGGCGGCGACGGTGAAAAACCTCACAACGACAGAGCTCAGCGCAACGGTAATAATTGAGAAATAGTTAATGATATTCTGTGTCAGATGGACAAATCCAAAAGCCTCCACACCTAATGTTTTCACAATAAAGGGCGTCATCCACACTGATAAAAACACCGATAGTAAAAACGCCGTCACATTGGCGCCGAAATTAATGGCAAATTTCATGCTCCTTCCGCACTGCCTTTCTCTTTCGATTTCCGTTCGAAAAATGCATGCAGAAGAAGCGGAAGGCGCATTTTGCACAGACCGAGCACCACACGCTCCCCCGCCAGCAGCTGTTTATGCCGGCACGGCGTGCTGCGCACCGCCGTTTTTACCATGTCATACGTCAAAATTCTGCCGATGTGCGCCGTAATCTGATGTGACGGCTGCGGGGCGGCGCATGCGTTGGCGATCAGCATCGGGATCTGATGCTTGCACAAATACGTATCGATATCGTCCCGGCAGGCGTCCGTCAGCCCGTTCGCCTCATAAAAAGCCATTTTCGCTTCATATTGCTTCTGAAGTTCGTCATCTAAGTGAGGCTTAAACGGTGTTTCTGTAAGGCTTTGCGGGTTTTCCCGGTACACGTACAGCCCTTCATCTATCACTTTGACACGCGAGGCTTGCCGGAACGCTGCCAAGTTAAAAGGAGAATCTTCGGCAAACCGGATATCTTCATGGAACAACAGCCCTTGCAGCGCTTCTCTCCGGTATATATAGCGCCACACATACCAAATAAACCGATGTTCGTGCGCGCGGGTCAGCAATGCAGTCATCTCAGCCGCCGTGAAGACGCGGCCCGGCGGAAGGGACGGCGGCATATACGTTCTTTCTTTAGACGGCGTTTCTTTGTAATAACCGCAGCCGGCGATATCAAGCCGGTTCTTCTCCGCTTCTTCATAAAGCCGCTCGAACATCGTTTCCGCCACATAGTCATCGCCGTCTGCAAAACCGATATAACGGCCGCGGGCGGCTTTTATTCCGGCATTGCGGGCCGAGCTGAGGCCGCCGTTTTCTTTATGAATCACCCGGATTCTCGCATCTTCTGCGGCGAATTGTTCGGCAATCCGGCCGGACTGATCCGGTGAGCCGTCATTGACGAAAATGATTTCGATGTCTCTCAGCGTCTGTTTTGTTAAAGATACCGCGCATTCTTCAATAAAAGGCTCTGTCTTATACATCGGGACGATCACGCTCACAAGCGGCGCGTTCATTGGGCATCACCGCTGATTTTCGAGCGCAGTCCGGCAAAATAAACACTGCGCAAAGAATCGCCTGCCTCATGCTTGCCGCTCAGCAGCCCGTTTACAGCGGCCGTCACGGTTTCAGGCTCCGGACGTTCAAGCAGTGTCATGTTCGGTATATGTTTCAGCCATTGAAAGCCTTCCATCACTTTATGATCAAACGAACGAATGACGACACAAGGCGTTTTCGTCAGCGCGCAAAAAATCATCCCGTGAAGCCTGTCAGTGACAACCGCCTCCGCGCCTTTCAGCGTATTCCACAGCGCCTCCAGCTCCCCTTCGCGTGTATGGCGGCTGACCCTTCGGCCGACCGTCGTGGTAAAGGTATGCAGCTCTCCGTACTCTTTTTTCAAAGCTTCTTTTACCATCGTTCTTTCCTCAGCTGTCAGCGCACTCTCCTTATCCTCCCGTAAACAAAGGTAGATCCCTTCCCGCGGGATGCGCCGCTCGCTTTTATCCAAATATAAGACCATATCAGGCTGTTTGAGCACAGTTTTTCCGGGAAAATGCCGCTTCATCCATTGATACGTCGTCTCATCTCTCGCCATCAGCAGAAGATCGGGATGCGCATTGTACACTTTTTGGGCGCGTTTCAGTTCCTTCCGCCCCTTTTTTGAATCAGAAAAGTGAGCCGTCGCCGGAAGCTGAACGATCCGATACTGCCGGAATGTTTTTATAATAAAACGGCGCGTCCATTCCTCATACCGGTACAAATCCCCTATGTTCCCGCCGCCGATGATGAATACCATATCATCGGGATGGCGCTTTTTGATCAGCGCTTTTGCGGACCTGTAAATATCCTTCATATCGACCTCAATCAGGTCAAAATCGGGATATTCCCGTTCAAGAAACGTTTTGCTTGCGTAGGCGATGGCATGATCACCGAGATTATCGTGGGACGGAAGCAGCGTCAGAATGATCTTTTTTCTTGCCGCTGTATGCTCCGCCCTGTCCGCTGCCGTTCCGAAATGAAATTGGGACGGGTATTTGACCTTTAGCAAAAGCCATTCCGCGAGATTGATTTTTAAAGATTGTATCGACATGTCTTCACCCTCTGATTTTCATTTTGTACTCGATTGCCCGCTGATACGCGGCTGATGCCAGCGATACGAACGGAATCAGCTTCAGCCTCGCCAAAAGCAGAAGGCATGAGCGTTTGGCGTCAAACGGCTCCGTTCCGGTTTTGGAAAGACTCAGCCGAAACACGGGATCAGCGCATATCCGGCTGATATTCCGCCATTTTTCGGAGAACCGGCCGCCGTTGTTCCGCTTCCATTCATTCAGCAGGCAGACCGTTCCATGCTGGACGATAAAATAATCAAGCTCCTGCCGGTATTCCTGTAAGCAGCCGTTTTCACGCAAAAAAGCCTCGTTCAGCCGATAGAGAACGAGACCTGAGTCAAACAGCTTTTTCTGATAGCTTTGCACAATGGAAGTCAAGTGAATCCGATAATGATAGAGCGGCTGATCCACGTACGAAACCGCCCCGGCAAATACATGCGCCCGAAGGCTGAAGTACTGGTCCTCCACGTGCTCAAGCTCATCCCGAAGCGGAAAGCGCAGCCGATGCTGTTCGATCATGGCCCTTTTGTACAGCTTGTTCCATGAAAATCCGCTGACTCTTCCTTCAAATAAATCTTTCAGGTACAGCTGTTTCGGGCGGCCATCGTAGGCTGAAGCGATCGTTGAAACGGCGGTTTTCCCTGTATCCGCAAATTCGGCCGCATATTCGCAAATCACGAGATCAGCCTGAGATGCCTTCGCTTTTTCATACATGCGCAGGCAATAGTCGGGTTCAACCCAGTCGTCCGCATCAATAAAAGCGATAAACTCGCCGCGCGCCGCCTCAATCCCCTTGTTGCGGACCGCGCCGAGTCCCCGGTTTTGCTGATGAATGACCCGGATTCTCTCATCCCGCTTCTGATAGGTTTCAAGAATGTCCGGGCTTTGATCTGTTGACCCGTCATTGACGGCGATGATTTCGATATTGGCGAGCGACTGATTGAGCAATGAATCTAAGCATCTTTCTAAATAAGATTCCGTATTATACACAGCAATTAATAAACTGACCGCGGGTGTTTCCATATAAACCTCCAGTATTCATTACCGGGAAAAAATCGTTCTGTACGGAAGCACAGACGAATCGACCGGCATAAGCAAATAGCTGTAAAGAAAATAACAGACAATAATGGCGATATAGATCAGCGCATTCGATTTTTCATCAAAAATCCTCACAAAATAAGGGATCAGGATCATTTGGTAAAGGCCGAAATATATATTAAACCGGGCAAAAATAACATCCTTTGTCGCCAGCAGACCGAAAAGCAGACCCAGCAGACAGAAATTCACGATGACATCAATGTCAGGCCAGAGCTTCCGCAGCCGCTCCCGGTAGCAAAAAGCCAAAAACAGCGGCAGAAGCAGCACCGCGATTTTTACGACGTTCATCCCGTTCGTGTTGGTCATCAGCCATTTCTCATAATGGCCGTACGAACTGTTTTCCAGCACGACGACAAACAGCGAAATGAACTTCTGATACAGAAACGTCATGAGAAGAAACAAGGCCGACAGCCCGAAAATCGCGGGCGACCAGGCTCTTCTTCTGACAATGAAATAAACCGGAATCATGATTAAGGCCGAGGAATGAAAGAGCGAACACAACAGCACGATGGACATATAACGCTTCCAGCTTCCATTTATCACATAGCGGACGGCCCAAAACAAAACAGCCGCCACCATATACTGCCTGATTCCGTTAAAGGAAGCGTAATAATGATACGTGCCCAAAAACAAAAACACACTCAGTTCAAATGGACGTCCGAACTCAACGAGCCCCTTTAAAATAAAGCTGCACGTCACGACCGCCACGGTGAAATACATAATTTGCGGATCTTTCGTGATAAAATTCATGAGCCAGATAAGAGCGGTAAATCCCGGATCAACGGCTGCTTTTTTCGCTCCGAACCCGAAGATCTCCCATATGCTCCCGTAATTTCCCGCCAGTTTGTACATCAGCGCGTACGTCTGAAAATCCGTCCCGACTCTGTAACGCAAACCGGAAACCAATACAAGCGATAGCAGCGGAACGAGCATGACGAGCTGATTCGGCCGGTATCCGGTTGAAAGCGATTGATCACGCCCGCCGCACATTTTTGCGAACCATGACCAAATATAAACAATTCCCATATTGACTACATATACAATCATTCGTTACTGTTCCTTTTCACAGTTCATATTGTAAAGCTTCATCACAGCCCCCGCATTCTCTCCCGCGTCATATCCCAGCCGTCCGAGGGTTTCTTTAATGCGCGCCCTGCCAGGCTTTGGCGCCTCAGCTGCCCGCAAAATCGCGGATGCCCATTGTTCAAGCGGTTCTTTGAGGCTGAGCCTTTTGACCAGCCCGAGCCCGGCATCGGCTTCTTCTGTAATGCCGTCTGATATGACGCACGGCACCCCGGAGGCCTGCGCTTCAACGAGCGTGACGGGCAGCCCCTCATAAAGAGACGGCATGACAAATACATCCAGCGTTTTCAGCAGATCATGAACGCGATCTTCCACACCGATAAAACGCACAGCACCATCAAGCCCCAGCTTCTCCGCCAGCTTTTCCATATCGGTGCGAAGCAGACCGTCTCCGGCGAGGATCAGCTGTAAACCGATGCCCCGCTCTTTCATATCAGCGGCCAGCCGGAGCAGAAATTCGTGGTTTTTCTCCTCTGTAAAGCGGCCGATATGACCGATCACCAATCGGCCGGCGGCAATGCCCCGCTTCCTTTTTTCAGATTCTATGTCCGCGCGTCCGCCGGCAAATAAATCAAGATCAATGCCGTTCGGCAAAAGCCGCACGTCTTTTTGTTTTCCGAATAAGAAACGGCCCGCCTCTTCTCCGCAGGCGCACAGCGCGGTGGCATTTGCCGTAATCAGCCGCCTGAACACAAACATCTGCATCTTGCCAAGCCCGGACGACCGCCCCCGCCACGATGTACTGTGCGAATGACAGATCCGCACGGGGACGCCTGCTAAACGAGCGGCCAATGCGATAAATCCCGACTGAAAATCGGTATGAGCATGCACGGCGGCAAACGGTCCTTTTTCCTGAATCACCCGTTTGACCTGTTTCACAAAAGTAATCGGGTTTGTGCTGCCGATGCTCGGCACATAAAAAAGCCGTCCGCCGAGAGCAAGAATTTCCTCATCATAAGCGCACGGATCGTTCCTATGGGTTAAAAAGTCAAACTGCACCTTCGTTCTGTCCATCTTCCGGTACAAATTCATCATCATCGTTTCTGCGCCGCCTCTATTCATCCCGCTGAAGATGTGCAGCACCCGCGCCGGCTTGTCAGTCATGTTCGGCAAGCCCTTCTTTTTGGCGGACGTCCCTGTTTTTATGATAACGGTTCATGACCGCGGGCGGGGTTATAGCGCGGATGAGCGGTTTTGCGATATACACGTAATGGGAAAGCGGCAGCTTCAGCCGTCTGCACGCCTGAAAAACGAGCACCGCGTTATCAATGGAATACGTAAACGATCTCCTTTTGAATGCATCGCTGTCCTCTCTGACTTTATACAGCGTTTCCTGAAGGTTGTACCCTCGGAAACCCGCTTCAAAAAAGCGCAGCCACAAATCGATATCCTCCATCCGCCGCGTCCGCCTGACTGACCGGTAGCCGCCGAGCGTATTGTACGCTTCGGCCCGCATCATAATGGTGCCGTGGCAGAACGGTGTGCCTTTCGCCATAATTCCCGGTTTCGGCACGGGCGGCAAAAGCCGGGCGCCCCTTACGCCGAATTCGTCAAATACGAGCATCCCCGTGCCGACGACTTGATAGTGGGCGTGCTTGTTTAAGAAAGCGGCCTGTTTTTCCAGTCTTCTCGGGTTGGAGATGTCATCACCGTCCTGTCTGGCGATATAATCCCCCGTTGCGTATGTCAGACAGCGGTTCAGCGAAGCGGCAAGCCGCTTGTTTGTCTTATTTTGAATCAGCGTGATCCGGTCGCTGTAATGGTCCGCGTAGCGGCGCGCAATCTGATACGTTCCGTCAGTTGACGCGTCATCACACATAATCAGCTCCCAATTCTTGTAAGATTGGCTCAGGATGGATTCAATGCTCTCCGCTAAAGTCTGTTCGCAATTATAAATCCCCATGATAACGGAAATTTTCGGTTGTGCTCCTGCATTCATACGCTTTTCTCCTTTTTATCCATATAACCGGCGTAAATATGCGCCATTTCCTTTACCGTGCGTGTTTCTGAAAAACTTTCCGCCGTCCTGCGCCCTTTTTGCCCCATTGCTTTTCGCAGGCCGGGGGAGCGGTACAGCTTTTCAATACGATCGGCAAACGCCGCGCTGTCTCCGGCCGGCACGAGAAAACCATTCACACCGTCTTCAATAATCTCGCGGTGCCCTCTGTTGTCCGCGGCAACGACGGGCTTTTCGGCAGCCATCCCTTCAAGCAGATTCATACCGAGCCCTTCGCGGATGCTTGAGGCGACAGACAGATCGGCAAGCTGAATCAGCTCATGAATGTCGCGGCAAAAACCGTAAAATCGCACAATGTCGGATACCCCGAGTGATTCAGCCTTTTTTCTGTACGGCTCTTCCATCGCGCCTTCTCCGGCAAATACGAGTTTCAGCTCCGGGATGCTGCGCTTCAGCAAGGCCGCAGACTCAATGAGGATACCCTGATTTTTGTTGCCGTTTAATTCGGCGGGATATACGAGGATAAATTCCCCGGCGCTGAAGCCGTGTTTTTCTCTCAGCCGTTCACTTTCTCCCCGGCTCACAGGGCGGAACCTGTCTGTATTAACACCGATGCCGTGTATTTTTTTCGCGTCGCAATCCATTTTTTTCATTTGCTTGGCCCGTTCGAAATCTTCTTCATTAATGGTAATGAGACAATCCGTATAAGAAGAGAGAAATTTTTCGATCGGGTAATAAAGAAGCCAGTTTTTCAGAGGCGCTCCGTCGCAGAAGTGAAAGCCGTGCGCGGTGTACAGCACCTTTGTCCCTTTTTGGCGCGCTTGTCTCGCAGCAAGGCGGGTGAGTACGCCGCCGACCGGCGTATGACAGTGAATCATGTCATAGCCGTTGTCTTGAATGAGCTGCTTCAGCCGCCTGTAAACAGAAAGATTTTCGGGATGAAACGGGGAGCGCCGGATCGGAATGGAAAACTTTTTATCAACGAACGGAAGGTTCATATGACCGCCTGCCGCGACGTGCACCTCCCAGCCCATATCCTGAAACCATTGAAAATACGGAAGGTGAAAGGCTTTAAAATGATAATCGACAGTGGCGCAAAATAATACTTTTTTCGTCATCTTTCTGTCCTCCCATCACACGCCTGCGGCAGCTTCTTCATGTACTGATTCAATCGCCTCAAACAGCCGTTTTCTCAGCTCATCTTCAGGCAGACGGCTGAATTCCTCCATAAAACGGATGAGCACGGCCCAATCCCCGTCGATCGCTTTCCCGATATGGATTTTCGGAAAAATCTGTTCCGTATGTACTTCATTATGATTCAGCAGTTCTTCATACATCTTTTCTCCCGGGCGGATGCCGGAGAATTCAATGGGAATCTGTTCTGTCGTATAGCCTGATAAATGAATCAGGTTTTTTGCCAAGTCGACGATTTTGACAGGCTCTCCCATATCCAGAACGAAAATCTGCCGCCCTTTTGCAAGCGCCCCCGCCTGAATGACGAGTCTTGACGCTTCGGGAATCGTCATAAAATATCTTGTCATCGCCGGATGCGTGACGGTGACGGGTCCGCCTTTTTCAATCTGCTTTTTAAAAATCGGAATGACGCTGCCGCGGCTTCCGAGCACATTTCCGAAACGGACGGCGGCGAATTTGGTGCGGCTGACCTTTCCGAGGTTCATGATGACCATTTCCGCAAACCGCTTCGTCGCGCCCATGACATTGGCCGGATTGACCGCTTTGTCAGAAGAAATCAGCACGAATGTTTCCGTTCCGCACATATCGGCGGCTTCGGCGACATTTTTCGTGCCGATAATATTGTTTTTGACGGCTTCTTCCGGATTATGTTCCATTAACGGCACATGTTTATGAGCGGCCGCATGATAGACGACGTGCGGCTCATATTTCTTCATCAACGTAAAGATTTTATCTCTGTCCTGAATATCGGCAATCTCCGCGTGAAAAAGCACCTCTTTGCCAAAGCGTGCGGACAGTTCGTTATGCACCGAATAAATGCTGTTCTCCCCGTGGCCGAGAAGGACGATTTCATGCGGAAGAAACGCGCTGATCTGGCGGCAGATTTCAGAACCGATAGAGCCGCCGGCGCCCGTGACCAGAATCGTTTTCCCCTTTATGCTGTCAGAAATTTTGCTCGTATCAAGGGTGACCGGCTTTCTGCCGAGGAGATCTTCGGCTTTTACATCCCTGATGTGTCCGGCAGCCTGCGTTCCGAGCAGGATCTCATCAAATTGCGGCATGATTTTAATATGGGCGCCCGTCTGCACACATTCTTTGTACAGCGTCTGGAGCTCATGGGGGCAAAGAGACGGAATGGCGATGATGATATGATGAATTCTCAGCCTCTGCACCGCCGGCATAATGCTTTCTTTTCCGCCGATGACGGGCAGGCCCATAATTTTGAGCTTATGCTTCGTCTGATCATCATCAATAAAAGCCACCGGCATGATCCCGAGATCATTTTTCTGCGTAAGCTGACGGGCGAGCAGCGTTCCCCCTGCGCCCGCGCCGATGATCAGCGCCCGGGAAGAGTCATTTTGCTTCCTGCCGATCGTTTCTTTCAGCACGCGCGAAATCATCCGGCTTCCTCCGATAAACAATAGCTGAATCATCCAGCTGACGGCTAAAAGCCGGAACAAAATCGTGTGGAACACCCCGTATTGGACGGCGGCTGTCACGGCTGCGGACAGAGTGATCCCCTTCAGCAGATCAAGCAGCTCACCTATTCCCGTATACGTCCATACCTGCTTATACTGATGAAACATAAAAGCGCATACATGGTGGCTGATCAGCATGCTCACGGCGGTCAGCAATAACGCTCCGGAGTCATAAAAGTGATAAGAATCCTCAAAAAATTGATATCCTATAACAACGGAAAGTAAAACGAGATACGTATCCAATGCAAAAATCATTGAAAGTCTTCTCCGGTAAGTCAATCTTTCCCCTCCTCATTTATCGGTTTAGCTGATACGGTTTTCGTAAAAAAACTGGCATAACAGCTAAGCCGATAACAATGCATCATCTTAAGATAAATTGGGCATTTAACCCGTCCTCACACCCCGCCACCGACGACCAGCATCTAAGGCAGCAGAAACCGCTGCCCACAGCAGAGCCGAGTGCCTCCGTTGATAAAGGTAAGGAGACATCACCTGCACCGCTCAATACGAGTAGTGCTCTGTTTTTTTGATCTTCTTTTTATTCAGCAGCGCGCCCAGAAGCTTCGCCTTTGACTGCTGGAGCGCGTCTTTCGCCTTTTGGACGGTATCCATTTTCGTTTTTCCGCTCAAGACGACGAGAACGCTTCCATCCGTCTGGTTCGCTAAAATCTGTCCGTCAGCCACCGCCAAAAGCGGAGGTGAGTCGAAAATAACAAGACTGTACCGGCTGTACATCTCCTGAATCAGCTCTCCCATCGCCTTTGATGACAAAAGCTCTGCCGGATTCGGCGGCGTCGGCCCGCTCGTTAGAACATAGAGGTTGTCAATCAGCGTTTTTTGCACAGTTTCATCAAGGGAAGCGTTTCCGACTAACACATTCGTAAGGCCTTGTACATTTTCAAGCTGATAAGTCTCGTGTATCGTCGGTTTTCGTAAATCCGCATCGACGAGCAGCACCTTTTTCTCCTGCTGCGCAAATACCGCGGCAAGATTGGCGGCGCTGAATGATTTTCCTTCTCCCGGAACGGAAGAAGTGACGAGAATGGAGCGCAGATGGGTCTGGACAGAGGAAAACTCAATATTTGTCCGAATGGTGCGGTATTGTTCAGCCACCAATGATTTGTGATGTAAAACAGATATTTGAGCCAATCCCCGTCTTGACTTCTTTTTTCTGAATCCCAAACGCCTCACTCCCCGAAATGTTTTTCATCAGACCGTGTCTGCTGATTTTTGATATCATACACAACCCCTAAAACGGGTAAGTCCGTTTTTTCGCTGAGCTGCCGCTCGCTCTTAACGGTTTCATCAAGAAAGTGGAGAAAAAACGCAAGCGTCACACCGGCCATAAGAGCCGCACCGAATGCCATCATGATATTCCGGATGCGCGAAGGCTTGACCATCGGGCTTTCCGATGCTTTCGCCTCAGACAAAACGACGACGCCTTTTATATTCATCCTGTCGCGGACTTCTTTTTTAAATGTCTTCATCAGCGTGTTCGCTATAGCGGCGGCCTTTTTCGGATTCTCATCCTGCACCGCTGCGGTGATGATTTCTGAATCGGTTTCGCTGCTTGTCGTGATCTTCGCTTTTAAAGCGGATGCCGTCTCAGAAAGATGCAGCGTCTGTTTCACTTTCTCAAGCACAACCGGGCTTTTCATTATCGTTTGAAACGTGGTGCTGTAATGAAGATTCAGCTGAACGTCGCTGAGATTTGAATTTTTTTCACCGCTTGTTTCATGAATGAGCACTTGTGTCGACGCCTGATAAACGGGCGAAATCACCCGGAATTGGATGTATCCTGTTATCAGCGTCACCGCTGCTGTCATGATAAAAATCAGTAAAAATCTGTGCTTAATAATGTCAAATAATTCTTTAAAACTCATATTCTCATTCATGTAATATACAGCCTCATCCTTATTGCATCAGGCTTAAACGCCCCCTTCTGTTAATGATTGGATTATAAAAGAAAAGCTCGAAATTTGAAAATTTCAAATTAAGCCATTTGGTTCTTTTTAGAGAACATTATCGTGATTTTCCTCTTATTTACTGCACTTACCTTTCAATTTTAAATTTTATAAAGAACGAAAAATTTCTTATAATGAACGAAAAAATGTCAGTATGCAGGGGAGAATTCAGCACAATGATTGGAAGAATAATACGTTTATACCGCAGAAGAAAAGGCTACTCTATTAATCAGCTAGCAGTCGAAGCGGGAGTCTCTAAATCTTATTTAAGCAAGATAGAACGGGGGGTTCACTCAAATCCGTCCATCCAATTTCTTAAAAAAGTGTCCGCCACCCTTCAAGTCGATCTGACGGAGCTTTTTGATGCCGAAACGATGCTGCATCATATGGGAGGCACGGAAGATGAGTGGCGCATTCATCTCGTGCAGGCCGTGCAGTCAGGCATGCCGAAAGAAGAACTGTTCACCTTTACGAACAAACTGACTGAAAAACGGCCGGAGCCCGCACCCTACCGCAACAGAAAACTGACTGAATCTAACATTGAGGAATGGAAAGCGCTGATGCAGGAAGCAAAAGAACTCGGCTTGTCCGTTCAGGAAGTCAGGTCATTTTTAGAACGAAAGCGTTACTGATCATATGCAGGTGAAAGGGATTTCATTCGCTTCATGTCTTCATCTCTGTATATAATGAAAAGAAAAAAGGGGATGAAGTCATGACTGTACTCACCGTTCAAACCCGCTGCGGCACATTAAAAGGAACTGCCGGCCGCGGTGTCCGCACATGGAAGGGCATCCCTTACGCCAAGCCGCCCGTCGGAGAGCTGAGATTTAAAGCGCCGGAGCCGCCCGCACCTTGGGACGGCGTAAAACATGCCGACGCGTTCGGACCGGTTTGTCCGCAGCCGGCTGATTTGCTGTCCATGTCGTTTTCTGGAGATGTTCCGCCTCAATCTGAAGATTGCCTTTACCTGAATGTGTTCGCCCCAGAATCAGAGGGTGTGAAACGGCCTGTCATGGTATGGATTCACGGCGGCGCATTTTTTTTAGGCGCCGGAAGCGAACCGATTTACGACGGGTCTGCTCTTGCCGCTGAAGGAGATGTCATTGTGGTGACACTTAATTACAGGCTCGGACCGTTCGGTTTTTTACATTTGTCTTCTATTCATGACGCATATCCCGGCAATATCGGCCTGCTCGATCAGATCGCCGCGCTGCGCTGGGTGAAGGACAATATTTCCGCTTTTGGAGGGGACCCTGATAACGTCACGGTATTTGGTGAATCGGCAGGCGGCATGAGCATCGCCTCCCTTATGGCAATGCCTGGCGCAAAAGGCCTGTTTCATAAAGCCATTTTAGAAAGCGGGGCCTCTCAGACGATGACTGCTGATATGGCAAAAGACATTGCCGAGACTTTTATCAGCGAGGCCGGTATTAAGACAGATGACATGAGCAAACTGCATACCCTCCCGACAGATGACATTCTCACAGCTGCCGGAAAAGTGAACAGTGTAAAGGGACAGAATATTTTTCATCTTTTTTATCAGCCGGCCATAGATCCGGCCACATTGCCGGAGGAACCTGAAAAAGCGATTCACGGCGGTGCGGCAGAAGGCATACCGATACTTATCGGCACCAATCGGGATGAAGGATATTTATTTTTCACCCCTGATTCACCTGTTCATTCCGAGCGGGAGCACGCCGATTATTTGCGCCATCACCTTGGAGAAGAGGGCTATTTGCAAGCGGCACCCTTATATCCTCATTCCTTAACGGGACAAATTGATATGATGACGGATCTGATATTCTGGCGGCCGGCTGTCGCTTTCGCACAAGGACAGTCGCGATTCGCACCGATCTGGATGTACCGCTTTGACTGGCATGGCGAAACACCGCCGTTTCATAAAGCGGTTCACGCTCTGGAATTGCCGTTTGTGTTCGGAAACTTTGATTCTTTGAAAAAGACGCTGCAGAAACCGCTCGGTGAAGATGTAAAAGAGCTCTCCAGGCTGATGCAATCCGCATGGCTGGCCTTTGCGAAAAAAGGAAACCCGGACACCGATCAGCTCCATTGGCCTCAGTATGAAACAGGCTCGCGTGAGACGCTCATTTTCAACACAGCCATCTCGACGGAAAGTGATCCCGATTCTGCCAAACGCCGCATCCTGTTTCAAGCATAAAAAACCCCCAAGGGATCAGGTTCCCTTGGGGTTTCGTTTTCATCCCAGTTCAGACCTCAGTCATTCGACTTCGCAGATACCATTTTCCATATTAACCCTTATATGTTATATTCCTTTATAACTGATCATCTAACCATTCATAAAGGAGTTTTTATATGGAGAAATCAAGTATTATCGGCACAGCTGCCGTTATCATCGGGGCGCTGATGATCTTAGTTTCAGTTGTCTTCCTGCGCGACACTGATTTCTATGCCGTGAGGTGGATAGGGGCTGTCATCATGGCTGCAGGATTTTCATACGGGCCGGCCCACACAATTTCAAAACATAAAAACAAACATGAAAAAGAAACCCGGTAACCTTACTGGGTTTCTTTCTTTTATTTCATTTATCTCACTTCATAATGCAATTCCGCAAATTGTTTATAGCGCCGGACATCAGTCAGCTTCAGCCCGGTCTCCCGGTCTCCGGGTTTGAATAACGGAATTCCCCGGCCGAGCAGAACGGGGGCGATCTGAATGATAAACTCATCGACAAGTTTTTCCTCCAAAACCGGGTGCAGCAAATCACTCCCGCCGACAATCCAAATCCGCTTGCCTTCTTGTCGTTTCAACGCTTGTATAAAACCGGCAGGCTCTTCATGAATAAACCGCACATCTTCAGTACGCCCGGTCAATGTCCGCGAAAACACATAGCACTCTTTTCCCTTATACAGAAACTCCTCGGGAAATAACGTCATCATTTCATCATATGTTTTTCTGCCCATGATGATTGTATCGACAGATTCATAGAAAGCTGCATAATCAGTGTCTTCTTCACCTTCAGTCCCGATTAACCAATCCAAAGAATGATTTTCCCGCGCAAGATAGCCATCTGCGCTGACAGCACCGTAAAAAACGAGCTTTCTTTGACCGCCCATGAAAAATCCCTCCCCCTTTTTTACAAGTTCATACAAACCAATTATACCGTAAGCTCCGGATGAAAAGGAGTATAGAGGAGATTCTAAGATCATTAAAGGCTATCACAGATTTTTCGTTTCTTTCTGCTTTTGAGATGCTGTTAAGATACCGTCTATCCATCTTCCGGTAATCGGCATAAAGAAATGAAGGATGAGTCCTCCTAAACAAACGGTGAATAACGTCCCGATACCGACCGGACCTTTTAAGATCAATGCCAATATGAAAAACACGAAGTAAATGACCGTTCTTGAAAAAAAGATGCTTCTTCCTGTTAATTCGCGGATAATCAACGTTAACCGGTCAACCGGGATCGGTGCGAAATTTGTGTGCAGATAAGCCGCCGTTCCAATCCCGATCACAACCAAACCGATGGCAAAACAACCCGCTTTTTCGTACCATGGTTCAGGCACTATAAAACGATGCAGGAAAAATAGCCACATATCAATCCCGATTCCCGTTATAAACGCCGTAATCATCCCTGAAAATTCCGGTCTTTGTCTTTTTAACATTGAATTGCAGCATATTAACAGGAAAGCTATGATGATTTCCCAGCTTCCCACAGTCAGCCCGGCATGTACAGACAGCCCCACGATTAGCGCATCGAAAGGCGACGTTCCAAGATCAGATTGAATCGTGACAGAAATACCAAAAGTTAATATGATGATTCCCAAAACATAAAAAACATATTTCATTTTACCGGCCTCATTTTTGTGTTTTATGTTGCAAATACAATAAAATCACGTTATGTTTAATATACGGTATTTTTATTGCAATTACAATATTTCATAAATAAGAAAGGAGCTGTATGAACATGAGCATCAGATTAAAAAAATGCAGCCTCGACGATATAACAGCACTCCGTGAGATAAGCATTGAAACATTCAATGATACATTTACAGATCAAAATTCACTTGAAAATATGAAGGCTTATTTGGAAAATGCATTCCGCTCTGAACAGCTGAAAACGGAATTAGCCAATCGGTCTTCACAATTCTATTTTGTCTATTATGATGATGATCTTGCGGGATATGTAAAAATCAACATGGATGAAGCTCAATCAGAAAAAATGGGTGATGATTCTCTGGAAATTGAGAGAATTTATATAAGAAAAAACCACCAGAAACACGGGCTTGGCAAATATCTGCTGAATGAAGCTGTGAAAATCGCTGCCGAACACAACAAAAAGAAAATCTGGCTTGGCGTATGGGAAAAAAACGAAAACGCAATCGCCTTTTATAAAAAAATGGGGTTTGTCCAAACGGGAGAACACTCTTTTTATATGGGGGATGATGAACAAATCGACTTTATTATGACGAAGACCCTGTCGTAAAAACCGCAGGATTTCCTGATTTCATACACAAAAAACCCGGCAGCTGAGCCGGGTTTTTTCTATTATTTTAATTTTCCTGCGCGAATATCATCTGTCATTCCTTCGTACGGCGCTTCTGAAATCAATGATTCGTTATTGATTCCCGCATTGTTGAGATACGTAATATCAGCAAACTCAGGAACGACATATTTAGGATACGTCTCATATTTCTCACGTGACTCTTTCATCACATCAATGTAATCATTTTGGTAGCATACCGTGATTTCCGGATGCTCATGCACCCATTTCGGGAAGAAAATAATCCCGTGCATCCGTTTTTCATTCGGCATAAAGTTTAATGAAACGTCTGTGCCTGTCGGTTCAGTCCATGACACTTTATATACGCCTTCTGTCAGCTTTACGATATTCACTTCTTGGTCGCGCACCCAGCGTCCGCCTACCATACCGCTATGAATCCGATAGTCGATCGTATGATCATTTTTAATATAAATTTCATACTCCCAGCCGTTTTCATACGTGTAAATCATATGGCTTCCGATAAAGTTTTCCATGTCGACTCACTCTCCATATCATTATTGAACTTCATAAATATCCAACCGAATGTCATCCGACAATCTGACCGCAGCCCCGATAAACAGCCGGTCCTGCAGAAACTGATATGCCTCACTGCTTGTTTCAAACATAGGCACAGTGCAGAAATAAACATGCTCGGGATCAATGATGCGGTTCACTGAATCATTGATGACTTTTTTAAAGATGGTTCATTCAAGAACGTATCACCTCCCGAGATATTATGTTTATTTAAACATGTAACTATTTACACGTTTAATTGTAACGCTGTTAAAATGGACTGTCAAATAATGAGCTGCCTCTGATAAAGTTTACCCGAAAAAAGAGGTGTTCAACAAAAAAGACAAGGGCGGCACATGCCGAACCCTTGTCTTTTTTGTTTAGTGTATGCTCATACCAGACGAGCGTCTTTATTAATAATCGCAATCTTTATCTCTGCATTCTTTCTTTATGACAGCGTCTATTGAGTGCCCCATGATCTTGTCATTTGCCTTATCATAAATACCGTCAAATTTATTTGATGTATCATCGTTGTAATAGCCAAATACCTCTATCCCGCCCATTGGATCTGTTTCGTATTTATCTTTAAATGTAACGTTATGTATTCCTTCATAATTCGCTTTGATAAATTTCTCCATTCGTTCTTGAGCAATCTTTATCTCTTCAGCCTGAACATTTTTATCATTCATACTCTTCATTATAAAACCTCCGGCTGCTATAAAGATAACCATGAAGATCATAATATATTTTTTCATTCGCGGACTAGAAAAAATGGCCGGTGACATCCGGTGCATTTAGGCGTCTTAAGATTTTTCTTCAGTGTCCACAGAGGATCATATAAGCGGCAATCCAGAGTACTTCTTTATTCCAGCGTCTTTTTAGTATTCACATTCTTTTTCCTGACATTCGGGTTTCTCTTCCGCATCGACTGACGAAACTCCTATTTCATCATTCGTTTTGTCATAAAGTCCAAAAAATTCTTTTTCCTTATTACCATTCAAGTACCCCTTCACGGAAATACCACCCATAGGATTTATTTTATAATCGTTATTGTATGTAATTTGCTTTATATTTTTGTAATTAGCTTTTATATAGCTTTCCATTTTATTTTTCGCTTGGATAAAAAGTGCTTGTTCTGCTTCTTTTTTATCATGGTGGTACTTCATGTAGATACTTCCTGACGCTATAGTTATCACAAATATTAGGGCAATTTTGTATCTCTTCACAAACTCATCCTTTCTTAGATTAAATTTACATCAACCTTGGGGTGTTGTACATGTCTAAAAAACATCAATGTATCAAGTATCAATGATCGAGAATACTTTTTTATAAGCGTTAGTTAGATCTAGGTTAAATGTGAAGTGATGAAGGAGAAGGGAATTCAAAGCCAGAAGGAATTGGCTGATTTAGTTGGTTCTACTGAGGCTGCGATAAGCAGATTTAAAACAAATACAAGATATGATATCTATCACAACACTATTCATTATTAACATAGGATTAGATGTCCCTATGGAAGATTTGTTTTATGTCGAGGAGATAGAGGAAGAGCAATAAAACAAAATTAGCCTAGCTCGATTGAGCTGGCTAATTTATCTTGTACAAAGCTTATCTTTACATTCTTCTTTGGGTTCGGCATCAACCGTATATGATAATATTTCTTTATTGTTTGGATCATATAGACCTTCAAACTCTTTTTCTCCGTTAGTATAACCCTTAACACTAATACCACCCATTGGATTAATATAATAATCCTCAGAAAAATGGATATCATCCGCATTTTTATAGGTCGTTGTTAAAAACTTTTCCATATGACTCCGGGCTTCTTCGAATAACGCAATCTCTTTTTCCTTTTGATCATACTGATGCTTCATAAAAAGTCCCCCAACTGCTATAATTATTAAAATAAGGGTAATTATGTACTTTTTCTTTTTCATTTGGAAATCAACCCTTTCCTATAAATAACTGTCGTTTTTAAGTAAACGAAATGAGCGAAAACTTGATATGAATATACTTTAAGCATGTCAAAAGCAAAGCTAACCAATTCAGAATTCATCGCGATGGTTGCTGACAAGTTAAGATTGGAACTTAAAGCGAGTAAAATGCTGATCCGACGTTTTTCCTATCGTTGAGTTGTCATTATATTTGTATGCGGTTACCGTTAATATCGGGGATGCTTCGACAAATGAGATAACTGTATGAGAAACATATCACGAATTTTGTAGATAATTAAACAAAATAAATACCCACTCATCCTGAGGTGGGTATTTTACCTTTCTTCGGCATTGACCACTGAAATACCTATCTCCTTGTTCGTTGGATCATATATACCGGAAAATTCTTTTTCTTTATTATTATTTATGTAGCCTGAAACTTCAACTCCGCCTGTCGGATCGATATTGTAGTCTTTTGAAAAATGAACTTCCTGTACATTTTTATAGTCTTTTTTTAAGTAATTCTTCATGTGCTCTTGCGCCTCAATCACAAGTTTTTCTTCGTTTTTATGTTTATCATATTGACGCTTCACGAAAAAACCTCCCACTGCTATAATTATAACAATTAGGATAATAATGTATTTTCTCATGCGTATCATCCTTTCGGAACTATTTTACAATATAAGAAAGGTGATGTATATATGCCAAAAGGAAAAGAAATAACAGTCTCTAATGTCACAGATAAAGAATATTACCGTTTGAGTCAAGCAGCTTACCATTATAAAATGTTAGCCCTGCATATGAAATATAAAACTCCTTATAAAATAAGTAAGACGTCATATTGGTACGTTGAGAAAGTGAAGCAGGATTCTGATACGGGTCTTGATGCCTTTGTATTCTCAAAAGGCATCAAGACCAAAAACGGAAAATGGATAAAATCAAAAAACCCCGAAAACGTGGTCGTCGCCTTTGCCGGAACCGATATCGGAAAAGACCCGATCAATGACGGCGTAAAAGCGGACGGCGGGAATATTGTTTTTGGAAGCGACCCCAAAAAAGAAGCTCATTATATCGTTGAAAAGGACGCGAAGGATACGTCTAAAACACTCGGAAAATATAACGGCACACATTCTCAAGACACGATGCTTATAACCGGAAACTATAAACTCATTACGAAAACATCGCAAATCGATCAAGCCGATCAGCTGGTACGCAGCTTAAAGAAAAAGTATGCCGGAACGTCAACAATTATTTCAACAACCGGCCATTCACTCGGCGGCGCTGAGGCCGAATACAGCGCGGTGAATAATGATATTTATGCCGTCGCGTTTAACAGTCCTTCCGTCGTGAAACTGCACGATGAGGAAACACAGAAAGACATCAACAGCGGCCTATACGATCCTTACATCCGGTCAATTATCAATCCGGACGACATGGTCGGGGCAGGTTATTGGAATGAATATGACCGCCACAACGGGACAACGATTTATACGAAAAACCCCTCACTCTCACAGTTCAGCCGAAAGCAGCGGCTTGATGGGAACTTAAACGAGCAGATCAGCAAGAATCTCGCTTATTTCTTTACTACCGTCATTCTGAGAAATCCGGATACACACGGCTTAAACGAAGCGAATTTCATATTTGACCGAAACGGAAACATCACAAATCCGAACGGAGATGAATTAGTCTTTGACAAAAACCTCGGCGCTCTTCTGCCGGCCGGTGCGATCGGAAGCGGAGACGCGATAAAAGTAACGCCGAAAAATGCAAAGAAGCTGGCTGAAAAGGTGCAGGCCATGACTGAGGATTTGCGGACGATGAAAAAAGAAGCGCAGAACGCCTATCAGGAGCACGATGAAAAAATTGCCGAGCTGAAAACCGAATTTTACGGCCAAGTCGGACACGGCTTGTTTGATCAGCTTCAAGCACAGGACGTGACCAATACAATTGAAGATATTGCGCAATCCTACGACAAAGGCCCGATTTTTTACGACACTCAGGCTGAGCAGGCGTTTATTGATTCTTTGCAGGCGGCGATCACAGACCTTGAAGAGATCGGCGGATTCTTACATAAAATAGCGGACAAATTTCAGGAAAAAGACCAGATGCTCGCAAACTGGTTAAGATGATAGAGGTGGATACATAATGCCGACATTAGACGAACTTCTAGAACACAAGGACGACCCGATGAAGAAAAGGCTGCAGCGGCAGATGCTGAAAACCGTTATGACGCAGGCAGCGGGAACAAAACTGGAAACAGTGCGCCAAACGCTGAAACCGACATTCGAAATGGACACATTGAAAGATGAATTATATGAAGTTTACTCAGCTTTATTGAACAGCTTCGAAGGCAAGGCGCAAAAAGCTCTCGCACAGCGGATCAGTGAAAGTGCGCGGCTGATTGCCGGCACCGAAAATAACAGAGACACATTCATTAACAGTTTCAAAACAAGGTAAAATAAAAGAACGTTGATATATAAGGTTTTTTGATAATCCTTTTGCAAAAGAACATGTTGAATCTAAAATGTGATCCATCAGTCGGAATGAGTATCCGGCGGGAAGTGAGAACGGGAGAATAAAAGAAGCTTATCATGAACATTAACAAAACAAGGGGTTTATTGTATCAGATCGCGCGTATTCTTGACGATGTTCAAGCTGCTAAAAACGGCACGCTTGGAAAAAGGATAAACCGCCACGCTGCAGGAAAAGCCACCGGGACACTAAACGAGCAGGATTTTTTTCGGATAGGCTATATCCTCTTTTAAACAAAATCCTCATTTGGTAAAATAAGGGGTATTGTAAGGAAGGAGTGATTGAAGCGTGTTATTGTTCATAGGAAAGTTCATATTGCTCTTTTTGTTCTGTACGTTAGTGTATTATTTATTTAAAGTGGTTTATTACAATGTTGGTAAGAAGGTAGCTCTCAATGCGTCAGAAGGAACAAAAGCCAATTGGGTTGCGAACGTCTTAATTAAAAATGGTACTAAGCTTACTGACGGAGATTACTTTATGGTTGCTGTCGTTACGGCATTATGGCTTGTGCTGAGATAATATAAAAGCCTCCCTTACAGGAGGCTTTTTCTTATTTGGTTGGATAACCGTTTGCCTTACAGAAACTCTTTATATATTTGTTTTTCTTCGCAAATTTTCTGCACGCTTTATTCATTCCAGCATTATAGACTTCTTTCAAAAACTGTTGAGCTAATCCAGCAAGCCCGATTGCTGTCAAAAGGGCAAGCAACTCTTGCAAAGCAATATAAACTACCCAAGGGATAGCTGGTACAAATGTCGCTGAGGCATCCCCGTTGATTTCAACTTTTTCACCTTTGTTTTCCTCTAACCATTTTACTTGTTTGCTCGGAATACTTTCATAAAACATCGACATATTAAATAATTCTTCGCTTGAATAGCCAATTTGTTTAGCTTTTTCAACATCTATGGTGTATGTAAAATCATCGTTGAGTTTTAATGCACTTTGAACAAATTTCTCTGCTTTTTCGTAATCAGCCTCAGTAACTTGTTTTAATGCTTCGCTGATCTTCTCTTCCGAAGTTAAATTCTTCATGATTGATTTTGCTTCTACGGTGTTGGCAGGAGTGCTTAACAGGACAGTGACCAAAAGAGCGACCGACGACAAAATGATAATCGCACTACTCTTCAACTTCCTCATTCCTTTCTGCCAATTTTATTACATGTTAAATATTATCATATTTACCAATTAAATCGAAACCCCGTTTTACATTTTAAAGTTCTATTAATATATTAGTTAAGCCTCTCTAAAATAAGAAGGAGCTTTTTTCTATTAATCAACGACGCTTTCATTTTAAGACATTGGTAACAATCATTATCATACAATCTTTTCAACGATCGGCTTTATAGTTGGATTGATATTTTTAGTTTTTCACCAAACAAGATAAAATCCATTTATGATGTATCAAAACGATTAGGACTTGCTAGTATTGATACGACTCAAAGCCATGTGCAAAGATTGCGTAAAACAAAATGAAATAATAACGTTTTTTAACGCTTTATCGGGTTCCCAATAAGTCCATCGAAACAAAGAAAAACCCTTGCGCGGCAAGGGTTTTCGACTTCTTTAAGCTTTATTAATTTAAAGCTATCTAATGCTTATGACGCGCTCGGAGGGATTCGAACCCCCGACAGACGTGGTACCGGAAACCACCGCTCTATCCAACTGAGCTACGAGCGCACGTTTTTTCAATCAGATACCTTTATATTATAATAAAGACACGCGCAGAAAGCAACACTTTTTCAATAATAGTGAACTTTACGGCGCTTATGCTGCAGTGATGTATGTATAGTAACGGGATTATGCAGCGTCCCCATGCAGCATAATCCCGCCCCGCATAACGGCTTGGTTTTCAAAAGGTTCACACGCCTGATACGATCAGTCATTTCAGCTGCTCAGTACTTTTCCAGCCACTTCAGAAAAAGCACGTTTCAGCTTTTTTTCCAAATGTCTTTTAACGTCCAATAGGTGAATTCCTCAACCTTTACAGCGCCTTTCTCAGAAAACAGCTCAAGCCCCAATCTGCCCTCTTTCGGATAGATACGGCTTGTCATTGTTGCTTCTCCATGATTGGCGAATACTTCAATCGAAGATCTGTCAATAAATATCCGCAGCGCCAGCTTGCCGCTTGCATCCAGCCGCACTCTTCTCACACCGTCTTTCGCTTTCCCCATTTTGGTGCAATCAAGTGTCAATTTTTCATCCGTTAGATTGTACTTAAGTACAAGTTCTTCTTCACCAAGGCCGCGAATCTTAAAACCTGCCGATTCGGCATCACAATCGTTGATATCAAACACGACTCGGGCTTCAAGCAGGTCTTCGGACGTCTTTGCCACGTAACTCCCTGATACCTGCCGGCCGGCACATTCCCGGTATTCCTTTGTTCGCAGCTGTTTGGTTTCTTCCGCGGGATTCATCAAAAGTTTATGATCATCACGCAATGTCAGTTCTCGCGGCAGCGTCAATGCACCGCACCATCCGTCCGCTTTTGTCGGCATCTCAGATTCCCACATATCCATCCAGCCGATAGCAATTCTGCGTCCCTTATCATCCAGTAATGTTTGCACGGCGTAAAAGTCATGGCCGTAATCCAGCTCTGTAAAAGCGCCATGTGTAAATGTATTTGTTTCATCATTATAGTCACCGATTAAATAACCAGTTTGATGTAAATTGTTATATGAATCGCCGTTCGCTTCAATACCCTGTGGCGAAATCAGCAGGACATGTTTGCCGCCTAATTCAAAGAAATCCGGACATTCCCACATATAGCCGAGATGACCGTCGCTTTGGGCGAGAACACCTGCGTATTCCCAATCACGCAAATCAGATGAACGGTATAAAACGACCCGTCCGACGTTTTCTTTTGTGGAGTTGCCGATGATCATATACCACTCATCGCGATGCTTCCATACTTTCGGATCGCGGAAATGACGGGCGCTGTCTTCCGGCGGTGCCGCGATAACCGGGTTTTCCTGAAGCTTTTCAAACACAACCCCATCTTGGCTGACCGCAATATTTTGAGTTTGATAGAAAAGGTCTTTCTCTTGATCAATCATATTATGACCTGTATAGATTAAAGTAAGGCGTCCGTTATCATCGGCCGCGCTTCCCGAAAAACAGCCGCTTTGATCAAATGCATCACCCGGAGCTAAGGCAACCGGCAGGTGCTCCCAATGAATGAGATCTTTACTCTTTACATGTCCCCAATGCATCGGCCCCCAATGCTCATCATACGGATGATGCTGAAAAAAGACGTGGTATTCACCTTTAAACTGAATAAGCCCGTTCGGATCATTGATCCAATTCGCCCGGGGCATAATATGGTACCCCAGCCGATATCTTTGTTTCACTTTACCCTCGGCTTCCTTCAAAGCTTCCTCCGCCTGCTGAATTCTATCCATTTGTAACATCCTCTCTATCCGATTTTTTGCAGATGCTGGACACGCCTGCTGTTTTGTTTCGGGCCCAATAAAGTAAATATGGAGATGACGGTAAAAACAAAGACGACCATTCCCATGATGAGATAGGTTTGCCGGAACCCCGCACTGTCATATAATCCTCCCGCAAGCGGCGACAGAATCGACGCGCCTGCCTGAGATGCAAATTGAAAACCGACGAGATAAAGGACGGACGACAGACGCGTATCGAAATTGGCCGCCAAATATTTAAAAACGGCGATCAGCATAATCGGCAGTTCCAGTGCATGGATGAGTTTCATTGATGAAATCCCTACAGGCTCAACTGCAATTCCGGACCCGACGATGCGGAAAGCCATTAAAAACCCCGCTAAAATCAAACTCTTTTTCGCTCCGAACTTATTGACGATAAAAGGCGCAAGAAACATCATGCCGGCTTCCAAAAATACCTGGACTGAATTAAGATAGCCGAATACTTGGTTGCCTATCGCCACTGAAGGAAACAAAGACGCATAATAGATCGGGAACTGCTGATCATATACGCCGTAAATGCAGGTCACGCCGATAATGTACATCATAAAAAACCAAAAATCCTTTAATAAAAAGAGCCGCCCCACATCTTTTAACCGGACCGAATCCGCTCTGTTTTTCTCGTGGTCGGTCATTTCGATTTTTACAGACATGATAATGGCCGTTAAAATGACGGCTGAAACAGATGCGATCCAGAAGTTGATATTGGGGTTGATATTGAAAAGCTGCCCTGCAAAAAATGCAGCCGCCGCCCAGCCCAGTGAGCCCCACATTCTTGATTTTCCATATTCGAAATGATATTTTCGGCTGACCTTTTCAATGTACGTTTCAATCGCGCCTATCCCCGCCAAAAAGCCGGCTCCCAAATACAGGCCTCCGACAATGGCGCCAAGAAAGACATTGTACTGTAAAAGCGGTCCATAGATGAAAATATAAAACGGACCTGTAAATAGGAGAAGAAAGCTGATCATAAATAAGATCTTTTTCTTCAGCCCCAATTTGTCAGAAATAAAACCGTAAAGAGGCTGCATGCACAAGGCGAATACGGCGTTTAAAGAAAAAATAATGCCTGTCGCTGACCCGTTTAAATTGATTTCCTGCCCCAGCCAAATCGCAAATAAAGAATAGCTGGAAGACCAAGTAAAAAAGAAAAAGAAAAAATAAGCACTCAGTTTCCAATACAGACTTTTTGCGTTTTTCATTTTCACCGCTCCTTTAATAGGACCTTTTCATCCACGTTCCCGAACCGCTGAGCCACGTCATTCTTTCTCGCTATAAAGTAAGCGCTTTCTTTACGGAGCTGTCCGGTACTTCCTTTAGCTGCATTACGCGAACAGCATCCGTCACTTCCATTCACCCTCTTTGTAAAGCGCTTTCATAAAGAATTTTATGTCAACCGGTTTCATATGTCAATCGGTTGACATAAAATTTTCTGATTATTCAAATCAAACAAAACGCACCCCTAGCAGAAATATGGAATTTCCTTGCGCATGTCAGCCCGATTCTCTAAAATAAGTGCGTGACGAGAATTGTAAGCCATTTCAGTAAAGCAGGAGGGCAAGGGAATGAAGCCTAACATTCACGATGTTGCAAAAATAGCGGGGGTTTCCTCTACAACCGTTTCGCGGGTATTAAATAACCGCGGCTATATCAGCGAAAAAACAAAAGAAAAAGTGTACAAGGCGATGGAAGAAATCAATTACTTTCCAAACGATCTCGCCCGCTCTTTATTCCGTAAAAGAACCAATTTAATAGGGCTTATCATCCCGAACTCCGGCAACCCGTTTTTCGGCGAACTCGCTTTTCATATTGAAAGCATTTGTACGTCCATGGGCTACAAACTGCTGCTTTGCAACAGTTTACATCGAAAGGATAAAGAAGAAAAATATGTGGAGATGCTGATAAGAAACCAAGTGGACGGCGTGATCGCCGTGACTTACAACCGGGGAATTCTCAATTATCATAAGCAAAATCTGCCGATTGTCGCCATTGATCATTTCTTATCGGATTCAATTCCCGTCGTCGGCTCAGACAACTATGACGGCGGAAAAAAAGCGGCGGAACTGCTGATCGAAAAAGGGTGCCGGCACATCGTCCATATCAACGGCCCGCTTGAACTCGAAACACCGGCAAACCTCAGAAGAAAAGCATACGAAGATGTCATGCGTAAACACGGAAGGCAGCCCATTACATATGAAGTACCCTTTTATCAACATGACCACGACATCATTTCATCGTTATTCGATGAACAGCCTGACACCGACGGCATTTTTGCCAGTGATGATCTGATGGCGGCAGCAGTCATGACCGAGGCCAAAAAACGGGGAAAAGACATCCCGACTCAATTAAAAGTGATCGGTTATGACGGCACCGAAACCATTCAATCGATTCTTCCGGAATTGACAACCATCCAGCAGCCGATCGAATTGATTTCCAAAACAGCCATCGAGATTTTAGTAAAAGAAATTGAAGGCGAATTTGATGATTTGCCGCTGGAAACGTATTTGCCGGTGAGGTTTCTGGAAGGTCAGACAACTTAATCAGCCGTACGGCACGCCAGCGTTCTATTTCGGCTGCTCAGGCCATATCATTTTCTCAAGCGCCGGCGTTGTTAATACCCATTTTTACTTTGCTGTTTGAACTTTTTGTTTTCTGGGAAAAATGGTGTTAGAAGAAAAGGTTGGCATTTTGGTCAGCGTTTTGTTTGACCTTTATTGACCAAAAATGTATCATGTAAATACATACTTACCTAAAAGGTGAAGGAGGAGCATTATGAATTTAATACCTACAGTCATTGAACAAACGAACCGCGGAGAAAGAGCTTATGACATTTACTCCCGTCTTTTGAAGGACCGTATTATCATGCTTGGATCTGCGATTGATGACAACGTTGCGAACTCCATCGTGTCACAGCTTTTATTCCTTGAAGCGGAAGACCCTGAAAAAGATATTTCCATTTACATTAACAGCCCTGGCGGATCAATCACTGCCGGTATGGCAATCTACGATACAATGCAGTTCATTAAACCGAAAGTATCTACAATCTGCATCGGGATGGCCGCTTCTATGGGAGCATTTTTACTTGCAGCCGGTGAAAAAGGCAAACGTTACGCGCTTCCTAACAGTGAAGTCATGATTCACCAGCCGCTTGGCGGAGCGCAAGGACAGGCGACAGAAATTGAAATCGCGGCAAAACGCATTCTCTTGCTTCGCGATAAATTAAACAAAGTGCTTGCTGAACGTACCGGCCAGCCGCTTGAAGTGATCGAGCGTGATACAGACCGCGACAACTTCAAATCAGCTGATGAAGCTTTAGAATACGGCTTAATCGATAAAGTGCTGACACGCAATACGGAAGACCAGAAGTAATATCCTGCCTGCAAGAGAGTTTCAAACTCTTGCAGGTTTTTTTATGTTCTATCTTCATTCAAAAAAGTAATGAATGCTTTGACGACAGACAATTCTAACGCTGAAGAATCATACATAAGCCACGTATCACGTATCACAGGCTCGTTATTTTTATAGGACAGCGCCAATGTGTATAATTCATCAGAAGGCTGAAGACAGATTTCCGGCACAACAGAATAACCGAGGCCGTTTTTCACCATCTCTTTACAGGTTTCCTGTCTGTCTACCTCCATTGCAATGAAAGGCGGTTCAGTAAATTGATTATTCCACCATTTTTGAATCAGACTTTTCAAAGAAGCATCAGTTTGATAATAAATCATCGGCAATTTGGGCAGGTCCTCACTGTTGATTTCAGTTTTTGAAATAAGGTACAGCCTCTCTTCATTTAACAGTTGTTTTTCCCCTTGCCAATCATAATTTCCCCTCATAATCCCAAGGTGTACCCCCGAATGATGAAGCAGATCCATCACCTTCGCACTCCATCCCGTATTGACGTGGAATTGAACAGACGGATACTGATCAGAAAACCGTTTTAGAATCGCCGGGAGCTTGTACTGAGCAAAATTGCTTGAGACTCCTAATCTGAGAACCCCGCTGACTTCATGACTCATATTGAGCATATCATCCTTCATTTTTCTGAATTCCTGCAGCATCTCTTTCGAATATTCAACCAGATATTCACCTTCTGAAGTGAATTCCATCCCTTTTTTTCTTTTATAAAAGAGGCGCACTCCGAATTGCGATTCCAGGTTTTTGAGCCGATAACTTAATGCCGGCTGTGTCATATATAACCGCTCCGCCGCCTTCGTCATATTTTTTTCCTCGAATAATGTTATGAGTACAGCCCAATCCTTTTCATCCATATAAAATCCCCCAAAATATTTTTCTGCTATAAAATTTTCTCCTATTATAAAAGTTTTTTATTCAACTTTATAAAAATTATATGTTTTACTTATAATCCTTATTTATCATACGATATTTTCCAAAGGGACCGGTACCTTTTTATCCACACAAAATGATGTAAGGATGAGACAGCATGGAAAAAGTTCCTGTAACCGTCATGAGAGGCGGCACCAGCAAAGGCGTTTTTATTCTTCAAAAAGACATGCCAGACGATACAAACCTATGGAGCGATTTTCTTTTAGACATCATGGGAAGTCCTGACGAGAGACAAATTGACGGCCTCGGCGGCGGCCATTCTCTCACAAGCAAGGCAGCCATTATTAAGAAATCTGCCAGAAAGGACGCAGATGTTGAGTATACATTTGCGCAGGTCAGTCTCACTGATAAATTTACCGACTTCAAAGGCAATTGCGGAAATATTTCTTCTGCCGTAGGCCCTTATGCTATTGAGAAGGGGCTCGTTCAGGCTGAAGAGCCGGTGACAACAGTCAGAATTTTAAACACGAACACTCAAAAAGTGATCGCAGCAGAAGTTGAAGTCAAAAACGGAACATTTCATTATCAGGGAGACTGCTCGATTCCGGGGGTTCCAGGTACAGCTTCTCCTATTTATCTTTCATTTCACCAGGCTGAAGGGGCGGTGACCGGAAAACTGTTTCCGACCGGTCAGCCTATTGATGTTCTCGATACACCGTATGGGAATATCTCCGTATCGATTATTGATTACGCCAATCCGCTTGTCTTTGTAAAAGCAGAGGACGCGGGGCTTACCGGCATAGAACTTCCGGACGAATATACTCCGGATATATTGGAAAAGCTCGAAATAATCCGATCAATTGCAGCCGAAAAATGCAGATTCGCTCCGAGACATGAGGCTTCGGCAAAATCACCGGCCGTACCAAAACTGACTTTAATCTCATCCCCAGCGGATTATATTGATACAAAAGGGATAAAGAGACACGCTCATGAAATGGACCTTGTCATTCGTATGATGTCCATGCAAAAACCGCATCAAGCTTTAGCCATTACAGGGGCGGTATGCACGACCGCCGGCATGTTATTGCAGGATACGATATTATCTGAATTTTCATTCTCCGGAAAAACGATCCGATTAGGGCATCCAAGCGGCATTTTAAAAACCGAAGCAGATGCTGATCCAGACGGAACAACGATTAAAGTAGTACGCACAGCAAGAAAAATCTCTGAAGGCTATGTGTTTACTAAACAAAGTTACAACATGAATACGCTGAATCACATTGGTTAATACAAGCCCCCAGACAAGTCAAAGATAAACGGAGGAATACGAGATGATCAATGTAAACGTGTCTAATCGACTGAACAGACTGCCTTTTTCAAGGGCTCATCAAGCGGTGCTCGTTATCCTTTCATTCGCTTACTTTTTTGATTTTATTGATTTAAATACGTTTTCATATGCGGCGCCTTCACTTTTAAAGGAATGGAACATATCCACTCATACCATCGCTTTTATTACGTCTGTCTCCTATTTCGGAATGTTTATCGGCGCCTCTGCCGGAGGATGGTTTTCAGACCGTTTCGGAAGGAAAAAAGGTTTAATTCTGGTTGTCACCTTTTTCTCTTTCTTCTCCCTCCTCTCTTCTCTGTCTTGGAATCCAGAAATACTCGGTGTTTTTAGATTTCTTACGAGTTTGGGTATCGGCGCCACGACGATTGTGGCCAGTACGTATATCAGCGAATTTTTCCCATCAGCAGCCAAGGGGAAATACCAGGCAATCTGTATTACGATAGGCATATGCGGAATTCCTGCAGCCGGCTGGGTGGCTAAATTGGTTGTGCCGTCCGCCTCTTACGGCTGGCGGTTTATCTTTCTATTCGGCGCGGTCGGTATTTTTTTTCCGCTGATCGCCAGAAAACTGGAAGAATCACCGAAATGGCTGGATACGAAAGGAAAAAGCGAACAGGCACACCGTATTCTGCTTGAGCTTGAAGCAAAAATAGAAAAAGAAAAGGGTGAACTGCCTGAACCGGCTCCGGCTCTAAAAAGCAGAAAAACCGCTGTAAAATCCGTTCCATATCGGACGTTATTTCAAAAGCCTTTAGCAGGAAGAACTGTTGTTTTAATGACGATGTGGGCAGCTTCCACGATTGCCATTCAAGGCTTTGGCACGTGGGTTCCCACCCTTTTGGTGAAAGAAGGCGTATCAATGGATGAGTCTATCGTATACGTCACTCTGGGAACGATCGGTGCCCCGCTCGGCGCTCTCATCGCGTCGCAAATCTCTGACCGTGTGGATCGAAAGTGGGCCATTTCTGTTTTATCGTTCATTATTATGGCGCTTGGATTCATTTACGGCATCAATCCTTTGCCGATGGTCATTGTCATATGCGGATTTCTCATGCATATGTTTGAGCGTACGTTCAGTTCGATCGCATATGCTTATACGCCGGAATTATATCCGGTTGAAGCCAGGGCGTCTGGAAATGGCCTCACTTACGGTGTGGGACGTCTTGCGAATGTAGCCGGTCCCTTTGTCGTCAGTTTCCTATATTCAGGCTACGGATTTTTAAGTGTTTTCTTGTTCTTTACAGGCTGCTGGCTCCTTTGTGCACTGACAGTCGGTATTTTTGGAATCGGGTCAAAAAAACAAAAGATGCAGCAGGATGATTTCATATCAGAAGACACATTCGCGCAGCAAAAGTTGTAAACGCATACACCTCAAACCGCAAAACATCCATCTCCTCAGAGGAAATGGATGTTCTTCTTTCAATCTCAACCGCAGTCTCTTTCTCACCTTATTCTCATACATATGTCTTATCTTTAAGAAAGGGCGTGATACGCATGAGATGGAGAAAACGGCTTTTCCCCAGAAAGAAAAGGTATTTTATGGGCGGAGAACTTTCCGATCAGAATGGTTTAGATGCAACCGCCGAACCATCTTCCTTCAGAGCAGTTGATGCCGAAACATATTTCAGACCCTCTTGTCTGCCTGTCCTGAACACAGCAATTGAAAGTTCCTTTTTTAATCCTTATATTGATAGGCCTTGGAAAAACATTCATCTGCCCCAATCCCTCACTTTGGCTCCGGAAAAAACGATCTTACATTATTTTAGTATTTTACGTGAAGCCGAAAATCTTACGGACGAAAAAGCCGGGGGATGCGGTACAGTCGGCCAGGCCCGCATTCCTTTTCCGCTTGCCTATGCCTTTTTCTCTCCGGCCTGCCGTAAGAAACATTCCTACAAAGCTTTTCTTGCCTCATTTGAAGGTATCGGCCAGACCCACCTGATCAAATTGAATCAGCTTGAAAACTTGCGCTATTTCGTTGAGATCGAAACCATTCAAGGTTCAAATCAAAGCGTCACATTTTTCGCTTATTATCACGGTATTGTCCAGTTGGAAAAACACCATGGCCGGTTTCAGATCGGACGAATAACTTGGTATGGTGAAGATTTTTTGTGTGCCGCTTACCATTTGTGGCAGCACAATGCAGAAACCAGCCTTGATATCAAATTTGGCAGCTGGTGCAAGCTTATTAAAAAAAGGTGGCCCATTCGGCAGAATGGGTTATGTCAAAACAATTGATTTTGACGGAACAGACGGCGGTCATTACCGTTTTGTCTATTTTCAGCTCACGAATGGTACAGACGTGTTAGCCAAACAGCTGAGAAAAAACAGCTCCGGACAATGGGAGCTGATTCATCTTGATACTGACGGCTGCTTATAGGATCTTCCTTACAATTCCCGCCATTTCTTATCTAAAATCGGGTATGTATACCGATTCATCTGCTCAATCAGCTCATCCGGGCGGGAGGAGCTGTGGATCAGCTTCAAATGAGACTCATTCGAAAATCCTTCCTGAATGCTGTACTTGACCATCTTCATCATCGGCTCAAAATACCCGTTCACATTGTAAAGTCCGATTGGTTTTTGATGAATGCCGATTTGCGCCCAGCACAGCACTTCAAATAACTCTTCATAAGTTCCGAAGCCCCCGGGCATGGCAATGTACCCGTCGGCAAGTTCACTCATTTTCGCTTTCCGTTCATGCATGCCGCTGACTTCAATCAGCTCCGTCAGATTTTGGTGAACAATCTCTCCGCTGAACAGTCCGCTCGGCATGACGCCGACAGCTTTTCCGCCGCCTGCCATTAACGCGTCGGCAACGGTTCCCATCAGACCGACCCGTGAACCGCCGTAAACAAGGGCGATTCCCTGCTCCGCCATATATTCACCGAGTTCGGCCGCTTTGCGTTTGTATTCTTCATTTACCCCCGGATTTGATCCCGCAAATACACAAATCGTTTTCATTTTTTCATCTCCGCATCTATATATGTACATCAATAAATCAAAATACACTATATATTGTCCCATCTCTATATGATAATATCAATAAGAATCATACAGGACATAAGGAGTGTTTCACATGCAGATCGCTGAAACAGAACAATGGCTGAAAGACTTTTACGAAAAAAGAGGATGGACAGCGTACGGACCATTTATCAGAATCGGCTTTTTAATGGAAGAAGCGGGTGAGCTCGCCCGGGCGGTAAGAGCATATGAAATCGGCAGGGACCGGCCGGATGAAAAGGACGCGCCCCAGTCAGAACGCAGGCAGGAGCTGATGGAAGAAATGGGTGACGTCCTCGGAAACCTCGCCATCCTCGCCGATAAGTACGGAATCACCTTAGAAGATGCGATGAGAGCCCATCAGGAAAAACTGATTAAACGTTTTGAAACCGAATAAAAACACGGCCTGTCCGCTTTTTCATGGACAGGCCGCACCTGAATTTATCCCGTTATCTCGTCCTGATGCTCAAAGAAGTGCTGTTTTCCGATTTTATGAAACAGCCCCGTCTTTCGGATCAGCTCCCTCGGCTGAGACTGCAATCCGACGATCATCAATCTGCCGTTATGGCGTTTGATCCGGTTCATGACATTCCCCAGCACCGCTTCTGCGGAAGTATCCATGTAATGCACATTATTCATCAGCAGGATAAGCGTTTTCGGCTTTTCCTGAAGCCTCTCCAGCAATGATGATTCCAATGAATCAATCGAACCGAAAAACAGCGGCCCTTCAATGGAATATGTGCTGACGGACGAATCGTTTTTAACCGATTTGACGGCGGCATGCGGTGTTTTGACGCTTGTCGATTCGCTCATTTTTCTGATAAAGAAAACAAAGGCGAGCACGAGACCGGCAGACACGCCGATGATTAAATCAAACAGAACCGTCAGTAAAAAGGTTGCCGCAAGTACGAATGAATCAGTGTTTTTCAGCCGCATCATATTGGCGACTTCCCTCCGTTCACTCATGTTCCAAGCCACAACCATCAATACCGGTGCCATGCTTGCCAGCGGTACGTGAACGGCAAGCGGGGCGAAGACGAGCAGGACGAGGAGGACGGTGACTCCGTGGACAACACCGGAAATCGGAGAAACTGCGCCGTTTTTAATATTTGTTGCGGTCCGCGCAATCGCTCCCGTTGCCGGTATGCCGCCGAAAAGCGGCGCGGCCATATTGGCGATGCCCTGCCCGACAAGCTCCCTATTGCTGTCATGCCGTGATCCCTTCATATTATCCGCGACCATTGCCGATAATATGGATTCAAGCCCGCCGAGAAGCGCAATGATCAGAGCTGACGGAAACATCATGATCATGTTATCAATTGAGAAATCCGGTAGCTGAAAAGCCGGTAGCTGCCGCGGAATCTCTCCGTAAGCAGAACCGATTGTCGCCATCTTGTCAGGGAAAAACACGACCGCCGCGGCTGTAGATACAAGCAGCGCCACAAGTGCACCCGGAATCTTCGGCATCAGTCTCGCTGATAACAGCAAAATGGCCAAAGCAATTCCCGCGATCAAAATGCTGTACAAATTAAAGGTTCCGATCTTTTTGCCGATCTCCGCAATGTTAAGGATAAAGCTTTCATGCTTTTGAATATCGCGCAGACCGAGAAAATGGGCGATCTGCTCTGAGAAAATCAGCACCGCGATTCCGGCCGTAAATCCGACGATCACCGGCTTCGGCACGAATTTCATAATCTTCCCGAGCTTAAATACGCCGAACAGGACGAGCATCACGCCTGCCATGAAACCGGCTACAAGTAAATTCTCAAAACCATACTGCATCACAATGGCAAATAAAATGGGAACAAACGCCCCCGTAGGCCCTCCGATCTGATATTTAGAGCCGCCCAGCAGCGAAATCAGAATTCCGGCCACAATAACGGTATAAAGCCCGTATTCCGGACCGACCCCGGAGGCGATGGCAAAGGCCATGCCCAGAGGAATGGCTACAATTCCGACGACAATTCCTGCGACCAAGTCTTTCTGAAATTTCTGCAAATTGTATCCACGATATCTGCCGGAAAATTGCATGGTCAGCTGCATCCCCCTTTGACTGTTTCATAGCCGTCAACAACAACATCCAGCGTCCCCGTCCCCGGATCAATCACCAGCCCGTGCACCGGCACCTCTTCAGGCAGGAGCGGATGGTGCCTGACCATATTCACGCTGTGAGCCACGCTTTCCTCGACGCTGTGAAAACCGGACAGCCATGTCTCCAAATCGACTCCCGCATGCTGCAAAAGGCTGAGACATTTCTCCTCCACGCCGCGCTCTTTTGCTTTATTTAATATGGAAGCCGCATTCAATCCCGACATCCCGCACTCGCGGTGACCTACGATGCAGACTTCCTCAGCCTGCAGTTCATAAACGGCAACCAAAATACTCCGCATGACACTTCCAAATGGGTGAGAAACAATGGCTCCCGCGTTTTTTATGATTTTGGCATCGCCGTTTCTGAGTCCCATCGCCTGCGGCAGAAGCTCCGTCAGCCTTGTATCCATACAGGATACGATGACAAGCTTTTTTTTCGGGAATTTTGTCGTTTGGTAAGGTTCATATTTCCTTTCTTGGACAAACTGCTGGTTGTGCTCCAAAATGCTTGATAAAGAAACCATTTTTCTAATCATCTCCCATCCGATTGTATTGCAAGCCTTCTTACCCAGCTTACAGTAAGGAATTATAGCACAGAAAAAGGCCTCAAAAGCGCTTTCAAAAAAAGACACGATAATTTAACTGTAAATTCAGATTATATTCATTTATATCTTTCAAAAATAATAAAATTTATCTTTATACAAACCTATAAAGCTTTTGAAAACAGCGGTCCCGCGCTTTTGCCTTCAGAAATATAGGCGGATTCTGTTACGGATTGGAGAAATCACACATGTATATCTCTTCTTCTTTTCATTTTGGGTTCAAAAGAACCAGAAATTCACCGAACGCGTTTGAATATTTCTCACTTTACCGCTTCTCTTATATAATAAAATAGAGATGAAAGACAAAGGAGGAGAAGCCCCGTTGAAACCATATGTATTCATCGCAAAACCGATACCGCCGGAAGTCGAACAAATGATAGGCGAGTATTGCCGCTATGACATCTGGAAAGAAGATACCATTTCAAAAGAAGAATTGTACGAGAAAATGAAGGATGCTGAAGGGCTGCTGACATCCGGAACGGCGATTGACAGTGATTTGCTGGATCACGCGCCGAAACTGAAAGTCGTCAGCAACAATTCAGTCGGCTACGATAATTTTAATATAGAAGAAATGAAAAGACGCGGGGTCGTCGGCACACATACGCCGTACACCTTGGATGACACGGTCGCTGATCTGGCTTTTTCATTAATCCTGTCTTCCGCCAGACGGGTTGCCGAATTGGATCGATTCATCCGGGCCGGCAAATGGGGAACTGTTGAGGAAGAATCCCTTTTCGGTATGGATGTCCACCATCAGACATTAGGCATTATCGGCATGGGCAGAATCGGTGAACAAGCAGCCAAACGGGCAAAATTCGGCTTCGATATGGACGTGCTGTACTATAACCGCAGCAGAAAACCGGATGCTGAGAAAGCGCTCGGCGTTACATATGCCGACTTAGATACACTGCTGAAAACGTCAGACTTCGTGCTTTTAATTACGCCGCTTACTGACGAAACGTATCATATGATAGGAGAACGGGAATTTAAAATGATGAAAGATACGGCATTTTTCGTCAATATTTCCCGGGGAAAGACGGTTGATGAAAAAGCGCTCATCCGCGCATTGCAGGAGGGATGGATAAAAGGCGCCGGTTTAGATGTATTTGAAAAAGAGCCGATCGGCGAAGACAATCCGCTCCTGCAGCTTGAAAACGTCACATTGCTTCCGCATATCGGGTCAGCAACGGCTAAAATCCGTTTGAATATGTTCAAGCAAGCCGCCCAAAACATGATTGACGCCGTATACGGAAAAACACCGAAAAACCTCACGAAAGAATTTCAATGAGAGGAAAAATCCCGGTTGGTTCAGCCGGGGTTTATTTTTCGATAGATCAAAAGTACTATTTTTAAATTCTTTCTATTCCTTTCTCTCGATGCTGATACAATGAAAAGGAATCAGCTTCACATGATGAAAAATGGGAGGTATTGCTTTGAAAAAACGTTTATCATGGATTTCCGTATGTTTACTGGTGCTTTTCTCGGCGGCGGGGATACTGTTTTCAACGAATGCCAAGACGGAAACACCGTCTCACAAGGCACACACAGAAGCACAGGTTATCAACACATTTGACGGGGTTGCGGATTATCTTCTGACATATCATAAACTTCCTGATAATTACATTACAAAATCAGAGGCACAGGCCCTCGGCTGGGTAGCATCAAAAGGGAACCTTGCAGACGTCGCTCCGGGGAAAAGCATCGGCGGAGACATCTTCTCAAACAGGGAAGGCAAACTCCCGGCCAAAAGCGGGCGGACGTGGCGTGAAGCGGATATTAACTATACATCAGGCTTCAGAAATTCAGACCGGATCCTTTACTCAAGCGACTGGCTGATTTATAAGACGACAGATCATTATAAAACCTTTACGAAAATGAGATAAACACATACAAAAAACGGCTTCCCTGCGGGAGGCCGTTTTTTTGCAGAGAACCTGCAAGCTTCATATAAAATGAGCAGTGAATTTTTCTTCAAACTCTGATCGGTCTATTCTGCTGTTTTCCGCCGTGCCATCGTGTTTTTTTATTGTTATATTGCGTTCAGACAGAACCATGTGCCCTTCCGGTGTCCGCTTAGAAGCAAGCAGGCGTTTGTTGAAAGGAGAGCGTTCATGTTCAAAGATTGTTTGTTTCATAGACTTGAGGTCCTTTTCATCGATTTCTTCAAGCGAAAATGCGTAACCTGTCTGCCAGCCGTCCCCTTTGTTCATTTCAAGCACGTATGTCCCGAATTCCGTCTCTTCTATCCTCACGCGGAACGCGCCGGCCGCTGATACCGTCTCATCTCCCGACATCGGCACAGGCTGCATGGCGAGATTGAGGCCGAAGCCTGCATCAGCGATGTACTCATTCCCCCCGGCGGAAAGAAGGACGGCCGCATGTGTGCCGGGCAGCGCCCAGCCGTTTTTCCAGACCGTTCCGCGGATCAATTTGACATCAAATCCGGCATCTTTCAGGATGAAATAAAGCAGTCCGTTCAAGTCATAACAAAGGCCGCCATGAGGCTCCTTCACCATGTGCCGCCACAGTCCTTCTTTCGTGAGGTCATATTCTTTTTTGGACAAAACCGCGCGATTTTCAAACGGAAACCGATACGCGAGCGCCTTTAAAAACTCCGGCAGGTTGCTGAAATCGAGGGAATCCTTTTCCCAGCCTATCGTTTGATAACAATCTTTCAGAAACTCATTCATCGTCCCGTCCCCCTTACAAAGTGTTTACACTTCCTCCTGCACATAAGCGGACAACTTTTCCAGCGCTTCCTTTTCATCGTCGCCTTCAGCGATCAGAGTGACTTCCGTCCCCGTGCTGACCGCCAGACTCATTAATCCCATAATGCTTTTGGCGTTCACTTTCTTGCCGTTTTTCTCAAGAAACACATCTGATGCAAAGCGATTTGCCTCCTGTACAAACAATGCAGCGGGACGCGCCTGCAATCCCGTCTTTAAACGCACTTCCACTTTCTCCTGAACCATAAGATCTCCCCTTTTCGTTACGGTTATTTCAAAGTGATGCTTTGTCCTGTACGCAGCTGTTCTGCAATTTCATCGAGCTTTCTCAGCCTGTGATTGATGCCGGATTTGCTGATTTTCCCGCTTGCAACCATTTCCCCAAGTTCTTTCAGCGTGACTTCCTGATAATCAATCCGCAGCTGCGCAATTTCGCGAAGCTTTTCCGGCAGCGCTTCAAGACCGATCCGTTCATCAATGTATTTAATATTTTCCACTTGTCTGAGCGAAGCCCCGATGGTTTTGTTTAAGTTTGCTGTTTCACAATTGACGAGGCGGTTCACCGAATTTCTCATATCTCTGACAATCCGCACATCTTCAAAGCGCAGCAGTGAATTGTGGGCGCCGATGACATTCAAAAATTCAGTGATTTTTTCCGCCTCTTTTAAGTACGTAATATAGCCTTTTTTCCGTTCAAGCGTTTTGCTGTTCAGATGGAACTCATTCAGCAGCGCGCATAATGAATCGTTATGTTCCTTATAAAGCGAGAAGATTTCCAAGTGGTATGACGATGTTTCAGGATTATTCACAGATCCCCCCGCCAAAAACGCCCCTCTCATATAAGAACGTTTGCAGCAGCGTTTCGCCACCAGTTCCTCAGAAATATTCCGTTCAAATACAAAGTTCTCTCCGAGGATTTTCAATTCCTCTAAAATCAGCTTTGCATTTTCAGAAAAGCGTACAATATAAACATTGTTTTTTTTCAGCCGCATTTTTTTTCTGACTAACAGTTCGACCGATACATCATATTGTTTCTTCAGCAATGTATAAATGCGGCGCGCAATCGCCGCATTTTCGGTTTGAACGTCAAGCACGAGATGGCGGTTTGAAAATGACAATGAACCGTTCATCCGAATCAGCGCGGACAGCTCCGCCTTGGCGCAGCAGTCCTTCACTTCCAGATTCGTCAGTTCTTTTTTGGTTTCCGATGCAAATGACATATTAGCCACCTCATTTCAAAAGACCTCTAGTCCCTTAATAAATCGACGAGAAGAGAAGCCACTTTATGTGTATCGTGACGGATTACGCCATTTTTATACGTGATAATCTGGTCTCTGATCACTTCAAGCCCCATGGCTTTCAGCTTTTCAACGTTAAATTCAACGGGCCGGGCCAGCTCTTTCGCATATTTGCTTTTGATTTCGTCAGGGATATCTTCATTATTGATTAAAATCGTATCGATAAACGGCTGCTCCATATGATCGTTCAGCGCCTTAACGTGGTCGGCTGCGCTGTATTGAAGCGTTTCGCCGGGCTGCGTCATGACATTGCAGATATATACTTTTTTGGCCGCAGCCTTGACGACTTCCTCTCCGATTTTCGGCACGAGCAGGTTCGGGAGAATGCTTGTATACAGGCTTCCCGGGCCGATAATGATTAAGTCGGCCTGGCGGATCACGTCAATCGTCTCCGGCAGCGGATCAATTTTTTCAGGCGTCAGAAACACCCGTTTAATGCGCTGGCCGTAAGAAGGAATGGTCGATTCTCCGGAGACGACCTGCCCGTCCTCCATTTCGGCATGAAGAACGACGCTTGTGTTGGCAGCCGGCAATACTCTGCCGCGGACATTCAGCACTTTGCTCATTTCGGTGACAGCGTGAAAGAAATCACCGGTTATATTCGTCATCGCTGCCAAAATCAAATTGCCGAGCGAATGTCCGGTTAAGTCGCTTCCTTTGTTGAAACGGTGCTGAAACAGGTTTTCAACGAGCGGCTCAACATCTGACAAAGCAGCCAGTACGTTACGGATGTCACCCGGCGGCGGAATTTGAAGTTCATCCCGCAGACGGCCTGAACTTCCGCCGTCATCGGCAACGGTCACAATCGCCGTAATATCAACGGGCTTATGCTTTAATCCGCGGAGCAGCACGGACAAACCCGTTCCGCCTCCGAAGATTGCGATTTTCGGCTTCTTATTCATTTCCTGCTTCTCTTTTCAATGTCCCGGTGAGTAACATGAGTATAGAAATCCTTTTTAAAGTAATCAGCCAGATACTCAGCGAGTGTAACAGAGCGATGCTGGCCGCCCGTACAGCCGATCGCGATGACAAGCTGGCTTTTTCCTTCCCGCTTATAAGACGGAAGCATAAAGCCGAGCAGATCAACAAGCTTTTCGATAAACTTTTGTGTTTCATTCCACTTCATCACATAAGATGAGACTTCCTCATCTTTCCCCGTAAGCGGCCTCATGCTTTCAATGTAGAACGGATTCGGCAGAAACCTTACATCAAACACGAGATCGGCATCTATCGGAAGGCCGTATTTGAAACCGAATGACATCACGTTCACTGTAAAGGTCTCACCTTGGTTCGTGGCGAAATGCGCCACGATTTTTTCACGCAGATCACGCGGTTTCATATCCGACGTGTCATAGATCAGCTGAGAGCGCCCTTTCAATTCTTCAAGCAGCTGGCGCTCCAGTGCGATTCCTTCGAGAGGAAGCCCGGTAGCGGCCAGCGGATGAGAACGTCTCGTTTCTTTGTATCTCGTCACAAGGATGGAATCCTTCGCATCTAAAAAGAGAATGCGCGGTGTAATCCACGGATTTTCCGCCATTTCATCCAGCGCCTCAATCAGCCTGTCAAAAAATTCACGTCCCCGCAGATCCATGACAAGTGCGACCTTGCTCATTTTTGAACTTGATTCTTTCATCAGTTCCAAAAATTTCGGCAGCAAGGAAGGCGGCAGATTGTCGACGCAAAAATAGCCGAGATCCTCAAAGCTTTGAATGGCGACGGTTTTCCCCGCTCCAGACATTCCCGTTATGATGACGAGCTGAATATCATGATTTTCATTCACACTCATCTTTCTCCCCCCTGAGGTCTTTCTTTTATTTGATAAGCTGCGGATCTAAACGATAGCTGAGCAGCTCGAAGTCCGGCGTATACGTAAAGGTGCCGTGCAAAAGCCCTTGGCCCTTGATCATAAAATCAAGGATATGTCCGTCTCCGGGCGCCATCGGAAGGCTGTGGATATCTTTTACGTCATGCCACTTCAAAATGCCTTCCTCAGATTCAGCGACATTCCGCCCCGTGTAGGAATCGGCGACAAAAGTAAACATCATCCACTCTGACACGATTTGTTCCTGTTCCTTAATAATAAAGGTAAACACGCCTTTTAACTGCGGATTTAAGATATAAATTCCCGTCTCTTCTCTGTACTCTCTGATGACGGAGTCTCTGACTGATTCACCGCTCTCCATCTTCCCGCCGGGTGCGACCCACCAGCCCCGTCTCGGCTTTTGGAGAAGGAGAACCTGATCATCTGTCTGCAGCACACAATTTGTCACTCTTTGCACAAGTACGTCACCTAACCTTCTCAACAAATCATCGTCTCTTCATTATACCGTTTCGGCATGTCTCTCACAATGCAGAGACACCGACATCCTTTTCTTTTATTTGACAGAAAACAAAAATTCACAAAAAAAGGGCACGGATACTGGAATCCGTGCCAAGGTGTATTCATATAAAAAGGGGGTCAATTACTACATTCATCTTAAAACATCAGTATTTCACCCGTGTTACAGCGTAATTAAAACACAGTAACGATTCAAAAACTGAACATTACAGCGATTATTTAACGGTTTTGAGCGTTTCCTGAAGCTCTTCCACATAATGCTGAACGCTTTGGGCCGCAATACTTCCGTCACCTGTCGCCGTAACGATCTGGCGGAGTGATTTTTCACGGATGTCTCCCGCAGCGAAAATGCCGGGAACTTTCGTTTCCATTTGATCATTTGTTTCAATGTAGCCTTCTTCATTTGTGATGCCCAAGTTTTCGAACGGTTTAGAAAGCGGAAGCATGCCGATATAAATAAAGACGCCGTCAGCTTTGAATTCTTCCTCTTCTCCCGTCACAGTATCCACAAGTGTCAGTCTGCCGACTTTTCCGTTTTCTTCATGGATTTCTTTTACGGTTTTATTCCATTCGAAATCAATTTTGTCATTGTCAAAGGCACGCGCCTGAAGAATGCTTTGCGCACGCAATTTATCACGTCTGTGAACGATGGTGACTTTTGAAGCGAAGCGTGTCAGATAGACGCCTTCTTCCACAGCCGAGTCTCCGCCGCCGACTACGACAAGCTCTTTATTTTTAAAGAATGCGCCGTCACATACCGCACAGTACGATACGCCGCGGCCGCCAAGTTCTTTTTCCCCGGGAACGCCGATCTTTTTGTATTCCGCTCCGGCAGAAATGACGATGGCGCGCGCTTTATATTCTTTTGAACCGGCTTTGACCGTTTTATATTCTTTGCCGTCGACGATTTCTTTAATATCGCCGTACGCATATTCCGCACCGAATTTTTTCGCATGTTCAAACATTTTATTAGAAAGTTCAGGGCCGAGAATGCTTTCAAAACCCGGATAGTTTTCAACGTCCTCTGTGTTGGCCATCTGGCCGCCCGGAATTCCTCTTTCGATCATTAATGTGGATAAGTTCGCTCGTGATGTATAAACGGCAGCGGTCATCCCCGCCGGACCCGCGCCGATAATGATCACATCATAAATTTTTTCTTCTGACACCATGATTCACTCCTTTTCGAAATGGGGCGCACCCTATATGAATAAGAATCCCCATCAATCGTATTCCTTACCCATATCCTATTAAATCTGAGGGCAATTCGCTATTTTTTTGCTCATTTTTCTGAGAAAACGTGATTAGGCATCTCCTGAGCGGGTATACAAATAAAGAAAGAGCCTTCCGGGATGGAAGGCCCTTGTCTTATTCATTATTGCACGACACGTCTTACATTGCCGTTGAATACTTTTTTCCAGTAAGGGTTGCTCATAGAATCGATGGATACACCGTGAGATGTATTATCGTTCAGGAACGTTCCGTTACCCAAGTAGATGCCGACGTGGCCGTTTGTTTTATACGTATCGAAGAATACTAAGTCTCCGCGTTTCATGTCAGACGCGCTGACTGCTTTACCTCTTCCGATTAGCGTATCTGTGCTTGTGCCGCTTACAGGTCCGAGGTTAACCCCTGCGTTAGCATAAGCCCAGCGTACGAATGAAGAACAGTCAAAAATACGGTTGTCAATATCAGACTGTGTGCGTCCGCCGCCGAATTTGTACGGAGATTGACCCACAAGGCTTGATCCTACGCTGATCGCGCCTTCAATACCGCCTGAATTTGAGATAACAGATCCGCCGTCAGAATCATCTGAACCGCCGCTGTTATGAGATGAGCCGCCTGAAGTGCCCGATTTGCTTGAGCTGTCAGATGAATCAGATGATGTTGAAACAGCCGCTTTTTTCACAGTTTTAACCGCTGCCGGCTGGCTGTCATCTGTTTGGTTTTGGTCTTCAGAGGCTTTTTGCGCTTCTTCCTGCTTTTTGATCAGGGCAGCCGCTGCAGCCTGCTCAGCTTTAATGCGCTTCTGTTCTTTTTCAGTGTCCGCTTTTGCGTTTGCAAGCTGTGACGCTTCTTTTTTCAGATCAGAGATAGCGGCAGCCGCTTTTTTCTGGCCGTTTTTCGCTTCGTCGAAAAGCTTGTCTTTCTGATCAAGCTGTTTGTTCAGGTCTTTTTGCATAGACTCTAGCTTCGCAAGGTCATCCTGGACTTTTTTCAGCTTCACGTTAAGCTCAGCTTCCGCATCTTCGAGTTTCGCTTTATCCTGCTCCTGCTGTTTGATCAGGTCTTTATCAGCATCAACGATAGAAGATACCGCAGTCGCACGTGAAATGAAGTCCCCGAAGCTTGTCGCTCCTAAAAGAACATCTATGTATCCTTGAGAACCGCCGTTTTCCTGTAAAGAACGAACGCGTTTTTTCAGGATTTCATTGCGTTTTTCAATACGCGCTTCTGTTTCTTTGATTTCTTTTTTCAAATCAGCGATGCGCTTTTTCGTTTTTTCGTTTTCAGCTTTTTTATCTTCAATTTTATTACTTGTATCCAACGCTTTTGCGTTAATGTCTTTCAGTTCTTTTTCAATCTTAGCCTGCTTGTCCTGAAGTTTAGACAATTCCTTTTCTTTTGCATCAAGGCTTGAAGCCACCTCAGATTGCTTGCTTTCGATTTTTGCTTTTTTGCTGTCTAATGTTTCCGCCGATGCAGTTTTTGTAAATGGGATCAAAAAACTGCTTGTCCCGATGACGGAAGCCAAACCAAGTGTTAATAAACTCTTTTTCACTTTTTCTTTCCTCCCTTTTACTTTAAACCTGTTCTCATTTGGAATTCTATTATGAACATCAAAGTTACGCTTCCTCACAAACCCGTGAGGCTGATGATTTTTATGTATGAATCTTTTAATCTTTTAAATTGGTATAGATTATACAGCACATGTAAAATAAACTAATCTCTTATGTACGAGAATCATTATACCATCATGTTTCGACAATTTTTATTACAGTTATATTTCAATGTGATTGCAAATCTCATATTTTGCAAAATAAACGGTGCTGGCGGCCTGATTTCGGTTCAAAAAGCAAAAAAAGACGTATAAAAATCTCTTTTTCCGGCAGTAAAGTTCTGTTTTGCCCCTTTCTGATAAAAAAAGAACCGACTCTTTATATAGAAAGAATCGGTTTTATTCCAATATATCATCTATTTGTCTGATGTATTTTGACAGTGTTGCCGGAGATACACCGTAAACGGCGGCCGTATCTTTTTTCGTCGTTTTTTCGCCGTTCGCTTCTTTCCATACGTATGCGATGGCTGCGGCCCATGCCCGCTCATTCTGTACGGCAGCGGCGGCGCGGATGTGCTGAATGACGTGAAAAACCCAGCAGCTCATGACGTCAGTCTTTAAACTGCCGGCTTCCGCTTTCTCCAGCAGTTTGACCGTCCGATACGTGAACAAGGCATCATGAGAAACGCCTGAAGCGCCTTCTTCACCGGAAAGCAGCAGTCTGACGAAGTCTTGTTCAAACGGTGAAGCAGCGCGTTTTGCCGTCAGAACTTTTTCAAGCTGGTTCCGCTCTCCTTTAGCGCTGCTGATATAATAGGCGGCGAGCCGCTGTTCAAGTGCAGCAGGCAGCGGTTCCTGCCGTTCCGCCCAAGGCGCGGACCGGTCTGATTCGGGAAATTCGGTTTCGGCCTTTCTCCAAATGGTTTCGGCAAATGCTGTGCGGCCTGTCCCGTAGGCTGAGGCGGCCAGCCAGTAATAAAACGTGTCGTCGCCTTCAAACCCGCTTTTGTAGAGTGACCGGAGCCATTTATAGCCGAGATCATGTCTGCCGACAAGCGCCAGCGTTGCCCCCAGCTTGTAGCGCTGTTCGAATAAAATCGGATACACATTGGAGAGCCTTTCGCTCAATTCCCCGACTTTTTCATCTTCTCTCTCGTAATAGCAGAATACCAGGTAGTTGCACAAGGCATGGAGATTGCCTTCATTTTTCTCAAGCACTTCGAATACCGTCTGTTTCGCTTTTGTGACATTGCCTGAGTAAAAGTAAGCGAGCGCAAGGTTGTTGTATGCGGACCAAAGCTCGGGATAATCGGCTGTAATCTCTTCAAGCATGACAACCGCTTCATGAAGCTGGCCGCTCTCAAGAAGCGTTTTTGCCCGGTCCTGCCTGATCAGCAATTCATCCTGATCATAGAGCGATTCGTTTTCACCCGCTTCACCGAAATCCAAAAGCTCCATCAGATTTTCTATCTCTTCGCTGAATTCTCCCTCCGGTTCGGCATCTGAATAAGCCGCGGCTTCTTTGTATGCTTCCTGAAAGAGCCCCAAATGCGCGAAATTGTTCGCTTTAAAGTAATGACACTCGGGCATTTCTTCTTTCAGGTTCACCATAATAAAGTCGAACAGCTCATTTGACTGCTGGTAGTGGCCCATTTCAGAATAAATGACGGCCAGCCGGGACAGCATTTCGGAATCATTCGGCTCAAGGTGAACGGCCCTCTGAATCAGTTTGCTGGCCCGTTTTAAATTCCGCTCTTTATATGCTTTTAAGCCTTTATGAAAAAAATATTGTCCATCCTGAAGCAGCTGGACAATTTGTGCGTGCTTTTTATGTTCAGAAGTGTGTTTTCCCACAAATATCCTCCGTTTTATACGTATTACCGTCAGTAGTATACCATAAAACGGTTTCGCCTCAATAGTTCAAAAGACAGAATCAGCTTCGTTTTTTACTGGCTGGTTCGACCAGATTTTAGCTGTTTTTTTCATGCGGATCGGCAGGAAGGGTGACGCGGAAAAGGGTTCCTTCGCCGCGCTTGCTTTCTACCTCTATCGAACCGCCGTGCAGCTCGGCGATTTTTTTGGCGATGGACAGGCCGAGGCCGCTGCCCCCTGCGTTTCTCGCCTTGTCCGCTTTATAAAACCGTTCAAATACGCGCTCCGCCTGCTCAGGCTCCATTCCGATTCCGTTGTCGGCGATTTCGACAGCCGCCGCCTCCGGCAAATCAACAATTTTAACGGAAATGCGGCCTCCCTCACCGGTAAACTTCACGGCATTGTGAATCAGATTCATCCATACTTGGCTGAGCAGCGCTTCATCTCCGTACACATACGATTCCTGTAAATCAATGAGAAATTCAATCTGTTTGGCGGACCACTCAGGCTCACAGGTCAATATGGTGCGCCGCAGCTGTTTGTCAATGCGGAACGGTTTTTTTTGTATCGGTTCGGTTTGGCGTTCGAGTGCAGTGAGCTTCAGCAGATTTTCACTGATTTTTGATAATCGTTCTGTCTCTGTCTCGATGATGTGTAAGTAGCGCCCCCGCTCCTCATATGATAAATCCGGTTTTTTCAGGAGGTGCGCGTATCCCTTTAATGAAGTAAGCGGGGTTTGGATTTCATGGGAAACGTTCGAAATAAATTCTTGTTTCAGTTTTTCCATTTCGCTCAGTTCCGCGGCAAGTGTCGACAGTTCATCAGCCAATTTCGTCACGGGGTGGTCCCGTTCAATCTTCTCCATTTTTCTGGAGGCGGCCGCGGTGAAGTTGCCGCTCGACATTTGCTTGATCGTGGCGGTCAGCGAATCCCAGATCGCATGATGTCTTTCACGTGCTGACTTTGAAAAAATAAACATCGTGACAAACAGCAGGCCGAAAACAAGCCAAAGCGTGAGAATCTGCTGGACGTAGGGCACAAGCAAAATCGGCCATATGAGACCGAATCCCTGAACGATCAGGTGGGCCGCCAGCCATAAGAATGCGGTGACAGTGAGAAGGATGATGATTTTTCCAGCCGTTCTGAAGATCCGTTTCATCCTGTCACCACAAACCGATAGCCGAGCCCCCGCACCGTATGAATGGCAAAGGGATAGTCTTTTTCCGGAAACCGTTCTCTCAGCCTTTTAATATGCACGTCAACCGTCCGCTCATCACCTTCATAATCAAAGCCCCAAATATCTTCTATTAAATGTTCTCTGGAAAACGTCTTATTCGGGTAACTGGCGAGCTTGAATAAAAGCTCAAATTCGCGCCGGGGCAGTGTCATTCCCGCCCCGCCGCCGCGCGTTACGGTGCGGGATTGCTTATCTAATGTGACCGTTCCGACGGTCAGCAGTTTTTCAGCGGTGATCCGGTACCGTTTCAGCAATGCTTTGACCCTCGCTTCAAGCTCAAGCGGCTCAAACGGTTTGACGAGATAATCGTCCGCTCCGGAAGTAAAACCTTGCACTTTGTCCAGTGTTTCGCCTTTTGCCGTCAGCATCAAAATCGGAATGTCCGTAAAGCTGCGGACGGCTTCACTGACTTCAAACCCGTCCATTTTCGGCATCATCACATCCAGTATGACAAGATCAACAGGTGTTGATTCTATCAGCCGCACCGCCGCTTCTCCGTCTTCAGCTTCTGCGACGTCAAAGCCGCTCTGCTCCATCATAAGGCGGACAAGCTCACGGATATGACGGTCATCATCCGCAACCAATATGACAGCCATAAAAATCCCTCCTTCTGATTTTTTCACTCATCATCTTTTAATGAATCGACATGATTTTTATAAGCCGTCTGATCTTTTCATTGTCTCCTGTATCGACATACACTTTTTTTGTATGGCGGATCATCTCCTCCGTCACTTCTTTCATTACGCATTTTTCGAAGACTCCCAGCGCAAAGGAACATTGTATACCTGAATGGTGCCGTCGCCGTTGCTGCTGTAAGTGACCGACCCATCAACTAAACGGGAACCGGCTAACTGAGTAACATCTTTCGGATAGCGGGCGCTCGTATGATCGTCAGGATTGACGAGTGCTCCGGCCGGAATGCGGCGAACGTTCAATTCATCTATCTGCTGATTTTCTCCAAGCTGCAGCCAGACGCGGGCATATTCAATTTGCAGAGGAGAATAATCTGCCGCGATGCTGTCTGGTTCGCTTTTGTCCGCAGAGATGTGATGTGAATCTTTGTTTACGGCTTCGTTTTTTTCTGCCGCCGATGCTGTTTCAGCCTTGTTTATGCTGCTTCCCCCGGCCGGACTTGAAGAACGGCCCGGCTCTTCATCGTTACCGCCCGTACACCCGGCAGTCATGATTACGAGCAGCACGGCAGCGTGACAATAAAAAATCTTTGTGCGTTTTTTCATGATTTAACCCCCGATTCCAATGAATAGGACTCCGGCTGCAAAATAAAAAGCAGCTTTTTCAGCTGCTTTCTATTCCTAAAGTCTTCCTTTACACAGCTTTGTTTTCTAAATCGGCATTCAGCTTCAGCTGCTGTTCCGCAAAATCGCGGTACAGCGAATGGGATGCCATTAATTCATGGTGTGTGCCCCGTCCGGTGATTTCCCCCTGTTCGACAAAGAGAAGCTGATCTGCATCCACAACCGTGGATAAACGGTGGGCAATCACAATCGTGGTGCGCCCTTCCATTAAGACTTCGAGCGCCTGCTGCACCCATTTTTCAGATTGGCTGTCCAGACTGGATGTCGCTTCATCAAGCATCAGAATACTCGGATTGCGGAGAAGTGCTCTGGCAATGGCAATGCGCTGGCGCTGTCCGCCTGAAAGCATAATCCCCCGTTCACCGACCTCGGTTTCAAATTTCTTCGGTAAGTCTTCAATAAATTGCAGGGCGTAGGCCATGTCAGCCGCTTGCCTCAGTTCCTCATCAGTCACCTCGCATTTTAATCCGTAGCAGATATTATCGCGAATGGTTCCTGACATTAACGGGCTTTCTTGCGACACGTAGCCGATATGCTCCCGCCATGATTCAAGAGAATACGCATCAATCGGTTCGTTTCCGAGCAGGATGCTGCCGGCCGTCGGATTGTAGAATCGTTCCAGCAGCTTAAATAACGTTGTTTTCCCGCCGCCGCTCGGTCCGACAATCGCGGTGACTTTGCCGGCCTCAATCGTTGCCGTAATGTCTTTTAAGATGGTTTGATCTTTTTTGTAGCCGAATGAGACTTGTTCAAGCTTAATCGGCTGATCTGCGTTTTCAATGATCTTTCCGGTTTGGATATCTTCTTCTTTTTCTGCAAGAATGTGAATCATCCGTTCCGTAGCGCCGACGGATTTTTGAAGCTGTGTAAAAAATGAAGTGATCTGGCCCATCGGCATAATGATCTGAAACAAATACAGAATAAAGGCAACGAGCGCGCCGGCTGTCAGTTCACCGGATGACACCTGCATTCCGCCGTACCCGATGACAGCGACCAGCGCCGCCATTAATACAAGTGTAATAAGCGGGCCTACGAGCGACTGCACCTTCGCCTCACGCAGCCCGAGTTTAAAGAGCGCCATGATGCCAGCTTTCCCGCGGCCGTATTCCGCTTCTTCAGCGTTTGAGGCTTTCACAAGTCTGATTTCCGGGAGGATGTGGTTTAATAATCCGGTGAATCTCGCCGTCTCATCCTGTGTTTCCCGAGAAATTTTAAACATTTTCCGGCCGATCGGCACTAAAATCACCGCAGCCAGCGGCACGACGATCAGCACGAGCAATGTGAGCTTCCAGTTCATGAAAAATAAGATCGTCAGTGACCCGATAACGGAAATGATTCCGGTAATAAATCCGCTGATATTGTTTGTGATCAGCTCTTTTACCACCATTGTGTCATTGGTAACACGGCTGATCGTTTCTCCCGTGGCGTTTTTGTCAAAATAAGAGACAGGCAGTTTAATTAATTTCTGCCACAACAAATCACGCAGCCCCGAGATGATTTTCTGGCCGCTGTAGTTCAGGGCATAGGTGGCGTAGGCGCTTAATGCGGCCTGTACGATAAACACGGCTGCGATGATTCCGATTTGCACGCCTGACAGCGACGACATGGAAAAGCCGTCGACGAGCTGCTTTGTCAACAGCGGAATCAACAGGCTGACGAGCGTTGTCACAATACTGAGAGACAGTGCGAAGGCCAGCATTCCGTAGGATGGTTTTGTTTTTTTGACTAATGAAAAGAATGAGCTAAATTTCCCTTTAGGTTTTGGTTGTTTATTCGGCATATGTTTTCCTCCTATATCACTGTTTATACTATAACGGATGTGCATGAACGGAATATGAACAAAACGTACATTTTTGATAAAAACCAAAATAAACTCTATTAGTCAATATTATCAAATTCATCTGCCTCCGGTTGCGAAATAAGGAATATTTTATTGAATGTTTAAGTTCGGGCATATTTAAAAACCTCACGGAGCTCTCCGTGAGGTTTGTTTTACTCAGATGCTGAATGGCGTTTCGCAAGAACGTCAAGCACGTCGTCTAAAGGAAGCGACTGTTCACGCAGAAGAACGAGCAAATGATACAGCAAATCTGCCGCTTCCCATTTTAATTCTTCATGGTCGCGGTTTTTCGCGGCGATGATCACCTCTGCGGCTTCTTCACCGACTTTTTTGAGAATTTTATCGACGCCTTCCCGAAACAGATACGTTGTGTAGGCTCCCTCAGGCATCTCCGCCTGCCGTTTGGCGATTACGCTTTCCAGTTCATTTAAGATGCCGAAACGATCCTGCGCGTCCGCTTTTTCCGGAGAAAAGCAGCTGTAGCTTCCCTTATGGCATGCGGGTCCTGAAGGCTCCGCAAGCACGACAAGGGCATCTTGATCGCAATCATAGCGGATGGCTTTCACCTTTTGGGTATTCCCCGACGTTGCTCCTTTATGCCACAGCTCCCCGCGTGAACGGCTGTAAAACCAGGTTTCTTTCGTTTCTATCGTTTTTTCGTAGGATTCACGATTCATATAAGCCAGTGTCAGTACTTCTTTGCTTGCCGCATCCTGCACGATGGCGGGAATCAGTCCGGCCTCGTCAAACCGCAGTTCATCTGCCTGTTTCATCTCACATTCACCCCGTGTTTCTTCATATAATCTTTCACTTCTTTTATAGATGTCTCTTTGTAATGGAAAATGGAAGCTGCAAGCGCGGCGTCCGCTTCACCGATCGTGAAGGCTTCAAGCATATGGCGCGCGCTGCCGGCTCCCCCTGACGCAATGACGGGCACCGGGACGGCACGTGAGACAAGTTTTGTAAGCGTATGGTTAAAGCCTGTTTTCTCACCGTCAGCGTCCATGCTTGTCAGCAGGATTTCACCCGCTCCCCGTTTGACGGCTTCTTTTGCCCAAGCCGTGACTTCCCACTCGGTTTTCTTTCTGCCCCCGTGTGTGTACACTTTATAGCAATCCGAATCTTCGTCATACTTTGCGTCGATCGCCGCTACGATGCATTGCGAGCCGAAAAAATCCGCTCCTTCCGTAATCAGCTCGGGACGGAGGACGGCCGCTGTATTAACGGATACTTTATCAGCGCCTGCGCGAAGCATTCGTTTCATATCGCTTAATTGATTGATTCCGCCGCCGACCGTAAACGGAATCGCCAGTTTTGCCGCAACCTGCTCCACGACGTCAGCCATCGTCTTCCGGCCTTCATGAGAGGCGGAAATGTCGAGAAAAACAAGCTCGTCAGCGCCCTCCCTGTCATAGGCTTCGGCCAGTTCGACAGGATCGCCCGCATCCTTCAGACCGAGAAATTGAATGCCCTTGACGACGCGTCCTTCTTTCACATCGAGACACGGAATGATTCGTTTCGTGATCATGCGTCCTTCACCCCGCTGAGTGCTTCAGCCAATGAAAATTGTTTTGTATACAGCGCTTTTCCGATAATCGCTCCCGATACACCGGTGTCTTTGCAGCGGGCCAGCGCTTTGAGATCGGCGACTGAGCTGACACCACCTGAGGCAATGACGTTTTTCCCCGTTGCTTTTGCGAGCTGAACGGTGCTTTCAATGTTCGGACCTGACAGCATGCCGTCAGTCGCAATATCCGTGAAAATGAAGGTTTCCGCTCCTTCCTCCGCCAATTCACGGCCCAGATCGGACGCTCTTACCGAAGATGTTTCCAGCCACCCTTCCGTCGAGACATATCCGTTTCTTGCATCGAGACCGATGGCGATTTTCCCGCCGTATTGTTTCAGCATGCTTTTCACAAACGCCGGATCGGAAACGGCCGAGCTGCCGAGAATGACGCGATCAGCGCCTTGTGATAAGTAGCCGTATACATCAGCTTCAGAACGAATCCCGCCGCCGATCTCAACCTTGACATCAAGCTGCCGGACGATGTCCAGAACATGCCTGTCGTTTACTTTCGTGCCCTCTTTCGCACCGTCAAGATCCACGAGATGAATCCATTCGGCACCTTCTTGTGCAAATTGCGCCGCCATGTCTAAAGGTGAGTCTCCGTAGATCGTTTCCTTGCCGTAATCACCTTGAATGAGGCGGACGCATTTGCCGTTTCTCATATCGATTGCCGGATATAATGTAAAAGCATTCATTTCTTCACCTTCTGTTCCGCTGCCATTTTTGTAAATTGCGTTAAGATCGCCATTCCGGCCTCGCCGCTTTTTTCCGGGTGAAACTGCGCTCCGAAGACATTGCGTTTCCCGACGACCGCAGGAACACGAACGCCGTACTCAGCGCTTGCCAGAAGATCGCCTTCTTCCATCCCGTCTATATAATAGGAATGGACAAAGTAAACAAAGCCTTCTCCCGCTTCCGAAAGCAAAGGAGATGTTTGGTGAACCGTCAGCCGGTTCCAGCCCATATGCGGCACCTTCAGCTTATTTCCTTCGGCATCCCTGTCTTTGAGTCTCACTGCTTTTCCGGCTAATAAACCAAGTCCTTTTGCAGAGCCGTTTTCGCTGCTTTCTTCGAAAATGAGCTGCATGCCGAGGCAGATGCCGAGAAGCAGCTTCCCCTCATCAACCATGCGGCCAATGAATTGATCAAGCTTCGTGCTGCGTAAATTGTCCATGGCGTCACTGAATGATCCGACACCGGGGAGAATAAAAGCATCCGCTTTTTCGAGCTCTTCCGGCCGGTCTGAAACGACATACGGGACGCCGACGCGTTCCAGCGCCTTCGACACGCTGAATAAATTGCCCATTCCGTAATCAATTACACCGATCATTTACAGAATCCCTTTCGTAGACGGCACACCTTTGACGCGCGGGTCAATGGATGACGCTTCGTCCAGCGCTCTGCCAAGCGCCTTAAACACGGCTTCTATCATATGATGCGTATTCGTGCCGTAATGAACGATGACGTGCAGATTCATTCTCGCTTCGAGCGCCAGTTTCCATAAGAATTCATGTATCAGCTCGGTATCAAACGTTCCGACTTTCGCTTGCAGAAATGCACCGCGCATCTCAAGGTGCGGCCGGTTGCTCAGGTCTACGGCGACTTGGGCGAGCGCTTCGTCCATCGGCACAAGCGCTGATCCGTACCGTTTGATTCCTTTTTTATCACCGAGCGCCTCCAAAAAAGCCTGCCCTAAGCAGATGCCGATATCTTCAGTCGTGTGGTGATCATCTATCTCCGTATCGCCCTTTGCGTCAACGGTTAAATCGAATTGTCCGTGCTTTGTAAACAAATCAAGCATATGAGTCATAAACGGCACATCCGTGCTGATATCGGCTTTTCCTTCTCCGTCAATACCGAAAGCCAGCTTAATATCCGTCTCATTTGTTTTTCTGGCGCGTTCCGCTTTTCTCATCGGTCATTTCCTCCGTTTCTCGCTTCAATCGATCTCGCGTGCGCTTCAAGCCCTTCCAGTCTCGCAAAGGCGGCAATGCTGTCCGCGTGGGTTTCAAATGCCTTCCGGCTGTATGAGATGATGCTCGATTTCTTTTGAAAATCCGTGACATTCAGCGGGCTTGAAAACCGCGCCGTCCCGTTTGTCGGCAGAACATGATTCGGTCCCGCAAAATAATCGCCGACCGGTTCAGCACTGTATCGTCCTAAGAAAATCGCTCCCGCGTGCCTGATGCTTCCAAGCAAAGCCTCCGGCGAATGCGTCATGATTTCTAAATGCTCAGGCGCCAGCGCGTTCACTGTGTCCACCGCATCCTCCATCGTTTCCGCGATGTAAATATGGCCGTGATCCCTGATCGACGCTTCGGCGATTTCTTTACGCGGCAGCGTCTGAAGCTGTTTATCCACTTCATCTGATACCGCTTCTGCAAGCTTCCGTGAGTCGGTGACAAGCACGCTTGAGCTGAGCATATCGTGTTCGGCCTGAGAAAGCAGATCCGCGGCAACTTCTTCGGGCACCGCCGTATCGTCTGCCAGGACTGCGATTTCGCTTGGCCCGGCTATCATGTCAATATCCACATCACCGAAGACTTCGCGCTTCGCCAGCGCCACAAAAATATTGCCGGGACCTGTAATCTTATCAACAGGCTGTATCGTTTCGGTTCCGTAAGCGAGCGCGGCAATCGCCTGCGCGCCTCCCGCTTTGTAAATTTCCTTTATGCCGAGCTCAGACGCCGCCGCCAGAACGCCCGGCGAAAGGCGGCCGTCTTTTCCCGGCGGACTGACGAGAACGATCCGCCCCACTCCCGCAGCGAGAGCGGGGATGACATTCATCAAAACGGAAGACGGATAAGCGGCCGTCCCGCCCGGCACATATACGCCCGCGGAATCAATCGCCGTTATTTTCTGCCCGAGCATCGTGCCGTCTTTACGATGGTAAAACCAAGAGGATTGCAGCTGGCGCTCGTGATATTCTTTAATATTGGCAATTGCCTGCTTGATCACTTCTAGCAGCTGATCATCAAGCTGTCGGTACGCCTCTGCGATTTCTTCTGCGCTCACCGCCAACCGGTCCAGGCTGATGCCGTCAAATGTTTTTGTATAGGTCAAAACGGCTTTGTCGCCGTTTTTTCTGACGTCTTCAATAATCGCCCTGACGGTTTTCCGCTGCTCTTCGGTTCCGCTGTCAATGGAACGCTTCAGTGAAAAACGCTCGCTTTTTTTTATTACGGTTATTTTCATTTTGCCGTTTCTCCTTCCACAACCCTTGCCAGCCTGGCAGCCATTTCGTCGATGACGTCATCCTTCATGCGGTAGCTGACCGGATTGACGATAAAACGCGATGTGATGTCACAAATGTGTTCTGATTCAACCAGTCCGTTTTCCTTTAATGTCCGCCCTGTTGATACGATATCCACGATTCTGTCAGCAAGCCCGATTAAAGGCGCCAGCTCAATGGAGCCGTTCAGCTTAATGATTTCCACCTGCTCGCCCTGCTCTCTGAAATAACTTGACGCAACATTCGGATATTTCGTCGCAATCCTCGGGGCGACACCGTTCCAATCCGCTCCCGGAAGCCCCGCAACGGCGAGATGGCATTTGCTGATATTCAGATCGAGCACCTCATACACGTCACGCTCTTCTTCAAGCATGACATCCTTTCCGGCAATACCGGCATCAGCGACGCCATGTTCGACATAAGTCGTGACGTCCATCGGCTTCGCTAAAATAAAGCGGAGATTTTCTTCAGGAACGTCGATGATCAGCTTTCTTGATTCCTCAAACTCCTCGGGCAGCCTGTATCCGGCCTGCCGCAGCAATCCGGCCGCTTCTTCGAATATCCGCCCTTTTGGCATTGCCATTGTGAGTACCTTACCCATTTTGCTCTTCCTTTCTGGCACCGATAAAGTATGTGACGTTTGTGAATGATTTTGTCATATGATCGATATTTTCAACGCCCGCCAAATCCTGCAGGACGACCTTTCTGCCTCTTGCCCTTTCTTCCTCCGCGAATAAAATGGCCTGCGCCCGCTGCTCCTTGCTGAAAATAACGGCGTCCGCCTCGCTTGTTTCTTCCTGGATGCCGAGCGCTTCAATCAGCCTGTCGATACGGAGTCCGAAGCCCGTGGCGGGAGCAGGGCTGCCGAAATGGCCGAGAAGATTGTTATAGCGGCCGCCGCTTCCGATGACAAACCCGACATTTGCCGCATACACTTCGAATAAAATTCCCGTGTAATAACTCATATGGCTGACCATGTTCAGATCAAGGCGGATATGCTCGGCACACCCGTAATCTTCAAGAATGTCCCATAGGTCTTCCAGCTCCTGAATCACGCTTTGCCTGGAGATGCCGATGATCTCCTCCGCTTTGGCGCAGATCTCTTTTCCGCCCCGCAATTCCAAAAGTCCGAGCAGCCGGCTTTTGTCTATTGAAGAAAGCGGGAGCGATTTGACATGTTCTCTGTACCCCACATAATTCTTTTCAAAGAGAAAGCGCCGCAGAACATCCGCCCGCTCGGCATTGCCCAGCACCTCGACAAACAGCTCATCTGCGAGCCCTGCATGGCCGATCGCGATTTTAAATCGGTGCAATCCCGCGTTTTTCAAAGCGCCGGCCGCGAGTGCAATCACCTCAGCGTCCGCGCTTGTTGATCCGTCACCGATCAGCTCCGCGCCGACCTGTTCGAATTCAGCCGGACGTCCGCCTTCCCGTTCTTGAGCGCGGTAGACGCTTGCCGCGTATCCCGCTCTGAGCGGATGATTATTTTTGTGCAGCTTAGACGCCGCCACCCGGGCAATCGGTCCGGTCATGTCAGGCCGAAGCACAAGCGTTTTTCCGTCCTGATCGAGAAGCTTAAACAGCTGCTGTTCTTCAATGGCTGACTGGGCACCCACTGTTTCATAGAATTCGAGGGTCGGAGTCTCCATAAACTGATAACCCCATTTATCAATTAAATCCGTCAGTGTGGAACGGACTTTCTTCTTTGCTTCGTATAAACCGGGAAGCGTATCTCTCATGCCATGCGGTTTCTCAAACATAAACATTCCCTTTTGCACCTCCGCTTTGTCTGAAGGAAAATTCCGAATCCTTTAGTTCGCTAATATGATAATATGTTAGCAGATAAAAGAATGGATTGCAATGCCCAATGTCCGCCTATTCTTTCCCATATTGATGACTAAATCATGAACAAATCTGTAAACATAACAGAACCATCTAATCATATTGAGCAGAAGTGCTATAATACATAGAATAGCTTCAACAGAAACAAGGGAGAAGAATTGATAATGAAGACGCTTGGAACATTATGTGTGCTGATTCTGACAGCCGTCCTTGTCTATCTGGGATATAACATCTATACAAACGATATTCATTTGAATCTTTTCAATCAGCAGTCCGACGAGCCTGATGAGAAAACACCGTTAAAAGGGAGCGCGTCACCGCTCAATGTCGTTCTGTACAGACAGATGGATTCACCCAGACTGTACAATGGCTGTGAGGTGACAAGCCTTGCTATGATTTTGAACAATGCCGGATATCATGTATCAAAAAATACATTGGCGGATCGAATCAATAAAGTTCCGCTCACATACAGCAGCGGGCTGAAAGGAGATCCGAATGAAGGATTTGCCGGAGACATGGAAAACGGCCCGGGTTTAGGCGTTTATCATGAGCCGATTGTTAAACTGGCCAAAGAGTATGCGGGAAACAAAGTATACGACCTGACGGGAAAAGACATTTCTGCTGTGTACCGCCAGCTTGAAAAGGGACGGCCGGTCTGGGTGATTATCACCACTTCCTTTAAACCGGTTGATCAAATGCAGACTTGGAATACGCCGAACGGAAAGGTCGACATCACGTACAGCATGCACAGCGTAGCCGTCACCGGTTATGATCACGATTATGTATACGTCAATGACCCTTACGGCTATAAAAACAGAAAAACGGACCGGACTGAATTCGAAAAAGCCTGGAAGCAGATGGGCAGCCAGGCCATTGTAATCAAGTCATAAAAAAACCCCGCTGACGTTAATCAGCGGGGTTTTCCATTCGTTTTTTCATTTCTTCGTGCGTATAGATCAGCTTCATCGGATTTCCTCCGACAAACGCCCCGGCCGGGACATCTTTATGCACCAGCGTGCCGGCTGATACAACGGCTCCGCTCCCGATGGTGACGCCGGGCAGAATCGTTGTGTTTGCCCCGATCATTACCTCGTCACCGATTGTGACATCACCGGTCCGGTACTCATGTATTAAATATTCATGAGCCAAAATCGTCGTATTGTAGCCGATGATGCTGTTTTCTCCGACAGTGATTTTTTCAGGAAACATAATATCCGGCATCACCATCAGCGCGAAAGAGGTTTGTTTTCCGACATTCATTTTCAAAAAGGTTCGGTACAGCCAGTTCTTCACGCTTAGAAACGGCGTATACCTTGCAATCTGGATAATGATGAAGTTTTTCATCACCTTCAGAAAGGGAACCGTCTGATATACATGCCACAATGAATTTGCACCTGCAACCGGATGGCGGTCTGTTTTTCTCACGGATCACTTCACTCCGGTAATGTGCAATAAATCACTCATTTTCTCAAGCATATAATCGGGTTCATACGCGGAAAGCGCCTGTGCGCCTTTAATCGTCCACGCCACGCCGGCTGTTTTTGTGCCGGCGTTTTTGCCCGCCATGACATCGTGATAATTGTCACCGACCATCATGGCCTCCGACGCATCGCACCCCAGCCGGCTGAGCGCAAGCCGCACAGGTTCGGGATCAGGCTTCGGATGCTTTACATCATCAAGCGTGACGACAGTATCGAAAAACCGCCCGATGCCTGTCAGCTTCAATCCCATATTGACTGTATCCCTCAGCTTTGTGGTGACAATACCGAGCTGATAGCCCGCTTTTTTCAATTCATCGAGCGTTTCATAAACCGTTTCGTACTCCGTGACGAGCTCATCGTGCTTCTCATGATTGAATGCCCTGTACATGCTGATCATGTCATCGCACTTTTCGGCATCAATGCCTGAAAATGTTTCGTACAGAGGCGGGCCGATAAACGGAAGCACATCTTCCCGTTTATACTGCCCCGGGCAATAATGATCAAGCGTATGAAGATAAGAAGTGATAATCAGTTCATTCGTGTCAATCAGCGTACCGTCGAGATCGAATAAAATGGCGGTTAAACGTTTATCAGTCATCTTATGTCCTTTCCGATTTCAGACGTCAGTCCGTATCCGCATACCGCTTATCGGCATACCCTTTAACGCGTCTGAAAACCATTAAAATAATCGCAAGAACAATCAGCACAATGGAAATGACCTGAGCGATTCGAAGCTGGCTCGTGAGCATCAGGCTGTCCGTGCGCATTCCTTCAATAAAGTATCTGCCGATCGAATACCAGATGATATACGTCAAAAACAGATTGCCCCTGCGCAGGTTCACGCGGCGGAGCAGAAGCAGAATCACGACACCCGCAAAGCTCCACAGCGATTCATATAGAAACGTCGGGTGATAATAATGTCCGTCTATGTACATCTGATTAATGATGAAATCCGGAAGGTGAAGACTTTCCAAAAATGAACGGCTGACCGCTTCGCCGTGAGCCTCCTGGTTGATAAAGTTTCCCCAGCGCCCGATGGCCTGACCGAGCAGAATACTCGGCGCGGCAATATCCGCCAGCTTCCAGAATGAGATCCCTCTTACTTTTGAAAAAACAACGCCCGTTGCGATCGCGCCGATTAATCCGCCGTGAATCGCGATGCCGCCTTTCCAAATTTTAATGATTTCCCCGGGGTGTTCCGAGTAATAGCTCCACTCGAAAAGCACATAGTATGCCCGTGCGCAAATGATTGCGATCGGGATGGCGAAAAGAACAAGATCAATAAAAATGTCCTTTTTCAGCCCCCGCTTTTCACTTTCCCTCATGGCCATCCAAAGCCCTAATAACGCACCCGCGCCGATAATGATCCCGTACCAGTGCACGGATAAAGGCCCGAGCTGCAAGGCAATCGGATTGATCGGTGTTCCTGCTTCGTTCATATTATTGCCAACTCCTATTCGTCTTGTTCGCCGTCTTCAATGACATCCGCCAGCTTATTCGTAAATTGCTCGGCAGCATTTAAACCCATCCGCTTCAATCTGAAGTTCATCGCCGCAACTTCGATAATAACGGCGAGATTTCGCCCAGGGCGGACTGGAATGGTCAGTTTTGTAATTTCCGTATCAATGATTTTCATTTTTTCCTCTTCAAGTCCGAGACGGTCGTATTGCTTCCCTTGCTCCCAAAGCTCAAGGTCCATGACGATTGTAATTCTCTTATTGCTTCTGACGGCGCCCGCTCCGAACAGCGTCATGACATTTATAATGCCGAGACCCCTGATTTCAAGCAGATGCTCAATCAGATCAGGCGCATTCCCGACGAGCGTATCCTGATCCTCCTGTCGGATTTCGACGCAGTCATCCGCGACAAGCCGATGGCCGCGTTTGACGAGCTCCAGGGCCGTTTCACTTTTACCGACGCCGCTTTTTCCCGTGATGAGCACACCGACGCCGTATATATCCACAAGCACGCCGTGAATGGCGGTTGTGGGCGCGAGACGGCTCTCAAGAAAATTCGTCAGCCGGCTTGACAGTCTGGTTGTTTTCAGAGGGGATCTCAGCACCGGCACGCCGTTTTTCTCGGATGCTTCTACAAGCTCCGGCGGGATCGGCATATCTCTGGAAAGGATGATAGCCGGCGTCACATCGGTGCACAGCGATTCCATCCGCTGTTTTTTATCCTCCTCAGGAAGCTGATCGAAAAATGACAGCTCCGTTTTTCCTAAAAGCTGCACCCGTTCTCTCGGGTAATATGTAAAATAACCGGCGATTTCAATACCTGGCCGTGATAAATCACTCATCGTAATCGGGCGGTTAATCCCTTCTTCTCCGCTGATCAATTCTAAATGGAACTGCTCCATTACGTCTTTGGTCCGAACCTTTGCCAAGATATGTTCCTCCTGTTCTGGGATGTTCCGAGCTTTGAACAGTTATATTTTATCACTTTACCGTCTGAACCAAAACAGATTTATACAATTCCGGCATAACTGGTCTAGATAACTAGTCTGAAAAAGAGTAAAATAAAACTAACAACTAACAAGGAAGGCGTGTTTTAAAGTGGCTGAAAGCTTGTTAATCAGCGGTGCGGACATCGTAACAGAAGAAGAAATCATCCGAAACGGATTTCTCGGCATAAAAGACGGCATCATTTCTTACGCGGGTCAAACAAGACCGCAAGAAACGTATGAGAAGGAATGGAAGGCGCCCGCGGGTTCGTATGCGCTTCCCGGAATGATAGATATCCACATTCACGGCGGATACGGCGCGGATACGATGGATGCCGATCTCGCGGCTCTTGATACAATGTCCGCCCGGCTGCCCGAAGAAGGAACAACCTCTTTTCTAGCGACCACGATCACACAGCAGCATGAAAACATTGAAAAAGCGCTCGAAAACGCCAAGGAATGGACGGACTCCTCACCGCAGGCTCATAAAGGCGCTGAGTTGATCGGCATTCATTTAGAAGGGCCGTTTGTCTCTCCGAAAAAAGCGGGAGCACAGCCGAAACAATGGATTACGCCTGCTGATGCCGGGCTCTTTCAGAAATGGGAGCGTCTCTCCGGAGGGCTGATCAAAATCGTGACGCTTGCGCCGGAAGAAGATCCTGATTTCAGCCTGATCCGTTATTTAAAAAACCGGAACATCATCCCGTCAATGGGACACACAGACGCGGGAGCCGATCTTTTAGAAAAAGCGGCGGATGCCGGAGCGCTGCACATGACGCACCTTTTCAACGCCATGAGCTCCTTTCACCACCGTGAGCCGGGGGGCATCGGTACGGCTCTCGCCTGCGGGCGCATCACGGCGGAGCTGATCACTGACGGCATTCATTCTCATCCTTTGGCTGTAAAGCTTGCCTATTTGGCGAAAGGAAGCCAAAACCTGATCATGATTACAGACTCGATGCGGGCAAAAGGGCTTAAGGACGGAGAATACGAATTCGGCGGACAAAGAGTCACCGTTTGCGGAGACAAAGCGCTTCTTTCTGACGGGACGCTGGCCGGTTCCATTTTAAAAATGAATGAAGGCGCGGCGCTCATGCGCAGGTTTACGAACTGCTCATGGCTGGATATAGCTAATATGACAGCGGCAAATGCAGCCCGCCGGCTCGGCATTTTTGACCGTAAAGGAAGCCTTGCGGAAGGAAAAGACGCCGACGTTGTTTTGACAGACGGACAGTGCGGCGTGCTGGCAACGATTTGCCGAGGAAACACCGCATATATCTCAGGAGGAGCTGATTGGACATGAACGTCATCACATGCAGACATTATGAAGAATTAAGTGAAAAAGCCGCAGAGATAATTGCTGAAACAGTTAAACAAAAGCCGGATGCCGTTCTCGGGCTTGCGACGGGCGGCACCCCTGAAGGCGTATACAAAGAGCTTGTGCGGATGCACCGCTCCGAGGGCCTGTCATTCCGGGATGTCACGACGATCAACCTTGATGAATACGCCGGGCTTTCTCCCGAGGACAAAAACAGCTATCATTATTATATGAATACACATTTTTTTGCACATATCGACAGCCGAAAGGACCGCCGCTTTCTCCCTGACGGACGGGCAGACGATCTTGATGCTGAATGCGAACGCTATGACCGATTGATTCAAACACTCGGCGGAGCGGATATTCAGCTTTTAGGCATCGGACACAACGGCCATATCGGCTTTAATGAGCCCGGGACGCCATTTGAATCCCGAACCCATGTCGTTGAGCTGAATGAAGAGACAAGACGGGCGAATGCGCGGTACTTTCCGTCAATCGATCAAGTTCCTGAAAAAGCTGTGACAATGGGGATCAGGACGATCTTGTCCGGCAAACGGATTTTGATCATGGCATCCGGAAAAAGCAAGGCCCAAGCGGTGAAGCAGCTTCTGGACGGGCGCGTCAGTGAAGCATTCCCCGCCTCCGCCCTGCACGAACACCCGGATGTGACGGTCTTGATTGATGAAGAGGCTGCGGGCGGCGATTGAAAGGATTTGACCTATGCAGATTGATAAACAATCTCCGATTCCGATTTACTTTCAGATTATGGAACAATTGAAAACCCAAATCAAAAACGGCGAGCTGAAAGCGGATGCGCTGCTTCCGTCGGAACGGGAATACGCCGAACAATTCGGCATCAGCCGCATGACGGTGCGCCAGGCGCTTTCCAATTTGGTGAATGAAGGATTTTTATACAGACAGAAAGGCCGGGGAACGTTCGTCAGCAAACTGAAGATGGAGCAGCCGCTTCAAGGGCTGACAAGCTTCACCGAAGATATGAGAAGCCGGGGCATGAAGCCGGGGAGCAGACTTGCCGAATACCAGCTGATTCAGGCGACGGAAGAATTATCTTCTATCCTGGGATGCGGCTGTCCGGCAACGCTTCATAAAATTATCCGCGTCCGGCTGGCGAATGATATCCCGATGGCGATTGAAGCCTCGTACATCCCGTTTGACAAGGCAGGGAAATTGGATGCCTCCCATTTTCAATCATCCATGTATGAGCATATTGAAGCGTACAATCAGATGCCGATTTCACGCGCCAAACAAGAGCTTGAACCGGGAACAGCTTCCGAGGAAGAAGCCGAACTGCTCGGTATCCAGCCCGGCGCGCCCGTCCTCTATATCAAGCGGACCACTTATCTGCAGGACGGCACTGCCTTTGAGCATGTCAAATCCGCCTACAGAGGCGACCGCTACACATTTGTGCATTATATGGACAGGGTGAAATGAAACATCTCCAACCGTTACGGGTTGGAGATGTTTTTTTGATCTGCCATTTTCAAATCAATTCTCTATGACTCTGTCAAAACGAGAGGCTAGGGTTCTGGTATCTATTTTTCATAAAGAAAAGAGTACTAAAATGCTACCCTCTGTTTTGGACAATATACGGAACCTGCTTTGAAATCAGCAGCAGCGGTTCTTTGTTTTTATGAGCCAGTGAAAACATGATTGCGCCTTCAATCATCGAGTTGATTGTCATCCCAAGCTTCTCTGCTTCCTCTTGTTCAAACCCATGCTCAAGAAATTTTGCCGCAAACACATCCGTCCACTTCTTGAACACTTCAACACATGTGCATCTTAACGTTTCATTGATCAGAGCGGTCTCACCCGCCAGCAATCCAACCGGCACGCCCTCAATATTCTGAGGATCATTAAACTGTTCAGCCGTTACATGAATAAAGTGCTGAATGGCTTCTACAGGGTCCCCGAATTGAGACATGCTATTCTGTATTTGCTTTTCAACGCATCTTCCCGTATGTCTGATTGCCGCAATGGCGAGTTCTTCTTTTCCGTTTGGAAAGTGATGATACACAGACCCTCTGGGTGCTCCGCTCTCTTTTATAATTTGATTCAAACCTGTCGCATGGTATCCCTGAATCTGAAAAAGATATGCAGAGGTTTGAATAATTCTTTCTTTTGTCCCGGTTTTACTGTTCATTATGTTTCCTCCTGCATTTAAGAAAACCAATCGATTTTAGTATAGAAAAGGGACATAAAAAAGTCAAAAGCACTTATCACAGCAGGGCGCCGCCATTTCCGTACAGAAAAAATCCTGCTGACCGTCAGATTCCGTTCTGAGCGATCAGCAGGCGGTATTTCACTGTTATGGGTTGGAGACATGCCTGAAATCAAGCTGATCCGGAGCTGGAGCATAAGGCGTATTTCCCGTTTTGAACATCCAGATCGGTGATATTGTTTTGCCGTTGTACGGATCTTTGACGACGGTGTACCAGTAATAAACCGATTCCGGCTGCAGGCCGTCCCAGACCCACTCTGCGGTTTTTCCGCTTTTTACGTGTTTTTGATGACCGAGCAGTTCGTTCGTATAAACGTTGCATTCAAAATAATCGGTCGCTACCTTTTTCATTTTCGGCTGTAAATCCATTTCAGCTGAAAATTCGTCTTTATCAGCGAACAGATCGGTGTCATAGTAATTGATGTCATCCGTATACGGCGAGTAGGAGAACATGTGAACCTGATTGGCGGCCTGATCGAATTGCATGATGCGCATATAGCCTTGTCCCCCTTCAGGACCATCCTGATAGTCGGTCAGAATTTGATGAACGAGGCGGTCCGGTTTTCCGTCGCCGTCATCGTCAAGGGCATCGGTTTTTTTCACAGCATTATGATAATGGCCGCTCAATACCATCGCCACATTGCGATTCGGCTTAACGACTTTTTGATAGATCGTCTCCCCGATCGGGCTTCGGTTTCCGCTCACAAGCAAATACTCATGAAAACATAATATGGCGGTTCGGTCCGGATATTGCTTAAGCACTTGATTGATCCAGTCAATCTCTTGATCCGCAATGCCCCAGCCCATATAAATCATAATAAAATCGTTCCCGCTTGCCGACAGCAGATCATAATGCCCGCGGTTATTTTTGTATGACCCGCCGTAATGCATGTTCTTTTCAAAACGGCGGCTTCCGAAGAAATCCCCGAAGGTTCGGTATGTGCCGTCTTTATGGCCGACGTCATGATTGCCGGCAAGCACTCCGTACGGAATCCCCGCCTTATCAAGTGTCCGCATGGAGTGATCGGCGTTTTTCCACTGTTTCATCACCATTGAATCATCGACGATATCGCCGGTATGAAAGACATATTTGATATTGTGCTTTTCCTTATTTTCTTTGATCCACTCCGTCATTTTGTCAAAAATGTTCGGGTGCCCTTGTGCGTAATACTGTGTATCGGACATCCAGACAAATGAGTAATTGCCTTTTGCCGGGATTTGATCCTGCACGATGACATTCATCTTTGAGTTTTTCACCGCATCCGCTGCAGACACGGCAGCTTTTAACGTAAACGGCTTTTTATTTTTGGCAAGGACGCTGTCCGCCTCCTGCCAGCGGCTTGTCCGGTAATTCCAAATATACATGGTTACCTTTCGGCCGGGCAGAGAGCTTCCTTTCCAGACCGCTTCGGCCAGGTCCGTTTCGTCAATAGACGGGTCAACGGTTACTTCAAATCGGTGATAAGGGAAACGTTCCTTGCTTTCTGACGAGACTGTTTTTCCGTCATTTGCCGAGATACGGTTCATTTCCGGCAGTGTAAACGGCATTTCATTTTCTTTTATGCCTTGCGGCGGTTCTGTTAATGAGGCGTGTTTATACACTCTCACGCTGCCCGGATTCCGCGCGGTGTAACGGAATCCCCGGTAAAATGATACATTCATCTCATCCTTCGTCGGATCTTTTACCCGCACGGACAGCTTCGCTTTATGGGCGCTAATGTTTTGATCGGCAAGCTCCGGCTGATCCGGCTCCTCCCGTTTGATATGGAAGGTGCGGACGGACGTTGTTTCATTTCCGGCAAGGTCTGCCGCAGTGATGGTAAGCGTATGCTTTCCGGGCTTAAGATCGGCTGATGACGTATGATGCGGGAGCGTGATGCTTTCTCCGTCCAAAAACGCTTTGACTTCTTCCACCTTGCTCCATTTATCACGGATGTCCGCTTTCAGCTCAAAGTTACCTTTCAATGTCGCGCCTTCTTTGATCCCCGGAACAATTTTCGGGCCTGTATTGTCCACCCGCACAGACTGACTGAGCTGCTCCTCACCGTCGCTTACAAAAATCTGGTGATAGCCTTCAGAAAGCTTCGCCGTATTCCATGGCAAAAGCCGCGACGTAAATAAATGATCCGGCAGGCTGAATGAGAAGGTCATGCTCTGATTCGCCCGCTTGCCGTCACCGATAAACAGCTGCTCATCAGGATCCCGCTTCCCGTCTTTGATCAACGTTCCGTCTGAAAGCACCAGGCGGGCATTTTTCACGATAAAATCATCCCGATTCTCCCCCGTGTCATACGGAGAAACCTTTGAGCCCGCGCGGATAGATACTTTCTGCGTTTTGCCCCCTTTTTGCAGCAGACGTTCCGGAAGCAGAACCGAGTACGTTCTGTAGCGATGAGCCGGATCGTCAAAAATGTGCAGCACCTCGTTTTCCATCATGACGGTGTTTTTGAAATAAAGATTGGTTTTCCGGGCATCGAAGGCGAAATAGACCTCTTTTTCCAGCGCCGGCCGGGTCTCCTGCCGCTTGCCGTCAATCCACAGCTTGATCTTATCCGTGCCGGCGTCAGATGTGGCTTTGAGCAGATAGGTGCCCGAAATCGTATCTTCCGGTTCAATGTTCATTCTGAGTCCGTGTGATTTACTCGTCTGTTCAATGTCAATCATCTTGACGGGTGTTTTTGCTTCATTTTCCCCGTCACCGGCTGCGATATAATACTCCAGCTGATCCTGGCCGAGCAGTTCCGGGGAATAAATAATGTGACGGTATAAGCTGTCGTTGCGGTCTTTTTCAGCCAGAATTCGTTTGAATGGTTTGTTCTCATTGGTTCTGTAATAAAACGCGGCTGTTTTGACAAGGTTTTTGTCCCGGATGTCCGCTTTTAATTCAATGCTTTCTGCCGGCCGGACCGGCTTTTTGTCTGTAAGGTCTTCAATGACCGGTTTTTCCTTGTCCGGTTTGATCACTCTTTTCTGCTGAGGGATCTGCGCCTGAAAAACGGAGCCCGGTGACGGCTTATGTTCGCTTGTGGAGATCTTCAGCAATTCTCCCGTTCCGTTCAGCGGATATTTGTACAGCAAAGAAGTCAGCCGGCGGAATGCATGTTTTCTGTAATGCGCTGAGGCGATGGTTTTTCCGGTGTTTGCTGACAGCACCACCGTCCGCGGGCGGGCATTGGACATTCCGTCCGTCCCTTCGATGACGGCGAGATGTTTTCCCTCCTTCAGGCGGGTTCCGTAATAGCGGTTGAAATCATCTGCCGTCAGTTCTGATGCGGCGCGTCTCAGCCAAAACACATAAGCGCCGCCTGACGGAATGACAATATCTTCTTTCGGCCTCCATATCACATCTGAATCCGGCCCTTCCTTCGGGTAGCGGTAGCGGATATGATAATCCTTAAAGTGAATGGGTCTGTCCGTCGTGTTATACACCTCGATAAATTCATAGGCATCAGCGCCGTCTTCATTTTTCGTATCAACGGCAAGCTCCGTAATCATCAGCTCGGGAATATGATTCAAATCGGCTTGATAGCCGTCCAGCTTCAGCCGCTTTTTCTCCGATTCCGCCCGCTGTCTGCCGTTGGTGAAAACGAGGTAATATTCCAATTCTCCATTCCAGATATCCCGTTTTGAAACCTGGGCCGTAAACAGCCGGATTGCGCCTGGAGCGGGCTCCATCGGCACCATCTTATATCCCAGCTCATTGCTTTGTTTATAAAAAAGAAACGCCGAAAACGCTTGATAATCGGCATTCTGTACATGAGCCTGTATGAACAGGTTTCTTTTCATTTCCGCCTTTACTTCGATTTGGGGAGGATTCTCCAGAAGCGGTATGTAATGAGGCGGCTGTCCGAATTCCTGCTGATTCACCGGGATTGCCGATTCTTTGCGCGCCGCACCCGCAGAAGGACTCACACAAAGCAAACCAATCAGAAAAAAGAGCGTCATCACAAGTTTCATCTCATTACCTCCCTATGCATTATGTTGCGTCAGGAGGCCTCCGCTTATGTAACCGCACATAAAAAAGCTGCCCTCTCGGGGACAGCTCTTTTTTTATCCTTTTCTAAGCGGCTCCAATATGCCTTTTTGAATCAGCAAGTGGAAAACGGAAAGCACGACGGATGCCCAAATGGCGGTGCCGAACCCGTCAATCTGAAAGCTGTCTCCCATTAAGGCAGCGGTCATCATTAACGTAATGGCGTTGATGACAAACAGAAAAAGGCCGAGGGTCACAACCGTGACAGGCAATGTCAATATGACGATGATCGGTTTGATCAGCACATTTAACACAGAAAGAATCACACTGGCGATGACAGCCGCTCCGATACTGCTGATATGGACGGAATCAAAATATCCCGCGATAACGATTAATAATAAAGCATTTACTAAAATGCTGACTGCCCATTTGATCATTTATTTCAAATCTCCTTCTAAAGGTACAACAAAACACCAGATAATATATACAATTGGCACGATTCCGCTCGTGACAAGCGCTAATACAACGGTTATGATGCGCAAAAGCGACGCATCCATGTTGATGTACTCCGCCAAACCGCCGACGACACCGGCGATTTTACGGTTTTTTTCTGAACGGTAAAGTCTTTTCATCCAATCACCTCTGAGTATGCTTGAGCTTAATGGCTCCTGTTAACGATTCTGAGAAAATCGAAAGATGCTGATCATGGCCTTGATTTGATTCCAGCATCAGTTCTTTTTGAATGGTATCATTCTTTTCCTTTAAAATCTCCGCATCAATCAGCTCGTGGCTGAGAGAACCGAGATTGCTTTTGAGCTCCGCTTTCACCGCCGAGTCATCAGGCAGGGCGATCTCCACATTTCCGGTCGTCGTTTTTGTGTAGATGGAGCGGCAGTGCGGCGCTGTCACGGTAAGGATGATATTGCCGTTAAAGCTTTGGACGTCAATAGATTCACTCGATCCGCGCAAATCAATCAAGCCGTTAATTGTTTCCGCTTCGATCGCGCCGCATTGATGGCCGGCCAGCTTGATTTGTCCGTTAGCCGTTTCCGCCGACGCTTTCTCAGCCGTCAGATGAGAGAATGACAGGACGCCGTTTGTCGTTTTCGCCGAGAATTCTTTTACATGTAAATGTTCCCCTCTGATCGGTCCGTTAAACAGTTTCACCCTTATCTTATCGTACTCTTTCTGAGGAACATAAAGCGTGACATTGGTTTTCATCGTTTTCTTTTCCGTGCGGACAAAAAACTTATTGCCCTTCATTTCGCACTCAATATGCTGGAGAAATGCGGTGCGCGCCGCCTCCTGACTGTCCGCCCGGTACACTTTCGCCTGGCACTCCGCTCTGACATCTTCATCCGCCCACGGTACGATATTGACGCTGCCGTTTGCAATCTGCATATCAATGGCTGAGAATTCACTGTCTTTAAATTGAAAAATATGCTGCACGTCGTGTGCGTGGCCGAAATTCAGATCCAGATCCGCTTCCTTCACTTTTTTGACAGCCGAATCAATCCAATCGAACAGCTTAGCACCGATCGACGGCTTTTGGCTTTCTTTTGTCCCGCTTTTGAAATCTTCCGCAGGTTCCTGGACCTCCGTTGATAATGCGGTGATCTGCTCTTCTTTTTCTTTATATTCATGATCCAGTTTTTCAATGAGCGTCAAAGCTTCCTGCGCCGTCAGCCTGCCTTCTTCCACAAGCTTTAAAATCCGTTCTTTCTCCTGTTTCATATAAAACTCCTCCCCCGACTTTTCTTACACCTGGCGTAATACCTTTATTCCCTGCACGATATTCCAAATGACCATTCCGATGAGGATCAGAAAGTAAACAGCTGCTCCTGCTATCATAACAAAAACCGGAACCATACTCTCCCCCTGAGCCGTAATTGCTCCTCCGACAACACCGGCGATCACAATCAGCAATCCCGCAAACGGAATGATGTGAGAAATCAGGGCGCGCATGGCATGCCTCTTCGTCTCTTTTTCATCGACGACGAAGTAAGCCACAATCGGAAGAATAAGAGGCGCGAAAAACACGCTGAAATAACAGATGGATGCGATGATCGCTTGGTTTCGATTCAATAAAAACACTCCCTGTGCGGTAATGTAAAAGACCCTTCATTATACATACGTATGACGAATGGGCGGGTTTCATTTTCATGCTAAAGGACATGCTTCGTTATACGTAATTTTTCATTTCAGAGATTTCACTATAGAATCTTTTCCCCTAACCGATTACAATATGTAACAAAGCCTGACCGTATGCAAGGAGGACATACCAAATGGAGAAAGATCCCGGAAACGACCAAGTAACGGAAGAAAGTCTGCGAAAATTGATTCGCGAACAGAAAAGAATGAACAGCGAAATGCTGGCTGAACTGGAACAGATCAAGGCGGCGCCTCTTCCCATTTCTCATGATATTCAATATATAAAAGTGCTGCTGGACAGCAGCAGCACTCATATTCTGCAGGATTTAATGCATTTAAGCAGACAGCTTCCCCAACAGAAGAAAAGCCTGTAGCACAACAGCCCAAAACCGATCGGTTTTGGGCTGTTGTTTTATCTGTTAAGTGGCTGCCGTTTCTTTTTCGGCCAGCAATGCTTTCATCCGTTTTTTATCACGTTCCATTACCGGTTTCAGATAGCGGCCCGTATATGATTCTTTCACTTCGACAATTTCTTCAGGCGTCCCGGAGGCTACGATCGTGCCGCCGCCCGCGCCGCCTTCAGGTCCGAGATCGACGATGTAGTCCGCCGTTTTAATGATATCGAGATTGTGTTCAATAACCAAAACGGTATCTCCGTTATCGACGAGTCTTTGAAGCACAACTAAAAGCCTTGCGATATCATCAACGTGGAGGCCTGTCGTCGGTTCGTCCAGAATATACAGCGTCCGGCCGGTGGAGCGCTTATGCAGTTCGGAAGCGAGCTTGACGCGCTGCGCTTCTCCGCCTGAGAGCGTCGTCGCAGGCTGGCCGAGCGTCACATACCCGAGTCCGACATCGGCAAGCGTTTGAAGCTTGCGTTTGATTTTCGGGATATTTTCAAAGAAAGACAGAGCATCTTCCACCGTCATATCCAGAACATCAGAAATGCTTTTTCCTTTGTATGTGACCTCAAGCGTTTCCCGGTTGTAACGTTTGCCGTGACACACTTCGCACGGGACGTACACGTCAGGAAGGAAATGCATCTCAATTTTGATGATGCCGTCGCCGCGGCAGGCTTCACAGCGCCCGCCTTTCACATTAAAGCTGAATCGGCCTTTTTTGTAGCCGCGCACCTTTGCTTCATTTGTCTGCGCGAACACATCGCGGATGTCATCAAACACACCCGTGTAAGTTGCCGGATTTGATCTCGGCGTCCGGCCGATCGGCGCCTGGTCGATATCGATCACCTTATCAAGATGGTCGAGGCCTTTGATCTCTTTATGGCTTCCCGGTTTCGCTTTGGCTTTATGAAGCTTTTGCGCAAGCGCCTTATGCAGAATTTCATTCACAAGCGTGCTTTTTCCGGAACCGGATACCCCTGTCACCGCCGTAAAAGTGCCGAGCGGGAATTTGGCATTCGCTTTTTTCAGGTTGTTTTCCGTAGCGCCTTTGATTTCAATGTATCGGCCGTCAGGTTTTCTTCTCTCAGGAGGCATCGGGATGAATTGAGCCCCTGACAAATAACGTCCGGTCAGAGAATCCGCATCATTCATCACTTCTTCAGGCGTGCCCGCCGATATGACGCGGCCGCCGTGAATGCCGGCGCCCGGTCCGATATCTATCAGATAATCGGCAGCCATCATCGTATCTTCATCATGCTCGACGACAATCAGTGTGTTGCCGAGATCTCTCATGTTTTTCAGCGCGCTGATCAGACGGTCATTGTCACGCTGGTGAAGACCGATGGACGGCTCATCAAGAATGTACAGGACGCCTGACAAACGGGAGCCGATCTGCGTCGCAAGCCTGATACGCTGGGCTTCGCCGCCTGACAGCGTACCCGCCGCCCGGCTCAGCGTCAGATAATCAAGACCGACTTTATCTAAGAAACTGAGCCGTTCCACAATTTCTCTTAAAATTAAATCTGCAATCTGCATATCTTTCTCAGACAGCGTCAGGTTTTTGAAAAATTCCAGCGCATCGCCGACGGAAAGTTCGGTAATGGTTCCGATGTGGCGTCCGTTGACCAAAACGGCCAGCGCTTCTTTCTTCAGCCGGTAGCCTTTGCAGGTCGGGCACGGCTTCTGTGACATATATTGCTCCATCTGTTCACGGATATAATCGGAGCTTGTCTCTTTATACCGCCTCTCAATATTGCGCAGCACGCCTTCAAATTCAATTTCATTCTCCCGCACTTGTCCGAAATCATTCTCGTATTTAAAGTAGATCCGTTCATTGCCGCTGCCGTACAGCACTTTATCAAGCTGATGCTTCGGCAGGTCTTTGACCGGAGTCTCCATATCAATGCCGTAATGGCGGCAGACCGCCTGAAGCAGCTGCGGATAATATTGGGAACTGATCGGCGTCCACGGTGCGATGGCGTGTTCTTTTAATGAGAGCTCGGGATTTGGAATGACGAGCTCCGGGTCCACTTCCAACTTCAAACCGAGACCGTCGCAAGTCGGACAAGCGCCGAACGGGCTGTTAAACGAAAACAGCCGGGGCTCAAGCTCTCCGATGGAAAAACCGCAAATCGGGCAGGCGTGATGCTCGCTGAACATCAGCTCTTCCTGGCCGATGACATCTATCATGACACGGCCTTCTCCTAAGCGGAGGGCGGTTTCCAGTGAGTCGGAAAGCCGGGCGGCAACGCCTTCCTTGACGACAATCCGGTCAATGACTACTTCAATGGAATGCTTTTTGTTTTTTTCAAGTTCAATATCGTCGGAAAGCTCGGCCATTTCTCCGTCAATCCGCACCCTTACATACCCTTGCTTTCTGATTTGGTCAAGGACCTTAACATGGGCGCCTTTTCTGCCTGAGACCATCGGCGCAAGCACTTGAAGCTTCGTCCGCTCAGGATATTCAAGAATCCGGTCAACCATCTGTTCAATCGTTTGCGACGTAATTTCGATGCCGTGCTCCGGACAGTGCGGCTTACCGACTCTCGCGTATAAGAGCCGGAGATAATCATAAATCTCCGTTACCGTTCCGACGGTTGACCGCGGATTGCGGCTTGTCGTTTTCTGGTCAATGCTGATGGCCGGAGAAAGCCCTTCGATCGCATCAACGTCCGGCTTATCCATCTGCCCTAAAAATTGGCGTGCATAGGCAGAAAGCGATTCAACATACCGTCTCTGTCCTTCCGCGTAAATGGTGTCAAAAGCAAGGGATGATTTTCCCGATCCGGACAGGCCCGTCACGACGACGAGCTGATCCCGCGGAATCGTTACATCAATGTTTTTTAAATTGTGCGCCCTTGCCCCTTTCACCTCGATCCGGTCAATTGCCATGTGTTCATCATCCTTCCGCTTTTAGCTCTAACAGTAAATCACGAAGCTCTGCCGCCCGCTCGAAATCAAGCGCTCTGGCCGCTTCTTTCATTTCATGCTCCATTTGCTCAACGACTTTCTGGCGTTCTTTCTTCGTCAGCTTCGTCAGCTTAGGCGCGGCTTTTGTTTTGTATTCTTCTTTATCCTCAGCGGCCTGCGTCGCGCGGATCACATCGCGGATTTCCTTATTGATCGTTTGCGGCGTAATGCCGTGGATTTCGTTAAAACGCTCCTGCTGTTCCCGGCGGCGCTTCGTTTCATTCATCGCGATTTCCATCGAATGCGTGATTTTATCGGCATACATGATGACCCGGCCTTCTGCGTTTCTCGCCGCCCGTCCGATCGTCTGAATCAGCGAACGCTCAGAACGGAGGAAGCCTTCTTTATCCGCATCCAGAATGGCGACAAGCGACACTTCCGGAATATCAAGACCTTCCCTCAGCAGGTTGATGCCGACCAGCACATCATATTTTCCGAGCCGGAGGTCACGGATGATTTCAATCCGTTCAAGCGTCTTAATCTCGGAATGCAGATAATTGACCTTGATGCCGATTTCTTTCAGATAATCGGTCAGATCCTCTGACATTTTTTTCGTTAATGTCGTTACGAGCACGCGCTCATTCCGTTCTATCCTCGCCTGAATCTCGCCGATCAGATCATCAATCTGTCCTTCAATCGGCCGGACGTCAATGAGAGGGTCGAGCAGTCCCGTCGGCCTGATGATCTGTTCGATCATTTCCGGCGTATGCTCAATCTCATACGGTCCCGGAGTAGCCGACACGTACACGATATTGTGCATATGTTTCTCAAATTCCTCGAATCGGAGCGGACGGTTGTCAAGCGCTGACGGCAGGCGGAACCCATGATCGACAAGCACCTGTTTTCTTGCCTGGTCACCGTTGAACATGCCGCGCACCTGCGGAATCGTCACGTGTGATTCATCAACGACGATCATAAAATCGTCCGGAAAATAATCAAGCAGCGTATACGGCGTAGAGCCCGGAGGACGGAGCGTCAAGTGTCTTGAATAGTTCTCAATGCCCGAACAGAAACCCATTTCTCGCATCATTTCAAGATCATATCTCGTCCGCTGCTCAAGCCGCTGCGCTTCAAGGAGCTTGCCGTTTTCGCGCATGACTTTCAAGCGCTCCTCAAGCTCCTGTTCAATGTTCAGAATCGCTTTTTCCATCTTTTCCGCCCGGGTGACGAAGTGGGAAGCCGGGAAAATCGCGACATGATCGCGGTCGCCGAGAATCTCTCCGGTCAAAGCGTCAACTTCTCTGATCCGCTCTATTTCGTCTCCGAAAAATTCCACTCTGATACAATGTTCGTCACGGGAAGCCGGGAAAATTTCCACAACGTCGCCGCGCACGCGGAACGTCCCCCGCTTAAAGTCGATATCATTGCGGGCATACTGGATATCCACTAGCTTTCTCAGCAGCTCGTTCCGCTCAATCTCCATTTCCGGTCTGAGCGACACGACCATCTCCCGGTATTCTTCAGGCGAACCGAGACCGTATATGCATGACACACTCGCAATGATAATGACATCTCTCCGTTCAAACAGAGAGGATGTCGCGGAGTGCCGCAGTTTATCAATTTCATCGTTAATGCTTGCGTCTTTCTCTATAAAAGTATCCGTTTGAGGCACATACGCCTCCGGCTGATAGTAATCGTAGTAGCTGACAAAATATTCGACAGCGTTGTTCGGAAAAAACTCCTTAAACTCGCTGTACAGCTGTCCGGCAAGGGTTTTGTTATGGGCAATGACCAGTGTCGGCTTATTGACTTCTTTAATCAGATTGGACACGGTAAAGGTTTTGCCCGTCCCTGTCGCACCCAGGAGAGTCTGGTGTTTTCTGCCTTCCTGTATGCCTTTGACAAGCTTCTCAATCGCTTGCGGCTGATCTCCCTGGGGCTGATATTTCGAGACTAACTCAAAACGATCTTTCACAAAAAAGCCTCCGTTTCTTTACGAAATCTTCCTATTGATATAGTAACACAATGACGGGCAAAATCACTAAAAATACGAACTAAAGTTCGATGGTTTATTTTTACCAAGTCAATTTTTGTATAAAAAACCTGCTTTTATGGCGTAAAAGCAGGCTTCCATTTCATATTCACCATGTCAGGCATTGTCTTTCTTTTTGTCTGCTTCTTTTTTGGCCATGTACAGCCCGCCGGCTACCAGTGATACGACATCCAATCCAACGATAAAATACGTTTCGGTGTAACCTTTTAAATAGGATGCGAAAAGCAGTGCGGCTGTGAGAGCGATCGCCACATAATGGTTAAAAGTGACCCGCGTAAAAAGGACGACCAGCATAAAAGGGAAACATAATGCAAAAACGGCTTTTGTAATCACAAAAACCCTCCTCGGGAATTCTTCATCTCATCTGATTATAGTAAAAAATGAAGAATCGGACAATCGTTCCCCTGCTATCACAATACCCTTTTTCAGCAGTCTTCAATCATCTGTCAGAAAAAATGTGAATGTAAATCTATTGAACCATTAATGAAATGAACCAAATTGCCTTTCTTCAGCCGAAAGGAGGAGAAGGATTAGGTCTTTGTGTCTTTGACAGTTTCTTCCTCTCTCTTTACAATGTAATGATAGTGTTTACTATCATTTTCTTGGATGAAGAAAAAGGGGGTTATACCGCATGTATTCAGTACGATTTCAAAAAGCGGAAGAATCGAGCCGCTCAGCAGGCGCAAAAGGAATGAACCTGATTAAACTGACGAAAAACGGCCTGCCCGTTCCCGATGGTTTTGTCATTCAGACAAATGCCCTGACGCGTTTTATGGAAGATAACCGGCTTCAGGCAGATGAGGAAGAGATGGAGCGCGCCATTTTAAACGGCACGTTTTCAAAAGAGCTCCGCGATGAGCTGATTGCCTCTTTTTATGAATTGAGAGAATCATACGCCTCTGTTGCCGTACGTTCCTCGTCTGCGTCCGAAGATCTTGAAGGCGCTTCTTTCGCGGGCCAGTACGAAACCTATTTAAATATCAAAACAGAAGAAGAGTTTCTCGGAAAAGTGAAAGAATGCTGGGCTTCCTTCTTTTCGGCGCGGGTCAGCGGTTATAAAGAGAAAATGAACAATGACACTGCAGAACCGCTAATGGGTGTTGTCGTCCAAGGACTGATCAATTCTGAGGTGTCAGGGGTCATTTTCAGCCGAAACCCCGTCACACATGATGACGGAGAACTGATGATCAGCGCGAGCTACGGTCTCGGAGAAGCAATCGTGTCCGGAAGTGTGACACCCGACACATTTATCGTCAATAAAGACACATTCCGGATTGACAAAGAAATCGGTTTAAAAGAAATGTATATCGTTTCTCAAAAGGAAGGCGTGACCGAAAAAGAAACGTCGGCTGACATGAGAAACCGCTTCTGCCTCGATGACGAGAGCATCAAAGAACTTGCCATGCTGACGATAAAGACGGAAGAACTGTACGGTTATCCCGTGGATCTCGAATTCGGATTTGCCGAAAATAAGCTGTATCTGCTTCAGGCCAGACCGATTACAACGATCGCGCAGGATCAGAAAGCGGCAGATGAAGAACGGGAATTTATTATGACGCCTCGGGACCAGAAAGATTTTTGGCTCAATATGGAGTCCAATATAGAAGGCCCCATCAGCCCGTTATTCGCCTCTCTCATTGTGCCTGCTTTAGAATACGGCCTCAAAGAAGGCACGAAGACATTCCCTGTGATGGGCATCGAGATTGAGCGTGTCAAGCTCCACCAGGGCCATGTTTTTTCCAGACAGCATAAGACCGACGACAACCTGCCCGCAGAACAGTCAGAAGCGCTTTTTCCCGTTTTGGCTGACCGCATGTATGATATTATTCATGAAACCTTTCTGCCTTTTTATCAAAAGCTGGACGGACTGGCGCATAAAAATCATACACCGGAGACTGCCCTTGAGGCGTTCCGAAACCTGCAAGAATTCTATTTAAAAGGATATGAAGAACATTTCAACATTGTCTTTCCGCAGATTGCGTTAAATATGACACTGGAATCCATGTACGGACAGGTTGAGAAAGAAAACGCCTCCCTTCTGTATGAAATGCTGGCCGGCGTCATGAATAAATCACTGGAAACCGACAGACAGCTCTGGCTGCTTTCCGGACAAGTAAAAGACAACCCTGAACTGCTGCGTGTCTTTACATCTTCCCAGGCCGGCGAGCTTCATCAGACGCTTCTGCAATCAGATGAAGGAAAACGCTTTCTTGAACAAGTCGGCGAATTCTTACAAGAATACGGCTGGAGATCAGTAAAAAGCCATGATCTGATCGAAGAAACGTGGGCGGAAAATCCTTATTTCGCTTTGGCTAACATTCAAAACTATGTCCGGAACGGCTACGATTTTGACAGTGAGTTTCATAAAACGATAGAAAAACGCAAACAGCTTTACGCCGCCTTCATGAATCGAATTGAAGATGACGGCTTCCGAGAGACGTTTGACCGTTATTATCAGTGGGCGTTATCTGCATCCGTCATCATAGATGATCACCATTTTTATATCGATGCGATGCTGGACGCCAAAGCGCGCCTTTGTCTCTTGAAAATCGGCGAGCTGCTGCAAAAACAAGGCGTGATCGATGACCGGGAGGATATGTGGTACTTATACAGCGATGAAGTCGAGAAAGCGCTGGTGACGCCTGTTCCGATGAAGGAAAAAACCGCTGAACGTAAACAGCTTTTCCAGCAATATCAGCTGCTTGAAGCGCCCGCTTATCTCGGCACACCGACGCCCGAACAGCTGAAAGCCGCTGAGCAGGTTACAGGCGCCATCACAGAAGATGAAAAAAACACTGAACATCATATTTACGGACTTGCAGCGTCAAGCGGAATCGCAAGCGGCCCGGTGAAAGTCATTCGTGACGCAAGTGATTTTTCCCGTTTTTCATCAGGAGATGTGCTTGTCTGCAAAATGACGACACCGCTTTGGACCAGTCTGTTTCAGGATGCAAAGGCCGTCATTACGGATACGGGCGGCATCCTCTCACATGCGGCGATCATCGCAAGGGAATACGGGCTTCCCGCTGTTCTCGGCACACGTGTCGCGACTGACAGGCTCAATGACGGAGATATCGTCTCGGTAGACGGCACAAACGGACAGATTACGATAGTCAAACGCGCTTCATGCTAGGTTTCCCTCTTTATTGACGGGCAGGGCGGGTGTATACTTGTCCTGCCAGTATTTACGCGAGGTGAAACAAGTTGAGAACGACGAACAAGAGAATTCTTGACGCTGCGATGAATCTTATCATTCAAAAAGGATACCGCGCCGCGACAACAAAAGAAATCGCAGAAAAAGCGAATGTAAGCGAAGCAACGATTTTTCGTAATTTTAAAAACAAACAAGGACTAATGAAAGCCATGATTGAGCAGCACACGCCGGTTCCGGAAAGCGTGATCACCAAGGCGGAAGGCAATCTGTATGAGGATCTTCTTCATTTCGCCACGACCCTTTTGCAGCGATTGGAACAAAAAAAAGAGGTGTTCCGCATCTGCCTGCGCGAACCGGAATTATTCGAAGACGTCCTGCAGGATATTGTCGTATATCCGCAATCCGTAAAAAAGGATTTAATCGTTTACTTTAAGGAACTGACAAAGAAGAATAGTATAAGCCCCGGCAGCGAAGAAGCTAATGCAGACGTCTTTATGACAATGATTTTCGGTTATTTTATGCACCGGCTGCAGCTGGGGAAAAGAGTCATCACTCTTTCTGAAGAAACGATGCTGAAACACAGCACTGAGATTTTTATTAAAGGAATTATCAGCCGGTAATGTCCGGCTCCTAGGAGGATGAAGGATGAGTTCAAAGAAAGAATGGGCGCTGATCGTTTCGCTTTTGCTGGGAGCCATACTCGTTCCTATCAATTCGACGATGATCGCAGTCGCTCTTTCATCCATTTCCCGCTCATTCAGCGAATCAATTGCCAGCATCACATGGGTCGTGACGGTGTATTTAATTGTGATGGCCGTGACACAGCCTATTGCCGGCAAGCTCGGTGATATGTACGGAAATAAAAAAATGTATTTATGGGGTGTCGGCCTTTTTCTGATCGCTTCATTGGGGTGCGCCCTCTCGCCAAGTCTTTTTTTATTGATTTTCTTCCGGGCGCTTCAGGCTGCCGGCGGCGCTTTGCTTACGCCAAACAGCATCGCCATCATCCGCCATGTCGTGTCCGAAAAACGGCTTCCGAAAGTATTTGGTTTTTTCGGCCTCGGTGCCGGGCTGGGCGCAGCTCTCGGTCCGTTTATCGGGTCACTTTTAATCGAGAGTTTCAGCTGGCATTCTATTTTTTGGGTCAACATTCCGTTTCTGGCGATCGCACTCGGGACGGCATTTATCATGTTTCCTAAATATAAAGAAGAAACCTCTGACGCGCCGCTTGATATCATCGGGTCCGTTCTGCTTGCCGGGAGCATTGTATCTATTATTCTTTTGACGAAAAATGAAAGCTCTTTGGGCTATTGGGTGTACGCGTTGCTCATTCTCGTATTTGTTCCGCTATTTTTCAGGCGGGAGCTGCGTACGAAACATCCGATTATTGATTTTGACCTGTTTAAAAACACAACCTTTACAAGCGCCAATCTGTCCGTTCTGTTAAGCAATTTAATGATGTATGCCGTGTTATTGATGATGCCGCTCTTTATGACCGGCCACTTCAGCATGAATACGTCGCACAGCGGTATGGCTCTTTCAGTCTTTTCCATTTTTATGTCCGCCAGCAACTGGGGCGGAGCTCAGCTGCATCACAAATGGGGCGCGCGAAGAATGATTTTTCTGTCCTTCGGGCTGATGGCCGGAGCCAATCTTTTATTTCTGCTTTTGGTTAATTCCCATTCCGTCCCGTTCCTTATAGCATCGCTTATTGTAGGGGGCATCGCGTCCGGTGCGGGGCTGACGAGCATGCAGGTGTCTTCTCTGGCGACGGTAGAACCGGGCATGTCCGGTATCGCATCCGGGATTTTTTCCACCTTCCGTTATTTCGGAAGCATTATTTCTTCAGCACTGATCGGTTTAATCTCCGGATTTCACATTCTGTTTATAATATTGATCGGCGTATCTGTGATCGGCTTGTTCGTATCGCTTGGAATTAAATCCGGCGAAACCGTTGATACGAAAAAAAGCCATTCGGCGTAAACAAAAAAAGGTTCCGTGAGCATCCGCTTTCCGGAACCTTTTCTAGTTTTCCTTCTTATTTTTCTCTCTCGAAGTGTCACCGCACTCCCCCGCTGTACATTTAATTGTACTTCTCTATCTCTCGCTGCTCTGCCAGCAACAAATTCACCATATCACTATAGCTATTCAAACCGTCTGTCTGATTATTTGCCTTCAGATATACATCATTTACATTTCTTGAAATGCTTGAAATAACACCCTCATACTTATCCCGGTACTGCTCATTTTGTTCTATATCATGCTGCACCGCCTTGGACAGACTGGACATTATATCAGACGCCTGATCCGGATCCACTTTCTTTAGCTCAGATATAGAATAATCAAATGCTAGAAAAAAACCACTGTAAAGTATCATTGGATCATCCTGCTGCTTACATGCCAGATATGCTATAAAATTAGCCTCATCCTCATGCATGAAACCACTCTGATGTGCCAATTCATGCGCCATAGTAGCAGGCACCAAGAAAACGGGCACATTAACATTGATATTGGATTCATAAGTAAAAGGGACAAAAATACCATGTATCCCTGCATGCGACATTAGTTTTGACATCACCACTGGTTTTGGTGTTGAATATGAATGCTCCAAAACAGGATATTTCTTTGATAACATTTGCATCGAGAACACTGCGTGTTGTGCATAATAATCAAAAACCTCTGGTACATGAGCCAAAAGATCAGTATCCGCTAACTTTTCCCTTGCCAATTCCATTTCAACGGCAAGTGACTTACTCAATTTAACCAGTTCTTCCTTGCTGTAGTTCTCTTCTTTATATTCGGTATGAGACAAAAAAGAATATCTGTAATAGTTTATTCCACCCAAAATAGTATAACAAAAATATATCACGCTACAGATCGTAACGATTCCTAGAGCACCACGATAAACTACCATCCTACGTACACCTTTACTCATGATAACCTTGCGCACATAATAAACGATATAAAATAGAAAAAGTAACACAACCAACACGACGAGCCATTCACTAACAGAAAACTTGACCCAAGAAGGTACAAATCCTACTATTTTTGACAATAACGGATATACAGACCTACTGTATTTTTCCGCCCAATCCTGATGGTTCTGCGCGTATTTTGTCAGTATGTAAGCTATAACTCCAAGTGAAATCAACGGTAATCTCTTAAGTAAAAGCTTTTTTATAATGTACTCCCCCTATCCAACATAACCATTATAATCAGAATTCTTAATATATATCCTGCTAAAGATTCATCTTCTAAAGGTTTTGGAGTTAGCAATAACCTTTCCAATAAGCCATACCTCTCCTTCATTTATTTTTTTATTATTTCAAAATAAAACAGCTAAGAAAATATAATTTTCTTAGCTGTTTTATTTTGAAATCTAGTTTAGGAGTTCTTGAAACTATTCCGAATAATTATGAAAAATCACATTATAATGCTGTCATTTCTTCTTGCTCATGTTCATGTTCATCCTGAACGAATAAAATACCTAATTCATGATGTTCGCCTTCATAGGACGCGCGCTGATCAAACCGGAGCTCACCATTCAGGCCGATGATCTCCATTTTTACAAATGCGCGGTTTTTTTGAAGTGCTTCGTAAAAATCCGATACATGCTTCACGGGAATGCCGTTTACTTTCGTTATAATCTCACCGATCTTCAGCTCAAGATCTTCCGCGGGCGTATTCGGAATGATGCCGAGCACCATTAAGCCCTGATCCCGCTTAGAGAAATAAAACGGAGCCGCGTTATCGTTCAGCCGCTGTCTCAATGATAAGAACAAGCGTCCGAGCACCGCAATACAAGCGGCAGCACCGGCAAGCGGACTCCACCAAAGGGCCGCTGCCCCGAATGCGGTGACGATAATCCCGAGAATCATGACACGTTTCGCCGTTATCCGTATGCTGACTTCCGGAAGGGATCCCTGCACACGCTGTCCGAAGCCGGCGATATAAGGAATCCAGATCAGATGGAAAGAGCCGCCCGGCACGGTAAAGACAGGCCACCAAGAAAGGTGTGACTCAAGCCCGCTGCCCGGCACCAATAAGAAAAGCGGAAGCAGCCATGCGCGATTCGCCAATTGACGGCCGATGGGCAGACCTCTGCTGCTGACGACAAGCGCCGGAGATGTTTTCAGGTGCGCTGAACGGTAAGCAGCCGCTCCCTCCGTGATGATCAAAAGGCCCATAAACACGGCCGCTGATGCCCAATTCACGCCGAATGCCTGCGGAAACCGATCCGCAAACGGCACTGTGTGGGTATACTGAAGGATAAACGCAATCAACATGCCGGCGCTGACAATATAAGCTGATGACAGCCAGTTCATACGGAACGTCAGCGATGCCAAAGCCGTCATAGCCGCAATTATGCCGAGAAGACCGAATGGAATCGAAATTCCCAGTCCAAAAAATAATATGGAGAGAAGAATACCCGGTATAAGCCCTTTTATGTATGTAAAGATAAGCTCGTCATACATATCTGCGATTTTTGTATGAAACGTATGGCGTTCACGTTTAATCCGCAAATATCCGCAGGCGAGACTTATGATGATAAAAAACCAAAACATCGGGTGCAAAAAAAACAGACCGATACTTTTCAGAAGTTCAATTCCCCATTGAACAGACATTGCTTTCACCGCCTCAAGCCAAACATTTTAATTCTATTCTACCAAATAATCATTGGCTTGAATATCTCAAACGTCTATCTCTCTTCCGTCATCCACAACGTCACATTTGAGAGAGAGAAATCTTTCAGATAGTGGTCGACTTCCACCTCGATTACACCGCTGATCAAAAGCATGGACCGTTTAATATCCGTCAGATTGATTCCTAAACGTTTATGGTTTTTCATTAAGTAGGTGAAATAATGCTTTGCACACTCCTCATTGATATCGTGAACACATTCAACATTTGTGTAATTGACCAGGTATCTGCTGAACAGCATAAGAAGACTTAGTGCTTTTGTTGATGAAAATGTAACGTCTTTTGTTCGGTCTTTTAGTTGTTCCACTAATTCATAATATTTTTTTTCACGCACAATACTTGCCCTCTTCAATTGTGAACCCCCATTTTTTTATCCAGATAAGCACGGGTGATTACAGCTGCCGTGCTGAAGCGCCGCAAACACTTCTGCTTTCAATACTGAAATGCAGCTGCCAAACTAAAAAACTGTTCTCTATTAGAACCTTCTTTTATTGTAAGAACTAAAACTGACTGAGGCAACTTTCAAAAGTTTCATTTTGAATACATATTAACTCGGCATAAAGTCTCTCTTCCCTATAAATATCGGGTAATGTTTGTCCTTTATAAATGTTTAAATGTGAAAATTTTTTTAATATCTTGTCAAAATCGTCATAATTATATGTCTTTTGGTTCATTTGTGAAACATGACAAAAGAAACAGGAGGCTTAAAAAAAGCCTCCTTTTCATTTATTTAACAAATAATGATTTTAACGCCATTTGCAGCTGTATATCATTTTTTTCGTCAGATTTCTTCTCATTCATCAGCTGATTCATTTTTTCCGCTGTTTGTTTGTCAATGACAGCTGTTTTATCAAGTTTGTACCGATCTTGGAACGCCATGACGGCTTTTTTCATTGTGCCGCTGAAATAGCCGTCCGCCCTGCCCGGGTCGAAACCCAAGCCTTTCAGCAGGATTTGCGCGTGTTTGACATCCGCGCTGTTCATATCAGACTGAAGCGGCTGTTTCAGCTGAAGCGGTCCCGCCGCAAAATAATCCGGCTGGCTTACGGCGATTGTCGGAGTAATGCCTTTTTTGTGAATCCAATTGCCTTTCGGTGTCAGCCATTTGTAAAGCGTCAATTTAATGTTGCTGCCGTCTCCCATCGGCACGGCCTGCTGTACCGTTCCTTTACCGAAGGAGGTATCACCGACAACGTCATAATGCCCCGCTTCTTTCAGCGCGCCCGCAAGAATTTCGGAAGCGGAAGCGCTCCCTTTATCCGTAATGACATTAACGGGATACGGCTTTTTATGTTTTAAAGTTGAGAAATATTGTTTTTTATCTCCGTTGCGTTCCGCGATTTGGATATACGGCATGTCTTTTGTGACGAAATGCTTTAAAATCTGTTCGACGCTTTGAAGGTAGCCGCCGGGATTCCCTCTTACGTCAAGAACGAGTCCGTCAATCCCTTGTTTCTCAAGCTTTTTCAGCGCCGCGGCGAAGTCCTGAGCAGTATGCTCGGAAAATGTCGATATAGCGATGTAGCCGACATGATGCCCGCCTGATTCCTTACGTGAAGCAAATACGGTTTCCAGCGGGATTTCCGCTCTTTTAATCCGGAATGACAGCTGTTTTTCAGTGCCCGGACGATGTATTTTAATAGAAACCTTCGATCCTTTTTTCCCTCTGATTTTCAGCACGGCTTCATTTAAATCTTTCCCGTTCATTGACTCGCCGTTTATACTGATGATTTCATCATTCGGCTTGAGGCCTGCCTTTTCAGCCGGAGATTGCTTAAACGGTGATACGATAATGATTTTATTCTCTTCCATACCGACTTCAGCGCCGATCCCTTCAAAAGATGAATCCAGAGAATCGGAAAACTGCTTGGCGGTCTGCTTGTCCATATAAACGGAATAAGGGTCGTTTAATGTAGACAGCATCCCCTGAATCGCTCCTTCAAGAAGCTTTTCTTTATCCACATTTTCCACGTATTCGTTCGAGATCAGCTCATATGCTTTTTCTATTTTTTCCATTGCCTGGCTTCTTTCTGCTTCTGATGATTTCGGCTGTGCCGCCCCGGCAGTATGGGCTCCGCCGCACATGATGCTGACGGCCGCTATCGCTGCGATCATTTTCTGCTTCATCGTTTACCTCCTCTTAGTCCTTTTACGAAAACCTGGAGATAGTATGTGTAAACCGAAAAGAATTCATGTAACGGCAACAAAAAAACGGAACCGATAGATTGTTTCATATAAATGGGTAACGTATAATATTTTGTATGCAATTCATTAAATATACAGGAGAATGCGATATGAACATAAAATTGTCGATTTTATCCGCGGCGGTGCTGGCCGCAGGCATTACCGCCTTTGTCTGGCATAAAACAGAGGCCAATGAAAAATCACAGGCTGACGCTCTGTATGTTTCTCCCGCGGGAAACGATCAAAATGACGGAACGAAAGAAAAGCCGTTCCGCACATTGAAGCATGCGGCGGAAAAGGCTGAGGCCGGAACAACCGTATTGATTCGGGAAGGAACGTACGACGAAACATTTGAAGTAAAGCACAGCGGGACGGCGAAAAAGCCGATTACATTTCAGAACTATCAGAATGAGCATGTCGCCATCAGCGGCAAATCTGCGCCTAAAAGCGATTCTGAAACACCGTTAATTCAAATCCGCAATAAACAGTACATTACCATTCACGGCATTACGCTTGAAAACCTATCCGTCTCATCAGAAGATGCGACAGCCATGGGCATCTACGTCACCGGATCAAGCAGTCATATCGCCATTGACGGCAACCATATCCGGAATATTAAAACAACGGCTGATGAGGGAAATGCACACGGCATCGCGTTTTACGGCTCGGGCGCCATGAAGGATGTCAGCATCACAAATAACACCGTTGAAAAACTGACGCTCGGCGCAAGCGAAGCGGTCGTGCTGAACGGGAATGTTGACGGATTTAAGATCGCCGGCAATACCATCCGGGACAACAACAATATCGGGATTGACGTGATCGGCTATGAAGGAACTTCCAAGCAAAACGACTATGCGCGAAACGGCGTCATTGAAAACAATACGGTGAGCCATAACTCTTCTTACGGAAACCCCGCCTACGGCAATGAATACTCTGCTGGCGGTATATACGTTGACGGTGCAGAACATGTGGACATTAAGAAAAATACCGTTTATAACAATGACCTCGGCATTGAAGCCACTTCCGAGCATAAAGGAAAGTACGCACAAGATATACGGATTACGGATAACAAAGTGTACAACAATGCTTACACGGGTATTTCAATCGGGGGATATGACACAAAACGAGGCGGCACAATCAATTCCGTGATCGCTCACAATATCATGTACCGAAATGACAAGAAGGACCTTGCCGGCGGCCAGCTGCTGCTCCAGTACGATACAAAAGGGAACACCATCGAAAAGAACATCATGACGGCAAGCGGTTCACGAATTTTTATCGCAAATGATTATACGAAAAACGAAGGCAATATTGTTAATCATAACGTCTATCACAAAGAAACGGGAAAAGACGGCATTTGGAATTGGAAGAACAAAGAATATGATTCATTCGCAGCGTACAAAAAAGGAACAGCAAACGATTCAAATTCCATATATGCCGATCCGATGTACCGTGACGAATCGTCTTATGACTTTACATTAAAGCCGGGATCACCGGCCCTGCCCGTCATTCAATAACAGAACCATCAAAAAAAGCCAGTCTCACAAAGACTGGCTTTTGCATTTATACACGAAGGAATTTCCGGATGGAAGTCAAACTTCCCCATACTCCGATAACCGCGCCGATCAGAATGAGCACAAGTGATACTTGGAACACAAACGGACTGTACGGCAGGAGTGAAACAAATGAGCCTTGAACTTTCGGAGCCACCCAAGCGACCATTGACTGGTACGTGCTCAGCACGAGAGCGATCGGTATGACAGAACCGAATACCCCAAGCAGCAGCCCTTCAAGGAAGAACGGCCAGCGGATAAACCAGTTTGTCGCGCCGACAAGCTTCATGATTTCAATCTCTTTTCTTCTGGCGAAAATCGTGATTTTAATTGTATTTGAAATTAAGAACATCGCCGTGAACAGAAGGCCGATGATTAACGCGATCCCGATGTTGCGTGACACTCCGACGATCTTGAACAGACGGCTGACTTCTTCTTTCCCGTATGTCACTTTATACACATGATCCAGCTTCTCAATTTTTTTCGCGACTTTCGGCGTATCATGCGGATCTGTCGTTTTGACGATAAACGCGTTGTTCAGCGGGTTTTCCTGATCTTGCATTTTCATGGCCTTGCCGCTGTCGCCGAAGCTTTTGACCAATTGATCAAGCTCTTTATCTTTAGATGAAAATTCTACGCTTTGGATTCCCGAGATGTCTTTAATCTCATTCTGCAGCGTATCCTGCGTTTTCTTATTTGACGTCAGATCAATTAATACTTTAATTTCCACTTCTTTTTCAGCATTTTTAGCCATGTTGTTTAAATTCAGCATAATGACTAAAAACACGCCGACCAAAATCAATGTAACGGTAACGGCGCTGATGGATGCAAAAGTCATCCATGTGTTTCTTCCGAGAGATTTAAAACTCTCACGCAAATGGCGCCCGAGAATTTTAATCATAAGAACCATACTCCCCTCTTGACTCATCACGCACAATAATTCCGTCTTCGATCGCGATGACCCGTTTCTTCATGGTGTTTACTATTTCTTTATTGTGTGTCGCCATCACGACGGTCGTTCCGCGGTTGTTAATCTCTTCCAGCGTCTTCATGACTTCCCATGATGTGACCGGATCAAGGTTGCCCGTCGGTTCGTCAGCTATAACGACATCAGGATTGTTGACGATGGATCTTGCGATGGAAACACGCTGCTGTTCTCCTCCGGAAAGCTGGTCGGGAAACTGCCGCGCTTTATGCTTCAGCTGCACAAGGTCGAGCACTTCGAGCACGCGTTTTTTAATGACTGACTGCTGCTCTCCGATAACCTCAAGCGCAAACGCTACGTTTTCAAATACCGTCAATTTCGGAAGAAGTTTAAAATCCTGGAAAACAACACCTATTTTACGCCGCACGAAAGGAATCTCTTTTTCTTTCACAGCCGCGAGATCTTTATGATTAATCAATATTTGCCCTTTTGTCGGTTTTTCTTCTCTGTAAATCATTTTAATAAAAGTAGATTTACCGGCTCCGCTCGGTCCTACGACATATACAAATTCTCCGGGATGAATCATGACTGACAGCCCGTTAATCGCTTTTACACCGTTCGGATAGGATTTATATACTTCTTTCATCTCTATCATGAAATCACCTAATCTTTTATTTATGTCTTGCAGCCATAGAGTTCGCAAAAATACTGCGGTTTATGGCCAGCTTACCAGGAAACAGATGAAAAATCTGAAAGTTCCTTTTCCTCAGTACACTTCATTATACGTCAAATTTAGACATATTACTATTACAGTTTCTTTTCATTCCCAGGCCGTGAAAAAACCTTGCCCCTATAACAGGCAAGGTTTTTCTGTTATTTTTTCTGTGACAGCCATTTTGCGATCTTCGCGGCTTCCTCATCATTTACAAGATGGCTCGGCATATTGCCCCGTCCGTTTTTAATGATGCTTTCAATTTTGGCTTCATCATATTTCCCGCCGACTTCCTGTAAATTCGGACCTCCGCCGCCTTCTAAATCTTTACCGTGACAGCCGATACAGCTTTGCTGATAAAGCTCTTCGCCCGCTGACGCAGATGCTTTCGATCCGCCTGAGCTGTCAGAGCTTTCTTTTTTCGATTCATTGGCTCCGCCGCATGCCGCCAGCAGGACGGACATGGTCAGAACCAGCGCCAATAGCGCCCATTTTGATTTCATATGTAAGATGCACCCCTTCGCTATTATAACCCTGTTTATGCGCGTTTGAAACCCTCGCCGAGCACCTCGCTTGCGTCTGCGACAATGACAAAGGCTGACTCATCAATTTGTTTGACGATTTGTTTCAGTTTTGTGAATTCGGTCTGGCCGACGACACACATTAAGATCGGCCGGTCATGTTCCGTATACCCGCCGACTGCGGAAATCTTCGTCACACCCCTGTCAATTTCCGTAAACACAGCCGACCTGACGGCTTCTTCATGCTGCGTAATGATTAAAGCCATTTTGGAGCGGTTGAACCCGACCTGCACGACATCAATCGTTTTGCTTGAAATAAATACCCCAAGCATCGCATACAGTCCCTGTTCCACTCCGAAAACGAGCATCGCGCTCAGCACAATTAATCCGTCCATGATGGCAAGGCACGTTCCCAGTGAAAGCCCCGTGTATTTGTGGATAATCTGCGCCGCCAGTGCCGTTCCCCCCGTGGAGCCTTTGCCGAGATACACGATACCGATCCCCGTGCCGATCCCGACGCCTCCGAAAATCGCCGCCAGCAGTTCATGGGTCGTCGCGGCAGGCAGGTCTCTCGTTAAAAAGACGGCAAGCGGCAGAACGATGGAACCGACAAGTGTCTTCATTCCGAATTTCCCGCCGAGAATGATCACGCCGGCGATAAACAAAGGGATATTAATGATCCACTGCACGTAAGCCGGCTCAAAACCAAATGTCTCCAAAATGGTGCTGATTCCGCTTACTCCCCCCGCTGCTATACGGTTCGGCAGCAAAAATACGTTAAACACGACCCCTGTAATCGCCGCGCCGATCACGATATATATGTAATCTTTGATCAGACGGAGCGGCTTATTGTGATTCACATTCATGCAAAATCCTCCGTTCTCCGATTTTCTCTCGATAGCATTTTAAGTCTTCCCGGCTTAGAAGTAAATAACAGCCAAATACCGTATTAATTTGCTAAAGCGCTATTGTGAAAAATGGAAAAGAGAACGGATAAAAAAACACACCATGCCAAAGGCAGGTGTGTTCCCGGATTAAGACAGTTTAGAGCGTAAGTAGGCATCAATGAAGATATCAATATCTCCGTCCATAACCGCCTGTACGTTCCCCATTTCCGTATTGGTCCGGTGGTCTTTCACCATGGAGTACGGATGGAATACGTAAGAGCGAATTTGGCTGCCCCAGCCGATTTCTTTCTGTTCGCCGCGGATTTCGTCAAGCTCCGCCTGCTGTTCTTCAATTCTGCGCTGGTACAGCTTCGCTTTGAGCATTTTCATCGCTCTGTCTCGGTTTTTGATTTGTGAACGTTCCGTCTGGCATGTAACGACTACATTTGTCGGCAGGTGGGTAATCCGAACGGCCGAATCAGTCGTGTTGACGTGCTGTCCGCCGGCACCGCTTGCCCGGTACGTATCAACTTTAATGTCTTCAGTCCGGATTTCAATGTCAATTTCCTCATTGAATTCAGGCATGACTTCACATGACACGAATGACGTGTGGCGGCGGCCAGATGAATCAAACGGAGAAATCCGCACGAGGCGGTGTACGCCTTTTTCCGCTTTTAAATAGCCGTATGCATTGTGGCCTTTAATGAGCAGTGTAACCGACTTAATTCCGGCTTCATCACCTGGCAGATAATCAAGCGTTTCAACTTTGAATCCGCGTCTTTCCGCCCAGCGGGTATACATTCTGAGCAGCATGGAACCCCAGTCTTGGGATTCTGTACCGCCGGCACCCGGGTGAAGTTCTAAAATCGCGTTATTTTTGTCATACGGTTCACTGAGCAGCAGCTGAAGCTCAAATTCATTCAATTCCTTCGTTAATGACTTCAGCTCTTTCTCAAGCTCCTGCTGAAGATCCGTATCGGGTTCTTCTTTTAAAAGATCATGTGTCATTTGGAGCTCTTCATGAGACTCGCTCAGCTGATGGTAGGAGTTCACGTATTCTTTCAGACCGTTCGCTTCGTTGATGACAGTTTGGGCCTTCTGCTGGTCATTCCAGAATTCCGGTTCCGCCATCTTTTCATCTAATTCTGCAATGCGGGCTTCCTTTGATTCAAGGTCAAAGAGACCCCCTGAAGTCCGCTAAACGAGAAGCCATATTTTCGAGCTCTGCCCTGATTTCTGATAATTCCATTCCATTCACCTCATTAAAAGATCCGGGGCGCCATAAGACGCAGACCCGGTCATGTTCGATGCATACAGTCGTGACTATTCTGTCCGGCCGCAGCAATTTTTATATTTTTTTCCGCTTCCGCAATGGCAAGGCGCGTTGCGTCCGATATCTACGACTTTGCGTACCGGCGCTTTTTTCGCTTGTTTGGCCTCATCGCCGTCCTGCGGCTGGTGAGCCGTTGTTTGGCCCTGAACAACTTCTTCGCGTTCCAGATTGCTTTCAATCTCGGCCTTCATGACGAATTTCGCAACCTCGTCCTCAATGGACTCAATCATGTGCTCAAACATAGCGAAACCTTCCATTTGGTATTCACGCAGCGGATTTGTCTGCGCATAGGCGCGAAGGTGAATCCCTTGACGCAGCTGATCCATCGCATCAATATGATCCATCCATTTTGAATCGACGGCACGCAATACGATGACTTTTTCGAATTCACGCATCTGCTCTGTGCCGAAATTCTCTTCTTTTGCATTATATTTTGTCATGATGCGGTCCATGATCATCTCATGCATTTCATCCGGTTCTTTTCCGAAGATATCGCTCTTTTCAAGCGCGCCTTCATCAAGATACGTTGTATTCACGAGTTCCACGAGGCCGTCAAGATTCCATTCTTCCGGAAGCTCCTCTTTCGGCGTATAAGCAGCAATTGCACGCTCCAGTGAAGACTTGATCATGCCTTCCACAATATCACGCAGGTTTTCAGAGTCAATGACTTCAAAACGCTGCTTGTAAATGACTTCGCGCTGCTGACGGAGCACGTCGTCATATTGGAGAAGCTGTTTACGGGAATCGAAGTTGTTTCCTTCGACACGTTTTTGAGACGATTCCACGGCGCGTGACACCATTTTGCTCTGAATCGGCGTAGAGTCATCCATACCGAACCGGTCAAGCATCGCCATCGTCCGTTCAGCTCCGAAACGGCGCATCAATTCATCTTCCATTGAAAGATAAAATTGTGTGATACCCGGGTCTCCCTGGCGCCCTGAACGTCCGCGGAGCTGGTTGTCAATCCGGCGGGATTCGTGGCGTTCCGTACCGACGACTGCAAGGCCGCCAAGCTCTTTTACGCCTTCACCGAGTTTAATGTCGGTTCCGCGTCCTGCCATGTTGGTCGCAATTGTGACAGCGCCTTTTTGTCCCGCTTCTTCAATGATCTGAGCTTCACGCTCATGGTTTTTCGCGTTCAGCACCTGATGCGGAATTCCTTTATTCTTCAGAAGTTTAGAAATCAATTCAGATGTTTCAACGGCAACCGTACCGACAAGAACAGGCTGTCCGGTCATGTAGCGCTGGGCGACATCCTCCGCCACCGCCTTGAATTTCCCTTCCATTGAGCGGTAGATCAAATCCGGACGGTCTTCACGGATGACCGGCTGGTTGGTCGGAATGGATACAACCTGCATGTTATAAATATTGCGGAATTCTTCCTCTTCCGTTTTTGCGGTACCGGTCATGCCGGCAAGCTTTTCATACATACGGAAATAGTTTTGGAACGTAATTGTCGCCAGAGTCATGCTTTCATTTTGAATCTCCAGGCCTTCTTTCGCTTCAATCGCCTGGTGAAGGCCTTCGCTGTAGCGGCGTCCTTTCATCAGACGGCCGGTAAAGGAATCGACGATGACGACCTGGCCGTCCTCAACAACATAATCCACGTCTTTCTGCATCGCCGCATGGGCTTTTAAAGCCTGGTTGATATGGTGGTTCAACGCCACGTTTTTGACATCAAACAGGTTGTCGATGCCGAACGTTTTTTCAGCCTTTGTCATTCCTTCTTCCGTCAGCTGAACGCCCTTCGTTTTGACGTCATACGTATAATCCTGATCTTGCTTGAGTGTGCGGACAAACGCATTTGCCTGCACGTACAGTTTTGTAGACTTCTGAGCTTGTCCGGAAATAATCAATGGCGTTCTCGCTTCATCGACTAAAATGGAATCGACTTCATCAATAACAGCAAAATGAAGCGGGCGCTGCACCATTTGTTCTTTATAAAGCACCATGTTGTCACGCAAATAATCAAAGCCGAGTTCATTATTTGTTGAATATGTGATATCGGCCGCGTAGGCTTCGCGTTTTTCGTCTTTTGACAACGAATTCAGGTTCAGGCCGACTGTAAGCCCGAGAAACTCGAAAATTTCTCCCATTTGCTGGGCATCACGGCTTGCCAGATATTCGTTGACCGTTACGATGTGAACGCCTTTTCCCGTCAACGCGTTTAAATATACCGGAAGGGTGGACGTCAGCGTTTTCCCTTCCCCTGTTTTCATTTCGGCGATGTTCCCCTCATGAAGGGCAAGGCCCCCCATCAGCTGCACTTTAAACGGAAACATGCCGGTTACGCGGCGTGAAGCTTCACGAACGACGGCAAACGCTTCGACAAGAAGGTCATCCGTCGTTTCTCCTTTTTCAAGCCGCTCTTTAAATTCTGCCGTTTTTTGTTTAAGCGCATCGTCAGAGAGATTTTCATAATCTCCTTTTACAGCATCAATGTCATTCGCTATTTTTTCGTATTTGTTCAGCGCACGTTTGGTCGGATCAAACATTTTATTTAAAATCCCAAGCATCTATAACGCTCCTCTATGTTCACATGCAGATTTCGCATGGAATAAATGATAATTTTCTGTCCATGTATACCTCTCATTATCATAACATACCTTTTGCTATTTCCAAAGAATTTGCAGATAAAGAAAGAGAAAAACCTTCCGCGCGTTCACGGAAGGCTGGATGGTTTATTCAGTCGGTTCAATTAATCCGTATTTGCCGTCATTCCGGCGGTAAACGACATTTGTCAGATTCGTTTCCGCGTTGGTGAATACGAAGAAATTATGTCCGAGCATATTCATTTGGAGAATCGCTTCTTCATTATCCATCGGTTTTAAATTAAAACGTTTCTGACGGACAATTTCCGGGCTGTCATCTTCAATTTCGTCCTGAACCGCTACGTTTGTATCAGCTGCGCTTCCGTTCTCGAAGTAATGTTTCGGAAGACCCTGCTCGCGGAATTTTCGGTTGACTTTTGTTTTATGCTTTCGGATTTGACGTTCCAGCTTGTTTGTTGCGAGATCAATTGCATTGTACATATCCTCGTTATGCACTTCAGAACGAAGCGACAGATCAGTCATCGGAATGGTGACTTCAACTTTGGATTCCTTATCATTATAGAATTTTAAGTTGACGTTCACATCGGCATTGACGCTCTGCTCGAAATATCGTTCCAGCTTGCCGATTTTTCTTTCCACATGATCCTTTAACGCAGGTGTAACCTCAATGTTTTCTCCTCTGATATTGTAGTTCATCAAAGAACGCCTCCCTTTATCTAAGGATATGTAACTATTTCTCTTTTTCCCCTTCTGATCCCTGCTGAAACGTTAAAATAATGTGTAAATTCGGTGAACGATGACGAATGGTGTCGGCTTATATCCGCTGCTTCCGGCAGGATTATCAGTATATGCAGAAGACGCAGGCAAAAGACCTGCCGCTTGCAGCAGGTCTAGTGAAGAACATACGGTTTGATGCAGTCGTGCGTCTGCTCCATCCACACCTTATAATGCGGCAGAAAGATGGTTTTTAAAAACTCCTGAAATGGAGCGGACGGGAAATCATAATCATTTAACATGCTGAAATCCTGAAAAATCTCGTCAAATGACCGAATCGCCGTCTCCACGCATTGGCACTCAACGATAGACAAGAGAAGCGCATGAGAGGAATCGAGATGAAAAAAAGCCTGAATCAAATCGTTGTAAATCCGTTCGCCCTCCGTCTTAAAAAAATCAACCTGCGTATCCAATAGGTAGCAAAGCCCCTCATCAATGGTAAAAAGAAGCTGGTAGTATGCTGACACCAAATGGTAATCGTTCAAACTTCTCAAAACACTCACCTATTTGCGTTTGTCGTAATAACGGCCGTCACTTGTCGTTTGATGATACGGATTAAAATACGTATTATGGTACACCCGTTTTTTCTTGAGAGTTTTTATTTCATTTCGGATGCCATCCTGGAGCCGTTTCACTTCTCCGGTAATCAAGCGGTCTATCGCAGCCACCTGCTGAAGCAGCGTTTTTTCTTCTTCGGAAAAAGGCGGCTTTATGCCCGCAAGCATCTCTTCCCTTTTCTCCGTAAATGCCGTAAAGCTGCTGATGAGGCCGTCGCTTTCCGGGGCATCCTTCAGTGCGGCGTGCATGTTCTTCGTTTCGTTATACAAAGAAAGGACATTGCTGTTCATCAGGCAAGGCCGCCCGCGCCATGGCTGTTTTTCCGTTCGCTCTGCATGGCTTGTTTCCACGTATCGCGAAATTCAGTAACAAGCTTTTCCGCTTCATCTAACAATCCTTCATTATTCTGCACGTTCGCTTCAATCAGGCGGCGGCGGATGTAATCATAGATTGATGACATTTGTTCAGAAATCTCAATCTCCCGGTTTAACGTGATGCTGAGCTCTTGGATGATGTTTTGCGCCTTTACGATATTTTCATTTTTGGCTTCAAGATTGTTTTGCTTCATTGCCTGCCTGGCCAGCTTAATGAATCGCAGGCAGCCGTTATAAAGCATAAGGGTCAGCTCTTCCGGAGCGGCTGTAAAGACGGATGTCTGCTGATAAGCAGCAAAAGGATTATTTATTGCCATTTTTATGAAACCTCCAAGATTATGATGTTGAAGATCCTAACATTGACGTGAGATATGAAGATTGGCTGTTCAATTTCTCCAATGCCGTATCCAATGCGCTGAACTTTTTATAATATCTCGTTTCGATGTCATCCAGCTTTGTTTTCATATCGGAAATATTTTTATCTACTTCGTCCAGGCTTTTTCCGATAGCAAAGCTCGTTGATACTGAGCTTTCCGTGCCCGCTTGTTTCGAAATTTGAGTCTGCATTTTGTTTAATGTGTCCTTTAATCTCCGGGCAATCCCCTGCTCTTCCGGGTTTTTGGTTTTCGCTGTATCAGGGCTGTCCGCATTAAACAGCTTAGCCACGAGAGACGGATTCTCGGTAATTTTCTGTTTCAGTTTTGCTTCATCTTTAATGACAAGCTTTCCTTGATCGGCGTAGTTATCAGACGTTTCGATTCCGAAATCCGTGAGCTGATATTTTTTACCGTCAATCGTAACCGTCGAGTACAGATCCAGCCGCATCTCCGCCAAACCGTTTTGCAGCGTGCTGTCGCTCCGTAATAAGCCGCTTTTGGCTTTTGCCTCCCACTGCTCAACCTGCTTATCGGTCATCGCTTCTCTTTGTTCATCGGTTAACGGCGTATAATCACGGTATTTTGATTCCGTCACCTTCGCGTTTACGCTTTTAATTAACGTGTTGTACTTATCAACAAAATCTTTAATGTTATTAAAAATCCCGTCCGTATCAGTCGTGCTGTTGATCGTAACCGTTTTATTGCTTTCCGTCACGCTGTTCAGCGTATATTTGATGCCGTTGATCGTAAAGTTATTTGACGTTTTGGTCATTTCAAGCCCGTTGAACGTAAACTTCGCGTTTTTCCCTTCGGCATTGGCCGTAAGTTCATTCGTTGTATCATCAACGGCAAAACCGAGCTGATCTTTCAGGAAGCTTTTAGTTGCGTCATCACCTGCGGCAAGGGCAAACCCTTCTCCCGTTTTATTGGAAGTGAACGCGATCGTATCCACATAATCCGTGCCGTTGGAGATTTTCTCTTTTAAAGCCGTCACCCCGAGGCCCGAGCTGTTCAGTTTGGTGACCACATCATCAATCGTATCAGTTGCGGCGATCGTGACGCTTACCTCTGTCGGCTTCGTTTCACCCGGGTTTGTGACATTGAATTTCAATGTTTGGCTCTGGCCTGAGGTGAAATGAATGGCGCCTGAGGATTTATATGTCGTCGGCGTGGCCAGCTGCTGAACAGACATGCTTGTTGAAATATTTTGCTCAGCACTGACGGCCGCCGCGCTGACACTGGAATCCGAACTTGTTACTGTTTTTTTATTCCAGTTTGTGGACATCAGCATATTATTAAATGTAGTGGAATACATGTCGGCAATCTGGGTATTCATTTCCCGATAAGCATCGCGCTTCCATTCAAGCGTCTGCTTTTGCTGGTTTAATTTATTAAGCGGCTGCTTTTCGGCATCCATCATTTTTTTCACCAGAGAATCTACATCAAGACCGGAATTAAGGCCTGTGATTCTTGTGACCATATGTACCCTCTCCTTTTCGGCGTTTAGTCGTAGACGGCTCTATGACAACAGTGAGTTTCCGACTGTTTATCATATCACAGCTCCATAAATGTATGATCTTATTCTTATATCGGTCAGATTAAAAGGTTTTCAATAATTTAACTGCAAATTATAACGTTTCATTTTGTCAATAGGATTCCTTGGCATGCTGAGGGGAGATAACTGAAGGAATAAAAAAAAGACCCTGGAGAACCAGGATCTTTCCGTCATTAACCTTTAAGCAATTGAAGAACTTGCTGAGGCTGTTGGTTAGCTTGCGCAAGCATTGCTTGAGAAGCCTGAGTAAGGATGTTGTTTTTCGTGTACTCCATCATCTCAGAAGCCATGTCTACGTCACGGATACGTGATTCAGCAGAAGTCAGGTTCTCAGAAGAAGTACCAAGGTTGTTGATTGTGTGCTCTAAACGGTTTTGAACCGCACCAAGTTTAGCGCGCTCGCTAGATACTGTGTCGATAGCTGTTTTGATTGTTGTAAGAGCTGAAGACGCAGCTTTAGCTGAAGATGAGATGTCGATACCTTTTGTAGCGTCTTTAGTTACTGTAGTAGAAGTTGTAGTGTCAGCTCCCGCAGTAGCTTTTTTAGTTAAGTCTGCGCCATCAATAGCAGTAGCTTTAACAGCCCCTGTTTTATTTAAAGAATTTAGAACGTCTTCTTGTGAAGCAGTAATAGTACCATCAGCTTTTTGCGCTAATGTTACAGTTACAGTTTTGCTAGTCTCATCATAAGACGCAGTTGTTTTATCTACATCAGAAGTTCCAGCCGCAGTGAATGAAATTTTCACGGCTTCACCTTGATCGTTTCTTACTTCGAGTTCAGAGTTTCCATCAAGTGCTGTCTTTTCGCCAACTTGGCCAATAACTTTTAAAGAATCAGCGTTCATGTTGTTGATTGAAAGGCTCATTGTTTGGCCTTCGTTAGCACCGATTTGGAAAGTCAGTTTGTCAGCCGTGCCATCAAGCAATTTCTTTGTGTTAAACTCAGTATCAGTAGAGATTCTTGTTACTTCAGATGATAATTGGTCCATCTCTTTTTGAAGCTCGTCACGGTCAGAAGTAGTGTTCGTGTCGTTCGCCGCTTGAGTTGCAAGCTCGCTCATACGCTGAAGAATGCTGTGAGTTTCGTTCAATGCACCCTCAGCCGTTTGGATAAGAGAGATTCCGTCTTGAGCGTTTTTAGACGCCATGTCTAAACCGCGGATTTGAGAACGCATTTTTTCAGAGATCGCAAGACCCGCTGCGTCATCACCAGCGCGGTTGATGCGAAGACCTGAAGATAATTTTTCCATGTTTTTTGCAGCAGAACTTGAACCTGCATTCAGCTGACGGCTAGTGTTAAGAGCCGCGATATTGTGGTTGATTCTCATTTTGTATTTCCTCCCTGAATTGTTTTTCGCACGTCCTTGTGCATTTGCGCAGCATCATTTTTGAAGGAAATTTTTCCTCTCATTGGCTACACTATATATATCGGACGGCCGCTTCTATTGTTTATATTGAAAATAAAAAAATCCTCACTTTTTTTGTGAGGATAAATTAAGTAATAAATCAGTATTAAAAGATACAGCTCTGTTATTCTCTTCCAGGATGGACAAGTATATTTCCTTCCGATGAATATCCACGTGCTGCGGCGCTTCAATTCCCAGTTTCACTTGCTCTCCTTCGATGGCAATCACCTTGATTTCAATATCCGGCCCGATCTGAATGGACTCATTCACTTTTCTCGAGAGAACTAGCATGATCCTCCTCCTATCAAATGTTTTGTTTCATAGGAAGCATCATGTAAAATGATTTGTTTCGCCTTCATTTCCTTTTTATTGACGATAATCGGCGCTTTTAAATTGGCGGTCGTGTTTTCAAAAGGCTCTTCCAGCGTTAAAATCGCCATCACTTCGACGTCCTCTATATCTTCAATGTGCAAAAGCTCCAGCGTCGATTGGTCAATGTCAAATTCGTATCCTTTAAAGAAAATAAACGGACTGGCGACAATAAAGGCAATATGCTCCTGTTTGACAGACTGCAGCGCCAAAAACGGTGAATCTTCCGACAAAGGAAGAACAACAAATTGAGTCTCGTCATTAAATCCCGGCAGCCCGTTTTCAAATGAGATAATCTGCCCTTCGTCTATTCTGATTTCTCCGTGATATTTTGTTTTAATAATCATGCTTCACAATCCTTTACCACTTTCATCTTTTATTCTGTATTACCGTCGTCAACCGAAATCGTCACTTTAGGGTCTTGCATCATATCAATCTGAACTCTCCCCGGTGTGTAATTCCATACCGGTTTATGGGCGGTGGCTTCAATTGAAGGTTTGCGGGCTTCAATATCAACCGTAAGCATTGAAGGAATGCAGTCAATGTCAACGAGAAACTGCGCAGGCAGAAAGTCGCTGAATTCGCCGAATGGATCGGGCGGACTGACATCCGCTGCCTGACGAGCCATCACATTGCCGGTTTTCTTTTCGATAGCCGCCATTTCCTTCCCTTCTCTGACTGTTTTCGCAATAAACTCACTGCATGCTTGCGCACCTTTCTGGGCGGCTTCAGCGTTCAGCTTCTCAAATGATTTCAGATTTAAGTTCTCCCACGCCCTCGTCTGATCAATCGTCAGTTTGGCCGGCGTGCTTTCAATGTTCAGCTCTGCCGGCGGCTGTTCGATTTCCAGGTCAGCGGGCGGCTGTTCCATCTCGATTTCTTCCTTCTGAAAGGTTATACCGATTTTAGCAGGCACACTGTCAATAATCAATCTCGGCATCTGCATAGAGACCCCTCCTCTTTAGAGTGTTCTAGTAAAAAAAGCGATCTCCCTGTTGTGAGTCGCTTTTTTTATATATAGAAGACATTCATATATTATTTCAGGAAGTCGATCAGTGACGGCTGAATGATATTCGCATTTACTGACAGCGCAGCTTTATGAACCGTCTGCTGAGATAAATAATCAACAATCACATCTTCCATTTCTACATCTTCATTATCTGACAATACTTTTTCAGCGGTAGCAGCTTGAGATTCCAACCTTGTCTTAATGAGTTCCAAACGGTTTGTTCGGGCGCCGATATTGGATTTTTCAGCATTCATTTTGTCAGTAAAACCGTCGATGTCTGACAGAATTTGATTTGAATCTGCTTCAGAAAGCGTACCTTTGCTTAAAGAAGCTTCTAATGAGTTGAGAAATTCAAATACATTATCTCCATTTTGAGCGACGCCTCCGAAAGCTGAATTCGGGTCAGAATTCACTTTCAGCACTGCCCCGTTCGAAATGTTGATATTAACATCCGAAGCACTAGTGTAATTTTCATAGTTGTACGTATACGTGCCGTCGGCATTTTCAGTGATCGGCGGGACATCTGAATTTGTTCCGTTAAACAGGTAACGCCCGTTCACTTGAGTATTCGCGACAGAAACGAGCTGCTTTTTCAGCTGGCCGATTTCTGTACCGATGGCTTTTAATTCCGTTTCACCGTTCGAATCACTTTTTGCCTTAATCATCAAGTCCCGGATTTTCCCCATAATATCCGTTTCTGAGTTTACGCTGGATTCCGAGTTTTCCAGCCATGTGAAACCTTGCGAAACATTCCGCTGATACTGGTTGACCTGCGCAAGCTGAGTACGGTACTGCATTCCCTTCATTGCGACGACCGGATCATCAGAAGCTTTGGTGATTTTTTTCCCCGTAGACACTTGCTGCTGAAGCCGATCGAGCTTGTCATAACTTGAGCCGATAAATCGAAGAGAATTTTTTGCGATCATCCCTTGAGTTACTCTCATTTACTTATCTCCTTATCTTCCTCCGGTGCCCATACCGTTAATAATTTTATCGTATATTTGATCCTGCATCGTTATGATTCGCGCAGCGGCATTATAAGCGTGCTGAAACTGAATCATATTTGTCATTTCTTCATCTAATGACACGGCGCTGACTGATTGTCTCCGCTGATCGGCCGAAAGGGTGTTGCTTTCAGAGTTGTTCATAAGATTGGCCGCTTTTTGTGAATTAACGCCCAGCTTGCCGATAAGGGATTCATAAAAGTCATTAATTGTAGTGGTTTCACCATTAATTGTCAGCTTGCTGTTCTGCACGGCTGCCAGGTTTGTCGCGTTTGTGCCGTCGCTTTTTTCTCCGTTTAACGACGCTGCGATATTGTCTGTAGACGCAAGGACTTTGTCACTGACTTTTATTTTCGCTGCCGCCCCTTTTACCGGCACCGCTTCATCACCGCTGAAATCAAAAAATGCTGCGCCCTGTTCGCCTGTATAGGTCTTTCCTTTTTCGTGAACTGCATTAAACGCGTCAGCAAAGGAGAGCGCCATATTATCAAGAGCAGTCATCATTTCAGGATAAAGGCCCTTTTCTTCTCCATTTGACATATAGCCGTATGACTCAATAAGACCTAAAAGTGATCCTTTGCCGGTAAATGCATCCGCATTAACCGCATTGCTGCCGACAGATACGCTTGACACAAGACCGCTGTCCTGGTCGTAGTTGATTTTCATTTCTGAAACGGTTTTTGTATTACCATCAAGCAGTGTTCCGAGAGAATTGTTGTTTCCGTTCAGCAATTCCACGTTGACCGTGCCTTCAGCAGTCGCCAAGGCATGTCCGCCCGACTTATTATATGAGACTTTTATATTTGCCATAGAAGATAGCTGGTCAATCAATCTGTCTCTTTGGTCATATAAATCATTAGGAAGCATACCGCTCGGCTCAACTGCCGCTATTTGAGTATTAAGGTCATTCAGCTGATTTAAAATTGAATTGGCCTGATCCGCTGTGTTATCCAGGTTCTTTTTAATATCCCCCTGAATGTTAGTCAAAGAGCTTGATATATAGTTAAAACTCTCGACAAGAGATTTCCCCTGCTCCTGCAAGACTGAGCGCGCTCCCGTATTTTCCGGGTTCGTCGCCAGGTCCTGAAGGGCATTCCAAAACGAACTGAGTGATCCGTTTAATCCGTTATCATCAAGCTCTTTCATGACGCCTTCCATTTGCGACAATGAATTGGAACGGGCTGTATAGTAGCCTAATTTTGTATTTTCAGTTCTGTACTGATAGTCTAAAAAACTGTCTCTGACACGCTCCACTGAACCGGCTTTGACCCCGGTTCCGATTTGGCCGGCCGTCAGCTCACTGTTTTTTGATACAGCGGGGTAAGGACTCGTCGATTGTAATGTGACGCGCTGCCTTGTATATCCTTCTGTATTTGCATTTGCAACGTTATTTGAAACTGTGCTCAATGCAGTCTGCTGCGCACTCAGTGCACGCCTTGCTGTTTCGAGCCCCATAAATGTCGATGGCATTGAAAATCCTCCGTTCTAAGCTTTTGAATCGAATAATGTCAAACGGCTGACAGGCTGGCGCGCCGCTTGCGGCTCTTTATAATTCATATTCTCTTTTTCATCCGGCATGATCATATCGAATGCCCCTGAGATGAATTGCAAAGCCTGAATCGTGAGCTGCTTATTCATCTCATTCACTTCTTTCAGACGGTTAAGAAGCGCAGATAAAGAGTGAAATAATCCTTCAAGCTCCTGTTTTTCACTGCCTGAAGTTCTTGAGATACATGCAGCAATTGTGTTATCTTCACCGCGGCTGAGAAACTGGGAAGTTAACTTGATTCGTTCTTCCTCAGTCTGCCCGATTGCCTGAATATACTTTTGCTCTTTGGTCAATATGTTGGAAAGCTCTTTTGTTTTACCTGCTTTCAGTGCTTCCGTTTTCTCCTCAGACAGCGTGAGCAGATGTTCATGCAGTGCGCAAAGTCGCTTCAGTTGATCGATAATTGGCTTTGCTGACATTGGCTTTCTCCTTTTTATTGCTTTTTATAGAAATTCATTATTTTTTCAGCGATGCTGTTTGAATCTATTTTATATGTTCCGCTCTCTATATCCGCTTTTAGCTGAGCGATTTTTTCCTGACGTGTTTTAGTGACCGCATCTGAAGCATTTTGAAGCTCTTTTGCATGAGAAGAAATTTCCACTTTGTCTTTCGGCTTTGCAGCCTCTTTTTGTACGGCTTGCTTTTCGTAATTTTTTTGGTATGGATTAACGGATTGTGTTCCGTACTGATTGATTTTCATTGGATTCCTCTCGCTTTCTGTTCGCAGTCTAATTCTTTTATCGACTGCGTTATCAGTTAGTTTAGGGAATCAGGTGTTTTTGGTATTATAGGCATAGTATGTGTCTTTAGTACTATTTTTCTCTTTGAATTCAGCAGCTGTTTTTTGGTTCATATGATCTAATTGCGACTCGATATCAGTCTGACAGGACTTGCAGAATTTCCCCGTCCTGATCGGATTTCCGCATCTTTCGCAAGGGTATGCCAAATTCGGAAGATGGCTGATTTGAATCCTTTTTTGTTTGATAAACTTGAGGATCAGCTCTTCTTCCACACCTGTTTCCTCAGTAATCTGCTGCATCGTCGACTGTCTGTTGATCTGCTTTCTTAAAAATTTATAGACGGTTTCAAATGCTTTTTCTTCTTCTTTAATACATGCCTGGCATACGGTCTGCAGGTTCGTTTTAAAAAATAAAGCATTGCATTTTGGACAATTTGCCAATTCACCCATCGTTTTAACTCCTATTCCTTCATTTATCTGCCTTATATTTCTATCAATTATATCGGCAGAAAAAATGAATGATTTAGCTCCTGATTAAAGTAAAAGAGGAGACCGATAACGCTTTGCCTTCTGTCAGCAGAGCTTCGGCAGCTTGATGCAGTGTGGCGCCCGTCGTATAAATATCGTCTATTAAAATGACGTTCATACCTTCGACGGAGTTTTCAGCAGCTGAAAACTTTTTTTCTGCGGAGAGCCTTTCTGTTTTGCTTTTTTTGGATTGTTTTTCATTGTTCAGTCGGATGAGGGGGTAAATGACGGGCATTCCGAGCAGAGAGGCCAGCAGCTCGGATTGATTGAATCCGCGTTCCGCCAGCCGTTCGCCGCTCAGCGGAATAGGGACGAGGGTATGTGTATTTGACGGGTATGCCGCTTTAAAGCCGGCAGCAAAATCACGTTCAAATGCTTGAATGATTTTCGCATCACCCCGAAATTTAAACCGGGTCAATGCATCCTTCATCGCATCATTATACAAATATACCGAACGGTTCTGCCGCAGTAAAAAGCGCTTTTCCGTTTTTGATTCCCGCAACATGCAATCAGCGCATTTTTCATTTGACTCCTGAGACCTTCCGCACAAACAGCATACGGGACCTTCAATTTTTTCGAATTGATTGCTGCATGCGCTGCATACCTCTTGTTCCGGCGCAAGGGAAAATAGAGATCTCCAGGTCAGTGAACTTGAAATTGGTGAATCACACAATAAACAATTCAGAGATATTACGCTCCTTCCCGATTTTCACAGAACTCGCTTGGTTTAACTGAAACAATCGAGGCTGATTCAGCCAGAATGACAAGCAGCGCCGTATTTTTCTGTTTATCTACCATCTCTGCTTTTGCATAAGCAACTTTCTTTTTATCAGTAACATATGCCGGTTCAGCCCGGTTTAATGAAAGAGCCAGTACATCATTTTTGCATACGCGGCATGTGCATTTCATATGAAGCTGAGGCATATGGCGGTCGAGAAGTTCCTTTAATATGATTTCTTTAGAATTGACAAGCATGTTGACAGCTCCTCATAGGAAAGTATGAGTATACTGTATCACGTTTTCTGAAATTAACTAGTCCAACAATTTACTTTTTTGTGCCAATTTGTTCATATGTTCTATATGTTTTTTTGCTTTTTTCATTCCGTTTGTCATTCCGAAATGAAACATGACGACATCACCGCTGAAATGTTTATAGTGCCTTCCCGTTCTGCCTGCGATCTGCACGAGTGCGCTCTCAGTAAAGATAGGTGCTTCCGCGCCGAGGACACATGTCTGAACTTTAGGTACGGTAACTCCTCTTTCTAAAATCGTAGTTGTTACCAGCAGATCAAGCCGGCCGTCTCTGAACCGTTTCACTTTATCCTTTCTGAATGTGTCTTCCGCATGTACGCCTTCTGCGCGGATATTTAATTTCTGAAAATAATCCGTTGTCTTTTTCAATACGTGTACAGACGGAACGAATAAGAAAACCGGCAGCCGTGATTGAAGTTTTTGCCGGACCCAATCCGTTACTGAGTGCGGCAGTTTTCCTTTCTCAAGCTTCTTCTTCCAATTGCCGCACCATAAAAAACGCGGCTCCGGGAGAGGTTTTCGATGATATCTGGCCGGTATGCGGACGCTTTTCAGCAAACCGGCTTCAGCCTTCTTTTTTAATGCGTCTGAAGGAGTTGCCGTTACATAAACAAGGGCGCTGTTGTTCTTTCTGGCTTTATCAACCGCGAATCTTAATGTCTCATCGGCTGAAAAAGGAAATGCATCCACTTCATCTATTATCATGACATCAAAAATGTCCCGATATCGCATCAGCTGGTGAGCGGTTGAGATCATTAGCGGAGTTAAACTGCCTTTGTCTTCACTGCCGCCGTACAGAGCTGAAACTTCAACATTCTCAAATGCTTGTTTCAGTCTCGGCAGAAGTTCAAGCACAACATCTGTACGCGGAGTCGCGACACAGACCCGCAATCCGTGATTCAGTGCAAACTCTATACCCGGAAACAGCATCTCTGTTTTCCCTGATCCGCAAACCGCCCACACTAACAGTTCTTGTTTATCTTTTATCGCTTTTATAAGCGCGCCGGCCGCCTGCTTCTGTCCGTCTGTCAGTGTTCCTTCCCAAGCAAGCTTTACAGGCTCCCAGCTGCTTTCTGAGGTTTGATTCCAAGAATATAATGACGTCAGTTCATCAGCCCTTCCCATTACGACACAGGCACGGCAATAGGTAATATGTCTTTTGGCAGAAGGCGCCCAGAATGCGGCAAAGCAGGCTTGGTCAGACTGGCCGCATCGGCGGCAGGCGTAACGGTTTTTCCTGCGGATAACAGACGGCTCGGCCGTTATATATTCTTTTTCTATAAAAGAATTGATACGCTGATCTGAAAACGGTATCTCAGATCTCAACAAATGCCTGCCGTAAAAGAAATCCCGCACCTCTGAAAATTCTGAAGCATCTTCGGACATTTCTCTGCCTCCTTTCTGCTCAAAGTATATCTGCCGGGAATTTTTTTGTCGAATCCCGAAAATTAAAAAACAAAAAAATCTCCGCCCTTGAAAACGGAGATTTCCACTTAGTTTTTAAAGCACCAGCCGATTCCGATGGCGCCTTCGCCCAAATGCGTTCCGATCACGGCACCGAAATAGCTGTTATAGAATTCGACATGAGGGTATTTACCGCTTAATTCTTGAATAATATCCGCGGCTTCTTCCTCCCTGTTTGCATGAATGACAGCTGCCCGCATCGGGATTCCTTTACTTGCATCCTCGCCAAACAGCTCGAAAATTCTAGAAATCGCTTTTTTGCGTGTCCGAATCTTCTCAAAAGGAACAATTAGCTTATTGTCAAAATGAAGAATAGGCTTTACCTTTAACAGACCGCCGATAAAAGCCTGAGCACTGCTTAGGCGCCCGCCCCTCTGCAGATGTGATAAATCATCAACCATAAAGTATGCACGGACTGTTTTCTTCATTTCTTCCAGCTCTTTTAAAATCTCGTCCGGAGAGTCAACACCGTCTTTAATAAGCTGTGCAGCTTTTAATGCATAAAAACCTTGTGCCAAACAGCTGATCTCTGAATCAAACGGATAAACTTCGATATTATCAACCATAGCGTTTGCCGAAGCGGCGCTGTTATAAGTTCCGCTGATTCCGCTGGACAAGTGTATGCTTATGACCGCATCATATGTTTTGCCCAGTTCTTCGTACAATGCAATCAATTCACCGAAAGAAGGCTGTGACGTAGTCGGCAGCTCATCATGATTTTTCACTTCTTTATAAAAGCTTCTCCAGTCGAGCTCTGTTTCTTCGCGGAATGTTTTTTCACCGAAAACCACTTGAAGAGGAATCATATGAATATGATGTTCATCTCTCATCTCTTTCGGAATATATGCTGTACTGTCTGTTACAACTGCAATATTCATCACTTTACCTGCCTTATTAAGTACTTAATAAGTATTTTAATAGATATGAAGCTATAAAAAAAGACTTGCCTATTATGGCAAGTCTTCTCATACATGACTAACGCATCTCTACCCAGCCGTTTTTAATGGCTACGACAACAGCTTGTGTCCGGTCGTTAACGTTCATTTTCTGCAAAATATTACTCACGTGGTTTTTCACTGTTTTCTCACTGATAAACAATGATTCACCGATTCCGCGGTTGCTTTTTCCGTCTGCAAGCATTTGCAGCACTTCACATTCCCGTCTCGTTAATATATGTAATGGTCTCCGAATTTCCGGATAAACCTCATGCTGAGGATGAGCGGAAACTCCGCTTGTCGCAAGACGTCGGAATTCGTTGACAAGATTGTGGGTTACTTTCGGGTGAAGGTACGAACCGCCTTCGGCTACTACTTTCACTGCCTCAATTAAAGTATCCGCGTCCATCTCTTTCAGGAGATAGCCTCTTGCGCCTGTTTTTAAAGCATGGGTCACATAGTTTTCATCATCATGGATGGAGAGGATAATCACCTTAGATTCAGGGTACAGCTCAACAAGCTGTTTAGTAGCCTCTACTCCATTTACATTCGGCATATTGATGTCCATTATGACGACATCGGGATGATAATGCTCGACGATACGAGCCGCTTCATCTCCATCGTCACCTTCTGCTACCACTTCAAAGGTAGGTTCAAAATCCAATATTCTTTTTACACCCTCACGGAATAGTTGATGGTCGTCGATAATAACAATATTTACTTTAGTCACACGCTACGCCTCCTTATCCTATTGTTCTATATACGCCGCTGTTCGGTCAATATGTCTTTTGGCTCTATTTAACAAATTATAGGCCGAGAGATAACGGAACCTTAATCATGATAAATGTCCCAAGACCTATTTTAGAGTCTATCGTTATCGTTCCTTCAAGCAGATCTACTCTTTCTTTCATTCCCAGCAAGCCGAATGACTTGTTTTTCTTTTGTTTAGCTTCCTTAATATCAAAGCCTTTTCCGTTGTCCTTAATGATAAGAACGACAAAATCAGCGGTTACTTCCACTTTTACCGTAATTTCCTCTGATTCTGAATGTTTGAGAGCATTTGTGACGGCTTCCTGAGCGAGACGGAAAAGCGCCACTTCAAATTGCGGGGCAAGCCTTTTGTTCTCCGTGTCTCCGATACACTGAAAATGTATTTTCACCTTTCCGTTGTATTCTTCAGTTGTATAAAGATATTTTCTCAGTGTCGGAATCAGCCCTAAATCGTCCAATGCCATCGGTCTTAAATCATATATAATCCTTCTGACTTCGTAAAGGGCATTCCGCACATTCTGCCGAAGATTTCTGATTTCCTGAAAGCCGTCCTCCGTGCCGCGGTCGCGGAAGATCCGTTCTATCAATTCTGATCTCATCATGACATTTGCCAGCATTTGCGCGGGACCGTCATGAATTTCTCTGGAAACTCTTTTTCTTTCTTCCTCTTGGGCTTCGATAATTCTTAAACCGAAATCTTGTTTAGCCTGCGCATCGGCAAGCAGAAGCCCTACTTGGCGAAGGTCTTGATTCAGGTAATTCAGAACGACGGTTATTTGGCTGACCAATGATTCTGACCGTTCAATGATTTCCTGAAGCCCTAAAAGCCGGCGTTCCAGATCATCCCTGCGCTCCCGCAGCTGTTTTTCACGCTGCTGAATCATCGTCAGTTCCACTTGGAGTTTGTGCGCCTTTTCATAGGCGTTGCGAATTTCTTCTTCGCTGAACTTATGGAAATTCCTGCTTACTTCAGACAAACGGTTTCTTGCGTGCCGAGTATGAACTTCAAGTTTGTCGCCCAGCTCAATCACTTCGTAGACCTGCTGTTTGATCTGTTTAAGTTCTTCGACCAGCTGCTCATATTGCTGGCGCGACTGCTCTCCGATTTGAAAAACCTCGTCTTTGCTCCCGTCCACGGTTTTCAGCATTTTCATGAGTATAGAATCCAAAACTTTGGAGTCCATCTTCGATTTATTCATCAGTCTCCCTCCGTAACGGTGTTGTTATGTATTTTTATTATAAATGTAATTGAACTGCAATTTATGTCGAATTATAATGAAAGAATGCGTATATTCTAGAAAAAAACATTTTTATATAGTATCTTACTCTTTCATGATACCAAAATATGCGCAAAAATTCTAAAGTCTGTTCGAATTTGTAGAAACAAGTCTTTTAATGCTTGTCAGGAGGGTCCAGCAATCATGCTGCACAGCTATTTAACTGTTAAAGAAACGGGTGAACACGAGATTGTGATTGAAAAATCACGTTTTATCTGCCACCTGAGCCGTGCTGCTTCTGAAGAGGAAGCGCAGGAATTTATACAAAAGATAAAAAAACAGCACTGGAATGCGACTCATAACTGCTCAGCTTATCTGATCGGAGAAACGGATCATATACAAAAGGCGAATGATGACGGAGAACCAAGCGGCACAGCAGGCGTACCCATGCTGGAAGTGCTGAAAAAACGCGGCCTGAAAGATACCTGTGCGGTGGTTACCCGGTATTTCGGCGGAATAAAGCTCGGAGCAGGCGGATTGATTCGTGCATACGGGAAGTCAGTGTCTGAGGGGTTAAATCATATAGGGGTTACGGAGCGGAAGCTGATGCGGATTATGCATACATCGGCGGATTATACGTGGCTCGGCAAGATAGAGAATGAATTGAGGGAGTCAGTTTTTTTACTGAAGGATATCCATTATGCAGATCACGTCGAATTTGAAACGTACGTTGAAGAAAAAGACAAAGACGAGTTTATAAAATGGATGACAGAACTGACGAACGGCAAGAGTAAGAATACAGAGGGAGAACTGACGTATTTAGAAACAGACGTCAGCCCTAAAGGAGACTAATGTAATGGCTGAACGTGTAAGAGTGCGTGTTCGAAAGAAAAAGAAAAGCAAACGAAAGATTATTTTCAAACGGATTTTGCTGCTGCTTACCCTCGTTTTGTTAGTCGCTGCCGGGGTCGGCGGGTACAAAGTATACAAAACGATCAATGCGGCAGATAATGCATATGATGCCCTTTCCCGCGGAGATAAATCAAAGCTTCGGGATGAAGTCATAGATATGAAGAAAAAACCGTTCTCCATTTTGTTTATGGGGATCGAAAATTATGCCACTAGCGGAAAAGGCGGACGATCAGATTCTCTTATTGTCGTTACCCTTGATCCGAGAAATAAAACAATGAAAATGCTGAGTATTCCGCGTGATACGCGGGTGACGCTTGCCGGCGACACAACCGGTAAAAAATCAAAAATCAATGCGGCTTTTGCTAAGGGCGGAGCGGATGAAACCGTGGCGACCGTAGAGGACTTGTTAGACATTCCGATTGATAAGTATGTCACTGTGGATTTTAACGGATTTAAGGATGTTATTGATGAAGTCGGCGGAGTCAATGTAAAAGTGCCGTTTGACTTCGACGAAATGAGTGACGTCAGTAAAAAGAAACGGATTTACTTCAAGAAAGGAAACATGCATTTGAACGGTGAGCAGGCTCTGGCTTACGCGCGGATGAGAAAGCAGGATAAGCGCGGAGACTTCGGCCGGAATGACCGTCAAAAGCAAATCCTCAATGCTCTGATCGACCAAATGTCTAAGGCTGGAAATATTGCTAAAATCGATAAAATCGCTGAAACAGCGAGCAATAATGTACAAACGAACATCCGAATCACTGAAGGGCTCGCTCTTCAGCAGATTTACAGCGGCTTTACCAGCAAAAAGATTGATACACTGTCCATTACAGGATCAGATTTATATTTAGGCGGCGGCGGAACCGCATCTACGGGCGGAACGTATTATTTCCAACCGGATCCGGCCAATCTCGAAAAAGTACGGCAAACCTTGCAGAAACATTTAGATTACCCGTCCGGAAGCGGCACCGCGGCCGATTCTGCTTCTGACAGCACCGGAACGGACAGTACGACCGGTTCAACTTCCGGCAGCACAGGAACAGACGACGGCACGACTGATTCGACTTCCGGCAGCACGGGAACCGGCGGCACAACCGATTCAACCAGCGGTACTCCAGATGCAAACGGAACGGACAGCACACAGTCCGGCAGCACAAATTCAAACGGCACAACAGGCTATTAAGGCTAGTAACAGCAAACCCGATCCTTTGAGAAGGATCGGGTTTTTCTATATAATAAGAGAATAGAAGAATCCATAAAAAAGCAGACCATTCGCATGATCTGCTCTTTTTAATTTTTCTTTACCAATCTCTTGTAAAACTTGGTAAATGGTTTAAATTGTTCATTTACTAACCCTGTGACCTCTGCTATGATTTGCATAAATACAATCAATATAAAAATAATAAACAGCGAAAGCCATATGGTCGCGCTTTTCAGCAGGATTGCACTGATGCTGAAAATAAAGCCGATTAAATAAATGATGATGACAGCCGTACGGTGTGAAAGCCCGAAGGCCATCAGCCGGTGGTGTATATGTGACTTATCAGGCGCCGAGATCGGCTGTTTGTTTAAAATCCGCCTGATGACAGCGAATGTCGTATCAAAAATCGGCACGCCCAAAATAATGATCGGAATGATGATACTGAATAAAGTAACGCTTTTATAAAGACCTAATAATGAGAGTACTGAGATGACGTATCCGAGAAAGAGCGATCCGGTATCTCCCATAAATATTTTTGCCGGGTGAAAATTATAAAATAAAAATCCGAGTGTGCTTCCTATCACTACGAGAGAAAGTGACAGAATCAGGATTTTGCCTCCGGATAACGCCATTACTGCGATGGTGGACAGTCCGATGACTGACAGGCCCGCAGCGAGTCCGTCCAAACCGTCTATCAGGTTCATCGCGTTCGTGATACCGACGATCCATAACACAGTCAGCGGGTAAGCGATCCATCCCAATTCTAAACGTTCCGTTAAAAACGGCACGGAGAAAAAGTCCATTTTCAGTCCCGTGCTCACAATCATAATGGCCACGGCTAACTGGACGAAAAACTTTACCTTTGCGCTTAATTGGTATTTATCATCAAGGATTCCTAAAATAACAATAATAAACGCGCCCACCGTGATAGCAGTCATCTTCGTTTCATTATATATGCCGGCCGCGAGCACCCCTGCCGCTACGCCGATAAAGATAGCCAATCCGCCCATACGGGGCATTATTTTATCATGTACTTTTCGGTTGCTGGGCTGGTCAACTGCACCTATTTTGATCGCAATTTTTTTCACGATAGGAGTTAGGATTAAAACCGTTAGCAGAGAGACAAAAAACGCAACAACTATGCGAAACATGCGTTCGTCAAGCATAAAGAAGTCTCCTTTGGAATTATATGAAGTCTTTTCTGATATTGAACCGTTCCTTCCATTATAATTCTTACTAGTTATTATAACAAGCATCATCAAAAAGAAACACGTAAATCAAAAAATACGCTTTCCCTTTTAATGGGATTGCGCATTTTTCAATATACCCGTGCATTCGAGCATTCGGCCGAATAAAACGTTCCAATCCCGTCTCCGGGCCAATTCACGGCGCAACGTCTCATATGATCCGCTCCGTTCCGATGCCAGCAGAGCGTCACAGGCCGCGATGAAATCTGCAGGGTCGCTGCCTTCAACGTATTCATAAACGAAAGGCCTTTTGATTTTTGCCGTAGAAGTAAGGTTGCACCCGACAACCGGTTTCCCGGCAGCTAAAAATTCAAAAAGCTTGAGCGGAAATACCGCGTCATTATAAGGAGAATTTTTATAAGGCATAATGCCGATGTCGACGAGCTGCATATAGGACGGCACTTCATTCGGCGCGGCGGGTCCCGTCCAGATAACATTCGGGCGCTCCAGAAGCGACTTGAAATCCGGGTCATCCTGAGCCGTGTTCGGGCCTACCAATAAAATCGTCCAGTCCGGCCGTAAATCTGCCGTTTCCGCCAAAAGCGCGAAATCAAGCTTCGGTTTGATTCCGCCGATAAAACCGAGAACGTTTCCGTTTCTTCCACGTAAAATGTCTGCATCCGGCTGTTGATTTTCCCGTGAGAACAGGTCATATTCCACTCCGTTTTCAATGGTGAACACTTTCTGGCGCGGATTCTCCAGCTTTTTTCCGACCTCCCGGTGCAGAAAGTCAGATGTGCAGGTAATGGAATCCGCCCGCTGAATGATTCTCATTTCCGCCTGTTTAATGATGTTTCTTCTTACATTTGACAGCACACCGGCACGGCCGCTGATCGGAGCGGCCCACAGATCGCTGCAATCGTAAATCACTTCATCCCAAGGGTAAAGATCTGATAGAAGCGGAAAACCGGGAAAGGTGTACCATAAGCAGCAGCGGGCACCTTCTCCTTCTTCCTTCAGCACGGCCAGCAACGGTGAAAGCTTATGCCTGTAACACATATCTGTATACCTGCCGAATCGGAATGCTTTTTGCCGGAAGAGATCCTTTACCGCGAACTGCCGGATTCCCTCGGAAATTCCGGTCATCTGTCCGTCATTTGCGCGCGGAGACGGACATACCCAAATGACGCTTTTCGTTTCTTTTTGCCGTGCGAGAAATTCAGCCAGCCGGTGCCGTCTGTATCTCAGCCGGTCATGACCCCATTCCGCCGCTCCGACGATTACGTGAACAATCGGTTCCACCTTCATCACCCAGCCCCTCTGACGCCTACAGCCTTTTCATGACCGCGTTTTTCGCATATTGCATAAAACACCATGAAGCCTTGATAAAGTGCAGGCGCTCAATTTCTCTATAGACAAACCATGTTTTTTTGGCGGCTTTCCACTTGTTGCTTGAAATCGAATTCTGCACAAGTCTGTATTCTGAAAGGCACTCATTCAGACCGTAAGCTGTAATTCCCCTTTTCAGCAGGGAAAGCCAAGTCGCCAAATCCTGCCGCGTTCTGATATCAGGCATTTGAATCTGCCCCGTCTGCTCTCTGTCAATCATGACCGTTAAACATCCGATAATCGTGTTTTTTAAAGCTTCATCATATGACAGGCTTTCAGGCGCTTGAATCGTTTTATCCGTCGGCGTTCCGTCCTGCTCCATGACGCTGTAGCCCGTGAATGAAAAGGCGCAGGACCGCTCTGACATAAACGCCAGCTGTTTCTGAAGCTTTTCCTTCTTCCATCTGTCATCGCTGTCCAAAAATGCGACATAACGCCCCTCGGCATGCTCGAGGGCTGTATTTCTGGCAGCCGCGGCTCCCTTGTTCTCGTCTAAATAAACGACGCGGATCCGCTCATCCTTTTGTTCATATTGCCGTAAAATATCTCTCGTTCCGTCCGTTGAACAATCATCCGCAATGATCATTTCCCAATGCGGATGGCTTTGATGTAAAACGGATTGAATCGTGTCTTCGATATATTCACTTGCATTATAAGACGGTGTAATGACAGATACGAAAGGTTTCCAGTTTGTCATGGTCACATCTCCATCGCAGATTTTTAAAAGGACTCTCTAAAAAACTCAGGAATGACAATGAACATAAATGCAACTGCAATGCCGATCAAAACACCCAGAACCGCTTTCTTTTTCGGCGGCATGCCTTGTCCCGCCGTTTCACTCACCGGCTCTGAATTGATGACGGCGGCTGATTTTAGGTTCAGCTGTGTATTTTTCAATTCGTATAAAAATCGTTCCTTATCCACTTTGGCATCCGCGCTGACGGTTTCTCCTTCAAGTGCATCAATGCTCTGCCGGACCACTTTTGCCCGTTTCTCAAACAGTTCCTGATCATTCTTCAGAAAAGTCTTCATGACGGCTTGAAACACTGATTCGGTCTCCTGCTTGTTTTGGCCGCTGTAGCTGACCGTGATCAATGAATCTGATTGTGTTTCGACAGTCAGTTTACTTTTCACGGCCGTCCTTTCTTCGTCTGTTTTGTCAGGCAGAGCCTGTTTTAAAAAAGCATCGCTCGTCAAAAGGAGCGGAATTTCTTTTGTGTTGTTATAAAGCGGATGATCATAGTTTCCGGCGGCAATCGCAGCTTCCGATGTGAAACTGCTGCTTCCGGTGATTTTTGACGGCAATAGATAACCCGCCGCCCCTAGCACAACGGGCCCCGCAATGATCCAAATGATATTCTTTTTGATACGCCGGATTATTCTTGTCAACATATCCTTCATCTCGCATCTCCCTGTTTTTCATAGTACGCCGTAACGGCAGGCTCCTTTTGTAAACGCCTCAGAATATTGACCGCCGCAATCACGAGTGAGAGAAATACCCAGTGGAAAAATAAATTTGATACGGAGCTTGGGCTGATGCTGCTTACCAAAAAACCGGCCATTGCCGTGATGAGTCCTTCTGTGATCAGTCTTGACTGATTTTCCGATTTTCTTTCATGGCATTTATAAAGTGTCCAAAAAAGGTACAAATAGACTGTCAGATAGCCGAGCATCGCAAGCACGCCGAAGTTCGCCATAATCTCGACGAGCCAGTTGTGCACCTCAACTACGCCGCCCGTATCATAAACGGGCTCGGCTTTTAAATAGTACGAGACGTTTCCGGCACCCACTCCGAACCCCCAGGAATCAATCACGTAGTAAAAGGCGTTCTTTAAAAGATTCGCCCGCGCGAGGTTCGATGGAAGCGGGTGCTGTCCCGGCATCGCCTGCGGAGCTGAAAACAGATTCAAGACGGCATTTGTGATACGGCCCGCAAATAAAACCGCAAACAGCGCAGCACCCGCTCCCGCTGCGTACAGCGCGAGTTTTTTCAGCAGAGAAGGCAGCAGGATAAAGACGTATACAGCCGCCCCCGCGCATATGCCCAGCAGGCTCGCGCGTGAACCGGTCAACATGATTAAATACAAAGCGCTGATCGCAAAGAGCAGGCTGACGGCTTTTACATAGCCGTTTTTCACATTTTTCACCGCCGCCGCGTACAGAAAGAAACTGATGCACAAAAACGTCGCAAAATCATTTTGATTAAAGAAAACGGACGTCGGATAATGCTGTTTGTATTGCGGCCCGTTATAAAGCGTAGAGCTCGGCAGTTGATGGTGAGTAAAATGGTTGTAAAAGCCGATCGCCATCACAAAAATGGTCATCACAAGCCATATGCCGTAAAAAACCATCAGCTGATCAAAGCGCTGAATAAACATGACGATGAGATAAATCAGAAACATGCCCATCGCCATTAATGCTAAATATTTGATCCCGTACGTCACGGATTTTGCCCACAATAACGATATGAGACCGTATGTAAACCATAAGGCGAAGAACATCAGGATGCCTTTTACATTCACCCGATTCCATCTGTCAATATGATGACGGTTTGTCAGGATGCCGGCGATGTGAAGAGCACCCGCCCCGATTAATAACAGCCGGTATATAAATAAGCTGAAAAATCCGAGATGGATCGCAAAGAAGGCCTGATTTAAAAATGTACACGCGATCAAGACATAAATGAGCCCCATAAACATCTGACCGTTTGCGGTAAAGGCGGATAGCAAAGCAAGACCGGCAATCCCGATCATGGCGGCAAGCAGCAGCACGGTGATTTTTCCGAAGCCGGCATCCGTCCTGACCGCCTCCACCATGATAAATCCTCCTGTAATGACAGCGGCAAGCAGCACAAGAACATGTGCCGCTGAACGTTTGATAATCACATGGCAAACCCCTTTCCAAAACCGGCAGCCGAGCCGGGCTGCCGAGAGCCTGAAGACAAATCTTTTTCTATCTTGCCAGTTCTTTTATTTGCCGATCGGCATGAACCGCCGGACGTCCGACGGAATGATAAGTGAATCCTGAAACCCGCATATATTCCAGCGGGAACATATTTCTGCCGTCAATGATGACCGGCTGTTTGAGCAGCTGCTTCGCCCTCTGAAGATCCATTTCCTTGACTTCCGGCCAATCGGTTGTAATCAGGCATGCATCCGCATTTTTGATGGCGCTGTACAGCTCTGTGTAATAGTCAATGCCGCCGTTTCCTAATGCCGCAGACGCTTCGGGAATCGCGATCGGATCATACGCTTTTACGTGAGCGCCCTGCTCTTTAAGACGCGGAATGATATCAAGAGCCGGGGCGGAGCGGACGTCATTTGTGTGCGGTTTAAAGGCCAGCCCCAGTACGGCTACGGTTTTCCCTTTTACAGAACCGATGGCGCGGTTTAATTTTTCCGTTATTAGAACCCGCTGCTTCTGATTGGTTTCTATGACGGCTTCCATCATTTGAAACGGATATCCGGCGCTGTTTGCGATATGCAATAAAGCCGTTGTATCTTTCGGAAAGCAGGACCCGCCGAACCCGATGCCCGCCTGGAGAAATTTATTCCCGATCCGGCTGTCAAGGCCGACGCCTTCTGACACGTGAGAAATGTCCGCGCCGACACGTTCGCAAATATTTGCGATATCGTTAATAAAAGATATTTTGGCGGCTAAAAAAGCATTTGCGGCATACTTAATCATTTCCGCGCTTTCAAGATTGGTCTTCACGATCTTCGTACGGAACGGCTTGTGAAGCTCTTCAATAACCGAAGCGGCATGTTCGCTTGTGGCGCCGATGACCGCCCGCTCCATCTGCATCGTATCCCGCACCGCCGAGCCTTCGCGGAGAAATTCAGGATTTGACGCGACATCAAACGGATATTTCCCCTTCGACGCTTCGCTGATGATTTGGTAAACGAGCTTTCCCGTCCCGACCGGAACGGTGCTTTTGCTGACAATGATTTTGTATCCGTTCAGCTGTTCCCCGATTGTTTGCGCCGCGGCCTTGATATAGGTCAAATCGGCTTCACCCGTCTTTGACATCGGTGTACCGACGGCAATATAGATGATATCAGCGGCTTTCACAGCCGGCCCAATCTCTGCCGTAAAGGACAAACGCCCGGCACTGACGTTTTTTTCAGCTAATTCCTCAAGCCCCGGTTCATATATCGGGATGACTCCGTTTTGCAGGCTTCTGATTTTCGCTTCATTGATATCACAGCAAGTCACATGATGGCCGATTTCCGCAAAACAAGTTCCAGATACAAGACCTACATACCCTGTTCCTAATACAGCGATTTTTTTCACAGCTTCATCCCTCTTTCGAAAGGTTCTCCTCTTGCCCGGCCCGGTTCATGACGGTCCGGTATTTCTCTTTCAGCGCTTTTGCGTTTTGGCTTGCGTCAAAATACGTGCGGACGGTTTGATAAAGTTCTTCGGCTGTTTGCGTTGTCCATGCCTCTCCTTTTTCATATTGCAGGATGGATTCCGCCAGCGTTTCGGGTGAACCCGGTCTGATCAGCAGCCCCCGGTGTTTACCGAATAAAGAAGCCGCTCCTCCGACATCAGTGCAGATCACCGGCACCTTCAGAGCAAGCGCCTCAATGACCACAGTCGGCATGCCTTCACTGTAAGACGGCAGGGCCATGATATCCGACGCCAGCAGATAGTCCTGTATCTTGTCATTCGGCACTTGCCCCGTGACGATGTGAGCGGCTTCCCGCAATGAGGATGCGGCGGGCCCGTCACCGACAAAGACGGCTTCAAATCTTTCATCCAATGACTGAACGGCTTTTGATAAGTCGAAAACGCCTTTCTCTTTGACAAGCCTGCCGATGAATACGATCAGCTTTTTATCCGTAGGAAGGCCGAGCCGTTTTCTGATGGCTTCTTTCGTCTCGTTTCTTTTTTGGAAGGCGTCAAGCGTGATGCCGATCGGAAGCACGCTGCAATCCGCTGCGCTCAGCTTCTTCATTTGTTCCCGCAGACTGCCGCTGACGGCATAAATATCGGCAGCCTCCAGCACCGCAAATGTGAATGCGCGATGAGCGCTTTTGCTGTAATGCGGATAGACATTAACATCACTGCCATGCAAGGTCAGGACATACGGAATTCCCAGGGCCTTTGACACAATGGCGGCCGCTCCGCCTGACGGCATGGCGAAATGCGCGTGAATCAGGTCAGGCTTCAGACCGTTCTTTTTGATCGCAGAAAGAACCGATGCCGCCATTCTTTTATGGGGCTGCGCCCATTTCAGCTGCCCGGGGACCGCCTGATAAAACGGCCGGTGTACGGACACGCCTTTCCGCCATTCATGTGCAGGCCTTATATCCTTTTGCCGATATGTCTTTTTCAGCAGCCGGAATGGCGCGGCGAGTTTCGGCCGCGGACAGATGACGGTCATCTCCGCGCCAAGCTTTCTCAGTTCTTGCGCCTGTGTTTCATGAAAAACACCTTCCCCCGGCTTTTCACTGCTCGGATAGACACTTGTCATCCATAATACCTTCATAGCAAACGCCCTTTTCTTAATTTACTTTTCATCTGCGGATAAGCTTTGATTAAAAGAAATAAATAACACAATGCGCCGCAGGCTACTGAGATCGCCAGACGCAGCTTTACATTAAGGCTGATCCGCTCCGTTCCGAGGCTGGCTGTAAAGGCGATGACACCCATCGCCGCCGTAAGCAGAAACGGTTTGGCCACGGCTTTGAAGTAAGCCGACAGCCGCAGCTTAATGACATATGCCAACAGCCAGCGGCCGATCAGGAAATTCAAGATGCTGATGAATGCGTACGTCCAGGCTACCGTCAAGAGATTTCCGGACAGCACGGCGGCGTACAATGATGCACCATACAGCAGCATCACCCCGGCGTCCCAATAAAACGCCAGATCGGCCCGCCCTTTTGCCAGCAGCACAGATCCGTTCGGGTTCATCAGGACCCTTAAAATCCCGACAATGGCGAGAACATTTAAGACCGGGACAGCCGCCAGCCATTTTTCTCCGAATACCGAAGCCACGAATGCATCCGACACTGAAACCAAACCGAGCAAAAGCGGAAAAGATATCAGCGCGAGCATTTTGGTCATATTGAGAAAGCCTTCTCTGATGGCGCTGTTTTCATGCTTGTTTTTCGCAAAGACGGGAAATGCGACTCTTGTAATGATCGGATTAATTTTTAATACCGGAAGCGTGACTATCTGATAGGCCAGATTATAAATGCCAAGGGCCTCGGCGCCGATAAAACTGCCGATCAGAATCATATCAATATTCGCCCCGAGCCGGTTCACAAGCCGGGAAGACAGCTGAAAGGCTCCGAAAGAAAAGAAGCCTTTCATTCCCTTCAGATCAAAAACGAACGACGGACGCCATGTTTTTCTGCAGGCCATCCAGTACAGAAGCCCTTTCGACGATTGCAGCAGCACCTGGGAAATCACATACGCGAGAATCGGGTCCGTATAAAAAACCGCAGCCGCCAAGTAAACGAAGGACAGCACATTTGAAAAGATTTCAATTTTGCTTAACGTGTTAAATGCCAGCGCTTTTTGCAGCATATACTGATATTGCTGACCGATCGGTGCGATTAAAAACATGACGGCCAGCACGCGGACTAAATAGTCAAGCTCCTCCCGCTGATAAAAATCAGCAATGAGCGGGCTGCTGAAAAACAGCAGCGCAAACAGTGCAAGCCCCGTTATGATATTCAGCCAGTACAAGGAAGACATCTGTTTTTCAGTGACATGATCTTTTTGAATGAGCGCGGCGCCAAACCCCATATCAAGCGCAATTTGGGCAAACACCGCTACCGTTGTGATCATGCCGACAAGGCCAAATTCAGCCAGTGACATGACCCGCCCGAGCAGGGCGAATTGAACGATTTGAATGACCGTAATACACGCTGTCGAAATACTTGTCCATTTGGCGCCGCTCAAAATTTGATTTGTAATACTAGGCATCGTTTTCCCTACTTTTTGTCTGCTGACCAGAATTTTTATCGTGCCCCGTCACCGGTCCAGATTACTTTGCACGTTTTGAGCATAATCTTCAGTTCCAATGAAAAGGTCAGGTTGCGGATATAGTATAAGTCAAACATCAGCTTTTCCCTCGGTGTCATGTCATATCCCCCATTGACCTGCGCCCAGCCGCTTAATCCCGGCTTAACAGCCAGCCGCTCCGTAAATCCCGGGATTTCTGCCTGAAACTGTTCCGTAAACACGGGCCGTTCGGGGCGCGGGCCGATCAGGCTCATTTCTCCCCGAAGCACATTTACCAGCTGCGGCAGCTCATCAATACGGGTCCTTCTGATAAAAGCGCCGACCTTTGTCACGCGGGGATCCTTTTTCAGCGCCCAGACCGCACCCGATTTTTCAGCATCTATTTTCATAGAGCGGAGCTTATACAAATAAAACGGCTTCCCGTCTTTGCCTACCCGCTCCTGCTTATAAAAAGCCGGGCCGGGCGACTCCAAACGAATCAGTATGGAGAACAGGCCTATTATCGGAAGCGCCGCCAAAAGCCCCGCAAGCGCAAACACAATATCCATGAATCGCTTAAAAGCCAAATAACGGGCCGTTCTTTCCGTTACGGCAGCGGAAGTCCCCTGCCGCACTGCATAGTTATTATTTACATTCATGCTTTTCTCTGCTCCCACTGACACACACCTCACGATTTGTTGGGATGTTTGATGACCTATGCCGTGAGTTTAGCAGATGGATGTTAATTGGAAGTAAAGGAAACGTTAATGTTTATTAGAATGTTTCGATTATTGTTTTTTTATTGTAAATCTATTCATATCCATATTTGAGTCAAACCATAATGAAAAATAAAAAAACAGACCGGTATGAATCGGTCTGTTTTAAATGGAAAATACTATCTGAAATAGGAGGAAACGCCTTGGGTGATCCCCGCCGCGAGTCTGTCCTTTTTCGTTGATTGTTTTAAAATATTGGCATCAATCGGGCTTGTGACAAAACCGGTTTCTAACAAGACACTCGGCATTTTAGAATACTTAATGACGTAAAATCCGGCAGTTTTCACACTGCGGTCACGCGTGCCGAGAGCAGAAACCATTCTCGGCTGAATATTTTGGGCAAGTCTCAGACTGTTTGCGGATTGGTAGGTTGGATCATAATATGTCTCCGTACCGTTTGCACTGCTGTTATCATTCGCGTTTGCATGAACGCTGATGAAAATATCGGCGTTCGCCTTCGCCCCTTTGCTCACTCTCTCCTCAAGCGAATCAAAGGTGTCGCCTGTCCTCGACATTACAGTAAGCGCACCCGCACCGTATAATTGATTGTTTAGGCGTGTTGCGATATCAAGGTTCACATTTTTTTCAAGCAGGCCATTGCCCGTTGCTCCTGAATCCTGGTAGCCGTGTCCCGGATCAATAAAGACCGTTTTGCCGACAACTGGATTTTTAAGCTGCGATGCCGCATTGTTGCTTAAAGATGATGCACTCCCTATGACGGTGAAGCTGGTGATGCGTTTACTTCCGATATACGTCCGGACGTCCTTTGACAGACTGTCCCCATTCGTCATAAGGTGAACTCTTCCCTGTTTGGCACTTAAAACGCCTGCGACGATGGTATCCGGCTCTTTAAAACCATTGGTAACAAACGTATAGCCTGTGCTGAGGCCTGTCTTTTTCGCAAGATTCACAGACAGGTTATAGCGGTTTTTGCCGCTGACTCTTGAAGGATTCGGCAGCTTATTGTAAAGTGAGCTGCTGATGCTGCCGGTGCCGCCGATGACAATCGTATTTTTAATCCCCAGGCTTTTGATCGCATTTGACGTGGATCCATTCAGTGTTGAATCATTGGTGAATAAAATCGGATATTTTTTCGCGGATGCATAAGAAATCGCAGCCATTCCATCTGCATCAACAAACCCGTTTACCACTAAGGCTGTAGAAGATCTTGTCATTTCACCCGCCACTTTTGCGGCTGTGGCATATCTCGTGCTTCCTGATAAACGTTTGACGCTGATGCCTAATTTAGCAATTTGATTCTCGGTATTTTTCGAAACGGCAGGTGTGCCGCCTACGATAATCACATTTTTCGTTTTTAAATCAATTAATCCCTTTTTTGTGCCGGCAGACAGCTGATCTTTATTGGTAAACAGCAGCGGCGCATTTTTTTGATATGAAAGCGGCGCAGCAGCAATCGCATCGGCATATGAAGTCCCGCCGGTGATAATAACCGTTTTTGCTTCGCTCCATGATTGTTTTGCCGCCTGTACAGCCGTATCATACCGGGTGCTTCCGCCGATCCTTTTGACCGTGTTGTCAGCCAAAGCGGATGGGACAAAAAGAATGACCCCGAGAATGAAGACAGGGAGACATTTTATGATGAATTTCAATCCGATCTCCTCCACAGAAGTTTAGTAGTTTGTAAGTGCTGTATTAGGATAATAGAACGCAAGAATAGAAGTATACGGCTCTCCGGCCTCCGCTCTTTCTCTCGCTCCGTATTGACTCATTCCCACGCCGTGTCCGTATCCCTTTCCTGATATCGTGATTTTCGCAGAATCAGCGGACGCACTGGCGTATGTACTTTTAAAAGATGAAGCTCCGATCATCGTTCTGAGTTCTGACGCCTTCACCTCAAAGGATGCAGTCTTGTTCATGACATAGCCTTTCGACTTGTCATTCACATGGTATGTCACCTTCACCGCGGCGTCTTCTGCCCGCTGCCCTTTTGTTTTTCCGGTGAGCGAGAGATCAGAGATGCTTGCAATTTTTATGGAATTTGCATTGGTTTCTTTATTTTTCATCAGCCAATTTTTTATTCCGTTGAGCTGCGCAGCATTTGCTTCGTTTGTTTTGGACCACCAGGATGCGGGGTTTTTCATATCCAGACCGGCTGGCAGCTGCTGTTTCTGCAATGTTAAAGACCAGCTGATTTCCGGATCTTTTGTATCCTTTTTGGCTACTAAATACGGCACTTTTGAGCCCCATACTTCATCGCCGGCTTCAGTGTAGCCGCCATTGCTTGACGAGTAGGTGGCATCTATCAATCTGCCGGAATAAGTGAGCACTTTCCCCTTTGTTCCGTCAACGGCTGCGGTGGCGTTTGGATACCAGCTGTATCCCCCGTATACCTGAAAAGCCGTTGAATCCGCAACTGTTTGTCCCGTCTTGCTGATAGAGTAGGTGCGGGCGGCAACAGCCTGAGCCTTCAGCGCTTCTGTCGGCCAGCTTCCCGGCATTTCATTCGGCAGGACACCTTTCAAATAATCCTCAAAAGGAATGTTTTCATTTACAGGTCTTACATATTTGCCGGATTCCGCAGAAAAACTCATATTCCCCAAATACGGTTTTCCGTCAATACTGATTGTGTTCGATGTTGAATATTTTTCAGGAACCGCCTTGAAAGACGTTTTTCCGCTGTTAATACCGGCAACGCCTAGTTTGCCGCCGGATGTTTCAATGCGGTACGTTTTTCCGTTTACGAGATAAAACTCTTTTGCATAAGCATCCTTAACTGAATCTGCAATTGAATTCGTGCTGCCTATTAATGTATAAGAATAGGTGCCTTTTGCTTTAAAAAGGCTGGCTTCGTCGGCCGGCGTTTCACTTTTTTTGATGTATACAAGCGGCATATGATTTGCGGCGGCAATATTCGAGCCGACAACGATGTCCGCTAATTTTGTCCCGTTGGCAGCAACTGCTTTGCTTGCATCCATGCCCAGCGAAGTGACTGCATTTGCTGATATTTGATATCTGTTTGAACCGGTAATTCTTTTTGTCACTGAAGCTTTCTTTTTAATTTGATTCTCCACATCTTTGCTGACGCTTGAAGTGCCTCCCATGATGATCACTTTTTTAGGCAGATTGTAGCTCGGGAGGGAGTCTTTTTTCGTCAGGAGAATCGGATAGCCGTTTTGCGCGGCATAAGGTGCGATTGCCAGCGCATCCGTATAAACATCTCCGGTTACTACGATTGCCTGGTCATAGCTGCCCATTTCGGCCGCGATATTTTTGGACAGATCATATCTGTTTTTTCCGCTGATCCGTTTCGTGCGGCCGTATTTTTTCAATGTTTTTTCCGCAGCTGACGAAATACTGTTCGCCCCGCCGATGATTAAAATATTATCCGGGTTGTATTTTTTGATTTGCGCTTCCGTGCTGCTGCTGAGTTTTTTCGATTCAGTCAGCAGAACAGGCGCTTTCAGTTTATTCGCTAAAGGAATGACGGAAAGCGTGTCCGCAAAATAAGCATCCGTATTAACGACGACTACGTTGGACGGATTTTTCCAATACTTTGATGTCGCGGCGTTTGCCGTATCATATTTGGATGCGCCTCCCAATCTGACAACGGAGGACACACCGCTTCCCGTCAGTTTATAAGTTCCGGAGGGTTCGATATTCAGAGTCGATTTATTACCAATATAATTCGTCAGTTTTACTGAGATATCAGAACTGGCCGCAAAAGTGCTTTCCGGTAATAAAGCCAGGCTGAATATCACAGAAAAACAGACAGCCCATATTGTTTTCTTCAATTTTTATCCCGCCTTTTGCTGATCATGATGTATTATTTTGCTTTCTCGATTTCCTTGATCTCTTTTTGGCCTTTATCATTTGTGAAATAAGTAATGCTGACTTTGTCATTTTCGTTGAATTTATTCAGAACATCAGAGAAGTCGTCAGAAAATTCAAAGCTGACAGGCTGATCATCGACTTTTACTTCAATTGTGTGCGTATCCGCCATACCGACATAATATGCCGTTTCTTTTTGAGCCTGCGTTTCCGAAGAACCGCTTCCCTTCTTTGATTGATCCGCCGTTCCGCATGCTGCTAACACAACTGAAAAAAGCAGTATTAAGAACGAAGCTGCAACAATTTTTTTCATTTTTTTCACCTCATCTTTATGTATCGTCTTATACTAACTTTTTTTTAAGGTAATTTTAAGGTCTTTTTGTAACCTTTTTTTTAAGAATTTCGTCTATTACACGGTTAGAAGTAAAAATATGACTGGGTTTATAAAGATTAGTAAATTGCATCGTGAAAGTTAATAGAAAAGGTGATGACAAATGAGGGCTGAACGAAAAAGAAAGAAGAAAAAAGTTCTTCTGACAATCGTAACGATCATCGGGCTGTTAGTTTTATCATCAGGAGGCTACGTCTACTACTTGTGGCACAAAGCAGCTTCAACGGTGGCAAGTATTCAGGAAGACTTAAAAAAATCGGACAAACGTGACACAGATATAGATCTCGGAAAGAAGGACCCGATTTCTGTTTTAATCATGGGCGTCGATGAACGGAAAAATGATAAGGGGCGCGCGGATACGATGATTTATATGACCGTCAACCCTAAAACGAATACAACAGAAATGGTCAGCATTCCGCGTGATACGTATACGAAAATCTCCGGCAAAGGTACGATGGATAAAATCAACCACTCCTATGCTTTCGGCGGGACGCAGATGGCCGCGGATACCGTCGAGGACCTGCTTGACGTGCCGGTAGATTATTTTGTGAAAGTAAACATGGAGAGCTTCAAAGATACGGTGGATACACTCGGCGGGATTACGGTGAACAGCACGTTTGCCTTCAACTACGACGGGCACTCTTTCGGAACGGGGAATATCAGCCTGAACGGTGAAGAAGCACTCGCCTACACGCGTATGAGAAAAGAAGATCCCCGGGGGGATTTCGGCAGGCAGCAGCGCCAGCGCCAAGTGATTGAAGGGATTATATCTAAAGGGGCAAACATCTCGTCTGTCACAAAATTCGGAGATATGTTTAAGGTCATTGAAAACAATATGAAAACAAACATGTCATTCGATGATATGTGGACGGTTATGACTGACTATAAAAACGCCCGCGGCAAAGTTATTCAGCATGAACTGAAGGGAACGGGAACGAGAATCAACAATATCTATTATTACAAATTAGATGAAGCAAGCCTCGCTTCAGTCAAAAAAGAATTAAAAGAAAGCCTGAAATAATAAAAAACTCTGCATGCGATGCAGAGTTTTTTATTCTGTAAAAGGCTGCGGACGTTTTTTTCTATAGCCGTACCGATAAAGCAGCTCCTCCGCAATCCGTTTTGACGCAGATCCGTCACCATAGGGGTTGGACGCCTTTGACATCCGTTCATATTCGGCCTGATCGGTTAAAAGCCGTTTTGTCAGCTGATACACGGTTTCCTCATCTGTGCCCGCAAGCTTTAATGTTCCTGCTTTCACTCCCTCGGGGCGTTCAGTTGTATCCCGGAGCACCAAGACCGGCTTACCGAGGGAAGGCGCTTCCTCCTGCACTCCGCCTGAGTCGGTCATAATGAAATGGGCTTTCGCAGCGAAATTATGAAAATCCACAACCTCCAGCGGCTCTATTAAATGCACTCTGTCCGAATCAGCGAAATGGGCTTCTGCGGCCTCACGTACTGCGGGATTCAAATGGACGGGATAAACGACTTGTACGTCCTCAAACTCTTCAATGACTCTTCTGACAGCCTTAAACATCTGTTCCATCGGCCTTCCTAAGTTCTCACGTCTGTGCGCTGTCAGGAGGATCATCCTGCTTCCGTCCAGTTTCTCAAAAATCGGATGAAAATAATCTTCCCGCACTGTCGTTTGGAGTGCGTCTATCGCCGTATTTCCCGTGACAAATATAGAATCCGGCTTTTTATTTTCCGCAAGCAGATTCTGTTCAGCCTGGCTTGTCGGCGCAAAATTCACATCAGCGATCACGCCCGTCATCTGCCGGTTGATTTCCTCAGGGAAAGGAGAGTATTTATTTTGCGTACGCAGACCGGCCTCCACATGGCCGACGGCGATTTGATGATAAAAGGCGGCAAGGCTTCCCGCGAAAGTTGTCGTCGTATCTCCGTGGACCAAAACGATATCTGGTTTTACTTCTTGGAACAGCTTGTCCAGTTTCAGCAAGGCATGAGATGTAATTTCAGAAAGCGTCTGACGCTCTTTCATAATGTTCAAATCATAATCAGGCTTAATGCTGAATGCTTCAAGCACTTGATCCAGCATCTGTCTGTGCTGTGCGGTTACAGTCACCAGTGAATCAATTTCCGGATATTTTTCAAGCTCTAACACGAGCGGAGCCATTTTAATTGCTTCAGGTCTTGTACCGAATACGGTCATTACTTTTAGTTTTTTCAACGGTTTGTCTGCACCTCGTTTTATATGTCGGATATTCCCTTCATGTTAACATATTTATGCCGTTTCTTAGATATTGTAAAGCTTAACGGCAAACAAAGCAAAATCCTTTACAAGACTCTTTGAAAGCGGATTAAAAGGTGTGAATTTTAATCAATTGTGGTAAAGTGGAAAAAGACTAGGTTATAGTTCTGAAAAAAAGATTCAGCAGAAACAAGGATGGTGTTATTCAGTGAAGAAAGTACGCAAAGCCATTATTCCGGCAGCAGGTTTAGGCACACGTTTTTTGCCTGCCACAAAAGCAATGCCTAAAGAAATGCTCCCAATCGTTGATAAGCCGACAATTCAGTATATTATCGAAGAAGCTGTCGAATCCGGCATCGAAGACATTATTATCGTAACCGGAAAAGGAAAAAGAGCAATTGAAGACCATTTCGACAATGCGCCTGAACTGGAGCGCAATTTGGAAGAGAAGGGTAAAATCGAACTGCTGCAAAAAGTGAAAAAATCATCAAACATTGCGGATATCCACTATATCCGCCAAAAAGAGCCAAAAGGACTCGGTCATGCCGTTTGGTGCGCACGCAACTTCATCGGCGATGAACCTTTTGCCGTTCTTCTCGGCGATGATATTGTCCAGGCCGAAAAACCGGGACTTCGCCAGCTGATGGACGAATATGAAAAAACATTGTCTTCCATTATCGGGGTTCAGCAAGTTCCTGAAAGTGATACACACCGATACGGAATAATTGACCCGTTAACAAATGAAGGACGCCGTTACCAAGTCAGAAATTTCGTAGAAAAGCCTGAAGCGGGCACAGCTCCTTCCAACTTGGCGATTTTAGGAAGATACGTTTTCACTCCTGAAATTTTCATGTATTTGGAACAGCAGGAAGTCGGTGCAGGAGGAGAAATTCAACTAACGGACGCCATTCAAAAGCTCAATGACATTCAGCGTGTCTTCGCTTATGATTTCGAAGGAAAACGTTACGACGTCGGAGAAAAACTGGGGTTCATCGAAACGACGCTTGAATTTGCCTTACAGGACAAAGATATCCGCCATAAATTAATTCCGTTTATGAAGGATCTTCTTGAAAAAGAAGAAGCTGACGAATAGAAAAAGCTGCCGAGTCCGGCAGCTTTTTTTATGTGATCTTTACTTTTTAGATGTTACGGTCAGTGTTTGATCAGCGTTGTTCACAGAGAAAGTATATTTCTGGTTTTTGAGCATGAACAAGTTCTGATTGATTTTGCTGCCGCCTTTTTTACTTAAAGCTGAGATGTCTGCGGGACGCGATAAATGAAATATCACTTCGGAGACTGTATCATTGTCAATCACAAAATCCGTTTTCGCATCGGATACTTTTAATACTTTCCGTCCGTCATCCGTTTGCCCGTCAGCTGGATTTTTCAATTTACTCCGCACGTCGTCAAGGCTCTTATTGATATATGAGAGAAACTCTTCTGTCGTTTCGCCTGATAAACTGCTGCTTAAATCGCTGAGCTGAACATCCGTCGTTTTTAAAGCGTTCACTTTATGCAAATCAGTCTTTTTCATAAAGTACTCTTTATCGTTTAATCTCACTTTGGCCGCTTGGTTATTCTCGGCTTCTACCTGCACCTTCGTACCGAAACTTACACTTGCCGAGATTTTCCCTTTTATATCTTTTCCGGCGTAAAGATCCGCTTTTTCAGCTTTTACCAAAGCAGGTTTATTCACAGACTCATAAAGGCCGGCATCGCTCTGTTTGACGTCGCCGAAAGATGCGATCGCACGCAGAGGCTTGTCTGAAAACATCGAAGCAGCCGCTCCTGCAGCCAGCAATGCAAGCAGCGTAATCTGAATCGTATTGGCAATGAATTTGGGCTTCGCTTTCTTTTGCTGCGCCTGAGTGATTTGCTGTTCCTCGGCAGCCCGCGTTCTGCCTTCAATCTGCTCATTTTGATATTTCTTTTTTTCTTTCTTTGAAAGCTTGTTGAACCAATCCACAAAAGCTTTATATTCTTTCACAACCGCTTTTGTTTCATCAAACATACGCATTTCGCCGTAATGCATCCAAGCCACCCGATCACACATTTTCTCAATCTGTCCGATGGAATGACTGACGAAAAAGATCGTTTTGCCGCGTTCTTTAAATTCCGTAATGCGGTCCACACATTTTTGATAAAAAGTCTGGTCCCCTACTGAGAGCGCCTCATCGATAATAAGGATGTCAGGGTCCATATGCGCCGATATGGCAAAACCGAGACGGGATTTCATACCGCTTGAATAGCTTTTAACAGGCTGATCTATAAAGTCGCCAATATCCGCGAATTCAACGATTTTTTCATAAAGCTCGTCTATCTGCCGATTGCTGAGACCCATCATCAAGCATTTCAAACGAATGTTGTCCTTACCGCTTAATTGATTGTTTAATCCGGCAGAAATGGCGATTAAAGACGGCTGCCCGTTCATATCAATCTCACCGCTTGTCGGCGGAATGATTTTTGCAAGCAGATTAGACATCGTTGATTTTCCCGAACCGTTGATTCCTACGAATCCGATCGTTTCTCCTTCATAGACGTCAAAAGAAACATTTCGGACAGCGAAAAAACCTTTTTGATTTCTGTTTGGGAAAAACAGCCCTTTAATTTTGTCAGACTGTTTTTTATATAGAAAATACTGTTTTGAAACATTTCTGAACGAAACTTTTAGTTTCATCGTATAATCTCCTTACTATATTAAAGAAAGTCAACAAACTTATCTCTGAATTTCATATGAAGAAGTGAACCGACTGTTAACAACAGCAGTGTGACGAACCAGAAATACAGCGTATATTTCATATCGTGGAAAAACCACTGCCCTTCCATAAAGCTGTCTCTAAAGCCCTCGATAATATAGAAAAGAGGGTTTAACTTCAAGATGGTCAAAACTTCAGGTCTGTTTCCAAATTTCTCGGCAATGTCCCAGAAAATCGGCAGAAGAAAAAAGAGAAGCCTTGTGACGGCCTGAAGCAAAAACTGATAGTCCCTGATTAATACGCTGATGGTCGAATTAAACAGGCCGAAAGCAAACATAAAACTGATCATGCAAAACAAGTAATAAATATATTGCAGCCAGTGAAGCGTCGGAAACAGCCCGTTGCTCAGCAGCACAATAATATAAATCGCCATCATCACAAAGTAACTGAATAAATTCGATGCTATCACTACAGAAGGCAGTGAACTGATCGGAAAGTTCATTTTCGATACTAAATTTATCCGTTTAAAAACGCTGTTAGATGCATCCAATATCGTCGGACTGATAAAGAACCAAGGAATTAAGCCGGCCAGCATCCAGACGATGAACGGTACGCTGTCTCCATTTCCAAGCACCATATCATGTCCGCCGCGAATCCCGAGACCAAATACGAACCAATAAGCCAGCATTTGAATCATAGGGTTGAGAAACTGCCACAATATACCCAAATAGTTCACTTGATACTTTGATTTCGTTTCGTACACTGCAAGCCGCATAATCAGCGGAAAAGAGTTGAATTGCTCTTTCAGAATTTTTACCAATGCATTCATTCTAATCTTCCTTAGTCGTAAGTTTTGGTAATAGCTTTGACTTACAAAAGCACCGCTCATAATTGTAACAGATTACGATGTATTTTTCACTTCATAACAAGCCTGCGGCCGGTGAGCGCAACATGCCGTCTTTTAAGCAAAAAAGCATAATTAACGTGGTTAAATTATGCTTTTTTGCACTTATTTACTTGTCCCCGAAAATCACTTTTACGGCTTTTTCAGACGATTCCCCGGTCTCTAAATAACAGAACTTCTCATAAAAAGGCCCGAACGAATCCGGAAGCTTATAATTGTCTGATTCCGTTTCATTCACCCACTTGATAACGTCACCCGTTTCTTTGACCAGCGGGCCGGGCGCTTCTTTTTCAAAGTCAAAGTAAAACCCTCTGAGTTTATCCCGATACGTTTCGATATCAGGCACATAAAACAGCATCGGTCTTTTCAGATTTGCATAGTCAAAAAAGACAGATGAATAGTCCGTTATAAGTAAATCAGAGACCATATACAGCTCACGGATATCTTCGTAGCTGGAGAAATCATACGCAAATCCTTCATACGGTCCGAGATCAAAGTTTTCCGCAACCAGATAATGCATCCGTAAAATAATGACGTAACGGTCGCCGATCGCTTCTCTCAATTGGTGAAGGTCTAAATCAAGGTCAAACTTGTATTTTCCCTTCTTATAAAATTGGTCATCCCGCCATGTCGGTGCGTAGATGATCACTTTTTTATCTTGCGGAAGGTTCATTCTTTCTTTCAGCGCTCTGATGACAGAAGGGCTGTTATCCGTCTGAAGGAAGTCATTCCGCGGATATCCAGATTCAATCATGGTTTTATTAAACTGAAACGCCCGAGCGAAAATTTCTGTTGAATATGCGTTCGGTGAAATCAGATAATCCCATTTTGAAGCCTCTGTCGTAAAATTGCGCTTATATTTTTCAGTGTTTGTTCCCGGCATATGCACTTCATCCATATCAACGGCAAGACGCTTTAAAGGCGTTCCATGCCATGTCTGGACATATGTCGTATGCTCGGGTTTCGGGATCCACAGCGGCATACGGCTGTTGACAATCCAGTACTCGGCTCTTGCCATGGCAAACAGCCATTTAAACGTAAAACGTTCGATATAAGGAATTCCTTTATCTTTAAATGTCTGTGTATAAGCGGGATTTACACTCCAGCACAGACGGTATTCAGGCATTTCTTTGCTCATGTATTCGTAAATTGCCCGCGGATTGCAGCTGTACTGTTTTCCGGCAAAGCTTTCAAACATGACAAATTTCTGTTTGACGGGCATTTTCCCTGCAAGCCTGAATCCTGCTTTATAAGTGTTTTGTATTCTTTTCTCAATAAACTTTTTCAGCTTATTCTTTCTTTTGCGTACAAAGGATGCTCCCCGTTTCAGCTTTCCTTTCACAAAATACTCGACGCGGGTGCTGAAACTGTAATCATTCATTCTCAGATGGAGATTTTTTGTTTTCTTTTTCGTGAAAACATGAAATCTGGCAGGTCCTTTTTCCGTTTTCAGAATCGTGAATTGGTTAGGGTTTACTTGTTCAGATTTCAGTGCCTTTAACGGCTTGCTGTTGGTGATAACCTCTTCACCCGTCCCGGCATCTTCAAAAATGAATTGAATATGGAATTGAAAGATAAGCTGCTGATTCAATTCTTTATAAATGGCATTCAAATCAATTTTTGTATCAAAGCCTATCGTGTCAAGTGCCGTTGTATCCTGAACATATTCATCAAGGTCGTGTCTCGGCACGTCATGAAGCGGATACTTCAGAATGAGAGGCTCCTCATCTTTACCTTTTTTCATTTTCAGAATCAGGTTTTTTTCTTTTATCTTTAAGGTTTCTGCTGCATTCAGCCGGAATGCAAAACCTTTCAGATGTAAGCTGCCGTCAGATTCAAGCTCCATTTCATCAATTCGCGTGACGAACTTTCTCTGCAGCAGCTTTAAGGAGAAATTCCCTTTCTTGGTCGTATAAGGGAAAAAGAACATATGATGAGCCTCATCTTTATAAGAAGACAGTTCAATAGGTTCAAGGCTGGATTTTAACCGTTTTTTATTGATATCACTGTCATCATTGATAAAGGAGACATAGAAATCAAGACATCCTTTGCCGTCCGTATGTTCAGAAAGCAGCTCCGTGCCCATAACAGCATGGTACTCCCCGCTTTCTCCGGGCAACCGTTTCAGAGGGACGGAAAGTTCCGCTTTTGTCTTACGATTTATAATCTGAAGAGAAGGCTCTTCCTCTAAAGCGGCATTTTCACAGGATATCGTAATACTGAATGTATCTTCCTTTATATTAAGATGTTTTAACTTGTATCTGACAGGATTTTCTATACCCATAAAATAAGTCTACTCCTCTGTTTCAATTAAACATATCCAATCACAATCATCATTTTGATACTTTCAGCGATAGGTTCTCCTTCACTGTCCGGTAGAATTGATAGTGCAGTCCGTTCGCTTCTGCAGTTACCTTTTCATCGTCTTCTCTGTTTAACATGACCCGTTCATAATCGTTATAAATGACATACATAATATAACCGCCAAGTCCGACTTTTTCAATGTCACGTAACGGGAGTTCAAGGACGTACCGCCCGTCTCCCAGTGACTGTACCGGAAACTGGTGGTATTCTTTCATTTTTTCTCTGTGCTGAAACTGAATATATTGGGCATTATTTCTGTCCTGTCCGAACAAGCGGAACGTAATGGTGAATTTATCATCGGCGAACACCGCGCTTTCCGTTTCCCCGTGCATGCGCAGTTCGACCAGTTTATTTTCTTCATCCGTCAGCGGGCTTTCTAAATAAGCCAGTCCGTCCCGGATCACGATGTTTTTATTGGGCTCTTTTTTAGACCATCGGAACAGCTTTTCGACTTCATCATACCGTTTTTGAATCAGCAGGCGGTAGGCTGTTTTATGGATCGGATGAAAAAACGTCTCGGAAATATCGTACTTCGTCTTCTTTAATACATTCAGAATTTCATTGAATTTATTGTAGTAAGCTTCTTTATTTTCGCTTTTCAGGAAGTGCATCCGATCGAAAAGCCGCGTAATGGAATCGAATTCAATCAGACGGTTCATCGCCATCTTTTCTTTCTCAGTATCTAATTTTTTGTTCAGAATATACTTCATTACGGCTATGTTCGTATCGGTTTTTTCCATAATATTCGTCTTTTTTGTCAGCGACTCATTATTGTCCATTCTGTTCAAATAATAAACCGGTTCTGTTGACGTTGAAATATCTCCGCACGACAAAAGAACATCCATAAAAAATTGCTTATCTTCAGCAAATTTCATTTCCGGATATCTGATATCATTATCTTTTAGAAATTGTAAGCTCATCATTCTTGCCCGCGGGCCGAGATGATAGAAAATATGCCGGATTGAAAAAGGCGATACTTTCGCTCTGTTCAGTGAGGACTCATGTTTCCCGATTGTTTTTTGCCCGTTCACCTGCATTTCGATCGTTTTTCCGACCGCATAATTCACATGATCTCTTTCAAGCATGTCGAATAAAATTTTAACTCCGTTCGGCGCAAACCAATCATCCGCATCTAAAAAGGTAATGTACTTTGCATTTGCAAGCTCAATTCCCAAGTTTCTCGGATAAGCGGGGGTTCCCGTATTGTCTTTCAGAAATACGACCGTAATATTCTCATACAGCTCGGCGTATTCAGTCAGAATGTTTCTGGAATCATCAGTTGAACAATCATCGACCAGAATTAAAGAAATATGCTGAAAGCCGATATTTTGAAGGATTACTGAATCAACTGTTTTCCGCACATATTCTTCTGCATTATAAACGGGAACGACTACCGCTACCTTCTTTTCATCCGCCAATGCTTCTTTGTTTAAAATGGTATATTCACGTTCTTCTATGGACGGCTTGGACTCTTTTTTATTCAATTTAAAAAAGTTACTAAGATTCATTTTAAATTCTCCTCTTATTGTCTAGCTTTTTTAAAAAAGCGCATAACAAATATAGCGAAAATAACCTTATATTACAAGAAGTACTCCCTATCCGGAGGGAGTACTTCTTTATCATCTGCATATCCGAATGTTTCAATTACACCCCGGCAATTTCTTTTTTAATCTGAGTAGTGGAAATGCCTTCGGTTCTAGGGAGATAGATGACTTCGCATTGATCTTTAAGGAAGTCGAACTTGCCTTCCCAATCGTCTCCCATTACGAACACGTCGATGTTGTGCTCCGCTACGTCCCGGACTTTTTGATCCCAGCTGTTTTCCGGAATAACTTCGTCGACATAACGGATTGTTTCAAGAATTAACTTTCTGTGTTCATAGCTGTGGTAGGCCTTTTTTTGTTTTTGAAGGTTGAACTCGTCTGTTGAGATGGCAACGACAAGATAATCTCCAAGCTGCTTCGCGCGCTCGAGCAGTTTAATATGACCCCAATGCAGTAAATCAAACGTTCCGTAAGTAATGACCTTCTTCATGAAACAAAAGCTCCTTTCTATCATCATACGTATAACAAGCAACTGCCCTGAAATGCTGTGCAGCTGTATCCTTAATCACTAAAGTGCCAATTTCGTACTCATGGAACCTCATTATATCACATAGCCCTGAAAAGGTTAAGCTAATGTAAAACGAAGTTGAATTCCACTTATTGACAAATGTTATTACAATAGGAGTTTAGCAGGGTTTTTGCGCGTATGATTAAAGAAATTGTTATCTTATTTATATTTTTGTAAAACTATTGTTAAGTTTATCTGAAGGTATTATGTTAAAATAAAGCTTAGCTTAAGTCACGAAAAAGTGAAAGAAAATCCCGTACAAAAAGGAGGACGGCAGATGCAGACTGAAATGGTGCACAACCTTTCTTATGTTAATGGAAATTTACAGGAGTTTATTTCATATTTAGACACTTATTATATCGCACAAAAGCAAGGAGCCGTCATTGCGACGGTCAATCCAGAGATCGGATACGCTGCGGCGAAAGACAAAGGTTATCATCAAGTCATTTCTTCCGCGGATTTCGTCCTGCCGGATGGTATCGGCGTCGTGTTAATGTCACGTTTGACGCAGCACCCGCTGAAATCAAGAATTGCGGGATTCGATGTGTTTCTGTCGCTGCTCGGTCTCGCAAACCGGCAGTCTAAAAAAATATTTTTATACGGAGCTAAGCAAGACGTGCTTGACGCCGTTTTGAATCGGATCAGTAAAGAGTATCCGAATATCGAGGTTGTAGGAGCCAGCAACGGCTATGAAGCCGATAAACGCTTCGTCGCCAAACAGATTTCCCGGGCGAAACCCGATCTCGTGTTTGTCGCCTTAGGATATCCGCATCAGGAGCAATTTATTTATGAATACAAACATCTTTTCCCTCAGGCTGTTTCAATCGGTTTGGGCGGAAGCTTTGATGTGTTCAGCGGAACGGTAAAACGCGCCCCTGAATGGATGATCAAAACAAATCTGGAATGGCTGTACAGACTGGTGACGAATCCGTGGAGATGGAAAAGGATGCTGAACATTCCGAAGTATGCTTTTACCGTTTTGAGAAACAATAAATCAAATAAGAGCCTGTACTCCAAGCAGGCTGAAGATCAAACGAAACAGCTTTAAACAAATAAAACAGCAAAAGAGATTGGTAATCTATGAACTTGCGATCTTTATTCGCCGCTTTCTATTCTATATATCTGTCGGTTCTCGGCGTTTTGTTCAAGCCTGTAAAGCCAAAGAATCATCTGACCCTGCTGGTATCTTTTGAAGAAAATGCGCAGGCTCTCATCCATTCTTACAAGGTGCACGCTGAATCGCTTTCTTATGAAGTGACGGTTCTGTATACGAGACATGCCGTCAGTCTGAAAAAAGAGCTGGAAGGTCTCGGCTCTTTTTATCTGGACGAAAAAAACCCTCTGCATCTTGTGAAGGCCGTTTTCATCCTTTTTAAGAGCAGAGTGGTCATAACGGATAACTATTTTCTCCTGACAAGCGTCTTAAACCGCCGGCCGCAAACGACATGCATTCAAGTATGGCATGCGAACGGCTCTTTGAAAAAGTTCGGCCTTGAGGACGTGACGAACCAAAGCCGGCCGGCATCAGATATCAGCCGCTTTAAAAAAGTGTACCGTTCGTTTGATTTTGTCACCGTCGGTTCAGATGAGATGGCTGACGTTTTTAAAAAGTCGTTCGGTATACGGGATGCCCAGCTGTTAAAAACGGGAGTTCCCCTGACTGACGTCTATTATGAAGAAAACAAGCCGGAACCGGAGCGCAAATGGCCGAAAAAAATCATTCTGTACGCACCGACATTCAGGGATTATGATATGCAATCCTTTCGGCTCCCATTCACCGAGGAGCAGCTCATAAACGAATTAAACGGAGAGTATATGCTGCTTGTAAAGCTTCATCCTGCCGTTTTGCATCATATTTCAGCTTCGTTTGAAAGCGAATCGATCAAGAACGTGTCTGACATGCGTCTTCATGATCTCTTGAAAGCGGCTGATATTTTAATTACGGACTACTCTTCCGTGCCCTTTGAATTCGCGCTCTTAAATAAACCGATTTTCTTTTTCACCTATGATCTGGAGGAATATAATCGAAAACGCGGTTTAATCGACAATTATGCTTCGGTCATTCCCGGAAAGGCTTGTCATGACAGCAAAGCCCTTCTCGAGGAAATGACGAAAAAGCCATTTCATGCAGAAGAAATGAAAAGGTTCTCGGACAAATGGAATATGTATTCAAATGGGAATTCGAGTGAAGCGTTATTGAAATTTGCGGAAACAAAAATGAAAAATTGTGCTGAAGCACCTGCCTGAATCCGAGGCGGGTGTTTTTTTGCATGAAGAAAGGCTGAAGCAACAGCTTCAGCCTTTTTTTTATACTTTCATATACACAGGAACATCATAGTAAAGCGTGTAGTTGTCCAGCAGTGAGTATAAGCTGTACATGCGGTTTACCTGCTTATACGCCCAGCCGATGTCTGTGGCATACTGATGGGACGCGGCTGGAGACCATCTCATTTTATACAGGGTATCCTGTTCGTATGCGGAGTTGTGAATATATGACGCACCGATAAATTGGGCTCCGCCGATAATCGCGGCTTCCGGAGTAAACCAGCCTTGATTGTATGCGTATTGTGCGCCGTAATAATTCGGGTTGCTGTCATAAGCCCCGATGCCGTACATGTTATACACCTTTTTTCCATTATACGTAATGCCGTTTGCAAGCTCTGACGTGCCATTGCCCGTTTCAAGCAAAGCATGCGAAATCAAATACACTTCATTGATGCTGTATTTTCCGGCGGCTGAAATAAAGGCCTGGCCTTTGCCTGTCAGAATTCCTTTATTGACCAGCACTTTTTGATTCAATTCAGATGCGTTCAATCCCGCTGTCTGAGAGAGCTTCAGAAATTGAAAATAATACTTGCTGTCTTGTGCGAAGTGATCGGGATTGACGTATTGCTCGACTTCATCACTGCTGGCGTTTCTCCAGCCCATGCTGAGTTTGGCCCAGCCGTTTGTCTGGCCGGTGATGCTGACTTTATCGCCTTTTTTCAATTGCCCGATAATATTGCCTGAGCTGACTTCCGGAGTTGATCGGACGTTCAGGACGTCGGCTGTGACCGTCCCGGAAGCCGTATTGATGTAAGTAAGCGACGCGTAAGCCGAGGCATCAGTCTGCGGGCTGACTGTCATTTGTTTTTTGACCATATCTGCAAGCGAGATGTTGTAATTGGTATTCATAATTTGCGGTCCGTTTTTTATTTTCAAAATAGTCATCGTCCATCCGTACAGCTTTTTCAGCTTTTGGGAGGCGGCGTCCGCAGACTGCGCGCCCGTGAATTGATCGCGGAGATGGAGCTCATAAACCGGATGGCTTTCACTCGTATAGCCGGCCTGCAATTGTTTGGCGCTGAAATAGCTCATGCTTTTATTTAAAACGGTTTTACCGGTGAACTTTTCGGTTTTGATGACGTACTGTGAATAGGCGGTTTTCCCCGTCTCCTTTACAGTGCCGGCCGCTTTGTTTTGTTTGAAAAAGGCAGTCACGCGGTCAATGTCTTCCTTCTTAAGCAGCGGGGCCGTTTCAATCCTGAATTGTGTATACGCTGTTGCACCTGTTTTCTGTGAAGAGGCGGATACTTTTCTCCCTTTGAAGAAATCCAGCGAACGATTGATCTTTGCCGTATCAAGCAGTGATTCAGTTGCGACTTGGTATGTTGTTCCCGTTTGCTTGGCTGCTGTTTTGGAAACGGCACTCAGTTTATATCCGGCCAGAAGGTTCAATCCTTTTTTGATCTTCGATTGGTCTGCCGTCTGCTGAGAAAGCAGCTGATATTGGTTTTCTGCTGTTTTCCCTGCCGCGGTTCTTGCCGTCTTTACATGCTGCTGGCGGAAAAACGCCTCCGCTTGATCTGCCTGTGCGGCGGTAAGCTGTCCTGCTGTAATCCGGTAAACGGACGCTGACGCTGTCTTTTTGACAGGCGTTGTGTCGCAATGCCATTTTTTCTTTTTAAAGAAGGATTGAACGCTTTGCAGCTGCTGAGCCGTCAGTCCGCTCATCGCGACTGTATAATTATTTTTCGTGCCGGCTTTTTGATAGCTGCCGCTGACGCCTGTATTCTTCTTGATTTGGCTGACGGCATTTTGCACGGCGCTTACTCCGTTAAAATATCCTGACCGCACGTTGTACACGGCAGCTGTTTTGCTTTGGGCATACGTTTGAACATTCCCTTTGATGCCCGTTTTCTGCTGCAGCTGTTTCGCTAAGCCTGCCGCTTTATTAGCATCCGGAATGCCGGAAGCTGTCACGGTGATATTCGGGCTTCCTTTTGTTATCACCTTCAGCGACGATTGTAATCCTGTTTCCTTTTGAAAATCAGTTTGGATTTGAGCAGCTTTTTGATCGCCGGTAATTGTTCCTGATTGGATCTGAAACTGGGCTGTTTCCCGCTTGATCGGGCGGTATGATGCCTTCACGCCCGTCTGCTTCGTCAAATCTTGAGTGAGCGTTTTCGCGTCTGCTTCGGCTGCGATCTCAGAGGTCACGACCTGCATGTACGGCTGCTTCGTTCCCGACTCCTTGACGGCGCCGGTCACACCCGTTTCTTTCGTCAATTTGGCAAGAAGGTTTTTCGTCTGCTGCCCGTCTGATAGAGCTCCTGATGTGACGGTCACGTACGGCTGTTTGCTTCCGCTTGCGCTGTAAGTGCCGGCCACACCCGTCTGCTTCGTAAAATCTTTCAGCACGGCTTTCGCGTCCGTTTCATCGTGTAAGCCTGAAACGGAGATTTGATAAGCAAGCGGCGCATTACCGACTTTCTTTGCGTCAGCCTGCCACCCCGTATCCTTTTTCAATTTCGCTGCCGCTTGAAGCGCCTCATTCTCAGAAGCGAATTGCTGCTTCGTTTCCAGCTCATAAACGGAATAGTCGCTGTATGCAGCCTGGGCGTGCTGTGTAACGGTGCTAAAGACAAGGAAAACGGCGGACAATAACATAGGTGCAACGAATCTCTTTTTCATTCCTTCTCCTCTTTCTGATTCAATTGGTTTCTATCAAACTAGTTTATTTATCGGCCGGGTTCTTCATTTTTACAGAGAGAAATCATCCAATTATCCAAATAAAAAAACTTAATCCCATCGCTGGGATTAAGTTTCGGTGATTTATATATGAGAGACGATGATTGTGCATTCTCCGGTTATCGTAAAGTCAGGCATCTGATCCGGCAATATGAAATGCGCGCCTTTTTCAAGTGTTGCGGTCTTGCCTTCACAAGTGATGGAGCCGCTTCCTTCTATGACGCTGCACAGCATAAACGGAGCATCCTGGGTCATTTCCGCCGTCCCGCTGATATCCCATTTGTAAACAGAAAAATATTCTCCCTGCACAAAGGTTTTGATGGTGATGCCTTTTCTCGTTTCAGTTGATTCATCTAAAAATCCGTCCACATGAGGAACGGTGGCGGCGTTGACGGCATCGCGGATATGCAGCTCACGCGCCTCGCCGTTTTGATCTGTGCGCCCGTAATCATATATCCGGTAAGCAGCGTCTGAATTCTGCTGTATTTCCAGCACGAGCGCCCCGGCGCAAATGGCATGGATGGTTCCGCTCGGCACATAATAAAAATCGCCGGGTTTGATCTTCACGCGGCGCAGCAGGCCTTCCCAATCACCGCTGTTAATCATGGTGACAAGCTCTGCTTTCGAACGGGCCGTATGACCGTATATTATCTCCGCATTTTCTTTACAGTCGATCATGTACCAGCACTCAGACTTCCCCGTTTCGCCCAGTCCATGCTCCTCGGCATCATAATCGTCAGGGTGGACTTTGACGGACAGGTGATGTTTGACGTCCAGTATTTTCGTCAGCAGCGGAAAGCGGTCCCCTTCCGTTCCGCCGAATAATTCTCTATGCTGATTCCACAGTTCGATCAGGGTTTTCCCTTGATACGGACCGCTTTTGACCGTGCTCATCCCATGCGGGTGGGCTGATATCGCCCAGCATTCACCGGTTGTTTCTGAAGGTATACTGTATCCGAATCGTTCGCGTAATAACGTGCCGCCCCATATTTTTTCTTTACATACAGGCTGTAAAAAAATCGGCTCTTGCGTCATGTTCGTTCCCCTCCCATTAAAAAGCGGCTCATATCCCATTCCCCCTGTACCTATTTTAAAACACGGAGAGAGCCGCAGTTAAAAACAATATGTATAAATGGCTGACCTGCTCATTATACCATTCGGATGGGGCGGAATGCTCAGTCATTTCCTATTCCAGAATAAAATCCCTTGTTTGTCGCAAATTAAAATAACTGATGAAAGGGGGGAAACATTGTGACGATAAATGCTGAACTCGGACAAAACCTTCAAGCGCTGAAAAAACGGTTCGGCCAAAGCGATGACATGATGTTTTATTCATTTACGTACGGAAACGGCAAATGTGACGCCTGTCTAGTGTATATAGACGGACTGACTGAAAATCAATTGCTTGCAGAATATATTATTTCGCCCGTGCAGGCGGCCGCCCGGCATCAAGAGGAACCGGCTGAAACAACGCCGGCATCCATTTCTTTCGGATATCACCACACCCGGCTTTCTTCACTTAAGGATGTTGAGGCAGACATTCTTTCCGGCAAATCGGTTTTGCTGGCGGAGGGATGGAAGGAGGCCCTTTCCTTTGATACGGAAACATTTAAAATGCGGGATGTCGAAGAACCGGCATCAGAAGTACTTGAACGGGGGCCGAGGATAGGCTTTGTAGAAAAGCTTCGGACGAACACGGCGCTTTTGCGTGAGCAGTCCGGTGATCCCAACCTCCAGATCAAGGAACTGACTCTCGGCGAACGGACAAAAAAACGGATCGCCGTTGCCTACATTCGGGATATCGCGCCTGATGATGTCGTAAAAGAAGTGATGAAAAGACTGGAGTCCATCACCATTGATGATATTCCGGAATCAGGATCGATCGAACAGCTCATTGAAGATAACACGTATTCCATTTTCCCGACCATTTTGACGACTGAACGGCCTGACCGGGTTATGGGCGCTCTTTTGGAGGGAAGGGTCTCCGTTCTTGTAGACGGAACGCCATTTACCCTTTTGATGCCCGCTACCATTGATGAATTTATCCACTCCCCTGACGATTATAATCAGCGGTGGGTTCCGGTTACCTTTCTCAGGCTGCTTCGGTATTCGTGCATTTTAATCACGATTTATTTACCCGGCCTTTACATCGCGCTCGTTACGTTTCATACCGGGCTTTTGCCGACGAGAATGGCGGTGACGATTGCCGGGAGCAGGTTGAATGTTCCGTTTCCCCCTTTTGTTGAAGCGTTTATTATGATTTTTACGATTGAAATGATCAGAGAAGCCGGGCTCAGACTGCCGAAGCCGATCGGCCAGACGATCGGCCTGATCGGGGGAGTCGTGATCGGCCAGGCCGCCGTACAGGCGAATATCGTCAGCGCGATGATGGTGATTGTCGTATCCGTTACGGCATTGGCCTCTTTTACGACGCCCTCCTATGTGTTCAATTTCCCGCTGAGGCTCATCCGCATTTTTTCGATGATTTTATCGGCTATTTTAGGTTTATACGGACTGATCATGTGTTATCTGCTCGTCGTCGGCCATCTGATGCGCCTGAAAAGCTTCGGCCAGGATTATATTATTCCGATCATGGCGCAGCCGGGCCAGGACTTAAAGGATACGATTGTCAGGCTGCCGACACCGCTTTTGAAAAAACGGCCGACACGAAAAGAGACAAAAGATAAAATCAGACAAAGGTGATCCCCATGATAAAACCGGAAGACAAGCTGTCTTTTATGCAGACCCTTCTCATGGTAAGCGGAACAATGATCGGAGCGGGCGTGTTAACATTGCCGCGCTCGGCCGCAACAGCGGACAGTCCGAGCGGATGGATCATTATTCTGTTGCAGAGTGTCGTGTTTATCGGCATCGTCCTGCTCTTTATGCCGTTTTTGCAGAAGAACAGCGGGGAAACCATCTATGAGCTGAATCAAAGCATCATGGGCCGCGCCATCGGTTCTCTTTTAAATTTATTCATCAGCTGTTATTTTGTCGTCACCGTCTGTTTTCAAGCCCGGTTTCTCGGTGAAGTCATCAATTACTTTTTATTGAAAAATACGCCGATGGGTGTCGTCATATTCATTTTTCTGGCGGTCGGCATTTACCATGTGACCGGCGGGGTCTATCCCATTTCAAAGCTCTATGCTTATCTCTTTCCGGTTTCGATCGTCATTCTGCTTACACTGCTCATATTCAGCCTGAGACTGTTTAAGCTGGATTTCGTCCGCCCGGTCTTTGATGGGGGCTACAAAAGCTTTTTTGAGCTGTTTCCGCGAACCCTTCTGTATTTTTCAGGGCTTGAAGTGATTCTTTTTCTGGTGCCGTTTATGAAAAACCCGAAGCAGGCGAAAAAGGCGGCTGTCTTCGGCATCGCAGGCGCGAGCTTATTTTACAGCTTTACGCTGCTTATCGTGATCGGCTGTATGTCGGTTGCTGAAGCCAAAACGGTGACGTATCCGACAATTTCCCTGATTCACGCTTTGGAAATCCGCGGTATTTTCATCGAAAGGTTTGATATCTTTCTTTTAATTACGTGGACATGCCAGCAGTTCACCTGTATGCTCGGTTCTTTTAAAGGAGCGCATCTCGGATTCAACACCATTTTCAGGCTGAAAAATAAAAACAATGGCTGGCTGCTCGGGGGATTATTGGCGGTGACATTCGGCCTTTCAATGTACCCCGATGATATCAACAGTGTGTTTGCATTCGCTAATATTCTCGGATATGCGTTTTTTGCCGTCATTATGATTCCTTTTCTCATTTGGTTTGTCAGCTGGATGAAGAAAATAGCGGGGAGGAAACAGACGTCATGACACATTTCATAAAATGGGCGGCGGCGCTTTTCATACTGATCATGCTTTCAGGATGCTGGGACGCGAAGGAAGTCGAAAAACTATCGTTCGCCCGGGGAGTGGCCATAGACGAGACGAGTGACCGCCGATATAAACTTACCTATCAAAACCTGCTGCCCCAAAGTGAAAACAGCCAGGCTTCCGGCCGGCCCGTGTTTGTCAATGTGACGACGCGGGGGGATACCATTCTTGAAGCCGTCAGTGAAGTCTCCTTAAAAGATCCGCCCGTTTACAGCGATCATTTAAAAGTGCTGATATTCAGCGACAAATTGCTGGCCGACCAAAATATACTGCAGATGATGAATCATTTTATCCGTGATGATGAATTAAGGCGGAGCAGCTATCTTTTCGCGGCAAGAGGAAAAGCGTCCGATATTCTGACGGAGCCGACGCCGAATCAGCAGCAGCCCATGGCCGCGGAAAAGCTCATCGACCTCACAAACAACGGCAGCTACAACGGAAAAATTTTAAGGCCGCTCAGAATCGGGAGAGCTTCGATTTACTGCCATAATAAACTCAGCTTTCTCATGCAGGCCGTCAGCAATCAAAAAGGGAAAACGGTGTATGACGGAGCGGCCATCATCAAAAACAAAAAACAAAACAGACTGGCGGGATTCCTGTCATCATACGAAGTACAGAGCCTGAATTGGCTGACGGGAACGATACAGGGCGGCGTGCTGCCCGCTATGGATAAAGGAGGGCACCCGATTACCTTCGAGATCAAAAAATCAACATCCTCCATCACCCCCCGGCTGAAAAACGGGAAGCTGTCATTTCATGCAGCGGTTAAAACAAAAGGCATCTTGTCGGAGGATCAATATGCCGGCGAGGATTCATTCAATCAGCATTATTTAAACGGGCTCGAAAAGATTTTCGAAAAAAAACTGAAAAGCGATATAAAAGAAGTCATTGATAAGCTTCAGAATCAATATGAAACGGACCCTGTATTCTTTTCTGACAGAGTCCGCATTCAATATCCCGACTATTGGAAGAAAGTGAAGAATCATTGGGATGAGACCTTTTCCAAAGCGGCATTTGACTATGATGTTTCCATTCAGATTGTCAACTTCGGAACGATGGGACGGTAGCCTTCAGCGTGTTTTTTCGACATGCAGGAGGATTTGGTAAATCCGGCTTTGTTCGGGCAGCTGTGTTACCGGAAATTGCATCGCCTGCGCCATTCGTGTGATTTCTTGTAAAAACAGCTGCACCCGCTCATCAACATGAACATACGTATAGGACTGCTTTTTCACGTCAAATGTCTCTTCCGGAAAGAGCGTGCGGACCGTCTGCGGCGTAAAAAACCGCAAGTGGGTGCGGTCGAGAATGCCGGCGTCCTTGTATGTCCAGTCACCGAGCAGAAGCGGAAACAGCGCTTCGGCATGAGAAATATTCGGAATGCTGCAAACGATTGATCCGGCAGGCGCCAAATAGGCTGAGTACGTTTCAATGACACGCCAAGGGTCTTTTAAGTGCTCAAGGATGTCTGCAAAAATGATGCAATCAAAAAAACCTTTCGGATACGGGAGCTTCACTTCTTCGACATCTTCCTGCAGAACCGCTTTATAGTGTCCTTTTGCCGCTTGCGCCGCCAGCGGATGCAGTTCTATTCCGTACAGTTCACAGTGCTGTCTGTTTTGAAGTTCCAGTCCCGTAGCACCCGCGCCGCAGCCAACATCAAGTACCCTTTTCGCTTCCCGGGGAACAAGCTCCGCAATTTCCGGTCTCGGGTGGGTAAAGTACGTAAAATCAGTGCCCCATTTTTCCGTAAAACGCTGGCGGTTCTCCACATATAATTGATTGATATTGATATCCTGATTAGCCGTAAACGTCGCGTGCCCGTGATGATGCACAAAGGCATCGAGGGCGATGTGCAGGCTGTAGCCTTTTTGCAGGGCGCGCAGACATAGGTCATCATCTTCAAAAGAACCGTATCCGAATTGTTCATCGAACGGGCCGATGTCTTCAATGACGCTTTTTTTCACCAGAAGGCAGAATCCGACAAGGCGGAGCACCCGCTTCGTTTGATGCTTTTCCCGGGCGCAATAAGCCTCCGCGAATGACTCCAGTTCATCAAGCGATTGATACGCGTCATGGATCATCTGCGCGCCGCTGACATAGTTGCTGACGGGACCGACCATGCCGTTTTTTTCAGATTGATACAGCACTCTCAGCATGGCGGTGAGCCAATTTTTCGTGACCATCGTATCGTTGTTCAAAAACAGCAGATTGTCCCCCGCCGCCGCTTTGATTCCTTGGTTGCAGCCCTTGGCGAATCCGAGGTTTTTCTCATTTAGGATGACTTTGACGTCAGGAAGATTTGATATGTACTCTCTCGTTCCGTCTGATGAACCGTTATCAACGATGATCAGCTCTATCTCTTCTTTGTCGGTGTATTGATCAATGCTGGCCAGACATTTTTTGGTCAGCTCCAGCTCATTATATGTAAGGATAATAATGCTCGTTTTCACCGGCATCCCCGCCTTTATCGTGACTTTATACTAACGTATGACATATTCCTGTCATTTATGTGACCGGGCGCGGGGCGCAGTTTTAAGGGGCCGGTGTATAACCGCCCCCTCTCACACTGGAATTAAGGATGAACTGTCTGCCGATTGGATTCTGATTCCGAGTCTCCGTTACGGCTTCGCAGATCCTGTTCGATTTCTTCAAGGCTTTTCCCTTTCGTCTCAGTCACTTTAAACCAAACGAACAGGAATGCCATTATCCCGATCGCGGCATAAATGATAAATAAATAGCTGATGCCGACGGCCTCCATTAATATCGGGTAGGTTAATGAAACAAGCAATGTTCCGGCATGCAGCATCAAAGTCGAGACACCCGTGCCGATACCGCGGACATGGAGCGGGAATAATTCCGGCAGCATAACCCACACGACAGGCCCCCAGCTGATCGCAAACACGATGATAAACAGGCCTAAACAAATGACCGTCGTCCATGATGCAGCTGCTGAATGTTCAAAGAAGAGATTGACCGCGGCCAATACGAGAAGACTGATGACCATGCCCGCATTTCCGGCCAAAAGCAGCGGCTTCCGACCGATCTTATCAATGACTTTGATAGCCGCAAGCGTCATGATGACATTGACGGCGCCGATTCCGACGGTTCCCAGGATAGACGCGGAATTGCCGAACCCGACACTGGTAAATGTTTTCGGGGCGTAATAAATAATGGTATTTGTCCCGATGAATTGCTGTAAAAAGGCTAGCCCGAGACCGGCAATCAGCGCGGGCCTCACCCACGGCTCAAACAATTCTTTCAAACCGCCTTCGTTTTCCTTTTCCGCTTCTTTCATCTGGTCAATCTCGCCATCAATATTCTTCGTTCCCCGCAATGACGAAAGAATTTCTCTTGCTTTATCTTCTTTGCCGATTGTAAACAGCCAGCGCGGGCTTTCCGGCATGAATAATATTCCGATCAGCAGAATGACTGACGGCACGACCGCAAGACCAAGCATCCAGCGCCAAGCGCCTGCATCGGCAAATATATAATTCGCGATATACGAAACGAGGATTCCGACTGTAATCATCAGCTGGTTCAGTGAAGAAAGCGCCCCCCGTTTATGCTTCGGAGCCAGCTCCGATAAATAGAGCGGAACGATCGTTGTAGATGTTCCGACAGCCAGTCCGAGAATGATCCGGAATAGAACCATCACCTGTGTATTCGGGGCAAAAGCGACCCCTAACCCGCCAATACAAAACAGCAGCGCCGCTCCCATGATGGCTTTCCGCCTGCCGAACCGGTCGGTCAGCTTACCGGCGAATCCCGAACCGAGAATCGCCCCCGCCAATAACGAACTGACGACGAGGCCTTCCGTAAAGGCGTTCAGCCCCAGCTCTTTTTTCATAAATAAAATAGCCCCGGAAATGACTCCGGTATCATATCCGTATAAAGCGCCGCCGAGAGCGCCGAAAAAATAGAGCCATTTATTCGAGTGTATGCTTTTCATGTGATATAGACTCCCTTTCATCCAACGCTTTATCCGCGCGGAGTTGTTCTACTGCTTCTTTTGCCTGATTCCGATCGTTTCAAACCTTCCGCACGGTTAACATCCATTATTTTACTGATTATTTTTTACAACCCGACGAAACATTTTCCGGTTCCTGCCGTCCAATATAATGTGAACCTGATGTAAAAATAACAGTAGATGTTGTCGAAATAGAGAGAAAGATTTGGAATTTTCTCATTTACAGAGTTGCTCCAAGCCAACAATTATGGTACGCTTCACAAAGAATAGAAACGAGAGGTAATGATATGGAAGAACGATCTCAACGCAGAAAAAAGAAAAAACGCCTCAGAAAATGGGTGAAATTCGTACTGGTTTTTGCCGCTTTCTTATTGGTGATCGCCGGTTCCGTCGGCGCCTACGCATTTGTGAAACTGAACAATGCGACCAAGGAAGCGCACGTCAGTCTTGACCGCGGCGACCAGTCCGTGAAACGGATTAAAGAATTTGATCCGAAGAAGGATTCTTTCACCGTATTGCTTTTAGGAATTGACGCCCGTGACAATAAGGGCGAATCAGTGGATGACGCAAGAAGTGACGCCAACGTGCTCGTCACCTTCAACCGGAAAAAGAAAACAGCGACGATGCTCAGCATTCCGCGGGATTCCTATGTCAACATCCCGGGACACGGCTATGACAAATTCGCGCACGCACATGCTTACGGCGGTTATAATTTAACTTATAAAACAGTAGAAAACATGCTTGATATTCCGGTAGATTATGTGGTTGAGAGCAACTTCGACGCGTTCCGCGATGTCGTCAATGAATTGAACGGCGTGACGGTAAATGTAAAAAGCCAGAAAATTGCCGATCGTATTAAAGTCGATACAAAAGGAAAAGTCGTGCTGAAGCCGGGCGTCCAGACGCTTGACGGTGAGCAGGCACTGGCTTATGTAAGAACACGTAAAGCGGACACCGATCTGATGCGCGGACAAAGACAGATGGAAGTGCTGAGCGCCATTATTAAAAAGTCTAAATCGTTAAGCTCGATCCCTTCTTATGACGATATCGTCGACAGCTTAGGGAAAAACTTAAAAATGAACTTATCTCTGAATGACGCCATCGGCCTGTTCCCGTTTATCACATCGCTGAAATCAGTGAATTCTTTACAGCTGACGGGTTCTGACAGCTATATTTACACTCCTCAATACGGCAAAAATATTTATTATTTCAAACTGAATGAGGAGAACCTTCAAGAAGTGAAAACGAAATTAAAAAAGGATTTAAACGAGTAAGATGTCACGGCGGGGTTTCAGAATCCCCGCCGTTTTTCTGTTGAAAAATAGGGCATGAAGGTATAGCCTTTTAATTGACGGCTTTCTGCTGATTTCGCAAAAAGCTGAACATACTACAGGAAGCAGCTTTATTTTTAAGGAGGGCATCCATACATATGAAATTGATAGCCATTGACTTAGACGGCACATTACTGAACTCGGACAGTGTGATTTCTCCGGAAAACAGAGCGGCTTTACAAAGAGCGGATGAAGCGGGCGTTCTTGTGGCCATCTGCACGGGCAGAGCCACTTTTGATGTAAAATCACTCCTGGAAGATTTGGATATTCCGATCATTGCGGCAAACGGCGGGACGGTTCACGACAAAGGATACCGGCTCGTCAGCCGGCTCTTAATGGATCAGCAGGCCGGTAAGGATATCGCCGCTTATTTAACGGGAAAAGACATTTACTTCGAGGTTTATACAGATCATCACCTGCTGTCCCCGTTTGACGGCGAGTCCAAATTGCAGGCAGAACTGGACATTCTGAAAAGCGCCAACCCGAAGGAAGATATTCAGACATTATGGGAGGGCGCAAAGACGCAGTTCAAACAATTCGGCATCAAACCCGTGCAGGATATACAGGCGATTTTTAACGGAGACGAACATATTTACAAGCTTCTTTGTTTCTCTTTTGATATGGAAAAACTGAAAAATGCCAAAGAAGAAATTACACACCATCCGAAATTATCCCAGACTTCTTCCGGAAAACACATCATTGAAATCCTCCCTGCCGGTTCCGGTAAAGGACGGGCCCTGACGGAGCTTGCCTCACTGTACGGAATTGAAAAACAGGATATTTACGCCATCGGCGACAGCCCGAATGATTTCTCCATGTTTGAAGCAGCCGGAAACCGCATTGCCATGGGCAACGCGATTGATGAACTGAAGGAAAAAAGCACGTATATTACAAAAAGCAACGATGAAAACGGCGTTGCCCATTTCATCAACCGGCTTCTCGACAACGAACAATAAAAAATCCGTCCGTCAAAAGCCAGGTCTTTCACGACCTGGCTTTTTCATGTTTTTCAAAAAAGGAATTTCCAAAATTGAAAATAAATTGTAAAATAAAGAAAAAAGGAGCGTTATTATGTCGAATGCAATCGCTATTATTGGATTTTTGGCTTTTTTCTTCGCACTTGGATACGGAATATTCCATCTCATATGCAAAGCGGCAAAAAAAGAAAAACGTTTTTCAAAAAAGCTGTTTTGGCCCCTTCTTGTCGGCGGGCTGATCTTGCTCCTGACAGGCGCCTCCCTCACAGAGCCGGACGCCGCGGCTGCAAAGGCAGAGGAGAAATACAGCACCCTTGATACTGCCTATCAAAAATTGACGAAGGACCACCAGGCGCTTGAGAAAAAATATGAAAGCATCAGTGCCGCGGCTGAAAAAGAGAAATCCGAAGCCGAAGCAGGCAATGAGAAAAAATTCAGCGAACTCAGCCAAGAAATAAACGAGCTGAAAAAAACAAACAAATCACTCAAACAAGACAACGAGAAATTAAAAAATTCACAAAAGAAACTCGAAAAGACCGCCGAAACGCTTCAATCAGAAAATAAAACATTAAAGCGGCAAAAAGAAGAAACAAAAACATCCGAGCACACGGAAACGGCGCAAAATACCGCCCCTTCCTCCGGCGGACATGCCGGGACGAAAGCAGCCGACACCTCACAGGGATGCGACATTAAAGGCAGCCGAAACGGCATTTATCACACGCCGGGAAGTACATACTACGATCGGACGACAGATCCAGTGGAAATGTTCTGTTCTGTCGAAGAAGCGGAAGCGGCCGGATTCAGAGCCCCGAAACGGTAAAAGAAAAAGACGTCAGAGACACTCTCTGACGTCTTTTTTTATGGGAGCCGGATGCTGCCCGCATATTTGTCCTTCCAATAAGCGCTTGTGTTCATATTTGTTATGGTTACGCCTGCGGACACAGTGACATGAATCACTTGTCCGTTCCCGATGTAAATGGCCGGATTCAGGCTTTCCGCTTTAAAGAAGACTAGATCGCCGGGCTTCAGATCCTGTTTATCGACCGGAGCGCCCGCCTGCATCTGCTTGCCCGCGTACCGCGGCAGGCTGATTCCTTTCGCTTTTTGATAGACGTATTGAACAAATCCGGCGGTATCAAAGCCGGTTTCCGGTGAAACGCCGCCTTTCAGATAAGAAATTCCGATATGATCAGCCGCTGTTGACACAACGGGATTATCTTTAGAAATAGTCAGGTTGCTGAATCGGCGCACTCCTGTAAAATGCTTTTTCCAATAATCTTCCGCCAAATAAGAAATGGTGACTTTTTCGGAGCGGCTTGCTTGGATGAATCTTCCTTCTCCCGCATAAATGCCCGCATGGGAAATTCCTTTTTTATACGTGTCGCTGAAATAAATCACGTCCCCGGGCTTTATGTCGCTCAATTTGATTTTCTCACCGACCAGCCACTGCTGCTCCGCAGATCTCGGCAGGTAAATGTGAAGCTTGTTTTCGAAAACATATTGGACAAGCCCTGAACAGTCGAAACCCGCTTCAGGCGTGCTTCCGCCGAATACATACGGAATGTCGAGATAACGGGCGGCCTCCTGAACGATCGGATTATCAGCCAGCTCCGGATCTTTTTTAATCCGTCTCGCGCCAAGATATAAATTCATCCAATAACTGCTTTTTTGAAAGCGCGTGATCGTCACGCCTTCTGACGGAGAACTGTGTATCATCTCTCCGTTTCCGATATAAAGACCGTCTTGGACGGGCGTGTTTTTTGTTGAATCCGACTTTTTGAAAAAAACAATATCTCCCGGTAAAAGGTCATTGTCTTTGACGGCAGCTCCGACTTTCCATTGATCACTGACCGTTCTCGGTAGATGGATGTTCTGTCTGCTGAAAAGATAATGGATCAATCCGGACGGATCAAAACCGTCCTCAGGCTCTTCGCCTCCGTAAACATATTTATTTCCGACAAGTTTTTGTGCATCTGAAACAATCAGGACAGAAACTTGAGAATCCGCTTCAGCAATCTCCGTTCTCGTTACTGCAGGTGCCACAAGACAAATCATAAGGCCGGCAAGGATGTACTTCCTCCAGCTTGTGAGCATGTTTTTTGTTCACTCTCCTTATTTTTAGTAGTTTTTACATCGGTAACTTTTAACAAATGTTTAGAGAGCATAAAAAAAGAATGCCCGATATGGGCATTCTTTACTGGATTCGGTGCAAACAATATGCCGGCAAGCGGAATCATGCGCTTATTTTGCGCCCGCTGTGTCCTCCTGCTGAATTTTTTGCATTTCCGTGTCAATTTTTTGTTTTTCCTGATCTGTGAGCTGATCATTGTATTTAAAAGCTGACATAAACATAAATACCATAATGATCGCGGCAAACGGCCATCCGGCTTTAATGATTTTCATTTGTTTTTCCCTCCGCTTTCTTTTTTAAGATATTGCTGTGGTCCACATCAAACGTTAACTTTCCGTCCTTGACGCTCCACTTGAAATTCGATTCTTTCGTCAGTTCGCGTATGATTGTTTTATGATTGATGCTGCCTTTTTTAACCGGCGCAGGCGTCGCTTCATGAATGTTCATCGGCGTGACTTCAAAGCGTCCCGTGCCGTTTTTCTGCAAATGATATTGTACAAGCGCCGTGTCTCTCGTTCTTGTCCATCCCTGGTCAAATACGAAGTTGCCCAGGCTGTAGAAAATAACGGTGCCGTGGTACATTTCGATCGGTTCAAGCACATGCGGATGGTGTCCGACGATGATATCCGCTCCTGCATCCGACATTGCTCTTGCCAACTGGCGCTGTCTGTCATTCGGATCATTATCGTATTCCTGTCCCCAGTGTGTTTGAACAATGACAAGATCGGCTTTCTTTTTGGCTTTGGAAATCATCGGAATGAACAGCTCAGGATCGGCCGGAAGCACACCCGGCGCATTTCGTTTAGCTGCAAAGCCTTTTCCGGAAACATCGGTGAATCCCAGTGTTGCGATTTTGATTCCGTTTACATCTTGATATGAAATGTTCTGCTCGGCCTCTTTAAGCGTCAGGCCCGCACCGACAAGTTCAAGGTTCTGCTTTGAAAATTCTTCAACAGTATCCCGCATTCCTTGAGGGCCGTAATCCATCGCATGGTTGTTGGCTGCCGTCAGAACGGTGAAATTCGTGTCCTTTAATACTTTTACGGCATCTTTGTCTGATTGAAGGTGAATATTTTTGTCTGCTTCTTTGTAGTTCTTTTTATATGTAACCGGGTTTTCAAAGTTTCCCGACACATAGTCAGATGCTTCAAAAAATGGCTTTGCGTAGCGGAAGACGCTTTCCGTTCCGTTATGCTTTGTCACTTTCTCCACATTCCGGCCCATCATAATATCTCCGACGAACGAGGCTGATACAAGATCATCGGCATTTCTTTTCACACTCGGCGTCTCCGCCTTCCCTGTCAGGATGCAGATGAACATCAGGCAAAAGACGATCGGCAGTGCGATAAAAACGTGAAGATTGGTTTTCTTTTTCTGCTGTTTGGTCAGCTTCAGCAGTTTCTCTTGAAAGCTTAATTGTTTTTTCATCGTTTGACACACCTTACATTAGATTAAGTAGTAAGCAAACATAATGGCAAAAGTGGCGCCGCTTAAAAACAGCGTGCTGGCAAATGTAATCGTTAATCCCTGTTTCTGAATGGTGTTGGCGATCAGACCCGGTACAATGATACCGATTCCGCGGAATTCTGATATCTCAAACGGTACGATCGGGTAGAGAAAATCCAATGCGATTTTTAAGCAGATTCCCGTAATCAGCATGGCTGCGAATTTTCTGCGTCCGTATAAAATCATAAATCTTGATAAACCGTATTTGACAATCACGTATGTAAGAAGACTCACTAACAATACGAGTAAAATAAAGACCGGCTGGTTAAAAACGAGCCCTAAATAACCCGGTACGACTAACCCGGCAGGTACGATACCTGTTTTTTCCGCAAAAATTAAACTGATTAACACGCCTAAAATAAGTGAGATATATAAATCTGATCCGAACATTTATCCTTTTCCTCCTAGCTAACGAGCTGTTTCACCTTATACTCTTGGATTTTTTCAATTAATGGTTCCGCTGAACCGTGGATGTTGCCGACGCCATATATGACACGGTTTTGCATTCTTGTTTTCAGCACGTCCATGATTTCGTCTGTTGATTTATATTCGAGATCGTGCAGAGTATCGGCAGGAATCTTGCCTTCTTCATAAGCTTTGACGATCGGTTCTGTCGTCTCGCCGATGAGAATGAGTTCCTTCGTTTTAATGTACGGAAGCACGTCATTGGCAAACTGAATCGTTCTGTCCACGCGGTCGGCGCGGCAGTTCATGATGACGATCGGTTCATCTGTCGGATAGCCGATTTCCTTTACACGTTTCCATATATTCAAAGTAGAAGATGCATCATTTGCGGCAAAGCCATTTACGAAATGACCGGGCTCTTTTGTGCTGAGCAGCGGCAGAATTCTCATGGCGCCTGGGTCAGGCGGCGCATTCAGCATGCCTTTAAACGCCGTTTCTTCATCTATACCAAGAGCCTGGGCAACGCCGAGCGCAAGTGAAGCGTTATCAGGAAAGACCATATATTCGAATTTCCGCAGGTATTCATCAGTAATTTTAGAGTTATCCGCAATAATGACTTCAGTATTTCGCTCTGCGGCTTTTTCTTTAAAGAAATCTGTGTATTCACTGTCTGTAATCACAAGATGGCCGTTATAAGGAATCGTCGCGGTAAAAGCTTCAGCGATTTCATCAAGCGTCGGCCCCATAACGTCCATATGGTCTTCAAGCACATTCACGATGACGCCGATGTTGGCTTGAAGGAGTTCTTCCTGAAAGATAATCTGATAATCCGGGTTTACCGCCATACATTCACTGACAATGGCATTGGCGCCCCGTTCAACGGTTTCCTTCATTACTTCTTTTTGCTCGCCGATATTCGGGCCCTGCGGTTTCCGTTTGATCGGTTTTTCCTCAGGTGTATCCCAATAGATCATCCTTGCATCTGTTCCCGTCGTTTTTCCGACTGTTTTGTAGCCCGCCTCCATCAGTATTCCGGTCGTCAGCCTCGTTACGGTTGACTTTCCGCGGATACCATTAATATTGACGCGTACTGGCAGAGCATCGATATTCTTCTGATGCCGCCTTTTTTCAATGATTCCGATGATTAGTACGGCAGCACAGGCTATAATGAGTAACCACATTGATTTTTGACATCTCCTTCTGTATTGATAAATTCATTCATCAGTATATAGCTTCACTATGAATTCTCAATCGGCATTATGTAACATAATCTTCCCGCTTTCACTGAGCCAAACTTCTCTATTAGTGACGCTATTCTTCCTATTATCGAATTGCTTTTTTTGGGAATCGGCAGGACTTAGAACTTACTTCAATTTTTTTCAGAAAAAATGAATGCGTTTACATTTTCCCTCGTCTATTTATTTGGACTAATAGAACTATCCGCGTTCCGGAAGAAAAAGATGCAATCATAATCCATCTTTTCCGGCCTTTTATACCAGTGTTTTCCGCACTGCGCATACGTTTTCTGACTCTTTGTCCGCTGGATGCAGACTTCCTGTTTTGTTAAGAATAAGGTCTTAAAGTCATTCATTTTTCCCCCGCATCCTGCTTTCAGTCCCATTCCAAAATAACTACCGGGATGTCTTGTACATGACAGAAACAGACGGGTCCGGAGTGTTTACAAGAAATATACATTTTATATGCGGAAAGCCTATCTGCTTTTGTTCCGTTTACAGGCCATTTCTCACTCTTTTGAAATAATTTTAATAAATCTTTAAATTCGTTCAAGAAAAGTTCATCCATAATTGTAGAGTTTATGGAAAAACAGCAAGCAGCAGCAAGAAATTCCTCTAATTTATAAAATGCATAAAAAGGAATGGATACTGATCCCCGCCGGCATCTGAAAGTAAAAATTCGTTTAAAGCTGAATGCACGTGCCTTGGAATATCCGAAAGACAAGCTGAATTCCTATGCGGCTATCGGCAAAATGAACAAACAAGCCCTCAGCCAATCTGAACGTGCGGAGCAAGCATTTCAATTGGGCGTGAGATCTATCCTTCCATAGAGATTGTCCCTGATACCAAAGTTAACTCCGGCCTCTTTTTTTGTTGCCAAGCGAAAATATTCGTGATACTCTTTTTGTGTAAACGGTTACATAAATAGAGGAGGAGTGTTTGTTGGCAACGATTAAAGATGTCGCAGGCGCTGCCGGCGTCTCTGTTGCCACGGTCTCGCGTGTCCTCAATGACAACGGCTACGTGCATGAAGATACAAGAACGAAGGTCATGCTCGCCATGGAGAAACTGAATTATTATCCGAATGAAGTTGCCCGCTCTCTTTATAAAAGAGAATCCAGACTGGTGGGACTTTTGCTTCCGGATATTACGAATCCCTTTTTCCCGCAGCTTGCCCGCGGCGCTGAAGACGAATTGCAGCGGGAGGGGTACCGGCTGATGATCGGCAACAGCGATGAGGAATTGGAAAAAGAACTTGACTATCTGCAGACATTTAAACAAAATCAAGTTGCCGGAATTTTGGCGGCCACCAATTACCCCGATCTTCCCGAATACAGCGGGAGCCTTTACCCGGTCGTATTTCTGGACCGGGCAAAAGAAGGCGCTCCTTCCGTATTCAGTGACGGCCGGGCAGGCGGAAAACGGGCGGCTGAGGAAATGCTACGCGGCAAAAGCACAAGCATCACGCTCGTCCAAGGCCCCGGCCGCCTTCCGACCGCTCAGGAACGTTTTAACGGCGCACGTGACGTGCTGCAAAAAGCGGGCGCGCAGTTCAATGTCATCTCCGCCGCTTCATTTTCCATCAAGGATGCCGCCATTTTAGCGAAAGAATTGTTTGCCGCATTCCCGGAAACTGACGGCGTCATTGCCAGCAACGATATTGCGGCGGCGGCCGTCCTTCATGAGGCGCTGCGGCTCGGTAAAAAAGTTCCCGAGGAGATTCAGATCATCGGATACGACGATATTCCGCAGAGCAGTCTCTTGTTCCCGCCTCTTTCAACGATCCGCCAGCCTGCATATGAGATGGGAAAACAAGCGGCAAGCCTGCTGCTGCAATTAATAAAGAAAGAGCCGCCGAAAGAGACGTCCATTCAAATGCCAGTCACATACATGGAAAGACAAACGACGAGAAAGGATGAGTACAAGTGAGTGAAATTTGTGTTATCGGAAGCTGTTCTATGGATCTTGTCGTCACATCCGAACGGCGTCCGAAAGCGGGAGAAACCGTACTGGGCGCAGACTTTCAAACCGTGCCCGGGGGAAAAGGCGCAAATCAGGCCGTAGCCGCTTCCCGCCTGGGAGCTGACGTATATATGGTAGGGAAAGTAGGCAGTGACAGCTACGGAAAAGCGATTATTGAAAACCTGCAGGCAAACGGTGTCAATACGGACTATATGGAAACGGTTACACACCAAAAAAGCGGAACGGCTCATATTGTGCTCGCAGAAGGAGATAACAGCATCGTCGTCGTAAAAGGCGCAAACGATGACATCTCCCCCGCTGATGCCAAAAGCGCGCTCGCGAAACTTCCCGGCATTGATATCGTGCTGATCCAGCAGGAGATCCCCGAAGAAACCGTTGAAGAAGTGTGCAGCTACTGCCGCGAGCATCAAATTCCGGTGATCCTTAATCCGGCTCCGGCCCGTCCGCTGAAACAATCAACGATTGAGGATGCCGCTTATCTTACGCCGAACGAACATGAAGCATCCATTTTATTTCCTGGCCGGACGAAAGAAGAAGCGCTAGCCGGCTATCCCGGCAAACTGTTCATTACCGAAGGGAAACAAGGCGTGCGGTATTCTGACGGCACTGCAGAGAGACTCGTTCCCGCCTTTCCTGTGGAAGCAGTCGACACGACGGGAGCCGGTGATACTTTTAACGCGGCACTTGCCGTTGCACTTGCGGAAGGACAGGACATCGAACAAGCGCTTCTGTTTGCCAACCGCGCAGCCTCCCTATCCGTGCAGCATTTCGGCGCCCAGGGCGGTATGCCGGACAGAAAAGCAGTCGAGGAGTTGCTGTCATGAAGAAACACGGAATGTTAAACAGCCACATTGACAAAGTATTAGCCGATCTCGGGCATACAGACCTCATCGCGATCGCCGATGCGGGTCTCCCCGTCCCAGACGGTGTCCCTAAAATTGATTTGTCCTTAACGGCGGGCGTTCCCGCCTTTCGGGACGTGACCAGCCTGGTAGCCGGGGAGATGGCAGTCGAAAAGGTGATAGCCGCTTCCGAGATCAAAGACGCAAATCCTGAGAATGCAAGTTTCATAGAAAGCCATTTCTCAGCGCAGACGATCGAGTACATGTCCCACGAGGAATTCAAACGGCTCACACAGAAAGCAAAAGCCGTCATCCGAACGGGTGAAATGACACCATACGCCAACTGCATCCTGCAGGCGGGTGTGATTTTCTAGAAGGAAGGGATCGAGCATGCACATCAGCATGACAGACATTCATAAAGCATTCGGGAAAAATCAAGTGCTCTCCGGCGTCTCATTTGAGCTTCTGCCGGGAGAAATCCACGCTTTAATGGGAGAAAACGGAGCGGGCAAATCGACGTTAATGAACCTGCTCACCGGGCTGCACCGCCTCGATAAGGGAAACATTACGATAAACGGAACAAATATGAACTTCTCCAATCCAAAAGAAGCCGAAAAGCACGGAATCGCCTTTATCCATCAGGAGCTGAATATATGGCCGGACATGACGGTGCTTGAAAACCTCTTTATCGGCAAAGAGCTGACGACGGCATTCGGTGTTTTGGAAACGAAGAAAATGAAAGCGCTAGCAAAATCACAGCTTGAAAAACTGGGAGTCTCTCTGCCTCTTGACCGGGAAGCCGGACAATGTTCCGTTGGCCAGCAGCAGATGATTGAGATTGCTAAAGCGCTGATGACAAACGCCGAAGTCATCATTATGGACGAACCGACCGCGGCGCTGACCGAACGGGAAATCAGCAAGCTGTTTGACGTAATGACTGCGTTAAAGCAAGACGGCGTTTCAATCGTCTATATATCGCACCGAATGGAAGAGATATTTTCAATTTGCGACCGGATCACCATTATGCGGGACGGTCTCACTGTCGATACGGCGCATTTGAAAGATACTAATTTTGATGAAGTGGTCAAAAAAATGGTCGGCCGGGAGCTGACTGATCGGTATCCGACACGCACGCCGTCACTCGGCGATAAGGTGCTCGAAGTGAAAAACGCCTCAAAAAAAGGAAGCTTTTCACAGGTCAGTTTCCATGTGCGCGCCGGAGAAATCCTTGGTGTTTCCGGCTTAATGGGTGCCGGACGGACAGAAATCATGAGAGCGCTGTTTGGAATTGACCGGCTCGATTCCGGAGAGATCTGGATTTCCGGCCGAAAAATCGGCATTCGGGGTCCGGCTGATGCCATCCGCAAGGGACTCGGCCTGATTACAGAAAACCGGAAAGATGAAGGACTGCTTCTGGATACGTCCATTCGTGAAAACATCTCATTGCCGAGCCTGACCAGTTTCTCTCCGAAAGGCATCATTGACCGAAAACGCGAGGCGGAGTTCGTCGAGCTGCTGATCAAGCGGCTGACCATTAAGACCGCGTCTCCGGAAACCGCCGCGCGGCATCTATCCGGAGGAAATCAGCAGAAAGTCGTCATCGCCAAATGGATCGGAATCGGGCCAAAAGTTCTCATCCTCGATGAACCGACAAGGGGCGTCGACGTAGGCGCGAAAAGGGAGATCTATTCATTAATGAATGAGCTGACCGACCGCGGAGTCGCCATCATCATGGTTTCTTCCGAGCTGCCGGAAATTCTCGGCATGAGTGACAGAATTATCGTCGTCCATGAAGGACGCATCAATGGAGAAATCAATGCGGCCGGTGCAACGCAAGAACACATCATGACACTTGCCACGGGAGGGCAGCAGAATGAAAACTGAACCAATGACATCAACTGAACAACAGCGTTTTTCCATTCATACCTTTACGCAAAAACTCGGTCCGTTTCTCGGCTTACTGATTCTTGTGCTGATCGTTTCCGTTTTAAACCCGAGTTTTCTTGAGCCGCTCAATATTCTGAACCTTCTTCGGCAGGTTGCGATTAACGCGCTGATCGCTTTCGGAATGACGTTTGTCATTTTAACGGGAGGCATTGATCTCTCTGTCGGAGCCATCCTCGCCTTATCGAGCGCATTGGTCGCCGGTATGATGGTATCAGGCATCGACCCGATCTTAGCCGTCATCATCGGCTGCGTGATCGGCGCAGTACTCGGCATGATAAACGGTTTATTAATCACAAAAGGGAAAATGGCTCCGTTTATCGCCACTTTGGCGACAATGACGGTCTTTCGCGGACTGACGCTCGTCTATACAGACGGAAATCCGATTACGGGACTCGGTACAAATGACGCGTTTCAATTATTCGGGCGCGGTTATTTTCTCGGCATCCCCGTACCCGCCATTACCATGCTGATTGCATTCGCGGCCCTATGGGTTCTTCTGCACAAAACACCGTTCGGCCGCCGGACATACGCCATCGGCGGCAATGAGAAAGCGGCGCTGATTTCCGGTATCAAAGTGCCCCGCATCAAGATCATGATCTATTCTCTGACAGGTTTATTATCGGCGCTGGCCGGAGCGATTCTGACATCACGCTTAAATTCCGCACAGCCGACGGCCGGGGAATCATACGAGTTGGACGCCATCGCAGCGGTCGTACTCGGCGGAACGAGCCTGTCCGGCGGACGGGGACGCATCATCGGTACGCTGATCGGGGTTTTGATTATCGGAACGCTGAACAACGGCTTGAACCTTCTCGGCGTATCGTCTTTTTATCAGCTCGTCGTCAAAGGAATCGTCATTTTAATCGCGGTGCTGCTGGACCGCAAAAAATCGGCATAGTAGGAGGATCATTATGAAGAAGGCCATCATCGCGATTGCGGCATTATCACTGTTTTTACTGTCCGCCTGTTCACTTGAACCGCCCCAATGGGCAAAACCGTCAAACACCAAACATAAAAAAGAATTCACACTCGGACTTTCCGTCTCCACTTTGAACAACCCGTTCTTCGTTTCATTAAAAGACGGCGTGGTAAAAGAAGCCGAAAAACAGGGCATGAAGGTCATCATTGTCGATGCTCAAAACGATTCATCAAAACAGTCGAATGACGTAGAAGACCTGATCCAGCAGGGAGTCGATGCGCTGCTGATCAATCCGACCGATTCATCAGCGATTTCAACCGCCGTCGAATCTGCAAATTCCCTCGGCATTCCCGTCATTGCGCTTGATCGTTCAGCCGAACACGGCAAAGTCGAAACGCTTGTCGCTTCTGACAATGTCAAAGGAGGAGAAATGGCGGCCGGCTACCTCGCCGATCAGCTCGGAAAAGACGCCAAAGTCGCGGAATTGCAGGGAGTTCCGGGCGCATCCGCGACCCGGGAACGCGGTACGGGCTTTCATCATATCGCTGACAAAAAGCTGGATGTCGTAACGAAGCAAGCGGCGGATTTTGACCGTACAAAAGGATTGACCGTCATGGAAAACCTGCTTCAGGGCCATCCTGACATCAAAGCCGTGTTCGCCCATAATGATGAAATGGCGCTCGGTGCGCTCGAAGCGATCAACAGCTCGGGCAAACACATTCTGGTTGTCGGGTTTGACGGAAATAAGGATGCGATTTCCTCCATTAAAAACGGGAAGCTGACAGCCACGGTCGCCCAGCAGCCGGAGCTGATCGGAAAACTGGCGGCGGAAGCGGCGGAACAGGTGCTGAAAGGAGAAAAAATCAAAAAAACCATTTCCGCTCCATTGAAACTTCAAACACAAAAGTAACCGTCCGATGTTTAGACTTTCGGAAAAACGTGAAAAGAAGAAGTAAAAGGAGAGATAGAGATGAAGAAAACAGCCAAAGCGGCATCCATCCTGGCCCTTGCAGCGGGAATATCAGCGGCTTCAGCTGCCGGAATAACGCCTCTTCCTGAGACACACGCGCAAGAAGCAGTCAAGATTGACGATCTGTACAGCTATCCGCTTGACTCTTATCTCGTTTCCGCGGAAGCATTGAACGTCAGAACAAAAGCATCGGCTGTCAGCCCGAAAGCTGATGTTCTTCATTTAGGCGACAGCTTAAAAATCGTTTCATTCCAGAACGCAGACTGGGCAAAAGTCCATTATAAAAACGGAAAAACAGGATTTGTATCTACTCATTATATTGTTAAAGCAGCAACAACCGTAAAAACGACCGCAAAAACTAAAGTATTTACAGAAAACCGAGCAGTCAAAGCTTCTCTTGCTAAAAATACGAGCGTTTCTTTCTTAGGATGGAAAAAAACTGCCGGCGGCGGCATTGATTTCGGTTGGGCGCTTGTCGATTACGGCGGCGCAACTGGATACATCAGCACAAAAGATCTGCAAAAACTGACATAATTTCAAAAACGGATTTCGCACATTCACCGCGAAATCCGTTTTTTTCTTTCTGACAGTCAAAATTGTCGGGAATTCGAAATATTTCTCAGGAAATATTGTCACATAAAGACGAACGCATCATGCATCAGCGGATCATTTTAAAATGATTTCTTTATGTAATCCGCCAGACTTCTCGCATTGTCACGAATATTCGCCGCACCCGCCCCATTTACACCGTACAGTGCGAAAGCCGGCAAATAGGTCATACCCGTAAAATTAGCCATTGCCTGAAACGGCCTTAAAAGCTCGCTCAATGTAAAGTGGTTGGAACCGCCTGCCTGGTATGCATCCTCCCCGGCACCTACGGAAACAGCCAGCAGTAATTCTTTGCCATGCAGCGCCTTGCCTTTGGAGCCGTAAGCCCAGCCGTAAGACAGCACATGATCCATCCATGTTTTTAAAAGCGGAGGCGCACTGTACCAGTACAGCGGAAATTGAAATACGATCCGGTCATACTGTTCGCACAGCTGGCGTTCCTTTTCCGCATTGATTTTCCCGTCCGGATATTCTTTATAAAGCTCACGGACCGTAATGTCATCGTGATTTTTTAATTCTTCTGTCCACGCCTTATTGACCACTGAGTTTTCCATGTCAGGGTGAACCGCCAATACCAAAACTTTCACAGCTACCACACCTTTCCCTTTTGACTGTATTTTACCTAATCATTGCCGGTTCAGCCAAATAAAAAGAAAGCCCGGGAGAAAAACGGGCTTTCTTTTTTCATTTATTCAGGGCTTCCTTCGGTTGTTTCAATGTCCTTCGCGAAATTCGGATTATCTAAATTCGCGTTGAAAAAGTCCGCCGTATTCGGAAGCTTGAGATTCATGTTCATTTTTTGAGAAATGGTCACTTTGCAATCTTTAATGATATAGTCAAACACATGTCCGCCGGAATTGCGGCCTTCATCAATGAAGTGCAGGTGATACCCGGAAACAGCGATGCCGTTTGCGTAACCCGGCGTCCAGAAGCCGGCGATCGTTCCCTGAATGTCGTCAAAGTTGAACACAGGCTGTGTTTTCACCGCTTCGATCATCGGAACGTACGGTTTCTCCTGACGTTCTACCGTTCTCGTCTGCACCTTTTTAAATACACCGTCTAAACGGATCGCATAAAATAAGTTTTTACTAGGCAGAAGGCTGGCCATTTCCTGCTCGAATTCTTCACGGGTCATTTCGCCGTCGATCGTATGCGTCATATCCGGTGTGAAAAATGTGAATGAACAGAATGGTGACAGGTCTCCGCCTTTAACAGGCGTAGCCGTTCCATCGCCGCGCAGACGATAGAATTGTCCGTCAAATCCGATTAATTCGCCGTCCAGTTTGTTGAAAGTACCGATTCCGAAATCACCGAACTTCGGAATGTCAGCCATATCAAAATCTCCGTCATATACTCCGTCCAGCAGAGATGTCATTGTTGATACTTGATAGATCTGATCCTCAGGTGAGCCTTTTTCTCCGCGGCTCATCACTTGGATGTCGTTTGCATTTTTCATTCTCTTCACTCCTTTTAAATTAGGCTGTTTTAGAAAACAGGTCATGGTGCGCAGAGTGCTAGAGAGCTTTTGCTTTCATTCTTTCTTTGAATTGCTTCGGAAGCATGTCACTTGATAAATGAACGTTGTCACTGTAATCGACAGGAATGTCGATGATGACAGGTCCTTCTGTGTTCAAGCCTTTTTGCAGCACGTCTGCCAGCTGTTCCGGTGACTCGACACGCAAGCCGGTGGCGCCGAAGCTTTCTGCATATTTTACGATGTCAATGTTTCCGAAATCTACGCATGATGTACGGTTATATTTTTTCATTTGCTGGAATGCGACCATATCATATGTGCTGTCATTCCATACAAGGTGAACGATCGGCGCTTTTAAGCGGACTGCCGTTTCCAGTTCCATTGCGGAGAACAGGAATCCTCCGTCTCCTGAAACGGATACGACTTTTTCACCCGGATTCACCAATGTGGCGGCAATCGCCCAAGGAAGCGCTACGCCCAATGTCTGCATGCCGTTGCTGATCATCAGCTTCAACGGCTCATAAGCGCGGAAGTAGCGGGACATCCAGATCGCGTGAGAACCGATATCGCAAGTGACGGTTACGTCGTCATCAATTGCATTGCGCAGTTCTTGGACGATTTGCAGAGGATGCGCTCTGTCGGATTTATGATCGCTTGGCGCCTTCTCGCTGTCTGATAGCATTTGTTTTAATTCGCTCAGCACTTCTTGTTCACGGCTGCCCATTTCAAATGTCACAGCGTCGTGTTCAATTTGTTTAACCGTAGCGGCGATATCACCTAATAATTCTAATTCCGGCTGATACGCATGATCGATATCGGCCTGAATTTCGTCAAGATGGATAATAGCACGGTCGCCGTTTACGTTCCAGAACTTCGGATCGTATTCAATCGGATCATAACCGATCGTTAGTACGACATCCGCCTGTTCAAGCAGAAGATCGCCCGGCTGGTTGCGGAACAGTCCGATCCGGCCGAAATATTGGTCCTCAAGCTCTCTGGACAATGTGCCGGCCCCTTGGTACGTTTCTACGAAAGGCAGTTTTGTTTTGGCAAGCAGCTTGCGGATTTGTTTTACCGCCTCCGGTCTTCCGCCTTTCATGCCGACTAACAGAACGGGAAGTTTCGCCGTCTGGATTTTCGCGATAGCCGCGCTGACCGCTTCTTCCGGTGCAGGGCCTTGTTTCGGCGCCGGCACGCTGCGTACGTTTTTGACGTTTGTGACTTCATTCACAACATCCTGCGGAAAGCTCACAAAAGCCGCGCCTGCCTGACCTGCTGACGCTGCCCTGAAGGCGTTTGTTACCGCTTCTGGTATATTCCCTGTTTCCTGTACTTCTACACTGTATTTTGTGATCGGCTGAAATAGTGCCGCATTGTCTAATGATTGGTGTGTCCGTTTTAACCGGTCCGCGCGAATCACGTTTCCCGCCAGTGCCACTACCGGATCACCTTCTGTATTAGCCGTTAACAAGCCGGTCGCTAAGTTGGATGCCCCCGGGCCTGAAGTAACGAGACAAACGCCAGGTTTTCCTGTCAGTCTTCCGACAGCCGCTGCCATAAACGCAGCGTTCTGTTCGTGACGGCATAAAACCAGTTCAGGTCCTTTATCTTTTAACGCATCAAATACTGCATCAATTTTTGCACCCGGAATGCCAAAAACATGTGTGACACCTTGCTCCACTAAGCAATCAACAACAAGCTCCGCCCCGCGATTTTTTCCAGAGGTTTTCAGTTCATTTGTTGCTTTTGCCAACACCCTCACTCCTTATTATGCATATTAAATATAAAATTTTAAGTAATTTGTGATATTATTCACTATACACCCTTTGGAAATTGACCTCCAATATCAATTCGCCGTATGATTAATATGTTTCACGAATAATTAACAAAGGGAAAGGAATGGATAAGGATGGAGCTTCGCCATCTTCAATACTTTATTGCCGTCGCTGAAGAACTTCATTTCGGCAAAGCCGCGCTTCGGTTAAATATGACACAGCCGCCTCTCAGCCAGCAGATCAAACAGCTTGAGAAAGAAGTCGGCGTGACTTTATTAAAGCGCACGAAACGGGTTGTAGAGCTTTCAGCTGCCGGAGAAAGTTTTTTGAAACACAGCAGAAACGCGATCGAACAAATAGACAAAGCGATTGAAATGGCGCAGAGGACGGCGCGGGGAGAACTCGGCCGGCTTGTCGTCGGTTTTGTCGGCTCAGCCACATATGAATTTCTGCCGCCGATCATTCGGGAATTCCGCGAAAAATTCCCCTCCGTCAAGCTTGATCTGCGTGAAATCTCTTCTTTCAGACAGCAGGAAGAGCTTCTGAAGGGCAACATTGATATCGGCATCCTTCATCCGCCTTTACAGCATTCGGCCTTACATATGGAAAAGGTGCAGAGCAGTCCTTGCATTCTGGCCTTGCCGAAGCAGCACCCGCTTACCGCCAAAGAGACAATCGACATTCAGGATTTAGAAAATGAACCGATTATCACACTGGCGAAAGAAACGTGGCCGACTTTATACCTGGAATTTGTAAACTATTGCGAGCAGGCGGGCTTTAAACCGAAAATCGTTCAGGAAGCGACGGAGTATCAAATGGTGATCGGATTGGTAAGCGCCGGAATCGGTGTAACCTTCGTGCCTTCTTCAGCTAAAAAGCTGTTTAATCTCGAAGTCGCCTATCGCGACATCAATCAGGTTCAGCTTACCGCCGATTGGGTCATCGCCTATCGCAAGGACAACCAAAACCCGATCCTGAAACATTTCTTGGAGATTATCAATAAACGCCAGGCTTTATTGCAGGCGGATAAGGAAAAAGTATAAAAAAGAGGACGCCGAGAAGCAGCCTCTTTTTTTTGTGCTTTTATGGAATTTTACTAAATTAGTAGAAACGCTCAGTACACCTTTCGGCCTGTACTCGTATACATACAGTACAACTGATCAGGAGGGATAAAAATAACGGGGCGGCAATGACCCATCCAAAAAGGAGGCAGAACACATTACACATATTAGCGTCATATTGACCCTGATTTCTTTCTTTGTGACCATTATTCTTATTTTTTGGAGACCCCGGGGATTAAATGAAGCCGTTCCGGCATCGCTGGGCGCCATTTTCGTTTTGTTATGCGGAACCGTTTCCTTTCATGATTTAGGAGATATAGGGTCTAAAGTCACCGGAGCATCGATCACCATTATTTCCACAATGATTATGGCGATCGCGCTCGAAAGCTTCGGTTTTTTTAATTGGGCGGCAGCCAAGCTGCTCCATCGCGCCAGAGGATCAGGCATCCGGCTGTTTTGGCTGACCAACCTGCTTTGTTTTTCAATGACGCTCTTTCTGAATAATGACGGCAGCGTCTTAATCACCACTCCTATTTTACTGTTGGTATTAAAGTATCTCGGACTTAAAAAACATCATAAAACGCCCTATTTAATCAGCGGCGTCTTAATCGCGACCGCGGCAAGCACTCCTATCGGCGTCAGTAATATCGTCAATTTAATTTCTCTCAAAATGATAGGCATGGACCTTTATTTGTACACCAATATGATGTTTATCCCCGGCACGCTGGGGCTCGTGTTTATGGCCTTTCTGCTGTTTGCTGTTTTTTACCGCCGCTTGCCGAAACAGCTCCCCGATATTCCGGTTCATTTTGATTCACTGGAACACAAAAGATATCATCCGCTCCTGCCTCCGCCGGATCAGGCCCAAAACAGCCGCACGAAAATCATGTTTTGTGTTTTGGCGTTTGTATTGTTAGTGCGGGTCAGTCTGTTTGCCGCTTCATACAGCGGCATATCCGTTTCACTTGTGGCAGTCATCAGTTCAGTCATCCTGCTTGCCTGGAGATGGTTTCATTTGAAAATCAGTCCGGCAGACTTATTAAAGAAAGCGCCCTGGCATATCTTTGTTTTTGCCTTCACGATGTACATTATCATCTACGGACTGCATAATATCGGACTGACCGCATTGCTTGTTCAGTATATTGAGCCTTATGTCTCACAAAGCATTGCCCACGCGGCATCTATTATGGGTATTGCTACATCCGTCCTCTCTAATTTGTTTAATAACCATCCTGCCCTAATGATCAGCACCTTGACATTAACTGAAATGTCAATTGACCCCTTAACCGTAAAAATCATTTATTTGGCTAATATTATCGGCAGTGATATCGGGTCATTGCTTCTGCCGATCGGGACATTAGCCACACTGATCTGGATGCATATCATCAGACAGCACGGCGAAAAAGTCTCTTGGTCAGAATATATCAAAACGACCATTGTCGTTGTCCCTCTCACCGTTGTGTTTACCATTACCGTTTTATATGTTTGGATCAGCTGGATATATCTTTAGCTCCGATGAAAAAAACTGCCTGCTGTATAAGAGAGGCAGTTTTATCATTTATGGGAGGTGCATGGTTTTTAAATGATTCAATTTCCAAAAGACCGTATCTCCGTCCGCATTGGTCAATTCAAGAATGTTATCTGAGACGTCTTGTAACAGCCCCACTTTATTCGGTATATCTCCTAAATCCAGAATAATCAATTTGCCGGTATATTTTTTTAATTGCTCCTCAAAATTCCGGACAAGGGGCACACTAGCGGGAACGACCGGCAGTTCTGAGCTGTTTAATGTATACGGCGTCTGCTCATCGGAATATGGTGTCAGCCATTTTAAATGATGCATTGAGATGAAAAGCGTCTTATAAACCGGAGAGAAGAAAACAAAATAATCGTTTAAAACACTTGTTACATACCCATGAATGGACCGGTCTCCCGTAACGAATATTTCTGTAAATCTGCCTTTTATATGCTGGAGGGTATTCCGGTAAGAAAATGAATGTTCCTGTTTTTCAGGATGCGGACTTTCTTCTCTTGTGTACGGCCCTTTATTCTCATCATCCGGCACAGTCAAAGTCATCCGCTGCAGATGCAGCAGCGGGATATAAAGAAAAGTCCGGCCGTCGTAGATCACAATGATATCATGACCGATATCCAAAAGAGTTCCTGAAAATGTTGTATTTCCCGATATCTCAATATCGACCTGTTTATCCAGAAATCTGCTTAACCCAGCCATTTCATCCTCCCCTCCCCTCGTTTTCGGACAATCTTTCCGGTCATTTACGGCCGTGTTTCCACCGGTAATCTATTGTTCTTAATACAGTGGCGTAGCTATAAGATTCATCTTTTTCCCGTTTTGAGGATCGTCCGGACTTTGATGATCTTTTCGATTTTTTAGAGGAAGTCTGCTGCTCTTCATGTGATTCTTCTTCAGCGCACTCTTTCTCATCTTTATTCTCGTCTTTTTTGGCCGCTCCTTTTGCCCCTGCGCTGATGCTCTTGATATGAAAAGGATAGATCCGCAGCACTTCTTTATCTTTCACAAGAGTATAGTGGCCGTCAGAATTATCCACAAGTATACCTTCAACAGCTTCAGGGCCTCCGCGGTTGATGGAAACCCATTTGTGGATCAGGCGTTTAAATATGCCGTGAAAATCATCAGCCATTTCAAATTCCGGGCGCTCCTCCTCTTGGCCGTCCTCTTCTTGTTCGGCGCTGATGCTTTTGACATGGTCGGCGTTAAAATAGACGATTCCGTCATCTTCCGTTTCCAGCACGAGAAAATCATCCCCTGTTTCGTGAAGCTTTCCTCTTTTCGATTCCGGACCTCCCTGATTCAATTGCACCGTGCGATTGGTCATCCTGCTGATCAAGTCTTGAAAATCATCAGCTTTCTCGCATTCTGCCGGCTCAACCGGCGATAAGGTCTCACTCGTATTTTCCGTTACGCTTTTCACGTGCTTCCATTGATAGTAAACGATTTTATTATCAACCTGAAGAGCGATATAATCCGATTGAATGTCTGCCAATCTTCCTGTCTTGGACTCCGGGCCTCCCCGATAGACTGTAATCACTTTTCCTTCCATCGCATGCAGAAAGTTGTCATCAGACCGATGCCGATTCGTATTGCGTTTCATCTATTGTCCTCCTAGTCATATTTCTCATTAATATCAAACATAATGCATATATACGTATCCCGATTCTTTTCGGGAACTGGTTCACCAGCCTATTTGTAAAAATCTTTCTTCCTTTCAATCAGATATTCCACTGCTCTAACTCGCTGCTGATGAAAGCGGACCGTTCCTTAATGTATTCGCAAATCACATCAGGCTCCCGGTCAAAGCGGTCAAGCTCATCTTTTTTATAAGGATCCTTTGCGACATGCGGCCTGATCTGCTCATACAGCGACATGACCTTCGGCTTCATATGTTCAATAGTAAACCGGGTCTGAAGCGTCTCTTCCAAAAGCTGTTTGTACGCTTTGCGGAAATACGGTTCATCTAGAAGTCTTGCAGTCAAGGTATTAAATCCTTGTATTCTGACATAATCAGCCTCCATCCGGTCACCGTGAATATCTCTTCCCCACGTCGCATCGTAATCCCACGGAATGACTTCAAAAAGTCCCGTTTCATGGCTGCGGTACAAGGCGTAATTATGAACAAACCCATCGTAGTTTGAGGTAAACACGATGCCCGCAAGCCACCGCAAATACTTATCCGCGTCCAAGTGTTTGACAATCTCTCCCTTGAACTCTGACTTCGGCACGGTATTAATTTTATAAATCATATCCTGCAGATAAAAATCGTCTTCTTTCGTTCCCGTTTTCTTTTCATAGCCAAGTTCGAGCGATGTTTTCGTGTCCCGCTCCAAATCACTGACGAGGGAAAAATTTGCATCATCATCCACCGCGTAAAAAACAGCGCCGTCAGCCAGGTTCCGTTTCGCCAGAAAATATTCATCCACTGACTCCAGCTCAAGGTACACACCCTCATATTTGCCGTTGATCTGCAAGGATACGAAATTCGCCTTTGGTGACAGCGTTCCAAGCTCCGCGAAGAAATCGAGAGACAGCTTATTCCGCATCATCGACGGATCTTTGTACTCGGCGTTTAAATGTATTTCTTTAGCCCTGCGAAATGTTTTCGGCGAATAAAAAGTGACGTGATACGATTTTTTCTTAAAGTCTCTAATATGAGAGCCGCGGTACGCCAGATCAATGTCAAGCCGTTTTTGATTTACTCTCAGCACCGCGGGCACCGGATCATCATCCCAAATGTCTTTTTTCAGCTCCAACAAGTCCTTCGGGTGAATAAACAGCTGGTATAAAGGCAATGCTGATTGGTCTTTCACCTGAAAACCTCCTTGTATTAATTTAGGCTGTGCTTTTTCGATAAAACTCAGCGGAACACACATACACTTTTTTTATCCATGCGTACTATGTGGTAGTAAGGATCGCATCCTTAAAACATATATCAAGAGGAGGTTTCAAAATGGGCCACTATTCCCATTCTGATATCGAAGAAGCAGTAAAATCCGCAAGCACCGAGGGATTGAAAGATTATTTGTACCAAGAACCAAAAAGCAGTAAGAAAAGAAAATCCCGCAAAAATAAAAAATCTCGCAGTCACAAGAAATCACGTTCTCACAAAAAATCTCGCAGCCATAAAAAATCATGCCGCTCTCACAAAAAATCCCGCAGCCATAAAAAATCACGTTCTCACAAAAGATCCCGCAGCCACAAGAAATCGCGTTCTCACAAAAAATCCCGCAGCCACAAGAAATCGCGTTCTCACAAAAAATCCCGCAGCCATAAAAAATCGCGTTCTCACAAAAAATCCCGCAGCCGTAAAAAATCGTGCCGTTCTCACAAAAAATCTCGCAGTCAGAAAAAATCGTGCCGCCGCAAGAAAAAACGCACTCAGAAAAAACCTTACCGTTCTACTAAAAAACCAAGCCATAAAAAAGACGATTACTGCACCAAAACAGAGTACTGGAAAGACGGAAATGTCTGGGTTGTAAAGAAAAACTATAAGAAGTAATCCCCCAACAACCTAATATCACTTGTAAATAGGCTGCCGGCTAAACGGAAGCCTTTTTCCTCAAACAGATATATGCCACGAAATAAGATATGCAGCCGGGTTTCTTTTGTTGTGCTTCCGAATTTTCTTTCGGTATAATCAGGTCATACGAAAAAGAAAGGCGGCTGACATGATGCATATCTTACGAGCAGACGAATTGAACGCGAAAGATACCTACAAATTGCTTTCGGGCACAGTAGTTCCCCGGCCGATTGCATTTGTCACTACGCGTTCATCTATCAATGGCGCCGTAAACGCGGCGCCCTTCAGTTTTTATAACGTTGTCTCCGCAGATCCGCCGCTTCTTGCCATTTCTGTAAACCGCGCGGAGGGGCAGCAGAAAGACACTGCGAGAAACATCATCGCTCATCAGGAATTCGTCGTGCATGTCAGTGATGAGTCCATCATTGAAGACATTAACAAAACAGCAGCGAGGCTTGGCCCTGATGTCAGCGAGCTTGACATGACAGACCTTTCCGTGACAGACAGCACCTGCATCAGCGTTCCCGGTATAAAAGAAGCGAAGGTCAGATTTGAATGTATACTCGAACGCCACCTTCCGTTCCAAAATGACGGCGGGGAAACGACGACAGATCTCATCATCGGCAGAGTCGTTTGTTTTCATTTGAATGATCAAGTATATGATGCCGATAAAGGCTACATACGGACCGATGAACTGCAGCCGGCGGCGAGGCTCGCGGGGAATGAATACGCCAGACTCGGGAAGACATATACGCTTGTCCGCCCGACCTGAAACAGGAACCTTTATAATAGAAGAAACTAGTCAAAAAGACCCCTTTTAAAAGGGGTCTTTTTTTATCTGTTAACCATTTAACTCAGTCTAATGTCTTATAAAAGATTAAAACTTACAAGGTCCTCATCCGTATGAAACGAGTGACACATTTTTAGGGGGCAGACGATGGATTTCATTCAGTTACTGATTTTTTCAGCCGTATTTATTTTGCTCAGCCTTATGTTTCACGTATTTGCCGACAAAGTTCTCCATTTGCCAAAGCCTGTTAAAAAGCAGAAACCGATAAACAGCACACATCGATTAATCGAAATCACACTGCTTATTTCAGGCATCGCAGCGGTGTCATTATTCGATGAAATGTACGTATTTGCGGGAGTTGTTTCCATGCTTTTTTGCTGCAGCGGCTTAATGGAGCGGCGGCACCGGCGGGAGAAAAAGCAATATGTGTACGATTCGTTTTACGCGGGTTTATCTGCCGCGCTTGGCGTGCTTATTTTTTTTCATCAGTTAGCGTAACTCTATACTCCTGCGGCCGCTCCGTCGCCGCGCGGGTCGGCACCGCCTTGGAGAAAACCTTCGTCATCAATGACGATCGCTGCCGCGTGTCCCATGATCCGGTCAAAATCGCTAACCGTCTCGACGCGGTGGCCGCTTCGCTTTAATGCTTCTCTCGTTTCACGGCTGATCCGGCTTTCGACCCTCAGCCCTTCATACGCCTCTCCCCATGTCCGTCCCCACACCCAGCGCGGCTCACTGACTGCCTGCTGCGGGTCCATGTTGTAATCTATGATGCGTGTAATCAGCGCCGTCTGAGTTTGCGGCTGGCCTTCTCCTCCCTGGGTGCCGTACAGGATGTGCGGCTTCCCTTCTTTACAGGCCATCGCCGGCATGAGGGTGTGGAAGGTCCGTTTGCCGGGTTCGAGCGTATTGACATGAGATTCATCCAGCGAAAAAAATGACCCGCGATTTTGCAGCAGAATGCCCGTCTCCCCCGCCGTAACGGCTGACCCGAACTCAAAATAAAGGCTCTGTATAAAGGAAACGGCATTTCCTTCCGCATCTCTGACGGCGGCATAAGCAGTGTCGCTTCCGACCGGACGGCTTACCGCCGGCGCAGCCGTGTAACCGATTTCTTCCGCCAACTGCTTTGCATACTGTTTATCCAGTAACCGATCCAGCGGAATATGAGAAAACGCCGGATCAGTCAGCACTTCATTCCGATGCTGAAAACTCTTTTTCAGCGCTTCGATCAGCAAATGATAATATTCAAAGGAGCCGTGTTCGATCTTAGAAAAATCATAGTTTTCCAATATATTGAGTGTCATTAAGCCTGTAAAACCCTGTGAATTCGGGGGAGCCTGATAGATGCGGTACCCGCGGTAATCAGAGGATACCGGGTCCGACCACTCGCCGCGATGGGCTTTAAAGTCATCAAGCGTCAGACGGCCGCCGTTATTTTGCAGAAATGATGTGATGCTTTGGGCGATATCCCCTTCGTAAAAAGCGCTCCTGCCTTTTTCGGCAAGCTGCTCCAAGCTGGCCGCCAGATCCTTTTGGACAAACCGCTCGCCGGGCATGGGCGCTTTTTTGTTTCTCGTAAAAATGGCTGAGGTATAAGGCGTTGAGGCTAAAAGAGCGAGATTTCGTTCTGTGTGGGCGCACTGGTCGGCGGACACCGGGAATCCGTCTGCCGCATAATCAAGGGCGGGCTTCAGCACCTCAGCGAGCGAAAGACGCCCGTACGCCGAAAGCACGGCATCCCAGCTGTCCGCCATTCCCGGAACGGTAATGGCGCTTCCTGTACCGCGCATCGGTATCGCTTCTCTGCCTCGATACAAGTCTCTCGTCACATGTTTTCCTGAGCGGCCGCTCCCGTTGTAAGCTTTGATTCGGCCCGTTTCTTGATGGTAAGTAAGCCAAAATGAATCTCCGCCAAGCCCCGTCATATGCGGATACACGACTGCTAGGCAGGCGCTGACCGCCACCGCTGCATCAAACGCGTTTCCGCCCTTTTCAAGAATGCCGGCCCCCGCCTGGGAAGCAAGATAATGCGGACTGACGACCATTTGTTTCGTTCCGATGGTAGAAGTATTCATGGCAAGCCCCTTTACAAATTTTCTCAAGTATAAAAAGCAGCACCGACGGCATCCACTTTTCTGAGAGAAAATCTCACACACTATTTTCTTTTCGATAAGAAAAAATCAATATTTATTACGTAACGAAAACAATTAAAAAATTTATCCTTCATACCGTAAGATTTCATGATACAATAATGTCTACCAGATGAAGGAAGGTGAAGCCGATTGGAACATGAGTACAGCATTCCGAACCTTGTACTTGATGAAACGGATAAACATATTCTCTCGATTTTGCACGAGGAAGGGAGGATTTCCTATACAGACTTAGGAAAGCGGGTTAATCTGTCGCGTGTGGCGGTTCAGCACCGCATCCAGCATTTAATGGATGCCGGCGTAATTGAAAAATTCACCGCTGTCATCAACCCGGCGAAAATCGGCCGCCATGTGTCCGTGTTTTTTAATGTGGAGGTGGAGCCGCAGTATTTGGAGGAAACAGCGTTAAAGCTTGAAAAGGAGCCGGCCGTGACAAGCCTTTATCACATGACCGGACCGAGCAAGCTGCATATGCACGGCATTTTCGCAAATGATCAGGAGATGGAAGAGTTTTTGACAAAACGGCTCTATACGCAAAAAGGCGTCGTCAGCGTCGATTGCCAAATGCTGATTAAGCGGTATAAAAGCAGAATGGGCATGAAGCTGTAAGGAGGACACGGCAATGAAAAACCCCTATTGGGACATTACGGCGGCAATGGTGCGAACAGGCATTCTCGGATTCGGGGGCGGCCCGTCCGTGATTCCGCTCATCCGCCATGAAGCCGTCAATAAATACAAATGGATTGATGATGATGAATTCGGAGAAATATTAGCGATCGCAAATGCGCTTCCCGGACCGATTGCCACAAAAATGGCCGCGTACTTGGGCTTTAAGCTGAAAGGCACGTTAGGCGCAATCTTGGCAACCCTCGCCCACATTCTGCCTACATGCCTTGCGATGGTAGGCTTGTTTGCCGCTGTTAATGTGTTAAGCCATTCAGCGGTTGTTGCCGGCATGATTGGCGCCGTCACGCCGGTGATCGCCGTCATGCTCGGCATTATGGCGTACGAGTTTGGCCAAAAAGCGCTAAAAGGTTTCGGCTGGGTCACCGGCATCCTGTTTTTTATCATCGCTTTTATCGGTCTGCAAACACTGCAGATCAATCCCGGCTTTGTCATTATTATTTTCTTAGCATACGGCGCGTTTCATTTTAAATTGAAAGACAAAATCACAAATAAACGTTCAAAAGATAAAGGAATGTCGGCTTCATGATGATGATCTATTTATTTATGGCGTTTTTTATTGCAAATGTACTCGGATATGGCGGCGGCCCTGCGTCTATCCCGCTCATGTTTGAAGAAGTCGTCAACAGATACAGCTGGCTCTCAAACGATCAATTCTCAAACATGCTCGCCCTTGCGAACGCATTACCCGGCCCGATCGCCACTAAAATCGCCGCGTATGTAGGCTACAGCGCAGGCGGATGGCCCGGCTTCCTGATTGCGCTGATCGCAACCGTCGTACCGTCGGCGCTCGCATTGATCGTGCTGCTTCGCATCATTCAGCGCTTCCGCCAATCACCCGTCATCAAAGGCATGACGCTGTCCGTCCAGCCCGTCATCGCCGTCATGATGCTCATTCTTACGTGGCAAATCGGCGCAGACGGCATCAAAGCGATCGGCTGGATTCAATCACTAGTCATTGCGGGGATTTCGCTCCTTGCCCTGACAAAATTCAAGCTGCATCCGGCCTTTCTGATTATCGCAGCGTTTTTGTATGGAGGTCTTGTGGTTCCTCATTTGTAGAAAAAAGCACCTGGACAGGTGCTTTTTTCTAGTATTCATTTTTCATTTCTTTCATAAAAATATGATCCAATTGTGTTGTTAATTCTTTAAGTCCTGTACACATAATATCCTCTAAAGGATTTTCCCAATCTCCGTTTTTTATCAGTTCAATGCCATAACTGCCGGTTGGATCCCCTTCTGGGTACCATCCTACGTCAAGCAACAAGTTTTTTGCCTTATGAGAGATTTGCAGAAGATCTTGATTGAAGTCAAATAACCACGCATCATCATTTGCCTCTAGAGTCTTAGGGTCAGTATCTTTTAATGAAATATAATCAACAGTCCAACCAGTTGGTATCCTAAGCCTTAAGAAATTGGGAACCTTTTGGCTTAGCGGATGGAAACCCTCTAAAACTCCACTTCCCACACTCCAGAGTCGATATTCTAACTCTTCTAATAATTGCTCTATTTCATTAAAAGATTTTTCTTCATAAATCTTTTCTGTTTTTAAACCCGCTACTTTGACATAGTATTGATCATTTTTAAATATTGCCTTAATAACAGCATTATGTTTTTCATTTTGCAGTATTAGCAGTTCAAATTCTTCTATTCTATTTTTTGAGTTTACATTGTTCAGTACTACAGACCAGCCATTACAGATTTTTAGTGGCTGAAATTGAGAAATTTGATCTCTGTCCATCCAGTTGCTCCTTGTACTTTGTTGGCCTATCTTTAAAAAGCTTCATCATTCTAAAAAAACTTGCCGATACAACACAGCAAGTTTTTATATATAGTAATTCTAATACATCAGTAAACCAATGCATCTCCTAATGTTAATCTCCGGAATGCATATTAGCTTTTAGAACATCTAATTTAATATATTTACTTACCATGAGAACCTCTGTTAGCAACTATTCATTTCCTAAGCTTTATTTTTTATAAGGTTCAATGCTATAACTTCCGGTTCAATCTCCTTCTGGGTACACCCCAAATAAACTAATCATTCATATCTTTAGGGGGTATAAAAGCGACTAATTGACCTTCAGGATATATACCTTTCCATCCACAAGGCCATCCGCCTGTTTTATACACTTGAAACATTTTCTCAAAAAGATTGTCTTTATTACCGTTTACTAGACGATTGATTGCACATTTATACAGATCTGACTCTACTTCTTCAGCAATATCCCAAAAATCCATAGGAATGAAATCTTCAGAATAGTTATCATCAGAATTGAAAATATTCGACAATTCTTCATCTAATGTTTTTAAGTGATCATCACTTAAAATTATCCCCAATAACTGTCCGCTTTCATTTAATTTTACATCTTGCCAAACTACTTCAACTTCATCAGTATCTTGAGACCACGCTAATTGTTGCGCTATCTCAAAATCTTCTATAAGTGTAATATCAGACAAATTCCGATTATTATTCTTAAATAATTCTCCGTGCTTAATAAAGTCAATTACCTCTTCCACTAAATCGCTATATTTACCGTAACTACTCATTTATTTAACCACCTTTCCCATAATTCCTCTGTAGCCTCCGCCTCTTTGCTAAAAAGAAGGCTTTTTGTTTTATTCCCCTCTTTAGTTCCATACCTATAAAAAACCTGAAAGGCGTAAAACCAATCCAGGTAGGAGTTCTATCGTTTTTTAATCAATTAGTAACTCCAAGTAATATATTTAATTAAGGTTTCTCTCCAATGTTCATAAAAAGAGTAAAAACTAAAAAGCAGGTACAGTATAATACCTGCTTTTTCATAACAAATTTATGCTCAGGAAATTTTTATTTCAAATGACGTTCCAATTATTATCCATTACATAAATTGCATAAGTTAAAGGACTATCAGTAAACTCATACGCTAAATCCAGAATAAAGCAATCATTTACTTTAACTATATGAGGTGAAATAATATCCTTCGATAGGACATCTTTCTCTGATCAGGTCTCAACGCATCAAAATGAAAATTCATTATTCATATAAACTTTCTATTTCAATACCCCAGAAGTTCCCTTCATTTATACAATTTGAGTCTACTCTTTTCAGTTCTTCTTTCAACCGTTCAATTACATATTCAGGAATATCATTGTCGATAAAAGCATCTTCTCCATTAATTTGAATAGCTTTGTCAATCATTTCTGAGAAAAGCAGTATACTTTCTGCAAATTGATTTATTGAAGAGTTAATAAATACTTCTTTATATTCATTACCATTATCTAAATAAACAATTCTCTCGTTATTTTCTATAATACAAATTGGATCTCCGGAACCAGTAGAACCTAACAACCAATATTTTCGAAACGCTTCCGACACATCAAAGATACTTGTAATTGGTTTAAATGATGTTTGAAAAGAAGTGAAATCCAAATATGGCGGAGGGGTTTCAGGTAAACCTCCTAAAGAAATAAATTTTTTAAATTCTTCCGAAAAAGGAGTCTCTACTAAGTCATCATATGGAAACTTTAATATCGGACCATTTTTATTAACATCCCAACTTCGATTAAATTCTTCGGGTAATAACATCGTGTCACCTTCCTGATTCTTTTCTGAATGTTTCTAGTCTATTCGCAATTTGATCGTCTACCCCAGTAATTCCCCATTCTTTCTCAACATTATGAATACCACCATACCCAGGGTGAAGGCTTTTAGGTAAAGCTGCGGCCTGGCCTCCTTCTCCAATATGATGATGTCTCATTGGGTCTTTTAAGTAATCTGCATACTGTGGAAAGTGTTTTATAAATTGTTCATCAACAACTGGGACTCTTCCTCTTTTAATCTTAGCAGTATTTTCAGCACTCCAAAACTCAGGATTACTTTTTAGCAGCGTGTTAAAAAACTTTTTCGCATTTCTCTCCCAGCCAGCAGCATTTGTCCCAGATTTCCCTTTCCCCTTAAAATTCATCTCTACTACAAGCCTAGGATCAATTAAATACTTATTATCGTAGTTTGAAAGTTCTCTGCCTTTATATCCTCTAATTCGATCGTATTTTCCGTCATTATTCCATTTGCCCGCCATCTTCACAATCCCAAGATCTTTCACAGCTTTCGTTTTCACATCAGCATGAATGATTGGGAAAGTTGCGCCATCCGGTGTGACAGTCTTGTGGACGCGAATTTTTACATTCGTTGGGACTTTGAATTCTTTTACTTGGTCTAGAATCTTTTTCCCTTTTTCAACTTTTGCTGCTTGTGGCGATTTTGCAAGCGGGATGCCTTTGTTTACATGTTTCGCCAATGCACCGGCACCAACCAAGCTCAACGCCGCTTCCAGTGCTCCTTGCTTCCGCTTCTCCTCAGACACTTTGTTTCCGAACATATCCCGTCCTGTGACGGCTTCTGAGAAACCGTTTGAGGCGACGAGGCCGTATGCGCCCATTTCTGTCATTTTGAGAATGTCTAAGGATTTTCCGGTTTTATAGACGTCTAAAGCGTGTTCTGCGGCCATGACGGTTTTTCCGGTTTTGTAGATGGCTTTTCCGCCTTTGAAAGCGCGTCCCGCCCAGCCGACGACTGGTATGAATCCGGCGGCGGCCATCGCTCCCGCTGTGACGCGTTCTGCGGTGGAGAGTTTTTCTCCGGTCACCGGATCGACGCCTTCGGCTGCTCTTTTATAATCATAATAGCCAGTGACTTCTCCGGTAAAGTCGCAGATTCCGTCCCATGTTTTTTCGTACCATGGTTTATTGGCTTCTTCTTCAGCCTTTTCCTGAAGCCGTCTTGCTTCGGCCTGCTGGGCTTTTGCATCAATATAGTCCGTTCCCTGCTTTTCTGCTTCAATGACGCTTTTGTAGATTTCATTGCTGTGGAAGGCTTTTTTGTCATAGTACATAGGGGATGCGTTTTTCCCGTTGCTGGTGGCTTGCATGAGAACGGAATATTTGCTGAGAACCGCGTTGTCCAGAGATTCTAAATTTTGATATTCAGTGGTCAGGGATTCATCAAGCTTATCGACTGCCGTGATCGTGTCACGTCTGGTTTTCTGGGCATCACCCATTTTATCTGCGTAATCATCCAGCGTATACGTGTCGAGATGAATAATATCGCTGATGCCTGACAAAATGGAGTCGATTTCGGCTTTATGGGCGGAGACAATCTCTGAAGCCTTCAAGTCCGAGTTGGGCAGCTCATGCTCCAAAAACGAAGTCTCCACATATGAATCGCTGAGTTCTTGATCTTTAATATCACCTGAAATGCCGTTTAAAAACGCAATTTGAGCAGAAACAAGCGTCAGCCAGCTTTCGGCGATTTCCGCTTGTCCCTGAAAGAAATCCTTTATATTGTCTGCGCCTTTCCCTTTTAAAGCATCACCCAGATCAGCCATGCCTTGAAAGGCTTTTTTGAGCGCATTCAGCTGTTCTTCAAGAGCTTCGTATTGTTTCTTTCTCTTGTCTGCTTCATCCGTTAACGATTGTGATTCAAACACTTTGCTCATCAGCAAGTCCTTTCTTTCGTTATTTTACGGCGATCGCCTCGTCCTGTTCTTTCAGGGAATCTACGTTGTCTTTTACGTCCGCGATGTTCTTATGAACGGCTTGCTTATATTCGCTGATCATGGATACAAGCTTTGCCTCGCGGGAGTGGTACTTGGAGGTATAGTCAAGCTTGTTTTTCCCGTTTGAACCCGCATTCCCGATCGAAACATCCTCCAGCGCGCTGCTGACGGATTCAAGCTGTTTCATGACGGCTCCGTATTTGAGTTTTATTTCTGTCATTAAAACCAACTCCAGCTTCTTTTGATTGATTGTATTTTGTCTCCCACGGCGTCAACGGCTTCTTCACCAAGCGTCAGCAGGTGCTCTGCTTCTCTGGCGATGCTTCTGGCGGCAAGGAGCCCTCCTTTTTCAATTTCAAGCTGTGTCATCTTTAAGCCGATCTGATAAATATACCCGTCGTATTTGTCTGTAACGATTCTGTATGCCTCTGTATGGGCCTGATCGCGCCGCTCATCAAATTCCTCAGCGAAAGTGCCGGTCCAATGATGATCCAGATGCGGTCTGAGGATGTCTTTGATTTCAGACATGCCCTCTTCCTGCAGAGATTCTATATCTCTCTTCGCTTCTTTTAATTTATCAATTTGGTGTTCGATCTCGCCCAGTTTATGGCTGATTGTGCTGTTAATATGGCTTAATGTGCTTGAATGGCTCATCTGTTTTCACCTCGTCTTACGCAAAAAGTCGTACAAAAAGCACAGACTTTTCCATACTATATTTCCATATATTATATTTTAAAATAGACAGAAAGCGGCTTAAATAGGTTAAACGGCTTATTTTCAACAGCCGAGGTGCTCTTCACCAAAGCCAAAAGACTCATGAAACCGGCACGTTCATTCACAGATCTCCTCTATATATCCATGATAAATTCCCTAAAAAAAGGAGCCGGTTATCAATAACCGTCTCCTTTGCCGTGTATCATCATTATAAATATGATAAAGGCCGGCGCGGACGCCGGCCTTTCAAGTGACAGAATCAGTCTGAGGCAGGACGGCTTTTCTTCCGATTGAGATATATTCCACGCCCGCCTGTTCCGCTTCTTTAAGCGAGTGGCAGTTTCTCCCGTCGAAAATAACCGGAGTTTCCATCAGCTCTTTGTAGGCTTCAAGCGGAAAATGCTTAATATCTTCCCAGTCTGTCAAAATCAGAACGGCATCCGCTCCCCTGACCGCTTCCTCTATAGACTCCCGATAGGAAACCCCGGCCGGAAGCAGCTCGGAAGCCCGGAACGAAGCGATCGGATCGTACGCTGTCATCCGGGCGTCAAGAGCCGCCAGACGATCCGCAATGACAATGGACGGCGCATCCCGCATATCATCGGTATTCGGCTTAAAAGACAGCCCTAATAACGCAATGGTTTTTCCCGTAACTCCGCCGAGCCTGTTCAGCACTTTATCAACCAGCATGGACTGCTGGTTATTGTTGACTTTAATGACGGACTTCAGCAATTCAAAATCATGCTCCACATGTCCCGCGATCTGCACGAGGGCATTTGTATCCTTCGGAAAGCAGGAACCCCCGTAGCCGATGCCGGCTCTTAAGAATTGATTGCCGATCCGTTTATCCAATCCCATTCCGTGTGCGACTGATTCCACATCCGCACCGACTTTTTCGCATATATTGGAAATTTCATTAATAAAACTGATCTTTGCCGCTAAAAAAGCGTTCGATGCATATTTGATCATCTCGGCGCTTCTGATATCCGTATGATAAACCGGAATGGCAAACGGCGCGAAAACCCGGTCAAGCGTTTCTCCCGTCTGCCGGTCTTCAGTTCCGATTACGATGCGGTCGCCGTGAAAGGTATCGTGAATCGCCGAACCTTCACGAAGAAATTCCGGATTTGAGGCGATTGAAATATTCACATCCGATTTCAGCCGTGAATAAATAACTTCGCTGATCCTGTCATTCGTTCCCACGGGAACCGTGCTTTTTGTCACGACGATCGCATCTTTAGAAATAGATTCGGCAATCCGTTCGGCGACATTTTCAATATAGGTAAGGTTTGCGTGTCCGTCTTCTTTTTGCGGCGTTCCGACCGCTATAAAAATAACCTCTGCTTCCGCAAGCCCTTTTTCGTAGCTCTTTTCAAAGGCCAGCCGATGCCGGCCGATATTTCGTTTCATCATATCTTCAAGGCCCGGTTCAAAGATAGGGGATATTCCCTTTCTCATCTGCTCAACCTTACGTTCGTCAATATCTATGCATGTTACGTCATGGCCGATTTCTGAAAGAGACACTCCTGTCACAAGACCGACGTAGCCTGTTCCGATCACTGTTATTTTCATCGTGTTCCCCCAACCGTTTAGAAATTGCTGCTGGGCAGCTTACCGTTATTAGCATATGATCCCGGCGCCGGCAGAATGCCGGAAGCCTGCGGTCATGATAGAAAAAACGGTGCCGGCCGCTGATTATAGCATAAGCATAAAAAGATCATCTTGCAAAACAGCCGCTTATGCTTCATTTAAACGGGATAGGGAAGTTGGTTAAAAAAGACCCCAGCGCTTACGGCGGGCCACAGGCAGCGGAGGTTCCTTATAAACGGCTTTGTTTTCAACGAGAAGCGCCGCGTTTTCCGTAAGCATGTAAATCAGCTCCGCCCCGGCTTCTTTTTTCAGAACGCCGAGCGCCTCCTGATAATAAAAATGTCTCGATCCGAGATTATGGGCGTCAGATGCGAGAAAGTGGATCAAATTCGCTTCAATAAGCTGCAGCGAAAAGCTCTTCGCTTTCCGCCCGAATGCTCCGGCAAGGCAGCCGGCCGTCACTTGGGCAGCAGCGCCTTTCTTTACGAGACTGTAAAGGACGGACGGGTTTTCGCGGATTTCTCTGTTCCGCTCCGGGTGGGCGATGACGGGGACATATCCCCTCAGCTGCAATTCATAAAATAGCCGTTCGGCGTAGGCCGGAACATGATCCGCCGGAAACTCCGCCAGCACATACTTTGTATCATGGAGCGGGATAAGCGGGCCGCTTTGAAGACCGGCCAGCAGATCTCCGTCTGTTCTGATTTCCTGGCCGGGCAGAACGGTGAGCGGAATGCCTTCCTTATTCAAACGTTTGTTTAACAGTCTGACCGCTTCTTTGACCGTATGCCGGTCCGTGTCATAGCGGTATTTCACGTGATGCGGCGTCGCAATGATCGTATCAATTCCCTGTCTGACCGCTTCTCTCGCCATCTCGAGGCTTTCTGTATCATCCGCCGCGCCGTCGTCTATGGAAGGAAGGATGTGACAATGGATATCTATCATATTTAATCCCTCCTTCTTAAAAAGAATGGACTGCGCCCATTATGACATTACTGTCCATAATAGGCGTAGTCCGAGTGTTTCGTTTGTTTTTTCCCGTTCATCACGGCCCCGAGGAGCTTGCACGGGCAATAATCGAGCGCTTCTTTCGCCTTGGCCGCTTTTTCCTTGTCCGTTTTCCCGCTTGAGATCACCATAATGGCCCCGTCAGTATAGCTGCCTAATATTTTCGTATCGGCTACGGCCAAAACGGGAGGCGTGTCCAAAATCACCTTATCATAAACAAGGGCTGCTTCTGACAGAAGATCTCTCATGGCCCCCGTCGATAAAAGCTCCGCCGGATTGGGCGGGATCGGCCCGCTCGTTAAAATATCGAGATTGGCTTCCTCAGCCCGCAGGACGGCTTTCTGAAACGGAATCTGTTGTAACAGCAGCGACGTTAAACCGGTTCCGTTATCCAATTTGAAGGTGAAATGAACCGTCGGTTTGCGCAGATCCGCATCAATTAAAAGTACTTTTTTCCCCTGCTGGGCAAATACGACGGCAAGATTGGCCGCGGTAGTCGACTTTCCTTCTTCCGGACCTGCGGATGTGATTAAAAGGGACTTCACCTCCGTATCGACGGAAGAAAATTCAATGTTTGTACGGATCGTCCGATATTGTTCCGAGTTGATAGACTTCGGCTCTGACATCGTAATCACGCTTCGTTTTGCCGGCTTGTCTTTTTTACGCGTCAACTTGTCCGCCTCCCGCTTGTTTGGTTTCTGCCATCCTCAAATTTTTGGCAACGCTGTCTTTTGCGCTGATTGAAGTAACCGTTCCCAAGATCGGGATGCCGAGCAGCGATTCAAGCTGTTCCTCCGATTTGATCGTATTATCCAGATGTTCCAGCAAAAAGGCGAGACCGATTCCGCCCAAAAGTCCGGCCGCAAACGCGATCGCGATGTTCAGCTTACGGTTAGGCTCTGCCGGTGACTGGCTGTCCGCCGCTTCGGCCTTTGAAAGAATGCTGACATTATCCACATTCATGATGGCCGTGATCTTGTCCTGAAAAACGGCTGCAACCGTATTTGCCATAACGGCCGCCCGCTTTGCATCCGTATCCCGCACGGCGATCGTCACGACTTGTGAATCCTGCTCGCTGGATACCGTGATTTTTGATTCCAGCTCTTTCGAAGTCATGGACAGATTCAGCTCTTTAATCACCTCATCGAGGATAACCGGGCTTTTGATGATGACATTATACGTGTTGATTAATTGGAGGTTGGTTTGAACGTCATTGAATTGGACTTCTTTTTGATTGTTTTTAGATTGACTGACCAAAATTTGTGTTGAATTTTCATAGACCGGCGTAAGAGCGAAGAAACTGATGAGTCCGCCTGCGGCAGATGCCGCCGCGGTGATAATAAGTATAAACAGCAGACGCTTTCTCAGTATTGCGAATATTTCTTTTATGCTTGCGGATTCTCCCATATAACCTCCATATCACTTTCCGTGTATTCCTATTCCCTCCAATAACTTTTCCAATTACGATTATACAGCTTTGAACTGTCATTTCTAACCTTTTCAAATGACAATATTCGACAAAAATACACAAACACTTCTATTCAGTTTATTTTTGTAAGCGTTTTAAATACTGGTATCGCGGAAGATTAAAAAATCCCGCGGTCAAGAGCCCGCGGGACTTTATGTTGCATATCCATTTTTAATATGAGAAATCAAATTCTCAAGCATTTCTTTTGTGGTCATCTCAGAGGACTGCTCACCGATGTCGTGCGCATGCATTAAAATCTTCAGAAACTCCTCTTGATCTAACTTCGTTTTCTTCATCATTCGTTTCCTTTCGGCTTCCATTAAATTGAAAACAAGATTATTATATGCTGTCGGGTGCTGTTTTGCAATCTCTAATACATCATTCGACACACTCGGGTTTTTATGTCCTTTTTTAGGAAAAACTTTTTCCGGACCATGTGTTGCGATATAATAGAGGAATTGGAATCTTTTTATTTTGTGACTCGTTAGGAGCGATAATCATGCTTCAGGATATGATTGCTAAAGAAGATGTGCTCGCAGCGGCTGAACAGCTTAAAGAACTTCTTCCTTACAATGAAGACAATGTTCAGCTGATGAAGAAAGCACTCATTTTATATCGGCAGGATTCCGTCTATCGTATACAGGTTCAAACCCCGACAGAGATTTCCGCGTATGTGCAGGATGTTGTGCCTGTAAGGGTCACGCTGAACTTATTTTTCATGGTGAAAAGCGGCTGCGCATGCCCGTCTGAGGCGATCTGCCGCCATGTGCTGGCCGTTTTTCTTTACGTATATGCCCAATTTGAACGGGTCGGTTCCTTTACCGAGCATTGGCTGGAAAGAGAAAAGCTTGAGGAAAGCAGGGAGCTTGTCCGCCGGCAGTTTCAGGAAAAAGTGCTGCCGAATGAAGAGTCGCTGTCAAGCTGGCTCGCTTTTTTTGATTCGGAATTCTCGCTGTGGGAGGCGCGGACGCCGGCCGGAAGCCAGACGATGCAGGGGCTTTATTACGGCTACTTGTCAGCGCTCAAAAAACATGCCCCGAAAAAACCCGAGCTCAAAAGCTTATATCAGATTCACTCGGCGCTTGCCGTCTGGCTTCACATGTTTACTTTGATTGAGTCTGGCAGACTGGATGCCGAAAAAGATTATTACAGCATCAACCCATACGTCGAACAGCTGATGGATACGATTTACTCCTCCATTGACCGACTGAAAACGTATGCCCTGTCTTTCTCGCTTGATCCCTTTTTGGACCGGACGCCTCCGGTGATCCGCAGGCTTCTGCTGAAAGAGGAGCTTTTTCAATACGAACGCCTTCGGGTATTCGGCGAAGTTTGGAGCGCGCTTTTGAACCGGCCGAAATGGGTCGCGCGTGAACAGGAGATTCTCGCACAGGAAAGCGGACGCCGTTTTTCGCCGGAAGTACGGTTCGGCCGGCTTCATTTGGCCTTTTTGCAAAAAGATGATGCAGCGGTCTTTGAAGATATTTCACGCTTCCCTTCCGAAGCGCTGCCTTATACCTTTCAATGGCTCAGTGAGCTCACCGCGAAAAAAGACTGGAAACGGCTGAAAACATGGTACGGTCAGATCGAACCTCTTGCCGTGAACTACACGAAACTTGATAAGCCGTTTAAAGAAATGCGCGATATTATCGGAGAACTGTTTGTGCTGCTGGCGGATTATGCGCGGCACTCACGGGATGATCAGCTGTTTGAACGGTTTGCCTCCGGCTGCCTTCCCTATACCTTTACAGAATACAGCCAGTATCTGTACGAAAAACGGCGGTATGCGGAGTGGGTGGAGATTCACAGCCTCGTCGGTTTTTCCGTCTGGGAAATCGAAAAGGACATTTTGAAGGAAATTGCCGCCAATGATCCGGAAGCGCTCATCCCCTCCTATCACCGGGCGGCGGCCTTTTTTATCGACCAAAAAAACCGCAGCGCCTATAAAGAGGCTGCGCGCCATCTGAAAAAACTGCGGACGCTTTATAAAAAGGCAAAAAAACAGCAGGTTTGGGAGCGGTATATCAGCCAGCTGAGCGCAAGCTACAAAAGGCTGCGCGCCCTTCAAGAAGAATTGCAGAAAGGAAAGTTGATTGATGGCGAGTCTTAAGGAAATTTTCATTCATGTAGAACAAATGGAAGATTGGACATTTACGCTGTCAAGCCATGACGAGAAAGAACAGCCGCTTACGCTCAGTCAGATGAAGACTCATCTGTTCCAATGGCATGAGTCCACCTTTTACGGAACGTTTCTTGAAGACGTCAGCTTCATCGGCACCCCGGCCGTTCTGCTCAGCCCGTGGATGACCGTCGAGCTGCTCGGAAAAAACTCGTTCAATTCATTCAGCACCGTTCAGCTGACAAAGGAAACGGAACCATTAATCGAAGCGGCTTCGACGATATACGAATTTATAGCCGACGGCGATTTTCTTCCGGATTATGAGGCTTGGCAAAACGGCGTCCTGCGCTTCAAAGACCGCGAGCTTTTGCTGGAAGGCTTTACGGCTGACTGGTTCTCGGCCGCGATTCAGGACTACATTCAGTACAATGATGACCTGCGGGAAAAATGGAAGCAGATCGAAACCCGTTCGCCGGCCGTTCATACGTTTAAAGGCTCATTTTTGGACGAAGATGATTTTCTCGAGGGAATCGGCTGGAATGATGATCTGACGCCGTTTACCGTCGGGCTGCGATTAAACGAGCCTGATTTTGACGGTGACGACTGGAAAATCGAAATGTTTTTACGCGAGAAAAAAACCGGAGCCATCACCTTTTTCGACGGACTGAAGGGGCTGAAAAAAGCGTGGCAGGCATACAGCGGAAAAATCGCGCGTGAACAGGACCGCTTCCGCCGAACGGTTCCCTGGCTTTCATTTGATTCGGGAACGACGCTCATTTCTGAAGAAGAAGCTTGGATCTTCTTATCGGAAGCGAGTGAGACGCTTGTCGATATGGGTGTGGAGATTCTTCTTCCATCGTGGTGGCAGATTGTCCGGGAAAGCAATATGATGCTCAAAGCAAAAGTGTCATCCTCCCCGCGGGGCGAGTCCTTTGTCGGCATGAACGCCCTGCTTGATTTCAACTGGAGATTCGCCACAAACGGAATTGAGCTGACAGAGGATGAATTCAATGAGCTTGTCGCAAACAACAGACGTCTCGTCAACATCCGCGGACAATGGGTGAAAATTGATCCGCAATTTATTAAACAGATGAAAAAACTGATGGAAAAAGCGGAATCTGAGGGTCTCCACATGTCCGACGTGCTGGCGCGCGAACTGATGGATCACGGGGAAAACGGAGCAGAGGACACGGACATCATTGACTCATCGGCATTTGCCGGGATCAAGATCGAATTATCAAAGCAGCTCAGAAGCCTGATCCGCAAACTGACGGATGCCCGGGATCTGCCGGAGCATGAAGTCAGCGCCGCGTTTCAGGGCCAGCTCCGCCCTTATCAGGTGTACGGCATGAACTGGCTTCTCTTCCTGCGGGAAAACGGCTTCGGCGCCTGTCTCGCAGATGATATGGGACTTGGAAAGACGATTCAGATGATCGCTTATTTTCTTCATGTGCAGGAAAGCGGCCGGCAAAAAGCGCCTGCCTTAATCATTGCGCCGACATCGGTGCTCGGCAACTGGCAGCGTGAGCTCCAGACCTTCGCGCCGCAGCTGAAGGCCGTGCTTCATTACGGACCCCGTCGGCCGAAGGAGGAAGCATTTATCCCGGCCTATCAAGGCGCAGATGTCGTTCTTACTTCTTACGGCCTCTCGCACGCCGATCAGGAAGAGCTTTCTTCCGTGACATGGAGCACCATCTGCCTTGATGAAGCGCAAAATATTAAAAACGCGCATACGAAGCAGTCCCGCGCGATCAGAAAGCTGAAAGGCGTCCATCATATCGCGCTGAGCGGAACACCGATGGAAAACCGCCTGACAGAGCTTTGGTCGATCTTTGATTTTATGAACAAAGGCTACCTCGGCAGCCTGACCGGCTTTCATAAACGCTATGTGCTGCCGATTGAAAAAGACCGTGACGAAAAAAGAATCAACCAGCTACAGCAGTTAATCCGGCCGTTTTTACTGCGCCGGACAAAACGGGATGAAGAAGTGGCGCTTAATCTCCCTGACAAGCTGGAACAAAAAGAGTTTATCCCGCTCTCGGCCGAACAGGCCTCCCTTTATGAGCAGCTTGTCAAAGATACATTTGAACATATGGCTTCTCTGACCGGCATGCAGCGGAAAGCGCTGATTTTGAGCATGCTCGGCCGCTTGAAGCAAATCTGTGACCATCCTGCGCTCTATTTGAAGGAAGAACAGACAGAGCTGTTAAACGGGAGATCCGTCAAACTGGAAAAGCTGCTTGACTTAATGGCGGCGATCCGCGGACAAGGGGAAAGCTGCCTCATTTTCACCCAATACATTCAGATGGGCAACATGATGAAGCGCCTCCTGGAAAAAACATTCGGAGAGCCTGTTCAGTTTTTAAACGGAAGCTTGTCCAAGCAGGAACGCGATTCCCTTGTAGAACGGTTCCAGAAGAAAGAATACCCGACGCTGATTTTGTCACTGAAAGCGGGCGGAACCGGCCTGAACCTGACGGCTGCCAATCACGTCATTCACTATGACAGATGGTGGAATCCGGCGGTGGAAAACCAGGCGACCGACCGCGCCTACCGAATCGGCCAGGAGCGGTTCGTCCACGTGCACAAATTAATTACGACGGGAACGATTGAAGAAAAAATTGATGCCATGCTCGAAACGAAGCAAACGCTGAACGATCAGATTATCCAAAGTGAAAGTTGGATTACCGAGCTGTCGTCCGATGAGCTTGAAGAATTATTCACCCTCAGCGCATCGGCGCAATCACATTAAACGCAAAAAGGCCGGCTCTCTCGGAAGAGCCGGTCTTTTATGCCGTCCTTACTGTTACGCCGCATTTGCCATGAATGCGTCACGCCAGTCGTGAACAGTATCGCCAAACCTTTTAAAGTAAATTCCTGATCATATGCGCAACGCCGTTTTGATCATTTGTCAATGTAACAGCGTCAGCGATCTCTTTAATGTCTTCTCTCGCATTTCCCATCGCTATGCCTTTTCCGGCCGCCTGAAGCATTGAGTAATCATTTAAGCTGTCACCGACCGCTGCGGTTTCAGCCATCGGAATGCCGAGCTTTTGTGCCAGCCGTTTAAGCGCCTGCCCTTTAGAAGCATGTCGCGACGACAGTTCAAAATTGTGATCGGCAGAGCTGACAAGGGTGAGGTCTTTCTGATCGCTGAATCGGTCCCAGCCCGCTTTCAGCTTCCGCTCATCAAACGAAAACCCGAGAATGTTGTAAAAATCCAGACGTTCATCTTTCTCAAAGAGCTCACGGTATGATTGAATGTAAGCAAAGCCTGACTGGCTGTATTGCACAGAAGCCGCCTGCTCCAAAATAGAAAGGTCGGTTTCCGGATTGGCGCTTTTTACCCGATCCATTTCGATCTCGAGCAGCTCCCTGCCGGTTTCAGGCGTATAGATGGCTTTGTTTGTAAACACCTCATAGTAATATTGATTCTCTTCAAGCCAGGACAAAATCCCCCGGGCCCTTGTTTCTTCAATCGCATCACAATGGTACAGGCTGCCGTCAGGAGCATGAATGGCGGCTCCGTTTGCACTGATAATCCAAGTTTTTATGCCGAGCGGTTCGAATATGGAGTGCACGTCAAAATGCGCGCGTCCCGTGGACACCACGATTTCAATTCCCGCTTGCCGGGCTTCCCTTAAAGCCCGCTCGTTTTCATCGCTTACTTGATGACTGCTGTTCAGCAGTGTGCCGTCCAGATCTATGGCAATCAGTTTCACATGTCCTCATCCTCTTCTTCAGAATCAGTTACAAGCAATTCTACGCCGTGCCGGTCGAGCAGATCACAAAAATCCTGATCAGGCAGCCGATCGGTGATCAGCAGGTCAACCTCGTGCAGGTCTGCATATTGATAAAAACTCGTACGGCCAAGCTTGGAATGATCGCTCAGCGCAATCACCTGTTCAGCCTGTCGGATCATTTTACGCTTGACCATGCCGTCTTCTTCATGCGGTATCGTCAGACCGTTTTCCGAGATGCCGACAACGCCGATCAGCACCTTATCGGCGTGATAATCCCCCAGTTTTTCCACCACAGAAGCGCCGTATAAAAACCGGTGTTCCTTTTGCAGCTTTCCGCCGAGCAGATGAATGTCAATTCCCTCTTTTGCAGAGAGGATATCGGCCTGATTGATCGAATTTGTAATAACAGTGCAGCCGGTGACATTTAAATGTTCGGCGCAGGCCTGCACGGTTGTGGAGGTATCCAGGATGATCCGGTCTCCTTTATGGATCAGGGAGGCGGCCAGTCTGCCGATTTTGTTTTTCTCTTCAGAAACGGTTTTCAGCCGGCCGGAATAGCCAGGCACTTCCTGATGCACAGACGGCAGAATCGCGCCGCCCCGTGTTCTGATAATGGCTCCGCGCTCTTTCAGCTTGACAAGGTCCCGTCTTGCGGTGTCTCTTGAAATATGAAGCAGCGAACATATCTGTTCAGCGGTGATCCGCCGATGCTGTTTCAAATATTCCATTATCGCAATCAGTCTTTCTTCTTGATACACGTCCTCATTCCTTTTTTCGTCACTTATCTGTAAGTAATTATAAGTTTTTATCTTAAAACATTCAATTATTTTAAGTGTTTATAAGCAAAATCACTTCTTTTTAACCATTTTTTAGATCCCGAACCAAAAAACCAGTCTTTCGACTGGCGTATAGGAAGGGGGTATTGCGGGGCCCGCCAAAAGGCGGGAAAAAGAGGAAAAAAAGCATGTTATTCAGCCAGCGGCTCTTTCCGTTTTTGATCCATAAACCGAACGGTATCAGCCATGACCTCGGTCACATAAACTTTTACGCCGTCTGTCTTTTCATAGCTTCTCGTCTGGATTCTGCCGCTCACACCGACCAATGACCCTTTTTGGCAGTACAATGCCGTGTTTTCAGCGCTTTTTCTCCAAATGGTGCAGTTGACAAAGTCAGTCCCGGTTTCACCTGACGCGCTTTTAAAATTGCGGCTGACAGCCAAGGTAATATGAGCCACGGCAATGCCCGCTGATGTAAAACGGAGCTCCGGGTCTTTCGTCAGCCGGCCGACAAGCATCACGTGGTTAAACAAGCCGTATCCTCCTCTCTTTTTCGAGGGTGGCTTCATTGTAGTACAAGAGCTCCAGAAAGCAAAAAGCGGAAAAAACCGTTATCCGTTTATGCCTCTCTTATGATTTCGCTTTTCTTTCAGATAAAAAAAACTTTTTCTTTTGACCGCTTATGTAATATGTATTTTTGAGCAGCCGCGAGAAAAGTTTCGTTTTAAGCCAGTTTTTCTCAAACATCCTGACGAACTTTCCGCCGTCCCATGCGAACCAGTAAAAACTCAGCTTTTTATCAGTCAGCGAAAGCTGAATTTTATACTGTTCCATGCGGTCTTTTGTTTCATACAAAAAGACGACATTCCCTCTTCTGTTAAGATGCACCTCGCACTCTTCCTTTTTGGATACTAAGTAGGAATGATCGTCTTCCCGCCTTAAGCCGTCTTCTATATAAATTTCCTTCAGGCGCAATTGATTCATAAGCATCTCTCCATGACTATATTCTTTTACATTATAATGAAAAAATAGAAATGATTAAATGTTGATCGCCTACAAAAATGATGAAGCATGTCTTACAGCATTTTCCCGGAAAAAGTGATATGTGTTATAATAAATGAACGAAAAACATGGACAACAGGGGTGAAAATAGAGATGAAAACCTTTAAACTGGTTGATCTGAATGTGGAACGTTTAGATAAAGACGATCGGCCGATTGAACAGTTTCCCCTTTTAGACGGATTGATTATCAATAAAGAAGACGGTGAAAACCATTGGTTAATTGAAGCTCTGGTGCCGGCCGAACACTTTTCTTTTTTTGATATGCTGATGAAAAGCCAGAAAGAAGCGAAGGTGTTTGTAACGATTACGAAAAAAAGCAACCGTCCCGCCCAGCTGACGGGAAGCATCAAAAATATCGTCGAGCTGGAAAAGAGTATACAAGTTTTAATTTACGGTCAAATGGTGTCAAGAAATCACCCCGGATCAGAAAGCATTCTGGAGTCGCTCGTGAAAGAAGGATACTCAGGCAGCCGGCTGATTGAAGCGTTCAAACAAAAATTATAATCATGAAAAAGGCCGGACGTTAATCATCCAGCCTTTTTTTATGCCCTAGTCATTGTGATGCGCCCGCTGTTTCAGCAGATCTCTGATTTCAGTCAGCAGTTCTGTCTGCTGATCTGTTTCTTCGGCTTCTTCCGCTTCTTCTTCAGCTTCTTTTTTACGTCTCAGCTTGCCTATTGTGCGAATCACGATAAAAATAGAAAATGAAATAATGAAGAAGTTCACAATCGTTTGTATAAAGCTTCCGTACTTGATATGGGCGTCGCCGAATGTCACCGCCAGTCCTGAAAAATCAAGGCCGCCAAGCAGAAGACCGACAAGCGGCATAATGATATCTTCAACGAGTGACGTCACGATTTTCCCGAAAGCGCCGCCGATGACAACACCGATTGCCAGATCCATGATATTGCCCTTCATCGCAAAGCTTTTAAATTCTGACCACATTACATTCACCCCTTTCTACACGAAATGGGCTTTTTTATAAGCCCATTTGTTTATTTTTATTCTCCGAGTGCAAAGGTTAATTCGGCTTCACACACGAGCTCGCCGTCAACTTTGGCAACGCCTTTTCCGCGTCCGATCGTACCGCGTGCACGTGTAATGTCCACTTCAAGCTCCAGCTTGTCACCCGGTTTTACCTGCTTTTTGAAACGGCAGTTATCAATCCCAGCAAAAAACGCGAGTCTGCCCCTGTTTTCTTCTTTAATCAGCATCGCCACAGCTCCGACCTGCGCCAAAGCCTCTACGATTAATACGCCCGGCATAACAGGGTATTCAGGAAAATGGCCGTTAAAAAAATCTTCATTCGCCGTCACATTTTTATATCCCGCCGCCCGTTTTCCTTCTTCGACTTCCGTAATTCTGTCTACCAGAAGAAACGGATAGCGATGGGGAATAATTTCTTTAATTTGCTGAGTATCAAGCATTCTCTTGACATCTCCTTCATCGACAATAGTATGTATAGAAGGTATAAGTGGTAACCAATCTGTACATTTGGAAGTATATTATGAATCAATTTCTTTTTCAACCGCGCTATAAACTGTAACCAGCTGGCAATGAGCCTCGTCCATTAATGTGTTATGATAAATAAAGATTTTTACCCTATGCAAAGAGGTTGGAAGATGATTGCTAAGTTTACTGAAAAACGTACGCTGGGGATGCTGAATGAGTGGTATGACGCCATGGGAAAACGCCAATTCGATCTAGCCCGTTCCCTTCACGAACAAATCAATCAGCATCTCCCCAAATTACAAAAGAATGCAAAGCTCAATCTCAGATATCAGCTGTTTTTTGCACGGTTTCAGCTGCTGTTTGAGAAAAAAGACGGCTTGAATAAACTGTTCTGTGAGCTGAAGCGGCGCAAAGATGAGATGGATCAAGAATTAACTTATTATTTCTATTTTTTCAAAGGGTTATTCCATATGGTGAACGGCACTCCAAACCGGGCTGTCTGCCGCTTTAAAGAAGCCGAACAGTACCTGCCGGCCATCCAGAACCGTATTGAAGCCGCTGAATTTTATTATAAAACAGCGGGTGCTTATTACATGATGAAGTCGCCTCCGCTTTCCATTCAATATGTCAACAAAGCGCTGAAGATCTATCAGAATGAATTCGGCTACATCAAAAAAACGCTCAGCTGCCAGCTGCTTCTCGCCGTAAATTACATAGACGAGGCACGCTATGAAGACGCTGAACAGCTCTTCAATGAATCCATAAAAATAACAGACCGCATCAATGACAATAACCTGCTGTGCCATGCTTATTACAATTTTGGTTTTTTAAAGACCGCTCAGAAAAAAGATAAAGAGGCGCTTCCTTTTTACAAAAAGGTATTGGGCAATCAGCGCTTTGAAAAGGAGTCTCCCGTTTCCTACCTTCATTGTGTATACGAAGCGGTCAGAGCACTTTTTAAAACCGGATGCTCCGCCGAAGGACAAACCGTGCTGCAGAAAGGATTATACATAGCTGACAAAGTGCAGAACAACATCATGAAACTGAAGCTGGCCGCGCTCAAAACACTGTATACCTCTCAGGAAGATCCGTACGACCGATTGCAGAAGCTCGTGCTGGAGCTGCAGAAAATTGAAGCGTGGGTGGATTTGGAAGTGCTGCTTCAGGATATTACGGATTACTACAAAAAAAAGGGCGATTTTGAGAAAGCCGCATTTTTCATCATGCGCGGCTGATCAAAACGCCCCTTCTTTTATCTGACTGAGTTGATTAAGCCCAGCATTTGGTCTCCCAATGTAATCGTGCGGCTGTTCAGCTGGTAAGAACGCTGCGACACGATTAAGTCGGTCATTTCCTTAGACATATCGACATTTGAATTTTCAAGCGCCCCCTGCTCCATACCGATCTCCTGCCGGTTTGCGCCGGTCAGCTCTTCAATCGCTGAAGCTCCCGCACCGTTTACGGAAAACAGATTATCCCCTTCCGCATGAAGCGCCTGAGGGTTATTGACATTGACGATGCCGAGATTAAACGTCTGAGAACGGGTCCCTGTCTGGTCTGAAGCTGTCAGGGTTCCGGTTTTGCTGATTTTCAGCTTAGTCAGCGAGCTGTCAATTTGGATGGGCTGACCGTTCTCATCGAGGATGGGATTGCCTCCCGCCGTCATCAGCTGCAGAACCCGGTTATTTCCGCCGGCCGGCTTGAGGGTGAGTGAGCCGTCCCTTGTATACACCCGCCGTCCGTCCGCTTCTGCCTGGAGATATTGATATGGTGATGTGAACGCGATATCAAGGTCACGGTCGGTTTTTTTGATGCTTCCCTGCCCTGAATCCAGCTGCGGCGTCATCATCGCTCCGGCGCCGAGACGCAGGCCGGGCGGTGTTTTCCGCATGTTCGGCGAATTTTCCTTTTTATCATCTATTTGATCATACTGCTGCCTGATCAGCTCGGAAAAGCGGGAGTCCCTCGCTTTATAGCCTGTCGTATCACTGTTTGAAAGGTTGCTGCTGACTGTATCCATCTGCTGCTGAAGCTGGTTTAAGGCTGTTGAAGCCGTCAGCATTGATCTGAGCATCATAATTGAACGTCCCCCATTTTATTACACTTTGCCGATTTCATTTGCGGCTTTATCCATGCTTTTATCGTAAGCCTGAATGACTTTCTGATTGGCTTCAAATGATCTGTATGCTTCCGTCATTTCTGTATACGTGCTTGTCACGTCCACGTTTGAAAGCTCCGAGACGCCTTGTTTTAAGGTATACGAGACTTGGGGATTCGCCGCCGCACTCGGCAGTTCAGAGCCGTCGGCCGTGCTGTATAGGTCATTGCCGTCCCGTTTCAGATTGCGCACGTCTTCTTCCATTCTGATGTCAATCTGTCCCGCCGGCCGGCCGTTTGTTGTGACCGTGCCGTTTTCTGATACGGTGAATTTTTCATTGTCGACTGTAATCGGCTGTCCGTTTGTTGATAAAACAAGATTTCCGTTTATCGTAAGCTGATTGTTTTCATTTAATGAGAAAGTGCTGCTTTTTGAGTAGCGGACGCCGCCCGCAGTCTGAACCGGATAAAACAGCTCAGCGTTTTCATTCGTTTCGGCATTCTTGGGAACTTGATTCTCCATAAGCGCGATATCCGTCGGCTGATCGGTCGTTTTCAGGCTTCCCTGCGTGAACAATGGTTTCAGCTCCTGCATGTACACGCCTGTGTTGACGGAACCGATTTTCGTTTTTTTGTCGCCTTCTATTCGGCTCAAAAGCATTTCGGGAAAGGCGCGGATTGAACCTTGATCCTCTTTGTACCCTGATGTATTCGCGTTTGCGATATTATTTGACAGCATTTCCGTTCTTCTCTGCTGTGTAATCATTGCGGACGTTGCGGTATATAATCCTTTTAACAAGTCTTCCACCTCTGAAATAGCATGATTTCCAGTTGCCTAACCGGAACATTTGTTCTATAATGAAGATCAGCATTTTTTCTTATTATCGGATTTACATTCCCTTTCGTGAAGGGTTTTACAGAAAAAACCTCATTCTTTTTCAAGAATGAGGTTTTATGATCAGCTCAGTTTGCGTTTTGGAAGCTTGTCCATGTTATCAAGCATGACGCCGGTTCCGACCGCCACACAATCCATCGGATTCTCAGCGACAAGAACAGGCACCTTCAGTTCTTCGGCAAGAAGCTGGTCAAGTCCGTTTAAAAGCGCTCCCCCGCCGGTAATGATGACGCCGCGGTCGATGATATCAGCGGACAATTCAGGCGGTGTTCTTTCAAGAACCTGCTTGGCGGCCTGCACAATGACGGCAACTGATTCACGAAGGGCTTCTTCCACTTCTTTGCTGTTTACTGTAATCGTTCTCGGCAGACCGGAAACCATGTCACGGCCGCGAATGGTGATTTCTTCATGACGTGCGTCTGGGAAAACCGTTGCGACCTTCACCTTAATATCTTCAGCGGTACGCTCACCGATCAGCAGCTTGTACTCGCGTTTGATATAATTTAAGATTTCCATGTCAAACTTGTCCCCAGCCATCTTAATAGAAGAGGAGGTGACAATATCGCCCATAGAAATAACTGCGATATCCGTCGTACCGCCTCCGATGTCAACAACCATGTTACCGCTCGGCTGGAAGATTTCCATACCTGCGCCGATAGCGGCAACTTTCGGTTCTTCTTCAAGGTACACATGCTTTCCGCCGCTTTTTTCAGCGGCTTCTTTAATCGCTTTTTGCTCAACGGACGTAATATTCGTCGGGCAGCAGATCAGCATACGCGGTTTTGAGAAAAGTCCTTTTACATTCAGTTTATTAATGAAGTGTTTCAGCATGGCTTCTGTTACTTCGAAGTCTGCGATTACGCCGTCTTTCAGCGGACGGATCGCAACAATGTTCCCAGGTGTACGTCCAACCATTCGTCTGGCTTCTTCGCCGACCGCCAGCACTTTGCCGCTGTTTTTATCAAGCGCCACAACGGACGGCTCATTCAGAACAATTCCTTTTCCTTTTACATGGATCAGTACATTTGCAGTACCGAGGTCAATTCCAATATCCCTTGCAAACATCTATTTATATCCTCCTTGATATCTGTTTCACAGTAAAATATCCACATTGTGCCCTAATTATATATATTATCATAATTTATCAAAAAAAAGCTGCTGAACGAGATAAGTTCTTGACAAAATTTTGCGGATATTCGCGAAACCGCCCGGAGGAAAAAAAGGGAGCCGGCAGACGTCAGACGCTACGGCTGCTGAACGGGCTCCCCTTCTAGGATTTCATCTTTTTTGTACTTTAATTTTGTCGCCTCTCCTCCTCTTAAATGTCTGATGGATTTATGATAATCGAGTATTTCTTTTACTTCATTCGCCAAGTCAGGATTGATTTCAGGCAGGCGCTCTGTCAGATCTTTGTGTACGGTACTTTTGGAAACACCAAACTCTTTCGCAATGACACGAACGGTTTTTTTCGTCTCCACGATATACTTGCCAATCTTGATTGTTCGCTCTTTGATGTAATCGTGCACACCACTCGACCTCCCCAGTTGGATGTGAGAAGTGTGAAATGAGATCCGTATTCTGTAACAGATTCACTGATGATGCAGCTTCTTTGTTGTCCGATTATATAAGAAGGTTTTTGAAATATGCCCACGATCCCTCACCTCAAACACTCTCTTTGATAGGTTTGTAACAGTGTATTAGCAATGAATTGGGAATATGCTAAAAACTCAATAAGGACAAGGGACGGATCGCAATTTTCTGCTTTTTGAACGGGGGCTTTACATCCGCGCGATCCTGCTGTAGAATGAAACAGCGCAATTAGTTACTTAGGTAAGTTTTTTGAAAAGGAGAAAGGAAATGATCCCCGTCAACAGACGCCTCATTCATCAAATCAATCAATGCGCCCGCCTGATTACGAAGAAAGCCAATGAGCGGCTGGAACCATTCGGCCTGTACTCCTCTCAATGGTCAATCCTATATTGCTTGAAAACGATCGGACCGATGACCCAAAAAGAAATCTGGTCCTATATGAATGTGGAGGCGCCGACCGTTACCAGAACGATCAAACGCCTTGAAGAAAACGGCTGGATTCAGCGGGAACAGGGAGAAGACAAGCGGGAAAAGCTCGTCGTCTTGACGAAGGAAGCTGAATTGAAATATGACTGCATCAATCAAGAGATGCTGAAGTTCGAGGAAGACATGCTTGCGGATTTCCAGGATGGAGATAAGGAAGCTTTTTCTGAGTTTCTGAATGTGTTTTTAACGAAATAAAAAAGAAAGGGAAGTGCTGTACTTTTGAGTAAATCTGACTCGATCTGGACCAAAGATTTTATTATGGTCGTACTCGTGAATTTATTTGTCTTTGTGTTCTTTTATACATTTTTGGCCGTGCTGCCTATTTATATGATTCAGGAGCTTGGCGGCAGTGAATCGCAAGGAGGGCTTTTGATCAGCCTGTTCCTGTTATCTGCTATTATTACCCGTCCTTTTTCAGGGTCGATTATTGAACGGTTCGGCAAGAAAAGAATGACGATTGTATCTCTGGCGCTGTTCGCCCTGTCTTCTTATCTGTATTTGCCGATACACAATTTCTATCTGCTGCTCGGACTGCGTTTTTTCCAAGGCATCTGGTTCAGCATTTTAACGACGGTCACGGGCGCAATTGCCGCTGACCTTATTCCCGCCAAGCGGCGCGGCGAGGGACTCGGTTATTTCGCGATGTCTATGAACCTTGCCATGGCGATCGGTCCGTTTCTCGGGCTGAGCCTTGTGAAAGTCATTTCATTCCCGGTTTTCTTTACGATTTTTGCCGTGTTTGTTTCTTTAGGCTTGTTAATTGCTTTCATGATTCGCGTGCCGGATCAAAACAACAGCGGAACGACTGTCTTCCGTTTTTCTTTCTCCGACATGTTTGAAAAAGGCGCGCTTAAAATCGCGATTGTCGGGTTGTCCATTTCTTTCTGTTATTCAAGTGTGACTTCATATTTATCCGTTTATGCAAAGACGATCCATCTGTTGGATGTCAGCGGCTATTTCTTCGTCTGTTTCGCCGTGACGATGATGGCCGCCCGTCCTTTCACAGGAAAGCTGTTTGATAAAATCGGGCCGGGAATCGTCATCTACCCGTCGATTATCGTGTTTTCCGCAGGGCTTTGCATGCTGGCGATGACAAACAGCGCCCTCATGCTTCTCTTATCCGGCGCCGTCATCGGTCTCGGCTACGGCTCTATCGTACCGTGTATGCAGACTTTGGCGATTCAAAACTCGCCCGGACACCGTTCAGGCTTCGCAACGGCTACCTTCTTCACTTTCTTTGACAGCGGGATTGCCGGCGGGTCCTATGTATTCGGCCTCTTCGTCGCTTCGGCCGGATTCCATTCGATTTATCTGGCAGCGGGGCTGTTTGTCCTGATTGCTTTACTTCTGTATGGCTGGAGCCAGAAAAAAAGAACGCCGCTTGAAGCGGACGGAAACGTTTCAATCGCAGATTGATATGACAAAAAGCCGGGGGGCAGGGGACTGACCCCCGTTTTTGAGACAGGGATCAAAACACCTTTAAGCAGCCAGCTGTCGGTATGTGACCGGCGGCTGGTTGTTTAGTTTCGTTTGAATACGAATGTTGTTATAATAGTGTATATAGGTTTCGACAGTTTGTTCTACGATGGTCGTCGTAGTGCTTTCCAACCTGTCGAGGTAGAACGTTTCAGACTTTAGTGAGGAATGAAACGATTCGATGGAGGCATTATCAGCGGGCGTCCCTTTGCGGGACATGCTCATGGTAATGCCTTTTGTTTTAACAGCTTTCTGATACTCATAAGATGTATAAACAGAACCTTGGTCACTATGTAACACGCAGTTCTCTGGCAGTGCAGGCAGCTGATCAAGTGTGTGTAAGACAAAGTCTGTGTCCTGTCTATCGCCAATCGTAAAAGCAATCACTTCTCCATTGTATAAATCCAATATACTGGAAAGATACAATTGTTTCTGCCCATAAGGCAAATATGTGATATCCGTTACTAGCTTTTCCAGAGGGCGATCAGACTGAAAGTTTCGATCCAATATATTCTCGGCCACGGCATATGGCTGCCCATTCTTCTTGCGCTTTTTCACCTTAACCCGGCATTGCCACTGATTCTTCTGCATAATGCGCTGAACCGTTTTATGATTCATACGCATTTCCTTTTTTAATATGGCTGTGATTTTCCGATAGCCATATCGATACTTGTGTTCTCGGCACAACGTGCCGATTTGTTTTTCTAAATGGTATTTAGGGTTATCTTTCATCAGATTCTTCTTCCAACGATAATAAGATGCTCGTGAGATACCTAAATGAATACAGATATCCTTTATGGTCATTGTGCCGCGCAATGCTTCTACAAGCTCGACTGGCGTTTCGCTATCAGCTTCCTTTCCAATTCGTTGTACTTTTTTAACACTTCATTCTGTTGTCTCAGATAACAATTTTCTGCCTGCAGTTTCTCTAATTCGGAAGAATACTCTGGACCTTTTCCATAAGAATATTGCTTTCCGACGGGTTGTTCGAATCGATGTGTATCCCCAGCTTTATACCACCTGACCCATGTCTGAATCTGCGTCTTATTCTTTATATTCAATTCCTGCATGATCTCCTTCACAGGCACGCCCGCCAATCTCATTTCTACAGTCTTCTGTTTGACTTCAACCGGATAACTCACTCTTGTCCTCATAGAAAAACACCTCCAAGTCTAATTTCGGATAACAACGATCCGTTTTCAAACTTGAAGGTGTTTTTTGTTTGTCTCATATTATGGGGTCAGTCCCCAGCCCCCGGCTTTTTTTATTCTGCCGCTCTTTCCCGCACCATTTGTCCCGCCGCTTTCGCATAAGGCGGATGGAAATACATAAGCGCCGTATAACCGAGACATGACACAATCACACCCGCGAACCAGGAAATATCGTAGATGCCGGCGAACGCCGGGACGTACATCCCGATTAAGGAAATAAACGCGCCGAGAAAGGTCGCGGCAAAGGCCCGGTAATTATAGCCTTTGTAATAAGTGTACTGTCCGTTTTCCGAATAAAGGTCTTCAACTGAAAGCTGTCTTTTTCTGATGAGAAAATAATCAGCCATCATGACCCCGGCTACCGGTCCGAGCATCCCGCCGATGAGTCCGAGAAACGCATATACATTCGTGGCGCTCTCCATCAGCTTCCACGGTATTGTGAACAGGGCCAGAACGGCGGTCAAATACCCTCCCCTTCTGAACGTAATATATTTCGGCAGGGCATTCGCCAAGTCATAGGCCGGTGACACGATGTTTGCCGCCACGTTAACCGAGACGGCGGCGATGCAGAGGGTGATGACTGAAAGAGCGATAACGAAAGGATTATCAAACCGGGCCAAAATCTCAACTACATCCCAAATCGGTTTCCCGAATGCCGCCTGTGATCCGGATGTCACTGTAATGCTCGCAAACGCAAACAGGGCAAACGTTCCCGGCAGGCCGTAAAACTGGCCGCGAATCTGTTCTTTTTGCGACGCGGCGAACCGGGTGAAGTCAGGAATATTCAGAATCAATGTCGCCCATATTCCGATAATGCCCGTCACCCCGGCTGCAAACGGCCAAAACGTTTCAGAAAAGGTATGAAATTTTCCAGGCTGTGAGTAAATCGGGCCGAGCCCGCCGGCAATATCTATCGCCCACCAGACCATGCCGCCGAAGACGAGATAAACAAGCGGGCCCGCCCATACTTCAAATTTTTTGATTGATTCCATGCCGTGCCGCAGCACAAGCAGATGAATGCCCCAAAAGAAAATAAACGACAGAAAGCCCGGCAGATGAAGTCCGAGTATATTCCAATCTCCGCCGAGGCTTCCCCAGCCCGGCCATATGTTCAGCAGCAGAATGTTTAAAGCCGTGCTCCCGGCAAATGTTTGAATTCCGAGCCACATAATGGCCGTAAACGCCCTGAGAAGCGCCGGAATGTTTGCGCCGTATATTCCGTAAGAAGCCCTGATGATGACCGGAAAGGGAAGCCCGTATTTCGTTCCGGCATGCCCGTTTAAGGCGAGAGCGGCGAATAAAATGAGTGATGCTGTCACGATAATGGCGAGCACCTGCCACGGAGAAAGGCCGATCGCAATGAGCCCGCCTACCGTCGCATAGGTCGGGATGTTATGAATGCAGCCCATCCAGATAGATGCAAAATTCACCGCTTTCCATGTCCGTTCTCCTTCTTCTAAAGGCAGTAAATCTTTGTTGCTGAGCCGATCATTCGTTGGTTTTTTCATCTTCACCCTCCTGTATGTACGGTTTCCTCACATATCATGTTAAAGAATATAACTGAAAATTCCGTAAATAACATTGGGCGCTATCGACAATTTTCGTTTTGATTTTTGAGCACATTGCACATAAAAAAAGAGACGGGGAGTACCCGTCTCTTTTTGATGCGGCTGTTAAGAGGCCTTTTTGAGAAGAACTGAAAACCGGAACGCCATCAAAAGGCTTACGGCGCCGACAATGATAAGAATCGTGCCGAGCATATGAAAATGGCCTGCGGTTATTTCTTTTCCGAAAAGAATGCCCAAAATGACGGAGGATAAGATCGAACCGAGATACCGGCAGGTCTGAAACAGGCCGGACGTTGTTCCGACCATGTCGGCTGGACTTGTTTTCAGCATGGCCGCCTGAAACGTCACATTGCCGAAGCCGTAACCGACACCCAGCACAGACAGAATCAGCCCTTTTCCTATCATAGGCACCTGAAGGAAGAAGAACGTTAACAGCACCGCCCCGATCGCAGTCAGGCAGGTTCCGGCAACAATCGGCTGAAGAACCCCTTTCTTATCTATCCATTTGCCGGTCAAAGGCGACACCAGTATGCTCATGCCCGACATAAACAGCATAATCATTCCGCTTGTCTGAACGGACAAATGCATTTCATCCTGAAAATAGCTCGGAAGCCCGAAAAAGATGCAGTAAAAGAATATATTCAGCAGAATAAATTGAATATACACCGACGATAGTTTCCGATGCGTTTTAAACAGCCTGACATCAATAAACGGCTTCTCTGTTTTCAGCTCGCGCCAGATAAACAGCCCGACAAACAAAAGCCCGAATACGCCTTCTGTATAATGGGGCTTCGTACTGAAGGACAATAAAAACGATAAGAGAAGTATAATCGCCCCGGCAAACAGGAGTATCCCGATCGTATCAAGCTGGCGGAGCACGGCTTTCAAGCCGCCGATCTCGCGTTTTTCATCTTTCGGAAACATATACATCCCGAGAAAAAAGCTGAGAATGATAAACGGCAGATTGACGAAAAATATTGCCGGCCACCCTCCCCAAACGATCAAAAAACCGCCGAGTGTCGGACCGAGCGCCGTCATAGCTGAGGCAAAGATCGACAGGACGGCAAGCGCCGATGCCTGCTTCTCCTGTATATTCGAACGGATCAATCCGACACCGGACGGATATATCGCGCTGCTTCCGATCGATTGAAACAATCTCATCATTAACAACGTCATGAAAGTCGGCGCAAACGGCGCGCCGACGGCTGAAACGGCAACAAGCAGAAGCCCGATCAAAAACAGCTTCTTCCTGCCGAGCATATCACCGAGCTTTCCGGTAACAGGCTGCGCCACCGCACTGGCCAGATAAAAGGACGATATCAGCCAGGACACCGTTGTAAACGACAGGTGAAATTCATGCTGAATACTGTGAAGCGCAAGAGAAATCATCGACGAGTTCAATGGGTTCAGCATCGTCCCCGAAGCCACGGCTGTTAAAAACAGAACGCGGCTTTTTTTGGAGATTGTCATTTGGTCTCTTCGATGAACTCTTCCGTCGTCCGGCTTCTGCCGATTTTCGGGAAGATAAACTTGAGTGTCGCTTCATGCTGTTCATCGCTGAACGTCGCCATCGCGTCAGTTATGAAAACTTGCTGATACCCGAGCTGAAAAGCTTCCCGCGCCGTGCTTTCCACACCGATGTTTGTCGCAATCCCGCATAATACAATCGTGTCGATTCCCCGTCTTCTGAGCTGAAGATCCAGATCAGTGCCGAAAAACGCGCCCCACTGCCGCTTTGTCACCGTATAATCATCTTCTTTCACTCCGATTTCAGGCACAAATTCAGCCCAATCCGCCGCCGGAGCCGAATGGCCCGCCGCCCCTTCATCCGTCAGCGGCTTCAGCGCATCAGCCCAATCATGAAAATCAACGTTCACAAAGCTGATAAAACCGCCTTTTTCCCGGAACACATCAATTAATTTTTTCGCGTTCGGCACAACCGCCCCGCTTTTATCCATCGGCACAATGCCTTTTTGTAAATCAATAAGGACCAAAGCCGTTTTTTCAAATTGCAGATTCAATGATGTTGTCATATTCAATTCCTCCTGATGCAGTTAGTGTTTCTCACCCCGATTATTTTACTCTTTCCCGGACAGGATTTCTTCTTCCGTGCTCCGATGCTCTTTTTATGGATATAAAGACACATGACGTTCATTTGAAAAGCGACATGATGAACGCAAAAAACCATGTCAGATAACCTTACACGAAAATGTTTTATCATTCTTTTTTCTCTATAATAATGAATTAATCACAATTACATTCTGAATGAGACGGAGGAATACAACATGCAGATGGGCGATACAGTATTTATGTTCTTTTGCGCTTTACTCGTGTGGCTGATGACCCCCGGGCTGGCTTTATTTTACGGCGGAATGGTAAAAAGCAAAAATGTGCTCAGCACGGCGATGCACAGTTTTTCTTCCATCGCCATTGTATCCGTCGTTTGGGTTTTGTACGGATATTCACTTGCTTTTGCTCCCGGCAATACATGGCTTGGCGGCATTGAATGGGCGGGGCTGAAGGGAATCGGTTTTGACCCCGGGAGCTACAGTGATACGATCCCGCATTCATTGTTCATGATGTTCCAAATGACATTTGCAGTCCTGACGACGGCGATTATTTCCGGAGCATTCGCTGAACGCATGAGATTCAGTGCTTTTCTTTTATTTTCCTTTTTGTGGGTTTCCCTCGTATATACACCCGTTGCGCACTGGGTATGGGGCGGCGGCTGGATCGGCCAAATGGGCGCCCTTGATTTCGCAGGCGGAAATGTTGTTCACATCTCTTCCGGAGTTGCCGGACTCGTTCTAGCGATTGTCCTCGGGAAACGCAAGGACGGCACGGCGGCTTCTCCTCACAACTTAATTTACACGTTCTTGGGCGGGGCGCTCATTTGGTTCGGATGGTTCGGCTTCAATGTCGGCAGCGCCCTGACGCTTGACAGTATCGCGATGTTTGCTTTCATTAATACAAACACCGCAGCTGCGGCCGGAATTATCGGCTGGATTTTAATCGAATGGATGCTGAACAAGAAACCGACTATGCTGGGCGCTGTATCGGGCGCTATCGCCGGACTTGTCGCCATTACACCGGCTGCCGGGTTCGTTACGCCGTTTTCTTCCATCGTGATCGGTTTTATCGGCGGGCTTGTCTGCTTTTGGGGTGTGTATTGGCTCAAAAAGACTTTCGGATACGATGATGCACTTGACGCTTTCGGCCTGCATGGAATCGGCGGGACATGGGGCGGCATCGCGACCGGTTTATTCGCGACCACTTCCGTCAATGACGGCGGGGCAAACGGGCTGTTTTACGGCGATCCGGGACTGCTTTGGAAACAGATTGCGGCCATTGCGGCAACCTATGTATTTGTATTTATTGTCACTTTCGTTATCATTAAAATTGTAGGTCTCTTCATGCCCCTCCGCGCCAGTGAAGAAGAAGAATCACTCGGGCTTGATTTAACGATGCACGGGGAAAAGGCATATCAGGACTTATAAAGTGAGGAGTGACTTAGATGAGCGGTCAAATGTTCAAGGTAGAAATCGTTACGCGTCCGGCTAAGTTTGAAACATTGAAGCAGGAACTCGGTAAAATCGGAGTCACATCGCTGACTTTCTCCAACGTACACGGCTGCGGCCTTCAAAAAGCCCACACCGAACTGTACCGCGGAGTCAAAATTGAAAGCAATGTGTATGAACGGCTGAAAGTGGAAATCGTTGTCAGCAAGGTCCCCGTTGATCAAGTGGTGGAAACGGCGAAAAAAGTGCTGAAAACGGGAGAGCCCGGCGACGGCAAAATATTTGTCTATGAAATCGGAAACACGATTAATATCCGCACCGGAGAAGAAGGACCAGAAGCTTTATAAACATACAGAACGCCCGGAGACAGCATGTCCCGGGCGTTTTTTTTTTCGGACTTCATTAAAAAGAAGAAGCCTTTTTTTCATGCGGGACAGGCCGCTTATGCCGTACGGTTTGTTTTTTTGAATATGTACTGATATTGACCAGTATGCCGCACAAAAACAGCGTCATAATCAATGAAGAACCGCCGTAGCTGATAAACGGCAGCGGCACACCCGTAACCGGGAGGAGTCCGCTCATCGCTCCCAAATTCAATACAACCTGAAACATCAATTGAAACGTAATTCCGATGGCGAGAAGCTTTCCGAACGGGTCATCAGCACGCATGGCTGTTTTTACGCCGAGAAGCATTAACGCGAAATATAAGCCCAAAACGATCAGAACACCGAATATCCCCAGTTCTTCGCTGATCACGGCCATAATGAAGTCAGTATGCGCCTCAGGCAGGTAATTCATTTTTTCAACACTGTTCCCAAGTCCTCTTCCGAAAAATCCGCCTCCGGAAATGGCGAAATAAGATTGAATCAGCTGATAGCCATCCCCGTTCGCGTCACCAAACGGATTGGTAAAGGAAACAAGCCGCTTCACACGATAGGAAGCGGAAAATGCGAGATAAACGACTCCCGACACCGCCGTCGCGCCGAGCACGAGCAAATGGCGCTTTTTCAAGCCGGCACATAATAAAATTGACCCGCACGCCGCCAGAATTAAGGAAGCCGTTCCTAAATCAGGCTCTGCCAATGTCAGCAGAAAAGCGGTTCCCAAAATGACTAAAGGCGGCAGTACCCCCTTCACAAATTGATGAATGTACGGCTGCTTTTTCGTGTAAATCGCAGCGAAATATAAAATCATCGCGATCTTCGCCAATTCAGACGGCTGTATGACAAGCGGCCCCGCTCCCAGCCATCTGCGGGAAAAATTCCGCTCCAGCCCGATTCCCGGTATCAATACGAGCAGCAGCAACACCAGCGATCCGACCACAAACAGCGGTACAAGCCGGGCATACCGCTTATACGGCAGACAGGCTGCAAATAAAAATAAGCATATTCCGATCAGCAAAGAGGTTCTCTGTTTATGGAAGAAATAGGATGGATCTCCGTATCGCTGAGACCCCATCACATCACTGGCGCTGTACACCATTAACAAACCGAATCCGCAAAGCAGCATGATGACAAACACAAGCGGCAGATCGGCGTTTTTCAAACGTTTCAGCAACGGACAAAACTCCTTCGGCTATTCTTTTCCCTCATACTTGACGCACAGTAATACAGTCACGTTTCATTCTGTTTACTTTTTTATAATTATTTTTAATACCAATTGTGTCTCATAGAAAAAAGCATTACACTGTTCATATAAAATAAAGATAAAAGGTGATATTTGTGAATTACGAACTGTTTAAAGCGATCAATGGTTTGTCGCACCATAGTGCCATTCTCGACTCTATCATGGTATTTATAACGGAATACGCCCTTTACGCCTACGCCCTTTTCCTGCTTGCCATGTGGCTGTTTGGAAACACAAAAGGCAGACAAAACGCCCTGTACGCCGGCTTTACCGGTATTGCGGCGCTTATCGTCAACTACATCATCACAAAAATCTATATCGAGCCGCGCCCCTTTGTCGATCATACGGTTCATACGCTGATTCCTCATGCCGCGGATGCTTCTTTTCCGAGTGACCATACCACAGGCGCTTTGGCCATTTCAATTGCGATTCTGTTCCGCAACAAAAAACTCGGCTGGCCGCTGGTGATTTTCGGCCTTTTGACCGGCTTCTCAAGAATTTGGGTCGGCCACCATTATCCGATTGATGTACTCGGAAGCATTATCGTTTCCCTCGTTGTCGGATTCCTGCTGTTCAGATTTTCAAATGTGCTTCGTCCGATTGTCGACCTGATCGTGCGAATCTACGAAAGTATCGTTCATAAAAACAAATCGACAAACCATAACATATAAAAAAAGCCGGCGTCTTTCACAGACTGCCGGTTTTTGTATGTTTGGCGGTATGTTTTTTCCTTTGTAAAACACAGAATGCGGCAATACCGAGACTGTCAATCAGCACATCGCGGAGGCAGCCGTTTCTGCCGAAAAAGAGTTGGACGATTTCTGACAGGAAGGCGGCGGCCAATGCATACAGCACCGCCCTCTTCATGCGTCTGTGCTCCCTGAAAAACAAACAGGTCAGCACAAAAAAGGAAAACGCGTGCCCGAGCTTTTGAATCGCCGCTTCAGGTACGGTGAGCTCCGCCATATCGAACACAAAGAAACCGGATGCATCCGGATGGGGCGTGAAACGGAAGGCCATCGTCTGCGTCACAATCATATCGTGAAAGCTTTCAGTCAAAGCAGAAATGAAAATAAAGACGAGCCATCCCGCCGCCAGACATTTATTCATTCAGCATCTCCCTCGTTTTCTATTAGTATAAAGGCACATAAGGCAAAATGAAAAGCGCCTATCAGAGCTGATAGGCGCTTAGGGATCACAGTTACTTGCCTGATTCTTTCATTGAACCGTCATCTTTACCATCTGTCTTGTCTTTTGTGCCGTCTTCTTTACCGCCGGGTTTTTCCTCGGTTTCTTGTTTAGGCGTCACATCTTTTTTCTCGGAAGACTGCTGAATGGACCCTTCCGTTTCTTCTGTTACAGCGTTTTTCTCTTCAGCTGCCGCTTTTTCAATAGATGTTACCGGTTTGTCCATAAAGTTCAGCGGATTCATCGCTACGCCGTCTTTGCGGATTTCAAAGTGCACGTGGTTTCCGCTTTCTTCACTGTAAAGGTTTTTTCCTGATTTTCCGATAACCTGGTTCTGCTTCACTTTGTCGCCCTGATCGACGCTGACTTCAGATAGAGACTGATAGACAGTAGACAGGCCGTCTGAGTGTTCAATTTCAACCACATATCCCAGTACCGGATCTTTAGCAGCCTTCACAACCGTACCGCTCAGAGAAGCGGAAACGTCAAATGATTTTCCGTCTTTCTCAGCTAAGTCAATTCCTTTACTTAGGCTGTACGTGTTATTATAGTTAACAAGTGCTGCTTCTTTCTCTTTTTTTGCGGCATTCGTTTCATAAAACTTTTTCACAACAGAAACATTTTCAGAATGAGCAGCCGGCATTGCGACGTTTTCCATTGACTTTCCTACTTCGACGGCATCGTCCTTGCCGCTGTCATACGCGGAGTTTCCGCCGTTATTCGTCAGATTGTCCTTCACATCATTTGAAACGGATTGATACCAAAGGACAGCTGTTAAAATGACGGCCGCACTGACTAAGTAAATGGCAGGGAATATCCAGCGTTTGCGAAAGAACCGCTGAAGTTTTTTGACTTGAGAAGTTTTCTTTTCTTCCTCTCTCATTTGTTCATCACCTCAGCAACATTCTGAACACTTTTCTGAAAATATATACACATCTTAAAAAAACTTTTTTGGAAGTAGTATGTGCAGATTGCTCTTAATTATGTAATGAAATGTGAAGGGAGATCCCGGAATATGAATTTGACCCTGCGTAAAGCCGTATTGGAAGATTTAGATGCGGTTGTGGCTATATACAACTCGACGATCGCCTCACGGATGGTCACGGCTGATACGGAAGAAGTGACGCCCGAAGACCGGATGGATTGGTTTTTGCGGCACACGGACAGGCGCCCGCTGATGGTTGCGGAAGATGAAAACGGAAAAGTGGCGGCCTGGATCAGCTTTGAAACGTTTTACGGCCGTCCGGCCTATGACAAAACGGCGGAGATCAGTATTTATCTGCATCAGGATTGCCGGGGCAAGGGAGCGGGAAGCTTTCTGCTGAAAGAAGCCCTTGAGATAGCCCCGAAGATCGGCATCCGTAATCTGATGGCTTTTATCTTCGGCCATAATGTGCCGAGCATTAAGCTGTTTGAAAAATTCGGTTTTACCGAATGGGGCGTATTCCCGGGTATCGCCGAAATGGACGGAAAACGATATGACTTGAACATTTTAGGGAGAGAACTGTCATGATCAGCATCGATAAAGAAGAAAAAGACGGTAACCAGCCGCTCAATAAAAAAGCCCGTTCCCTTGCCGACATCGCCAAGTGGGGAAAAATCACCGCCGTGTTTCTTATCATTACGGGCTCTCTTTCCGCCCTGTCAGCCATTGTGACGCTGCTCGGAGCCATACCGGGTGTTTTGCTCATCATTTCCGGCGTCATGCTGATGCGCTCGGCAAAAGCCGCAGCCGCCCTTCAGGAAGAATCAGAAGAAAACGCGGAAGAAAATATGCTCGAACATTACGCATCCTTTATCAAAATGCAGTTTTTTTACGCAGTATCGAGTGTGGCATTGGGCATTATCGCTTTTATTTTATTCGTCATTTTCGCTGTCATCGGAATTGTGGCTTACCACAGCACTGATACGTATGACGCGCCTGATTCATATTACTATGAGAACGACCCTGTGTTTGAATGACAAAAAGAGCTGATCGCGCGTCAGCTCTTTTTTAATACAGCATCTCTTTTTTCCGGTCTTCTTCTGTTAAAAATTCAATAAAGCTTTTCATCGCAGACGGCTCCTCCGCTACCAATCGGGTATAGGCGCTTTTCCGTTCCTCGGACAGAATATTGCTTTTTCTGATTCTGTTCAGCATATACAGGCGGATCGTTTTTTGCACCTGTTTCCGCTGGTAGCCGGCTTCTTTAAAAAACGCAAGACCTAGAGCCGCAAGGAGTGCAAAAATGCCGGCCGACACGAGGGCTCCTCTCCCGGCAGGGGCCTGAATCAAAAGCGATGCCAGATGAAACAGACTAAAAGCGGCGAGCGGGAAAGCGAGAAAACGGTAAATGATGCTTTTTTTCATCAGCGGTGCGATGGCGATTTGTATTTTCTGAATTTCTTTTTTTATGAATCCCGGCAATTGTTCCGCATGTTCCAGCTTCATACCCTCTCCCCTTTGCTGTCATTTTTGTCTTCTTTTTCATATATGCTTATTCTACCGCACCCGGAACTTTCTTTGAAAGAAAACTGCATCCATCTTTGATTCCGGCTCTTTATTCTTTTAAAATGTCAATGTTATAATTTGAAGTGGGAATCAGATTGCTGCACTTGTCGGAATACTAATGGGCACAGTCTTGATAAATATGATATAGCGGGGTTGCAAAGTGAGCATTTCATTTATTTTATTCGGATTTTTTTTCGTTTTAAATATACTTTTGGCCGTCATCATGATTTTCAAAGAAAGACGCGACGCCAGCGCTTCATGGGCCTGGCTCTTGGTTCTTTTTTTTATTCCCATTTTAGGGTTTATTTTATACCTGTTATTCGGCCATAACCTGAGACGCAAGCACCTGTTTCAATGGGAAGACCGTAAAAAGATCGGGATTGAAAAGCTACTGAAGTCTCAGCTGAAAGATCTGAAGTCGAGGCAATTCCAATTTAACAACAGGGCGACCGTGGATAATAAGGACCTCATCTATATGCTTGTCATGAACAACCACGCGGTTTTTACAGAGGATAATTCGGTTGAGATTTTAACGGACGGGCGCGATAAGTTCAAACGTTTAATGAAGGACATTTCCAACGCAAAAGATCACATTCACCTTCAATACTATATTTATAAAGGTGATGAGCTGGGAAAAAAATTGCGTGACGCCTTAGTGAAAAAAGCACGGGAAGGCGTAAAGGTCAGAGTGTTATATGATGAACTCGGTTCACGATCACTCAGAAAAAAATTCTTCAAACCGCTGCGGGACGCCGGCGGCTATGTGGAAGTCTTCTTTCCTTCCAGGCTTCGGCCGATTAATTTGCGGCTCAATTATCGGAATCACCGCAAGCTCGTGATTATTGACGGAGAAACCGGCTATGTCGGCGGCTTTAATGTCGGAGATGAATATCTCGGCCTGAATCCGAAATTCGGCTATTGGCGGGATACGCACCTCAGGCTTCAAGGCACGGCGGTCCATGCCATTCAGACACGGTTTATCCTCGATTGGAACCAAGCCTCCCATCACCATACGCTCACTTACGTTCCGAATCATTTTCCGGAATGCGAGCCGAAGGGCAATGTCGGGATGCAGATTGTCACAAGCGGACCGGATTCAGAATGGGAACAAATTAAAAACGGCTATATCAAGATGATCTCAACGGCGAAACGGTCGATCCTGATTCAGACGCCTTACTTTATTCCTGACTCCAGTCTTTTAGACGCCCTCAGGATCGCCTGTCTGTCAGGCATCGACGTCAAAATCATGATCCCGAACAAACCGGATCACGCTTTCGTTTACTGGGCGACTTTATCTTACATCGGCGATCTTTTGAAAGCCGGGGCCTCGGTCTACATTTACGATAACGGCTTTATTCATGCGAAAACGATTGTCGTCGATGATGAGACGGCTTCTGTCGGTACGGCGAATATCGACGTCAGAAGCTTCAGGCTTAATTTTGAAGTCAACGCCTTTATTTATGACGTCACCATCGCGAAAAAGCTCATCTCCTCATTTAAAGAAGATCTGCTCGTCTCCAGAAAATATACGTATGAAGAATATCAGGAGCGTTCGCTGTGGATTCGCATTAAAGAATCGGTTTCAAGGCTTCTGTCGCCGATTTTGTAATTCCCGGGTGCATCCCGGGAATTTTATCATATCAAAACGGATGCACGGCAGGAAAAAAACACATTTTATATTCAAAAGAATGACCGAATAGTGTATAAATGAAAAGTGAGTATTTTTTTGTAAAGGAGTGCCATGTGTTGAAACCTGAATCAGTAAATCGTTCGCTTATTTCTATTTCGAAATGGGGAAAAGCGACAGGTATTTTATTCATTATTATGGGCGCATTTGCGGCGCTGTCGGGTGCGTTTTTCTTCTTAATCGGAGCCATTCCCGGCGTTTTGCAGATTATTGCCGGCATTTTTCTGATGCGCTCGGCAAAAGAAGCGGGACAGATGGCGGAACAGTTCAATGAACTGACAGAGGAACATATGCTGGAGAATTACGCAAAATTCGTGAAAATGCAGGGGATCTACCTCATTGTAACGATCGGCCTGTCCGTTCTCGGCATCATTCTCTTCATTGTCCTCATGACGTTCGGCATTGTTGACGGTATGTTTGATAACATTGATGCAAATACATATTAAAAAACCCGGCGCGTGAGCCCGGGTTTTTTTCTTATTCGGCTTGCAGCCTTGCCTTTTCTGCCTTTTTTCGAGGCTGACCATTCCTCTGCAGGTCCTCAAAATGCCATTGTCCGCCGCAATATCATAAGCAGATTTCCCTGTTCAGTGAGCGGCTTATCGGCGATTAAATCCCCTCTTACATCAAATACAAAGTAAAACATGACAGATGACTCAGTCAGAATCAGAAACAAGAATTGTGATTCTGCGAAAAAAGAATAAGGCTATGGCGGAACAGGACCGCCCATAATGTATTTTTTGGGCCTTTGTAATTAAATTACAAATACTCTTAATCTTCACTTATGCATTCGTGATATGATATTGAAGGGAGCGATCAAAAGCTTTGGCGTTAGTCATTAAGAATGTTTTAAATATATACGGGTGCTGCCTCACGTCAAAGTCAGAAAAAATAGTATAGGAGGTCACATATGTTTAAATTTAAAAAGAAGTTCTTAGTTGGATTAACGACAGCTTTAATGGGTATTAGCTTGTTTTCATCAACCGCGTCTGCTGCCGGTACAGACTACTGGCAAAATTGGACTGATGGAGGCGGAATCGTAAACGCTGTCAATGGGTCTGGCGGGAATTACAGTGTTAATTGGTCCAATACCGGAAATTTCGTTGTTGGTAAAGGCTGGACGACAGGTTCCCCATTCAGGACCATAAACTATAATGCCGGAGTTTGGGCGCCGAATGGCAATGGATATTTGACTTTATATGGCTGGACGAGATCACCTCTCATCGAATATTATGTAGTGGATTCATGGGGTACTTACAGACCTACCGGAGCGTATAAAGGTACTGTAAAAAGTGATGGAGGTACATATGACATCTATACAACGACACGTTATAATGCACCTTCCATTGATGGCGATAACACTACTTTTACGCAGTACTGGAGTGTCCGTCAGACAAAGAGACCAACTGGAAGCAACGCTACAATCACTTTCAGCAATCATGTTAACGCATGGAAGAGTCATGGAATGAATCTGGGCAGTAATTGGTCTTACCAAGTCTTAGCGACAGAGGGATACCAAAGCAGCGGGAGTTCTAACGTAACAGTGTGGTAACACATTATCTTTAATCAGGGGCAGCTAACGGGCTGCTGATCGTTCCTTGAGAAATTTTAAAATCATTATGATTGTGAGTACTAAGAGGCGACGGTCTTTTAGTTGGACTCCCAATATGGAGCCAAAACCGCAGCCTCTTGATCTTTTACGTTTGAAGCATGTCTCCGATGGCTGTCATTTCATGCCTGCGTTCCTTCGATTCTATCATAACGGCTTTTCCGCTGTTCTTTTCCTCCTTATTCCTGTAACCATTTTCATTACAACTCAAACGACATGAAGCCATCTCTTTTTAACAAAAGAGATGATTCATTACATCATAAAGAGATTTGTTCTCCAGTTCATTCTCCATTGCCCGCTGTACGCTTCCGAACGTCTCATCAAGCGCGTGCTGAATATTTTTGCCGACCGGACAGTCCGGATTCGGATTGTCGTGAACCGCAAAAAGCTCTTCCTTATTTTGTACCGCCCTGTAAACCTCTAAGAGGGTAATCTCCGACGGATCTTTTTTCAGGCTGGCTCCCGCAACACCTGCCCGGGATGTCAGAAGACCTGCTTTTTTCAGCTGGCTGATCGTTCTCCGCACTACGACGGGATTGGTGTTTACGCTGGCCGCAATCATATCTGACGATGCCCGTTCATCCGTTGAGATCAGCGAAAGAATGTGAATGGCCACAGCAAGACGGCTGTTAATCATGTTTTTCACCACCGGTGTAACCACAATGGTTACATTTCATTTGTTTTTCAATTATTAATATACACTAAAATACGCGGCAGGATGAAATCAAGTTGACAATAGAGGTGTAAAAAGGCCGGCGGAAACCGGCCGGTGAGGGATTAAAATAAGAAATAACGCTGACCGAGCGGAACATAGCTGACAGGCTGGCATGCCAGTTCTTCTCCGTCGGCGAACACCTGATAGGTTTTCGGATCGACTTGTATATTCGGCATCGCGTCATTCAGCTTCATGTCGAGCTTACTCAGCTTGCGGATATTCCGTACGGGGGAAATCATTTTTTCAAGCCCAAGCTTTTCCGGTACGCCGTTTGCGATACCGGCCTGGGACATAAATGTAATAGACGTAATGCGGTTCGCTTTCCCGTAGGATGCGTACATCTGACGCATAAACACAGGCTCAGGCGTCGGAATGGAAGCATTCGGGTCTCCCATCTGGGCGCGGGCGATCATGCCCCCTTTGAGCACAAGTTCAGGTTTGACGCCGAAGAAAACCGGGTCCCATAGTACGAGGTCGGCGAGCTTTCCTTTTTCGACGGAACCGACTTCATGGCTCAGGCCGTGAGTGACGGCAGGATTAATCGTGTATTTGGCGACATAGCGTTTGGCGCGCACATTATCATTGCCGCTTTCTCCTGAAAGAGCGCCGCGCTGCTTCTTCATTTTATCGGCAACCTGCCATGTCCGGATAATCACTTCTCCCACCCTGCCCATCGCCTGCGAGTCAGATGATGTCATGCTGATCGCGCCGATATCGTGCAGAATATCCTCCGCCGCGATGGTGGCCGCTCTTATGCGTGAATGACTGAACGCCACGTCTTCAGGGACTTTTGAATCTAAATGATGGCAGACCATCATCATATCAAGATGCTCGTCCATCGTGTTGACCGTATACGGAATCGTCGGCGTCGTAGAGGACGGCAGAATATTGGCGTAAGAAGCGAGTTTCATAATATCCGGTGCGTGGCCTCCGCCGGCTCCCTCTATGTGATATGTATGGATAACCCGGTCGCCGATCGCATCAAGCGTATTTTCTAAAAAGCCCGCTTCATTAATCGTGTCTGTGTGGATTGCCACCTGAATATCCGTCTCATCCGCGACTTCCATGCACGCTTTAATGGCGCTTGGCGTTGATCCCCAATCTTCATGCAGCTTCAGGCCGATCGCGCCGGCTTCTATCTGTTCAATGAGAGGCGCTGTATCAGAGGCATTCCCTTTCCCTAAAAAGCCGACATTGATCGGAAACTGCTCAGCCGCCTCCAGCATTCTCGCCATGTACCATGCTCCGGATGTACAGGTCGTCGCTTTACTTCCCGTCGCAGGGCCCGTTCCGCCGCCCAGAAGCGTGGTCACGCCTGAAGAAAGCGCGACTTCCATCTGCTGCGGGCAGATGAAGTGGATGTGCGTATCAACACCGCCGGCCGTTACGATTTTTCCTTCGCCGGAAATGACTTCTGTTCCGGCGCCGATGACCATGTGCGGGTCCACCCCATCCATAATATCCGGGTTGCCGCTTTTCCCGACGCCGACAATCCGGCCGTCCTTCACCCCGATATCCGCCTTGACGATCCCTGTGTAATCCAGAACGACGGCATTTGTAATGACCAGGTCAAGCGCCCCGTCTTTCCCGGTGATACGGCCGTTTTGCCCCATGCCGTCCCGGATTGTTTTTCCTCCGCCGAAAATCATTTCTTCTCCGTAATTCGTGAAATCTTTTTCGACTTCAATCCATAAATCCGTATCTCCGAGTCTGACTTTGTCTCCCGTTGTCGGTCCGAACAGTTCTGCGTATTGCTCACGTGACATTTTCATCGGATCGCTTCCTCCATCCATCCGGCTTTTTTAAGATTCGACAGCGTCTTTTCTTTTCCCCGCTCATCCATATACGTATCAGCCATGCCGTTCAGGCCTCTGACCGTTTTTCGTCCTCCGATTTCCACGAGTGTGACGGTTTTCTCTTCTCCCGGTTCAAAACGGACTGAGGTGCCTGACGGGATGTCAAGACGCATGCCGATTGCTTTCTCCCGATTGAAGGACAGGGCGCCATTGGCTTCCGCAAAATGAAAATGCGACCCTACCTGTACTGACCGCGTCCCATGATTGATGACTGATACCTCCAGCGTCTTTCGGCCTTCGTTAATGGTGATGGTCCCCTTTGCGACTTGAATGGCTCCCGGCTTCATGACTTCACCTCCGCTTTGATCGGCTGATGAACGGTGACAAGCTTGACCCCGTCCGGAAACGTCGCTTCCACCTGAATGCTGTCCAGCATTTCCGGAACGCCTTCCATAACGTCTTTTTCCGTCAATACGCTGCGGCCTGATTCCATCAGCTCAGCAACGCTTTTTCCGTCTCTGGCGCCTTCCATCAGGTAACAGGTCAAATATGCGGCAGCTTCCGGATAATTCAGCAGAACGCCGCGCTCTTTCCGCTGTTTTGCGAGCTCTCCCGCTGTGAAAATAAGCAATTTTTCTTGTTCAACCGGTGTCAGTTTCATCTGTATTCCCCCTTAGTGATAGTCAAACGCAATCCACATGGTCATACCGAAACGATGCAGGCGGTTACCACCCCCTTCACCTCATGAAATGTTAAGTGATAAAAAATATTCGACGGTGAACAGCCTGATTCCTTTTGCAGGAATTCCAGATTTCTTATTTTTTAAAACAAACGTTTAATCAAATGTGAAAAAAGATCACATTCTTTGTGAATATTATAAAGAAATTACCGCATAATTTATAGAATATTTAAAAATTTAGTGAATATTAACCAATCGAACTGGAATTTTTGTCATTTCTCATAACAAAAAGCCCAAAATATTTTGGGCTTTTGCTTTGTTTCAATATCAAATTAATCGTCACTGAGTTTATCTTTCGTTTCGCCGACACCCTTTTGCAGGCTGCCTTTCGCTTTGTCCTTCTTCCCTTCCGCTTTTAGGTCGGACTTGTTTGCCATGTCACCCGCTTTGTCCTTCGCTTCCCCTTTCACTTTGTTCATGCCGCCTTTTACTTTGTCTTTTAACCCGTTATCTTGACTCATATCTCTTCAGCTCCTTTTTTGTTTTGTGTACTTGTTTTCTTCCCTTTCAGCATTATCGCAAACATGTAAACTCTCAATTATTGATTTCACAGCGCTCCCCGTAGCGGAGCACTTTGTAAACGGCCAATCCGTCTGACAGCTTATTATCCCCGTATTTGACCGGCAGAAGGGCAAAGAATACATAATACGTTGAAAAATAGACAAATTGGTAAAAAAATAAGTTTGGCTCGAGAACATCTTTCATGATCAGCAGATTTATTATAAAGATAGAAGCGAGATTAAACAGACAGCCTCCGGAATAGACGAGCGCGCTCGTCAGACGGTTATCTATCCGCAATTCGCCGAATTGGCAAAAAGAATCTATAAAGTAGATACGCCGCACCTGAATCGGCCCCACTTTTAAAAAACGTTTCCCCATACCGATATCCAATGACGCCTTGCCTCCGAACAGCATCGCCATAAAGCTGTGGCCTGACACATGGATGACAGACACCATCGGCAGAATGATGAGAAAGGATACGAAAAACTTTATCATATCATTAAATCCGAACAACAAATCCCTCCTTTCAATCATCCGTTTTTCCCTCTACTGCGATTTTTCCGTTTTCTTCAACGATCAAACGTCATAATGTGCATAAAAAAAATAACCATCTGCCGATCAGATGGTTAGAAAATTTATATATCGTATAAACATTGTTCTTTTTGAATGTTTTCTCTCATGTGAATCACTTTTTCATAAAAATACGCCGCTTCTTTATATTGCTCATGGGCGCTTGTGTATATGGCAGCCTCCAAGGCGAAATCTTCAATATACACATACAGCGATTTTTCATTCATATAGTCAAACACTTCATGGATTAAGTCCATATTGAGGGATTCCAGGTAAAGCGCTTGTAAAAACTTATATTTCTCTAAACTGAATCGGTCGCCGCGTTCTTTCGCGATCGTGACCCCTCTTTCATAATAAGTAAGGGCCGCTTCGTCATCACGCAGCCTGAAAAGGGTGTGTGTTAAGCTGAACAGCGCCTTCGGAAGCTGTTCAAGCTGATGTTCTTCAAAAACGGGCACCGCTTTTCTAAAGTAACGGGCCGCTTCAGCCAGATCGCGCTTTTCAGAATAACAATTCCCCAGATTGTAAAGCGAAGACCCGATCAGGCGGGGCTGTCCTTCAAGCAAAGAAAGGCGGAGCGCTTCGTCTAAATGCTCAAGCGCTTTGTCGTAGTTTTTGCAGTCGATATAGTTTCCTGAGATGACGAAATGGCACTGTATTCTCCGCACTCTGTAAAAATCGTGTTTCATATATGTATCCAGCGCCTGAATCCCGTGATTCATGGAGAAATGAGTCTGCTTCATGACGTAAAACACTTCAGACATCTTGAAATGGAATTCCGCCCTCTCTATATCATCCTCGACAAATGAAAGGAGTTTTTCCGCTTTCCGGTAAAAAGAAATAGCCGCAACATAGTTATTCTGATCGAATTCATACATTCCTCTGAACAAATGGAAATAATACTCGGACAGTCCCGATATGCTGTCCGTGCTTTCGATCGTCTTTTGCAGCTCGCTGTACTGAATTTGAGATTGTTCGGTGAAATCCGGCTTGACGTAATCAAGCATAATATGATGGCGGTAGCTGATCAGCTGGTAATATAACAGCAGCAGCTGGTCTTCCTCCATACGTTGTATATCCTCATCAATTTCCTCTTTCAGCTTTATGGCATCAGCCGCTTGAAACGCTAAAATGTGCTTGTACCATTTGTTGATCTTGACTCCAACTTGAGATGACGGAATCTCGTATGCGGTCATGCCCCTTTCACAACCTTTTCTAATTTCTATTGGTTATATTTTAACATATTGTATGGCTTTGGAATTGAATAACTTGATCGTCCTGCATCAAAATTCCTATCATATATTTCGGCAGGCATCGGTTTTTTTTGAACAGGCCGGAGCTTCATTTGAATAAAAAAGCCTGCCCTTGTTCGGGCAAGCCTTTATTCATCCGCCTATATACGACATTTCCACTTTCTTTTTCCCATCTGTTTTAGAAAGCGCGCGGTCAATTGAATACTGATCCGTACGATTTCTCCAGACAGAGGCGATGGATTCCGTCAATTCGTCATCAGTCAGGCCGCCGCGCACAAGCTTCCGCACATCGAAGCCGCTTGAAGCGAACAGGCACGTAAAAAGCTCGCCCCTTGCCGACAGACGCGCTCTGTTGCAGGAGGCGCAGAATGCATCCGAGACGGAGGAAATCACGCCGATTTCGCCGGAACCGTCGAGATAGCGGAATCTGGAAGCGACCTCTCCTCTATAATTCGCTTCTATCGGCTCCGTCGGCATGTGCTGATTGATCAGATCAATGATTTCAGCCTTCGTGATGACGTCTTTTTTATTCCATTGATTTGTATTGCCGACATCCATAAATTCAATAAACCGAAGAATATGGCCCTTTTCTTTAAAATAGCGGGCCATCGGCAAAATGTCTTTTTCATTGACGCCCTTTTGAACAACCATATTGATTTTCACACCGAGTCCGGCCGCTTTTGCCGCTTCAATGCCCTCGAGCACCTTGTTCACCGAGACGCCGCGGCCGTTAATAGCCTTAAACCGCTCATCCTCTAAAGAATCAAGGCTGACGGTCACGCGATGCAGCCCCGCCTGCTTCAGCTTTTCAGCATACACGGGAAGCAGAGAGCCGTTCGTCGTCATCGCAATATCATTAAGCCCCGGGATGCGCGCAAGCTTTTTGATCAATTCAGGCATATCTTTTCTCATCAGCGGCTCCCCGCCCGTCAGCCTGATTTTTTCAACGCCGAATCGGCCGACAAACAGTTTGGCAAGCCGTTCAAGCTCCTCAAATGAGAGCAGTTCCGTCTTTTGCAGAAATGGATAATCCGGTCCGAACAGTTCGGCTGGCATACAGTACGTGCATCTGAAATTGCAGCGGTCGGTTACAGAGATACGGAGATCCCTGAGCGGCCTTTCCCTTTTGTCTGACACGCGGCGCGTTTCTGTATTCATAAGCCCAAGACCCCTTTCTATTGTTCAACCCGTTCAGGATGTGTGTATACGTTAAACGATCCGTTTCTCACAAAGCCTATCGCCGTCATGTTCAGCTCTTCCGCCATTTGCAGCGCAAGCTCCGTCGGCGCCGATTTTGAAATGACAATCGACACGCCGATTTTTGCGGCTTTCAATAAAACCTCTGAGGAAATCCGGCCGCTGAAGACAATCAGCTTGTCACGGACCGGCATTCCGTTTTTCAGGCAGTTGCCGTACAGCTTATCCAGCGCATTGTGGCGCCCGATGTCCGTCCTCATGAAGAGCATCTTTTCCGTATCGCACAGCGCCGCATTATGGACGCCGCCCGTTTCCTGGAATGTGCCGCTTTCGCTTTGCATCTCCTTCATGAGGCGAAGACACGTTTCAGGAGTTATAGTGATGCGGCTGACAGCGGTTTTGGCCGTTTTCACATCCTGCTGAAAGTAAAAATGGCGGCCTTTCCCGCAGCATGAACCGATCACTCTCTTCGTATAGTCTTTTTGCTCAAGCACTTCCGGATTCGTCAGCTCCACATATGCAAATCCGAGACTTTCATCTATCGTAAAACGTTTGATCTCTTTTTCAAAACGAATGACGCCTTCTGACGCGAGAAATCCGATAACGAGTTCCTCTAAGTGGTCGGGCGTGCAGACGAGCGTAACAAATTCCTGCCCGTTCACCATGACAGTCAATGGATACTCTGATACCATCCGATCTGCCGTTTTTGTTAATACCCCTTTTTCATAGCGGTATATTTCTCTTACCGCCGTTGTTTTTTCATCCACTGTTTTCCCCTCCGCAGTATCCTTCTCTTTTATTCTTCCATAATCCCTGTATTTTGTCGAATTTGCGGTTTAAAAAAAGAGCCCTCTTCGGACTCTATGTTTCGTTGCGATGATGTCTGCTCAAAATGGTGAATAAAATAACTGCGGCGATAATGGCCAATATACTGACAAATATGAAGGCGGCAAGCTTCAGAAAAACTCCCATCAGTACAAAAACGACTGCCGCCAGCACTAATATAATGCCTGCTCCTTTTAACAACAGCGTTCATCTCCTTTTAGTCGTATCATTCCCGCGGCTCCGTTTTCTAAACAAAAAAGACGCCGCGCGGGCGTCCTTTTTCAGCCTATTCTTTTGCTAAATCCTTCGCAGCGTCTTCCCAAGCCTGTTTGAACTCGTCCGCGCTGTCTGCTGAGACATACGTCCCGCCTCCTGCTTCCGCCGCTTTTTCAAGGCTTTCGCTTCCTTTCATGCCGAAGTTGAAGCCGATGATATTGACGATTGTGTTGACGTTCGCTTTACGGAGCTTTTGAATTTCAGCCTGAGGATTACCGCCGCATGTTTCTTCACCGTCTGTAATCAGATATACGACGTTTTTCCCTTTAGCGCCGGCCCGCTCAAATTCTTCGCGCGTATCAGAAAGCGCTTTCGCTATCGGTGTCCAGCCGGTCGGTTTAATTTTGCTGAGTGATTGCTCAAACGGAGTCACGGCGTACGGCTGAAGTCCGTATAACGTTTCTGTCGCGTTACATGATACGGCTTTGCCGGAGTTTTTATTATTGCCCTTATGGCCGAATACCCGAAGCATCAGATTCGTGTCTTCAGGAAGAACTTTTGCAAAAGAGGTGACAGAATCTTTCGCAACATCTATTTTACGTTCTCCCCCCGTTTTTTGGATCATGCTTCCGCTTGCATCAAACAGCACAGCGACGTTGGTTTCCTCTTGCTTTTTCTCAGCCGCAAAAACAGGTGATCCGAGTGAGAGCGTCAAAAGTCCGACAATCCCCGCAGTAAACATTTTTTTCATTACCTTCATTCCTCTCCATTTGTTTTTTGCCGATGGGCCCCGGCTCTTCTCTATGCTAGTTTAGCTATTTGGAAAAAGATATAGGGCGTGATGCCTTTTGTGAGAACGGCGATATATTACCAAAAATGAACAGAATTATGCGCATCATCCTAAAAAGATTGGCTAAATGATGACAGTTTTAATGCCTTTTTCGCCCTTTTTGTAATATAAGTCCGGGATCTGATTCTTTTTACAGTTTTCTCTTCATCTCTTCATGAAAACTTTGTTACATCAAACATAAAAAAAGGGCCGATAAACGGCACCTTTTTCTTATTCCGCTAATGATTTTGCTTCCATTGTAAAGATACGGTTCATATCCTTTTGGCTGTGAGCTTCGTAATATTTTCCTCCGCCCGCTCCGGCAATCGCATGCAGCTGGCCGTTGAAGCCTTCCTTAAAGTCAAAACCGATCACGTTGACTTTAATATGATGTTTGCGTAGTTCTTTCGCCGTCTTAATAGGATCTCCGCCGCATGTCTCCTCACCGTCCGTCAACAGGTAAACGGATTTAAAGCCGAATTTATGAATACCGTTAAAAGAAGCCTTCGCATCTTCTAATGCTTTTGCAATCGGTGTCCAGCCTGTAGGCCCGATTCCGTTCAGAGAGTTCAGAAAGCTTTGTCTGTCAAACTTTTGGAATCCGTACACACCGCGAATGGCTTCACATGATTGAACTTTTCCGGAATTTTTATTATTGCCTTCCGAACCGAAAACCGTCATTCTGACTTGTGATGTAGACTTAATTTGATCCGCAAAACGGATGATTTCATCTTTTGCCATATTGTATTTAGATACGCCGTCTATCCGTTTCGCCATACTGCCGCTCGCATCAAGTAAAATGGCGGTATTGTTTCTGAATAAAAGAGTGTTCTCGTCTGCTTTCTCAGCAGCAAAAGCAGCAGGAGATGCAGCAGTCAGCATCAATCCGAGCATAAGTATGAGTGAAAATGTTTTTTTCATTGCTTTTTCCCCTTTTCAATAGATTTACGTTCAACGCTGAACAATATTAATCGTAAATGAGATGAACAGGGAAATAAATAGGACGGGCTTCCTCATTATTTTTGCGTACATTCACATAGAAGCGGCATTTTTATCAGTGATTTTCACCCGGTGCGCAGCCATCTATCCGCAATTGTCAGCCTTTAGCCTTTCGTTATATGAGTCCGTTGGTTGTTTTACCGTTTATGGAATAGTTTTCCGAAAAAAAGACGCTGATGACAGCGTCTACTTTTTCGCCATATATTTGTTTAAAAATGAAGCGGCCTCGGAAATGTTCACTCCCTGATAGTAATGCTTGACGATGTCCGTCACGGATTTTCCCTGCTCCGCCATGTAATTGGCTCCGTACTGGCTCATACCCACGCCATGGCCGAAACCCTTTGTCGTAATGGTGATGCTGCTCCCGTTTCGTTTCCATTCAAAGTCAGCAGAGCGGAGTCCGAGTTTTTCCCGGATGTCTCTGCCCTTCAGCTTCTTGCCGTTTATGACGGCCGTCGCCACTTGATGCCCCGGTGTTCTGGCCGTAATCTGCCCCACCGTGCTTTGTCCTGAAAGCTGCACGCCGAGCTTCTGCTGAAACTCAGACACACTGAAGGTCTGGGTGGCGAGATATTTAGGCGATTTCTTATCCCAGGGGCTTTTCACACTCTTTAAATAAGGAATGGCGCTTGTCCAATAGGCTTCCGCATTTTCTGTATAGCCGTTGCTTGTAGAGAAAAAAGATGCCTCAATCGGTTTGTTGTCATACGTTAAAATCTTTCCTTGGGTGCCGGCCACCGCGTTTGTGATTTTCTTAAGGTTTTGTGTGTATTCAGAACCCCATTCTTTTTTCAGCTGGCTCTTGCTTTGATAGACTTGGAACATCTGCGTGTCATCCACCAGCGATCCTTTAGGCGCCTGAACGGCTGAGTCAGCGACCATCAGTCTGACGATGAATGTCCGGGCAGCGAGCGCCTGAGCTTTTAAGGCCTCCGGTTTAAAGTCAACGGGCATTTCGGAAGCTACGACTCCGGTCACGTACTCTTCAAGCGGAATGTTCTCTACAGAATGTTTCGATGTCCGATAAACCGGAATGGATACAGGTGATTCTTTCAATGTTTCTGCTCCTTTTGTCTCTCGTATGGTGTGTGCTGTTTTGTGTCCGGGCTCTTTGTTCGCGGCCGCTCCTTTTTCTGCCTGAAACGGAAGAACGAGAATGGTGGGAACAAGAAGAATAAGTACACATAGCCCGGATAGTAGAAATACGATGGGTTTCATATATCAGCTGCCTCCTGCTTGGGATTCGACTCTACTTCATCTTATGGGCAGGGACAAGCTAATATGACTTCCTTTTGGACAGAATCTTTATTCGATTATTCACGCCAAAAACGTATTCTTTTTTGAAAATCAGAGCATAATAATGATGATAAACCCTATAAAAAAACAGTATGCCAGATTGACATACTGTTTTTATAATCTTTATGCGTTTAAGTCAGTAACGGCTTCTTTGCTTTCCTGTTCAGCGGCCGTTTCATCAACGACACGCTCGATGTCAGCGCCGAGAGCCGCAAGTTTTTTATGGAAATCCACATAACCGCGATCCAAGTGCTTCAGTTCCGTGACGCGTGTATGACCTTCAGCCACTAATCCCGCAAGAATCAGCGCCGCGCCCGCACGCAGGTCCGTAGCGGCAACTTCTGCGCCTTGCAGCTGTACAGGACCGTTAATGATCACAGAACGTCCTTCAATTTTAATGTCGCCATTCATCCGGCGGAATTCTTCAGCATGCATAAAACGGTTTTCAAACACAGTTTCAGTAATCATGCTTGTTCCGCTCGCACGGAGAAGCAGCGCCATCATTTGCGACTGCATGTCAGTCGGGAATCCGGGGTGAGGCATCGTTTTGATGTCGATCGGCTTCAGCTGGGCAGGACCGATGACACGAAGGCCTTCTCCTTCATCCGTAATTTTGACTCCCATTTCTTCCATCTTCGCAATTAAAGACGTAAGATGCTCAGGAACCGCACCTTTTACTAATACATTTCCTTCCGTGATAGCCGCAGCCACCATGAAAGTTCCCGCTTCAATACGGTCAGGAATGATATTGTGTCTTACGCCGCGAAGCTTCTCGACACCTTCAATTTTAATGGTGCCTGTGCCGGCTCCGCGGATTTTTCCGCCCATCGCATTGATATAGTTCGCTAAGTCAACGATTTCAGGCTCTTTTGCCACGTTTTCAAGCGTTGTTGTTCCTTCAGCTAATGCAGCTGCCATAATCAAGTTTTCTGTCGCACCCACACTTGGGAAATCTAAATAGATTTTTGCGCCTTGCAGACGGCCTTCCACTTCCGCTTCAATAAAGCCGTTGCCTACTTTGATTTTTGCACCCATTGCTTCAAAGCCTTTTAAATGCTGGTCAATCGGTCTTGAGCCGATAGCGCAGCCGCCCGGAAGCGCTACTCTTGAATGACCCGTACGGGCTAACAGAGGGCCCATTACAAGCACTGACGCGCGCATTTTACGCACATATTCAAAAGGTGCTTCTGTTTCTAAAGCGTAAGAAGCGTTTACGGTAACTTCATTATTCTCAAAATGCACATCTGCTCCTAAATGACGCAACACTTCATTAATTGTATATACATCGGAGAGCGTAGGTACATCACAGATTACGCTTTTTTCTTCACTTGCTAATAAAGATGCAGCGATAACAGGTAAAACGGCATTTTTTGCTCCTTCAACTTTCACTGTGCCGTTTAACTTCTGACCGCCGCGGACGATGATTTTTTCCAAGGTATTCCCCTCCGCGTCCCTATATTCTCTATATTAATATTCAGTTGTCACGATTGGTGTGCCAACCGTAACGGTATGTTTTTCGCCCATTCCCGCACTTCTAAGCGCAATTTGCACATTCATCTTATGTTTAGATGTCATGATGTAATCTGTCCACTTATATGTAAATGCAGAAACAGAAACGAAATGAGGCTCAACTACATGTTCAACTGGACTTGCTTCAAATTCTTTCATGAGCTGTTCTGCTTTTTTTTGCAAAACAATACTCATATTATCATTTAAATGACCCTTAAGACAAGTAAAAATAAATACTTTATTTTGAAATATGTCATGTGCCTGCCGTTCAAACTGTTCATATGTATCATTCCAGTTTTCCGGTTGCTCCGGGCTCATTTGCTCATATAATAAATACGAAGTTGGGTTCTGGTTTTTGAGGGTAGTGACGAGCTGCAGTTTAAAAGTTGTATGATTTTTTTTGTCAGAATACGTGCCGACGGCCTTTACAATTTTATCTTCTTGAGCGGTTTCCCACTGATATTGCGGATTCTGTGTCTTCAGTTCTTTCACCTTGTCATCAAATTCACTCAGTGACAGGTTCAGATTTTCTTTCGCATGAAGCGTCCACTCATCTACAGTGACATGCTGCCGCTCCATTCCTTCGGCAATCTGGGCAAGCGGAGACAGCTCACTTGCATGAATGGAATGAAATACCGCAATTAAGGCGCTTAAAAAAACAAAAAACAAGATGATACGGCCTGCTCTTTTTTTCTTCATATCGGTCTCTCCCCCTTACTCCCATTTTTGCCGGAGCCGGGGAAAGCGATACATGGAAAACTTCGTCAAAACTCGCCAAACGGGTGAAGAAAAATTGGTTTCTCCCCCAGCGATTCCCTTCATTTCAACTGACGAAACACCTTAAAACAAGTATGGAAGCTGCTTTGAATACGTAAGATAATCTAAAAAGAAGTCAGCGACTGCCGTTCCGATCGCAATGGTAAGAAGAATAATCAGCAGCCTTGCCTGCACTATTTTTCCTTTTCGGATCAGCGGATCAAAGTTGACGGCCTGTAGCGCCCACCAAGTCACCGCAATGCATACCAGATGAACCAGAATGCTGATTGCGGCCTGCTGCCCCAATACATTCACACATTCCATCTCCTTTCATTTTTTCCGCCCCTCATATCCTCTCTTATTATATAAGAAGAAAAGAGAAAGATGATCATTTTCACAGCAGAATTTTTATCCAAAATTAGGGGCAATCCCCGCTTAAATGTCCGTTCTCCTGCATGGTATACTTTTTTGGAAAGGAGATGGGAATATGAATCATTCCTTTTTTCATCCGGAAAAGCAGTATGGAGAATCACTGCCCGTATTTGACCACGAGTGGGAAGCGATAGCATTCTACTATGATTATAGACAGTCTCTAACAGAGGAACTGAAAGAATTATGTCAGTTTTTCAACATTTCTCTTGATTATTCACACGGAAGCCTGACGAAATTGGAAACTCTTTACTTCCGCAGCATAAAAGAGCTGCTATTGGCGGACTGGAATCTGCCGATTGACGAATTTGAGAAAATGCTCAGTGTGTATGTCATAGATTGCGCCATCAGACACCATGACGATGCCGAATGGATTGTTAAACCTTATCCGTATACGGACGGCGCCTATACGACGGGCGTGCGAAGAGGAAACAAAACGTGGCACACCGACAACTGCTGTGAACATTTATATCTGCAAAAAGAAGAGGATCATCCGCTTATCGGCGTCTATGAATCTCTTATGCGTTAATATAGAAAAAGAATCCTTCTCAGACAGCCGAGAAGGATTCTTTTTTAGTTTCCTGCAACATCCAATCTGTTTACAGCCCGCTGTAACGCAAGCTCAGCCCGACGAATGTCAGTATCATCTGATCGTTTGTTCAAACGGTCTTCCGCCCGCTTTTTCGCAGCAAGGGCGCGCTCTTTATCAATGCTGTCCGCAGTTTCAGCGGCTTGTGCAAGGATAGTGACCTGATCAGGACGGACTTCCAAAAATCCGCCGCTGACAGCCGCCAAGTCGGTCTGTCCGTCTTTTTTAAGGCGGACAGCGCCGATTTTAAGCGGAGCCACGGTCGGAATATGGCCCGGCAAGATACCGAGATCACCGCTCTCGGCTCTTACGCTTACCATTTCAATATCAGCATCATATACTGGGCCGTCGGGAGTAACGATATTGACTTTAACGGTCTTCATGCTTTTACCCTCCTAGGACCAGATTAAACTTCTACACCCATCTCTTTTGCATTCTCAATGACTTCTTCAATGCGTCCCACAAGACGGAATGCATCTTCCGGAAGATGGTCATATTTACCGGAAAGGATTTCTTTAAAGCCTTTAACTGTTTCTTTAACAGGCACGTAAGAACCCTTTTGTCCCGTAAACTGCTCAGCTACGTGGAAGTTTTGAGAAAGGAAGAACTGGATACGGCGTGCGCGGTGAACGACAAGCTTGTCTTCTTCACCCAATTCATCCATACCGAGAATTGCGATAATATCCTGCAGTTCTTTGTAACGCTGAAGCGTTGACTGAACTTCACGCGCCACCGCATAATGCTCTTCTCCGACAATTTCCGGAGCAAGCGCGCGGGAAGTGGAAGCCAGCGGATCAACCGCAGGGTAGATACCCATTTCAGTTAATTTACGCTCAAGGTTAGTCGTTGCATCCAAGTGAGCGAACGTCGTCGCCGGAGCCGGGTCAGTGTAGTCATCGGCAGGCACGTAGATCGCCTGGATAGATGTAACTGAACCAACGTTTGTTGACGTAATACGCTCTTGAAGCTGACCCATTTCTGTCGCAAGCGTCGGCTGATAACCAACCGCAGAAGGCATACGGCCGAGAAGCGCGGAAACCTCTGAACCCGCTTGTGTGAAACGGAAAATGTTATCGATAAAGAACAGTACGTCCTGTCCTTGTTTATCACGGAAATGCTCAGCCATTGTAAGACCAGTCAGTGCTACACGCATACGTGCGCCCGGCGGCTCGTTCATTTGTCCGAAGACCATGGCTGTTTTCTTGATAACGCCTGAATCGCTCATTTCGTAGAAAAGGTCGTTCCCTTCACGAGTACGCTCTCCTACACCGGCGAATACGGAAATACCGCCGTGCTCTTGCGCGATGTTGTTGATTAATTCCTGGATTAATACGGTTTTACCTACACCAGCACCGCCGAACAATCCGATTTTACCGCCCTTGATGTAAGGAGCGAGCAGGTCAACTACCTTAATTCCCGTTTCAAGAATTTCAACCTCAGTTGAAAGCTGATCGAATGAAGGAGCAGATCTGTGGATCGGGTCCTTTTGAGCATCCGCAGGCAGCGGTTCATTTAAATCAATTTTATCTCCCAGTACGTTAAATACGCGTCCGAGAGTCACATCACCGACAGGAACGGAAATCGGAGCACCTGTATCAACTGCTTCCATTCCGCGCTGAATTCCGTCCGTAGATGCCATGGCAATTGTACGGACTGTATCATCGCCTAAATGAAGAGCAACCTCTAGCGTTAGATCGATGCTTACTTCATTTTCGCCTGTAGCTGGCTGTGAAACTTTAATCGCATTATAAATCGCAGGCAAGTGGCCGTCCTCGAAACGTACGTCGACAACCGGTCCAAGCACCTGACTTACGCGTCCTTTCTTCATCGCTATCCCTCCTGACAAAATCTTTCTATTCTAAAGCGGCTGCACCGCCGACAATTTCGGTAATTTCTTGTGTAATCGCCGCTTGACGCGCGCGGTTATATGAAAGCGAAAGTGAATCAATGAGTTCTTTCGCATTATCAGTCGCATTTTTCATTGCTGTCATTCTCGCAGCGTGTTCACTTGCTTTACTGTCAAGAAGCGCGCCGTAAATTAAGCTTTCCGCATATTGAGGAAGCAGCACTTCGAGCACCTCTTCTTCATCCGGTTCGAACTCGTAAGAAGCCGTGCGCTTCCCGCCGCTCGTTCCGAAATCCGTTAAAGGCAGCACTTTTTTCTCCGTCACTTCCTGTGAAATCGCACTGACGAAATGGTTATACACCAAATGCAGTTCATCAAAAGCGCCGTCGATAAACATTTGAACCGTCTGACGGGTCAAATCCTTAATCTGAGCAAAAGTGACCTCGTCGCCAAGCCCCACTAACTCAGACAAAATCGGCATTTCCCGTTTTTTGAAGAAATCGCGGCCGACTCTGCCGATTGCAATCACCGTGTATTCATCTTTAGACTGATGGCGTTCTTGAATGGTGCGGTAAGCGTTTCGCAAAACCGAACTGTTAAACGCACCCGCAAGCCCGCGGTCAGATGTAATGACGAGATACGCCGTCTTTTTCACTTCTCTTGAGACAAGCATCGGGTGTTTCGCGTTTTTCGCGCCTTTTCCGACGTTAAACACAACCTCCTGGATCTTATCCATATACGGAGCAAATGACTTCGCGTTGGTTTCCGCACGGTTCAGCTTCGCAGCGGATACCATCTGCATGGCTTTTGTAATCTGGCTTGTTTTTTTCGTTGACGTGATCCTTGACTTAATATCGCGTAATGAGGCCAAAGATTTCACCACCTTTATTCTTCATTTGCGTAAAAAGAGAGAAAAAGAGAACCTTTTTCTCTCATCTTCTAAGGGTTAGTTGCTTGGTGCAAATGTGCGTTTGAAGCCTTCGATTGCAGCTTTGAAGTCTTCATCAGCAGGAAGGTTTCCTGTTTTCGCAATGCCGTCAAGCAGATCTTTATGGTTTTGATCAAGGTACATGTAGTACTCTTCTTCAAAACGTCTGATATCCGCAACCGGAATATCATCAAGATATCCTTTTGTCAGCGCATAAAGTATGGCTACCTGTTTTTCAACCGGAAGCGGTTTATTCAAGTCTTGTTTCAGCACTTCAACTGTACGCGCACCGCGGTTCAGTTTCGCCTGAGTCGCCTGGTCAAGATCAGATCCGAATTGGGCGAATGCTTCAAGTTCACGGTATGAAGCAAGGTCAAGACGCAATGTTCCCGCTACCTTCTTCATCGCTTTGATTTGGGCTGATCCGCCGACACGGGATACGGATAATCCGGCATTGATCGCAGGACGCACGCCTGAGAAGAATAAGTCGGATTGAAGGAAAATCTGTCCGTCAGTAATGGAAATGACGTTTGTCGGGATATAAGCGGAGATATCTCCTGCTTGTGTTTCGACGAACGGCAGCGCCGTAATTGATCCTGCGCCTTTAGCGTCACTCAGCTTGGCTGCGCGCTCAAGCAGACGGGAGTGAAGATAGAATACATCCCCAGGGAATGCTTCACGGCCCGGCGGACGACGAAGAAGCAATGACAGCTCACGGTAAGCGGCCGCTTGTTTGGATAAATCATCATATACGACGAGAACGTGCTTGCCGTTGTACATGAATTCTTCACCCATTGTCACCCCTGCATACGGTGCAAGGTAAAGAAGCGGAGCCGGCTGTGAAGCAGACGCCGTCACGACAATCGTGTAATCAAGCGCGCCATGCTTACGAAGTGTTTCCACCACGCCGCGTACTGTAGATTCTTTTTGACCGATCGCTACATACACACAGATCATGTCTTGGTCTTTTTGGTTTAAGATTGTATCAATCGCAACAGATGTTTTACCTGTCTGACGGTCCCCGATAATCAGCTCACGCTGTCCGCGGCCGATCGGAATTAACGCGTCGATCGCTTTGATACCCGTTTGCAGCGGCTCATGTACCGATTTACGGTCCATTACGCCTGGTGCCTGGCTTTCGATCGGGCGGGTTTTGCTTGTCAGAATCGGACCCATTCCGTCTACCGGCTGTCCGAGCGGGTTGACGATACGTCCGATTAATTCTTCACCTACAGGAACTTCCATGATGCGGCCCGTTCTTTTGACCTCATCACCTTCACGGATATCTCTGTAAGGTCCTAAGATAACGATACCTACGTTGGATTCTTCAAGGTTTTGAGCCATACCCAAAACGCCGTTTGAAAACTCAACAAGTTCACCGGCCATACAATTGTCAAGGCCGTGCACACGCGCAATACCGTCTCCGACTTGGATGACTGTACCTACGTCATGAACTTCAATTTCAGATTGGTAATTTTGAATTTGCTGCTTTATCAGCGTGCTAATCTCTTCAGCTTTGATGCTCACTTAGGTTTCACCCCTTCTATCGATTTCCTCCGGCAAGTTGACGTTCCATGCGCTCAAGCTTTCCGCTCACGCTTCCGTCATAAATCCGGTTTCCAATGCGGACTTTAATGCCGCCTATTAAATCCGTCTGCACTTCATTTCTGATTCTGAGCGAAGCGATTCCGGCTTTTTTTGCAAACACTTGAGATAATGATAACATTTCCGCTTCTGACAGCGGTTTTACTGAATAAACAACCGCATCCTCTGTCTGACGTGCCTGATTGGCGAGTTTGATAAACTCGTCTGTGAGATCAGGCACAATCGAAGACCGGCGGCGGTCAATCAGAAGAAAAATCGTATGCAGCACAGACTCAGACAGTGCGCCGAACGATTGCTGAATCAGCTCTTTTTTCTTAGCAGCCGATACCTTCGGATGGCTTAACACTTCCTGTAATCCGGCTTCGTTTCGGAAAACTTCTTTTAGTACGGTAAGCTCTTCTTCGATTTCATTGATTTGAGAAGTCTCAACGGCAATGTCGAAAAGCGCTGACGCGTATCGTTTAGAGACAGCAGATTCACTCATCGGCTCTCTCCTACCTCTTTAAGATAATCCTGAATCAGTTTTTCCTGGGCTTGTTCATCAAGCTCTTTTTCGATCACTTTCGATGCGATTAAGACAGAAAGTGATGCGACTTGCTCGCGAAGTGCGGAAACCGCTTGTTCTTTTTCTTTGACAATTTCGGTTCTCGCCGCTTCTTTTAATCTTTCAGACTCGGCGCGCGCAGCCTGGATAATGTCTTCCTTCTGCTTTTCACCCAGTTTTTTCGCATTTTCAATGAGTGATTGTGATTCCTGTTTCGCTTCTTTTAGAAGAACGCGCTGCTCTTCAATCAGCTTCTGCGCTTCTTTATTTCTTTCTTCAGCGGACGTAATTTCGCCGGTGATATGATCTTCACGCTGTTTCATTATATTTAATAGCGGTCCAAGAGCGAATTTCTTGAGAAGCGCTAATAAAACTAACATAGCTAACAATTGGAATAGGATATCTCCGCCGTTAAACGACAGTCCTAATTCAAGAGGTAATTGAGACATCTACTACGGCAACTCCCTTCTGCAGGTTTTCTCTGCTGATAAAAGCCGTTTCAAGACGGCCTGCTTATCAGACATAAAGCAATGGCGAAGGTTCTCTTAGAGTGATCTTCGCCATTTTTAGTTCATATAAGGCTTTTATGCTTAGCCAAAGAACGCTAAGAACGCGATAACGACAGCGATAATTGGAAGGGCCTCAACCAATGCGATACCCATGAACATAAGAGTTCTAAGTTCTTTTCCTGCTTCCGGCTGACGGGCAATTCCCTCTACCGTACGTGAAACAATCAAACCGTTACCAATACCTGCACCAAGTGCACCTAAACCGATTGCAATCGCAGCTGCTATTAAATTCATGAAAAAGTTCCTCCTTTAAAATGTTATCCGAATTGGATATATGATTTTAATGATCATGACTGATTTTGTGTGACATGTACACCATCGTCAGCATCGTAAAGATAAATGCCTGGATGGTACCGATGAACAAGCTGAACGCCTGCCATGCAAGCATCGGAATAATGGCTCCGACTGTACCGACCAAACCGAGAAAGAAACTGTTTGAGTAGAAATTCGTCGCCAGATTTGCAAGAAGGCCAAGAAGAATTTCCCCGGCGAAAATGTTACCGTAAAGACGAAGTCCGAGTGTCAGCGTATTCGCAAACTCCTCAATGATCTTCATCGGGAACATAAGCGGAACCGGTCTGAGGTAATCCTTAGAATATTCCTTCAAACCTTTCATTTTCACGCCGTAGTAGTGTGTTAATGACACGACCATAACGGCTAGAGTCAGAGTAATAGCCGGATCAGCCGTCGGTGATTTCCACCAAAGCTCGTGTCCGACCGTTACAGAAAACGGCAGCCCCAGCATATTTGATACAAATATGTACATCAGCAAGGTTACACCAAGCGCCAAGAAGTTAGCCCCTGTCTTTAAATCCATTGTACTGCCTATAATATTGCGGACAAAATCAACAATCCATTCCATGAAGTTCTGGGCTTTTCCCGGACGGATGGACAGCGTTCTTGTAGTAAGAATCGCAATCAGCAGCACAATCACACTTGCCACAGTAATCATCAGAATGTTTGTCAGATTAAAAGTAAGACCATACAAATCAATAGTTCTGTAATCGTGATTCAATGGGTTTTCACCTCTCTTCCATTGATGAACGTTTGAGCTGAATAATGGAATCTATCATAATGACGGGATAAATTGTCATTAATCCAATAATCACACTTGCCACACTGACTTTGTCGGGATATTTAAAGGCGATAGCCATCGCAAGTATCGCATTGCACCAACGCGCTGCGCTCCCGAGTGATCGTATGGACTTTCCTTTCGCTACGGCCTTGTCAAAAGCATTCATTCTTCTGGTCAAGAGCCACAGATTAAACAAACTGAAAACAGTTCCCAAAAAGAGGCCTAAAAAAACAGTTTTATACGCCGTAAGACCATATCCCAGCAAATAGATTGCCAAGATCACAAATACATATCTCCGTTGTCTGCTGAATGTAAGATTGGGATCGTCCATCAACTATCTGTCTCCTGATGAAAAAGTAATATAATTCCTGGATACGGCATACATGCGGTTAACCCTTTGCAGAAGGCCTTTTTTGTCCCGCAAAAAAACGGCCTGTTCGAAAAAACCACTCATCCTCCTGATGCGGGATGCTGTTTCATTCGCTTAGATAAATCCTCATATAACGGGTTTTTTTGGAGGATTTAAAATGAGGATGGATACTAGAAATGAAAGGAATGAAAACCTTCTCATAATACCCTCGTTTAGCATACAATAGCCCCTAACATGTGTCAATCTGTTTAAAGTTAAAAAACTTTTTATACCGGAAGCATACACAGAATGTTCACAAATTCACCTATAAATGTATGAACTCTCCCCTTTCAGCAAAAATTTGGATAAAAAAAGAAAACCTCTGAATGAGGTTTTCCGATTTATTTTGTTCCGTACAGTCTGTCACCCGCGTCACCGAGCCCCGGAACGATATAGCCTTTTTCATTCAGCTTTTCATCCAGGGCTGCGATGTAAATATCAACGTCTGAATGGTGTTTCTGCAGCTCTTCCACGCCTTCGGGAGCCGCTACAAGACACATGAAACGAATGTTTCTCGCCCCGCGTTTTTTCAGGCTGTTTATCGCTTCAACCGCAGAGCCTCCCGTTGCAAGCATCGGGTCCACGACAATAAATTCACGTTCTTCCACATCAGAAGGAAGCTTCACATAGTATTCCACCGGTTTTAAGGTTTCCGGATCACGGTATAATCCGACATGTCCCACTTTGGCGGCAGGGATTAATTTCAGCATGCCGTCAACCATTCCGAGACCCGCTCTCAGGATCGGCACGATACCGAGTTTCTTCCCTGAAATCACTTTGGATGTCGCTGTTTGAACAGGTGTTTTCACTTCCACATCTTTAAGAGGAAGATCACGTGTAATTTCAAACGCCATCAGTGATGCAACTTCGTCCACAAGGTCTCTGAAATCCTTTGTGCCTGTATTTTCATTCCGAATATATGTCAGCTTATGCTGGATTAAAGGATGATCAAATACGTAAACCTTTCCCATACTGTGTTCAGCTCCTTTTTTGTTATCCGAGTAACTTTTTCACACTTCTATTGATTCTACAGAAAAAGACAAACAGTTTCAAGAAAATCGTAAAAAAACCCGCCGGATTAGGCTTCCGGCGGATTTCTTCCTTATTAATAGTCCAGTTCTTTATATAAAGGAAACTTTTCAGTCAAGGCAGATACGCGCTGTCTTGCTTCTTCAAGCTTTGCTTCGTCTTCATGATTTTTCAGCGCAAGGCCGATGATGGCGCCGACTTCTTCAAGTGCGTCACCGTCAAATCCGCGGCTTGTCACAGCTGCCGTACCGAGACGGATTCCGCTTGTGACAAACGGTTTTTCCGGATCATAAGGGATCGCGTTTTTATTAGATGTAATACCGATTTCATCAAGAACATGTTCAGCGACTTTTCCGGTCAGACCGAGAGAACGGAGGTCGACAAGCACGAGGTGGTTATCCGTTCCGCCTGATACGAGCTGAATGCCCTCTTTGGTCAGAGATTCAGCAAGACGCTTCGCGTTCGAGATGACGTTTTGCGCATATGTTTTGAAATCATCTTCAAGCACTTCCCCGAAAGAAACGGCTTTGGCCGCGATGACATGCATAAGCGGTCCGCCTTGGATGCCTGGGAAAATGGATTTATCAATCTTTTTGCCGAACTCTTCACGGCAAAGGATCATTCCTCCGCGCGGTCCGCGAAGTGTTTTGTGAGTCGTTGTCGTTACAAAGTCAGCGTAAGGAACCGGATTCGGATGAAGGCCGGCCGCGACAAGACCCGCGATATGCGCCATGTCGACCATGAAGTAAGCGCCGACTTCATCAGCGATTTCGCGGAATTTTTTAAAGTCGATCGTGCGGGGATACGCGCTCGCCCCGGCAACGATCAGTTTCGGCTTATGCGCCAGCGCTTTTTCACGCACATCTTCATAATCTATATATTGCGTGTCTTTATCGACACCGTATTCAACAAAGTTGTATTGAACGCCGCTGAAATTAACCGGGCTTCCGTGTGTTAAGTGGCCGCCGTGGGAGAGGTTCATCCCGAGCACCGTGTCGCCGTGCTCTAAAATCGTGAAGTAAACAGCCATGTTCGCCTGAGCGCCTGAGTGCGGCTGAACGTTTACATGCTCGGCTCCGAAAATCTCTTTCGCGCGGTCGCGGGCGATGTCCTCAACGACATCAACGTGCTCACAGCCGCCGTAGTAGCGTTTGCCGGGGTAGCCTTCAGCATATTTGTTTGTTAAAACAGAGCCTTGCGCTTCCATTACCGCTTCCGTCACGAAGTTTTCAGAAGCAATTAATTCGATATTAGTCTGTTGACGCTTACGCTCATTTTTAATGGCGTTAAACACTTGTTGATCTTGTGCAGGTAAATGTTTCATCAGCGAAATCCTCTCCTATCCGTTTCCTGTTCTTTATTTTTACCACCCTTATTGTACATGGTTTTTCAGGTGAATGTAACAGCTTATTTAAAAAAATCACAATATTTAATTGGAAAACACGAACATTATACAGGAAAAGTATTTTCATCATTCGCATTCATAAACGGCGCGAATTCCGCCGATCAGCTTCGGCCTTGTCCGGGCCATCGTCACATGCGCTTCTCCGAGCTCACGGCTTGATATCCGGACAGGGACGGCAACAGGTTTTAAATGCATGCCGATGAACGTATCACCGATGTCAATTCCGGCGTCAGCCTGAATCGATTCAGCGAGCACGGGAGACTGCATCTGCCGGTATGCATATGAAGCCATCGCTCCGCCCGCTTTCGGGACGGGGACGGCTGAAACGATGGGGAGCCTGAACCGCTCGGCCGTTTCCGCCTCAATGACAAGCGCCCTGTTTAAATGCTCGCAGCATTGAAAAGCAAGGTGAACACCCGTTTTTTCTTTGAACCGGGCAAGTCCGCCGTAAATCAATTCAGCCCAATCGCCGCTCCCCGCGGTGCCGATCCGGCTTCCGACGGCTTCACTCGTACTGCACCCGATGACCAGCAGACTGCCGTCCTTAAGTCCGGCCTGCTCTTGAAATTCAGTCAGCATGTCCGTCCATTTTTGCTTCATCTCTTCCATTGTCCAGCACCTCTTACAGATTTTTTTCTTCGTAATCTGCGATTTTGCCGATCCGCCGTTCGTGGCGGCCGCCCGTAAATTCAGTCGTCAGCCAGATTTTTGCGATTTCGCGCGCCAGACCCGGGCCGATGACGCGTTCCCCCATCGCAAGAACATTCGTATCATTGTGTTCCCGCGTCGCTTTTGCGCTGAAGGTGTCATGCGCAAGCGCACAGCGTATTCCTTTTACCTTGTTTGCGGAAATGCTCATGCCGATGCCTGTGCCGCAAATTAAAATTCCCCTGTCAACTTCACCGTTCACCACTTTTTCCGCTACCGGAAAAGCGTAGTCAGAATAATCAACAGAACCGCTGCCGCATTCACAGCCCATATCAATGTATTCAATCTGCAATTCATCCAACAGACTTTTGATTTCTTCGCGGATATGGACGCCGCCGTGATCTGACGCAATAGCTACTTTCATTCATTTACCTCCTAGGTGTGGCTGGGCGAAGACAGCCCAGTGTGCTTGTCCTTTTTTACGAAATCCGTTGATTTTATTCTACTCTTTCATATTCGTTTTGCAAATGACCTGTTTGCAGATTTTCTGACAGATTACTTGCTTTTTCCGTCAAGCAATTGGTCAGCCAAAAGGGTCAGCAGTTCCTCCAGTTCGTCCCGCGTCCTTTTATAAACATCAAGCGGACCGCCGAATGGGTCAGAAATATCGCCGCTTTTTCCCGTTACGTATTCTTTAATGGTAAATACTTTACCATGACTGTTTCGATATCGGCTTTCGATCAGCTGTTTGTGCTGTTGGGTCATCGTCAGCACCAGATCGGCCGTCTCAATATGTTCTTCCGTTAAGGGAGATGAACTGTGATTGAGAGCGATCCGTTTTTCAAACAGCGCTTCCACGGCATGAGCCGACGCTTTTCCGTTCGGGGACGCAAATACTCCGGCAGAGCTTGCGCTGACGTTCAGCCCTTTCGTTACTGCAATGGATTTAAAAAGAGCCTCAGCCATGGGACTGCGGCACGTATTGCCTGTACAAACAAAGATTATTTTCATATCCGTCACCTCTTACTGCCTATTATAAATGAAGAAAAAAGAAACGGCATCTTCGTTTCTTTTTTACTCAGCCCTATATCGGTAAAAGCAATTTCAGCCCGAATCCGATCAAAATGGCTCCGCCGAGCGCTTCGCTGTAGGAGCCGAGCCATGATTGCACCTTTCTTCCCGCCAAGAGACCCGCCCATGTTAAAACGGTGCTGAAGATTCCGAACAGCGCAACGGCCAGCATCGGGTTGGAGCCGTTCATCCCGAGGCTGAGCCCGACAGAAAAACTGTCAAGACTGACACCGACCGCGAATAAAAACAGTCCCGAGCCTGCCGGAGATATGAGCGGCCCGTCCGATTGTTTAAACGAGGCGATGATCATTTGCACTCCTAAAATGAAAAGAAGAGACCCGCCGATGTAAACGGCAAGCATCCCCAGAAAGCCGGACAGCAGATGCCCGGCCGCCATTCCTGCCAGCGGCATGATGACATGAAACAGCCCGATGACAATTCCTATATGAAAGATTTGTTTTTTCTTCAGCTGAATCATTCCCATTCCGAGCCCGACGGAAAAAGCATCCGTCCCCAAAGCAAATGCCATGATGCTTAAGGAGACAAGCTCCCCGATGAATAGATTCGACATGAAATAAAAAACCCCCTTGGACGTGCCCGCTTGTTTAGCTTATGCATGTCCGATAAGGGGTAGAACAAGTTAATGGATAACGGTGCCGCCCGCAGCCTTCATCAGCCTGTTCATAATGGCGAGTCCCACTCCGGTGTCCGGAAAGGATTCAGAAATAATCATATCCACTTTCGCATCATCAAAGCTGCGGAGCGCATCGTACAAGGCGGACGCCACTGTTTCAAGGTCGGCGCGCCGGCCGCATGCTTTAATAAAATCAGCCTGGTAGCTATCGGCATTCTCCTCTGTTGTCAGAATGCCGATCCGTTTTCCCCGGCTTTTATATTCGTCAGCCAGCTCTTGAATTCTCAGGGCGCCGCCGTCGGCAATAGCCATCGGCGCAGAAGGCGCATAGTGTGTATATTTCATACCGGGAGAAATAGGAACCTGATCTTCTTCGGTCAGCCCTTTATCCACAAGAACCGGACCGGCTGCGGATTCAATCTGTTCTTTTGTCACGCCGCCCGGACGAAGCAGCACGGGCTGTTTCCCCGTACAGGACAGAACGGTTGATTCCACTCCGATCCCGGTCGCTCCGCCGTCCACAATGCCGGCAATGCGGCCGTTTAAATCATGAGCCACATGCTCGGCCTTCGTCGGGCTCGGTTTTCCTGATAAATTGGCGCTCGGCGCTGCGATCGGCAGTCCGGCTGAGCTGATGAGGGCTAACGCCACCGGATGATCAGGCATTCTGACCGCTACCGTCTCAAGTCCCGCGGTGACACGGGGGGACAGCACGCCGGGCTTACACGGCAAGACCAGAGTCAGCGCGCCCGGCCAAAAAAGCGTCATGAGCTTTTTCGCCGTTTCAGGAATATGGCTGATAAAACGATCAAGCTGGCTGATGTCAGATATGTGCACAATCAGCGGATTATCGCTCGGCCTTCCTTTCGCCTCATAAATTTTCGTTACGGCTTCCGTATTTTCAGCGTTAGCGCCCAGTCCGTAAACGGTTTCTGTCGGAAAAGCCACAACTTCATTCTGCCGGAGCAATTCCGCGGCTTGTGTAATCTGGGGATCGGTTGTGGATAATTCTGCGGAAGAATCCACAAACCATCTTCTTGTTTTCATGTATAACCAAACTCCTTATTTTAAAGCGGTAAAACTTTATTTTCTCTCGTGTATTCCTTTTGAAAGTATAAAAGATGTCCTTTAATAAAACAAGTGTTATCCACAAACTGTGGACAACACTTTTCGATAAGTGGATAACTTTGTGCATAAGTGAGGTTATGCAGAGGTTTTCACCATCAAAAACGAACCCTCTGTGCATAACGAATTGCGGAAATGCTCGGACGTATACAGTTCATCAGGCACATCTGCGCATTCTTCAAATCCCATCACATTCAGAAATTCAGCAGATGAGGGCTGATTGGCGACTAAGTAGACATCTTGAATTTCATGTTTTTTGCACAGCACATCCATACTTTGAAACAGCGTAACGATATGGCTTTGGTTCAGCCTGTCCGACATAACGAGTGAACGGAGAAGCCCTTTTCCGCCGCTGAATTTTTCGATCCCGAGACAGGCGGCAATCTCTTTCTCACTGTCCTCCAGCATGATAAACCGGCTGATCTGCTGATCGATTTCCGCATGTGCCGTATCAGCCTTTTTCAAAAAGGCCTCCAGCGCCTCCGTATCTTGATCTCTTGCCACTCTCAGCTGATAAAACATATATTTCCCCTCCGTTTCGATCAACTCTTTCTTCCAATCTATGAATCGAATCCGGATTTATGCCTTTTTGCTTCAGGAAAACAGATCTGAAATCCAATCGACGAGGAAAAACTTCACTTCGGTATCATCGTCATCTTTATTTTCTTTCTTCGCTTTATCAGCTTTCGCTTTGACGTCATCCATCACTTTTTCTGTCTGTTTTTTCGTTTCTTCCTGCTTCTGTCCGCCGTCTTCCTGATCTTTCACCGCTTCACCGTTTGAGAAATCAAGGAAGCACAGCGGCGGAAACAAGACGCACCACCAGTTGGCGCCCTCACCATTGCCGAGGGTAATTAAAATCGCTTCATATTTTCCGGCCGGATAGACCATATTGCCGTAAAGCTTTGTCGGAAACGAAATTTTATTGAATTCAACTGAAACGGATTGATGCGCACCTTTTTCTTTCATTGTTTGTTTGGCGATGTCTTTAATTTCAGGAAGCTTTGAACGGATGAGCCGCCGCGCTTCTTCAATAGAAGTGATATCTTTCACCCAGCCCGTGATTTCCTTGTTTACAGCATCTCTGATCTGGCGCTTGAGCGTTTGATCCTCATCGTTATCACTGTTGGCTAAGATCCGAAGCCGTATCGCTTCATCCGGTATGACAACGGGATCATTGGCTGACGCCCGCGCCGTTTCTTCTTTCGTCAAGCCCGCAAGCGCTCCTGATAATAAAAGAAAAATATATATGCAGATCATCATTGTCTGTTTCATCGGTCCCCACCGTTCCTCTCCGTGCTTTTTTATCTAGTCTTATTATGGACATGACCGAAAAGGTTTAAACCGGCGGGAAGAAAAAAATCTAGCAAGCTGATAATCTGCATTGACAGACTCAGAATATGGTACGATATTATTTTGATAGGAGGGTTTTCAGATGAAATATAATTACACCGTGCTGCTGTCGGCGGCATGTATGTCTGTCATTTATTCTATTTTGTATGTTCATCAATTTATTATCGCGGCTTTCATTTCGATGGCATTTTATTTTTTGTTTCCCTATTTGATTTTTGCGCTGCCGCTTCAATACTTTTTGAATAAAAAGCCGAAGAGATTTCATCCGCTTTATTTCATTTATTATTTAGGAACGTCTTTTGTCGCAAACGGGATCATCTTCGGTCTTTTGCAGCCGTCAGGCCAATCTCTGTTTTCTAATTCGGCCTTTTATATTTTTGCGGTTTTAACAGCCGCCGTCTATTGGGTGTGGGATTCCGTATTGCTGCAAAGACAAAGTCCGGCTACAGAAGCGTAATCAGCAGACAGACGGCTGAAGGCAGAGCGGCGCAAAAGAAAACGGCTGCCATCTTTAAACGGGCGTGCCGGCCTTCTTTTGTTTCAGAATGATAATTGGCCCGCTGTTCTGCTCCGCTTACGGCCAACCCGGAAACAATGATCGCTGTGATGATAAGAACGGCCGTAACGGCACCGAAAATGCCGTCAAAGCCAAACGGCAGAACAAACCCCGCCGCATAAGCTGCGGCGGCGAGTATACATCCGAAGGCGAACGCTTTTTTCAAGGCGATTACCCCTTTCATTTTCTTTCCATTGTAACAAAAGCCTGCCGTGTGCGTCACAGGCAGGCTTTTTTCATGATGTGATGACCGCAGATACGGTTCTGTCTTTTCCATTGATGTCCTTTATGACTTCCACTTCCGCATTCGGAAAGGAATGACGGAACAGGTCTTTCACGGCTTTTCCCTGATTATATCCGATTTCAAAGACGACAAGCGCTTTATCTTTCATGACAAGAGGCAGCTCCTCCATAAACCGCTTGTAGAATTTCAAGCCGTCACCGCCGTCTGTAAGAGCATGAAGCGGCTCATGAAAACGGACGATATCGGATAACTCCGCCATCTCTTCTTCAGAAATATACGGCGGGTTGGACACAATAATATCCGCTTTTATTCCTGATGAAATAAAAGGAGTCAACAGATCTCCCTGCAAAAAGCGGACGTCCGCTCCGAGGTTTTGCGCATTTCTTTCCGCCACCTGAAGCGCTTCTTTTGAAATGTCCGAAGCCGATACTGAAAAATGTCCGCATTCAAGCGCAAGCGTCACCGCAATGGCTCCGCTCCCCGTTCCGATATCAATGACATTCAGGCGTTCTCCCTCAGAAAACACCCGCTTCTGTCTGTCCAGCAGATGAAAGACGACTTCTTCCGTTTCCGGACGCGGAATGAGAACATCGTCATTCACAAAGAATTCCCGGCCGTAAAACTGTTCTTTCCCGATAATATATTGAATCGGAATGCCTTCTTTATGCATTTCCACATGCCGTCTGAAACGGTATAGCTCATCCTCGCCGACAGGCTCCTGCAGACTTGCGAGAAGCTTGCTCCGATCCATTCCGGTATCATTTAACAGCAGCAGCTCGGCCGCGTTTTTTTCTCTTCCCGCTTCGGTTAAATAAGAAGAAGCCCAGCTTAGGGCTTCAAAAACGGTCTTCATCTTAATTTTCCGCCTGCTGGAGCTTGCTTGACTGGTCTTCTACGATTAACGCTTCAACCACTTCATCAAGCTTTCCTTCAAGGATTTGGTCCAGCTTTTGAATCGTCAGTCCGATGCGGTGATCCGTCACACGGTTTTGCGGGAAATTGTATGTGCGGATACGTTCAGAACGGTCGCCTGAACCGACGGCTGATTTGCGTGTCTGATCATATTCAGCCTGGGCTTCCTGCTGGAATTTGTCATAGATTCTGGCGCGGAGCACCTTCATCGCTTTTTCTTTGTTTTTAATCTGAGATTTTTCGTCCTGGCAGGATACGACGACACCCGTCGGCAAATGCGTCAGACGTACGGCCGACATTGTCGTGTTTACGCTCTGTCCGCCCGGTCCGCTTGATGCGAATGTATCGACGCGGATATCCTTTTCATGGATGTCCACTTCTACTTCTTCCGCTTCCGGAAGACACGCCACCGTCGCCGTAGACGTATGAATGCGGCCGCCTGATTCCGTTTCCGGCACACGCTGCACGCGGTGCGCCCCATTCTCATACTTCAGCTTGGAGTACGCGCCTTTTCCCGTAATCATAAAGATGATTTCCTTGTAACCGCCCGTTCCGGTCACGTTTGCTTCCATGACTTCGGTCTTCCAGCCTTGGATTTCGGCATAACGGGAGTACATTCTGTAGAGATTTCCCGCAAACAGCGCGGCTTCTTCTCCGCCCGCTGCGCCGCGGATCTCCATGATTACGTTTTTGTCATCGTTCGGGTCTTTCGGGATGAGGAGCACTTTTAAACGCTCTGATAAGGTTTCGGTCTCTCCCTGCAGCTCGGAGATTTCTTCCTTCACCATTTCTCTCATATCGGCATCAAGCTTTTCCTCAAGCATTGCTTTCGCATCGGCAAGCTGTTCTGATGCGTCTCTGTATTGTCTATAGACTTCAACAGTTTCCTGTATATCAGATTGCTCTTTCGAATATTCTCTAAGCTTTTTCGGATCGTTGACCACTTCCGGATCACTTAAAAGCTCATTTAATTTTTCGTATCGTTGTTCAATTGACTGTAAACGGTCTAACACGGTCTTCACCTCTGTTTTCCTGTGCGTAACATTCTCATTATAGTATAGGGCTTATCGCCAGTCAAAAGCAATCGGCCTCTGCTATACTGAAACAAAAAAGGAGGAGCGGATATGCTGAAATCCATCCACCATATAGCAATCATATGCTCTGATTATGAAAAGTCGAAAGCTTTTTACACCGAAACGCTCGGTTTTGGCATTATAAAAGAAACATACCGAAAGGAGCGCGGGTCTTATAAACTCGATCTGGCGCTGGACGGCACATATGCGATTGAATTGTTTTCCTTTCCCGATCCGCCCGAGCGGCCGACCCGTCCTGAAGCAGCAGGTCTCCGGCACCTCGCCTTCACTGTAAACGATCTTGAAGCGGCCGTCAGGGAGTTAAAGGAAAAGGGCATCGCCACAGAACCGGTCAGAACCGATCCGTTGACGGGGAAACGCTTTACCTTTTTCTTCGATCCCGACAAGCTTCCGCTAGAATTGTATGAAGCGTAACGTTTTTTGAAGAAATGTTGCTTTCTTTGGCGAATTCCTTCTTGTTTTGTCTAACATGAAGGGAACGCCGCCTCATGGTCGAATACCTAGCTGAAAAGGAGGTATGTGATCATGAATACAAACATGGCCGCGAAAGAACTCGGTGTCTCCGCAAAAACGGTGCAAAGGTGGGTCAAGCAGCTGAATCTTCCGGCTGAACGGAATGAGCTCGGGCATTATTCCTTTACGCCTGAGGACCTTGATGTACTGAAATCGGTCAAACGGCAAATTTCTGAAGGCACCGCTCTGCTGGACGTACAAGTGCCCCGGCAGCCGAAAAAAAGGACGGGCTTTATTTTGCAGCGGCCGAAAACCAGCGGCGGCGCCGAACAAAGGTTAGCAGAGCTGGAACGCAAACTGGATATTCTCACGAAAGAGAAACAGGACGGGGACCAACTGCTATCAAGAATAGATGAGCTGGAACGCCAGCTGAAACAAAAGGCGGATGAAGGGGTGTCTTATCAGCTTCTTCAGCACAGACGGGAAATCGACGACCTCAATGCCGAATTACAGACATTGGCCTCCCGCATCCAGGAACTTGCCCAGACAGCTCCCCTCTCAGAAACAGCCGCTTCTTCAGAACATAAGAAACCCAGAAAAAAAACGAGATTTTCGCCTTTTAAATTTCAATTCTAATGAAAAAAGCTCCCTGAAACAGGGAGCTTTTCATTATGCAGTCAGCGCAATGATGATCGGCAGTGAGATTAGAGATAAAATCGCACTGATCACGAACGCAGACGCAGTTTCTTCCTCTTGTTTTTCGAAACGTGTGGCAATCATCGCCGCTACCGCAGATCCAGGGAATGCAACAAGCAATACCGCTTTTGTGATCTGGTCAGCCGGAAGTCCGACTGCAAGAGCGATCAAGTACATCAATGCAGGCTGAACGGCAACTTTTAACAAAGCGATACCGAAAGCCGGCACACTGAGCTTGATGTTGCGGATACCGACAGTTACACCGACGGCGAAGAGCGCAACACCTGATGTTGTGCTTCCGAGCTGCTCAAGCATTTTATCGCCGAGCTCAGGAAGACTTACACCGAACAGCACAAGGATGATACTGATAAGCGGTGCAGCCGCAAGCGGTTCGGAAAGACCGTGAAGAATAGACTTACCAGTCATTTTCCAGAAATTCTCGTTTTCACTGTCTTGCTTCTTAGATGACTCACCGACAGTAGCGATAATGATCGCAATCGGATCAAGCATGGCGTTAACCACGATACCTGTTACGGCAATAGGAATCGCTACTTCGTTTGCGCCGAATAAGCTTCCGAGTACAGGAATACCCATAAATGCAAATGTCGGCTGTGCTGAGTTTAAAGAAAATACAGATGAGTTCGTTAAATCATACTTAAAGATGAATTTACAAACCAGCAGAATGACGATATAGAATCCGACGATCCCGATGATCAAAGCGATCATTAAAGGAACCTGTGTTAAAAACGCACTTCTTGAAGTGGTTAAAATACTGGCGATAAAATGCGCCGGAAGCGCGTACTTCGTAACTAAGGTGCTTACCCCTTTTGCTGACTTCGCGTCATAACTTCCGAAGCGACCTGCGAACCAACCCAGCACGATCACGAAAAAGATCGGTGCCAGGAGGATTAAAATATCTAAGAAGCTCAAAATATTCTCCTCCAAATCCTTAATGTCCGTATACTTTAGCCTTTATATAAAAGCTTTCCCTCGGACTGTAAAATTAATCGTAAAATTATTTAGCGACAACTTGTTTGTATTGCGGTTTCCACATTGCATCAAGAACGGCTTGTTCTACATTTTCAGGAACGCGGTTTGCCACGCCTTCTTTAATTGCAGTTTCTGCTACGGCGATCGCAACTTTAATTGAAACTTCTTGTAAGTCACTCATGCTCGGCAGAAGGCCTGCACCCGGTGTTTCAAAATCAACGCTTTCTGCGATTGCGTCAGCAGTTGCCGCAAACATTGCAGGAGTAATCACTTTCGCTTCTACAACGATTGAACCAAGGCCAAGTCCAGGGAACGCGAATGCGTTGTTAGATTGTCCGATTTCATGAGAAACGCCATTGTACTCAACATTTTCAAACGGGCTTCCTGTTGCCACAAGAACTTTACCGTCAGTCCATTTGAAAAGATCGCTAGGAACGGCTTCAGCAAGCGGTGTCGGATTAGACATCGGCATGATGACCGGACGCTCAACGTGTTTAGCCATTTCTTTTACGATTTCTTCACTGAATGCGCCGCTTTGGCCTGAAGTACCGATTAAGATAGTCGGTTTTGCTTGACGGATTACTTCAATGAAAGGAATTTGTCCATTTTCATCGCGTTTCCAATCTTTAATTTCTTCAGCTGTGCGCAGGTACGGCTCTTGGAAATCAAGAATGTTTTCCATACCTTCAACTAACAGGCCTCTGTAGTCCATTGTGTAGAATGCTTTGTTAGCCTCTTCTTCAGAAAGACCTGCAAGCACCATAGTGTCGCGGATTTGGTCAGCGATTCCGATTCCGGCAGATCCCGCACCGAAGACAACCACACGCTGATCTTTAATAGAAGCGCCTGTTTTCTTCATAGCTGCAAGCACACCTGCAAGCGTAATCGCACCAGTACCTTGAATATCATCGTTGAAAGTAAGAATTTCATGATTGTATTTCTTCATGATATTGCGCGCGTTTTTGTTTCCAAGGTCTTCCCAGTGAAGAAGAGCTTTAGGGAAATATTTAAGCGCAGCTTTTACATAAGCGTCAATGAAAGCTTCATAACGTTCGCCTTGGATACGTTCATGGCGGTTACCGATGTATAAAGGATCGTTCAGAAGTTTTTCATTGTTCGTACCGACGTCAAGAACGACAGGAATAACACGGCTTGGATCAATACCGGCAGCGGCTGTGTATACGGCTAATTTACCGATGGCGATGTTGATTCCGCCTACACCCCAGTCACCGATTCCGAGGATGCTTTCTGAGTCTGTCGCAACGATCAGATCAATATCGCCGGCAGTGGCATGAAGGTTTTCAAATGCTTCTTCAATGCCTTCCACATTGTCGATAGAAAGGTAAATCCCTTGAGGTCTTCTGTACTCATGGCTGTATTCTTGAATCGCTTCACCAACAGTCGGTGTGTAAACAACCGGCAGCATTTCGCGAAGATGGTTTTGAAGCAATTTAAAGAAAAGAACTTCGTTACGGTTTTGCAAATCATTCAAATACACGTTTTGGCGAAGGCGGTCCGGCTGAGCCTGAAACTGCTCGTATGCGCGTTTAGCCTGCTCATCAAGAGACAGAATTGTCGGAGGAAGCAGCCCGTCTAATCCAAGGCTTTTTCTTTCCTCTGCTGAAAACGCAACACCTTTATTTAAAGTAGGGATAGATAGAACTTCTTTTCCTCTTAAAGTAGTTTCTAAGTTGCCTTCCTTCGTTACTTTAATATTATTCAAGAAAATCTCCTTCTTTCTTCAAATAGTTAACAAAGTTAAGTAATTACCCAATTCGGCTAATGCGATCGCGATCTGCTATATCTTTTTTGACAATTATTCGAACAATGTCTCATAACTATTTACATTACTTAGTCATTTTATGCCTGTAAAAATGAAAATTCAAGAGATGAAAATTACTTAATTTTTTCATACTCTTTTTTAAGTTATTTAACTACAATTTTTGAAAAAACGTCAAAAAAACACCGGATCTTTTACCGATGTTTTCATGAAAAGGGTTATTTATCAGTCTGTTTATTCGGCACTTCGTGATGGTGTCTGCATCTCGCTTCGTATGACTCTGATGCGCCGACTAAAATGATCGGGTCATCATAGGAAGCGGGCTTCCCGTCAATTAAACGCTGCGTACGGCTTGCCGGCGACCCGCAGACGGAGCATACCGCCTGCAGCTTCGTTACCGATTCGGCAACCGCCATCAGATTCGGCACAACGCCGAACGGCTCTCCGCGGAAATCCATATCAAGTCCGGCCGCGATAACACGATAGCCTTTATCGGCAAGCCGGGATAAGTCGTCAATGATCGATTCGCCGAAAAACTGCACTTCATCTACCGCGATGACGTCCGTGCTTTCACTGATATGATCCCATATTTCAGCCGAAGACGAGATGACGTGGCTTGTCATGGATGTACCGTTGTGAGAAACGACGGCTTCCTCACTGTAGCGATTATCAATGGCAGGTTTGAATACCTTAACCTCCTGCTTCGCATATGTCGCTCTTTTCACTCTGCGGATCAGCTCTTCTGATTTCCCAGAGAACATGCTGCCGCATATCAGCTCAAGCCATCCGCTTTGCTTCATGATGTACATAGGCTATCCGCTCCCCTTTTTTCCTGTTTATAGACATAAAAAACAGGCAAGAAGCAATTCTTGCCTGCCTGTAAAATCTATTATTACTTAAGACCGTATTTTTTGTTAAAGCGATCAACACGACCATCAGCAGAAGCGAATTTTTGACGTCCAGTGTAGAATGGGTGGCATTCAGAGCAAATCTCAACGCGTACCTCTTCTTTTACTGAGCCTGTTTCAAATTCATTTCCGCAAGCGCATTTAACTGTTGCTTTTTTGAAATTAGGATGAATTCCTGCTTTCATTGTATCCATCTCCTTCCGCCCTGAATCCCATGTGGAAACAGAGTTATTATTCCGGAGCGAATCCGGAACGCATATGAGAGAATTATATCAGTCATTTACTGCATTTGCAAATACATTTTTTATCAGCGGCGGGCTGATGATGACAGGTTCGCCTGTTTCCATTCTTGGTTGATCAGATCGAAGAATTCCTGATTCGTTTTCGTTTTTTTCATTTTTCTCATAAACTTCTCTGCGAAATCCGGAGAATCAGACATCGACTTGCGGATCGCCCATAAACGGTCAAGATGCTCTTTCGGCACGAGCAGCTCTTCCTTCCGTGTGCCGGAGCGGCGGATATCGATCGCCGGGAAAATCCGTCTTTCCGCAAGAGAACGGTCAAGGTGAAGCTCCATGTTGCCCGTTCCTTTAAATTCTTCATAGATGACGTCATCCATCCGGGAGCCCGTGTCTACGAGTGCCGTCGCTAAAATGGTCAGGCTGCCGCCCTCTTCAATGTTTCTGGCAGCACCGAAAAAGCGCTTCGGACGATGGAATGCAGCCGGGTCAATACCGCCGGAAAGCGTACGTCCGCTTGGCGGGATAACGAGGTTGTAAGCGCGTGCCAGGCGGGTAATGCTGTCCATCAGGATGATAACGTCTTTTTTGTGTTCAACGAGACGCATCGCCCGTTCAAGCACAAGCTCCGCTACCTTAATGTGATTTTCCGGCACTTCATCAAACGTGGAGCTGACGACATCGCCCGCTACGGAACGTTCAATATCCGTTACTTCTTCCGGTCTTTCATCAATTAAGAGCACGATCAATTCAGCGTCAGGCTGATTTGTCGTAATGCTGTTAGCGATTTCTTTTAGCAGCATGGTTTTACCGGCTTTCGGCGGCGCCACGATCAGACCGCGCTGGCCGAAACCGACGGGAGCCATCATATCGAGAATTCGTGTAGAGAGATAATTCGGTTTCGTCTCAAGCACCATTTGGCGGTCGGGATAAAGCGGAGTCAGCGCAGGAAAATGAACGCGCTCCTTCGCGGATTCCGGATCATCGCCATTTACCGCTTCAACGTGCAAAAGTCCGTAATAGCGTTCGTTCTCTTTTGGCGGGCGCACCTTGCCGGAAACTTTGTCACCGTTTCTTAAATCAAAGCGGCGGATCTGGGAAGCAGAAATGTAGATGTCTTCTGAGCTTGGCGAGTAATTAATCGGTCTGAGGAAGCCGAACCCTTCCGATTGGATGATTTCGAGCACGCCTTCCATAAACAGAAGATCCTCCTGCTCGGCGTTGGCTTTCAGTATGGCAAAGATTAATTCTTTTTTGGTCAGTTTGCTGTAATAGGAGATTTTATAATGTCTTGCCAGTTCGTACAGTTCTTTTAATTTCATATTTTCCAAAGAGGAAATAGATACGTCTTTCATAAAAACACCACGCTTTTCATAGTCAATGTATTGCTGTTTTCATTCAAATCGGCTGCTTTGCATGATTCCGCCAAAGCACATTCTTTTATAAAACATTCAGGAACTTCTATCGGTAACACTTCCACCCATGATCGGCGCTTTTTTTTAAAAAGGATTGTCTTAATGAGTTTTGAAGGAAGCGAGGACAAAAACTTGAGAAGATCAATATTTATATCGTCTGTATGCGGTAGAATTTGAAAATTTCCCAGTACTCAAAAGAAGGAATGACACAGAAAAATCGCAGCACTCTTTATTTTTACCTCATTTTAAAAAATTATTCAACTTAAATAATGCTTTGACATATAAATGATAGGGTTGACTCTTTTTTGCAAAAGAAAAGCGGGACGGAAAGTCCCGCTTTTCTCTCTATTTATGGCCGGATCACAAGATTTGGTTTTTTCTTCAGGCTGTGTCTTCCGTCAACGAATCGGACCGTTCCTGATTTCGCCCGGATAACCAGACTTTCGGTCGTGCCGACTGTGCCTTTGAACTGAACGCCTTTCAAAAGCTCTCCGTCCGTTACGCCCGTTGCCGCAAAAATGGCGTCGTCCCCCCTCACAAGGTCCTCCATCCGGAGCACTTTGGAGACATCGAGGCCCATCCGCTCACAGCGGGCTTGCTCTTCCGCACTTTGCGGCAGAAGCCTGCCGATGATTTCACCGCCGAGCGCTTTTAACGCAACGGCAGACAGCACGCCTTCAGGTGCCCCGCCTGAGCCGAAGAGAATGTCTACGCCCGTATGGTCAAAGGCCGTATTGATGGCGCCCGCGACATCACCGTCGTTGATCAGTTTGATTCTGGCGCCGGCCTCACGCAATTCAGAGATGATTCTTTCATGTCTGTCGCGATATAAAATGGTTGCCACGACATCTTCAATGTCTTTGTTTTTCGCTTTCGCAACAGCTTTCAAGTTATCAATGACAGGAGCTTCGATATCGATGCAGCCTACCGCTTCAGGTCCGACCGCGATTTTTTCCATATACATATCAGGAGCGTTCAGCAGTGTTCCATGGTCAGCGACCGCGATCACCGTCAGCGCATTCCAGCCGCCGCTGGCTACGATGTTTGTGCCTTCAAGAGGATCGACGGCGACATCGACGCGGGGGCCGTAGCCGTTTCCGAGCTTTTCGCCGATGTAAAGCATCGGCGCTTCGTCCATCTCGCCTTCCCCGATAACGACCGTGCCTTTCATCGGCACCGTGTCAAACACGTCACGCATGGCACTTGTCGCCGCATCATCGGCTTCATCCTTTTTCCCGCGGCCCATCCATCTGGCAGATGCTAAAGCCGCCGCTTCAGTAACCCGAACCAATTCCATTGATAAGCTTCTTTCCATTTCAACACGATCTCCTCTCAAAAGTCCGCATTTCTATGAATTTTGGAGCTGTTCTATCTCTTCGTCCGTCAGCCTCTGCCGCCAGATTGTGGCGCCCAGACCTTCGAGTTTTTTCTCAAGATTGCTGTAGCCGCGGTCCAAATGCTCAAGACCGGTAATTTCGGTTACGCCGTCGGCCATCAGCCCTGCTACGACCAGACAAGCGCCTGCACGCAGATCGCTCGCCTTTACTTTTGCGCCCTGCAGCTCGGCCGGACCGGTGATAATCGCCGACCTGCCTTCCACTTTCATGTTAGCTCCCATCCGTCTCAGCTCATCAATATGTTTAAATCTGGCCGAGTAGATGGTGTCAGTCACGACACTCGTGCCGCCCGCTCTCGTTAACAGAGATGTCATCGGCTGCTGAAGGTCAGTCGGGAATCCCGGGTAAACAAGCGTTTTTACGTCGACCGGTTTGATCTGCTTCTGCCCGCCGAGCATAAGAAGCTGGTCGTCACTCGTCTCGATGTGAAAACCCATTTCCCTGAGCTTTGCCGTCAAAGACTCCAGGTGGGTCGGTATGACATTATCAATAATGACTTCTTTCCCCATCGCCGCGCCGGCAATCATAAAGGTGCCCGCCTCAATTCTGTCCGGGATGATGGTATGTCTGCATCCGTGCAGCTCTTTCACGCCGTCGATTCTGATCACATTGGTTCCCGCGCCTTTTATCTTTGCGCCCATGCTGGTGAGCAGTGTGGCAACATCAATAATCTCAGGTTCCTTGGCGGCGTTTTCTATCACGGTTTTTCCTTCAGCGAGCACAGCGGCAAGCATGATATTGATCGTCGCCCCGACGCTGACGACGTCTAAATAAATCCGTGCGCCTCTCAGCCTTTCGGCGCGCAGATAAATCGCGCCTTGTTCATTGGTGACTTCAGCCCCAAGCGCCTCAAACCCTTTTATGTGCTGGTCAATCGGCCGAGGCCCGAGATGGCACCCGCCCGGCAGTCCGATGACCGCCTGTTTGAAGCGGCCGAGCATCGCGCCCATTAAATAATAAGAAGCGCGAAGTTTTTTCACTTTGCCGTTGGGAAGCGGCATGCTGATCATCGGTGAAGGGTCCACGACCATTTCTCCTTTTTCAAAATGGACGTTTCCGCCGATTTCTTTCAGCAGGTCACGCAGCGTTTCAATATCTGAGATCTCCGGAAGCCCTTCGATCGTTACTTCGGAATTTGCCAGAATGGTTGCGGGTATCAATGCGACGGCGCTGTTTTTCGCACCGCTGATATGTACGGTTCCATTTAACAGATCGCCGCCGGCAATATTCAACTTTTCCATGATAGTCTCCTTCCATAAGAAGATAGCTGCGGAGCATAAATAAAATGGCATTTTATTCTGTCTCTGCAAATAAAGCTCTTGTCCAAAATGTAGCCAATTCGAAGAGAAAGAATACAAGGACATTATAAAATAACAGGAAGAAAATAGCGAAGCTTTACGGGGCATTTTTAACACAGGATGCACAGAGACCCGCCGGGTTCACATTCCGGGGAACTTTGATATGAAGGCCCGCCGTCAAACAGGAAATAGGGTGCGGCAAACGGATGCAGCCGGTTTGCCGCCCATTACACCCTTATTTATTCCAGTCTGCCAAAAATTGCTCAATGCCTTTATCCGTTAACGGATGTTTTGTCAGCTGGTGAATGACTTTCAGCGGCATCGTACCGATATGTGCACCGCGCAAAGCCGCTTCAGTCACGTGCTGCGCATGACGGATGGAAGCTGCGATGATTTGTGTATCAATGTCATGAAGGTCAAAAATCTGTCTTACTTCTGAAATCAGGTCAAGGCCGTTATGGCCGATATCATCCAGGCGGCCTAAGAACGGAGATACATAAGTCGCTCCGGCTCTTGCGGCTAAAAGCGCCTGGTTGGCGCTGAAGATGAGCGTTACGTTTGTTTTTATGTTCAGGTCGCTCAGCGCTTTTACGGCTTTTAACCCTTCAGACGTCATCGGGATTTTCACCGTGATATTCGGCGCAATTTTCGCAAGTTCTTTACCTTCTTCAATCATTTCTTCAGCATTCAGGGAAATGACTTCTGCGCTTACTGATCCGCTCACGACTTCCGTAATTTCACGAAGTCTGTCATGGAAAGTCACGTCAGCTTCTTTTGCTACTAAACTAGGGTTTGTCGTCACTCCGGCGAGAACGCCAAGTTCATAAGCTTCTTTAATCTCGTCAATGTTTGCTGTATCAATGAAAAATAACATAAGGAAAGCCTCCCCAGTAATCAATTTTCAGAACTGTAAAACATGATTGCGCTTTCTAAAGGTAAGACATAAAACCGCCTGTCAATGCTGTCAGGCGGTTTATGGATGTTACACCGGATTAAGCTTGGTTTGAAGAACCGAACTCACGCATTTTGCCGATAACCGTTTCTTTGATCGCTTCACGAGCAGGTCCAAGATATTTACGAGGATCATATTCGTTCGGCTTAGCTGCCAATGTTTCGCGGACAGCTTTTGCAGAAGAAATTTGGTTTTCAGTGTTTACGTTGATTTTAGCCGTACCAAGTGAGATTGATTTTTTAATGTCGGCAGTCGGAATTCCTGTACCGCCGTGAAGTACTAACGGAAGGCCGGTTGATTTGCCGATGTCTTCCATTTCTTTGAAACCGAGGTTCGGTTCGCCTTTGTAAGGGCCGTGAACAGAACCTAATGCAGGTGCAAGGCAGTCGATGCCAGTGCGCTCTACAAGTTCTTGACACTCTTTAGGGTCAGCATAGATTACGCCTTCAGCGATAACGTCATCTTCCTGTCCGCCGACAGTTCCGAGCTCAGCTTCAACTGAAACGCCGTGGAAATGAGCAAGCTCAACCACTTTAGCTGTAGTTGCTACGTTTTCCTCAAACGGATGGTGAGATGCGTCGATCATTACAGAAGTGAAGCCTGCATGAATCGCTTTCGCACAAGATTCAAAGCTTGAACCGTGGTCTAAGTGAATGGCAACAGGAACTGTCACTTTGTATTCTTCCATAAGAGCTTTAACCATGGCAACGACTGTTTTGAAGCCGCCCATGTAGCGTCCCGCGCCTTCTGAAACACCAAGAATAACCGGGGATTTTTCCTCTTCTGCTGCTTGTAAAATAGCTTGAGTGAACTCAAGGTTATTTAGGTTAAATTGTCCAACAGCATATCCTTTTTCTTTAGCTGTATTCAACATTTCCGTCATTGAAACTAAAGGCATGTCGAAAGTCCTCCTTATGTAGCCTGATTTGCTTTCTCGAAAAAAGCTTTCCACCCTATAGCATGACCATAAAAACCTGTCATATGTAAAACAACAGATCGCTTTTTCTCCATCTCTAGGATACCAACTTTTCGACAAATCGGCAACACAATGACATAATTGTTTCTAATTTTATTAATTCGATTTTAGAGGTAAATATTTTTTCACCGCGTCTCTGATCTCGTCAATGTCGAAAGGTTTGGCAAAATGAGTCAGCGCTCCGAGCTCTTTTGATTCCTTAATCATATCGAGTTCTCCGTAAGCGGTCATAATAATGACGCGGATGGAGTCGTCGATCATTTTCATGCGTTTGAGAATTTCGATTCCGTCCATGCCGGGGATTTTCATATCTAAAAGCACAAGATCGGGCCGTTCTTTCGTTACGATGTCCAGCGCCTGTATGCCGTTGGCGGCCTGAAACGTCTGGTACCCTTCTTTATGAAACACTTCATTGAGCAATATACGTATACCGTATTGGTCATCTACGATTAAAATCTTTTCATTCATCATTTTACACCCCAATATTATCATTTTCGTCAAAAGGAAGCAGTTGTTTATGTATTCTGTTTGATTTTCACATTTCCTTTAATTATAATAGTCTACTTTCCGACATTTTCTGAGCATTTTCTCTTTTGTTGTATACTGTTCTTGTAAGTGTAAAGGAGGTTTCACTCATGTTAAAGATCTTTACGACGCAGCTTGCAGGCATTTTTTCCCGCATTCAGGATAAGGAATCCGAAGCAATAGAAGACGGCGCGCGGCTGCTGGCTCAGGCTGCCGTCAGCGGCCATTCCATCTATTTATACGGCGCAAATGAGATGCAGGGCATTTTGTGCGAGGCGGAACTCGGCTCTGAACCGATGCCTTCCGTCAAGGCGTTTCCGGATACAGCTGATTCGATTACAGTAAGCGACAGGGTGCTGATGTTCTGTTCAGGCCCGGGTACGGCTGAAGAACAGGCGCTGGCAAAAAAGCTTTATGAAAAAGGGATCGGCCTTGTGTGCGTGTCCCCCGTCATTAAGGATCAAACCGGGATTGAGGCATTTTGTGATGTTCATATTGACAGCAAATTAAAAATGCCGCTTCTGCCCGATGAAGACGGAACAAGATACGGCTTTCCTTCATTAATGACAGGCCTGTATGTCTATCACGCACTGTCCTTTACATTAAAGGAAATGATGCAGGAATATGACTGATGAAGAAAAAAGACTTGCCGCTTTTAACGGAGGCAAGTCTTTTTTTATTACTTCTGTTCGGCAGCTTGTACGGAAGCGCCGATAAAGTCTTTGAATAAAGGCTGAGGTCTTGTCGGTCTTGATTTAAACTCAGGGTGGAATTGGCAAGCGACATACCAAGGATGGTCTTTCAGCTCGATAATTTCCACAAGGCGGCCGTCAGGGCTTGTGCCTGAGAACACAAAACCGTTCTCTTCCATTTGCTGTCTGTATTCATTGTTGAATTCATAACGGTGGCGGTGGCGTTCGTATACCACTTCATCCGCATACGCTTCGAAAGCTTTCGTGTCTTCCTGAAGCTTACAAGGGTACAGTCCGAGACGAAGCGTTCCTCCGAGATCCTCGACATCTTTTTGTTCAGGAAGAAGGTCGATAATCGGGTAAGGTGTGGACGGATCGATCTCCGCAGAGTGAGCCCCTTCCAGACCTAATACGTTTCGCGCATATTCAATGGATGCAATCTGCATACCGAGGCAGATGCCGAAGAACGGAATTTTATTTTCACGCGCGTACTTGGCGGCGATGATTTTCCCTTCCACACCGCGGTCTCCGAAACCGCCGGGCACGATGATTCCGTCTGTGCCGTCAGTCAGCTCTTGAATATTGCTTTCCGTCACTTCTTCGGCGTTAATCCATTTGATCTTCACATCAGCGTCAAACGCATAGCCCGCGTGGCGCAGTGATTCAACGACTGAAATGTAAGCGTCCTGAAGCTCGACGTATTTTCCGACGAGGCTGATTGTAATGGTTTTAGACAAGTTTTTCACTCTTGTGACAAGGTCTTTCCATTCCGTCATATCCGGATCTTTGCACTCTAATTTCATATGATCGCAGACAAGCTTATCGAGTCCCTGCTCCTGAAGGTTTAGCGGGATGGAGTAAAGGTTGTCCGCATCTTCACATTCAATAACCGCTTTCGTGTCAATGTCGCAGAAGAGCGCGATTTTATCTTTCATATCTTGAGAAATCGGCATTTCTGTGCGCACGACGATGATATTAGGCTGAATGCCGAGGCTTCTCAGCTCTTTTACGCTGTGCTGCGTCGGTTTTGTTTTCAGCTCGCCCGCCGCTTTGATGTACGGAACAAGCGTACAGTGAATGTACATCACGTTTTCATGGCCGATGTCGCTTTTCATTTGACGGATGGCTTCAAGGAACGGAAGGGATTCGATATCTCCCACGGTTCCGCCGATCTCAGTAATGACTACATCTGCATTTGTTTCTTTGCCGGCGCGGTAAACGCGGTCTTTCAGTTCATTTGTGATATGCGGAATGACCTGAACCGTTCCCCCGAGGTAGTCGCCGCGGCGTTCTTTCTTCAATACAGCAGAGTAGATTTTACCGGTCGTCACGTTGCTGAATCTGTTCAGATTAATGTCAATGAAACGCTCGTAGTGCCCTAAGTCAAGGTCAGTCTCGGCGCCGTCATCGGTTACGAACACCTCACCGTGCTGGTACGGGCTCATCGTTCCCGGGTCAACGTTGATATAAGGGTCAAATTTTTGGATGGTGACGCTCATGCCTCTGTTTTTCAACAGGCGGCCCAGTGATGCTGCCACAATTCCTTTTCCGAGTGAAGATACAACTCCCCCGGTTACAAAAATATATTTCGTCATTTCGTTTGCTCCTCTCTTCGGTCTGCGCTACATTCTTTAAAATGTGCCGTTTTATAGAAAATCATTTCACTAAAAACAAATGATGTATAAAAGAATTTGGGAGATGAAAATAAGAAAGCTCCCTTTCAATTTCTTGAAAGGGAGCGTAGCACTCTTATGAATTCTCTTCTTTTTGAAGAGCCCAAAATACATACTACATAGTTCGACAATGAAAGTCAAGATCGTTTTGCTGATATGAAATCAGCGTTTTTGATCCTCGTCTTCATCGTCATCTTCTTCCTCATCTTCTTCAATCATATCTTCTTCGATCTCAAGATCGTCGTCATCTTCTTCATCGTCGATATCTTCGTCGTCAAAGCTGTCTGCTTCAAGATCGATATCTTCTTCCAATTCATCGAGATCGATGTCATCTTCATCAACTTCCTCGAATTCGTCAAGATCAAGATCTTCTTCAACGGCTTTTTTCGCTTTTTTCTTTTTCGCTTTTACAGTCGGCTGTGTTTCTTCGTCCAGCTGATCGTACGGATACCAGCTGCGAAGCCCCCAAGTCTGATCTGACAGAGCAATAAAGCGGCCGTCAATGTTGAGGTCGGTATAAAATTGGGCGATGCGGTCACCCAGTTCCTCTTTCGTAGCACCGAGCAAGGAAGTAATTTCATTCAGTAGCTCCTGGAACGGAACCGGTTTTTTATGTTCTGAGAAAATTTCGTGAGCGATTTCAACTAAAGCCATCTGCTTCAGCTGTTCCTGAGAATATTGTTTGATACTCAAGGTCGGACACTCCCTTTCTATTACTTATATGTATCTGTTTCTATCCTATAATAAGAACGATTTTGTATTGTTTTGTTCATAAACCATACCTCTCATTATAAACAAATTAAAACAGAATATGCTACCCTTAACAGTGTAATTTAAGAAATTTTAGAGGCGTCCCTTCATAATTCGGCCGATGTGCGAAAACAAAGCCGCCGGCATATGTGCGGGCGGCCTGCTTCTATCTATAATGACTCTTGTTTTTCCGTACCGAATACAGACATGGCGAGCAATTCACTGACATCATAAGTGGCGATCGCGTCTTCGGCTTCTTTCGCTTTCGTACCGTCACCGAGCATGGTCAGACAGTAAGGGCAGCCGGAGCTGATGACCGTCGGGCTGACAGAAAGCGCCTGTTCAGTCCGGGCCGTGTTGATTCTCACTCCCGTTTCTTCTTCCATCCACATGAGGCCTCCCCCGGCGCCGCAGCACATTCCGTTTTCGCGGCTGCGCTCCATTTCCTTCAATTGAACGCCCGGGATGGCTTTTAAGATCGCTCTCGGCGGCTCATATACTTCATTGTATCTGCCTAAATAGCATGAGTCATGGAAGGTAATCGTTTCATTCACCGGATGAAGCGGTTTTAGTTTCCCCTGCGACACCAGCTCGGCTAATAATTCAGTATGATGATAGACTTCAGCCTGGAATCCGAAATCCGGATATTCATTTTTGAACATATTATAGGCGTGCGGATCAATCGTGACGATTTTTTTGATCCCGTGTTTTTCAAATTCGCCGATGTTGTGTTCCGCCAGCTCTTGGAAAAGAAACTCATTGCCTAAACGGCGCGGCGTATCGCCTGAGTTTTTTTCTTTATTGCCGAGTATCGCAAAGGATACGCCCGCTTCATTGAGCAGTTTTGCAAATGAGACGGCGATCTTTTGGCTTCTGTTGTCATAAGAACCCATTGAACCGACCCAAAACAAATAATCAAACTCTTTCTCTTGTTTTTTCATTTCTTTCACTGTCGGAATCTCTGTATCCGTCTGCTCCCGCCAGTTTTCCCGCTCTTTCCGGTTTAAGCCCCACGGGTTTCCCTGTCTTTCAATGCTTGTCATGGCCCGCTGCGCGTCGCTGTCCATCTTCCCTTCCGTAAGCACAAGATAGCGGCGCAGGTCGATAATTTTATCAACGTGTTCATTCATGACCGGACATTGATCTTCACAGTTGCGGCATGTGGTGCACGCCCAGATTTCCTCTTCCGTAATGACCTCGCCGATTAAGCTCGGGTTGTAGTCAATGGCTGCCGCCGCTTCACGTGATCCTCCCCCTGAGGAAGCCGCGGCGAGCTGATTCGCCTTCGTGTGCTGAAAAACGGGCGCGGGCACCCACGGAGATTTTGATGTCACGGCAGCGCCCTTTTCCGTCAGGTGGTCTCTCAGCTTTAAGATGAGATCCATCGGTGAAAGCATTTTGCCCGTACCGGAAGCAGGACACATATTTGTACAGCGGCCGCATTCGACGCAGGCGTAAAGATCGACAAGCTGGGAGCGGCGGAAGTCTTCAATCTTTCCGACACCGTAACTTTCTTTCGTTTCATCGGTGAAATCAATTTTTACCAGTTTTCCTTTTGAATCCAGCCTGCTGAGGAACACATTGGCCGGACCCGCAATTAAGTGTGCATGCTTTGATTGCGGCACGTACACTAAAAAGCTGAGCAAAAACAACAGGTGAAGCCACCATGAAACATAAAACACGGCGGCTGCGGCCGGTGCTGAAAGACCGCCGAGCACAAACGCAATGGAGGAAGCGATCGGCTCCGTCCAGGACAAAGAATGATCGTGCCATAAAAGGTTCATGGCGTTCCCGAGAAGCACGGTCACCATCAGTCCGCCGATGAATAGCAGGACAAGCCCCGCTTTAAACCCGCGTTTCAGTCTGACGAGTTTTTCAATGTAGCGCCGGTAAAACGCCCAAACCACGGCGATTAAAATAAGAAACGTGACGATTTCCTGAAAAAAGGTAAACGCCGGATAAAGCGGGCCGAACGGCAAATGCCGGTCGGGAAGCAGCCCTTTCAGAATAAAATCAATTGCGCCGAACTGAACGAGTATAAATCCGTAAAAAAACAGAACGTGGATGATTCCGCTTTTTTTATCTTTCAGCAATTTTTTCTGTCCGAACACATTCACCCATATCATTTGCAGACGTTCTTTCAGGCGTTTATCAAATTCTTCCCTTTGACCGAGCTTAATATAAGCGATCCTCGTTCTGATCAGGTAAACGAATAAATAAACGGCGTAAGCGGTTACAGCTAAGAACAGCAGCGCGTTTACCATGAGAAAAGCGTTCATCTTGTCTCCCCCTTTGTTCTGATTCCCCTCTGCATTGTCATATCTTTACTTTATCATAAATAATGAATGAGTGTTCAGTCAATAATTAAATTCGCATTCTCAGGGCACACTACGGATACTTCGGAAAGGAGCGTCGGTATGAAGGTCTTTGTTGTGTTGCTTATCATTTTTATCATTTTAATCGCACTTATGCTGCTTGATATGCTGCTTGGCAGGGCGGCGTACAAAAAACAGGCGTATGAGCCCGTTTTTGACCCGAAAAAGAGTGATATCAGACTCATTCACTGCGGCGGCGAGCTGGTGCAGCAAATGACGGCCGATATCCGCCAAGCCGCCTCTTCTATTCATATGATGTTTTTTATCATGAAGAACGACCAAGTCTGCCATGATATGTTTCATTTATTGAAAGAAAAGGCGCAGGCCGGCGTCTCCGTATATCTGCTGCTTGACTGGGCGGGCAGCCGCCAAGTGAAAAAGCCTTCTATTCAAACGATGAAAAAAGCCGGCGTTCATGTTCATTTTCTGAACAAACCCGGATTTCCGTTTCTTTTTTTCAAGCTGCAAAAACGGAATCACCGGAAAGTAACCGTCATTGACGGCAAAATCGGCTATGTAGGCGGATTCAACATCGCGGAAGAGTATCTCGGCAAAAAAGCGAAGTTCGGAAACTGGGAGGATTATCATCTGCGGATGACCGGCGAAGGCACGGCGGATCTCCAGACTCTTTTTTTAAGCGACCTGAAACGAAACACCGGTAAAACACCCAAGTCACCCGAGGTTTATCCGCCGTTGCCGGAAGGGAATATCTCTCATAGGACATATGCGTCGGACGGTTTTTCGCTTGAATCGCATTATGAAAACTGCATCCTTAAGGCGGAGAAAAAAATCATTATCGGCACGCCTTATTATGTACCGAGCAAAAGACTTCAGGCAGCGCTTATTGCAGCCTGCCGAAAAGGCGTCAAAGTCACCTTGATCGTGCCGATGAAGTCAGACCATCCGCTCGTTCGGGAAACGGCTTTTACCTATTATCCCGAGCTTTTGAAAGCAGGCTGTCTCATCTACCGGTATTATCAAGGCTTTTATCACGTCAAAGCCTTCATTATAGACGACCGCATCAGCATTATCGGTACGCCGAATTTTGATAAACGGAGCCTGTTCTTGAATGAAGAAGTGAATGTCATCATTAATGATGAGGCCTTTACAGAAGAAGTGCTCTCAACCATAAAGCAGGACATCGAAAAATCCGAGCTTCTCACATTAGAAAAAGTGAAACAGCGCTCCGTCAGACAGCTTCCTGCAGAATGGCTGGGAAAAGCCATATCTTATTTTTTATAAAGGAGAAAACATATGCTGTTCAGATTCGGTTTCGTTTCAAACGCCATGTGCCTTTGGGACGCATCCCCCGCCAAAACCTTAACCTATGCGCGCTATACAAAACTTTCACCCGGCGAGCGGAAAGAGGCGCTGCTTTCTGTGACGAAAGCAAATCTGACCAATACGCTGCGCACCCTCCACTATGCGGTCGGACACGGCATCCCTTTGTACAGGTTCTCAAGCTCGATTGTGCCGCTCGCCACGCACCCGGATGTACTGTGGGATTTTGTCACGCCGTTTCGCCAGGAGTTCCGTGAGATCGGCGGGCTGGTCAGAAAATATGATCTCAGAACGAGCTTTCACCCGAACCAATTCACCCTTTTCACAAGCCCGAAACGGGAAATTACCGCTAATGCGGTCAAGGATATGGCCTATCATTATGACATGCTGGACGCCATGGGCATCGCGGACCGCTCCGTCATTAACATTCATATCGGAGGCGCTTATGGCGACAAACAAAGCGCGCTTGACCGTTTCGGCATGAATCTGAAAGAACTCCCCGATGTCATCAAACAGCGGATGACTTTGGAAAACGATGATAAAACGTATACATCTGAAGAAACACTCAGTGTATGTGAACAAGAGGGCATTCCGTTTGTGTTTGATTATCATCATTTTTACACCAATCCGACCGATGACGCTGATTTAGATGACATTCTCCCGCGGATGATGAAAACATGGCAGCGGATCGGCTTAAAGCCGAAGGTCCACCTCTCCTCGCCAAAATCAGAATCAGCCATACGCAGTCATGCGGACTATGTGGATGCGAATTTTATTCTGCCGGTGCTGGAGCGGTTCAGACAATGGGAGACGGACATCGACTTTATGATTGAAGCGAAAGAGAAAGACCGGGCGCTGCTTCGGCTCGTCGAAGAGTTAAGCGCTATCCGCGGAGTCAAACGCCTGGCGGGAGGCGTGCTGAGGTGGAAAGCATAACCAGGTTTATCACCGGTTTATATGGGGAATTTCCGAAATAACAGATCATCAGACGGAGGAGAATACATATGAAAAATATAACATCTTTGAAAATAGCCGCTAAGAAGTTCACTTTACGAAACATGCTTCAGCTTTATCAGCTTTGCCACACGGGAGGCCACGAGCTGTATATCTACTCTAAAAAAACGATGTGCAAAATCAAAGACATCATCGAACTGGAAACGTTCAGAATGGCGCATAAAGAACAAGAATATTTAATTGTAGTGGAAGGAAAGAAAGCGGTGCAGCTCATTGACCGTTTCAAACATATCATCGAACCTGCGCAAAAAGAAGCCCATTAAATACGGACTACATAAAAAAGGATAGACAGGAGGCGCCTCGGCCCCCGTTCGTCTATATTAATGAATCAGTTCGCCGAATTGCGCCTGATGGAGTCTTTGGTACATGCCGCCGGATGCCAGCAGTTCCTTGTGGTGTCCTTGTTCGGCGATGCCTTCTTTCGTGACGACGACGATCCGGTCCGCATCCTTAACCGTAGCCAGCCGATGGGCGATCACAAGTGTCGTGCGTCCTTCTGACAGCTCTTGCAGCGATTTTTGAATGGCGGCTTCTGTCTCTGTATCGAGGGCCGATGTAGCCTCATCCAAAATTAAGATCGGCGGGTTTTTCAAAAACATTCTGGCGATGGAAAGCCGCTGCTTCTGTCCGCCTGACAGCTTCACTCCGCGTTCGCCGATCACCGTGTCTAAACCGGCAGGATACCCGTTTACCAAATCCTCTAAATGCGCCTGGCGGACGGCCTGCCAGATTTCTTCCTCGGACGCGTCCAGCCGGCCGTAAGCAATGTTTTCCCGCAATGTGCCGGAAAACAGAAAGACATCCTGCTGGACGACGCCGATTTGTCCGCGCAGAGATGACAGCGTCATGTCTTTAATATCGATTCCGTCGATGGAAATCGCACCTTCAGACGGTTCATAAAAACGCGGCAGCAGACTTGTCAGCGTTGATTTCCCCGCTCCCGAAGGCCCGACAAATGCGACCGTCTCCCCCGCTTGAATGGACAAATTAATGCCGGACAGCACCTGATTGTTTTCTTCATAGCCGAATGACACATGATCATAGCGGATATTCCCTTTTAAACCGGACACATGTTTCGCATTCGGGGCATCCTTGATGTCAGGCTCCGTTTCAAGGATTTCCATAAAGCTTTTAAAACCGGCAATGCCCCGCGGGTACATCTCAATAATCGCGTTGATTTTATCAATCGGACGGAAGAGAACGTTCGTCAGCAGCACGAAAGCGACGAATTCCCCGTAGGATAATGATCCGCGGATGACAAACCATGTGCCGCACAACAGGACGAACAGCGTGACAAACCTTGTCAGCATGTAACTGATTGAGCCGTTTTTCGCCATGATTTTATATGACGTCAGTTTTGTTTTGCGGAACCGCTGATTGTTCACGTCAAACCGCTGCTGTTCAAACGCTTCATTACTGAAAGCCTGGACAAGGCGGATGCCGCCGATATTGTTTTCGACCCTCGCGCTGAAATCCCCGACGTCTTTGTTCAGTTTTGTAAATGCAGAGGTCATTTTTTTATTGAAATACAGAGCGAGCCAAATGACGACCGGCATGATGATAAACGTCAACAGCGCGAGCTGCCAGTTAATGAACAGCATGACGCCGAACGCGCCCAAAATCGTCATGATGGCGATAAAAAGATCTTCGGGCCCGTGGTGGGCGGTTTCTCCGATATACATCAAATCATTGGTGAGCTTGGACATTAAACTGCCCGTTTTGTTGTTATCGTAAAATTTGAAGGAAAGCTTTTGCAGATGGTCAAAAAGCTTTTTCCGCATATCGGTTTCAATGTTAATGCCGAGCATATGGCCCCAATACGTCACAACATACTGAAGTGCCGAGCTGAGGGCGTAGACCCCGAATAAAGCAGCGGAAGTCAAAATAATCAGACTCCAATCCCGGCCCGGGAGCAATGTATCGATAAAGTAATTGACAATCAGAGGAAAACTCAGCTCCATCAATCCGCCGGCAATGGCAGAAAAGAAGTCGAGAAAAAACAGCTTTTTGTACGGTTTATAGTAAGAAAAAAATTGTCGCAGCACGATTCCGTCCTCCTTGTGCCTCGTTCTTAATGATAATATTTCTCAATTATACTATACACAAGGCGTTTTTAAAGCGCTTTTTATAAAACGCCTGAAAATAACCGCGCAAAGGATTCCTTCGTTCTTTCCCATAATGTGCGCTTATAGAAACGGACGGGGCTGATTTTCTCAGACTCCTTCATATCTTCCAGATAATGCGCTTCAAGATCTTTGATCGCAGCCTGATCTGTAAAAAAGACATTGACTTCAAAGTTCAGCTGAAAACTTCTCATGTCCATATTCGCCGTCCCGACAGAAGCGAGGTTTCCGTCAGTGATGAGCACCTTTTGATGCATAAAGCCTTTTTGATAGGAATAGACTTCGATTCCTTCGCGAAGAAGCTCGGGGAAATACGATCTCGTCGCGTACTGGGTTAAAAACCCGTCATTGGTTTCCGGCACCATAACACGCACCTGGACGCCTCTGGCTGCTGCCTCCTTTAACGCTGTGCGGATCGGCTCATTCGGCACGAAATAAGGCGTCGCAATCCATACAGACGATTCGGCTGCCGCAATCATGGCATAATACAGATCGCTCATCCTCTCCTTCATATCAGGGCCTGTCGGAACGACTTGATAGATGCCGCCGCTTTCCGCAGGGACCGGGCGGCTGTATGCTTTCTGATCAATAAGCACCTCATCCGAAACGTATTCCCAATCAAGCATAAAAATGCTGTGGAGCGTCTGAACAATCTCTCCTTCGACTTTCATATGGGTGTCACGCCAAAAACCGACATTACGGTCTTTGCTGATATATTCCTTGCCGACATTCAGCCCGCCGACAAAACCGGTTTTCCCGTCAACGATCACGATCTTGCGGTGATTTCTGAAGTTGAATTTCTGGTTGAAAAAGCCGTATTTCAGCGGCAGAAACGGGACGATATTCACGCCCGCTTGTTTCAGTTTTTTAATGTCTTTTCCGGCCAGCTTCAAGCTGCCGGCCGCGTCGAACAAAAACCGCACTTCCACGCCTTCACGGGCTTTTTCCATCATAATCTCCATCATCTTGTGCCCGAGCATGTCTGATTTGAACATGTAATACTCAATATGTATAAATGACGTTGCCGCCCGAAGCGCCTCAAACAGCTCAGGGAATGTTTCATCCCCGTTTTTGAGCACCGTCAGCCTGCTTTTTGTATTGATATTCATATGGGCCGCTTTGATTGAATACTGAAAGAAACGTTTTTGATTTCCTTTCAATCCGGACAAGTCAGGAGTTTGCTCCATATCAAATATCGTCCTCAGCTTTTCCCGGTTATATGTCCGTTTCGACCTGAACAGCTTGCCTTTTTCATAAAGCTGGCCGGAAAAAAGGTAAAATAAGTACCCGGCGATCGGAAAAAACACAAGAATGTGAATCCATAACAGCGTGTGCTGCGAGGTGCGGTTTTCTAGGATTAACGAATAAATGCTGAACAAAATAATGCTTGCATAGCAAAGCAATCCGCCGTAAAACTCAAGCCTGGAAACCGGAAAAAACCATATGACATATGCTCCGACAAGCATCATATATAAAAAGCAAAATTCCAGTCTCCTTTTCAGCATCCCGACTCTCCCCCATCTGATCCGATATCTCTTTATACCCTCTGTTTTCCGGCCTGTAAACATATGAAAAAGCCTTTCCGAACGAGCGGAAAGGCTTACGATGAGGCTTCCTGTGATTGACCCGGCGTGAGGTGTTGAAGCAAAGCCGGCCTGAGGGAGCTGCTGTTTTTGATTTTATTTTTAAACATGCCGATGATCAGGCCCGTGACCGCAATCGACACTAAGGAGAAGATTCCTCTCAGCAATCCGACAGAGAAAATGCCGGCCAGCACTACGCCAAAATCGAAGAGGAAATTAACCGCACCCGGATTCCATCCGCAGCGTTTTTGCAGAAATAAAGCGAGGATATTGGCGCCGCCGAGCGATGCCTGATGGTAAAACATGAGCGACAGGCCGAACCCGATCAGCGATCCTCCGCAAATCGCCCCGGCTAGCGGTGAAACAGAGAACGGCGGGAGCCAGTGATCTGCGCCTGTAAACATAGTCAGCACCGTGACTGCCAAAACGGTAGATAGAGTGAATTTGATGCCCATTCTGATGAGGGAAAATACATAAAACGGGATATTAATCAGAAAGAAGATAACGGAAAACGAGGATTGAAACAAATATGACAGGCTTAGTGACAGTCCGGCCGTGCCGCCGGTTAATATATGAGAATGTCTGAGTGTCAGGACGCCGGCGCTTGTCATGAGACAAGCAGCTACAATGAAGAAAACCCGCTTCATTCTTCACTCTCCTTTTGTTCATGTTATTTCACATCAAACATAACAGGAATCCCGGCCGCCCAGCCATTACATTGGCAGAAAATATCTTATGTTTTTATTTTTTTCACCATGAAAATCCCCCTCTTGCAAGGGGGATTTTCATGAGCGTTTCCGATAAACAACATAGCTGCGGGTCAAATACTTGAGCGGCAGGCTGAACACATGAACCAATCTTGTAAACGGCCAGAGGATAAAAACAACATACCCAATGATGATATGAAACTTAAACCATAGCGGAACACTCTCCATCAAAGAAGCATCAGGCCGGAACAAAACGATTTCCCTGAACCACGGCCCGACTGTCGCCCTGTAATCAAAGCCTTTCGAATCAATGTTGAGAAACGTGGCCGCAACACCTGACAGCATCATGAACAGAAGCAGGATGAGCGTAAGGATATCCGATGGCGAGCTGGTTTTGCGGATTCTTTTGTCAAACAGCCTTCTGTACGTCAGGATCACTAGTCCGGTACACGCCGCGATCCCCGCCGGCAGTCCCGCGCCAATCGCTATTTTGTGATACATATGCTCTGAAATGCCGATGGAAGTGTACACGGCTTCCGGGATCAAAATTCCCATGACATGTCCGCCGACAACGCACAGCAGTCCCCAATGAAAAAGTGTGCTGCCAGCCGCGAGTTTTTTCTTTTCTAACAGCTCGCTTGATTTCGCCGTCCAACCAAACTGGTCATGCTGATAGCGGTAAATATGCCCGCCGATAAAAATTGTCAATACAATGTACGGCATAATCCCCCACAGGACCCGCTCGCTCATGCCTGAACAGTCCTTTCTTCAATGCTTTCCCGCACGCCGAGAATGTCCAGCGCGGCCAGCAGGGCATGCAAGAGCCCGGCGTATATGCTGTCATTTTTTTCGAGTCGGGATGCCAGCTCTCTCACATTGGACAGATATTTCTCAAACACGCTTCTCGCCGCTTCAGTCTCCGCAGCCGCCGCAAATTCCAGCATCAGCGGCAGGTAATCAGGCAGTTCTTTCTCTGTCGGCAGGAAACCGGATTGCTGGTAGGTGTTTTTTAAATGCAGCAATTCAATGCCGCGTTCCCTTTGTTCGCCTGAGTTAAAGTAGGTGACGTACATATTCGTTTTTTTCCCGAAATCGAACGTATAGACATAGTGTTCAATCAGCGCTTCCGGAGAAAATCCGGCTGCCGCCTCTAAAAAGTGAAGCAATTTCTCACGGATTTGCTGATTGGTGATGTCATGGATAAGAGACTTCCAATCAGGAAGCTCAGCTCTCCATTCTTCATCAGGATAAGAGAGAAGACAGGAAAGAGCAGAAAACGCAATTTGCCGGTCCATGGTGTTCATCTTGTTCCACCTCATTTATCAAAAGTTAGAAACAAGAGCCTGGGCCGCCTGAAAATGATAAGCCGCAGCTCCCTTGTTCAGCGTATAAATCAGACACTTCTTCCCGATGGCTGCTTGGAATCACAAAGCGGTCATCATATTTGGCGATCGCCAGCAGCCGATACATGTCTTTAATTTGCTTTTCTGTTAGGCCGACACTGGAGACCAATGCCGGGTCGATGGATTTATTCGTCTGGACCGCTCTCATATATTGGCGCATGACAGACATTTTCTTTAACGTGGACCGAATATGATCCGTATCACCAGCCGTTAACAGCTGCGCCAAATAGTCAATCGGAATTCTCATTTGGTCGATAGCCGGGAAAATAGCTTCCGCGGATTGCCCGCTGCCTTTTCCTTCAAAGAGATTCATAATCGGGCTCAGCGGCGGAATGTACCAAACCATCGGCAGTGTGCGGTACTCAGGGTGAAGCGGCAGCGCAATCTTCCAGTCGATGATCATTTTGTAGATCGGCGATTGCTGCGCCGCCTCTATCCATTCAGCCGGGATGCCTTGTTCTTTTGCCTGTTTGGCAATCTCGGGATCATTCGGATCGAGAAAAACGTCTAATTGGGAATGATAGAGATCCTTTTCATTTTCAACAGATGCCGCTTCCTCGACTTTGTCGGCGTCATACAGCATGACACCGAGATAGCGGATTCTGCCGACACACGTCTCCGAGCAGATGGTCGGCAGCCCCGCCTCCAAGCGCGGAAAGCAGAGTGTGCACTTTTCCGCTTTGTTCGTCTGCCAGTTAAAATAGACTTTTTTATAAGGGCAGGATGACACGCAATATCTCCATGAACGGCACGCGTTTTGATCCACAAGCACAATGCCGTCTTCTTCGCGTTTGTACATGGCGCCGGACGGGCAGGATGACACGCACGCCGGATTGATGCAGTGTTCGCAAATACGCGGCAGGTACATCATAAAGACCTCATCGAATTCCGTTTTGATCGATTCCTCCATTTTTTGAACGTTTGGATCTTCAAGCCCTGTAATATGGCTGCCCGCGAGATCATCCTCCCAGTTCGGGCCCCACTCAATATTCATGAAATCCCCCGTCAGGGACGATTTCGGCCGTGCCACAGGCTGGTGTTTTTTCTGCGGACTGTTTGTTAATGTTTCATAATCATAGTTCCAAGGTTCATAGTAATCATCAATTGACGGCTGATTCGGATTATAGAAAAGGCCTGCAAGCCGGCTTGTTTTCGGTCCGGATTTCAGTTCAAGCTTCCCTTTTTTCAATGTCCAGCCGCCTTTATATTTGTCCTGGTCCTCCCATTGCTTCGGGTAGCCGATACCCGGCTTTGTTTCTACGTTATTGAAGTACATATATTCCGCACCGGAACGGTTTGTCCACGTGTTTTTGCAGGTGACGCTGCACGTGTGGCAGCCGATGCATTTATCCAAGTTCATGACCATCCCGATTTGCGCTTTAATCTTCAAGCCAATCGACCTCCTTCAGCTTGCGGATGACGACATTCAGGTCGCGCTGGTTCCCCGTCGGGCCGTAATAATTAAAGCCGTAGCTGAGCTGGGCATAGCCCCCGATCATCTGTGTCGGCTTAACGTGAATCCTTGTCGGGCTGTTATGGGTGCCGCCGCGGTTATTTGTCAGTTTTGTGCCGGGCACGTTGATGTGACGGTCCTGGGCATGGTGCATAAACGCCATTCCTTTAGGAATCCGGTGAGACAAAACCGCTCTCGCCACGACAACGCCGTTTCGGTTAAAGCATTCAATCCAATCGTTGTCTTTGATATCCGTATCCGCTGCGTCATCTTTATTCATCCACACGGTCGGCCCGCCGCGGAACAGCGTCAGCATCGGCAGGGAATCAAAATACATGCTGTGGACGGACCATTTATTATGCGGCGTCAAATAATTAAGGACGATTTCTTTGCCCTCTTGGTCAGGCCGTTTGCTTAGAAACGGGCGATGCTGGAGGATCGGTTTAAATGTCGCCATCGTTTCACCGAATTCCATCATCAGTTCATGATCGACATAATAAGATTGTCTGCCGGTCAGTGTCCGCCACGGAATTAATTTTTCTACGTTTGTCGTAAACGGCGAGTACCTGCGTCCCCCTTTTTCTGAGCCGGTAAAGGCCGGAGAGGTGATGACCGTTTTCGGCTGGGCTGTAATTTGTTCGAACGTAAAGCATTCTTCCTCCCGTTCTTCCGCCAGATCTTTCAGCTCCAGATTGGTGATGTTTTCAAGTGATTCCCATGCTTTCACGGCGACTTTTCCATTGGAGGTGGACGACAGGGTTAAAATCGCTTCCGCCGCCTGCTTCGCTTCACTTATATTCGGACATCCCTTTGCGACGCTGTCCGAGGTGATTTCTCCCAGTCTCTTTTTGAGTGATTCATATTCATCGGCTATCGACCAGCTCATCCCTTTTGTGCCGCTCGGTTTTAAACCGGTGTAAGGTCCGAGCGCGGTCATTTTATGAAAGATGTGCTTGTAATCCCGTTCAACGACTTGGATGTTCGGCATCGTTTTTCCCGGAATGGCTTCACATTCGCCCCTGCTCCAGTCATTGATTTTGCCGAACGGCTGGGCCAGCTCCTGCATCGTGTCGTGGAGGAGCGGCGTCGCAACCACTTCTTTCACCGGCCCCAGCTCGATTTCTTCCGCAAGATCGGAAACGCTTTTTGAAAGTGCTTTGAAAATATCCCAGTCTGATCTCGATTCCCACGGAGCTGAGATGGCCGGAGCAAAAGGATGGATGAACGGGTGCATATCCGTGCTGCTGAGATCGTGTTTTTCATACCATGTCGCCGCCGGCAGCACGATATCGGAATACAGCGCCGTACCCGCCATTCGAAAATCAAGGTTGATTAACAAGTCGAGCTTGCCTTCCGGCGCCTGCTCCCGCCATTTGATTTCTTCAGGGCGGATGCTGTCGCTGTCATCATTCATCAAACCGTTCGTCGTTCCCAGCAAATGCTTGAGAAAATATTCATGCCCTTTTCCTGAGCTTGAGATCAGATTGGCCCGCCATACGAAGAGATTCCTTGGGAAATTGGCTTCATTGTCTGGATCTTCAATCGCGAATTTCAGCTTTTTGTCCTGAAGCTGTGAGGCTACGTACGCACTAACGTCTTCAGGTGTCGCCGCCCCCGCTTTTTCAGCTTTTTTGTACAGGTCAATGCCGTTTTTATCGAAAGTCGGGTAGGACGGCAGCCACCCTAATCGTGCCGCTAGCACATTGTAATCGGCGTGATGCTTGTAGCGGGATGACGAAGCGATCGGTGAAGCCAAGTCACTGATCGGCTGGTCTTCATAACGCCACTGGTCTGTCGCAAAGTAAAAAAATGAGGTGCCGTTTTGCAGCTTAGGCACGCCTTCCCAGTCCTTTGCATTTGCGATCGTCTGCCACCCTTCAGCAGGACGGAGCTTTTCCTGACCGACATAATGAGCCCAGCCTCCGCCGTTTACGCCTTGAGCGCCTACGAGTAAAACAAGATTTAACACCGCGCGGTAGATTGTGTCGGAATTGAACCAGTGGTTAATCCCCGCTCCGACGATAATCATGGATCTGCCGTCAGTATCAATCGCATTTTGAGCAAACTCTCTCGCAATCTGAATGACGGCTTCTCTTTTAATTCCTGTGATCTGTTCCTGCCAGGCAGGTGTAAACGGACGAGGATCATCATAGGATACGGCTGATTGCTGACCGATGCCCCGGTTCACGCCGTAATTGGCCAATATCAAGTCAAACACGGTCGTGACACATACCTCTTCGCCGTTCAGGTCCAGTTTTTTAATAGGAAGATCCCGCTTGAGCACTTCGTTTCCGTCATTTGAAAAATACGGAATGCGCACCGAGCCGATTTCGTCCTCCATTCCAAGCACAGAGAGACGGGGCTCGATCTGTTCCCCGGTGTTTTCATCGATCATGTGCAGGTTCCATTTCTGCAAACCGTCCCAGCGGGAGCCCATTGTTCCTTGCGGTATGGCAAGAGCGCCTGTCTGTTCATTCCAGACTGCAGGCTTCCATTGATCATGCTTTGTCTGCCGCCCGATGTCCTTCGCATGCAGAAACCGCCCCGCTGTGTATACGCCGTTTTCTTTTGACAGGGTGACGAGGAATGGAAAATCCGTGTATTGCTTCGCATACTTGATAAACCGCTCCGTCTCTTGATTCACGTAAAATTCCTGCAAAATGACATGCCCCATAGCCATCGCAAGCGCCCCGTCAGTACCTTGGCGGATACTGAGCCAGTCATCGGCGAACTTTGAGGATTCCGCAAAATCCGGACTGATCGAAATGACCTTAGCGCCTTTATAGCGGGCTTCCGCCAAAAAATGTGCGTCAGGCGTTCTCGTTAACGGAACGTTTGAACCCCATGTGATGATATAGCCGGAATTGTACCAATCACTGCTTTCCGGAACGTCCGTCTGGTCGCCCCAAATTTGCGGGGACGCCGGCGGAAGATCCGCATACCAGTCATAGAAACTGAGCATAGGGCCGCCGATTAACGACATGAATCGCGAACCTGATGCGTGGCTGATCATGGACATCGCCGGAATCGGTGAAAAGCCGACATTCCGGTCAGGCCCGTATTTCATGACTGTATACAGCAGAGAGGCTGAAATCAGCTTCAGCACCTCCGGCCATTCAGCGCGCACAAACCCGCCTTTTCCTCTTGCCTGTTTATAAGACTTCGCTTTTTCAGGATTTTCAACGATTGATTTCCAGGCATCAATCGGATTTTGATGCGCCTGCAGTGCTTCCCGCCACAAATTGATCAGCACACCGCGCACGTACGGATATTTCACACGGAGCGGGCTGTAGATGTACCACGAAAAACTGGCGCCCCGCGGACAGCCTCTCGGTTCGAAATCAGGCATATCCGGGCCTGTTGATGGATAATTCAAGTTTTGTCCTTCCCACGTGACAATTCCGTTTTTCACGTAAATATTCCAGCTGCAAGAACCCGTACAGTTGACGCCGTGGGTGGAGCGAACGACTTTGTCGTACTGCCATCTGTTTCTGTATACATTCTCCCAATCACGATCTTCGCTAGTGGTTTGGCTATGTTTATTTGAATGATGTTCAATAGGAGAAAAATAGTTTAATCTCCTGAACAGCGGACTCATTTTCTTTTTCTTCATGATCATTCACTCCTTCCGAGTCAGGTGATGCTACGTACACTATAAACAGAGAGAGCGTATTTCCTTGTGAACTATGTCACACACTCCGCTTTTTTCACAAAACGTTCACACAAAGGAGCAGGAAAGACGGCGGCGTTCATAGCAGGACGTTTTCTTTCAAAGAAAAAAACCGGCTCTATTTAAGAACCGGGCTCGGCGTTTTCATCGCGTGATGTATGCAGATACCTCAAAAACAACTGATAGGAACAAAAGACATTTTGCTGAAGCATCACCAAAAAATTCATTTGCAGCCGCGGATGGTAAGACATCATCTGCTTAAAAACGGAATATGGAATATGCAGTGCCAGAATGTCCGGTGAGGCATTGACTGAGATAAAAGGCGATAAAGAATGCCCGCCTTTTTCATCAATCGGTAACACATCGCCTTTTTCCCACAGCGCAACGGTTTGCGATCCTTCAGGCAGCCTGCTGTCCTTAAAACGGATACTGCCTTTTAATACAACATAAACGGATTGTGAATGAAGAAAGGATGGAGACTGATCAGATGAGCCGCTGATAAACGTCCCGTTTTTCAGCAAAGTTTCGACAATGGACAGGGGCACTTCGTTAAACATAGGAAGTTGTTTCAGAAATAATAAGTAGTCACACTGATTCATAGGAAAGCCTCCTGTGCTGATGATAGCTTTAGTGTAGCCCGATTGAGCCTGTGCGTCAGTGATGTATTTCACAGCTTGTATGATGAATATCACTTCTCAGGAGGATGCCTGCATTTATAATGACATACAAAAGGAGGATTTCGATGAAGGTGATGATTCCGAATCAGCACGGCGCATGGGCGATGCTGCTGATTCCGTTTTTACTCGGCACAGTCAAGGGAGGCCCGGTTTTCTGGCATATTCCGCTCTTTCTGGGCTGGCTTTTCCTTTACTTAACGGTTTATCCCGTTTCGCTTGCCTTAAAAAAGAAACGGCTCAAACCCTATCAAAAGTGGATATATATTTACGGTTTTCCGGCATGCTGCTTTTTGATCATTTCTATCTATCATAAACCGCAGCTCGTCTGGGTCGGCCTTGCTTTATTGCCGCTGTTTCTTATCCATATGCATTATGCCCGCCGAAAAAACGAACGGGCACTCGTGAATGATATGGCGGGAGTTTTGTTCTTTTGTTCAGGCGGGCTTGCGAGCTGCTGGCTGGGAACGGGGGCTCTTGACGGCTGGGCTTGGTTCATTCTCTCTCAATCTGCTCTATTTTTTATTGGAAGTTCCTTTTATGTGAAGTCGGTCATCCGGGAGAAAAAAAACAGAGGATTTGCATACTGGTCATGGGGTTATCACCTGTTGCTCCCCTTTTTATCCGCTCTTCTCGGAGCAGGCTGGGCATTTCTCGCTTTTATCCCCAGCAGTTTGCGGGCGTGGTTTTTTCACGGGAGAAATTGGCCCGCGAAAACGATCGGTATTTTGGAAATCGTGAATGCCGGCTTCTTTTTCGCCGTCATGTGTATATGTATCACAAATTGAAAAAACAAGGACACCGGCTGTCCTTGTTTTTTCAGTCAATATTGCAAATCTCCAGCGGACAGTTTTCACACTCGATTTCACATCGTAAATAGTCCCGCTTGTGCAAAATAATTTTTCCGGTTTCGTCTATCGAAATAACCCCTTGTTTGCGCAGATCTCCCAGCATGCGGTTGACACTTTCCCGTGCCGCCGCGCAAAACTTTGCCAAATCCTGATTTGTCAGCACAATGTTAATCAGAATCCCGTCGCTTCGTTCCACCCCGTAGCTGTTTGACAGACGGATAAGGGTGGAATAGAGCGCCCCTTTTTTGCCGTGAAGAAGCAGATCCCTGATCTTAGACTGGATTTTTCGCAGATGGGTGCTCATCCATTTCATAAATTCAAACGTCAAATTACCGTTTTGAATCAATTCCTTTTCCAGCTTGTTTTTATTAATGACGAGCACCTCCCCGTCCTCTAACACTTTTGCACTGAGCATATACCTCGGCTCTTCTGTGAACAGTGTCAGTTCCCCGACAATATCGTGTTTCTGGCAGATTCTAAGTGTCAGGTCTTTTCCGTCAGACGTCAGCTTGCCGATTTCAATGAGCCCTGATTGAATCAGATAAAGCTCTTCTGCATCCATTCCTTCTTGAAACAAATAGGTGTGTTTTTTCATTTTCTTTTTCGTGCTGATTGATTCCAGCAATTCATGCAGTTCACGGGAAAGAAGTTCTTTATCAGATTTTCGGACAGAGAGAATATTCATGAGCTCACCTCGAAGAAAGTCACGTTGCGTATGTATATTGTAACGTGACTTGATTTGCACTCACCCAGAAAAAACTAACAATCTTGTGAATGGATCATTATGAATTGAGGCTCTGACTGTTTCTCTCCGTATGTGTTTTCATTCTTTCCTGCCAATACAGCCAGATCACAAGGACAAAGCTGGCTAACGCAACCTCTGAAAGCGCCATAAACCCGATCGCGTATTGGCCCGTTGCCTGAAATACACTTGCCAGAATCAGCGGAGGGAAAAAACCGCCCAGCCCGCCCATAGCAGACACAATACCATTTGCAATACCCGCCTGCTTCGAAAAATAGAAAGGCACCAGTTTAAAAACAGTCCCGTTTCCAATCCCTGAGCAGACTGCCACCGTCAGTGATCCGAACGCATAGAGGCCGATCGCCGGCGAGAAAGACAGCATAACGCCTGACAGCGTAAGCCCTGCGAAAACGAACATCAAAATGCGGAGCGGGTTCATTTTATCGGCAAGAAATCCTCCCGCGGGCCTGAGCAGTGTAGAGACCGCAATAAAGCCGGCCGTCCGCAGACCTGCATCCGCGGGGCTCAGCCTGAAGTGCTCAACCAAAAAGTTCGGCAGATAGATGGTAAAGGCGACAAAGGCGCCAAACGTAATAAAATAAAACATGCTCAAAAACCACAGTACATGATTTCGGTAAACGGCTTTGATTTGGGTTTTTACGGAAACTTTGACCTTCTTCTCATGCCGGTCGCCGAACAAAACATGCAGTAATGCGAAAACAGCCAGCAAAACGAGATACATCTGCACGGTTGCTTTCCATCCCGCGGCCTGAGCGATAACCGGCGCCGCAAAAGTGGTAATGGCGGTTCCAATGTTTCCGGCACCGTAAATCCCATTGACGGCACCGTGCTTTTCTTTCGGATAATATTTCGGAAGCGACGTCACTCCGATTGAGAATACCGCTCCTCCGATCCCTAAGAAAAAGCCGCCCGCGATTAAATCAAACAAAGAATCCGCGATACTGATCCAAAACACGGGAAACAAAAGCAGGATGAAGCTGATCATAAACATCAGCCGCGCCCCGTACCTGTTCGTTAAATACCCTAAAGGAATGCGGAGAAGCGATCCGAGAATAACGGGAATCGCCGTCACCAATGAAATCTCGCCTTTGGTTAAATGAATATCTGATGTCATTTGGGAAATGAGCGATGAAATCAGCACCCACACCATAAACCCTGCCACTAAGCTTAATGACTGCAACGATAATTGAATATGTTGACGATTGATCATTCGGCTTGCCCCTTTCACTGATTCAATATCAGTCTTATCATACAAAAACTCGGTGTGCGGGATTGTGAAGTACATCACACGTTTTATATACAAAAAAAGGACAAAGCCCGAAGACTTTGTCCTTTCATGAATGGTTACATTTTTTCCGGAGCCGATACCCCGATCAGCTGAAGCGCGTTGTTCAGCGTAATTTGCGTCGCTTTCATTAAAGCGAGGCGCGCGCGGCTCTTCTCTTCATTTTCCGGATCGATGACTTTCTCCGCATTGTAGAAACTGTGCAGAGCGGAAGCCAGATCATAAATATAGTTTGTGACACGGTGCGGGATTCGTTTTTCCGCCGCTTCTGCCACTGCCTCAGGGAAGCCGCCGATTGTTTTCAGCAAGTCATATTCTTTTTCTGATTGAATATGGCTGAAATCAAGATCCGCCGCTGGTTTAAGTCCTTGCTCCTCCCCTTGGCGAAGCATGCTGCAAATACGGGCATGTGCATATTGCGCGTAATACACAGGGTTTTCGTTAGATGTCGATACGGCAAGGTCCAAGTCAAAATCCATATGCGTATCAGCGCTGCGCATCGCAAAGAAATAACGGACCGCGTCAAGACCGACCTCTTCAATCAGATCACGCATCGTGACGGCTTTCCCCGTACGTTTGCTCATCTTCATTTTTTCGCCGTCTTTATATAAATGAACGAGCTGAATGATTTCAACTTCCAATGTGCCTTTTTTGTAACCGAGCGCTTCAATTGCCGCTTTCATACGCGGAATATAGCCGTGGTGATCCGCGCCCCATACATTGATGAGCTTGTCGAATCCGCGGTCAAGTTTGTCTTTATGGTATGCGATATCCGGCAGCAGATAAGTGTATGAGCCGTCTTTTTTGATCAGCACGCGGTCTTTGTCGTCGCCGAACGTTGTGGAACGGAACCATGTCGCGCCGTCCTCTTCGTATACATGGCCCTTTTCGCGAAGCGCCTCGAGCGCCTGATCAATTTTTCCGTTTTCATATAGTGACGTTTCAGAATACCATACGTCAAACGGCACGCGGAAATTCTCCAGGTCGGAGCGGAGTTTATCAAGCTCGTACTTTAAGCCGTATTCACGGAAAAATGCCCGGCGTTCGCTCTCCTCTTCATGTACGAAGCGGTCGCCGAAATCTTCGGCAAGCTTTTTCCCGATAGCGATAATATCTTCACCGCGGTAGCCGTCTTCCGGCATCGGTTTTTCGAGACCGAGCGCTTCAAAATAACGGACTTCAACGGAAAGCGCCAGATTGTTAATCTGGTTGCCCGCATCATTTATATAGTATTCGCGGCTCACATCATAGCCCGCTTTAGAAAGCACGCTGCACAGCGCGTCACCTACCGCCGCGCCGCGTGCATGGCCTAAGTGAAGATCTCCCGTCGGGTTGGCGGACACGAATTCAACCTGAATCTTTTCGCCCTGTCCGACGTTTGTCTCACCGTAATGTTCACCCGCTTCAAGCACGGACGGAATCAGTTTTGTTAAGTAGCTGTTGTTCATGTAAAAGTTGATAAAGCCCGGTCCCGCAATATCCATCTTTTCAATGGAAGCCTTGCCTTTATCAAATGACGCCACGATCTCCTCGGCGATTTGGCGCGGCGCTTTTTTTGCGATTCTCGCCAGCTGCATCGCCATGTTTGTCGAATAGTCACCATGTGTTTTGTCTTTCGGTGTTTCTAACAGTACGCTCGGAATCTGGCTTTCTTCCGCCAGGCCCGCTTTCAGAACGGCCGCTTTGATTTCTTCCTTCAGCACGTCCTTCATTTGTTCCGCAATGTTCATGCGTGAGTTCCTCCCTCATACGTGATCGTCATATTATGTAAATGCTGCTGCTCGTCTCCGACATGCATGTCATATGCGATGCTGATTCGGCCTTTTTCTTCACCGAGATCAGATTGAATCGATTTTGTGCTTGTTTCCAGCTCAAGCTCACCAAATGACATTTTATATTTCGCAATTGTGGAAGCTCCCGTTATGAAACGCTGATTCATTTTAACAGCGCCTGACCTCATGATCAGGACTTCGCCTTCGCTCACCTTCACAATCGTTTTTACTTTGCCTAGGTCGTGTTCTTCATAATAAGATAGATACACTTTTTGTTGTTTTACATAGTAAAATCCGGTAGTACGGAATTCGATGACTTCCTCATTTCCGTCATCCTCGATCACAGACTTCACATGGAGTGTTATCGGTGTCTCTTGCTTCATTTTGACACGTCCTTTTCATCATTCCACTTTGACTTGAATAGTATAATCATTCAGCTTGTAAACTTCAACTGCTTCTATCTTACCATCATTGCTCATTAGATTTGAAGATAAACCTCATAAAAAGCGGTTCCTTATAAGAAGAGAAAATCATATCACTATGTCACCCAATCCGCGTGAAAAACATGACAGCAGCTTTTCAGAAACTCACACAGTCTCATCAAAGCTGCTGCGACTTCCGGCAAAATAGATTGTGCAGCAGCTATGCCAACGATGTCAAAGCGCTGCGTGTTTGAAATCGTCAAGGCCGTTCCTTTCCGCTTTCACACGCCCCTTGCCGTATTAATGGGACTCGCGGTGTTACTGATTTTGTATTTTATGCCGACGTACTTGCGGGAGCGCTGACAGGAGCCGGGGTCTAGCGGATGCTCAGATTCACCATAAGTGAACTGCTGTTTTTGATCATTCTGGCTGCCATCCAGCAGATCGGCTCATTTATTTATAAACGATTGTCTTATCGCAGCTCTGCTTCTCTCAACCTGAGAAATAAGCTACATTGCAATCGCAGACGGACCCGTGCCAACCGGGATCACCGTCACAGCTGTATAATCGCTCGTGCGGTACACGGTCACGGTATTGTCGTCGGGCTGTGCTCCATAAATGTACTGATTATCAGGTGTTACGACGAGATCAGAGACGCCGGGGAGAGAGGCAGTTGTTATAAAAGTATGCTGCGCTGTATCTACGACAGTGAGATTCTCCGGGAATGCCTCAAAATAGGGCTCAAGGAAAAACGCACGAGTCCCGTCAGCAGAAAAAACAATTGTAATTAAACCGTCAAACAGTCTGTTAATTCGTGAAGATTCGCTAAATGTTGTCAAATCTATCACAGAAACGGCATTCGGCCCTAGCTCACCATTTTCCAAATAAGCAAAATCCCCTATTATCGGGGTGACAATTAAATTTGGTGTTTCAAAGTTACTTAAACTTTCGATCAGCTGTCCGGTGTTTAAGTCATATTTATTAACGACCCAAATTACAGAGTTGGTCGTATAGAAAAACTGTCCGTTAGGGTCTAGGGCAAAATCGTCCGCAGCGGGTGACACCGTGAACGTATTGGTAATGGTTTGCGAGGAAATATTAATTTCATAAACGGAGCTGTCCCCTGCGAGAATATAAGCAAATTCTCCCCCAGTTTCAAACTGGATTTTTCTTGGGGCTCCTGCAAGAGGGATGGTTTGTGTAACCGTTAGTGTTTCGTTGTTAATGATCGATACAAGATTCGCATTCCTATGGAGAACATACGTATACGCTTTATCCAAGGTAACACCCAAATCAGTCGGGATATCAGATAAAGAAATGGTACTTACAAGAGTATTCACGTCAGCATCAATGACAGAAACCGTGCTGTCTCCAGTGTTTACAGTAAACACGTAAGATCGCTGATCCGGTTCCGGCACAAGCACAATCGTGCCCGTCACCGATAAAGGACTGCCATAGAATGGCGGAACGACAACAAGGTTCTCGATCGTAATGTCACTGACATCCGGGCAATCATCGGGTTCATCAGAATAATAGACAACTTGGTCAATCTCTGTATTGCGGATGACAGAAACAGACCCGTCCCCTTGTCCATATTGATTTCGCACTGGTGAGACACTGACGAGAAGCGTAACAGTTCCCTGCAGGCGCACTGCGAATTGAATACCGATTTCATCAGGCTCAAGCCCCGTCTCAATGAAACAGCGTTCAATGACACAAGAAAGGCTGTCTGCGTTCCACGTCACGTTTGCAACAGCTTCAGCCGGATCAACGACAAACCCCTCAGGCAATTCAATCGGCGCTTGAAACATCACTTCACGGCTTGCTTCTTCCTCGCAAAAACATAAACATTCTTCTTGTGCGGCTCCTGCTTTTTCTTTAAAGGAAAGCTTGTTATTTCTCATATCTTCACTTCCTTTTCAGACATACACTGCTCGCGCAGATACAACAGAATATGGGAAGGTGTATTTGTTTGCTTGTACAAATTGTCGGGGATCATAGCGGATTTTTGAAATGATATCCGCAGACATGCGGTTTTAACGAAAGAAAACATTGCGGTATTTTTGCGTTATCCTTCCGAATGAAAATGATAAAATATGTCATATACATAACGTGGAAGGGAGGGATTCGGAATAGTGGCGAGTGTTGTATCGTCTTCAGCGGTTGGAGAAAAAATCAACGAATGGTATATGTATATTCGAAGGTTCAGCATCCCTGACGCCGAGTACTTGCGGAGAGAAATCAAAGAAGAGCTTGCAAGCCTGGAAGATGACCAGGATCTTCATCTGTACTATTCTCTCATGGAATTCCGTCACAATCTGATGCTCGAATACCTCGAACCGCTGGAATCGCAGCGGATAGAAGAACAGCCGAGACTATCGGATCTGCTCGCGGATATTGATAAAAAGCAGGCCCGGCTGACCGGACGCCTTGATTATTATTTTAATTTTTTCCGGGGGATGTATGAGCTGGATCAGAGGGAATATCTGTCAGCTATCAAGTTTTTTAAAAAAGCTGAGACGAAACTCTCATTTATTAAGGATACTATTGATAAAGCCGAGTACTTTTTCAAGATGTCTGAAGTTTACTACTATTTGAAACAAACGTATGTATCTACCGATTACGCAAGGCAGGCATATGAAATATATAAAGCTCAGTCTTCATACGATATCAGGCTCATTCAATGCCAATCCTTATTCGGAGCAAATTTCCTGGATTTAAAACAATATGATCGGGCAATTACTCACTTTCAAAAGGCTTTTTCTTTAGCAGAAACAGAAAAACAGCCTCAATTAATGGGCCGGACACTGTATAATATCGCACTTTGCAAACAAAGCCTGAACGACTATGAAGCAGCTATAACTTATGTTGAAAAAGCAATTGATGTTTTTGAAAGTGCTAAAATGACCCCTTCTCTCCCCCAAGCATATTTTTTAATTACACAGATTCATTATAAATTGGAAAGATACGACAAAGCGCTCGAGTATCATAAAAGAGGCGTAATTTGTTCTGAAGAGTCAGGAGATTCTGTTTATTTGCATGAGTTTGAATTTTTAAAATCTCTTTATATAAACGGACCTGATGAGGATGCCATGAAACAAAGTTTTGACTTTTTGGAAAGTAAGATGATGTATGCTGATATAGAAGATTTTGCTCTTGATGCAGCTAAATATTATCACAAACTTGAAGATTACAAAAAAGCTTCAACATACTTTTTAAAAGTTGAAGAAGCAAGACAGCATATTCAAGGGGGGGTAACTTTTTATGAAGCTGAAGTATAAGGTCTTACTCGCTTGCTTAGCTGTAACCTCAGTTTTTATAACAGCAGATATAACGAATACACCTTCACACCAATTCGAAGTAGCACAAAGAGCTATGATTTAAATGATTATTACTTTTAGGCTTGCAGCGTTAAACTGCAAGCCGTTTTTTTGTATAAACAACTAATTTAAAAAACAAAAAATACACCTTTATTAAAGGGAAAATAATACATTGCTTTACTAGCTTCTGAGTAGTTTATATACAATAGAAAAAAATCCCCCGCCATGTTTCAAGCGGGGGAAATTCTTTCTACTTCACAAACCCAAGCAGCATTTCACGGATCATCTTGCTTGCCGTGTTTGCGGTTTGTTCTGAGTGGTCATAGACCGGTGCGACTTCTACGAGGTCAGCGCCTTTTACGTTGACTTCTGAGCGCGCGATTTCATGGATGGAGGCGAGCAATTCCTTAGACGTGATGCCTCCTGCGTCAACCGTGCCCGTTCCCGGCGCATGAGCGGGGTCAAGAACGTCAATATCAATGGTGACGTAAACAGGACGTCCCGCGAGCTGCGGCAGCACTTTTTTCAGCGGCTCAAGCACTTCAAACTTAGAAATGTGCATGCCGTTTTCTTTCGCCCATTCAAATTCTTCCTTCATTCCGGAACGGATGCCGAATGAAAATACGTTCTGCGGCCCGATGAGCTCCGCCGCTTTGCGGATCGGAGTAGAGTGGGAAAGCGGTTCGCCTTCATAATCCGTGCGCAGGTCGGTGTGCGCGTCAAAATGAATGATGGCAAGGTCCGGAAACTTTTTATACATGGCTTTCATGACAGGCCATGACACAAGGTGCTCCCCTCCCATGCCGAGCGGGAACTTTCCTTTTTCTAAAATGCTGTCCACGTATTCCTCAATCATATCAAGGCTTCTTTGCGGATTGCCGAACGGAAGCGGAATGTCGCCGGCGTCAAAGAAATTCAAATCAGCCAGATCACGGTCGAGATACGGACTGTATTCTTCAAGACCGATAGACACCTCGCGAATTCTGTTTGGGCCGAAGCGTGAGCCCGGGCGGTAGCTGACCGTCCAATCCATCGGCATGCCGTAAAGGATGGCGTCCGCCTCTTTCCAGTCGGGACGGCTTGCGATAAATACTTTTCCTGAATAAGCTTCATCAAATCTCATGATAAAACCCTCGCTTTCCTGTAAAAAAGCGCAAGATTCGCTCCTGCGCCATACATTTTTATTTGATTAAGTCGCTCACAAATTTCGGAAGAACAAATGCCGCTTTGTGAAGCTCTTTCGTGTAATACTTCGTGTCGATATCGAAGAAACGGCTGTCCTCGACCTCAAGCGGATCGTACTTTTTAGAACCGATCGTAAATGTCCACAGACCGCTTGGGTACGTCGGGATATTGGCCGTATACAGGCGGGTGATCGGGAAGATTTCTTTCACGTCACGCTGCACGTTTGTAATCAGTTCCGGCGTAAACCACGGGTTGTCCGTCTGCGCGACGAAGATGCCGTCTTCTTTTAACGCCTTGGAAATTCCGGCATAGAAGCCTTTTGAGAACAGATTGACGGCCGGTCCGACTGGCTCTGTTGAATCAACCATGATGACGTCATACTCATTTTCTGATTTTGCAATGTGCATGAAGCCGTCATCGACTCTTACGTCGACACGCGGGTCATCAAGTTTGCCCGCAATGGACGGAAGAAATTTTTTAGAGTATTCAATGACCTTGCCGTCAATGTCGACAAGCGTCGCTTTTTTTACGCTTGGGTGCTTCAGAATCTCTCTGATGACACCGCCGTCTCCGCCGCCCACAACGAGGACGTTTTCCGGATTCGGGTGCGTAAATAACGGTACGTGCGCAACCATTTCATGATAAACGAATTCGTCTTTTTCAGAAGTCATGACCATTCCGTCTAAGAACAGCATGTTTCCGAATTCTTCTGTCTCTACCATTTCCAGATGCTGAAATTCAGTCTGTTCAGTATGTAATGTTTGTTTCACCTTTAATGTAATGCCGAAATTTTTCGTCTGCTTCTCCGTATACCAAAGCTCGCTCAATTGTCATCTCCCTTTCAAGGCTTATTTCATTTATTGTAAGCGTCTGTTTCGCTTTTATTCCGGTTAAAATCTCATTTTCACCTAAGGAAAAAGTATAGAGGATGGAGGGGAAAAAGTAAAGAAGTGTCCGGTTTGATATGTTTAAAAAACCCCCTTTTTTCACATAATAATAGAATCATGAAAAAGGGGGTTCCCAAAAGTGGATAAAGTATCTGGAAAACAGCTTAGAATCACGCTCAAAATCATCCGCGCCTGCATCTTTCTGACGCTGATCGGCGGAATGCTGGCCGGCGTCTGCTTCACATCCGTTCTTCTTGCAGCGAAATGGCAGGGCGCCCCCTCCGTCCGGGTCCCTCAGTCTACGATTCTTTATGCAAATGACGGCTCAAAGCTGGGAGAGACCGATTTCGGTGAAAAACGCTACTGGGTCCGGTTAAAAGATATTAATCCGATGGCGGTGCAGGCCGCCATTGCGGTAGAGGATCAAAACTTTTACACCCACCACGGATTTGATTACCGGCGGATGGCCGCTGCCGCGCTTGCTGATATTAAAGCAATGGCCAAGGTTCAGGGCGCCAGCACCATCACCCAGCAATACGCAAGAAACCTCTATCTTGAGCACGATAAGACATGGAAGCGAAAATGGAATGAAGCATTTTATACGATCCGCCTTGAACAGAACTATTCTAAAAACGAGATTTTAGAAGGTTATGTAAATACGATATATTACGGCCACGGCGCATATGGAATTGAAGCCGCCTCCCGCCTGTATTTCGGCAAACACGCCAAAGATCTGAACGATGCGGAAGCCGTGCTTCTGGCAGGCATACCGAAAGGCCCGTCCGGCTATTCGCCTTATGTCAGTGAAAAGAAGGCCAAGCAGCGCCAGGAAACCATTCTCCGATTGATGACCGAACAGAAAATGATCTCAAAAGAAAAGTCGGAAAAACTCAAGAAAACACCGCTTGCCTATCAGCCGCTGAAAAACAGAACCGCGGCGAAAACGGCGCCTTATTTTTACGATGATGCGATGAAAGAACTCGAGAAAAAGCTCGGGATGACGCGCGAACAGCTGACAACGAGCGGGCTGCGTGTTTATACAACGCTTGATAAGCGCATGCAGCGGATCGCAGAAAACACTGTGGCACATACGATCCGTACCGGCTCTGACATTCAGGTCGGCTTTTCCGCGATTGATCCGGCAACAGGGCGCGTGCTTGCGCTGATCGGCGGACGTGATTACGAAAAAAGCCCGTTTGACCGGGCGACACAGGCGAAACGCCAGCCGGCTTCCACGATCAAGCCGCTTTTATACTACAAAGCGATTCAAAGCGGCTTTACTCCGGTCACGCTGATGAAAAGCGAAGAAACAGAGTTTCAGATTGACGATAACGGAGATACTTATTCTCCAAGCAATTACAACGGCTACTACGCCAATAAACCGATTACGCTGCTTCAGGCGCTTGCGTTATCAGACAACATCTATGCCGTGAAGACCCATCTCTTTCTCGGCACGAATAAGCTCGTGTCGGCGGCAAAGGAATTCGGCATCAGCGAACATTTAAAGCCCCTTCCGTCTCTGGCGCTCGGAACTGAACCCGTGCGCCCGATTGAAATGGTCAATGCCTACGCGATGCTCGCAAACGGGGGGAAACAAATCACTCCCTCCTTTATCACAAAAGTGACGGATACTGCCGGCAATGTCTTGTATGAACAGCCGCACAGACATCAGCAGGCGCTCGATAAAAAAGCCGCATTTGTGACGGCGAGCATGATGACGGGCATGTTTGATCAGGATTTAAACGGCTATACTTCCGTCACAGGACGCACCATTTCAGACAGGCTGACCCGGACGTACGGCGGGAAATCAGGCACCACGAGTGCGGACAGCTGGATGATCGGCTTTAATCCCGCTCTTGCTGCCGGTGTTTGGACAGGCTATGACAAAAGCAGCACGATTGATTCCGTAGAGGAAAAAAGCTATGCGAAGACGATTTGGGCGGACTTTATGGAGAAGGCGCTTAAAGGAGAACCGGAAATAGCGCTTAAACCGCCGAAGGGCGTCACGGGCGTCTATATCGATCCCGCATCCGGCTACACTTCCGGACCCGGATGCGCCGCAAAGCATTATACGTATTTCATCGCAGGCACAGAGCCAGCCGATGTGTGCTACGGACCGGAACCGTCTAAAAAAGAAAAGGAACACGCTCCCGCCCGCAAGGAACCTCCGCGCAGAAAGTGGTGGGATAAGTGGCTCGGCAAAAAAGACTAAGCCCGGTGCATCGTGCGCCGGGCTTTACTCCGCTTCTTCCTCAAGCACCCACGGGAGCAAAAGTGAAAAGTCGAGATGAATAATAGGATCGGGAAAATCCTTCGGTATAAAAAATGTTGTACTCGGCAAAGAAAATGAAAAGCGGATATCTCCCGCTCTCTCAATATGAAACTTCGGCCAGCCTTCCCTAAGCCTGCCGACAATCGGATAACTGCCCGCATAATGATGCAGGCCGTTTTCCTTTCCATGCTCCCCCAAGTCGTGACAGACAGCCGGACGAATCCCAAACTGCGTAAACAGCCTTGTTTTCTCGGCGGGAAGGAGATTCATCGCCTCGGAAAAGTTCCGGCAGCTCCCGCAATCGCAAGGGTCAGCCCATGATTTTTCATATTGTTTTCTCGTTTCCGCCGCATCTGCTTCAATGACCCAAGGCCCGATTGCAAATGCGGTGAACATGATGAAACCTCCGCTAAACATGAAAAACCCCGAGTCTTGGTTCGGCTCGGGACTTTCCATGTCCTGATTCTGTATCAACAGTTTACTCAGTAAAAATGTAAAATAGTGCAAATATTTATAAAGTTCACAAAAAGTTCACAAATTATTTTTCTTCCGGAAGCAGACCCGTCTTCAATTCATCAGATGATCGTTCCCAGAGCCCTTGATCATGCTTCTGAAGAAATTCAGCAAGCACCTGCTTTGAGCTGTCATCCATTTTATCCACGATAATGCGGCGCTTCATTGATTTATCCATTAAATTCACATGCTCCGGCAATGACTTATAGCCTCTGCGGATACTTCTGTCCACTGTCATTTCACAAGCCGTCACACCCGCGTAATAAGGGCCTTCTTCTTTTCTGTCAATGGTGACCCACACGAGCCAGTACGGTTTTCCGTTCGGCACTTCATCCTTGTTCGGCAGGAATTTGATCCCTTTTTCCACGACACTGCGGGCGTGCATGGCGCCGATATCGACGAAGGCTTCCTTCTCTTCCACATCGACAAATACCGGAGAAATATTGTCAAGGCTCAGCGATCCGGCGCCGAAACCGCCATGTCCGTCGGTCGGATCACTTTTAATGATATTAAATCCGATTGTTTTTTTCTTTTTTTCTTCCATGAAAATACCCTCCTACAAAAGCGGTTGAAATATAATGGCAAAAACCTTGAGAATCCAGTCTCTTCCCTCGTTTAACAGCGGCCACACGACATAGGAGCCGACCGGTGTCACAAACAGCACGAGAAACACGATGATCCCGTAGCTCTCAAATTGAGTCATTTTCGCGCGCACCCGCGGCGGCACGAGATCCTCAATCATCCGGTAGCCGTCAAGCGGAGGAAGCGGCAGCAGGTTGAATAAACAAAGCGCGAGATTCAGCTGAATCCAAATAGAGAAAAAGCGGTCAAGCCCCATGCTGAATGCCGAAAGCAGCTCCATTCCGTAAGCATGCATCAACACTAGCAAAAAGAAACCGATAAAGGCAAGAAGCAGGTTGCTTACAGGCCCCGCGACGGAAACCAGCACCCCGGCCAGCCGCGGTCTTTTAAAGGCGCGGCGGTTCACCGGCACCGGACGGGCCCAGCCGAAACCCGCGACCAAAATAAGAATGGTTCCGAAAACATCAAGATGTTTAATCGGATTGAGCGTTAATCTTCCCTGTCTGGCCGCTGTATCATCACCGAACCGATACGCGACATACGCGTGCGCCAGTTCATGCATCGTAAATGCCACGATCAGCGTAATTACGACATAGGGCATAAGCTCCAGCGGATAATATAAAAATCTGTCCAAATGTAAAAATCCCCTTTTTTTAAAAATGCAAGATTGTCCTTCATTCAGTATACTATAAGTGATCTCTCTTCCAAAGAGAGGAAACGATAAAGGAGGATCAGCACCATGCCGCTCGTAACCGTTAAAATGCTTGAAGGCCGCACAGATGAACAAAAACGGAATCTGGTTGAAAAAGTAACAGAAGCCGTCAAAGAAACGACAGGCGCAGCCGAAGAAAAGATCATTGTCATGATTGAAGAAATGAGAAAGGATCATTACGCCGTCGCCGGCAAACGGATCAGCGATACGGAGTAATCCTTGATAAAGGCCGGCGCTGCCGCAGGCAGGCCGGCTTATTTCACAACCTTTTCAACCAGGCTGAAAAAGATTTTCTTTTCTTCCTCTGTCAATGCTTCGAACAGTTCGTCAATCAGCAGCTGCCGGTTTTCAATCATTTGCATGGCAGCCATTTTTCCCGATTCGGAAAGCGTCATCCATACCGTGCGGCGGTCTTCGTTGTTTCTCGACCTTTCCACGAACCCTTCTTTTTCTAAATGATTGAGAGCGGTTGTCGTGGCAGAAGGTGATAATGTGACCTCCTGCAATATATCTTTAATCGTGCACGTGCCGTGCCGGTAAATAATCCTCAGAATAAATCCTCTGATATTGTTGATACTCTTCGGAATTGTCGCCTCATCAAGCTTTTTCGTGCTCTTTAAATACTTTGTAAGAGCGTAATCCAGTACATTTGCTTGCAAGTTATCGTGCTTCATGCAGAAACTCCCCATTTCAAGATGCATCCATCATCATTTGTTAGTTTTTTATTACATTTTACTGATACCTTACGGAGAAAGTCAAAATTCCGGCCGGAATGCCCGCAACTTTTATCCTGCCCTGTACAGACTTTTGTCTCCCTCTTTTTTACCATATCCTTTTATGCAATGCTGGTTTTATAGAGACGATTCAGGTAAAATCATAAAGGCGGCTGATCTGATCGGATGCGGCAGACAATATGATTGGAAAAGAAAAGAATCGAAACAGACAGGGAAACAGAACACAGGATTGTTGATTACACAGAAGATGTGACACGGGTAAAAGCCAAAGAGCTCCTCTTGGTTTTTGCTTTCGGATGGAGGGATGCGTGTTGCGGAATATCCTACAAAAAAAAGACATCACCCAGCTGCTTGAACAAAGCAGAAACAGGCAGACTGCCAAAACGATGGGTGGATTTGATTTAACATTACTGGGCATCGGCGCCGTCATCGGGACGGGTGTCATGGTCCTTACAGGCATTACGGCCGCGAAAAACGCCGGGCCTTCCGTTATCTTTTCTTTTATCATTGCAGCCGTTGTCTGCAGCCTTGCAGCATTATGTTACGCCGAAATCGCTTCTGTTCTCCCGGTTTACGGAAGTGCTTATATTTACTCTTATACGACGATGGGAGAAATTATCGGGCATTTAATGGGCTGGACGCTCTTATCCGTTTATATGGTGACGGCATCCGCGGTCGCAAGCGGCTGGTCAAGTTATTTCAATAATCTGTTAGCCGAAATCGGCATGCCTTTGCCGGACAGTCTGCTGCACGTGCCGAGCCAGGGGGGCATCGTCAACCTTCCTGCCATCATCATTACTCTATTAATTGCGGTCGTTCTGTCACGCGGCTCCAAAGAGAGCAAAACATTTAATAATATAATGGTTCTCGTAAAAATCGGAATTGTTTTGCTGTTTATCATCACAGGCAGCTTTTTTGTGAAGCCGGGCAATTGGCATCCTTTTATGCCTTTTGGAATGAAAGGCGTCATCACAGGGGCTTCTGCTGTCTTTTTTGCGTTTCTCGGGTTTGACGCGATTTCCGCTTCGGCTGAAGAGGTCAAAAAACCGCAGCGCAACCTGCCGATCGGCATTATCGGTTCACTGGTGATCTGTACATTAGTATACGTCATTGTCTGTCTCGTCATGACGGGGATGGTTCCGTATACACAGCTTAATGTGCCGGAAGCCATGTCTTATGTATTGCAGACTGTCGGACAAAATGCGGTGGCAGGCGTGATCGCTGCCGGAGCGGTGATCGGACTGATGGCCGTCGTTCTCGCCCATACGTATGCGGCGACCCGTATATCTTTTGCGATGGCAAGAGACGGAATGCTGCCGAAAGTCTTTACCATTGTCGGAAAGAAATCGGGAGCGCCGATCTTTAATACGTGGCTGATCGGACTGATCAGTGCATGCATTGCGGGTTTTGTTGATCTGAAAGAGCTGTCGGATCTCTCAAACATCGGCGCATTGCTGACATTCGCCATGGTCAGTCTGTCCGTGCTGATTCTGCGCCGCACTCATAAAGATCTGCCTCGGGGATTTAAAGTGCCTTTCGTTCCCGTACTGCCGATTTTGGCCATTATCTGCTGTTTGTTTTTAATGGTCAATCTGCCGCTGAAAACGTGGCTTTATTTTGCCGCCTGGCTGATCATCGGCGTGATCGTTTACTTTTTATATTCGTACAAGCACAGCAAATTGAGACAATAAACAAAACCAGGCCCGCATTTTGCGGCCTGGTTTTTACATAAAAAAAGACGAAAGCCATCGCCTTTAACAAATGTGTTTCAGCTCTTCTATGTAGTGAAGCGCCTCATCATATTCTTCATCTGTATATTTCTGCTTGCTCTTGATCGTAAACACTTTCTCTTTCTTTTCCTCAGCTTCAAGGCCGTCAAAATACAAAATCGTAGACACCAGCTCCAGAAACCGGGATGAGCGGCTGTTGACGCTGTCGATGTACTTCTTCATATCCGGCATCGTCAGCTCCGCGTGATGTAAAAATTCAGCGCCCGTCTCCGTCAGCGAATACCGGTATTGAAAGTAGCCGCCCTTTTTTTCCTTCACCTCATCCAGAAAACCAAGATTGCACAGTTCTTCAATTCGAAGCGTCAGTTCTTCGGAATATGGGCCGTAAAAATGAAAATCATATTTTTCGTAGAAAGGATACTGCATTTTCTTCGCGATATAAATGATTTTCTGCAGCTTTTTCCGCCCGATGATTTCTCCAGAATCCGAGAACACCTTCATCAGTTTTGCATGTTCTTTCAACAAATTCCCGACATCTCCTTTTCCTTCTTTACCAAAATCCTTTTATGTCAGTCCCAGCAGCTGCCGGATTTTTAATTTTGCTTCAGGGTTTTCTGAATCGTCAAAAATGAGGTCCATCGGATAGTACAGCTTATGATCCGTCCGCAGTTTTCCCGAAATGGATTCGACAATGGCGGACTGCCTGGACAGCTCTTTGATCTGGCCGTTCTGTGTTAACAGATGAATCGGCAGACGCTCCTCCTCTTCACCCGGACGGTAAAAATCATACGGCAGATCCGATGAAGAATCGACCACCAAATAATAATTGGGATCAATTCCCGCCTCTTTAAACAGAGCGGTCAGTTCAAAATAAGCCGACATTTCCTCATTCGGGTTAAATTCGGCATACTGAAACAGCTGGCGGTTAATAAAGCGGCGGCACAAGTCGGACAGAATCAGATCCTCTTCATCCTCCCAAGCCTGGAAATAATATAAAATGATGGCTTCATCAAGCTTCAGATAATCCTCAAGCGTCAGCTTCCCTTCAAAGATGGAATAAAAATGAACGGGAGCATGCGTGAAGATATACCCTTCTTCATGGAGCTGCTTCGCACGGTGGAGGATTTTCGTCAAAATGACTTCAGCGCTTCTCGTCACGGGATGAAAATACACCTGCCAATACATTTGATAGCGGCTCATAATATAGTCTTCGACGGCGTGCATGCCGCTTTGCTTAATGACGATCTGGTCCTCACGCGGACGCATCACCCTTAAAATCCGTTCCATATCAAAATGTCCGTAGCTGACGCCCGTATAGTACGCGTCCCGCTGAAGATAATCCATCCGGTCGGCGTCAATCTGGCTCGAAATCAGGCTGACCACCTGTTTGTTTCTGTATGTTTTAGCAATGACTTCTGCAACATCCTGCGGAAATCGGGTTCCCGCCTTTCTGAGAACCTGATTCACTTCGGTATCGCCGAGAATGATTTCTCTCGTAAAGTCTTCATGATCCAGATGAAAAACCTTTTCAAAGGAATGCGAAAACGGCCCATGTCCCAGATCGTGCAAAAGCGCGGCGCTGAGACAGAGTTCGCGTTCATTGTCATCCCATTCAGGGCGCCCTTTAAAAACATCGTCAACCATTCTTCTGACAATCTCATAGACGCCGAGAGAATGGTTAAAACGGCTGTGTTCCGCGCCGTGAAACGTCAAATACGTTGTACCGAGCTGTTTGATCCGGCGCAGCCGCTGAAATTCACGGGTGCCGATCAAATCCCAGATCAGCTTGTCCCGCACATGAACATAGCGGTGAACGGGATCTTTAAACACTTTTTCTTCTGATAATTTTCCATTTGGATACGCCATCGTCATTCCCTCTTTTTTTTAGCCGTGATTCTATTATATCGGCTCAGTCTTTTGAAAACATCCTTGAATTTGTCCGGCGTTTTGTTCCACTTTTTCCGAAACTGATTTTTTTGAAGCAAAAAAGCCTGACCCATCGGGCGAGGCTGTCGAAAACACACATTTACTTTTTGATCTTCTTTTTCACTTTCTCAATCAGCTCGTCCTCAGTCGGCGCCGACAGCGGGCGGTTGTTTACGAAAGCAAACGATTTTTTGCGTCCGGGCCCGCAATATGACTGACAGCCGACCTCCACTTTTGCATCCGGGTCAGCTTCTTTTAAACGCGGCAGCAATGTCTTAATATTGGTGGCTTGGCAATCATCACACACTCGGAATTCATTAGCCATGATGTACGCTTCCCTTCATTCAATGTTCCTCTATGTTAAATCTTAATTTTAAAAACGAAAAAAATCACATCACATCTCATTGTACAAGGATTCATCATATCCTGCAAGGCTCTGCGTATCTCTCATTCTTTCAGCCAATTTGTATAAATATTTTCCAATCTGGACATTCTAATACCATCAAAGATATTGGGGGTTGAGAACATTGACAAAACAAAGACAGGACGCCTGGTCAGAGGAAAACGACCTGCTGCTTGCGGAAACCGTGCTCCGTCACGTTCGGGAAGGAAGCACGCAGCTGAACGCCTTTGAAGAGGTAGGCGATAAGTTAAACAGAACGTCGGCAGCGTGCGGATTCAGATGGAATGCCGTCGTCCGCCATCAATACGAAAAAGCGCTTCAGCTCGCCAAAAAACAGCGGAAACAGCGGATGCGCGCACTCGGAAACGGACAGCCGGCCAAGAAGAAACTATTATATCAGCCGCCTGCTCCGGAAGCGGATATCATGCAGGAAACCGCAGCCGAAGAGACGGTTCAAGCAGAAGCGCCTAAAGAAGACCGGCAAGCCGTCATGTCCGGCGAACATATGCCTTATGTCGACGAAAGCTTCAAGGAAGAGTTAGCTAGTTTATCACATTTGCTGGCGCCTCAGCAGCCGAGCCAAAAGGCGGAGCTCACAATGGCAGACGTCATTCAATTTCTGCAGAACTATGAAGGCAGCGGAAAGCAAACTTCCGCCCTGCAAATGGAAAATGACCGTTTAAAACGGGAAAACCAAGAATTGCAGTCTAAAACCGAGCAGCTGGAAGCGGCCGTCGAAAAGCTCGAAAAAGACCAAAAAACCATTCAGGAAGACTACGAAACCTTGGTTAAAATTATGAACAGAGCCAGAAAACTAGTTTTATTTGAAGAAGACGAACACGCCTCCCCGTCCTTCAAAATGGACCGGAACGGCAATTTAGAAAAAATGGCCGAATAACGGAAAAACCCCCTTTCCTTGTCATGGAAAAAGGGGTTTTTGCCATTTGTCAATGACGTACAGCCTGATCTATATTAATGTAAACATTGTTCAGGATCTTCTTCCCGCAAGGCCTGCATATCTCGGTTCCCGCCCGCACATAAGCATAAAGATTCAATTCCTCACCCCAAATGGTTCTTGGGAATTATTGCTTGATTAACTACTGTGCAATACACTGTATAGAGAATACAATTATTAGATATGATGGGAATGATAGTAAATGAGTAGCCAATTACGAAAAGGAGCGTTGGAACTTTGTGTGTTATCCCTGCTTCTTTATGAAGATTTATATGGTTATGAATTAATCAAGATCATCAGTGAAACGTTCCCTGTATCGGAGGGCACCATCTACCCCATATTACGAAGACTCACAAAAAATAACTATTTAAAAACGTATACTGCGGCTTCAGATCAAGGCCCATCACGCAAATATTACAAAGTAACAGAAGAAGGCGCCTTTTATCATCACACATTAAAATCGGAATGGCTTGACCTGTCCGAAAAAGTGAACAGCATCATTAAGGAGGGAAAATGAATGTGTAAAGACCAATATTTAAAACATCTCCGGCGGGAAATCAAAGATCTGCCGGAATTTGAGCAAAAAGAGATACTCGCGGATATCAGCGAAATATTTGACATGGGCGGGGCTGAAGGTAAAAGCGATGAACAAATCGCCGGCAATTTAGGTAATCCAAAAACACTTGCGCGCACTCTAAAAGCGGATATTTTCATCAATAATGCCCAGGAGCAGAAGACATGGCGCTCCTTTTTCAAGGCATTCGGCCTGCTGCTGGGTATGGGCATGTTCAACTTCATGTTTATGCTGACGCCGTTTCTTTTTGCCTCTGTTACGGTGTTAAGTTTGATGGCGATCGGCCTTATGCTGATGACCGGATCATTCTTTCTCCTCGTAAAAGTGCCGATTGTAACAGCCATCTTTAACGGATGTATTGTCCTCGGAGCCGGTATGGCGGTGTTTATGGCCGGATTTGATCTTTCGAAACTGATATTCCGCATCTTTTTGCGCTATTTCAAATGGAATGTCAGCGTTGTAAGGAGGGAAACCATTGAATCGGAAAATGTGGTATAGCATTGCTCTCATTTTAATCGCCGCCGGTCTGATCGGAAGCATGTTCTTCGGTTTTGACGGCTTTTATCCTAATTCATAAGGAAGGTGTGCAAATATCATGACTGAACCGGCCCTGATATTGAAAAATGTGTCTAAAACCATCAATCATACTCCGATTGTACAGTCAATTTCTTTCGATGTAAGAAAAGGTGAGATTTTCGGCCTTCTCGGACCGAACGGCTCGGGAAAAACAACTATTTTCAGAATGATCGTACAGCTTATTAAAAAAACGGAAGGAACCATTTCGTTCAGGGGCAGACCGGACAGCGACTTTGAATATTTTATGAAACATATCGGGGTTATCATCGAAGGCCCGGACATGTATCCGAATATGACCGCTTTGCAAAACCTGAAATATTTCACCAGACTGCGGAGCACCTCGATGAAAACGGATGACCTCATGAATATCCTTGCAAAAGTCGGATTAGAGCAGGCTGCCCGTAAAAAAGTGAAACATTTCTCATTAGGTATGAAACAGCGCTTGGGGCTCGCTTATTCTCTTCTTCACAATCCCGGGTTATTAATTCTGGATGAACCGATGAACGGCCTTGATCCTAAAGGAATGAAAGAATTGCGCACCATTCTTTCCGATTTAGCGAAGCAAGGGGTTTCTATTTTATTATCAAGCCATTTATTATCTGAAATGGAGGAAATTTGCGACAGGGTTGCCTATATCAAAAAGGGCCTGATTTTAGGAATTGAAGAAATGAAGAAAAGAAATGACCCTGCCCAGAAAAAGCTGTTTACCATCACGGTCAATCATCCTGAAAGGGCGAAAGAAATTTTGGAACAGGAAGGTATTCTTCAAGTACAGCAAAAAGACAGCTACATCATTGAATTGGAAGCGGAAGAAGATACCATCCCGTACGTCATTAAATCTTTGGCAGAGAAAGAGATTCTGATTTCCCGCGTTTCTGCAAGAACTTTGTCGTTGGAAGAAAAATACATGATGATTACAGATCAGGAGGACGCGGTATGAGCATATTTCATCTGGCGCAGAACGAATTCATAAAAATAACCCGAAAAAAAGGCACGCTTTTATCTCTTTTTTTCCTGTTTCTCATCGTTTTGCTGGCCGGCCTTATTATGAATCATGAGTTAGATGCTTCCTCGGATAACAATTGGAAAGAACGGCTTCTCGCCGAAAAAAAACAGGAAGAAATTGATAAACCGGCTGAAACGACAGGCGTTTATTATTCTGCTGATGTTAAGAATAAAGACTATTATTTGGAGCATAACATCAACCCCTATGAATGGAACGGCTGGAGGTTTTTCGGCACGGTTACTTCAAACGGGCTTGAGATTTTCGTAAGCTTAACCGCGATTTTAACCGTCAGCGGGGTTGTTTCTAAAGAGTTTGCCCTTGGGACGATTAAGTTTATCGCCACAAGCCCGAACAGAAGATGGCGGATCTTAGCATCAAAATTTCTCGCGTCCCTTCTGTTTACCGGTATGGTTTATTTGTTTTACTGTGTGAGCTGTTTGCTGATCGGCGGCGTGTTATTCGGTTTTTCCAATGCTTCATATCCGCTCGTCTATACTCATTTAAATGATAGTCTGTATACCATCAGTTCCTTAAAAGCATCCGGGATCATTCTTCTTTTGCGTTTCATTTCAATTATAAGCATTGTCACCATCGCGTTCACTTTGTCAGTATTGTGCAAAAGCCAGGCTCTCTCCCTTTGCTTATCCGTTTTACTGCTGTTTGCCGGCAGTATATTGGGCGGAACAGATTTGCTTGCTCAATTTACGTGGTATAAATTTACGCTCTTTCCGCATTTAAATCTCGTTGCTTATGTAAATAAAAGCGCGGGTGATGCGATTTCAACGTTAAACATTCCCTATTCCGTGACGGTTATAGCGATCTATTTTCTTATTTGTTTATTGATTTCTTTTTCCGTCTTTCAAAGGAGAGACATTACAGCATAGACAGAGAGGCGGCGGCATAATGAACGGACGGCAGAAAATATTGACGGTCCAGCAATTTGCCGCTGACCTTCCCTTGATCCATCGCTAAAGGGTTTAAATAACCGAAGCTCCCGCTGCTCCTCTGCTGAAAGCATAGAAATTCCCGCCCTTCCCGTATAAAAAGAGCGTCATCGAATCGAAGAAATTTCATAATGGCTGTGTATTTCGCAACGGCATCAATGTGATACTTTCTGCACTCGGCTAACATTAAACCTGAGAAAGCAAAGTCCGATGTTTTGTACCATTTTGTGAGAAAAGGCTGTAATTCTTTCATTTGCAAATAAGAGACGGCATAAAGGGCATCCGCCTGTTCTTCCTGCATGCCGCCCGGTGCCGTGAGCAAATCGGCCTCCCGTTTCAGTGCGGTTTCTAAGAAAACGATCAGCTCTTCCGGGGTCACCGCCCCAAAATAAGCTGCTAACACCATGAGGATCATAGAGGCGGGCTCTGATTTCAGTTCCTCTTGTAAACCGCGGACCATTTGTTCAAGTCCGTTATGAAAAAAAATGCTTTTTGCGGCATCCATCCTGCGGTAAACATGATACGCATACGCGAACAGGACCGGATGGCATTCGTGTGTCTTTTCTCCGAAATAACGGTCTAGGAATAGAATGACTTCTTCTGTATCCTTTCTGCTTTCAAAATGATGACATGCCGCTAAACCGCAAAACAGGTGCATAAGGTCATCAGCTTCCATTTCTTCCGGCTGCAGCTGAAGGTTCTTCCAAAAACCCAGCAGCCATTCTTCTGTTTTTTTTATATTAAAATGTCCCTTTACTATCTGCATGTTCCACACTCCAGATTCAGAATCTCAATCGCCGGCAGAAGAGCCGGAGCACATTGAATGGATGGATTCTCGTTATGTATGTAATGAAGGGCTGCTTGACAGCCATAAAAAAAAGGATCGATACACGATTGGATCAATAACATAGTGCAAAGCTGTTTCATTTTTCGGCTGCTGAGACAAAACACAAGCCATTTTTGAATAGAAGCCTTCAAGCCGGGATGAAGCTGATGCTCCCCCTTATTCAAATGAAGAAGACAGTACTCAATAAACTCCAGCTCGTTTTCAGCTGTTCGTTTCCATGCGTCGCGGACCAAAGGCTGAAACATCGAATTTTTGTAAAAACGGACTTTTTCCTGATCAAATGGCATTTCCAGTTCGTTCAGCAAACCGACTAATTCGGCGTATTTAAAATAAGGCCATTCTTTTTTTGTAAGATATCCGTTTTGCAATCCATGACGTATGATCTGATCATCCGCTTGCAATCCCTGCTTCGCTTTATACGTTTTTGACGTTAAATAGATATGAATCAATTCATTGACTATGGCCGTATTACAGTGAAACAGATCCTCCCAGCATGACTTATCAACGAAGGCTGCCGCAATCCTTTCAATATGTTCTTTTAGAGCGGAAGAATGGCTCGTCTTCCTGTAGTATTTGCAGAAGCCGGCAAACAGCTGAATGCTCTTCATATCCGGAAGCGATTGTTCAGCAAAAGATAATAAAAATTGGTCTGTCTCTTCAGCTAATCTGTTCAAGTTAATCGTTCCTTTCTGCTCTAAGACAGGCATGCGCGGCACCCGCGGCGACAAGTGTTGTATGGTAGCAGTGTTTAAACACATCTTCTCTTTGCTGTTCACCTTTCAAACCGGGTTTATGTTGATAGGTGATGCTCGGGATATTCCCTTCTTTCATTCGCCCCTGAAATATTTTATTCCAGGCTGCCTCATAGAGCGGTTTATGATTTTCTTTTTCCATGTCGATATGTAAAAAAGAGCTGCACATCAATAATTCACTGGTAATATCTAAATTCTCAAGACATATATAAATCCCGAGAAATTTCAGGACCTTTTCTTTTAAGGAGGGCAGATGATACTCTTGATCTGTAAGCGAAGAACATCCCATATCTGTTATATAAAAAATCGTATGAGTTATACTGTACGCATCATGGTCAGTCATATATGTATTTGGGATATTTTGACCGGCTGCCGTGTAGCAGTATAAATCAGAAAAATCCGTCATTTTCAAATTTACGCCTGCTCTGTGCAGACTGTACTTCAGATCCATTTTCCGAAAGGGAATTTTAGCAAGGCTTTCATCAAAACGAGACGCCGTGAATTTTTCCAGCTCCCATATCACTGAAGCCCGTGTCGGTTGATCAGTTAAGACAAGAAATTCACCTGCAATAGCCAATCCGGCAAGGCCGTCCGGATCAAAATGAATAAATTCTTCAAGCTGATCATTACGGAGCCTTTCTGTAATAAACTCCGTTAAAACAGCAACTTCCTTATCATCTGCCTGATTTCTGATCAGGTAATTGGTAAGAAAAATAAGCTCTATAAATGTTTTAAGCCGCCATCTGAAATCGTTCGCTACTTTATGATTCATATCAAAATAATGGATATTCTCACCAATCCATGACAGTGCTCCCCGCTTAATTTCTCTTATATACTCTTGTGTCAAACTTCCACCGCCTTTTCTAAGATGCGTAGGTTCCAAACGGATGAATCTAATTCTGAACGGCTAAATCATTGAAATTCAAATTCGGGTTTTGATTGTCTTCTTGGCTCGGTACTACAAGCACCCATCCGCTCCAAGCAAAGCTATTGCCTGATTGCTCAGCATCTCCGGCTAACAAATGTGTCGGGATCGTGATTCTTTTTTCCTCTTTTATTTTTTTAAAATTCATATCTCCATCTCCTCTAGTTTATAGAATTATTTGGAACCTACAACAATATATTAATCAAATAAGGGATAAATTGTAAACTAGTTTTGGAATAACGATTCTTTTTTCACTATAACTAATTAGTATATAATTACTAAAAATAAAAAAGCCCGGACCTAGTCCAAGCTTTCCTGCGTACCGAACACCTTCTCATTCCGTTCCAGCATTCGGATCAGATTTTTTTCAAATGCCATTTCTTCTTCCGGCGATAATCCGGCTGCATACAGGCGGCCGCTGCGTTCCTTCAGTTCGGTTAAGAGCGACAGCATTAAGTCCTGCACGGTAATGTCCGTTTGCAGCAATTCGCTTAATGAAGCCATCGTTTCAGGCCGGATGTCGGGGTACACGCCTTTTATGTCATTGCTTTTGTCTTTTAAAGCGGCTTGATAGAAACGTCTGATCAGATCGGCGCGTTCGCTTCCGCTTTTATCGGCGCAGAGGTAAATCTGAACCGCGGTTCCGCCCCGCAGGCGTCTTTGTGAGATTCCCGCGAATTTCCGCCCGCCGATGCTGAGATCATAGCTGCCCGGACAATACGATCCTTTAATTTCATATGCTTCAATTTCAGCATTGTACGGACGCAGCATCCGCCGCACAAGCTCCGTCATCGCCTCGTAGCCTCTGTCGATGTCGATGCCTTTTTTCTCATCTTCAAAAATAAGCGAGATATTCAGTACGCCTTCATCGAGAACGACCGCGAGGCCTCCTGAATTGCGGACAATCACACGATAGCCTTCGTCCTCCAGCAATTTCACGCCGTCCTCTAAAAACGGCAGGCGTGTGTCCTGAATGCCGAGCACGATCGTCTGGTGGTGCACCCAAGAGCGTGCTGTCGCAGGCGATTCCCCTTTGCCTACGGAGGCGCACAGCGTATCATCCATTGCGAATGACTGCTTCGCATCAAAATAAGGACCGAGGCTGGATTGGTCAATGATTCTCCAGCTCGGCTGCATCAATAAATCAATCGGTTGCTTTCCCATCTATATTAAATCCCTTTCGTCATAGGCTTTCCATGCATTTATTATATCATTCCGCTTAAGATGATTGAAATTGACTTTTCAAAAGAGCGATGAAGATTTCTTTGTTTTTTGTGTTCTCCATAATGGAAGATTGAATGATAGACAGTTTCCGCTTTAAGGAAAATCCTTTGATCTGAAGCACGGAAATGCTGCCGTGAAGCAGATCCTTTTGCAGTACGCTTTTTGACAGAACGGAAAGACCCATTCCGCTGATCACAGCTTCCTTGACGCCCTGGTTGCTGCTGATCGTCATCATGGATTTCGGCCGCAGTCCGTTTGAATGCAGGACATGATCCAAATACTCCCTTGTCCCCGAACCTTTCTCCCTCGTCACCCACGCTTGATTTTGCAAGTCGGTGACCGGGATGTTTTTTCTGCCTGCGAGCGGGTGTCCGTTAGGTGCGGCAATGCATAATTCATCCTCCATGAACGGCTGAATGTCGAGCTCGTTTTTCCCCGTATGTCCTTCTATTAATCCGATATCGGCTTGAAGCATCCGAACCGCTTCGCTGACCTCCTCCGTGTTCCCGATCATGACGTCAAGGTTCAGTTCGGGATACTCGTCATGAAGCTTTGCGAGAAGCGGCGGCAGAATATATTCGCCGATGGTAAAGCTCGCGGCGATTTTGAGCTTCCCTTTGACATAATGATGATGGGCGTAAATTTCGGTTTTCGCCTGCTCGTACAAGAAGACCATTTGCTTCGCGCGCTGATAGAGAATGTCCCCCGTCGGCGTAGTCGTAAAGTGCTTCGGGGAGCGGTTCAGCAAGGCGGTTTGGAATTCTTTCTCCAGATTTTTAATGTGAAGGCTGACGCTCGGCTGAGAAATCATCAGCTTCTGCGCCGCTTTTGTAAAGTTTTTTTCTTCGACGACTGCAATGAATGTTTTCAGTTCCCCATAATACAAAAAGCATCGCCCCTTATCATTATTTTTCCTGATTGGTTAGATCATATAAATATATTTTACTAATGATTAAGACCGCAGTAAAGTGAAGTTATCAACCTAATGGGAAGTGACGGAGATGAAGATGGTAAAGGGTGTTTCAGTTACCGCAGGAATTGCGTTTGCGGCTTTCTATGCCAGCCGCCTGCCGTTTTTAAATTTGCTCGGCATGCTTGTCCTCGCGATGCTGATCGGAATGGTCTGGCGCGCCGTTTTCGGACAGCAGGCGGCATTCGAGCCGGGGATTGGATTCTCAAGCAAATACTTGCTGAAAGCCGGCATTATCCTGCTTGGCATGAGACTGAACTTGACGGATATCTATCATGCCGGCTGGCACGTATTTGCAATTGCCGTCTGCTGTATGATGGTTGCGGGTGCCGTCGTATACGGACTGTCCCGGCTGTTCCGCATTGATCAGACACTCAGCATGTTAACAGCCTGCGGCACTGCGATCTGCGGGGCGGCTGCCATTGCCGCGATCGCGCCGCAAATCAGGTCAAACGAAAATGCGACAGCCATCAGTGCAGCCGCCGTTTCGTTATTAGGAACCGTTTTTACAGTTGTATATTCTCTTTCTTATCATGTATTGGGCTTTTCTCCTGCTGCTTACGGCGCCTTTTGCGGGGCAACGCTTCATGAGGTGGCGCATGCGGCAGCAGCCGGAAGCGCCGGAGGAAAAGCAGCCGTCGAGATGGCGGTGATCGTCAAGCTGACGCGGGTCGCGCTGCTCGTCCCGGTTGCATTCATGCTTGGAATGCGGGCGCGCCGCGGCGGGAAATCAGAGACGGGCTCTGCTGCTTCACTGCCGATCCCTTGGTTTATCTTCGGATTTCTCGGAATGAGCGCCATCCACACATCAGGCATCATTTCCGCCGCGCATTCCGCGTTTCTTGTTCAAGTGTCCTATGTTTTAATCGGCATGGCAATGGCGGGTCTCGGTTTGAACGTTCATATATCGGCGTTTCGTCATAATGGCTGGCGGGCGCTCGCGGCTGGCTTGATCGGCTCTCTCTGTTTATCGCTGTTTGGCTGGGCCGCAGTGGCTTTCTTTCTATAAAAAAAGCCGGCCTTCTTAAAAGGCCGGCTTTTTCCGGATTACAGCGCTTGAGCAGCCGTAATTAACGCAAGATTGTAGACGTCTTCCGCATTACATCCTCTGGAAAGATCGTTTACAGGCATATTTAATCCTTGCAGAATCGGTCCGACCGCTTCAAAGCCGCCTAAACGCTGAGCGATTTTGTAGCCGATGTTTCCTGCTTCAAGGCTTGGGAATACAAATACATTCGCGTCTCCTTTAATGTCGGAGTCCGGCGCTTTCTTCTCCGCAACAGACGGCACAAATGCAGCGTCAAATTGGAATTCGCCGTCAAGCGTAAGCTCAGGCGCTTTTTCCTTCGCAATTTTCACCGCTTCTGACACTTTTTCCGTCTCATCAGATTTTGCCGATCCTTTTGTAGAGAAGCTGAGCATGGCAACACGCGGGTCAATGTCAAACATTTGAGCCGTATTGGCGCTTTCAATGGCGATTTCAGCAAGGTCCTGGCTGTCAGGGGCAATGTTGATCGCGCAATCAGCAAATACATATTGCTCGTCACCGCGGGCCATGATAAAGACGCCTGATGTTTTTTTCACGCCTTCTTTTGTTTTGATGATTTGCAGTGCAGGGCGCACCGTATCGGCAGTAGAATGTGCAGCTCCGCTGACAAGTCCGTCCGCGAGACCTTTGTACACAAGCATCGTGCCGAAATAGTTTTCGTCTAACAAAGCTTTGCGGGCCTGTTCTTCCGTCGCTTTGCCTTTGCGGCGTTCTACGAAAGCCTGAACGAGTTCTTCCATGCCTTCATATGTATGCGGGTCAAAAATGTCAACGCCGTCAAGTGTGAGATTTAATTCTTTCGCTTTTGCTTCAATGTCTTCTTTATTGCCGACTACGATCGGCTTTAATACCTTGTTGCCCGCCAAATTGTTGACCGCAACCAGGATACGTTCGTCCAACCCCTCAGGAAATACGATTTTCACATCTTTTCCTGCTACTTTTTCTTGTACTTTTGTAAATAAATCTGCCACGATATACCCTCCTCTATGTTGACAAAAAACGCTTACTTTTACAGCATACTCTTCTTCCAGCTAAATTCAAATAACCAACTTCTATTATAGCGCTTTCAATAAGAAATCTTATTTTTCTAACTAATTTAACTGACGGGTAGTTTACGGCTTAGTTTCTGATACAAGGGGTGGGATTATTCAAGGTTTCTCCACAGCCGAAACGGTTAAACTGTGATATAGTGAAGGCATCAATGAAAAGATATAGGAGTGAAGATACATGAGTGAGCAGCAAAAAACGAACGAGGCCGCACAAACGCTTGACGGCTGGTATGCGCTTCACGATTTCCGCACAATGGACTGGACGTCATGGAAGCAGTTATCCAGCGATGAGCGCCTGTCGATTATACATGAATTTACGGGACTGCTTGAAAAATGGGGCGTCGCCCAAAAAGAAGGCAAAGGCTCGCAAACCATCTACAGCATCGTCGGACAGAAAGCTGATTTTATGCTGATGATTCTTCGCCCGACAATGGAAGAGCTGAACGAAATCGAGCTTGAATTTAATAAATCAAAGCTTGCTGAATTTACAATCCCGGCTTATTCTTACGTGTCTGTGGTAGAGCTGAGCAACTATCTGGCAAGCGGAGAAGGCGATCCGTATGAAAATCCGCATGTCCGCGCCCGCCTGTATCCTGAGCTGCCGGAAGCGAAATATGTCTGCTTCTATCCGATGGATAAGAGAAGAAGCGGAAATGACAACTGGTACATGCTTTCTATGGATGAACGCAGAAACCTGATGAGAAGCCACGGCTTAATCGGACGGAGCTACGCAGGCAAAGTCAAACAGATTATCACGGGATCTGTCGGTTTTGACGATTATGAATGGGGCGTCACGCTCTTCAGTGATGATGTGCTTCAGTTCAAAAAGCTTGTTTATGAAATGCGCTTTGATGAAGTCAGCGCGCGCTACGGCGAATTCGGCTCATTCTTTGTCGGAAACCGATTGTCTCTCGACACGCTTCCGAAGTTTCTGCACGTGTAACACCCACCCGCCTGTCCGGCGGGTTTTTTTATTTGTCAGAATTTAAATAAGATTTGCTGTTTTTATCATTTTTTTTACGATGTTAAGGAGATTCCATTTTGTAAAGGGGTGCTGACGGTTGTCAAAACGAACCGCATTTATTATGGGCGCCAGTCAGGGGATCGGCAAAGCGATTGCTTTGAAACTGGCGGACAATGGTTTTCATACCGTCATTAATTCGCGGGTTCCAGAAAATATTGAATCGGTGAAAGAGGAGATCCTCGCCAAGCATCCGGATGCGGGCGTCACCGTTCTGGCCGGGGATATGTCGGATCAGAAGACGAGAGCCGGCATTTTTGAAGACATCAGATCACAATGCGGACGGCTTGATGTATTGATCAACAACATTCCGGGCGGTGCGCCGGATACCTTTGAAAACTGTGATATAGAGAATATGACCAATACCTTTACGAATAAAACAATCGCTTATATCGACTCTATGAAAACAGCCGCATCGATCATGAAGCAGCACGAATCCGGCAGAATCATTAATATCGTCGGAAACCTATGGAAAGAACCCGGCGCCGACATGTTCACCAACAGTATGATGAACGCCGCTTTAATTAATGCCAGCAAAAATATCACCATTCAGCTTGCATCTTTTCACATCACTGTCAACTGTCTGAATCCCGGATTTATCGCCACGGATCGTTATCACCCATTCGTGCAGAACATGATGAAGCAAAACGGAATGTCCGAAGCAGAATCGGAAGCACGGATTGCCTCGGGCGTTCCGATGAAGCGTGTCGGAACCGCCGAAGAAACCGCGGCGCTGGCTGCCTTTCTCGCCTCGGAAGAAGCTTCTTATATTACGGTCCTGCTGCTGAATTTGTTGATTGATTTAGGAAACGCCTTTTTGAATAAGGTGGAAATTAACATTTATTAAATTATAGAAACTTTATTTACCGGTACAATGATTGATTGGCCTTATGCTCATATCTGCCATATCTTCTGTAAGCAAAAACGCTGAGGACAAAGCCAATGAGGGTGACGGCCGCACAGATAAACCCGACAGCTGCATATCCGCAGCCGACATAGACCGGACCCATGACAGCCGAGCCCAAGGTCACGGCCAAATTGGACGCCAGACTGTAGAATGCCATGATTTTGCCGCGGCGGCTCTGTGAGCAATCGCTTAAAATGGTGCTGAGCAAGGTCACCGTCAGGCTTTGCATCAAGCCCCAGATGAATAACCCGATGACCAAAAGCGGCATTGATGACGGCGCATAGGCGAGACAGGCAAGCCATATGCTGATCACGGCCATTGCCGTGATCAAAGAGCGCATTTTTCCCGCCTTGTCTGCGATTTTCCCCGTGAACACGCTCATGGAAAAACCAATTCCGTACACCATGATCAGCAGCCCGGAAGCTGTATTTCCCCCCGGCAGCACGCGGTGCAGATATGTGCCGAGAAAGGAATACATGCCGTAGAAACCGATCATGTTGCAGAAGGTGATCGTGAGGTATACAGGGACACGGGGCACCTTCAGCGCATCCCGGAAGGTGCCTGCCTGCAGTCCGTTTTCCTCTTCTGTTTTGTTCCCGTCCGCCGTGCTGCGGCGCGCCTCAATGAAAATGAGCGAAACAACGAGGACAGACATCAAAGCGAAAATCCAAAACGTCCACCGCCAATTCAAAACACCGCCGATAAAAGAGCCGATCGGAACGCCGAAAATCAAAGCGAGCGACCAGCTTGACACAATCAGCCCCATTACCTTGCCGCGGTACGCATAAGGCACACGGTCGCCGACGACCGCATATGCTGTCGGCACAAACGCCCCCGCCGCAAGCCCGGAAAGCGCCCTGCCCAGAAAGAAGAAAAAGAGATTGTGCGCCAGCGCGCAGATCACCGTGCCGGCCGTAAATATAAGCAGCCCCGCCATCAGGCTGAGCTCCCGGGAATATTTATCGCCGAGGGGAACGAGAAGCGGCGCGCCGATAAAAATCATTACTCCGTAAATACTGATGGAAAGCGCCAGCACACTGACATCCGAGCTGAAAGCCCGCGCTAAATCCGGGAGCAGCGGGGATATCACCAGCTCTTCAGAACCCGCGGCAAATACGCCTAATGTCAAAGCAAGCGCGAGACAGACCGGAAATCGGCGTTTCATTTCAATATGCTCGGTTTGTTGGCTGTTCATGCTCTTTGAACACCTCCTCCGTAAAACTTTTCTATCTTTTGTTGTTTTATAGTTTAGCATCCTCCTTTTTCATTTTACATTTCATTCGAAAAAGAATTCTGTTTTTTTATTTGCATTCAGTTTTTAAATAAGCTATTCATTTTACATTCAATAAATAATATAAAATATGCCGGCCGGTTATGCTATAGTGATAGAATCATTTGTTAAGGTGGGTCATGAAATGAATAACGCTGGTTCAAAGGCCGCCCGCGCAAGCCTCGGCATGGTATTGATTCTCGGGACGCTCGCTTCATTCGGGCCGCTTTCGCTCGATATGTATCTGCCCGCTTTGCCTGAAGTGGCGGCCGATCTCCATACGACAGCGTCCCTTGCGCAGCTGAGCCTGACGTTTTGTCTTTTGGGGCTGGCGATCGGCCAGATCGTTGTCGGGCCGCTCAGTGATATGATCGGGCGCCGGAAACCGCTGATTCTGTTATTGCTGCTTTATACGCTGGCATCTTTATTATGCGCCTTCAGCCCTTCTGTTTCGTTTTTAATTGTCATGAGGTTTATTCAAGGATTCACCGGGGCGGCCGGAATCGTCATCGCACGGGCCTCCGCGCGCGATATGTATTCCGGAAAAGAATTGACGGCTTTTTTCTCATTGCTGATGCTCGTCAATGGGGCGGCGCCGATTTTAGCGCCGATTACAGGGGGATTTATCCTTCAGTTTGCCGGCTGGAAAATCGTATTTATCGTGCTGGCGGTGATCGGCTGTATCATTTTTGCAGCCGTGCTTACGGCATTGCCTGAATCACTCCCGCCGGAAAGGCGGACAAGCGGCGGACTCAGGGAGACGCTGATGACGTTTCGCGGCCTGCTCGGTGACAGGATGTTTATGGGATTTGCGCTCAGCCAGGCATTTGTGATGACCGGCATGTTCGCATATATTGCCGGGTCGCCGTTTGTGCTGCAAAATATCTACGGCGTATCGGCGCAAATGTTCAGCCTGCTGTTTGCCGTAAACGGTGCGGGAATTATATGCGCCACCCAAATGACGGGACGGATGGCCAAAACACATGATGAACGGAAGCTGTTTGTCTCCGGATTGGTCATTGCCGTCATCGGGAGCGTCGCTTTGCTTTTATCGCTTGCTTTCGGTTTAGGTCTGACAGCGGTCTGCATTTCTTTATTCATCATTGTTTCTTCTGTCGGGATCGTCACGACGACAGGGTTTTCTTTGGCTATGCAGAAACAGGAGAAAGGCGCGGGAAGCGCAGCGGCTCTTCTCGGACTACTGCCCTTTATCGGCGGCGCGCTTGCCGCTCCCCTGGTCGGTATTGCCGGAGAAGAAAACGCCTGGCCGATGGCTGTCAGCATTTTCGGTTTTCAGCTCTTTGCCGTTCTTTCCTACGTGCTGTTGGCTAAACGGAAAACAAAGTAAAGCCCGCCGCTTTTTGCGGAGGGCTTTTTTTCTTATCCTGCTGCGCCTTTTTCCGAAGAAGCCGGCTCACGTTTCAAGCGTTTTTTGATACCGAAGTGGTAATACGCATAACAGATGATCATCAGCGGGACGCCGCAGTACAGGCCGATACGCTGGTCCGGAATAAAAATGAGACTGATTAAGATAAGACCGTAAACTGAAAATCCGAGAATCGGCACGATCGGATAAAGTGGCGTTTTAAATGCCAGGTCTTTCAGATTTCCTCCTTCAGCCAGAAAGCGTCTCCGGAAAACGAATTGTGAAGCGCAGATTGACATCCACGCGACGACGGTAATCATACCCGAGATGGAAATGAGCCACACATACACCGTTTCAGCAGCTACTACACTTGTCAGCAGCGATAAACCTGAGATGGCAATGGTGATGGACAGGGCTTTCAGAGGCACGCCTTTTTTCGTCAGTTTTGTTAAGGAAGCGGGGCCCATTTTACTTTTTGATAGAGACCACATCATTCTGGACGAAGCGTACAGCCCGGAATTCGCCACCGACAGCATGGCGGTCAGAATAACAAAGTTCATGATGTCAGCCGCATAGGGTACGCCGATTTTATCCAGCACAGCGACAAACGGGCTTTCGATGACCCCTGCCGTTTGGTACGGCAAAATGGACACGAGAACAAACATCGCCAGCACGAAGAAAAACAGCGTCCGCCATATGACGTTTCGGATTGAGCGGGGAAGCGTCTTTTCCGGATTTTCGCTTTCTCCCGAGGCGATTCCGACCAGTTCGGTACCCTGGAATGAAAAATTCACCATGACAAGCGTAAACAGCACGGCCTGAGCCCCGTTCGGGAAAAGCCCTTTATCCGTCGTAAAGTTTGACAGATACGGCGCCGTCTGCCCGCCGTTAAAACCGACAAAGCCGAATACGGCAGCGCAGCCGAGAATAATAAATAATACAATAGCCATAACCTTGACGCTGGAAAACCAAAATTCCATTTCCGCAAAACTCCGCGCCGACAGCGCATTAATGGAGAAAATGACGACACCGAATACAAGGCACCACACCCAAATCGGAACGGCCGGAAACCACCGCTGCATTAAAATCCCCGCCGACGTCAGCTCAAGCCCCACTGTATTGGCCCAGCTGAAAGCATACATCCACCCGATCGTAAAACCAGTAGACGGCCCGAGAAACTTTGCCGCATACGCCTGAAATGATCCTGCGACCGGCATGGCGACCGCGAGCTCCCCCAAACAAAGCATCACCAGATACATTAAAAATCCGCCGATCACATAAGCCAATATCGCGCCGATCGGCCCCGCTTCACTGATCGTAAAACCGGAGCCCAGAAACAGCCCCGTCCCGATCACGCCGCCGAGTGCGATCATAAACAAATGCCGGCCCTTCATCGTACGCTGCAATTCATTTTGATTGGTTTCTCCCTGCATATACATCCCCCTTATTCCGTTATGTCAGCCTTTTGTGCGTATGTCTAATCGGTAGCTGTGCAAAAGGTGCAGCGTCGTCTGCTGAATGAGTTTGGGCAGAACATGGAATGTGTACGGTTTATACACCCGTTCCGTCCATTTATGGCCATCCTTTCCGTATACCCCCATATTGACTGACGGAATATTTAATTCCCTTATTTCTTTAAAAGGAATCGTCCCGATGACATCCCAGCCCGGAAAATTATCGGTAAAGGCGGCGACCTCCGCGTCTGTTTCATGCAGCGATAAAAAGCTTCCATCCGCTAAATAAGGGAAAAACTTTTTAAAGATGAATGTTTCCCCCGTTGACGCCGCTGTTTTATCGACGGCTTCTTGAATGACATGCTGCAAAAGCCGGTCCCGCGTGCTCTCTTTCTTCAGATAATTGTGCGGAAGGTAAGGCGGCGCATAGAAAATAATAACCTTGGCACCCTGCTCAGGATCCAGTTTTTGCAATTCCTCGACGGCTTTAAAGCATCTCATCCGCAGTTCAAGATGTTCATATGTTTTAAATGCCTGCTCTATACACTGCGCCGGGTTGATGCCGCGGCTTCTCAGCCTTTTCAAGTAATCTTCCAGACTATAGACTTGAACGTTCCATGTGATTTCTTTTTTCGGGAGGCTCGTTCTCTCACAGTATTCGTCATAATAATCAGATAATTTTTGTTCTGTCTCTTTGCATGCTTCCTCAGCCACGGCAGTCAGCTGATCCATGACTTCTTTGGCGGTTTTCTCGTAAATAAAATAATTAAAATAGACATAGCTGCTGACGGCAGTCTGCACGTTATATGCTTCCTTGTTGTCACGCTGGTAGAGACAGGTCGGCGGCAGCACAAGCTCCCCTTCAATGTTTTCCGCCATATGAATATTGTTGTGGATTCTTCTGGTGATTTCTGAGGCGATCAAATTCGGGTCGATGCCGGACAGCGTATCACCGACATGCACCTCCCGCCCGTAAATCGCAAAGCAAGGCAAAAGCTTCCCTGCCGCGCCCGTGTAGATGTACCTTGTCGTGTCACCTTCATACAGCGGGGTGATGAAGTCGTTATTAATCGCTGCTAAATATCGAAGCTGCTTTTCTCGTTTCAGCCGTTTTAATTCAGAAATGCTCGTTAAAATGCCGGAATGCTGGCTTTCTTCATCCGGGTTTGCCATAAACAGAATATGGCCCGGCAGCTGATCGCGCCGTTCAGAAAAGTGAAGCAGATTGGCGAGATGAACGGCAATACCGCTCTGCATATCAACCGAACCCCTTCCGAACATCCACTCGCCTGAGCGGGCGTCCCGCTGCACGTCCCGATCAAATTCATAGCTTGAGAAATACGCCGCGAGACGGTCGGAATCAAAAGCGATATCTTTTAAAGGGCCGAAGTCTTCTATGCCGACCGTATCAAGATGAGCGTGATAAATGACCGTATTCAGGCTGTCACCGTTTCCTTCAATAAACGCGAAGATATTCTTACGGCCGTAAGGGTCCTCAGGAATCGCCTGCTCCCACACATGTGACGGGTTCTCCTGAAAGTAGGGAAAGCTCTTGATCATATCTTTGATATAGTCGGCTTTTTTTCCTTCTCCCAATGTGCCGTTGATGCTGTTTAACGCCACCAGTGATTTCGTAATGGCTTCTATTTTCTCCTCCGGAAGCATCTTGCTGAGCTGCTGATACATGTTCCATCCCCCTTACCCTCATATAGAGAAAATAGCGCGACTCTCTTTTTCATCGCGCTATTTCCGAAAGATTAATAGGCTTCAGACGTTGTTTTTGCCTGCATATGAAGAATCAGATAGTCAGGTCCCCCGGCTTTTGAATCGGTTCCTGACATATTGAAGCCGCCGAACGGCTGGTATCCGACAATCGCTCCCGTACATCCGCGGTTGAAGTATAGATTCCCGACGTGAAAATCTTCACGGGCGCGTTCAATGTGCGCGCGGGTTTTCGATAACAGTGCACCTGTCAGTCCGTAATCGGTATTATTGGCGATCTCAAGCATATGGTCGAAATCCCGGGCTTTTGAGATCGCGACGACCGGCCCGAAAATTTCCTCCTGCATCAGGCGGGCGTTTTCATCAACATCCGCAAAAATGGTCGGCTGAATAAAGTATCCTTTCGAATCATCACCTTCGCCTCCCGTCAGAAGCTTTCCTTCTGTTTTGCCGATTTCGATATACTTCATGACTTTATTATAAGACGCTTCATGGATGACAGGCCCCATGTATGTATCAAAATCTTCCGGACTTCCGACAGTGAGTGACTTCGTTAAAGCGACGGCTTTTTCGACAACTTCATCATAGACGTCCTGATGAATGACCGCACGGGAACCGGCTGAACATTTTTGGCCTGAAAATCCGAAGGCGGAATGCACGATTGAGGAAGCGGCAAGATCAAGATCAGCATCTCTGTCTACAAGCACCGTATCTTTTCCGCCCATTTCGGCGATGACCCGTTTCAGCCATTTTTGGCCCGGCTGCACTTTTGCGGCTCGTTCATAAATGCGGCATCCGACCGCGCGGGAGCCTGTAAACGACACAAATCTCGTTTTTGGATGCTCAACCAGGTAGTCGCCGATTTCTCCTCCGTCGCCCGGTATGAATTGGAGCACGCCGTCCGGCAGGCCCGCTTCCTTCATCACTTCAACGAATTTCGCCGCCACGACAGGCGCCGCATCCGCCGGTTTCAGCAGTATCGTGTTGCCTGTTACGATGGCTGCTGCCGCCGTTCCGGCCATAATCGCAAGCGGGAAGTTGAATGGAGAAATGACGATCCCCACCCCAAGCGGCTCATAATGATACTGATTATATTCTCCGTCACGGCTCTTTACAGGGGAACCGTCTTTCAGCTTCAGCATCTGACGGGCATAATACTCTAAAAAGTCGATCGCTTCCGCCGTATCCGCATCCGCTTCCTTCCATGGTTTTCCGGCTTCTTTCACTAGATACGCGGAGAATTCGTGCTTTCTTCTGCGGATGATCGCCGCCGCTTTAAACAGTACATTCGCGCGGTGTTCCGGCCGTACTTTTTTCCATGTTTGAAATGTCTGCAGCGCAGCCTGCATGGCCTTTTCCGCAAGTTCTTTTCCGGCCGCCGATACAGAGCCGATCACTTCTTTTTTATCAGCCGGATTGACGGAAATGATCTTTTTATCCGTCTCAATCGCTTCACCGTTGATGATAAGCGGATAATGCTTGCCGAGCTGTGAATTCACATAAGCCAGCGCTTTTTGAAACGATTGTTTATTTGTCTCTTCCTGAAAATTTGTAAAGGGTTCGTGTGCGTATGAAACTGTCATTAGAATTCCTCCCTGTATTTTGTAATGTGTGCTCACGCTTTATGAAGATGCAAGAAGCATACCAGCATAACAATTAGCCGAAAGCAGACGAAGCTTGTCTGAATCTGTCGGCTGCATTCAGGTGATGCAAAGAAATTTTGCGTTCCCCTGTATAAAAGGCGCAAATTTTTTTGCAGATCACCCTTATACCCAGCCGCGGAATCGGGCCGCTTCAGCCGATTTTCTGATGCCTGTCATATAGGCGGCCAAACGCATATCGACTTTGTGGGTATGCGCTGTCTGATAAATGGATTCGAACGAATTCACCATGACGCTGCGCAGTTTTCCGGCGACTTCCTCCTCAGACCAGTAAAAGCCTTGATTATTTTGCACCCATTCAAAATAAGATACCGTCACGCCGCCGGCGCTTGCCAAAATATCCGGTACGAGAAGCACGCCTCTTTCATTCAGAATTTTCGTGGCGTCTATCGTTGTCGGCCCGTTCGCCGCTTCCACAATGATTGAGGCTTTAATGTGATGGGCGTTTTCAGCTGTAATCTGATTGGAGATTGCGGCAGGCACGAGAATATCACAGTCTTTCTCCAGCAGCTCCCGGTTCGTTATGATATCTGAGAAGAGATTCGTCACCGTGCCGAAGCTGTCCCGCTTATCCAGCAGGTAATTAACGTCAAGGCCGTCAGGATCATACAAAGCGCCATGGGCGTCTGAGATGCCGATCACCTTGGCGCCGGCGTCATGCATAAATTTAGCGAGAAAGCTTCCGGCATTTCCGAACCCTTGAATGATGATGCGCGCATTTTCCAATGGAATCCCTTTTTTCTTAACGGCTTCCTCAATACAAATCGTGACGCCTTGCGCGGTCGCCGTTTCCCGCCCTTGTGAACCGCCGAGAACGATCGGTTTGCCCGTAATGAATCCCGGTGAATCAAATTCTCTCAGGCGGCTGTATTCGTCCATCATCCAAGCCATAATCTGCGAGTTGGTATATACGTCGGGAGCCGGAATATCCTTTGTCGGACCGACAATCTGGCTGATCGCCCGCACATATCCGCGGCTCAGCCGTTCCAGCTCACCGAAAGACATTGTCCGCGGATCACAGATGATGCCGCCTTTTCCGCCCCCGTAAGGAAGGTTTGTGATGCCGCATTTTAAGGTCATCCAGATGGAAAGCGCCTTGACCTCTTCCTCACTGACTTCCGGGTGAAACCGCACGCCACCTTTTGTCGGGCCGACAGCGTCATTGTGCTGCGAGCGGTAGCCCGTGAAAACCCGCACTGATCCATTGTCCATTTTGACAGGGATGCGGACGGTCAAAAGCCGCATCGGCTCTTTCATCAAGTCATACATATTGTCAGGATAGCCCAGTTTGCGCAGGGCCTCTTTTATGATCGATTGTGTTGACAGAAACAAATCAAGTACTTCTTTTTCTTCGTCTTTCTGATTGCTTTTAGAAAGCGGGTTGGCTGACATGTTTATCACCTCATCGTATTTTACGTGTAAGCTTCAATTACCGGCAGAACAAAACGTAAGCGCTTTTACACCAAGACCCATCAGTCCCTTTCACATAGTCGTTACGTCCCTTTTTATATGCAAGATTCATGCCAGCCTTTTGTGCATAAAAAAAGAGACTGTTGTCAGCCTCTCAGATTAAAGAGAAAGGAGGATTTGAAGACGTATACAGAAGAAACCTTATTGCTTTTATTAAAATCTAATACGTCTTAAACGTACAGAAAACGTTGTTTCTTGGAAGGGGATACTATTTAGAGATATACTTCCTTCCATTTGCTCTACTAATCTCTTAGTAATCGTCAGCCCCAATCCGCTTCCCTGATAATTGGTGTTTCTCGAGTCCTCCAATGTGTACATTCGTTCAAAGACACGGTCTTTATGCATTTCATTTATGCCTTTTCCTTTATCTGATATTTCTACAAAAACATCATTATCAGTTATTCTGATTTTTAAACCCACCATTTTACCATCGGAACCATATTGAATTGCATTCGTAATTAAATTATTTAGAACCCTCTCAATTGCATCTTCATCTCCGCGAACAAAGACAGGGTCATCGGGTATATCAATCACTACTTCAAATTCTTTGCTAATTAAAATTTCGTAGTAATCCAAAATTATTTTTCGGCTGACTTCACATATGTCAATTCGTGAATAATTTAATTTTTTATCACCTGACTCTAATTTCACAAGCTCAAAAAAACGGTTTATTAACGCTAATACCTCGACCGTTTTTAAATTAACTGTTTTTAGTAAACTCATAATCTTTTCTGAAGTCAGACTTTTATCGTTATTTATAATTTCAATATAACCTAGTATAACTGTTAAAGGCGTCTTTAAATCGTGTGAAATATTTGACAACATCTTTCGCATGGACAGTTCAATACTATTGTAGTTCCCTTTGATCTTTTGATTATGATCTAAAAGACGGTTTATTTGAATTAACAAGGATTTTATATATTTATCATCCGTGTTAAGCAATAATCTTTCGCCTGTCTCTTCATTAACAACTTTTCGAAGTTTATTTCTAATATATTTAATCTCAGTCCTTAGATTTAATCGGCTTCGGAAAAGAAATATATTTACTGCTGCAGAGCATATGAATAAAATAACCAACATATAAAACAATTTAAAAATCTCCCAACTTATAACCGATTCCCCACAAAGTTTTTATGTACATTGGATGAGATGGGTCGTCCTCAATTTTCTCTCTAAGCCGTCTAATATGAACATTAATTACATTCTCATCTCCATGATACTCATCTTCCCATACGGATTTATAAAGTTGAGACTTAGTATATACTTGTGAAGGATTAGAAATAAAGAGTTTTAAAATATTAAATTCTTTTGCCGTGAGATTAATCTTCTTATTGAATTTTTTAACAGAAAAGCCCTGCAGGTCAACACTTAAATCACCTATTTTAATGTTTTTTTCTTCCTTTGGAGACAGGGAGCTCTTATAGTGTCTTTCTCTTCTAATGGTTGCTTTAATTCTAGCTAATACTTCCAGCATAGAAAAAGGTTTAGAAATATAATCATCAGCTCCGAGACCGAGACCAAGTGCCTTATCTACATCTTCATCTTTTGCAGACATGATAAGAACTGGAATCATGCTTTTAGAACGAATCATTCTTAAACATTCCATACCATCTATCTTCGGAAGCATTAAATCCAATAATATAACCTCAAACTTTTGTGTGTTCAATATGTCTAAAGCTTCTTCACCGTCAAAAGCTGCTGTTACTTCAAACCCTTCTTTTGTTAAGCTTTCGCTTACCATATGGCTTATGAATTGGTCGTCTTCTACAATTAATATTTTGTAACCCAAGCTTTCCGCTCCTTAAATATAAAACTGATATTCTTATTTCACTGTTTATTTCAATCATTATACAGATAATTAATCTCATTATAATTCTTTTTTATCCAAAAGGAGATAAATACTCCAAAACATTTTAAATACAAACAAATAAGACAACCATTCTTCAATAGCGGGAATTGTTGTCTTGTGTTTTTCTCTTTTTATCTAACCTTTATCGAACCATCTTCACTAAATAGACTTACTTTATTACTTCCCACGCCAATTTCACCTTTTTTCACTTTTACGCCATCGTGGCTCTTATTAATCCCACCTAGATCAAGCGTTACATCAGAATTACTCTGAGCAAAAACAGCAAGTGAAGTTGGCGCTTTTTTAAGATACACCTATATCTCCTGATTTCGTATTTACTGATAAAGATTTTCCTTCTGTTATGTCCTTGATTGAAACCGTCCCATCTATAGAAGAAACCTTTACATTGGAACTATGTATTTCCTTCATCTCGTTATCGCCGCTTGCAGATGTTATATTTAATTTCTCAAAAGAACTATTTTCAACGCTTATCCCCCCATCCTTGGATGAAAACTTTCCAATATGAGCCGAAACATTATTGACTTTTTCATCACCGGAATGATTATCAACGACAATATTTTCAGCTGAAATTTCACTTAATTGTATATTCCCATCTTTATTGGTTATTTCAATATTGTTCATATCTGAATCGGGAACATTAATATAGATTGTGCCGCCCTGTTTTCCAAAAGTAAATCCTCCAAAAAAGCCGCTATTTTTTTGCTCTTTTTGACTAATGACCAAATCCTCCCCATCTTTTTGAAATGTAACTGGAGCTTTATCTTTCTGTCTCCCCTCAGCAGATACTGTAACCTCATTTGAATTACTCTTTTTAAATTTTACATCCCAAGAGTCTGTATATACTTTTAAAGTATCAATATTTTTTGCATTGCAGGAAGTTTTAAAGTTTTTTGTCTCTGCACTATAAAGACTTAAAACAATTCCGCCAATTACGATAGACGTTACAGACGTTGCTATAATTTTCTTCAATGTGTAATTTCTCCTTTGATTATTTAGACTAAATCTTTTTGTTCTATTTTACGGTAAGAAAGATAACCCACTGAAAGACCAAATAAACAAAGTAGAATTGGAATGATAATAAATTGACTTAAACTGACTGTTTCTCCTCCGTCGGAAACTGTTGCATTGATAAAGACCCCGATTATGACAGCCCAAGTGATTGTAGCAGCAGTTGATTTTTTTCTCATGCCGAAAAATAAAGGAATCAGACTCACTCCTCCCATCATAAAAGCGGTGAGAAGAGTCGATGGCATAGCGGAAATAACTTCACTCATTTCAACAGGCTTCTCGAATAAATATAAGTGCGGACTCACGAAGAGAATTAACAAGTTAATAACAAAAGTAGCAATAACAATACTTACAAAGCAGAATAGGAAGACAATAGATAGTTTAGCTTGCATTAATTTTTTTCTTTGTAAAGGATAAGTAAACAGCAATTGTATTGTTTTATTTTTATATTCATCAATAACTAAACGGGATAAAATCACAGCAGAAAAACTAATAAACACAATTCTAATAAGAATATTAGTTAGAGATATAAAATCTGCATAATCACGAAACATAAGTTCATTTTCATTTTTAGATTCCCATCCCATAAGAGCCACTAAGGCAAAGATGATTAATATCCAAAGTGCCACCCATTTAAAATACTGTGATAAGTGATGTTTTTTGTACTCTAATTTCATAAGTTTTAACATGCTAATAGCCTCCAGCAGAAGAATTTAAGACAATGCAAATAGGTGCATAACACAGACGGGCAATCTATCTAGTGTGCATTCCCTCCCCATTCATAGAATTTAAGAAGTATTCTTCTAAAGAACTGTGTTTTTTATTTATACTTTCTATACCAATGTCATTCAGAATAAGTGCTTTAGAGATTTCTTGTTGTGTAACTGCTGTTTCATAGATACGGATTAATTGTTGATCAATCATTTTAAAATTCCTTATCCCCAGATTTTGCTCTAAAATATATAACGCTTTTTTTATATTTTGGACTTTTACCTCTATATACTCTGTTTGTTTTCCGTTTATACTCTTCATAGAAACTTCTTTTATTAACTTGCCATTCTGTATGATACCAACAGTATCTGACATTTGTTCCATTTCGGCTAAAATGTGACTGGAGACTAATAATGTAATTCCATATTCTCTGCAAAGTAACTTAAAGAGATCCCTCAACTCTTTTATACCTATTGGATCCAGGCCATTAATTGGCTCGTCTAAAATGAGAAGTTCTGGTCTTGTAGAAATAGCTCTGGCTATTCCTAACCTTTGCTTCATTCCTAAAGAAAACTCTTTCACTTTTTTATTATCAATATTATGTAACTTTACAAGCTCGATAGCGTGGTCGATGGATTTTTTATCGTAATAGCCCATATATTCACAATGGAAATCTAAATTTTCTTTAGCAGTGAGGTTGTCATAGAAAATGGGATATTCAATAATGGTGCCCATTCTTTTTAAAACTTCAAATGACGTATCTGTTAATTTCTCACCGAAAATTTCTATTTCACCACTTGTAGGCTTGATTAAATTTGTAATCATTTTCATAATGGTTGTTTTACCTGCACCATTCGGCCCCAAAAATCCATAAATTTCTCCTTTTTTTACGTGCATATTAACTCCGGAAACAACTTCTTTTCCTTTAAATGATTTTGTAAGCTGACTCGTTTTTAAGATGTATGTCATTCGCTTTCCCCTTTCCCTATATACTCCTACTATATAAAGGAAAGTTCTCTTTTCTCTTAAGCAAATATTACTTTTTTCTTAAGATTTTTCTAATTAAATCTTATCCCCATTCTATAAATCATCTTTTGTTTTTTTAGGATGCATGATGTCCATAGGAGAAGAAAGGGAGGATCCCTTAAATTTCAGGTCCCTAACTGACCGCCATCTTCCAAGACATTTTTGATGAAATTGTTCTTCAGGCCAGCAATCATGATATAGTGGGCGGTCGTATCTTATTCACCGGCTCCACTCATATCAAAGTCAACAAAAACACAAAAACGAAGACATCCGCTGTCTTCGTCTTGTACGCTACCGATGGGCCGTCTGCCAGTCAAATCCGATGGTTTCGTCGTTCCATGGGATTCTTTTTTCATCCGGCTGATCCGGATTGTAGGACATTGTCGTGAAATAAATAATGGTCAGCGGGGTTTCTCCCAGCACTCTGTACCCGTGCGCGACCCCTTTGGGAATGAGAAGCAGCATCGGATTGTCTTCTCCCATGTAGTAGACATCCGTTTCTCCCTTGGTTGCTGACTCTTCGCGAAGGTCATGCAGCACGACCTGGGCGTGGCCCGTCGGGAAAAACCACAGGTCATCCTGTTTCTCGTGATAGTGAAATGCTTTAATGACGCCGGGATAGCTTTTGGACCAGGAAGCCTGCCCGAATCGCTCCAAGAGATGTTCATCGTCGCGGACAAGTTCTGAAAAGAAACCCCGGTCGTCACTGTGTTTGGTCAGCTTTTTGATTTTTACGCCTTCGATCACTTGCATTGCCCCTCCCTTTGTAAATAATCCCGCAGCGCATCCCGCCAGTGCCTCATGCCGAGCCCCTGCCGTTCGATCGACTCAAGGCTTAACACCGAGTAAGCGGGACGCGGCGTCTCATTTCCGTATTCCTCCGTCGTCACGGGCAGCACGGCGGCGTTCCTGCCGCTTTCTTCAAAAATGGCCTTGGCGAATTCATACCAGCTGCACACTCCGCTGTTTGCGGCGTGGTACGTGCCCGGCGGCCTGTCAAACAGACCGATCACCGTTTCGGCTAAATCCTTTGTATACGTCGGCGAGCCGACTTGGTCATTGACGACACGCACTTGTTTATGTGTATCCGCAAGCTTCAACATCGTATTGACAAAGTTATGCCCGCCGCTGCCGTACACCCACGATGTTCTGATAATGGTATGATTTTTTCCCGTTAACCGGATCAGTTCTTCACCGAGTTTTTTGCTTTTTCCGTAAATCGTGCCGGGGTCTGCGGGATCATCCGTCTGATAAGGCCGTGTTCCTTTGCCGCTGAAAACGTAATCGGTGCTGACGTGAACGAATCTCGCGCCGATGTTTTCAGCCTCAAGCGCGGCATAATAAGCGCCGATTCCGTTTATTAAATACGCTTTGTCGAGCTCCGTTTCACATTTGTCAACGGAGGTGTATGCCGCCGTATTGACGACGATATCCGGCTTGTAATGGCTGAATGAGTGCCGCACCGAACGCTGGTCGGATATATTCATCATCGCTTTTGTCAGGGCGATTACCTCATACCCTTCCCACTTCAGCAGGCGGCATAACTCCCGCCCCAGCTGGCCGGCAGCTCCGGTTACTAATACCTTCGTCAATCGGATCCCCTTCTTTCCGATCAGTCTTGGCTGTCTGTATACCAGCGAATGGTTCTTCTCATTCCTTCTTCAAATGTGACCTGCTGCCGCCAGCCCAGCTCATTTTTCAGCTTTGAGGCATTGATGGCGTAACGGCGGTCATGCCCTTTTCTGTCTTCGACATGAGCAAACCGCTCCTCCACTCCGAGCTCCTTCATGATAAATGCCGCCAGATCTTTATTCGTCCGTTCATTTCCGCCGCCGATATTGTAAATGTCACCGAGCGTTCCGTTTTCCAGCACGAGCTTAATGGCGCGGCAATGATCCTCGGCAAACAGCCAGTCTCTGATCTGCATCCCGTCGCCGTACAGCGGAACCGGCGTGCCGTTTACGGCGTGCCTGATAATGGTCGGAATCATTTTCTCGTGATGCTGGTAAGGCCCGTAATTGTTGCTGCATCTCGTAATGATGGCAGGGAGCTTATGGGTTTTCACATAAGACATGACGAGCAGGTCTGAGCCCGCCTTGCTTGCGGAATACGGATTGTTCGGAGAAAGCGGCGTCGTCTCTGTGAAAGCGGGATCGTCCGGCCCCAAATCTCCGTACACCTCGTCTGTGGAAATGTGAATCAGCCTGCCGGCTTTGCCCTGTAACACCGCGTCCGCCAGTCTGTATGTGCCCATCACATTTGTTGTGATAAACGGCTCTGCCTGATTAATGCTTCTGTCCACATGGGATTCAGCCGCAAAATGAATGACAGCGTCATACATTTGGGAAAATGCTTTATCAATGTCTTCTTTTTTGGAAATGTCACCTTTGATAAAACGGAAACGGCCGTTCTTTTTTAAGGCTTCTATTTCAAGCGGCCTGCTTGCATACGTGAGATTATCCAGGACGGTAATCTGCGCGTCCGTTTCTTTCAGCATCATGTTTGTAAAGGTAAGGCCGATAAATCCTGCGCCGCCTGTAATTAAATATGATTTTGGCATGATTAATGTTCCTGTCCTTTCTGTATTGCCTGCTGCGCCAGGCTTCCGGCGAGATAGAGCGATTCATGCGTGCCCGCATCCACCCACCAGCCCGTTAACACATCATACGTCAGCTCACTGTGTTCAATGTATAAATTATTGACATCCGTAATTTCCAGTTCGCCGCGTTTTGAAGGGGAAATTTGTTCAATATAAGAAAACACTTCTGCGTCGTACATGTAAATCCCTGTGACACATAAGCTGGTCGGCGGATGCTCCGGCTTTTCAATGATCGACTTGATCCGTTTGTTTTCTTCATCAATCTCGGCGATGCCGAAGCGCTCCGGATCGTCAACTTCTTTCAGCAGCACTTTTGCCCCTTTTCCCTGCTGTGCGAAACGTTCCGTATAAGGTTTTAATGAATCTTCGAAAATATTATCTCCTAAAAGCAGGACGAAGGGGTCGCGTCCGGTGAACCGCTTTGCGTACGATAAACCGTCTGAAATCCCTGATGCGGCGGGCTGAACCTGGTATGTGATCGACACGCCGAGCTCTTCTCCGTTTTCAAGAAGCTTATGAAATTGCGGAATATACTCTTTTTGCGTAATCAGCAATATATCCGTAATTCCCGCTTCTTCCAGCTTCATGATCGACCAGTAAATCATCGGGTACGGACCGACAGGGAGTAAATGCTTATTAACCGCTTTCGTCAGCGGCATAAGGCGCGAGCCGGTGCCTCCGGCTAAGATAACACCTTTCACATGAACACTTCCTTACGTGTGGTTTTATCACAAATCATAAAGAATCGCCGCCGCCCGTTTGATGCCTCTCCCGTCAACCAGCGGCGTTCCGTTCTGATGAAGCCCGAGCCGTCTCGGATAATCAGCAGACAGCTCAGACATATGCCGAGCGAGCACGTCCGCCGGGGTGTGTTCTCCCAGGCCGAGATGAACGGCGGCGCCCCGTGCGGCGAATTTTTCAGCCGTCACGGTTTGATGCGCCACTTGAGAAAGAACGATGCAGGGCACACCCGTACAAATGGTTTCATATAAAGTGATGCCGCCGGACACGACGGCCATATCAGCCCTCGTAAGAAGCGCGGCCATGTCATTTGTCTGCCTTACCATCTCGGCATAAGGCATTTGCGCGATAAGCGTGCGCACGTCATCAGCGTGAGCCGCGGCGCCGCCCATGACGATAATCACTTGTTTTCGATGAATATCCGGAATCCGGCGGCATGCTTCCATCACTTTAAAGACAAGCTTCTTCGGATCGCTTCCTCCTAAAGAAACCAAAATGGTCCGGCATTCTTTTCTCAGCTGATAGTGCTGTTTGGCTTTTTCAAATTCCGGATGAAGAATGATATATTCCGGGCCTTCATATATAACGGCTCTGCCCATTTTCATCGTCCGGCTTTTCAGCCTGCCGTATATGCCGTTTATGACGGCATCACATAAATGAATGACATGCTCCCGCTTTTCTTCAAATAAGACGATGCGTGCCGATGAATGCCGTCTGATTTCTTCAAGCCAGTCACACGGCATATCGAGCAGGTCGAATATGAGCAGGTCAGGAGCCTGCCTGTTTATTTCCCGGACAATAAATTCCTTCTGTCCCGTGTCAGGCTTGATGATCACTTCCCATTGATCAGCAGACAGGTATGAAGAAGCTTCTTTGTTGGTGTAAAACGTGATTGAGCATTTATTCAAAATGGCGCCGGCAAGCAGCTTCATCCTGACGGCGTGCCCCATACCGATTTCACGGCCCCCGTCTGCGAATATCAAAACCCGCATCCTAATCAGCCTCTTTTTGCCGGATCATTTGATTAATCGCCCTGAGCTCAGGATCGCTATCCAGCAGATGAATCAATTCTTTTGCCGGAATATCAGGGTGCGAGCCTGCTTTTTCGTACAGCTCGCGGGCCAGCCTGTAGTCCTCTTCGGTATCGACGGTCAGCCGCAAATGAGGAGCATGGAGTTCCTGCGGGGGTTCGGGAAAGAGCAGCCGGTACCTCTCAGGAGATTCTCTAATCAAAAGCGTGACATGCTCCTGATATTTGTCCGCCAGCGTTTTGTCGGCATTGATCTTCGTTAGGAGGCGCGCGTTAACCGCCTCTCCGCCGATGCCGAGCGGCGTATCGCTGATATACGTGTAGTCTGCGTGCTGGTCTGAGTGCGATTGAATCAGGATATCAAGCAGCGAAGGGTCGACAAACGGGTTATCCCCAGTCAGTCTGACTGCGATAGCCGGTTTTACTTGTTCAATGACTTTCGCAAACCGGTCAAGCACGCGCTGTTCGCTGCCCCGGTGCACCCGGTAGTGCTTACTGAGGCAGTGCGCGTACAGAATGTCGTCGGTCTTGCTGTCGGACGTGGCCACGATCAAATTATCCCGCGCTTGATCATAATACGCGCTTTGCCGAACCCTTTTGACAATCATATCGAGGATGGTATACCCGCCGATCGGTTTCAGCACTTTGCCGGGAAGACGCCCGCTCCCCATCCGCGCCTGAATGATGAACAAAATGTCAGTCATCATCATAAGAGCTGCCTTTCGTCAAAAGGTCATCCCAAGTGATACCCGTGTCGGCAGGGATATCCCTGACCGCACGCGCCCCGTCAATTAAAAGCTCAAAATACCTCGGGTGAAGCCCCTGCGGTTTTTGGCCGGGACGAAGGACGGCAAGATTATCCGCCGTAAAACATTCGCCTTTTTGAATCGGCGCTGTTGAAAAAATGCCTCTGTAAGCGAATTTTCTGATATCCCCTTCAATCGGTGTCGTGGTCTTATGGGAGCTTCCCGACAGCATTTCCGGCACCGGAGCGTGATGCCCCTGCCGCAGCTCTTCTTCAACTGACCGGATCGCCGCAACCATTTCTTTTAATTCATCCGGGTTGAGGGCGAAGGAATGATCAGCGCCGGGCAGATTTTTGTCGATTGTAAAATGCTTTTCAATCAGTTTCGCTCCGAGCCTGACAGCCGCGCACGGGACGTCATACGGATGGGCGCTGTGGTCGGAAAAACCGATCACAGCATCAGGGAAAGCGGCGGCAAGCATGGGAATGACGCTCAGATTGCTGTGTTCAGGCGGAGCGGGATATTTCGCCACACAGTGCATGATCGCAATTTCTTTGTTCCCCTCGCCGGTAATGGTTTGATAAGCCTCCTGAATATCTGAAATATCAGCGCCCGCGGTTGAAAAGATAATCGGGGTCTTCAGCCCCGCCACATATTTCAATAACGGCAGATGGTTCAGTTCGTAGGAGGCGATTTTAAAGGCCGGCGGGGAAGTCGCATAGAGTAAGTCGGCAGAGCCTTCGTCACATACCGTGCTTAAAAACAGCACGCCTTTTTTCTTACAATATTCAAGCAGCGGTTCGATCCACTCAGCGGGCATTTCCATTGATTGCACGAGTGAAAAAATAGAGACGTCTTTTCCCGCAGCGGTTTTGTATAGACCGGGGTCTTTCTGATACATTTTGTCAGCCTGAAACATTTGGAACTTGACCGCATCCGCACCGGCCTCACTGGCCGCGTCTATCAATTCAAACGCCTGGTTCAGTTTTCCGTCATGATTAATCCCGGCTTCGGCGATAATGAAAACGGGCGATTCTCCGCCGATTGACTTCGATCCGATTTTGCATGATGCCATCAGTCCGCCCCCTTCCCGGGCCACACATGATAGTAATAATAAGATGCATCCGCTTTAAAGCCCATTCGTTCATACAGCCGGATGGCTCTTACATTGTGGAGCTGCGTGCCCGCTGATACAGTCTTATGCTGAAAGCGCAGTGATTGTTCAATAATGCGCGCCACTAAATGGTATCCCGCTCCTTTTCCTTCAAATCCAGGCTTTACCGCCATCAGATCAAGGACGAATTCATCGCCTTTAGAAAGCCCCTGCACAAAGCCCACGGTCTCTCCCTTATATTTGGCGGCGAATTGTAACGAAGCCCTGCCTTCCGCGTTATTCCGCGCCCATTCTTCAAACAGGCGGTTTGCACTTTCATAGCTGAGATGGGGGTCCTGGTAATACCTGCTTTTTGTAAAGGCATCTCGTGCCAGCCGGCTGATCGCTTCCGCGTCGCCGGGTCCGGCTTCTGCAATCTCAAATGGCGGCGTGCTGTTAAATACACGCACCGGGCTGACGAGTTTGAACAGACTCCCGACAAAACAAGCATTTGGAAGCTGCTGCACGACCTGCATCGCGCCGACATCCTCAGCCGGTATTTTAATAAATATAAAATCAGTGCCGTCCGCCCGCCTTGACGCGTAAAATTCCTGAAACAGCCTTTTGAGCTGACCGGTGCTGTTTGCGGCTGCAAGCTTCACATTGATGATATTTTTTTGGAACAATTGACTTTCCCACGAAGAGCTCTCATATAAAATCACGCCTTGAAGGCTGTTTTCTTCCAATAAACAGAGTGACGACTCATAGGCCTCCGGCTGAATGCCCTTCTGTTGCAGAAAAGCTTGAATCACATCCTGTGCAAGATTTCTCTTCAGTCTGTACACCTAATCAGCCCCTTTGATGATATCCGTAACGGCCGCAATGACGTATTCAACGTCGTCATCTGTCATTGACGGATAAAGAGGGAGTGATACGGTGCGGTGATAATACGCGGCCGCGGCCGGAAAATCAGTTTCCTTATATCCGTACGTTTTTTGATAATACGGATGAAACGGAACCGGAATAAAATGAACGCTTGTGCCGATGTTATATTGATCTTTTAAAGCGGAAATCAGATCGTTCCGGCTGATCCCGGTTTCCTGCTCCTCTATTTGAAGAACATACAAATGCCATGCATGCCGCCCGTCATCACTGACATAAGGGACGGTCAGCCCTTTCATGTCTCTGAAAGCGTCCTGGTAGCGGCTTGCAATTTCAGCCCTTCTTTGCTGCATGCTGTCAATCCGTTTCAGCTGGTGAAGCCCAAGCGCTGCCTGAAGGTCAAACATATTCATTTTGTAGCCGGGCGCTTCGACCTCGTAATACCAGCTTCCGTTTGAAGAATAGCGGTTCCACGCGCCTTTGCTCATGCCGTGCAGGCTGAGCACCCTGATCTGATCGGCAAGCCTGTCATCATCGGTCGTCAGCATGCCGCCTTCACCGGTTGCCAGATTTTTTGTCGCGTAGAAACTGAATGCCGTCGCGTCCCCGATTGATCCGACCATTTTCTGTTTATACGTGGTGTACACGGCATGTGCGGCATCCTCTAAGACAAACAGCTGATGCTTTTCGGCGATGGCCAGAATCCGATCCATATCACACGACTGGCCGGCGAAATGAACGGGTACAATCGCCTTTGTCCGCGGGGTGATGGCCGCCTCAATGTTCTCAGGGTCTGCATTCAGTGTAAGCGGGTCAATATCAACAAACACCGGAACGGCGCCTGTATGCACGATGGTATTGGCTGTTGAACTGAACGTCACGGCAGACGTGATGACCTCGTCGCCGGGACCGATTCCTTTCGCTTTCAAGGCCAAAAACAAAGCGGCGGTACATGAGTTCAGCGCGATCGCGTGCTTTGCTCCCGTCCAGGCGGCAAAAGCTTTTTCAAACGCCTCCACTTTCGGTCCCTTTGAAAGCCAGCCCGTTTCTAGCGTATCAATAACCTCCTGAATTTCGTCCTTCCCGATCATGGGCAATGAATAGGGAAGAAAAGCTGATCTTTTTTGCACCATTTTCTTTGCGCTCCTATCGTTTTTATGAAGAGTCAGCCTTTCTGAAGCCGACTCCGGTTTTTTCCTGAAGCACCTGACATAAAGCCGCAAGCGAATCCTGAACCGGGTAGTTCGCCGCGATAAAAGCCCGGCGCGCCTGTTCCGCCTTTTGATATGCTGCGGGGCTTTCGCATACCCGGATTAATTCCTGAGCCAGTGCCCGCGGGTCCTCAAAGGCAAATTCCCCGAGTGAATGATAATAAGGGTATTGGCGGGTTCCCGCTGATTTTCCGATCAGCACGGGTTTTTGAAACAGCATCGCTTCAAGACCGACTGTTGATGTCTGTGTCACCGCGGCGTCAACATACGGGAGAATATCGTAAAGCCCCATTTCTTTCTTGATGATTTTGCCGGCTTTGTATTTCCGCAGCACCTGGTTGTAAGCATCCAGCTTGTTTTTGCCGATTTCCCACGGATGCGGTTTAATAATGAGCTGCATGTTCTTATGCTTGACAAGTTCATCAAGCACCCCCGTGTAAAAGGCATCAGAGAACGGCTGCGTGGCGATCAGCACCGTCCGCTGCGACGGGAGAAAGGAAAGCTTGCGGTAAAACGTGTCTTTATCTATCGGTTCTCTTGAGAAGATCTCATCGAAACGGGGATGCCCCGTGATGATGATTTGTTCGTCCCTGCAGCCTTTCGCTTTATACCACTCCGCTTCATAAGCCCCGAATACAGCCTGGTAGTCCGTAAACACGGGCAGAAACGCTTCATCTCCCATGAGGGCACCGTGCTGAAGACAGATGCTGACGGCGTTTTTTTTCGCGCACATCAGCGCCAGCACACGGCTGTAAATATCCTCTGTCGTGCCGACCACAACGGCGGAAATGGGCTCAGCCGTAAACAAACTATCAAGCGCATCAATCGTTTCAATAAATAACGGAATATCTTTATATAATCGCTCCTGAAATTCTCTGTTTCCGAAAGCGGGATGGCTGTGCAGCTCTTTCAGAATGGCATGGGCTTTTTCAATATAGGGGACGGGGTTCCCTTTTTGGCCCATTCCCGCCAGTTCCAATTTGCAGATAACGGGAAGCCCGTGATGGTCAGGCAGACTCCATCTCGCCAGTACCGCTGTTTTTGCCGGATCAAACTGCCGGTAATTTTCCTCGGTGAACCGAAGATGGTCGAAATGCAGAATGAGTTTTCCGTTTACCGGTTTCTCACCTGTTTTCTTAATGGATTGCTTCTTTTGATCAAAATAAGACTGAATATCGGCTTCAGGAATATGCCGGGCAGCGGAACCGAAAAGCTCTGGGTTCTGTTCCATGCTCTCCCGAAGCGCCGGACTGATATATTGATAAAAATTACTGATCAATGCGAGCGGAATGTCTTTGTAGCGAAGTGAGTGAAAAAGGTCAATATACTGCCGGTACAGCACCCAATAGTTCGCTAAGTATGCCGACAAGCCCTCACCCCTTTCCAAGCTTTTTTAATGATTCCCTCAGCTCCCGGCACGTGGCCTGCTGCGGAAGGCTGCTCACAAACTCATTTTTTTCCGCCGCGAAAAGCTGATAATGAATGGATTGATCGGTAATATAATTGATATCAAGCTCCTCAGAAATCGGATAAAACGGATAAAAATGATTCACTCTCCAGAAGAAACGGGCATCACCGATGCGGTAAAACGCGGGGCTTTCATCCCAATAGGAACCGAATGCCGATTTGACCTGTTCCAGCACGGAAAACCGATGCATGACTGAGCAATGGTCAATGGCGCACGGCGCATTCCATACGATCCGGTCGGCGGGCCTGGCCGTTTCCTTCACCGTCTCCTTCTGCTGATTCAGATGATAGGTTTTGGAACTTGAATACACAACGGCTTTTTCCGGGTCGGCATCAAGCTCTTTCACCATTTTCTCAAGCCGGTCCGGCACATAGGTGTTGTCGTCGGTCGCATACGTCACATACTCGCCCTCCGCCATTTCTATTGCCTGATTAATCAAGGCGGCGTAGCGTGTTTTTTCCGTCCTTTCTTTGACGCCCGATACATCGCTTTGATAAAACCGGACGCGGGGATCGGTGAGAAAAGGGCGTATTTCCGCCAATGTCGCTTCATTTGAGTTGTCATCCATAATAAAAAGCTCAAAGTCTGTAAACGTCTGGGACAGAATACTTTTAATAGAGCGGGCCACATAGTCACTTTTGTTATAGCTCGTCATGATCACTGACACTTTAGGCAACTCGTCACCCCCTTTACGTACCTGAAACTACCGCTATCATATGTTTCTTATGTCAAAGGTGCGCTAGGGTTACAGACTATTGTGTGAAAAGTCAGCTTTTCTTCACACAAAAAAGCCGGCTTTGATGGCCGGACGAAAGGAAGTGTGTTTCTTTTTTTTGCATAAATCTTTCTATGGGCTCATATGGTGGAATAGATAAAAACGGCAGCCGATTTGAAGGCTGTCTGATACTTGTCAGGAGGTTCCAGCACCAAGAGGTTTTCATCAAAGGAGGAACAATATGAAACCGAAAAAGAATCAATATCAGCAAATGCAGGGGATGGGGATGGGAATGGATATGCAGGGATACCAGCCGCAGCTCGGGCCTAATCCTTATCCGCAGCCTCAGGGCCAAGGATCACAGATGATGCCGATGCAGCAGCAAATGCCAATGCCGATGCAGCAAAGCCAGCAGGGCTTCGGCGGAGGGTTCTCCGGCCAGCCGCAGCAGCAGGGCGGCGGGTTTCAGATCCCGTCGGGGCCATCATCATCACAAAGCGTTCCCGGCATGCTGCCGATTGAAGAATCATACATTGAAAATATTCTGCGGTTGAACCGGGGCAAAACGGCGACGATTTATATGACATTTGAAAACAGCAAAGAATGGAATTCAAAGATTTTCCGCGGTGTGATTCAGGCGGCGGGGCGTGACCATATCATTATCAGCGACCCGAAAACGGGCACCCGCTATCTGCTTTTGACCATTTACCTTGATTACATCACGTTTGATGAAGAAATTGCTTATACTTATCCGTTCTCCATGTCTTCCTATTCTCCGAGATAAAGCAAAAAGCCAATCGCTCACTTGGCAGAGGATTGGCTTTTTTTCTTTATAAATATTTGACGGCTGCGACGATAATCATAATCCATGAAATAATAAACGCCACGCCGCCGAGCGGTGTAATCGCTCCGAGAATAGAAATCTGAGTCACGCTCAATACGTACAGGCTCCCTGAAAACAGAACGATGCCCGCAAACATCAGCCAGCCTGCAACCGAAACGCTGCCTGCGCCGGAGAGCTTCTCGGCCAAAAAGGCGACAGCCAGAAGGCCGAGCGCGTGATACATATGATATTGCACGCCTGTGTGCCATACCTGCAGATATTTATCGGGGATTTTCCCTTCAAGCCCGTGTGCGCCGAAAGCGCCCAGCGCCACTGCCAATAAGGCGTTAATCGCGCCCAGAATAATAAACACTTTCATCTATTTTCTCCCGCCTTTTCGTTAAAGTTTCCATTTCAATCATAACCCAACATCGGCAAAATTCAACGTCCGTCCTCCGATGACACGAGATTGTCGGATTTTTTCCTTTTGATAAGCTGGGTTCGGTCAATCGCGATCGCCAGCAGCGTCCCCAGCACAAGGCCGTTGCTTAAGAGCGAAATCAGGATCGGGTGCATCCCTGATAATGCGCTCTCCGGCACAAACATCACCCCGACTCCTGTGAGGAGCGCCAGACCGATAATGGAACGGATTCGTTTTTGCTCCGCTTTCTCATAAGAGTCAAACTCTGTAAAGGCAAGACCCGCCATTGTTGAGAAAACGACGAAGTTTACCGCAAAGCCGACCGGTGAGGGCAGACTCGCAAACGCATTCATAAATAATGGGATCATACTGATGATGATGACAAATACACTTCCTAAAAGAAACGGCTTTTTCGAAGGAAGCTTCGTCGTCTCAATAAAACCGGCCGCCCCTGAGATCGGTACAGGCGCAATGCCTCCCGACAGCCCGCTTAAAAGGTGGCTGATCGAGGCCGCAAACCCGGCCGGACGCTCACGCCGCTTCCCCACGGTGCCGCCGAATTTTTTCACAGCCGCTTCAACAACTCTGATGCTCGCAAGCATATTGACAATCAAAAGCACTGTAATGAAGAGTGACGTAATGATCAGACCGCTGTCGAACGAAGGTTTTCCAAACGGAAAGAGAGTCGGAAGCTGAATCATGCGGTCCGGTATTTGAATCGGTCTGGCAGCGCCGAAGACGGCAAACAAGATCCATCCGCCGGCAAGCGAAAGAAGAATCGCATACTGCCTTAAAAAAGTAACATTTGATCGGGACATGATGAACATCGCAGCCGTCACAACCATGGCGAGCCCGAAGACAAGACCGTCGACGCTGTTTTTTAAATAGCCGATGCCCAAAAGGCCTTTTACAATCGGCTGACTCAGCTGCATGACCAAAAGCAGCAGATACACGCCCGTCACTACCGGCGTAAACAATACGGCCAGCCGTTCAATCACTTTAAAAAGGCTGAACAAAAAGAAAAAGACAGCGCTTAATAACAGCGCCCCCTGCAGCGCCCGCAGCGTCTCGCCGAATGTCGCAAACACCGTGCCCGTCAATCCGCCGTAAATCGTGTATACGCCCCACCATAAGCCTGCCGGGCTTTCATTAATCGGCAGACGATGGCCTTGAAGACATTGGATAACCGCGGCGACGCCAAGCACAAAAAATGTGCTCTGAATCAATGCGGCAGAATCGGCATGGTTCAAGTGAAATGATTGTGCGATGGCGACAGGAACCACAATTGCAGCCGCAATCATGAATGCCGCCCATTGCAATCCCCCGAGTATCAGTTTCAAATTAATCAACCTCTCCTGTTAAAAATCGAAAATGGAATCCCCGTTTCCGTCTTCCTCACGTTCGTCTTTCGCTTTTTTCTGATATTGGCTCAGACCGGCGCTGCCCATCATTTTTTCAAGCAGAAGCGGGTCTGTCGATGGTGATGCGGAAGGCTTCGGCGCCGCTTTCGGAATCGGATTCTGCACAGGCGCCTGAGCGGTATCCGTCTGGGTGCCGAGCACGACGTCACACAAAGAGCGGATGGCAGCTGCGTGCATTTTGACATCCTCGGCGCGGGATGCCGTTTTCGCCTGCCTCAGTTCTTCTTCCATCTTCTGAATCAAAGCAGAGATATGTATGTTCATGAGTAAATCCTCCAGCATTAATTTGTCTTCTTCCTGCATTTTATCAAATTTCTGAACCAATCGCAGAATTGAGTTTGTTATTTTTTCTGACAGCATACCGCCCGGAACGTCAAAAAAGACGCTTCCGCCGGGCGGAAGCGCCTCAAAACACCATTTATTGCGGCAAGTCGGGAATGCACCAGTCGATCGGCTGTTCACCCATTTTTTCAAGGGCGGCGTTTGTCCGGGAAAACGGTCTGCTCCCGAAAAAACCGTTCCTTGCCGAAAACGGGCTCGGATGAGTCGATTCGATAATAATGTGTTTCGATGTGTCAATACGCTCTTTTTTCATCTGTGCGTGACGTCCCCACAGGATAAAGACGATCGGCTTTTCTCTTTCATTCACCACATCAATGATACGGTCAGTGAGCCGCTCCCACCCCTTGCCTTTGTGGGAATTGGCCTGACCGCGGCGAACCGTAAGCACTGTGTTTAACAAAAGCACTCCCTGCTCCGCCCAGCTGACAAGCGATCCGTGATTCGGTACGGGGCAGCCGATATCATCCTGAAGCTCTATGAAAATATTTTTCAAAGACGGCGGCTGTCTGACGCCGGGCTGAACGGAAAAACTAAGCCCGTGCGCCTGTCCGGGCCCATGATACGGATCCTGCCCGAGAATGACCGCTTTTACATCCTCATAGGACGTATAATGCAAGGCATTAAAAATATCATGGCTGTCAGGATACACCGTTTGGCTGCGGTATTCTTGTTTCAGCATCTCTCTCAGCTCTTGATAATACGGTTTGTCGAATTCATCTTTCAGCTGATTCCACCAGCTGTCCTTTAAAAGCTGTTTCAAACTGTCCGTCCCCCTTATGAAGTGTGCAGTCTTGAATAGACGGGCTTTCCGTCCCACACAATGTCCGTCGTCGCCTCCCGCCTCTTCATGTCCGGCTCTTCAAGAAGAACCGCGAAATTTTTCGTCGGGAGCTCCCCAAGCCCGTGCTTTTCGCTTAGCCGGTCTAAGTACTGCTTCCGTTTTGCGCCGAGGTCCGCAGACTGATTGCCGCCTCCCTCAAAAAACGCATATATGACGCTCGCGCAAGGAACACGCTTCACACGGTGCTGTTTCGCAGCGCGTAAATAAAAATCCCAGTCCCAGTAATTATGGACATCCGGATCAAAATATCCTAACGTGTCATGCAGAGAACGCCTGTACATGCTGCCTGACGGGACATACGTGGAAAACACCCGCATATCCTCATAATCGGCCGTATAGGCGAATGGCTTTCGTGAAACCGGAAATCTCGTGTTGTCCCGTTCTTCAAATGACACAATTTCCGCATCAGAATGAACCAAGTCGGCATCAGCGAGCTCGGCCGCCATTCTTTCCAAATGGCCCGGCGTAATGAAATCATCATCATCGCACAGCATGATACAATCACCTGACGCTTTTTTCACACCGGCGTTCCGCGCTTCCACATGTCCGGCTTTCTGTTCTAAATCAATCATCTGAATTGGCAGATCGCTGTACAGCTTTTTCGCCTCCTCGACTGATTCCCCGGCATCATTTACGATGATTACTTCATAAGGCTTTACGGTCTGCCTGGAAATCGACTCCAGCAGCTCACACAAAGCCGGAATCCGATTATACGTGACTATGACAATTGATATATTCATGATCCGCTCCTTCTGCTTTTTCTCATGTTCTATTAAAACATAAAGCGGCGGAGAGATCAGGGGGGATTTTTGATTTCAGCCCATTCAGAAACAAATCATGGTCATGCCCGCCAGCAAAACCAGAATGATCAGAAGATCTCCCCAAACGGCGCAAACCGCCTTGGCATTAAGTCTGCCCGCCTCCATGACATTCCAAAGTTTTGATTGATAAACAGGCACCAACACCATCGCATAGCACGTGCACAAACAGACAAAAGCCGGCGGGACGAGCGCGCATCCCTCACTGTCAAATCATTCCTCTAAGCCTTTCGTATTGTGATCGAGAGAAATTCTAACTATAATGAGGTATAAAACACTGATGGAGGCCATTGATATGTCAATGCACAAAGCACTTACTATTGCCGGTTCTGATTCCAGCGGCGGCGCGGGAATTCAGGCCGATTTAAAAACATTTCAAGAAAAAAACGTATACGGAATGACGGCTTTGACCGTTATCGTAGCGATGGACCCGGAAAACAGCTGGGATCATCAAGTATTTCCGATAGATGCCGGCACGATCCGCGCACAGCTTGCGACGATCGTTGACGGAATCGGCGTAGACGCCATGAAAACGGGCATGCTTCCTACCGTGGAGATCATTGAGCTTGCGGCGAAAACGATTAAAGAAAAACAGCTGAAAAATGTCGTTATCGATCCGGTCATGGTCTGCAAAGGAGCGAACGAAGTGCTGTATCCGGAGCACGCCGAAGCGCTGCGCACCCAATTGGCCCCGCTGGCAACCGTCATCACGCCAAACCTGTTCGAAGCAAGCCAGCTGAGCGGCATGGACGAATTAAAAACGGTGGAAGACATGAAAGAAGCGGCCAAGAAAATTCACGAACTCGGCGCGAAATATGTATTAATTACAGGCGGAGGCAAGCTGAAACATGAAAAAGCGGTCGACGTGCTGTATGACGGGGAAACCGCGGAAGTATTAGAAAGCGAAATGATTGATACGCCTTACACGCACGGAGCCGGATGCACATTCTCCGCCGCCGTTACGGCAGAATTGGCCAAAGGCGCTGAAGTGAAGGAAGCCATCTACGCGGCAAAAGAATTTATCACCGCTGCCATTAAAGAGTCCTTCCCGCTGAACCAATACATCGGTCCGACTAAACATTCGGCGATGCGTCTTAGCGGAAAATAAAATAAATATCCCCCTCATCACCGAGGGGGATTATTTCATTTTTTTCGCAGATGAACGTAAAAACATCTCAATCGATTGCACAAACAGCGCATATTCCTTCATCTGTTCATATGTATGGCTCAGCCGATCACTCCATTCGTTGTGCGGCTCGGCTCTCTTGAGCATGCGTTTCAGCTGAAGCAATACTTCTTTATATTCTTCCCGCTTATCTTCCACTTGCTCTGCGGCTTTGATAAGTAAACATTTCGGCGTCATCTTCTGATTTTTCAAAACTGAGAAAACAACTCCTTTTATTCCTGAAAATAGTAGTCTTTCGTTTGAAGATTAGCACAGATGGCATAGGTTTCACATAAGAAAAAAGAACGATTTTCTACAAAAGTGTCCAAATAGAGGCAGTTATTTCCTTTCTTCCTCTCGATGTAACCGTTACCTCATCATTTCCCGGGAAAGGAAAATATCTGGCGCTGAATACCTCTTCTCCGTCATTTAAAAACAATTCGATGGAGGATGCATCCAAAAAGAGCTGGACGGAACGCACCTCACTGATGGCGCAGCTTCTCGTTTCTTTTTCTTCTCCGCTGAAAGCGGTGCGCTCCAGCACGGCAAGCCCCTCTTCCTGATGAAATATAAACCGGGCCGCGCCCCGAATAGAGATTTCAAAACCCGATTCATGAGTCATGTCTTCCAGCAGCACTTCAGCCCGGGACGCCTCTTTCACCGGGAGGGTTTCTGAAGAGCGATTCAATTGAAGACGGCGCTTTTGCTCATTCGTGCGGCGTAATTTCATTTCCTGAAGCGGACGCTGTATGATTCTGCCGTTTGACAGTGAAAGCTCTCTCGGCATCGTCAAGCAGTGAACCCAGTGATACGCATGTGTCGGATGTTTGTCCTCCTGCTGATCGGGGACACCCATCCAAGCGAACAGAATCCTCCGTCCCTTATCGTCTTCCAGCGTCTGCGCCGCGTAAAAATCAAATCCCCTGTCAAGCTCCGTGAATTCACCGTGCTTAAACTCAAGCGGCTCTGTATCCAGTCTGCCGAGGAAATAGCCCGCCTGATGGCTGTTATGATATTTGATCCCGTCAGCGTCAAGCCCCTGCGGACATACGAGCAGCACGTCGGTTCCGTCCAAAGAAAACAAGTCCGGGCATTCCCACATATAGCCGAATGACCCGAGACCGCCGGAATCCGCCCCCGCAATCGCACCGAGAAACGTCCAATCCTTCAAGTTCTCTGATGTGAACAGCACAGCGCTTCCGGTGAGATTTTCTGTCTGCGCGCCGAGCACCATGTAATACGTCCCGTCCTTCTTCCAAACCTTCGGATCACGGAAATGAGCGGTATAGCCTTCCGGGAGACGCGCAACGACTCCTTTTTTTTCAAACACTTTTCCGTCTTCGGATACGGCGAGGCATTGATACGTTTCACGGTTGCCTTCTCCGTCACGGACATTGCCTGTGTACAACAGGCAGAGCCGGCCGTCTTTTTCAATGGCGCTTCCGGAATAACAGCCGTTCTTGTCATACCATTCGCCCGGCGCAAGCGCGATTTCTTCCTCTTTCCACTCAACAAAATCCTTCGTCGTCACATGCGCCCAAAATTTCGCGCCATGCCCCGTATGAAATGGCTGCCATTGAAAAAACAAGTGATACTCGCCGTTCCATTGGATCACGCCGTTCGGATCGTTTAAAAGCCCGACCGGCGGCATAATATGATAGTTCTGGCGGTACGGATCTGATGCAGCAGTTTCTCGGCGCTTCTTTTTTGCTTCCTCAGCCTGCATGCGCAGCTCTTGATCCAGTGTACTCATTTGGCGGCCTCCTTTTCTTTAGCTCCCATAATGTAAGCGGCAATAAACGCCGTCACAGAGGCGATGCCCATCCCGATCAGATAGTTTATGAGATTTCCTAAACCGAGCGGAGCCGTGATGGCAATCATCGGAATTCCGCTCAGACCGTAGGCATTGGCGGCGACACCGGTCACCACGACATAGGCGCCTCCCAGCGCTCCGCCGATCATTCCCGCGATAAACGGCTTGCGGTATCTAAGGTTCACCCCGAAAATGACGGGCTCGGTTACGCCGAGAAAAGCGGAAAACGCGGCAGGCAGAGCGATTTCTTTCACTTTCACTTTTTTCGTCAGGAAAAATACAGCCAGTCCCGCCGCGCCCTGGGCGACATTCGCCATCGACCAGATAGGAAGGATATAGTTTCTGCCCAAATCAGCGATGAGGCCGGCCTCAATCGCATGAAAGCTATGATGCACACCGGTAAGCACAATAAGCGGGTAAGCCCCTCCGAAAAGAAGTCCTGCAACAATGCCCGCATGATCATACACATACATCAGCGAGACGGTAATGCCTGATCCGATCGCCCTGCCAAGCGGACCGATTGCGATAAAGGTAATAAATCCGGTCACAATCACCGTGACAAACGGCGTGACCAATAAATCTAAAGCGTGAGGCACAATTTTCCTCGTGCCTTTTTCCACCTTGCTCATAATATAAACGGCTAACAGTACGGGGATGACCGTTCCTTGGTAGCCGAGAAGCGCAATGTGGAAACCGAAGAGTTCCATAAAATCAGGCGCTGAATCCGCAAGCCCCCATGGGTTCAAAAGCACCGGATGAATCATAATTCCGCCGAGCACCGCCCCGAGATAGGGATTTCCGCCAAATTCCTTTGCCGCGCTGAACCCGATGAATATGGGCAGAAAGAGAAAAGCCGCGCTTGAAAACATATTGAGAAGAATAAACATTGGAGATTGTTCAGACACCCAATGAAAGGCCTTCATCATGCCGAGCAGTCCCATTAAAAGACCGCTTGCCACGATAGCCGGAATGATGGGAACGAATATGTTAGACAGTGTTTTCGCCAATCTTGCGGCCGGGTTCAGCTTTTTTTTCGCTGCGTCCTGATGGGTCTCGCGATCTTCCCGCCCCAAATCGGCTTCTTTTGAAAAAGCGTCATACACTTTATTCACGAGCCCGGTGCCGAATATAATCTGATATTGTCCCGAGCTGCTGAAAGCCCCTTTTACGCCTTCTATTTCTTCAATGCCGGCCTGGCTGATCTTCTGTTCATCCTGAATGACGAGCCTGAGCCGCGTCGCGCAATGTGTCGCGCTGATGACGTTTGATTCCCCTCCGATATGTTTAATAAGCTGTTTTGCCGTTTTTTGATAATCCATTACGTTTCCCCCTTTCCAAAATCAAAAAAGACCTAAAATTCGCCAACGAAAAAGGTCAGTATGATCCCTTTTTCATGTACGCAAATTTTAGGTCTTGCCTGCATAACCAGTCACAATCCCGCCGGATTCAGTTTTATAATGCGCTATCATTTTATTTCATGACAGCGCTTTCGTCAATATATTTTCAAAAAAAAGTCTGTTTCTCCAAACAGACACGTTATTCCGGGGTTTTTTGAAGACGCTGGACATGCAGCGTAATATAGCCGGCCTCGGATTCCGGCAGTTCCAAATCATATTCATTTTTTAAAAACGCCGCCAGTTCAAGCGCACACCGATAAGCAAACGGATACTTTTTTTGGATGAAATAAAGCATCTCCTCGTCCATGGAGTGAAGAGCTTCATTTGAATCCAACCGGCTGACCGCATACCGCAAGTGCGTGACGAGGCGCTGATAGGAAATACTTTCTTCATCAACCTTCTGTTCAAAAAAGGATTCGATCTTTTCGATCATTTCTTTGATCATGGTTGTATGCTTCATCGCCGAATACATGCTTTTGGCATCCGCCTTGGCAGTATGGATATGAAGCGCGATATACCCCGCCTCATCGTCAGGCAATGATATACCGAGGGTTCGTTTCACGTGTTCGACCGCCCAACGGCCGATTTCATATTCTTTTTTATAGAGCGCCTTAATTTCATGAAGCAATCGGTTATGCACCTGAAAGCCGTTTTGAATCCTTTCGATCGCAAAGGATAAATGGTCCGCCAGCGCAATGTGGATATGATCACTCAAAGGCGCCGCAAGCTCTCCCTCCGCATGGCTGATGATATCCTCAGCCGCTTCTATATGCTCTTCGGGAAGCGTTTCTAACACTTGTTTGAACTTTTCATTTTCGTCGTGCACGACAAATATTTTTTCAATTTTATGTTTTTGAATCACATCATTTTTTCTCTTTTGAAAAGCGATTCCGGGCCCCATTACGATCTTTTCCCGTCCGTCTTCTTTTATTAACGCCGCATTGTTATTTAATACTTTGTCTATTCTCAAGAGGTTCGCTCCCGTTCATATGTTTAGTGGGATTGTACCCTCTTTTTCATATGATGTAAAGGCACCGGACCTGCGCGCTCCCGTTTCGGCAATTCTTTGCGGACCGGCACCCACCGGTTTTTATCCAGCCTGCCGCAGGCCGATTTCGTCTCATCGGTCAGATCCGCCGATCGGACTCGGCTCACAAACGAAAATGCCCGAGCCGTCCGTTTCGCTTTCTTATAATAGACAGCTTGGTTTCCGTACACAGCGGCTAATTGATATCTTCCGTTACCCGGCGCCATCCAGTTCATCAGAAAGACCATCCACACCCGTAAAGATACCAGCAAACGTTTCATTGCAAATCATCCCTCCGCTTCTTTTTGACAGACAGCTTGTTCGCAGGCCTGTTTTCTCTCCGCTTTAACGGAAAAGGCGGCCGATCCTTCTCCGCTAAAAACTAGCGGGTCTAGCAACCCTATGACTCTATGATAGACGCGGCCGGGCGAATTGTTTGTCACAATATGAGTGAAAAAACAAACTAGTTTTCAGAAGTTTTGTTGAAAGCTGATGGAAATGACCTGAAAAATGGAGAAGCGGTTAAAAAAAGTTATACACACTTTATCCCTTGGTTAAGCACAGCTTAAACACAGGTGATATCCACATATCCACAAAACCGATCTATATTTTGTATAGGAACATTCGTTCCCAACAATATATATACACAAATTTATTCAGTTATACACAGGATTCTGTGTATAACTCCCTCCTTATTCACAGACCAATTTCCAGAAATGAGTCCTATGTCACAAGGAATATTTTGAATTTTCGAGAAATATATACTAGATTTCTAATTTAGATAAAGAAAAAGGGGGAAACACGATTGAAAAAAGGAATCATCCGTTATCTTCTTCCGGCTTTTGTCTTATCCTTTACCTTATCCACAAGTTCACAGGCGGCGCCGGCTTCAAAATCTCAAGCTCCTGATCTTGAGAAGGCAGAGGTGTTCGGTGACATTGATATGACTACCGGCAAACAAACGACGGTCATCGTAGAGCTGAAGGAAAAGTCACTCGCGGAAGCAAAGGAACTCGGTAAAACCCAATCAAAAAACAAGCTGAAAAGCGAACGCGCAAAGGTAAAAAACAAAGCGCTCAAAACCATTAAACACGGAAAGATCAACAGGGAATATGAGCAAGTGTTTTCCGGTTTCTCCATGAAACTCCCGGCCAATGAAATCCCGAAACTGCTGAGTGATCAGGATATCAAAGCGGTTTATCCGAATGTCACCTATCATACCGATCAGCTGAAAGATAAAGACATCACCCTTGCTAAGGATGCCGTGTCTCCGCAGATGGATGACAGCGCGCCTTATATCGGGGCAAATGACGCGTGGAAGCTCGGCTATACGGGTAAAGGCGTCAAAGTTGCCATTATTGATACGGGCGTCGAATATAAACACCCTGACTTAAAGAAAAATTTCGGACAATATAAAGGATATGATTTTGTGGATAACGATTACGATCCTGAAGAAACGCCGTCCGGTGATCCGAGAGGCGCGGCGACTGACCACGGAACTCACGTCGCGGGCACAGTAGCCGCAAACGGAACGATTAAAGGCGTCGCGCCTGATGCAACGCTCCTTGCCTACCGTGTGCTCGGTCCCGGCGGAAGCGGAACAACTGAGAACGTCATCGCCGGTATCGAACGCGCCGTACAGGACGGAGCGAATGTCATGAACCTCTCGCTCGGCAATTCTGTGAATAACCCGGACTGGGCGACAAGCACGGCGCTTGACTGGGCGATGTCAGAAGGCGTCACGGCCGTTACATCAAACGGAAACAGCGGGCCGAACAATTGGACCGTCGGCTCTCCGGGAACGTCCAGAGAAGCCATCTCCGTCGGAGCGACACAGCTGCCGCTGAATGAATATGCCGTCTCCTTCGGTTCTTATTCCTCAGCGAAAGTGATGGGCTATAACAAAGAAGATGACATCAAAGCATTGAATAAAAAAGAAACAGAGCTCATAGAAGCGGGTATCGGCGAGCAAAAAGATTTTGAAGGCAAAGATCTGAAAGGAAAAGTCGCAGTCGTCAAACGGGGCAGCATCGCCTTTGTGGATAAAGCCGACAACGCCAAAAAAGCGGGCGCGATCGGTATGGTTGTGTATAACAATGCCCCGGGAGAAATTGAAGCCAATGTACCGGGCATGTCCGTGCCGACGATTAAGCTTTCATCAGAAGACGGCGAAAAACTCGTCAGCCAATTAAAAGCGGGCAGCACAAAAGCGACATTCAATTTATCAGTGGCTAAATCGCTCACTGAACAAATGGCAGACTTCTCGTCTCGCGGTCCTGTTATGGACACATGGATGATTAAACCGGATGTCTCAGCTCCCGGCGTAAACATCGTCAGCACCATTCCGACGCATGATCCGGCCAACCCGTACGGCTACGGATCGAAGCAGGGAACGAGCATGGCCTCCCCGCACGTAGCCGGCGCAGCTGCCGTCATCAAGCAGGCCAAACCGAAATGGAGTCCGGAACAAATAAAAGCCGCTCTCATGAATACGGCCGACACCTTAACGGACGCGGACGGTGATGTATACCCGCATAATGCGCAAGGTGCCGGAAGCATCAGAATCATGAAGGCGATCAAAGCAGACTCTCTTGTCGCACCGGGAAGTTATTCTTACGGAACGTTTATGAAAGACAAAGGCAATGAAACGAAAAAAGAAACCTTTACGATTGAAAACCAATCGTCCATCAGAAAATCATATCAGCTCGAGTACTCTTTCAACAGCACGGGCATTACCGTTTCGGGCTCAGACCGGGTCGTGGTCCCCGCTCATCAAATCGGAAAAGTCAATGCGAAGGTAAAGGTCAATGCCAAAAAAGTAAAGGCAGGCACCTATGAGGGAACAGTCACAGTGCGTGAAGGCGGAAAAACAGTCGCAAAAGTGCCGACGCTGCTGATTGTAAAAGAGCCGGACTATCCGCGCGTGACGTCAATCGACGTGCAGGACGGCACCACGCAGGGAACCTACCAAATTGAAACCTATCTTCCGGCGGGAGCCGAAGAGCTTGCCTTCCTTGTATATGACAGCAACCTTGACTTTGTCGGCCAAGCCGGCATTTACAAAAAGCAGGATAAAGGCTATCAATATTTCGACTGGAACGGCAAAGTCAATGGTGACACCGCACTGCCGGCAGGAGAATATTACATGCTGGCCTATGCCGCGAACAAAGGGAAATCAAGCCAGGTGCTGACTGAAAAACCTTTTATCATTGAATAACCAAACAACCCTGCTGAAGCATCAGCAGGGTTTCTTTCTGATCATTCGGCAAAGGCTTCGCGAAGCAGCCGGTACGACTGAAGTTTATCTTCAAACTGATGAGTAATGGTCACAGCCATCACTTCTTCCGTTCCATATGCTTTACTGAGAGCCAGAATCTGTTCTTTCACTTGCTGCTTTGTTCCGATGATCATTCGATTCCGATTATCAGCAATTCGTCTTTGTTCATACGGTGTATACGTATTGCCGCGGACGGTTTCGTAAGACGGTACGCCCTGAAGCGGAATCCCCTGTTCACCCGCAAGAAGCGTATAATCCATGACGGCCGCGAGTTCCTCCGCTTTCTCTTCAGTATCCGCGCACAGTACAAATACCGCCACGGCCGTTTTTGGTTCTTTTCCTAATACAGAAGGTTTAAATCGGCGCTTATATTGTGCCGTCGTGCTTTCTCCGCCTTCTCCATTAATAAAATGGGCAAACATATAGCCTGCTCCATTTTCTGCGCTCAGAAGCGCGCTTTCCCCCGAAGAACCGAGAAGCCAGATTTCCGGCGCAGTCTTAATAAGGGGTGATGCCGTCAGATTCGGAAAACGGTGATTTTCGTCGGCTGTATCATGCAAATACATCGCCAGCTCACGAATCTGCTGCGGGTATTGATCAGCATTCCGCTTCCCGCCGTCATTCAGCGCCCATGACGCGATCGGCATTCCGCCCGGCGCCCGTCCCAATCCGAGATCAATTCTGCCCGGCGTCAAACCTTCAAGCACGCGGAAATTCTCCGCCACCTTATATGCGCTGTAATGCGGAAGCATGACACCGCCCGAGCCTACACGGATTCTGTTCGTTTTCGCCGCAATATGGCTGATGAGCACTTCAGGGCTTGAACCCGCCAATCGCTCTGAAAAATGATGCTCTGACACCCAGAACCTCTTATATCCGAGTTTCTCCGCCTCCTGCGCGAGCCTCACTGTATCCCGCAGCGCACTCTCTGCAGTACTCCCTTCTGATACAGGAGATTGATCTAATATACTTAATGAAATCATCACTGTCACCTCCTCAACATCGTACCACTGCTAGGCCGATCATATGAAGTCTGGCGACTTTCTTCGTCATCTTGGTTTGTTATTACGATGATTTAGCTTCCTCGCGACCTCACAAATGCCAAACGGGCTGCCTTTATCTTTAACCTCAAGGAATACTGCAATACCACCTGATTGCTTCTTTTGTTTCCATTGCAAGCGATATCGGCATGCTGGCTGTGTGTCCGTAGACGAGTGGCTCGGAACTTCAGCCATGTTAACATTTACAAAGAGGGAGATTTTAAGAAATTATTTTAACCTGACATCTTGTTGTCAAGTTTTAATGGATATACTAAAAACCCAGAGGTGAGTGGATGCAAATCAGCAGATTATTTCAAGTGATTTATATTTTATTGGAAAATGGAACCGTTACGGCACCAGAGCTGGCTGAGCGTTTTGAGGTGTCTGTCAGAACGATCTATAGGGATGTTGAGGCTTTAAGCCAGGCTGGAATTCCGATTTATACCGTACAAGGGAAAGGGGGCGGCATTTCCCTTTCCGACAGGTTTGTTCTGAACAAATCTATGCTTACCGACAAGGAGCAGGATGAGATCCTTTTTGCTCTCCAAAGCTTAGCCGCTGCCCAATACCCTGATTCCAATGCGATTTTTGAGAAATTGAGCAGCCTTTTCAGGAAAAACAGCATCAACTGGATTGAAGTGGATTTTTCCTCATGGGGAAGCGGGCAAAAACAAAAAGAGCTGTTTGTACTTCTGAAACAGGCAATCTTGGAGCAGAAAGTGATTTCATTTACCTATTTGAGTGCTGCCGGAGAACAAAAAAGCCGGAGAGCCGCGCCAATGAAACTGCTTTTTAAAGATAGAGCGTGGTACATTGAAGCCTTCAGTTTCGAAAAAAACGCTTTAAGAACCTTTAAAATTAACAGAATGTCGAATGTCCGACTTTTAACCGGAGAGGAGATGGGACTTCACCTTCAGCATGGCTGGTCGGAGCCTTCCATGACTTCTTCTGCAGAAGAATCGGTTAAAGAACCGCAGAGAATCCCTCTGGTATTAAAAATAGACCAAGCGGGAGCCTATCGAATCGTGGATGAGTTTAAAGAAGAAGACATTTTAAAACTGGAAGACGGGTCTTTCCGGGTCACTTCAGATATTCCTCCCGGTGAATGGCTTTATCACTATCTACTTTCCTTTGGAGATTTACTGGAAGTCATTGAGCCGGCATCTGTCAGACTGGAAATGAAAAATCGCACTGCCAGAATGGCCGAAAAATATTTGAGGTAACTGGACACGATGCTGTCAGGTTCTGTTGATTAAACTAGACTTGTACTCAACATTTGAAGGAGGATTCAGCAGAACGATGGAAAACAGTCCGTACTTATTAAATATGAGCAAAGAATTTGCAGGTAAACGGATCCTAGTGACCGGCGGAACACGGGGAATCGGCAGAGCCATCGTCAAACGTCTGCATGCGGCAGGAGCTGAAGTTATAGCTACGGCAAGATCATTACCCGAGGCATTGCCTGAAGGCGCAGGGTTTATTCAGGCCGATGTCTGCCTTCCAGAAGGCATAGATCATATCATTAAGGAAACAATTCATAAATTCGGCGGTCTGGATATTTTGATTAATAATGTCGGAGGTTCCTCAAGTAGCACGGCAGGGGCTTTAGCTTTAACAGACGAGGATTGGCAGACAGCGTTTAACGCAAATCTGTTTTCTTCCGTCCGCCTCGATCGCGGATTTCTGCCTTACATGGTCAAGCAGCAAAGCGGAGTGATTGTCCATATATCATCTATTCAACGAAAGCTGCCGGGCAACATGACCATGCCTTATTCGGCTGCCAAAGCTGCACTAGTTAACTACAGTAAAAACCTGGCGACCCAATTCGGCCCTGAGGGGATAAGAATCAACGCGCTAGCACCGGGATTTACCGAAACAGAAGCAGCTGAACAGTTAATTGAGAGAATGGCTAAACAAGCCGGAACCGACTATCTAGCCGCCCGTCAGCAGTTAATGGACGAGCTTGGCGGCATTCCCCTCGGCCGTCCGGCTCAACCTGAGGAGGTTGCCGAGCTTGCCGCATTCCTTGCGTCAAGCAGAGCCTCTTATGTAACGGGTTGTGAATATGTTATTGACGGCGGAACCATCCGCACCGTTTAACGAAATGACAAAGGAGTTGATCTTATGGAGCCTAGTGCTCTTCCGCAAGTTATACAAGATTTTATAGCCGCTTCCAATAAACCCGACCCGGATGCCTATATCAACTGTTTTTCGGAGGATGCTATGATCTTTGATGAAGGCAAAGTGTGGGCAGGCAAATCCGCTATAAGAAAATGGAGTGACGAACATCATTTTGATGCAAAAGTAACGCTTGACTTACAAAGGCATAGACAGGATAAGGCGGAAATCACGGCGGTTTTTAAGGTTGACGGCGATTTTGACAAAACCAGCCTGCCGAACCCTCTCTATTTAGATTTTTATTTTCAGATTCATAACCACAAGATTAAGCAGCTTGCGATCCAGCTTTCTAAAGAACCCGAACAAACAGAAACGGTAATCCAGATAAGAAACCAGGAGGAACATAAAAATGATAGTAAATAACGTGCTGCTGAAGCTGAAGGACATGAGCCCAGAGCATATCAAGCAAGTTCAAACCGTTCTGCTGGGCATGAAGGGAAAAATAGACGTTCTTCTCGATGTTCAGGTTGAAGCTAACATTCGCCCTGCCCCTTCAGGATATGATTTGATTCTGATCACTAAGTTTGCTTCCTTGGGGGATATGGAAGAGTACCTTACACACCCGGTTCATCAAGACATCGCTAAGTTTATTAGCACGGTTCTGGAGACGCAGGCGTCCGTTTGCTATGAATTATAATAAGACGATGAGGAATGAGACTGCCAGTTAAGTCAATTAACTTCACTTATATACAGAGATCAGCCATATTCACGTTATTCACTGTTTTAGAACTTCGGTTCAAAGATGTACTAAGGCAAACAGAGCTGCTCTGTTGTGTATTGAATGTAGTCTCGATTATTAATGAAAAAAAGACGATATGTGAAAGTTCAAAACCCGGAACGGCAACTCATCAAATTTTGAAACTGTACATCATCGCAGATGTTCCATTTTGTCGAAATATGTTACACGTGAAACATAAAAAAACCTCTCCCGTCAGGAGAGGTTTTTCTTAATTTTTTTGAAAACCTTTATCTTTTACGTATTGATTTAAATACGTTCTCGGTTTTTGTTTCATGAACTGCAGAATTTGATCAGACCATGTTTCAACCCGCTTGCCGTTTGTCCGTTTATCATAATAATCGGAGATGGTTTCATCATATTCCTTCATATAACTGCGGAAGTTTTCGTCATTCGTATCATACGTGTTTTCATGATATACGGCTTGTTTCGGCAAACGCGGCTTTTGACCTGACGGATGAGCGGGGTGGCCGACTACCAGACCGAACAGCGGCAGCACATGGTCAGGTGTACCGAGCACTTCCGTCACCTGATCAAGCTCATTCCGAATGCCTCCGATGTAACAAATGCCAAGGCCCATTGATTCTGCGGCAACACTTACGTTTTGTGCAGCAAGTGCGGCATCAATGACGCTGACCATAAACATTTCCGTATTCTCAAGAAGCTCTGTAATGTTTTCGCCTTTTTCTTCAGCAAGTTTTTTATGACGGTACAAATCAGCGCAAAACACAAACAAGTGCCCGTTATTCTCGACGTAAGGCTGATTTCCGGCCAGCGCCGCCAGCTTTTGCTTTTTCTCCGGATCAGTTACGCCGATGATGGAGTAAGCCTGCACGTAACTGGATGTTGACGCCGCCTGGGCGCTTTTCACTAATGTATCTATCTCTTCTGCTGTCAGCAGCTCGTCAGTAAATGATCGGATCGACCGATGATTAAGTATAGTTTCGATGGTATTGTTCATATAAAAAGCCTCCTTCTCTATATATCATATCCCAAAGGGAATCATGTCAAAAGCAAAATGCTCTGAACAAAAAAAGACAGCCCGAAAAACGAGCCGCCTGACATTATGAATTGAACAAATAACTTTTATATTTCGTCAGCTGCACACTTGCGTTATATACAATCCCGAAGCTGATCAATGTAGATAGCACCGAGCTCCCTCCATAGCTGACAAACAGCAGCGGAATTCCGGTAACCGGCATAATGCCGATATTCATCCCGATGTTCTGGAAGGTGTGAATCACGATAAGTGCAGTAAATCCTACGCAAAAGAATGCGCCGAATCGGTTAAAGGCATGCAGACGGTCAATCAGCACCACAAGCCTGTAAATTAAAAAGAAAAACATGACAACCGCAATGGCACAGCCTAAAAACCCGAAACTTTCACCCAAAATCGCAAAGATAAAGTCGGTCTGTCCTTCAGGCACGTACACTTTTAGATTATGAACGCCGTTTCCGGTAATACCGCCCGAGCCGATCGCCATAACGGCCTGATCCACCTGCCAGCTTTTGTCACTCTCTGCCTGTGTCGTAGCCGCGCTTGAATCAGACATCCACGATGTAATCCGGTTAATTTGATAGTCCGCAATGCCGATTGAATTTGCCACATGGGGAAATTCAATTACGAGCGCTAAGAAAAGGGCGACAACAAGGGCGGCTGATCCGCCGATAATGGTGATCAGCTTCCAGTTCACACCCGACATAAACACCATCACCATAACGATAAACAGACAGATCGCTCCCGTTCCGGCATCCTGCAAAACGATCAGTCCGATCGGAATCACTGTCCATGCCGCAATTTTCAAAAGCAGATTCACATCTTCCCGAAGTGATCTTTGATCTTTCGGGCTTGCCTTCGATATAATGGACGCGACCATCATCATAATTCCTATTTTCGTAAACTCAGATGGCTGGAGGGTAAATTTACCAAACTGAAACCAACTTTTAGCTCCATTCTTTATTGGTGCTATGGATTCCGGCGCAATTCGCAAAAGGAGTAATGAAAGTACTCCAGCAGCTAGAACATAAATGCTAAGCTTCTCTAACTGTTCCAAATCGAAATAAAGCAATAACCCTATTAGCCCAGCACCAACGATATAAAAAATAACTTGTTTCATCCAAGCATTATCTCCATACTGCCCGAACTGTCCGGCCGCATAAATCGCCGCAACACTAATTATTAAAAACACACCAAATATAAAAATCAAATCCCCCTGATAATAGGGATTTTGCTGTTTCTTATATCGACTCATTCTATCCCGCCTTACATTTTCATCGGAAGTCACTATTGTTTATTATACATGAACACCGTTCAAGAAAACATGATGAGGTTGTTTCTTTTTACGGTTTGGGGACTACACGACATATGACGTGTCAGAAAAGGAAATGTTTCGGTCATGGTGAAACTTTTCCGATAAAAAAACCCCTTCTCGTCAGAAAAGGGGATTCAGCTCATGTTTAATGTCATAAACAAACTGTTCGGGTCCTCATTGTAGTCTGCAAACGGTCCACAATATTGAAACCCGGTTTTTTCATACAGGCGCCTGGCGGGGAGAAAAGCATCCATCGAACCGGTTTCCAAGCTGATCCGCTGATAGCCTCTTTGCTTTGCTTCTTCAATTATATGGTGAAGGATTCGTTTGGCTGCGCCTTTTCTGACATGCTGCGGAGAGGTTTTCATTGATTTCACCTCACCGTGCCGGCTGTTCAGCTCCTTTAAGGCGCCGCAGCCGAGCAGGACGCCGTCTTCCCTCGCACTCCAAAACGTAACGTCAGGCTGGCGCAGGCGGTCCGCATTGAGCGCGTGTATACTCTCCGGGGGAGAATGCAGGGTCATGCTCTTCAGATGCGCCTGCAAAAGCGCAATGACATCCGGCGCTGTTACATCTTCTTTCCTTACGTGCACTTCAACCACCCTTGCTGTGCATATTTTCTTTGACCATAGCAAATGTTCACAGCCTGCGCCACTCCATTGTATGGAAATGTGACAGGGTGGTTGACCTTTCCGGTTTCTTGTACCTATTCAAAAATGGGGCAATAGTTGCAATACATTTCTCGAAAAAGAGGTATCAAAAATTGGAAAACATGGTATAATAATTGTAACAAAATATTCAAAAAACGACCACAAAACAGACACATTTTATTCTCTGTATTTCATTTTGGAAACGTTGCCATAAAATGAAAGGAGACACGTAAGATGGACATGTTTTTTGCTTATTTACTGGTCGCAAGCGCAACACCCCTCTTTATCTGGCTGGATAACAAAAAAGTGGCCCTCTCGGCCATACCGCCAATCATTTTAATGTGGGTTTTCTTCTACTTTTACGCAACCAGCAGTCTATCCCCTCTCGGCCACACACTCATGATTATCCTGTTTGCCGTCAACGTCATCGTTGCCCATATCGCCGCCTTTATCATTTACGGTCTTCCGCGCCTGCGCCGGAGAAGAAGCCGATAAAGGCACAAAAAACCCTCTTCGCCTGAACGAAGAGGGTTTCTTTTTATTCCTTATGTTCGGAATGTTGTTTTGCACCGCCTGGAGGGTTTCCATCCATATGGTCACCGTGTTGGTAGTGCGCCGCAAAGATCCAGATGGAACCAAGGATGATGACAATCGCTCCGAAAAATCCGAAGAGCGTGTTTCCGACTTGTATTCCGCCGTTTTCGCTTTCTGTCATGTGCATGAACATGAGAAGCTGCAGGCCGGCTTGAATAAATGCGAATCCGAAAATAATCCAGAGTTTTGCTGATGAACTTAAATCTGTGTATACCGCAACCCAAAGGGCCAGCAGGGTCAGAATAATAGACAACGCAAAACCTACGATATGCTTCCACGGAAAGTGGCTGTGTTCAGCAGATTTGTTTGCCATATTATAGTCCCCCCAATCCGATGAGATAGACGCCTGTAAAGATGAAAATCCAAACAACGTCTAAGAAGTGCCAGTATAAACTTGAGATAAAGATTTTTGAAGACGTCTGCGGTGTTAATCCGCGTTTCTTCAATTGCAGTAAGATGCCGGTAATCCAGAAGATACCGATCGTTACGTGCGTTCCGTGCGTTCCCAGAAGGACGAAGAATCCAGACCAGAAAGCACTTGTACCGAGAGATGCTCCTTCATGTACATAATGGATGAACTCGTTAAGCTCACATCCGACGAAGCCCGCGCCGAGAAGAAGCGTAATGATCGTCCAAATGACGACGCCTTTTAAACTTCCGCGACGCATTTCATGAACAGCGATCCCGCAGGTGAAACTGCTGATCAGAAGCAGGAATGTCATGATCATGACAAGCTTCACTTCAAATAATTCAGCCGGTAAGACCCCTCCTGCTGTTCTTCTTTGAAGAACGAAGAAGGTTGCAAATAGTGTTGAGAACAACACAATCTCTGCCCCTAAAAAGATCCAAAACCCGAGAATATTGAGTCTGCCGGTTTCAGATTGATATTCCATAGGCGCGTTAGAATTGCCGTGTTCTGCATGTTCCATAAATCACGCCTCCTTTATTCGGAAATCTTTCTTTCCGTCTCTTTTATTTCCTCAACAGGTATATAGTAGCCATTGTCATATTCAAATGAACGAAGCACCATGCAAAGCAGAATGCCGATCAAGCCGACAATGCCCATCCAGAACCATTCAAATACAAGTCCGAAGCCTGCAAAACCGAACGCGACTGACATAATAAGCGGTCTGCCGGAGTTGTGCGGCATATGGATTTTCTTGAATTTGCTTTCCGGATGAATATCCGTTTTGTCTTCTTTCAATTGCAGGTACGCATCTTGAGATTTCACTTCAGGAAGCACCGCAAAGTTGTAGTGCGGCGGAATCGCAGATGAAGTCGCCCACTCAAGCGTACGTCCCACGCCCCATGAATCTCCGCTGATCTCGCGAGTAGAGTAGCGGAAGCTGTAGTAGATGTTGTAGCAAAGGATTAAGAATCCGACACCCATCATGAAGGCTCCGACAGTTGAAATAAAGTTTAATGCAGTCCATCCGTCATTCGGTCCGTAAGTGTAAATACGGCGAGGCATACCTTGCAGCCCCAGGAAGTATTGAGGGAAGAAACATACATTAAATCCGATCATAAAGATCCAGAAGAACCATTTTCCGATTCTTTCGTTCAGCTTGTGGCCGAACATTTTCGGATACCAGAAAATAAATCCTGCGAAACACGCAAATACCGTCCCCGCGATCAGCACATAGTGGAAGTGAGATACAAGGAAGTACGTATTATGGTATTGATAATCCGCTGCAGCCATCGCGAGCATAACCCCTGTTACCCCGCCGACAACGAAGTTCGGGATGAACGCAAGCGCCCAAAGCATCGGTGTTGTAAAACTGATTCGGCCTTTATACATCGTAAAGAGCCAGTTAAAGATTTTAACCCCGGTCGGAACCGAAATCGCCATCGTTGTAATCGAGAAGAAAGAGTTAACAGACGCACTGTTCCCCATTGTGAAGAAGTGGTGAGTCCATACAAGGAAACTCAGGACGGAAATGGCGATAATAGAGCCGACCATCGCTTTGTAACCGAATAACTGCTTTCTTGCAAAAGCTGAAATAATTTCAGAGAAAATACCGAATGCCGGTAAGATAACGATATAAACTTCAGGGTGTCCCCAAATCCAGAATAAGTTAGCCCAAAGCATCGGCATACCGCCGGCTTCCAGCGTGAAGAAGTGAGCGCCGAACAAACGGTCAAATGATAAGAGCGCCAATGCCACTGTCAGAACAGGGAAGGCGAATACGATAATAACCATTGTAATCAGCGTCGTCCATGTGAACATCGGCATACGCATCAGCGTCATGCCTTTCGTACGCATTTTCAGGATTGTCACCATAAAGTTGATACCCGTCATCAGCGTACCGATACCGGCAATCTGAAGACCGAGCAGGTAGAAGTTCTCACCAGGCCCAGGGCTCATGTCGTTGCTTGCCAGCGGCATGTAACTCGTCCAGCCTGCGTTCGGAGAACCCCCGATAACGAAAGAAATATTGAATAGCATCGCACCTACGAAGAACGTCCAGAAACTCAGGTTGTTCAAGTACGGGAATGCTACGTCGCGCGCACCGATCTGCAAAGGTACGACAACGTTGATCAGACCGATTAAAAACGGCATCGCCATGAAGATAATCATGATCGTACCGTGAGTCGTAAAGATCTCATTATAGTGGTTTGAGTCTAAAAAATTGTTATTAGGAAGCGCTAACTGGGCACGCATCATCAAGCCGTCTACCCCGCCGCGGAACAGCATGATAACAGCAGAGATAATGTACATGATTCCAAGTTTCTTATGGTCTACAGATGTAAGCCATTCAGACCAGAGCCATTTCCACTTTTTGAAGTATGTGAGTACAACGATGATAGCAATAGTGGAAAGCGCAATGGAAACTTGTGCGCCCAGAATTAATGGGTCACCTGTTACAAAAAATTCATCCCATCTCAATTTCATTCGGGCTTCCTCCTTTCTTGTTCAATTTCAATCTTGTTTATCGTCGGATACTTTAAATTCGTTTTTCTTTACATTTTCCCACGGATCTGTTTTAGAGTGCGGTGATACGGCTTTGTAGCCAAGGCGTTTGCGCGCCTCCATCGCATATTCGGCATCTTGGCCGTGGTCAACGTATTTTAAGTGTGTAGAAGAGAACGTTAATTTACCGACATTCTCCGGAAGCATCAGTTCGTCATACTTCTCTTTCGTCAGCTTTGGAGAATTGCTTTGGGCTTTTTTCACCCAGCTGTTAAAGTCTTTTTGCGTAACGGCTTTTACGTTGAATTTCTGGTCGGCAAAGTGTTCGCCGGTGAAGTTCGCGTTGCGGCCTTCATATGTTCCCACTTTGTCAGCCTGTAAGTATTGATCCATCAGCATTCCCGCCATCGCGTATTTTTGTCCCCCAAGCTGAGGAATCCATAGCGACGCCATTGAATCTGCTGAAGAAATTTTAAATAATACCGGACGGTCTACAGGAATGTTCAGGTAATTTACCGTCTCAATATCCTGCTCAGGGTAGCTGAATACCCATTTCCAGTCTACCGAAGTAGCATAAACGACAAGCGGTTCTTTATCCTTAGTCGCTTCAGGCGCTTTTTCTAACGAATATATCGTCTGTACGGTAGGCACAGAAAGTGCAATGACAATTAAAATTGGGATCACTGTCCAGACTACTTCTAAGAACGTGTTGCCGTGCATCTCAGGCTTGTAATTTCCGCTGTCTTTGCCTTTGCGGTCGCGGTATTTCACTAAAATGATTGTAAATAGTACGAATACGACGCCGACAATGAACAGCATAAATCCGATTGACAAGAGAATCAGATCTTTTTGCTGGTCTGCTACAGGTCCTTTCGGATCTAACACGGAAATGTCGCTGCATCCGCCCAGTACGAAAACAACAGCCAACATCGCTAATAAAAGTAACGGTTTAAATGCTCTGAACAAGAAGATCACCATCCTTCCTATTGATGTAGTGAATCTGAAATGTACTTTCTCAAAATCTTTTCTCTATCTACCTTGTTATGCTATCAAAATCTGCCCTTATTAGCTTTATTTTTTTCTAAAGTTCATCTTTTTTTCGCCCTAATGTCACAAAATCGTCAAAAAATGCATGAACTTTTTTCACTTGCGTAAATCAAACATAAAAAGTTTTAGATCATTTAGCATATATAGAGAAAAAAGATAGTGAGAATGAATAATACCAAATAAAGGTTTACCACAATAAAAAACGCGGGTCAACAAAAAGTTTCATTTTGTTAACCATTCCATAAAGAAAATATTTTTCCCTTTGCTCTCACCTTTTCACACGGTTACCATTTTAACGCAACGCATAGGGAAAAAAAAGACCGGAACGCGCCTTGATATGTTCATTATAAAAAACACATTCATATGTTTAATATAGACAAAACGAAGGAATCATATAGGCATAAATAATAAAAAATAGGAAGTGATATTTATGAGTTTTATCGTATCTCTGATTGTTGCCATTATTATCGGCTGGATCGGAAGTTTATTTGTAAAAGGAAGTATGCCCGGGGGGATTATCGGGTCAATGATCGCAGGTCTGATCGGCGCATGGATCGGGCACGGCCTGCTCGGCACATGGGGCCCTCACCTTGCCGGCTTTGCCATCATTCCGGCAATCATCGGAGCGGCGATCGTGGTATTCTTGTTCAGCCTGATCGCCAGAAGCAGAGGATAAAAAAAAAGCCTCGTCCCTTAAGGGACGAGGCTTTTTTCAGGCAGAGCGTGCAAATGGCCGATAAACCGCCGGAAAGCCGCTCTGCCTTCCTCTGTCTGTTTAAAGACGCCGGCATGCTCCAATATCCGCGCAAAGACATGGCCGATTTCTTCTTTTAGAATCTGTTCCGCGTTTTCTTTCGTTACCTTCCGCTTATGCAGCACGCCGAGCGCCCAATCTTTATGCTTGGCCGCAGAAGGATCGGCCGTCAAGGCCGCATCCGGGTCCGGTGAACACAGCGCTTCAGCCGTGCGTTTCATCTCTTGTTCAAGACGCCCCGGCAGAATCGCCAGCCCCATCACCTCAATCAGTCCGATATTTTCTTTTTTCAGATGATGAACTTCCTGATGGGGATGAAAAATTCCCAGCGGATGTTCATCAGAGGTGCGGTTATTTCTGAGGACGAGATCTAATTCGAATAAACCGTTTCTCCGCCGGGCTATCGGCGTAATTGTATTGTGCGGTGTTTCTCCTGAATAAGCGAGGATATCCGCCGCTTCATCAGTATAACCGCGCCATGCCCGCAGGATGGTGTCCGCCGCGCCAGATAGCTCAGATGCGCTCTCGCTTTGCAGACGGATGACCGACATCGGCCACTTCACAATGCCCATCTTCGTCTTCGGATAATCAGGCAGCCTGTACCGGCTTTCTGTCTCCGCCTGCGCCATGGGAAATTCATGATCGCCGCCCTGAAAATGATCGTGGCTTAAAATACTGCCGCCGACAATCGGCAAATCAGCATTGGAACCGAGAAAATAATGAGGGTACTGGCTGACGAACGCCAGCAGCCTGTCGAACGTTTTTTTGCTGATCTTCATCGGTTCGTGCCGGTCTTTCAATACGATGCAATGCTCCCGGTAATACACATACGGAGAAAATTGCAGAAACCACTGCTCCTCGCCGAGAATCACCGGAATGACGCGAAGGTTTTGACGCGCGGGGTGATCCGGCCTCCCTTCGTACCCGACGTTTTCTTTACAGAGAACACATCTCGGATACTCGGATTGAGGCTGCTCTTTGGCAGCGGCAATTGCTTTCGGATCTTTTTCAGGTTTTGAAAGGTTGATCGTGATATCCAGCTTTCCGTAAGCTGTCTCAGCCGTCCACCCGATATTCCGCTGAATTCTGTCCGAACGGATATAATACACATCCTCTGAAAATCGGTAAAATGCCTTTGTCGCCTGCTCCGGCCCGTGCATCGCCTTTGTTTCTTCAAAGCGCCGGACAATCTCAGACGGCTGCGGGGCAAAGCAGCCCATGATCTTCGCACTCAGCAGATCGCGATATGTGTCTGTATCGGCTGCAATCCGGCCCGCCTTTGCCGCCCATTCGTAAATCGGGGCCAATATGTCCGGCAGAGATGCCTCCGATTCATTTTCCGTCCGTGCTGATGGCGCCGGATGGGTGATATGCAAAGTTTCATATAAACGGTTTCTTGTATATTCAATATCAAGAAAGGAAATCAGCTCTTTTTGCAGTCCGTACCGGATTAAACGTTCCACATGCCGCTCAATCGCCATCGTCATCCCCCCTTAGTTCTCTCGCTCCGGCTCCGATGTCCGCCGTGTAAAAATCGGCCTTTCCCCCGGTCTGTTCCTCATAGCAGGCGCCTGCCGTTTCAATAAAATCTGAAACCGCATCATCCTTGACGATACTGACCGTACAGCCTCCGAAACCGGCTCCCGTCATCCTTGACCCGACAACCCCCTCGTGGCGCCAGGCCGCTTCAGCCAGTGTGTCCAGCTCAAAACTTGTCACCTCGTAATCATCGCGTAACGAGAGATGCGAATCCCTCATTAATTCACCGATATGATGAAGCTGATTGTTACTGAACATGCCGGCCGCCTTTTTGGTGCGGTGATTTTCATAGACGGCGTGTTTCGCCCGGCGCCTGTTCACTTCATTCTGAATCAGCTCCGCATGCGAATCAAAAGCGGAGGGAGACAGCTCCCCCAGCGACTGAATGGAAAGGTGCTTCTGCAGATCATAAAGCGCTTCCCGGCACTCCTTGAGCCTCGTATTATAGCCTGAGTCTGCAAGCGTCCGTTTTTTATTGGTATTCGCAATCACGATCGACAGTCCCGACACCCCGAGTCTAATATATTCAAAGGCGAGCGTTCCGCAATTCAGCAGGATCGCATGATGTTTCTTTCCCATCCCGACGGCGAATTGATCCATAATGCCGCAGCTGACGCCGATAAAGGAATTTTCCGCCGCTTGAGCCAGTTTCACCAAATCGGGCATGTCTGCATCAAGCTCATGACATTCCTTGAGAATGACCGCCGTGACAAGTTCAATAGAGGCTGATGATGACAGCCCTGCGCCGTTCGGGATATTTCCCCAGAATACAATATCGAAGCCGTGCGGAAGGGAAAAACCGCTGCGGAGGCATTCCGCCATGACCCCTTTCGGATAATTGGCCCACCCGTCCTCTTTCTGATAGCGGATATCATCGAGACTGCATTCTTTTATGCCTGCTTCCTTAAAATTGTGAGAGTACATTCTGACGAGCCTGTCCCCTCTTTCTCTGACGGCTGCATATGTACCGATCGTCAGCGCGCACGGAAAGACGCAGCCCCCGTTATAATCTGTATGCTCCCCGATAAGATTCACTCTGCCGGGCGCAAAGAAAAGACGCAGGCCTTCCGATTCCCCGAATACATCAGCAAACGCTTTCTTTATTTTGTGTTTCATACGCATCCCCTTTCACCGTTACTCTTTCCCCCCGGGCGCGGAAAGAAACCGTTATGACACGCCCCCTTCTTTCGCTTTTCTGAAAACAATCCACTTGCTGGCAGCATAGTTGACGACTACGATGATGACGTTATCGGCGATTTTCGCCAACGTTTCATTCATGTGAAATTGACTGACCAAAAGAATCATCATCGCGAGATCTATGCCGAGAGACAACACCCGCACGCTGAAAAAGGCAGTCAATTCTTTCATCAGACTCCGCATCCCCGCGGTTTTTTGCTGAAATACATACAGTTTATTCGTGACATATGCAAATAGAACGGACAGAACCCAAGCGGCGACGGTCGCCGCCTTGTAATCCATCTCAAATACCGCCGTCAGAATGTAAAAACTGACGATGTTCACGATCGTCGTGAACACACCCATAATGATATACATCATAATTTCTCTGTAACGCATGGCAGTTCCTCGCTTTCTGAAAAACTTTTCTAAACCTTTTGTCAAATCAAGAAGAACGTTCCCCTGATTTTCTGCCGCTGACAAAAACATAGAGCGCGTCAAACATGCTGCGGAACGTAACCGGCCTTCCCAGCACATTGGATTGCTTGATCATCCCGTCGATGAGCGCGCACATTATTTTAGCGGTATGCTCGGTATCTATATGGTCTTCTATTAAATTTCTCGATTTGAGCCAATTTATGTACATGGCGCTTTCTTCTATCCATAACTTATACAGGCGGATATACGCTTCATATTCACTGACGACTTTGTAAGTAGGCATATGAACGGCAAAAGACACCACATTCCAGGCAGGCTTGCTGTTTACAAACCGCATCAACAGGCTTGCTGTGCTTGCCGCGGCTTCACAAAGCGTCAACGGCCGCGCTGTTTGCTTTTCTATTTCGTCGAGATAGCCCGTGATGATCCTTTTTTTGATCTGACGCCTGTCTAACAAATGCTTCAGAAAATCTTCCTTGCTTTCAAAATGAACGTAAAACGCGCCTTTGCTGAAACCCGCCGCTTTACTGATGTCATCGATTGAGACTGAATCGTAAGCTCTGTCAATCAGGAGATGAAGGCCTGCGTCAATAAAACTTTCAAATGTTTCTTCTCTCTTAATTTGAAATTTGTTTTTTTTCATTTTTTACCCCAGCTGTTTGATCATTCACTTTATCTTACACCGAATCATTCTTTTGCGGTATTTTTTATACAAAAAGAATATGCTAGTCGACGATCAAAGGGTAAATGTTAATAGGTCATATGATTTATTTTTATTTACATACTATCCAGTCAGTATTTATTTGTTTATTATTATATGTAAGAATTCTTGAAGGATTTTGGTTATTTCAGTCATTTTTTTAGGGAATAGGTAGGTGAATTCATCTTCAATTTGGGATTACCGGCCAACTATGTGTGATATTTGTTACACATTGGCTGCTGTAGCTGGGCAAATCATTTTTTCAATTGGAGGTTCTTATGAAAACTCATGTAATGAAGAATATAGATCAAGATTGGCAATTGTTAATTCAAGAAGCTAGAATCATGGGTTTGCACATTGACGATGTAAGGCGATTCTTAAATACTGAAAAAGCGGTGAAGAAAAAAACATCAATGAAAAACACCATCCGCCAGCAGTAAGATTTACAGGCGGATCCTTTCACCCGAGTTTTCAAAGGAACACTGCCATCTTAAGAGGGGAATCAGAGTACAAAACCGTGAACGGACAACCATTCCCGCCCCATTCCGCTACCTGAACAGCCAAACATGGTGATATGAGATCCCCCCGCTGCATATCTTGTGTATTATGCCCATTTATGAGGTGATACACGGATGGATACGAATCCCTATTATGATGAAAAACAACAGAGCTACTACGAAGGCCTGAATCCTTATTTATTAAACAATATAGACAAAAACTGGCGGACAGTGCTCGATGTCGGCTGCGGCACGGGCAATTTAGGCGCGGCGATTGAAGACCGCGGAATAACGGTTTACGGCATTGAAGCGTTTCCCGAAGCAGCAAAAAAGGCGGAAAGTAAATTGAGCCATGTGCTTTGCGGCGACATTGAATCCGCCATTCTTCCGTACGAATCAGAACAATTCGATTGTATGCTGTTCGGAGACGTTCTGGAGCATCTTGTCGACCCGTGGTCAGTGCTGAAAAAGCTTCGCCCGTATGTAAAAAAAGACGGCACGGTGCTTGCATGCATACCGAATGTCGGCCACATCTCAGTGGTGCTGGAGCTTTTAGCCGGCAAATGGACTTACAGGGACGCCGGGTTAATGGATCAGACCCACCTGCGTTTTTTTACCCGGGAAGAAACCCTTTCATTATTTAAAGCGGCAGGCTATGAGGTGAAACGCATTGAGGCGATCCGCGTTGATCATCCCTCTTATCACCGGGCCATCGCCTCATTGCACGAAGTATGCGTACAGCTTGGCATAAGACATGATTTTCTGACAGAAGCATCGGCCTATCAATACGTGATTGAGGCCGAGAGGAGCATGTAATGAATGCACATTCATTTCTGTTTGTCATTTGCGTGAATGATGAGTCGCTCTACTCCCGATGCAAAAACCATATTCTGAAGCTTACCGTTCCCCCTTCACATTCCGTTGATATCATGCCGATATACGATTCAGAAAGCATGGCCTCCTCCTACAACAAAGCGCTGAAACACCCTTCCAAATATAAAATTTATCTGCATCAGGATACATTTATCATTCATCAGCATTTCCTGCGAGACATGCTTCATATCTTTCAATCTCATCGTGAGCTCGGTCTTCTCGGTGTCGCGGGCTGCAAAACGCTTCCGCCGAACGGCATTTGGTGGGAAAGCGGGCAGCGGATGGGGAAAGTGATTGAATACCGCGGGAATGCTTGCCATCCGCTTGAATTCGAGAACGGTGATGAAGACGGACTGTTTATGCCCGCTGACGCCATTGACGGATTGTTAATGGCCTCTCAATATGATGTGGAGTGGCGAGAGGATTTGTTTCGAGGCTTTCATTTTTACGACACATCACAGTCGCTCGAATTTCAAAAACACGGCTATCAAGTCGGCGTCGCCTGCCAGAAAGACCCTTGGTGCCTTCATTTTTGCGGTGACTCCTTTGACGCCGCGGCGTATGAAGCGGACAGACAAATATTTGTCCAACACTATATGGGAAAGCCCTCTTGCTGATGCAAAGAGGGCTTTTTACGGATTAACGTTTATTCAATTCCCGTTCAATGATTTGTTCAAAAGTTTCCTTTCCCGCGACGCCCGGGATTCTTTCATCGCCGATGATAAACGTCGGCACTGCCGTAATGCCGGCTTCCTCATAGGCATGGCGGAGCGCTTCCCGCTGCATGTCCCTGTACGCTCTTGTCTCAAGCGCCTCTTTGAACGCGACGCCGTCAAGTCCGGCTTCTTCCGCGAGCTTTGTCAGCACGTCAATGTCACCGATATTTTGTTCTTCCTGAAAGAATGCCTGAAAAACGCGTGTATGGTATTCGCTTCCTTTCCCATGTTCCTTCGCAAAATGAAAACCTTCAAACGCCAAATCCGTGTAGGGATGCGGTGATACGCGGGGGAATGTCATCTCAACACCTAAAGACCGTGCCATCGGTTCAATTGAATTTTTCCACATCTGCCGCTTGGCGGGATCATTTACCGGATCAAGTTTCGGTGAGGGGCTCGGACGCAATTCAAACGGCATCCATTCCACCTGTACGTCCTTGTCCTTGATTGCTTCTTCAAACGCCGCTTTGCCGACAAAGCAAAACGGACATACATAATCAGTATATACTTTAATCTGCAGTGTCATTGTATGTCTCCTTTCCTTTTTATTTTACGTTGTAACAAAAATAGTTACAAGCGTTTTTTAAAAACACCTTCCATATGGAAGGTGTCACGATTCCAGCAGCTTCTGGGCGATATATTCTCCTTTTTTACAGCCTCCGGGACAGGCGAATAAAGAAGAGCCGATCGTTTGTGTGTATTCATTCAGCGCATCCTTTGCCGCCAAAGCTTTCAGCATCGGGACAAATTGGCGGTCCGGGTCTTTTTGAAAGCTGATAAACAGCAGGCCTGCGTCAACATAGCCCGTCTTCGGGTCGATTCCGTCCGTATAAGAAAACGCCCGCCGCAGAATTTGTCTGCCGGTTGATTTCGCCACGCTGACATGCGAGTCGGCGGGAATTTGATTCAGCTTGACGGGATCAGTCTCCTTTTTTTGTCCGAAAGGAGCGCCCGAGCTTTTCACCCGCCCAAACGTGTCCTCTTGTTCCTTCAAGGATGAACGGTCCCATATTTCTAAAAACATTTTAATTTTCCTAAACGCCATGTACGTGCCGCCCGTCATCCAGTCCGGCTCCCCTGATTGAACCCAAACGATTGAATTCATCAGATTTTCATCCTTTGTGCTTTGGTTGCCGGTGCCGTCTTTGAATCCGAAAAGGTTGCGCGGGGTTTCGCCGTTTTTCCCGCCGCTTAAGAAACCTTTATTGAGAAAACGGACTTCACACACGCCGACAGCCTGTTTAATCAGATTGCGCACCGCGTGGAACGCCGTTTGTTCATTATCCGCACAGACCTGAATGACGATATCACCGCCGCCTTGTTTCTGATCGAGCTTGTCGTTTGGCATTGGCGGAATTTCAGCGAGGTGCTTCGGTTTTTTATCCTTCAGCCCAAAGCGGTCCTTCCCGTCTTTTTCAAAAAATCCGGCGCCGAAGCCGAAGGTAACAGTTAAATTCGCCGGTGCCAGATCCTGTGACTCGCCGGTATCCTGCGGAGGCATATATTTATTTTTTTGCTCGCCTGACAAAGCGGAGCCTGAGGTCAGCAGCTGCGTCAGACTGGTCCAATTTCTGAAGAGGGAGATGACATCAGCTTTGTTGCTTGACTTGACATCAAGCGCTGCAAAATACACATACGTCTGATGCGCCGTTGTGATTCCCGCTTGGTGCTTCCCGTAAAAAGGAACGATTTGTTCATTATCACTTTTTCCTTCACTCTTCTTTGAAGCGGTGGCCGCCGGTTTGAAGAGCGGAGCGAGTCCTCCGAGGCCGCTCGCTCCCACAGCGACGGCGGCGCCCGCTACGGCGCCCCACTTCAGGACATCCCGTCTGTGGATCTGTTTTTCCTTGTTTTGTTCATCGCTCATGCTGTGTCATAACTCCTTTTAAAGCACATCGGCAATCTTCGACATGGTTTCAGAAAGGGCCGTCAGCTTCGTGCTTATCTCTCTGATTTGATCTTTACTTAATTTATCATAAGACGTATACGAATGATCGCCTGTTTTGTATTTCGACATCAAAACTTCAAATTCGCTGAATTCCGTATCAAGTTTTTCCGTGACGCCGGAATGATCTTTCACAAGCGCGCTTTTCACTGTTTCATAGACAGCTTTTGAGCCTTCGACGTTGGCGGCCAGATCTGTTAAATCAATCCGGGAGTAACGTTCTTCTTCACCCGTGATTTTTGAGATGCCCGCTTCATTCAGAAGCTCCATGGCGCCGGCGACGATTTGTTCAGGCGTCAGTTTGAGAGAATCGACAGAACCGTCAAGCTCCTTCACATCCTTTAACAGGACGGAGGCCGTTTCTTTTTCGCCAGAAATCTGATTGTCCTTCCAGAGCGCTTTTTCAAGCTTGTGGAAGCCCGTCCATTTGCCGCCTTCTTCCACATCATTTTCTCTGGCATCGATTTTCGGATCAAGCGTGCCGAGGCTTTCGGCAATCGGTTCAATTCGCTCATAATAGACGCGCGCCTTCGGATAAAGTTGTTTCGCTTGATTGATGTTCCCCGCCTTGACGGCGTCTGTGAACGCTTCGGTCGATTTTACAAGCTGATCGCTCTGTTCTTTGACATATGTTTTATAATCACCCGCAGCTTTCTTGAGCTGGTCACCGGCCTTTTTGCTGCTTTTTCCAGCGCCCGTCAGCTCCTCCAGCGAGGCTGTCAGCGATATAGATTCCGATTTAATCTTCTCTGTATCAGGCTTATCTTTTTGTGCTTCTGTATAAATCGGCTGCAGGTGCTTTTCGATATCCGTGTATTCAAACGGATAATCTCCGCGGATTTTATTTTCAAATGAGAGCCAGTAGCTGTTCAGTTCTTTTCCTCTTTGCTGAATGCCTTTCCGGTCTTGTTTTTTAACGGATTCATTCAGTTTGGTCAGAATATCCTCCATTTTGTCCACTGATGTTTTGATGTCCTGATTTACACTGGTTTTTTCGGCTCCTTTGTCAGACGCTGACTGCTGAGCGCCGCAGCCCGAGCACAGAGCGAGGAGTAAGCCGGCTGATAAAGCCGCTTTCCGGATCTGTTTCATTTTGCAACTTCCCTTCTATTCGATTTTAATTTTACGGCTTCCATGATGAGTGCTGCGGCTAAAAAGCCAATAATGAACAGCTGCGGAATGGTGCTGAAAACCGACGGATAGATGCCGAGAAACGATACCGACGGAAGCCAGCTTTCAGCGTCAGACGGGAGAATATCCGCCAGCTGCAGGCTGTGGATGCCCGTACCGAGAAATTTCACGCACATATACAAAACGACGGCCATGGACAGCAGAAAGAACGGCTTTAACGGAATCCGCATTCCGAGCCTAATCATGAGAAAACCCGCTGCCGCAAGGATCAACAAGCCCGCTGCGGTTCCTCCTATTAATTCGGTAAGCGGCAGCTTGCCGACGAGGCCGATAAAAAAGATTACCGTTTCAAGCCCTTCTCTGACGACTGCCAAAAAGGCGATCAGCGCGAAGGACAGCAGACTTCCTTTTTTAAGCGCCTGCGATTTTTGTGTGTTAATTTTTTCCCGCCATTTATCCATTGAAGCGTTGCGGTGGAGCCAGACGCCGACAAACAGGAGCATCACGGCAGACAGAATGCCGGTCACGCCGCCGAGCAGAAAATTGTTTTCTCCGAAAATGTTTGAGGAAAACAGCAGTGTGACGCCGACCCCCGCCCCGAGAGAGACGAGCATGCCGAGTGACGCTCCGCCCCAGATCCAAGTTGATGAACGGGTGACCCGGGCTTTTTTCGTCATCGTCAACAGCGCGCCGATCACAAGAAGCGCCTCCATTCCCTCCCTTATCGGGATAAGAGCGGCGTCCAGCCAGCTGTAGCTGCTTGACGCAATCGGCTCAAGGAGCTGAATCATTTCGTCAATATGTTTAACGGCCTGATCCGGGCGGTTTTCGGCTTCCGCTTTCATGAGCGCCAGATTCTCTTCTGAGGTTGTGTAAGCCGTTTTGGATTGGGACACGACGTCTCCTTCGACAGCCAGCCAATTCGTGACAAGCTGATCGATTTTTGCTTGGGCTTCAGCGGTTTGGCTGCTTTTGATCAGCTGTTTCGTCTCTTTTAAGCTTTGAATATAGGCTGAGAGTGTAAGCCTTGAGCTCCCGCCGGCTGCGCCTTTTAATGTGACGGCCTGCCGGTAGGTTTCTAAATGGGACCCAAGCTCAGAGAGCTCCGCCTGTACCTTTTTTGTGTCTTTATTAAGCAAAGAAAGTGAAATCATTGCGATATTGGAGTTCATTTTTGAATAGGAAGATAGATTTTCTTTTTTAATAGCAGGCTCTTCTTTTTTCCATACTGTTTTGAATTGTGAAAATGTTTTTTCGGCGGATTGCAGGTTTCCGTCCTTTGCAGATTGAATCATTTGCTGATTCAGGCTGATAAGTGAAGCGATGGGATCAGCGCCTTTCGCCACGGCAGAAGAACTGACTATGACGAGCAGGCTGAATAACATGAAAGCAAGCTTCCGTGCCATCATGCACCTCCTGTAGTTGAAAATGATTATCATTATATATCATAATCATAGTCCGATCTCGGCCTTTGTCAATAAAAAGTTGCGCATACAGAAAAAGGCCGTCCTCCCCGGACAGCCCTTCTGACAGAAACATGTCAGCTTTTTGCTTTGGAACGCTGAATTTCTTCAAAAAATCTGCGCGCCGCCTCTTTTGGATCATCGGCTTGGCTGATGGCGCTGATCATGCTGACGCCGTCAGCTCCCGCTTTAATGACGGGCGCCGCATTCGCCGCCGTAATGCCGCCGATTCCCACAATCGGTATGGTGATGCCCTGAAGCCGCACTTCTTCAATCAATGTAACGCCCTGCACAGCTTCAGCATCTTTTTTCGTTTCGGTCGGATAGACCAGGCCCATTCCGACGTAATCAGCTCCGGCAGCTTCCGCCCGCTTCACCTCGGAGACATTATGCGCTGATACACCGAGAATCATATCACCGATTGCCGCTCTCGTTTCTGCAGCGTCTGCGTCATCCTGGCCGATATGCACTCCGTCCGCCTTAAGGCGCAAGGCCAATTCAACATCATCATTAATGATGAAAGGAATGCCGGCCTGTCTGCAGACATCCTGCACCTGCTTTGCAAACAGGACACGTTCCTCTCCTGTTAAAGAACCGGTCCCCTTTTCCCGAAATTGAAAAAGCGTAGCGCCGCCCTCTATGGCTTTTTTCACTACAGACACGGGGTCTGCATCAGTATTATTTGATCCCATAATAAAATAAACCGATAACATATCCTTCATCATTTCCCGAGAAATACGCGTCATTTTTCTGTCATCCTTTCAATTGCAGCAAGCTCGGCCGCCTCTTGTTCTGAAATGCTTGCCAGCTTGTTTAAAAGCTCAATCTGGAAGCTGCCCGGGCCCTTGTGAGACGTGTCCAAAGCAGCAAGCTGAGCGGCGCTTCCGTATACAGAAACGGCTGAAACGGCCGCTTGCAGAATATCCTGGCCCGCTGCGCAGAAGGCTCCGATTACAGACGTCAGCAGGCATCCCGCCCCCGTCACCTTCGTCAGCAGTTTATCACCGTTATGAACGGCGTATGTGTCGGTGCCGTCAGAGATGATGTCAGTTTTTCCGGTAATCGCAATGACCGTTTTCAGCCTGCTTGCAGCCGTCTTGGCGAGCTGAAGCGCGTCTCCTCCGCCTTCCCCGGCATCCACGCCTTTTATCTTCCAATCGGATGCGCCGGCAATATTGGCGATTTCCGCGGCATTTCCGCGAATGACGGACAAGCGGACTTCCTGTATGATTTTGCGGGCTGATGCCGTCCGAAACGGCGTGGCGCCGGCGCCTACCGGATCAAAAATGACCGGAACGCCGTTTTCGTTGGCTGATTTTCCCGCGGCGATCATAGCTTCAACCGATGCCGGACTGAGGGTGCCTATGTTCAGGACGAGCGCTCCGGCGATTTTCGCCATGTCGGCGGCCTCCTCAATTGCATAAGCCATAACGGGCGATGCGCCGAGCGCGAGCAGGCCGTTAGCGGTGAAGTTCGTGACGACGTTATTGGTAATACTGTGAACGAGCGGGCATTGCTCCCGCACTTTACTCAAGTGTTGAGCTGCCGTTTGTGCATCCATGCTTAATCATCCTTTTTTCTCTTTTTCGGATTCCACAAATACGATTTTGTATGTTCCAGCCAGGCTCTGGCGGCAAAGGACATGTAGCGGTCCTTCCGCCAAATGATGGCTAAATGCCACGGAATGACCGGGTGAACGAGCGGAATGGTTTTGACTTTCTCAGGATCAAGGCCGCGGCAGATTCTTTCCGGCAGCAGGCCGATGCCGAGATTGGCCGATACCATTTCGCTGATAAAATCCCACTGTGACGTTTCATAAATGACGTGCGGCCTGAACCCGGCTTTCACACATTCTGTCATAATTCGATTGTGAAGGACAAAATCCTCCCTGAAAAAGATGAACGGCTCTTCTTTCAATTCGTGAAGACTGCATTCTTTCTCGTCCGCGAGCCGATGTGACGGATGGACGACGAGCATGAGGGTTTCCTTTACGATTGTAAACGTATGAAAAATCTCTTCATTCGCGGGAAGCACGACGACCCCGATATCAAGCGAGCCGTCCTCCACACCTTGCTGCACTTTAATAGAGCCGTCCTCTACGAGCTGAAACGTCACATCGGGATATGTGACGCGGAAGTCACCGAGCACTCTCGGGAAAAAGCCCGACCCGATCATCGGCGGCAATCCGATGCGGACGTGCCCTTTCTTTACCTCCATAATATCATTCAGCTCTGATGTCAGGTTTTGGAATGACTTTGTGATTTCCTGTGCCTGCACATACATGCTTTGTCCGGCGTCAGTCAGTTCAACCTGCCGGCCATTACGGTAAAACAGCTTGATGCCGAGCTCCGTCTCCAGATTTTTAATCATTTTTGAAATTGTCGGCTGTGAAACATACAGTGACTGCGAAGCCTTCGTAAAACTTTTCAAACGGGCCACTTCCAAGAAGTACGTTAAGTGCCGGATGTCCATTTCATCTCATCCTTTCTATAGACAAAAGGAATACATATTATTCTTTATATATATTTTACCTATAGCAAAACCTTATGTACAATATAAATATAAGGGAGGCATCATTATGAAAAAATTGTTGCTTACCGTTATTCAAATCGCTCTGCTGTTTATATTTGCGCGTCTGATCAATTGGGTCACGGCGGCTCTTCATATAAATATTCCCGGCAGTATAATCGGGATTGTGATTCTTTTCACATTATTGCATTTCAAGATTATCAAGCTTGAATGGATCGAGCTTGGCGCAGCATGGCTCCTCGGTGAGCTGCTGTTGTTTTTCATCCCGTCTGCCGTCGGAGTGATTGAATACGGAGATATTATGTCTAAATTCGGTGTAAGCATTTTACTTGTCGTCGTCATCAGCACATTTGTCGTGATGGTTTCTACAGGTACGCTTACACAGCTGATAGCAAAAAGAAAGGAGAAAAAACAAACGTGTTCATCGGAATCATAAGTTTATTCTTAACTGTCTTAGTGTATTTGGGCGCGAAAAAACTCTACATTCGTTTTCCGCGGGTGTATACGTCGCCGCTTCTGATTACGCCCGCTGTTTTGGTCGTACTGCTGCTTCTTGTCAATGTCCCGTATCAGACATACAATCTCGGCGGCGGACTGCTGACCGATATGCTTCAGCCGGCAACAGTGGCGTTCGCCATCCCGCTTTATAAATATTTCCCGATTTTAAAGAAATACGCCGTGGAAATTATTTTGAACGTAGCGGTCGGTTCATGTATCGCTATTCTGTCAACGGCGTTTATCGCGAAATGGTTCCATCTCGGCAGCAGCTTAGTCGACAGTCTCGTGCCGCGATCAGTGACGACGCCGATTGCCATGAACGTTTCAGAAATGATTGGCGGGATGCCGGCCGTTACAGCGGTTTTCGTCATTTTAACGGCTTTATTGGGAACGATCATCGGGCCGATGGTCATCCGCTATTTCCGCATTGATAACGAAATTGCCCGGGGCGTGCTGCTCGGAACAAGCGCGCACGGAGCGGGAACATCTAAAGCATTTGAGCTCAGCTCCGTATCAGGTACGATCTCAAGCGTGTCCATGATTCTCGCCGCGATTATGACGCTGTGCGCGGCTCCGATTTTGCTTTCGTTTATGTCATAAAAGACTGCTCCTGACAGAGCGGTCTTTTTTATTTGCCGGAGATCAATCAGTCTGTCCTTCATAAAAAGACGAAAACACGATATGATAAGACATGAAGTGAAAAGACTGAAGAACGGATGTGTCATATGAACGGCCAGCAGCGAAATAGCATCAGAAAAGGGCTTGAAGTCGATATCGTTTTGAAAGCCGATCAGCGTTCAGGAAAGCTGACAAGAGGAATCGTGAAAGATATTTTGACGAACTCAAGCTTCCACCCGCGCGGCATTAAGGTTCGCCTGGAAGACGGGCAAATCGGCCGGGTCCAGCAGATTATTGAATAGAAAAAAAGCCGGGGCTGCATGCATGCCCGGCTTTTTTTGTGATAGCTAAATCGAAAAATCCATAACTAACTATTGACCCTTACGCCGCGTAATACTTTAGAGTAGCAATTGAGGAGGCGGAAAAAGTGATGGATATGAAAGTAAAAGAAGTAGCTGAACTGATTGGAGTAAGCATCCGTACTCTCCATCATTACGATCAGATTGGATTATTGACTCCTAAAACTACCGATTCCGGTTATCGGCTTTATTCAGAAGAACACCTTGAACAGCTGCAACAGATATTATTTTTCAAGGAGCTCGATTTCTCCCTGAAAGAGATTAAAGAAATCATTAATAGTCCTTCATTTAACCGAAGAGAGGCTTTAATCTTACAAAAGAAAATGTTGATGGAGAAACGAAATAGAGTCGACAAGATGATTGATACCATCGATAAATCAATCAAACATATGATGGGAGAAATCTGCATGACAAACAAAGAGAGATTTGAGGGAATTCACTTTACACATAATCATTATGAACAAGAAGCTCGCAAACGGTGGGGTGATGAACCTGTCGATAAGGTAAATATAAGATTGAAAAGCATGACTGATGGTGAACAAAAAGATTTATCTGATAAGTGGACTGCAATGTTCAATAAATTTGCATTGCTCATTAACCAATCCCCCAACTCTCCAAAAGTACAAATAGCTGTAAAAGAATGGTTTGATTTTTTAAATGATAATTTTGGTGAATATTCTTTTGATGCCTTTTATGGATTAGGTCAACTCTATGTTGAAGATAAACGCTTTACTAAGAACATCGATCAGTATGGTGAAGGATTGGCGATGCTCATGAGTGACGCAATTAAAATTTATATAGATAATCAAAAAAAAGGGTGATACCAATTAAAATCATTATAGAGGATACAATCGGGCAATACGAAAAGTTATTTTCAATGATTGAAAATAGAGAAGATTATTATCGATACTCAATGATGAAACCCTTCGAAGACATGTGGAAGAAGATTAATGTTCCCTTAAAGGCAAAACACCCTAACGGATATGATGTAATAATGGCTGCAAATATGCTGGGCTACCTGAGCATATCGGACACGGAAACCGGAAAAAAAGCATTAGAGAGCCTGAAAGAAATTCAAGCTCCTCAAATTGCATATGATACCTTAACTCATTGTGTTGAATTCCTCAAAGAAAGCAACTTAAAAATAAACGCTGATGAAATAAGATTTGGAATGTATCTGGCTAATCCAAAAAAACTTGAATTACATAAAGGATATTGCGGATTTGGAGGAATTCCGGGATTTATTCAAGTTAGTATTTTTCCCAATACTTATAATATACCGAGACTGCCTGCTGTAATCGCACATGAATTTCATCATAATATTCGTTTTTCGTATTTCAATTGGGATTATGGGAACATAACGGTTGGCGATTACTTAATTATAGAGGGGTTGGCAGAATCGTTTGCCAAAGAACTTTACGGAGAAGCTCTGTTAGGTCCTTGGGTTACTTCTTTTGAAAAGGAAGACTTAGAATACTCAAAAGAAATCATCAAAGACTCATTAAATATGAAAGGATTTGCTGAGGTCAGCAGTTACATGTTTGGTGACATCTTTGCAGCCCAACAAGGTTATCAGCCTGTCGGCTTATCACCGTTTGCGGGCTATGCGGTTGGCTACCAAGCAGTGCAATCCTTCATGAAGGCCAACAATGTGGGAATTAGAGAGGCCACTTTACTTAATACAGATGAGATACTGCGTAATAGCGGACTGTTTCTTTAATAACCTGTTTTATTTTCAACCAATTTAAAGCGATGAAGGAAGGTTTTCTTTCCCCCTCTTTCATCGCTTTAAACGATAATCCTATTTTTTCCGCAAGAAAACAACCTTTAAATAGTCCCCTTCTTTAAACGCGGGAATCGTTTTGAAATCTTCCGGAAGCATATATTCTTCCAAAATGTCGTAACGCTCGTTTGTTTCTTTGAAGGCGGTCTCTATAAAGCCTTTAAATTTCTTCATATTGAAGGCGCTGCTGTTTGTCGATGCAACGATGATGCCGTTTTTTGCGGTGATGGCGATCGTTTCCTTCAGCAGGTTTTTATAATCTTTCGCCGCGCTGAACGTCCGTTTTTTTGTACGGGCGAAAGAAGGCGGGTCAAGGATGATGAGGTCAAACGCCAGCCCTTTTTTCTCCGCATAGCCGAAGTATTTGAAAACATCCATGACTTTAATATCATGTGCTTCGTAATCAATTCCGTTGGCGCTGAACTGTTCAATCGTTTTTGCAAGGCTGCGGTTGGCGACATCGACACTGGTCGTTTTCTCAGCTCCTCCAAGCGCCGCCGCAACCGAAAATGCCCCCGTATAAGAGAATGTGTTCAGCACCCGTCTGCCGTTTGCATACTTGTCCCGAATCGCTTTGCGTACATGACGCTGGTCTAAGAAAATGCCCGTCATCGCCCCGTCGTTTAAATCCACCGCGTACTGTATGCCGTTTTCTTGGACAATGATTGGAAAGTCTCCTCTTTCACCTTTGACAAAGTCGTCGTCTTCCACGTATTGTCCGGCGGTATCAAACCGTTTCTTTTCGTAGATCGCCTTATAAGAAAGCTCCAGGCCGTCAATCGCCTCAATCAAACTGTCCTTATATGCGTAAATGCCTTTGCTGTACCACTGAATCAGCAGATAACCGTCATAGACATCAATCGTGACGCCGCCGATGCCGTCGCCTTCACCGTTGAACAGACGGAACGCCGTCGTATCAGGTGCCTTAAACAGATGGGTTCTTGCTTCAGCCGCTTTTTTCAGCTTGCCCAGAAAAAAACGTCCGTCGATTTGTTCGTCTCTCGCACGGGACAGCACCCAGCCGACTCCTTTATTCTGCAAACCGTAATAGCCTTTCCCGATAAATTCGCCCTTCTCGGATGTTACATCAAAAAGATCGCCCTCTGTTAAGTGAGCCGAGCTTCCGGACAGAGCGTCTTTTTCAATCAGGGGGAATCCTTTTTTCAGCTTTCCGGCAAATGTATCTTTCACTGTAAGTAGCTTCATTGTGCATTCCTCTTTCGTTTTGCTTTCTCTTATCGTACCATAAAACATGCATTGTCCCGAAAAATTCAAAACAGGGGGAAAAACCATGACAGCCAAAAGAATCGACCATACAGGCATTATGGTCAAAGATATTGAAACATCCATTGCTTTTTACCAAGACGTTCTCGGTATGCAGTTAAAGGATCGTATCACTCATACGAACGGCATTATTGAACTTGCCTTTCTCGGCTTTCAGGAAGGGCCTGAGACGGAGATTGAGCTGATTCAAGGCTACAGCAGCGAGCTTCCCGCAGAAGGAAAAGTGCATCATATCGCTTTATTAACTGAAGATATCGCGGCGGAATTCACGCATGCGAAGCGTCAGGGCGCCGTATTTATCGATGAAGAAATCACGACGCTTCCGAACGGGTACCGCTACTTTTACATTGAAGGACCGGACGGCGAATGGATCGAATTTTTCCAGCGTTAAAAAAAACGGGCAGAAGCGCCCGTTTTTTTATATTTCTTCTGTGACGTTTTGTTCCGCTGCCCGTTCCTCTCTCCATTTTTGAAGATCCCACATTCTGAAAAACGGATAATAAATGATAAATGTAATCATGAGGTTGATCAGCTGCATGACCGAACCGGAGATTTTCCCGCCCGTCGCCAGATAACCGGAAATAAGCGGCGGCATCGTCCACGGCACGGCGATTCCCGCCGGTTTTGCCACCATTCCCGTGCTCATCCCGATGTACGTCGCCGTAATGGTCAAGAGCGGTGCGATGATAAAAGGCACGATTAACAGCGGATTCATGACAAGCGGCATCCCGAAAATAATCGGCTCGTTAATGTTAAAGATCGCGGGTCCGATTCCGAGTCGGCCGAGCTGTTTCATCTGTTTGCTTCTGGAGCGCACAAGCATGGTCAGCACAAGGGCCAGCGTTGCGCCGCTTCCGCCGACATTGATCCATATTTGAAAGAACTGTGTCGTAAAAATGTTCGGCAGCGCTTCTCCCGCTTGAAAAGCCAAACGGTTGACGTCCATCGCTCCGTACCAAATCGGTGACATGACCCCGCCGATAATGGAAGCGCCATGTATGCCGCACGACCAAAGGAGCATTTGCACGAATTCGGCGACAAGGCTTCCGCCAAGACTCCCGCCTAAAATAGACAGCGGAGTGCCCAGCAGGTCGCCTACGACATTGTGGAGGCTTTTAAAAGGAGTCATTTCAATAAACAGACGGGCCAGCCATACCAGCGTAATAATAATGAAACCGGGGATGAGCGCGACGAACGATTTGCTGACCGCAGGCGGCACTCCGTCAGGCATCTTAATGACGATATTTCTTTGTACGATAAACCGGTACACTTCCGTAGACAACATTGCTATGATCATCGCGACAAACAGGCCTTTGCTTCCGAGCAGCGAAATCGGAATGCCGCCCCCCACCATAATCTCTGTTGACGAGCCGTCAGGGATAAAAGGAATCTGATACGGTGTCGCCAATAAAAAGGCGGCAAGGGCAATGGCTCCCGACGACAGGGCATCCACCTCATAGCTTTCTGCGAGCCGGTAAGCAATCCCGAAGGCGGCGACAAGCGCCATAATGTCAAAGGACGCATTCACGGGATACCCGAGCTTTTCAACCCATTGTTCACCGAAAAGACCGGCCATAAAATCGGCATAACCGGGAATCGGGAGACTCGTCAGAATCAGAAAAGCCGATCCGATAATAATAAGCGGCATAGTCAAAATAATGCCGTCCCGCAAAGCCCTTAAGTGCCTTTGGCCGGCGACTTTTCCGGCGACAGGCATGATTTTTTCTTCCATGACCCGATTAAACGTACTCATTTATCAAAAAACCCCCTTTTTTGAGTTCATTGCGCAGATGTCTTAAAGCATTTTCTCCATCATATTTTGGAAACGCTTACATTTGCATGCAGAAATTTTCCTTATCCCTTAGGAAAAAAAGAATTCCGCAATGCCGATATATAAAGAAAAAGGGGGAATCACAATGTATCACACCCTGAAACCGATCATCGCCGCGGCCTTGTGCGTCACCCTGTTCTCCGCCGCGGCACCCGCTCACGCCGAGACGCAGGACCGGGACGTTATCGTGGTCTACAAAAATAATAACGGCAAGGAATCCGCCATAGACAGCGGAGCGGATGTGGAACAGACCTATCAGCATCTTCCCGCAGTCGCCGTGTCGGCTGATTCGGAAACGGTGAAAGACCTGAAACATGATCCTGACATTTTATATGTTGAAGACAATGTATCCTTTCAGGCAGCAGGCGGTTCTGATATACACCCGTTAACAGCGGCCTCAAGCGGCAGTTACACCCTGCCGCAATGGGATATAGAGCCCACTCAGGTCAAGCAGGCCTGGAAAGATGGCTTGACGGGAAAAAAGGTGAAAGTGGCTGTCATTGACAGCGGCATTTACCCTCATGATGACCTTTCCGTTGCGGGAGGCTATTCCGCAGTCAGCTATACATCTTCATACAAGGATGACAACGGGCACGGTACGCATGTCGCCGGCATCATTGCCGCCAAACATGACGGATACGGCATTGACGGCATCGCGCCGGATGTCCGGTTATATGCGGTTAAAGCATTGGACAGAAAAGGCGCGGGAGATCTCAAAAGCCTTCTTAAAGCGATCGACTGGTCCATCGCCAACAAAATGGACATCATCAATATGAGTCTCGGAACTAACGCAGACAGCAAAATTCTTCACGACGCCGTCGACAAAGCATACAAAAAAGGAATTGTCATCGTAGCCGCCGCAGGAAACGACGGCAACAAAAAACCCGTCAATTATCCGGGCGCCTACAGCAGCGTAACGGCAGTCTCAGCGTCAACCGAAAAAAACGGGCTTGCGGCTTTTTCCACGACCGGAAAACAAATTGAATTTGCCGCACCCGGCACCAATATTACGAGCACGTACCTGAATCAAATGTACGCTGTGGCTGACGGCACATCTCAAGCCGCGCCGCACGTCACCGGAATGTTCGCGCTGCTCAAGCAAAAATATCCGGAAGAAACAAATAAACAGCTCCGACAGCAGATGCAGCAAAACATTAAAGATCTGGGCGCTCCCGGACGTGACAGCCAATTCGGGTACGGGCTGGTGCAATATCACGCAAAGCAAAAGAGCTTTGCCGAACGGGCCGTAATAAAAGCGGAAAAAACGAAAAAGCAGGCAGATATCAATCAAGCAAAAACGGCGGTCAGCAAGCTTTCCAAGTCAAAGGGAAAAACCGCCCTCGAGTCCCGAATCAATAAAGTTCAGACAGCAAGAAATGTGACGGACGCCAAAGACAAAGTCCGGACTGCCGAAAAACAAAAGAAAAAAACCGCCGTTAATGCGGCACAAAGCGCCATCCGGAAATTACCGGCCGGATCAGAGAAAAAAGGGCTGCAAAAGCGGCTTGACGCTGTCAATTCAGGCCTTTTGAAAACTGCTGGGGCCAGCGTCAGACAGGCCGAAAAAAAGACCTCTGAGGCCAACGCCGCAAAAGCCAAAAAAGCAGTGAGCGAGCTTCAGCCGGGAAAAGAAAAAACCACTCTGGAAAAACGGCTTGACCGGATAAAAGAGAAACTCCACCGGAAGCAGGCAAGAGACAAAGTGAAAACGGCCGAAAAAACCAAAACGAAAAAGGCAAAATCAGCGGCACAAACGGCGGTCAGCCGGCTGAAGCCGTCTGCCGAAAAGACCAGCCTGCAAAAACGCGTGCGCGCAATTCAGGTGAAACATTAAAAAAACGCTTATGAGCCGCATCATGGCTTCATAAGCGTTTTTCTTCCATCTGCCTATTGGTTCATGGCCGGGCGATCGACCGTGTTCCATTTCGTAAAGGACATATATCGGAAATAATGATCACGGTACGGGTGCGCGGTGCCTGTATTCCAAGGCTTGTCTCCGCCGCAGAAATGGACGATGGCCGGTTCGGCCCGTGTTTCTCTGTAACGTATACGGTCGATCAGTTCAGGAGGCGTTTTCTCATTCATGATAATATGCGTCTGTGCATTCCAGCGCGGATGCAGTTCATACCATTGATCATATAAGACCGCGTTAAGCGCGTCCTGATCATGAAACACGAGAAAATCCTCCGAACTGTTTTCATTGATAAAATCAATCACTTTTTTGGAAATATTCTGTTTTCTCCAAGGTTCAAAATCTATAATCATAATGCCGGAATTGAAATACTTGGCCGTGTCGCTGATATTCATTTTTTTCAGTCTTTCATGCTGTCCGGCATCTTCTACTGCCGCAACTATTGCCGGGGAAATATCCAAATCCCATAAAACCGAAATATCTTCCATCACAATTGCATCGCAATCAATGTAAATCATCCGCTTTACGGACTCATCCTTAATTAAATCAGGAATGGAAATGCGGTAATAAGCCGCTTTTGTAATGTGGCTGCTTTCGACCGCATGTTTGTATTGGTCAGCATCCACTTCTAAAAATTCAAGCGGCGTTCCGAATGACATCGCAGTCTGTTCAAGCTTGTCCTTATTTTCAGCAGTAATTCCGCCGTCGATCACATATAATTTGGCATTCCTTGTTTTATCCATATTCATCAATAAAGAAGCGAACATCCCACCCAAATGACGAGCATAATGATCATCGGCACATGATACGATATGCATTGTTTCATTCTTTCCCACTGATATTCATCTCCCTTTTTGTTGTATCATTTTCTTTCCCTTTTTTTCAAAAGTAAACCTCGATCTTACACATTTTTTCTGCGGGAATGTGCTGTTGACGAGTTGATATCTTTCTTCTTTGTTTGGGGTGAGGAAAGAAAGTGATCTTAGCAGCGGGTTCTATGTGAACGGGGGCAAGACGATCAAGGCCGGCAGCGAAAAACGGTGAGCGTCCTTGGATAAACAAACAGCCGGACTGCTTTTATTTGCAGTCCGGCTGTTTATGATGCGCCAATCGGTTAATCGACTTCTTTCTTAATCCCAAGCATCTTTTCGTCTAAATAATGGGCGATTTCCGCCGCTTCCTTCAGCTCGTCAGTCAGATGCTTCGGGACTTCGTTATTTAATTTGTAATAAATTTTATGCTCAAGACTCGCCCAAAAATCCATGGCGATGGTGCGGATTTGGATTTCCGCCTTCACATATTCCACCCGATTCGTCAAATAGACGGGAATTTCAATAATCAAATGCAGGCTGCGGTAGCCGTTCGGCTTCGGATGTTTGATATAATCCTTCACCTTCACAATGTTCAGGTCCTTATGCTGCTTCAAAACCTCAGCGACATTATAAATATCTGATATAAAAGAACAGATGATCCTGACACCCGCGATGTCATGAATATGCTCTTTCATTTCCTGCGTCGTCACATCACAGCCTTTGCGCATCAGTTTATTGACGATGCTTTCAAAACTTTTCACGCGTGATTTTGTATGCTCGATCGGGTTATGCCCGTGAATCAGATTATATTCCTGACTGATGATAGAAAACTTCGTATCCAGCTCATCTAAAGCGAATTTATAAACTAATAATTCATTTTTCCAATCTTCCATGACCGTTTTTAAATCATCCATATGGGCTGTTGACAAGTCCATTTTTTTCATCTCCTTGCTTTGCTGTCCACATATCAGACGGTTCGGTCGGCAGTCAGGTTCTTTACAAAATCGTGAAGATTATTTCATAAAAAAAAGCAAATGCCGTTATGGCATTTGCCTTGTCATTTGATCAGGAAATAATTGATCAGGAGTCCGATGGAAAGCAGGAATCCGAAGAATGTATTGGTTTGCGCCGTTGATTTCATCGCAATAATCATGTTCATCGGCATTTCGTTTTTCACGAAGCCTTTCACGGCCTGAACGGGTTTGGGCACGCTCAAAAAGACCAGGAACAGCCACGGGCTTGTATATCCCATGATAACAAGACCGACGATCCAGATGTAAGCGATGGCAAAGGACGCGGCCAGTATCATGACGGCTCCCCTATGCCCCATTAAAATCGCCAGCGTTTTACGTCCGCCCTTTTTATCTTCTTCAATATCACGGATATTATTGGACAGGTTAATCGCGCCGACCAAGATGGCGATCGGGATGGAAATCAAAATGCTCTGTTCATTAATTCCGCCTGTCTGAATGAAGAAAGAAATAAGGACAAACACAGAGCCCATGCAAATGCCGGAGAACAGTTCCCCAAACGGTGTATACGCAATCGGCAGCGGGCCGCCCGTATACAGATAGCCGATCAGCATGCCGGCAAGGCCGATTGCCGCAAGCCACCAGCTGCTGCTCATGCAGATATAAACACCGAGCACGAGGGCAATCGCATAAGAGCCGAGCGCCAGCTGCAGAATCGTTTTCGGCTTCATGCCGTGGCGGACGATCGCTCCGCCGATACCGACAGAATCCGCCGTATCTAAACCGCGTTTAAAATCGTAATATTCATTGAATAAGTTCGTGGCGATCTGGATCCAAAGGCAGGAAAACAGCATGGCCAAAAACAGCAGGAAATCAACCTTTACGTAAAACATCGCCAATACGGTGCCGAGAAGTACGGGCACAAACGATGCCGTCAATGTATGAGGGCGGGTTAACTGCCATAAAATGCGGCCCATGCTTTCTTTTTCAGGCGTCTTTTGGCTGCCTCCCATATTGTTTTGATTCATTTTCCTCTTCCTTTCTATTAAAAGGCTTTCACAGTCAGCCGATAACAGTAGTGTTGAATTGGGGTTTTTATGTTTTCTGCTACCTTATCTATCATAATAATTTCTTCCCCATTTCACAAGATGCGGCGCTCCGTCAGCTTTGCTGCCGAAAACGGCTTTCCGCCCTTCCCTATTGGGGTTCGGCACAAGCCTGCGTAAGAAAAAGCCGCCGAAATTTTTTTACCTCATTTATATTTACGATAAGTTAAAAATCCCGCCTGAACATCGCTTTTTTAGTATGATCATTTGCCAATTTATACATGCGTATTTTCCATCCTTTTGTTTCTCATTCATTTTTAAGGAAATTTTAAGCTTAGGATATTAGACATATTTTGAAACTTTTTGTTAATCTAATCGTCATATACTGGTGTAATTATTGAATACGCGGGGAAGGAATTTTAACATGATGCAAAAATTAAAACGTGCTTATGAAAATACATTGGTTAAATGGACGTTTCATACGGGCTTTTATTTTCTGATATTAGTATTGCTCTTTTGGATGTATGGATTTCATACAGCCAATACCGGCACTTATATTTACAACGATTTCTAATCGGGGAGGATAACTATGAAACTACTTGATGCTATAAAAACATATGCAGACGCCAAGCCTCAGGCCGAAGCGTTTCGTTCCTTAGATCATTCCCTCACTTACGGGGAATTATGGGATTTGTCGGAGCGGGTTGCGTCCGGCATTGAAAAACATACAGCTGACGGTTCGAAAACACCTGTCCTGGTTTACGGACATATGGAGCCGAATATGATCGTTTCTTTCTTAGGAAGCGTCAAAGCGGGCCGCCCTTACATCCCTGTCGATGTGTCCATTCCGGCAGAGCGGATCGTCAAAATCATTGAAAGCTCAGGCGCAGAGCTGCTCATCAGCGTATCGGGCGATGCAGTCGATACGGGGAGCAATCTGATTAAAACCGTTACACCCGAAGAACTTGCAGCTGACGGAGATGCAGACCTCAGCCGTGAGAACTGGGTAAAAGATCAGGACACTTTTTACATTATTTACACGTCCGGCAGCACGGGAAATCCGAAGGGCGTGCAGATATCAGCTGATAACCTGCAAAGCTTCACAGACTGGATCTGCAGGGATTTTCCTGTGGGCGAAGGCAAGACATTCTTAAACCAAGCTCCGTTTTCTTTTGATTTATCTGTCATGGACATTTTCCCGTCGCTTCAAACGGGAGGTACGCTGCACTGTGTAACGAAAGACAAAATCAATAAACCGAAAGTACTATTTGAAGAGCTGGAGAAATCCAGGCTGAATGTCTGGACATCGACGCCGTCTTTCGTCCAAATGTGTCTGATGGACCCCGGCTTTACGCAGGAACTCCTGCCTGACGCAGAAGTATTTATGTTTTGCGGAGAAGCGCTTCCGGCTGCCGTGGCACAGGAACTGTTAAACCGTTTTCCGAAGGCCCGCGTATTCAATACATACGGCCCGACCGAAACAACGGTTGCCGTCACCTCCGTGGAAATTACGCAGCAGGTCATCGATGAAAATGAATCTCTGCCCGTCGGATTTGCAAAACCCGATATGAATATCTTCATCATGGATGAAAACGGGAATAAGCTTCCGGACGGAGAAAAAGGGGAAATCATCATCGCCGGCCCGAGCGTAAGCAAAGGTTATCTCGGTGAGCCGTCTCTGACGGAAAAAGCGTTTTTCTCTGTTGACGGACAGTGGGCATATCATACGGGTGATGCCGGTTATGCTCAAGAAGGTCAGATTTTCTGCCAAGGACGCCTGGATTTCCAGATAAAGCTTCACGGCTACCGAATGGAGCTTGAGGAAATCGAAGTGCATGTAAGGCAGTCTCAATATGTACGCTCAGCGGTTGTCATCCCGTATCAGCCTAACGGACCTGTCGAATATCTAATTGCCGCCATCGTGCCTGAAAAACATGATTTCGAAAAAGAATTCCAGCTGACAAGCGCTATTAAGAAAGAGCTGGCCGCTTCGCTTCCGGCTTACATGATTCCGAGAAAATTCATTTATCAGGATCACATTCAAATGACTGCGAACGGAAAAATCGACCGTAAACGCATTGGCGAAGAGGTTCTTGTATGACGCCTTACAGCTCGTTTTTCTTTTTTATCTTACTTGGAATCCTTCTCTTGCCGACGATTATTTTAGGGCTGAACGGCAAGAGATTCCAAGGATACAACATGTTTATATCCATCATCGTATTGGCTTTGATTTTCTCGCATGATCTGCACGGCGTCATTGCATTATGTATCTTTACGCTGTGGCAGGTGCTGTTAATCAGGGGGTATCTCGCTTACAGACTGAAAGCCAATAGCGGCTTTGTCTTCAGCATGGCCGTGATCGCGTCCATTTTACCCCTGTTTTTATCTAAATTATGGCCGTTTTTCTTTCCGGCGGTGCCTCATCATCCGGTTCACAACCTGATCAGTTTCTTAGGAATTTCTTATTTGACATTTAAAGGCGTCCAGCTGATCATGGAAACGAGAGACGGGCTGATTAAAGAAAAAATGCCGCTTCACCGCCTTTTGTACTTTATTATGTTCTTCCCGACCATTTCTTCCGGTCCGATCGACAGATACCGCAGATTTGCCAAGGACGAACAGAAAGTATGGACAAAGGGAGAATACGCTGATTTACTGTATACCGGCATTCATAAAATTTTTATCGGTTTCTTGTACAAATTCATTATCGGATATGCGATTAACACATATTTCATTATGAATCTGTCTCATATCACCCACAGCAAACTGTGGAGCAATGTGCTGTACATGTACGGATACAGCTTGTACCTGTTTTTCGATTTTGCGGGCTACACGATGTTTGCCGTCGGTGTCAGCTACATTATGGGTATCAAATCTCCGGAAAACTTTAATAAGCCGTTTATCAGCAGAAACATTAAAGACTTCTGGAACCGCTGGCACATGTCCTTATCCTTTTGGTTCAGAGACTACGTATTTATGCGCTTTGTTTTCTGGATGACAAAGAAAAAATGGATAAAGAACCGGATGGCCGTCTCGAACATCGGGTATTTCCTGCTGTTCATGCTGATGGGCGTCTGGCACGGGCTCGCCCTGCAATATATTGTGTACGGCCTGTACCATGCCGTGTTAATGACGGGGTATAACTTTTTTGAGAAATGGAATAAGAAATACAAGTGGCTGCCCGCCAATCGTTTTACGGCGTTTTTAGCCATCGTCATCACATTCCATTTCGTATGTTTCGGATTTTATATTTTCTCAGGAAAACCATTTCATCACTAAAGGAGATTGAAAACACATGGAATTTAAACAGGAAGTATTAGACGTATTAGCTGAAGTTTGTCAGGAGGACGCTGTGAAAGAAAATCCTGATATTGAAATCTTTGAAGAAGGACTGCTTGATTCTTTCGGAACTGTAGAGCTGCTTGTTGCCATCGAAAACCGCTTCGGCATTACAGTGCCGATCACTGAGTTTGACCGTGACGAGTGGAATACGCCAAACAACATTGTAAACAAACTGACTGAGTTGAAGTAAATGAAAAAGCGTTTCTTTGGACCAATTATTTTAGCGTTTGTCCTGTTTGTCGGAGCTATAGCAGTTCCGGCTTCATGGCTTACGCGCTTCATTCCTGAAAAACGTGTCGAAGAGTCGGCAGCGGCCTTAAACCCTAATATGTTCCAAGGGCTCTATCTGCAAAACAAAATGTTCGAAGACTCGAAGTATCTGCCGATTTTCGGATCTTCCGAGCTTTCAAGATTAGATCAGTTTCACCCGTCCAACTATTTTCAAGTGAACAACCAAGGCTTTACGCCTTATCTTGTCGGAAAAGGCGGGGATCAATCCCTGATACACGCCGTAAACTTTGCGGCGCATTACCAGCAGCTGAAAGGAAAAAAACTGGTATTCATTGTTTCTCCTCAATGGTTTATTAAAAAAGGTTCGGATGAACAGCACTTTGCGCCGAATTTTTCATCACTTCAAGCATTGGATTTAGCATTTAATGACCAGATTGATCCCGCGGTCAAAAAGAACATGATGAAACGCATGCTTCGTTTTAAAGTCGTTCAGCATGATGCCGTCCTTTCTGAATTGTACAAAGGAATGGTCAACGGCCAATCATGGAAAGTGAAAACGGTCATGCCGGCCGCCAAGGCTTACTATTCTCTGCTTGAGAAAAAAGATCTTTATTATTCATTGGGAGAAACCGAGGGTCCTGAGCGGACGATCTCTGAAAACCTAAAAGGAAAATCGTGGTCAGAGTTAAAAACAGCCGCCGCGCAATTAGGAAAACGGAGTTCCAAGTCCAATCCTTTCTATATCGATGACACTTCTTATAAAAAAATTAAGCCGAAGTTAAAGAGAGTGAAAGGAATCAACAAAGGAAGAACTTACGCCAAATCAGTCGAATATCACGACTTTGAGGATATGCTGGACATTCTGAAAGCTGCCGGCGCTGAACCGATGTTCGTGGTTATTCCGGTCAACGGAAAATGGTATGACTACACCGGCTTCCCGAAAAAAGGCCGGACTGATTACTACAAAAAAGTCACAAAGCAGATTAAAGCGAAGGGCTTTCAGGTTGCCGACTTATCCGGGCACGAATATGATCCGTACTTTATGAAAGACACCATCCATATCGCCTGGAAGGGCTGGGTGTACGTCGATAAAGCGATGGAGCAGTTTTACAAAACCGGCAAAGTGACGGTTCACTGAGCACGGCGATGATCGAATACAGAAAAAACGAACACGCAGGGGGCATTCTCTCCCCTGCTTTTTATGTGATTTGATTTTTTCACAAATTTGAGGAAAACTATTGCGAATATTTGTTGAAGGTATACAATAGAATATAAATTATTTTCAAATAAGTTCGACAATAACACCAATAGGGAGACAGAACATTATGAAACAAGACATTCGTGTTGAATTGACTTCAGCCAAAAAACCTAAACCGGACCCCCATAACCTTGCGTTCGGCAGAATTTTCACCGACCATATGTTTGTTATGGATTACGATGCGGATCAAGGCTGGTACGATCCGAGAATTATCCCTTATCAGCCCTTCTCAATGGATCCTGCGGCTATGGTTTATCATTACGGCCAAACCGTTTTTGAAGGGCTTAAAGCGTATGTAACGAAGGATCAGGAGCTGCTTCTGTTCAGACCGGAGAAAAATATGGAGCGCCTGAATCAGTCAAATGACCGTCTTTGCATCCCGCTCATTGATGAAGAGCTTGTTCTTGAAGGCCTGAAACAGCTCGTAGCCATCGACAAAGACTGGATTCCGAAAGCGGAAGGCACTTCCCTTTATATCCGTCCGTTTATCATTGCGACCGAGCCTTTCCTCGGTGTAGCGGCATCCCATACGTACAAGCTGTTTATCATTCTGTCGCCGGTCGGCTCTTATTACAAAGAAGGCATTAAACCGGTGAAAATCGCCGTGGAAAACGAGTTCGTCCGCGCCGTCAAAGGCGGTACGGGAAACGCGAAAACGGCCGGCAACTACGCTTCAAGCCTGAAGGCGCAGCAGGTTGCGGAGGAGAAGGGCTTTTCCCAGGTGCTATGGCTTGACGGCATTGAGAAAAAATACATAGAAGAAGTCGGCAGCATGAACATCTTTTTCAAAATCAGCGGCGAAATTGTGACGCCGGAGCTGAACGGAAGCATTCTTGAAGGAATTACGAGAAATTCCGTCATCACCCTGCTCAAACATTGGGGATTGACTGTGTCTGAGCGGAAAATTTCGATCGATGAAATCATTCAGGCGCATCGTGACGGCCGATTGGAAGAAACGTTCGGAACCGGTACGGCGGCGGTCATTTCTCCGGTCGGCGAACTGATTTGGAATGATGAAAGTCTTGTCATCGGCAGCGGTGAAACCGGAGAGATCTCGAAGAAGCTGTATGATACCATTACAGGCATTCAAAAAGGCGCCCAGCCTGATCTATTCGGCTGGACAGTAGAAGTCGATACACTGTAATAGACCTATGAAACCTCTCTTTAAGAGAGGTTTTTTTTCACCATCTCCGTCACTGCCGCCCTTCTTTCCGTTACTTTAAGCACTGCTAAGTAAAATAGCCCTGTAGCCATAAAAGTAGGAATGGTCACGCCGATCGGCAGCGGGATCACATAGGAAAAATAATAAGCGAAAACAGCGCCAAAAAGATAGGTGAAATAAACCCGTACGTGAAACCCCTTTTGATACCAATAAAACCGCTTCTCCCCTGTTAACATTTCATCCACATGATAGTGTTTTTTTCTAACAATATAGTAATCAACCAGTACAATAGCAAAGATAGGAATAAAAAGCGTACCGATCATCAGTAAAAAATTTTGAAAGTGATCGAGCAGCCATTCTTTTAATAATGAACCTCCAATGGTAATGATACCAAGAGCGATTGCAGGAAAAATGAAGCGCTGTTTGCTGAAGATGGATAGATAAGACATGACAGCACTGTATAATACCATCACATTGGTCGATAAAACAGATAAAAAAATAACAATGGCCGCAATAAAGCCGAGAATAGGATGATACTGTCCAATAATGCCCGCCATTTGGTGGTCAGGCTGTTGATGTCCTAAAACCGCAAAAGCTGAAACTACCGCTCCAAGTCCCATCGCAATGACGGTGGATAAAATATAACCGAAAAAGGTACCTGCCATCCCCGTTCGCTCATTTTTGCAATGCCGATTATAATCGCAGACGATCGGCACCCAAGTAAATGCAGTCGCGACGACAATATCAAATGCGCTTATGCCCTTGATTCCTGAAACGGCAGTTGTTTTCATTTGCAGAAATTCAATCGGATGAAACGTCATAAAGATAAACCCAAACAAAACAGCAGTTAATACCACCATAATAGCCGCTACAATCGTTTCTGCAGATTCAACAACTTTATGCCCATATAACGTGATGACAAGCACAGAAGCTTGCGTCACTATTGTGAACAGATTAATGTTGCTGTAGCCTGTTAAAAAATAAACAGCCTCATTTAAACTGGCCCCCGCCATATAAGCTTGGATCCATGACCAGCCAACTAAAATGAGAATGTTGACAGCTGAAGGCAAAATACCTCCTTTTATTCCGAAAGCCGGACGCATTAACACCATCGTCGGCAATCCTGTTCGTGTTCCGATATTACCCATTAAAACCAAGGGGACAGCGCCGGCAATGGAGCCGAGCAAAATGAGCCATAATGCTTGCCAAAAGGTCATATCCGGTACAAAAAGCATCCCTGTATACATCGTCGTGACCACTATATTCGCGCCCGTCCAAATCGAGAAAGTTGAAAAGAACCCCATCGTCCTCTTCCCTGTCTCAATAGGCATGATCCCATCACTGCTAAAACCTGCCGCTTCTTCTGTCATGTCATCACCCCTTATTCAGAACAGATGGATGCCACTGATACCATTCCACAGGATTCAATTTGCTGGTGATATTGATATGTTTAGGCTCTGTAAACGAAGCGAGGCCATAAGGTCCGAGTTCTCTCCCTATCCCGCTCTGTTTTACCCCGCCCCATGGCGCTTCAAGATACGGTGTATGATAGCTATTGATCCAAATGATCCCTGCATGAAGACTTTCTGCTGTTCGCAGCGCTTTTTCTTCATTTTCTGTTAAAATACCAGCTGCCAAGCCAAATCTCGTACCGTTTGCCAAAGAGATGGCTTCATCTTCATTAGAAAATTCCTGAACCGTTATCACCGGGCCGAAAATTTCTTCCTGAACAATTTTCATCGATTGGTTTACGTTCGTGAAGACTGCCGGTGTGATATAGTAACCGGTTTGAGGAATGATCCGCTCACCTCCAGTCACGAGACGAGCCCCTTCTTCCTTCCCGGCCCTGATATAGTGTTCAATTTTTGCAAGGTGCTCCTGACTGATGACAGGCCCCATTTCCGTCTCTTCGTCACGAGGATCGCCAATTTTAATCTGTTTAGCCCTCTCTGTCAGCCTGGCTAAAAAACTGTCATACAATGAATCTTGCACGAGTATACGGGAAGCAGCGACACAGACCTGTCCCTGATTAAAATAAGACGAAAACAATGCAATATCACAAGCTGCTTCAATGTCTGCATCATCAAAGACGAGAAGCGGCGATTTACCTCCTAATTCAAGAGAAACTCGCTTAAATGTGCCTGCACATTGGCGATTAATCAGTTGACCCGTTTTGGAACTTCCAGTAAACGAGACTTTCCGAACCGCTCCGTGCTTAATTAATTCTTGGCCGACAGACGAGCCATCTCCTGTTACTAAGTTGAATATGCCATCTGGGAGGCCCGCCTCTTTGACCAATTTTGCAAATGTTAAAAATGACAGCGGCGTCCATTCAGAAGGCTTGAAAACCACTGCATTCCCCGCAGCTAACGCCGGCGCCAGTTTCCAAATTCCCAATAACAGCGGAAAGTTCCACGGTACAATCAAAACACAGACACCCATGGGGCCTTCAATCACTCGGCTGATTGAACCGTCATCCATTTCCTTGGACCACGTTTTTTTCGACTCTTGCAAATCAGCGTAATATCTTAAACAACACACAGCATCACTGATATCTAATCTTGATTCACGAATCGGTTTACCGGTATTTTGGGTTTCGATTTCGGCAAATGTCTCTGCGGAAGCTTCCAATAGATCCGAAAGCCGGCGAAGGACTTTTATACGAAGGGATTGATTTTGAGCCCAGTCTGTTTTGACAAAAGCCCGTTCTGCACCTTGGACAGCTTCACGTGCTTGTTCTCCCGAAGCTTCTTGAATGACGGTGATAAGGCGCCCCGAAGCAGGATCAATGATTGCACGTTCTTTTCCTTCTCCTTTTATAAATTCGCCATTAATGAAAAGCTGTTCATTTTTCACATTCAATTTCGATCAGCTCCTAGCCTTTAATAATAAGGTTCAGACTTTTTAAGTGCAGCTGGTTCTTTCTTTGATGTACCAGCAAGCGAGACTGTAATCATGACGATGATACTGACAAGCAGCCCGTACACAATCGGCTCTGTCGACGACACCCCTTGGATAGCAAGACCCGCAAGGATAACTGCAGTACTGAGCAAAATCGAATAAAATGCTGCTTGTGCGGTAGCTCTTTTCCAAAAGAATCCCAAAATAATCGGGAAGAATATCGCTCCGGACAGCACAGCATACGCCACATCAAGCGCTGTCAGTACATCTTGAATCCAAATTGAAATGACGATCGTCGTGATTCCGACTGCGAACGTTGTCAACCGGGATATTTTCAAAAAATGCTGTTCGTTCATCTGAGGCGACATATATCGTTTTAAAATATCATTTACAATTAAAGTTGATGAAGCCAGCATCGTTCCTGAGGCTGTCGACATGAGTGCGGAAATGACACTTGCGATAACAACCCCTAATATGCCAGGCGGAAGCGTCGCGAGCGCCATACTTGAAAAGGCTGTTTGCGGGTCTTTCAAGTGCGGGAGAACAACATAGGCGCACATTCCGATCAAACAAACAGCAACTGCGTAAAAACAACTGTAGACCCCTGCTCCAATCGTGCCGGCCCGGGCGATTTTAGTTGTTCTTGCTGTAAAGACCCGCTGCCAGATGTCCTGCCCGACAGCCATACCTAAGCAAAACAGCAGGAAGTATTGAAAGATGGTTGACATGCCGATAGATCCTGCATCAAAATATCCTGGCGGCAATCTCTCTAAAAGCGTGCTCCAGCCTCCCGCTTTGTGGAGACTCATCGGCAGCATAATGAAGAAAACACCAACTGTCATAATCACAAATTGAATAATATCGGTCATCGTAATGGCCCACATTCCGCCAAGCAAGGTGTAAAACAGGACAATTCCTCCGCCTGTGATCATGGATAACGTTAAATTCCAGCCAAGCAGAACATTGAGAATAGTCCCCATACTGATCACCTGTGTCACCGTAACCATCAGTGTATAGATGGCAGCAACTAAAGAGCTGATCAGCCTTGTTTCCGAATTAAAACGTTTTTCAAGCACCTCACTGATGGTGAGCACTTTCAAGGCCATCATTTTTCGAATCAGAAAAACTCCGATTGCTGATATCCCCAGACCAAGCATGAAAACCATCCATATTCCTGAAAGGCCAAATTGATAGCCAAGTTTGGCGGTGCCAATTGTAGAGGCACCGCCTAATATAACAGCAGCCAGACAGGCTAAATACATCGTGAGGCCGAGATTACGCCCGGCAACGATATAATCTTCAGAAGTTTTTGCTTTTCTCGCTCCTAAAACACCTACAAAAATCAATGCAGCAAAATATAAGACAACCATCATGACATCCAGTCCATTCATAACACCCTCCTCCTTTCGAGTTGAGAATATTCAGTCATTTATGCCAAAAACTATCTCTCTTTGGCCAACCGCAGTTCAGCCTCAGCTTTCTTCTTCGCAAGGGCTGTCAGTGTGACAAACTCATAAATGATGTTAGCGGCCGCTGCTGCAGTAATTTGACCATGATCATACGCAGGAAGAACTTCTACAAGGTCAAAACCGATAAAGTCGATATCCGTCAATCCCCTGACGAAAGCCAAAGCATCATCAATACTTGCTCCAGATACCTCAGGGGTTCCTGTCCCCGGCGCATAAACAGGATCGAGAAAATCGATATCGAATGATAAGAAAACAGGTCCGCTGCCGACTCTCTGATGAATCACATCAAGCATTTTTTCAACACCAAGCTTTTTGTATTCATTCGTCGTAAACACTTCTAACCCAAGATTTTTCGCATCCATTAGATCCTCTTCACCATAAAGTCCGCCCCGCATTCCAATTTGAATGGAACGTGAGACATCGATAAGCCCTTCTTCGATCGCTCGGCGGAAAACCGTGCCGTGGTTGTATTTTTGCTCAAAATAGCTGTCCCATGTATCTGAATGCGCATCGAACTGAAGCAATGCGACTGGTCCGTGAATTTTCTTTAAGGCTCTTAATTCCCCTAGCGTAATCGAATGATCTCCGCCAATTGTAATGGGAATGATCCCTTTTTCTGCTATTGAATAAATACCTTCTTCGATTTTTTTATATGTTTCTTTAAAGTACCCAGGGACCACAGGAATATCTCCATAGTCTACTCCTGAAACATAATCAAAGATTTTAATATTTTGTTCCGGGTTATAAGGCCGTAAAAGAATGGAGAAATCTCTCACTGCTTCAGGGCCGAATCTCGCCCCTGTTCTAAAAGATTGACCGGAGTCAAACGGAATTCCCGTGATGACAAAATCCATATGCTCGTCAAGCTGTTCTCTGTAAGGCAGTCGCATAAATGTCCGCGGCCCGCAGTAGCGCGGAGATTCAAAAGAATTTTTAGGCTGATATTTTTTCATCATAAGACCTCCCAAACGTTTTTCTTTTATTTATGCAATTTCCGTGCCAATCATTTGATTCCAAGTAACGGGGGATTATAAATACGCACAATGAGTTAAAAGTGAATGAAAAGCGGTTACTTCGATTCAAAATGAATTATCTTCATTTATTTTGAATCGATCTTGTATTTTTTGAGCCTCCTGACAACCGTGGCTTGGCTGATCCCTAGTATATCTGCCATCTCATACGTTGTTTTACATTGGCGGTAGGCCCGCTTGAGCCATGCTTTCTCGACTTCTTTTAAAGCGTCTTGCAGTGTGCCCCCACTCGAATTAAATTCGAAGAGCGAGCTCCAATCATAGTCAGCCTGAGTCTTACCAGTCAAAAAACCAATATCTTTTGGATAGATCGTATTGGTGTCAGTCGTAACAATGATTCTTTCAATCATATTCTCGAGTTCTCTTACATTTCCTGGCCAATGGTACTGTAAGAATAGCGGAAACACTTCGGCATGAAAAAACTTGCTTGTCCCATATTTCTGATTGAATTTTTCCAGAAAATGCATCATCAGCTGATCAATTTCTTCTTTTCTTTCTCTTAACGGCGGAATGGTTATGGGGACGACGTTTAAGCGGTAAAATAAATCTTCACGGAATTTTCCCTGCTGAACTAACTCTTCTAAATTCTGATTTGAAGCCGAAACCAGTCGAAAATCGACATGTTTGCCTGTGATTCCGCCAATTCTTGTAACCCTTTTTTCCTGCAGAACTTTTAAGAGTTTGACCTGAATACTAAATGGGAGTTCCCCTACTTCATCAAGAAATAAAGTACCTTTTTGAGCGAGTTCAATCATGCCTGCTTTGCCTTTCTGATTTGCCCCAGTAAATGCACCGCCTTGATAACCGAACATCTCTGATTCAAACAGGTTTTCCGGGATGGCACCGCAATTCACTTCAATGAAAGGGCCCGCCTTACGATGGCTGGCCTGATGGAGGGCGCGGGCAAAAACCGTTTTTCCTACACCGGATTCACCCAGAAGGACTACATTGGCATCACTCGCCGCAACGCGGTTCAATAATACCCAAAGTTTCTCCATTCGATCGCTATTGATGACAACCTCTCCAGAATTAGCGGTCTTCTTTTTCAATTCCTGAATCTCCTTTTCATATCGCCGCATCTTGGATTGAAGCTGTTCATAATCTTCTTTCAGCCGCCTAATCTCCGTTAAATCATGCGAGAAACTGATGATTCTAAATATCTCTCCGTTTTTCATAATCGGAATTCCCGTCGCCATTACGGATTTGCCAGAAGAGGTCGTTTGCATCACTTGAATTTCCTTCTTTTCTTGAATCACTCGTGCGGTAACAGACGGAGAAAAGACCGATCTGCTTTGTAAATCAAACACCGATTTCCCAATGATCTCAGAAAGCGGCCGTCCGTAAATATCTTCACAATTACGACTTGCTTTTAAAACGATCCCTTCCCCATCTGTTATCACAATATTGTCGTTCGAAGCATTTAATATCGCCCCTAACTCTACTTCCAACACTTTCACTTCTTCATTCATTAAGCAGCACCCCTTTATAGATGATTCTTTTAAGGTATCATAATTTTCAGACTTCATAACAAAAAGAGCCCTATTTGGTTTGGGCTCTTTCTTTTTCTTAGATTTTCTAAAGAATGGATAATATACAGTGAATGAGATGGCGATATTGATGATTTGCATGACAGCTCCTGATATTTTCCCACCCGTAGCCAGATAGCCTGAAAAGATCGGCGGCATCGTCCATGGCACAAATATTCCTGCCGCCTTTGCAACTAGGCCGGTGCTCATCCCAATGTAAGTGACAGTTACCGTTAAGAGCGGCGTGATGATAAAGGGGATTAACAGCATCGATTCATGACAATCGGCAAACCGAAAATAATCGGTTCATTAATATTAAAGCAGGCAGGACCAAGCGCAAGACGGCTCAGCTGCTTCATTTGCTTGCTTTTTGAACGAACCGCCATGCTGCGTACAAGTGCTAACGCCGCCCCGCTTCCGCCAATATTAATAAATATGTCGAAAAATTGTTTTGTGAAAATATGCGGCAATGCTTCAGCGGCCTGAAACGCAAGTCGGTTCTCATCCATTGCACCATACCAAATCGGAGACATGATTCCGCCGACGATGCTTGCGCCATGCAAACCGCAGGACCATAAAAGCATTTGTGTAAATTCAGCTATTAAACTCCCCGTCAGACTTCCGCCAAGGTTTGCCTAAAAGTTCTCCTATCACGTTGTGAAGGCTTTGAAAAAGCGTGAGTTCAATGAATAACCTTGCTGCCCAGACAACGCCAATGACTGCGAAACCTGGAATAAGCGCTGTAAATGATTTGCAGACTGCAGGAGGCACGCCTATCAGGCATTTTGAAGACAATATTCTTCTGGATAATCCACCTGTAGATTTCAGTTGAGAGCATAGCAATAACCATTGCGACAAATAGACCTTTACTGCCCATTAACGAAACAGGAATGCCGCCTGAGACAAGGACCTCCTTTGTTGACCCATCTGGTGTAAACGGAATTTGATAAGTGTCCCCAGCAGAAATGCAGCAAATGCAATGGCTCCAGCTGAAAGAGCATCCACTTTATACTTTTCTGCCAAGCGAAGAGAAATGCCGAATGTCGCGACGAGCGCCATGATGCCGCAGGTTGCACTGACCGGGTAAGATAATTGATCTGCCCATTGCTTACCGAATAAACCAGCCATAAAATCTGCATAACCAGGGATCGGCAAATTCGCTAAAATTAGAAACAGCGACCCAATAATAATCAGCGGCATTGTTAAGACAATGCCATCGCGGAGAGACTGCAGGTGACGCTGGCCAGCTATCCTTGCAGCTGTGGGCATGACATTCTCTTCCAGGATTCTGTTCAATGAACTCAAGTTCGAATTCTTCCTTTATCTAATAAAGAATGAGTCGAACACGGGGTGCAAAGTTGTTTCAATGGGGCTGGATTTAAGCGGCAGTCTGGTGAAATAAAATAGGTTCCAGCACACCCGTACTGGAACCCTTTGTTTAAGCTTCGACAGAGTTAAAAAATTTTGGAAGGTATTCTTTATGCGCCTCAAGCATTTCATCGAGTATTTCTTTCGCGATCTTATCAGATGGCACAAGCGGATTGATCGTCATCGCAAGGAGCGCTGTTTGATAATCTCCCGTGACGGCTGCTTCAGCGGCCACGCGTTCAAATGATTTGATTTGCTGGACGAGCCCGCGGACGGATACCGGCAGATCACCGACGGCGATCGGTTTCGGACCGTCTTTCGTTATGACGCAGTTCACTTCGACCGCTGAGTCATTTGGGATACTGGCGATCGCGCTGTTGTTTATCGTATTGACGGGCTGGATATCATGTTTGTCGTTATAGATGGAGCTGATCAGGTTGCAGGCCGCGTCACTGTAGTACGCTCCGCCCCGTTTCTCAAGCTGCGGCGGTTTGATGGCGAGATTCGGATCTTTATACAGTTCGAACAGTTCTTTCTCAACCTTCTGCACGACTTCGGCGCGTGTGCCCTCCGTCTGTGACGCTTCTATTTCATGCTCGAGCATTTCTTTCGTTTTGAAATAATAGCGGTGGTAGCCGCAAGGAATCAGATCGAGCGCCTTCAGGAATTCAGGCTCCCATTCCGCTCCGGAAATGTTCTTCATCGTCATGGCGTTTTCCGGGTCTCCCATGGCTTCGATGACTTTATCCTTTACGCTGACGCCGTCTAAGAAAACATCTAATCCGAAGACCATGTGATTCAGCCCGGCAAATTGCACCTCAATCCGGCTGACATCGACATCCAAGGCTTTGGCGACGCCCATTTTAATGCCGATCGGCACATTGCAGAGGCCGACGACTTTTGTGAGATTCGAGTAGCGGAGCAAGGCCTCGGTAACCATGCCGGCAGGGTTTGTAAAATTCACGAGCCATGCATTCGGACAAAGCTCTTCGATGTCTTTCGCGATTTCCAGAATAACCGGAATGGTGCGCAGCCCTTTGAATAAACCGCCCGGACCGTTTGTCTCCTGCCCGATTACGCCGTATTTTAACGGAATCCGTTCATCTTTGGCGCGGGCCTCAAGAAGACCGACACGGAATTGAGTTGTTACGAAATCCGCATCCTTCAAGGCTTCTCTCCGGTCAAGCGTCAGGTGAACCTCTATCGGAACCCCCGCTTTTTCGACCATGCGTTTTGCAAGCGTGCCGACGATATTGAGTTTTTTCTCGCCTTCGGGAATGTCGACAAGCCATAATTCTCTGACAGGCAGTTCATCATAGCGCTTAATAATGCCTTCCACGAGCTCCGGTGTATAGCTTGAACCTCCGCCGATCGTTACAATTTTAATTCCTTTTGTCATATTTTTGCTCCCCCTTGCAGACTCACTTTTTCATAAATCTCGACTAACTCTGCGGCCAAGTCTTTCACGGTCATCGCATTCATTAAATGGTCTTGCGCATGTACCATCAAAAGCGTCATGTCTGTTTTTTCTCCGCCGGCTTCATTTTGGATCAGTTCTGTCTGATAATGATGGGCTTCAGTCAGTTCCCTTGCGGCTTCCTGAAGCTTTTCTTCCGCCAGGGCTCTGTCTCCCCGCTTTGCGGCGGCAATGGCCTCCATTGATGCGCTTCTGCCATTGCCGCCATGCAGGATGATCTGAAAAATGGTCTGTTCCATTTTCTCATTCATGTGTTTCACTCCCTTTCTCTAAAGCGCGGCTTTTTCGTCTCCCTGTACGGCTGGCGCCTGCGGTTGTTCAAGTTCGTTTTCTTCTTTCAGCTTTTGCGAATCCCACATTCTGAAGAATGGATAGTACACGATAAAGGCTGCGATGATATTAATCGCCTGCATGACAGCCCCTGATATTTTTCCGCCCGTGGCCAGATAGCCGGAGAAAATCGGCGGCATCGTCCACGGGACGGCAATGCCGGCAGGTTTGGCGACGAGGCCCGTGCTCATGCCGATATAGGTAAGGACCAGTGTGACAAGCGGTGTGATAATGAACGGAATAAGAAGCATCGGGTTCATGACGATCGGCATTCCGAAAATAATCGGCTCATTAATATTAAAGACGGCCGGCCCGATGGCGAGTTTCCCAAGCTGCTTCATCTGCTTGCTTCGCGAACGGAGAAACATGGTGACCACGAGCGCCAGTGTCGCGCCGCTTCCGCCGATGTTGATCCAAATTTCAAAGAACTGCTGGGTGAAAATATTCGGAAGCACATCGCCCGCCTGAAATGCAATCCGGTTGGCATCCATCGCTCCGAACCAGATCGGCGCCATGACGCCGCCGACAATGTTCGCCCCGTGTAATCCGCACGCCCACAAGAGCATTTGAACCGTTTCGGCTATCAGGCTTCCGCCGAGACTTCCCCCAAGAATCGAGAGCGGCGTCCCCAATACAACGCTTACAATATTATGAAGGCTTTCAAACGGCGTCGCTTCGACGATTAAACGCGCACCCCAGATGAGAAAGACGACGGCAAAACCGGGAATTAAAGCGACAAACGATTTGCTGACCGCCGGAGGCACGCCGTCCGGCATTTTGAAGACGAAATTCCGCTGGATGATCAGGCGGTAAATTTCCGTCGACAGCATGGCGATGATCATTGCGACAAACAGCCCTTTGCTTCCCATGAGAGAAAGCGGAATGCCGCCGCCCACCATGATTTCCTCTTTTGCGCCGGCCGGCAGAAACGGAACTTTGTACGGCGTTGCCAAAAGAAACGCCGCCAGAGATATCGCACCGGCCGATAAAGCGTCCACCCCGTATTTTTCAGCCAGACGGTAGGCGATTCCAAAAGCGGCGACAAGGCCCATGATTTCAAAGGTCGCATCAACCGGATATTGCAGTTTTTGAGACCACGCGCTTCCGAACGTCTTCGCCATGAAATCCGCGTACCCCGGAATCGGCAGGTTGCCGATGATCAGAAAAAACGAACCGATGATGATAAGCGGCATGGTGAGGATGATCCCGTCACGCAATGCTTGCAGATGCCGCTGGGAAGCAATTTTCCCGGCAATGGGCATGACTTTCTCTTCTAAAAACTGATTCACCTTATTCACACGGCCCGCCCCTTTCTACGATGCGTTTCCGAGCTGTTCTGCTGATTTCAGAACCTCCGCTCCGTTGCATGTGCCGTAATGGACGGTATTAATGACTTCAACCGGCACGCCTTTTGATTCACCCAATTTTTTCAGCTGCGGAAGCAAATAACGGACTTGAGGCCCAAGCAGCAATACGTCCGCTTTATCTATATGCTGGTTGACTGAATCGCCTGACACAGCCCAGATTTTATATTCTTTTCCTTGTTCCTGCGCGCTTTTTTCCATCTTTGTAACGAGTAAGCTTGTTGACATCCCTGCTGCACAAACGAGTAATATATTCATGTAAAAGACCTCCTGAAAGTTTGATATTTTGTATGTCTCGGTGTTAATACCATCATATTATGAAATCGCTTTCATAACTACTCAGGCTTTTTCCGCTGCTAACGGAAAAAAGGTGTATCCCGGTCTTTCTCTGATCGTTTGTCTCTGAACACTTGTAAAACCTCGTGATAGGCTGTGCATTTTAAGAGACGGCTCACCGCGGCCGGATCATCTAACATGCCCCCCAGCCATTTGTACATATGCTGAAGGTCGGCTTTGCTCTCTTTCTCGACGCAAAGCAGGCAGACAAATTGGACACGCTTATCCGCCCAGTCAATCGGTTTTTTCAGCGTGCACACCGCCCAAAACGTCGTGTCTGTCTGCGGAACGAGCGGATGCGGAATCGCCGTGAGATTGCCGAAACTCGTAGGAGAAATCGCTTCCCTTTCAAAAATAGAATCGGTCAGAGTATCAGAAGCGAGGCCGGCTTTTGCAACCTGATGTCCGAGAAAACGGATGACGTCCTCCTTCGTCTCCAGATCCTGCTGCAAAAAAACCAGCTCCGGTTTCAGAAAGTTCAATTGTTCCCGCTTTTCTTCCAGCATGGCGTCGATTTTTGTAAAATCCCCGCCTCCCAACAGTGTATGAACCTTTAATACGGGAACGGGCAGGTCTTTTTTGATTGGCACTGTACTGACCACAAAATCAATCGACTCAAAAGAAAGCTGGTCAAGGCTGCAGTAATCAGCCGTTCCGACGATTTCAAGGCGCTTTGCGAACCGTGAACGGAGCTTTTCTCTTAAAAGCTGCGCGCTGCCGGCGCCGGACGCACAGACAATCAAGCAGCGTTTAGGCGGCCGTTCTGTCTTTCTCCTTTCGATGGCCGCTCCGAAATGAAGCGCCAAGTATCCGATCTCATTTTCATGGATATCAATGCCGGTTTGCTCCTTAATCACGATTCCCGCAATCACTCCCGCTTCAAATGCGAGCGGGTAATTTTCCTTTATGGCGGAAAGCATCGGGTTTCTCAGGTTCATTCCGTACCGGTTTCGGTTAATCGCCGGCTTGATATGGAGCGCAAGACCGGCTTTCAGCTCATTATCGTCCGTGATTCCGAGCTTCAGCTCCCGCTCTATGGCTTCAATCATCGCCTCTGTCAAACGGCTGGTCTCCCCGTCTATCAACCTTGTAAGCTCTTTTCCTTCCATTTGTGACTGGGTCATGCGTTTTGTCCCGAGCAGGTGAATGGCGATATAGGCGGTTTCCTGTTCAGGAAAGGTGACAGATAGCGCCGATTCAAGCTCTTTAACGATGGCTTCCGCTGACTGATATTCTGTTTCAAGCTTAATATCATGAAGATCCTCCGGAATGAGAGATACATAGTTTTCTGTCCGGATTCGTTTGCAGGCAATGGCGATATGGATGATGAGATTGTTCAGGCCGAAGAAAGAAAGCGGGATCTTATGGTTTCGAACCTGCTTCATAATGGCTGATCGGATCACTTGAATGTCGTCTTTCGGCAGAATACCGGCCTTCTCACTCAGGAGATCAGGCTCAGGCTCGCGGTCGTCCACTAAGTATTCCGCCATACAATAACGGAGACGGAGCTCTTCACCGCGCAGTTTAAAGCCGTAGTTCGGCCTTGTTTCCAAAATGATGTCATAGGGGCGGAGCTGTTTTTTTACTTCTTTCAGATCGGATTGAAGCGTGGATTTACTGATGAATAATTCTTCTGCCAAGTCATCCAGCTTGAGGTAGCCGTCGGTCAGAAGCAGTCTTTTCATCAGATAATTTATCCGTTCTTCGGGAAAAATCGGCACGGCGCTGTTCTGCTGGAAATTGTCCTGAAGCCAGTTTTTAAACGGCTGCTCATCCTGGATCAGCAGCTTATAGCCGCTCCCTCTGACAGATTGAATGGAAGCGCCGTGTTTTTCGACAATGGTTTGCAGTTCCTTTATGTCATTGCGGACCGTCCGCGTCGTTACCTTTACTTTTGCAGCGATGACTGAGCTTGTAACCGGTGTTTCAGCAGCTAAAAGCAAGCGAAGAAGTTCACGAAGCCGCCCATGAAGCATGAGAAAAACCTCCTATCAGATCAGATGCAGACGTAAAAAATAGGCAAAAAGGATGAAAAAGGGGTAAATGTATGTAAATTCTATAATGGGGAGGTTTTCAAGTCAATGCGGCAGCCTGAGGCAAAGCCCGTAAAAAACAGCCGGATCAGCCGGCTGTTCGGGATGCGGACATGCGGTTTCGCTTAGATGCCTTCCGATCTTTTACGATTTTTCTGATAATCGGATAGATGACGGGCGCCCATTTAATAATTGTTTTGAAAAATTTTTTCAATGTTTGAATCCCCTTTCTTTTACCTTGTCTTTCCCCTGTTATCAGCGTTTATAAACATAGTCAGCGTGAGACATACCGGTTCCCTGTCACCCAATAGCGCCACGGATAATCCCGGGCTTCTCCGCTGTTGTCAATCCCGATTCTCGGGCCTGTTGATATATGCTCCGGTGTAAAGCCTTCCGTAATATACAGCGGCGGTTCCGTGATCATGCCGCCGTAGTCATTCATTGAAATGCCCATCGCCTTCGTCAGTTTTCCCGGGCCGTTCGTCCACTCTCTCGGGGGTCTGCCCGGTCTCCTGTGCTCCATCAGGAACTGACCTTCATGGGGCTGTGCCGCCCTGATTAACACGGCCTGCGGAATGCCGATGTCAGCGGCGACGACGTTCATTAATGTATGGGTGTGCATGACGTATGTATAAATGCGGCCCGCCTCGTGGAACATAATTTCCGTCCGTTTCGTGCGCCGGTTGCCGAAGCTGTGCGCCGCCCGGTCTTCTGCTCCCATATAAGCTTCTGTTTCCACGATAAAGCCTGAAGCCGTTCCCTCATCCGTCTCTTTTACTAAGAGACAGCCGAGCAATAAAGGAGCAAGCTCTACTGACGGCCTTTGGTAAAATTCAATCGGCAAAGGCTTTCGTTCTCCCGCCATTTGTCTCCCCCCTTTCTGATTATATCCAATTCCCTCTTTCACGTTTTTCACTTCTTTTTTACAATATAAACATGAAAGAAAAAAGGGCATCATTGTTGAACACTCTATTGCGTTTTGAAAATCGGCTGGTTATAATATGATGGTTCAAATGAAAATGATTCTCATGTTCAATAAATACCGGACAATGATCATAAAAGTAGGTGAATTGATTTTTGAGCGATTCTGTCACGTCCGCAAGCCGTCTGATCGGCATCTTAAAAAACGGGATTTTCTTCCTGATCGCGGTAATCGGACTGCTTGTGTCTATTTTTTTCGCCGTCTCATTCGGCGCGAAAGACATTACTTTACATACGGTGTGGTCGGCGATTGCTGATTACAATCCAAACATGACGGGCCAGCAGATCATTCATGAATTGCGTCTGCCGAGAGTGCTCGGCGCGGCCGTTACAGGAGCCGCATTTGCAGCAGCGGGCGCCCTCATGCAAGGTGTCACGAGAAACCCGCTTGCCGATTCGGGTGTCTTAGGCGTAAATGCGGGAGCCATGTTTGTTGTTGCGCTCAGCTTTGCTTTTTTCCCTCATTTGTCATACGCCCTGCTGATGGTGATGTCGTTTTTGGGCGCACTGGCAAGCACAGGCTTGATTTTCTTTATCAGCGCGGCGGGAAAAAGCAGCATGACACCTTTAAAGGTGACGCTTGCCGGGGCGGTTGTAGCCGCTCTATTACATTCACTCAGCACAGGTGTGGCGATTTATTACGATTTAAGCCAGGATTTGGCCTTCTGGTACGCCGGCGGGGTCTCAGGAATCAAGTGGATTCATTTACAAGTCCTTGCTCCCGTGATTGCGGTCTTCATCATTCTCGCAACATTCATGGGCCGGTCCGTCACCCTTCTCTCAATGGGAAATGACGTTGCGGCGAATTTAGGGGTGAACACCGCTCTGACGCGTGCCGCGGGATTAATGATCGCCGTCGTTCTTGCCGGTGTGTCTGTTTCCGCTGCCGGTGCAATCGGCTTCGTCGGGCTGGTCATCCCCCATATCGCGCGAAAGATCGTCGGCGTTACGTACAGGCTGATTATTCCGATGTCCGCGTTGCTTGGGGCGATTCTTTTGATTTTGGCCGACTTGGCCTCACGCACGGTCAGTCCCCCGAGAGAATTGGCAATAGGCATCATGGTCGCTCTTGTCGGTGTCCCTTTCTTTCTTTATATTGCCCGCAAGGAAGGGAGAGAATTATAAATGAAGGTGCAGAAGGAAACCAAAAAAGCGGCGGCGGCAGGCCTCATTCTGCTGATCATCGCCGTTTGCATTGTTCTGATCGGGGTGCATACGGGATCATTCCGGCTTTCTCCCTTTACGGTGGGAAAAACGCTGTTCGGATACGGCACGTTTCAAAGCACAACCGTTTTATTCGATTACCGGCTCCCCCGGATACTGGTGACGATGCTGGCCGGTATCGGCTTAGGCGTGTCGGGCGCTATTTTGCAGGGCGTATCCCGGAATCCGCTTGCCGATCCGGGTATCCTTGGGCTTCATGCCGGGGCTTCGTTCGGCCTGATGATGTATATCACGTTCTTTCATTCACTTGAGGCGCAGGCGTCGATGTTCATCCCGTTATTTACGTTTGCGGGCGGAACCCTCGCCGCCCTGCTGATCGTAGTGCTCACGTACGACAGGCTGAACGGCTTTTTAACGATCCGCATGCTGTTAGTCGGGATTGCTGTTTCCGCGGGCTTCAGCGCCGTTACATTGTTTATGTCGCTGCGTCTGAATGAAGAAACCTATACATTCGCTTCCCGCTGGCTGGTGGGAAACGTCTGGGGCAGGGACTGGATTCACGTGTGGTCGCTATTGCCCTGGATCGGCATTCTCGCCCCGCTTGCATGGCTTAACGCCCGGTCTTTGAATATTTTAATGCTCGGTGACCAGGCCGCCACGGGGCTTGGCGCACACGTGCAGAGAAAAAGGATCATGCTGATCGCCATAGCGGTCGGCCTGTCCTGCGCGAGTGTGGCGATGGCCGGCGGAATCGGCTTTATCGGCTTTGCCGCCCCTCACTTGGCGAGACGGCTCGTCGGCACCATGCATCAGCATATCATCCCGATTGCGGGGTTAATCGGCCTTGTCATTCTTGTCGCGGCAGATACCATCGGCCGCTCTTTGTTTCAGCCGAACGCCATTCCGGCCGGCGTGGTTGCGGCAGCCATCGGCGCGCCGTATTTTCTCTATCTGGTTATGAAAATCAAAACATAAAACAAGGAGTCTTCTCATGAAAAAAATAATTGCCCTCGTCAGTTTCATGTGTATTTTCTTATTGGCTGCCTGCCAATCCGATTCAACACAGCCGGAGACAAAAAAGGCATCCGGCGATCATAAAATCGCTTCGATGTCTATTCACCTGACAAATGATCTGCTGGCTCTCGGCATTACACCGGCCGGTTCCGTCGTGGGCGGAGAATTAAAAGATTTTCTCCCTCATGTAAAAAATCAGCTGAAAGACACGAAAAAACTCGGCCCTGCCTCAGATCCGGATATGGAAGCGTTACTCGAACTGAACCCTGACAACATTTATCTTGATAAAGAATTTGCAGGAAAAGATGTGTCAAAATACAAGAAAATCGGAAACACACACGTTTTCGACCTTGATAAAGGCACTTGGCGCGATCATTTAAAAGACATCGGAAAAATCGTCAACCGTGAAAAAGAAGCGAAAACCTTTATTCAAGATTACGAAGATGAAACAAAACAAGTCAAATCTATGATCGATAAGGAATTAGGAAAAAACGCCAAAGTCATGGCGATCCGCGTGAATGCAAAAGAACTTCGCGTCTTCAGCACACGCCGCCCGATGGGTCCGATTCTGTTTGATGACCTGAAACTGAAGCCTGCTGACGGCATTAAAGACATGAACACCTCCCGCCCTTATGAGGTCATTTCTCAGGAAGTGCTGCCGGATTACAACGCAGATGCGATTTTCGTGGTCGTTAACAGAGACGACAAGTCACAGCAAGCTTTTAAAGAATTGCAAAAAAGCGCTGTATGGAAAGGGCTGAAGGCCGTGAAAGCAAACCACGTCTATAAGATTGCCGATCAGCCTTGGCTTGATTATTCGGCACTGGGAAATAAATTAGCAATGGATGAAGCGAAAAAGCTGTTCCAAAAATAAACATGAGCCGGTTTTGCAAAACGTGCAAAGCCGGCTTTTTTATATTGTTATTTACTTATATAAACAACCGCTTATATAATGATGTAAAAAAGGAGTGAGAGCATGCAACGGCAGCATAACGCCTTAAGTTCCGAAGGGGTCAGCCAATGCCTCAAGCTTCTCAGCGACACGACAAGGCTTTTGATGCTGAAGTTTCTGAAGGAGAAGGAATACTGTGTCTGTGAGCTGACGGCCATTTTTGGCATGAGTCAGCCCGGCATCAGCCAGCACTTGCGGAAATTAAAGAATGCCGGGCTTGTGCGGGAAAGACGGGAAGGCCAGTGGCGGTACTATGCCATTCATCCGTCCGGTCCGGAATACGCGCTGGTCCGCTCCATTCTGCAGCAGATAGATGAAAAGGACGGCGTTTTACAGACATTGCGGCAAAAAGAAGCCACTGTTTCATGCCGATAAGGAGGATATATTCTTGGGAATTGCGGTTTTATCAGCGCTGATTTTTGTGCTGACACTTGTATTTGTCATTTGGCAGCCGAAACATATATCAATCGGCTGGTCTGCCTGCGGCGGAGCGGTCCTCGCTTTGATTGCGGGGGCAGTCAGCCTGCATGATATCGCGGAAGTGACGGGAATCGTCTGGAACGCGACACTTGCCTTTATCGCCATTATTATCATTTCATTGATTCTTGACAGCATCGGATTTTTTGAATGGGCCGCGCTGCATATGGCCATGGCGGCCAAAGGCAGCGGGCTGCGGATGTTTCTCTATGTTTCCGTCTTAGGGGCGGTGGTCTCCGCCCTGTTTGCCAATGACGGAGCGGCGCTCATTTTGACGCCGATCGTACTGGCGATGGTGCGGGCTTTGGATTTACCTGAAAAGCTGGTTTTTCCGTTTATTATCGCCGGAGGGTTCATCGCCGACACCACCTCGCTCCCGCTCGTAGTCAGCAATTTGGTCAATATCGTATCCGCGGATTACTTTCATATCGGATACATTGAATATGCATCACGCATGCTGGTGCCCAATCTCTTTTCTTTGGCGGCAAGCATTTTGGTGCTGTATCTCTATTTCAGAAAAAACATTCCGAAACGGTTTGACACCGGCCTTGTGAAACACCCTGCATCCGCCATTAAGGATGAGCGCCTTTTCCGGTTATCATGGGGTGTCCTGGCCGTTTTATTGATCGGGTATTTCGTCAGCGCGCTGCTGTCGATCCCTGTGTCCTTCGTTGCCGGCTCCATCGCGGTTATTTTTCTCATTCTGGCGCAGCGAAGCCCCGCCGTCCCTGCAAAACAAGTCATCAAGGACGCCCCGTGGGCCATCGTGTTTTTTTCTGTCGGCATGTATGTTGTCGTGTACGGCTTGCGGAATGCCGGACTGACGGATCTTCTTTCTCAGCTTATTCAGAAAGCGGCGGATCACGGACTGTTTGCGGCGACACTCGGAATGGGTTTTATCGCTGCGGTTCTGTCCTCCGTTATGAATAACCTGCCGACGGTGATGATTGACGCCATAGCCATCAGCGGAACAGACGCTCACGGGCTGATGAGAGAAGCATTGATTTACGCGAATGTTATCGGGTCGGACCTCGGGCCGAAAATCACGCCGATCGGGTCGCTGGCGACATTGTTATGGCTCCATGTGCTGAGCCGGAAAAACGTGAAAATTTCCTGGGGAATGTATTTCAAAACAGGTCTGATATTAACCGTTCCGACGTTATTCATCACCCTGATCGGGCTTTATTTATGGCTGTTATGGCTGGCCTGAGTATGGAACGGCGGATTTTTGACGCCGATTGCGGAATAACCTCTTCTTTTGAAAACCGGTTTTAAAAAACGGCTCTGCTGGGCATATTGTTACCGTTCAAAAAGGAGGGTTCAGCAATGGAAAATAACAAAGACAGCGAAGAAGCGCTTTCCAGTAAGACGACCGGTAAAGGCGAGTCAGAAGACACGCTGACAAACCGGCAGGGCCATCCGGTCACTGACAACCAGAATGTCAGGACAGTCGGCAATAGAGGGCCGACGACATTGGAGAATTATGATTTTTTGGAGAAAATCAGCCACTTTGACCGTGAACGGATTCCCGAGCGCGTCGTTCACGCGCGCGGCGCCGGCGCACACGGATACTTTGAGGCGTACGGAAGTTTTGGAGACGAGGAGATTTCAAAATACACAAGGGCGAAGGTGTTCCAAAAGAAAGGAACGAAAACACCGGCGTTTGTGCGCTTTTCAACCGTCAATCACGGAAAGCACTCGCCGGAAACACTGCGTGATCCCCGGGGTTTTGCCGTTAAGCTTTATACGGAAGACGGCAACTGGGATCTGGTCGGCAATAACTTGAAAATCTTTTTTATCCGTGATCCGCTGAAGTTTCCGGATCTTGTTCACGCATTTCAGCCTGATCCGGTTACGAACATACAGGACGGTGAGCGTATTTTCGACTTCATCTCCCAATCACCGGAAGCGACTCATATGATCACTTTCTTGTTTTCGCCGTGGGGCATCCCGGCCAACTACCGGCAGATGCAGGGCTCAGGCGTCCACGCGTACAAATGGGTCAATGAAGAAGGAAAAGCCGTGCTCGTCAAATATCACTTTGAACCGAAACAAGGCATCCGCAACCTGACACAGAAGGAAGCGGAAGAGATTCAGGGAAAAAACTTTAACCATGCGACACAGGATTTGTATGACGCGATTGAAAATGGCGATTATCCTGAATGGGAAGTGTATGCGCAAATCATGACTGATGACGAGCATCCCGAACTGGATTTTGATCCGCTTGACCCGACAAAGCTGTGGTATAAAGACGATTTTCCTTGGAAGCCGATCGGCAAATTGGTGCTCAATAAAAATCCGGAAAACTACCATGCCGAGGTGGAACAAGCCTCATTCGGAACGGGCGTGCTTGTGGACGGCCTTGATTTTTCAGATGACAAATTGCTTCAGGGGCGGACATTCGCCTATTCAGATACCCAGCGGTACCGCGTCGGCGCAAATTATCTGCAGCTTCCGATCAACTCGCCGAAAAAGCATGTCGCCACCAACCAGGAAGGCGGGCAAATGCAGTATCGGGTCGATCGGGCAGAAGGGCAAAACCCGCACGTCAACTATGAGCCGTCTATTATGGGCGGACTGAAAGAAGCGAAGCAGGATGGGAAAGACCATACGCCTCATGTCGAAGGCGATGTGAAGCGGGAAGCGATCGATCGGTCGAATAACTTCGGCCAAGCCGGAGAAACGTACCGCCGCTTTTCGGAATTTGAACGGAACGAATTGATCACAAACTTGGTCAATACGCTCTCTTCCTGCCGGAAAGACATTCAGGATCAAATGATTGAGAATTTCACAAAAGCAGATCCGGACTACGGAAAACGCGTGGCGGAAGGGCTGAAAAAAGCCTCCGAAAGCAACAGCGGCGGGCCGATCGGCACTACGGATGCGGCACAGGCGGCAAAGCAGGCTGAACGGGAAAGCCATCCGTCAGATCCGTATTAAACAAAAAAACAGGACAATCGCGTCCTGTTTTTTTTTGAGCTAATTAAGCTCCTGTATATTCTGCTCCGCCACAGCCGCAAATACTTTCGGCTCCGGACGGTCAAGATCTTCATGGAATAAATTCACTTTATGGATCTGCCGGTTGTCGTACAGATGAAAGTAATAGCTCCCCGTGTCACAGCACATGACGGACGTATACTGCGTATAATCAATTTCATTCTCCTCGGTGATCACCGCGCCTTTTGGAATATTCATATTGGACAGCACGTGAAAAGCGGCCGTAACGCCATCTGTTTCATGAGCGGCAGGCTCTAAATGCTCTTTCAGATAAGCGGCCCTGATGAATCGGGATGGCGGCGTGTAGTCACCGGGAAGCCCGATCGTTCCTGACCCTTGGCCGAATGCGGTTAATGTCATTCCGCCCAATGTTTTGCTTTCTGACTGCTGCGGCCTGATTCCGATATAATGGCGCAGATTGGTCACATGCCAAGGAAATTCAGGACTGTTGGTCATCACTCCGGGTTTGTTGTCATAGACTTTCATACCTTCCGGCGTCGGCTCGATCACAATGCAGCTCCCCGTGCGGTCTGATAAAATCCAATGAAGGGGCAGCACCGTATCCAATAACATTAACTTCTTCTCTACAATTGTCAGTGAAGCGAGCTTTTCCTTTACGTCTTCAAGAGATTCACAGTTTGATAAGGTCCATGTGACGAACTCATGAGGAGCAATGTGGCACGTGCCCTCCCGTTCCGCTTTCTCGTATCCCGCAAAGCCCGGAAAATACAGCGTCGCACAAGACAGCCCTTTTTCATTCACGCCGTCGGCAAACAGAATATTGCCGAGATTTCTCCCCATGCCGATAAATGCGTATTTCGTCTTATGCAGCCTGCCGTCAGCTTCGCTTTTCCAGCTGTACTGACGAGGGTACAGCATGACGTCGGTGTCGAGCTGAAAAGCAAAATCCATCGTTCGCGCCAATAGGTGATTACCATCTGCCGTTTTCAATGTAAGACTTGTACACATATCATCAATCCCCTTTTCATTTATGAAATTTACACAAAGTAAACTATTCTTAAAGCTTAGCGAATAATGATTCCATTCGTCAAAAGATTGACACATTTCTCCTTCATATATATTAGTCCGTAAGCATCTCCATGCCTTTTAACCCCCGGTAAATCGTTTTGGCGGCAGTGTCTGTTCAGTTTCACAAAAAATCTAAGAACTGCTGTCAGCGAGGCTTTACAATGTTTTTCCTGCGTACTGGAATTTGTAAACGGTAAGTCAATCTGTTAAGCTATGACTTTATGTTAAAAGAAGACATACGGAGGAGATTATCTATTGAAAGTAGAAAGGCGAACGATTGAACATATTCCGCATCACGAAAGACACGGAAAGGCCAAAGATTTATTCCCCGTTTGGTTCGGGGCGAATATGCATATAACGACGTTAGTCACAGGCACACTGCCCGTTACAATGGGACTCGATCTCTTTTGGAGTATCGCCGCCATTATTATCGGAACCTTTATCGGCGCAATCTTTATGGCGTCTCATTCCGCACAAGGACCTCAGCTCGGAATTCCGCAAATGATTCAAAGCCGCGCGCAATTCGGCGTGATCGGAGCGATTCTGCCCCTCTTTTTGGTCATGTTTATCTACCTGGGCTTCTTTGCGAGCAGTACGATTCTCGCAGCCGGTACACTGAGCAGCTTTGTACCGATTCCGGCTTCATGGTGTATTATCGGCTTAAGCGCCATCTGTTTTTTACTCACGATCTACGGTCATGATCTGATTCACAAAATGCAGAAAATCCTCTCTTGGACCTCCTTTGCCGTTTTTTTTGCTGCAACGATTCTTATTTTTCAACTGCCGATTCCCTCAGGAAGCTGGGTGCCCGGCTCATTAGATCTGCCTGTTTTCTTAGTGGCGGTCAGCGCGGTGGCCACATGGCAGCTGGCGTATGCGCCATATGTCGCAGATTATTCCCGTTATCTGCCGGTCAAAACACCGGCATCGCATACCTTTTGGTACAGCTACGCAGGTACGTCAGTCAGTTCTATCTGGATGATGCTTCTCGGCGCTATTTTGACGACGGCGCTCCCGGGATTCACTGCTAATGCCGGAAATGAAATTGTCCAATTGTTCGGCCCGTTTTCCTTTATTATGCTGATTATCGTCCTGTTCGGGCAAATGGCTATCAACGTCTTTAATTTATACGGAGCCTTTATGTCAACCACGACCACCCTGGAGCCGTTTTTAAAACTGAAGGTGACGCCGAAAACGAGAGTCGTAATGATCCTTTGTGTGACGGCAGCGGGTACTGTATTAAGTCTCTTGGGTCAAAGCAATTTCATGGAACTGTTTTTAAATTTCATCTTTTTCATCAGTTATTTCTTAATTCCATGGACAGCGATCAACCTCGTGGATTACTATTTTGTCCGCCGCGGAAAATACCACGTCAAGTCGATGTTTGACGTGAATGGACAATACGGCAGGGTCAACTGGATTACAGCGGCCGCCTTCGTTTTGTCGATCATATTAGAAATCCCGTTCATCAATACGTCCTTTTACATCGGGCCGCTCGCAGAAATATTCGGCGGAGGCGACATTGCCTGGGTCGTCGGGCTGGCCGTTCCGTCGCTGTTGTATTATGTTCTGATGAAATCAAGGTTAAAACAAAAAGAGGCGCCTTCCCTATGAAGACGCCTTTTCTTTATTCATATTCCTTCCATACACGCGGCAGCAGTTCGGAAAGTTCGTGCGCCAATAAGGTATGTGCGGAGCGCTCTTTCGTCCATAACTCCGCACATTCGCCGTGAAGGCGGACGGCGTTCAATACGGCATGCTTCGGGTCTTGATGACAGCACAACATACCGAGGATCATTCCCGTCAGCGTGTCGCCGGTCCCGCCTTTTGCAAGCGCGCCGTTTCCGGTTGTATTCCGGCGGCACTCCCCGTCAGGAAAAGCGATAATGGTTTCGTTTCCTTTCAGGACAATCGTGACATGAAGCCGCTCCGCCCATTCCGCGGCATATGCCGCCCTGTTCTGCTGAATCTCTTGAATCGGAAGGCCTGTCATTCTTGAAAATTCGCCGGGATGAGGCGTCAAGATCACCGGGGCTTTCCTTTCCGGATAGGATCTTTTCGTTAAGGCGCCCGCATCCAGTATGACGGGATAATCGGCAGAAAGCAGCTGGTCAGCCGCCTGCTGCACTTCGTCCGTTTGGGGAAGCCCCGGCCCGATGGCCGCGGCCCGGATGGTTTCTTCCGGCTGAGCCGCCGCGGCTTTTTTCCACCCGTCCCGCCAGTACGTCGCTTCCGGCAGCACCGGGACAATGAGCGGGATGACGCCTGCCGATGTACCGATGACGAGCTTACCGACACCGCTTCTCATCGCGCCCAAACCTGCAAGAAGGGCGGCTCCCGGCATGTCATCGCTTCCGGCCAGCAATAACGCCGTCCCGAACGTCCCCTTATGGCTGTCTGCCTCACGCTTCGGCAATGTATCTTTCACATCCCGTTCCGTCCATTCCAGTATGTCCATCTCTGTACCTCCTCTTCTGTCTCTTATTTATATTCCAAACAAGAAGAGATTTTAAACCGCACAAAAAAACAGCCGCACGTTTGCGGCTGTTTATGTTCTGATCGGAACATCAAGACGGTAAAGCTTTCGGTACCGTTCGTTTTCTGCAAGCAGCTCTTGATGGGTTCCTTCCATTTCTGCTTTTCCATTTTCTAAAAAGACGATTTTATCAGCTGTTTCCACACCTGCCAGATGGTGTGTAATCCAGAGGATCGTTTTCTCTTTAAAGACGTCAAAAATCGTATCAAGCAATTCGCGTTCAGTGACCGCATCAAGGCCGACCGTCGGTTCATCAAGAATAATGACCGGCGTATCCTGGAGCAGAATGCGGGCAAGTGCGATCCGCTGACGCTCCCCGCCTGAAAAACGTATCCCCGTCTCCTGCACGGACGTTTCATACCCGTCAGGCAGTGATTCAATATAGTCGTGCAGCTTCACTTGCCGCGCCGCACGCTTAACATCTTCATCACTCGCCTTGCCGTTTCCGAGCCGGATATTGTTCATAATGCTCGTATTAAAAAGATGAGGCTTCTGATTCAAAACGGCTACCGCTGAGGAAATCTGATCCTGCACGGCCGCAGTTTCCAGCCCGTTCAGTGTCACTTTGCCTGAATCGGGAACTAAGGCGCCTTCAATTAAAGCGAGAGAGGTCGACTTACCGGAGCCGCTCCTGCCGAGCAGCGCCATTTTTTCACCCTGGCGGAGAGTGAAGGAAAAGCGGTCAAGCACATGACTGTGCTGATCATAAGAAAATGTCACGTTATCAAACGTCAGTGTCACATCAGTGACATCCAGTTTCTCATCTGACTGCTTCACCTCACGCCCCCGCAGCTCTGGAGCCGCCTTACTCATTCTTCTGATCGAATCCTGATAAGAAGGCACTTCCGTTAGCGCATCCGAAAGGGGCAGAAACGCCTCCGTCAATGGAAATACAACAAGCACAAAGGCCGCGATCATCGTGTTGGCCATACTGCCGTCCGCATACTGACCTGCCGTCCAGAACAGCATGATCAATATGAAGCCGCCGACAAGGCATTGTGCGGCGAGATCGCGCAGCCTCGTAAATCGCTGACGCTTGCTCTCAAGGTCAAACCATGCCTTTTCTTTCTCTTCATAAGAGGAAATAAAGGCGGCCTGACGTCCCGAGAACATCCAGTCGCTCACGCCGAGCACGGCATCGGTCAGCCGGCTGTAGAGCGTATTCCGTCCGCTTTTCAGCCTCATGTTTTTCGCTCTCGTCACAAGAAGCGACACAACCGGAAATAAGACAACCAATACAAACAGATAAATCGCCGCAAGAGCGGCAAACGGCCAGGAAAAAAAGCCGAGCCCGATAACGGATGCCGCATACAGCAGCAAAGCGGAAACCCCGGGGAAAATCGTTTTTAAAAACGCATCCTGCAAATGCTCAATATCCTCAGCCAAAATGCCGAGCATGTCGCCCGTCCGGAAACGGGAAGAGAGCATGAGAGAGGCCGGCTCCAGCATATTGTAAAGCCGCACCCGCATGTCGGACACGATTTTCAAAATGATGTGATGCCCTGTCAGACGCTCGGCATACCGGGAGACTGAACGGGCGATCCCGAAGGTGCGCACGGCCACAATCGGGACGTACACCAGCAGGATATTCTCAGGCCTTGTCGCCGACTTAGAGATCAAAAAACCGGAAGTAAACATGAGAAAGGCCGCCGAAAAAATCGTCACCGCGCCTAAAAAAATCACAAGAACAAACAAACGGGCATTTTGCTTAATATACGGCAGAATCCATTCTTCTTTCCTCATGTTCTTTCCCCCAGTTGCGCCTCTACAAGTTTGGCGTATACGCCTTGTTTCGCCATCAATTCGTCGTGGGTGCCGATTTCCGCTACCGCGCCGTCATCAAGCACGATAATTTCGTCCATTTCAAGCATCCAGTGAAGACGATGAGTGGCCAGAAAAACAAGCTTATTTTCAAACAGGTCTTTCATCGTTTCTTTTATTTCATACTCTGTTTCAATATCAAGGTGAGCGGTCGGCTCATCCAAAAGGAGAATCGGACGGTTTCCTAAAAAGGCTCTGGCCAGCGCGACACGCTGAGCCTGCCCTCCGCTGAGCGCCCGTCCGCCCTCGCCGATCCGGCCGTCAAGACCGCCGGGCAGATCACGGATCAGTTCGGAAAGACCCGCCGATCTAGCGGCCTGCGCCGTTTCCTCACGGGAAGCATCAGGATGATAAAACCGGATATTATTCAAAAGCGTGTCATCAAAAATGTACGGATGCTGCGGAATATAGAGCAGCTGCTTCTGCCAGCCGTCCGACTGCAGATGCGAGCGGGATTCACCGTTAACCTTGATCTCACCGGACGCAGGCTCTAAAAAGCCGCCCAGCACATCAATGAGAGTCGATTTTCCCGCGCCGCTTTCCCCGATAATCCCGATTTTTTTCTTCCCTTTAAAGGACAGATTAAATTCAGACATCGATTCACGGACGGACAAACGCGTAAGCTGTAATTCATCTCCGTCAGTCCACGTATCAAGCTCGAGCGGCTTTTCTTCTTTAAAACCGGGCTGCGCCAAAATCGCCTGAATGGTTTTTCCCGCTTCCTGCCCGTTTAATGTCGCGTGGTAATCATTTCCTACCTCGCGGACCGGGAGAAAGTATTCAGGCGCGAGAATCAGCGCGGTCAATGCCGGACCGAGAAGAATCTGTCCGTCTATCAGCCGCAAGCCGAGGAACACCGCCACTGTCGCCACCGACAGCATCGTGAAGAAATCAAGGGCGAATGATGATAAAAACGCGACCCGGAGCGTGCTCATCGTCGCCTTGCGGTATCTCTCACTGACATGAAAAATATTTTTGCTGTGTGATTTGCTTAATCCTAAAAACCGCAATGTCTCCAGTCCGCGGAGCGAATCCACGAAATGATTGGAAAGCGTCTGATAGGACTTCCATTGGCGATCGGCTTTTTTCTGTGCGACAAGTCCGAGCAGAATCATAAATACAATCAAAATCGGAAGCGCAAGAATCAGAATCAAAGCCGATGTTTTATCCTGAAAAAACACGTAAATGACAACGGCAGCCGGCACGATCGCCATGCTGACCATTTTCGGCAGAAACAGCTCTAAATAGCGGCGGAACTGGCTGATGCCTTCCATCGCCAGCGTCACCATCCGGCCTGTCCCCTCTTTTTTCGCAAAGCGGGGGCCGAGACGGAATATTTGCTCAAGAAATCTTTTTCTTAAGTCTGCGCCGGTTTGCGCGGCATATTGGTACACGATTTTCTGCCGGACCGTTGTCACCGCATGCCGGACCAAAAACGCAAGCAGGAAAAAGCCGATAACCGGATAAAGAGAAGCAATCCGCTTCCCGTTAAATAATCCGGTTACCGCCTGGCTCAGCCATTCCGCCTGCAAGATAATGGCGGCCGTTTGTATGATCGTTAATCCCGTAATGATCGCAAGAATCCGCTTCATTCCTTTATAAAGAAACAGGTCTTTTCCCATTAATAAGTCATAGGCTCCTTATGGCTGACGCGTTTCCGGAAGACATAATAGCTCCAGATCTGACTGCCGATGACAAACGGCAGCAGAGTCAGTGCGACAATTGTCATGACTTTAAGTGAATAATCACCGGAAGACGCGTTAGCTACTGTTAAGTCATACGCGCTTTTCAGCGAGCTGACCATGACGCGCGGGAACAGGGAGATAAAAATCATCGCGACTGTCAAAGCGAGACCCGCGCCGGTCATACCGAATGCCCAGCCGTCTTTTTTCTTGCTCATGAACACAATGGCAAGAACGTTGCAGATGACAATCAGCACGAATATTGGAATCGTGATGTTTGCCCGGCGTGTAAACATATCCGTATCGTATGCAGACATCGCAAAGAAAGCAAGTACAACAAGAAAGATAACACCGATTACGCGTTTTGCCATTTTTCTCGCACGCTCTTGTAAATCACCGATCGTGCGCAGGGTGATAAACATTAAACCGTGCAGGAATGAAAGAAGGGTGACGGCTGCTCCGCCAAGAACGGAATACACGTTCACAATATCTGAAAAACCCGCGTGAATGTTCATGTGTCCGTCAATCGGCACGCCGCGGAACAAGCTTGTAAAGATAAGGCCGAATACAAACGGCGGGATAAGGCTTCCGAAGAAAATCACCCAGTCCCATGTTTTGACCCATTTCAGATTGTTCACTTGCCCGCGGAATTCAAATGCCACGCCGCGGCCCATCAAGGCAAGAAGAATGATGATAAACGGAATGTAATATCCGCTGAGCATCGTTGCATACCAGTTCGGGAATGCTGCGAAAATCGCTCCCGTACCTGTGATCAGCCACACCTCATTCGCATCCCAGAACGGGCCGATGGTGTTAACCAGCACTCTGCGTTCTAATTCATTATGGCCAAGAAATCGGGTCGAAATGCCGACACCGAAATCAAAACCTTCTAAAAAGAAAAATCCGACAAACAAAATCGAAACGAGTATAAACCAAAGATCATGAAGTGACCCCATGGTAGACCTCCTGACTGAACGGATCTGTTGATACAGGGACATCCTTGTGATCATCATGGTCCGCACCTTTTTTAATTTCACGAACGAATAGGAAAACAAGCAGCGCGCCTAAAATCAAGTACATGACGCCGAAGCTGATAATTGAAAACAGCAGAGATCCTGTCGTTACGTTAGGCGAAACGGATTGTGCGGTCGTCAATTGCCCCATGACCGTCCACGGCTGGCGCCCGATTTCAGTCATAATCCATCCGGCAGAGTTCGCAATGAACGGGAATGCGATCAGTGCGATCATGCCCCGTAAATACCACTTGCTTGTATGAAGCTTTTTGCGGCGGTTCAGAATAAAGCCGGCAATCGCGGCGAAAATCATAAGCGCGCCTGCACCCGCCATGATGCGGAAGCTCCAGAACGTCGTTTTAACAGGCGGGATATAGTCGCCTTTTCCGTACGTTTTTTCGTATTCTTTTTGAAGAGTTTTCATCCCTTTAACACTGCCGCTGAACTTCTGATAAGCCAAGTAGCTGAGTGCGTAAGGAATTGAAATTTCTGATGTGTTTTTTTCTTTATTCGTATCAATGTTCGCAAAAGCCGTCCATGCGGCAGGATCACCGCTGTCATCCCAAAGCGCTTCACTGGCGGCCATTTTCATCGGCTGTGATTCCATTAAATGCTCAGCCTGCATATGTCCGCTGAACGCAACGCCGATACCGGCGATCAGACCGACAATCATTGAAAGCTTGAAAGATTTATGGAAGAAAGGCACTTCTTTTTTCTTCAATAATTTATATGCGCTGACACCGGCGATAAAGAAAGCACCAGTTGCAAGCGCCCCGAAAATGACGTGAGGGAATTCAACCCAAAGCTGAGGGTTTGTCAAAAGCGCCCCGAAATCATTCATTTCCGCGCGGCCATTTTTAATCGCAAAGCCGACCGGCTCCTGCATGAATGAGTTTGCCGTCAAAATCCAGAAAGATGACATAATCGTCCCGAAGGATACAAGCCAAATGCAAAGCAAATGCACTTTTTTAGATAAACGGTCCCAGCCGAAAATCCATAATCCGATAAAAATAGATTCCATAAAAAACGCCAAAAGCGCTTCAACCGCAAGCGGAGCTCCAAATACGTCTCCGACAAAACGAGAATAATCAGACCAGTTCAATCCAAACTGGAATTCCTGAAGAATCCCTGTGACGACGCCGACAGCAAAGTTAATTAAAAAGAGATGTCCCCAAAATTTAGCCATTTTGAGATAGGTCTCTTGTTTTTTGACAACATAAAGCGTCTCCATCAAAGCAACCATAAACACAAGCCCGATAGACATAGGCACAAACAGGAAGTGAAACAATGTTGTAGATGCAAATTGTATGCGGGCTAAAACCAACTCACTCATGATGTTTTTCCTCCAATCTGGTAAATTGCTCAACATTTCACAAACACGACAAAACCATTGCTCGGTATTTCACAAGAAATGATATATTTGCTCAATGTTTCACAAATTTGTCAAAACTAATGAATTATCAGCCTGCACTCCCTAGGGGGCAGCTGCTGTCATAGAAATGATTCAATATCATTACTTTACAACGATTCCGCCTAAAAAAAAAGATCGATATACCTAAAAATAGGCTGAAATTGTGACCGATTAATGTCGAATTTGTAGAGATTTTATGTCGGCACCTAGGATTTTTGTCCCTTCCATATCGTACCTCTTTTTTATTCGTGTGGCGAACAAAATGCTTTATTCAGCGAGAAAGGCCGCCATATCGCCTTTTTGAGAAAGAAAATGAGAGGAAAGTAAGTTTTCTAGTAAATTCTTAATATATGAACAATTTAAATTTTTTAGTATACTTTAAATGGGGATATTTTTCACTACATAACGACTGGGGGAACAAGCATGGGAGAACTTCAACCAAATTTGCAAACGGATTCACTCCAAAAACAGCAACGGACTGATAATTGGTTTGCCAGAGCAATGAATATAAGAATCGGCATTATTCCTCTTCCTATCTATATCCTGCTCTTCTTGCTTATTACGGTGTTTGTCATGAAACACGATGTAAAAAGCGACATCCTGACATCGATTGCGGTCATGAGTTTTTTTGGATTTACCTTCGGCCAGATCGGAAAATCCATTCCGATCGTGCGTTCCATCGGCGGCCCTGCGATCCTCGCAACCTTTATTCCGTCCGCTGTCGTCTACTACCATCTGCTTCCGAAAGACATTATTACATCAACAACAAAATTCACGGAAAACTCTAACTTTCTCTATCTATTTATTGCCGGTATCGTCGTCGGCAGTATTCTGGGAATGAAAAGAGAGACTCTCGTCAAGGCTTTCGTCAAGATTTTCATTCCGCTGATTGCCGGTTCGATCGCGGCCGCCATCGTCGGCTTATGCGTCGGGACGCTGCTCGGGCTCGGTTTTCAGCACACACTGCTTTATATTGTCGTCCCGATTATGGCGGGAGGTGTCGGCGAGGGCGCGATTCCTTTATCCATCGGCTACTCCGATATGATGCCGATGTCCCAGGGAGACGCCTTTGCGCTTGTGCTGCCGTCCATCATGCTCGGCAGCCTGTGCGCCATTATGTTATCGGGTTTGCTGAACGTCATCGGGAAACGCAGGCCGGAATGGACGGGCAACGGGAAGGTTGATAAGTCTGATCAATCCGCTCCTGTATTGGAACAGCCGGCCAATGACAATGCGTTTAATCTGTCTTTTTTCGCTTCGGGGGGGATTTTAGCGGTTTCCCTGTATTTAGTCGGCATGCTGGCGCATGATTTCTTTCAGCTTCCGGCTCCTGTCGTGATGCTCGTCCTTGCCGTGCTTATTAAGCTGTTCAGGCTGGCGCCGGCCTCGATTGAAAACGGAGCTTTCGGCGTTTCGCGTTTTTTCTCGACGGCCGTGACCTATCCGCTCTTATTTGCGATCGGCGTTTCAATGACACCGTGGGACAAACTGATTGCGGCTTTTAATATCAGCAATATCATTACCATTTTATCCATAGTCATTACGATGATAGCCGTCGGTTTTCTGACCGGTAAATGGCTGAATCTGTACCCGATTGAGACGGCGGTCATCAATGCCTGCCATTCCGGTCAGGGCGGCACAGGCGACGTCGCGATCTTAAGCGCCGCTGAACGGCTTGAGCTTATGCCGTTTGCCCAAGTGTCGACCAGAATCGGCGGGGCGATTACCGTGAGCGTCACCCTCCTGTTGCTTCATCAATTCTATTAAACGGAAAAAAGCCTCCGCCATATGCGGAGGCTCTGTTATTTCATCACATTTTGGATATAAGAGCCGAATGCCGTACCGGACATGCCCGGCGATACACGGACACGGTGAAGCGAGTAAAGCCCCTGATCTCTCGATGCCGCTCCCGGCTCCGTCGTGACCGCCATACGGTAGCCTGCAGCAGCTGCGGCTTTTAAAGTTTCCTTATTATATCGTCCGACAGGGTAACTGATTACAGACGTCCGCTGCCCGAACATTTGGTCAAATAAACGCTTAGAGTCCGCCATTTCGCGTCGCTGCTGCTGAGGCGTGAGCCCGTTCAATTCGAGATGGTTCATCGTATGGCTTTGAATGGAAATGCCGTGTGCGGCCATCTCCTTCATCTGCTTCTCAGTCAGGTGATTTTTATGTCCGATAAAGTTACCGATCATGAAGATGGTCGCTTTCATCTTATATTTCTTTAAAATGGGATACGCCGCTTTCACATTGTCGGTATAGCCGTCATCAAATGTGATCAGCACGCATTTTTCACGCGGCTCTCTATCCTCCGTCAGCATCAGATAGGCTTCTTCCGGAGTCATCGTATAATAGCCGTGATCATGAAGCCACTTCATATGCTGCTGAAATTCTTCCTTCGGCACACGCAGGCTGTTTCCCTCAGAAATGCTGTGGTACATCAGAATCGGCAGTCTCGCCGTTCCTTTCGTTTTAACCCAGGCGGACGTATCCGGCTCCTTTTTGATTTGGCGCTTTACAGACTTTTCATCGTGGTGCGCTTCTGCCTTCGGAATGCTCTCTTCGGCACTTGCCTCATGGTCCGAACAGGCGGCAAGCGTTAACAGAGCAGCCAAAAGGCACATGCACGTAATCATGCGTTTCATGGTTTTCCTGCTTTCTGTCTACTATTTACTTTTTATATCGGTCGACGGGCAAAAATTGTTACATCAAAAAAGCCGGACATTCAGCTGTCCGGCTTTGCGTCATGAGCGGATTCTGATTTCTGTTTCACTGTCGAAAAAATGAGCTTTATTCATGTCGAAAGCGACAGTCAATTCCTCACCGGCATGAATGTCATGGCGGGCATCAATCCGGGCGATAAAATCCTGATCCCCGATCCGGGAATAAACCATAATTTCTGACCCGAGCAATTCCGCGACATTGATTTTAGCTGTGATGGATGAATTCTTATAGGATTCTACCACAATCAGCTCGTCATGTATGTCTTCCGGGCGGATGCCGAAGATCACATCTTTACCGGCATAGCCTTTTTCCCGGAGCATTTTCATTTTCCCTTCCGGCACGCTGAGAGCGGCTGAACCGATCTGAATAGCGCCGTCAGTCAGCTTTCCTTTAAAAAAGTTCATCGCGGGGGAGCCGATGAACCCGCCGACAAAAACGTTTTCCGGATGTTCATAGACTTCTTTCGGCGTGCCGATCTGCTGAATCTTCCCATCCTTCATGACTACAATGCGTGTCGCCATCGTCAGCGCCTCTGTTTGGTCGTGCGTCACATAGATCGTAGTTGTTTGCAGTCTTTGATGGAGCTTAATAATTTCAGCCCGCATCTGCACCCGAAGCTTTGCATCCAGATTTGACAGCGGCTCATCCATTAAAAACACTTTGGCGTCCCTGACGATCGCCCGTCCTAATGCAACACGCTGCCGCTGCCCGCCGGAGAGCGCCTTCGGTTTGCGGTGCAGATACTCTGTGAGCCCCAGCATTTTCGCTGCTTCTTCGACCCGTTTTTTAATCTCCGGTTTCGGCATCTTTCTCAGCTTCAGACCGAAAGCGATATTATCATAGACCGTCATATGCGGATACAGCGCATAGTTTTGGAACACCATGGCGATATCCCTGTCTTTAGGAGCGATATCATTCACCCTCGTGTCTCCGATATAAAAATCGCCCTTCGAGATGTCTTCCAGCCCGGCAACCATCCGCAATGTTGTCGACTTTCCGCATCCCGACGGACCGACAAACACGATAAACTCTTTATCTTTAATATGAAGGTTAAAATCATCGACAGCCGCTTCTTTTTGATCGTAATACTTATAAATATGCTCGAGCCGAAGTTCCGCCATGTATATCCCCCTTTATTTGTAAACGCTTTCTTAAATAGGATTGTAACAGCCTCCGGCGGCGGCGTGTATAGGCAATGTTCATAAAAAAAGCCGGCAGCCTTCGTGCACATTTCCCATTTACTGTGATTTTTCATACTGCAGGCAAATGAAATAAGCCAGCAGGGCGCCCCGATATGTCTTAATATCAATACCTGAGCGTTCCGCAAATTTATCAATCCGATATTGAAGACTGTTGCGGTGCAAATGCAGTTTTTTCGATGTGAGCGACATGTTTGAGTTATGTTCAATAAAAGTCTGAATCGTATGCTTCAGCCCCGGTTCTTTCTGAAACAGCAACACAGCCTCTTCGTGAAGCAATGCAGAGAGCTTATCTCGGCTTTCTTCCGAGAGCATGGCCGGAAATACCGTTTCCGCGGTCAGCGTGCTCAGCTGCGGGAGATGACGCCTTCCAATCTGAAAATATTGCTGTTCCCTCCGATAATGAAGGCGCAGACGTTCCCCGGCACCGTAATACCTCCCGATGAAGAAACGGACACTGAAATAAAAATCGCATTCAGAAACCTTCACAAAAGATGCGATATCACCCGGATCAGGGGCTTCAAGCTTTTCTTCCTCTACAATCACGCCCTGATCCCTTCCCGTCCGGACAACCATATACGGAATCGGCCAGAAATAGCGCAACGCTTCCGTAAACGCCCCCCAGTTCCGTTCCCCCATTAAGTCATAATGAATAAAACGGACACGAAACTCTTTGACGTCAGGAACCGGACCCTCTTCCAGCAGAAAACGCCGCCACCTCTTTGCTTCCGCCGTCTCTGCAAAAAAAACGCCTTTCTCTTCAGCAGGTGTCAAAAACGATTCCAGAAGCAGTTTCTCCTTCGGGGTGATATCCTCCTTCGGAATGGCGACATAGACCCGCCTCTTCTCATCATAAAAACAAAAGACATCCTCTGCCGCACAGCACGTATCAGACAGCACAGCCCTCGGGTAAATTGCCAATAACGGGTTCATATGCGCTCCTCTCTATCGCTCTATTATATTTTCAGTATAAAACGTCCGGCGGGTTGTATCTACTTCATTTTAGAAACAGCTTTCCGGCTATTTCCCGGGAAACGGATCATTACCGTTTCTCCCCGGTATATAAAAAACCCTCCGCACCGGCAGAGGGATCTTTTTTATTTAGAGATATCGACGAATCCTTCACCAAAGACGTCTCGCACATCATGAACAATGACAAACGCCTTTGTATCACAGCTTTTAATAATTTTCTTGAGCATGGAGAGCTCTTGTTTCTGGATGACGATATATAAAATTTCTTTCGACTGCCCCGTGTAATTCCCTTTACCCGACAGCAGCGTCACCCCTCTGTCCATAAGCGTGTTGACCTGCTCAGCGATTTCGTGCTTATGCTCAGATATGATCGTCACCGCTTTTTTCGTATTCAGCCCTTCAATGATAAAGTCCATCACCTTCGTTCCGATGTACAGCATCACAATGGTAAACATCATTTTTTCCGCACCGATGATGAAATAAGAACTGAAGACGACAATCAGATCAAAGAACAAAAGCGCATAGCTGATATTCCAATCGAGATATTTGTTCGCAATCCTCGCCAAAATGGCAGATCCCGCAGTCGTGCCTCCGACTCGGATAATGATTCCGATTCCGACACCGGCAAACACGCCCGCAAAAATAGTATTAATAATGAGTTCATGTGACGGCGAGTGCCAGTCATGCGTCAGATGCAGAAACAGCGAGTTGGCGACAACGGTAATGATCGTATAAAGCGTTGTTTTACCGTCTAAAAACTTATATCCGATGATCAATAAGATCCCGTTCAAAATGATATTCGTCACCCCGGGCGACCATTCAAACACATAATACAAGATCAAGGTAATCCCCGTTACCCCGCCCTCTCCAAGATCATTCGGAATGGCGAATAAATTAACGGCCAATGCGAAGATAAAAGCCCCAATCATCAGCATCAGCACATCCAGCAACCTCTTTTTCATCCCAGACACTCCCTTTTTATAAAATCAAAAAAGCCCGGGAGAGCACTCTTCATCAAAAGAGCAGAAACTCCCGGGCTTTTATCCCACCGTGTCACAGCAAAAAACCTGCTGTGTGTTTTCTCTCGGTCCAGACCAATTCAGCATTGCGGAACCCTAGAAAACCACTGTTTTTTATGTTCAGTTTTTGTATTTCTTTCAAAATTATACGGGAAATCACGAGCATGTTCAACCACTCTTTTTTCCATAAACCTATGAAAAATTCGAACGACCTGCCGATACTAATAAAGGCCCTTAAAATATATGACTAAAAAATCATCAAAATACTATTTTTCTCAAAATTGTATTGACTATAGGTTATTTTACAGGCATTATAGTATGTAGTTTTCAAGAAATAGTTTACATAGGAGGAAATATTATGGCAGGCAACTTAGTGTCTTGTAAGGCATGCGGCAAAGAAATCGCTAAAGGCGTTAAAAAATGCCCAAACTGCGGTAAAGATCAGAGAAACTTTTTTATGAGACATAAAATCATCACATTGCTTCTGGCAGTAGTGGTTATTATCATTCTCGTAAATCTCGGCGGCGGAGGCGGATCTTCATCATCTAAAACTGCGTCCTCAAAAGCGGCGGAGTCCAAGGAAAAACTGTATAACATCGGTGACACTGTTAAAACTGAAAAAACAGAAGTGACTCTTACAAAAGTAGAAAAAAGAGACTCAGTAGGGACACAATATATTGAGAAAAAAGCATCTGACGGCGGCGTTATCGTAGCTGTACAATACACAGTTAAAAATGTGTCAAACAAGCCGTTAAGCTCTTTCTCCATTCCGAGCGTGAAATTAGTAGATTCTAAAGGAACTTCCTATGATCCGGATATTGACGCTTCATCGACTTATGCAACGGAAACAAAAGTGAACAACAGTAAAATTTTAAGTGACTTGAACCCGAACATTAAGGTCACTGGAGTGAAAGCCTTTGAAGTTGATAAAGACGCATACTCTAAAGGCACTTGGAAAATAAAATTCAGCAACGATGTTGAAGTAAAAGTTAAATAATGATCATAACAAAAGAGACCTCCACCATTTGAAGGTCTCTTTCCTTTTACACCTTTTGATACCCGTTCACATTGGAGGACTGCCACTTCCAAGAGTCGGCGCACATTTCTTCAAGGTCTCGCTTTGCTTCCCAGCCTAATTCTGCCTTCGCTTTTGCCGGGTCTGCGAAGCATGCGGCAATGTCTCCCGGGCGCCGGTCGGCAAAACGGTACGGCACTTCTTTTCCCGATACTTTTTCAAACGCCTTGACCATCTCAAGAACGCTGTAGCCTCTTCCCGTGCCGAGATTATAGGCGTCGGCGCCCGTTGTGTCCAGCACCTTTTCAAGCGCTCTGACGTGGCCCTCGGCAAGGTCAACGACATGGATGTAATCCCGCACGCCGGTGCCGTCCTTTGTCGGATAATCATTGCCGAACACCTGCAATTGCTCAAGCTTGCCGACAGCGACTTGGGCGACGTACGGCATTAAATTATTCGGGATGCCGTTCGGGTCTTCTCCGATCCGGCCGCTCGGATGCGCGCCGAACGGATTAAAGTAGCGGAGCAGCGCAATGCTCCATTCAGGGTCCGCCTTATGCAGATCGCGCAAAATCTGTTCCAGCATCAGCTTGGTCTGCCCGTAAGGATTGGTCGCACTTAACGGAAAATCTTCGGTGATCGGCGTTGTTTCCGGAACGCCGTAAACCGTCGCTGATGAGCTGAAGACGATTTTTTTCACACCGTGTGCCTGCATGGCTTCACATAAAATAAACGTCCCCGTCAGATTATTATGATAATAACGGAGCGGAACAGCCACAGACTCACCGACCGCTTTTAAACCCGCAAAATGAATGACGGCTTCAATCTCATTTGCAGCAAACACCCGGTGAACGGCGTCACGGTCAAGGAGATCCGCTTCATAAAACACAAGCCCTTTTCCGGTAATGTCTTTCACACGCTCCAATGCTTCCGGTGAACTATTTGACAGATTATCCAGAACCACGATGTCATAGCCGCTGTTTAACAGCTCGACACATGTGTGGCTTCCGATATAACCCGCTCCGCCTGTCACTAAAATCGCCATGAAGAAAGCCTCCCTATTGAATGAATTGACCATATTATATCGGTTTTTTCTTCCTCTATCATCCATTTTCAGAAAGTTTAATCGTTTAGTCATTGTTTCTTCATATTTTGTTTTCATTCGCGTAATTCAAACGGGTTGTGAAATAGAAATCCTTCCCCCGCACATGGTAAGATAAGACAAAGGAGATGACGGTATGAAAAACGAAATCATTGAACGCTTTACTTCTTATGTAAAAGTCGATACACAGTCTGACGAAAACAATGAAAACTGCCCATCCACCCCCGGACAGCTCACATTGGCCAACATGCTGGCAGATGAATTAAAGTCGATCGGCATGAAAGAAATCACAGTCGATGACAATGGATACGTCATGGCGACTCTTCCGGCAAATACGGATAAAGACGTGCCGACGATCGGTTTTCTGGCCCACGTAGATACAGCGACTGATTTCACCGGAAAAAATGTGAATCCTCAGATTATTGAAAGCTATGACGGACATGATATCGTTCTGAATGACAAACTCAACGTCATCCTGTCGCCTGAGCAGTTCCCGGAGCTTTCCCGCTATAAAGGCCAGACGCTGATTACAACCGACGGCACGACGCTGCTCGGAGCCGACAACAAAGCGGGCATTGCCGAAATCATGACGGCAATGGCGTACTTGATCAAACATCCGGACATCAAACACGGGACGATCCGGGTCGCATTCACGCCGGATGAAGAAATCGGCAGAGGGCCTCACAAATTCGATGTCGGCCGCTTCAACGCCGCATTCGCCTACACGATAGACGGAGGCCCCCTCGGAGAACTGCAATATGAAAGCTTTAATGCAGCCTCCGCAAAGCTTACTTGTTACGGAAAAAGCGTTCACCCCGGAACGGCGAAAAACAAAATGGTCAACGCTTCAAAAATCGCGATGGAATTTCATCACGCGCTGCCGAAAGAAGAAGCGCCGGAATATACGGAAGGGTATGAAGGCTTCTATCACTTAAATTCAATGAACGGAGACGTTTCTGAAGCCGCCCTGTCGTACATCATCAGAGACTTTGACAGAGACCGCTTTACAGAACGAAAAGAATTTATGCAGAAAACCGCCGACGCGCTTGCGGCTAAATACGGCAAGGAAAGCATCAAGCTTGAACTGCATGATCAATATTACAACATGAGAGAAAAAATCGAACCGGTCAAAGAAATTGTCGACATCGCCTATCAAGCCATGAAAAACCTCGGCATCGAACCAATTATCGAACCGATCCGGGGCGGAACTGACGGATCACAGCTCTCTTACATGGGACTGCCGACACCGAACATCTTCACGGGCGGCGAAAACTTCCACGGAAAATATGAATACATTTCCGTCGACCATATGGAAAAGGCGGTAAACGTCATTATTGAGATCGCCAGACTGTTTGAAGAACGCGCGTAAAACCAAAGCTCCCTGCTTTGGTTTTTTTCTTTCACATGAAACCTTTCCTTCTTTCTTTCCGTATATAAGGTATGAAATGGAAAGAAGGAGTGAAGACTATGGCAAGAGGCACTGTAGCAAATGAATTAAAAAAAACCTTAAAAGACCCCCGCGTTCTGGAGACGAAATCGAACCCTTTTAAAAAGCTGCGGAAAATGTTCAGACGATTTTTTGTGAGATAACATCTCGTTTTCTTACAAAAAATAAGGAAAGCGCTATCAAATCATAATCTTCCGTTAGAAGCAGTTATTTTGCATATCGCAGGATTTTTTAGGGTACTGAATAACACAAGGCAAACGAAAACACTGTATTAGTTAATTCGGCACTGTCAAAAAATAGTCGAAAAGTTATATAAACGATCATCACTTAGCAGCCGATACAATCTATAGAACCACAACAAGAGCAAAATCAACCGCAGATCATAGTCATTTTTACGGAAAATGTCTTTATTTTTTAAAAAAGTGACAATTGTTTGAATACTTTTCGTTTGTTTTTTCGTACAATAATAATACCAAAACTTTTTTTGGGAGGTATGTAAAATGATGCTACTTATTTTTGCTGCTTTGACAGGATACCTGGTTTTCTCTTTCAGTAAGGACAACCGCCGGAAAACGCCAAAGACAAGCCCGCTGGTGACAGCTGCCGACACGAATAACATCATTGATTTAAATGCGATCCGTCAGAAACGCCGGATGCCGCTATCATAAAAACGACAGCTGCCGCAAAATCGGCAGCCTTTTTTTGTGCACCCCTCCAATATGAAACCATCCGTCTCCTTTTTACGTACAACATAAAAAAGGAGTTTTTTTATGTATCATTTTTATATCAAAGAGCGGATGTTTACGTTTAAGAATCGGTTTCAAGTGTTTCTTGAAAGCGGAAAAGAAGTCTACAATGTTGAAGGAAAGCTGTTTTCTTTCGGTGATGAATTGAAGCTGACTGATTTGGACGGCCGCACGCTCGCCAGCGTCAGTCAGAAACTGATGTCGCTCGTTCCCCGTTACGAAATTTCCGTCGGCGGCAAGCCTGTATGCCAAGTCATCAAGAAAATGACGTTTTTCAAACCGAAATTTGAAATTTCCGGAGTCGGCTGGGATATTACCGGCGATGTGTGGGGACGGAATTTTCAAGTGACAGACGGGAAATCAAACCGGATGACCGTCACCAAATCATGGATGAGCTGGGGCGATTCTTATCATTTGGAGATTGAAAATGAAGAGGATATTGTTCTTTGTCTTGCGATCGCAATCGTAATAGATATGATTCTATTTGAGGGTGATAAATAAAAATATTTATCGAAATATATTGACAATATAAGATAATATACTAAGATTAAGAGTATTACAGTTTATTCTGAAAAATAGCATATTTCCTTATCAAGAGAGGTGGAGGGACTGGCCCTATGATACCCGGCAACCGCTGTTCAGCAGAATGGTGCTAAATCCTGAAGATAAGGTTGAGATTTGCGGACGCAAGCTCTTCCCTATCCAAGGGAAGAGCTTTTTATATTTCATTGAGGAAAGAAGGAATCGTTCATGTCACAGCAAAACACAGAACAACCATTGCACACTCTTCTTAGAAAAAACCCGCCGTTTCGCGCGGATCAGGTCGGAAGCCTGCTCCGGCCGGCGGCTGTGAAGCAAGCCCGCCTGCAAAGAGCGGCGGGTGAGATTTCGGCAGAACAGCTGCGCGAAATCGAAAACCAAGAAATCATCCGCAGCGTGAAAAAGCAGAAAGAAACCGGCCTCAATGTCGTGACTGACGGCGAATTCCGCCGGGCCTGGTGGCATTTTGATTTTCTCGAAAACTTAGACGGCGTCGAAGCGTTTACGCCAGATAGCGGCATTCAGTTTCACAATGTACAGACGAAAGCGCGCGGCATTAAAGTAACGGGAGATATTGATTTTTCTCAGCATCCGATGCTCGAAGATTATAAATTTCTTCACAGCATTGCCGGCGATGCTGTTCCAAAAATGACGATTCCAAGCCCGAATATGCTGTTTTTCCGCGGAAAATTGGAAAAAGCAGCGTATCAGAATGATTACAAACAATTTCAGCATGATGTTTCAAAGGCGTATAAAAAAGCGATTCAAGCTTTCTATAACGCCGGATGCCGCTATCTTCAGCTCGATGACACCGCATGGGCCGTTTTCTTATCGGAAGCGGGGCTTCGCCAGATTGAAGCATTCGGAACGACGCCGGATGAGCTGCGCAGGCTGTTCGCAGCTTCTATTAATGACGCCATTAAGGATCGTCCTGCCGACTTGAAGGTTACGATGCATATCTGCCGCGGCAACTTCCAGTCCACATGGACGGCTGAAGGCGGATATGATGCGGCGGCGGAAACGATTTTTGACGGGCTTGACCTTGACGGATTGTTCTTGGAATATGATGATTCCCGCTCCGGCGGCTTTGAACCGCTCCGTTATGTCAAACGCTCTGATCTTCAGCTTGTGCTCGGTTTGATTACGTCGAAACACGGCGATCTCGAAGACAAGGACGCGGTTAAACGCCGGATTGAAGAAGCTTCTCAATATGTCAGCCTGGATCAGCTTTGCCTCAGCCCGCAATGCGGATTCGCTTCCACTGAGGAAGGAAACCTGATCACAGAAGAACAGCAATGGGCAAAACTGCGCCATGTCGTCGACATCGCCGGTGAAGTCTGGAAATAAAAAAAAGACACGCTATAAGCGTGTCTTTTCCGTTTTACAGCGGATCGGTCCCGATTAAAACTTCGATATCTATCGTGATATCAGCCGCTTTTCGGCCGATAAACCGCTGAATGCTTTCTTCAGTACATTTCCATGTTAAGGGCGTCATTTTCACAAGCCATTCAAGATCAGGCTGCGATAACGTCTTCGTGTAACGCAGCCGTTTGCGATCAAAGGTTTGAAAGCCCGCTTGGAAACGGCAGGCCGCTGAATCGGCGGTGTCATTCCGCCGGGGACTGTCTCCGGGAAAGAATTCCCTTACTTCCTTCAAATAATCACGCCGCGGCACCGCTTTAATGACTGTGCCGCCCTTTCGTAAAAGCCTGCTGCATTCTTTATAATTCCAAGGTGATAAAACAGACATCACGACATCAAAACGGCTGTCGGCAAACGGCGCATCCGCCACATCAGCGACGGCAAAAACCATTTGATCCCCGAAGCCCTTTGCCGCATGCAGCACACCTTCTTTCGAGAGATCAATGCCGATTCCCGTCACAGAAAAAGCGGGCTGCAGCAATCGGCATACGGCGGCTAAATGAGAGCCCTCTCCGCATCCCGCATCCAATACCGCCGCCTGTTTTTGCGGAGATTGCGTACGGCTGATGATGCCGGCGATCTCTTTTTGAACCGGCGCAAAAAACTCCCGGCTGTCAAAAAGCTCGCGTCTCGCTTCAAACAGCTGCCTGTCATAGCGTGTTTTGACCGCTTTATTGAGGAAATTCACATATCCTTGTTTTGATATATCAAATGTATGCCCGTTTGCGCATATCAAGCTTTGATTTTGGGAGACCGCCATGGCCGTACGGCATAGCGGACATCTGAATACGGACTGGCATGATTGCAGTAATTCCGCGCGTTTTCTTTTCATCGACGCCAAAAAAACACCTCATTCATTCGTTATTTTGATGAAATGAAAAAGGCATAGACAAATAAACCTTGCCAAATTGGAAGGTTTAACCTATTTATCTATACCTCTCATTATCTGTAACGAATGAACTGGATGATCACGAAAATGACCCCTTTTCTGCCGCCTTTTGAAGGCTGTGCCCTCAGATCCATTTTACCAGCTGCATCCAGTCTTTACAATGAACCGGAACGGATTTCAGGGGCGTTTTATACCTTTATTATCCAATTACTTTTACATATCCTTTATTTTCTTTATTTATAATATAAATTTATTATTTTGAAAATATCTAAAAAGGTTGATTTTCAAAAATTGAAACGATAAAATACTGCTATCTCATGTAATATCGTTATTCTTGTATATGATCAGTAATATGGTCTGATTGTTTCTACCTAGTGCCGTAAAAGACTAGACTACAAGAAAGTTTGCATAAATTTGAACGAGTGAAAAGCATATGATGCTGTCAGTCTATTCTTTTCTTTTGGCTCTTATTTATCACACTTTCTGGCTTTCAGGAATTTGTGACGAATAAGAGCTTTTTTTATTTCCATAATACCCTTATAGGAGTTGCTCACATGTACTTTTTATTGAACATTGTCGGTCTCATTGTTGTCATGGCTGTTGTTTTCTTATGCTCTCCCAACAAGAAGAAGATTAAATGGCGCCCGATTGTCATGCTCCTCGTCTTTGAGTTTCTGATTACTTGGTTTATGTTAGGGACAAAAGTCGGCGGCTTTGTCATCGGGAAGATCGGCGCGTTCTTTACATGGCTGATTTCCTGCGCCAGTCAAGGGATTGCGTTCGCTTTTCCGTCTGTCATGGCCAATCCGACGGTTGATTTTTTCTTCAGCGCATTGCTGCCGATTATCTTCGTCGTGACCTTCTTTGATATGCTGTCGTATTTCGGTATTCTGCCGTGGCTCATTGATAAAATCGGCTGGCTGATTTCTAAAATATCCCGTCTGCCGAAGCTGGAGAGCTTTTTCTCCATTCAGATGATGTTTTTAGGAAATACGGAAGCCTTAGCCGTCATCCGCCAGCAGCTTGCCGCCGTCAACAACAACCGGCTTCTTACATTCGGGCTGATGAGCATGAGCAGCATCAGCGGCTCGATCATCGGATCGTACTTGACGATGGTTCCGTCCACTTATGTGTTTACAGCCATCCTGCTGAATTGCTTAAACGCGCTTTTAATCGCAAATATGCTGAATCCCGTTGACGTTTCTAAAGAGGACGATATCATTTACGTACCTTCAAAAGCGGAGAAAAAAGACTTCTTCTCTACGATTTCTAACAGTATGCTTGTCGGCATGAACATGGTGATTGTCATCTTAGCAATGGTAATCGGATATGTGGCGTTAACGGCCGCATTAAACGGCGTGCTCGGACTGTTCGTGCACGGTTTGACCATTCAAAAGATTTTCTCATACATTTTCAGTCCATTTGCCTTCCTTCTCGGATTAGGCGTACATGACGCGATGTATGTCGCACAGCTGATGGGCATCAAGCTCGCGACGAACGAGTTTGTGGCGATGGCCGATCTGAAAGGGCATCTGAATTCACTTCCGCCGCACACGATTGCCGTGGCGACGACATTCCTGACATCATTCGCAAACTTCAGCACCATCGGTATGATCTACGGATCTTATCAATCTCTGCTTGATGGTGAAAAATCAGCCATCATCGGGAAAAACGTCTGGAAGCTGCTTGTCAGCGGAATTGCCGTTTCCTTATTGAGCGCGGCGATTGTCGGATTGTTTGTCTGGTAAAAGAAAAAAGCGATACCGCCCCGTTCTGGAGTGATATCGCTTTTTTTTATTGATAGACGGATGCAGGCACGAAGACGTCCCGGATTCCTGCCGCATACGGCCCGAGATCGTATTGTCCGAACACAACGGCAATGCCGTTTTTCGTAAAGAAGAAAGGTCTTTCGTTGTTCAGGGTGATCTCCTGTTTTTTGAAGTCCTGATCGAACAGATCGTCATGTTTCTTGATGTAGCCGTAAAGATAGTCTCTCGTTTTATTACCTTTCGTTTTCGTATTCAGCACATCTTGGAGTGTGACCCGTTTTTTTGCGGCCAGGTCGTAATTAAAGGTCTGAACGGATGTCAGCCCGTGTGCGCCGCCTGTGTAAATGTAGTTTTCCGTCAGAATGCTGAGCTTGCCGTCTTGATTATACTTCACCTTGAAGTCTGCTTGGTATTCCGCTTTATAGCCTTGTTTCTCACCGTCTTGTTTGTTTTTCACATATTCTTTGTACGAGTTTTCAATATAGCGTTTGAAGTCCTGATTGATTTTCTTTTCAAAAGATGCGTTTCCCGTATTTGTGACCTCGGGGTATGTCAGCTGCTTTACATGCTTATACGTATGGCTTTTGACAACGGGCTTTGCGGTTTGTGCAGCTTCGGCTGAAGGGGTGAAACCTCCGAACGGCGCGGCTGTCAGCACTGCCAAAAGCACGGCCGCCATCATTTTGAATGTCTTTTTCATCACAACTCCTCCTTTTCATTTACCCGTTCCCTTTTTGAAAACGGGTTACACACTATAGACAGCGCAGATCAGGAAATTGTTTCTGGGCCTTCTCTCACATTTTCTCCATAAAAAAGAGACATGGATCATCCATGCCTCTTTTACCGGGAAGGTCTTTGCGCAATGGCTTCATAAACGGCTTCCTCCAGATCAGAGTTGCCGAACATCTCCAAAACGCCGATGACGGTTTGATCAGGAATCGGTTCTGATTCCTCCTTCGGCACGACGAGCTCTTCAGCCGTTTTTCGCAGCTCTTCGTTTAAAGGCTGTCCGGGATAGGCCCTGCTGTAAATCGCCATCGGATCAAGGTCATGATTGACGCACCATTGGGCAAACACCAAAATCATCATGTTTTCGTCACGCCGGTAATATTCTTCGAGTTGTTTTTCAGTAAACGGCTTCACTATCATTCGCTCCTCCAGAAAATCTATCCCTAAGATACACAAACACAGAGCGGAAGTAAACCAAAGAGGGTGAAACATTTATTTCACAGCGGGAAGTGCGGATGTGCACGGAAGCGATTTTCGTTTTCTTCCCATATTAATGCTTCGTTCCGATAGTTCACTTTCATAAGAAAAAAAGCGCCCCTCTCGGGACTGACCCCCGTTTTTGAGACAGGGATCAAAACACCTTTAAGCAGCCAGCTGTCGGTATGTGACCGGCGGCTGGTTGTTTAGTTTCGTTTGAATACGAATGTTGTTATAATAGTGTATATAGGTTTCGACAGTTTGTTCTACGATGGTCGTCGTAGTGCTTTCCAACCTGTCGAGGTAGAACGTTTCAGACTTTAGTGAGGAATGAAACGATTCGATGGAGGCATTATCAGCGGGCGTCCCTTTGCGGGACATGCTCATGGTAATGCCTTTTGTTTTAACAGCTTTCTGATACTCATAAGATGTATAAACAGAACCTTGGTCACTATGTAACACGCAGTTCTCTGGCAGTGCAGGCAGCTGATCAAGTGTGTGTAAGACAAAGTCTGTGTCCTGTCTATCGCCAATCGTAAAAGCAATCACTTCTCCATTGTATAAATCCAATATACTGGAAAGATACAATTGTTTCTGCCCATAAGGCAAATATGTGATATCCGTTACTAGCTTTTCCAGAGGGCGATCAGACTGAAAGTTTCGATCCAATATATTCTCGGCCACGGCATATGGCTGCCCATTCTTCTTGCGCTTTTTCACCTTAACCCGGCATTGCCACTGATTCTTCTGCATAATGCGCTGAACCGTTTTATGATTCATACGCATTTCCTTTTTTAATATGGCTGTGATTTTCCGATAGCCATATCGATACTTGTGTTCTCGGCACAACGTGCCGATTTGTTTTTCTAAATGGTATTTAGGGTTATCTTTCATCAGATTCTTCTTCCAACGATAATAAGATGCTCGTGAGATACCTAAATGAATACAGATATCCTTTATGGTCATTGTGCCGCGCAATGCTTCTACAAGCTCGACTGGCGTTTCGCTATCAGCTTCCTTTCCAATTCGTTGTACTTTTTTAACACTTCATTCTGTTGTCTCAGATAACAATTTTCTGCCTGCAGTTTCTCTAATTCGGAAGAATACTCTGGACCTTTTCCATAAGAATATTGCTTTCCGACGGGTTGTTCGAATCGATGTGTATCCCCAGCTTTATACCACCTGACCCATGTCTGAATCTGCGTCTTATTCTTTATATTCAATTCCTGCATGATCTCCTTCACAGGCACGCCCGCCAATCTCATTTCTACAGTCTTCTGTTTGACTTCAACCGGATAACTCACTCTTGTCCTCATAGAAAAACACCTCCAAGTCTAATTTCGGATAACAACGATCCGTTTTCAAACTTGAAGGTGTTTTTTGTTTGTCTCATATTATGGGGTCAGTCCCCTCATAGAAAGGCGCTTTGTCATTCTTATATTTTTCTGTCCCAATGCCGATGCTCAGCCACGGCCTTCAGAAATTGTTCATGGTTTCCGTCCGGAACAAGGCCGGGGCCGTTTTCGGTTCCGGCGGCGAGGGCGAGAAGTTCTTTTCCTTCACCAGAGGCGCCGATCGCTTTGTAATGGCTGAAGGCTTCACTGACGAAATCTTTAGCCGGTTTTTGGGCTTTGAGGCTGTCAGTGCTATGTTGTCCGCCCGGAATGAAAACAGCGTCATACAGGACGGAATCCGCTGTCAGGAAAGTGGCTGACGCTTCGAGCTCCGTGCCGTTTTCTCCCTTGATGGTTCCAAGCACAGGACTGATGATATCGGCTCTGACTCCCGCCTGTTTGCATGCGTCAAGCAACTGTTTGACTTCCTCATCGGCAAACCCGTGGTCGGCTAAAACCGCGACCTGCCTTGTGGCTGCCGTCTTTACCGTATTTTCCTGGCTTAAGGCTGGGGAAGTGAACGTTTCATCAGATTCACGGTCCTTTGGCGGCGGGTTCACACCGATTCCTTTCGCAACGCGCTCGGCAAGACCGGCGTCGACGTGACTGAAGACATCAATCACCTGCTGCTGAACATCCTTGCTTTTCACTTTTCCTACCTCAAAACTGAACGCGGAGATGATATGTTCCTTCTCGGCGGGAGACATGCTGTTCCAGAACATCTTCGCCTGAGAAAAATAGTCATTGAAGCTCTCGCTGCGCTGGCGGATTTTTCTGCCTTCTACTTTTTCCTCGTAATGAACGTATCCGCCTTCTTCTTCTGAGGCCGGCGACGGATCATTGTTCTGCAGAGAGTTTTTATGATAGGCGACAGGGCCCTTATTGATCGTCATCCGGTGGTAGCCGTCGTATTGGTTGTTATGAAACGGGCAGACCGGGCGGTTGATCGGAATCTCGTGAAAATTCGGTCCGCCAAGACGAATGAGCTGTGTGTCCGTATAAGAGAAAAGCCGTCCCTGCAGAAGCGGGTCATTGGTGAAATCAATGCCCGGCACGACATTTCCCGGGTGGAATGCGACCTGCTCCGTTTCCGCAAAGACATTGTCCTGATTGCGGTCGAGGGTCATTTTTCCGATCAGCTTGACGGGAACCAGTTCCTCCGGCCAAAGCTTCGTCGGATCAAGGATATCGAAGTCAAATTTAAATTCATCTTCTTCGTCAATCATCTGAACACCGAGCTCAAACTCGACTTTGCCGCCGTTTTCAATGGTCTCCCACAGGTCGCGGCGATGGAAATCGGGATCTTTCCCGGCAATTTTCTGCGCCTCATCCCAGACGAGAGAATGCACGCCGAGAACCGGCTTCCAGTGGAATTTCACGAAACGCGCTTTTCCTTTCTCGTTGACGAAACGGAATGTATGCACGCCGAAGCCCTCCATCATCCGGTAGCTTCGCGGGATGCCGCGGTCAGACATCGTCCACATGACCATGTGCGCGGATTCAGGATTGTTGGCGACAAAATCCCAGAACGTGTCATGAGCCGTCGCTGCCTGCGGCATTTCATTGTGCGGTTCCGGTTTAAAGGCATGGACGAGATCCGGGAACTTGATCGCGTCCTGAATGAAGAATACCGGAATATTGTTTCCGACGAGATCGTAATTCCCTTCTTCGGTATAAAACTTAGTCGCGAATCCTCTGGCGTCACGGACTGTGTCGCCTGACCCTTTGGAGCCCGCCACTGTTGAGAAACGGACGAAGACAGGCGTTTTGACAGACGGATCCTGTAAAAATTTCGCCCGTGTATATTCCGTCATCGGTTCGTACACCTGAAAATGCCCATGAACGCCGTATCCGCGGGCATGAACGACCCGTTCCGGAATCCGCTCATGGTCAAAATGCGTCATTTTTTCACGAAAATGAAAATCCTCCATCAGCGTAGGGCCGCGGACACCCGCTTTTAAAGAATGCTCATCCTCAGACACACGAAGTCCCTGATTGGTCGTCATTTTCTTCCCGCTGTTATCAGACCTGTACTGCTCAAGCTGCTCGTCTTTTGAGTGCTCATTTACTCGTTTGTTTTGATCATCACTCATGTCAGTTCCCCCTTTTAAAACGAAACATTCTACAGCACATTTACCCGCGGTGTTCCCTATATAAACTGCTGATCGGCTCAATAGGATTTTAGGTCTATATCTAAATATGCGGTCATACACATTTGAAATAAGCCTTCGTGACAGAAAGAAAACATGGAAGCGCTTACTAAAACAACCGTTGAAAAAGGGAGGTCCTATCGTGCTTGCCATACTCGGTTTTGTGATGATCATTGTCTTTATGTACCTTATTATGTCTAACCGGCTTTCCGCTCTTATTGCCTTGATTGTCGTTCCTGTTGTGTTTGCCCTGATCAGCGGATTTGGCAAAGATCTCGGCGGGATGATGATTCAGGGCGTGACAGACCTCGCTCCTACCGGTATCATGCTTTTATTCGCCATCCTATATTTCGGCATTATGATTGACTCAGGTCTGTTTGATCCTCTCATTGCCAAAATTTTATCATTTGTCAAAGGAGATCCGTTAAAGATCGCCGTCGGCACAGCGGTCCTGACGATGACCATTTCGCTCGACGGAGACGGGACAACGACCTATATGATTACGATTGCGGCGATGCTGCCTCTTTATAAACGGCTCGGCATGAACCGTTTGGTATTAGCGGGAATTGCGATGCTCGGTTCAGGGGTCATGAATATTATTCCGTGGGGCGGACCGACGGCGAGGGTTTTGGCTTCCTTGAAATTGGACACGTCAGAAGTCTTCACTCCGCTGATTCCCGCCATGATTGCCGGCATTCTTTGGGTGATCGCCGTTGCTTATCTCCTCGGAAAGAAAGAACGGAAGCGGCTCGGCGTCATTTCGATCGATCACGCGCCGTCCTCCGATCCGGATGCGGCGCCGCTCAAGCATCCCGCTCTCCAATGGTTTAACCTGCTGCTGACTGTCGTCCTGATGGCCGCTCTGATCACCAGCCTGCTCCCGCTCCCTGTTCTTTTCATGACCGCGTTCGCCATCGCCTTGATGGTTAACTATCCAAATGTCAAAGAGCAGCAGAAACGGATCTCGGCGCATGCGGGAAACGCGTTAAACGTTGTGTCCATGGTGTTTGCGGCCGGCATATTCACAGGCATTCTCTCCGGTACAAAAATGGTGGATGCGATGGCGCATTCTCTCGTTTCACTCATTCCTGATGCCATGGGTCCGCATCTGCCGCTGATCACTGCGATTGTCAGCATGCCGTTCACCTTTTTCATGTCAAATGACGCCTTTTATTTCGGTGTCCTTCCCATCATCGCAGAAGCCGCTTCCGCTTACGGAATAGACGCCGCTGAAATCGGAAGAGCCTCCTTGCTGGGCCAGCCGGTGCATCTGCTCAGCCCGCTTGTGCCTTCCACCTATCTATTGGTCGGAATGGCGGGCGTCAGCTTTGGCGGCCATCAAAAATTCACCATTAAATGGGCTGTGGGGACAACGATTGTCATGACAATTGCGGCGCTTTTGATTGGGATTATTTCGTTTTAATCAGAAAAGGATTTCCGCTGGCGGAAATCCTTTTCTATACATTATTTTTTTGTATAACGCACCCAGTCGTAATGAGCGTACAGCGGATTTACGCCATTATAGGAACCGAGCCAGTCATCGACGCCCGTACCATTCCACAAATTCATCATGATTTTCCCCGGCGCTGACGGAATTTGGGTGGTCGCAGTATGTTTTAATTGCCCATCGACATACCATTTAATAGAGTTTGGCTGCCAATCGAACGCATACGTATGATAGGCATTGGCTGCATCAAATCCGAGATCCGCCAGCTTCTCATGATTTCCCGCACCATTTGTATAATAGTTAAATTGAACCTTTGTTGTGTCTTTTCCTAAAAACTCGATATCAATCTCATCCCAAGGAGTCCCATCCGTTGGACCTGTATAAGTAAAGAACGATGAAACAATCCCTGTGTTTTTAGCCGGTTTCATTCTGACTTCATAAAGTCCATAGCCATATTTTTGAGCCGAACGGTTTTCCCCGCAGTCAAACTTGTTATAAGACGGACTTGTCAGCGCCAAACGCATTTCACCTGATGACGTCACGGATACGTTATTTGCACGCCAAGTGCAGTTAAACATATCTCCATTCGAGTAACCATCTGCTTTTTGCCATAATCCGGAGTTATAGCTGTTAAAAGGTTCAAAAAACGATCCGCCTGTTTGAGCCGAAGCACTAGAAGTGACCGCACACAAACTCAAAAACAATCCAGTGACAAGAAGCAGCAGCACTCGTTTCATACGATAAGGCATATTGGCATTCCCCTTTCTTGGAAAGCGTTTTTTTATTGATCATACATGATTCTGTTAAAAGGGAACATCGGTCAGAATAATGATAATAATGAATCTTAAAAAACCTAAATTACATTAGCACAGTAAGAGATAATCCGCACTCATTGTAATTTAGGCTCATATGTAAAATGAATAAATGATGACGCTCTCATTATGCTTGTTTGACTACCCTTTCTATATGAATCGTTAAATACAGCAGCTCATCACTAGTGAGCTTGTGCTCATACTTTCTCTCCATGCAGGTTTGGATTTTCTTCGTGCATTCATACGCCCGATGGTATTTTTCTTTCACTGTCTCCAGCAAAAAGTCGTCCCGGCTTTCCATGTGTGTGCCGTTAAAAAGGCGCTGTGCGAAAAACTTTAAGTGGGTGACAAACCGATAATAGTGAAGTGATTCTTCATTGAATTCAATCTTAAAATGGTATTTTACGATACTCAAAATCTCTTGCATGACTTTTGTAATGCTGATGATATTGGGCATCTCCTCATTCAGCTCGGCATTTACAATATGCAGCGCAATAAAGCCTGCTTCATCCTCCGGCAGAGACACGCCAGTCTTGTTTTTTACCATGATCAGCGCTTCTTTTCCGATTGCAAATTCGTCTTTGTAGAGCCTTTTTGTTTCCCACAGCAAAGCATTTTTGATATCCAGCCCTTTCTTATTGCGCTGGATGGCAAAGTTAATATGGTCGGTCAGCGACACATAAATGCTGTCGTTGAGCTTTTTGCCGAGCCGTAATTTCGCATAGCTGATAATCTCTTCGGATACTTCCATACACTCGATCGGGATATCATACAAAAGGGTTTTGAACTTTTCGGATACATCTCTGTTATCGAGGGTGAACACTTTCTCAATACGGGCTTCATCTACAGGGTCTCCCGTTTTCTTTTGAAAAGCAATGCCCCGCCCCATGATAACCAATTCCTGATTGCCTTCCTTAAGTACACTGACGACATTATTATTAATGACTTTCGCAATCTTCAATTCTGTCTCCCTCCCGCCTGACCATTTACCTGCCACACCTTGATTGTACATCCTTTTTGAACTAGGTCAATATCTCCAGGTCAATCAGAAAACAGGGTGCAGAAATCTTTGTCCAACGATGCGGATGAGGCGCATATAATGCAGAGAACCGGTTTTTGAGAAGGAGCGTGTGTGATGAAACGGTTTTCGAAAGAAGAAAGCAGCTGGATGCTGTATGATTGGGCCAATTCAGCTTATTCGGTCATTATTATGACGGCGGTATTTCCCCTGTTTTTTAAAGCGGCCGCGGCGGAAAACGGCGTCAGCGCGGCTGATTCCACCGCTTATTTAGGCTATACGATTGCCGCCGCGACTTTTATGTTGGCGATGCTCGGCCCCGTCTTAGGAACGATTGCCGACTACAAAGGATGCAAAAAACGGTTTTTTGCCTTCTTTTTTCTGATTGGTGTGGCGGGCACCGCCGCGCTGGCTTTGATTCCCGGCGAATCTTGGATGCTGTTGTTAATTTGTTATACGATTTCCACGATCGGCTTTGCCGGATCTAATGTGTTTTATGATGCGTTTCTCGTTGATGTGGCCGCAAAGGAGCGGATGAATATGGTGTCGGCCAGGGGGTTTGGGCTGGGCTATATCGGCAGCACAATCCCTTTTCTCCTCAGCATTGCCGTCATTCTGTCAGCACAAGCGGGGGCGATTCCGCTGTCCGCCCAGGCTGCGGGCCGCATTGCCTTTTTGATTACGGCGGCTTGGTGGGGACTGTTCACGATTCCGCTCCTTCGCCGCGTCCGCCAGCGCTATTATATCGAGAGAGAGCCGCGGCTTGTGATCAGCAGTTTTAAACGGCTGGCCGGCACGCTGAAGCAGATCAGGAAGTACCGGGCGCTGTTTTTGTTTCTGCTCGCCTATTTCTTCTACATCGACGGGGTTGGCACCATCATTACAATGTCCACGTCATACGGGGCAGACCTCGGCATCAGCGCGGCAAATCTGCTGATTGTTTTATTTGTCACTCAGGTCGCCGCCGCCCCTTTTTCGATTTTGTACGGGCGGCTGGCCGAACGGTTTAAAGGAAAAACGATGCTTTATGCCGGAATCTGCGTGTATATGATTGTCTGCACGTATGCTTATTTTATGGATTCCGCTTTTGATTTCTGGGTTTTGGCTATGCTTGTCGCCACTTCCCAAGGCGGTATTCAGGCGCTGAGCCGCTCTTACTTTGCCAAGCTTGTCCCCAAACAGCACGCCAATGAGTTTTTCGGCTTTTATAATATCTTCGGCAAGTTTGCTTCGATTATCGGCCCGCTTTTGATTGCCGTCACCGCCCAGCTGACCGGGAATTCGTCAGCCGCCGTGTTCAGCCTGATTTTATTATTTGTGATCGGCATCGCCATCCTTGCATTTGTGCCTGAAGAGAACAGTGCCGATAGCAGCCAGCAGCAAAATGACCTGCCCCTTTAACTGGGAGCAGGTCATTTCATCATTTATTCGCTTTATTCACCTTGAGCTTTTTCCCTTTGACGGTTGTGTTCTTCATCACTTTGAGAACTTGAGGGCCTTTTCCGTTTAAAATCTCAACGTAAGAGGCGTTGTCCATAATTGTGATAATGCCGATGTCGTCAGCTGTCACACCGTCAATTTTGGCGATCGTTCCTACGAAATCAACGGCTCTGATTTTCTTTTTCTTTCCGCCGTTAAAGTACAGTTTCATGATGTCTTTGCTTAACTGTTCGCTTTTGTCTGTTTTGACGTCTGGGCGGGCGTTCAGTTTTTCCGCAAAAGCCGCTTTCCGTTCCGCTGTTTCTTTTTCTGACGGTGCTTCCCGCTTTTGGATGCGGAAACCGATATATGTCTCAATGTCATTCAGAAACCGCCCCTCAAACGGCGTCACAAACGTGATGGCCCGGCCGCGGTGTCCGGCGCGGCCCGTTCGGCCGGTGCGGTGCACATAGCTTTCTTTTTCAAGCGGAATGTCATAATTGATGACGAGGCTGATGTTTTCAATATCAATTCCTCTGGCGGCAACATCGGTCGCAACGAGATAGCGGAACTCGCCGCGCTTGAACTCATTCATGACGTCAAAGCGGTCTTCCTGCACCATGCCGCCGTGAATTTTATCGCAAGGATAGCCCAGCCTGTCCAGCTCATCGGTTAACTGGATGACTCTTTCTTTTGTCCGGCAGAATATGATGCAGCTGTCCGGATTTTCGGTGATCAGGACATCACGCAGCAATGATGATTTGTCCTCTTCTGCTGTTCCGGTGACAAAATGCTCAATATCTTTTGTCGTCAGGCCTTCCGCTTTTACTTCAATCAATTCAGGGTCTTTCATATATGTGCGGCTCAGCTTCTCGACGTCGTCCGGGAGCGTCGCTGAAAAGAGCATGGTGACTCTGTTTTTCGGCAGATGCTGAATGATGGCTTCCACCTGTTCAATAAATCCCATATTCAGCATTTCGTCCGCTTCGTCAATCACTACATACGCCAGCCGTTCAAGCGGCAGCGTCCCTTTCTCTATATGATCAAGCACACGCCCCGGCGTTCCGGCAACGACGTGGCTTTTTTGCTTCAGTTCGGTTTTCTGTTTATCAAAAGAAGCTTTTCCGAAAACCGCCGTGGCTTTTATCCGTTTAAAACGGCCGATATTTGTGATATCTTCTTTAATCTGCGCCGCAAGCTCGCGGGTCGGCGTTAAAATCAGGGCCTGCGGTTTGTTTTCCTCCCACTCCGCAAGCTCACAGATCGGAATGCCGAAGGCTGCGGTTTTGCCGCTGCCCGTCTGCGATTTGACGACGAGATCTTTTTTTTGCAGCGCGGCGGGGATGACGCGCCTCTGCACTTCAGTCGGCTCGGTGTATTGCAATCCTTTCAGCGCCCGTTGGATATCGGGGCTGATCGCGTATTCATTAAACTCATTCATGACTAAACTCCTTCTCTGTCCGGCTCCCCTCATTATACGCGAAACGCCGCCGCTTTACCCTGACGTTTTGCCGGAACATTCGGGGGACTGCTTTTTCACTTGTTTTTTTAAAAATTTTATAGATATCCCACTTGTAATACAAATCCATAATATAAGTAGACATTAAAGGTTATTTTAGAGAGTACAGGAACTTATGACCTTTTACTCATATAAAAAAACCGCCGGCTAGGGCGGTTTTTCGTATTATGGATAGCGGAGATTTGTATTTTGTGCTCCCGCGTAGGATTGGGCGAAGTTTTTGGCATCCTGCGCTGAAAGCGTGCCGTAGCTGTAATTGGATCTCGGATTCCAGCCGGTGCGCGGTGATTTCGGAGCTATGAGCGACGGGAATGAACCGATGTCAGTGAATTGGGCCGTCCCGTAGTCGTCTATCATTCCGCCTTTTTCATTTCCGTTGCCGAAGTAGTTGGCTTCTGAGAAGACAGTCGCGTTTGTATGAATGGTAAATCCTAAATTGAAATTGGTCACATAGTTGTTTTTCGCGTGAAAATAGCCGTATCTCATCAGGCCCGGTGAACGGACATAGACGTTATTAAAATAGTTGTTGGTGATCGTCATATGCGGATAGCCGATATAATTGCGTCCTTCGTTATCATCATTCGGATAACCGAGAATCAGGCCGTACAGATGATCGGAGAATTTAGAATTAGACAGCGTCACAAAATCCGCTTTGGCGCCGACATACAGAAGCTTTCCCAAATCGCTGTGGCTGTTCGGATTGTAGCTGTGCCCTTCAAACCACACATGGTCAATCCAGTAATTCTGTCCGTTCGCTATGTACATCGGAATGTCATTGTTGCCCGTAATAGCTGCACTATGGCCGATAATGAGATTTTTGAAAATCACATTGTTTGATCCGGAGCCTGTTGTCAGATAGATGTTGGTCAGCCTGTGGCTGGTATAAGAGCCGACGATGGTTTTATTGGCGCCGACTGTCACGACAGCTTTACCCGGGGAGTAAATATCACTTGTGATGACAATGGTTTTGCGGTCCGCCCCGCCCGCATTGTTTTTCAAATCATTGAGATTGCTGACGTAGACGACGGGGCCGCCCTGGCCTCCCGATACGGCGGATTTTGCTTTTCCGTTATGATCCTTCGCATTTCCCGCAAATCCGGTAAGTCCCTGCATCACATCCGGATACGCCGCTGCCGCTTCTGCCTGCTTGGATGCGGAACATACGATGGCCAGACAAAGCGCAAATCCGAGTGCAGCTAAGAAAGCGAGATGACGCGTCTTCTTGATCATGCCCTTCACTCCTTTAATCTCTTAAATTGTAAGTACATGAAGTATTATACAATTACTATCCTCTTTTTCCATGATCTGTTTGTCTTCTTTTTCATTGTGGCTGAAAAGCCCCAAAACAAAAAAAGCAGCCGATACGGCCGCCTATATACGGGTGCTGTCTGCCTGAGCCTCCGCCGGCACGGCTTTATGCTTTCGAATCAAGGACAGCGCCATCCCCGCGAAAATCATCACAATCCCCAAAGATTGATAAAGATCGGGGCGAAATCCCGTAAACACGGTGTCAAGCACGATCGCCACAGCCGGATCAAGAAATACGATGATCGAAATAAACCGGGTGGATAAAAACCGCAGGCTGTCAAAAAAGAGCAAATACACAATTCCCGTGTGAATGATGCCGGTCGATACAATCATGATCCAGTTCACCTGCGACAAATCAGAAAAAGCACCGAAACGGACGAACGGGAGAAGAATGATGACGCCCAATCCGGTCTGCAAACAGGTGACGGCATATGGGCTGAGGCTGTTGATACCTTTCCCGGCCAGTGTCGTAAAGGCGTAAAAAAGGGCGGCCAGCACAGCCCAAATAATCCCCGATCCCATCAGCTGAGAAAATGACGTATTTCCGTTGATGCCAGAAATCAGGGCGGTGCCCAGAAAACAAATCACGATGGAACTGACGGACACAAGATGCAGTTTTTCCCGGTATAGGAGACTCCCGAGGAGAAGAACGAGAACCGGAGCCAAATGATAAACGGAAATTGCTATCGTCACTGATGTTTCCTCAAATGATTTAAATAAAAACACCCAGTTCAGCACGAGAAAAAATCCGCAGGCCAGTGTCTGCAGCACCTCACGCCGGTTCCATTGTTCGGTGCGGTACCGTCCGGAACCAAACCAGCAAACGCCCAGAAACAATGAGGCGCACAGACATCTCACAAAGACCAGTTCAATTGAAGGCACATTCGTATGTTCTGAGAAAAAGCCGATTGATCCGAAAATGACCATGGAAATGACCATTTTGATGACGGCATTTGATGCTTGTTCAGCTTGCATTGATTCGCTTCCTCCATATCATTGACTGTTTATTCAGACAAATACTAACAGCCATTTTACGTGATTCAGAGGAAGATTTCATCCTATTTTTCGAAAGACGGAGGTCTTTTCTCATAAAAAAAGCCCCGCATCAGCAGGGCCGTCTGTTAATGAACGATCAGTACAGGGCAAGGAGACAATTGTGAGACTTTGTGGCTCACGCTTCCGAGCATCATTTCTTTAAATCCGCTGATTCCGCGGCTTCCGACGACAATCAGATTGAAATGCTGTTCTTTCGCTATGTTTAAAATTTGATGTGCAGGTTCGCCTTGAACGTACAGGCTTTCCGCGTTTACTCCGCTTTCCGCCGCTTTCTGCTTGGCATCTTCCAGAATGGCTGCTCCTTTTTGCGCGACTTCATGTTTGATGTCTTCAATGAAGTTTTCCGGAACATAGACAATTCCGGTTAAGGCTGTTGTGGAGACAACGGCTTCACGTCCCGCATAGAGAATGGTGAGTTCCGCCTGCTGTTCTTTCGCCAGATGGATCGCTGCATCCAGAGCTTTGCTGCTCATGTCTGAACCGTCTACTGCTGCAAGAATTTTTTTAAACATATGAATCCCGCCTTTCTGCTTTTATTGTCCTCCTCTCATTGCTGAATGTCAATTTTGCCGGCTTTCTCCGGAACATTGTGTTTACAGACTTTCTCCATTTGTGGCGATGACGTCTTTATACCAATAAAAACTTTTCTTTTTCTTTCTTTCAAACGTGCCTTTTCCGTCATTGCCGCGGTCAACATAAATATAGCCGTAGCGTTTTTTCATTTCTGCTGTTGAGGCGCTGACGAGGTCAATCGGCCCCCACGACGTGTAGCCGATCAGGTCGACGCCGTCTTCAATCGCCTCTCTTGCTTCTATTAAATGATCACGCAGATAATCGATGCGGTAGTCATCCTGAATGCTTCCGTCTTCCTCCGGCTCATCAACCGCGCCGAGCCCGTTTTCGACGATAAAGAGCGGTTTCTGATAACGGTCGTACAGCGTGTTTAAGGTGATGCGCAATCCCTTCGGATCAATCTGCCAGCCCCATTCCGAAGATTTCAGGTACGGGTTTTTCACGCCGCCGAGAAGATTCCCTTTAGATTGCGCCAGATCCTCAGGCGCCGTGCTGGCCGTCATCGACATGTAGTAGCTGAAGCCGATGTAATCCACCGTATGTTCTTTCAGGAGCGCCTCGTCTCCTTCCTTCATCTCGATCGTAATTCCGTTTTCTTTAAAGAAGCGCTTCATGTAGCCCGGATAGCTGCCCCTCGCCTGCACATCAGAAAAGAACAGCGTGCTCCGCTCTTTTTGCATTGCCGCATATACATCCTCCGGCTTCGGCGTCATCGGATACGTTGTCGTCGCGGCGATCATGCAGCCGATCTGTGAATCCGGGATGATCTCATGGCCGGCTTTTACCGCCAGCGCGCTCGCCACAAATTGGTGGTGGGCTGCTTGGTACATCGTGTTTTGTTTATTTTCGACTTCCCGGAATATAAGACCGCCGCCTGTAAACGGAGCGTGGAGAACGACGTTGATTTCATTGAAGGTCATCCAATATTTCACTTTGTCTTTATAACGGGTGAAAACCGTGCGGGCGTACCGTTCATAAAAATCGACCGTTTGGCGGTTTCGCCAGCCGCCGTAATTTTTCACCAGACCGAGCGGCATCTCATAGTGAGAAATCGTGACGACCGGTTCAATCTGATGTTTCCTCAATTCGTCAAAAAGACGGTCGTAAAATTGCAGCCCTTCTTCGTTCGGCTCTGCTTCATCACCGTTCGGAAAAATTCTCGTCCACGCAATGGAGGTGCGGAACGCTTTAAAGCCCATTTCCGCAAACAGGGCGATATCCTCTTGATAGCGGTGATAAAAATCAATCGCGTCGTGATACAGATTCAGCGCATCGTCCGTCTCATGAAACGGAGACATAATGCCGTCCGGGGAGACATCCGCCGTAGAAAGTCCTTTGCCGCCTTCTTTATAAGCTCCTTCAATCTGATTGGCAGCCGTTGCGCCGCCCCATAAAAAACCTTCCGGAAATCTCTTCATGTTTTCTCCACCTCTTTTTCAGGATAACGCCAAAAGCGCTTCGTTCGGTTTGACCATTCCGCGTTTTTTCACGTCTGTAAATAAATATTGATCCGTATTCGTAATGATGACCGGCGTCATCACGTCAAAGCCGGCAGCCTTTATCTCTTCGATATCAAAAGTAATCAGCAGATCTCCCGGCGCGACGGCATCGCCTTCTTTGACGTGCATTTCAAAATGCCTGCCATCCAGCCGTACCGTATCAAGCCCGATATGAATGAGAATTTCGGCTCCCAGGGCACTCGTAATGCCGATGGCGTGCTTTGTTTTAAATACGGCTGTCACCCTGCCTTCTACGGGAGAAACCGCCGCGCCCTCTTCAGGCAGAATCGCAAAACCTTTACCCATCATTCCGCCGGAAAACATGCTGTCATTCACTTCGCTTAATGCTTTCACTTCGCCTTTAATCGGGCTGTGAATGATTTCTCCGCCTGCCGTCACACCCGGCGTTTCAGATGCTTTGTCCCGTTCGGACTGTACATCTTCAAACCCGATCAGCAGTGCCGCCGCCATACCCGCCGCAAACGAGATAAAAAGCCCGATCAGCGCGTAAAGAAACGTCGGCCCGATAAAGACCGGAATGCTCGGCAGACCCGCGTTTCCGCCGACAATGTAGGAAGCGACGCCCGTTACACCGTAAAAAGCTCCGCCTGCCGCGCCGCCGATTAAAGCAGCCGCGAACGGTTTTTTCAATCTCATGTTGACGCCGTACATGGCAGGTTCGGTTATGCCCATCAAAGCCGTAATGCTCGTCGTAAATGCGAGTGACTTAAAGGTTTTGTTTTTTGATTTCAAGAAAACCGCAAATGACGCGCCGGCCTGCCCCATGTTCGCCAAAAACATCGCAGGCAGAATGTAATCATGTCCGTTTTGAGCGATGTTATTGATCATGATCGGCACAAGCGCATAATGCATCCCCGTCATAATGATGAGCGAAAATGTGCCGGCCAGCAGAATCATTGCGGCAATCCCCGCATGACTGAACAAATAATTGACGCCGACAGACAGATCATTTCCGAGAATCGCGCCGAGCGGGCCGACTGTGATCAGTGTGACAGGCACGACGATCACAAGCGTAAGCATCGGAACGGCAATCAATTTCAAAGAAGAAGGAGTGATTCGGTCGATTCCCTTCTCCACATAGGACATCAGCCAGATCGCCAGCAAAATCGGAATGACTGTCGATGAATACGTGGCAGCGGTTACAGGAAGACCGATAAAGGAGATGCTTTTCCCAGACCCAAGCAAGGCCGTCAAATCCGGATGCAAAATCGCACCCGCCACAGCAGCCGCCACGTACGGATTACAGCCGAATTTTCTCGCCGCGCTTACCGCAAGCAAAATCGGCAGAAAATAAAACGCACCGTCACCGACAGCCGTGAGAATGCTGTGAGTCTGGCTCTTCTCCGACATCCAGCCGAATGTCACCGCTAACGCGACAAGTCCTTTTATCATGCCCGCCCCGGCAATGGCCGGCAGAATCGGTGTAAACACGCCGGAAATCACATCAAACACGGCACTCAGCACGTTTTTCTTCTGCTTTGACGTTTTGTTTGCGCTTTCATTGCTGAGCCCGCTGCACTCCATCAAAGCCTGATACACCTTCGGCACATGATTGCCGATAATGATCTGAAACTGCTCGCCGCTGATATTTGTCCCCATCACGCCTTCCGCCTGTTCCAGCCCGTCCCGATCTGCTTTCGCATTGTCATACAGATTAAAACGAAGCCGCGTCATGCAATGGATGACACTCTGAACATTCTCCTCCCCGCCGACAAGTTGTACTATCTCTTTTGATATTTTATGATAGTCCATGAGTATACCTCCTTAAAAATGGGGGAACTGCCGGACGAAAGGTGGCCGCCTTTCTCCGGCTTTTTTTGTTATGAAATCAGCATCACCTCCAAAAAAGGGTATAAAAAAAACCTAAACTGCACAGCACACGGGGGTCTTCCCCTGTCTGACACAATTTAGGTTTTGCCTGCGGTTTGCAGTAACAATCCTAGGTGAATGATATTGGGTTGATATGTATACTTTAGCACTGGATTTATGGGGTGTCAACGCTTACATTTTAATTGTTGTGTTTTAGTGATTCATATTATGTTACTTATGTAATGCTAGCATAACTTAAAACAGAAACTTGATTAGTGTTTTCACTAATCAAGCATCTAGCGGCAATCTGCTTTTTTAATAGAGTTTTTTCTGTTCTGATATGCTTTTAAAACTTCCTTGTCACAGCAAAAAGATACCGAATTGCTCTTCAAAAGCTACCTTTATCTTTTCTTCATCCTTAATACAAATGATCATATTATTGTTTACTTTCTTCAATTGTGTAACATTATTCAGCTTCGAATGAAAAACGATGGATTCATCATAAGTCAGACTTACATCGCATTCCATCTTATACACATCTACAAATAGCACCAGTTTAAACCCTTTAGTATCTTTTACAGAATATATTAATTCTCCGGCATCTGGATTATCCGCTATACTTACCGGTTCATTCAAAAACAGCTCTAATAACTCAAGTTCATCATATTTTATAAACAAATCAAGTCACCTTCTAAATAGATTCATGTTATGGGCTATAGCTATAATATCAACTCCTGCCAATTAAGCTCACACCAATATCACATAGGATATCCGGTAAAACGGATCCCAGTTCCCTTCTCTACACTGTTTCTATATCTAAATCTGAAATTCAATATAAGTATTTTTATCCCAAATATAATTTAAGGCTTTTTAAGAGATACTGCACTTATAAAACAACCTCTAGAGCAAATTATAGAGTATTAATTACTTTGAAGTGATTTTTTATATTATAAAAAAAAGAACCTTCTTAATTAAAAGAAGGTCCTAAGTCCGGATCACTCCGCTCCCCAAACAGCCTCCCCATCACTGCTCAGCACACTGAACGTCACGACTTCTTTCTTCCTCTCTGAATCCCATTCTTTCAGGAAGGCGCCGTCATAATTTGTGCCGTTCAGGTTGATTCGGGCTTTGCTGCTGCCGGTTATTGTCCAGGTTCCGTTCATTTCCCCGGAAATGGTGCCGTTTGTATTAAGCCAGATGGTTTTTGGGGTTTTGATTGTGGCTGTGATGTTTTTTCCGTGTCTGCGGAATCCCTTGTATGATCCTGTGCTATCTCATTTATTTTTTGAGAAAGAAACAGCCAAAACAATCCGTTCATGACATTCATTTGGATAAAACCATGCTATAAAAAAAGGCACATACTGATGGGGTATGTGCCTTTCTGTTCTTATTCCGTAATCAGCGTATGAATCAGCTTCGGTGCTTCCGCTTTTTCTGAGATGCGGATGTTGTCATAGACTTTGGCGGTCACGTCGTCAACGTTTTCGCGGTTGGCGTAAAGGGTGACGAGCGGCTCTCCTTTTTCGACTTTGTCACCGACTTTTTTACGGAGCATGATGCCGACGGCAAGGTCGATTTCGTCCTCTTTTGTCGCACGTCCCGCGCCTAACAGCATCGCTGCGACGCCGATTTCGTCAGCGATGATTTCTGAAACGACACCCGCTTCTTTTGCCGGGACGTCAATTTTGTAAACCGCCTGCGGAAGTTTGGACGGTTCGTCAACGACGGAAGCGTCTCCGCCCTGATTGCTCAGGAACTCTTTGAACTTTTCAAGCGCTTTGCCATTTTTCATGACTTCCTGCAGCTTCGTTCTCGCTTCTTCCAATGTCTCGGCTTTTTTCGCCAATACGACCATTTGGCTGCCGAGCGTGAGGACGAGTTCGTTTAAGTCTTCAGGGCCTTCCCCTCTTAACGTATCAATGGCTTCTTGAACCTCCAAGGCATTCCCGATCGCAAAACCGAGCGGCTGCGACATGTCAGAAATCACGGCCATCGTCTGGCGGCCGACGTTGTTTCCGATGCGGACCATTGCTTTGGCGAGGTTCACGGCGTCTTCATCCGTTTTCATAAACGCGCCGGCTCCCGTTTTGACGTCAAGCACGATCGCATCGGCTCCGGCGGCGATTTTTTTACTCATAATGGAGCTTGCGATCAGCGGGATGGAGTTCACCGTACCCGTTACATCACGCAGCGCATACAGCTTTTTATCGGCAGGCGTCAAGTTGCCGCTTTGTCCGATGACGGCTACTTTGTCGCGGTTCACAAGCTTGATGAATTCATCTTTTGACAATTCCACGTGAAAGCCTTCGATCGCTTCCAGTTTATCAATGGTCCCCCCCGTATGGCCGAGGCCGCGTCCGGACATTTTAGCAACGGGAACGCCGAGCGCCGCGACGAGCGGTGCGAGTACGAGAGTCGTCGTGTCGCCGACCCCGCCCGTAGAGTGCTTGTCGACCTTGATGCCTTCGATGGCGGAGAGATCAATCGTTTCCCCTGAATTGACCATTGCCATTGTCAGATCGGCGCGCTCCTGATCTGTCATATCCTGAAAGTAAATCGCCATGGCAAGGGCGCTTGCCTGATAATCAGGGATGCTTCCGTCCGTATATCCTTTTATAAAAAATTGAATTTCTTCTGTTGTCAGTTCTTTTCCGTTTTGTTTTTTTACAATAAGATCTACCATTCTCATGATCTATCACCTGTCCTTCAATTATGTTCAGTGAATCAATCCCACGATCGCCGCTGTCAGGAAGCTGACGAGCGTTGCGCCGTACAGCAGCTTCAGCCCGAACCGCGCGACGACGTTTCCTTGCTTTTCATGCAGTCCTTTCACCGCACCCGTAATGATACCGATAGAGGAGAAATTCGCAAATGAGACAAGGAATACCGATACCACTGCCTGAGTATGCGCGCTGAAATGGAAATCGCCGGATGAGAGCGTCTGCATCGCCACAAATTCATTCGATACCATTTTCGTCGCCATAATGCTTCCCGCGCTCACCGCTTCATTCCACGGAATACCGGTTAAAAACGCAAACGGCGCGAAGACATAGCCGAGCAGCGCCTGGAATGTAATGCCGAAGACTGCGTTAAAAACGCCGTTGACCAAGGCAATGAGTGCGACAAATCCGATCAGCATCGCCGCTACGACAACGGCGACTCTGAATCCATCCATTATATACTCACCGAGCACTTCAAAAAAGGATTGCTTTTCTTCTTCAGGAACGACGATCAAATCCTCTTCTTTGCTGACGGTGTACGGGTTGATGATAGAAGCGATGATAAATCCGCCGAATAAGTTCAGCACAAGCGCCGTCACGACGTATTCCGGCTTCAGCATCATCATGTAAGAACCGACGATCGACATTGAGACCGTCGACATAGCAGATGCGCAAAGCGTGTATAAGCGCTGTTCAGTAAGATAGCCGAGCTGTTTTTTCAAGCTGATAAACACTTCTGATTGCCCTAAAATTGCGGAGGCGACAGCGTTGTAAGATTCGATTTTCCCCATTCCGTTCACCTTGCTTAACGCAAGACCGATATACTTCGTGATGAAGGGGAGAACCTTCCAATGCTGCAGAATCCCGATTAAAGCGGATATAAAGACGATCGGCAGAAGCACGCTCATGAAGAACGTCGTCTGTTTCGCATTCACAAGTCCGCCGAATACAAAGTTAATCCCTTCTGATGCATATTCCAGCAAATAGTTAAATCCTTTTGCAAAACCGCCGACAAGAAAATTCCCGATACCGGTGTTGAGGAGAATGTAACCGAGAACCAGCTGCAGCACGAGCATGACGGCGATCGGCCGGATTCTGATTCTTTTTTTGCCGTTGCTGGCGAGCCAGGCAAGACCTAAAAACACAATGATACCGATAATTCCGATGAGATACTTCATATGTGTTCTCCTTTTATTTGTATTCGCTTACAATTTTTTATGCATCAACAAAGAAAGAGGATGGCGGAAGCTTTCGGCTTCCGCACTGCTGATTAATAGTCGCTGCTGCCGCTGTCTCCGCCGCTCACGATAGAGACGCCCGCACTTGCGCCGATCCGGCTCGCGCCCGCTGCAATCATGCTGTCAACATCAGCTTTTGTTCTGATGCCGCCTGATGCTTTGACCCCGATGTCCGGTCCGACTGTTTTTCTCATAAGAGCGATGTCTTCAGCCGTTGCTCCGCCTGTAGAAAAACCGGTAGACGTTTTGACGAAATTGGCGCCTGCGGATACCGCCAAACGGCACGCACGCTCTTTTTCTTCGTCTGTCAAAAGGCATGTTTCGATGATCACTTTGACGAGCGCTTTTTTATCAGCTGCTTCAACTACCGCGCGGATATCAGCCTCAACAGCCTCATCATCACCGTCTTTTAATGCGCCGATATTGATGACCATGTCAACCTCAGTGGCTCCTTTTGAAATGGCATCCTTCGTTTCAAATGCTTTTGTTTCCGATGTCGTTGCGCCGAGAGGGAATCCGATAACGGTGCAAACGTCAACTCCCGTGCCCTTCAGCTCCTCCGCTGCGAGTTTGACCCAAGTCGGGTTCACACAAACGGAAGCGAATTTATACTCTTTTGCTTCTTTTATCAGTTGTAAAATATCTGCTTTTTGTGTATGCGGTTTCAAAGCAGTATGGTCTATTTGACTTGCAATTGACATTGTATGCACTTCCTTTTTCCTAGGATACGTTTAGAATAACCGAATTTTGAACATATGTAAATTGGTTATTGAAATTATGTTCATGAATTGTCACAATTCTTGAATGAGTTTTTTGGCCGTATGCTGATCGGTAATCAAAACGTTGGCGTATTTTCCTGTCAGGGCCCCGTGAATGGCCTTGCATTTTCTGCTGCCGCCTGCCACCAGAATCGAACGTTCTTTCATTTTCAAGTCGCTGAGCTCGACGCCGATCGTCCGGCCGTTAATGCTGCTGCTGCAGATCCTGCCTTCCGCGTCAAAAAACCGCGAACAAATATCGCCGACTCCGCGCGCTTTCAGCAATTGTTTCTCTTCTTCCCGGAAATAGCCGAGTCTGAAAAGCAGCGCCTCATCCCGGACGGTTCCAACCGTAAACAGCGCGATATTGGCTTGTCTGCCCATTTCAATGATCCGCTTAATATGTCTGTCCCGCTCGACCATCTGTTTCACATCAGCGCTGTCAAATATAACCGGCAGCGGCAAATACCTCGGCATGGTCTGAAATGCTTCGGCAAACAGCTGAATCGTTTCTGACGAATACGTATTGACATTGGAATGACTGATGCCGCCTTTCAGCTGCACGACTTCAACGCTTTTTACCTGCTTCGGCTCCATGCGGCTTGCGATCTGGTACATCGTCGTCCCCCAGCTTACGCCGAGTATATCGCCGTCCTTTACGGTTTTATGCATATAGTCTGCGCCATAACGGCTTAAGTAATGTGTAATGGCCTGGTAATCGTCACTTGGAGAAAAGACGACGTGCGCCTCAAGCAGCCCGTATTTTTCTTCCAGCTTCGCGCCGAGCTCGTCCAGATCCTCAAACGGGTCCATGACGCGAATTTGGACATATCCTTTTTCCTTTGCGTACTGAAGCAGCCTCGAAACGGTGGGGCGTGACAGATTAAGCCGTTCGGCGATCTGCTGCTGGCTGTAATCTGATTGATAATATAGTTTTGCCGCTTCTATGCTGAGCTGCTGTTTTTCACGATCCATATCGCGCCTCCCCTCTCCGCTTATCATATCACCAAAACACGCGGTAAAAAAGCACCCTCTGGTGGGGTGCCTATTTTTTCAGCACAAGCTCCTGAATCGCATGCGCTACGCCGTGTTCGTTGTTTGATTTTGTTTCAAAATTTGCAATTTCCCTTACTTCCGGGATGGCATTGGCCATAGCGACACCGCAGCCGGCCCACTGAATCATGGACATGTCGTTGCCGTTATCGCCGATTGCCATGACGTCTTTTTGTTCAATGCCGAGTTTTTCAGCCAGCAGCTTGACCGCGTTTCCTTTACTGACTTTCGGGTGAAGAATCTCATGAAAGAACGGCGCGCTTTTGACCATTGTGTATGTTTCCGTGAATGATTCCGGAATGGAAGCGATCGTTTTCTCCAGCTTGTCCGGATCGTCGATGAACATGACTTTCGGAATCAGAATATCCTTCGGCACCTCATCAATCGTGCGGAAATGAAGCGGCACTTTCGTGATATATGATTCGTAAACCGTGTATTCACTGATATCCCGGTTCGGCGTGTACAGATTGGCTGTGTCGAAGTAATGCATCGGGGTGTCTAGCTGTAAGCTCAGCTCGTAAAGGGACTTCAAATCCTCATAACCTAATGACTGCTCGGCCACGACACCGTTTGTATACGTATTTTGGACGAGGGCGCCGTTATAAGCAATCACAAAGTCGCCTTCCTCCTGTAAGTTCAGCTCTTCCAAATACCGCCGCACGCCGCCGATCGGCCGGCCCGTGCACAGGACGATATTGACCCCTTCCGCTTTAGCGGCATCAAGCGCCCCGCGAACTTCAGCCGTCACTTCATGATGATCGTTTAATAGTGTACCGTCCATATCTATTGCGATTAACTTGTACATCCTGCATCTCCTTTGTATCCTTTTCGTCTTATGCTTTCATCATATCGTTTTTTCGTTTCAAAGAAAAATTAAACGGACGGTTTTCTCCGTCTTCTCTTCTTATACCGGGTCTGTCTCCGGATACGGGGCCGTCTTGTCCTCTTATCGGTTTGTTCTGCGCCGTTATCTGTTTTCTGCTTTAAGAGAATCAGTCCTGCCGCAAAGAAAGGGACGGCCGCTATGTCCAGAAGGGCAAGCTTTATTCCCATCGCTGCGGGAAAGTATGCCCATAATGAACGGCTGTTCCGCCTGATCATGATATAAGAAACGATTTCCAGCAGAATAAACAGGGCGTTCACCCATAAGTAAATGAGCAGCGCCGCAAACAGAAACAGCAGGAGCGTATTCTTGAGCGTGCCGGAAAACAGAAGAGCGCGCATCATATCAAAGAATGAAAAAGACTGCATGCTGCCGTTTACGACATTGGGATTATAAATAGTAAAACGCCCGAACTGATCTAAAAGCATAAAAAATAACCATACCAGTGAAAACCATTGAATGATATGTACGATGACACCCGTCAAAACGAGTCTGTCGGCAGCTTTATTTCTCATGTGCATCCTCCCCGCCGGTTTTTATTCTTGTCATTGTTTTTGTTTCTCCGTATATCTTCCAAATGAGCGTATCGTTTTTTCCCCTTTTCAACATGCTTTTGACGGGGTGCGGACGTCCGAGGTATTCAATCTCTATCGTTCCGTCCGTGTTTTGTGAGATCACCTTGTAAGCATCCGAGGGCATGGGAACCTCGCCGCGGCCTTTAATGACCTGCTTTGTCAGCACGCTGTCTTTCGTAAACGTGACGGTTTCAGATCTGACTCCGTCCATCGGGCCCGGTTTCAGCCCCGCATCCCATGTCCCGTAATAAAAAGGGGTCTCGTCCGCTTTCTTTTGCGAGCAGCCTGTTATCATGACGCATCCGAAAACAAGAACCATCATGATGAAAATCCGTATGTCCCGCAACATGATCACCTTCCTTTGCAGCTTTTTTTACGCCTGTAAGTTAGGCAGATGCCGTGGCACTGTGCGATTGACTACATAGTGTATAAAGACTTCACTAGATAAGGAGAATGATGAATGAACCCATATCAGTACTACACCCCGCCTGCCTATTTCCCTCAGCAGCAGGAATACGAAGTGAACCGCGTTGAGTATGAGCCGTATCAGCAGGAAAGCTATTATGCGCCCTACCAGTCCGAAGAACGGCAGCCGACTGCTTTAGAACGAAGAGTCGCCCAGCTTGAAAGACAAAATGCCGAGCAAACGAGAGAGCTTACCCGCCTCTCACAAGAAGATCAGCGCCAAAACCGGGAAATTACGCGGATGAGTGAGCAGGTCAGACGGCTGAGCCAGGCGGTTGAAATCCATACCCGCCGCTTAAATCGTTTGAATCAGCGCCTGCGCGCAGTCGAAAACAGACTCAATATCCCATTTCACGCTACAGAAGGCGGCTTCTGAGAAAAAGGGCCGGAATACAAAGCTCGACAGGCCATTCCCGAGCCTTGTATTCCGCTCTGTACATAACAGGTAAATATTTGAATGCCATTCTTGCATGAATGCCTCACATTTTCTTTCACATGATAAATATGTAAAATCAATCACTCCAGGAGGTTTTCATGATGTACCAAAACCAATACAGCGGAAATCAGCTGCAGCAATGCCGCCAAACCGCACAGCAGCTTATTCAGCAGACACAGCAAAGCAGCCAGCAGTACAAGCAAATGCTCCAGCAGGAACAGCAAAATATTCAAATGCTTCAGCAGATGCTGAACCATGAGCAGCATGCCGTTCATACCATTCAGCAAGCCTTGCAGGGTCATGAAATGGCCATCCAAAAATGTCAGCAAATCGTGAATGTGTGCAACCAGCTGCAGCAGGAAGTAAGCGGGCACATGACTTCACCGATGGCAAACGCTAACGTTTCTTCATTCCCGCAAACCCAGCATCACACACCGTTCCAGCAGCATTCATACCAGCAATAGCCCGATCACGCAAATGACAAAGCACAAGGATACCGGCTTTGTCATTTGTTTTTATCTCTGTTTTGTCAGGTCAATGCGATGAGCGGGTTTTCCGCCGAATTTTTCTTCCGCCTCATGCCTAACCGCTTCATACGCTCTCGCTTCGACATTTTGTTTAAACACATCAAGCTGTATCAAATAAGCCGCCCGCACCTTCAGCCCGTGGATGATGGCGATGACCCATAGAGGCAGCACGATATACACGCCGGGAGTGCTCGGCAGCACAAAAGCAATTGCTAAAATAATAAAATAGATAAGTCCGTATTTCAGCCATTTTTTGTTCTTGGCCCGGTAGCCGATATAGAAAAAGGCCAAGAAAGCGGTGAGCGCAAACGGCGCAAAAGTCAGCAGCAGCCACCAGCTGTGCAGCACTTCCCACCAAGTTCCTCTTTTCGTAATCAACATTCATTCCTCCTTTACTACTATAACATGGATAATCAAGAAAGGATTTCTATAAAAACATAGACGGAATAAGGTCTTCCTGCTATATTCATAATGATAATCATTATCACTAAAATAGGGGGATCATGATGAAGAAAAGATCATGGCTGATGGGCCTGGCACTTCTGCTTGTTTTCGCCTTAAGCGCTTGCAGCGGCGCTAAGGAAAACAGCGGCTCCGCATCAGGCAAAGGAAAGACAGACATGCGTACATATCAATCAACAAAAGGAAAAATTGACATACCCGCACATCCGAAGCGGATCGTCACTGACTTTTATGCGGGTGAGCTGCTGTCCGTTGACGCAAATGTCGTCGGAGCGGGCTCATGGGCTTTCAAAAATCCGTTTATCCAAAAACAGCTGAAAAACGTCAAGGACGTCGGCAATCCTGTCAATGTGGAGAAAGTGATGCAGCTGAAGCCTGATTTAATCGTGCTGATGAAGGATGATCAATACGAAAAACTTTCGAAAATCGCGCCGACGATTGTCATTCCTTTTAACACCGCAAAAAATACAAAAGATACGGTCAGCCTGTTCGGCGACATTACCGGGGCGAAGGATAAAGCCAAAAGCTTTATGGCAGACTTCAACAAAAAAGCCGAAGCCGATCAAAAGCGCCTCAAACGTGTGATCGGCAAAGACGAGACAGTCGGCCTTTATGAAACGACGGATAAAGGCGAGATCTGGATTTTCAATGACAATTCCGGCCGCGGCGGCCAAGCCGTTTATAACGCGCTCGGATTAAAAGCGCCGGCCAATATTGAAAAAGACATCATGAAAACGGGCGCCATGAAACAGGTTTCCCAAGAGGTCATCCCTCAATATGCGGCTGATTATATGTTCATCACCGATTACAATCCGAATGGAGAAAGCAAAACATTTGAGCGTCTGAAAGATTCATCCGTTTGGAAAAATCTCGACGCCGTAAAGAACAATCGTGTCTTTATCAACGACTTCAACACTTTCTATCCGTATGACCCGATTGCCGTCAGCAAACAGATGGACATCATCACCGACATGCTGATCAAACGGGCCGAAGAAAATAAAAAATAAGAAAACGGCACAGTCTGACGCTGTGCCGTTTTTGTATGATTTACTTGAATTTCGACTGTACGGAGTCCGGCATATCTTTAAACCTGACTTCTTCCCAAGTCTCGACATACTTTCCTTTCGCCTTCACCTTCAAATAGGCATTCTTCCGAAGGTCTTTCCCGGCGAAAAAGGTCACTTCTTCTTTTTTTCCGGATGCGTTGTATCCGTCTAATGTATATTCAGTACCGCCCGGGCTAAGATGTTTGCCATCTCGGTCAATCTGTACATAAACATCTTGCTGGTGAATAAACGGATTAAATCTGTCTGTAACATCGTTATGAAAAAAGAGAAGCCCGTATATGACGGCAGCGGCCGCCAAGACGGCCAGAATTGCCAATGCTTTTTTCATCTTTGTACTCCCCTTATTTGTTCAGTTTTTTCAAATAGCTTGACCGCACCGCGAGGAAGAACAGAAGCTGAAAAATGAAAAATCCTCCGATGGTCAGACTGAGCGGCCCCGCTACATCGGAATAGCCTTCCACGGCCAATGTTCTCAAGGCAAACAGCGTATGCATGACGGCAATGACAAATGGAAAGAAGAAAAGAATCGCCAATTGTATCGTCACGCTTTGTGACATTTCACGCTCACTCAGACCGATTTTGGCCAGTGAACGGTAGCGCTCCCGGTCGTCATCTAAATCGGTGAACAGCCTGAAATATAAGAAACTTGCTGCCGCGACAAAGAAGACGATCGCGATAAACAGGCCGATGAATAAACTCAAGCTCGGCAGCTGCACCGTATCATAGTAGGTGCCCGCTTTTGCCATAAAATCAGAATGCACGTCGATATAGTTGCCGTAAATCTCATTTTTCAAGGATTGGCTGATCCCAAGACTGTCTTTCCAATGGTCGTAGCTGTAGCCGTATAATGACGCTTTCTCACCGAGTGATTTCAGCTGATCAAAGGTTTGATCGTTCACCGCGATGATGGCATTCAATGAAATCAGCGGTTTTTTGACTTCTTTTACCGACAGTTTTTGGCCGGACGGCTTGCCTTTTTGGTTCAGCAGCTTCAGCTGATCCGGCGCTTCGTTTTTGAAATTGCGGTCATACGTGCCCGGGAAGTAGACGGCCTCACCATGTTTCAGGCCGTTCAGCTTGACATGGAAGTACTTCATCGCATCCGATTCGCTGATCATGTAAACAGGCGGAACAGTATCCCCTTCCTGATAGCGGACATAGGAAACATCTATTTTGTCTTTCTTATACGTAAAGCCGTGTGTCTTCAATTCATGGTCAATATCTTTCAAATGAGTCTTTTCTTTTGGATTGCTGCTGAAAGATACATACTCCATCTCATAAGCGGACTCTTCCGCCCCGACGGTCGCTTTGTACATCGCGAGCACGCCCGTCGCCGTAAAAGCTACCGCGGAAATAATGCTGACGATAAAGAACAGGCGGGCGTTGTCTTTTAAACGATAGACAAGATCAGAAATCCAAATGACATTTTTGCCGCGCAGATAAAAGGTTTTCCACTTCTTCAGCGCGCGCAGAATCCAGATGCTGCTTTGGCTGAAAAAGAAATACGTGCCGATGACGGTAAGCAGTAAAATGATAAACGGTTCAGTCCCGTGGACATTGCCTTTCAGAACCATGCCGTACCCGCCGCACAGGCAGACGAGGCCGAATAAGGACAGAATCACGGACGGCTTCGGCTCCGGTTTGGTCTTGTCAGTGCCCTTTATTAATTTGATCACCGTATTTGATCTGACAAAAAGGATCGTGAACTGCGATAAAAGGAAAAATAAGAGCAGAAATCCGCCGGCCGTCATGCCGAGCGCTTTCCAAGGCATATAAAGAGGCAGCGCGTCCATTTCTAAAATATAAGCGCCGACCGTAAAGAACGTTTTCGAAAAAATGAATCCGCCGATAATCCCGGCTGCGATCGACATGACGCCGATGATCATGTTTTCCGCCGTAATGAGCTTTCTCAGCTGTCCAGGCGTGATGCCCTGCATCAGCAGGATGCCGAATTCTTTATTTCTCGATTTCAAAAAGGCATTAACCGAATACAGAACAAATAAGAAAGAAAAAACAAAGATCATCCATTCCGCTGCGGTTAACCCTTTTCTGGCGATGTTATTCAGGTAGCCTTCCTTTAGTGCCGGATGAAACAGGAACATCGCAAAGGTAAAGAAAATCAAAACGGAAAAAGCGCTGCTCAAGAAGAATGCCAGATAGGCCCTTTTGTTTCTCGTGACGTTTTTATAAGCGAACTGAAGAAAGGTCATTTGCGTTTCCCCCCAGCATAGACAGCACATCAAGAATTTGTTCATAAAAGACTTGGCGGTTTTCCCCGCGGTAAATCTCATTAAATAGTTCGCCGTCTTTTATAAAGATGACGCGGCGGCAGTAGCTTGCCGCAACCGGATCATGGGTCACCATCAAAGCCGTAACATGATCATCCTGATTCAGGCTCTGCATCGTTTCCATGACGTCTTTTGACGCTTTGGAATCAAGATTTCCCGTCGGTTCATCGGCGAGAATGAGTGACGGCTTATGAATGACCGCTCTTGCGATGGCGGCACGCTGGCGCTGTCCGCCGGATACTTCAAACGTCCGTTTGTTGAGCAGATTTTCGATTCCGAGCTTTTTCGCGATGCCGTGCAGTTTTTCTTCCATGACAGACGGCGCTTCTTTTTCAAGCGTTAATGGCAGCATGATATTTTCACCGATCGTCAGCGTGTCCAGAAGGTTGAAATCCTGGAACACAAATCCGAGCTGCTTGCGGCGGAAATGAGCGAGCTTTGTCCGCTTCAGCCGGTGCGGATTTTCTCCGTGAATCAGGATATCGCCTGAATCCGGACGGTCAATCGTTGAAATGATATTCAAAAGCGTTGTCTTTCCGGAGCCGGACGGTCCCATCACCGCCGTGAACCCGCCTTCTTCTATTGAAAATGAAATGTGTTTTAAGGCTTGATAGGATACTTGTCCTTTATAGGTTTTATTTATCTGTTTGACTTCAAGCATATTCGCCATGAGAATCCTCCTTATGGTTTTATTCTTGTTGATCAGGGCTGCTTTCATGTAGTGCCGGGGCGTTCAGCATAAAAAATCCCCTTGACATGAATCCATGTTATCAAGGGGAAGCAAAACGAGCTATGTTGTTTTCTTAACGCAGTCTTACATTTTTGTAAGAAATGAAAATCGAACCGATGTCCCTTCACCGGGGGACGAACTGATGTCCGCCGTATGATTGAGCTTGTCCGTAATTTCTTTGACGAGATGGAGGCCGATTCCCGTAGACTCTTGGAAACGCCGCCCGTTTTCGCCGGTGAAATAAGGGTCAAACACCCGCTTGATGTCCTGCGGGGGAATGCCGACACCGTAATCTTTGACTTCAAGCACCGTCCTGTCTTCATCGCGGAAGACATTCAGCTCAAGTCTGTCACTCTTGCCTGCCGAATACTTGACCGCATTTGTGACCACTTGGCCGATCGCAAATTTAAGCCATTTCGCATCGGTGTAAATCTGATGATCATCGTGAATGTTCATTTTCGGATAAACGCGGTATTGAATAAAAAACCGTTTATAGCTTTGAATGACCGATTGGAGAAGCTCTGATAAGGAAACCGCTTCGACTTTAAAATCCCGCTCAAACAGGTCGAGCCGTGATGAATAAAGGAGCGTCTCCAGCCCGAATTCAATCTGCCGGACCTCTTTTTTGATTTGTTCAAAGACGGGCTCATCCTCTTCCTGAATGATTAAATTAATGACCGACAGCGGCGTCTTTACTTGGTGCACCCATTGATTCATATACGTCACCCGCGCGTCGAGCTTGGCTTCGGTCTCATGGAGCTTCTGGTGCTGCAGCCGGATCAGCTCCATCTGCTTTTCGTACAGCTCTGAACAAAACACTGAAGAACCGAGATACGGGATGTCCGTCCCTTCCTGCCCCGAGCTGAGCCAATGATACACGCCGCGGTCTTTGTACCAGCGATAGGCCAGGTACCCCGCCAAAATAAGAAGCTGCACGCCCAATATGTAAAACAAGTGGGAAAAAGAATGAAGACCCGCAAACCAGTAATAAAAGAAGACAAACAGCCCTTGAAGGAGAAAAAGCAGAATCAGCACGGCATGAGAACGGAGAAACAGCTTCATGACAGCGCCCTCAGCTGGTAGCCTTCGCCCCGCACCGATTCAATGGAAACAGGCGCATTCAGCTCCCGCAGTTTTTTTCTGAGCCGCGTGATATACACGTTAAGCGTATTGTCATCGACGAAAATGTCGGTGTCCCACGTTTTTTCCATGAGCCGGTCTCTTCCCGTTACCTTTTCTCCCCGCTCCAGCAGCACCTCCAAAAGCTTGCTTTCTTTTTTAGAAAGCTCGCTTTTTTCATCGTGAAAGTGCAGTTCAAACCGTTCCACAAAGAGCTGCACACCGGCATATTCAACCACTTTCTCTCCCTGCTTGGCGGCGTACTCTCCGTATGCCCTGCGGATCTGGCTTTTGATTTTCGCGAGCACAATATCGTAGGAAAACGGTTTTTCGATATAATCGTCTCCGCCGTTTTCAATCGCCATCACCTGATCCATTTCCCCGCTTCTGGCTGAGATGAAAATGATCGGGCTCGTGGAATGCTGGCGGATCTGCCGGCACCAATAATAGCCGTCATAGGACGGCAGGTTGATATCAAGCAGCACCACATCAGGCTTTTCCCGCAAAAAGACATCAAGAACAGCTGTAAAATCATCGGCGGCCACGGTTTGATAGCCGTATTTTTCAAGGTAATTCCGCAATAGTCCGCGAATGTCTTCACTGTCTTCTACTATCATGATTTTATTCAAACTGAACCACTCCCGTTTTTACGCTGCTGCCATCATCATAATCGTTTCGGGCATACGGACGCAACACCGCACAAAAAAACCGCCATTCCGGCGGTTAGTGGTTTCATTCAGCCGACCTGCTGCTTAGCGGCTTTTCCGGCTGATCCGAACGCTCTCATTTTGCTTCGCACTGTCCCTTCTACGGCTTCAATGCCGGGTGTCATGTAGCCGCGCGGCTCATACAGATCGCGGGTTTCGTGAAACATGCGGCGTGTTTCGTCTGTCCAGGCGACCATACATTCCGTGTTGATATTGATCTTCGCGTGGCCGAGCGTGATGGCTTTTTGGATCTGATCCTGCGGAATTCCGGATGCCCCGTGAAGAACGAGAGGAATATCAGTCATGCGGGAGATCGCTTCCATCTCCTTAAATCCGAGATTCGGCTCACCATGATACTTGCCGTGTACGGAGCCGAGGGCGGGGGCCAGCGCGTCGATACTGGTTTCTTTGACGATCCGCTCACATTCCGTGATATCGGCATAGCGGACACCGCCGATCAGACCGTCTTCCATGCCGCCGACCGTGCCGACTTCGGCTTCTACTGAGACGCCGTGCTTAGCGGCATAATCGGCGACTTCTTTTGTCATCGCGATGTTCTCATCAATCGGATGATGGGAGCCGTCAATCATCACTGAGCTGAATCCGGCGTCAATGGCCTGTCTGCAGCGTTCCGCACTGCTTCCGTGATCAAGATGAAGCACGACAGGAACGGTAATCGCCATTTCCTCCATTAACGCGCTGACCATGGCGGAAATCGTTTTAAAGCCGCCTAAATAATCGACCAGACGATCGGAAGCCGCGGCGATGACCGGCGATTGCTCCTTTTGCGCCGCTTGCAGAATCGCCTTCGTCCATTGCAGACCGTTTATATTAAACTGGCCGACTGCATACTGCTCCCGTTTCGCTTCTGCAAGAAGATGTTTCATGGTGACAAAAGCCATGTTCACGCCTCCTTCATGAAGTATTTTGATACGACGGCTTCCGTTGTTTCCTTTGCCGTTTTGATCGTTTCCTCCGCGGTCAGTTTATAATATTCAGGCCTGAACAGTTCTACGGAGACAACATCATTGAATCCGATATCCCTTAACGCTGACAGATGGGCGTCTAAGTCAATCGCTCCCTTCCCCGGCCAGACGCGGTCTTCATCCGTTAAAAAGCCGATCGGGAAATCTTCTGTATCGTCAATATGATAGATGAAAATTTTCTTTCCGTCCGCCTGCCTCAGGCTTTCAATATTGGAGCCCATCGCGTGGAAATGAAAGCTGTCAAACACAAGCCCGACATTATCGCGGCCGACAGCGTTCACGATGTCATACGCCTGTTCAAATGTATTGACCGTGCATTGCGGGTGGCCGACAAATTCAAGGGCAATGTTTACGCCGTACGGCTCCGCGATATCCGAAAGCTCAGTCAGCACCTCTATGCTGCTCTTTTTGATCTCTTCTTTTAAGATTTTCTGATCTGTCACCAGCGGCACGGCCACCACATATTTCACGCCGAGCGTTCTGCACGTTTCCATCATGCTTTTGAATTCCGAAATGATCTCCCTATAGCCCTTCTCATCACGGTTGTTGAAGAAAACCAGTGCGTTCAAGGCAAGCGGTTTAATGTGATGGGTTCGAAAATATTCCGCCAGATCGGCCAGTGAATGGTCTTTTAAGTATTCCGGCAGCTTATCCATTGTGCGGATTTCAATATAATCATAGCCGTGCTTTTCGCACAGCTCTAAATCCTGTTTCAAGTTTGAATTCTCCAGCGTTGTCGCTTCATTAAAGCAAAGTTTCATGTCAGCCTCTCCCATCTGCGTTTAGCTGAGGAGCCTTTCCGCCCCGCCGAACTCCGTACTAAAGCTTATGCCATACCTAATTCTTCTTTTAATTTTTTAAGCATGAACCGGCTTGATTCATCCGCTCTCTCGCCGACCCAAGCGAAAACGGCATTCGTCGCAATTCCGTCGAATTTCATCTCTCTCATTTTTTTGAAAATCGTATCAAAGTCGACCTCGCCTTGCCCGATGTCCAAATGCTGATGAACCGTTACTTTCGCGTCAGGCGGATTGACGATGTAACGCAGGCCGTGAGCCGCTTTATGATTAAAGGTATCTGCAAATAAAACATGTGTGAGGCGGCCGCCGGCTTCATCAAACATAGTCGCAATATCGCCTTTGCCGTCATCGTAAAAGAACGTATGCGCCGTCGAGTAGACCAGATTGATCCAATCCTTATCAAGCGCGCGGATCATATCCATCGCACCTTTGTGCGTCTCGATAAAATCGTACGGGTGGGCCTGCAGATTGAGTTTAACGCCTTCTTTTTCAAAGACGGGCAGCAGTTCATCCATGGATTTGATGAATTTTTCTTCACTTGTCAACGGATCATACTTTGAACCGCTGAATTCACTGTTCATCAAATCCACTTCAAGCTCAACCGCAATTTCGATCGCCCGTTTCCAGTTGCGCACGGCGGCCTGGCGGCGGTCTTCATCAGGTCCCGCCCAGTGGTAAAGCGGCAGGAGAGAGGACAGCTTCACGCCTGTATCCTTTAAAAGACGCTTCAGATGTTTGATTTTTGCTGAATCGACTTTCGGATATTTATAGAAAGGACAGAAATCCTCGCGCGGGGACAGTTCGATATACTCGTATCCGAGCTCCGCCGTTTTATAGACCATTTCCTCTAACGTTAAATCATCACGGTACATGGATGGATCTAAGGCCAGTTTCATTGCTTTCACTCCAAATCTATTATTTGTTCACAGTCGTAAAGGATTGATAGAATGCCGGTTTTTCTTGCAGCGCCACCGGCTCTTTCTGTCCGGATTCCTGAGCTTTTACGCACGCGTCAGTTGTCACCGCGGCAATATAACCGTCCCATGCCGTCGGACCGCTGACTTCGCCTTTTTCTCGGATCGAATCGATGAAGTCCTGAATTTCCGAATCATACGCAGCCACAAATCGGCGCTGCCAATCCATCAGGATATCGGTGCTGAGTTTTCCTTCTTTTCTCAAGCTGATGCTTGATGGCTCCGGAAGCTTGATGACACCGTCTTCCCCGACGATTTCACATTGAATGTCATAGCCGTATTTGCAGTTCACGTAGATTTCGGCATTGATGACGATACCGCCTTTTGTTTCGATGATGACCATCTGCGGATCTTTGAGATGCGGCAGCGCATTTTTTGATTTCTTCGGATAGGTGACTTGTACGGATTCATACTCGTCATTTACGAGCCAGTGGAGGACATCAATTTCATGAACGAGCGTATCGACAACGGCCATGTCTGTTGAATAATTCGATGCGACTGTCGGGTTGCGGTGCGCACAGTGAATCATCAGCGGCTCACCGACCGCACGATTGTCGATCGCTTCTTTCAGCTGAACGTAACCGCTGTCATATCTGCGCATGAAGCCTACCTGAACTAAACGTTTACCCGTCTTCATTTCTTCTTTGACGATGCGCATACAGCCTTCTGCCGTTGTGGCGAGCGGCTTTTCACAAAACACGTACTTGCCGTGCTGAATCGCTTTCAAAACGCTGGACTCGTGAGCCGGGCCCCAGCTTGTCACTAAGACGGCGTCCACATGTTCAGCAGCGAGGAGGCTTTCGTCATCAGGATAAACGGAGGCGTTCAAATTGAAATCCTTAACGGTCTGCTGCGCAGCCTCCTGATTCACATCTGTTACCGCGGTAATCTCCGCTCCCGACAGCTTATTTGTGATGCGGTTGATGTGCTCCTTTCCGATAGCACCGGTTCCGATAACACCTATACGTAAGTTCATTGATCGCCACTCCTTCTGATAATCAAATAATGGTTCTCGTCTTTCTTTTCTCGCTGCCGTCCTGAGGGGCACCGTATAGTTCCTCCTGAATCTGTTCAAGCGGATTGCCGGACGTATTCAGTGTGAAGACAAGCCCGATGGCCGTCACGCATATGAGCAGAATACCGGCCATAGATGGTCCTTTTGCTGAAAGCTGATTCCGCCTTGGCACGATTCATATAAGCCCCCCTCTAATTTGCAGGATCAAGCAGTTGACTGTCGATATACTTTCTCGCTATCAGCGCGTACTCAAGCGGATTGGCGACTGCCGGGTCTTGTTCGGCTTCAATGACGATCCAGCCTGAATAATCATGACGGATGAGCGTCCGGTACACTTCGGTAAAGTCGATGCATCCGTCTCCCGGAACCGTGAAAATGCCCTGTAAAAACGACTGCCTGAATGACTTGCCTTCTTGTCTGCACCGCTCCATAATGTCAATCCGCGCATCTTTGAAATGAATGTGTCTGATCCGATCCATATGCTTGTTGAGAATCGTCATGCAGTCTCCGTCGGAGATATAGGCGTGGCCGGTATCATAAAGTAAATGGACATACCGGGGGTCCGTTCCTTCCATCAGCCGGTCAACTTCTTCCGCCGTCTGGACGCCTGTGCCGAGATGATGATGAAAAGTGAGGTTCAGCCCGTATTCCTCCGCGATTTTCCCGAGACGGTTCAAGCCATTGCACAGCGTATCCCATTCTTCATCTGAGAAGTGCGGTTTTTTCTTAAAAACATCAATGTCCAAGCCCTGGACACTGTACGTCTGTTCAGAAACGATGGCGACATCCGCTCCGACTTTCTGCAAATAATCGCAGTGTTCCGTAAATGATTCAGCCGTTTTTTCAATACCGTCTTGAATGATAAAGCTGCTGAACCATTTCCCCGCAATCCGCAAGTTCCGGAGAGCCAGCTCCTTATTCAGGACGGAAGGTTCAGGGAAAAATCCCCCCGCTTCCGTTCCTTGAAAGCCTGCGACGACAATATCGCTCAACAAATGCTGCAGCGTATTCCCGGCTCCGATTTCCGGCATATCGTCATTGCGCCATCCAATGGGAGCGATGCCCCACAGAATATTTTGTTTGCCCATCGTGATGCCTCCCCTCTAGTACTGCTTCGCAGACTTCAGCTTCATCTCTTTCGCTTCGAATGCCCGCTGAACGCTTTCCTGCTCAGACACTTCCGCCACGCCGACGTGCCACCAGCTGTCATAGCCGTCCGTCATCGTTTTCGGCAGAACCTTCAATTCAATTAAAGTGGATACGTCTTGCGTTTTCGCATCTTCAAGCGCCGCCTTCAGCTCTTCAACCGTATTGGCTCTGTATGTTTTAGCGCCGTAGCCCTCTGCCACCTTCGCGTAATCAACGTTTAAAATCTGATTGTCCCCGGTGCGGAACTCGCAGAAATAACTGCCGCCGCCGTGATCCATCTGCAGGTTGCTGATACAGCCGAAGCCGGAGTTGTCAAAGAGCAGGACATTGATTTTTTTGTTATATTGAAGCGCGGTAATCAGCTCTGAGTGCAGCATCAGAAAGCTTCCGTCACCGACGAGTGAATAGACTTCTTTGTCGGGGTGGGCCAGCTTGAGGCCGAGCGTGCCTGATACTTCATATCCCATACAGGAATAGCCGTACTCCAGATGGTACGTATTCGGGACATTGGAATGCCACAGCCGCTGCAGATCTCCCGGAAGAGATCCCGCCGAGCTGATGACGACGCTGTCTTCAGGAATCGTCTCGTTGATAGTTAACAGCGCCGTTGTTTGCGGCAGCTCAGTCTCGAGCGCGTCGGCATACTCGTTTAACACATCCTGTGAGAAATGGTTTTTAATTTCCGGTTCGAACGCGTCACGTGTAAAAGTGACCTTGCCGAGCCGGTCCCGTTCAGCGAGCCATTCATCTTTCCAGTCTTTAATCGCCGTGCCGAATGCACTTTTATATCCGTCTAATAAGCCGTGCAGCCTGCTGAGCGTCACTTTCGCATCGGCTACGACCTGAAACGCGTCAAGCTTATAAGCCTGCATACGGCTGACGTTGATATTCAGGAATTTTGCTTTATCAAAATCAAACGCCGTTTTCGAGGATGTCGCAAAGTCCGTATACCGTGTGCCGACACCGATGATCAGATCAGCCTGGCGGGCGGCTTTGTTTGCGGCGAGTGTGCCCGTGATGCCCATGCCGCCCAGATTGTTGGCGAAATCGGCTTCAACCGTTGACTTGCCGGCCTGCGTTTCGACAAGCGGAATGCCGTATGTTTCAGAAAGCGCGATCAATTCCTCGCGCGCGCCGGAATACTTCGCGCCGCCGCCCACTAAAATGACGGGACGGCTGCTCTCCTTGATTCTCTCCGCGGCGCCTCTCAGCTCACGCTCGCTCGGCTGCATCCGATCCATGTAATGAACGCGCTTTTCAAAGAAGCTTTCATCAAAATCATATGCTTCTCCCTCGACATCCTGAGAAATGCAGATTGTCGCCGGGCCCGCTTTTGCCGGGTCCGTCATCACTTCAAAGGCCCGGATTAAGCTGCTCATCAGCTGCTCGGGGCGGGTGATGCGGTCCCAATAGCGGGACACGGGCTTTAACGCATCGTTTGTCGTGACGGCGGCACTGTATTCCTGCTCCACCTGCTGAAGCACCGGGTCAGGCTGCCTCGTCGCAAAAGTATCGGCCGGGAGCAGCAGCACCGGAATGTTATTGGCCAGCGCCGTACCCGCGGCAGCCGTCAAATTTGCGGCACCCGGACCGACCGATGTCGATACCGCGTAAATTTTTCTTCTCAGCATCTGCTTGCTGTATGCCATTGCAGCATGCGCCATTCCTTGTTCGTTTTTGCCTTGATACACTTTCAGGTGCCCGGCGTCCTGCTCAAGCGCCTGCCCGATCCCTAACACATTTCCATGGCCGAAAATCGTAAAAATGCCCTCAACGAACGGCTCTTCATTCCCATCAACATGAATGTACTGCCGGTTCAAGAATTTAATCAGCGCTTGTGCTGTCGTTAAGCGAATTGTCTTGCCCACAAACGATCCCACCTTTTATACGTTCTATTTACCATTCAGGCTGTGCTGTGCTTCAATCAGTTCGAGGATTTCACCGGCAGCCGGCATGGCTTCTGAGGAGCTGTGTTTGCTGACGACGATGGAAGCGGAAGCGCTCCCGTATTTTAAGGCCGTTTCAATATCCCGGCCGCTGACAAGTCCGTAGATGAAGGCAGACGCATAGGAATCACCCGCTCCAAACGTCTTGAGCACCTTTGTTTTATAGGCGCGCGCCTGGAAAACTTCTCCCGATCTGCTGTATGCGTATGACCCGTCAACGCCGTGCTTAATAACGACAAGATCGGCGGAATGCGCAAACAAACGGCGGACGGTTTCATCGTTGTCTCCGCCGCTGCGGTTTTCCATCACGTCAAATTCGTCACGCGTTCCGATGACGATATCGGATTGTTCCGCCGCCAGCGTGTAATACACGGCGGTTTCTTCTGCCGATGGCCATGTATACGGACGGTAGTCGAGCTCAAAAACGACTTTTACGTCATGTTTTTTTGCGATATGCACCGCTTTTAGGACGGCTTCGCGCGACGGGCTTTTCGCAAGCGCCGTGCCTGATACGAGCAGCATTTTCGCGTTTGCGATGTAGCCTTCCTTGACTTCGGACGGCTCAAGATACAGATCCGCCACGTTATCTCTGTACATCAGAATGCTGCACTCTTCGGGACTGAGAATTTCCGTAAAAGCGAGTCCGGCTTTGCGCCCTTCTTTGTCAACGGCCATTTGTGACGTATCAACGCCCTTTCCCTGCATATAGGAAACAATGAATCTGCCGTGCTGGTCGTCCGGGATTTTGCCGATAAAACCGGCTTTTAATCCGAGCTTGGCGCTGCCGATTGCAATATTTGCAGGGGAACCGCCGACATATTTAGAAAACGTCATCGTTTCTTCCATCGGCCGATTGTATTCCGCCGCGTTCAAATCAATACACGCGCGCCCGATCGCGACAATATCAAACTCTTTTTCTTCATTAAACGTATACTTCATCGTTATCTGCCACTCCTCACTTGTCAGCGTTCCAGAATCCATTCATGGGCCGGATCATTATGAAACTTCCATTTTCGTGTCGGTCCCGCCATTACATTCAGGTAGTAAGAGGTATACCCGTCCGGAACACCAACCGGGTGATAGCCCACCGGCACGATGACAACGTTTTCATTTTCTGCGGTCATCGTCTCGTCAATCGAGCGGTCGTCCGTGTACACACGCTGGAAGACAAACCCCTGGGGCGGGTCTGTTTCGTGGTAATAGGTTTCTTCTAAAAAGGACTCAGCCGGCAGATTGTCTTGGTCATGTTTATGCGGCGGATAGCTCGACCAGTTGCCGCTGTCCGTGTAAACTTCAACAACGAGAAGGCTGTTTGCCGATGGATCTGAATCGGGGAGAATGTTATGAACGGTTCGTTTGTTTGCCAGCTTGCCGCGATGTTCCACACTGTTGTCTTCCGCTTTAATCAGCTTTGTCGGAAGCTGGTGTTCGGACGGAGAGTAGCACAGCGCGACCCTCGCCCCGCTGACGGCTGTGATGTCAAAGGAGCGGTCATTGGACACATAAACACTGTCCGTCGGCTTTCTTTCAAATACGCTTTCACGGGTGCCGATGCTTTCAAATGTCTGATCATGATCCGTGACGGTGATTTTTCCCGTGACCGCCACGATGCAGCACTCCGTCTTTTTCAAATCTTCTGTATATGTTGAGCCGGGAGCGAGATCAACGACTTTAAATCCGACGTATTTGAGGTCTGAATTAGCTGAAGTGACGTCATGTATGATGTTCACGCCTTGAGAAATCTCATCGGCCTGCGGTTTGCGCAGCAAATGACTCATGTGTATTCCTCCTTAATTGATAGTAAAAGAAAACCCGGACGGAATCACAAAGCCGTCCGGGCCGGCTGTCAATTGAAATCAGGAGACGGATATCGTGCCGTCACGACTTTTTTACGTGTATAAAAGTCGACGCTGTCTTTTCCGTTTGCGTGCAGTGAGCCGAAGAAAGAAGACTTCCAGCCTGAGAATGGAAAGAATGCCATCGGCGCCGGGACGCCAAGGTTGATCCCGAGCATTCCCGCGTCAATATTCTCACGGAAGTAGCGGATCGCGTTCGCATTTGAAGTGAACAGGCAGGCGCCGTTCGCAAATTCAGACTGGTTGGCGATATCAACCGCTTCTTTTAAGTTTTTCACACGCATGACCGACAGAACGGGCGCAAAGATTTCATCTTTCCAGATCGTCATATCCGTCGTCACGTTGTCAAAAATCGTCGGTCCGACGAAATAGCCGTCTTCCGTTACATTTTCACGGCCGTCACAAAGCAGTCTCGCTCCCTCTTCGATGCCTTTTTCAATATAGCTGTGCGTACGCTTCTTGTTGTCCTCGCGGATGACCGGGCCTAAGAACACGCCGTCATCCAGTCCATTTCCGAGCTTGATGTCCGCGGCCTTTTCCTGTAATTTCGCCATAAACTCATCGGCGATTCCCTCTTCAACCGTCACAACCGCGCATGCCATACAGCGCTCTCCTGCCGAACCGAATGCCGCGCCGATAATGTTTGTGACCGTATCTTCAAGGTGGGCGTCATTTAACACGATCGTGTGGTTTTTCGCCCCTGTTAACGCCTGCACGCGTTTCAAATGTTCGCTGCCTTTTTTGAAAACATACTCGCCGACAGGTTTTGACCCGACGAATGAAATGGCTTTAATCTCCGGATGCTCAAGAATGCCGTTTACGACGTCATGCGCGCCGTGCACGACATTGAAGACGCCCTTCGGCAGACCGGCCTGTTCAAACAGCTCTGCCAGTTTTTCCGTTAACAGCGGCGTGCGCTCAGACGGCTTCAGAATGAACGTGTTTCCTAACGAAATCGCCATCGGGAACATCCAGCACGGGACCATCATCGGGAAGTTGAACGGTGCGATGCCGCCGACCACCCCGATCGGATAGCGGTAGTTCGCCGCTTCTACATCTGTGGCGATAGAGGCAAGTGAATCGCCCATCATGAGTGACGGCGCGCCTGCTGCGAATTCGACGTTTTCAATTCCGCGTCCCACTTCACCGAGTGCTTCTGTCGTGTTTTTACCGTTTTCCAAAGTAATCAGACGGGCAAGCTCTTCTTTGTTTTGCTGGAGAAGCTGCTGATAGTTAAATAGAATTCTCGCACGGCGCGGCACTGCCGTCTTTGACCATGTTTTAAACGCTTCTGACGCTGAGCGGACGGCGTATTCCACATCCTCCCGCGTAGAAATCGGAACCTGGCACATCACTTCTTTTGTAGCCGGATTGACAACGTCTTCATATTGATCTGTCTTACTTTCAACCCATTCACCATTGATGTAGTTTTTAAGTTTTCTGATCTCTGCCATGCTCATTGCCTCCTTAAATAGTAAACATCCTGTTCAGCTGGTAATAACGGATGAATATATTCATCTTTTACATACAAAAGACATGAATTAAACGCTTACAAATGCTAAAATGATGGTGTCTCCCATCTTCCCATGTAAAAGTTGGTCATGTACCGACCGAAGCAAACGGTTACATCTATCATTTTTGATCTTGCGGGTTACATTTTGGTCATTTCTTGGTTACATTGTAATCCCCACACCACTTCAAGTCAATCTAAAAAATCAAAATTTTTTCACTATTTTTATCATACCTTTTTGGATCGGGAAAACAGGAACTTGAAGAACGGTGTCGAATCGTACGGGTGATCCATCTTTTTTATCATTTGTTAAGTAACTATTGATTAACTCTTGGTGTTTATTATATATTTTAATTACTTTAAGAATTCTAGAAGGAGTTTTTTTATGAAACTGATGCGGATTCAGGAGATGGAAGAATACATTCTCAAACACGGAGCCACTTCGCTGGATGAGCTGTGCGAGGTTTTCAACGTCTCTAAAAACACGGTCAGACGCGATATTAATAAGCTTGCGGAAAAAGGGGTGATCAAAAAGGTGTACGGCGGCGTGACGTCGGCAGAAAAATCTGTGCTCGTCCCTTTTGAAAACCGCACCATTCAACATCAGGATGAAAAAATCAAAATCGCCCGCTATGCGTCACGGTTTATCGAGGATCACGATCTTGTGTTTATTGATTCCGGCACGACGACCAAATCGATGCTGGAGACGCTTGATCCGGATAAGAATGTGACGGTGCTGACGAACAGCCTTGATATTATTAACGCCGCTTCATCCATGAAAAATGTCGACCTGATCATCATCGGCAGCAACTACAAGCGGAAGACAAGGTCATTTGTCGGCATTGATGATCCGAGCACCCTCAATAAATACAATATTAACAAGGCGTTCATGTCCGCTACCGGGACAACGATCACCCACGGCCTGACGAATTCCGACTTGCTGGAATACGAGGTGAAAAAGAAAATTTCCGAAAAGGCGAACGAAGTGTATCTGCTCGCGGACCATTCCAAATTCGGCAAATCCACGCTTCTGACATACGCGCCTTTCGACCGGCTTCACAGCATCGTCACTTCTCAGCAGCTTGATGAGGAATATACAAAGTATTGTCAAGAGCACCAAATCGACATTCACTTGGCATAGCGTTACAATTAATAGAGAACGCTGCCGTATTTTTCCGGCAGGCGCTGTGATATCCTAATTTACTTTTTCAGGGGGCGAAAACATGAGCAAAGTAACAATCGGCAAAACTGACCTACAAGTATTTCCGATCGGTTTGGGAACAAATGCGGTCGGCGGACACAATCTCTATCCGAATCTGAATGAAGAGACGGGAAAAGAATTGGTCCGGGAAGCGATTAAAAGCGGCGTTACCATGTTAGATACCGCCTATATTTACGGAGTGGGCCGTTCTGAAGAATTAATCGGCGAGGTGCTGAAAGAATTTAACCGCGAGGATGTCTTCATCGCTACAAAAGCTGCGCACAGAAAAGAAGGCGATGACTTTGTTTTCGACAATTCACCGGCCTTTTTGAAACAATCAGTTGAGGACAGCCTGAAACGTCTGCAGACTGATTACATTGATTTATTCTACATCCATTTCCCGGATGAGCACACACCGAAGGACGAAGCCGTCCAAGCATTGAATGAGATGAAAAAAGAAGGAAAAATCCGTTCCATCGGCGTCTCCAATTTCTCTCTGGAGCAGCTGAAAGAAGCCAACAAAGACGGCTTAGTCGATGTGATTCAAGGGGAATACAACCTGCTGAACCGTGAGGCGGAAAAGACTTTCTTCCCTTATACGACAGAACACAGCATCTCATTCATCCCGTACTTCCCGCTTGTATCCGGACTGTTAGCCGGCAAATACGACGAGAACACCACCTTCCCTGAAGGCGATCTGCGCAATGATCAGGCGCATTTCCAAGGGGAGCAGTTTAAAGAAAACATCAAAAAGGTCAACCAGCTCAAACCGATTGCCGAGAAGCACAATGCCGACACGGCGCATATCGTGCTAGCCTGGTATTTGGCGAGACCTGAAATCGACATCCTGATTCCGGGCGCCAAACGCGCGGATCAATTAAAAGACAATATGAAAGCAGCCTCCATTACGCTTTCTGCGGAAGAAATCGCGTTTATCGACAAGCTGTTTTCCTAAGAAAGAAGAAACACGCCTTTTAAAAGGGCGTGTTTTTTTTAAAGGTTTATATTTTTTTCACAGGGGAATGAAATAGTTATCTAAATAAACTCTTATGCGTTCCAAAAAGATGAGGAGGATCATCTGTGAAGAAAAACACCAAAAAATTCCTGATTTACTTTTTCGGAGCATTAGGCGGGCTGCTTTACGGTTATGACACCGGCGTGATTTCAGGGGCTTTGCTTTTTATCAACAATGATATTCCTTTAAACACGCTGACTGAGGGATTGGTCGTCAGCATGCTGCTGCTCGGTGCGATTTTCGGGTCCGCCTTAAGCGGGACATGCTCTGACCGATGGGGCCGGAGAAAAGTGGTTTTCGTCCTTTCACTCATTTTCATTATCGGCGCGCTTGCCTGCGCGGCTTCGCAAACCGTCACCATGCTGATCATCTCACGTGTCATTCTCGGATTAGCCGTCGGCGGTTCAACGGCGCTTGTTCCCGTTTATCTTTCTGAGATGGCTCCGACGAAAATACGCGGAACGCTTGGCACATTGAATAACTTAATGATTGTAACCGGAATTTTACTCGCATATATTGTGAATTACATATTCACCCCATTTGAAGCTTGGCGCTGGATGGTCGGTCTCGCCGCAGTACCGGCGGCGCTGTTATTAATCGGAATCGCGTTTATGCCGGAATCACCGAGATGGCTCGTCAAACGCGGCCGTGAACAGGAAGCCAGACAAGTCATGGAAATGACGCACGACAAAGAGGATATCGCCGTTGAATTGGCGGAAATGAAACAAGGTGAAGCTGAGAAAAAAGAATCTACACTCGGCTTGCTGAAAGCAAAATGGATCCGCCCTATGCTGCTGATCGGGATCGGACTCGCCATCTTCCAGCAGGCGGTCGGTATCAACACGGTGATTTACTATGCGCCGACCATCTTTACAAAGGCCGGACTCGGCACCTCGGCGTCCGTTCTCGGCACAATGGGAATCGGTGTCTTAAACGTCATCATGTGTATCACCGCCATGATCTTAATTGACCGGATCGGCCGGAAAAAACTGCTGATGTGGGGAAGCATCGGCATCACCTTGAGCCTGGCGTCATTATCAGCCATTCTCCTTCTGGCAGGCCTGTCAGCTTCTACGGCTTGGCTGACCGTGCTGTTTCTCGGAATCTATATCGTCTTTTACCAGGCGACATGGGGTCCCGTCGTATGGGTCCTGATGCCGGAGCTGTTCCCGTCAAACGCACGCGGAGCCGCAACCGGATTTACGACATTGATTCTGTCGGCAACAAACCTTGTCGTTTCACTGGTATTCCCGCTTATGCTGAGCGCCATGGGCATCGGCTGGGTATTCGGAATTTTCTCAGTCATCTGCCTCACATCCTTCTTCTTCGCCGCTTACATCGTTCCTGAAACGAAGGGCAGAAGTTTAGAAGAAATCGAAACGCACTTGAAAAAACGGTTCTCCTTAAAGAAGCGCAATAAACAAAATCAAATTCTTAAACAGCGCACGCTGTAATAAGAAAAGGAATCGCCCCCGATGGGCGATTCCTTTTTTGGCGTCATACCATGACTTTGCAAATATCATTCGTAAATTCGACCGGATCATGGATCGGCAGCCCTTCAATCAGCAGCGCCTGATTGTAGAGAAGATTTGTGTATAAAGCAAGCTTTTCCCGATCTTGACCGTGCGCGTTCTTTAACGTCTCAAACACTTCGTGATTCGGGTTGATTTCCAGCACTTTTTCTGCTTTGACCTGCTGGCTGTCAGGCATGGCGTTTAATACTTTCTCCATTTCGATCGTCACTTCGCCGTCTGTCGCAAAGCAGACCGGATGAGATTTTAAGCGTTTTGATGCTCTGACGTTCTTGACTTTATCCGCAAGAATGTCTTTCATGCTTTCAAACAGGTCTTTATATTCGTTTTCTTCGGCTTCAGTCTGCTTTTCATCTTCGTCACTGTCGATGCCTAAGTCGGCGCTGGATACGGATTTGAACTCTTTTTCCTCATAGCTTGTCAGCATTTTGATCGCGAATTCATCAATATCTTCCGTGAAATATAGAATCTCGTAGCCTTTGTCCGCCACCATTTCAGTTTGCGGCAGCTTTTCAATCCGCTCATATGAATCGCCGGACGCGTAATAGATATATTTTTGATCCTCAGGCATTCTGGACACATATTCATCCAGTGTGACGAGCTTTTTCTCCTTAGATGAATAGAAAAGAAGCAGGTCTTTTAATACGTCTTTGTTTGCGCCGAAATCATTGTAGACGCCGAATTTCAGCTGTCTGCCGAAAGATTCATAGAAAGATTCGTATTTTTCCCTTTTGTTCTTCAGCAGGCTCTTCAGCTCGGCTTTGATTTTTTTATTGATGTTTTTCGCAATCAGCTTCAGCTGGCGGTCATGCTGCAGCATTTCTCTGGAAATGTTCAGCGACAAATCTTCAGAATCCACCATGCCTTTTACAAAGCTGAAATGATCCGGAAGCAGGTCGGCGCATTTGTTCATGATCAGCACGCCGTTGGAATACAGCTCCAACCCTTTTTCGAATTCCTTCGTATAATAGTCAAACGGCATGTTTTCCGGAATAAACAAAATCGAATTGTAGCGCACCGCTCCATCGACGCTGATGTGCACGTGGGTCAGCGGTTTATCGAAGCCGTAATGCTTTTCAGCGTAAAAAGCCTCGTAATCCTCATCCGTCAGCTCGCTTTTGTTTTTTCTCCAGATCGGCACCATGCTGTTGACCGTCTGTTCTTCCTGAACCTCTTCAAACTCGTTCTCGCTGCCCTCTTTCGGCTTGTTGACCGTCTCTTCCATTTTGATCGGGTAGCGGATAAAGTCTGAGTACTTTTTCACGATCGCTTTGATGCGGTAGTTTTCTAAAAACTCATCATAGCTTTCATCTTCTGTGTTTTCTTTTATTTTCAGGGTGATTTCCGTACCGACGGTTTCCTTGTCACACGGCTCGATCGTGTAGCCGGCAGCCCCTTCCGACTCCCATACATACGCCTCGTCACTGCCGAGCGCTTTACTTTTCACCGTGACCTTATCAGCCACCATAAACGCCGCATAAAATCCGACGCCGAACTGGCCGATAATGTCATGGCCGTCTTTCGTGTCATTTTCTTGCTTGAAAGCGAGTGAACCGCTTTTCGCAATCGTTCCGAGATGCTGTTCAAGCTCGTCTTTTGTCATTCCGATACCGGTATCTGTGACAGTGAGCGTTCTTGCCTCTTTGTCCGCCGTCACTTTTATGTAGTAATTGTCTTGATCAAACGTTAAAGAATCATCGGTTAGCGCCTTGTAATAGATTTTGTCAATCGCATCACTCGCATTGGAAATTAACTCTCTGAGAAAAATTTCCTTCTGCGTATAAATGGAGTTAATCATCATATCCAGCAAACGCTTGGATTCTGCTTTAAACTTTTTTTTCCGCACTTCAGATCTCTCCTTTAATTATGCTTTGATGGTATGTAAAATCTTTTTCAGCATCTATTTATCATATGCGGTGACAATTGTCAACTGGATCAGCAGATGCATATATTGTAAATTTAACATGTTAATGGATTCATTTCACCCATTTTATCAATAAAAAAGAGAGAATCCTGATCATCCTCTCCTTTCTTCTTCTTTCCAGCGGCCGAATTCCTTCTTCATCCATATGTATGACGGGTAGAAAAACAAACTAAATAAGAGAAGAGATCCCATGTTTCGCAAAGACTCATGCAGAACATTTCTTAAAGTAAGAGGAAATGTGATGTCATGAGAAAAAATAGAGATAACGATGGAAATACCAAACCATATAGGAACAACGGTATAACAATAAAGGGCTATCTCCTTTGTATCTTCAAAATATGTAAGCCTCCCAATGATGTATATACATAATATTAACATATTTAATAGGTATTTAGAAATGGGGGTCTATATGTTTATCCCCCTATTCAGCGGGAACAGATATAGAAAAAGGAGGAATCGCAATATGGGAAGATTAACAGACAAAACCGCAATTATCACAGGGGCCGCGACAGGCATCGGACAAGCGACGGCACGGGTTTTCGCCGATGAAGGCGCCCGCGTGATCTGCGGTGACATCAATGAAAGCGAACTGAATGAAACCGTCAGCGCCATCAGAAAAAACGGCGGAGAAGCAGAGGCCTTTCATCTTGATGTATCAGACGAAGAAAACGTAAAGTCATTTGCAGACGGCATTCAGCAAAAGTACGGAACAATTGATATTCTTTTTAACAATGCCGGTGTTGACCAAGAGGGCGGGAAAGTCCATGAATACCCGGTCGAGCTGTTTGACCGGATCATCGCCGTCGATCTGCGCGGCACATTTCTGTGCAGCAAATATCTCATTCCGCTTATGCTCGAAAAAGGAGGCTCCATCATTAACACCTCCTCCATGTCAGGCCGGGCCGCAGACCTTGACCGCTCCGGCTATAACGCCGCAAAAGGCGGAATTACAAACCTGACGAGAGCGATGGCCATTGATTACGCCAGAAGCGGAATCCGCGTCAATTCCTTATCGCCGGGGACGATTGAAACGCCGCTCATTGATAAATTAGCAGGCACGAAAGAAGACGAAATGGGCGAGGCGTTCCGTGAAGCCAATAAATGGATCACGCCGCTCGGCCGGCTCGGAAAACCGGAAGAAATGGCGGCTGTCGCGCTCTTCCTCGCTTCAGACGACAGCTCATACGTCACAGGAGAAGACATCACGGCAGACGGCGGCATCATGGCATACACATGGCCGGGGAAAATGCTGATTGATAAGAAGTGGAAGGAAGAGACAGAGTGACGGCGAAAAGAAAATAAGCCAGTGCAAAAACACTGGCTGAACAAAGAGGGCTGGTTACTTAAACCAGCCCTTTTCCTTTGATCGGGTAATGGCCTCAATTCGATTTTTCACTTCTAATTTATCCAGAATCATCGAAACGTAATTGCGGACTGTACCGCTTTTGATGCTGAGGGCATTTGCAATTTCTTTCGTGTTTTTTCCGTCTGCGACGAGTTCGAGCACCGCTTTTTCCCGTTCAGTCAGCGGGTTTTCTTCACCATAGATATCCTCCATTAATTCAGGGGCGTAGACGCGCCTTCCTTTCATAACGCTGCGGATGGCGCTGACGAGCTCATCACTCGGGCTGTCCTTGAGCATGTAACCGCTGACGCCCGCTTTTAGCGCCCGCTGAAAATAGCCGGAGCGGGCAAAAGTCGTCAAAATGATGATTTTCACATCACTGTCCTTGAGTTTTTCTGCCGCTTCAAGACCTGATACCCCGGGCATTTCAATATCCATCAGACAGATGTCAGGCGCATTTTTTTCCACGAAATCGATCGCATCCTGGCCGCTTGTGCCTTTGCCGACAACCGTCATATCCTCTTCTAAATTCAACAGCGAACCGAGTGCGCCAAGCAGCATTTGCTGATCCTCGGCAATGAAGATGTTGATCATCTGCTACCATCCTTTTCTTTTGATTTTGAATCATTCGGGATTCTCATGGTCAGCTTTGTTCCGGCAGCTGTATCGATGGCTAAACTGCCATTCGCGAATTCAAGCCGTTCTCTCATTCCAAGCAGGCCGTGCCCCTTTGAAAAAAAGCGGTCTTCTCTGCATTGAAAGCTGCCGTCGTCTTCTACCGTAATGACAGCCTCTTTCCAAAGCTGCTGAATGGTGATGCGGCATACTTTGGCGCCACTGTGTTTCACGACATTGGTGACGGCTTCTTTAATGCACATGCTGACAATGTTTTCGTTCAGCAAAGAGATATGTTTTGGCGCTTCTTTTTCTTCATACACAAATTCAATTCCTGCCGCTTCAAGAATTTGCCGAACATTGCCGAGCTCATCCTTCAATCGGATGCCTTTCATCGACGAGACAATTTGTCTGACCTCATTTAAGGAGGAGCGGGCCGTCTCTTGAACGCTTTTCAGTTCAGTGCGGGCCTGTTCAGGGTCCTTGTAAATCAGCTTTCGGGCAAGGTCGCTTTTCAGTCCGATTAAGGAGAGCTTTTGTCCAAGTGTATCGTGAAGGTCCCGGGCAATGCGCTGCCTTTCTTCCAGCTTCACAAGATCCGCGATTCGTTCATTTGCATATTCTAATTTCTCCTCAAGGCGCTCTCGTGCCTTTCTGCTTCGAATGCTGAGCGGGAGAAGGATGGCACTGATCAGAGTGATGACGATAAACGGGATTTGCGTCAAAAACCAGTCTTTTTTCAGAACAAGGCTGAAGTTGACGGCAACCGCCGCACTGATGATATGAATGTAATATAAGATGTAAAATGGAACTTTGTCCCGGATATGGCCGATGAAGTAGGCGATAAAGAAAGCGAAATAAATATAGCTGAACAGCATGACTGATCCGGTCGATATGCCGATCAGAAGAAGCGCCCATAAGTAAACCGGCCAGCCTTTTGCAACAAATGCAAAGCGATACGCGCCAAAGAAAACAAGTGTGAAAATGACGCCGGACACCATTACAAAGGTGGAAGAGCTCTTGAAAATAAAATAAAAGGGCAAGATGAAAAAAATCGTCCATATATAAGGAGAAATCCCATTCAGTTTTTGAAATTTAAAATATTTCTTCATCCTTATTCCACCTTCTGCCGCTTGTGTCTACCATCACTTTACCAAAACGCCGCCTTTATTGCATCCTCACACATAAAGAGCAGGCCCTTTCTGATAAGAGAAAGAGCCGCGCGCCATATCAGGCATTTTTCTTTAAACGTTCTTTCGGCACCTGTTGGGGCAGCGGTGTTTTCCGCGCCTCCCGAAAGGTGACAAATTGCTTTTCATCCTCATCCCACAGACGGAATTTCATGGATTCAAGACTTGTTTTAAGCGTAATGGTCGGTACGTTTTTTAAAGGTTCATGCCCCTCGTGAGCCGCTTCCAGCTTGTAATTCGGCACTTTCGGGCTTAAGTGGTGGACGTGATGGTAGCCGATATTGCCTGTCAGCCATTGCAAAAGCTTCGGAAGCTTGTAAAAGGAGCTTCCTTCTACCGCGGCCTGCACATAGTCCCAATGCTCATCGGCTTCAAAATAAGAATCCTCGAACGTGTGCTGGACATAAAAGAGCCAGACGCCGATTGACCCCGAAATAAGGAAAATCGGACCCTGAACAAGCAAAAAGTTTTCCCAGCCGACAAGCAGGCATGTTGCAGCAGCCAATAAGACAATCGCCGCGTTCGTGAAATAGGTGTTCCAGCGTTCCTTGCGGCGGGCGCCTTTTACATTGAAACGGTTTTTAATCAGAAATACGTAAATCGGGCCGAGAATAAACATAATAAACGGATTGCGATAAAGTCTGTAGCGTACTTTTGTCCAGGCTGACGCTTCGTTGTATTCCTTAACGGTCATCATCCAAATATCGCCTGTTCCCCGTTTATCTAAGTTGCTGCTTGTCGCATGATGAATGGAGTGGCTGCGCTGCCATTGAGAGAACGGAAACAGTGTCAGCACACCTGAAATAAACCCAAACAGCCGGTTCAGCTTCTTTTGTTTGAAAAAGGATTGATGGCAGCAGTCGTGGAAAATAATAAAGATTCTTGTCAAAAATCCCGCTGCTATTACAGTAAAGGCGAGGGTTAGAAGATAGGAGACATCGAGGCTGAAGTAAGCAAGAAACCAAAGGGCAAAGAACGGCACAAACGTGTTGAGAAGCTGAATGACACTATGCTTTGTATCGGCACCGGAAAATGCGGCAACCTGCTTTTTTAAAGACGCTTGTTTTTGAGTTGCGGCGTGATTGATCATGAATGTCACGTCCCTTCTTTTTCATTATGATCCCAAGTATAACGGGGCGCCGAACGCTTTTGTAGTAGCAGCCATCATGCCCCGAATATGACATTTGTCATGTTTGGCAGCAGAATTTCTTTTTTGGGATAAATTCTCGAAGAAAACAGCAAAAAAGAACTCCGCCTGTTTTGGAGTTCTTTTTCATTATCTTCACAGCAAAATCACCCGATACTTCTTCACATCCAAAAACTGCAGAAATTCCCGGGCCAGCATGTCCGGCGCGTGGTCTTTTCCTTCATGAAGGCGATATTGAATCAAGCCGACAAGCATGGACGCGACATAGTATGCATAGAGCTTTTTGCCCGCCTGAATGTGCAGAGGCTGATGAAGATAAAACAATTGCAGCGCTCTGAACATTTCCGGGATGACGTCAGGCACTCCGGAACCCTCTCTCAGAAAATGGACGAGCGGCATGCCGTCGGACAGTGCGGAAAAGAGACGAACGAGCGCGGCTTCCGCTTCTTCCATGGAGCAGTCAGCAGGATCTCCCTTTACCGTCAATAATCCGATCAGCTCCCGGCATGATTGGTGGATGATCGTTTTCAGCAACGCTTCTTTGTTGGCGTAATGGTCATAGAAAGTGGCACGGCGCAGGTTGCTTTTACGGGCAATATCGGAAATCGTTATCGCCGCGTAATCCCTTTTTTCCGCTGCTAAGCCGATCATAGCCTCTTGCAAGGCCTGCCTCGTCCGTGTCACCCGCCGGTCGGCGGGCTTTTTTTCTTCTTGTTCCGGCACCCGGCGCCCGAACAGCCAGTAAAACCGTTTTTGAGAAATCAAATCCCACACCTGCCCGCTGATCGCTTCCGGTGATGCCCCGGGCTCCTCATTCACCCAGTACAACACAATGGCATACGTGTATAAAGAGCGGTAATGAATGTACATATCCTGTTCGGTCGGTGAGAAATTTGCATTCACCGGGGACAAAAGCACATCATGCCGGAATACATCTTTAAAAAAAGCATGAAAGTGAAAATACGGCATTTTATGACGATCCATCATCGTTTGGAAAAACGCCCGATGCCGGTCAACAAACGACAGGGTCGGATGCACTTTTTGCCAGCCGCCATTTAAATGAAGCACATCTTTATGCTTCAGCGAATCATACAGCGCTTCACTCAGCCCGTCCTTCATTTCTTCCGCTATATCTTCTAAAATTGCATATTTATCCTCGTAATAAAGGTACAGTGTCCCCCGGCTCACGTGCGCCCGTTCGGCGATATCCTTCATGGTCACACGGCGGATATCACGCTCCCTAAGCATAACCAAGAGCGCTTGTTTGATGTCAGTTGTCACAGAATCCGGCATAAGAGACACTCCTTTCATTAGACAGATCACCGCAATTTGTACGGTAACGTATAGATGCGTTTACGCTGTCTTTGCCGCAAAATCACATCACACTATAATAGGCCCTGAAGAAACAAAAAAGCAACCAGAGGAGGAAGACCGATGGATCAGCATATAAAAGCAGACATCAAACGCGTCTTTGAGCTTCAGAAAAAAAATCAAAAAACACTGCGTGCTTCAACAGCCGAGCAGCGCAAAGAAAAGCTTCAGCGCTTTTTAGATGCCGTCACCGCTCATGAAGAAGAAATCATCGAGGCGATCAGACGGGACGTCCGCAAGCCTTATCATGAGGTGAAAAGAGCGGAAACGCAGGGAACAATCAAGGCGATTAAAGATAATATGAACAATCTCGACACCTGGATTGCGCCGAAACGCGTCGGCTCATCCGTCAGCCCGGACGCTGACGGCGTATTAATGTACGAGCCAAAAGGCGTCACCTTAATTCTCGGACCATGGAATTATCCGTTTATGCTGACGATGGCTCCGCTTGCCGCCGCCATTGCAGCCGGCAACAGCGCGATTGTGAAGCTGTCTGATTTTACGATGGAGACGAGCCATATTGCCGCAACAGTCATTCGCGAGGCATTTCATGAAGAAGAAGTCGCCATTTTTGAAGGTGAGGTTGATGTCGCGACAGAACTGCTCGACCAGCCGTTTGACCACATTTTCTTCACCGGCAGCACGAATGTCGGCAAAATCGTCATGACGGCAGCGGCGAAGCACTTGTCGTCCGTCACGCTTGAGCTTGGCGGAAAAAGCCCGACGATCATTGACAGCGGCTATGATTTAATGGACGCGGCGAAAAAAATCGCCGTCGGCAAATTTGTCAATGCGGGACAAACATGTATCGCTCCTGACTATCTCCTTATGAAGGAAGATGTACAGGACACCTTTACAGATCTCCTGCAAACCATTGTCAATGCAGGTTTTATGGAAGATGATCATACGGTTGACCGCAATAAATTCACGCAGATTGTCAATGAGCGCAACTTTAACCGTGTCAAAGCTCTATATGATGATGCCATTGAAAAAGGGGCGAAAACGGCCTTCGGCGGCGTATTCGATGCACATGACCGCACGATTTCTCCGACCGTGCTGACAAACGTCACACCCGATATGAAGATCATGCAGGAGGAAATTTTCGCACCGATTCTGCCGATTATGAATTACGAAGATATCAGTGAAGCCGTTGATTACATCACTGACCGGGACAAGCCGCTTGCCTTGTATGTATTCAGCCATAATCAGGAGCTGATCGATTATGTTCTGCAGCACACGACGTCCGGCAACGCTTCTATCAATGATGTCGTCGTTCATTTCACTGACGTTAACCTTCCGTTCGGCGGCGTTAATACGAGCGGAATCGGTTCATACCACGGTGTGTACGGCTTTAAAGAATTTTCTCATGAAAAAGGCGTATTTATTCAAGCCTCTAAATAAAAAAAGAATCCGCGCAGATAACGCGGATTCTTTTTTATTATTTTTTTGCCCCGAATGCGAGCAGTTTCGTATAAGTGCCGACGTAAAGCGTGCCGTCTTCAGCCAGAACCGGGGAGGAAATGACATTGCTGTCTGTTTGATAGCGCCATTTTTCATTACCGTCAGCGTCAACCGCATAGACGTTTTTATCGTCAGAGCCGAAGTACACATTGCCGTCTGCATCAATCAGCGGCGCCGTTCTCACAGGCCCGTCCGTATAGAAAGACCAGTTCATATTACCGGTTTTGCTGATGGAAAACAGCTCGCCGCTTCCGGAACCGATATACACATTGCCGTTATGATCAATCGCTAATGAAGAGCTGGAGAAACCGTTTAACGGGAACGTCCATTTTACAGCACCCGTTGATGTATAGGCGTATAAGCTGCCGTCTTGGTTTCCGGCGTAAACGGTGCCGTCTCTGTCAATAACCGGATAGCCTTTAAACCCGTTGGACGTCGTTTTTGACCATTTCACTTGGCCCGTTCCGGAATTGATCGCATAAAAGATATTATTGTACGTTGCCGTATACAGCGTGCCATTTGATGCTAACACGGGAGCGGAGCCGACCACGCCGTTTGTTTTAAACTTCCACTTTTGCGTCCATGTCGAAGGCGACGTCGGTTTAATCGCATAGATATAGTTATCCAGCGTCGACACATACAGCGTGCCGTCAGAACCGATAGCCGCATCGGAACTCGGCGCTCCGCTCAGCGGAACTGAAGTTAAAATGTTTCCGGTTTCTTTGTCGATGAAATACAGTTTTTTATCGTGAGAAGGAAGATAAATGACACCGTTTGTTCCGAGCACCGGAGTCAGCGTATAGGTTGTCCCGAGGTTTTCCGTCACCCATTTCACAGAACCGTCCGGATGATATGCCGTCAGCTTCCCGTCTTTTGATTGAATAAATACGGTGCCGTCTCCGTCAACCGCGGCTCCCGCACCGTTTTGAGGATTGGCCGGAACATTCTTTTCCCATTTTAACGATCCGTCGGCAGTGCTTGTGAACCGGCTTTCCCTTGACCAGTTGAACATCGTCGGAGACATGGCCTGCGCGTCATACCGTCCCGTCAAGAAACCAGATGCCGCATGATTTTGTTTAAATACCGTTTCCGCAGCTTGAGCAGCCGCCGGATGCAGCCATTTTGCCCCCGGCAGATCAGAAACCGCTCCCACAGATAAAGCCGCAGCAACCGCAGCGCCGGCTGCCAATGTTTTCATTCGCAATGAAGCTGTCTTTTTTTTCAATGTAAGTTCCTCCCGTTTCTATTAAAAACTGCTATACCGCTATAATCATACCATAATCATCCTATGAAATATTTGTATTTTCGGCAGATTTATAGAACAAATGTCACATAGACTGCTGCTGATGTTTCGGAGAGGAACGAAACGCGGCAATGTACCATATCACATTGACGATAAAAGCCGCGCCTGACCATGCGAGAGGACCGTAATAAAGAGACAGCTCCTGCCCTAAGGAAATGGCGGCCAATAGCGCCACCAACAAGACAGCCGCGCAAATGATAAGCCCGATTCCGCAAAAAACGGCCATGATGATTTTCATGACACGAACACCTAGAACATACATAATGAACGGGACCGCATATATAACAAGGATCTGACCGACGGCGGCCCACATGCCCGCGGAGTTAAAACGATTCGCGTTCGGCCCCGTTTCCGCAAGCGGAGAAAGCGAGACGATGACCGGCAATAGACAAAACATCAGAGCGGAAAGCAAGGTCACCGCGACCGTACCTTTTTTCTTTTGATTCATGTGAATATCCTCCTGACAAATACCCGGATTTTTTACCGGTAATCTGATAATATGTTATATTTTAACATGCTTTCTACTTATTTTGAGAAGCGTTTCGTCAAAAAACGAATTTACAAATCCAGAAACATAGATATAATAAACGTTATGGAACCGATATTGATTCATAAAGCGCTATCTAACAAAACACGAAGTGATATTATGACATGGCTTAAACACCCGGAGGACCATTTTGATGAAAGGCCTTATCTTGAGCAGGGCCTCAGTTTCCGCACCGGAATTTGCGTCGGTGATATTCAGGCAAAGTCGGGGCTTGCGCAGTCCGTCATCTCCAGCTACCTGCTGACCATGCAAAAAGCCGGCCTGCTGGAATCTGAACGAATCGGAAAGTGGACCTATTACAGAAGGAACGAAAAACAAATTAAAGCCTTTGCTGACTATGTTCAGCACCAGCTATAACCATGAAAGGAGGGCTTTTTTCGTTCTGACATATCTATTTTTCTGTATATGTAGTTATAAAAAGGAGGCATACATAACAATGAAAAAAAGCAGTTCCATCTTCATTCTATTTTTGGCCCTAGGGGTTTTCGGGATTATTACGACCGAGATGGGCATCATCGGGGTTCTTCCGCAGGTGGCGGACAGATTTCAAATGACCGCTTCAAAAGCGGGGTGGCTTGTCAGTATTTTCGCATTCATCGTCGCTGTGTCGGGGCCGTTTTTGACCTTGCTTGCTTCAGGTATAAACCGGAAATACATTCTGCTTTTGGCGGTGCTGATGTTTGCCGTTTCTAATGCGGTCTACGCGTATACGGCACATTTCAGTGTCATGCTTGCGTTTCGGATCATTCCGGCCTTATGCCACCCCGTGTTCTTTTCTGTAGCGCTTGCGGCCGCGGCCCGCCTTGTTCCCGCCGGCCAATCCGGAAAAGCCGTAACGAAAGTCTTTTCAGGCATCACCGCCGGCTTTGCGTTCGGCGTCCCTTTCACGTCCTATCTGGCTGAGCGACTCTCCCTTGAATCAGCCTTCCTATTCGGCGCGATCGTCAGTCTCATCGCGTTCATGGGCATTCTTCTCTTTTTGCCATCCATGCCGGTCACAGATAAAATGTCTTTCCGAAGCCAGCTCGGCATCCTTCGCAAACCGGCCTTGTGGCTTAATATCGCTGCCGTCACCTGTCTCTTTGCGGCCATGTTTTCTGTCTACAGCTATTTTGCGGAGTATCTCGGACGGGTGTCGCATATGAACGGCACATGGGTCAGCTTCATGCTGATGAGCTTCGGGGTGATTATGATAGCCGGGAATTTCGTCTTCGGCGCTTTGTTATTCAAAAATATGAAAAAGACCGTCATCCTGTTTCCGCTTCTTTATACAGCCGCCTACTTGCTCATATACGGGTTTGGGACGTCTTTCGCACCGATGGCCGTCCTCGTCTTCGTATGGGGCGCCGTTCATTCCGGCGGGCTCATTGTGAGTCAGACTTGGCTTACTGCGGAAGCAAAGGAGGCCCCCGAATTCGGCAACAGCCTGTTTGTCTCCTTTTCCAACCTCGGCATCACCATCGGAACGGCGGCGGGCGGCTGGTTTATTTCACATTTGGGAATCCATCAGCTGATGTGGTGCGGCATCATGTTTGCCCTTCTGGCTTTCGGACTGATCATGGGACGCTTAGCATGGGGAAAGAGGCCGCTCGCAGAAGCTTAAGCTCCGTTGCAAAATCCGGCATGTTTTCGTATAGTATGCCAGATTAAAGCAAGGGAGAGAAAAAGATACATGGAAAGACCGGCAGGATTTTGGATTCGGTTTCTGGCTTACGTCATTGATCAAATCATCATAGGAATTCCGATTTTTATCATTCAATTTGCAGTCACTTTTTTATTTGCGGCAGGCGTTGCGGCGGCTGACCCCTTCATGACCGAAAATCAGTTTAACATCTCTTTTCTGGTGTTCGGCGTCATCCCGATTCTTGTGAGCTCTTTTGTGATCAGCATCTTATATTTCAGCCTGCTCACAGCCTCAAAGATGCAGGGGACACTGGGAAAAGCATTGCTCGGCCTTAAGGTCGTCAATGAAGATGGCGGCCGCATTTCCATCGGCCAGGCCTTCGGACGCGCTTTCGCTTATATCATATCTAAGGTCATTCTTTATATCGGTTTCATTATGGGTGCCTTCGGAGAGAAAAAAGCGCTGCACGACATCATGTGCAGCACCCGGGTTGTTTATAAATAATATCCTTAAGTCCGGGCCTTTTGAGCCCGGGCTTTTTATGACGGCTGCGCCCGCTTGATGTCAATGCCGCCTTTTCCGTCAGCCTCAATGCGGATCGTCCCGTTCACAATGACAGACAGCGGATGAAACTCCGCATGCTGATCAGAAAAAATCCAGCGGCGCCCGTTCGGCCCTAAAAGCAAAAACGCCCCATCATTGTAATCACCCATAAAATGAAACCCGTTCTCCTTAAGAGGCGCGCCGTCTCTCACCGGTATACCGAAACGCTGCAGCTCCTTCCCGGTCAATACCACCTCGGCAGCCGTCAGATTCACCTCACCGATATTCAGGACGGACTCAATCGAAAAACGTTCCGCGCTTGCCGGTGACATTTCTCTCGCGATGAATTCCGCCAGATTGTCGGACGGATCTTTGAAATAAAAGGAACGCGCATGTATATGAGAGAAATACACCTCATCCTCGCCATCTTCCGTTTGAAAAACGACTTTATCCTTCATCCATGCCTTCGCCTCATCAAAACGATTGTTCGGAATGTTAAACGCGAAATGATACGTCGGATGAGATTGAGAATCGGCGCGCCTGAATTCCAATTCACTTTCTCCCGCCCTGATTGTAAACGAATCATCGGACTGATCCGCTAAAGAAAAACCCAACACCCTTACATAGAAGTCTTTCGTCTCCTCTAAAGCACAACTGTACAAAGTAATGTTATTTATTTGCATGATCATACCCCCTTTGGTTTATACTGCCATATAGAGGGGTTGATTTCCCACTATTTCGTTTCACCAATTGAGAATCCCCCTTTCGCCCGGCGCTAAACATGATAAACAGCGCCGAACCGCTTATACCAAGCGATTTTTAACGTATAAAGCAAAAAAAGCAGAAAATAATACCTCATATTGCTTGACAAAAAATAAATGTTATTTAATAATCTATATATAATTAGAATTATTATTGAAAGATAAAGTGAATGCTTTGTCTTTTTAATATATTTTAAAATCACATTTCAGGAGGAAGATATTATGTCTTTAATCGGAAAAGAAGTACTGCCATTCGAAGCAAAAGCTTTCAAAAACGGTGAATTCATCGATGTAACAAACGAAGATTTGAAAGGTCAATGGAGCGTTTTCTGCTTCTACCCAGCAGATTTCTCTTTCGTTTGCCCGACTGAGCTTGAAGATCTTCAAGGACAATACGCTGCACTGAAAGAATTAGGTGTTGAAGTATACTCTGTTTCTACAGATACTCATTTCGTACACAAAGGCTGGCATGACAGCTCTGAAAAAATCGGCAAAATCACTTACGCAATGATCGGTGATCCATCTCAAACGATCTCCCGCAACTTCGACGTTCTTGACGAAGAAACTGGTCTTGCTGACCGCGGAACATTCATCATCGATCCTGATGGCGTCATCCAAACAGTTGAAATCAATGCAGGCGGTATCGGCCGTGACGCAAGCAACCTTGTAAACAAAGTAAAAGCAGCTCAATACGTTCGTCAAAACCCAGGTGAAGTCTGCCCGGCTAAATGGGAAGAAGGCGGCGAAACACTTACACCTAGCCTTGATTTGGTAGGTAAAATCTAAGGAGTGCATTCAATTGGTACTTGATGCAAATATCAAAGCACAATTAAATCAATACATGCAGCTAATTGAGAACGACATTGTTCTCAAAGTAAGCGCCGGTGATGATGACACTTCTAAGGACATGCTGGCTCTCGTTGACGAACTGGCTTCCATGTCATCTAAAATTTCAGTTGAAAAAACTGAATTAAACAGAACACCGAGCTTCAGCGTTAATCGTACCGGAGAAGACACAGGCGTTACATTCGCCGGTGTTCCTCTCGGCCACGAATTTACATCATTAGTGCTGGCATTGCTTCAAGTCAGCGGCAGAGCGCCTAAGGCTGATCAAAAGGTCATTGACCAGATTAAGAACATCAGCGGAGAATACCGCTTTGAGTCTTATATCAGCCTGACGTGCCACAACTGCCCTGATGTCGTACAAGCATTAAACATGATGAGCGTGCTCAACCCGAATATCACTCATACAATGATTGACGGCGCGGCATTCAAAGAAGAAGTAGAAAGCAAAAACATTATGGCTGTTCCGACTGTTTTCTTAAACGGTGAATCTTTCGGAAGCGGCCGTATGACCATCGAAGAGATTCTCGCGAAAATGGGCAGCGGCGCAGATGCGTCTGAGTTTGCCGACAAAGAGCCGTTTGACGTTCTTGTTGTCGGCGGCGGACCTGCCGGCGCAAGCGCGGCGATTTACACGGCGCGTAAAGGCATCCGCACCGGTGTCGTCGCTGAACGCTTCGGCGGCCAGGTACTCGACACCATGAGCATCGAAAACTTCATCAGCGTCAAAGCGACTGAAGGACCGAAGCTCGCTGCAAGCCTTGAAGAGCACGTGAAAGATTATGATATTGACGTCATGAACCTTCAGCGCGCGAAACGCCTTGAGAAAAAAGACCTCTTCGAACTTGAACTTGAAAACGGCGCTGTACTAAAAAGTAAAACAGTGATCCTGTCAACAGGTGCCCGCTGGCGCAATGTCAACGTACCTGGTGAGCAAGAGTTCAAGAACAAAGGTGTTGCATACTGCCCGCACTGTGACGGACCATTGTTTGAAGGCAAAGACGTAGCCGTTATCGGCGGCGGAAACTCCGGAATCGAAGCGGCGATTGACCTTGCAGGTATCGTCAATCACGTGACTGTGCTGGAGTTCGCGCCTGAACTGAAAGCAGACGAAGTCTTGCAAAAACGTCTTTACAGCCTGCCAAACGTCACTGTGCACAAAAATGCACAAACGAAAGAAATCACAGGCGACCAAAACGTAAACGGCATTACGTTCGTTGACCGTGAAACAGGCGAAGAAAAACACGTTGAACTTCAAGGTGTATTCGTCCAAATCGGTCTCGTGCCTAATACAGAATGGTTAGACGAAACCGTCGAACGCAACCGCATCGGCGAAATCATCGTCGATAAGAGCGGCGCGACAAGCGTTCCCGGCCTATTCGCCGCAGGGGACTGCACAGACGGCCCGTACAACCAAATCATTATCTCAATGGGATCAGGTGCAACTGCCGCTTTAGGCGCATTTGATTATTTGATCCGGAATTAATGTAAAAAAGCCGCCATATGAATGGCGGCTTTTTATGTTATCAGTTAGGGCTTGCTCCGCCAACACATGCTTTTCCTCATAGTTTTGCAGATGCTCCATTTGAATTTTAAGGGTAAATAATGTTAACATTACCCTTGTTAAAATATCAATATATTCCCATTTATATCTATTGCTTTTTTCCTCAAATTAGAAAGGGGTTATTTGAATTGCAAAGAAAGTCTTTTACTGACTCATCAATTTTCTTTTTTTTAATTTGTATTTTGGGAGGCATACTTTTTCTTTTAACAAAATGATTCGAGTCTTTTTTAGTTGTTGACTCTCTAATCTATTTATACATAAGGCTTGTCGCTATCCACCGTTCCCTTTAAGGCACAAATAGCTTGTTTCCTATATGCCTGGTTAACGAAAGAAAAAGACAGCATACTGCAAGCGGCACGCTGTCTTTTTCTTGAAACTCTGATTACTATTTCATTCATAACCTTTATGTCTTGCTCCCTCTCGCCCGATAGATAAGAAACAGTCCAATAAACCACAGCGGCGTCAGCAGCAAAGCCGGGCGCGTCGCATCCGCAAACAGCATAATCACCAGAATGGCGGCAAACAGCGCCAGCACGGCGTAATTGATAAACGGCGCGAACGGCGCCTTGAAAGACGAGCTTGCGTGTAGGTCCGGACGGGTTTTCCTGTATCTGATATGACAGACAAGAATCACGCCCCACACCCAAATGAAACAAATCGCGCTGATAGTGGTCACGATGCCAAACGCTGCTTCCGGTATCAATTTGCTTAAAAGAGCGCCCGCTGACAGCACAATGACCGATACCCATAACGCGCTGCTCGGCACATGATTTTTATTCAGCTTCGCGAAACTGGCCGGCGCCTGTTTCGTTTTGCTTAAGTTATACAAAATCCGGCTTGTAGAAAACATCCCGCTGTTACAAGCAGAAGCGGCTGACGTTAATACGACAAAATTAATGATTCCCGCGGCCACCGGAATGCCGACTAAGCTGAAGGTTTTCACAAAAGGACTTTCCGCCGCATTCAGCTGCGTCCAAGGGTTAATACATAAAAGAATGATCAATGCCCCGACGTAGAAAAATAAAATACGCAATGGAATTTTATTGATAGCGGACGGAATGTTTTTTTTCGGATTTGATGTCTCCGCTGCCGACACACCCACTAATTCCACACCGACATAGGCGAAGATCACCATCTGGAACGACAGCAAAAAGCCTGAAAATCCGTTTGGAAACAAGCCGCCGTGCTCCCACAGATTCGCCGCTGAAACCGTTCCGGTATGCGTTTTGAACCCAATCACCAGCAAAACCACACCGATGACAATTAACGCGAGAATCGTGATCACCTTAATTAAGGCGAACCAAAACTCCAATTCTCCAAAAATCTTGACCGTTAACAGATTAAGTCCTAATAAAATGAGCAAACAGATAAGTGCAGGAACCCATTGCGGAATGTCAAACCAATATTTCACATATACACCGACGGCGATCACATCCGCCATAGCCGTCATAATCCAGCAAAACCAATAAGTCCAGCCGGTGACAAACGCCGCACGCGGCCCTAAATACGCCTCGGCAATATCCGTTAATGATTGGTACCCCGCTTTAGATAACAGCAGTTCTCCCAGCGCCCGCATGACGAAAAAAAGCGCAATACCTACAATAAAATACGCAAAGATGATAGAAGGACCCGCAAGCTGAATCGCCTTACCGGACCCTAAAAACAATCCGGTGCCGATCGTACCGCCAATGGCGATCAGCTGCACGTGCCGATTCGACAAGTCCCTCTTTAGCTCTCGCTGTTCCACACCTGACTCCTCCTTACTTTTTGATGAACGACGAGAAAATAAAGCCAATAAAAAAAGAGATTGGATGCCCTCCAATCTCATGGTCATAAGAATATCAAATTATATTTGCGCTGCTGACAATCAACAGCATGCCAAATACATATTCGGTACTCTTCTGTCCTTTTGCCTGAGATTGTGAACCCTTCGGCGCCGCGGAAAATCCGCGGTCTCTCCAGAAGCCGCTCCTGCTGTAGTGCAACCCACAGCAATCATAGCCTGCTACGTATTAAGTTTCCGATAGAAACAACTATCAGCTAACTTTTTATTTTAATAGAAGTTTGATCATTTGTCAACGGGGTGATGAGCTGTCTGCGGAAGGTATATGTTGAGGCCTTAAGCGCCGTATTTTCTGTTTTGTTTGTCTCAAAAAGGACTTATGAGGTACTATCATATAAGGTCTAATGATTTAAATATCATGTCATACTTTAAATTCACCTTATCATGCAATGGCTCGTAAATAAAAAGGGGATGGACGAGATTGGAAACCAAATATTTAGATCTGCTCGCACAAAAATACGATTGTGAAGAAAAAGTGGTCACAGAGATCATTAATCTGAAAGCGATACTGAACCTGCCGAAAGGAACCGAGCATTTCGTCAGTGATCTGCACGGAGAGTATCAGGCATTCCAGCACGTGCTGCGGAACGGTTCAGGAAGAGTAAAAGAGAAGATCCGCGATATTTTCAGCGGCGTCATTTATGATAGAGAAATTGATGAACTGGCGGCTTTGGTCTATTATCCGGAGGACAAACTGAAGCTGATTAAACATGACTTTGATACGAAAGAGGCATTAAACGAGTGGTATAAAGAAACGATTCATCGGATGATTAAGCTCGTTTCATATTGTTCTTCCAAGTACACCCGCTCCAAATTGCGCAAAGCGCTGCCTGCCCAATTTGCTTATATTTCCGAAGAGCTGCTGTATAAAACAGAACAAGCCGCCAACAAAGAACAATATTACTCCGAAATCATAGAACAGATCATCGCGCTCGGCCAAGCTGATAAGCTGATCACCGGGCTTGCTTACAGCGTGCAGCGATTGGTGGTCGACCATCTGCATGTTGTCGGCGATATTTATGACCGGGGACCGCAGCCGGACAGGATTATGGAAGAACTGATCAACTATCATTCAGTGGATATTCAATGGGGGAATCACGATGTTCTCTGGATAGGCGCCTATGCCGGTTCGAAAGTATGTCTGGCCAATATTATCCGTATCTGTGCCCGCTATGACAACCTGGACATTATTGAAGATGTCTACGGCATCAATCTGAGACCGCTATTGAACCTTGCCGAAAAATATTATGATGATAACCCGGCTTTCCGCCCGAAAGCAACCGAAAACAGACCGGAAGATGAGATTAAGCAAATCACAAAAATCCATCAGGCGATCGCGATGATCCAATTCAAACTTGAGAGCCCGATTATTAAGAGACGGCCGAACTTTAATATGGAAGAACGGCTGTTACTGGAAAAGATTGATTATGACCGCAATGAAATCACGCTGAACGGAAAAACGTATCAACTGGAAAACACCTGCTTTGCGACGGTGAATCCCAAACAGCCCGATCAGCTATTAGAAGAAGAAGCAGAAGTCATGGACAAGCTGCTGTTTTCTGTCCAGCACTCCGAAAAGCTGGGCCGCCATATGAATTTTATGATGAAAAAAGGCAGCCTGTATTTAAAATATAACGGCAACCTGTTGATTCACGGCTGTATTCCTGTTGACGAAAACGGCAATATGGAAACGATGATGATTGAGGATAAAGCTTATGCGGGCCGTGAGCTTCTCGATGTATTTGAACGGTTCTTACGGGAAGCGTTTGCTCATCCGGAAGAAACCGATGACCTGGCGACAGATATGGTCTGGTACTTATGGACAGGCGAGTATTCCTCCCTCTTCGGAAAACGCGCCATGACCACCTTTGAGCGGTATTTCATCAAAGAGAAGGAAACGCATAAAGAAAAGAAAAACCCGTATTACTATTTGCGTGAAGACGAGGCAGCCTGCCGAAACATCCTGAAGGAATTCGGGCTCAACCCGGATTATGGCCATATCATCAACGGCCATACACCGGTAAAAGAAATCGAAGGCGAAGATCCGATCAAGGCAAACGGAAAAATGATCGTCATCGACGGCGGCTTCTCCAAAGCCTACCAATCCACAACAGGCATCGCCGGCTACACGCTCTTATACAACTCCTACGGCATGCAGCTCGTCGCCCATAAACACTTTAACTCCAAGGCCGAAGTGCTGAGCACCGGAACCGACGTCTTAACGGTGAAACGATTAGTTGACAAAGAGCTGGAGCGGAAGAAAGTGAAAGAAACGAATGTCGGTGAAGAACTGATGAAAGAAGTCGCGATTTTGGAGAAACTGCGGGAGTATCGGTATATGAATTGAGGAATATGGAGTTCAGGGATGATTCTCTGGGCTCTTTTTTATGATTCTCCGTAACAACGGCTAATGATCCCCTTTCCCTGTATGTAAAACCGATTTAACCGCTTCTTCAATCTCCTTATAACCCGTACATCTGCAAATATTGGACTCCAGCCAATTTTTAATCGTTTCATCACTTGCATTCGGCTCAGTATTCACTAAAGCATGACAATTCATGAGAAAACCAGGTGTGCAATATCCGCATTGAAACGCAAATTTTTCAATAAAAGCCTTTTGAATCGGCGTATTGATAAGTCCTTCAATTGTCGTAATGTCCTTTCCTTCCCCTTCTGCCGCAAGCATTAAGCAAGATTTCATCGGTATCCCGTCCGTTAATACCGTACAGGCGCCGCAATCCCCATTTAAGCAGCCCGGCTTTGAACCAGTTAATCCGAGACGAAGACGGAGAGCAAATAACAAAGTGTCGGCCGGTCTGACAGTAATCTGTCTTTCCTCACCATTTACTTTCAACGTAATAGGATCAGACATTGGAACCTCCTTCTAATTCTTGTAAGGCATCTAAAATTGTATTTTGCAAGACAAATATCCGATATTCACTTGAGCCTTCTGCATCATCAAGAATGGGTTTGGGTACATACTGTAAAGACCTGCGCACTCTATCTTCTGCTGTGCCGCTTTTATCGTTAAGCACAGCCTCCATTTCAGCAGAACGAAAAGGAAATGGACATACGCCGCTGAAGGCCATTCTGATCTCATCATCTTTTTTCAGCGCACAGACTGTCACCAATGGATATCCGACATTCCACTGCTGTCTTCTTTTGATACTGACAAACGGCAAGTCAACATACGCTCGATCGACAACGATATGAAATAAAAAATCTCCTTTTCGCAACTGTAGTTCCTTGTTAAATACTTTATTTATGGGACGGTAATGAATCCCCGCTCTCCCTGCAATCCCTAGCAAACTATCAGAAATCAGCAACGGCAGCACGGCCTCACGGTAATAGATGCCCCCGCAAATGTTTCCGCCCAGGCTGATTTTATTTCGGGACGTCCGATCCGCTATTTCACTTACTGTTTTACTTAATAGCGGAAATGGATTTTCTTCCTCCAGTTTCGTTAATGACACGCCCGCTCCGATCACCAGATAACGTTCATCAAAACGGATGGCGTGAAATTCCGGAAGCGCGTTCATATCTATTACTGCATCCGTATAGACGATATTCAGCCTTCCTAACGTGATAATTTCCGTGCCGCCGGAAAAATACAATGGTGTTTTCTTTTCAGCCGCAAGCGAGTGAAACAGACGGGTTGTTTCTTGAATGGCCTTCGGTTTAAAATAGTCGAAATCAAACGGTATCATCTTTCCACCCCATTTGCGTCCTCCATAATTGTTCGGGAATGAGAGGAAGTTGATTCAATTGGACACCTAAAGCGGCGGAAAGACAATTTCCCAATGCTGCAGGCATCCCCAGCAGTCCGTGTTCCCCGCCGCCGCGCGCTCCATAAGGCGCAATCACATGCGGGGTTTCAACAAATTCAATGATATATTCAGGCTGCTCTCCATAGTGAAGGGGTCTGTATGTTCTGAGTTGAGGATTTAATACTCTTCCATACGGATCAAATACAAAGGTTTCTCTTCCTCCAAATGCGATTCCCATACTCATCCCTCCCATCACTTGACCCCTTGCAGCTTTTTCATTCAGTACAGTTCCTATATCTACAACAGAATAGGCTTTTGTGATCCGATACGTATAATCCCGCTTATCCAACTCAACTTCAATTCCCTGAGCACCTACAGCCCACTCGGGTCCCGGCTTTCCTCTTCCCGTTTCCCGGTCTAAATTCGTCATCCGGGTTAATGTATAATTGCCGCTCGCAATGATTTGGCCGCCAATCGTATTTCCATTTGGAAACGTGTATCCGTAAGCAATGTCTTTTATTTCAACATGTACAGCAGGATAATCTATAAAATAAACCTTTCCGTCTGCCACTTCCAATTCCTCGACAGGAACCCGCAACACACACGATGCCACTTCCTTAAGCTTTCGAATGGCTTCTTCCGCTGCATTCAGTACGGCTCTTCCGGCCATTAACGTCCCTCTGCTCCCCACGGTTTTCCAATGCTCGGGCGTTGTTTGCGTGTCTACAAGCATTTTCACGTGAATTTGACTGATATCCATTTTCATTCGTTCCGCTAAGATTTGGGCTAACACTGTTTTTGTCCCTGTTCCTATTTCCACTACCCCTGACATCAAATTAATGCTTCCATCGGGATTAAAGGTTAAAATCACCCCGGATGTTGCATTTGTATCAAATGTTGAGGTTTTCCAAATACAGCTGATCCCCTTCGCCCTTATCTTCCGGCCGTCGATTTCAATTCTCTGTCCCTCGGACCAATTCATTAATTCCTTCAATCTCTCAATGCATTTCGGCACATTTCCGACCGTGCTTGAATTGAGAAGAACTTGAGTCGGTGTCGTATCACCGGGACGAATGGCATTTTTATAGCGGAGTTCTAACGGGTCCATGTTCAGCTTTTCCGACAATACATCCATCGTCCGCTCAAAGGCAAATAACACTTCAGCATGACTGTAGCCTCTATATGCACTTGGATATGGATGATTCGTATACATACAATATGAATCACACGATATATGATCGATAGCGTACGGACCCGTACAATCAACCACCGCAGCCCGGCTGATGTCCACTCCTTTATCAGAGTATGCTCCGCCATCAAATAAAAGCTGAATGTCTGCCGCCTTTAAAATTCCATCCTTTGTGGCACCTAATTTAACAATGGCATCCAATCCTATATGACCAGGAGATGTAATCATATCCTCTTCTCTCGTATTAAATAACTTGACGGGCCGGCCTCCGACTGCTTTTGATGCCAAATAGGCAATAACCTCTAACTGAACGGCTGCTTTTCCCCCGTACGCCCCTCCTACTAAAGGGGTTTTGACGATAACCTTTCCGGGTTCAATTCCAAAGTACCACTCCATTAATTTTTTAATGGCAAAAGGAGCTTGAGAGGATGTTGTCATGATAATCTCCTCATCAGCCCGAATTTCAACAATCGAGCATCTTGTCTCCATAGCCGCGTGATCAGAAGGGTTAAAGGAAATGTGGAACTCTGCTGTCACATCACTTTCCTTAAACCCGTCTTCAATATTTCCTTTTCTGATTTTATCCAGGTTCGCGATATTTGTCTTCGGAACCGGGAATACACCTGCCTTCTTCTCATAGCGGTCAACATGTTCATGGACGAGGGGAGCATCCTTTTGAAAAGCCTCACGGGGGGAATTGACGACGGGAAGAGGTTTATAGGACACTTTAATGGCATCCGCGGCCTTTTTAGCTATGATTGGATTTTCCGCCACAACTACAGCAACCGGCTCACCGTGGTACCTGACCCTTTTATAAGCAATCGGCGGCCTGTCTTTAATTTCTTCACCTGCAAGCGGAAAAGGTTCATCACCCAATATCGCTCTCACGCCGGGAATCTTCCAAGCCTCTGAAAAGTCCATAGACACAATATCGGCATGAGCATATGGGCTGATCAGCATTTTTGCGTGTAATGTGCCTGTTTCATGTAAATCATCCGTATATTTCGCCTTACCCGTCACTTTTTCAAGGGCCTCTTTCCGAATGACACTTTTCCCGATATACTCCAACTCATTCACTCCCCGAATTTATTCAGCAGGAAAGTATAATCTTCAACCGTGTCTACGTCATAAAAAAGCAAAGGGTCTTGAAAGCTGATCATTTTCCCCGTCTTGATCATACTTTCACGGATCACGTGCCGGGCGCCCTGATCTCCCTTTAACTGATGCAAGACTGGAAAACATTGATTTGAGAATAAAATGGGGGGCATAGGAAGATGCTGATTTTCAGCGGCGATAAATGAATAGTGGCGCTCCTTTTGATAGGAATCAATTAACGTATTGATAATATCTGCGGTGACGAACGGCTGATCTGCAAGGAGAATGATAACAGCGTCAGCCTCATACGCTGCCGCTTTTTGTAAACCGCATTGTATAGAATGGCCTTGGCCCTTACCCGCTTGTTCACATTCCGCCTGGCTCCACTTATTTGAGATGGGATCTAAAAAGAAAAAATCCGAAAGCCAATGCAGTGAATCTCCCTTTCTCGTTACAACGAAGATATGATCTAATTCAGATAACAGGGCATGTTTAAGCGCCATACTTCCGAGGGAGACGCCATTGAGAAATAAACTGCGCTTATCCGTCCCCATGCGTCTGCTTGTACCGGCTGCCAGGTAAATGCCTGCTGTTTTCATAAGCGAGGCCTTTGTTTTCGCATTTCTTTAATCATCTCGCCAACAATGCTCACAGCAATCTCCTCAGGCCCTTGTGCCCCGATGGAAAGCCCAATGGGGGAATGAATATCCTCTGGAATCTCTGCTCCGCCTAATAGCCGCTCGGTGCGCCTTCTGGGGCCTAATACACCTTTATAAAACACATTCTTGTTTTTTAACGTATGTAAAATGATCTGATCTTTTTGAAAGCTGTGCGTCATAATGACAACAAAATCCCTTTGGGTCATGCTCAGGCCTTCTATGACTTCTTCCGGTGCTCCTGTAATCAACCGGCCGGCTTCAGGAAAATGGCCGTGATGACATAAAGCGGGACGCCAGTCAACCACCGTCACATGAAAGCCCGCACGAGCCGCCAACGAAACGAGCGGCCTTGCATCTTCTCCTGCGCCGAAGACATATAGACAAGGTTTTGGAACCATCTGATGGATAAAAAATAAATCAGATGTATGTTCATCCCTTTTGATTCCCTTTTCCGTCTGTCTCAGTTTTTGAATACAGCCTTGTTCCATATCCCCGTTTCCAAACACTCTGCCGTCTTCAGCTATATACAGATCTTCCTTCGGCTCTAACATTTCAGTGAATCGTTTCACTCGGGTCACAGACTTTTTTTCATCTAAGCATGTCTTGACTGTTATCAGATTTCGTTCCAATTCTCCTTTTACAGGCTCAAGCAACACCGTCAAAACACCATTACAGCCAACGCCCTGCCCCCAGGATAAATCGTCCTCCGCACTCATATCAAAGCGGACAATCAACGGCTCTCCCGCAACCCAGACCTGCTCTGCCCTTTCAGCAAGATCTTCTTCCAGACAGCCGGCGGATAACATTCCGACTCTTGTTTTGTCCCCTAAAATTAACATGGAGGCCCCTTCCTTCTTATAAGCGGACCCCTCTGTTTTAATGATGGTAGCCAGTACCTTAGCTTTTGCAGAAGCCCCGATGACATCCAAAATCCGGTGTATATCATCCATTTGATTTCCCCCGCTTTTACCTGATCATCTGTATATCCATATTCTTTTTTTCCGGAGAACATTACAAACTCTTCAGCAATTTCTTCGTTTCTAAAAAAAAAGAGTCTTTATAGACCTGACTCGGCTGCGGGTGCGACTGCATATCGGAACGGAGAGATTCCAATAACATGTTCTGTTCCTTCTGTTTCCAATTGTCTGTTTCACCCTGCTGTATTCCTTTAAAATCCGCAAAAAATTCACTTAACACTTGTAAATCTTTGCCCAGCTCCCTTTTGTCACTCGAAGATAAGTCTCCTTCTTTTTCCCATTCTTTTAACGTTTTCACGACATTGGATATATACTCATATCCAGCATTCATCTTTTGCATCTCTGTTTGATATCTTGCAAGAGTGATTTTATGTTTTTTTCTGATGGGGTTGAATTTCAAGCTCTCAGAGGCTGTTTGCAGCATCTCTTTTGCCGTATGCAGCTCCTGCAGAAGGTTATTCACTTTATCTTCCATGAGCTTCCCTTTTCCTTGTCCCCACTCTGATTGAACCCATTGGGAAAGGTCTGAAAGTGTGTCAGAAAGCTGATGAGCCAATGTTTGAAAAGAGTCCGCTGCCCTTTTTGTATAGTCCGGCGGGAAAAGGAACATATGAACCAGAATCGCAATGACGACGCCGATCACCGTATCGATGATCCGATCCATTGCATAATCTTTAGAGTGTCGTTCAAACGTAAATACCAATAAAATGGTGAGGGCTACCTGATGCAGAACCGTTTCATCTATTCGTAACCACTTTGCAACGTACGTCCCGCCTAATAGTAACAGCCCCAGCATCCAGCCATTCATTTGTAAGTAACTGACAAGATAAGAGGTTAACATGATTCCGATGACCGTTCCCGCAATCCGATGAAAAGAAAATCGAACCGACTGATCTATGGTGGATTGCAAACATAATATAACGGACAAAGGCGCTAAATACGGGTGTTTAGAACCCGCCAGCTTTGCCGCTTCCCAAGAAACCGCGGAGGCAATCGCCATCTTCCAAACCAAGGATGTTTTATTTTGATTTTTTTTACTTTTCTTCATCACACGCCCCCTCCTTTTCCGAAACCTTTTCCACTAGGTTTCCGTTGCGCAAAGGGATTTATACTGATATATGGGAAATGCGAAAAGAGTTTGCTTTCTACCCTCCTTGATAACTTCGCATCAGATATGAACTCTACTCTCCTATGACTTTCGAAGGGAAACATACAAACCTCGTTGGTTAATGTGATGAAATTGGGTGAATTTTTTATCATTTTATATGGTAAGGGTTTAAGAAGCAGAATGCCTTTGTTAGTATGGCAACCAAAGGAGGAGGATCAATTATGCAATACAGAATGAAGCTAACCGTAGTGAAGCTGGCAGCCTTGGTATTCCTAGTAGGTGCCTTTGCCCTCCCGGTTTTACCCCATGCTGCGGCTAGCGATTACTTCTCTTATTATAAAAAATGCTACTCTCTCTAGTTAACTTTACCAAAACTATGTTGACATGTTTTGCTGATGTTGTTTTCATTTAACATCTCTCTTTTTGTAATAATAAAAACAGGACGTTTCAAAGACCCTTTGTCTTTGAAACGCCCTGCTACTTAATCAAATATATAATATGTGTTTATTTTACTTAACGATACAGACTTGCTAAATCAGTGGCCTATTCATCTTATATACATTTGATTTACCCTACAACTATCAATAAAAATATTGATAAATTATCTTCTAGAGATGTAATTTTATGATTTGTTCTTGTAAAGGCGCTTTTTAAATAACTCGGATCGATAAAGAGTCCCATGTAACTTACCAACTAACGAGAAGCTCTCATATTCCCGTTTGTGTGATGTTGTATGTGTTAAATATGGAAAATTTCATTATTCACAGCCATTTAATGGTGATAACAGCTTAAATATTTCAAAGAAAATAGAATAATATTTGAAAAAGGAATGATTAATTCAACTCATTCCTTTTTCTTCAAATAGATCGTATATAGCACTAGCTAATCTCTTACTGAATTCGGGCGGAACTGCATTCCCAATCATTTCATAATTTTGAACCATACTACCAATAAATTCAAAATCGTCATCAAAGGTTTGTAGTCTAGCTGCTTCCCTAACGGTAATTGACCTGGACTGAATAGGGTCTGGGTGAATATGTCTAAGTCCATCTTTTTTCAAATGAGCTGGTATTGTATTACTAGGCTGATCCCACCTTAGCACGTAATATTTATGAATATTTGAAGTTTTACCTGTTTTTTCAGTATAAAGCTTTTTTAGATTTTCAGTCGATAGGTATTTATTATTTCCTTTATTAATATCTTCTGCCAATATCCTGAATATATCCATATCTCTTCTATTATGGTATCTTGGATAATGCCCATTATAATTCGATTCAGGTGGGACATGTGAATATTTCCGACGTCCTAATTTATAGTCTTCTGGTGAAGGTACTAACTTAGGAAGCTTTCCTATTGCATCACGAACTGTATAAATTTTTCCAGATTTATATCTAGTTAGAATTTCGTTGTAAAAGAACTGAAGTGTTTTTTGATTTTCTGTCTTATTCCCACCAAAATATCTTCTATTTAAACCAATTAGTATTACCCTTTTCCTTTTTTGTGGAACACCAAATTGAGTTAAATCGAGTAAAGCTTGACCTTTAATATCGTCAATAATGTCAAAGCCATATTCATTGAATCCTCGCTTTATTTTATCAACTATATTTTCACCATCTGGAGCTGCCGACAACATACCTTCAACATTTTCAAAGACAATCAATTTAGGGTTGTAGACTTTAACAACTTTTAAGTAACTTTCGAAAAGATAGTTCCTGTAATCATTTGTCATACCATCTTTATCTTGGATCCTACCTGCAACTGAATATGCTTGACAAGGAGGGCCACCAACAATTAAATCTATTTTCCTATTATTCACTATAGAGTCTAGACCAACATGCGATCCATAAACCTCATCATCTTTCCATCCCTTTATTAATTCTTCTGTTCGTTGAATGTCAAAATGAAGAACTCTTTTTTCAGCATCCTCATAATTATATGTCTTTTTTAATCTATTTATTAGAGTATCACAGGCATATTTTTGCCATTCAACACTAGCAACTGTGTAGTAATGCTTCGTTTTTTCAAAGCCGTCTAAGAGTCCTCCACAACCAACAAATAACTCTAACGTATTTAGTTTAGTCATAATATCACCTTTATATATTCAATTCCAAGTTCAATTGTTCTAAGTCTTTAACTTTTCTACGCCCGCTTTTCACATCATCAAAATGTCGAAGTATGGCTTTGGCCAAATTGAGGGATAAAAGAGGTGGTACTGCATTTCCTACCTGTCTATTTTGTTGAGTTCTAGTGCCTATAAAGACAAAATCATCCCTAAAGGATTGTAACCTTGCATTTTCTCTAACTGTTGGCACTCTATTATACTTGTAGTGAAAGTGATTTCTGTGGCCAGTATCAATTGTTCGTGAAGGCTTTTTACTGTGATATCGAGTCCAAGCTTCATTGAACTTTCTGCTATCACCAATACCAGGAGGTAAATCCTTATGATTGCCACCCTCAGGAACGTGACTTATAACCCATTTAACATGTTCCGTATGATTTGTAGCAACATGATTATGAAGCTTTTTACTGTTTTGTCTCATGAATTCTTGATATAGCGATTGAGGTTTCTTTTCATAGTTATCAACCTCTTCTCCAAATTCTTCATCTCTACTTGGTAAATCACTGATCGCTTCACTACAGGTTACATATCTTTCTGGTGTATGAGTTGGTTCTGGAAATTCAAAAGATCCATATCCCTTTTCTATTCCCACAAAAAACATTCTTTTTCTCATCTGTGGTACGCCGTAATCAGCTGCTAATAAAGGTTTAGGTGAAACTGACACATTATATCCCATATCTTCAAAGGTATTTATTATTTGCTGCTTAACAGTACCATTATATAATGTTGCAATCCCTGGTACATTTTCAATCAAAAATGCTTTAGGTTTAAATCTCCTTACAGCTTTAACGACTGCTAAGTAAAGGGTGTTTCGTGTATCGTTTATATCTCGTGATCCTGTTAATGAAAATCCTTGACAGGGTGGCCCTCCGATAACAATGTCAACTTTTTGGTCCCCAATTTTATCAGCAATTTCTTGTATAGCCTCATCTTTGGAAAGATCCGCCAATAAAACATCTGACGATTCATGATTATATTTAAAGGTTTTTAACGCCGCTTCTTCAAAATCAACACCAAGCATGACATTATAACCAGCATCTAGAAACCCCTGTGATAAACCTCCACAACCACAAAATAGATCTAGTACATTTAATTGTTTTTCACTCATAGATCTATCCTCCATTCTACGAACGTATATTCCCTTTTATTTTAAATTTTTTTTATTATATATGCAATAGCCAAAGCTTATAATAACACTTTTCGACATCATTTTGACACTAATAAATGAAAAAGAGGTTGTTAATCTTTTCCACCTGGAATTTGAGTAATACTTTTATTCCATCAAACAGATTTACAGCAACTTCATAAAATTCTTCAGGATTTTCGAATTTAACTTCATTCTATCCCGGCTCTTCACTCCAAAGATCTCATTGCAATATTGATTCATCTAACTTTAGGTTGAACTTCTGCATCCTATCACCTCTCTTATACTATCTTTTCAATCCAACTATAACAATGGGATAGAGTTGGAACATAAGAACCACATTTATATATATATTTAAAATGAGAGTTGAACGCGCATCAAAAAGACCGTAAGTTGTATACCAACTTACGGAATTTCCCTCTAATCTATAAATTTCCCATAAATGTGCTCTCTGTGGTATTTAATCATTTCTAAATTGGGCCATAGAGTCTTATCTTGTGGCAAAAGTAATTTTTTTCGATCAATTTCCTGTAAAATCTTATTCTCTTGCATCTTTTCATGCACCTGAATAGTGAAATCATCATTTATTGCAAAAAAACCACGATCAAACGCCCAATGAAGATCTAAGGAAAGTGAGAGTCCGTTAGTAGGATTATCTGATCCTCCATATTCTTTCCCTTTAATGTGAGCAGCTTGAACATTTACTGCATCTCCGTATACAATAGATTGCCCCGTAACAGCACATTTGAAATTGTACGCTTCCAACACTGCTTTACGGAAACGACGATCCCTTTTTATTTTCTTAAGAAGGGTTACAGTGCGATCTATACCATCCGTCTCCAAACTTTTCTTTAATAGTTCAGCTAATGCTTCCGGAGACAATATTGTTGGGAGCTCCACACCCAGTCTCTCATCTATCACCTCTCCATCATCTAATGGGCTGGATTCTAAACTTGGCAACTCAGTCCCCTCAAACATTTCCGTGAATGTAACGCCTTTGGAAATAAGCTCTAATGATGGAATCAAAGCAGATAAACTTCTTCCTACTTTATATTTTTTGATCAAATCCATGATTTCATTATAATTTGGACTTTCAGGTTGAATACACCCAACTATATAGTCCTCACTTGAATCAGGGGATTCAATCATTAGAATAATATCATCAGGATCTAAATTCTTGATGTAACCAGAATACATGCGATATTCATTTCGGCCATTAGGTTTTGATTCAACAATTTTACTGTTATGGTAATCATAATTAAAATTATGAACCTCCTCGCTATTACTTTCTTTAACAGTAAATTTCTTTTTCGGATTTAGTTCAGATGTGGTTAATTCTCCGAAAAAATCTTTGGCAACTTGTTGAGCTATTAATGCAAAAGAACCTGCCCTTTCACCATTGGGACGAATACCCAATTCATTAGATTGTAGTACTTTTCCAAAAACTAACCCGCTCTCTTTCATTTTTAGCTTTTCATATTTATCTTTCACATTTTGATACACCTTTTGTCTAGCACTTGGTGTTAGAAGGTGACCCTTTTTTTCTAAAAGTCCAATTAATTTGCTTGGATTCATAATTTCCTTCAACATCAAATGACTATCAGTAAGGTCCTCTTCTTTTTCAAGATCAATCTCAAGAACCTTTGATAGTTGGTTCTCTGAAATATTATAAAAACCTGTAATTTCAGTTATTAATAGCAAGCTTTCTTTGACAGATACCATATAAAGCGCCTCCTCATATCATTAAACATATTAAAAAAAATTAAAACAGCTGTTAATTAAGATTATACACATTAAAGCTGTTTTATTTCAATATTTTTTATAAATTATTATGTTTTTTGTTGCTCAATCCAGTTTTATTTGTTTAACTATACAACTAAGAGGCTTTTTTAAAAAAACACCAATATTTATTCAATTGATGTTAAAATGAAAAAAAATCCTTTAGACTAAAATCTTTTCAAAACGGAATTAGGGATGGGGTAATAACTTATGATGATGGAAATAGAAAAACTAACAGATGAAAAATTAATAGAGGCGTATGGATTCGTAATAAACCAATTAAAAAAAAGAAAAATAATTAGAAGCAAAAACTTCTTAGGTGACCTTGGTGAATATTATGCTATTAATTACTACAGCAGGACTGTAGGACTACCTAAGTTACAATTTGCTCCTGTTGGTACTCAAAACATTGATGCTATTAGTATTAATGGGGAGAGGTATAGTATTAAGTCAACAACTGGCAAGACAACTGGTGTTTTTTATGGCTTAAATGAACCGAATTCAATTATGCCTGAGCCACCAAGGTTTGAGTATGTAATAATTGTAATAATCAATGAAAACTATCTGTTGGATAAAATCATTGAATTGAATTGGGGTCAGTTTTTAAAATACAGAAAGTGGCATAGTAGAGTTAGAGCCTGGAACCTGTCTATAACCCAGAAGCTAATAAATGATGCAAAAATAATTTATTTAAGACCATAAAAAGGGAGAAACTGAGTACCCCCCTTTTTTAAAAATTATTTAAGAGTCCAACTTTGAGGTGAGGTACTCACTACTAAATCTGGACAAACCTCAAGATTAATGTCATATTCAATTCTCTCTATACCATTTAGGACACCCTCTTGAAAAATGCTCGAGGTTAGCTTAGGAAAATTTTCATTTACATTATACATTCGTTCATCAACAACCCTATATCGATACTGGGCGTACTCTTCTCTTAATTCATGGAAATACCCTGCTTGAATTAACTTACTTTCAAACTGGTTAATCAACACTGGATCATTCCTTAAAATTTCATTTATTCTTTCTACAAGAGTAGGTAATGAATTAGACGCCGTTTGTTCCCTTCTTAGACGAAGGCTGTAAAAAAATAATTGATCACTCCCTGGTGGGTCTAACTGATCTAATCCATTTATTTTATGAATATGACCTCTAATTGAAGGAGTTGTCTTAACTTCAACCGAATAAGATTCATTTTCAAAATCATGTATTGATCCAGAAGGGCCAGACCATAGGTCAATCATATTAACCCCTTTTGGTAATAACCAGAATAGTAGGAACCACATCTCTCCAAACAAACCTTTAATTTGTTCTTCAGTGAGTATTCTTCTTTGTCCACCAGACCAGAATTGTCTCCATTTACTCAGAGTTCTAACTACAGACTCGTTAGGAGACAACCCTGTATGGAGTAACTCTATTATATCTGATATAACTAAATTAAATGTTTTGTTTGCATCTTTATAATTGCAAGTTACATCTAGATAGAGAGACTCAGGAAAATCTTCAACAACTAAGCGACGATTGTGTACTGATATACCTCGGCTTCTTTGGTCAGTAAAAGATTCGTTTTGATAGGTTATTGGCACTAGTATATGTCGCAACATATTATGATCTACCCCAATTAATACATCAATTTCAGTACTTAGTCTTTGGAATTGCGGGGTTGTATTTACAATATTTTTCCAACTAACCTCTGTGACATCTACTCTCATTATATTTCAGCTCCCACAGTACCCACTACATATTCTACAGTTGCCGCTGTAGTAGAGTTAGGGAAAATTAATGCAACACCAATAATATGTTCGCCTTCTTCCGCATTACTGAAAATTGCCTCTCTATTTAGATTACTTCCTTTCAGATCATCATGTTCGTCTACTAATGAATACTTGCTAATTGGATATATTAGTAGCACACCTTCTTGGTTTGAACGAATGTGTCTAAGTGCTTCATTCTTAGTAACATTCAATTCTCTTTTAATGATATCAGCTTGTGCTATTTCATCTTGTGTCAATCCAATTTCATGGTCTTGATTTGAGACAATTGCACCAAGAGAATCGAAACCGATTAACTTTGATCTTTTAATTAAATTGATGGCATCCATTCCACTTATATTTAAATCAACTCTATCCATTTCTGGATCTAAAGTGTTTCTTCCAAGGACCCCTACTGTCCAATTAGTTAATTCTCCGCATTCATTTTGTCTAATAATATACTCTTTTAACATATCTGCTCTGACAATAGTAGCTTTAGGATCAGTCTTATAATTTTCTAGGAATTCAATGATAGAGCTTGAATCAACGTTAGACCATAACGGTTTATTGGAATTATCCATAACATGAGGCGTTCCTAATGAAGATAAAAACCCTCTTGTAATTTCAATATTTTCGAACAACCATTCAGAATCAGCAAACGGGAATGTTATTGTTTGAACCAATTTATTTTTAAAAGAAGCATTAACCACTTGTGAAGATCTACTTTTCAAGCGACTAGTAACTAACATTGCTGGATGCTGACGTATTCTAACCCCAACTTGTAAGGGTGTTAAACCTTCATTTTCATAACGGGAAATATCTCGGTGTAAGTCAGCTTCTATTATTGATAAGTCACGGAACCACCTAGCTAATTGACGAGTAGTATAAATTCTAGTTAAATCAAAATAGCCTTCTCTAAACCCGAACCATCTACCCATTTGCATTAATGTATCGAAAGAGTACTGTTGGCTATTTCGTACAAAGTAACTTATTAGAAGCCCTTCTAACGTAAGCCCCCTTGACAAGCGGTTTCCTCCTATAACAATTGCTTTAAGGCTAGGCTCGACTTCGTAATTAACCTCATCATTAGAATTACCGTGAAGTTCTTTTACAGTGACTTGTTCTAAGAATGTAGAAATCTCATCAAATATTTCGTCAAATGAAAAATCGTAATCAATATTAATTGATCTTGTAAGCGGTCTGAATTCACTATCCCATCTTCCAGATAATTCTTGAGCGAAAGGGTTTTCATCCCTGTTATATCTCCATTCATCTCTCATATTATCAAGATAAGCCCGCACTAATTCAGCTAATCTTTCCTGTATTTGTGTCCTATAACTAGTATGAATTAGCATTGAGGTAGGTTGATCCCCTTGGCCTCTTTTCAATCTAGCTGCACCGGTAAGAATAAAATCAATTATTGCCTGTTTTAATGTCTCTGCTAAATTAGGTTGAAATGTTTCGACTTCTCTTCTGCTTGCAGGCACTAGCTGAGAAACATCCCTTCTAGGTACATTACGAATAATATTTATTCCGTCGGTATTGTTTTCTAAAGAGCCAAAAATCTCTTCAGCACCATAATACCCATGTGGGCGAGGAAGTGCCATTATAAAAGAATGAGGGTATAAATCTCTACCTGCTATCGCATCCTGAGCCTCGTGATCAATTAGTACATTTGCAAAAGGAGTTGCTGTATATGCAATATATGCTTTTTTACTGAATAAATTTAACAGTTGTCGAATAAGTTCGTTTATTGTACTTGGGTTCTCATCTACATCAATTTGTTCCTCAGGATCCCAGTCGTGTGGTCTATTACCTCCTGTATTAACTGATGCTTGATCTGCTTCATCGTCAATAATTAAACAAGGTAAATTGCGTTTTGTAGAATCTTGAGAACCTTCTAACCACTCGATTAACCTTCTTAATACAGGTCCATTCTTTTTTATTACTACTAAGACAGGGTTACTCCCATTTAATGCAGTATAACTGGCATTTCCTGGGTTAAATTCACCGTTTATTAGATCTGCTTTTGTGAAAGTATGCCAAAGTTTATCTGGCCTCGGATAACCTACACCAACCGTTTGACCGCTGATTAATCCAACTAGTTCTTTATCAAGTCTAACTTGTGTTTGATATCGAAGAGAGTTGTGTATACCTGCCAGAACAATAATAAGTCTATAACCAGTATCAGCTGCTTTTGCTATTAAAGACGAATAATTTGCTGTTTTTCCACTTTGTACAAAACCTACACCTAAAGCCCTTGTGTTAAATTCGTCTCTTTCAATTGGATTTTCCATGGCCCCCAGGATCCTATCAGTAGATCTATCTATTGATCTTACAGTAGCTAGTGGCCAATTTTTTTGATCTATTAAATAATTCCTAAGTCTCGGCCAGTAATACCACTCTGCTCTATCAACCCTAGACAACCATTCCACATGATCTCTTTGCCTATCCTCAACCATTTGTACATCCCGAACATCCATTACATCCTCTGATTGTAACTCCGTCAAAACCCGCAGCTTATATTCCTCTGGAATTGAAGAGCTGCTCACTGCTTCTTCATTTGAACAATTAAGTGCATCTTTAATGCTTTTCGCTATTCTGACATAGGAAAATAACAACAATGACATTCACCCCTATATAGTAAATAAGTCTTTATAACTATTTCTACACAAGGGTTAGTAATACCTCCCAAATATAGGAATTGATATATGCAGGGTGTAGCTAGCTAGAGCTTTTTTAAAAGAACTGTTGGTAATACAAGCTAATATTATTTAATAACTAGAGTTATGCACACGAAAAAAACATTTTAGGTTTTATGTATAAGAGAAATTTGATCACAAAATAGAAAAAGAAGATTATAAATAACTTTTAACATAAATAAGAATCTACCAACTAGTTTTTCTTCTGGAATAATTGTAAAATCAAATAAGTATCTCTTGATCAAAAATATCCCTTACAAACTCGTGAATGGAAGTTCTTTATTCATTATTATTAAATTGTAAAGTCCCACTCACTTATGATAAGGCTCCCCACGATTAATCCGAAACGCCCGATAAATCTGCTCCACTAAAATCAGCCGCATGAGCTGATGAGGAAATGTCATCTTAGAGAATGACAGTTTGTCGTCTGCGCGCTTCATGACAGTGTCGCTTAGGCCGAGTGAGCCGCCGATGACGAAGGTGATTTTGCTTTTTCCATAAGTCGCCAGCTTATCTATTGTATCGGCCAGTTCTTCGGATGTTTTCATTTTTCCTTCGATGGCGAGGGCGATGACGTGGGTGTCCGGGCTGATTTTGGCCAGGATGCGTTCGCCTTCTTTGTCTTTGACGATTTTCATGTCTTGGTCGCTCAGGTTTTCCGGAGCTTTTTCGTCCGGGAGTTCGATGATGTCGATTTTTGCGTAGGCTGAGAGTCGTTTTTTGTATTCTTCAATGCCTTGCTTGAGGTATTTTTCTTTTAGCTTTCCAATGGTCACAATATTGATATTCACAGGTCATCCCCACTTTAGAAACAAGTTATTCATATATGTTGTCCACAATTGTGGATATCTTTTCTGTATTTTGTGTAGGATCATTCGTTCCCTACTAGATATGTAGCAGTGTCCCCACATAATTCACAGGCTGTGGATAAACTGTTAGTATGTTCGATTTTTCTGATTTCGGGCGGAAGCTCATGATCATCTATGTACATGTCCAGCACGGTTTCAATATGTTCTTCACAAGAATAATAAGCAGTTTTCATTGTTACATCCTCCGGTTTTCTTTTGCGCGCGGCAATTGTTCTCTTCTCAATATAACCTATTTATACACATGTTAGTAGTGCTTCGGGCTGAGTTTTATCCACAATTCGGCAAATCACGCGCAAAAAGAGCCGGCGTTTGCAGCATCCGGCTCTTTACGTGTTTTCTCTTTTTTCTAAGCGAAGGACGAACAGAATTCCTAATAGACACGCCAGCAGCGTACAGCATACGTCAATCCAGTCCGGCTTTCCGCCGTTTAAAAAAGAGTTGGTTATCACGGAAACCAGGAGAATGGTGACGGTTACCGCGGTAAGCTTTTTCTTCATCGGCTTCCCTCCTTCACCTGACTGTCTTCTGCTCTTACGGTGCAAATTCCTCTATTTCTATGTTCGGTCGGCTTTCTTCTTGCTATATAGCCTAATTATGAGGGTCACAACGATATATACAATCATCATCAATGTTCCGCTGCTCACATCAGGGTATCCAATTAACATATTCATCATCACAAAAACAATGGTTATACATATTATGGACAACAATAAGAAAATACTGAATGATTTCAGATAAACACCTTCTTTCTTGCAGTAACATTTCATTATAAAAAGCTTACCAAAAGCGGCAAGCTCTTCCGAAATATTTATACTCTTCAAAACCCACCCATCACCTGCACATCATACAGCTTGAGATGGCTTTTCGGCGTGATGATGTCTTTCAGGCTGGGGATGGTCCGGTCGTTCAGTTTTTTGCCCGTTTTCAGGTCGAAGGATTCAATTTTGGCGGGCTTTTTGTAGCTGTATGTGAACAGATACAGCTTTCCGTTTTGATGCGTCAGGTCTTTGAAGTCGGCTTTCATTCGTGATGCAGGGAGGGTGAAGGCCTTTTTGCTTTTTCCGGTCTCAGGGTTGATGCGGTAGACGGTACCGAAGCCGTCAACGAAATAGAAGCTGCGCTGCTCCATGAAAAAGCTTTTTTTGAAGCTGAACGGCATGGAGTCATAGATAGTCTGTTCGTCATTTTTATAAGCGGCGATGTCATATGTTTTGATCGCGCCGCTCTTTCTCATAACTTTCACCATTTGATAGATGCGGTCTGCTTTTTCCCCTCTGGTGACAAAGCAGACGGCGATGTCGTCCGCGGCGAGCTGGGATTCGACAGACGTGCCTTCTTTATACGTCCATGTCGCAATTGATTTTGTATGGAGCTTTTCTTTATCAGCCTGAATGTCTTGTATGTGATAGCCTTTTTCGTCATCTGTCGGCGTGAGTGCGAAAAGATGATCTTTAAAAAAGCCTGAGGCGCGGATATAGTGCGGGATGACGTCTTGCTTCCACCTGCCGTCAATCTGGCGGTACAGCTCTGAGCGGTAGCTGCCGCCGCTCTTGTCGTAGCCCGAATTGTACAGCGTGTAAAAGCCTTTCGTCCGTTCGATATACCCCGCGCTGTCTCCCGTATGCTGATACGTTCTTTTATATGTGTGAAGACCATTTTGAACGGTGTAGATTCCTTTTTTGTCCTCCAGCAGCACGCTGCCGTCATGCACTTTGGCCGATCCGAGCTCAAGCCCCTTCATTTGATAAGAAGAGAGCCGCCCCTTTTGATCGGCGAAGAGGGCATAGCTTTTTCCGCCGCCGAACATGTCTTGGTCAGCCGCAGTGGAGAAATACAGCAGCGCTTCTTTATCTTTCAGAAAATCAGGGTCATTTAATGTTTCCCTATCAACCTCCGCAGGCTCTACCGTGCGGAAATAGAAGAAGCATAAGACCGCTGCGGCAAGGATGATCACTAAGGGTATCCAGATGATTTTTTTCACGTTGTTCCCCTTAGTGAATGGTCAGAATCGTGGTCGTGTAAGACGAGCTTGTGATGTCGCGCGGATATACGCCTAAGCCGCCGTTAGAGTCGATATCAATCCCGGCTTTTAAAAGAAATGCCGACCACAGCAGTTTTGAGCAGTTTTTGGCGCCTTCATGGCCCGTATTTCTGTTATTGACGAAGTTGAAGGAGTACTCATCACCCACTCTTGATACAGCCCAGTCAGCGGCGGCTTGTTTTTGGGCATCAGTGACTTTCACGGTCTGGACGATTGAATTGTCTTCGACTTCTCTTCCGTTATAAGCAATCTGGCGGACGCCGTCTCCCGGCACGGATTCGACAATTTTATCAGCGGATGAATACATGCCGACATGCCCGTGGTTGTAATAAGCCGTGTATGAGTTCGTGTAATAAATATTGCCTTTTGTGCTTTTCGGAAGTTTTTTTGTGCCTGATGATCCGCCCATTGCAGAGAGCCCGTCTTTGGAAGCGATTACATTTCCTTGCACCTTATCTGCTGTGATTTCTTGATGAAACTGCTTGAGAATCGCTTCTGTTGAAACGTGCTTCTGCTGGGCAAGCTCTTTGGCGGATCGGAGAATGTCTTGCGGGGTCGTGCCCTGCTGAAGCTCTGCGATTTCTTTTGCGTAGCGGGCTGCTTCTGTTTCTTTCGCTTTCACATTCGTACCGGAGAACGACAGAACCATGGTGAACGACAGGGCAAACGGGAGGACGGCTTTGAAGAGCTTTTTACACATATTACTTCGCCTCTTTTCTCAAAGTATAATTTTTCCACATTTGCATTATATGACGGAATTGTGATAAAAAAATAGTCAATTTACAGATTTTTAAAAATTTTATAACAATAGTAAAATATATGCATAATCGCCTTATCAAATACATAACCATCGGGTCGTTGCGGTTTCCTCATTGGGGTTAGGGTGCAGTGCATGGGCATGCAGGAAGGGCTACGGCAGCCAGAGTGAGTCATGCCGTTCATCTCGGGGTGATCTATGTGGATTGAATTGAATGAAGAGCTTGTCGGAAAAGCACCTTTATGATCTGCATTGGCTGATCGGCGGGTGCCGATTGAAGAGACCGTCGGCGCCATGAAGGAGGACGGCTGATCAGAGGCGTCTCCCTGCCGTGAGCTCGGCAGAGGTTTTCTGCCTAAAGGCGGATCAGCTTAATGCCGATGAAACGCCGCGATTTTATTTAGCTATCAATACGGAGCCCGTCCAAAAACTTACCGCCATTGCCCGGGAAATGAATAACAAAAGAGGCCCATCGTGCGGGCCTCTTTTCATGACAGCTTTTTGCTCATAATCACATCGGTCTCCAGGAATCCCGTCTTCTCATACAGCTTCCGCGCCGTTTCGTTATGAGCGAACACATGGAGAGAAATCTTGCGGACACCCAGATCTTTGGCTTTGTCCTCCAGCCTTGCGAGTGCCTCTTTTGCATAGCCTTTGCCGCGGAAAGGCGGATGAAGGCCGAAATCATAAATAAATGCGTCGTGCTGCGGGTGGTCCGGATCTGCGTGCAGCCAAAGCCAGCCGGCATTTTCCTTACCGTCCAATGTCAGCGTCCATAAATAGTGATCGGCCGTTTCCAGGCCGTCAGGAAGCAGGTCTTCAAACGCCAGCTCCGCTAATTCCGGCGCTTCATCAGGCAGCCACGTTCCTGCTTTTATCTTTTCTTCAGCGTAATGCTTTGTTGAATGAGCGAGATAGGACTGAAATTCTTGTCCTGTCATCGGCTGCAGCGTGATAGCCATTGAATCACTCCTTACAAAACACAGACTGAAAGCGGTTCATGAAGTATTATCCGAAGGCTCCGTTTTCTGCCGGTTTTATGATTTGTTCGGCTTGTGCCGTTGAACCAGTTTGCGCAAATAATCCAATCGAAATGAGACTTGCCAAAACTGCTGAGAGTACAATGAATTTACATGTTTTCATTACGAATCCCCTCCGTCAATCTCAAAATTTGGTCATTGGCATCAATTGATTCCTGAAAATACTTCGCCGCCAGTTTGTAATTCTCCTGTTTTTTAAAATGCGCTGCGGCCTGATACGATAAATCGGAAACGTCACTCCACAGCTCTTTCCTTCTTAACTCGGCGAAAGCTGATTCAAGTGCTTCTTCACTGTGGTCAATAAATACATGCTGTAAGATGCGCAGCTTTTGGGTATATACGGGCTCGTTTTTGTCTTCTGCGGCATTCAGCGCTTTATGCAGCCAAAACCGGCCCTCATCCGTCTGTTCCTGCTTCAATAATACTCTGGCCAGCATGTACAGACTCCGCACCGAATACGCTGATCGCAAATGCTCCTTTTGATCGAGAGCCATTTCAAATTCGACTCGCGCCTCCTCCAATTTCTCCTGTCTTTCATAGCAAATGCCTGCGTTAAAGTGGGCGAGCGCTTCAATGTGCGGATCGCCCGCTTTGGCGGCTTGATGGACTGCCGTCTGCAGGAGCTCTTCAGCTTTCTGGTAGTGAAACAGGTCCATTCTGTTACAGCCGATCACCATTAAACACTGTGCTTCTCTGACCGCGTACATTTCGTTGGCTTTGTAGATCTCTAACGCTTTTTCCGCATGGTTCATCGCAAAGTAGTTTTGGCGGATTTCATAATAGGCAATCGCCACTTGATAATTAAATTCGGCTCTTTCAATCTCATTCGGTATGTGCCGGAGCCTGCTTTCAGCAATCCTGTAAAAATTAATGGCGTTCATGAACCGTTTTCGGTAAAACTCGTGCATTCCGGAAAAAAAGTAATAATAGTATTGAATCATCTGGTCTGTTTTTTCTTTATCGGCGGTCAGCTGGATCGTTTTTAAAATGCCGTCTGTTTTCTCATACTCTTCCATCAAAAGCTTATAGCGGGAATCAATTAAATTAAAATAAAGGAGCACCGTTTGATTTTGTGTCATATTTTGCAGATCTGTAAGCAGTTGTTCTCTTAACGCCTCAGCCGATTCGGTGTTGTGCTTTTTGATTTCTTCATACCAGTCACTGATTTTTTTCGCAACAGTTTCGTGGGCCATCACCTCAGCCATCTGTCAGGACACCTCCCTTTCCCATTTTGTGTAATAAATATATCATATTTACAGGGTCAAAAAGAGGGTGACAGCCCGCTAGTTTCCTCGTGGCAATAAAAAAACCTCCGCAGGTGCGGAGGCGCATATTTTATAATAGTTTTTTTCCCAACAAAGATTCCACCAGCTCAACCGCTGTTTTGCCGGTTTTGTTTTTGTGATCGAGGATCGGGTTGACTTCGACAAATTCAGCTGAGGTGATAAGGTCGGCATCATGCAGCATTTCCATTGCCAAATGGCTTTCACGGTAGCTGATGCCGCCGACGACAGGCGTCCCTACGCCGGGCGCGTCGCTCGGATCGAGGCCGTCGAGATCAAGGCTGAGGTGAACGCCGTCACAGTCTGACAGGTAGTCAATGGTTTCTTCAATGACCTTCGTCATGCCGAGGCGGTCAATCTCATGCATCGTATAAACCTTCATGCCTGTTTCCTTAATGTATTCACGCTCGCCTTCGTCGAGCGATCTCGCGCCGATGATGACGACGTTTTCCGGCTTGATTTTCGGAGCATAGCCGCCCAGATTCACCAATGTGTCGTGCCCGACGCCGAGGCTGACGGCCAGCGGCATTCCGTGAATATTGCCTGACGGCGATGTTTCCAGCGTATTTAGATCGCCGTGCGCATCGTACCAGATGACGCCGAGCTGTTTATAATGCTTGGCCGTTCCTGTCAGCGTTCCGATCGCGATGCTGTGATCGCCGCCCAAGACGAGAGGGAACCGCTCATTCTCAATGACGCTGTCCACCTTGTGGGCGAGCTGCTCGTTCCCCGAAAGCACAGAGTTCAGATTTTTCAGCTCTTCATCATTTTTGAGTTTTTCACGATTGACGGGGATGTCGCCTAAGTCTTCCACCGCATACCCCATGTCAGATAACCGTTCAATGAGATGCGCGTAGCGGATGGCGCTCGGGCCCATGTCCACTCCGCGTCGTGCTTGTCCTAAATCCATCGGCATTCCAATAACTGAGATATTCTTGTTCATCCGTTTTTCCACCTCAACATGTTGTATGTTGTCCTGTGCGGGTTTCTCAAAGATGACTTGGACACGAAAAGATTTAAAGCTCTATCTGTTTTTCTGACTGTTTATGCTTTTTTACATACAGATGATAGACGATAACGCACACCACCATGAACGGGATGCCGCAATAAAGGGCGAGCCGCTGTTCTGAATCAAATGCGAGACTGATCAAAACGACCGTATTTAACGTCAGCCCCACAATAGGCAGCACCGGGTACAGCGGTGTTTTAAACTTAAGGTCTTTCACTTTGCCGCCTTCTCGGATGTATTTCCGTCTGAACATCAGCTGCGACAAAGAAATCGTAATCCAGCCGACCTGCGCGCTTAGTCCGGCTAATGATAAGAGAAACATATAAACGGTTTCCGGCGCTGCCACTTTAGACAGCAGCGACAGACAGGCGACGGCCAGCGTCACGATCAGCGCGTTCATCGGCACGCCGCGTTTATTTGTTTTGCCGAGCGCTTTAAAAGCCTGTCCTTCGTTCGCCATGGCATATAGGATACGCGTCGATGCAAACAGGCCTGAGTTGGCCACTGACAGCAGCGCAATTAAGATAACAAAGTTCATGATATCGGCGGCATACGGGATTCCGATTTGTTCAAACACCACGACAAACGGGCTTTCGACCACTCCCGCCTGCTTCCACGGAATCATGCCGGCAATGACGATGATGGAAAGAACGAAGAAGACAAGCGTTCTCCATACCGTCTGCCGGATAGAGCGCGGAATCGTTTTCTCGGGGTTTTCACTTTCTCCCGCGGCAACCCCGATCAGCTCCGTTCCCTGGAACGCGAAGTTTACGGTAATCATCGTAACAAGCATCGCCTTCATGCCGTTCGGAAACAATCCATCCTCATAAAAATGAGAGAAGAAAGGTGCCTGCTCGCCGTGTTTCAGATCGATCAGGCCGAACATGGCGGCGCCTCCCAAAACAATAAACAGCAGAATGACTAAAATTTTAATGCTGGAAAACCAAAATTCCGACTCAGCGAACGCTTTTGTGGTAATGGCGTTCAAAAGAAACATCAGCCCGACAAACACGAGGCACCACACCCATACGGGAACATGCGGAAACCAGCGGAGCATCAATTGTCCCGCAGATAAAAACTCAATGGCGCATGTCACCGCCCAGCCGAGCCAGTACAGCCAGCCGAATGCGAAACCGAAAGCGGGGCTGATGAATTTGGTGGCGTACGTCTGAAACGACCCTGATACAGGAAGGGCAACCGCAAGCTCGCCTAAGCAGAGCATTGTCAAAAACATAATAAAACCGCCGACCAGATAAGACAGAACCGCGCCCAGCGGTCCCGCCTGGTTGATTGTAAATCCGGTACTCAGGAAAAACCCGGTGCCGATCACTCCGCCCAATGAAATCATAAACAAATGGCGCGATTTCATTGTGCGCTGAAGCTGATTCTCTTTTTGATTTGTATTCACTATTCTGCACCCCTTCAGCAACTTGTATTGGAACCAAGCCGGTGCTTTGAAACCGATTTGCTGTCCAAAGAGCCTCTATTTGTATATGAAAGTTATATGAAATTCATTTTCGTACATAAAGATACATTATACTAAAATACTGTCGCCGCGCAAATAGAGTGTGCTGAATTTTTTATTTGTTAATTCCATACAAGCTGAGGGAAAGCGTCGCCATATCAAGTTTTTACGCGTTTTGAAGCACGTTTGTGATCTTTTGGATTGCCCAGTCCAAGTCTTCCTTGGAAATCATTAACGGCGGTGCAAAACGGATCACGGTATCATGTGTTTCTTTGCATAAAAGCCCTTCGCCTTTCAGCTTTTCACAGTACGGGCGGGCCGCTTCAGTCAGTTCCACGCCGATAAACAGGCCGCGTCCGCGCACGTCTTTTATGATAGGGTTATCGATTTTCTCAAGCTCTTCTTTAAAATACCGGCCAAGCTGAAGGGAACGCTCTGCCAGTCCTTCTTCCTCAAGGACTTCAAGAGATGCGAGCGATACCGCGCAAGCGAGCGGGTTTCCGCCGAATGTCGAGCCGTGGGAACCCGGATTAAACACGCCGAGAATATCACGGTTCGCCGCGATGCACGAAATCGGGAAGACACCGCCTCCGAGCGCTTTGCCCAAGATAAACATATCCGGTACGATATTTTCCCAGTCAACCGCGAATGTTTTCCCTGTCCGGCCGAGTCCCGTTTGAATTTCATCAGCAATCAGGAGCACATTTTCTTCCTTACAAATAGCGGCCGCTTCTTGTAAAAATCCTTCCGGCGGAATAACGATGCCCGCTTCTCCCTGAATCGGTTCGAATAAGAAAGCGGCTGTGTTCGGCGTAATCGCCCGGCGCAGCGCTTCCGCGTCTCCGTATGGAATTAATTTTATACCCGGAAGCATAGGTCCGAAACCGCGTTTATACTCATCTTCTGAAGAAAGGGATACCGCAAGCATCGTTCTGCCATGGAAGTTGCCGATACACGCAATGATTTCCGCCTGATTATCTTCTACTCCTTTGACCTCATAGGCCCAGCGTCTCGCCGCTTTGACAGCGGATTCAACAGCTTCCGCCCCCGTATTCATCGGCAGAATCATATCTTTTCCCGTCAGCTTGGCTGTTTTCTCATAAAACGGGCCGAGCTGATCGTTATGGAACGCGCGTGACGTCAAAGTGATTTTATCCGCCTGATCCTTCAGCGCCTGAATGATCTTCGGATGTCTGTGTCCCTGATTCACGGCAGAATAAGCACTGAGCATATCCATATATTGATTGCCTTCAGGGTCTTTTACCCAAACACCCTGCGCTTCAGAAATAACGATCGGAAGAGGATGGTAGTTGTTCGCGCCGTAATGTGAAGTTTGGCTGATAATCTCTTGAGATTTTGTGAAAGCTGACATAATCTGATTCCCCCTTGTTTTGTATATCATTCAACATAAGATCTTGCTTTCCCTTTTTATAAAGCAAGTTCCGTGCCAATCCGAAAAAACGGGATATTTCGCCAGCATTCTTTCTCTTCCTGCAAAATTTTCCGGCAGTTTGCGTGCAAACTTCAGCCAAGCGCAAAATTTTTTTGCGTTTCCGCTGACAAAATAGGAGCAATCCAATTAGATTGCTCCCATTCAGCAGTTATTTACTCAATTGTCTCTGATAGACAATGTAAGAATATAGTAAAGATAATATGATACAGCCGATTGCGGCAATGAAAATGACTGACACTCTATACACTGGCGGCAAAAAAGCTGCAAGCATCATGATAATGCCCGCTAAGACAAAAATTTTCGAACTAACCCTGTGTGTATCCTTCCAAACTCTTTCACTGCTCAGCGTCCAAGGCGTTCTTATCCCCAAAAAGAAATTAGGCTTAACGATCTGAATAAAGTTTCCAAACACAATGAAAATGACCCCCACTATAAAGTTTCCTAAATAAGATATAGGGAGATCATATCCCAGGCCGGTCAAGATGGTCATCAGATTAATGACAAACAGAACCGCAAACATTGTATTAAATATAGCCATATATGGCCGAATAAATGTTTTGTAGTTATTTTTAGGATCAATCTTAGGGATGATAACCATTAAAATATATAGAATCATCATTATGCCAATAAGCATCATCATCGCATTAGCTTTCGTTTGGTAACCATTTGCACTTCCGTTTAATCCCCAGTGTGTCGCCAAAATGTCCGGTAAAGATGAATATGTGAAAACCCATGTTAAAACAGTTAAAACAATGATTCCTGCCGAAAAAAGATATTTTTTCATGATTCCCCGCCTTTCTTATTATCATGTTCTGAATCAGCCAAAGAAAAGAACCAGCCTATAAGATCCTGTAATACAGTGGTATTTAATGAATACATAATAAATTGGCCTTTCCTCTCATCGTGAACCAGATCAGTATTTTTCAATATGTTAAGGTGATGAGAAATACTGGGTTTTGACATTTCGAAGTGTTCCGCAATTTCTCCAGCTGTCATATCTTGTTTTTTTAATAAATCCAAAATTCTTCTCCTTGTAGGATCGGCTAGTGCTTTAAATGCTTTATTCAAGAACGTTCCCCCTCTCATACATGCATGATTTAGATATTTAAGTATATATCTAAATATCAAACATTTCCCTAAAAAAGTCAATGGTTTTATTACCTTAATTACCATTTATTATTAAAATATCAGCCAAGTGCAACATTTTTTTGCGTTTCCTGATCAATTTATTTTAAAATAATGAATGTTAAGACGATTGGGAGGGGGAATTGACCTGCACACAACCAGCGAATTTTTCACACTCGTGTTACAAAGCATTCTGGAAGAGATTGATGTCGGGCTGCATGTGGTAGACGAAAAGGGCAGCACCGTCATTTACAATAAGAAAATGATGCAGATTGAAGATATGGATGAACGGGACGTCCTGCATAAAAACCTGACTGATGTATTTATGTTTTCCAATCAGCAGGACAGCACACTCGTTCAGGCCCTTCAGGAAGGCAAAACGATTAAAAATGTAAAGCAAAGCTATTTCAATAACAAAGGCCAGGAAATCACGACGATCAACCACACCTTCCCGATTGTGCAAAACGGCGAGATCAAAGGCGCCGTGGAAATCGCCAAAGACGTCACCAAGCTCGAACGGCTGATCAGGGAGAATATGCACAGAAAAGAACAAAACAGCTACACGTTTGACAGCATTCTCGGCAACAGCCCGGTTATCCGGGAAGTCATCGAAAACGCGAAACGGGCAACCCGCACGTCATCGTCCGTGCTTTTGGCCGGTGAGACGGGAACCGGCAAGGAACTGTTCGCCCAAAGCATTCACAACGGCAGCCAGCGCTCAGGGGCCCCGTTTATATCACAAAACTGCGCCGCCCTGCCGGACAGTCTCGTCGAAAGCATTTTATTCGGCACGAAAAAAGGCGCCTTTACCGGAGCCATCGACCAGCCGGGCTTATTTGAGCAGGCGCAGGGAGGCACCCTTCTCCTTGATGAGATCAATTCTCTCAATCTCAGCCTGCAGGCCAAACTGCTCCGCGCCCTTCAGGAAAAGAAAATCAGGCGCATCGGATCAGCGCAGGACAAACCGATTGACGTCCGCATCATCGCCACGATGAATGAAGACCCGATCACCGCCATTTCAGAAGAGCGGCTGCGCAAAGATTTATACTACCGATTAAGCGTTGTCACGCTGATCATTCCGCCGCTCCGGGAGCGCAAAGAGGACATTCTGCCTCTGGCCGAAGTCTTTATCCAGAAAAACAATCACCTGTTCCAAATGCATGTCGATTCGATCAGTGACGATGTGCAGCGATTCTTCCTGGAATATGACTGGCCGGGCAACATTCGCGAGCTTGAACATATGATTGAAGGCGCCATGAACTTTATGACGGATGAAACGACGATTACGGCGGCCCACCTTCCTTATCAGTACCGCATGAAAATCAAACCGGCTGACACGGACGCCAAAGCCGCCGCAAGCACCCAGCCCGGCACCGATTTAAAAGATAAAATGGAGAACTTCGAAAAATATATGATTGAAAAGATCCTGAGAAAACACGGCAATAACATATCCAAAACGGCAAACGAGCTCGGAATCAGCAGACAAAGCTTGCAATACCGCCTGAAAAAATTCGGTCTGGACCGGATGAAATGAATTCAACTGAAAAAAGCCTGAGATGCTCCTCAGCCTTTCATCAGGTTATGTCTGATTGGCGAGCCGCTCCCCGGTAAACCAAAAGTTCTTGCTCACTCCAATGCCGGGTGAATTTTACTAATATTCTTGTATAAGCGGCATCTTTTTGAATCAGCAGGCTTACCCCGGCAGCCGGATTACGAACACGGAGCCTTTTCCCTGCTCGCTTTTCACTTCAATTGTTCCGTTATGGCTGTCGATAATGGTTTTTGTAATGGCAAGACCCAGCCCGGTGCCGCCGTATTTACGGGCTCGGGAGGTTTCTGCCCTGTAAAACCGGTCAAACAAATGAGGCACATGCTCCGGGGCGACGCCCGCTCCGTTGTCCGCCATCATGAGCATGATTCCGCCGTCTTTCTGCAGGGAGACGGTGATGACGCCCGTTTCTTCATCCGTATGCTGCACCGCATTGTAAAAAAGATTAAGAATGACCTGCTTCATTTTGTCTTTGTCAAAAACGGCTTCAATCTTTTGATCGACAAAAAACTCGAGCTTCCGGTTTCCCGCCAGCAGCCTCAGCTGAGCCTCCATTTCCAAAATGACGTCTCCCAGCGCGCCTTTTTTCATTTCAAAGCTCGGCTCCCGGTCCATTTTCGCTAGAAACAGAAGGTCCTCTATCAGCTTATTCGCTCTGGCGGATTCCGCGTACAGGCTTTGAAGCGCTTTTTCTTTCTGCTCCGGCTTCTCCGCCGCTCCGCGCATTAAATTTTCAATAAAGCCGTGAATGGAGGTAAGCGGTGCTCTCAGCTCATGTGTCGCGTCTGATACAAACTGCCGAATGCGCTCCTTCGCTTCTTTTTCCGCCTGAAACGCGGTTTCAATCCGTCCCAGCATCTGATTGATGGATATGCCCAGCGACTCCATTTCTGCCTGCCTTTTATCAATCGGCAGCCGTTTATCGAGACTGGCGGCATTGATGTCACCCAGCATACACCTAATGCGCGATAATGGCTTGAGTGTGAGCCGGATCATCGGTAAGAAAACAAACAGTCCGATGACGAGAGCCGCAAAGGAAAGCACCGCAAAAATGCCGATCTGGCGGAAAAGCGAATCATTCAGAGGCTGTGTCAGCGTACTCATTTGCACAACTCCCCCCTGTCTTCCGTCAACGGAAATCGCCTGAAACACGGCGATGATTTCCTTACCCGCTTTATTGTGAGCCACCTGATAGTGAAGCGCCATGGGGTCTGTGAGCGCATCCCGATACACGTTTTTCGGAAAAGATGGGGCGGCTCCCGCTTGCGGGTCTTCTGATAAAACAGCCATCTTGTATGATGGATTGATAAAAGCAGCCGTCATCCCGGGGTAAATCAAATTCGAGTGAGCCGGTGTTTCGGAACGGGCAGGGGTTTTGATTGACCTCCATACACTTTGATTCATTGAATGGATATAGCTCTGGATGCTGATCGCCTGATTTTCATACATCGTCCGTGCCATAAATATGTACTGAGTGCCGCCGATGAAGCATAACAGCAGGGCCAAAATCGCCAGTGACCTGAACAGGAGCTGGAATCGCAGGGTTCTGTACAGCTTTCTCCGCTTCATCTCAGGTCCGCCCTGCATCCGGCGCCCCGCACCTTGTGCTCTTTGTCCCTCAGCTTTTCGCGTAAAGAGCGGATATATGCTCCGAGAACCGTTCCGTGGTGAAGTCCCATCGTTATCAAATCAATGAGTGCAGACCCGCCGTCTGCACTCAGCAGCCGGATGCCTTTCAACTTATTCATGATGCAGTCTCTCCTTAGATGTATCAGCCTGTGTTTATTTTTTTCGCTTCCTCTTCTATTATTCGCTTTTATGTGAAACAAAACGGAATCTAAGCTGAATTGGTTAAAGTCAATGCCGAAAACGGTGCAGTCTGCACATAACAATAATTTCACCTGCCGCTTCAATTTTGCAGCATCAGTCTGTTTCTGCCTATTTTCAACTGAGCGTGTTGCGGCCCGCCTTCAGTAAAAAACGGCATAAAAAAAGCGCCCTGAAAAAGGACGTTTGATATGACATGTTTCATTTTCTTATATTCTGCATTCTAAAATAATTCTTCCTTCGCATTCACCCTCGATTTCGTTCAATACGATGATCACATCAGCCGTTCTCATGTGTTTCACCCCCTTTTCTTCATCATATTAACAAATAAACCAATAAAAAACAGCCCGGTTTTTTTCCGGACTGCTTTTTTATTTCTGTAATCGATCCGCTTCTGTCAGTTTGACTTCCGCTGTTTTTTTCTTTCCTGAACGGTAGAACGTGATGTTCACACGGTCGCCGATCTTTTTGCGGTACAGACGTTCACGAAGGTCCACAATGTCATTGACCTTATGACCGTCGAAATCGGTGATCACGTCAAGCTTTTTCAGCCCTGCTTTGCCGGCCGGTGAAAACGCGTCGACACCCATAATGACCGCCCCGGTTTTAACACCTTTCGGGAGTTTCAGCGTCTGGCTCCAATGGTAGCTCGCAATATCCGTTAAAGATTTCATCTCGATACCGAGGAAAGGCCGTCTGACTTCTCCGTATTTTTCTAAATCCTGAATAACGGGAATGACAAGCTTTGAAGGGATGGACAGGCCGATCCCTTCAACGGCGGATTCGGCGATCTTCATTGAATTGATGCCGACCACCTTACCCGATATATCCATCAAAGCGCCGCCGCTGTTGCCGGGATTAATCGCGGCGTCGGTCTGCAGCACCTCCGCATTCCAGTCTGGCTGTCCGTCGCCGTTTGAGTCAACGGGCACCGCCCTTTCCTTGCCGGAAATGATTCCCTGCGTCACTGAGCCTGCAAATTCAAGCCCGAGCGGATTTCCGATCGCCACGACCGGTTCTCCGACTTTGACTTGATCGGAATTGCCGAACTGGGCGGCCGATTTGATTTTATCAGACTTCACCTTCAGCACGGCCAGATCCATCAGACGGTCGCTCCCGATCAGTTCGGCAGGCACGCGCGAGTCATCTTTAAGACTGATCTCAATCTCAGTCGCACCTTCAATGACATGGTGATTGGTTACGATATAAGAAGTGTTTCCGTTCTTTTTGTAAATGACACCGGACCCGCTTCCCGCTTCGCCGCCCTCTCCCCAAATATCGGTCTTTTGGATATTGAGAACGCCGACTACCGAATCCGATACACGGCTGACCATATTCGTGACAGCATCGTTGACATTTACGTTGACTGTTTTCACTTGTTCGCTGCCGATGCGCTGATTGGCGCCTTTGCTGCTTTCACCATGGTCTCCGCCTGTCCAGTACGGCAGCAGTAAAGCCATGAGCGCGGCCCCGACGATGACGCCGATCAGACTAGAAAGAAAGTATCCTCTCTTGCTGCGGCGGGGCTGTTCGGAGGCGTACTGTTCATCATCGCGATTATAATCCACCCTATCTCAAATCCTTTCAAGAGAACTCAATTTGCTTATAGTGTGGGTTATATCGCGGATTAATAATCATGATTCATTTGGAAAAATTACACGGCGCACAGCGGCGTCGGGATTTTCGGATCGGTATCAAATAATTGAAACGTTTCCCCCGCGACAAATCCTTTCGCAGCCAATGTCTGCTGCACGGACATTCTCGCCAGTTCCTTCATATTGTTGTCTTGGCTCAGATGCGCCAAATAAATGCGTGATGTGCCGTCGCCGATGACATCGGTCATGGCGAGCGCCGCGTCTTCATTTGAGACGTGGCCGACATCGCTTAAAATCCGACGCTTAATACTCCAAGGGTATCTGCCCATTTGCAGCATGCCGACGTCATGGTTGCTTTCAAACACAAATACATTGGCCGAACGGATAATGCCTTTCATTCTGTCGCTCACATATCCGGTGTCCGTCATCAGCGCGAGCTTTCTGCCTTGGTAATGGAAAACATAAAACATCGGCTCGGCCGCGTCATGAGAGACGCCGAATGACTCAACATCAAGCCCGCCGAAAGATTTCACGCTTTCCATCGGGAACAAAAACTTTTGTCCGGTATCCAGCTTGCCGATCTGATTCTCCATCGCTTTCCACGTCTTTTCATTGGCGTAGACGGGAAGACCGTACTTTCTCGCAATGACGCCGAGCCCTTTAATATGGTCGCTGTGCTCATGAGTGACAAAGATGCCGTCCACGTCGTCTATCTTGCGGCCGATTCTCTCCATCAGCCCGTCCATCGCTTTACCGCTCAGGCCGGCATCCACCAGAAAAGAGTGCTCCTCTGTCTCCAGATAAAACGCGTTTCCGGTACTCCCGCTCGCAAGAACGCTAAATTGCAAGCTCATTTGTTCTCACTCCATTATTTATTTTGATTGTTATCAATGACTGTGCTTTCCAAAGCATTCACAGTGTACGTTTGCTGTGTTTTTTTCTTCGTCCCTTTTGACTTATCTTCAATTGTAATTCTCCATACCGGCGCCAGCACCTGCGTACTTGTCAGCGGGTATTGGGCAATATAGCCAAATTTGACGCTTTTGACGGCGCAATTCGCTTTTAAGTAATTTTGAGAATACAATAATTCGACCGCATCCAGCTCTGGAATCAGGCTTTCCGTCTGGATTCGCTTGAATGACTCCAGCATGGTCTGCTCGTAAGACACGACCTCGTTTTTATCGTTCAGATGCAGAATCACCTGTCCGATCGCATCCGTGGACGAGTCAAAATCCTGATAAATAAACTGTCCGTCATACGTCTGGTAAAAAATGATCTGTTTTTGATCCTTGTCGACTTTCCACAGTTTATATTTTTCACCGCCGGTTATTTTAGAGCTCACGAGCGATTCCGCATCATCCTGCGGTTTTTGCTTCGATAAACCGACCGGATCGGTAAATTTCATTTTCAGCGTCGTGACCTTGTGATCATCCGCCGGCATCTCCATTAAAGGCTTTTGATCCTTCAAGGCATCAATATCTTCCGCGGTGAATACCTTTTGGCCCGCCGTCAGCCGGTAGCCCGTCGCGGAATCAGAGGACAGGTTGCCGAATGTGATATGATCCATCTCCATGTCTTTTTCCACATTTGAATTTTTAATCACTTCGTATTCACTGCTTGAGCGTTTTTCAAAAAACTGATAGCCAAGAAAAATATCGAGGATGAGGAAGGCAATGATGAAGATCGTTTTTGTCTTATTCCACTCCATTATCGGCCTCCTCCTTCCCCAGCAGATCTTTCGTAATCGGAACGATCTTCCCGTTGATTTTCATACTCCAGACGGGTTCCAGCTCAACAAGATCATTCGTTGACGAAGATACCATTTGATAGGACAGGAAGATCTGGTCGATTTTGTTCACATCGTATTTATCCTGCTGCTCCAGCAGAGACACAATCTCATTGCCGCTCATCATTTTTACGTCTTTTGTTTTAATCGGATTCGGCCCGAGAACATAGTTCGGCCGCTTGTAGCTGAGAACCTCGTCATTGGCCCATTGCAGGGTTATAACAGGCCCGGATCCGAAAGGCTTAGACGTGCTGTTGATGACAGGCATTTGATCTTTAAACATGTAGAAACTCAGCTGCTGGTTATCACTCACATTGAAAAATTGATAATGATCCGTCCAGCTCCCCGTATCCTCTAAATATTTATAGCTTTTCTTAATCAGCTCTCCCGTTTGGTAAGAAGCGCTTTGCGCCAGGTTCCGGTGCTGGAACTGAATCTGCCGCTGCGTCGAATTGATTTCCAGACGGCTGATTCCGTCAGTCAGCACGTTCCGATTGTAATTCGGGTCCTCTCTGACCGTGCTCGGATCATTAAAGAGTGTCTGCTTAAACAGGTTCGTCTTAATGGTTTCAGTGATAAATTCTTTTTCCTTCATATTAAACCGCGCATTCGGCATGAGAAATTCTTTGCTTTTTCCGACCGAATAGAGGTGGTATAACGGCATACTCGATTTTTTGCTGTACAGCTCGTTCATCAGATTGCGGTAATTTGCCGATTCGACAGTCACTTCCAGAATCAGCTGTTTGCTGTAAGAGACCATGTAAATCTTCTTATTCGGCTTATTCTCATTAAACGGAATGACAATATGGTCAAATGAGCTGTATTCCATTGACTGATTCGACCATTTAAACATCGTTTGGAAGAAATCAATCGGAATGGTGTCATTGAATTGCAGATCAAGCTTTGCCGAATTCCCATTTCTGCCGTAAAGCCAATTTTTAAAACCGAGTTTGTCGTATTGATCAGAAATATCCTTCATCCCTTTTACTTCCCATTGCGGCAAATCCGCCCACAGGTCATTAAAGAGCGTTTCATCAGCCACTTTATAATGAGAGCCGTTTGTATGAATGAACATATCCCGGGGTTTTACCGTTTGCGACATTTTTTGGCTCGTTTTATCAATTTTATGCTTTTCACGGACAGTCGATTTGGTTGAGGCCGTGCCTTCTGAGAAATTGGGCTGGAATGTCCAAATTCCCCATGTTAAAACAAGACTAATGACGACTAGCACCGACAGTATGACTGTTTTTATATTTTCACGCCTCATCCCAATCATCCTCTTGCTCTTCTTTATATGGAAGAGTAAATGTAATCTTCGTGCCTTTGCCTTCTACACTGTCGGCCCAAATGTCCCCGCCGTGCGCCTGAACCATCTCTTTTGCAATCGCAAGGCCGAGTCCGGTGCCGCCTAGCTTTCTCGTGCGCGCCTTATCCACCCTGTAGAAACGGTCAAATACTTTTTCCACATCTTTTTTCGGAATGCCGATCCCTTCATCTTTTACGCTGATGTAGAGCAGCTCTTCTTTCTCATTCACATCAACTGAGAAGGTGACATGTCCGCCTTCCGGTGAGTATTTCAATGCGTTAGAAATGATATTATCGAGAACCTGTGTCACTTTATCCTGATCAATCTCCACGTACAGATTTCTGTCCGGCAGCTCGCGGATAAATTCGACATGCTGTTCTTTCGTCATTTCAAAACGGTCAATAATCAGAGACATAAAGCGGATCATATGAATCCACTCTCGATTAAACTGATAATCCTTGCTGTCGAACTTAGAAAGCTGAAGCAGATCATTCACCAATCTGATCATGCGCTCAGTTTCATTTTGGGTCACCATTAAGAAACGCGGAGCGATCTCTTTGTTTTCCCACGCGCCTTCTGCAAGCGCCTCTAAATAGCTTCGCATTGTCGTCAGCGGCGTCCGAAGTTCATGGGACACATTCGCAACGAATTCTCTGCGCTCGCGATCGAGTTTTTCCTGCTCGGTGACATCATAAAGAACCGCGATTAAACCATCAATTTTTCCGTGCTCTCTCTGAATAACGGAAAAATTGACCCGCAGCACAGTCGTTTCATCGTCACGTTCGATCTCCAGCAGCATGGAATCCTGCTGTTCTACTAAATCCTCAAATGTAAAGTTCTCTTTTATGCCCAATAAAGACGTAATCGGCATCTCTAAAGCCGTTTCACGTGAAACATTCAGCAGCTCAAGCGCAGGGCTGTTTAACAGAATAATAGCCCCGTTGCGATTCGTGGCGATGACGCCGTCCGTCATATACGCGATAACGGAAGAAAGCTTTCTTCTCTCCCCTTCCGTCATGGCTTGGGCATCTTCAAGCTCTTTCGTCAGGTGGTTGAAGGTCGTTGCGAGCTGACCGATTTCATCATGCCCGTATTTTCGAACCTTTCTGGAGAAATTCCCTTTTGCCAGTTCCATCGCCTGCTTACGCATATCCGACAGCGGATGGGTAATGGTCCGGGCGAGAAATATACCGAGAAGAGCCGTCAGAACGAGGGCTAAGCCTGTTCCTGAAGCAAGAATCGAGTTTACGGTTTTCATTTGGTTAAAGGTATCTTCCATACTGGCCACGACATAAATCGCGCCGACAACTTCCTGATTCTCTGTAATGACCGGTTTTGCCGAAATCAGCACTCTGTTTTTGCTTTTAGGATCATAATATTTTTTTGAATAGGCCTGTTTTGTAGAGAAAATCCGTTTGAAAATCGGGTCTGTCGTCTGTTTCCCCGCTATTTCCTCGCCATAAGGCCTCGAAGAACCGACGACCTCATAGCTTTTATCAACAAAGGTAATTTCCCGTATTTCATTGTTTTTCGTAAAATCATTCAAAATACGCTTGACGTCATCCTTAATGACGGTGCCGTCATTGTCCCCTTTATATTCCTGCTCAATATAATAGGAAAGGTTGTCAATCCGCTGATTTAACGATAATTCATAGGACTTGAGAAGAGAATTCTCCACCTGTTTCACAAAGTACACGCCGATAATCTGCATGGCAATGATAATAAGAAGCACATAGATCAGCGTGATCTTAAATTGAATCGACCGAAAAAAACCAACCTTATTCATCGCCGGTTAGTCCTGTTCAGGGTTTCTCAAGTAATAACCGACACCCCGTCTTGTGACGATCCAGTTCGGATGGCTCGGATTATCCTCGATTTTCTCGCGAAGGCGGCGAACTGTTACATCCACCGTTCTCACGTCACCGAAATAGTCATAGCCCCACACAGTCTGCAGCAGATGCTCACGCGTCATGACCTGCCCGATGTGTTTGGCTAAGTAATGCAGCAATTCAAATTCACGATGGGTCAGCTCGATCGTTTCTTCTCTTTTTGATACGACATAAGCGTCAGGGAAGATGACGAGAGAACCGATATGAATGTCATTAGAAGCTGATTCTTCCTCAGCCGGCGCAACCGTAAGCTGGCGTCGCAGGTTTGCTTTGACGCGGGCCAGAAGTTCACGCGTGCTGAAAGGCTTAGTGACATAGTCATCCGCTCCGATTTCAAGTCCGATGACCTTGTCAATCTCCGAGTCTTTTGCCGTCAGCATAATAATCGGCATATCATATTTTTTCCGGACTTCCCGGCACACTTCAACTCCGTCTTTATTCGGAAGCATAATATCTAATAGAATTAAATCAGGCTGAAGCTCCTCCACCATTTCCACGGCTTCGTTTCCGTCGTACGCACAGTGCACGTCATAGCCTTCTTTTCTTAAATTAAACTCTAATATATCTGCAATCGGTTTTTCATCATCGACTACAAGGATTTTCTTATCCATCATCTTGATTTTCCTCCTGCCAGAATGACTTCATTTCATCTATTGATGTTTCATGATGATCACAATTCGGATCGTGAAAAACGTTCCCTGTCTATTATAACGGTTTCAGGTCAAAAGATAAAAAAATTAAAGAGAACAGCGCAAAAACGTATTGAACTGCCATCCTTTTGTCATGTTTTTTATTTTCTTTTAAAAAATAATATTTTTTTGAAACCTCACGAAAAAAAACGCCGTCTATTGTTTGACGTCTTCTTCTGGGCCGGCTGAAAAGCCGGCTCTCCCTTTTTTTATCACAAAGAAAAAACGCACCTACTATTGCAGATGCGTTTGGGTAAGTGGCTCGGGACGGAATCGAACCGCCGACACACGGATTTTCAGTCCGTTGCTCTACCAACTGAGCTACCGAGCCAGATGTTTCTTTTCTATACTATAAAGTAAAGTAAAATGGCGGTCCGGACGGGACTCGAACCCGCGACCTCCTGCGTGACAGGCAGGCATTCTAACCAACTGAACTACCGGACCTTACAGTAATTTGTCCGGGGAACCGTATCGTGGCGGTCCTCCCAGGACAAATAAGGAGTTAGCAATAACGCTAAAGTAAATCAATGACCCGTACGGGATTCGAACCCGTGTTACCGCCGTGAAAGGGCGGTGTCTTAACCGCTTGACCAACGGGCCATAAAAAGTGGTGAGCCATGAAGGACTCGAACCTTCGACCCTCTGATTAAAAGTCAGATGCTCTACCAACTGAGCTAATGGCTCTTGATGTGTCGGATTATGTATCATAGAGCATTCAGACAAAAGCTTTCTTGCAGTACTCTATTGAAGCTGTTCCGTAACAACGAGATTTATAATATCATAGAACATTCGAAAGTGGCAACTACTTTTTTGAAAAAAATCTATTATTTTTTTCCTACATAAGAAAACAAGCCTCCGGTCACGGAGGCTTGTCTGCTGTAAATCCTTAGTTCGCACGGTATACACTGCGGATGACGTTCGTTTGTGAACGGTCAGGACCGACAGAGAAAATAGAAAGCGGAATACCTGTCAGCTGAGACACGCGTTCCAGATAATGGCGCGCGTTTTCAGGAAGGTCGCTTAACGTTTTTGCGCCTGTAATATCTTCCGTCCAGCCAGGCATTTCTTCATATACCGGTTCACACTCAGCGAGGGCTTTCAGGCTTGCCGGGAATTCTTCAATCACTTCACCTTTGTAGCGGTAAGCGACACAGATCTTCAGCGTTTCAATGCCAGTCAGCACATCAATTGAGTTCAAAGAAAGATCTGTGATTCCGCTGACGCGGCGGGCGTGGCGGACAACAACGCTGTCAAACCAGCCGACACGGCGAGGGCGTCCTGTCGTTGTGCCGTATTCGCGTCCGACTTCACGGATTTGATCTCCGATTTCGTCTTTCAGCTCAGTCGGGAAAGGACCGTCACCGACACGGGTTGTGTACGCTTTCGATACACCGACGACGTGCTGGATTTTTGTCGGGCCAACGCCTGAACCGATCGTCACCCCTCCGGCGACCGGGTTGGATGAAGTGACAAATGGGTATGTCCCTTGGTCGATATCAAGCATAACCCCTTGAGCGCCTTCAAATAAGACGCGGCGGCCTTCATCCAGCGCGTCATTTAAGACGACGGATGTATCGCATACATACTTTTTAATCTGCTGGCCGTATTCATAATACTCATCCAGAATATCTTCAATTTTGAAGCCGTCCGTTTCATACATTTTTTCAAGAAGACGGTTTTTCTCTTCAAGGTTCCGCTCAAGCTTTTCTGCAAACACGTCGCGATCTAGCAGGTCTGCGATCCGAATGCCGATACGCGCCGCTTTGTCCATATAAGCAGGTCCGATGCCTTTTTTCGTTGTGCCGATCTTATTGGCCCCTTTGCGTTCTTCCTCTACTTCATCCAGTTTCAGATGATACGGAAGAATCACGTGGGCTCTGTTGCTGATTCTCAAGTTATCCGTGCTCACATTGCGTTCATGAAGATACGCAAGCTCCGTTACGAGCGCTTTCGGATCAACAACCATTCCGTTCCCGATGACACACGCTTTTTCTTTATAAAAAATTCCTGATGGGATTAAATGAAGCTTGTACGTGACGCCATCAAACTTGATGGTATGTCCTGCATTGTTTCCGCCTTGATAACGTGCGATCACTTCTGCATTTTCTGATAGGAAATCTGTAATTTTACCTTTTCCTTCATCGCCCCACTGCGTACCTACTACGACTACTGAAGACATATATCCGTGCACCTCCGTTAACCTTTCAAAACGATATCTCATTCAAACAAATTAAGTGTATCAGTGCCGAAACAGAAAGTCAATCGTAAATCCGAACATTAAAATCTTATCATTCTATATTTGTTCGCCTTAACTCTGTTTAAAAGCGTTTTCTCTTTCGTTTGTTATCTATTACTCCTGAAACTTTCATACTTTAACACGAAAAAGAACCCGTAGCCCGGGTTCTCCAGACAGTCATTTATATGCCGTTTGTATTCATCAAAACGATCCGCCAGCCGTCAGGATCTTCGATGGTCACGCCTTTTTCTTCCCAGTACGGGTTTTCGGGTTCTTTTTCTTCATATCCCATCTGCTTTAACCTCGTGCTGATGCGAATGACCTCCTGAGAATCCGGGATGTAAAAGACAAGCAGGCTGTCGCCGTGCGGAACGGGCGCCGGATGAGACGCGCCCGTTTCTTCGGTAAATTCTAAATGATATTGCGTATGGGGCAGGCCGAACATGACGCCGCTGTAGCCTCTATGTCCGGAAAAGCTGCCGACCCTCTTCAGTCCGAGGCCCTCTTCATAAAACCTGATGATTTCTTTAAGCTGTCCGGTCGGCCGGGCAATCCGGATTTGCGCCGCTTGGAATTGCGGAAATGCAATTGTCATCATCATTCCTCCCTTGATGCCATTATATAAAAGCGCTTTCTTTTTATCGACTGCCGAACGGACGGCATCCTCTCATTCTTTCGGATGAAAAAAAGCCTCAAGACATTGCTTGAGGCTTTACGCACCTGCCGGAACACCGCCGTCATCAAAGCGTCTTTCCAGGTTTACGAACTTATTGTATTCCTTCACAAAAGCCAGTGAGACGGTGCCCACCGGGCCGTTACGCTGTTTGGCGATAATGATTTCGATGATGTTTTTGTTTTCGGATTCTTTATCATAGTAATCATCACGATACAGGAAGGCGACGATGTCGGCATCCTGCTCAATACTTCCTGACTCACGGATATCTGACATCATCGGACGTTTATCCTGCCGCTGCTCAACACCCCGGGAGAGCTGAGACAGGGCGATGACCGGAACTTCAAGCTCCCGTGCCAGCGATTTTAGCGCCCGTGAAATTTCCGATACCTCTTGCTGGCGGTTGTCGCTTGAACGGCCGCTTCCCTGAATGAGCTGCAAGTAGTCAATTAAAATCATGCCCAATCCGTTTTCCTGCTTCAGCCGGCGGCATTTTGAACGGATTTCGCTGACGCGGATGCCTGGGGTGTCATCTATAAAGATACCGCTGTTTGACAGGCTTCCCATCGCCATCGTCAGCTTGCCCCAATCTTCTTCCGTCAGATTTCCCGTTCTGAGATTTTGGGCGTTAATATTCCCTTCGGCGCAGAGCATACGCATGACAAGCTGCTCGGCTCCCATCTCAAGACTGAATATCGCGACGCTCTCATCCGTTTTGGTGGCCACGTTTTGCGCAATATTTAAGGCGAACGCCGTTTTCCCCACGGACGGACGGGCTGCGACAATGATCAGATCATTTCGCTGAAAACCCGCCGTCATCCGGTCAAGCTCAATAAAGCCGGTCGGAATCCCGGTAATATCGCCTTTCCGGTTGTGAAGCTGCTCAATATTGTCATATGTTTGCACAAGCACATCTTTAATATTTTGGAAGGCGCCCGAGTTTTTTCGCTGCGCAACCTCCATAATCGTTTTTTCCGCATCGCTTAATAAATCTTCAACTTCATCCTCGCGCGTATACCCGTCCTGGGCGATCGAGGTCGCCGTTCTGATTAAACGGCGGAGAATTGATTTTTCCTCAACGATTTTCGCGTAATATTCTATATTAGCCGCTGTCGGAACGGAATTCGCGATATCCGTCAGGTAAGAAACGCCTCCCACCTCTTCTAACAAATCGGTATTCGCAAGCTCTGACGTTACCGTGATCAAATCAACCGGTTCGCCGCGGTCTCCGAGCACGAGCATGGCATTGTAAATTTTTTGATGTGACATTCTGTAGAAATCATCCGGAATCAACACTTCAGAAGCCAGTGTCAACGCAGACGGCTGTAAAAAAACAGCACCTAACACGGCCTGCTCAGCTTCTATGTTTTGCGGCGGCAGCCGATCATTCAGAAGGTCTGTCATGCTAAGCACCGTCCTCTCCTTAAAAAATATCCAAACTCCATTTTACCATTTCTCATGAAAAAGAATAGAAAAATATCACTTTCCCTGTATTTGTCAAGAGAGGGTTATGGGTTTTGCCGTTCCGAATGCCGGGAAACAAATAAACAAATCAAACCAGGAGGGAAGAAGGATGAAGACATATGCAGTAACACCAAGTATTGATGCAGACGGATGGTTTGTGAAGGCAGAAAATGTGGCGCCGACGGCTCTTTGTACATCAAAGGACGCGGCGATTGAAAAAGCGGAGCAGATGGCGAAAGAGAACAGCCCGGCTAAGCTTGTCATTTATGATCAGCATAAAAACATTGAAGAGGAACGTTCCTTTTAAGAAAAGCCTTCGCCCGCGCGAGGGCTTTTCTTATTCGATGAAGCGGATATGCAGCACCGTCTGCGCCATGAGATCAGCCGTTTTTTGATACAGATCCCATTCTTCACAGGCGGCGAATACTTTCATCATTTCCTGCAATGTCTGTTTCAGCATGATAAATTCATCAATTGTCCGCAGTTCTGCGGCTTTTTTCTGATAATCAGCCAGCTTCAGCTGTAATAACATCAATGGCGATTGCATAAAAAACCTCCCCCATTCTGTTATAAAGCCAGGCTTATCAAACCTCCATTTCTTTGTCATATCCTCTTACGATAGAATTTTGATTTTAGTACAATAAAGAAACGGAAGGAGTGATCACATGAAACCGCTGCAAATTTCCGCTGAAACGGCGCAAAAGCTTGCAGAATCATTGAATATGCCGCTTGAAAGAATCATGCACATGCCTCAGCACATTCTGCTTGCCAAATTAGCTGAAGTCCAAAAAGAGAACGATCAAAAATAAAGGCTGTTCCCTCATATATATGTGCGGGAGGCGGAAGCAATGGCTTTCCGCCTCTTTTTCTTATAGGTAAATAAGGAATAACGGCCGGACGAGGCGAGATCAAAACATAAGACCGGAAAAAAGGCTGGATATTCAAAACCCAGCCTTTTCACTTTGCTCTTAATCACTCATTTAAAAAAATGATTGATAAATACTGTCTATTTTTGAAATCATGTTCTCCTGACGCAGATGCTGGCCGGCATAGGTCCTTGCTGCTTTTCCGAACTGTTCTCTGAGAGCTTGATCCGTAATCAGTCTTAAGAGGGCATCGGCAAGCTCCCGGATGCTGCCGGGCTGACAGATAAGGCCTGTTTTCTCATGCCGGATCATCTCAGGGATCCCCCCGCAGTCAGTTGCGACAATGGCCTGCCCTGAGAACATCGCCTCGATGATCGCTATGGGAAAATTATCATTCAATGTAGGCAGAACAAAAATAGACGATTCAGCCAAAAGTGCCGGCACATCACACCGTTTTCCGAAGAAAAACACATTTGAAAGACCCAGTTTCCGCCTCTTCTCTTCAAGAAAACCCCGCATTTTCCCGTCTCCGATGATCCATATCTCGGCTCCGGATAAGTGCTGCCGGATTTGTGCGAGGGCGTCCAGCAGCACGTCATGTCCTTTTCGCTCTGTCAGACGGGAAACACACGCAATCACGAGCTTCTCAGCACGTTTTGGCTCGGGGGCATCCCGGATGTCAATGCCGGTATAAACAGTCGTCAGCTGTGTGTCCCTGGCACCGTACTCCAGAAGAGGCGCGTGAAAGGAGTCGCTGATGGTAATGATTTTATCCGAAGCCCGAATGCCCTGTCTTTCTATTTCAGAGAAGTATGCCTCTTCAATTGAGCCCTTTTGGATTTTATGAAACTTCATCCGGCTTTTCGTAAAATGTCCATGCGGCGTGAAGAAAAGAGGACGCCGATACGTTTGATTAAGGTGTCCCAGCAAAAATACCGCAAACAAATCCTGCGCATGAAACAGGTCGTATTGCTCTAAATCCTTTTCCATCAAAAATCGTTGAAAGACATGTAAATAGCTGAGATTTTTGATGAGTTTTTCGTTTGCGGCGCCGTATCTGCCAAGAAGAAACACTCTGACTTCATCAGCGGCACGCGGAATATCTTCATGAAAAAAGGATGGCGGCATTTGAAGGGGCGAGATGACATCCGCCTGATGACCGGCGCGCTCAAAACCTGTCTTAACTGACGTGATATAGCTCGCCAATCCTCCGACATTCGGGTACTTGAGAAAAGTTGCGTACAAAATACGCAACGGCCTTTTTCTTTTGGGGGAGCTTTTTCTTTTCGCACAAAATGAATACAGCTCTTGTTCATCTTGATGGCCGATGCCATAAAATTGATCCATGACGCGCAATAAGGCAGGAGGCACCAGACTGCACGGCCTCCCGATCTCCTCTCTCAAACCCGCTCCCCCTCTCTCAAACCTATAAACCTAATTCCCGTCCCCATTGTGACACTTTGTCTGCATGATAGGGCAGCAGCTCTCCTCCCCGATTGTCGAATATTCTCCGCAATTGGGTATGAAGCCCTTTCTCAAGGGTTCTCTGCACATAAGCCATTTTATAAAGCGTCATAGGGGGCGTCTCAAAATGAATGCCCCGCTTTTTCATTTCTTTCGCATACACTTTTACGCAATACGTCCGAATGTCTTCTGCGTGGCGGCTCCAATCTTTTCTGAAGCCGAGCAGAATCTCAACCAGAACCGTCATATCGAACCATACCGGCGCATATTTTGCTGATTCCCAATCGATGAATTGAATGTCCCACGGTTCATGGCCGGACGCATCATGCGTACAGATATTCTGCATATGAAGGTCGCCATGTGTAATGGCCGAGCCGTTTTGTATCAATTCAGGGAAAAAATCCGGTCCTTTTTGCTCCAGCAAGTGAGAGATCTGCCGATAATGAGGCTTAACGATATCTTTTGTACGTTCATCTTTAAGGGCCCTATCCAATAATTCCGCTGTCTTTTTGATCTGCTTTTTACGCCCCTTCCTCATCGTTTCCGATTCATATACCGGGAGCCATGACCGCCATTTCCCATCAGAAATTTTCTTGTTTTCAAAGGTGCGGCTGTGCAGTTCTGCGACAGACGGAATAATATACTTGAAATGCTTAGGATGAAATGTAAGCTGACCCCTGATCTGGCTGACAAACTCCATAAATATCCATGTTTCATGATGACTTTCTTCTATAAGATAGATTTCCGGCAGCAAATCCCCTAAGACAGAACGGGCTTTACTGTATATATTAATCTCGACCGCGTTTTTTTCACGTGAAGATTTATACACCTTCAAAATCAGCGGTACGATCCCGGATTTCTTTTTCACAAGCAGTTTATAAATGGCGCTTCTGTCCGTTGATTTCAGACATGTGATGCCGTCCGGATTCACAGCCGCCTTTTCGCCAAGTGAATACGATAGTTTTTCGTCAATTCTCAGTTTCTGAAACGCAGCATACAAATGATCCTTTTCAACCATGCCGATCTTCCTTCCGCTTCCGTTTCCAGCTGTTTTTGAGATGGGACCAAGTGTTTCTGATAAACGGCATCGGGTCATTCCAAGTAAACAGGGCATATTCTTTTTTTCCTTTAAATCCTCTCCAAAAATGCCGGAACGTCATTTCTCCTCTTTTTCGTTTCTTCAAAAATGTTAAGAAGTAACGCACCTCATAAATCCAACTGATTCCTTCTTTTTGTTCGAGCTGAGGCTTTACATGTTGTCCGGTCAAATACAGATAGTACATGTAAACGAAATGAACGCCTGCAGGTTCCGTCAGGCTATGGCTGAGCCAAAAGCGCGGATTTATTTCTATAAACTTGTAAACATTGTCCCGCGGATCCTTTTTAAATTCCGCCATGCCTACTCCTTTCAACTGAATCGCTTCAAAAAACGGCAGGGTCTTCTCAATTAATTCAGGAACCCGTTTGCTCACGACATGAGCCCCAGCGCCAAAATCAGCGGGAAATTGATGGTTTTTTTGCAGAGAAAACAAGCCTATTAACTTCATTTGGTCATCATAAAAAGTCGCCACTTTGTAAAAACATTGATTGTCTCCGGGAATGATCTCCTGCACGAGCAGTTCTCCATTTTCTCTGTAGGAGCTGAACTCCCTGCGCAATTGTGCGGCATCCTTCATCACTATTGCTTTTTTGTTTACTTTTTTTCTGTATTCATGGCCGGCCACCGGTTTTAAAATACACGGGAAGTCAATATTGGCGATGGCCTCTTCCAGTTCATCCTGATTGTTCGGAAAAAAGGTTTTCGGGCAGGGAATGTTGTGCTTCATCGCTAATTCATATGCTTTGCTTTTATCTAAAACCGTCTCTAACAGAGAGCGGCTCGGGAGCAAAAATAAAAAAAAACCGGCTAATGTGTCGCGGAATTTGGATATGAATCCCGCATAATCATCAGATCCTGCGTACAGAACCGGTTTTACTTGAAATCGCTTCCCGAAATCAGTCAGAAATGTCAGCAGTTCTTTCTCTTGTGTTAAAGGGCTGGGACAGACCCCGCAATCTGCCAATCTTGATTTTCCGATACGATAAGGTTCCTCCGTGTCAAACGCGTAAACATCTATTCCTCTTCGGGCCAGGCTTCGAATCATCCCGATCCCGTTTGCACTGAAATCAAGTACAACGGCCGCATGTTCGTGTTTCATCATTTCCCTCCGAGCTTGATGGTATTTTGATAAATGGATTCAATATTTCTTATCATCGTCTCGCTGCTTAAATGCTTCTCTGCGTAGGCCTTTGCATTTAAAGCAGCTTTTTTCCGCGCAGATTTGTTAGTGATAAAAAACGTTAAAGCCCGGGCAAGCGCCTCTGCATTTCCCGGCTCGACAATAAGCCCTGTTTTGTTATGGCGGATCAGATCCGGTATACCCCCGCAATCGGTCGCGATGATAGCCGAGCCGCTGAACATCGCTTCAATAATCGAAATGGGCAGACTATCATTAATGGTCGGCAGTACGAATATGTCCGTCATATTCAAAATAGCGGGAACATCGTCTCTTTTTCCTAAAAAGGAGACCATTGATAGTTTCAGTTTTCGAGCCTGCTCCTCCAGGGCGCTCCTTGTCTCTCCGTCTCCTGCGATCAGCACTACTACATCATCAAGTACATCAGACGGAATTCGCGAGAGTGCCTCCAGCAAATACTTATGTCCCTTTCTCGGGCCTAATCTTGCAATACAGGAGATGATAATCTTATTTTTCGGTAACTGGATTTTCTTTTTCCAGCCTGTTTTTGTATCGTAGTCAATTCCCGTGACCACCGTTGTCATGTCTTTCTGTTCTGCTCCGAGCTTCATGAGCGGCCTGCGGAACGTATCGCTGATAATAATCAGGCGGTCTGCGTATTCAATGGCTTTCATCTCTAATGTTTTATAATAAATCTCTTCTACCGAGCCTTTTTTAAATATGTGAAATTTAAGTCTGTTGAAAGTAAACATGCCATGCGGTGTGAAAAATAAAGGTTTTTTATAGATTTGATTGAACCTGCCTAACATATTGGCTGTAAATAAATCTTGAGCGTGGAACACATCATATCTTTCCAAAGGAATCTTTTGAAGCATTTGCTCGTATACAAACATCAGCCGATTATTTCTCAAAATATGATCGTTATAATCCCCGTATCTGTCTTTAAAGAAATCTTTTAACTTCGGAACAACAGCCTCCCGCAATGCCTCTACCTGTGCGGAAGGAAACAGATTAGGAGATATGACATCCACCTTATGACCTCTTTTTCTCAGTCCTTCACTAAGCGTTTTAATATAGTTTGATAAACCGCCCGTGTGCGGGTAGTCCCAAAACGTGGCAATCAAAATGGATAACTTCTTCTTTTTCCTGTATACCGGCGGAATTTGATCTGCATGTTTCATCTGTGCCTTTATGACTTTCTTTTTTTGCGGGCGCGTTTTGACCCCGTAGTAGCGGTCAAGCGTCTGGACCATATACGGATAGGGGACGGAAAATGTCTTGTTCATTTCCAGATCCTCCGCACCACTTCAAATGCTTCGGCGTATTCCACACCCGCTGTCATCCCTCTGACTCTTCCTAAATGTTTAACGCCTTCATATGAACGGGGATGAGGGTAATCCCTCATTTCTACGTCGTAGTGGTGAAGCGCCGCGAGTTTGGCGTCCATCGTGTCTGTGATATTGACGAAGTAATTGGGCTTGAAGAGTTTATCAGCCGTATTCCTCTCCCACTCGCTTGAAGACAGCGTTTCAAACGTAAGCAGTTCAATCGGCTTTTGATCCGGAAGAGGTCTGGCGGCTGTTAAAACTGCTTGGAATGTTTTCTGATGGTCCATATTGATATCGCCGTAATGATGAGTAAAGATTTTATCAGGCTGATAGACGCGAATGAGCTGTTCTAATTCTTTGACAAGCTTATGAAGAGGGATACATTCCAATTCTAAATTCGTATGCTCCAAAAAGATGACGTTCTCAATTCCAAGCTCCTGATTCGCACGTTCGCCTAATTGTTTAATATGATGAGCTTCTTCTTTTCTTCCTAATGCCGTAATAACGGAAATTACTTTATATCCTTCATTGATCAGCCGTTTTATGGTGCCCGCTGATCCCAATAGTTCATCATCAGGATGAGCGCCGATAACCATAATGTATTCTTCCATTTTTTCCACACTCCACCAAACAATTGTTACAAGTATCATATGACGACCCCAAAAAAAGGAAACTTACATGTGCGGATTTTCAGAAACTTACATGTGCAGCTGCCATTCCAGGTAAAGTGACGGATTTAATTTTTTTATGGTGTCCAAAAACTCAGCCGCCAGGCCGTATTGGTTCAATCCTTTTAATAGTTTTACAGGAAAGCGGGCAATAGCGGAAAAGGCTCTTTTATGATCGACGACTTTAAGATTACCGTGTTCGTTGATCAGAATGTGCCTGATTTCGGCATCCCATCTGGTAAAACCGATTTTCTTTAAATCATCCAGCATATTTAAAATATCAGCCGCCAGTTTTTCGGAAATGGATTTTTCTGTTTTAACATGGCGGGCAAAGGAGGTGCCTTGAACATATTCCATCACAATATAACGATCTCCGTATTCATACAGTCTTGGAATCACCGGGGAACCTTGTCCGATTTGCAAAGCTGCCAATTCCTTCCCGCATGTCTCTATTTCAAAGAAATACTTTAAGCATTTGTTGTGTGTTAAGCGATAGCTTCCCCGTCTTTTCCGTTCCCGATCAGCGAATCGTGTTCCAGCATCTTTTTATTTTCCGGATCATTAAAATAAATTTCAGAAAAAAATCGCATAATACCGACACATCCTTCGTTATGTTGTAATATCATATGCAATCTGATAAGCATCGGACATGAAACATTGCCGCGTCTTATGTTGACATAAAAAAAACCCGCCGGATCGGCGGGTTTTTCTATTATTATATATTACGCTTCTTCTTTTACGTGAACCTTCAGCACAGCCTGAACTTCAGGATGCAGCTTTACAGGAACGTTTGTATATCCCAGTGTGCGGATACCGTCTTGGAGTTCCAGTTTCCGCTTATCCACTTTAATCTTGTGCGACTTTTGCAGCGCTTCTGCAATCTGCTTGCTTGTGACAGATCCGAACAGGCGGCCGCCTTCACCGGATTTGGCACTCAGCTCAACAGTCAGCTGTTCAAGCGTTTCTTTTAAATCTTTCGCTCTTTCAAGCTCTGCAATCGCTTCTTTTTTCTCTTTTTCTTTCTGTCCGTTCAATGCGCTGATGTTTGTCGCATTTGCTTCGACAGCGAGGCCTTTTTTAATGAGAAAGTTATGTGCATAACCGTCTGCTACGTTTTTCATTTCGCCTTTTTTCCCTTTACCTTTTACATCTTGTAAGAAAATAACCTTCATCTCTGAACGCCTCCCTCAAAATATTCATCAATGGCTTCCTTCAGCCGGACAAGCGCTTCTGAAACAGAAATGCCTGATAACTGGGTTGCCGCATTGGTTAAATGCCCTCCGCCGTCCAGCGCCTCCATAATAATCTGCACATTGACCTCGCCAAGCGATCTCGCGCTGATGCACACCGTATGCTCATCCCGTCTGGCTACGGCAAATGAAGCTTCCACTTCACTCATCGACAAGAGGGAATCAGCAGCCTGCGCAATCAGCACCTGGTCAAAGTACTCCTCTTCATTTTCAGGAAGAGAAGCAATCGCGATATTTTCTTTATAAAGAGCTGTATGCTGGATCAGCTTCGCCCGCTTAATATAAGAACCGACTGATTCTTTGAGGACTTTCTGCACCAGAACCGTGTCTGCGCCTTTCGCTCTCAAATAAGAAGCGGCGTCGAACGTCCGCGAGCCCGTGCGAAGGGAAAAGCTCTTCGTATCCACTATTATACCAGCTAACAGGGCTGTCGCTTCAATCATATTGATTTTGAGCCGCTTCGGCTGGTACTCAAGCAGCTCCGTCACGAGTTCTGCGGTGGATGAAGCGTATGGCTCCATATAAACGAGCAGAGGGTCTTTAATAAATTCCTCGCCTCTTCGGTGATGGTCAATCACAACGATGTGCTCGATTTTGTTCACGAGACGCTCTTCCATCACAAAGGACGGTTTATGTGTATCCACGACGACAAGCAGCGTGTCATCATTTGAAATTTCCATCGCCTCTTCCGGCGTGATAAACCGCGACCACAGCTCTTCATATTTTTTAATTTCTTCAATCAGGCGCTGAACACTTGATCCGATCTGATTCGGATCAATGACGATGTAGCCTTCCTTGCCATTGGCCTGCGCCACCTTTAATATTCCGATTGCGGCTCCGACTGCGTCCATATCAGGAAATTTGTGACCCATAATAATGACATTGCTGCTTTCTGAGACAATTTCCTTGAGTGCGTGGGAAATCACCCGGGCGCGCACCCTTGTGCGCTTCTCCATCGGATTCGTTTTGCCGCCGTAAAATTTCACCTTGCCGTTCGGCATTTTAATCGCCACTTGGTCGCCTCCGCGGCCGAGAGCCAAATCGAGGCTGGACTGCGCCAGATCTCCAAGCTCCTTCAAGGAAGAAACCGATGCGCCGATCCCGATGCTGAGGGTCAAAGATACAGTGTGAACGGATGTTTTTTCACGGATTTCATCCAAAATCGAAAATTTCGCGTTTTCAAGCTCCGTTAATATGTGTTCATTTAACACCGCGATAAACCGTTCCGAGGACGTCCGCTTCAGGAAAATGCCGTACTCTTGCGCCCACGCATTTAATAATGAGGTGACCTGGCTGTTCATCGTGCTTCTCGTCTGGTCATCCAGCCCCTGTGTGACATCATCGTAGTTATCTAAAAAGACATATGCCAGCACGGTTCTCTCATTTTCGTACTGCTTTTCAATCTGAATCTGTTCCGTCACATCAAAGAAATAAAGCAGGCGCTCATCTCTTTTAATCACCACTTTAAACTTCCGCTCATTCAAGGTGATCGTTTCCGAATCGACCTCCTGCTTGATCAGCGGCACGACGGCCTCGCATGTGTCATACAGCGAGCGCCCGACGAGCGTGCTTTCATTAAAGCAGGAAGACAAAAACGGATTCGCCCACTCAATGTAATATTGATCATTAAACAGCATAATCCCGATAGGCATTTCCATTAATGCCTCTTCGCCTACTTTTTTCAATCTATAGGATAGCGTGGAGATATAGTTGTCAATTTCTCTTCTGATCAAAGAATCCGCACGCTTAATGAAAAACAAGATCACGGCGAGCAGCACAACACCGACGGCTCCTATCAGCCAGTTAAAGTAAATGCTGATGAGGATTACGATGATTGACAATGCAATCAATGCATAGATGGGATACCGAAACAACGGCTTTTCATAAAAACTAGGCATTTCTATCAACTCCCCACCTGTAAGTCACACTCAATTTCGCGTCACCTTATTTCTTATGTTAAAGCCTATGTCAATGATGCCTAAGAGGAGATACACGGACATGATGAGCGGAAAAATCACACCCAGCACAATCGCTAATACAGGAACGGCTTTTGGCATCTCCATCTCATGGCAATAGAAAAAAATAAACGCTAATCCTTGAATACAAATCAGCAAGCTGAGAATATGTCCCCCATTCAATGAAACCGAATACATCATATGCCCTTTTTCTAAATGCAGAAACCCTAATATCGTCACAACAAAGTACAAAATAACAACGACTTGCGGAAGTCTGAGCTCTCTAAAAGGCTTCATCTTCGGAAGATCAGGGAAAAACCGCCTTAAAAACGGCCTTGCCATAGCATAACTGAGGAAAGCAGAAACAATGCTGGTCAATATAAGCGCAGTCGGAAAAAGATATTGAAGCGTGCTCAGCTGACTTTCCATCAGCTTGGTCTGCTTCCCGAACTGATCTCCGTAACCCAGCTGTTTTGACATGGTTTCTGCTAAAGACAGCGACTCTCGAAGCTGGGACATAGTGTTATCAACCACGTTCATATTAAGAAACACGATGCTGAACACAAAAATAACGACACCGCACAGCATACACGCAATAGCGCCGGCCGCAACCGCATAACCGGGCTGTTTCTTTTTAAAGTAATATCCCATAGCGACCCCCGTACAGGCCGCCGTAAACGCGCCTGTAAGCCCGGCAAACGAACTCACAATAAAACTGACCGGGAGGCTGGCAAGGCCCATCCATATCCCCGGCTTCAGACCGTGCCGAATGGTGTAAAGAATGATCGGCAACGGCAAAGCAAAGAGAAGAATCGCCCCCAGTAAAGGGAGATACACGACCAAAAGGGAAATGATTGCAAAAATACTGATCAAAATGGCGCCTTCTATTAGAGCCCTTGTATTCTTCACTTACTCACCTCAAACCTTGTATCATTCAGAACATACGAATAGAAAAGAGCAGCTTAGACGACTGCTCTTTTGACGCCGCAATGTCTCTTCCAAGACCTGAATTTTCCATAAACTCTCCAAAATACACGTATTTATTCTAACATAAGTCAAAATCGTAAGTAAAATGAACGCAGAGGGCTCCAATGTTCCATGTGAAACATGAAAACAGACAAACGGACATCCTAGTGAAAGAATGCCCGTTGTATCAATGATCCTGATCGTCCATGAAACCAGAAGTATCTCTGTTTTTCTTTTTGGTTTTCCGTACAAATAACAAGACGATAACGATAAGTAAGAGAGTGGTTGCCTGTAAAACACCGCTGCTGAAAAGGAAGAAGTTCTTTATCATGTCCCACATATAGTTTCACCTCTGTTTCGTATTTCCTTTACATTGAGTTTCCCTTTCTGGAAACTTCAAAACATCAGGAACAACATCAGGACCGGGGCATATGCTGATAGTGAAAATGAAGGATAAAGGAGATTCTCACACCATGACTGAGCGGAGAACATTAGCATGGCATGAAACGTTAGAACTGCACGAGTTAGTGGCTTTCCAGGCAAACGGGCTTGTGAAATTAAAAAGAACGGAACGCGAAGTAAGCGATGCCAGATTAAAACAGCTTTACAGATTTTCCATCCACTCGCTGGAACAAAATCTGCGTGAACTGCTTCCCTTCTTCCCTGAAGCCCCCGGCTTTCGTGAAGATGAGACAGAAGAGCGAGCTGATTCCTCCTTTTACAGCGGCGGGCTGCTGAGCATGGCCAAAACATCTGTCCGTAATTACGCCGGAGCCATTACAGAAACGGCCACACCTCAATTAAGAATTGTCTTCGTCAAGCACTTAAACGCGGCCATCAAGTGGCACCAAATGGTCTTTGAGTATATGGAAGAACGCGGTCAATATCCGGCTTATAACTTGAGCGAATTGCTGAAAAACGACGTCCGCAACGCCAGAAAAGCCATTGCGATGAAATAAAAAAAAGCAGCAAGGAATCTCATCCTTTGCTGCTTCTTATTTTTGAGCGGACTGATCTCGAGCCGACGTTTTTTCCCGGTATGTTTCGAGAAATTCCCGGTTGGCGTCTCCCCATTTCTTCATTTGCAGCACGATCGGTTCAAGCGATCTGCCGAATTCTGTGAGTGAATACTCAACCTTTGGGGGCACCTGCTGATACACTTCACGATGCACGATGCCATCCGCCTCCAGCTCCCGAAGCTGAAGCGTGAGCATACGCTGCGTAATACTGGGACAGATGCGCCGAAACTCATTAAACCGCTTTTTTCCGCTGATCATATGATAAAACAAAATACCCTTCCACTTTCCGCCGATAACGGAAAGTGTCAGCTCAACCGGGCAACCTTCTTTATTCGGATATATGTTCATAATTCATCCTCCATAGTACCTTTTTTGATACTACATGCTGATTAGCATCTGACTTACCCAGTATTTTACTCGCAATCTGCTCCCACTCTCAACAAAAATGCTTCTTTTTCACATCAATTTTTAAGGTTTTGAAGATTACACCCTCCGCAAGACGTGTTAAACTATAAAAAGATTGTTTACACTACAAAAAAGGACAAGGAGTTATTATGGAAAAAATTCTTATTTTCGGACATCAAAACCCAGACACAGATACCATTTGCTCTGCCATTGCCTACGCTGATCTAAAAAATAAACTCGGCTTCAATGCTGAGCCTGTCCGCCTAGGACAAGTCAACGGCGAAACACAATACGCGCTTGATTATTTCAAGCAGGAGAGCCCGCGTCTCGTGGAAACAGCCGCAAACGAAGTAAACGGCGTCATCCTTGTTGACCACAATGAACGCCAGCAAAGCATCAAGGATATTGAAGACGTTCAGGTTCTTGAAGTCATTGACCATCACCGTATCGCCAACTTCGAAACGGCGGAACCTCTTTACTATCGTGCAGAGCCGGTCGGCTGTACGGCTACGATCTTAAATAAAATGTACAAAGAAAATAACGTGAAAATCGAGAAAGAAATTGCCGGTCTTATGCTGTCAGCGATTATTTCCGACTCACTTTTATTTAAATCTCCGACTTGCACAGAGCAGGATATCGCAGCGGCAAAAGAGCTTGCTGAAATTGCCGGCGTAGATGCGGAAGAGTACGGCTTAAACATGCTGAAAGCAGGCGCAGACTTAAGCAAAAAAACGGTGGAAGAGCTGATTTCCCTTGATGCGAAAGAGTTCACGCTCGGCAGCAAAAAAGTCGAAATCGCCCAAGTCAACACAGTTGATATTGAAGATGTCAAAAAGCGGCAGCCGGATTTAGAAGCGGCCCTTTCAAAAGTCATTGCTGAGAAAAACCTTGATCTGTTCCTTCTCGTGATTACGGACATTTTGGAAAACGATTCCCTTGCGCTTGCCATCGGCGATCAGGCGTCAAAAGTGGAAAAAGCATTCAATGTCACTTTAGAAAACAACACGGCTCTTTTAAAAGGCGTCGTATCCAGAAAGAAACAAGTCGTTCCTGTTTTAACAGACGCGATTGCAGAATAACCAAAACGCCCCGGGAACTCGCCGGGGTGTTTTTTTTACGACCTTTTTTGTAAGCGCTCACCAAAAAAATCGCTTTGACGCGTTTTGATATGTAATATATAATATATCACATGAAAGGCGTTTTCTATTAATTGTAAATCAATACAGCAAAGGGGGGTTCTACACTGGAGAAACACGCTGCTCTTTCCTATTCACGAACAACAGGAATTTGGCTTGTGCTTACAGGAGCTATCTTATGGGGGGTCTCAGGAACAGTTGCCCAGTATCTGTTTCAGGACCGCCATTTTAATACAGAATGGCTGACCTCTGTACGGCTGCTGCTTTCAGGGGCGCTTCTGCTCGGAATCGCGTACCGCAAAGAAAAAGGACGCATATGGGCTGTTTGGAAAGACAGACGGGACAGGGTTCCTCTTCTTTTATTCGGGATTTTCGGAATGTTAGGCGTTCAATACACCTATTTCGCGGCAATTGAGTACGGCAATGCGGCTACCGCTACCGTTCTTCAATATTTAGGGCCTGCCCTTATTACATGCTTTTTAGCGATTCGCGCAAAGAGAATGCCTTCAGGAAAAGAACTGCTCGCTGTCTTATTAGCGGCTGCAGGCACATTTATTTTGGTCACGCACGGGAATGCCGGCAGCCTGTCCATTTCCGGCCTGGCCGTCTTTTGGGGTATCAGCTCAGCCTTTGCACTGGCGTTTTACACTCTTCAGCCGCATCGGCTTTTGAAGAAATGGGGATCGGCCATTATTGTCGGATGGGGCATGCTGATCGGCGGAGCCGCTCTCAGCTTAGTCCGGCCGCCTTGGAAGTTTGAAGGCCAATGGTCATTATCCGCATATGCGGCGATTGTATTTATCATCATTTTCGGAACGATCATCGCTTTTTATTGCTACTTGGAAAGCCTGAAATATCTGAGTGCCTCTGAAACCAGCCTGTTCGCCTGTGCGGAGCCGCTGTCGGCAGCTTTTTTAGCAGTGATCTGGCTGCATGTTCCCTTCGGACTATCAGAATGGCTGGGTACTTTATTGATTTTAGCCACCATCGCTTTATTATCTATCAAGAAAAAATAACCTCTCTTTTTTTAGAGAGGTTTTTTCCTAGGCCTGGAGCACCCCTTAGTCTCAATTACCCATATATTAAAGGGTCTTTTTTCATTTTACTATCTTCCAAAAGAGGAAATTAGACCAGTTGTCAATAGATTCAGAGTCGAATAGAATGATGTCGACAAGTAAATCACGCAGGATTGTTACTGATAAAGCAGGCAAGACCTAAAATGTGTTAAGGGCAAAGTGTATTCTTTGGCGTCACCCCTGGCATATTTTAGGTCTTTTTTTCTGTAACGAACCTGCCATCCATGAATGCGGGAGGATCGAATCGGCAGATCGCAACAAAGTACATACAAAAGGAGACATGGACATGAACATCAAAAAATTTGCAAAAAGAGCCACAGTTCTAACTTTTACGACTGCACTTCTGGCAGGGGGAGCGACTCAAGCCTTCGCGAAAGAAAATACCCAAAAACCTTACAAAGAAACGTACGGCGTCTCTCATATCACACGCCATGATATGCTGCAGATCCCTAAACAGCAGCAAGATGAAAAATACCAAGTGCCTCAATTCGATCAATCAACGATTAAAAATATTGAATCTGCAAAAGGACTGGATGTGTGGGACAGCTGGCCGCTCCAAAACGCTGACGGAACAGTAGCTGAATACAACGGCTATCACGTCGTGTTTGCTCTTGCTGGAAGCCCGAAAGACGCTGATGACACATCAATCTACATGTTTTATCAAAAGGTCGGCGACAACTCGATCGACAGCTGGAAAAACGCGGGCCGTGTCTTTAAAGACAGCGATAAGTTCGACGCCAACGATGAAATCCTGAAAGATCAGACACAAGAATGGTCCGGTTCTGCCACCCTTACTTCTGACGGAAAAATCCGTTTATTCTACACTGACTTTTCCGGTAAACATTACGGCAAACAAAGTATTACAACGGCGCAGGTAAATGTGTCAAAATCTGACAGCACGCTCAACATCAACGGAGTGGAAGACCACAAAACGATTTTTGACGGCGACGGAAAAACATATCAGAACGTTCAGCAGTTTATCGATGAAGGCAACTATACATCCGGCGACAACCATACGCTGAGAGACCCTCACTACGTTGAAGACAAAGGCCATAAATACCTTGTATTCGAAGCCAACACAGGAACAGATAACGGATACCAAGGCGAAGAATCTTTATTTAACAAAGCGTACTACGGCGGCAGCACGAACTTCTTCCGTAAAGAAAGCCAGAAGCTTCAGCAGAGTGCTAAAAAACGCGATGCTGAATTAGCGAACGGCGCCCTCGGTATGATAGAGTTAAATAATGATTACACATTGAAAAAAGTCATGAAGCCGCTGATCACTTCAAACACGGTAACTGATGAAATCGAGCGCGCGAACGTTTTCAAAATGAACGGCAAATGGTACTTGTTCACTGATTCACGCGGTTCAAAAATGACGATCGACGGTATTAATTCAAACGATATTTATATGCTTGGTTATGTATCAAACTCTTTAACAGGTCCTTACAAGCCGCTTAACAAAACAGGTCTTGTACTGCAAATGGGTCTTGATCCTAACGATGTGACATTCACATACTCTCACTTCGCAGTGCCTCAAGCCAAAGGCAACAATGTCGTAATCACAAGCTACATGACAAACAGAGGCTTCTTTGAGGATAAAAAAGCAACTTTTGCGCCAAGCTTCTTAATGAACATCAAAGGTCAGAAAACATCCGTTGTCAAAAACAGCATCCTTGAACAAGGACAGCTTACGGTTAACAACTAATCATAATAAAAAGAAAATGCCGATATTTCATTGGCATTTTCTTTTATTTCTAAACAAGATGGTGAATTCAATCATGGCACGAAAATGGCCCATTGCAATATTGATCATTCTGGGTGCGTTCCTGTTTGTCGGCTTACTGCCGGACAAAAGCAACAATTCCTCTAAAACAAACACGAAGAATAAACCGGATTACCGGGCGGCATATCATTTCACAACCCCGGACAAATGGAAAAACGACCCTCAAAAACCCGTTTTTTTCGATGGGAAATATCATTACTATTATCTTTATAATCGGGATTATCCGAACGGCAACGGCACAGAATGGCGGCACGCTGTATCAGAGGACTTGGTGCACTGGACGGACGAAGGCACGGCTATTCCGAAATACACCAACCCAAACGGCGATATATGGTCCGGTTCTGTCGTCATTGATAAACACAACACGGCAGGCTTCGGCAAAAACGCACTGGTCGCCATTACAACGCAGCCGACGGCCAAAACCGAAGCACAAGAACAATATTTATGGTACAGCACGGATAAAGGAAAAACATTTACATCCTATAGTGATCAGCCCGTCATGAAAAACCCTGGCACTAAAGATTTCCGGGACCCGAAGGTGATTTGGGATGAACAGGATAATAAATGGGTGATGGCCATGGCCGAGGGCGAAAAAATCGGCTTTTATGAATCACCCGATTTAAAGAATTGGCATTACACGGGCGGTTTTATTACCCAGCAGATCGGCCTCATCGAATGCCCTGACCTTTATATGATGCGTGCAGATGACGGAACGGCCAAGTGGATTCTCGGCGCAAGCGCAAACGGCAAACCTCAGGGCAAACCGAATACGTACGCTTATTGGACCGGAAACTTTGACGGAAAAGAATTTACTGCCGATCAAGCGGAGCCGCAATGGCTCGATTACGGGTTTGACTGGTACGGCGGCGTCACATTTGAGGACGGCAATAGCAAAGATCCGCTGACAAAACGCTATGCGCTGGCATGGATGAACAATTGGGATTATCCGAATGAAACTCCGACACTAAAGAACGGCTTTAACGGCACGGATTCTATCGTTCGTGAAATCCGCCTTCAGCAGCAGGATGGCGGCACCTACAGCCTGATGTCAGAGCCGGTTGAAGCATTGAACCAATTAACCTCTTCAACGGACGGCACTGAAGACAAACAGGTGAACGGTTCTGAAACGTTGCCGATCAAGGGTGATACGTATCAGCTTGATATGGATATCTCTTGGTCTGATATCAAAAATGCAGGCGTCAGACTCAGAGAATCAGCAGACCAAAAGCGGCATATTGATGTCGGTATTTCAGCAGAAGACGGCTGTGCCTATGTGAACAGATCATTTACAGATCAGCCTGATAAAACCGGGACATATACTGAAAGCAAAGCGCCATTTGACGGAAAAAAAGGGCGCGTTCATCTGAAAATTCTTGTGGATAAAACGAGTATTGAAGTATTTGCAGATGACGGAAAAACCGTTCTCACAAATGAAGTGTTTCCAAAACCCGAAGATCAGGGAATCACGCTCTATTCTGAAGGCGGTTCCGCTGACTTTCAGCATATTGAGATAAAGCATCTCGGTTCAATTCATCCTTAGATCTCTCTTCATTTCTAACCGGCGTTCAGACTGTGTTAAAATGCTTGTATGTATACTACGATTCATGAGGTGTTCCATTGGATAATCAAAACAAAGAACCTGTGCTGAAAAGAACCATCATGCGGGACGAAGTGTATCACACGCTCAGAAACTGGATCATAACAGGCAGGCTCAAACCTGAAACAAAGTTAAAGGACAAGGAACTGTCGGAAACATTGGGAATCAGCCGCACTCCGATACGGGAAGCCTTATTGCGCTTGGAAGATGACGGCTTGGTCATGACAAAGGCAAACAGATGGACGCTTGTCGCTCCGATTGAGTTAAAAGAAGCGGAAAACTTGTATTCCATTGTCTGGACGCTTGAAAAACTCGCACTGCAGCAAGCCCTCCCGCATATGGACGCTGCAGTGATTCAGGAATTGAAACAGCTTAATGAGGAGCTGCTTCAAACGGTGAAAGCCGGCGATAAAATGGCCATTCTGGAAGCGGATAATGCATTTCACCATCGCATCATTCTGCTTACAGACAATGCCGAACTCTGCAAATTGCTTGCGGGCCTGAAGGTGAAAATCCAGAGAATGGAGATCCGCTATTTCAGCGAAGATGATGCATTGACCAGATCATACAATGAACACGCTGCTATCATTCACGCATTAGAACAACAGGATGACGCCGCTGCCCTTGCAGCGCTTGAAGCGAATTGGAAAAACGGTTTAGAACGTCTGCAGAACATGTCTTAGCAAACGAAAAAGCCAAATCATATGATTTGGCTTTTTACGGATATAACAAGGCAGCCGACTTGGCTGTCTTGTTTACTTTTTGTTTATATATAAATAAATACCGTAATCCGTCGGCACAGAAGCATACCCCATCTGTCTGAGCATGGCTGTTATATTCCCGCGATGATACGTTCCGTGGTTCACAACATGGAGAATCATATCGGCCGCCGTGGTTTTCATGATGTCACCTGACGGATGCTCTATTTCAAGGGAGAGATTGATATTTTCCTCCTTTTGCAAAAATAGTTGATATCGGTCTGATAATTCCAAAAATAGATCTTCCAGCTCTTCTATCGCTTTAGACAAGATGTCCTCTTTTTGCTGTTCAGCTGATTTCAGCGTATCCTCCAGACGCCCACCGGAGAACACATCAAACCACCCCTTATCCGACAGATACACATGAGTCAATACACCGGCTATCGACGGAAAGACACTTTGAATCTCTTTACGGTACACATCCTCCGGAAGCTCTTTAAGCCGGGTGAATATTTGCTGATTTGCCCAAAGATGATAATCATACAATTGCAGTGCCAGATGTCCCACAAAACCCTCTCCTCTCTCGATACAGAACGTAAGTTCCTCATTATACCACGCTACATGCGGCTCTGTACCGTTTTCTTCATTTGCAGCTGAGAAAACCCGATAAAGGCTGAAAATAATAAAAGAATCCCCGCGCTTATATAAATAAACCGCGCGCCGAATACATCCGAGATCATCCCCGTTCCGATAATGGAAAACATAAAGATCAATTGAACGAATGCTGATCTCGCCGCTAATATATTGACTCGTGTCTGTTCGGTCGTGATGTTTTGAAGAAAGGTTTCCTGCGTCAGATCTCTTAATACGCAAGCCGGCCCCATACACAGCACCAGAAAAAGGGCCAGAACGGCACTGCTGGTCAATCCATAAATAAAAGTGAGCATTCCATATGCCAAGGCTCCCGTCAGCATAATCGGAATGAGGCCGCGCTGAAACTTACCGGATAACCTATAGATGATCAAGCCGCCGATCATCGTCCCTGCATAATAGGCTCCGTTCACATATCCCCACCACGCTTCTCCTTTTTGAAGGACGTCATGCACATAAGTTAAGGACACAGATCCGATCCATATCATGCCTGCCCACGATTCGATCACATCCATCACCATAAGGGCCCGCAGCTGTTTCTGCTGAAATAAATACACCCAGCCGCTTGCCGCATCTGCAAAAAGTGAACGTTCCCTGACTGCTGCCGTCGCACAGATGTGTACTTGAAGAAACAGAATGATGCCCAAAACCGAAGAAACCAGTAACATGACAGTGATGATTATTGTATAGCTTTCTCCCAAAAACGCGATGATGACGCCGCCCAGAGACCATCCGGCAAACTGTACGGTCTGATCCGCCGCAGATAATAAGCCGTTCGCCTTTGCCCTTTGATCAGAAGGAATGATTTCTCCAATCAGCGCGCTTTTTATCGGAGCGAACCAGCCGTTGCAAAAAGAAATCCCTCCGATCAGACAAAACAGCAGAAAAAAGAAAGCGGATGAACTCGTTTGGATGACAAAAAACAAACAGACTAACAGTGTCACCTGTATTAATTGAGAACCGATTAACAAAGACCGAAGCGTGAACCGGGCGGTGACCAGCGGCAAAACGGCGCTTCCCAATACGCGAAAGACAATGCTGACGAACGTCATGAGAGAGGCCGCCGCCGTCGAATCGGTTTTTGTAAACAAAAACAAGATAACAGCCATCGTATAAAGTGAGAACCCTAAATTGATAGCGGTCTGGCTGTATAAAATAGAGTAATACGCCCTCTTCAAATTCATCTTCTGCAACCCCGCTCCCTAATTATGTAAATCATACCATATTTACCGATCAGCTCTCTTAAAAAACTGAGTTCACTCCATCTATTAGTCTTTCATGAGCAGAAAGGAAACTTTCAGCAAAAGAATAATGAAACACCCTGGCTCATAGCACAACGAAGGATACCAATAGAAAAAACGAGATTTTCGGTTGTGTACATATATGCCATTGCCATACTGGCACCTGCCTCTTATGATGTATAATGCATAATAAATATATCTATAATGCCTATAAGTAATAAAATGAAAGAGGTGACATTGATGGAATGGGAACAGCTTGAATATTTCCAAACGCTCGCACAAACTGAGCATGTCACAAAAGCCGCAAAGCTATTGTCCATCTCACAGCCCGCACTCTCCCGCTCAATTTCCCGATTGGAAAACCACTTAGGCGTCCCGCTGTTTGACAGACAGGGCCGTTCGATTACATTGAACAAATACGGAGCAATGTTTTTAAAACGGGTTCAGACCATGATGAAAGAGTATACTGACGGCCGAGAGGAAATTCAGGCTTTATTGCAGCCGGATCAAGGAGAAGTATCTCTTGGATTTTTACATACACTCGGGACAGCCATCGTTCCGGATGTCATCAAGACCTTTCAGCAAAAACACCCCGGGATCAGCATTACATTAAGACAAAACCATTCCTATTGGCTGCTCGATCAGCTGAAAGAAGGTAAGCTTGATCTCTGCCTTCTCGCATCCACTAAACCCGAAAAGTCGATTCGATGGGTGCAATTATGGAGTGAGGAACTCTTTTTATATGTACCGAAAGGACATCGGCTGGCGCATCGTGAAACCGTCATCCTGGACGAACTCGCCGAAGAACCTTTTATATTGCTGAAAGAGGGGTATGCGCTCCGTATGACGGCTGATCAGCTATTTGAACAGGCAGATATCCATCCGAAGATTATGTTCGAAAGTGAAGAGGCGGCAACTGCGGCCGGCTTTACGGCCTCCGGTCTCGGCGTTTCCATTCTGCCTGATTTAAAAGGATTGGATCAAAGCAACCTCTCAAAAATACGCATCAGCTGGCCAAAATGCCAGCGCGTGATCGGCATCGCCTGGATAGAAGGCAGATTTTTATCTCCTGTTGCTGAAACGTTCAAACAGCATGTGATTGAACATTTCGGCTGAACAATGCCGTCCTGACGAAAAAAAGCCGATGCTTGCACGCATCGGCTTTCAAATTTACCTAAACATTATTTATCACCAAACGACTCAAGAACAAGCGAAACAAAAGCCTCGGCGGCCGGAAGCTGCCATTTTTTCTTTTTGACCAGCATATGAGAGTAAAGCCGCTCGAACGGCTCCGACTGCTGAAGAATTTTCAGCTTCCCCGCCTTTACCTCTTCTTTTACCGTGATATAAGGTAAAACAGAGAAACCGATTCCGCTCATCACCGTCTGCTTAATGGCCTCTATACTCCACAATTCCATTATTTGCAAATGACTGATATCATGTTTGACGAGAAACCTTTCAAACATGGTCCGGTAGCTGCATCCTTCTTCATTTGTAATAAAAAAGTTTTTGCCGCTTTGTTGATAATCGTCAAAATGATCCGGTGCGTCACTGCCTGCCACGAGGACGATGCGTTCCTCCAATAAGGAATGATGAATGCATTTTTCAATTTGTATCTCCGGATAAACCATAAATGCAATATCCACACGGCCGCTTAACAATTCCACCTGATTCTGTCCGCATGTTCCGTTGCTCAATATGATACTGACGTTCGGATACTTCATGGAATATTCCCTGATAATCGGCCCCAGCCTGGAGATGGTCAAAGACTCCGGCGCCGCAATTTTTAAAACGCCTTTAATCTCGTGAATGCTTTGCATATTTTTGATCTTGTCATGGGCGGAAAGTAAATCCTCGGCTAACGGAATCAGCTCTCTTCCTAAAGGCGTCAGCTTCAAACGTCTTTTTTCGTACGTAAATAACGCTCCGCCGATCTCCTGTTCAAGCTCTTGAATATGAGTCGTAATCGTCGACTGCGTATAACCCAGCTTTGCCGCCGCCCCTGTATAGCTTCCCTTATCTACAATGGTCTGAAATGTAATCAGATGTCTGATCTCCATATGAATTCACCTCTAAGATGTATCGAAAAAATCAATAATGCGATTTTGTTTTTCAATTTTATTTATACCTATTCTTATCATACAATAAAAAACGGCTCCATCACATTAGCAAATGAAGGTGATTTAATGAGTATCATAGCTTTTCTTTCTTATGTCCTGATGACATCTATCACGCCCGGGCCGAGCAATATTTTAATGATGAATGAAGCGCGCAGAGCCGGCTTTATCGGGTCATGGCGTTTTAATGGCGGCATCCTGACGGGATTTGCAGCACTCGGCATTCTCAGCGGTCTGTTCACAATGAGTGTTTATCATTGGATTCCCGTCGTGGAACCCTACTTTAAAATCGCCGGAGCTGTCTATTTGCTCTATTTGGCTTGGCAGATCTCTCTGCCCAAAACATCCAAAGGCGATTCTGAAAAAACACGATCGTCTTTTCTATCGGGATTTCTGTTTCAAATGATCAATATAAAGAGTATTTTATTCTTTTTAACCTTAATGAGCGCTTTTATATTGCCATTTCAGCACACGTATCCATTGATTGCTTTCTGGCTCGCGTCGGCTATTCTCCTGGGCTGGGCGGCTTTACTGCTCTGGTCGGCGTTCGGCTCTGTTTTTAAACATCTCTTTGAGAAACACGATAAAGCATTTCGGATCGTGATGTGTCTGCTGCTCATCTATTCTGCGGTAAGCATTTATCTGTAATTCAAAAAAGATAAACGCCTATTGGTGTTTATCTTTTTTTCGTTTCGTCAATAATCCCAGCCAGACTGAAACGGCGGCTGAAACGGCAGAAAGCGCCGTGATCATGGTGACAATGCCGCCCCAGCCGAATTGGTGATAGAAAGCGCCGCTTGCAGTCCCCCCGATGCTCCCTCCCACATAATAGGAAAACAAATATAAGGCAGCGGCCTGTGCCTTATCGCGTACTGCCAGTTCGCCAACCCAGCTGCTGGAGATCGAATGGCCCGCAAAAAAGCCGAATGTGAAAATCGCAACTCCTAAAATCATGATCCCTATATCAGCAGATAAAGTAATGCAGACACCAATCATGACAATCACCAATGAGAGTGAAAGAATTCTCCTTTTACCATATTTGTCTGCTAACATGCCCATCCACGTTGAACTGAACGTTCCGACAAGGTATACGAGAAAAATAAATCCGACTGCCGTTTGGCTTAGTGAATAAGGCGGCTTCATCAATTGAAAACCGATATAGTTATATAAAGATACAAAGCCGGCTTCCAGTAAAAAACCGATGATCAAAAGGCAGCCGAAACCGGGCGTCCTGTATTGAAGGTAAAATGAGGTGAAAATGTCGTTTCTTTTATATATCCGGGACGTAAAATGAGAAGAAGCAGGAAGGGTCGTCCAGAAGATAATGCTTGCCAGCAAACTGATGAGACCGATCGTCAGCAAAGCCGTATGCCAGCTGAAGGAATCCGTCAGAAAGCCGCTGATGATGCGCCCCGTCATGCCGCCTATCGAATTTCCGCTGATATAAAGCCCCATTGCCATCCCTAAGCTGTCCGGCTCAATTTCTTCAGCTAAATAAGCCATTGCCGCCGCGGGAAGCCCCGCTAATGCGGCTCCCTGCAACGCCCTGCAAACGACGAGCAGCTGAAAGTCCGAAACAAACCCTGTGAGAACGGCTAGGACGGATGCAGCAAATAATGACACGCCCATTATCTGCTTCCGCCCGTACATTTCTGAGAAAAAACCGGCGAATACCAGAGTGATAGCCAAAGCAATCGTTGCCGCTGATTGGCTTAAGCTTGAAACCGCCGGTGACAGATGAAAATCGTTTGCGATATCAGGCAGCAGCGGCTGCGTTCCCCAAAGGATGGCAAACATGCAAAACCCGCCAGCAAACAAAGCGAAGTTTACCTTTTTGAATTGAAGTGTGCCGCGGCGAATGTAAGTCATTATCTTCCCCCTTTTCTGTTAAGCCGGGTTTGAATAAACGCTATAAAATTCTCCGCTGCCGGCGATAAATAGCCGTCTTTCCTCCAAGCCAAACCAATCTCTCTTTCACAGATTGGATTGGTGACACTGAGAAGTTTGACCTTTCGTTTATCAAAAACGTGCAAGTCAGGGATAAGAGACACACCCAGTTTAGCGCCGACTAACCCGGAAGCTGTCACAATATCTTCTCCCTCAAATACGACATCCGGTGAAAATCCCGCTTTTTCACACAACTCTTTAATCATGCCGTGAAGAACATTTGTATCTTTAAAAGAGATAAACGGTTCATGCTCCGCCATTTTCAAATCAATTTCATCATATGAGGCGAGCGGATGTTCAGCAGAAACGGCTAAATATAACTCTTCTGTTAAAAGCGGCTGGCAGATCACCTCATCGTTTTCATCACGAAGAGAAGTCAGTGCGATATCCACTTCTCTTGATGTTAATTGCTCGATAATCTGCTGATTTGACGCTTGGGTCAGCTGAAATTTGACATGAGGATACATGTGTTGAAACGAACTGATGATGTCCGGAACCATGCTCATGCCAAGTGACGGCAAAAAAGACAATAAAATTGTGCCGCTGTTGGGATGTATTTCATTCCATACTTCCTGCTTACCGATTTCAATTTGTCTGATAGATTGTTCCACACGATGCAAAAACATTTTCCCGTACCGATTCAAATAAATATTTCTGCCTTTGCGGTCAAAAAGCTGAACGCCCAGCTCGTCTTCAAGCTTTGAAATCGAACGGCTGAGAGCGGGCTGAGATATGGACAGCTGTTTTGCTGCCTGTGTAATATGCTGCACTTGCGCCACTGTCTGAAAATAATTAATCTGATGCCAATCCATTGATTGCCTCCGCTGATTTGTTTATTTTCACTTATCATACGTTACCCGATCTATAACTTCTAATTGTTAGTTTGCATGAAACTGATGCATATAAGGAATATTTTTCAAAACAGAATAAAAAAAGAGGGCTTCCGAGAAGGAAGCCCTCACTCCGTCTGCTACGCCAATAAAAGAAAAATAAGCGCTAAAACAGCCGGAAGTCCTTGTTTTACGATAATTGATTTGCTTGAAGTAAAGCCGCCGAAAAGAGCGGCGATGACCACGCAGATGACGAAAAACAATTGAATCATATGGCCAATCGGATCAGCTCCGAGGATCAGCCCCCAAATGAGGCCGGCAGCCAGAAATCCATTATACAGACCTTGATTTGCAAACATGACCGCCACATTCCGATCACCTTCTAAATGCTTCGGCAATTTGAAGGACCGCTTGGCAGCCTTCGAATTGATAAAAAACATTTCAAGTATCATGATAAATATATGTTCTAAAGCTACAATTCCGACGAAAACAGCTGCAATCATGTCCACTGTCTCTCTCCTCTCAGCTTCACTTCAACCTTATTTCCATTGTGCGATGGTTTCGATAGGAAGACGGTAGGAAGCATATCCTTCGTCTGCCGCTTTTCCGATTGATAACAGCATGACCGGTACATAACGCTCTTTATCCATTCCGAAAACCTCGGCGATCTTTTCTTTGTCGTAGCCGCCGATCGGGTTTGTGTCATAGCCGTGCGCGCGTGCCGTAAGCATCAGCTGCATGGAAACGAGGCCTCCGTCAATCAGAATCGTTTCACGGTTTACTTGCTCCGGCAGTTTTTCAAAGTGTGCCGTCAGCGCAGCGATTTGTCTGTCTTTTACCTCCTGCGGCATGTAGCCCAGTTCGACCGCTTTTGAATAAATTTCTTCTAAATAGTCATCACTGTTCATATCTGCGAAAACCGCGATCACCGCAGATGATGTGCTGACTTGCGTTTGGTTAAAGCTGGCGAGCGGCGCGAGTTTTTCTTTTCCTTCAGGGCTGTCAATGACGAGGAAACGCCATGGCTGCGCGTTAACTGAAGACGGCGCTGTCGTTGCTTCTTCCAGGATTTGAGTCATTTCTTCTTTGCTGATTTTTACAGCCGGATCGTAATTGCGAATGGAACGGCGGCCTTTCATAATGTCCATAAAGTCGTTTGTTTTCAGTTCTGTTTTCATGTGTAATACACTCCTATGCTTTCATATTTTCTATATTATTCTGCATCTGCGACAATACGTTTTTTAACATACTGCGTTCTTCCGCGCTGACACCGGCTAGCATTTCTTTTATGAAACGCTCCTTCTCTTTTTTGGAAGTCTCAATTCTCTCCCGTCCCTGTTCAGTAAGCCGGACAAGTATAATGCGGTTGTCCTCAGGTTTGCGCCTTCTTGTGACCATTTCTTTGGTTTCAAGCTGTTTCAAGTGTCTTGTTACAGCCGCACCATCAATATTCACCTTTTTCTGAAGATCGCTTTGACTGATCTCGTCGACGTGAAAGAGCACGGCGAGAAGCTCAAGACGGGATTGGCTGATTCCGGTGCACGCTTCAAACTTCGCTCCGATTACTTTATGCAGTGATTGAAGCTGATATAAAATCTCGCCTTCCTCTGAACAACATGCTGTCAAAACCCATCCCTACTTTCTTTTGCGCAATTAATTGACTAGTCAATGTTTGATATATCAATAATATACACCCGCTATTCTTTTTTTGCAAGTTTTTTTTCTCCTTTTAAAAAAAGCTGCCGGTGAACGGCAGCTCGCTTCTTAATGATTATGAACTTTTCTGAAATTACTGCCTTTTACTTCAGCCACATCATATACCGTTACAAAGGCGTGCTTATCAATGTCATTAATAATTTCCTTCAGTTTGGTCTCTTCCAAACGGTTGATGACACATGTGATTTCTTGGAATTTTTCATGAGAAAAACCGCCGTATGCTTCTTTATACGTAGCGCTTCGGCCTAATTCCTCACGAATGGTTTCGACCATTAATGCAGGCTCGTTGGTGATAATCTGAAATGTTTTAGAACCGCTTAAGCCTTCCTCAACCACATGAATCACCTTAGACGCAATGTAGTAAGCAATCACGGAAAGCAAAGCGCCTTGCAGTCCGAATACAAAAGAAACAAAAATAAACACAAAAATGTTTAAAAATAAAATGAGGTCGCTCGTGCCGAACGGCAATTTCCGTGACAGCAGCACGGCCAGCATATCAATTCCGTCTAATGCGCCGCCGTTGCGCAATGCCAAGCCCATTCCCAAGCCGAGAATAATCCCGCCGACAACGGTGATTAACAGAGTGTCTCCCTCGATGATAGCCGGCGTGTGATGGAAAAAGCTTGTACCCGCGGCAAGTGAGATAATGCCGATAATGGATAGAAACGCAAAACCTTTCCCGATTTGCTTATATCCCAACCAGACAAACGGTATATTGATCACCGCAATTAAGATCCCTAGAGGCAAATGAAACAGCTGTGAACCGACAATGCTAAGTCCGGTCACCCCGCCGTCAGATACACTATTCGGAATCAATACGGTTTCCAGCCCATACGCGGCAATGATTCCGCCGATGATGACCATGATGGCCCGTACGATGGATTTTGCTTTGGATTTCTTACGTTTTTGTTTTTCGATTGTATTCATATCATTCCCCGCTTCAATTATTTTGTCTTATTTAAATATACCATAATTGATACTTTTCGTTAAAAATAAGCCGATCAGCCGATTGTGAAGCAGGAACCGAGGAAGGTGATTTTACAGATAAAGTATCCATTTACGGCTTTAATCATTCAAAACACAATCAAACAGTAAAAGGAACTATTATCCATTAATAATCCCTTTTGTTTCCCTTCTTCACATATTCCCAATCATGTTCTATATTTTTTCTCACCCGCTGAAGAAGGCTGAAAATGGTTTCTTTTTCTTCAGATGTAAAGCCGGCCAAGGCTACTTCCGCAGAGTGCTCTCCTTCTCTTTGCAATAACGGATAAACCTTTCTTCCTTTTTCGGTCGGGAACAGTTTTTTTATTTTTTTATTTTGATCATCAGGCCGCTTTTCAATAAACCCTTGTATTTCCAGTTTTTTTATCGCTCTCGCCGCTGTTGTTCGGTCGACTTTAATCATTTCCGCCAATTTTTCCTGTATCATTCCCGGGTTTTCACATATACGAACAAGATAGAGATACTGCCCTTTTGTTAAGTCTAATTCTTTAAATTCAATATTGCTGATGGAATCCAATGCCCGTGCAATCATGCCGATTTCCCGCAAAATATCAGTCATATCTTTTCAAACCCTTCGTATTTTGTTGCATTTACAATATAATTGTTTTATTGTTACTTCTATAAGACCACAAGCGAGCCGTGCAGTCCAGACTAATATGTGAAAAGGATTGGTTAATGATGAGGATAAAAAGAATAACGACGGAAATTGATTTACAAGCAGCGCTTGAGATTAGAAAAGCAGTATTCATTGAGGAGCAGCAAGTACCCGAATCCGATGAGTTTGATCAATTTGATACGCTTCAGGAACAGTGCGGGCATGTCTTGGTTTATCATGAAAATCAGCCTGCCGGCACAGGACGCGTCCGCATCGTAAACCATTCAGGCAAGCTCGAACGAATCTGCATCCTGAAGCCTTACCGCAAATACGGGTTGGGCAAAGTCATCATACGCGAATTAGAAAACATGATAAAAGAAAAAGGCATCACCCAATGTAAACTGCATGGACAAACACAAGCGGAAGGCTTTTATCACAAACTGGGCTATCAGACAGATTCACCGGAATTTATGGAAGACGGCATCCCGCATGTCTTAATGACAAAAGAGTTGGCTTAACCGAATAACAAACGGCCGGATGCAAGATTGACCGTAGTTAAAGGAGATTAGAATATTCTGATCTCCCTTAAATTTTCTTATCTATCTCTGCCTTGTCACTCACCTCATCCCGATTCGCCAAGTTTAAAACGAACCATGCAGTTTGAATTCCGGCATGCCGCTGTCTTTTAAATTTATCTGCTTGCCAATTCCTCAATAATCAAACCCAATTCATAAATTCCCTTTTGAAGGTCTTCCAAGGATGCATAAGCATATGACAGGCGAATATAATTCCCTTTTTCTTGAGCATAGATACTCCCAAGATTAAGCAGAATTCCCTTTGCTAAAGCTTTTTTATAAAGTAATTTCATAGATATTGAAGGGATTATTTTTAACCAAATAAAAAATCCCCCCTCTGGAATACTCCATTGAGCTGCTTTCTTCATATAGGTTTCCAAAGCTCTCGTCACATGTCGCCTTCTCATCTTTAATTGATGTCTGACATATTCTAAGTGCTGCTGATATTCCCCGGATATCAGCCACTCCGCCGCAACCCTTTGAGATAATGAACTGGAGCCGTAATCTGTCTGCATTTTAATATCAGATAAACGTTCAATCACTGGTTCCGGCCCCACCATCCATCCAATTCTCAATCCCGGACTTAACGTTTTCGATAAACTTCCCAAATATAAAACATGGCCATTCTTATCCATCGTTTTAATAGGCGCCGGCGGAATGTTATCTATCCACAGCTCACGATATATATCATCTTCAATAATGGGAAGCTGGTTTTTCTCACTTGCCGTTAGGATTTCTTCCCGCCGCCGTTCTGACATTAAAATGCCGGTTGGATTATGAAAACAGGGATTTGTATATAATATGGCTCTTCCCCGTTCTCCCTTTGTCATATGAATGTGGTTTGGCAGAAGTCCCTCTTTATCCATAGGGAGCCCGGTAAGATTCATCCCGGCTGACTGAAATACATGCAGCGAATAAAGATAAGACGGCTGATCGAGAAATACGGTCGATCCTCTTTGCAAAAGCCCCATTGATATAAGCTGTAAGGCCTGCAGCGCTCCAGAAACAATAAGAATGGAAGAAGGCGAAGCTTGAATCCCGATTGTTCTTAAATAGCCGCTTAATGCTTCTCTCAAAGGCAGATATCCTTTTGGTTCCTCATACCCGAATGCCTCTATGTTTTGAGAGACCTTTCCCATTATCTCTTTCATAACAGCTAAAGGAAAAATCTCATTTGAAAGCTCTCCTTTGCTGAGCTGAATAAGTTCCGGATTTGATTCTGATGTATTGATTTCTTGGACGATTCTTCTGCTTGGCTGCTGAATTCCGGAGTTTACATACTGATCCCAATCTGGGGAGGAATTTTTAGCTAAGAGTGTCCATGTATTATTGATCACAACTGTCCCTTTACCCATTCTGCCTTCGATTAATCCATCCGCCGTCAATTCCTCTAAAGCTGTAATGACTGTGCTTCTGTTTACTTCAAAGTGTTTAGCAAGCGTGCGCTGGCTTGGAATCTTACTTCCAATCGGCCATTCTCCATTTCCTATTTTCTCTTTTATATAATCAATGATCTGTAAGTATTTCGGCCGTTTTCTAACCGTTTTTCCTTCTGTAAAACTCATAAAAAGCGATCTCCTTTACTAAAAGTGGTTGGGTCAACATTTGATTAACTGGTTGAAGCCATTTTATCAAATCTTTATTAGTATAAAACACATTAAATAACTGGTTGGTTTTTATCAGATAAGGAGTGAAGATTTTGAAAAAGAATACGGTTCGAATCTGTATATCTTACAGTCTGATGATTGGATTGTGGGCATCAGCTTTTCCGGGAATCCATGCGGGTCTTGAGAGTTACACGCCGGAACACCTCGCTTTGTTTCGCTTGTTGATTGGGTCAATGGCACTGTTGGTTTTTGCTGTTTTGACTCATATGCGTTTACCTGACATAAAGGATATCCCTGCAATTTTATCTTTAGGATTTTTAGGTTTTGCACTCTATCACATTTTGCTGAATATCGGAGAAAAAACAGTCAGTGCTGGAGTTGCAAGCTTACTCGTAACCATGACACCGATTTTTTCTGCAATGTTATCTCGTCTGTTTTTTGGTGAACATTTCAGTCTTTCCAAATGGGCCGGATCTATCATTAGCTTATTGGGTGTAGCATTGATTTCATTTGGGGCAGCAGACTATGCTCATTCAATAAAAGGCATTCTTTTCATTTTGCTGGCTGCTTTTTCAGAGAGTATCTATTTTGTCTTTCAATCCCGCTTTATAAAAAAGTATGGTTTTATTCCATTTGTGACATTCACCATTTGGGGTGCAACATTGCCAATGCTGGTATTTCTTCCGGGGTTATGGGGGGAAGTTGTTCACGCATCGATGAATTCTACATGGTCTGTCGTTTACTTAGGCCTATTACCAACGGTTATCCCATACTTTGCACTTGCATACGTCACTTCAATCGTCGGCGCTTCGGAAGCAGCCATTTCACTTTACGCAACACCCGCTTTATCCTTACTCATTTCTTGGATTTGGATAGGCGAAGCCCCCGCCTTTATTTCTCTTTTAGGCGGAGCAGTCACAGTCATCGGGGTGTGTTTTATCTATTTGGAAGCAAATAAAATCAGGCTTAACTGAATTTTTCAGAATTGTGATATGTTAAGTATATCAATATTAAAAGGAAGAAAATCCATAATGCGATAGGTTGCAGCTTCTTTGCCATGCTTGGCGCATAAAAGGGGTGTAAGGAAAATGAAGATAACAGATAGTATTTATGGCGATTATGTTATAGATGGAATTCTTGAAGAGCTTATTCTCAGTCATCCAGTACAAAGACTAAAAGGTGTTTACCAAGGAGGAGCAAGTTATGTTGTGAATCAAAAGTGGAATGTCACGAGGTATGAACATTCCATCGGCGTAATGCTTCTCATAAAAAAACTTGGCGGCTCTTTAGAAGAACAAATCGCAGGTTTACTTCACGATGTATCTCATACTGCATTTTCACACGTTATTGATTTTGTGTTTAACAATAAAAATGAGGATTATCACGAAAACATTTATCATCAAATCATAACTGATTCAGAAATCCCCCATATTCTCAGTACATATGGATTACATTACAAAGACATTCTATTAGACAACTCTAATTGGAATTTGCTCGAACAGCCAGCTCCTGAGTTATGCGCTGACAGGATAGATTATACCTTAAGAGATATGTATCGGTACGAAAACATCACAATGGAGGAAGTTGATATTTTCTTAGATCATCTAATAATTAAAGAAGGAAAAATATACTTAAAAGATATAAAAACTGCTGAATGGTTTGTAAGAATTTATTATAAAGAGGTTATTGATTTCTTTATGAACCCTCTTAATATTTACGCTTATGATTATTTGGCTAAGACTTTAAAAACCGCTTTGGATAAAGAAATCATTAACATAAACACACTGCTCGGAACAGATGAAGAAGTAATGAACATCTTGCGTTCTTCCGGGGATATAGATGTTAAAAATCTTGTAAGCCGCTTACATCGAAGAGTCATTGTTAAAGAAGATAAGGCTGATTATCATTTGCATCGTAAGAATAAATTGAGGCTTATTGATCCGTCTGTATTCTATGATGACAAACTTATCGCTTCCTCTGCATTATCAAATGAAATTAAAACGATGAACGAAAACGCGAAGAAAAAAGCTGAGGAAGGGATGTATGTAAAAATAATTTCAAACTGATTTACCTCTTGAGCCTGCTTGATAAAAAACCAATACAGTGTGACAAAGCAATCATTGCGCAGACGTAGGGAACAGTCGATCGTTAATGAAAAAGTAAAAACACGAAAACAAGCCGGTTCTTGTCACATCGGCTATTTGACTTGTCATTGGCGGCACGTCCATTATAATACCCAGAAAGTAAAGGGTTCAAAAAAAAACCAAGGTCGGCAAAAACCTTGGCTAAATAACCATTTGAAAACATTAAAAAAGTCAGTTAGGTTACTTCTTCATAGAAAGTATTCCTTGTAAAATAACTTCTATTCCCCAAACGAAACGCTCATCTCCATCACCAGAGAATAATTCTGAGTTTAGCATGCTAATCATCGGATACTTTGCTTTATCTATAATATTATATGAAGTACGCATTGCTTCCAAAGCTATGTCTTTTTCCTGATGACGAGATCTTTCAACCGCAATAGATGAAGCATAAAGAAGTAAGATATCAAGTCCCCAAGCTGCACTACGTGAACTCATACCACCTGCTTGTAAATTTCGAAGTAAGCATTCATTAATATCCATAGAATTAGGTCCGTTAGGCGTCGTTGTTAAAGTAAGTTCCGCTAAACCTGGAGTTTTTACTAACGTTATAAAATATGATTTAAGTACTTGGATAATTGCATCTTTCCAAGATACTGTATCATCCTCTATTAATTGAACATCTCGAAGAGCATAATCTAATACATCGGAACTTAACTTTAGATAATTATCTACATAAACATACAGGGATGCAGGGCCTGTATCTAGAGCTTTTGCAACCTTACGCATACTCATTCCTGAAATACCATTTTCACTTAGCAACTTATATGCTGTTCTTATGATAATGTCTCGACTCAGTGGTGACTTTGCTGGTCTAGTACGTCGATTGTTTACATTTTCAAAATTATTCATCATTCACCTTATATCATTTGATTTCATTTTTTCTTACAATATTTTAACACACCTAATATAGTTTCATACTCTCAACGGAAAACTACTCATATGGCTATTCTGCTGAACCAGTTGCAGCAATTTGTGCGATTTCTTCATTTAATGTCTCAGATTCATACATACCACCATGATAGCAGATTACTCGTTTTATATCGAAGGCTGCAAACTTTGTTATCGATTTATACGCTTTTTCTAAATCAGGTGTGTGCATAGGATTGGGACCTTCTAAAAGATCACGAATTATCATTGCATCCCCAGCAATTAACGTTTTTGATGCAAGATGATATAAGCTTATGTGACCATCTGTGTGACCTGGCGTATGAATAATAATAAGACCACCAGCAATGTTTAGTTCTTCGCCATCTGTTAATGTGCGTTGTATAACTGGTGCTGCTGTTGGTACTACGTAACCTTCACTAAATTGGTCGTCTAATGGTCCAGGTAATCCCTTAATAAGAGGTAGATTACCTTCAATATATGGACGTTCAAACTCGTGTGCCAATACTTTAATGTTTGGATTAACTTCAAGAAGTTTCGCTAGACTGCCCACATGATCGATATCTTGGTGTGTCAAAATAATCGCTGTTAGTTGATCGATAGATAAACCTCGTTTTTCTAATTCTGCAGCAATCAAATTTTCGCTACGTGGCATACCTGTATCTACAAGTACTACATCATTTTCACTTATAATTAAGGTAGGATTAATTGGCCATTGTCCCCCAGGAAAAGCCGGCACCTCTATATTTAAAGTCATTGGTTCAATAGTTGATTTTGTCATAATGATTTATAAGAGTCTGATATCAAACTCTTAAACACACCTCCATTTTGTTATCATTATTAAAATAAAGTTCCTATCAAGGACAACAGAGTTATTCCACATAATATGTTTTCATCAATTCAGTTAGTTTTTCAGCTGCGTTAATTTCAAAGAATAAATCCAAATTTCTTTTTGTTTCACTTGCTATCTCACCTGCATATTCGAACATTTTCATCTCATAACTACTGACAGCTTCATCAATATTTTCATGGGTGGTAATTGATAGTGCGAGTTCAGCTGCGTCAAGCATCGCAAGGTTTGCACCAGCACCTGCGAACGGTGACATTAAGTGTGCAGCATCTCCTAAAAGTGTGACACCTTTTTTATGTGTCCACTTATGCCCTACAGGCAGCATATAAATACGACGAGGAAAAATAGCACCGTTTGCATAATGAATATAATTTTTTAGCTCTGGGCTCCAGTCTTCAAATAATTTAAGAAGTTCTTTTTTTGCCTCTTTTAAATTTTCATAGTTAATATCGTTGTTGTGTAACCATTCTTTCGGCGCTTTAAAACTTAAATAAACACGGATTTTTCCATCACCATTCATTTGAGCTAACATGCCTTTATAATCACCGAGCGCAAATACACTCCCTAAACCATTCATCTCGACAATATCAGGGAATTGCTTTTTCGCATCCAAAATATTGATTTCTACCATACTAACACCTGAATATTCTGCTGTTTCTTTACTAACAAGTGGCCGAAGCTTAGAGAATGCACCATCTGCACCAACTACTAAATCTACTGTTTCAGTAGCACCGTTTTCAAAATGAAGTTTATGTTGACCATTTTCTAATGGAGTAGCATATAGAAGTTTATGCCCCCATTTAATAGACTCTTGATCGACAGAGTCTATTAACATTTGACGCAACACTTTACGGTCAATTTCTGGACGAGATGTAGTCTGCTCTGCATTATCATTTGAGCTATCCTCATACAATACATCAGCTGATTTATTCATTACTTTTAACGCTTCACCTTCATAACGGCAAATTGCTTTAAATTGATCAAATAAGCCTGCTGCTCTAAGTGCTTTTTGTCCCATATCTTCTGTTAAATCAAGTGTGCCACCTTGTTCTCTTTGTGTTGCAGATGTTTCACCTTCAAAGATTACTGGATGAAACCCAGCTTGTTGTAAAATACGAGCCAAAGTTAATCCACCAGGACCAGCACCAATGATTGCAATACGTTTATTTTTATTCATAATATGGTTCACTCCTAACCATTAATCTTAAACGATCACGAACAGAGTTCGTTCGAAATATGCTTAACTAAAGAATTTGTTTAAATTGAATTCTTTTCACATCTATTGATTACTATTATATTTAAAAATAATTATTCCAATATAATCGATTGTTTGGTTATATATATGTTATATCACAACGAACAGTGTTCGTAAAGAACAGCGTTCGTTTTTTTTAGTTTTTTATCAATTTCTAAATTGAGATTCCCAGTTAAAAAGAACAAGTGAACCTAGAAAGAGCTCCTTTGGGCTTTATTTTTATATTCTAATTTGTATTTAAAGCGAGATTATAGGCTTCTCAACTCGGCATTGGTGGCACACTATATTAAAAAATCGCAAAAATCCATCTTGATTAAACAAATCAAAATGGATTATATGTTAGTTTTTTTCTAATGCTATTTTTGCTCCTAAAGAAACAAGGGCCATTCCAGTTATCTTATCAAAGATAAACTCAACAGACGGTTTTTTAAACCAAGAACCAATGAATTTAAGAAGGTAGACATATATGAGAAACCATGCTAACACTATCAATATGAATATTCCCGCTAAAATGATTGATTGTAAAATGACATTTCCACTTAAATCAATAAACTCCGGAAGAAAAGTGATATAAAAAATAATAGCTTTTGGATTTAATAATGTACTTGCTATACCTTGGAAATAGCAAGTTTTGTTTTTTGATCCTTTTGGAATTGCCCTTACAGCCACTTCCATGTCTTCTTCTTTATTCTCTTTCTTTTTAGATAGCAACGTTGTTTCTTTAGACAGAAACAAATAAAGAATAGACTACACATCTTTGTGGTACAGTAAAGCTATATCAACGGTAATACGAATGAAAGAAGGTGATCCCATGCCAAATAAAAAAGTACCCAATAGATTAATCACTGAGAAGTCACCGTACTTACTCCAACATGCTTATAATCCCGTGGATTGGTATCCGTGGTGTGACGAAGCATTTGAAAAAGCGAAACGAGAGAATAAGCCTGTTCTCTTATCTATTGGGTACGGGTAGCTTAGCGAACATGTCACTGGTGTCACGTCATGGCTCACGAGTCCTTTGAGGACGAAGAGATCGCCGGTATTCTAAATGATAAATTTATAGCCATCAAGGTTGATCGTGAGGAGCGGCCTGATGTCGATTCCGTGTATATGAGAATCTGCCAGCTGATGACGGGGCAGGGCGGGTGGCCGCTGAATGTGTTCATCACACCTGATCAGAAGCCGTTTTATGCGGGGACATACTTTCCGAAGACGAGCAAATTTAACCGCCCGGGCTTTATCGATGTGCTTGAACATCTGTCCGAAACGTTTGCGAATGACCGGCAGCATGTCGAGGATATTGCTGAAAACGCCGCCGCTCATCTTGAAGTCAAGGTTCACCCGGCTGAGGGCATGCTTGGCGAACAGGCGGTTCATGACACGTACCGCCAGCTGGCCGGCGGGTTTGACACGGTGTACGGCGGGTTCGGCCAGGCCCCGAAGTTTCCGATGCCGCATATGCTCATGTTTCTGCTTCGCTACTACAGCTATACGGGTAAGGAACAGGCATTGGCAGGCGTAACCAAGACACTCGACGGCATGGCGAACGGCGGTATTTTTGACCATATCGGGTTCGGCTTTGCCCGCTACTCGACTGATAATGAATGGCTCGTGCCGCACTTTGAGAAAATGCTGTATGACAACGCCCTTCTCCTGACCGCATATACGGAAGCCTATCAAGTCACGGGCAACGAGCGCTACAAACAGGTTGCGATGCAGATCGTGACGTTTATTCAGCGGGAAATGATGCATGAAGACGGCAGCTTTTTCTCAGCCTTAGACGCTGATACCGAAGGCCGCGAAGGGAAATATTACATATGGTCAAAAAAAGAAATCATGGATCTTCTCGGTGATGAACTCGGCTCGCTTTATTGCAAAGTATATCACATCACAGATCAAGGCAATTTCGAAGGAGAAAACATCCCGAACCTTATTTTCACGCGGCGGGAAGCCATCCTCGAAGAGACCGGCCTCACCGGACATGAGCTGACCGAACGTCTTGAAGGTGCAAGAAAAAAATTGCTGGAGGCGCGGGAAAACAGAAGCTATCCGCACACAGATGACAAAGTGCTGACCTCATGGAACGCGCTCATGATTGTCGGACTGGCAAAAGCCGCAAAGGTATTTTACGAGCCGGACCTTCTCAGCATGGCGGAAACAGCGATCCGCTTTCTCGAACGTCATCTCATTCCGGACGGGCGCGTCATGGTCCGCTACCGTGAGGGCGAAGTGAAAAACAAAGGATTTATCGATGATTACGCTTTTCTCATCTGGGCTTACCTTGAACTGTATGAAGCGGATTTTGATGCGTCTTATCTGCAAAAAGCGAAAACGTTATGTACAAGCATGCTGGATCTGTTCTGGGATGAACGGCACGGAGGTTTCTTCTTTACGGGGAATGACGCCGAGACTCTTCTAGTCAGGGAAAAAGAAGTTTATGACGGAGCCGTGCCTTCCGGAAACAGCGCGGCTGCCGTACAGCTGCTTCGCCTCGGCCGCCTGACGGGTGATGGATCACTGATCGAAAAAGCTGAAGCCATGTTTTCTATTTTCAAACGGGAAATCGAGGCCTACCCGAGCAGCAACGCTTTCTTCATGCAAAGCGTACTGGCGTATACAATGCCGCAAAAAGAAATCGTTGTGTTCGGAAGCAAAGATGATCCGGACAGAAAGCGTTTCATTGAGGCGCTTCAGGAACATTTCACTCCCGCCTATACGATTCTCGCCGCGGAACATCCGTCAGAGCTTGCAGACATTTCTGATTTTGCCGCGGGTTATCAAATGATTGACGGTAAAACGACGGTTTACATTTGTGAAAATTTTACCTGCCGCAGGCCGACGACGGATATTGATGAAGCGATGAACACATTACAAATCAGCAGCAGAGCCTAGGCGGCCTGCTGCTTTTCTTTTTTCACAAAACGGAACGCGAGCCATGCGAAGATGATATTGATCACCAGAGTCGATATGCAATCATATATGTCATAGCCGCCGGCAGCTGTTGCAAATAGCGACGGAATGCCGCTGTACACCGAATGATCCTCTGTGAGAAAGATAAATAAAAACATATTATTGGCAGCGTGACCGCCCAAGGACATCTCCAGACTGCCTGTTTTAATCGTGATAAAGGTCCAGATCATGCCGATGGTGACATATCCGATTCCCGCCCAGAGAGCCCCGTTTTCCATCTCCGGATTTCCGAAATGAAGTGCGCCGAATAATCCGCCGACGATGACAGTCAAAACCACCGCATTTGCCGTCAGTTTTCCGGCGAACTGAAGCAGAAAACCCCGAAAGAGAAATTCCTCCGCGGAGGTTTGAATCGGCACCAAAAAGACGGCAGCCGCTAACAGCAGCAGAAAGCGTGAAGCATGGAATTCCTGAAGCGAGAAGCGATCCGGATGGATTGAAAAATCAATCACCCCCGCCATAAACATCAACAAAAAGTAAGTGCCGAATCCAAAGAAAATCCGCTTCCAGTTCAGCGACTGATTCGGTGTGATGATGGATAAAAACCGCCGTTTCATAATGAAACGAACCGCTATCCAAATGCCCGGGATGGCTATGAAATAGACGATATGCTGTAAATAAATATCCGCCAGCGGGTCACTTAATGCCGCTTCATCCCAATCTATCGTCAATGAAGGATTGAACTCGGACGTGAGAAACATATAAAACATGGTCAATATGCTTCCAAAAAAGAACAAACCCGCAATGACCAACAGAGAAAGAAGATATCTCCACACACTATTTCTTCCTTCTGCGGGCCTTATAAACATATTCATATTTATGCATCAACTTCCTTTCCTTCAACATTTTACAATATAAACAGAATCAGATATAGAAAATGTTATATATTTTTAAGAAGAAAGCGCTATGCCGTTTCCTTCGGCTCTGGTTATTTGCACTCTGTTTTTGCCATAAAAAGACCTTTATAATGTATTTGTCAGATGAATTTACAGTATTTTCTGATTACATTTTGCCAAGTCAGGGGGTTTTTTATGAAACATCAGCCATTCTCAAATGTAGCGAACCGATTAGACCGTCTCCCCATTTCGCGTGTGCACTATCAAGTATTAACCGCTCTCGGAATCATTTATTTTTTCGATCTCGCTGATTTGTTTACGCTCAGCAACGTGGCTCCTGCGCTGATTGAGCATTGGGGCGTGAAGCTGTCCACCATTGCCGACATCACGGCTGCGTCCTTCCTCGGCATGTTTTTAGGCGCCTCCATCGGCGGCAGGCTGTCCGATCGGATCGGCAGGAAAAAAGCGCTGAATTGTTTTGTTCTTATCTTTTCGATCTCATCTTTTCTGAATGCGCTGGCATGGGACATTCCTTCCTTAATGATTTTCAGGTTTTTGACAGGTCTCGGCGTCGCGGCCGCCATGATTGTCACTAACAGCTACTTGGCGGAATTCTTCCCATCCTCCGTTCGGGGAAAATACATCTCCTTTTGCGCCATGATCGGCTTAATCGGCGTTCCCGTCACAAACGTCGTATCCGCTTTTGTCATTCCGTTAGGCTCATGGGGATGGCGGCTCGTTTTTGTATGGGGCGCGGCCGGTCTCGTTTATTTCTTTTTTATCCGCCGGCTTGAGGAATCGCCGCGCTGGCACGAAAATCGGGGGGCATATGATCAGGCAAACGCCATTATGAATCGTCTTGAAGCCCGCGTAGAGAAAGAAAAAGGCCCGCTCCCCGCGCCAAAAGATGCGGCAGAAGTACATACAGTGAAGCATGCCGGCTACTTAGGGCTGTTTCAGGGCAGGAATTTAAAGATCACCATCATCCTGTCTGCAGTATGGATTCTTGAAACCTTTGGCTTTTACGGCTTTGCCTCATGGGTGCCCAGCCTGCTGAAAAGCAACGGCATCACCATGGAAAAAACGCTGTGGTACAATGTGCTTCACTCTGTCGGCGCCCCGCTTGGCGCATTGCTCGGTTCCATGATATCCGAGACGTTCCAAAGAAAATGGATTCTAGCCGCAAGCGCCTTTCTGACTGCCATTGCCGGACTGTTATACGGCATGACGTTTATTCCCGTGATGATTATTGTGTTTGGATTTGTCGTCAACGTCACGGAACGGGTTTTCACCTCAAATTTATACGCATACACATCAGAGCCGTATCCGACGGAATATCGTTCGGCGGGCAGCGGGCTTGCGTACGGGCTCGGCCGTTTTTCCAACATATTCGGTTCCCTGCTCGTCGGTTTTATTGCCGTAAAACTCGGATACATCAGTGTCTTTTTGTTCATCGGCGGCTGCTGGCTTCTATGTTCCGTTCTGTTAATCCTCTTCGGCCCGAAAACAAATGCACAGCAAATTTAATCAATAAAACAGTGCGGGTTCACCCCGCACTGTTACACTGTGATTTCTATCAAATTGCCTTCCCCATCCTCTATCACGCTCTCATAATATCCGTCACCCGTTACGCGCGGGCCGCTTACAACCTCAAATCCGTCATTTTTAAACGTCTCCGTCAGTTCATTCACCCGCTCCTTGCTGCCTGTAGAAAATGCGAGATGCGCCCATCCGGTCATATTCTGTGACGGAGTTTCATCAATGCCGCCTTTTTTCATAAGTTCCAGCCTGCATCCGGAGTCAAATGAAAGAAAGTACGATTTGAAATCCTTTTTCTCATTATGGTAAAGGTCATTGGCCTTTGCCCCGAAGTATTTCTCATAAAATTCTTTCATCCGTTCTAAATCTTTGACCCATATCGCTGCATGTTCAATTCGCATATGTCCGCCTCCCTTTTTTCCTCAATCTAGTTATAAGGTATGAAATCCATTTCAGCTCAAGACTTTTTCCTCCGAAATTGATGCATAATTTGTTTTTTTGCTGTTTCTCCGTGCAGAAACAGCAAAAATGCTTCTTTTCCGACCCGTTCTAAATGAAGTTCCAGGGATGGAATATTTAAAACCCGGCTGACGCTCAAATTTCCTTCACCGATGATCTCCGCGTCCCATTTCTGCTCTTTCGCAAATTGGTACAAGCCGGCAGCCACATCATCACTGTGCGCATAGACGGCCGTCGGCGGCTTGCTGAACCCCCAGAAATGCTCACCCGCACGCTTCCCATCGTCCATATCATGGCAATCGACCAGAATGCGGGTTTCATCAAGAGAACCGAAAACCGCCTTATATGCATTTACCTTGTCGGCCGTACTCGGGCTTTTTTCCGCTTCCCGCACACATGTAAAAGCAACATCTTGATGCCCGCGGTTTTTCAAATACATAAAGCTCTCTCTGTAAGCCGCCTGCCTGTCATTATAAGCGCAGGGAATCTCTTCGTGCTGTGTATATTCACAAGCGACAATGGGGCCGTATTCAAGGTAAGGCACGGCTGTTTCCCATTCATTCGCGCGGGAGGTGACAATCAGTCCGTCAATCTTTTTCATTTTCAGCAGTTCGAAATACGTCATCTCTATGGCGGGGTCATAGTTGGTGGGGAGAAGGGTTGTCACGTAGTCATGAGCAAACGCTTCCTTCGTGATACCGTTTACAATTTTGTCAAAGCAGGGATGGTCACTGTACGGCAATATCACGCCGATCGTATTGGTCTTTCCGCGAATCAGATCAATGGCTGTTCGATTAGGAGTATAATCCAGCTCCTTCATCACTTGATTCACAAGACGCCTTTTCTCCTCAGATACGTACGGGTGTTGGTTTAACACGCGTGATACGGTGGCCACCGACACATTCGCCAGTTTCGCAATCTCTTTTATATTTGCCATGTGCTCCTCCATTTTCGATAATAAAAAAGCAGCAAGAGTGGATTTCTCTTACTGCTATCTCATCATAAATCCACTGTCATTTCAACAGGGCAATGGTCAGAACCCATGATATCGGCACAAATGGCCGCTTGGCTGATCCGGTGCTTCAGCCTGTCTGAAACAATAACATAATCGAGCCGCCAGCCGATATTTTTCTCGCGTGCATTCGTCCTGTAAGACCACCAGGAATACGCGCCTTCCTGATCGGGATATAAATAGCGGAACGAGTCGGTAAATCCCGCGTTCAGCAGAGTGCTGAACGCTTCCCGCTCCTGAACCGAGAAACCGGCGTTCTTTCGGTTGGCTTTTGGATTTTTCAAGTCTATCTCCCTGTGTGCGACATTCAAATCGCCGCATAAGATCACAGGCTTCTTCCGGTCAAGCTTCTGCAGATAATCCTTAAAATCTGCATCCCATTGAAGACGGTAATCAATTCGCTCTAATCCGCGTTTGGCATTTGGCGTGTAGCAATTGACGACGAACACGTGCTCAAATTCAAGCGTGATCATCCGTCCTTCTTGATCATGGCCGTCAATTCCCATTCCATAGGACACGTGCAGCGGCTCTTCTTTCGAGAAAACAGCCGTGCCCGAGTAGCCTTTTTTCACCGCATAGTTCCAATAGGCGTGATATCCTTCAGGCTGTAATGATACTTGTCCGTCCTGTACTTTTGTTTCTTGCAGACATAGAATATCGGCTTTCGTTTCCTGAACATAAGTATTGATATCTCTTTTTTTCATCACGGCACGCAAGCCGTTTACATTCCAAGAAATCAGTTTCATGTGTTCCCTCCCGCCGGCTCAGCCGGTATTAACATTCAGCATGTGTCTATTTCCATGTTTTATTGTGCCTGCCCTCTAATGCCAGCAGCTGTTTTTTCATTTCTAAACCGCCTCTGAATCCGGTCAGTTTCCCGTTTTTCCCAATGACACGATGGCACGGAACCGTAATCAATACCGGGTTTTTCCCGATTGCGGCGCCCACGGCTCTTACGGCTGACGGTTTCCGGATCATTTCTGCTATATCCGAATAGGAGTATGTCTCCCCGTACGGTATGTCCATAAGCGCTTTCCATACAGCAAGCTGAAATTCCGTCCCATAAAGATCGAGCGGGACGGAAAATACGGATCTGCCATTTTTGATGTACTCGGACAGCTCTGCTGTGTAAGGCGCCAGTTTTTCATCATCACGCACCAATCGGTATTCCGGCATGGCTTTTCCAGCCCACTGCGCAAGTTCTTCAAAGTTACCATGATTTGAACCTATGAAGCAAAGCCCCTTGGAAGTAGCGGCTGTATACAGGCGCCAATCATTCCATGTGAAGCGTGTCCAATAGATCATCGTCTCTTTACTCATAATGAACCTCCCTGTCTCGTTCCGGCAGTTTTTCTGTATTCTGTGGGCGAACTTCCGGTTTTCTTTTTGAAAAGGGTCGCAAAATGCGCTGTGTTTGGAAATCCGACAGTCAGAGCGATCTCCATAACTGTCTTATCAGTATGCATTAAAAGATCCCCCGCCTTCGCGAGTCTTTTTTTCTGTATATACTCAATCGGAGATATCCCTTTGATTTTTTTAAATGTCCTCTGTAAATGATAGGGGCTGCCGTGACACATATCTGCCAGTACGCTCAGAGTCAGGGGTTCGTGATAATGGCCGTCAATGTACTCAGTGATTTGCGCAACCCATTCTTCATCTGGGAGACGAAGGCCGTTCGGCCGGCACCTTTTACAAGGACGAAAATGTCTCTTTAGCGCTCCTTCAGCCGTAGCAAACACCAGTACGTTTTCCTTATTCGGAACCCTCGATTTACAAGAAGGGCGGCAGAAAATCCCCGTCGTTTTTACCGCATAATAAAATGTCCCGTCATAGGAAGCATCATTGTGTATGATTGCTTTCCACTTCTCATCTGTCAGGATATTTCTTTCCGTTTCCATCTCAGTCACCCCCTGTTCTTCAGTATAAACAAATTCATTTTATAAGTACGCATATTTGAATAGGCGAGCAAGATAACAAAGACGGATGTAAGAAGCCCTTCCATGTTTCATGTGAAACATTTCGGCAGGATGGAGAGGGAATGATATAAAAAAAGAGCAGGAGCCCGCAGGCTCTTGCTCTTTTTTTTCGGCTTACTCGCCAGTTACGTATGGAAGTAAAGCCATTTGACGTGCGCGTTTGATCGCGATAGTCAATTTACGTTGGTATTTCGCATTTGTTCCAGTTACACGGCGAGGTAAGATTTTACCACGCTCAGAAACAAACTTTCTAAGAAGATCTACATCTTTGTAATCGATGTGCGTAATGCCGTTAGAAGTGAAGTAACAAACCTTACGGCGTTTCGCACGACCGCCTCTGCGTCCTCCTGCCATTGTCATTTCCCACCTTTCTTGTTATGAATATAGCGATAATCTATTAGAACGGAAGATCATCATCCGAGATGTCAATCGGCTTGCCGTCGTTGGCAAATGGATCATCATTAAAGCTGTTCCCTTGATTTCTTCTCTGGCTGTTCTGATTTCCGCCGAACGGATTATCATTTTGGCCTCCGCCAAAGTATTGGCCTCCGCCGCTGTTTCCTTCGTTGTATCCACCTGAACCAGAACCGCCGCTTTTAGGCTCAAGAAATTGAACACTTTCAGCTTGGACTTCTGTCACGAAGACACGCTGTCCCTGCTGGTTTTCGTAATTTCTTGTCTGGAGTCGGCCGTCTACGCCGGCAAGGCTTCCTTTTTTAAGAAAGTTTGCAACGTTTTCGGCTTGTCTTCTCCAAGTGACACAATTAATGAAATCGGCTTCACGTTCTCCGGACTGGTTCGTGAATGTACGATTCACAGCAAGAGTAAACGTGGCGACAGCCGCACCGCTTGGCGTATAACGAAGCTCTGGGTCTTTTGTCAGTCTTCCGACTAATACAACTCGGTTAAGCATATGAAAGACCACCTTTTAACATTATATATTTCAAATTGCTTATTCTTCTTCTTTAACAACGATGTGGCGAATGATATCGTCACTGATCTTAGCTAAACGGTCGAATTCAGCAACCGCTGCAGCTTCAGACTGAACGTTTAAGATTTGGTAGAAACCGTCACGGAAATCGTTGATTTCGTAAGCAAGACGACGTTTACCCCAATCTTTTGTTCCAGTGATCTCCGCTCCGTTAGAAGTCAAAACGTTGTTGAAACGCTCGATAACTGCCTTCTTTGACTCTTCGTCAATGTTCGGACGGATAATGTACATAACTTCGTACTTTTTCATCTGTTTGCACCTCCTTTTGGTCTAAGCGGCCCTTAAATGGGCAAGGAGCAATAATTCTATTACTCACAAGTTTATATTATACCAAAGCTCTTGTCCCTTTACAACTGTGTCCTATACATTAAATCGGAAATGAATGACATCTCCGTCTTGGACGATATATTCCTTACCTTCCAGACGCACTTTTCCGGCTTCTTTAGCTCCGGACATTCCGCCGCCTGCCAAGAGGTCTTCATAAGCAACCGTTTCAGCGCGGATAAAGCCGCGTTCAAAGTCAGTGTGGATGATACCCGCACACTCAGGAGCTTTCATGCCTTTTCTGAATGTCCAAGCACGCACTTCCTGTTCGCCCGCCGTAAAGTATGTCGCAAGGCCGAGAAGAGAGTATGAAGCTTTAATCAGCTGATCAAGGCCTGACTCTTCAATGCCGAGCTCTTCTAGGAACATTTGCTTTTCTTCGCCTTCCAATTCAGCAATTTCAGACTCAATTTTCGCGCAGACGACGATGACTTCGGCATTTTCACCCGCGGCGTACTCACGGATTTTCGCAACGTATTCATTGTCTGAAGGATCAGCCACTTCATCCTCGCTAACATTCGCCACATAAAGCACGGGTTTTGACGTAAGCAAATGAAGCTGCTTCACAAGCTTTTGCTGTTCTTCCGTAAATTCAACGGAACGTGCAGGCTTTTCTTGTTCGAAAGCTTCTTTTAATTTAGACAGAATATCAAATTCAAAAACCGCTTCTTTGTCTTTTTGCTTCGCAAGCTTGCTTACCCGTGTGATGCGTTTTTCGACTGTCTCCATGTCGGCAAGAATCAATTCAAGATTGATCGTTTCAATATCATCAATCGGATCGACTTTCCCTGACACGTGCGTAATATTGTCATCAGCGAATGCCCGTACAACGTGACAGATCGCGTCTACCTGACGGATATGAGAAAGAAACTTATTTCCGAGCCCTTCACCTTTAGATGCGCCTTTTACGATCCCTGCGATATCAGTGAATTCAAACGCAGTCGGCACCGTTTTTTTCGGGTTCACCAATTCAGTCAGCTTTTGCAGACGTTCATCAGGCACTTCCACGATTCCCACGTTCGGATCTATTGTACAGAACGGGTAGTTGGCTGATTCGGCACCAGCCTGGGTAATTGCATTAAATAACGTCGATTTTCCCACATTCGGCAAACCGACAATTCCAGCAGTTAAAGCCATTCTTTCATCTCCTCTATATCAAACCATCATCGTATTAAACGTATTGTAAACCTAGAGCAATTATAAGGAGGTTCATAGGAAAAGACAAGCTGAGAAAAAAGCATTTCCCGCCCTCTCTCTCCTTAGATTATCCTTTTTTAACCGCTACCAGACAGTCAAAAAGCGTACTTCCCATTCCATTATCGGAATTTGAATCTTTTGTAAGCATGTTGACCGAGCCTCCGAATGCCGACCACATGCCTTCATCTATATTCACCGTCTTCGGGTGAGCCTGCTTCATGATTTTCACCCTGCCGCGCAGACGTCCGCGATCATTGTATACCTCTGCCGTATCTCCGTCCTGAAGAGAAAGCTCCTCGGCGATATCCGGCGACAGATCCACCTGAATCTGCTGAAGCTTTTCAATAAACGGCACGTGCTGCGAATGATTGGAGCGCTGCGGGTGAATGGACAGCAGCGTATACGGATATTTCCCGGCCAGCCCGGCGTCGTGATAAACGGATTCTTCCGGCACTTCCAATTGAGGGAGGCCGCTGTATCCTTTCTGTTCTGCCAATGACGAGACGAATTCAAACTTTCCGCTTGGGGTTAAAAACTGGAAATCATTCCATGGAACCTGTTTGACCGGAAGCGGCATATGGCCTTTTTCCTTTAATCGCTCAAGGGTGATTCCTTCTTTCTCCAGAGAAGAGAGCCCCATTTTCAAAAAATCTTCCGTACTGTAATCAAACAGCTCCCCAAATCCGAGACGCTTGGCGAGCTCCGTCCAGATCCAGCGGTCTGATTTCGCCTCTCCCTGCGGTTCCGCAAGCTTTCTGCCATACTGAACATAGTGATGATACATGCTGGAGTAATAAATATCTTCTTCTTCAAAAACAACGGCCGTCGGCAGTACATAGTCACAGAGCTTCGCCGTATCGGTCATGATCGAATCAATGGCCACTGTGACCGGTGTTTTTTCAAACGCTTCCTTCACTTTTTTTGTATTCGGCACCTGTGTCAGCGGATTGCCGCACGTCACGATAATCATCTCAATCGGCGGGTCGGCTGCATTCAGCGCCTCTTCGGCCTGTGTCATCATCGAAAACGTTCTCGTGTTTTTCTTCAGGTCAGGACGGGTGAGTTCGGTCTTTGCAAAGCTTTCACCGACTTGGACATTTCCGAAGTTGGCTCCGCCGCCTTTAATACCGACATTTCCGCTCGCTGCCGCTAAAGCGTCAATCCAGCGTATCGTCCCGCCGCCGTTTTTATATCTCTGCATCCCAAGACCCATAAAAGTAGAAGCGGGACCGTCAGCATATAGATCAGCAAGATATTCAAGCACTTCTAAAGATGTTTCGGTTTTCTCAATGATCTCATCCAATGAAATCGTGTGCAGCAGCTTTTCTATTTCTTCAAAACCGATCGAATGCTTTTGAATGAAATCGGCATCCGTTCTGCCGGTTTGGCATAATATTTTCAATACACCCGCCGCAAGCCAGCCATCCATTCCGGGTTTAATGGAGATATACCGGTCGGCAAGCTTTGCAGTCGGGTTAAAAATAGGATCAATGACCGTCAGTGTCGCTCCTTTTTTCTTCACCTGCTGCAAATGATGATAGAGGTGCATATTCGTCCGTGACACGTTTCTGCCCCATACGATCACATGCTTGCTGTGATAAATATCAAGCGGTCCATGCCCGTAAGAACGGCCGAAATCCCAGCGCTGCGCCTCAATTCCGGACCCCCAGCAAATGCTGCCCGCAATCTCCGTCACACCGCCGTATCCATTGAAAAAACGCTGGTCGAGCGCTTTCAAAAGACCGTTATTGGCATAATCATGACTGTGCAGCACAGCGGCAGTGCCCAGCGTTTCCTTAATCTCCGCCATTTTTTCCGCAATTCCATCTAACGCCTGCTCCCAAGAAATGCGGACAAATTCGCCGTCTTTCTTTTTTAAAGGAAAACGAAGCCGCTCCGGTGCATTCGTTTTCGTCTCCAGCATTCTGCCCCGGCCGCAAATTTTCCCTTCTGTGATGGGGTGATTCGGGTCTCCGTCTACTTTCGTCACCTTTCCATCCTCAACTGTCACCAAAAAGCCGCAGCTGTCCCAGCAATTCAGCGGACACGCTGACTGATGCACTTTGCTCATCTGGCCTCTTCCTCTCCTCTATATGAAAAAGCATGAGCGTCAGCCTTTATGATGTAGGCTCCTCATGCTTGACGAGTACTTTTTTCAGCTTTCTCTCAAAATCTCTTCTCGGTATCATGACACTGTGGGAACAACCCGTGCATTTGATCCGAATATCCATTCCCATCCGAATGATTTTCCACCTGTTTTCACCGCAAGGGTGCGGCTTCTTCATTTCAACAATATCATTCAGGCCAAAGTCTTTATCCGCCAAGACCCTTCACCTCTCTTCATAGACTGCTTTATTCATTGTACAAAAAAAGTCAGGATAAGAGCAACGTCGGCACTCAAAATGAGCATTATACTTTTTTCCATCTCCCTAATACAGGGTAAAGAAGAAGACATACCAGCAAATAAAGACTTAAGAGCCCGTAAATGGGATACAAAATGGCGATTAAATCTGAAAAGCCGATTGTCGTAAAAGGCACCATCACAGCTAAAAGAAGAAGAACGAGCGTCCACCTCGGCAATTTCACAAAAACAAGCATGCGGCTGGACAGCCCGAACAGACCGGTCACGGTTGTCGTATATATGGCTAAAAAAAGCACGGCTGTCATACAAAGAAACAACGGATAAGGAGCACCTTCAAGTACGGCAAAGAGAGGGATCTCATAATGTGTGAGACTGCCTGAGAGCTGTACAAGCGTTTCATTGTAGACAAATGAAATCACACCGAAAATCAGCCCGCTGACAACACTGGCGATTTTCGCTTCTCCCAGTCCTTTCATATCCTTCCCGACAGAAGAAAGAACCGCCACAACAGAAAGGATATTTAATGACGTAAAGGTGATGCTTGCCGGCCAATTATATTGACGGGTCAAATCTATCGTCCACGTATAGTGATGGGTTGTCTGAAAAAAGATCAAGGCATATAACAGCCCCGCTACAAGAATCGGTATCAAGATACTATTCAGAGATAATATTCCTTTTATATCCCAAAAGAATAAACAGATGGTCACAATGCAAAGAAGAAAAATACCGATCCAAAACGGCAGCTTGTACATTTGCAGCGTCACACCGCCGCCGGCAATCATGACCGTCGTCGTTGAAAATAAATAAAACATGATAAGAACATCATAGATTTTGGCAAGAGCCGGCCCCATCAAATGCTCTAGCACAGGCAAAAAGTGCGTTGATTGGACCTGATAGCTGATCTTCAGCACAATATAAGCCGAAATGGTGAACATGACTGTAAACAATACAATGGCCAGTCCGCTTTCAACACCGAAAAACTGCCATATTTCCTGCCCGCTTGCGTACCCGGCTCCAATCTGGCTGCTTAATATGAGCAGCATCCACCTCATTCCGGCTCTCCACAACCTTATCACCTCATAAAATTTCTGATAATCTCCGCATATTGCTACTATATTGAGCGACAGCGGCAATCATTCATACAAACGGGACAAATATGGTACGATGAAGATGATTGACTACTCAGAAAATTTATTCGTGTAAGGAGCTCAAATCATGTACATCAGGCGTTTAACCGCAAGTGATACCCAGCTTTACTCCAGCATCAGGCTCAAAGCATTAAAAGATCACCCGGACGCATTTGCGGTCAGCTATGATGAGGAGAAAGAATGGCCGCCCGAAAAATTCAAAGCCAGGCTTGAAGCCGACAATGCTATAGTGCTTGGCGCCATTGAGAAAGGCAGTCTTATAGGCATCATTAAAATATCCAATCATCCGCTTTATAAACTAAGACACATTGCGGTTATCGGTTCTATGTATGTTTCTCCTAAACATCGAGGATCAGGCGCAGGAAAAGCCTTAATGACTGAAGCCATCAGCCAAGCAAAAAAGATGAAAGATACGGAACAGCTCCATCTCTCGGTTACTTCAACCAATGAACCTGCAAAAAAACTCTACGCTCAGTTAGGTTTTATCCTCTTCTCTACAGAAAAAAGAGCGCTGAAATTAGATCACCAACAATATGTCGATGTAGATCATATGGTCTTATACATTTCATGAACTTGAAGAACAACAGCTTCAGGTTCATTTTTTTTACCCGACAGACTGATTATGACATAAGCATAAAAAAAGACAGTGCTGGATATACTGTAAACAACCATACATCACCACAAACATCAGTGTAATACTCGTATGACATGACAAGGAAGTGAACCCTATGAATCGAAAAGGCGGGCTTTTTTCTCAGGAACGGGCAAAACAATATGTGTCCCATACGGATTCCTCTGCCGCGAATCAAATACAAGCGATCCTTGCTTCATCTTTACGTAAAGCAGGCGGCAGGCCGTTAGTCACCGTGTGTATCGGTACAGATCGATCAACCGGAGATTCATTAGGTCCGCTTGTGGGAACAAAGTTAGAAAAAATGAAGTTAGGCAGATTACACGTTTACGGAACACTGTCAGACCCCGTTCACGCCGTAAATATGAAAGACAAACTGAAACATATTCAACATATACATAAAAATCCGTTTATTATAGCTGTTGACGCTTGTTTAGGCCGCGTTAAAAGCGTAGGGTCATTTCAAATCGGCGATGGACCGCTGAAGCCCGGAGCCGGTGTTCAAAAAGACCTTCCTGAGATCGGTGACGTTCATATTAATGGAATCGTCAATGTCAGCGGGTTTATGGAGTATTTTGTCCTGCAGAATACGAGGCTTCATCTTGTGATGAGCATGGCGAATGTTTTGGCAGAGGGATTACAGCTGACAGATAAATCAGAAGGACGGCAGGAACGGCTCAGTCCGTTTCATAAGCTGACAAGACGTATATAAAAAAACCATCTTTTAAAAAAAGATGGTTTTTATGCTTCTCTTTCTGACAACAGTTCGAGGATACGTTCAAGGTCTTCATTTGAGAAAAACTCAATCTCAATTTTCCCTTTTTTCTTTTGTCTCTTAATATTGACTGTTGTTCCGAAATAATTTTGCAAATATGATTCCCGCTCTTTTAACACCACATCTTGAACAGGTTCTTTTTTCTTTGTTTCACGTGGAACATTATTGTTTAACTGCTGAATGAGCTGTTCAAGCTGACGGACGTTCAGCTGTTCTTCAACCACTTTCTTCACCAGCGGTTCAAGCTTGTTTTTATTTTTCAAACCGAGCAAGGTCCTGCCGTGCCCCATGGATAACGTACCTTCTGCAATGAGGTTTTGGATGCTTTCAGGCAGTGTCAGCAGTCTCAAATGGTTGGCAATATGAGGTCTGCTTTTCCCGAGCCGTTTAGCGAGCTGTTCCTGGGTAATATCCAAATGTTTCAGCAGTGAATCATATGCCAGAGCTTCTTCAAGCGGTGATAAATCTTCACGTTGAAGGTTCTCCAAAAGAGCGATTTCCCGCATCAGCGATTCAGATAACTCCCGCACGATGGCCGGCACTGTTTCTTTCCCGGCAAGCTTTGCAGCGCGATAACGGCGTTCCCCGGCTACAATATCGTAGCCTTTCAGTGATTTTCTCACGATAATGGGCTGAAGAATGCCATGCTGAATGATGGATTCCTTCAGTTCAGCTAGTGACTCATCATCAAATTGTTTTCTTGGCTGATAAGGATTGGGGCGCAAATCACTGATTTTAATCTCTTCCACTGTCTCTTCAGACAAATCAACTTGATTAAACAACGCATTAATCCCTTTTCCGAGCCCGCCTTTAGCCATTCGCTGCCACTTCCTTTGCTAAATCTAAATATACTTCCGCACCTCTCGAACGCGGATCGTATAATATGATCGGCTTGCCGTGACTCGGCGCCTCACTTAAACGGACATTACGAGGAATAATGGTTTGATACACCTTATCTCTAAAGTATTTCTTCACCTCTTCTATCACTTGAATGCCGAGATTCGTTCTGGCATCAAGCATCGTCAGAAGCACTCCTTCTATCATTAAGTCTGTATTTAAATGTTTTTGCACAAGCCGAACTGTATTTAATAATTGACTCAATCCTTCAAGAGCGTAGTATTCGCACTGAACCGGGATAACAACTGAATCTGATGCGGTAAGCGCATTAATCGTTAATAACCCGAGAGACGGAGGACAATCAATAATCATATAATCGTAATTTTGTTTCACTGATTCTAATGCTCTTTTCAGCCTTACCTCCCGTGAGATCGTCGGAACCAATTCGATTTCCGCTCCCGCAAGCTGGATTGTGGCTGGAATGACATCTAAGTTCTCTACTGAAGTCGGTTTAATAATATCTGTTACATCTGCGTCATCTACTAAAATGTCGTACACACAATGATCCACATCGGCTTTTTCAATCCCTAATCCGCTCGTTGCGTTGCCCTGCGGATCAATATCAACAAGAAGAACCCTTTTACCTATGTAAGCTAAGCAAGCCCCCAGATTAACAGAAGTCGTTGTTTTCCCGACTCCGCCTTTTTGGTTCGTAATTGCTATGATTTTTCCCACGATGTCACCTACCTTCACATGAACATGTACTGTCTTGTTTCTATCTTATCAAAAAAAGAGTAAAGCGTTTTATTTTTTTCATAATTTGTTTATCAGCAAGTGAAAAAAATGCAAACGAAAAAGACACTTTCTCTTATAAATTCTCCGATAAAGTGACTTTTTTGACTGTAAAAAGACAATTCACGACACAAAAAGATAAATTTTTACAATTATAATACATAGTGCAGAATACATCTATTATTATCTCAAAATAGTTTTTTGGCTAAAATAAAAACTCCCCTGCTGATCAGGAGAGTTTTTATTTAGGTATCCGAATGGTAAGCTGAATGTACTCTTCGAATTCTTCTTCCTCAGTATTCAGTCTGACGCCGCTGTCTTCCACCATGGACAAGGACTGGCGAATCGTATTCATCGCAATTCTTGTATCCCTGCTGAACGCTTTGCGTCTCGGCTTCGGTTTCTGCTTATTCTGTTCAAGCATTTTCACCACTCGGTCTTCCGTCTGCTTGACGTTTAAGCTTTTCTCGATGATTTCCGCAAGCAATGTGACCTGAAGCTCAGGCTGTTTGAGCGGAATCAGGGCTCTTGCATGGCGTTCCGTGATTTTTTTCTCCATAATCGCATCCTGGACGGGTTCAGGAAGCTTTAACAATCGGAGCTTGTTCGCAATCGTTGACTGGCCTTTTCCTAAGCGCTGCGCCAAGGCTTCCTGTGTTAAATCATGAAGTTCTAACAGCCTTGCGTACGCATGAGCTTCCTCAATGGAGGACAATTCTTCTCTCTGCAGGTTTTCAATCAAAGCGACAGAAGCTGTTTCCGTATCAGAGAAATTCTTTATAATTGCGGGAATATTTTCCCATTCAAGCGTCTGTACCGCTCTCCAGCGCCTTTCACCCGCAATGAGCTCATATTGTCCTTCATCTTCTGTATGTCTGACAACAATCGGCTGAATGATGCCGTGTGTATGGATAGTCATTGCTAACTCTTTGATCTTTTCATCTGAGAAAATGGTGCGTGGCTGAAAACGGTTGGGAACGATAGCATGTACCGGTATTTCGAGTATCTCTTCTTTGTTTGTATCATGCTCTGCTATCTCCGGTTCCTCTTCCTTCTCACCAAACCCGAAGAAACGAGAGAATGAATGCTTCATGTACCTACACCACCTTTAAAAACTGCCATTTTTATAATTCTATTTTCTCATGGTTTTTCCTGCTGTATCTTCATCAATTTTGCAGAAAATATGATGGAATTGTCACATCAGGCTGTCTAAATTACCCTTCAATTGGCGATTTATTCGGAGTACCCGGTTTTCTCGGATATTTTTTCGGAGTGCTTTTCGTCTTGCGAATGATCATAATGTTCCGTTCACTTTCTTCGACGGGAAGTGTAAAGGAATGAACTTGTTCAAGCTCTCCTCCCAATACTTTAATCGCCTTTTGCCCCGCTTTCAGCTCTTCATCAGCGGCTGCTGCTTTTAGTGCCGCAAATACGCCGTTTTTCTTGACAAGCGGCAGACAAAGCTCACTCAGGACTGACAGACGCGCCACCGCACGAGCGGTCACGAGATCAAAGCTTTCCCGGACGTCCTTCCGCTGTCCGAATGTCTCTGCCCTGTCATGGACAAATGTCGTATGCTCTAATTGTAAAGCATCAGAGAGAGTTTCCAAAAACGTAATCCGCTTATTCAGTGAATCGACGATGGTGACATGCAGATGCGGGAAGCAGATTTTGACGGGCAGGCTTGGAAAACCGGCACCGGCGCCAACGTCACAAAGAGTGGTGACTTTTTCAAAATCAATATAAAATGCCGCCGTAATCGAATCATAAAAATGCTTAAGATATACTTCCTTTTTCTCAGTGATGGACGTCAGATTCATTTTTTCGTTCCATTCCACGAGCATCTGGTAATACAACTCGAATTGCTCCAGCTGGCGGTCAGAAAGGGAAATCCCTTTCTCCGCTAAACTGGATGTAAATTCCTCTATATTCATGCCGTCATCCTTTCTATTCAGCTACCTTGGCAATACGGCCCTGCTCCAGGTAAACCAGCAGGATTGAAATGTCGGCCGGATTGACCCCGGAAATACGGGACGCTTGAGCAACTGATAAAGGACGCACTTCTTTCAGCTTTTGACGGGCTTCAGTAGCAATTCCTTTAATGGCGTCATAATCAATCCGATCAGGGATTTTTTTGTTTTCCATCTTCTTCAGCTTCTCCACTTGCTGCAAGGATTTTTCGATATATCCTTCATATTTCACTTGGATTTCCACTTGTTCCGCCACATCTTGCGGAACCGGAGAATCAGCAGGCGCAAGTTTTGTCACTGTTTCATAGTTCATTTCCGGACGTTTCATTAAATCTGTGCCGCGCACTCCATCTTTCAGTTCGCTTCCGCCGAGTGAACGGATATATTCCTGATTCTCAGGAGACGGCTTGATAATAACAGACCAGAGACGTTTTTTCTCAGCTTCGATCGCCGCTTTTTTCTTTTCAAACGCTTCATAGCGCTCATCCGAAATTAAGCCGATCTCATGGCCGATTTCCGTCAGACGAAGATCCGCGTTGTCATGGCGGAGCAGCAGTCTGTATTCCGCCCGTGAAGTCAGCAGACGGTACGGTTCATTGGTTCCTTTCGTTACCAAATCATCAATCAATACGCCGATATACGCATCGGAACGGCTGAGGATAACCTCTTCTTTTCCAAGCGCTTTGCGGCCTGCGTTAATTCCTGCCATAATTCCTTGCCCGGCTGCTTCCTCATAGCCTGATGTACCGTTAATTTGACCGGCCGTGTACAGGTTAGGGATTTTTTTCGTCTCCAGTGTAGGCCAGAGCTGCGTCGGTACGATCGCATCATACTCAATCGCGTATCCGGCTCTCATCATCTGCACCTTTTCCAGTCCCGGAATGGTCGCCAGCATCCGTTGCTGAACGTCCTCAGGAAGGCTCGTGGATAAACCTTGAACGTATACTTCCTGCGTATTTCTGCCTTCCGGCTCAAGGAAAATCTGGTGACGCGGTTTATCATTAAACCGAACGACTTTATCTTCAATCGAAGGGCAATATCTCGGTCCTGTTCCCTTAATCATACCGGAATACATTGGCGAACGATGCAGGTTGCTGTCAATGATCTCATGAGTCTCAGGACTCGTGTAAGTCAGCCAGCAAGGCAGCTGATCGGTAATGTATTCAACCGTTTCATATGAGAAAGCGCGCGGAACCGGATCTCCCGGCTGGATTTCTGTTTTGCTGTAATCAATGGAATCGCTTGAGACGCGAGGAGGCGTTCCCGTTTTAAAACGAACGAGATCAAAACCAAGCTCCTCTAAGTGCTCAGAAAGTTTAATAGACGGCTGCTGGTTATTCGGACCGCTTGAGTAAGACAGATCTCCGAGAATGATCCGCCCTCTTAAATACGTTCCGGTTGTCAGCACGACCGTTTTTGCCTTATATTCAGCACCGGTTTGCGTAATGACACCGCGGCACTCACCGTCTTCAATGATTAAACGCTCGGCAATCCCTTGAAGAAGTGTCAAATTCGGTGTTTTTTCCAGCGTATGCTTCATTTCATGCTGATATTGGAATTTATCCGCCTGCGCACGCAGCGCACGTACGGCCGGGCCTTTCCCTGTATTCAGCATTCTCATTTGAATATGAGTTTTATCTATATTTCTAGCCATTTCTCCGCCGAGCGCGTCAATTTCGCGGACGACAATCCCTTTTGCGGGGCCGCCGACAGACGGATTACATGGCATAAACGCAACCATATCAAGATTGATCGTCAAAACAAGCGTTTTGGCTCCCTGGCGCGCAGATGCGAGGGCAGCCTCAACACCGGCATGCCCGGCGCCGATGACGATCACGTCGTATTGGCCTGCTTCATACCCCATGGTTTTTTCCTCCCTTTTATTTACCTAAACAAAATTGTGAAAAGAGCTGATCAATTAAACTTTCGTGGACGGCATCACCGATGATTTCGCCCAGCAGCTCCCAGCACCTTGTCAGATCAATTTGCACCATATCAATCGGAACATCCTGTTCAATTCCGTTCAGTGCATCATCAATCGCTTGCTTTGCCTGATGCAGAATCGAGATATGACGGGTATTGCTGACATATGTGAGATCTCCGCTTTCGATCGCTCCTGTATAAAATAGCGACTGAATCGCTTCCTCTAAATCTTGTATACCTTCTTCTTTCAGCAATGAGGTCGTGACGACAGGCCGGCCTTTCGCAAGCTCCTTGACGCGCTCAGCGTCAATCTTAGCCTCAAGATCCGTCTTATTCATAATGACTATGACGTCCATTCCCTCAACCGCTTCAAATAATTTCACATCTTCTTCAGAAAGCTCTTCGCTGTGGTTGAGCACAAGCAAAATGAGATCCGCTTCCTTCAGAACCTGGCGTGAGCGTTCTACACCGATTCTTTCGACGATGTCTTCGGTCTCACGGATTCCGGCGGTATCGACAAGCCGGAGCGGCACGCCTCGGACATTGACATATTCCTCAATCACATCACGCGTCGTTCCCGGAATATCCGTTACGATCGCCTTCGTTTCATGGACAAGACTGTTAAGCAAAGAAGATTTCCCGACGTTCGGACGGCCGATGATCACGGTAGACAAGCCCTCGCGTAAAATTTTCCCCTGCTCAGACGTACGAAGCAGCGCTTCAATTTCTTTCTTCACGCCGCTTGCCTTCTCCACTAAAAGCTGATGCGTCATTTCTTCGACGTCATCATATTCCGGATAATCTATATTAACCTCAACATGGGCAAGTGTTTCTAACAATTCATCCCGAAGACGGCGGACTAGTGCGGAAAGCCGTCCTTCCATCTGGTTCATGGCGACATTCATGGCACGGTCCGTTTTGGCCCTGATCAGATCCATCACCGCTTCCGCCTGTGAAAGGTCAATCCGTCCGTTTAAAAATGCGCGCTTCGTAAACTCACCGGGTTCCGCCAGTCTCGCACCTTCTCTTAAAGCAAGCTGGAGCACCTGATTAACCGTCACAATTCCTCCGTGACAGTTGATTTCAATAACATCTTCCCTTGTGAATGTTCTGGGCGCTCTTAAAACAGACACCATCACTTCCTCAATAATCCGTCCCGTCGTGCTGTCTGCGATATGCCCGTAATGAATGGTATGCGATTCTGCCGAACTGAGCGTTTTGCCTTTCGGACCCTTGTACATTTTGTCGGCGATTTCTACGGCTTCCGGGCCGCTCAGCCGAACGATCGCGATCGCGCCTTCACCCATCGGAGTTGAAATCGCTGCAATTGTATCCATGCTGTTCACCTCTCTTTATCTCTGTTTCCATCTATATAAAAAATTGATTTACGCCAAAATTAAAAGATAACATAGTTTGGTTTGAAGTGGAAGATACGTTATCCACAAAGGCAGAAATTCATCCCTTATTACTTTAACTTATCCACATGTGAATAACAATTAATTTTATTTCCTAAAACCTTTTTTATCAACAGCATACACCGAAAAAGAAAAAACTTAAACGCAAAAAATGCGATTCTGCTTAGGAATAGAGCCATTTTCGCCAATAAAAAAACCGAAGTTCCGATTTTACCCGGACTTCGGTTTTCTGCTATCTTTATGGGAAATAACGAGATGACGGTACCGGCCTTCACCGGTAGAAAAAGTTTTGATATTTGGGTGTCTCGACAGAGCGTCATGGATGATTTTTCTTTCGCCTGACGGCATCGGTTCCAAATGCACATCTTTTTTTGTTTTCGACACCTGCTTGGCCAGCCTGTTTGCCAGCTGATCCAGAATTTCTCTTCTTTTCAGACGATAATTTTCAGCGTCGACAACGGCGTGGCGATACTGCCCGGAGCCACGGTTCAAAACAAGCTGCGCCAATGTTTCCAGAGCATTGAGTGTTTGTCCTCTTTTGCCGATAAGCAGCGCTGCTTTTTCACCTTTAATATGAAAACAAACTGTTTTTTTGTTTTCTTCCGTGACAATCTCAGAAGGCCCCGCAATGGAATTGATGATTTCTTCCAGATACGCTTTCGCTTCCTGAACAGGATTTTTTTTCTCTTCCAGTTCTACGATCGCATTCTTTTTTCCGAAAATACCCAAAAATCCTTTAGATTCTTCCTGCACCACCGTTATTTCTACTTGATCTTCCGTCAGTTGAAGTTCCTGAAGGCCTGATTGAACTGCTTCTTTGACATTCCGTCCCGCAGCAGTCACCTTCTTCACTTTTTCTTTCCTCCCGCTTTCTGCGTTTCCGGATCGTGTTTAATGTCAGGCCCTTTAATAAGGAATGTCTGAGCAATCATAAACAGGTTTCCGACTACCCAATAAAGAGAAAGCGCACTCGGGAAGTTGATCGCAAATACGATGATCATGATCGGCATAATCCATACCATCATTGCCATTTGAGGATTCTGAGATGGATTTCCGGCCATCATCAGCTTCTGCTGGACAAAAGTGGCCACACCGGCAACGATAGGAAGAATATAGTAAGGATCTTTCTCTCCTAAATCAAACCATAAAAAGCTGTGCTGTGAAATGGCTTGCGTACGCATAATCGCGTGATAGAATCCGATCAAAATCGGCATTTGAATCAGGATCGGAAAACATCCCGCCAGAGGGTTTACCCCGTGCTTTGAAAACAGGGCCATTGTTTCCTGCTGAAGCTTCTGCTGCGTTTTTTGATCTTTTGAGCTGTATTTTTCTCTAAGCTTCTGCATTTCCGGCTGAAGCGCCTGCATCGCTTTTGAGCTTCGAAGCTGCTTGATCATCAGCGGCAGAATCAGCAGACGGATTAAAATCGTAACGATGATGATCGATAAACCATAGTTATCGCCCGTCAGTTTTGCTACGTACGTAATGACTTCTGACAATGGATACACAACATATTTGTCCCAGAAATGCGGACTATTCGCCGTAATCGGCTCTTTTACACTCGAGCACCCGGCCAGCAGCACGAGCATACCGACCATACTCAGTAGTAACCATATTCTCCTTTTCAAGAACGTTTCCTCCTATACCATTCTTTATAAACCTTGTATGTATTTTAGCATCTTTCAGTTTTAAATGGCGGTCATTTTTCGCCAAACAAAAGGAAGCGCTTTTAAAAACGTGAAGAAAACAAAATATGAGCTATTTTGACGAAGATTTCTTATATAAAGAGGTTTTTCTGAATAAGTGCTGCAGACTTTTTTTTGTTTCTTCAAAACTGAGGTCGGCGGCGGGTTTTCTAGCGATAATAATAAAATCTTTCGGCTTGAGCAGCTCTTTTTCCTCCTGAACCGCCTGTCTGATTAACCGCTTCACCCGGTTGCGCACGACGGCGTTGCCGATTTTTTTACTGACAGAAAGCCCTACCCGGAGCTCTTCCTGCTGCGGCTGATCGAGCGTATACAGTACGAACTGGCGGTTTGCCATAGACGTTCCGCGTTTAAACACTTTTTGAAAATCTTCATTTTTCTTTAACCGATTTCGCTTCTTCACTTTGATTCACTCCGATATTCACTCGCAGAAACTTTTATTACTATCTAAAAAAAACGGGCCGCCGGAATACTGAAGAAATTTCTCCAGTACCGGGCGACGCATGATCTCTTTTCTCTTAATGTGAAAAAAGACCACTGACATTATTCAGTGGCCTAAGCTGATAATACTTTTCTGCCTTTGCGGCGACGGCGTGCTAATACTAGACGACCGTTTTTTGAACTCATACGGCTTCTGAAGCCATGAACTTTACTGCGTTTACGGTTATTCGGTTGGAATGTTCTTTTCATTTATGACACCTCCCTCGAGGAATAGCTGTTAAAGACAGTCTTACTTATTATATTTGTGCTGCCTATTCATTGTCAACTTCAGCAGTGCTTTTATTTCTTACAACCATAATAGGATAACATACCTTAACCAGATTAGAAACCTTAATTTTCATATTCCTTTTTTTAACGCAAAAACGCCGCGCGCCCTCCGGAAAAAACGGTATGTGGATAATTTTTTGGCCTTTTTTTAATATCCACAATCGTTATCGACAACATTTTCACATTGCTAACCCCTGTGGACAAAGATTTTTCAACAAGTTGTCAGGTTTGTGGATAAGATTACGAGAACCGTTGCAAGTCCTCGCTTAATTTGATATTATATTTGTGTTTTAACTCTTAATTATTGATTCACTCCGTTCTCTTTATCCACAAAGTGTGGATAAGTTGTGGATTGTTTTCACACAGCTTGTGTAGATTGTTGTCCACAACTTGTGGAATTTGTCGAAAAGCTATTTTTCTACTATACTATATGTTTTCAACATTTCGTGTGTACGAATGGTCAGAGCCATATGCTCTTTTTTTGTGTTCTATAACAGGGGAAGAGCGCTGATTTTAAAGAAAAGGAGGGCTGTGCCGGATA